>NZ_CM172805.1:367500-4048841 GCF_057654715.1 Pseudoxanthomonas sp. G3
GAAGCGCGCCTCAAGATGAGACTTCCCGGGGCACAAGCCCCCTAAAGGAACCATCAAGACTAGGTGGTTGATAGGTCAGGTGTGTAAGTGGGGCAACCCATTGAGCTAACTGATACTAATGATCCGTGCGGCTTGACCATATAACCTCAAGTGGCCTTGGACTCGACGATATCGTCAGAGAAAATCCAATGCCCGCTACGTCACAAGACCCTATGAGAGATTGGCGCCTTAATCCGTTCCTTGGATGGCGACGCTCCAACCCTCTCCCTGGTGAAATTAGCGCTGTGGTCCCACCCGTTCCCATCCCGAACACGGAAGTGAAACGCAGCCGCGCCGATGGTAGTGTGGCTTAAGCCATGCAAGAGTAGGTCATCGCCAGGGGCTTTACCCAAACCCCCGTCCACAAGGACGGGGGTTTTTTATTGCCCCGGTTTCGCCAACAATCGTTCTTCATCTCACCTCAGAGGCGCTGCATGAAGCGATCCGGGCTGGTCTGCGCAATTCTTCTCGGCTGTGCTTGTCCTGCCGTTGCGGCTGCAGAGGCCGTTTCGACCGAGGCGCGTCGCGTGCACGACGCAGCCATCGTGCTGGACACCCATCTGGACACGCCCGCCAATCTCGCCCGTCCAGGGTGGGATATCGCGGATGACCACGCGCACGAGGGCGATCTTTCGCAGGTTGATCTGCCACGTATGAAGTCGGGTGGCCTGGATGGTGGTTTCTGGGTGATCTATACCGCGCAAGGCACGCGTGACGACGCCGGCAAACAGGCTGCCCGCAACCATGGTCTTGAGCGGCTGGTGGCGATCCGCGAGATGCTCGCTTCCAATTCCGACTCCATGGAGCTCGCATTGACGCCCGACGACGCGCTGCGCATCGCGACGGCGGGCAAGCGCGTGTCGTTCATCAGCATGGAGAACGCTGCGCCCCTCGCAGCCGATCCCAGCCTGCTCGTCGCGTACCACACGCTGGGTCTGCGCATGTTGGGTATCACCCATGTGTTGAACAACGACTTCGGCGATTCGTCCACCGACGCGAAGGGCGCCGAATGGGGTGGCCTGAGTCCGGCCGGCAAGGCGCTGGTCGCCGAGGCGAACCGGTTGGGCATTGTGCTGGACGCCTCCCACGCGAGCGATGCCGTGTTCGATCAGCTTCTCGCGCTCTCACGCGCGCCGATCGTCCTGTCGCATACGAGCGCCGACGCGGTGTTCGACCATCCGCGCAATATCGACGACGCGCGCATCCGGCGCCTGGCCGAGAAAGGTGGAGTGATCCACGTGAATGCGTTTGGCGGCTACCTCACCGATATACCCAAGCGCCCCGAGCGCGAAGCGGCGTTAAAGGCGCTCTCAGAGAAATTCGGGCCGGAAAGCCGGCTTTCCGTGGACGCCGCGCCCTCCTATCTGCGCGAGAGAAGAGCCATCGAGGCGCGCTATCCCGTAAAGCGAGCAACGTTCGAGGACTATATGGCGCATCTGCTCCACATCATCAAGATCGCGGGCGTGGATCACGTCGGCATCGGGGCGGACTGGGATGGGGGTGGCGGTGTCGTCGGGATGGAAGATGTCAGTGCGCTGCCGCTGATCACCCAGCGCCTGCTCGCTGCGGGTTACAGCGAAGACGACATCCGCAAGATCTGGGGTGGCAACCTGTTGAGAGTGCTGCGTGATGCCCGGGCGGTCGCAGCACCGAGCGCGGCTGACTGACCGCACGTCTGCATCCGCGCGTCGTGCCGACGCCCGGCACCGCGGCTATGTGATCGCGGACGTAAAGAGGTGGTGCCTGTCGTTTGACCGGGAGTTGGACTCATGGACGAATCGATCACGCCCCGTCGCTTCGTAGAGGCGCTGCCAGGTGACATCCCCCAACACTGGTTGCCAGGCAACGAGGTCGTTTCTTCGCTGCTGAATGCGTATACCGTGCTTGTGCCCGCGAACGAGGCTTTCTACATCCGGACGTTGAACGCCTGCCAGTCGCGGATCACGGATCCGGTGCTGCGTGCACGATGCCAGGCCTTCATCCGCCAGGAAGCGCAGCATGGGGTGGCGCACAAGCGTTACTGGGACAACCTTGATGCCCAAGGTTACGCGTACCGTGGCTTCGAGCGTGTCGTCGATCGCGCGATCTTCAGGACGATGGATCGCTGGGGCCCTGTGTGGTTGCGCGCATCGCTCGTCAGCTGCGTCGAACATATCAATGCTTATCTGGGTTACGAATTCCTGTCTCAAGCCATCCTCGCGGATGCCGATCCGCGGGTGCGCGATCTGATGGAGTGGCACTTCGCGGAAGAGATCGAACATCGCGCGGTGGCATTCGATCTGCTGCAGGCGGTCGCCCCGCGCTACGTCGTCCGCTTGGCGGGGGCACTGACGACGACGGTGCTGTTCTACCTGCTGATGACGGGGCTGGCCGTCGCGCTGCTGGCCCAGGATCGACTGCTGTGGCGTCGGGACACCCTCCGTCAGGCGGTCGCGCACTTCGGTGCCGGCCACAGAATGGGGAGTCGCACACTGAAGCATCTTTGGAACTACCTGCGACCCGGCTTCCATCCGGCGCAACTAGACGGCGATGCGCTCGCCGCGGGCGTCCTGGCCCGGCAGGTGGCGGCCCGTCCAGCGGTGATCGTCGCCATGGGTGACAAAGCTGAATGAATGCCCGCTGCCTGCGTGCCTGGTCTGCGGCGCCGCCCCTTGTCTTCGCTAAATAATTGAAACGAAATATAATTTTCTTGGCGTTTTGCTGCCGGATGATTGTTTGCATCAGTGGGACAAAGGGAACTTCCCATGCGGTTAGCAGTCGAACCCCCCGACTGCTAACATCCTTGCCCATGAGCCAGATGACCCCCACTACCGCCCTGGTCCCCAACAACCTCCCGATCCCCAGCGCCCTGGGTTCGCTCGACGCCTACATCAGCGCCGTGCACCAGATTCCCGTGCTGACGGTGGAAGACGAGCGCGAGCTTGCCAACCGTTACCGCGAGAACGAAGACCTCGATGCCGCGCGCGAGCTGGTGCATTCGCACCTGCGCTTCGTCGTGCACGTGGCGCGCGGCTACAACGGGTACGGCCTCCCGCTGGGCGACCTGATCCAGGAAGGCAACATCGGCCTGATGAAGGCGGTGAAGCGCTTCGACCCGGACATGGGCGTGCGCTTGGTGAGCTTCGCCGTGCACTGGATTCGTGCCGAGATGCACGAGTTCATCCTCAAGAACTGGCGCATCGTCAAGGTCGCCACGACCAAGGCGCAACGCAAGTTGTTCTTCAACCTGCGCAAGTCCAAGACCCGCCTGGGCTGGATGAATGCGGAAGAAGTCAGCGCGGTCGCCAAGGACCTCAATGTGTCCGAGCGCGAAGTGCTCGAGATGGAAGCGCGTCTGTCGGGCCGCGATATCGGCTTTGACGCCCCGTCCGACGAGGACGACGACCACGCGCCGCCGTCGCCGGCCAGCTACCTGGTCGCGCACGATGAGGACCCGTCGCAGGCCTACGAGCGCGCGGACAGCGAAGACAACCAACTCGAACTGCTGCGCGAAGGCTTGGCGGGCCTGGACGAGCGTTCGCGCGACATCATCAAGCGTCGCTGGCTGGACAGCGAAAGCAAGGTGACGCTGCAGGAGCTCGCGGACGAATACGGCATTTCCGCCGAGCGCGTGCGCCAGGTGGAAGCCAATGCGCTGAAGAAAATGAAGGCGTTGTTCGCTGCCTGACGCGGGCAGCCCACCATCACGCTGCACCCCGGAGGCCCCGCAAGGGGCCTCTTCCGTTTTCGCGGATGCGTCCGTCGTTGAAAGTGTGATCCACTACGCCGCGGTCCGGACCGGACGACGATACCAACAGGAGTAGGGCATGCGGTGGGGGAGACAGGAGCGTTGGATCGTGGGCATGGCGTGGCTCATCGTCGGCACGCTTACCATGGCGGCAGCACACGCCGCGGCGGGTGGCGCAGACGAGGCGAAGGCATCCGACGCACAGGGGCGCATCACCTTCGGCATCGACCGCGAGGAATACGACGCGCAGGCGCGTGCAGCGATGCAGGTGGACCCGGTCGTGGCCAAGCATCTTGGGGCGATCCGCAGCGTGACGCTGGATGAAGCGGCAAGCATGGACGAACCTGGCCCCGACGTACTGGTGTTCGACGTGGAAGGCAGCCGCGGCAAGGGTCGCGTCACCGCCCGCTTCATCACGGTCAGTCCTACCGAAGAAGTGCTCGGCCCCGGCATGTTGGTGATGGCCGACGGGACCGAGCATGCCATCGAGGGCAATGCCGAGGTCTTGGCCGCGGAAGCCGGCCATGATCATGGCCAAGACGACGAGGCGATGCTTCAGGAAGGCAAGGACATCTTCACCCGTCAGGCGCGCGAGGCCGCGCAGCGGTATCCACTGGTGCAGCAGCACATCGGCCAGATCGAGACCTTCGTGCTGGACGCCGAGGCGACCGGCGCGGCGTTGGGCATGAACACGTTCGTGTTCGACCTTGCGGGCAGCAAGGGGCGCGGAACGCTGGAAGCGGATTTCATCACCGTCAGCGCCGAGACCGAACGCCTGGGCAAGGGCGTGCTGACCCTGCAGGACGGACGCCGCCTGCCGTTCGAGGGTGAGCCGCGCAGCGCGGACGAATCCGATGAGGACACGGAATCTTTGTTCGGCGGCATGCAGGACAACATCTTCACCCGCCAGGCGCGCGTCGCCGCGCAGCGCTATCCGTTGGTGCAGCAGCATATCGGCACGTTGTCGACGTTCGAACTCGACTTGGCCGCAAGCGCTGAAGCCGAAGGGGCGGACGAATTCGTCTTCGCGGTCGCGGGCGACAAGGGCCGCGGTCGCCTGCAGGCGGCATTCATCACCGTCGATGCGGACACCGAGCGAATGGGCAAGGGCGTGCTGACGCTGGACGATGGTCGCGAGCTCCCCTTTGCAGGCGAAGCGCCATTCCCGGGCGAAGGCAATCACGACACCGAAACTGAAACCGCCGACGCGGCCGAGATTCCCGAAACCTTCGCGCGGCAGGACGGCATTTTCGTCCTGCAGGCCAACGCCGCCATGCAGGTGCATCCGGTGGTGAGGCGCTACATCGGCGACATCCGCGAAGCGGCGTTCGATCGCGAGGCGTCATGGGCGGCCGAAGGCGAGCGCTACATTTTCGACCTGAAGGGCAGCAAGGGCGCCGGTCGACTCGAGGCCGAGTTCATCACCGTCGACGCCGATAACGAGCGCATCGGCGACGGTGTGCTGGTCATGGCGGATGGCCAGCGCCATTCGCTGGCCACGGAGTGACGCGCGCAAGATCCGGATAGCGAGCCAGCAGGCACGGCGCGAACATGGCATCACGTCCATTGGAGTGGTGCCATGTCGTTCGTGATCCAGGGTCTATCCCCCGCGCCTTTCCTGCCGCTGTTCGCACTCGACGCCGCCGCGCTGGCGGCACGGAACATCCGTCGCGTCGTCGCCGACGCCGACCGCGGCTTTCCGTGTCGCCTCTCGCTGGAAGACGCCAAGCAGGGCGAGACGCTGCTGCTGCTTCCCTGGGAGCATCACGACGTCGCTGCTCCCTATCGCTCCAGCGGCCCCATCTATGTGCGCGAAGCGGCCGCGCGTCACGCGCCGGCACGCTTCCATGACGCGCTGCCTTTCGCCTTCCTGCACCGGCTGCTGTCGCTGCGTGCATACGACAGCGACGGCATGATGCGCGGCGCCGAAGTCGTCCAGGGCGAGGACGCCAAGCCTGAGCTCAAGCGATTGCTGGCGATGCCCGGCGTGGCCTACCTGCACATCCACAATGCACGCCCGGGTTGCTACGCGGCGCGCGTGGATCCCGACTGAGCGTCGTCGTCGCGGCCCAGGATGATCCGGGCACCGCGTTGATAGCTCCAGTACGCCCAGAACCAGTTCAACAGCACGACGAGCCGGTTGCGGAAGCCGATGAGGAAGAACACGTGCGCGGTGAGCCAGAACCACCACGCGAGCAGGCCGGAGAACTTCAACCGCCCGAAGTCGACCACCGCCGCCATGCGTCCGATCGTGGCCAGGTTGCCGTAGTCGCGGTAGCGGAACGCGGGCGGTGAAGGGCCGCCCGACAGCCGCGCGCGCAGTACCTTCGCCACGTGGTCGCCCATCTGTTTCGCTGCGGGAGCGACCCCCGGTACCGGACGGCTGTCGGTGCTGAGCGAGGCCAGATCGCCGGCCACGAAAATGTCCGGATAGCCGGGCACGCTCAGGTCGGGCTGCACCGGCACGCGTCCGGCGCGGTCCAGCGGCACGCCGAGCGAGCGCGCCAGCGGGGACGCGGCCACGCCGGCCGCCCACACCACTGTTTTGGCCGGCACGAAGTGCTCGCCGAGGCGGTAGCCTTCGCTGTCGATGTGGCTGACGGGGGTGCCGGTCGCCACCTCCACGCCCAGCTTTTCCAACTGCAGGCGTGCTTTTTCCGACAGGGCTTCGGGGAACGACGCCAGCACGCGCGGGCCGGCCTCCACCAGGCGGACGCGCGCCTGCGAGGGATCGATGTGGCGGAACTCGTTCTTCAGCGTGTGCCGCGCGATCTCGGCCAGCGTGCCGGCCAGTTCGACGCCGGTCGGGCCGCCGCCGACGACGGCGAAGCTGAGCCAGGCTGCGCGCTTCGCCGGATCGGTCTCGGCCTCGGCGCGCTCGAACGCGAGCAGCAGGTGGCGGCGCAGACGCAACGCGTCGTCGAGCGTCTTCAATCCCGGCGCATGCTCGGCCCATTCGTCGTGGCCGAAGTACGCATGCGTCGCGCCGGTGGCCAGCAACAGATGGTCGAAAGCGAGCACGCTGCCATCGGCCAGTACCACCTGTTTGTCGTGCGGAGCGATCGAAGCGACGTCGGCCAGCCGGACTTCGACGTTCTTCTGCTTGCGCAGGATGTGCCGCAACGGCGCGGCGATGTCGGGTGCGGAAAGACCGGCGGTCGCCACCTGGTACAGCAGCGGCTGGAAGAGGTGGTGATTGTGGCGATCGATCAGGGTGATCCGGACCGGGGCGCTCGCCAGCGCGCGCGTGGCCCAGAGGCCACCGAAGCCGCCGCCGACGATGACGACGTGGGGAAGTGCTGCCTGCATGCGCGGGTCTCCTGTCACCGCGGGCGATTGTCGCATGCCGTCAGTACGCGTCGCGGTCGATCAGCGAGGTGCGCCGGGTGTCGGGCATCCACAGGTACACCAGCAAGGAACACGCGATGCAGGCGCTGACGTACCAGTAGAATCCGGTCTCGATCCCCGCCTGCTTGAACCACAGCGCCACCATGTCCGCAGTGCCCCCGAAGATGGCGACGGTGAGCGCGTAGGGCAGCCCCACGCCGAGGGCGCGGATCTCGACGGGAAACAGTTCCGCCTTCACCACCGCGTTGATCGCGGTGTAGCCGCTCACGATGACCAGCGCCGCCATCACCAGCCAGAAGGCCTCGGTGGCGCTCCGCACTTCCTGTAGCTGGCTGAGGATCGGCACGGTAAACAGCGTGCCGAGCACGCCGAAGGCGATCAGGATGCGGCGCCGGCCGATGCGGTCGGACAGCGCGCCGACAACGGGCTGCAGCAGCATGTAGACGAACAGCGTGGACGCGTTGATCAGGCTGGCCGTCTCGGCAGCCATGCCGGCGCTGTTGACGAGGAACTTGTGCACATAGGTCGTGTACGTATAGAAGGCCAGCGTGCCGCCCATCGTCAGGCCGACGACGCTGAGCACCGCGCGCGGATGCTGCATCAGCGCGCGCAGCGTGCCCTGTGTCCGCTGCCGGGAGGCACCCGCATCGCGTCCGCTGCGCTCGAAGGAGTCGGTTTCCACCATGTTCCGGCGCAGCCACAAGGCGACGAGCGCAGCCACGGCGCCGATCGCGAACGGAATCCGCCAACCCCATGCGCGTAGCTGTTCGTCGCTGAGGAAGACGCGCTGCAGCGCGATCAGCACGGCAAGCGCAACCAGGTGACCCATCACCAGGGTGACGTACTGGAAGCTGGACCAGAACCCACGATGCGCGCGCGTGGCCATTTCGCTCAGGTAGGTTGCCGATGCGCCATATTCGCCGCCGACGCTCAGGCCCTGCAGCAGACGGGCCAGCACCAGCAGCACCGGTGCCGCGACACCGATGCTGGCGTAGCCCGGCGTGCACGCGATGATCAGGGAGCCCGCGCACATCATCACCACCGACAGCATCAACGCGCGCTTGCGGCCATGGCGGTCGGCATAGCGGCCGAGCAGCCAGCCGCCCAGCGGGCGCATCAGGAAGCCGACCGCGAAGATGGCCGCGGTCTTCAGCAACTGGCTGGTGCGGTCGCCGCCTGGGAAGAACACCTCGGCGAAGTACAGCGAGAAGGCCGCATAGACGTACCAGTCGTACCATTCCACCAGGTTGCCGACCGAGCCGCTGAAGATGCTGCGCAGGCGGCGGGCGGGGGTCATCGCTTCGGGCGGCGTGGGCGTCATCAGTAGAGGTCCACCGGGTCCACGTCGAGCGACCAGCGCGTGCGGCGAGCTTCGGGCAGCGCATAGATCTGCGGGAGGGCGAGGTCGAGCGCGCGATGCAGCGTGCGCCGCTCGGGTGAGGAGAGCAGCAACTGCACACGGTGCAATCCCGCGCGGCGTGGCATCGGCGCGGGCAGCGGGCCATGCAGTTCCAGCGTTGCGTCGTGCACGCGCAGGGCCTGCTTGGCAGCTTGTAGGAACTGGTGCGCGGCGTCGACGTGCTGGGCTTCCGCGCGTAGCAGGGCCAGGTGCGCGAATGGCGGGAAGCCCGCCATGCGTCGCTGTTCCAGTTCGGCGTCGGCGAAGGCGTGGTAGCCGCCGTTGATGAGCGTGTCCAGCAGGGGATGGTCGGGATGGTGCGTCTGCAGCCAGACGTCGCCGCGCTTGCCGGCACGTCCGGCACGGCCGGCGACCTGGATGAGCTGTTGCGCGAGTTTTTCGGTGGCACGGAAATCGGTGGAGAACAGGCCTTCGTCCACCCCCACCACGGCCACGCGGGTGAGGTGCGGCAGGTCGTGGCCCTTGGCGAGGATCTGCGTGCCGACGAGGATGCCCGGAGCCTCGCCCAGCTTCGCCAGCTGCTGCGCCAGGCCGTCGCGTTTCTGCGTGGTGCTGCGGTCAACGCGCAGCACCGGCACGTCCTGGAAGGTTTCGACAAGCAGCTCTTCGAGCCGCTCGGTGCCGATGCCCTGCGGTTGCAGCGCCAGTCCGCCGCAGTCCGGGCAGGCCGGCGGCGACTGCTGGCGTGCCCCGCAGTGGTGGCACTGCAGGCGCTTGCCGCTGGCGTGGACGGTCATCGAGGCATCGCAACGCTTGCAGTGCGCACTCCAGCCGCAGTCATGGCAGAGCAGCACGGGCGCGTAGCCGCGCCGGTTCTTGAACACCAGCGCCTGGCCGCCCGCGTCGACGGCCTGCCGCAACGCATGCAGGGTGTCGGCGAGCAGCCCCGCCTGCTGCGGACGCTTGCGCATGTCCAGCACGCGCACGCTGGGGGGCTGCGCCTCACCGGCGCGCTGCGACAGTCGCAGGTGTGCGTAGCGGGCACTGCGCGCGTTGTGCAGCGTTTCCAGCGACGGGGTGGCGCTGCCAAGCACCACCGGCACGTCCAGCGCCTTGCCGCGCACCAGCGCGAAATCGCGCGCGTGGTAGCGGATGCCGTCCTGCTGCTTGTAGCTGCCGTCGTGCTCCTCATCGACGACGATCAGGCCGGCCTCCGGCAGCGGCGTGAACACCGCCGAACGCGTGCCGACCACCACCCGCGCTTCGCCGCGCAGGCAGGCGGCCCAGGTGCGGGCGCGTTCGCCATCGTTGAGGCCGGAGTGCAGCGCGTGCACCGGTACGCCCAGGCGATCGCGGAAGCGCGACAGCGTCTGCGGGGTCAGGCCGATCTCGGGGACCAGCACCAGCGCCTGCCGCCCACGCGCCAGGCAATCCGCGATGGCCTGCAGGTAGACCTCGGTCTTGCCGCTGCCGGTCACGCCGTCGAGGAGCAGCGCGGCGAAGCCCTGCGACGCGACGATCGCATCGGCGGCCTCGCGCTGCTGCGCGTTGAGGCGCGGGCCTGCGCGCGGGACGGGTACTGGCGTCGTGGCCGGCACGGCGACGCGCTCGGCGAGTCCGCGCTTGGCCAGGGCCCGCGCCGTCGCACGGCCTTCCTCCAGGTGCAGGTCCAGCACGTCCTCGTGCAGGGGCGTCGCTGCCAGCAGGTCGGCCAGGCGACGCGGGCGGCTACCGCTGCGTAGGCGGTCGCGCTGGACCAGCCCGGCGTCGGTCAGCCGCCACCGCCAGGCGTGCGTGTCGGGCAGCGGCTCGCCCTGGCGCAGGGCGGCGGGCAGCGCGGTGGCGAAGACTTCGCCGAGCGGGGCGTGGGTATAGCGGGCCAGCCACTGCAGCGACTCCAGCAGCTCTCCCTGCATCAGGGGGGCGTCGTCCAGCACGGCCAGCGCCTCGCGCAGGTCGGGCAGGTCGTCGGTGGGGGGCTCGGCCGAGGCGACCACGCCCACCAGTTCGCGGTTGCCGAACGGCACCCGCACACGCTTGCCGATGTCTGCTGCCGAGGCGGCGTGGCCGGGCGGCGGCAGGTAGTCGAATGCGCGCGGCAGGGGCACCGGCAGGACGATCCGCAGGACAGGGGAGGAAGGCATCGGACGCAGTTTATCGGGCTGCCCGGGCGAGGTCAGGGGGAGCGTGCAGTTGCACCGTTGTCCTGCCAATTTCTTGACGAAATGCACGCAAGTGCCGATCCGCCAAGGAGAATTGGGTTTATCCACATCAGCTGTGGATAAATCTGTGCATGGCGCTGATGCTTCACGGCGCGACGACGTCCCTGCAAGCCTTACAGTCAGGTTGGCGAAAAAAACGCCATCGCCAATATCTCTTTAAATATCAGATAGTTGTGCGTGAAACCCAGCTGAAACATGGCCACCGGGATGATGCCTGCGGGGTCGCGTGACGGTTAGATGACCGCTGTGCACAACGTTTTTTCGTCGAAACCCTTGTGCCGCCGAAGAGAGCAGGTTCTTGCGCGCTGTCAAGCGTCCATACGGCCGCGCAGGCTGTCTATGATCGATCCGTCAGACCCCGGTTTCTGCATGGCCCCGAATACCCCGTCCAACCCCCCGCCCGCCGCCTTGGCCGCTTTCGTCCGCGGCTGCGAACGACGGGGTGCGGTCTTCGCCGCGCTTCAGTGTGGCGACCCCGAACGGGGCGACGTCGCGCTGGCGGCGGCGCTGCGGGCGTTCCGCGCCCATGCGGCCGAACTGCCCATGGCCGCGTGGCCGGCGCGCTTCTGGAGCCTGCTGGTTGCCACCCCGCCATTGAGATCCGACTCCCCGGCGGC
The DNA here is from genome assembly GCF_057654715.1 of Pseudoxanthomonas sp. G3. Lineage (NCBI taxonomy): Bacteria > Pseudomonadati > Pseudomonadota > Gammaproteobacteria > Lysobacterales > Lysobacteraceae > Pseudoxanthomonas > Pseudoxanthomonas sp. G3. The sequence goes on from NZ_CM172805.1 coordinate 378,814, forward strand.
GCAGCGCGCGCCCGCGCTGCAACCGCTCGCCGGCATCGCCCCGTCCGACCGTGCCGCGCTGCTGCTGCGGCTCGCGGGGGGGCTGCAGGAAGATGAGGCAGCCGGCGTGCTGGGCCAGTCCGTCGAGGACTATCGCGCGGCCCTGACCCGTGCCTGTCCGCGCGATGCGGCCGGACGGCCCGATGCCGATGCCTGGCGTCGACTGGCCGAGGCGGTCCAGGCCCAGCTGCGCGACGTGCCGCCCGAACGTCTGGCGCGGCTGGCCCGCCTGCGCGACGAGGCATTGGCGGGCACCAGGCCACCGCCGCCCGCCAGGGTCGCCGCGGCGCCCACCACGACATCGGCCGTCTCCAGGCCAGTCCGTCGGTGGCCCTGGGTGGTTCTGGTCCTAGTGTCGATGGCCGCCGCGCTGGCGGCGACATGGTGGCCCGGTGCGCCGTGGGCGGACTTCCTGCAGCCCGCCGCGCCGGCGCCGGCGGCCGGCGCCGCCACCGCCACCCTGACCGATCCCGAGATCCTCCAGGAAGCCCTGCCGCCGGCCGAGCCGCCCGCGGCGCGTTTCGACGTGGACCAAGCGGCGCGCACGGATCGCGACGCGGCGCTGCGCGCGGATCCCGAAGCGACCACGCTGGTACCGGACGCGGATTTCCTGGCGTGGTACGTCGTGCAGCGCGCCGTCGCCGCCACGGCGGAGGTCGCGCCCGAGTCTTCGTCGCCCACCCAGGGCGATGACAGTGCCGACGCGCCGTCCGCCCCGGTGGCCGCGGCTCCCGAAGCGCCGCAACCGTGGGAAGCGCTCACGCTGGCAGCGCGCGCGCGCCAGCATGCCGACTATGCGGCGTGGTTGTCGCTGGACGAGGTGGACCGTGCGCGCTTGCGAGCGGCGGCGCGCGACTTCGCAGCGCAGCCTGCCGACGCGCAACAGGCATTGCGCGCGCGTTTTGCCGCGCTGGATGACATGGAGCATCGCGGCTGGCGCCTGGGACCTGCGCTAGGCGCGGTGTGGCCGCGCCTGCAGCCGATGTTCGCCTACGTGCCGGAGCGCGAGCGCGAACCGCTGCTGGCGTTGCTGCGCCAGCTCGATGCGGATGCGCTGGACGACCTGGCCGCGCTTACGCAGCGCATTCCGCCGCAGGAACGCGACCGCTTTCGCCATGATTTGGTCAGGGTCCCTGCCGGCGAACGCGCAGCTTGGTTGCACGCGCGTCGCGAGCGCTGAGGCCTCAGGCGTTGACCCAGGTGGTCAGGGCGAGGAAAACGATCGCCGTCACCAGCATCATGAAATAGAGCGTGCCCAGCACGCAGAACTTGATGGCGGTGAAGACCCAGTGCTGGCGATAAACGCGCTGCTGCATCCAGAACAGGTAAACCGGCATCCAGAAGAACAACAGCATCTGGGCCAGCCCCAGCGGCAGGCGTCCCCACCACGCGGAGGCAGGCAGCAGCCCGCTGATGGCCGAACAGATGCACATCGCCAGGATGCACAGGCACAGGTAGGCGTGGCTATAGAGCGCAACGACCAGATGCTCCAGGTACACGCGCCGGGTTTCGATGTAAAAGATCTTCAGCAACAGTGCGAACAAGGGCACAAGGACGAACAGCGCCGACGGCACCGAGCCGATCAGCACGTTCTTGAAGTGCTCCGGATCCTCCTGGATGCGCGGGATGTTCTGCTCGCCGCGCGCCAGCTTCTTGTTGAGCCACGCGTTGGCGAAGTCTGGCAGCCAGCCGACTTTGACTGGGTTCGTCTTCGCATCGAAAGGCTTGTCGCCGACCGTGATCAGCGAGCCGGTGGGTGCGTCGGGAAGCGGCTGGCCTTCCGGGAAGCGATCGGGCTTGGCCAGCGCCGGGTGGTCGGGCTGCAGTTCCGCAATACGCGCGCGAGCGCGCCGCTGCGTGGAGAACAGATTATTCTCCACGCGCTCGCGCATGAATCCGAAGCCGGCGGGCATGCTGGCGCGCACCGAGGCCAGGTCTTCCACTGTCTTGTCGCGCAGGGCCACTACCTCGTCGACCGTCTTCAATCGGCTGAAGTCGACGCCGCCGGCATCCGGGTCGGCCATCAGGTTGGGGCGTGCGTCGTCGGCGCCCGCGACGGCCGGCGGTGGCGTGGGCATCGCTACTTCGCCCAAGTGCACGGTGAACTTGGCAACGAAGAACGTCAGCACGCTGAGGATGACGAACAGGCGCAGCGGCGCCACGAACGGCGCGCGGTGGCCGGCCAGATAGGCGTTGGCCAGCTTTCCCGGCGAGAGCAGCGTGCGCAGCGTGCGGAAGATGCGGCCATCCAGGTGCCAGAACGACTCGAACACCTCCTCCACCGCATGCCCGAAGCTGCGCAGCGGGTTGTGCGCGTTCTGTCCGCACTGGTGGCAGAACCCGCCCTGCAGCGGCGTCTTGCAGTTCTCGCACGCGCGGGCGTGCACGGCGTCTGCTTCGTGCGATGAAGTCATGGGGCGTTCGGACGGTGCGGGTGGCGAGCGGGTAAGATACCGGCCTCCCGTGACCCGGTGCCAGCGCGCGACCGCGCGACCGTAGTCCGGCGGTTGCCCCTCATGTCCCTCTCTGTTTCCCCGACCCCGCGCTTCGGCCAGGAAGTGCGTGCGACGGCCTCGCTTGCGCTGCCGCTGGTGCTCGGCCATGTCTCCACCGGCCTGATCGGCTTCGTCGACAACGTCATCGCCGGCCACCACGCCACCCAGACGCTGGCGGCGGTCACTGTAGGCACGGCCCTGCTGTGGCTACCGATGATGGTGCCGATCGGCACGCTGATCTCGCTGACGGCTTCCGTGTCCCAGCTGGACGGGGCGAACCGGCGTGGCGAGATCGCGCCGCTGTTCCGCCAGGCGCTGTGGCTGTCGCTGGGCCTGGGCCTGCTGATGTTCGCCTTCCTCAGCGCGGCACCTTATGCACTGGCGCGGTTCGGCATCGCCGCGGACATCATTCCGGGCGCGACCGCGTTCCTGCACGGGATCCGCTGGGGCGTGCCGGCGCTGACGTTCTATTTCTGCATGCGCTACCTCAGCGAGGGCACGCACTGGACGCTGCCGACGATGATCCTCGGCTTCGGCGGCCTGCTGGTGCTGGCGCCGGCGGGCTACGTACTGACGTTCGGCAAGCTGGGCTTCCCGGAGCTGGGCGCCGGCGGCCTGGGCATCGCGTCGGCGCTGACGATGTGGTTGCAGGCGATCGCGTTCGCGCTCTATCTCTGGCGTTCGAAGCGATTCGCCGACCTGCACCTGTTCGCGCACTTCGAACCGCCGCGCCGCGTGCCGATCCTGCAACTGCTGCGCACCGGCCTGCCGATCGGCATCACCGTGCTGATGGAGGGCAGCCTCTTCATCGTCACCGCGCTGCTGATCGCGCGCCTGGGCGCCACGCCGGCCGCAGCGCACCAGATCGCCATCAACGTCTCGGCGCTGTGCTTCATGGTGCCCATGGGCGTGGCCGAGGCGACGACGGTGCGCGTGGGCCATGCGGTGGGCTCCGGCGATGCGCTGGGCATCCGCCGGGCGGCGCATGCGGGCTACGTGATCGTGCTGGCGACGCAGGCCATGTCGGCCCTGTTCCTGTTGCTGGGCCACGACCTGGTGGTGGCGCTGTACACCGACGACCTGGCCGTGGCGGCGCTGGCGGGCACGCTGCTGCTGTTCGCGGCGGCGTTCCAGTTCCCCGACGGCATCCAGGTACTGTCCGCCGGTGCCTTGCGCGGGCTGAAGGACACGCGCGTGCCGATGTGGCTGGCGGTGGTGTCGTACTGGGGCCTGGGCATGCCGCTGGGGGCCGGGCTGGGCCTGGGCCTGGGTTGGGGGCCGCAGGGCATGTGGGCGGGCCTGATCGTGGGCCTGACGGCCGCCGCGGTGCTGCTGGGCTGGCGGTTCGAGCGCAGCAGCCGGCGCCATGTGGCGCGGGCGCAGGCCCCCCTGCCAGCGACACGGTGACCAACGGGGCATGAAAGCCCCGCGGGCACACGCTACAGTGGTCCCAGTTTCCCGGAGTCTTCCATGAGCCAAGTCGCACCCGCACCTCGCCGCAGCCCGGTCGCCACGTTCTTCGTGGGGCTGTGGGACGTGATGAATTTCACCCGCAAGCTGGTCCTGAACCTGATCTTCTTCGGGTTGCTGTTCCTGATCTTCATCGTCTTCATCATCGCCGCCGGCAGTGGCGGGGTGAAGCCGCTGATGGAACGCACGACGTTCGTGCTGGCGCCGGAAGGCCGCCTGGTGGAGCAGTTCACCGCCGATCCCGCCACCCGCGCGCTGGCCAAGGCGCTGGGCGACAAGAGCGGCGAGGAGGTGCAGTTGCGCGATCTGTTGCGCGCCATCGAGGCGGCGCAGAAGGACGAGAAGATCGAGCGCATGCTGCTGCGCGTGGACCAGTTGGAGCCCACCGGTTACGCGTCGCTGCGCGAAGTGGCCGCGGCGCTCGCGAAGTTCCGCGCCTCGGGCAAGCAGATCGTCGCCTTCGGCGAGAACCTCAGCCAGACGCAGTACCTGCTGGCCGCACAGGCCAACGAGGTCTACATCGATCCGATGGGCAGCCTGGTGCTCGAGGGCCTGGGCCGCTACCGCCAGTACTACCGCGAGGGCTTGCAGGACAAGCTGGGCGTGGACGTGCATCTGTTCAAGGTGGGCGAGTACAAGTCGGCCGCCGAACCGTACGTGCTCGATGCCGCATCGAAGGAAGCCAAGGAAGCCGACCTGTACTGGATGAACGACGTGTGGCAGCGCCTGCTCGCCGACATCGCCAAGGTCCGCAAGACCACGCCCGAAGCGTTGGCTGCCGGCATCGACACGCTGCCCGAAGGTGTCGCCGCCGCCGGTGGCGATCTGGCCAAGTACGCGCTGCAGCAGAAACTGGTCGACGGTCTGAAGACGCAGGAAGAAGTCGAGAACCTGCTGATCGAGCGCGGCGTCGCCGATGAGGACTCCGAGACGGGCTTCCGCGCCATCGGCCTGGCCGGTTACCTGACCCAGATCGACGCCAAGCGCAATCCGCTCGACAAGCGTCCGCAGGTCGCCGTGGTCGTGGCCGAAGGCGAGATCACCGACGGCGACCAGCCGGCCGGCCGCGTGGGTGGTCTGTCCACCTCGGCACTGCTGCGCGAGGCGCGCGACGACGAGGACGTGAAGGCCGTGGTGCTGCGCGTGGATTCGCCCGGCGGCGGCGTGTTCGCTTCCGAGCAGATCCGCCGTGAGGTGGCCGAGCTGAAGAAGGCCGGCAAGCCCGTGGTGGTCTCGATGGGTGACCTGGCGGCGTCGGGCGGCTACTGGATCAGCATGAACGCCGACCGCATCTACGCCGATCCGTCCACGATCACCGGGTCGATCGGCATCTTTGGCATGATCCCCACCGTGCCGCGCACGCTGGAGAAGATCGGCGTGCGCACCGACGGCGTGGGCACCACGCGCTTCGCTGGCGCGTTCGACATCACCCGCCCGCTGGACCCGGCCGTCGGCCAGGTGATCCAGTCGGTGATCGACAAGGGTTATGCGGATTTCACCGGCAAGGTCGCCGATGCGCGCAAGAAGCCCGTCGAGGACATCGATGCCGTGGCGCGTGGTCGCGTGTGGAGCGGGGCGCAGGCCAAGGAGCGCGGTCTGGTGGACGAGTTGGCAGGCCTGGATGCCGCGCTGGCCGATGCCGCCAAGCGCGCCAAGCTCACCGATGCCGAGGGCTACCGCGTGCGCTATATCGAAAAGGCCGCGTCGCCGTTCTCGCAGTTCATGTCGGGCCTGGCGGGTACCCGTTTGGGCGCGGCCTGGCTGAAGGATTCCGACTTCGCCCGCGCACTGCTGGCGCACAGCCTGCCGGAGATGGAAGCGCAGCTGCGCTTCGTCGACGAGGCCGTGAACGATCGCAATGGCGCGCCGGTGAAGACGCTGGCGTATTGCTTCTGCGGGTTCTGATCGCCACCGACATCGCGTGACCCCACGGGCCGCCCGGTCAACCGGGCGGCCCGTGTCGTTTGTGCCGCGCGATGGCCGGCACCCGCGCAATCCGCGTTGTATGCGGCATCGATCAGGAGTCGGAACCGCATGAAATGCAGGGTATGGGGTGCGATGGCGCTGGTCGCGCTGGCGAGCATGCAGGCGGCGCACGCCGCACAACCCGGCCTGCCGGAGCTGCCTTCGTGCACGCATGCGACAGCGCCGGACGATGCGGGGCTGGTGGCGACGCCCGGCGGCTTCACGCTGGTGCATCCGCGCAACGCCGAGTTGCCGGACGACTACACCGGTTGCAAGACGCTGTGGGTGATGGACGTGGATCCCACGCCGTGGCGCTGGGCCACGCTGTGGTTCCAGGACGGACGTTTGCAGCGGGTGGTCAGCACTACGCGTGATGCCTCCGCGCCCCGCGTGTGCGACATGCCGGGCGCTGCACCGCCCGTGGGACACGCGCCCGCGCCCGTCTGCGAAGGTCTGGACGACGTGGGTCGCGCTGCGCCTGCCGAGCTGGCCGCGCGCCTGCGCGGCTGAGAACCCGCCGGGGGCATGCGAGGGGGCGCCAGAATGAGTGGGGTAAGAAGGATCGGCATCGCCCTCCTGTTGGCATTGGCCAGCGTCATCGCCCCAGCGCAGGCGACGGAGACCGATAAGGAATTCGCCGCGTTCCTTGCGCGCTGGCGCGACGCCCTCACTGCCCATGAGGCCGACAGCGTCGCAAGGATGACCCAGCTGCCGTTCCTGTACGAAGGCCGCGGACACGACCGCGAGGGCATGACCCGGGTGGTGGTGCCCGCCTTGCTGACGTCAGACATCCGGCGTTGCCTGCGCACAGCGCCGCCGCTGCGCGAAGACGATCGCTACGTGCTGGCGTGCGCGCCCTACCTGTTCTATTTCGGGCGCGTCGACGGGCAGTGGCGCTGGGTGGAATTCGCCGCGGACGGCGAAGGCTGAGCCTCAGGGCGCGCTGGCGTCGCCGGTCGCTTCGGCTTCGGCGGCGTTCGTGCGATCGGCCGCGGCTTGCACCTGCGCTTCCACAGCCCCGGCTTTCTGGATGGGTGCCTGCATGGCATCGCGGAGTTCGGTGCCGCTGGGCGTCGTCGTTGCCGCGGTAGCCTGCGGCTCCGGCGGTTCGTCGGTCGGCGGCGGCTCCGGTGCGCGGCAGGCCGCGATCATCAGGGCGAGCGAAGCGAGCAGGGCGAAGCGGATCCCGGGCATGGCGACGATCCTCGTGTGACGTGGCGCTATGCTACGCCGAACGACGAAGGAGACGCACGTGGCGGCGAACCGGTGGCGACTGGAGGGACAACTGGCCCTGGTGACCGGCGCCAGCGCGGGCATCGGGCTGGCGATCACGCGCGAACTGCTGGGCTTCGGCGCCGACGTGCTGATGGTCGCGCGCGATGCGGACGCGCTGCAGGACGCGCGCCAGGATCTGGCCGAGGAGTTCCCCGAGCGTGAGATCAGCATGCTCGCCGCCGACGTCGCCGATGACGAAGACCGTCGCGCGATCCTCGACTGGGCCGAAGACCACGCCGATGGCCTGAACATCCTCGTCAACAACGCCGGCGGCAACGTCACCCGCGCCGCGGTGGACTACACCGAAGACGAGTGGCGCGGGATCTTCGAGACCAACCTGTTTTCCGCCTTCGAGCTCTCGCGTTACGCGCACCCGCTGCTCACGCGGCACGCGGCCTCCAGCATCGTCAACGTCGGCAGCGTGTCGGGCATCACCGCAGTGCGAAGCGGCGCGCCCTACGGCATGACCAAGGCCGCGCTGCACCAGCTGACCCGCAACCTGGCCGCGGAATGGGCCGAGGACGGCGTACGCGTGAATGCCGTGGCGCCGTGGTACATCCGCACGCGCCGCACCTCCGGACCTCTCTCGGACCCGGATTACTACGACGAAGTGATCGCACGCACGCCGATGCGCCGCATCGGCGAACCGGAAGAGGTTGCCGCCGCCGTCGGCTTCCTGTGCCTGCCCGCCGCCAGTTACATCACCGGTGAGTGCATCGCGGTGGATGGCGGATTCCTGCGTTACGGGTTCTGAATTGACGTTCGTTTGATGCATGGCCGATAGCGTGGACCCTTCGAAGTAGAGAGGGCACGGACATGAGGCGATGGATCAAGCGGATCGCAATGGTGGGCGGGGCGTTTGTCCTGCTCGTGGGCATCGGCGGCTTCGCCTGCGTTCGCACGCTGGACCTGGACAGCCAGCCCCCGGCACGCGCGAGCAGCACGGTGGCGGACCTGGCGTTCATGCGCGGGGCGATGCCGGCGACGCGCGGCAGGATCCTCGCGGTGGTGACCAGTACGGAGTACTTCCCGGATGGACAGAAGAAGGCGGGCTTCGAGCTGAGCGAACTCGCGCGGGCCTACTACATCTTCCGTGCCAACGGTTACGAGGTGGACATCGCCAGTCCGCAGGGCGGATCGCCGCCGATGCGGCTGGATGACGAGGATGCGGTGGCCGCCGACTACGCGTTCCTCAACGATGCCGAGGCGCGCAGGAAGCTCGAGGCCAGCCTGACGCTGCGATCGATCGATCCCGCGCGGTACGCGGCGGTGTACTTCGTCGGCGGCAAGGGCACGATGTTCGATTTCCCCGACGATCCCGACCTGCAGCGCATCGTGCGCACGGTGTACGCGTCGGGTGGCGTGATCGGCGCGGTCTGCCATGGTCCGGCCGCCTTGCTGGAGGTGACGCTGGACGACGGAACTCCGCTGCTGCGCGGGCGTCGCGTCGCTGCCTTCAGCAACGACGAGGAACTGTTCCTGATCAAGGACGCCCGCCTGCGCTTTCCCTATCTGCTGCAGGATCGATTGGTCGAGAAAGGCGCCCGTTACGTCGAAGGGCCCATGTACCTGGACAACACGGTGGTCGATGGCCGCATCGTCACCGGCCAGAACCCATGGTCGACATGGTCGACGGCGGAGGCCATGGTGCGGGCGCTCGGTCATGCGCCCATCGCGCGCGCGCCGGGGCCGGACGAACAGGCGGTACGCGTCCTGGCGGCCTATCACCGGGAGGGCATGGACGCGGCGCGTGTGCTACGGGCCGCCCTGCCCGACGCGGACAAGCGCCTGTTGCTGATGCATGCGCTGGTGGCCGGCATGCAGGGGCGTCTGGGTGAGGCCTGGCATTTCCAGACGCTGGCGCGGGGCTGAGCAGGCGGGAGCTAGTTCGCGCAGCTGCTTTCGGAAAGGATGCGCGCCACGCGCTCGTACTCGGCGCGGTTCTTCTCGACATTCTCCCGGCGCGCGAACCGGTAGGCCACTTCGGTTTCGTCGCGGCGCTTCTTCCAGGCATCGCACAGGCCGCCATCGGGTACGCGCGCGCAGGTATCGCGTACCACTTCGCAGGCTTGGCCGGCGCCTGTCTGCGGATTGCCGTCCAGGCCGGTGGTGCGCAGCGCGACGCAGCGCGACGCCGGCTCACTGTCTTCGGTGACGTAGGTGTCCTTGTCGTGGGTCGTGCACTGGAAGAGCACCGGCGGCGGCAACCGCGGCGCATCGGCGGCGCGCGGCGGCGGTGCATCGGGCGCCTGCGGTGCCGGTTTCGGCGTCGTCGCAGCGGGTCGTGCCGCAGGGGGTTGCGCCGCAGGCGTGGCGGGGGCCATCGGCACTGTGTTCACGCCCTGCATCGTGCGTTGTTCTTGTTTCGTGCCTTTCGGGCACGGCGCATTCTGCAGCGTCAGCGCACCGTTGGCATCGGTGCAGCGGTAGATGACGACTTCCGCGGCTTGCGTGGCGAACGGGACGCCGCCGCAACAGGCAGCGAGCAAGAGGCGGCGGGCGAGGGAACGGGCGGTGCGGCTCATGGATTCCGGCAGTCGTTGGCGATGCGCGCGTCGATGCTGCGCTGTTCCAAGTCTAGCGTGCGGCGTTCGCTCGGCATCGCGCTGCCGTAGCGGCGCAGGATCTCGTAGCGACGGTCCGAGAGCCGCGCGCAGACGTCCGCCTGCGGCAACACGTGGCAGGTGTCGCGGATCCAGATGCCGCCCGGGACGTATCCCGCACCGCCGTGGCCGGGACGCGGCGGATGGGGGCGGGGCGGAAGGGGATCGCCGCTCTGGAACGAGAGTGTGCCGTTGCCGATCGACACGTTGCCCGACAGGCTGGCCGAACCCGTGTAGCCGTTCCGCGGCACCACCGGATAGCCCGTCGACCAGTACGGCACCCAGCGCGGATTCCCCTCGCCGTCGTCGCTGGTGTAGGTCTCGCCCTCGGGCGTCACGCACTCGTACATGGGGCGGGGCGGCGTGATGTACACCACCTGCACGGACGTATTCGCGACCGGAGCGACGGGCGCCGGGGGCGCGGCCACCGGGCGTGTGGCCGGCGTCGGGTCGCGTGGACGCTGCATGGTGCGGACGTCCTGCTTCTCACCCTTCAGGCAGGGGGAATCGCGGATGGTCAGTGCGCCGCCGGCGCTCGTGCAGCGGTAGATCGTGACCTCCGCAGGGACGACCGCCGGCGTTGCCGCCTGCGCGAAGGACAGGGTGGGGATCAGGAAGACCGGCAGCAGGAGCAGGGCAGGGCGCGGCATGCCGCCATGGTGCGCGCGCGGGCAGGGGATGGAAAGTCGGGCGCGGTGAACGGCCGCCGGTCATTCACGCAGCGCTTGGCCGGTCAGTGCGTCGCGGATGGCGGTGGGGCGGGCGAGGCCGCCCGTCTGTCCGGTCACGGCGGCGTCCACGCGCGTGAGCAGGGCCGGATCCAGCGCGTCGTAAGTGCTGACGGCCGGTTGGCCGCTCAGGTTCGCGCTGGTAGATACCAACGCGCCGCCATAGGCCTGGCACAGGCCGACGACAGTCGGATGGCCGCTGACGCGCACGGCGATGCCGCGATGCTGGCCGGTGATCCAACGGGGCGCCTGCGCAGTGGCGGGCATCACCCAGGTGTGCGGGCCCGGCCAGCTGGAGAGCACCTCGGTAAGGCGGTCGGTGGGCACAGCGGCGACGTCGATCAGTGGCTTGAGCTGCTCGAGCGTGGCCGCGATCAGGATCAGCCCCTTCTCGACCGGCCGCTGCTTGATCGCCAGCAGGCGGTGCACGGCGCCTTCGTCGAAGGGATCGCATCCCAGGCCCCACACCGCTTCGGTGGGGTAGGCGACGATCCCGCCGCTGCGGATCACCTCGGCGGCTTCCTCGATAGTCCTTTCGATGGGCATGGCGCGTGCGTCGTGTGGGGTCAGAAGGGTGCGTCGTCTCCGGCGGCGACCTTGGCGGTGGTCTTCTTCGCCACCTGCTTGGTCGCCGTCTTCTTCGCCGCTGTCTTCTTGGTGGTCTTCTTCGCGGCCTTCTTGGCCGGCGCCTTCTTGGCCGCCGTCGTCTTCGGTGCAGCTTCTTTCTTCACCGCCGATTTCGCCGGGGCCTTCTTGGCGGCGGCCTTCTTGGCGCCGAAGCCTCGGCGCGCAGGCTTGCCGGTTTCCTCCAGCAGCTTCTGCACGTCCTCCAACGTCAGCGACGCCGGTTCGCGGTCCTTCGGGATCTTGCCGTTGAGCTTGCCGTCGCTGATGTACGGGCCGAACCGGCCGTTCAGCACCTGGATGTCGCTGCCGTCGAATTCCTTGATGATGCGGTTGCGTGCGATCTCTTCCTTCTCTTCGATCAGGAACACCGCACGCGCCAGATCGATCGTGTACGGGTCGTCTTCCTTCTTCAGCGAGGCGTAGGTGCTGCCGCGCTTGGCGAACGGACCGAAGCGGCCGATGCCGACGCTGACCTCTTCGCCCTTGTCCTGGCCCAGCTTGCGCGGCAGCTTGAACAGCTCCAGCGCGTCTTCCAGGGTGATGGTGTGCATCGATTGGCCGGGCCGCAGCGAGGCGAACTCCAGCTTCTCGTCGGTGTCCTTGTCGCCGATCTGCGCGTACGGCCCGTAGCGGCCCAGGCGCACGCTGACCGGCTTGCCGGATTTGGGGTCGGTGCCCAGCTCGCGCGCGCCGGTGGCTTCGCTGCGGTCGACGCTCTCGGCCTTCTCGTCGACCAGTTCCTTGAACGGGCCCCAGAATTTCTCCATCAGCGGCACCCACTCCTCCTCGCCGCGGGAGACGGCGTCGAGCTCGTCCTCCAGCTTGGCGGTGAAGTCGTAGTCGACGTACTGCGTGAAGTGGCCGGACAGGAACTTGCTCACCGCGCGGCCCACGTCGCTGGGCTTGAACGCGCGGCCTTCCATTTCCACATACTTGCGGAAAATCAGCGTCTGGATGATGGAGGCATAGGTGGAAGGACGGCCGATGCCGTACTCCTCCAGCGCCTTGACCAGCGCGGCTTCGGTGAAGCGCGGCGGCGGCTGCGTGAAGTGCTGGTCGGCGTGGATGCGGTCGAGCGGCACCGTGTCGCCCGGCTTCATCGGCGGCAGCTTGCGGCCTTCGTCCTCGTCCTCGGCATTCTTCTGGTCCTTGCCTTCCTCGTACACGGCGAGGAAGCCTGGATCCACCACGGTCGTGCCGCTGGCGCGGAAGCTGTGCTGGCTGCCCGCGGCCAGATCCACGCTGACGGTGTTCAGCGTGGCCGGCACCATCTGGCAGGCCACGGCGCGCTTCCAGATCAGATCGTAGAGCTTGCGCTCGTCGTCGCTGAGGTAGCGCGCGACCTGCGACGGCGTGCGCAGCGCGCTGGTCGGGCGCACGGCCTCGTGCGCTTCCTGCGCGTTCTTCGACTTGGTCTGGTAGACGTTGGGTTTGTCCGGCAACGCCTGGGTGCCGAAGTCGCGCGCGATGACATCACGGATCTCGGTCAGTGCTTCCGCCGACAGACTCACCGAGTCGGTACGCATGTAGCTGATCAGGCCGACGGTGCCTTCCTCGTCGCCGATGTTCACGCCTTCGTACAGCTTCTGCGCGACCTGCATGGTCTTGCGGGTGGTGAAGCCGAGTTTGCGCGACGCTTCCTGTTGCAACGTCGAGGTGGTGAACGGCGGTGCCGGGCGGCGCTTGCGCTCCTTGCTGGCCACGTCGGTGACATGCAGCGTGCCCTGCGCGGCCTGCTGGATGCGCAGGCGCGCGGCTTCGGCGGTATCGCCATCGGTGACGGTGAACTGTTCGAACTTCTGCCCGTCCAGCTTGGTCAGCTTGGCGGTGAAGGCCTGGCGCGGATGCGCGCACTCGGCTTCGATGCTCCAGTACTCGCGCGCGACGAAGGCTTCGATCTCTTCCTCGCGCTCGACGATCATGCGCAGCGCCGGCGACTGCACGCGGCCCGCGGACAGGCCGCGCTGGACCTTGCGCCACAACACCGGCGAGAGGTTGAAGCCGACCAGGTAGTCCAGCGCGCGACGCGCCTGCTGCGCGTCGACCAGGTCGCCGGCGATCTGGCGCGGTTGGTTCATCGCTTCCTTGATCGCGCGTGGGGTGATTTCGGTGAACACCACGCGGTGCAGCGGCTTGTCCTTCAGCAGCCCGCGCTCCTTGAGGATCTCCGCGATGTGCCAGCTGATCGCTTCGCCTTCGCGGTCCGGGTCGGTCGCCAGGAAGATGTCGTCGGCGCCCTTGGCCGCCTTGGCGATGGCGTCGACATGCTTCTCGTTCTTGTCGATCAGGTCGTACCGCATCGCGAATCCGTTCTCCGGATCCACCGCACCTTCCTTCGGCACCAGGTCCCGGACGTGGCCGTAGGACGCCAGGACGGTGAAGTCCTTGCCGAGGTATTTGTTGATCGTCTTGGCCTTGGCGGGCGACTCGACGATGAGCAGGTGCTTGGGCATGTCAGGGGATTCGGGGGATTCGAGGGGGCCGTCCGGGGCCGGCTAGGGTGGCCCAAACACGGGCGCCAGAGAAGCGGACGCCCGGGGCGGGCGCCCCGGGCGTTCAGATTTCCTATTTATAGTGGAATCACGCCCGCACCCGGCGTGTCAAGCGAAACCGGCGTGCGGGGGGCGGGTTCCGTGAACCGGGTCGCGCCCCGGACCGGCGCTCACCGGCCCATCGAGGCCAGGGCCGCGAAGCCCACCACCATCAGGATGAAGGCGCCCACGAGCAGCAGGCCGCCGAGGATCAGCACCACCAAGGCCACCGTGCCCAGCTCGTCGCGCTGGCGCTCTGGCTGCGAGGTGAAGGCCCACTTGTCGACCACCAGAGTGTCGCAGATCAGGTCGTGCAGACCCTGCTTGCGCTCGGTGAAGGCGGCCATGATCAGGCCGATGCAGAGCAGCAGGCCGCTGAGCAGGTACGCCCAGTAGCGCCCGAACCCGCGCAGGAAGCTGATCCGCTCGCCATCGGTCCGGACCACCTTGATGCCGATCGCGAGCTTGCCCGGCGTGGCGGTCAGGCCTGCGGTGGAGTGGAACCAGGCGTAAGCCACCGCGGTGAGCAGGTAGGAGGTGATCGTTTCCAGCGGATTGAACGCCTGGGAGCCGAATGCGCTGCCGGCACCGGACAAGCCGCCGACGATCATGGCCACGATCGCGACCGGGATACCGATGGCGAATGCGTCGATGATGCTGGCCGCCACGCGCTTCCAGAAACCGGCGTAGACCACGTGGCCCTCGTACACCGGCGTGCTGGCGTAGCCGCCGATCTCCGCACGCGGCGCGGCGTACGGCGAGGATGCGCCGCCGTCCATCGCCGGCGCGACAGGACGCGCCGCCATGGCGGCGGCCGCGACGGCCTCGGACTGGCTGGCGTGCGGCGGCGTGTACTGCGTGTAGGTGGGTTCGCTGGCGGTGAACACCGCGCGTCCGGTGAGCGGGCGCTCGGCGGGAGTTTCGGTTTCGACGGCCAGCGGTGCGGGCGGCGTCGGCGGGGCCGCCGGCGCGTTGACCGGTGCTGGATCGGCGATGCCGAGCTCCGTTGCGATTTCGCCCAGGGGCGTCCATTGCGGCATGCCCTCGCGCCAGGCCAGCGAGGCGAGCGTGAGTGCGCCGGAGCGGTAGAGGTGGGCGATGGCGTCCGCGGTGACGGGGCCCTGGCGCTGGTGTTGCGGATCGACGTAGTACCACTGGGTCATGGGACGTGCCTGCGGAAAGAATCCCGCGCTGGAGGAGTAAAGGTGGAAGGACTGCGGGACATTACGAAGGCAGGTTGCCGAGCACCATGGCGCCCATCACCGCATACATCGCGATGGCACCGACGATCACGACCGCCGCGAGCACCAGGATCACGGTGGTCACCGTGCCGAGCTCTTCGCGCTGGCGTTCCGGATGCGCGGTGAACGCCCATTTGTCGACCACCAGCGTGTCGCACATCATGTCGTGCAGCGCTTGCTTGCGCTCGGTGAACGCCACCATCAGCGCCGAGATCAGCACGCCCAGGCCGCAAGTGACCGCGCTGAACACCACGTAGGCGAGTGCGCGCAGAAAGTTGCGCCAGAACCCGGCGCGATCGCCGCTGGTCCGCACCACCTTGATGCCGACCGCCAGCTTGCCCAGGCTGGCCTGCATCGACGAAGACTGCATCCAGCCGAAGTACACGCAGGGTGCGAGGATCAGGATCGGATACATCGCCAGGATGACCGCCACGCCCGCGCCGGCCGCCATGGGATTGTCGTTGCCGCCGGCCCCCATCACGCCGACGCCGAGCATCATCAGCGGGATGATCAGCGCGTAACTGATGACGGTGGTGACGATGTTGTCGATGAAGGAGGCCGCAAAGCGCTTCCACAGGCCGGCCTGCACGATGCGCCCACCGGTGACGAAGGCGTGCGTCGCGGTCAACTGCGCGCTGGGCGGCGCATACGGCACGTGCGCCGGATCCGGCGCCTCTTCCAAGACAGGTTCCGACGGCGGCAGCGCCGTGACCGGGACATCGAGTTCGGAGGCGAAGTCGCCGAACGGTTGCCAGTCGTCCAGGCCGTCGCGCCAGACCAGCGATGTCGCGGTGAGGCGGCCGTTGCGCGCGTGCGCGGCGAGCTCGTCGGCCGTGAACGGCCCGTGCCGCTGCCCCCCGGCGTCGGCGTAGTACCAGTGCGTCATTCGGTTGTTCCCCTGTCAGGTGCGCGGCCCGCGTCGCCGCGCTGACGATGTCAGCCGCGGCACTCCATCGGCAGCCACTTGTCGTCCACTTCGGACGAGCAGTGCCATTCGGTGTGGTCGCTGCCCAGGTCCCACCAGAGCTTGCGGCCATCGATGGCGGTGTGGCCGATGTTGCGGAACTCCAGTTCGAACCCGCACGTGCCGTCGTCGAACTCGCCGATGGTGGCGCGCGTGACGTGGGTACTGGCGTAGCTCTCCGGCGTGCCGAAGGTGGCCTCGCCGTTGCTCGGGCAACGGCCCTGGCTGATGTGGAATTCCTGCACCTCGGCCTTCAGCGCCTGGCTTTCGCTGACCGCCTGCACGACCTTGGTGCGCAGCATGTAGTCCTGATAGGCGGGGATCGCGATCGCGGCGAGGATGCCGGCGATGCCGAGGCACGGCACCACCATCACCGCCGCCACGATCAGCGCGATCTTGCCGCCGGACATGCCCTGTTTCGGGGCTGGTGCCGGGATGGAGCGCGGCGCGGCGGGGCGCGACGGCGTGAGGGTCGGAGGTACCGGCGGCGGCAGTGGCGTCGTCGGCGTCTCCTCGATGGCCGGGTGCAGGCCAAGTTCGTCCGCGAGATCGCGCAACGGACGCCATTGCGGCAGGCCTTCGCGCCACACCAGGCTGTCCAGCGTGATGCGGCCGTCGCGGTAGTGTGTCCCCAATTCGTCCGCCGTCACCGGACCGTGCTGTTCACGGTTCCGGTCGGCGTAATACCAACCCGACATGCTTCCCCCAGAAGCGGTACCGACGTCTCAGTGTACCGGTTCGGGCTCGTCGGCAAACATCTGGGTTTCCATCCACGCGTAGGCGGCTTCGGACCCGGGCTGGTTGAACAGCACCATCAGCACGACCCACTTCAGGTCGTCCAGGTCCAGCTCGTCCTGGTCCAGCGCCATCGCACGGTCTAGGACCAGCTCACGCTGGTCCGCGTCGAGCACGCCGTGCTGCTCCAGGAAGAGCAGGAAGCCGCGGCATTCCACGTCCAGCTTTTCCAGCTCCGGACCATGGAATACGCGGGTGGGGCCGCCCACGCGGGGGTTCGCCGCACTGGGCCGTTGGTCGGCCAGGGCGTCGAGCCAGTCGAAGGCTTTGCTGATCTCGGTGGGGCTGAAACCGGCCTGGATCAGGCCGTTCTGGAGAGAGTCGCGGTCGCGGACGGGGTCCGCGTCTTCGGTGAAGTAGTGTTCGAACAGGTACAGCAGTACGTCCAGGATGCTCTCTTTCATTGCCCCTCGGCCTGCGTCGTTGACGCTGTGGAGGTGAAGAAACCGGTCTTTCTCTGGTATCGGCCGTGTTCCGCCGTTACTAAGCCGTCCAGTTCCATGACCAGCAGCATGGAGGACAGTTCCGCGGCCGTCAATCCGGCGCGTGAGACGAGCTGATCCATACCTGTTGGGTCGTGGCCGAGCGCGTCCCACAATCTCTGGTAGTCAGGCGCCAACGTACGCGGCGCGCTGCCCGTGCCGGCCGGGGGTCCCCATTCAGTTTCGCCGAGGCGTTCGCGCAGGGCGTTCGCCAGGTCGGCGGCCAGGGGCGCCAGGGCGCCGATGACATCCTCGGCGCTTTCGACCAGCGCCGCGCCATCGCGGATCAGGCGGTGGCAGCCGCGCGCCATCGGGTTGTGGATGGAACCGGGAACGGCAAACACCTCCCGGCCTGCCTCGGCCGCCAGGCGCGCCGTGATCAGGGCGCCGGAACGCTCCGCGGCCTCCACCACCAGCGTACCCAGCGCCAGCCCGGCGAGGATCCGGTTGCGGGCGGGGAAGTGGCTGCGCAATGCGGGGGTGCCGGGCGGATGTTCGCTGACGACCGCGCCGCGGGTGGCGATGCGCTGGCGCAGGTCGTCATGGTGTGGGGGATAGGCCAGGTCCGTGCCGGTGCCCACTACCGCGACGGTGGCGCCCCCGGGTGCGGCAAGTGTGGCCTCATGGGCGGCGGCATCGATGCCGCGCGCCATGCCGCTGGCGATGACGATCCCGGTCGACGCAAGGGCCCGGGCGAACCGTTGGGCGTTCTCGCGCCCGCCCTGGGTCGGCGAGCGGCTGCCGACGACCGCCACGGTCGGCCGCCAGAGCAGGCCAGGATCGCCTTCGACGAAGAGCGCGAGCGGCGGGCTGGCGCTGCGGCGGAGGGGTGCCGGGTAATCCGCGTCGTGCCAGCCGATCAGGTGGTGCCCCGGCACGTGCAACCACGCGCGCAGGCGCGCCAGGCCGTCGGCTTCGGTCGCCTGGAGGGCGCCGATCTGGGCCGCCGACAGGCCGACGTCGCGCCACGCGGTGGCGCCTGCGGCGAGGGCCGCGGCGGGCCCGCCATGCGTTCCCAGCAGACGCCGCCGGGGCAGGACAGGGCCACTGGCCAGGACCAGCCGGGCCAGAGCGAGGGTGTCGTCGAGTGGCATCCGCCAAGGGTAGGCACCCAACGACGACGGCGCCCTAAGGCGCCGTCGCGGTGAAGCGTAGGAGTTGCCCGACGCGGGTCAGTAGGTCGCGTCGGGGTGCTTCAGCTCATAGCCCACGCGGGTTGCCTCCACGCCTTCCATGACCAGCGCATAGCTGACCTTGTCGAAGGTGCGGAACACCATCGCGTGGCTGGCGTATTCGTCGGGCAGCGAGACGCGGCCGGCGCCGGACTTCGGCGATTCGCTGATGCGCGAGGACTCCGGGTACGCCATGCGGTTGGCGGTGTGGCTGCCGTTGCGCCAGATCGAGAACACGGTGCCGTTGTCGACGCCGTCGAGGCGGCCGCCCGAAATCGCGATCACATCGCGCGGACCGCCCGAGGTCAGTGCATCGGCCACCGCGAGCACGCGCAGCTTGCCGGCCGGATCGGTCGCCGGCGGATGCGGGAAGAAGTGCAGGTCGTACGGCTGCGCATCGACCGGGATCAGGCGGTCGCCCACCCGGACTTCCATGCCGCCGATATCCACCAGCAGCGTGCTGACCTCGGTGCCAGGAACCACGCCACGCGTGAAGGTGGCCAGGTTGACCTTCGCCAGCTCGTAGCCCAGGAACTCACCCTTGCCGGTCTGCTCGATGACTTCCTTCCACATGTCGACTTCGCCACGGATCGTCTTGCCGCGGAAATCGAGATCCTGCGAGCGCGGGTTGTCGGTGAAACGCGCAGTCGGGCGGACGATGGCGAAGCGCTGGCCGGGCTGTGCGCCGTCCAGGCCGCGCACGTAGATGTTGTGGCCACCGGAGCTGCGCAGGCGGTCCTCGTCCAGGCCGGCCACGTGCGGCAGTCCCTCGAAGCTGTCGACGACACGGCGGTCCTTCAGGAAGGGCTCGATGTCCTTCAGCGGGATCGCGTTCAGCGGCGCTTCCTGCCGTGCGCCCGGCTGCACGGCCACGCGATCGAGGTAGGCCAGACTGATGACATCGCCCGGGTAGATCAGGTGCGGGTTCTGGATCTGCGGGTTGGCCTGCCAGATCTCCGGCCATAGCCACGGTTTCTTCAGGAAGCGCGCGGAAATGTCCCACAGCGTGTCGCCACGCTTGACCACATAGGTATCAGGATGGCTTCCCGCCATCTCGGCGGCAGCCGCGTAGGTGCCGACGGTCAGCACCGCGACGGCGAAAACCGTACGAAAACATTTAAACATGGCGGTATCTACCTGATTCCCCGACAGGTGGTCAGCACTATAGTCCAGAAAACCCGGCGCAACGCAAGCGCCCTTGTTAGAATTCGTGAGGCCTTGCCGGATTCCGCAGGCACCCCCATCTCGAGACGTACCATGGCCCTGCTCCCCATCCTCGAATTCCCCGACCCCCGCCTGCGGACCAAGGCGGTGCCGGTCGACGCCGGAAGCGTGACGACCCCCGAATTCCAGCGCCTGCTCGATGACATGTTCGAAACCATGTACGACGCGCCGGGCATCGGCCTGGCCGCCAGCCAGGTGGACGTGCACCAGCGCTTCATGGTCATCGACGTCAGCGAAGAGAAGAACCAGCCGCAGGTCTTCATCAATCCCGAGCTGAGCGAACAGGTGGGCGAACAGGTCTACCAGGAAGGGTGCCTGTCGGTGCCCGGCATCTTCGCCGACGTCACCCGCGCCGATGCCATCACCGTGCGTTTCCTAGACCGCCAGGGGCAGCCGCGGGAACTGCGCGCCGACGGCCTGCTGGCGGTCTGCATCCAG
Source organism: Pseudoxanthomonas sp. G3 (assembly GCF_057654715.1). Classification (NCBI taxonomy): domain Bacteria; kingdom Pseudomonadati; phylum Pseudomonadota; class Gammaproteobacteria; order Lysobacterales; family Lysobacteraceae; genus Pseudoxanthomonas; species Pseudoxanthomonas sp. G3. The sequence goes on from NZ_CM172805.1 coordinate 398,863, forward strand.
CACGAGATGGACCACCTGGACGGCAAGCTGTTCGTCGATTACCTCTCGCCGCTCAAGCGCGAGATGGTGCGCAAGAAGCTGGCCAAGCAGCGCAAGCACGTCGCCTGACGCGACCGCGGAGACGGGACGCGCGGGCCCCGCCCCGACCGTTCCGTCCCTCCTCTTCGGGAACACGCTCCATGAGAATCGTCTTCGCCGGCACGCCGGCCTTCGCCGTGCCCAGCCTGCACGCGGCGCATGCCCACCATGAAGTGGTGGCCGTCTACACGCAACCCGACCGTCCGGCCGGTCGCGGCCGCGGGCTGACGCCGTCGCCGGTGAAGCTGGAGGCGATCCAGCGCGGCATCCCCGTGCTGCAGCCGCTGTCGGTGAAGAAGAAGTCCACCCAGGACGCGCTGCGCGAATTGCAGCCCGACGTCATGATCGTCGTGGCCTACGGCCTGATCCTGCCGCAGGCGGTGCTCGATATCCCGCAGTACGGCTGCTGGAACGTGCACGCTTCGCTGCTGCCGCGCTGGCGGGGCGCAGCGCCGATCCAGCGCGCGATCGAGGCCGGCGACGAGGAGACCGGCGTCTGCCTGATGCAGATGGCGGCCGGCCTGGACACCGGTCCGGTGCTGCTGGCGCAGAGCTTGGACATCGGACCGGAAGAGACCGGCGGCCAGCTGCACGACCGTTTGGCCGATCTCGGGGCTCAGGTGCTTCGCGATGCCCTGGGCCTGCTGCGCGCCGGGGTCCGCTTGCCGCCGCATCCGCAACCCGACGAAGGGGTGGCGTATGCGCACAAGCTCGACAAGGCCGAAGCGCGACTCGACTGGACTCAGTCCGCCGCCGTATTGGCCCGCAAGGTGCGGGCCTTCAACCCGTGGCCGATCGCCGAGGCGCAACTGGCCGGTGAGCGGCTGCGCATCCATGGGGCGGTGGCCGTGGACCAGGCCCACGATGCCGCCCCCGGCACCCTGTTGTCGGCGGGCCGTCAGGGCCTGGATGTCGCCTGTGGGCAGGGCGTGCTGCGTCTGCGCGTGGTCCAGCGCGAGGGCGGCAAGGCGATCACCGCGGCCGACTACCTCAACGCCCGGCGCGACCTGGTGACGCCGTGAGCGGACAGGCCGGCGTGGCGGTCCGGGTGCTGGCCACCCGCGTGATCGATGCGGTGATGCACCGCGGCCGCTCGCTCAAGGCCGAACTCGCGGCCACCCTGCTGAAAATCGAGGACATGCGCGACCGCGCGCTGCTGGAGGCGATCTGCTTCGCGGTGCTGCGCGCGCGGGCGCGATGCGATGCCGCGCTGGCCCAATGGATGCCTCGCCCGCTGGGTCCTCGCGATAACGAACTCAAGGCGCTGCTGCACGTGGGCTTCGCGCAACTGGTCGTGCTGGAACTGCCGGCACACGCCTCGGTGTCGGCAACCGTGGAAGCGGTGCGCGTGCTCGGACGCCCCCACCAGGACAAGCTGGTGAACGCCCTGTTGCGCCGTGCCCAGCGGGATGGTTTGCCCGACGCGGCACCCGAGGCGGTGTGGCCGGCCTGGCTGCGTGGCCACGTGAGGAGGGACTGGCCGTCACAGGCGGACGCCGTGTTCGCCGAAAGCCTGCGCGAAGCGCCCTTGTGGCTGCGGGTCAATCGTCAGCGCGGCAGTCGCGGTGCTTACATGCAGCGCCTTGCCGACATCGGCCTTCTGGCCGAAGCGCCCGAGCGCCTGCCGGACGCCCTCGTGCTGCGCGAACCGCTGGCGGCGACCACGCTGCCCGGTTTCGCGCAGGGCGATGTGTCCGTGCAGGATGGGGCGGCGCAACGCGCCGCCGATCTGCTGGACGGGCTTCCCCCTGCTGCGCGCGTGCTGGACATGTGCGCCGCGCCCGGTGGCAAGTCCGCGCACCTGCTGGAGCGCGATCCGACCCGTCGCCTGCTGGCGCTGGATGTGGATGCGCGTCGGCTGCAGCGCGTGCAGGAGACGCTGCAGCGGGTAGGCCTGCGCGCGGAGGTGAGGGCCGCGGATGCGGCCGACCCGGCCGCATGGTGGGAGGGTGAGCCGTTCGACGCCGTGATGCTCGATGCGCCGTGCTCGGCCACCGGCATCGTGCGCCGACAGCCTGATGTTCTCCTGCATCGTCGTGCAGAGGATCTGGACGCCCTGACACGCCTGCAGGCGCGCTTGCTGGACGCGGCGTGGCAGGTGCTACGGCCGGGGGGGCGCCTGGTCTACACCACCTGCTCGATCCTCCGGGCGGAGAATGCGCGACAGGTGGACGCCTTCATCGGCCGCCACTCCGACGCCGCGATCGAACCGCTCGATGACGCCTGGGGACGCGAAAACGGGGGTGGACGGCAACGCCTCCCCGGCGAGAGCGACATGGACGGGTTCTTCTACGCGGTCCTGCGGAAGGCGTAAGCGCGATGGCAACGGATGACACCCTCGTCACCGCTATGTGACAGCGCGCGACATGCTGGACGGGCGGATCGGCGATACTGGGGACCGATGCGCTGTCACCGTAGCTTCACCGACGCTTGACGTCTGAGTGGGGCGAAAGGCGCAGACTCGGGATCTCCCGATCTGGCCGCATCATTGAACGTGCCGTCGCACTACGCAGAATCCGAGGTCATGCAGGTCAGGAGCCATCGTCGACAGGAGGTCGCGCGCGCACTCGCGTGGTTCGCCGGCTTCAGTGCCACAGCCTTGCTGGTCGTGCCCAAGGGACTTTCCGTCTTCGCCGCGGCGATGGTGGTCGCCACGCTTGTGGCGTTGCCGGATGTCCGGCGTTCCGGTCGCGACCGGGTTCCGCGTGCCGTGCTGGGACTGGCGTGCGCCGCGCTCGTCGTGCTTGCGGTATCCGCGCTTTCCATGTGGACCAGCGGGGCCGATCTTTCTGTGCTCGATTACCCTTCGCGATGCCTGCTGCTGCCTTGGTGCGCGTGGCTGGCCTGGGTAACCCGCATCCGTATTTCGTGCCTGTGGTACGGGGCACTGGTCGGTCTGCTGCTGGCCTTCGCCTTGTCGGTCGCCGAAGCGTGGTCGGGCGCGCCGCGTGCGGGCGGCGATGCCAACCCCATCGTATTCGCCAATGCCGTGCTGGTCCTGCTGGTGGTCGTCGTGTTCGCCCGCCCCGTCCGGACGGGCTTTTCGATGCAGTTGCTGCTGGCCATCGCGGTGGCCCTGTCCGTGGTGGCGATCACCCTGAGCGGCAGCCGGGGCGTACTGCCCGGCCTGGGGCTCATCCTGCTGATGCTCTTCGTCGGTGGTGCTCCCCGGCGCCGGTGGCATCGCCTGGCGATGGTGGCGGGCATCTTCGCGGCCGTGTGCGTGGCATTGTGGACGGTGCCCTGGCTGTCCACGCAGTTCCGGCTCGACAAGGTGCACGCGGACGTATCGGGTTACGCGAACGACCAGGTCGACCAGCCCATCAGCGCGCGCATGGGGCTGTTGGCGGTGGCCTGGGAGGCCTTCAGATCCGCTCCACTGGTAGGCGTGGGGGTGGGCGGCTTCGCGCAGCGCGTCGATGCCAGCCCCTACTGCCAGCAGGCGTCGCGGCATTTTTGCAGCCTCGAGCATGCGCATAACGACCTCGCCCAATGGGGCGCGACCATGGGCGTGGGTGGGATCGTCGCCCTCCTGGTGTTGTATGGCGTGCCCCTGCTGATCGCCTCCCGGCAGCTGCGTCGATCGAAACCGGACGTCCCCGTGGGACCCGCCTGGACCGCCGCGATGCTGGTGGGGGTGTACCTCATCTCCGGGCTCACGCAATCGATGTTTTCGCACGCACTCAGCTCCAGTGCTTACGTGGTCATCGTAGGTCTCTTGCTGGGGAGCGCGCTGGCGCCCGGTCCGGCGTCCGATGCGCCGCCGGAGCGTAGCTGAAGTTTCGGTTCATATTTATAAATGCCGATCTAACACGTTCACATAGCGCGCCTTCTCTCACATTTGAGTCATCAAGCGGTTTCTACACTCTGCGCTTCCCCACGCAGTGCCCCTTTATGCCCCACGTCAACCTGATCGGTTGGGACAACGGTGTCGGCTTGAGCCGTGATTTGCGCCTGATCGAGCAGGCGTTGCGCGAGGCAGGGTTCCAGGTTGCCATCCAGCCTGCACGGGGGCGGGGCAAGCTGCGCAAATGGTTCGGTCCGTGGGTCCAGCGTGCGGCGATCGCGGGCCGCCGCCTGGCGCGCCGCAAGCGCTTCGACCTGAACCTGATGCTCGAGCACATCACTCCGGAGTTCTTCGGGGCCGCCGAGCGCAACGCCTTCATCCCGAACCCCGAGTGGTGCCTGCCGCGCGACGTGCGCCGCCTGCCGCGGGTTGATCGCGTGCTGACCAAGACTTCGCATGCCACCGGCATCTTCCATCGGCAGGGTTGCGAGGTCGCGCCGGTCGGCTTCACCAGCACCGACCGCCTCCTGGCCGGCGTGGCGCGCCAACGCACCTTTCTGCACTTGGCCGGGCGCAGCAGTGCCAAGCGCACCCGGCTGGTGCTCGAAACCTGGGCCCGTCACCCCGAATGGCCGCTGCTGACGGTCGTGCAGCACCCGCGCATGGCCGACTTCCGGCCGCAGGCGGCGAACATCGTGCACCGCGTCGACTACCTGGACGACGCCGAGCTGCGCGAGATCCAGAACGCCAATCTCTTCCACCTGTGCCCATCCGAAACCGAGGGTTTCGGCCACTACATCGTCGAGGCATTGAGTGTGGGCGCGATCGTGCTGACGACCGATGCCGAACCGATGAACGAGCTGGTGACCGCCGAGCGCGGCCTCCTTATCCCGTTCTCGCAGACCGGCCAGCAGCAACTGGCCACGCGCTACCTAGTCGAAGCCGAGGCGCTGGAGTCTGCGGTGACTGCGGCGCTGGCGCTGGATCCGGCGCAGATCGAGGCCAAGCAAACCGCCGCCCGCGATTTCTACTTGCAGAACGACCGCGCCTTCCGCGAGCGCCTGGCGACGGCCGTGGCGGCGATGATCGAGGGTGCCGGCACCGTCGATGCGGCTCGACAGCTGCGCCCAGCCTCGGGCGATGGCTACGCCCCGCTGCCTGCGGCACAGGCCTAGCTCACGCAACGCCTTCGCGCTTCCGGTGTGCGCAGGCATGGTCGCCGCTGCGGGTAGAATCTTGGCATGTCCCCGCTGCCTATCTCCCTCGTCGTCATCACCCACAACGAGGCGTCGAACATCGCCCGCTGCCTCGATAGCGTGCCATTCGCCGCGGACAAGCTGATCGTGGACAGCGGAAGCACCGATGACACCCTCGCCATCGCGCGTGCCCACGGCGCCCGTGTCGTCCATCAGGACTGGCTCGGCTTCGGTCCCCAGCGCAACGTCGCCAGCGGCCACGCCGCGCATGACTGGATCCTGGTGCTGGATGCGGACGAGTTCCTTTCACCCGAACTGGCCGCGGACCTGCAGCGCGGGCTGCCCGGGCTGATGGCGTCGGAGAAGTCCGGGGCGTGGCTGCGCCGCAGGACCTGGTTGATGGGCGCGCCCATGCGCTGGTACAGGCCGATGGTGGGCGAGCGGATGGCAAGGGTCTACCACCGGGGACGCGCGCGCTGGACCGATGCACGCGTGCACGAATCGCTGCGCTTCGACGGCCCCGCGGCCGAGTTCAAGGCGCCGTTCAATCATGCCGACAATCCCAGTCTGGTGCACAAGCAGTTGAAGGTGCTGCGCTACAGCGAACTCAAAGCGCTGGACTGGCGCGACAAGCGGCGCCCGGTGCGGATGTGGCTCACGCCGCTGGTCTACCTGTCGGCCTTCTTCAAGGACTACGTGCTGCGCCTGGCCTGCCTGGACGGCTGGCGCGGCTTCATCATCGCGCAGACGGCGGCCAGCTACGCCGCCTACAAGCGCATGCGGTACTACGAGATGCAGCGCAACCCCGCGTCCATCGATGCCGCGCACGCCAAGCTCGCCCAACACGGACTCGAACACTGATGGCCAAGCATTACCTCCTTTATGGCTCCGAGCGCTATGCGTTGGCCATCCTGCGTCCGGTGCAGGAGGCCATCCGCGCGCGTGGCGGCGAGGCCGCGTGGTTCTTCGACGGTCCCGGCGCCGAGGACCTGCGGCCGGACGAGACGCTGCTGACTACCACCGAGGACGTCCGTCGCTGGAACGCCATCGCGGTGATCACCGGCAGCAACGCCGTGCCGCATTTCTTTCCGGGCGTAAAGGTCGAGACCTTCCACGGCTTCGATGCAGGCAAGCCCCGCCATATCTATATCCGCGGATTCTTCGACCTGTACTGCACCACCGGGCCTCGCGACACGGCGCAGTTCCAGGCCATTGCCGACAAGGTGGGTCATTTCAGCGTCATCGAGACCGGCTGGCCGAAGATCGATCCCTTCATGAAGGAGATCGCCGGCGGCGTGCCGCCCGTGCGCCAGCCGCCCGTCATCCTCTACCACTCGACCTTCTCGCCCTCGTGGAGCGCGGCCGAAACGTTGTACGAAGAGGTGAAGCGGCTCTCGCGCACCGGTGAATGGAAGTGGATCGTCACCTTCCACCCGAAGATGGATCCGGCCACCGTGGCGAAGTTCCGTGCGCTGGAGAACGAGCACCTGCGCTTCGCCGACGACGACAACATCCTCGAATTGTTCCCGCAGGTGGACATGATGTGCTCGGATACGTCGTCCGCGCTCAACGAGTTCCTGCTGACCCACAAGCCGGTGGTGACCTTCAAGAACCGCCGTCCCGGCCCGCAGCTGATCGACATCGACGATCCGGCGCAGTTCGAGCCGGCGATCCGCCGCGCGCTGTCGCGTCCGCCCGAACTGATGGAAGCGATCGTGGCCTATGCCGACAGCATCCATCCTTACCGCGATGGCCGTTCCAGCGAACGCGTATTGGATGCCATCGACGCCTTCATCGCGGGCGGCGCGCGCAACCCGCGCCCCAAGCCGATGAACCTGTGGCGCAAGCTCAAGATCCGCAAGCGCATCGGCTATTGGGGCCCGGCGTAAGAAAGCCGCGCGTCCGGCCCTGCCGGCAGACGCGCGACGATCACCAGCGCAGGCGGCGGCGCGCCAGGGCCAGCGAGAGACGTTCGAACGTGGCGCGCGCCTCGGCTTCGGGCACGAAGCGCAGCGCGAGCGGCGCTGCGATGCCGCTCGCACCGGCGGTATCCAGCCACAACGAGGCCGTGCCGCAGGCGTGATCCAGCGGCGAACGCGACAGGCGCAGCGCCTGCAGCTTGTCGATCTCGGCGAAGCGCCAGTAGCGCGACCACCAGCCACTGCGGACGGCGACCAGACGGTCGTCCAGCGACCAGCCCATCCGTGACGATTGCCGGTGCGCCGCGTAGGCGGCCGCAGGCAGCCAGGCGAGAGCGCACCATGCCCAGGGACCCAGGTGCCACGCGGCCATCGCGGTCACAGGCAACAGCCACGCCAGGGTGGGCAGCAACAGGCGCCAGCGGGCGGAGGCGGCGACGGGCTGCCAGTCCGCGCGCGGCCATACGGCCTGCGGCATCAGATGGCCGATCAATGCATCGCAGATCTCGGGCGTCGCGATCGGTGCCAGATCCTTCAGGGCGCGCTGGTCCTGTTGCCCGGCCCGTTCGGCCACCGCCGTGTCGATGCGCAGCGAGCGGCGGCCGAACCACCGGTGCAGCACGCCCTCGTGCAGCGTCCAGGCCTGGATGCGCCGACGCGCGACGCTGGTGCGCAAGCGCGCGAGGAGCCCACGTTCAACCATCAGCCGGCGCGCGTCCTCGCTCAGCCGAAACCCGTGGAACTGCAGCAGCGCCAGCACCACCGACAGCACACGGACCAAGCCGAGGGCCAGCAGTACCAGCGCCGCAACGCCGGCCGCGCCGGCCAGCCAACCCAGGTGCAGTTGTTCGGCATAGCCGAAGGCCTGCTTCGCGCCTTGGCGGAAGAACTGCTCGATCATCCGCTCCGGCAGGATCTGCCAAGCAGCACCGAAGCCGGCCGCGACGACAATCATCCCGCGGTTGGAAATCAGCCCCAGCCGGATCACGTCCGCCGTGGACAGCGACAGCAAGGTGGCGTCGCCCCTCTCCGCGGCGGTTTTCGGCGAGGCATCGTTCGCCACAGCAGGCCCGCGGGCCTGGTGGCGCACGAGGTCCTCCAGCGCCAAGGCGTCGCGCAGGCCCAGCACGCGCATCTGCGCTTCCGGTTTCTGCCCGCCGGCGGATTCCAGCCGCACTTCCGCGACCCCGAACAGACGGTGCAGCAGCGACTGGTGCACGACCACGTTGTGGATGCGGGAGAACGGGATCTCGCGCCGCGAGCGGTGCAGCAGGCCTTCTCGCACCGTCAGGCCGTCGCGGCCGATGACATAGCGGTAGGTGAAGTACTGCAGGATGGCCAGGACCACCAGCACCGCCATGCCGATGACGGGGGACATCGCAACCCAGAAGTCACCGTCGTCGCGTTGGCGCGCGCCGAACACGAGCAACGCGATGAGCGGGAAGATGAACTGCTTGAGTTGTTGCAGCAGCACGAACAGCCACGACCACGGATGCAGTCGGCGTTCGGGCAAGGAAGCATCCACGGCGACGTCGTCCATCACAGCGCGTCGTCGTGATCCACCTGGGTGGCCAGGCGTTCGCGCAGGCGTTCGGCGTCGTCCACGTCCAGGCCGGAGATCGAGACCGCCGCCATCCGCGTGCCCGCGGTATGCACCACCAGCGTCGACAAGCGCGCGCTGCGTTCCAGCGGTCCGCGCTTGAGGTCCAGATGCTGCACCCGGGAGATCGGCACGTGCGTTTCGCTCTGCCACCAGTTGCCGCGGCGCACGGCCAGCCCCTGGTCATCGAGGCGCCAGCGCGTACGACGGTGGCGCCTGACGGCCACCCACGCGCCGAGCAGGGCGCCGGCGACCGCCGCGACGGGTACCGCCACCCAGGGCGATACCAGATCCGTACTACGTGCGATCAGGAAGGCCGGGAAGGCCAGGGGGAACAACAGTGCGGCACCGCCCAGTGCAGCGAGCCACGCGCCGCGAGAGGGCAGCGCCTGCCACAAGGACGAAGGAGGTCCAGCGGCGAAATCGTGTTCTGTCTGCATCAAAGCCTGCTCGCTCGCATCTCGTCGATGGCACGGTAGTCCAGCACGTAATCGCGCCCCTTGCGATAGTGGGCGAGGCGCGCCTTCATCCGCTTCTGGATGGCGCCGCGGGCGTCCTTGGACACCTCCCCGTCGGCGGTCATCTTTTCCACCGCGAGCGTCTGGAACTGCACCGCCCCCGCGAAATCGCCGTTGGCCGCCAGTGCGGATGCCACGGTATCCAGCTCGTGCCAGTCGAGCTCGTCCTTGCGCTGGATCATGAACTGCGCCAGCTCCAGTGCACGTGCGGCCTCGCGCTGGCCCGGAACGGGGCAGGTGGCGAGGATCCACACGCGCTCGTTGCGGGCCTGTTTCGCGCCGGCCTCTTCCGCACGCGCGGCCCATTCCTCGGCCTGATGACAATCGCGCGGCATGCCGGCCAGGCCGTCATGATGGTATTGGGCCATGGCCAACAGGGCCTGCGGTTCCGCGCCCTGCGCCGCGGCGCGTTTGAGGTGGGGCAGCGCGCGCTGCATGGCATCGTCGGAATACCGGCCTTCCTCGGTGATCGCCATGGAAGCGAGCCAGGCGGCCTGTCCATGTCCGCCTTCGCTCGCTTTTTCAAGCCACGTGAGCCCCTCGGCGGTGTTCTTCGGCACGAATTGCGCCATGCCGCCGCCGTACTGCAATGCGCCGATGACGAACTGCGCGAACGCGTCGCCCGCCTCGGCCTTGCTGCGCACCGCGCGCAGGCGTGAACGGAAGGGCGCGGCGTAGTCCGGCCAGGCTTCGTTGAGGCGTGTACGCATGGCCGCATCGTCCAGCGGCGTGCGATCCAGCAGTGCCAGGCTCGGCGCCTCGTCTTCCAGCATGCCGGCCAGCGCCATCTCCATGCTGCGGACCTCGCCGAGCCCGCCCTGCTTGAAGGCCTGGTCCATATAGGCCGACACGTCGGGCATCAGGGATTCGTACTGGTAGCGCCATTGCCCAGCCTCGCGGACCAGGATGGGGCCGAACTGGAACTGGGTTTCGGTCGGCGGCGCGATCTCGCCCACGGCCAAGTCGTCGATCACCGTGACATTGGACAGCGACAGGATGGGCCGGTCTTCGTTGCCGGCTTCCACGCCGGACCAGCCCTCGACCATGCACAGCGTTGCCACCGCGCGGTTGTCCATCGCCTTGAGCGCGTCGGGTTGCTGGGTGGCGCGCAACAGGTAGACCGTGATGCGGTCGCCGCTCGGCAGGCGGCGGAGCTGTTCCGGCGAGGCGTACAGCGCCATGTCGCGCAGGAAGCCGAAGTGGACCAGGCTGGAGGTGGCCAGCAGGTCGACGCTTTCGGCCTTCTCCTGGCTGCTCAGTTCGGCATAGCGGTCCCACGCCCGCGATACCGCGTTCATTGTGGCCGGGTCCTGGGCCGCCAGCGCCGGAACCACAAGCCACCCCGCCAACAGTCCTGTCAGCCACTTGCGCATGTGCATCGCATCCCCCGTCGTGGATCCCCTTCAGCGGTAGGGATTGTCCTCGCCGCTGCCCTCAGGCCGCAGGGTATAGCGTTTGTAGGTCCACTGGTACTGCGCGGGATCGCGCCGCGCGATGCGCTCGACCGCCTGGTTGAGCGCGGTCACCGCCACGATGGGGTCGGGGTCCGCGATCGCCGGCGGCGCCGGCTCCACGTGCAGTGCGAAGTCCGGGCCCGGGCCGATCCGCTCGCACCAGGCGAACAGCACGGTGGCGCCCGTGCGTTCGGCCAAGCGCGACACCAACGTCATCGTCAGTGCCTGCGTGCCGAAGAAGGGGGCGAATTCGCCATCGCCGGCCTTCGGTTGCTGATCGGGGAGGATGCCGACCGCGCCGCCGTCCTTGAGCACCTTCCAGAGCTGCCGCACGGCCGGGCCTTCCGCGCGCACCTGGCGGATGTTGTCCGCGCCACGCACGCGCAGCAGGAACGCGTCGCCGGCGGCGGATTCCGGTGGGCGGTAGACGATCGCGATGGGGCCGCGCGAGGCCAGCCACTGGTTGAGCAGTTCCCAATTGCCGAAGTGCGGCGCCGCCACGATCACGCCCTTGCCACTGGCCAGGGCCGCGTCGTACAGCGCTTCGCCATGGCGTTCGCGCAGCAGCGCCAGGTTCTCGGCAGGCGGGCGGGTCCAGAAGCGGAGGGTTTCCAGCGCCTGGCGAGAGGTCGTGCGCAGGATGGCGTCGTGCAGGTCCATGCGTTGACCGGGCAGCAGGTCCGGGAAGGCGATCTCGAGATTGCGGCGTGCCACCCGGCTTTCGCGGGCGTCGAACCGCCGCCAGGCCCAGGCCATCGCGTCGCCCAGGGCGCGCAGCCAGGACCAGGGCAGGCGGCCCACGAATGCAGCGGCGTGGTAGCCGAGGGAGGCGAGGGTGTCCGGTTTCATCAGGGCAGTGTAGCCAACCGGGACGACGCGTCCGCGACGCCCAGGGGCGTCCGAGCTGCGGCTATCCTGTCGCTCCATCCCCGGAGCCCCGCCCATGCTGTCCCTGATCCAGCGCGTCGCCTCCGCGTCGGTCACCGTGGAGGGTGAGGTCGTCGGCGCCATCGAGGGCGGCCTTCTGGCGTTGGTGGGCATGGAGCCCGGTGATGGCGAGGCGCAGATCGCGCGCATGGCCGAGCGCCTGCTGGGTTACCGGGTTTTCGCGGACGCGTCGGGCCGGATGAACCGGTCGCTGACCGATACCGGCGGCGGCTTGCTGCTGGTGAGCCAGTTCACGCTGGCGGCGGATACCCGTTCGGGCATGCGACCCAGCTTCACCTCCGCCGCCCCGCCTGACGAGGCTGAACAGGGCTTCAACCGACTGGTTGCGATGTGTCGTGAAAAGCACGCGGGAAGGGTGGAAACCGGGCGTTTCGGTGCCCATATGATCGTCAGCCTCGTCAACGACGGGCCCGTGACCTTCCTGCTTCGGCCATGACGTTCTTCCCTTGTCAATGGCGGGTTCAGGAGCCCAACCCGGTCCGGGCTGGTATAATACGGGGTTCTCCCTTCCTCACCTCCCGGTGGCGCAACCTCCATGGCCAACGAACGTCCTGCCCAGCAGTCCGACATCAAGCTCTTGATCAGCAAGGGCCTGGAGCAGGGCTATCTGACTTACGCCGAAGTCAACGATCACCTGCCGGACGACCTGGTCGATCCGGAGCAGATCGAGGACATCATCGGCATGATCAACGGCATGGGCATCGATGTCCATGAGGTGGCGCCGGACGCCGAAACCCTGTTGCTCGCCGATGGCAACACCGGCAACCGTGAAGTCGACGAAACCGCTGCCGAAGAAGCCGCCGCCGCGCTGACGTCGCTGGATACCGAGGGCGGCCGCACCACCGACCCCGTGCGCATGTACATGCGCGAGATGGGCACTGTGGAGCTGCTGACCCGCGAAGGCGAAATCGCCATCGCCAAGCGCATCGAGGAAGGCCTGTCCCAGGTGCAGGCGTCGCTCGGCAACTTCCCGTGGTCGATCGAACTGCTGCTGGAAGACTACGAACTGCACAAGGCGGGCAAGAAGCGCCTGGCCGAAGTCGTGGTCGGGTTCAACGATATCGAAGAGCCCGCCGAGGAAGTGCCGGTCGCCGAAGACGCCGCCGATGCGACCGCGGACGAGGACGACGACGAGGACAGCGGCGACGACGTCGCCGAGGAAGCCGCGCCGACCGGTCCGGATCCGGAAGAGGTCGCGCGCCGCATGCAGGTGCTGGCCGACGGCTACGCCAAGTTCAAGAAGTCGTATGCCAAGAACGGTCCCGAGAACAAGGCCGTCGCCAAGCTGCGTGGCGAACTGGCCGAGACCTTCGTGACCCTGAAGCTGCCGCTGCCGCTGACCGACACGCTGGTCAGGAAGCTGCGCGAAGTGATGGCGCAGATCAAGGACCACGAGCGCCGCGTGCTGCACCTGTGCGCCAACGTCGCCAAGATGCCGCGCAAGGAGTTCTTGCGCGCGTGGGAAGGTAACCAGACCAACCTGGGCTGGGTGGACGAGGTGCTGAAGCGCAAGCAGAAGTGGTCCTCGGGCCTGCGCGACGTCAAGGACCAGATCGTCGCCGAACAGGAAGCCACCATCGCCGTCGAACAGGCGATGCACCTGACCCTGGCCGACATCAAGGAAATCAGCCGTGCGATGGCCTATGGCGAGGCCAAGGCGCGCAAGGCGAAGAAGGAGATGGTCGAGGCGAACCTGCGCCTGGTGATCTCCATCGCAAAGAAGTACACCAACCGCGGCCTGCAGTTCCTCGACCTGATCCAGGAAGGCAACATCGGCCTGATGAAGGCGGTCGACAAGTTCGAATACCGTCGCGGTTACAAGTTCTCGACCTACGCCACCTGGTGGATCCGCCAGGCGATCACCCGCTCGATCGCCGACCAGGCGCGCACCATCCGCATCCCGGTGCACATGATCGAGACGATCAACAAGCTCAACCGCATTTCCCGCCAGATGCTCCAGCAGTACGGTCGCGAGGCCACGCCGGAGGAGCTGGCCAAGGAAATGGACATGCCCGAGGACAAGATCCGCAAGGTGATGAAGATCGCGAAGGAACCGATCTCCATGGAAACCCCGATCGGCGACGATGAAGACTCCCATCTGGGCGACTTCATCGAGGACACCAACGTGGAGTCCCCGATCGAGAACACCACCAACATCAACCTGCAGGAAACCGTCCGCGACGTGCTGGCCGGCCTGACGCCGCGGGAAGCCAAGGTGCTGCGCATGCGCTTCGGCATCGACATGAACACCGACCACACGCTGGAAGAGGTCGGCAAGCAGTTCGACGTCACGCGCGAGCGCATCCGCCAGATCGAGGCCAAGGCGCTGCGCAAGCTGCGCCACCCATCGCGTTCGGAACAGCTGCGCAGCTTCCTCGATATCGACTGACGCAAGCCGCATTGGTGCCCCTCCAGGCGCGGCCCTTCGGGGCCGCGTTTCTTTTTGGTGCGCATGGAACGCGCGGTTCTTGTCATGGCCCTCACATCGCGTTCACTACACTGACGCCATCACCACGGTCAGAGAACCGCGTGCAACGACGCGACGCACTCAAGAGCGCGCTCGCCATCGCACTGCTGGGCAGCGTGCCCCGCGTGCTGGCGCAGGCAACGACAACGGCGGTTGGCGCCACGAGTTCGACACGCTTCACGATGGAAACGGTTCCAGGACTGGCCCGCGAGCTGGCGCGTCGACCGTATCGCGCGCCCGATGAAAGCCTGCCCGCCTCGCTGGACACCGGTTACGACGCCTACCGCGACCTGCGCTTCGATCCGCAGCAGGCGATCTGGCGCAAGGAAGGTCTGCCGTTCCGGCTGCAGATGTTCCATCGCGGCTTCCTGTTCAAGCAGCGGGTCGAGCTGTATCGCGTGGATGATGGCCGCGCGACGCCGATCGCCTACGCACCCGACCTGTTCTCGTTCCCGCCGGGCACGAAGCCCGAACTCGGCAGCGATCTCGGCTTTGCCGGCTTCCGCGTGCACACGCCACTCAACCGGCCGGACGTCTATGACGAACTGATCGCCTTCCTCGGCGCCAGCTATTTCCGCGCGCTGGGCAAGGGCCACGCGTACGGCTTGTCCGCGCGCGGCTTGGCCTTGGGCAGTGGCGACGCGGGTGCGGAGGAGTTCCCGATCTTCCGTGCGTTCTGGGTCGAACAACCCGCGCCAGGCGCGGATCATCTGGTCGTGCACGCGCTGCTAGACAGCCCGAGCGTGGCCGGTGCGTTCCGCTTCGACATCAAGCCCGGCACCGAAACCGTCATCGACGTGCAGTCGCGCCTGTATCCGCGCGTCGAGCTCACCCGCGCCGGCATCGCACCGCTCACCAGCATGTTCGAGTTCGACGCCGGCGACCGCGTGGGCACCGACGACTACCGCCCCGCCGTGCACGACTCCGATGGACTGGCGATCTTCAACGGCCACGGCGAACAGATCTGGCGTCCGCTGAGCAATCCCCCGCGCGTGCAGGCCAGCGCCTTCATGGACACGCATCCGCGCGGCTTCGGGCTGATGCAGCGCAAACGCGGCTTCGGCGACTACGCGGACATCGAAGCGCGCTACCACCAGCGCCCCAGCCTGTGGATCGAGCCGCGCGGTCGCTGGGGCAAGGGCGCGGTGACGCTGGTGGAAATTCCGACCGGCGACGAATACCACGACAACATCGTGGCGTTCTGGCGGCCCGAGCAACCGTTGCGCGCCGGCAGGGAGTACCGCTTCGACTACCGCATGCACTGGTGCGACAAGCATGCCTGGCAACCGGCGCTTGCCGTGGTCAGCGATACCCGCATCGGCGCCGCGCCCGATCCGGCGCGCCGGCTTGTCGTCATCGACCTCGATGGCGGTCGCCTGGCGTCGCTGCCGCGCGACGCGACGCTGGTGCCCGATGTGTGGGCAAGTCGCGGGGAAGTGACCGGCGCCGTGGTGTATCCGAATCCGGAGACGCAGGGCTGGCGCTTGAGCTTCGAGTTCCGCCCGAATACCGACAGCGCCGAATGGCGCGATGTCGAACTGCATGCGCGCGTGCTGGAGGGGCACGCGCCGCTGTCCGAAACCTGGCTGTACCGCTGGAGCACCTGACCATGAGCGACACCCACGACACCACGACACGCCAGGCGTGGCTGCCTTCCGAGTCGCCCCTGGCCATGCCTGTACAGGACCTGGGCCGCGGCACGGCGTGTTCGCGTGCCCTGCCTACGTCGCCCGACGACATCAGCGCGCGGCGCGCGGTCGTGATCGGAGGCGCAGCGTTGCTCACGCTGCTGGCGACCTACCAGGTCTGGTGGGTGTTGCGGGGCGAAGGCATCGACATGCTGGAGGGCGTGGTGCTGGTGCTGTTCGTGGCGCTCTTCGCATGGATCGCACTGGCGTTCTCGAGCGCGCTGGCCGGATTCGTCCAGGTGGTGTCGCGCCGCGCGATGCCACTGGGTATCGATCCGGATGCGCCATTGCCGGTGCTGGCATCGCGTACGGCCTTGTTGTTGCCCACCTACAACGAAGATCCGGACCGTCTGCTCGCAGGCCTGCAGGCCATGCACGAATCGCTGGCCGCCACCGGGCAGCTCGATCGCTTCGATTTCTTCGTGCTCAGCGACACCACCAAGCCGGATATCGCCCGTGAGGAGGTGCGTGCGTTCGCGCAGCTCGTGCGCCGGCTGGGTACCGGAGCGCGTGTGTACTACCGGCGCCGCGACAAGAACACCGAGCGCAAGGCCGGCAACATCGCCGAGTGGGTGCGTCGTTTCGGCGGCGCGTACCCGCACATGCTGATCCTCGATGCCGACAGCCTGATGACCGGCGACACGCTGGTGCGGCTTTCATCCGCAATGGAACGGCATCCGCAGCTCGCCCTCGTGCAGACGCTGCCGATGATCGTCAACGGGCGTACCTTCTTCGCGCGGATGCAGCAGTTCGCCGGCCGGGTATACGGCCCGGTCGTCGCCCAGGGCGTGGCGTGGTGGCACGGCGCCGAGGGCAACTACTGGGGCCACAACGCGCTGATCCGAACGGCGGCCTTTGCCGCGCACGCCGGCCTGCCGCATCTCGGCGGCGGCAAGCCCTTCGCCGGTGCGGTGCTGAGCCACGACTTCGTCGAGGCTGCGTTGTTGCGTCGTGGCGCCTGGGCGGTACACATGGTGCCGGGCTTGTCGGGCAGCTACGAGGAAGGGCCGCCGTCGCTGACCGACATGCTCGTGCGCGACCGCCGCTGGTGCCAAGGCAACCTGCAGCATGGCGCGGTGCTACCGGCGCGCGGGCTGCACTGGGTGAGTCGCATGCATTTGCTGGTGGGCATCGGCCACTACTTCACCGCCCCGATGTGGGCGATGCTGATGCTGGCGGGGCTGGCGATCCCATTGCAGCAGGCGGGCTTCTCGCTGTCGCAGCCGCACCTGGATGGCTTCACGCCCGCGTTGTACTGGCGCGGTGGCGACCCGGAGCGCTTCCTGTGGGTCTTCTATTTCACGATGGCGGTGCTGCTTGCGCCCAAGGTGATGGGGTGTGCGGCTACGCTGCTGCAACCCGAATTGCGCAGGCAGTGCGGAGGCGCGCTCCGCATCCTCGGTAGTGCCATGCTGGAGACCGTGCTGGCCGCGCTGATGGCGCCTGTCACGATGTATGTGCAGTCGCGTGGCGTGGCGGAAGTGTTGGCGGGCCGCGATTCGGGATGGGAGACGCAACGTCGAGACGACGGCAGCGTGCCGCTGGGCAGTCTCGTGCGCCGTTACGCGGGGCTGACGATGTTCGGTGTCTTGAGTGGCGTGCTGGCTTACCTGGTTTCGCCCGCACTCGCCGCCTGGATGGCGCCTGTGGTGTTGGGCATGGTGTTGTCCGTACCCATCAACGTGCTGACCTCGTCGCCCGCCGTGGGCCAGTCCCTGCGCAAGCACGGATGGCTGCGCATTCCCGAAGAGTCCGCGCCGCCGGAGGTCCTCGCCCGCGCCCTGCAGTTGCGCGGCGCACCCGCCGACGCCACGACCGATCAGGCCCTGTCCGGTACAATCCCGGCGCAGCGGGCCTATAGCTCAATGGTTAGAGCAGAGGACTCATAATCCGGGGAAGCGTTGTTTCCCCGATTTGCATCATCTTCGCTCTTTTTGGAAAGCGCCGTAAAAACAAGCCTTTAGGCTAACGGGCCATTTCCTTGAGTTGCCTCTAGTTGGCCGATGTTTCCGGCACGATTACACACAAACTACACACGCTACGGCCGCTTACTCTTCGCGTGTGCAGCATGCTAGTTACCCGGCGTGCGTTGCTGATGGTGATCTGATTTTCTCAGATCTTCCGCCTGTGGCCTCGGCGTGAGTGAGGGCTCTCTGGGCGTGAACGCCCGCGGTTTGGTGTCTCCGTAGACCTCCTTCCGTGCGAGTAGCACCTCAAGCTCTAAGAGCTCATCTCGAAGAGGTTGGAGTCTGTGCCACATGAAGAATCCCCACCCTGACGAAAGCGTTCCAATCGCAAGAGTGAGAGCGATGAAGTACGCGCGGAAGTCTCTATTCGAGTCCGCTATTTCTATCTGTGTGTCGAGAAGACGTCGCATCTGACGTGCGGCCGTACCCTGCTTCAACTCGATATCGATGTACTTTTGGGCGAGAGAAGTCAACTCGGCATGAGTGTTGTTGTAGCTGGTGTTGAAAGCGATGACTGAGGTTACGAGAAGTACGAGGCCAAAAAGCGCCGCAAACTTGTACAGGCTATCGGTTGGAACGGGAAGGGTCGGTTGCATAACCGGACTATCGGCTTTCTTACTCCGGTCTTTAGCCGCACAAGATCTGATGGATCAGTCATTCAGCGGGATCGTGCCCCAACGAATCCGATCGCCCGCGTATGCAAGTATGGATGCGTCCAAAGTGGTCTGGACGCCAATGTGATCGCTTTCTTACTCGATGAGGTCTCTAGTGTATCGCTTACGAGCGCGCACGAAGTATCTCCGCATCGCCCAGCGAGACATGAGCGTGCCACTTCGTAAATTGAGGAGATCGGCCACGCGTCTGTCATGATCGATCATGAAGAGCGCGCCGTTCTCGTTGTAAGGCGGTAGATCTAGATCGGATGCCAGGTATACCGTCGTGGCATCCTTCCACTGATCGGCGTAGGTCCGAGTATTGCCTGCGCTATGTTCATGCTCAAGGAAGTTGAGCTGCGTGGTCGGGGGCATGACGAAGATGGTCTTCTCGAGAGCCGAGTCACCGATGATCCACCGTATCTCATCTGCGGTGCCCTTGTTGGCAGAGGGGATCACAACGATCAGGCGCGCGCGATTCGCAAGGGAAATGAACTTGTAGTACCAACCTTCTTCTCCTGCCTCCAAGCGTCCCGCTCCGAAGCAGTCGTCTTCGCGGCCGAAAGCGATCAGGCTGCCAACAGGTTTGCTTGCGTAACCGATCAGGCTCTCAAGATCGGCGCCTCCCCATTTGGCAGAGACGCCAAGAAGGCCAAGCTTGTCGTCGACAGCGAATGGGCGAAGGAAGAGGACGAAGGCTCCGGACTCACCATTTCCTATCTGCTCGGCCCTCGCGTTTCGGAAGGCTTGTCTAACATCGAGTTCGATCTTGTTGATCAACGGGCTAAGTAGCCGAAGGAAGACGCTTCCTGTTGTCCAACAGCAGAAGAAGCTCCATATGCTCTCGGCACGAAAGACAGCCCAATAGGTGACTCCTGCGTTCCAGAGTATCCAGATGAAGAACATGGCGATCGGAGTAAATCCGAAGTACGCCTTAATAAGAATGCTGACGGGCAAGCTTGCCAGCATCATGATGAGAAACAACTTCTTCCAAAGGAGCATGGGATGACCCAGCGTCTATAACCAAGAGAGGACTAATCTATTGGCAGTCGCGCATCTCTAAAGCAGGCGAGCGCTAATCGCTTTCCATAGGTCGATGATGATCAGGCCTAAGCCGATTGCAGTCGCAAGCAGGCAGGCTAGCCGGATTATCCAGAGCACTACCCGCTCGCGGTCATACAGCTTGTACCAGCGCCACGTTCTGTTGATTTCACGTCGCGGAGTGTAAAGATTCTCGGCGCACCATCCGACGATCGTCATGAGAGCTTCTTCGTGTGACCCTACTTCCACTTCATAAGGAAGGCGGTCGATAGCGGCGGGTCGTTCGAGCTGTTGCCCACTTGCGGTCGTGACGGTATAGCCACCTGATCCTTCTCTAACAAGAAGAACATGATCCTGGCCCAGGACGGCTATCGCCTGGTTGATCTCCCATTGGAGGCTGGCTTTGCCTTCCTCCGATATCTCAAAGACAGCTGCACGCACTTGCTCGATGATCCAGCGGACCGCAGGCTGCCATTGTGGGCTTCTCACGAGCAGGCAGGGCATGAACACACCTCTATTCCCCGTGACTTGTTGCAGGAAGTTCTCTAGAAACTGGATGTTTGCGAGGGGTATGACTACGACGCCGCCCCAAACGGGCTTCATGCGTTCGATCAGGCGTCCGCCTAAAGGCGAAACTGGAAGTGTCTTATCGTTCTCGATCGCACTGTAGTTCCAACCTATGAAGAGGTCTGGCCGGCTAAAGCGATAGAAGTTGTGCTGCTCGAGCATCGCTGGGCAGTACAGCGATAGGTACCAGATAAGCCTCGCTGCAGCGATGACGAGAAGTCCATCGCTCCGCCACACCAGGTAGACTGCAAGCACCACAGCTGTGGGCCAGATGTAGGCCGGCGCTTGGCTCCAAATATCTTCCTCCTGGACATCTGAGGGATGCTCAAGATCGTGCCCCCATAGTTCGTCGGCGGTGAGCGGGCCGCGCCCGGGCGCTCCACTCTTTAGTAGGCTGGAGAAGAAGACTTCAATCGGCTTCATGGGACACCTCAGCTGTCCCAACGGCAAGCTAACAGGGCATAGGACAGATAACTTCGCGTAGTGGCCAGCGTCGCTGGCGACATAGCAAGTACTCGCATTTACCCGCTTGGGGATGTCGGCGAACGGCAATCGCTCGCTTACTGCTTCATGGAGCTTGCCTTTAGGGACTACATACGCGCTTGCTTCATAGCCGGCGATAGATTGTGGAACGATCTGTGCTGCGTAGAGATGCCCTTCTGAGCAAGCCTTGTCCGCGGGGTCTGCCGCTAGTCGAGACACTTCATCGTACGGTCGGCGCAGTTGTGCAGGCACCTGGAGTAGGGCGTCCCGCTGCGTTCGCGCGCTTGTGACGATGGTGCGGACAGCCTCCTGTCACCCGGACGGTAGTGTTAGCTCTGGGATCCGTCAGCAAGGCGAGAGGGATGCTGGCGCCGAGCGCTGACCTGTCCGACGAGCGGCAGGAGCCCTCATGCTCGACGCTAGACCATTTAGTAGAATTAATCGCTCAGATGGGGGTCGATGCCATTGGGGCCGCCGTCTGGCGGGCGACCGCCAGGAATGGCAGGGCCTCGGCTATGGGGGGCGGTAGTGAATGAGCTTGAACCTTGTAACTTGTTGCGTGGACTATGCCGGATGAGTATGTGGGCGTCGTCCTTGCTGGTCCGTCGAGGTTAGCTGAAGTACTGATTGGGGACTGTGAGGCCTTGTTGCCGGAAGCGCCTCTTTGGGCAAACGATTGCTACTGCCTGAGAGGATGTTCGGGTGGCTATGCGTGCCTACATGGGAGCCAGAGTTGGGCACGCTGTCAGCAAGAACGTGTCAATGGATTGTGGAGAAACGCCGCTATCCTCACCGCTCTTTAGCAGGTGCGCTAGACGGTCCAACATTTCCATACAAGGAGCGGATCTATGCGAATGGGCCTGGCGATAGGACTTGATCGCTATCCTCACCTGGGCGATCTCTCGGGGTGTATCGCAGATGCCTTGGAAATGCACAGGTTGCTACTCAATAACAGCAATGGTGATCCCAATTACACTTGCGCGATTCTCACCTCTAACACGCGACCTGCCTTAGATCTAAGAACTCTCAAGGCGAAGCTTAGAGATCACTTGGAGCGCGAGAAGGTCACATCCGCAGTGGTCTACTTTGCGGGCCACGGTTCCCACGATGGCACGGCGGCGGCGCTGATGACAGGTGAATGCCAGCCGGGTGATCCAGGGCTTCCGATGGCGGATCTCGTCGGCATGGCCAATAGATCGCCTGCGCGCGAAGTAATCATCATCTTGGATTGCTGCTACTCAGGCGCCATTCTCAATGAGCTGACGAGAGAAGGAGCTGTCGCGGTACGCGAGGGCGTCTCCATTCTTGCGGCATGTCGACCGAGACAAGCTGCCAAAGAATCCGGGGGGCGCGGTGTTTTCACCACGCGAGTCTGCGAAGCGCTCGAGGGTGGTGCCGCAGATGTCAGAGGCTTTGTCACAGTGCCCTCCATCTACGCCTATGTTTGTGAGGTACTCAGCAACTGGAGCTCTCGACCACTGTTGCTCGCAAGCTTAGGTGAGATATCACCACTACGTCGTGCGGGCTGGGCCATCTCCGATGAGAAGCTGCGTAGGATGATCGATTTCTTTCCTACGCCCTATAGCGAGTTGCGCCTAGGCCCGGAACACGAACCTACGGCCGAACCGCACGACCTGGTTAAAGAGGAGATCTTTTCCGTACTCCAGTTGTATCGGGCAGCTAGGTTGCTCGTACCTATCGACACCGATCACATGTACTACGCCGCCATGCAGAAAAAGAGCTGCAAACTGACTCCGCTGGGCCGCTTTTACTGGAGCGCGATACACGCGCACAAGATATGAAAGTTGGGTTCACTGGGCATCAATTCCGTCCCGGCATCGAGTGGTCCTGGGTGCGCAATGAAATAAGAAAGACACTCAATGAGTTCGAACCTACGGCGATCGGCTATAGCAGTCTGGCTATAGGATCTGACCAGATATTTGCTGAGGAGATGCTTGCGAGAGGGGACAACTTCAGGGCGGTAATACCGTATGCCAGCTACGATTCCGAATTTAGTGGTGAGAGCTCTGCGCGGTACCAGGCGCTCAAGGCCAAGAGCCAAGTTATCGAGCTCCTACTTCCTTGCATTGGTGAGCGCGCATTCTACGAGGCAGGCAGATGGATCGTAGATCACTCAGAGCTCATGATCACGGTATGGGATGGCGAGCCTAGTATAGGGTTCGGTGGGACGGCGGACATCGTCGCGTATGCGGTTAGCCTCCGGCGACCCATCGTACACATCGACACGTCCAGGAGGAAAGTGTCGACAAAGCGAGGCGCATGAGAATGCCTGCCTCTCGGTCGCGCCCTCAGGTGCCATCTCATCGTTGATGCGCTATCGCGATAGGTCCCTCATTTAGCATATAGCTAGATCGGGACATGCCCGCAAAGGATTGAGTGCGACGGCGGCGCACTGGAGAAGCTCCATCGTGATCAGCGTGCGTTTCGCGTTGCTCAGTACGCCCTACTATCGCTAGGAGCGCCAAGCCCGGCTAGCAATGCCGCCCTGATCTGAGCTCATGCAATTGATTGCAGCGGACGGCGAGGGCCCGCATAAACCTTGGGCACTCTTAGTGGTAAGCGGATTTACCTGTGACGGTGCCCGCTTGAAGCGTCGGCTCTTGCGTAAGCAAGTGCATTGAAAATCATGCACTTAGGTAGTCAATACACCCCCGAGAATGCTTCTCGTAGCGCTTGGCCGTTGCAATGGCAAGCCGGCGTTGTCGCTTATAGGGGCCGTCAGGCCAGGCGACTGAGACCATCGAAGGAGTGGAGACATGACTGAGGAATGGTTGCGTGTACGTAAGTTCGCATCGTCATTCTCTCTAAAGGGTAGCGATAGCTTTCGACATGTCGTTCGAGACCTTCGCGAAAAGAATGAGGTCGTATGCTTTGAACATGAGGGACACATCTATCTAGTCGATCTTGAGCGCCTAGAGATGTTGCGAGCACTCGATTGGGATGGACTTACCGTCACCGATGTCATCCAACTGCTAAACCTTGAGCCGTCTTCACGAATCTTCAAGGAAGGGGAACGGATGATATCGCGGACAATGACACTTCCGCGCAACCGTCGCCTGGTGGTGCTAACGGAAGACTCTGTAGTTGAAGTCTGGGAGCGCAAGTCAGCGGGCGATCGTGGAGGTTCATCCGGCGGAGAGTTCTCACTCCCCGATGACAAACTCTTCAGCCGAGGAACTGAGGTTGGTGAAGCGCAGGAAGATGTCGAGGAAGGAATAGAGATACCGAGAGGCGGCGGAGGCGGCAGCCCTTTGTTCTCGGAGGACTTCGACTATGAAGTGCTTGAGGAGGCTACACCACCTGCGGAGTCTGCACCCCAAGTGGAACCTCCCGAGAGTACTGAAGAGGAGGCGGTGGGAACTGAGCTAGAGGAGGACCTGCTAGGAGGGGGTACCGGGGCACATCCGCCGCCAGATGCGAAGGAGGGGACTGAGCACGAGCGTTGGATCAATGCTTCGCTCAAGAACCACAGGTTCCCTGAGCCACTGGAGAAAGGAAATACTTACAACCTCGAGATCGCAATTGAGTCTGTGAAGACTCAAAGTCCGGGTGCGCTGATAAGCACGCCGGCAGACCCCAACCTAGTATCTGGCAAAGCCGATTTCGAGCTTGTTGTAGAGCTCCTCTCGGACGACCAGGATGCCTGGGAGTTCAATGTCCAACGGCAGAAGCTCTACGTTCGTAAAGATGGCCTGTCGATTGGCGCGGCCGTATTTCAGATCACGCCACAGAAGGATGGTCCGATCAAGCTGGCGGCCATCATTCATCGTGACAACAATCTGGTTCAGCGGCTTGACATCTCGATCGATGTTGGGACGGCCGAGACAGCCACTGTCACCGCACTAAGACAAACCTTGGTCTTTCCCCCGCGCGGCATACGGCGCGATGTCATGCTCATCATTGAGCCAGAGAACGGCTACTACACGGTCAATGCTTGCGGCGACTATGCCAGCAAGTTTGATATCAAGCTGACCACGCCTCAGTTAGATCACATGGTCGAGGTGGCGCGGAATACGCTACTGGCAGTAGTGAGGATGGTTGACACTGCGCCTGCGAAAACGACCCAGACTTACCCCTTTCAGTCGCTTATCACGATTCCCCCTGCGATTGAGAAAGCATCGCTGGCGATGCTGGCCGAGGCAGGACAGACACTGTTCTACAACATCTTCCTAAATGATCTCGCCAGTGATCAGTGTCGCGCATTCGGGAACTGGCTCATCGAGGAAGCTAACAGAGGCCGAAGCGTGCGCGTCCAGGTGAACGCGGAGCTATTCACAGTTCCCTGGGGAATGCTCTATCCGCAGGATCCTCTTGATCCAGCGAGCTTCAGTTGGGAGCGGTTCCTTGGCATGCGTTGCGTCATCGAGCAAACACCATTGAAGAACTCCGGATTCCGCTGCGACCCGGACATTCTCGAGGGACCCACGGGACTTTCGATGAGCCTAAATGTCAACTGGGATCTGGACAAGAACGGAGCCGTCACGCGTCAAATTGCTCATCTTGACGCGATAGCGAAGCAAGCGCCGAAGATGCGCTTTGTCCAGCGTGGTTCGGATACAGACGTGGTGACGGCGCTGGGCGCACCAGGTGATGACCAGATCTTCTACATGTACTGCCACGCCGATACGGTAGGACTGAACACGGTGTCGGGCCCAGGAGCTTCAACTTTCACCTTCACCGGTGACAAGTCCGTATCGCTGAATCATCTGAATCGATACGCCCCTTCGAAGTTTCAGTTCACGGGCGCGCCGCTGGTGTTCATCAATGCGTGTGAGTCAGGCGCAATTAGCTCTGGATTCTATGGTGGCTTCGTCTCCTACTTCATCGGCAAGGGGGCGCGCGGTGTGATTGGCACCGAGTGCAAAGTGCCGGCGATGTTTGCGGAGGAATGGGCTAAGCGATTCTTTACCGACTTTCTGACCGGAAACGATGATATCGGTACCGTGATGCTCAAGATGCGACAACACTTCGTCAACAATCACGGCAACGGCTTAGGTTTGTTGTACGGACTTCACTGCAATGCAGACACGTTGGTGGCACGAGAAGAGGCTGCATAGGCAAGCACTCAACCTGGTTGACTAATCGAAACACCAAGGAGAAGGAGCATGCTGAAAAAGTTCGATAAGGACGGGGTGGAGATCGAGTATCACTTCATTTGCTTTGATGAAGAAGGAAAAGAGCGCAAACAAGATGACGGTAATGGAATTGCGACGGTTCTGGATGCGCTGAAGGAAGAGGCTGATCCTGTCACTGATGTATATCTGGTATGCCATGGCTGGAAAGGCGATAGGAAGGCGGGAATAAAGCAGAGTGAGAATTGGCTCTGGATTGCTGCTTCCAGTGCCCCGAACCGAGATAAGGTCAGGGCGCTCGTGCCGGGCTATAAGCCACTTCTCGTCGGCTTGCACTGGCCTAGTCAGGCGTGGGGTGACGAAAGCGAAGGCGAGGACGAAGCGGATGCCGGGCTGTTGGGCGGAGCGCCCGACGGTGATGATGCCAAAACAACCATCGATTGGTACGTCAACGCGCTCGGCGTTGAAGGCGAAGACATGCGTGACGCCGTCACGGAGATTGTGAACTCAGCGTCTGAGGCGACCAAGTTGCCCCCAGAGCTTGATCCACTCGTAGTCGCGGCCTATGAGAAGCTTGCTAAGGCCGCGGGTAGATGGTCCGAGGAGGGCGAGGGTACGCAGGGTGACTGGACGGCGCAGCGTGTGTATGACACGGCGCAACGTCCGGACGCGGATGCGGCGCTGTTGGGCGGCTCTGTCAAAGACACACTGCTAGCGCCGCTTCGTCAGCTATCCTTCTGGACGATGAAGGCACGAGCTCGCGAGGTTGGTGAGACGGGCGTTGCCAAATTCCTTAGGGACATGCAGGTTGCATCAAAGCGTGTACGTATTCACCTCATGGGTCACAGCTTCGGGTGCATCGTTGTATCGGCGGCGGTAGCAGGCAAGCCGGATGATCCACTGCTCAGGCCGGTCTCGTCGCTCTTCCTTGTGCAGGGGGCACTCTCGCTTTGGTCGTACTCCAAGATTGGGGATCAAGACGGCTACTTCCGTCGCATAGTAGATAAGAAGCTGGTGGCCGGACCGATCCTGACGACGTGGTCTATTCACGACAAGGCAGTAGGCAACCTTTACCCCATCGCTGCGCGCGTCGCGAGGCAAGCCAACCTCGACGGCGATTATCCGAAGTACGGCGGTACCGGGGCATTCGGCCTGCAAGGCGGGTCCAACTTCGCCATCGAGAAGGACATCTTGGGGGTGGATGGGGACTATGGGTTCGAGCCCGGCAAGATCTATAACATCAAGTCGCAGGAGATCATCGCCAAGGGCGGCGGATTCTCAGGTGCCCACAGTGACATCGTCCACCCGGAAGTGGCTCACCTAGGCTGGGCGGGAATTCTTACGGGCATAAAGGCGGGCTTGGAAGCTGCCTAGAGGTCGATGGCCGCTTCTCTGCCTCTGTTGTGCGAGCTCGGATGAGAGCGGTCAGACACAAGGAAGTCTGACCGCTCATGGCGTCGCGTCAGCCATTTTAAGTGAACAGTCGCGTTGTCTACGTGGAGCTTTGGCGATCACGATGGCCCATGAAGAAGCTAATCATGCTCGGCTCAAGTGCGTGGATATTGTTGGGATCAGAAGGCGTATCTCTGGATCTATATTGTCCGATCTTGGAAGAACACCCGCGTCAGCGAATCTCTCCACTTGTTCATCTCATTCCAGCTCCGCCGAACTCGTCCATCCTCGACCGGCTACGGGTCAGGAGCTGGGGCGACTCAATGTCGAGTCGGGCAACGCGACTGCGTTAGGGTCCGCTGGTGGCCTACTTCGCGGACACGCCGACGAAATTGCCGACTTCATCTTGAAGGGCGGCGCTCCAGGCAAGCCTGGCGACATGCCGGTCGCTCCTCCACCGCAGCAGGGCGAGATGAAGAGGAAGCCGTGAACGGTACGTTGAGGCTATTCTCGCCCAATTATAAGCAATAACTCGATACTTGATTCGGGGGGGCGCCTTAAGAAAGTCTGAGCTTAGGTCCTGCAATCAATTGCATGATGCACGTGAGGGCGTGAAGTTGTATCGGTCATCCTGTGTGGCTATGATCACACCGACTCTCAGGGTGTGAACGATTGCTGCCGCTTTCAGTAGCTGTAGTGTCCGGTTTCGATGCAAGCGGACATCTGGGGAGCGGCTTCTCGGCCCAAGAACGGACGGTTCCCGCCCACCGATAAGGGTCGCACCCGCTAGTGCAAGCGCAGGTAAAGCCCCTTAGACGCAGCCTCTGTGGCTCCGGTTGCACTTAGCTTGTTGGCCGGACCCAGTCGCACTAAGATCGAGTCGTATCAACGAGGTAGCTCACCATCCGGTGCACTGCGGATGAGTCGTATAACCGGAGCCCGGGCTGCCTATTAGGTAGTTTGCCGCCAATGGAAATTCGATGAGGACTGTAGCATCTAACATCTACTTAATCGCTGCGGTCGGAGTGCTCGCGGTAGTTATTTCAGGAATCTGGAGTTGCTATTCCAACGAGTGGCACTGGTTTGGCCGCTCCGGTTCAATAATGACCATCTGCGGCGTAGTCTTGGGGGCAAGACCACTTGTTCGTATGGGCTTAGTGGAATGGATTGAGTACCAGTCCGTGATTGATGGTGGGCATTTCGCACCGACGCAAGAAGAGGTCGAAGCGATTCGGCAGTCGCGCATTGACTCACGTGCGAGCCAAGTCGGAATCGCCTTCGCGTTGGCTGGAACACTAATCTGGGCTTATGGTGATCTCTTAGGGGCAGCGGTTGGTGCCTAACAATTCATTCAAGCCGACCCGCTTCGCGGGTTGGCTTAGCTCAGACGTTAGAACTCTTGGGGAGGCGTCATGGCGAAGCGATCTGATTTAGAGCCCTTGATCGTGCAAGAGTGGCTTCGGCAGCAACCAGCCGGACAGCGCACCGAGGACCAGATTCTCGCTTTTTATGGGCGTTTGCAGCGAGACAATCCGCATTTGCTCGCTTTTCGCGCATCCGCGGACAAGTATCAGGTTCTCAAGACAATCCTGCGCAGTCACATAGAGCGCTGATACTTTGTCGCGCAGGACTTCTAACAATTCGTTTAAGCCGAGCCCGTTTCGTGGGTCGGCTTAGTTCAGACCTGCGCCGATGTCCGCCCCTGGTCGGAAGCGGATAAGAGGCATCGACCGGAGTGCGCGACCCGGCAGATTCCTGGTGAGGGGGGCCCCAGTGCAAAATGCCTGGACAGCCCAAGGCCGAGGAGAAAGGGATGCCGCAGTACTTCAATGACAGCCCCATTGAACGTCGGGAGGACGATCGCTACGGCATCCATGCCTTCGCCGAGGCGCTGGCGACGAGCCTGCTCAGCATTGGCAAACCCGTTGGAACCACCATTGCAGTTACCGCTCCATGGGGCGCGGGCAAGAGCAGTGCCGTCAACTTGATTCGTGCGGAACTTCTCGACCGGAAGGATGACACGCTGTCGGTGTTCGACTTCAAATGCTGGTGGTATCGCGGCGAAGAAGCCATCGCACTGGCATTTCTGCAAGAGCTCAATTCGGCGCTGAAAAGCTCGTTGGGCGACAAGGTCAAAGGCCTCGTTCCAGAAATGGGCCGCCACGTACTTCAGGCCGGGCCTGTGCTTGGGAGTGCGGTGGCACTGGCCACGACTAGCGGCTGGGGCGCCCTGGTTACCGGCTCCGCAGCATTCGCCAAGCGCTTCTTCCCAGAGAAACCTTCTTTGGAAAAGACCTTTCGCAAGCTTTCCAAGACGCTCGCGGAACAGAACAAGCGCGTACTTATCATCATTGACGACATTGACCGATTGGCTCCGGACGAAGCGTTAGGGGTTTTTCGACTAGTCAAATCTATCGGTCAGTTGCCCAACGTCATGTACCTGTTGGTGTTCGACCGAGCTCTGGCAGAGGCTGCGGTCAAAGTGCGGTTTCCTTCTGAAGGCCCCCACTTTCTCGAGAAGATCATCCAAGCGAGCTTCGAGCTGCCGTCGCCTACGCCGAACGATCTACACAACGCGCTTCTGATGGCCTTCCAAGAGCGGTGCGGCACGCCCGAGGAAGAACATCAGGTGCGCTTCATGAATTTGTTCTACGACGTCGTGGTGCCCTACCTCATTACACCAAGGCATGTCACCCGCTTGATCAACGCGATCACCGTGACTTGGCCCCCCGTAGCCAACAACATCAGTCACGCCGATTACCTCGCATTGGAGACCCTGCGCCTATACGAGCCATCGCTCTTCACAGCGATTCGGCAGCACCGGGACGTCGTGACCAGCACCAGTCGGGGAGGATCCAGGGACAAGAAGCGCTTCGACCCGTTCTTGGCAGGCGTTAAGGAAGATCGGCATGAACGATTGCAGATCGTCCTGCAGCGCCTATTTCCTGCATTCGAGGAGGTTACCTACTCGGGCTTTCGCGAGAGTTGGGAATCGGAGCGCCGCGTGTGTCTGGCTAAGCATTTCGACACCTATTTCAAAATGTCCTTGAGCGATGACGCATTGTCGGGCAGGGAGATCCGGGAGCTAGTGGAACGTGCGGGCGAGAAGGAGTTCATCCAAGAAAGGTTGCTGCGGGCGGCTACGCAAGTTCGCAGAGATGGAAAGTCGATGGTCCCTGTGGTGCTGGATGAGATGACCAGCCATGGACGCCAAGTCTCCAAGGAGAAGGTGTCGACATTCTTCTCGGCCATCTTCGAGATCGCCGATGCGATCAATCGCAAGGAGGATGAGGAACGTGGTTTCGCTATGGGCACGACCTCGCTGCGGATCCACTGGCTCATCCGCCGGGTGACCGACGATCGCTTCTCTCTTGAGGAGAGATCCGCGATCTACTTGGCCGCCACTGAAAATGCCTCGTTCGGCTGGCTGGTCGATTTCGTCTCTTCGGCCTATACGGACCACTATCCCCGGGAAGCGCGTGAAGTAGATTTGTCGACAGCACTGACGACGAAGGAAGCCTTGCCGACCCTGGTCGGTCGCGCGCTAGGATCTCTACGGCAAGCAGCCCAAGACGACTCACTGCTGCACCGGCCAGACCTTATGCACTGCCTGTACCGGTGGAAGGAGTTTGCCGGCGATGGCGGCGCAGAAGTTCGAGCGTGGCTTGCCGACCGAATGCAGCGCGACGATGTCATCGTGCGGATGGCTCGCGCACTGACTGGCGAGTCTTGGTCGACGGGGCTAGGCGGGATTGGCGGCCTCGGTGATCGCGTATCCCGCAGAAATGTCCGTGCCAGCATCCACAGCGACTTTGATCTGTTTGACCAGGATAAGTTCCGGGCGGCTCTGGAGCGCATCGTCAGCGAGCAGCGGCAGCCCGCTGAAGACATTGAGGCAGTGAGAGTGTTCCTAGATGCGTGGGGGAAGAAGGGGTTTGGGGATACTGATTGAATGCGGCAAAGCAGCAACACCTAACCTGCAGAGGTGATGCGGGCGACCTTGAGGATCGCTGACTACGTTCGGCGTTCCAATGGAAGCTGCACTGTAATGGGCGTGATGGATGGCGATTTCCAGAGGGCTGCCACGATGATAGTCTCTGGCGGCGCGGAGCCTACAGTTTGTAAGCGAACCGGTTCTTCTCGGCGAGTAGCTGTCGAACGTCATCCCAGTCGAGAAGGATCGGGTGCGCGTCTACGAACTTCCCATCGACTTCTCGACAGACGGTGAGCCCAATGCCAGGCTTGCCTGACTCCGGCTCAGGTTGCGCGGCCACGAACTGCGCGATGGCCTCCTCGTGCAACTGCCTTGCCTCTCGGCAGTGCTCATCGACGCGCTTACGAAGCTTAACGTGTACGCTGCTCACGCCATGCATGTACTCGCGCGCAACCTGCTTCAGATCGGTCTTGTCTTCCATCTCCGCAAGGACCGAGGCCTTGAACTTGCCCTCCTCCAGGAGGGTTCGCTTCTGGCAGTAGATCACCAGCGCATCAGCCCAGCACTCGCTCTTCTTTCCGGTGACCCCGTGAACGGGTGTGGCGCAGTGCTGAACATAGTTTCGAAGCGCACACGCGATCCGATACGAAGGGTTCCGGTCGTACGCCTCACTCATCAGCGTTTCCGCCTGCTCTTTGAACGGCGGCGAGAGCCCAAGATGCTCGAAGTCGCGGACGACGTGGTCAGCATAGGCGCGTGCCGCGGAGAGCAGATTCATGACGTGGCGACTCGCCTCGATGATGACTCTTGCTCCCGTCTCGTAACGATGGTCCATCTCGACCTCGCGTCGCAGTGCCCACTCCGCGCAGAATTGCTCCAAGGCCAGGTGGTTGCCGAGCAGTAGTTCGTACCGATGCTCAAACGCTCCGATATCTACGAGCGTCTCGCGTGCTTGGGAAAGTGCATGGTATCGATCAGCGTCGATTGAAACCATTATCTGCGGCGCGAGCGCTGCGCGCCGCATCCAGAATCGTCCTTCCATCTGTGCTCCCCTGCATGATCGTGATCGCAAGCGGAATTTGGCACCGCCCGGGCGCTACCACTTGGCCGGGCTCGGCTATCGACCATCGCTCCTCCTCGATGTCCGCTTCGCGGGTCAATTTCACTTGTGACTTGACGCGCTAGAACGGTACTTTCGATGGTTTCAGAACGGGTGTAGCTGGTACAACATCTTGAACCATCCCACTGAACGTGCCGGCGAGGCGATAGACGAAGCTGGGATGCCCGTTGCGATTGCTTTCTGTAGGTCGGTGTCGTACCAAGCCCCACTCCACCAGCTGCGACACGCCGGCGCTCACATGCTCTGGGCGCACGTGGGAATATCGCTGCAAAGTTTCATGCGTGGCCAAAGCATCCCCAGTCTGCCCATTGCGCAAATAGAGCAGCACCGGATACAGCTTCCAAGCCGCCAGCACTGAGATGCCGCGACTGAGCTTCATCTGGAGCGCTTGGCGCGTAGCGAAGCGAGGCACTTGTCGGAACGAATTCGGAGCATTCATTAGCTGCGTGTAGCGGTTCCGGTAGCCATCTCGGTCAACCTTCAGTACTCCCGCGGCCTCCAATGCACTTGTGGCTTTGGCTAGCATCGGCCTTGAGAGCTTTGTTCGATCTTGTAGGAACGACATGCCCATCTCGACCTCGCGAGTCACGAAGTTCACCTCAAGCGCCAGCGCGAAATAGACCTTGTGGGCCGCGATGTGTGTTCCTACCTGGTTTCCTGCGCCCGTAAGCGCAGCCAACCGGGCGGACGGCACGACATCTTTAGGAAAGCTACCCCAAGGCGTGCTCATTCCTTGCGCCCCCGGATGGCGGCGTGAAGTACGTATAAGGCCATGCCCACGAGGAGCAAAGCCATCACGGCGATCAAAAAGACGGCGGTCACGACGGGATCGGTCTGGGTGGCCATACGCGCAAAGAAGTCGAGGAGTGACTGAAGAATTGCCATGGAGCGAAGCTCAGCGAGAACTGGTGTGGCAAGTTTTGTTTTCTCCCGCTCCAACATCTAGATAGAGCTACAGCCTAGAGGGTAGCGCAAGGCGGTACTAAAGTATTGAATATACGCCGATACCACCCTCAAGAAGGGCCGACTAACATGGTAAATGGCGAGCCCCATTTGTACCCACGCCATGAACCATGTTGCCCTCGCAGTCCGCCTTGACAGGGTGGGCGCGGGCAGCCCCAGGGAGGAGGGTGAAGGCAACCGCAGTCCTCCAGTTAGCAGCGTCCACGGTGAGATGCAGGCGGCGCCCGTGTGCTGGACAAATTGCGGATGTCTGCTTCGGTTCGGAGCCGCGCACTGTCGACCCCGGTCAAGCAATCCGCCGAACGAACAGGGGGCCATTATGTGGTGCTGTGCACAGTGCCACACAATGGCGCTGCCTGGCGCCACCAATCCCAGTGATGGCGCATAACGTGGCGGGACGAGTGCCCTAATAGCCCACGCTGGGCATGACCAGCATGCGTCGGCGCCTGATCCGACCGTCCCATTCTTGCACGACAAGGAACGGACGGTGTGGCTACCCGTTTGCAGATGACGGGCTCATCAGTAGGGGAATGCCGGACGAGTTCGTGAGCTTGTCTTCTGCCGGGCGAGCGGCGCGTCTCGAGTACGCTAACAACCTCTCGTTGGTGCCAAAGAGCCTGGTCTGGTAGGACAAGCCGCTGGCGGAGCGGACGCGGCGGGAAGGTAAATCTTGGTTTCTTGTTCGCTACTGTTGTTGTCAGAACCTCCGGACGCCGGTCAACCCGTGCAAAAGTGGCGATAGGGGCCGACACCGGTTTTCGCCGGGATACTCGCGTGGGTCGATGGCTAGGCCGTCGTCGCACACGCGAACGGCCGGTCGGTGTGTGCGGCGGCAGCTCTTTTATCATTTGGGGAGCTAGGCCCCTCGCTCAGACTGAAGTCGTCTGAGCTTAGACTTGCAAGGCGTCGAAGGGCATCTGCGATCGCTCTCGCCTTTGGCGGGACTTGGACTTTCTTGCATTCGGGGCGACAGGCGGCCGAGCACTAGTTCGTCAACAAGACCGGCAGATCGAATAGGATCAATATGGGCTAACCCCCCTGCTTGTGAGTCGACCCTTCCGCCCCTAAGATCGTGCGTATACGCCTGGCGTGGAGTACGGCCCGACTGCAAGAAGTTGGCGGCTATTTCAGGCGACAGAAGGTGCAGGGAAGCTCATGAATATATTTCTAAGTAGACCTACTTGGGTCCATGAAAGCTTTGCCCTAGGGTTGAAGACGCTAGGAACTCAGCTTGGTAACTTTGGTGTAGTGCCGCGGACCCTAGGCGTTAGCGACTATCCGAGCAAGGCGCCACTCGATGAGGTGATAGACCTTATGGAGGGATGTGCTGGGGCGATCATCCTCGGAGTGCCTCAGATCTCAGTGCGCGCAAGGGCAGTGAAAGGTAGCGCCATCACGGAGGCCTTTGACCTAGCCACGGAATGGAATCACCTGGAAGCAGCGCTCGCGTACTCCCTGGGGCTGCCTATCCTTCTGATAAAGCACGAAACGGTATCTAGGGGAATATTTGACAGAGGCGTTCTCAACGCCTTTGTTCACTCAGTAGACATGACGCGTCCGGCCTGGTCGATGGATGAGTCGATCAATGGATCGCTCCAGCAGTGGAAAAAGAACTGCGAGTCTAAGAACGGAAACCGAGTAATAGACAAGCAGGTCATCGCACCGCCTCCCGGAAAGCCGGCATGCCCAAACTGTTCGACATCCGGCCGAAAGATGTTCTTGAGTCCAATCCCATCACCGTTCAACGAGCTTGCTGGCGGGGACTGGGAGTGCTCTAGCTGCAAGTACGTGGAGTGATCTGACGCCGGTTGTAAAGTGGAATGCGGGAGGTTGCTTGGCTCAAGCTGTCCAGTCCGGTCATCACCCTTGGCATGAGTGATAGGGGTGCAATGCAGAATCTGTTCAAGTACCTGAGTCCGCTAGCAGCTCGCGCTGTTTTGCAGAATCGGACGCTGAGGTGGTCACGACGTTCAGGGTTCAATGATCCGTTTGACCTGCAGGTCGGCTATTCAACCGAGATCGATGCGCCGGCGGTACGAGATCGTGCGCTGGATCTGATGTGGCACAGGATCATGCATCCTGGCAGCCAACCGATTACCAATGTGCTGGGACAACTCTTAGAGGTCATGCGAGTCCCCTTCTTGGTCATGGGTCGCGAGACGTTCACTCGCGAGATGACGCCGGGAATCGACGGAAGCCTCTCCCGATTGCCTGACATAGTTGCCAAGTTCAGTATTGAAGTAATTGAACACTTTGAAACACTAAAGGTCCTCTGCCTCTCAAGCATCAATGACAGCACTACTATGTGGTCTCACTACGCCGAGAACCATGCGGGAGTCGTGTTGGAGTTCGCCACTATCGATGAGCTAGATAGCGTGTATAGGTTGGCAAAGCCAGTTCAATACACGAGCAAACCTCCGCCGATTCTAGAGACAGAAGAGTTGGCGCGCTTCCTCTCGGGCGGGTTGAGCCTCACGCCAGATCTTGCCGATCTCCTAATGTTCATTAAGTCGCCTGAGTGGCAGTATGAGAACGAGTGGCGCCTTGTTACAGGTGAGGGCCGGCTCCCGCAAGATGCAGTCGAGTATGCGGGCTTTGCCACGGGTGAGTTTGTAGGCGTCTATTTCGGGATGCGAGCAGGAAACCTGAGGGAAGAGTTGGAGCCGCTGGTGAGGGCCCGATACCCGTTCGCTAAACTCTGGCAGGCTAACAAGCGAGAGCCGTTTGGAGTGAGATTCGACGCAATCGAATGAGGAGATGAGGGGGGGGCACCTAATGTCTTCAGAATCTGAGGTCTCGTGCAGTTCGAAGATTCAGTGTGGACGTTACCCGACCAGGCTTTCGTTAGCTGATTGCTGGACGAAGAACGGCTGGCGTTTCAACATGCAAGGGGCATTGCATCCTAAGTGCGGATTTGTGACGTAGAGGGCGTAAGGGCATAAGCCATTTCACGACGCTCCGCGTGGGGATTATTCGTTGGAACATTCTTTCGGGGGTCGGAGATGCTTGGGATAGGTTTTAAGCGGGTTGCTACGATGGCAAGCGCGCTGGCCGTGTCGTTCACGTGTGTGGCTCAAGATAAAGGCCAACTGAGAAGCCAAGCGAAGACGATGGCTGATGAGCTTCGTCAGGCGGGCGAGCCGATGGATCGCTGCTCGCTAGGGGCGCGACTAGCGGACGGCGCCGTTGTCACTACCGTCGATGGTAGGACGCCGCTCCAGCTTGGAGATCGGTTGTTAACGATCAACAAGGTGAACGTGGCAGAAAAGCCCGCAGGCCAAGCTGTGAGCGTACTGCGGGGGATAGCGCCCGGCACGTCTATTGAGATCGAGTTGGAGCGTAAGGCGGAACGATCAACGATCACCTTGGAATGCGAGAACGCTCGGCCCGTTATAGAGACCATCCTGATAGGCCTCGATGCCGTGGCGCGCGGCAAGTTTGAGGATTGCGTGAGCGCATTCGGCCGGCGGAGCGACTTAGGGGCGTTCGGCGCTGGAATGAAGCTCCAATGCGCAGCATTCGCTAAGAATCAGAATGAACTGAGCCTTGCAAATATGGCTTATGAAGCGGCGAGACAGGCCGTGTCGGAGGCCAACTGGGCGCCCAACTCCCGACCCGCGGTCGTCGCCGGACTTCGCCAGGCGGAAGGTTTGATCGCCCGCCAGCTTGGTGAAGCGCGGTTCCAACAGCTCATAGACGCTACCAAAGAATGGCCGGGCGGCGAAGACATGTACGTGCGCTCGGAGCCGGATATGGCGATGTTCCGTCAGGTGGCCGAACAGGCTGTTCGCTCACGACTTATCGATCCAGATTCGGCCCGCATCGAGTTTCCATTCGGGTTCTTGAGTGGTAGTTGGAAGCCCGCCTTCCAAAAGAAGATAGACGGCTATTGGACGTGTGGACTCGTGAACGCGAAGAATCGGATGGGAGGCTATACCGGGAGAACCTCTTTCGTCGCGGTGGTGAGCCCGGTCGGCGTCCTTCAGTACGTCGAGCTTGGCTCAGGGAAGGATTTTGACTTGCTGTCATCTCAATGCGCCAACTCAGTCAAGCTGCTGCCGCCCGCGCCGCCGGAGTTCAGCTCAGATCGGACGGGTGGTGCTAACCCGAGCGTGGGCGGGTCCCTCGCCGACGAGCTGAAGAAGTTGGTAGAGCTGAAGCAGAGCGGCGCACTGACGGAGGCTGAGTTCCAAGCCGCCAAGCAGCGTCTCTTGAACACGTCTGCCAAGCCCTGAAGGCATGCATCGAGCGCAATCTGAAGTTGGATCTGAACTTGATAGGGGGTAGATGACATCATGATCTTCCCAAAAGAACTCATCCCTGTACTCGGGCCCGTGCTGGGTGCACTGATCGCGGCGAGTGTGGCCTTCTTGGCTAGCGTGCTTTCCAAGGAGTCGAAAACATCTGAGCTCAGGCAGGCGTGGATCGATCATCTCCGGAATGATCTTGCTGATTTCGTGGGGACATACACGGTAATTACTGATATGGCAGGCTCGCCATTCATCCTGGATGACGACCTCAACGCGTGGGCCAGATCAGTGAAGTCCGAGATGCTTCAACTGGAGAGCGAGAGAGCAAGAATTCTGCTCAGTCTCAACCCTGACGAACATAGCGAGTTGATTTCTAAGATTGGCGTATTAGTCTCCCCCGAGGTCCTTCGCGGGGACGAGAATGAGCGAGACGAGATGCTCGACGCTTTCGTTGCGGAAAGCCAGGCCATGCTCAGGCACGAGTGGCGGCGAGTGAAGCAAGGTGAGCGGATCTATCGATTCACCAAATGGGTCTCTCTTGGTGTCGTAGCGCTCCTGGTAGTGGCTGCGGTGACTTTGGTTACGCTCTACATCGCTTGATAAACGAACAATGGTGTCGTCGTGACCGAGTCAGTCGCCTTCGAGCGTGATCAGACTGGCTTGGTGAACCCCTTTCGCCAAGTAGGCCATCAACTGGTACTTGGTCTGCAACAGGGTGGACTCGTGCGGTGCAGGCACCAGTGCCCACCGATCCAGTGCGGCCGGATCGCGTTGGAGTAGACTGACGATGTCCCGGACCAGACAGTACTCGGCCCTCGCCCAGGCCGCGGTCTCTACGTTCCTAAAGGCGTGCATCGCTCGGTGGGTGGTTGCTATGTCCAAGCCGCCCACGTAGTGCAAGCCGATCGGTACGTAGTCGGGGTCGGCACCGCGGGCCAGTTCGAGGGATCGGTTCATCATGGCTTGTTGGTGCGACTGAGACATGGGCGCCTGGCAAGTGGGAGAGTTGAGCCAAGGTAAGACGTTCTCGAGCGCGAAAACCCCACCTGCCTCTGAAAGAGGAATGTCCTTAGGCCAGAGCGCAAAGCCGCACCGCACGCCCTTGTCTGTGTTCCTGCGTCGTATCGCGTGCACGTGCGCCGTGCTGTGCCGCACGTAGCCAACCGATAATCGCTCGTCTTGTGTGTCACGCAGACGACGCCATATCTATGGGTAGTAAATAGTCCTGCTTCTACGATGCTCTCGCACAACGTAAGTCTGTCGATCGATAAAGTGGGGGTGAGGTATGCGTACCCGCTCACAGAGCAAGGTCATGAAGAGCGGCTCCAGCTCAATGCCTTCAAGAAGTCCCTGATCGCAGGTGACCTAGGTAATCCCGGTCAGGCGTGGGCGTCCAGCAAGCACGCGATGACGAACCTGTCGATCAGCCTCAAGGGCGGCTCAACGCTGAGCATCCGCTATGGCTACTGCAGTAAGCGCCAATGGTCGTGGCTGACCTTTAATCCGTCTCGCCTGACGTCGATCGACTATGCCGAGCTGCGTGCCTACATGGATATGCTGTTTCAGCAGGGGTGGCAGACGCTGTGGGATCACGGTGACCTGGCGCGACTGGATATCGCCTGCGACGTACAGGCCAACGTAGAGGACTACCTATACGTAGATCAGGTGCTGCAGGTCGAGGACAACCACGGCACGCGCTATCTCGGTGCGATGAAGGGCGCACGGCACCTGCGCATCTACGACAAGCGCAAGGAGCGCATTGAGGTTGCCGGCATCGATCTGGGTCATCCCTTGCTTCGCATCGAGGCGACCATTCTCAAGCCCAAGCAGCATCGTTTCGGGGAGATGCTTCAGGTCCATAACCCCTTCTTACCGGTGCATGTCATCGACCGGGAGCGGCTGGCAGCCTCGGAGCTTGCTGCCCTCAACAAGATCAAGACCGGTATCGCCCAGGGCTTGACGCCGGTGGGGTGCTTGGCATGGCACAAGGGCGGTGAGCGCAAGGCCGCTTTCGAGGCACTTCCCGCGGTCGCGCCGTCGTGGTGGCGACCCAGTGATATCTGGAAGTCGTATCCCGAGACGTTTGATTGGGTCCATGCGCTACTGGCCTAAGTGTAGCGGTTCTTGTCTTGCAACTGAAAAGCGTGCAATCAATTGCGCCGCGACCTCGTTGATCAAACGATGAAGCGGAGCGTTCGTAGAAGCGGATAAGTTGCGATACAGCCGAGCTTTCTTAGCAAAACCTCTTTACATGGTGACGTCCTCCGTTACGCTCGTTCCATGACCTCTCTACTTCAATCCGGTGACCGAGCGTAGGCTCGCCTCGCTTGAGCGCGATCTGCTAGACAGATTGATAATCCGGTTTGAAGAAGCACCACGACACCCTCAGCAAGCGCCCCTCGACGCGCTAGACCATTCACTGCTCTCTAGTGGCTGGCAGAAGGCGATCCGCCGAGGCGATGTCGAGACCGCGCAGCACGCGGTTATCAGCCTGCACGGCAGGGATCCTGGCTATATCTGGCGCCGACTGCGAGGCATCGCGCTGGAGGAAGTGTCCGTCGCCGACCTCGAGTTGGTGGGGCAGGTCCTGGCCATCGCCGGCAAGCAGGTCGTACGTCAGAAGCTGGGGGATCTTGCCTTGGCGCTGCACCTGACCGGTCGGTTGGCAAGCGCAGATAAATGCCGCACCGCCTGTGACCTGCTGATGTGGGTGGGAGTGCCCAGTACCGGTGGTATTGCACCGCTCCCCCCGTTACCCCCAGGAACACCTGCGCCGCTCCTGACAGCCTTGCAACAGGCACATGCCTGGCTCTCCATCACCGCACGCTCGGGCTACGTGCAAGGGCGCTGGGCGCAGCTGGTAGCGGGAGATCTTCGGCGCCGAGATGAGCTGCTCGAGCAATCCTGCTGTCCGCCCTTGGTCGAGTTCATTGTCAGGCGGGGTAGCAGTACCGATGCCCTCAACACGCTGCTGGTGCCGGTGTATTACCTGTCTAAGCATCGGGCCGATCGACTGCGCATGCTCGACCGACTACCTGAGTCTTCGCGTCGGGTGGGTGCACTGCCTTCCTACGCGTACTGCTTGTTCTCACGACCTGGCCGAGCTGCATTACGTCGGCTGCTGCAAGGCGAGCTAGGTCACTTCTGTCGCCAGGCCGGTATCACCGACCCCCTTAGGTCGGTCGGACATAGTGTCTTTCAGGTCGAGGGTGCCTACTGCCGCGATGTCCTGCAGGTAGGACACGCACAAATGATTCGTCATCGTTATGAGCAGGCGACGCTCCTTCGCTATGGCACGGGTCTGTCCGTACAAGGCGAGCTACGGCGTCAGGTGATCGCTCAGCTGCCGACGCTCTTTGAGCACCGATCACAGGTTTGTCGCGCCGACCAAGCGCGTCTGGTCACCACCAGTCCTTTGGATACGTCGCCTCCCGGCCATGTTGAGGAGGCTCGGCGTCTCTACGGGCCTCTACATCGCGGTGCGACTTTCCGTCAGAGCTTGCCTACCCCCCATGCAACGAAGTCTGGCCCGCATTTGGGGAGTGGTCTTGGAGCCAAGCCCTCCGGTCATGTCGAAGATTTGGATACCTCGTAAGGGCGTGTCAGGTCTCCCCAACGCCACACCCCAACCACTCCACCACTCGCAAAACGCAGGAACCGCGATGGCCCAACCTCAATCCCCCCGAACGCCCCGCCAATGGATCACCAGCCTGAAGCCCGATCCCAGCAAAGCCGATGTAGAAGAAGAGCACGTCCTCGCCCAAGCCTCCAAGATCATAGAGCGCCGTATGCGCCGCCAAGGCGATATGGGCAGCCCCGAGGTGGTGGCGGAGTTTCTTAAAGCCCACATCGGTCATCAGGACAAGGAAGTGTTCTACGTCCTGTGCCTCGACACGCGCCACCGCGTGCTCCATGGCGAGGTGCTGTTCACCGGCACGATCGACTCGGCCGAGATCCATCCGCGTGAGGTCGTCAAACTGGCCCTCAAAGCCAACGCCGCCGCCGTCATCGTCTCGCACAACCATCCCTCGGGCGACACAACGCCTTCCGCAGCAGACCGGGCCATCACCCAGCGCCTGAAGCAGGCGCTGGCCCTGGTCGACATCCGACTGCTGGATCACCTGGTGGTGAGCTACGAGTGCTACACCAGCATGGCGGCGCTGGGGTGGGTATGACCGCAGGCCCTACTAGCGATAACAGGTTCTTACTCCATCATTCCGCTGTGGAGGGGCAGGTGGTGCCGGCGGATGATCTGTCGCAGCAGACCGGGGCGTATCTGGCAGCGTGCTTGTCGGACGCGACCCAACGCGCCTATGCGGGGGATCTTCGCGACTACCTGCGCTGGGGCGGTACCTTTCCGGGCCAGCCGCAAGACATCCTGGCGTATGTCAGTGAGCGCGCGCAGAACCTGCGCATCTCCACGCTGAGACGTCGCCTGACAGGGATCGGCATGGCGCATGTGATGGCCGGTGTGCCGGATCCGACCCGCTCACCGCTGATTCGTAAAGTGCTACGCGGGGTGCAGCGCGTGCATGGCGTGGCACAGCGACGGGCAGTACCGATCACCGAGGCAGACTTGGCGCGCATGTTTGAGGCCGCGCAGAGCCTGCCTGAGCTTCGGGATCGGGCATTGATGTGGCTGGGCTTTGCAGCGGCGTTGCGACGCTCAGAGATCGTGGCCCTGCAGGTCGAAGATCTGAGCTTTGAGCGCAGCGGTCTGACGGTGCGGCTGCGCCGAAGCAAGACCGATCCTTACGGACGCTCGCGATTGATCGGTATCCCGGAGCAGGCGGGAGGTCGGGTGGCGATCGCGGCGGTAAAGGTGTGGTTGCAGGCCGGTGGCGTAAACGAAGGTGCGCTGTTTACCCGCATCCTGGTCTCGGGCAGGCGCGGGGCGCGGTTGTCGGATCAATCGGTCGCGCTGCTGATCAAACGCTACGCCGCAGCGATCGGCTTGCCGGCAGAGCGCATCTCCGGGCACAGCCTGCGCGCGGGCTTTGTGACCAGTGCGGTGCGGGCAGGCGCCAGCTTGGTGTCGATACAGCGCCAGACCGGTCATGCTTCGCTGGACATGCTGGCCCGCTATATCCGCGAGCTGGACCCGTTTGTCTGCAATGCCCATGCGGCGATGGCGCTGCCGATCACGCAGGACGATCGATGAGGGGCCTTCATGCAAACACGCGCATCACGCGTGCGCGCGCGTCAACCGGTGCGGTCGCTACGAAGGCTGGCCAACAGGCGCTTCTGCTCGGTCACGGTCAAGGTGGCGATCACCCGGATCAGCTCGGCCAGCACGTCGGTCTCGGCCAGCAAGCTGGACAGCGGCAGGTTGAGCTCTTGGGCCAACCGGTGGGCGGTGGTGAAGTCCGGCTCGGAGGTTCCGCGCTCATAGCGGGTGACGCGACTGGAGACCACATCTTCGGCAAGCCCGATGCGTCGGCCGAGTTCTCGCTGCGACAGCCCTGCTTCCAAACGCGCCTGCTTGAGGCGTTTGGCAAAGGTATCGCGGAGTTTTGGCTGCGGAGTGGCCATCCAAAGCGGTCATGGTGCTCCGCGTCAGGGTGGCGTCTTTGATTGGCTCTGTATGCTACATTATTTGTAGCGACGACCTGCGCGATGGCATGCGCATCTATGGCTCTGTGCCGAGGACATCTCGATGGTGTTATCCCGCGTAATGGTGATCAGTGCTGTGGTGGCGGGCGTGCTCGCCGCCTCTGGGTGCACGCAAGCGCCCGTACAAAATCCCCGGCATTTGACCGAAGTGGATACGGCGCGACGTGCACAAACGCCCAGTCCGAGCAGCACGCTATTCGGCGTAGACCTCAATAAGCCCACCGACCTGCCGCCCTGTGATGCGTTTGAGGCAGAGCCTAAGCCCAGTTGCACGAGCAAGGAGGGCATTGAGCTGCAGGCCAGCGAGGTGGCCGAGGTGATGGATCGGCCGACGCTGAGCGTCACTTGGGATGCACAAGGCAAGGTGCAATCGGTGAGTGCATTGACCCAGCCTGCGATGGCGGAGGCGACGCTGAGCATGATGATCAGCAAGTTTGGTCTGCCCGACTACCAGGACGCAGCGGTTCTGCCCCGCTACCGCAACACCTGGCGATGGACTTACCAGGATGCCGTCGTCGGCTACATGGATGTGGAGAGCTTTGTGCTGGTGTCGCTGACCACGGCGGAGCAGGCGCGTCGGGATCAGGCCAAGGCCGCGCAGGAGCTTGAGGAGGAGATCCAGCGCAGCGCGCAGAAGCGCACGCTCTGATCCCGGGTCGTCGGCGCGCCGTGCAGGCGGTGCAATTAATTGCATGGGCCATAGCGACCGGCAGCCCCACAAGCGCGACGTCACGCGCACCGGCCTGTGGACGCCATTTTGACCCGGCATCGGCGCTCCGCGAGAATGCCGGCTTACCGTCCACGAGAGCTAGGCTTATGGAACCCCAGGCGCAACCTGATGCCGACACGGCGCAACGGGTGCTGATGGCACGGAAGGCCCTGCAAGACGGCAAGCTTCATGTGCCGCCGCACATGGACGCCTTGGCGCAGGAGATCAAGCAGGCGCCCTTGCTGGCCAACGGCCTGGTCGATACGACGGCGCTGTCGTCAGAGGCGCTGATGCTGGCCCGCATGTCCGGGTTGGCCGTACAGCATGGGAAGCATGAGGCCGCGCCCGCGCCGTCGACGATGTCCTCGGCGGATA
This sequence comes from Pseudoxanthomonas sp. G3, assembly GCF_057654715.1. Taxonomy (NCBI): domain Bacteria; kingdom Pseudomonadati; phylum Pseudomonadota; class Gammaproteobacteria; order Lysobacterales; family Lysobacteraceae; genus Pseudoxanthomonas; species Pseudoxanthomonas sp. G3. Next base: position 442,678 of record NZ_CM172805.1, read on the forward strand.
TGCAGGAAACGCTGTTTGCGTTGTTTGCTCAGCTGTTTGGGGCGCTGACGGGGCGCGCGGTCGAGCTGGTCAACAACGAGGAAGAGATCAGGGACCTGATGGTGTGGCGCGTCCGCCACGACACCGAGGACTTTAGGAGCAGGACCAACGAGGTGTTGGACGCGCTGGCGTCGTTTTACGATGCCAATACGATCGAGCTGTTTAGGCGCGCGCAACAGTTGGGGGGCATGCGGCTGTTGTCGGGTGGGCAACGTAAATTTGAAGGGTCGGCGCTGACCTCGCTCCGGCTCACCGCGCTGTATGCCGACACGCAGCTGATCCCCGATCCGATCTATCCGTTCTTGGAGGGCGACCTCAAGCTCAACGCCGTGCACCTGCAGATGGCGATCGCGCTGTTTCATATGTTGAAGCTCAGGCCCTTGGTCGATGCGCGCCTGCCGGTGCCGCCTGTGTTTGTGTTTCCGAGCTTCGAGCGCAGCTTGCAAGAGGGCGATGCGCATACCAAGTTGGGCATCGAGAAGCTGATCGTTAGCGTGATCGGTCCCCATTGCAAGGGCACGATCGAGTCGCTGGATGATCTGGCCGCGTACGTAAGGCGGCAAGACGATACGTTTGCGCAAGACTTGCTCAATGCCAGGCTCTTCGTCCCGCCCAACGGTACGCCTGGGCAGTTGCTCAGCGTTGCGCAGGCGCGCGAGGCCTATCTGGGGGAGTTGACGGGGATTAGGGCCCAGGACGAGGTAGAGGAGCTGAAGCGGTGGCCTGCGTCTGCGCTGATTGTCAACGGCATCATGGAGCGCTTGTTCCCGCACTATCACCTGCTTGAGAACGCGGACGAGATGAACGCGCAGCCGCTGCTATCGCAAGCAGCGCATTGGCATTACTTCGAGATGTCGGCCAGGGCGAGCGCGCAAGCGTTGGTGCGCACGAATGTGCTCTCCGAGCAGTCATATCAGACGCTGCGGGCCATTCAGGACGACAGCATGGGATGGCTGGCCGATATCCCCATGGACACCCTCCGAGACTTGATCGCCAACAATGAGCACCGCTGGTTTAGGGAAGAGATGAATGCGCACACCGAGCGGGTGGCGATGCAGTCACCGATCGATGCCGATGCGATGGTGCGTGAGGTTAATCATGGGCTGGCGGCGATGGTGCAGAAGCAGCAGGCGGTGATGAACGAGATCCAGAAGAAGTACGCGCCCGGCAAGGTCGCCGTGATCGCGGCCGGCATCGCAGGGGTGGGCACCGCGGGGCTCGTGACGATGATGCCGATGCTCTCGCCGCTGCTGGGTGCCACGCTCCCGTCAGTGGCCGCCGTGGGCTCCGTGGTGGGCGCGGCGGTCGGGGTGGGACAGGCCAAGGTGGGCGAGCTGGTCGAGAAGCGCCAGGCGCGTCGGTCGATGATCGGGGTGCTGGCGGCGCGCAGGCCGCAGTAGCCCCGGCTGCATCATGCGGGCCGTGGGCGGAACATAAGCGTGAGGGGCAGGGTCGATGCGCGCGATCATCGGCCCGGCCGATAAGGACACGTCGGCGACGGGCGGGATGTCGGATCGCACGCAGGTCGTCCGCGCCGTGCGTGATCGGTTACCCGTACGGCCACCGAGGAGGACCATCCTCGCAGGGAGTGCGCGCGTGCTCGGATCGTGGGGCATGCGTCTTGAGTCACGGTCCGCGCACGCGGCCTGCCGCGCGCACGGGGAGGGCAGGGCCGACCATGACGTCCGCCTCTCGCATGCCAAGCAACATGCGAACGAGGGTCTCGCGGTGCCCGCGCGAGGGGTTAGCCCAGCGGTGGATTGAGGCGGTCGACCAAGGCGGCCACCCAGGCGGCTAAGCCTGGCGTACTCGTCTGCGCGATGTGCGCACAAAACAAGACCGGTGCCAGATCGCTGACGGGCGTGAGTGTGATGCCGGCATCTGCCAGGGACGGTGCGAGGGAGGCGGGCAGCAGGGCGCTGCAATGCCCGGCGAGCAAGAGGCAGCGCAGCGTGGGGGCATCCAGATAGGCCACGTCCCGAAAGCGTACGCGCCGCGGTACCTGATCCAGCGTGCGGCTCAGATCCGAGGGGATATAGATCGGGCCCAGCAACGCCAGCTCCCAGAGCAGCACATGCGAGCGATCGCCGTAGTCGTCTTGGCTGGGCAAGGCGGCCAGCAACGGCTCTTCCCACAGCGGATGCTGCAGGGTGCCGGGCAGCGGCAAACGGGCGGGGGCGATCAGTACCTGGCCATCGGTGGGGGAGGCTCGTGCGGGGGCACGGGCGAGAGCCCCCGCACGGCCGGGGTCGGCATCTGCCGGTTGAGGGCGAGTAGGTGCGGCAGCTGGCCGCCGGCAGAGAAGGTGAAACTCAGGCGCAGCCGCAGGCCCTCGCCTTGGTGGGTGGTCCTGACATGGAGATCGGCGACCTGCTGCAGCAAGCGACGGGCCTCGATGGCCATGTGCTGGCCCTCGGGGGTGAGCAGGACGCGATTGCCGGTGGTGCCGAGCAATGAAAACCCGAGATCGGTTTGTAGGCGCTTGAGGGAGCGCGAGAGTGGGGACTGCTGCATACCCAGACGCTTGGCCGCGCGCGTGATGCTCAGCTGTTCGGCCACGACCATGAAATTACGCAGGTCTTTAAGTTCTAGACGTTCCCGACCAGACGGGCGGCGGGGGAGTGCAGCGGACATAGGGGCCTCAAAAAAAAGCCGCCCCTGGGGGCAGGGGCGAGAGAGGGGATCCATCTGAGAGTGCGAGGTAGCGCAGGGCGTGCGTTAGACACGTCTAGAGCAGAAGACGCGAGGGATACCGCAAACCCTACCCGCCACGCGTGCGCGCGGCGCGCTCCCTTGCAGGGTGCAACATCGATACGTCTGCGCATGTTTTGGCGGGTCGGACGCGACGGCACAGCGCCGCGTGCTTGGGATGTGGGCAGACTATAGTCCGTCGACCCTGAGTCGACACGCTCGTATGGTCTCGGGCAATGACCCAGGCCGCCGACCCGACACCGCTGCAGCTGAGTTTTGGCCGGGTGCTGCGTCGGCTGCGGACCGAGCGCGAGATCTCGCAGGGCGCACTCGCGTTGGAGTGCGATCTTGACCGCACCTACATCTCGTTGCTGGAGCGGGGCCTGCGCCAGCCCACGCTGACCACGCTGGTCGTGCTGGGCACCGCCCTCAACGTCGATCCGGCGGACCTGGTCAGGCAGACCGTGGCGGCCACGCTGTCTTCAGCCACGCTCAAGCCGAAGTTGTCTCGCCTGAGCAAGTAACCTACGCGCCGACAGCGGCGACAGACATCGCCGCGTCATGTCGACGATCGCGGCCGCGCATGCAGTCCTGCACACCGCCGGGCGTCCCTGTTCTTGACCGGGGCGCTTCCCGGCACTGTTAGCGCATGTCCCTGTCACCGCCCCTGTTACTGACCGCATTTGCGCACGCGCTGACCACGATGCGTACTGAGCGTGGCATCACGCGCGAGCAGTTAGTGCAGCGGTGCGGCCTGACCCACGAGGGTGTGATGGCGATGGAGGCCGGCGCGCATGTGCCGACGCTGGAGGAGTTGGTTGCGCTGGCGCAGGGGCTCGGCTGCGAGGCTGCGGATCTGATCGATCGCACGCTGCATGAGGCCGCTCTGGTGGAGGCACGCGATCCTTGCGACGGGCCCGCGTAACGCGGGCGGTGCGCGAAACGGACTGAGGTTAGATCACGGCAAAACCTCGGGATTATCGGGGCGTGCAGCAGTATTGACTTCCGGAGGTAACGTTCTTTGTTCCGGATGTGCTGTACGAGGAAGAGCTGAGCGATCAGTATGCGCAGCTGCTCGGGCTGGGCCTGCAGGTGCGCAGCCAGTCGTCGTTGGCAACCGAGTACGTGGAGCGGCTGCGCCGCCAGTACGCCCGGCCGAGTACCAATGACTTGTTTGCGCTGGCCTTGGCCCGCGACATGGGGTGTCCGCTCTTAACCGGAGATCGCGCGCTGCGTGAGGCCGCGGGCGTGGAGCACGTGGAAGTCCACGGCACCTTATGGGTGATGGAAGCGATGTGGGATGCGGGCCTGATCACCGTGGAGCGCGCGCAGGCAGCGTATGAGGCCATGCGGGCACAATAGTCGTCTGCCGTGGGAACAGGTAGAGGCGCAACTCGAACGCTGGCGTCGAAGCGCAGGCTGATCGGCGGCGCGTAGGACGCCTATCGCGAGTACGTCGCTACACGTCTGAGCTTATATCGATCGCGCTGGCCTGCCTCGACATCGTGCCTGCCCGCCACGGGCGGATAACTAAATCCAGTAACATAAATGCACTGCGCTTGCCCTGCGCGTTCTTAAGGTGTTGATGGAATGACCAAGCCTACGTTGGACTCCTTGGCGGCGGCAAAAGCCAAGCTGGCCGAAGAGCTGCGCAAGTTGGAAGAGCAGGAAGTGCAATTGCGGCAGCAACAGTCGGCCGATGCGTTCTCCGAGATCATGGGGTTGTTAACGCAGTACGGCAGTCTGTTTAGCGCCAAGCAGAAGGCAGACATCGCCGCCGCCGCAGGCACCAGTACGCCGAGCCGCGCCAAGAAGGCGGCGAAAACCGGCAAGGAAGTAGCCCCGAAATACTGGCTGCCGCACTCCGGCGAGACCTGGACCGGCCGGGGTCGTCCCCCGCGCGCGTTCGCCGCCTGGGAAGGCACGGCGGCGTACAAGGAATGGAAGGCCAAGCACCCGACTGAGAAGTTCCCGAAGTTTCCGGGGTAAGTAACGACGAAGCGGGGCGTGCACCTGCGCCGCCTTGCGTAGTAGCGAGATCCCACTGACGCCTCAGCGCGTCAGTGAATCTGCCGCGTTTATCCATCGTCTGGGGAGGGGATGTATAAAACGGCGGCAAGCGGCCGGCTGTCGCTCGTTGGGCGTCTGCGCCGTTTGACGGTATGTATCCCTCATCCCCGTCCCGTACTGCTTGATGAGCAGGGCGCTGATCGTGCTGTCCCACCTAAGCGCTTAGCTCGGTAACCCGATCCCTCACCACACCATCGTCACCCACAAGGAGAAGTCGCATGACGTCCAGTCCCATTCCCCCATCGCGCGTGATGGGATTTGATCCTGTTGCGATTTACGGGGAAAGCGCTGAGCGCGCCACCTTATTGATCGGTGTCGATACCGATACGGCGGTAGGCAGGACGACGGCGCTTATCCTGATGTGCGAATCCGGAGACGGTAAGCTTGCCTTCCCACGCGTGGTCGTGATCGCACCACCAGTGGCCGCGTGGGCAAAGACCGATGAGGAGATCATCGCGTTGATCGCGCAAGGCGGTGGTGAGCTGCGAGGCTCAGCGCTGCTGCCCAAGGAAGTGAACGTCATCGAGCAGCGCGTGACGATCGTGCGCTGCGAAGACGTGAACGCTGCCTCGTTGCTCGCTCACGTGGCGAACGCTGACGGTGATTTCCTCATGGTGCCGATGGCAGAGATCTATCGGGATGCCAGAGCAGTGGCCGGTGCGCCGCACGGGCGCGCCACTGCGTTGTTGGCAGAGGACATCTGGGTGCCGCATGTGGCGACGTGGCTGCCAGAGTGCATTGCGCACGTGGGCAAAAACGAGAGCGTGATCCTGTTTAGTATTCCTGGTCAGCTGATAACACGTGACACGAACGAGGCCGCCATTGACGCGATCGAAGGCCTGCTCGTTGCCAACTTTGGTTATGAGGGAGAGGTGCAGCAGAACGCTTTTGTTGCAGAGAATATGCAGCAATGGGCCGTCCTGGCGGAGATGGGGCGAGCGAACGAGGCGTTGGCACAGATCGAGGCGTCTGATCTGAGCGCAGGCATAAAGCGGCAACTCAGGATCCAGGTGCTTTTTCGGGGGAAGGAGCGGGAGCGGGCGGCCGAGGAAATTCGCGTGCTGCTCGCCAGTGGCGTGAAGATACCGCCCGAAAACGCGGTCCGGTTTGGGTGGATGGCGCAGGAGGGTGGCGATGCCGCTTCAGCGAAGACGCTCATCAGGCAGGGGATAGAGGACGTGAGCGAGAAGTCCCACCTCGCGCGCGCCTTGGGAGCGTGCACAAAGCTGGATGACAGCGAGCTGGAGGTGCGTGTGTACGAGCGCCTACGAGGGCTGTATCCGGAGAGTAAGGATCTGATCGACTACCGGGCGCGCTTGCTGCTGCGCTGGAGTCGGGAGATATCCGGTGATCGGGTTGGCCATGTGATCGCCAACATCACCTTGACCGGGCACGACGAACGCATTGCCAACGCGTTGCGCGATCTCTCTGCTACCGGAGTAGAGGCCTTAGTCGAGCTGAGCCAGCCTTGGCCGGCCGACCAACGCGATTTTGCAAGGCTATGCGGCGCGAATAGGCTGCTGGCCCTCAATGAGGCAGACAAGACCATTGCGCTAGCGATGCAGACGTCCAAAGATGGTGCCCATGCGCGACGTATCAATTGGCTGCTGATCACCGCGCTCAAGCGCGTGCTGCTGGAGAAAGAGGGAGCACACGACGAAGGCTTCTACAACGAGGTGTTCCCTCGGCTGCGCGACTATGTCGCCGCTCACCCGGATGACCCGGAGTTGCGGGAAGACTTCCGGGGGCTGTTCAGTGTCGAGACCAGTGGTAGCTGGGGGCTTGCGTTACTGGTCAAGCAGACGATGGATCTGGCCACCCGTGCCGTGGCTGTGACCATCGATCCGCCGGTGGTGAAGGTCGCCTCGCCCCAGCAATTTGGTGCGTTCATGCAGCGCGCTGATCAGTGGATGGGTCAAGCACGTGCCATTGACGTGAGCAGCACGGTACTGCCTGACGCTGTCATCGGCGATGACGACCCGGGCGAGCTGCTGGAGGCGCTGTCATCGGCGGTCGACTACCTGATCGAGACGTGGGAGCCTGACAAGGCAGCCAATGTAGAAAATGTGGCCTTTGTCGGGGCGATGCTCGCCAGAAAGGTGCCGGACACGCTCATCGACATCCAGATACTCCGGCTGATCGCCAGCCGAAGAGCGATGGACGGTAAGGTCCAACGCAGCCGCGATCTGGCCGAACAGATTCTTGAGCTTGCCGGCACGTCCAAGATCCGAGGGCGGCTGGCGTGGGGCGCGTATGCAGACCTCTATCAGCGCTCTCGGCATCCGTTGGATGCGCTGATTGGGCTCTCGTCAGCGTTCGCGATCGATGTACGAGTCGATGCGCCGACGCTGTGGTGGGAGACCTACACGCTGTTCCGTAGTCTGAGAGACGTAGGCCTGTTCCCCTTCGCGCGCGAGCTGCTGGTGCCGCTCCAGCGCCTGCAGGAAGTGGTCGCTGACAACCCGAAAGGACGCGCGCGCATGCGATCGCTGGAGCTGGGAGTGCGGTTGCTGGATAGGCAGGACCGTACCCCGGCCTTGCTCGAGCAGTTTGTCAGTGAAGCGGCCGATCACTGCGTCTCGGTCAAGGGCATGAACGATGAGCTGATTCCGTCACTTGCGTTGCTGGTGCAATCGATGGGGCTGCTCGAAGGCGTAGGCGGCGTGGTGCCTGAGCACGTCAAGAAGATCAGAGCGGCGGCGATGGAGCAGGTGACACCCGAAGATCGGGCCTATTTGGAGGCGATCTCGGCCGCCCATCCGACCATCGAAGGGGCGGCCCGTCTGCACAATCGCGTGGAAGTGGCGCGACACGCGGACGATGCGCCGGGCGATCTTCTGGCCGCCGAGCTTGCTGCCCGACGAATCCTGTCCGAGCCGGCGTTGTCTGCCGAGCATGCAGCAACGGCGATCGAGCTGCTGGCTGATCGCGAGTTGGATCCGGCGGCGATCGAGCGCGTCCTGGACGTGACTTGGCCCTCGCAGTACCTGCATGAGATCCGACCCCCGGCAGGCGCGGCCATCATGATGGGCTTGGACCTCGAGGGCGACCTGACGCTACTGACCTCAACCGAGCAGGGCGATACGGTTGAGCGGCTAACTCGTGCGGCCGAATCTTTCGGCCAGGCGCTGTCGAAGTGGAACGAGGACTACCCGTTGCGGTACGGGAAGATTGAGCGCGAAGAAGGTAACAATGAGTTCTTCGGTAGCATGGCATCGGTGGCGATACCTCTGCCGGAGGCGCCCAAGCTTGTCGTGGTCGGCGAACCGGCATTGCTGCAGATTCCGCTTAATCTCGTGCCCAAGGGGAATGCGTTCGCGGGCCAAAGCCAGGCCATTGGCTATGTGCCTTCGCTGACGTGGCTGCACTCCACCCGTGCGCGCCCGAGGAATACCCCTACCCGGCGTGTGGCGTGGATCTCCGATCCGGGCGATGTCGCGGATAGCAGTGCCTTGGTCGCGGTCATCCAGCGCACGGACGCGGCATTTCAGGCGCATGACTTTGAGGTCAACACCAGCGGGTCGCTGCCCAACAACCTGGTCAACGCGCAAATTGCGGTGATCGCCGCGCATGGCAGCGTGGGTACCGATGGCCGCTTTTTGCATCGGGTCACCGATGAGAAAGAGCTGGTGATTTCACCGCGGGTGCTGACCCAAGCGTTGGCAGGCACGGAACTGGTGATCCTGTTCATCTGCAGCGGTGGGCGCGTCGATAGGGATCCGCAGGCCAACACGGCGATCGGCCTGCCCAAGCTCCTGTTGATGGCCGGCTCGCGCGTGGTCATTGCCTCGCCGTGGCCGATAACGCCGATAATCTCGGGTTGCTGGCTCGAGACGTTCATGGCCGAGTGGGATCGGGGACAGACCGCGTTGGATGCGACGTTTGCGGCCAACGCTGCGGTCGATGCGAGGTTCGGGCACGTGCCGCAGTACGCCATGGCGATGACCGCGTATGGCGATGTGATGCTGACCAAGCCGCCGGCTGTATAGCGGCTGCGTGAGAGGTCTGCGGTGCTATGGCCCGCAGACCTCTGGACGGGCGCGCGGGCGTTCCCCATCACCACGGAGCAATAACGATGGCGCAATGGCATCCCGATCTTCTGAACCGGCACATCGCACCCGGCATCGCAGACTTTACGGCGTGCGAGATTCCGGACCTGGCACCGGAGTTCGAGCGTGCATCGAGCTGGATCTCCACGCTGTTCATGGTCTCGGCGCTGCAGTCCGAGTACAAAGGCAACGCGCGCCAGTTCGTGTCCAACATCGTGTTTCGTGGGCATGCCTGCTTCGAGCTGTATCACCAGGCGCGCGACACGACGATGGAGTTCATCGCCAAGAGCAGCCTGCACAGTCCTCGCCTACTGACGTACTACCGGGCTGTGAGAACGTGGGAGGCATGCCTGATCAATCTCCAGGTACTGACGGAGGTAGTGACCAAGCTGTCGGGAAAAAGGATGTACGTGCCGGCGGATGGCTCGGTACTGCAGCGTGCTTACGATATGGCGAACCTTGTCAAGCACTGGGGTAAAGCCATAAACAGTGGCGCTCATGACGAGGGGGATACGCTGCCGCTATGGCTTTCCAACGCCGGGCTGGTATCCCGACCCTACTCGCTCAGCTACCTCGAAATCGCCGAGCTGATTCGTGATGCCGCCGAGGCGGCGGAGCAGGTCTATAACCCGATAAAGAGTGCCAAGACTCCGGCGGAAGCCGAGACCAAACCGGTGGCGGCAGAAGGGGCGGAGTAGCGCGCCGGGGAGTCGCCGCGCGGCGCCCGTCAGCCTCTTGATTCCGCCCGGACATGCGAGGACGATGCTCTGATCTCGGGGGAGAGGGGTGCACCATGTTCTGGGCCTTTGTCATCTTTGTTGTTCTTGTCGTTATCGTCATGGCGTCCGGCAATGAGAAAGCCAAAGAAGCCGCACGATTGGCCTATCTCGAAGCGCTGGAGAAGCTGAAGAAGAATCCCAGCAGTAGCGATCTCAGGCAGCAAGCGCTGGCCACAGGCCGCAGCTATGCCAACCTGGTGCGCGACAATAAGGGCAACACCACCTTCGATGAGGTGGCCCTGATGAATGACATCAATGCGGCGTGCGCCAATGCACATGCCCAGCCGGATATGGCGCGCATCGAGGCTAGCTTCTCGATTGAAGAGCGGCTCACAAAGCTCCAGTCCCTTCGTGACACCGGACTGATCAGCGACGATGACTACCAGACCCGCAAGCGCGAGATCTTAGGTCAGATCTAACGTAAAACCGTCAGGTAGAGCCTGCGTGCTGCCGCAGGGGCCAGAACTATCGGGTAATACACAATTATCGATACTTCGCACTCTCAGGCGAGACCGTTAAGTAGGAGCTCGCGCCATGCAATTGATTGCAGCCGGCCGTTACCAAGGAGGGAAGCAATGCTTAGCAAGAACCCGACACACGATCCGCCGTCGACCTGCGCTTGTTGGCCCGCTGTAGCGGCTCTAAGATCGAGATGTGCCAGGGGTGGTTTGCCTGACGATGGGCGAGGAAAGTGCGAATGCCGTGGCCCCGGCATGGGTTATCAGGGGTGTGCTTCTAACGGGAGAAGATCCATGGTGTGGAACATGCTTGTCGGCGCCTGTCTGGCGATCGCCAGTCCTTCGGTGCTCGCGCAGGCGGCCTGTGCAGATCTCAGTAAGGCTGTCGAGTTTCAGCTCAAGAAGGCAGCTTCGAGCTCTGCCGAAGGCATAACCGATAACAGCGCCCCTCGCGCGACGCTCCGAGAGCTACGGATATCCAACAGTCTTGCGCTGGTGGAGATGAATCTCACGCTGATGGCGCAGAACAAGTGTCCGCCTCGCCAGAAGCCAGTCGATCCGATGATCTATTTTGGAGAAGCGCTTGACTGCGAGATCGCCACGCAGAAGGATGAGAAAGACTCGCCGAAGTGCAAGATGGACACTTGGCAGGGGGTGATCACCCCGGCCAGTGGCAGTCCCGGCTGAGAGCCAGTCGAGCCGTATCTGTTTCGCGAGTCGGCTTCCGCCACGGCGTCAGACCGCAGGATGAGAATTGGGCATGTACATAGCAAAGACACCGTTCGAGAACCTTGAGGTCGAGACGGGCATCACGCTGGCGTCCATACCGGACAGCGAAACGGTCACAGACGGCTTTGAGCGCCTCACCGGCGGGAAGGGCATGTCGGTTGAAGCCGAGACGGCGATCCTCTATCGCGTCGTCGCGATGCGCTACGCCATCATGATCAAGCAAATGATGGAATCAGGCGAAGACGCGCCTAGTCATGGGTCCATCAACCTCATCACGAGAATACTGGACATGTCGGTGGATTGGTCGGAGATGGCCCCGGATCATGTGCGCATGGAGAGTATCGCGAGCAACCTCAATCGTGCGCTTGAGCAGATGATGCATAACCTGGGCGTACGTCGTGGCTGAGGTTGCCTAGAGCGGCCTAGCCATCTATTCGTCCGTCGGGCTGAAGGATGATGGAGCTGGTGCTTCACGCGGCGGGTTGTGAGCAATAGTCCAGTCCAACACAAGGGACAGTGAACCGCTATGCACCCCAATACCTCATCTCTCTCCTACTGGACGCTAGGCGCGCAGTTCCTGCGCCTGGCCCATGAGAGCTGCGTCGAGATTGTGAACGCAGGCAACAAGTTCATGGTGGTGAGCGATAAGCCGATTCTGCCATCCGCCTTCAACCGGGCGGTTCGTTGGTCTGATCACAGCGTGGGCATCGGCGTTCTCTTCTGCTATTTCCATGGCATAGAACTGATCCTCAAAGGATTTCTTGTCGCCACGGGAGCGGGTGCCACACATCACCGGCTGACCCACTTGCTTCGCGACTTTGAAAGCGCCTTTCCGGATACCGATCTTGGCGAGGCGGTGAGGGCGTCGCTCCCGCATACGGGCGCCGATTCTCCTCTTGGCCGATTCCTGGCATCCAACTCCATTCAGATCGATAGTTGGTATGAGGCGTTGAAGTATCCCGAGTCGACCAAGGGAAAATCCTTCAGTCACGTTGATCTCAAGTTCGGTGGCTCTAGTACGCTTGCATTCTGGCAATCCCTGCATGCCTCATCCGCTGAAATACAAGCGAAAGCGGTCGCACTGTCGAGGCACCACGGCTACGCGTAGCCGGTCATTCCCTCCGAGTCGGCTTCGCCGGTCCCCCTAACTCAGGCACTAGGCCGCTACTTCATGTCTGTCGACTATTTTGGACGATTCTTCACGGATGAGGGCTTCGATTTTGGAGGTCTGATAAACGCAGACTTCTTTCAGCCCGTGCGCATCTTGTTTCAAGAGCAGCACTACGTTTCCTCGACCAAGCTCTTGGTGGTGGCGATCGACTCAGTCGCCCACATCGAGTACGGCGATATGCCAGCATCCTTCATCAAATGGCTCACTACCTACGCGCGCCTGGATAAGCTAGGTATTACGCCAGAGGAGCTATGGGAGCAGCGCAACTCGCTGCTGCATATGAGCAACCTCTCGTCGCGTAAGGTCCGCGCCGGTTCGGTTCGCTCGTTGGTGGCTTACGTGGGGGAGCTTGACCCAAAAGTGAAGCTTGATCAGACCCACACGGGCTACTACGACCTTCGTGCGCTGATCCTCGAGTTCGGGGAGGCTTGTGGCCGTTGGATAGAAACGTATGACAAAGACCGCTCCAAGATTGACTCCTTTGTCGAACGCTATGACCTTATCGCCTCGGACGCCCGGATGCTGACCATCGGGCCACGTGACGGCGCTTAGCAAGGGATTGACGTCTGCGCCGCTTCTGGGCGTGCCCAGAAGCGGTGGGTTGGGTCTCTGTACGCGTCTCGAGGTAGTTGAAAGCGACTGCTGAACGCCATCTCTGGCGCGCAATCTGCTGCGAAGCCGGCGCCCCTTAAGCCGGAGTAGACCCTAGGGGCGAGAACGTCGGCGTCCGACCCAAAGCGGATATCCTTAAATGCTCATCCGTGGCTCGTGGGACGCACCTTAGTAAGCCAGGTGGATCCGGCTATAAGTTGGCTTGTTAGCCGGACGTGGCTACCCTAAGATCGAGCCGTACTGAGTGGATAGCCAAGCATGCGGTGCCCCTTGGGCAAGCCGTGTAACCGGACTCATGGATTTGGCTATAAAGCAGTTTGGTCTCATATCGAGATGTCCGCATGCCGATCGTGAACATTGATGACCTGGTTTCGTTCGCCACCAACTTCGGCGTAATGGTTCACGAGAAAGCACTTTCGGTAGAGCCAGAAGAGCTAGCAGCTGCGGTTCGGGTTGCCTACTCCCACCTCAATGATCCGCCGCTAGCGGCAGCATGCTGCGGCGGCAGTGGGCCTCTGGCCATCTATCAGAACTTGGATTTTGCGCAGTACATTGAACTTCTGCGAGAGATAGAGATTTCTAAGGTTGGTGCCGCAGCAAAGAAGCGGCATACTCAGATTAGGCGGCGCGAGTTCAATGGTCGGCGATCTGAACTCGTTCTTGCAATGCTCAACGCGGGCGTCCCGCATATCTGCGCGGTACCCGAATGCGAGATCACGGATGGTCTAACGGTAGATCACATCAAGGCTCTGTCGCGCGGCGGCACAGATGAACTCACAAACCTACGCTTCCTATGTTTGCCTCACAACAGTTCCAAGGGTGACCGGGATAACGTCTAGCACTTCAGTCACGCCGACACTACTTCGTGGCACGGTGAATTTTTGACGTTAGACCACAGAAGGAGGCTTCGCATGTCGGACACAATATCCGTCGCGTTGATCGGGCTCATTGGCGTTTTCTAGCTGCACTAGTTGGGCAATGCCTGAGGGTAGCGCACTCGGGCTCATCAAGTTGGCTGATCGAGCGCTCTACGATGCCAAGAATGCCGGTCGCAGTAGGGTAGTGGTCAGCGACGGCGTCGAAGTAACTACCCCGATTTCGTGATGGCTGGGGGCTCGATTCGATGTAGCCAGCAACCCGCGCGCCTCATACTTCTGTTTCTGACTCAGAGCCGGCACCCGGCGATCGTGCACGTGGCCCGGTTTCCGGCCGCAGCTATACAACGGCTTGTTGGCCGGCCCCCGCCGTCCTAAGATCGATTTTCGTCGAGAGGATGGCCCACCCTACGTGTGCTGTGAATCAGGCGAAGAACCGGATCCAGGGGTCCGGCCAATAGGCAGTGTGCCTTACAAGGAGAGAACTCCGTGCCTCTATCAATCAATGACTTGAAAGTCATCGTCAGCAATGGCGGTGGTGTCGTAATTGACGCTCGAAAACTGAGCCCGAGTGATCTCAAGGTCTTGGCGTCCCGTGCTAGCAGCGCCGGCGCAAAGATCATTCTGAAGTCACCAGAACGCTTGGATCCCAACGATCTCAAGGTCATCGCCTCCAACTCTCAAGGCAGCGTGATCTTTGACTTCTCCGGATACGACTTTTACTGAGCAACCTAGGATACAGAGCCCTCTTCTTCATGATAGATGGATGGCATGGGCGTAATTGACGACCTCAGAAAACAGGCAATCCCCAGTCCGGCGTCACCTAGGTTCTCGCTGATTGATTGGCTCACGCTTGGCAAGGCCCCCGGTATCGGTCTCCAAGATTTGGAGGTCATCGCCATTGGGGTACTTGTCTATGGGGCCCTGGACAAACTCCGCGGGCGACTTAGCTACGTCAATGATGGGTCCATCCCGCCCGACACGAAGCGACGCGCCCTCGTAGGGCTTGCGAACCGAGAGTGCATCGTAGCCGAGTGCGTGGCGCTTGAGCAGGCGAACGGAATGGCGTCTGCAGACCGCACGGTATCAATGGATCATGTGGCGCTCATCCGAATCAATCTGCCGTCGGGTGATTTCGCTCCAGGCGAGATTTGCCAGACAGCGGTAGACGGGGTCGGTAGGTTGCTACGGATGTGTCCTGAGCCTGATGGTCAATCGACAGAGTTTGAAAACCCTCCGATAAACAACATCGCACGCGACTTCAACATCGCAAACGCCTACCTCACGGTTGAGGACCTTTGGCTCGACATTGTTTGGAACGATGTAGAGCTGCTGCGAGGCAAGTTGACGGCGTTCGTTCCTGGCGATGAGGCGGAGTCGACCGCAAGTGCCGTGACACAGCATCGGCATCTGATGACGACCGCGCAATCCTTCAATATTCGGTTTGCACGGTTAAGAAAGGCGATTGCAGAGGGGATTTTTGCAGCCCCGGACCAAAGGAAGCAGGTGAGCCTGCAAGACGACGGAGGAAGTATTGCGATCGGACTAGTGGAGGCCGACCAGGATCTGCTCGCGTACGTCAGCGCTGCCAATGCGACATTGCTTCCAAAGTACTATCGGCCCATTCTCTCTGCTCCGGCTCCAAACGGATCAACGCTCACCCTGGAGAAGGTGCTTGATGCACATTTTCTGATGATGAGTCTGGCCCAAAGGCTCGCAGAGCCGATGATGAAGGTCATTCAAGGGGAGCGGAAAGCAGCTGGTACAGGTGATGCCGAGCCTGATCTGAAGGTGTTCACGCCTTTGATCCTCGCCAAGGGGGTAAAGGCGGCCTTGGAGGCGGCGCTCAGCATCTCTCCTGCGGAGGCGCAGGATCTTCTGGATTTCATGACATTCGGCGCAGAGAAGGGAGAGTTAAGCGAGCTCTGGTCTACGCCCTTTGTTCGCCATGGTGCAGATCACCTGATCGCCTGTGTGCATCCGCTAACAAGCGCGAATCTTCGCTGGTTGATCGATGTCTGGTTGAAGCAAATGGGATTCCCTCTGGATTTTAGAGGGGCGCACTTTGAGGTATTCGTCCGGCAGAGCATGCAGGAGGCTGCCAAGCAGTCTGCGCTGGCTCCTTTCACGCAAGTTCACGCCGATTCGTTCTTCTTTACGCCGCCAGGAGGAAGAGAAGAGGAAATCGACCTCGTCATCGTGGTGGGAACCAGGGTGATAGTCGGTGAGGTCAAATGCTTTCTTGAGCCGGTTTCACCTGTCGACCGCCGGAATCACCGCGAGAAGATTGTCGAAGCCTCTGAGCAAGTGATGAGGAAACTGAATGCCGTGCGGAAGGATCCAAAGGCGTTCCGGGATCGTGCAAAACAGTATGGCATCACGATTCCCGCCGACTTCGTTCCCCTCCCCGTTGTCGTGCTCAACCACGCCATTGGGGCGGGAAGAGTGGTGAAGGAGGTCCCCATTATTGACCTACGAATCCTGGAGATGTTCTTCGAAGGTTCAATGCAGTGGCGAGCGATCGTATCCGCGGGCGGAAGTATTGAGTCTAGCGAGGAGAGGACGTTCTATGCGAGTGCGCAGGAGGCCGAGGAAACGCTGAGCGCCTATCTTGCCGATCCGCCGCAGGTGAGGCATCTGAAAGCCGCAACGCGCCCCCGTTATACTCAGATCTTGATGCCAGGTATGAAGAATGACGTAGCGATTCGTGCGCAGTTTGAGATTGACCCGGACGCACTGCCAGACGTGGTAGCGGCGCCGGTCAGTAGTGCTGAAGGGGAATGAGGTAGCGCTCATACGGGCCTCCACCGCGCCGTCCTAGCGGGTGGCCATTGGACACGGGATGAGGGCCGGCAAGCGTGCAAACGCGTGGGAGGACGAGCGGGTAATACCCGATTACCGCTACTACTGGGGTTCTGCTCAGGTCGCGTGCTGGGGCTGCGACCCTCGGTCGTGCAATCAATTGCATCAGATGTACTGCGCCCCACCAGAGGTAGGGTAGGGGCGCAGTTCTGCGTTTAAGGGTGACCCTCGCCGCTCTCGCCGCCATGTCCACCCCGCCCGTCAAACCGCTCGCCACGCGCGAACGCCTGTCCGAAGTCCGCTACGAGATCCGGGGCGAACTGGCACGGCGAGCCAGGGAGCTGGAGGCGCAGGGGCAGAAGCTGATCAAGCTCAACATCGGCAACCCGGGCGCGTTCGGTTTCCGTGCGCCGGAACACCTGCAGCGCGCGATCGCCGACGACATGGGCCGCACCGATCCGTACACGCACCAGCAGGGCCTGCCCTCGGCGCGCGATGCGATCGCCGCGGCGTACGCCCAGCGCGGCACGCCGGATGCGCACCCGGACCGCGTATTCGTCGGCAACGGCGTGTCGGAACTGATCGAACTGTCGCTGCGCGCGCTACTGAATCCGGGCGACGAAGTGCTGGTGCCCTCGCCCGACTACCCGCTGTGGTCGGCGGCCACCATCCTCAACGACGGCCGCCCGGTGTACTACCGCTGCGATCCGGACAACGATTTCCTGCCCGATCCGGTCGAGATCGAGCAACTGGTCAGTTCGCGCACCCGCGCCATCGTGCTGATCAACCCCAACAATCCCACCGGCGCGACGTACCCGCGCGAGCTGCTGGAGCGCATCGTCGCCATCGCGACCAAGCACCGCCTGCTGCTGATGGTCGACGAGATCTACGACCAGGTGCTGTATGACGGCGCGAGCTTCGTGCCGGTCGCCCCGCTCGCAGGCGACGTGCCGTGCATCACCTTCAGCGGCCTGAGCAAGGTGCACCGCGCCTGCGGTTGGCGCGTGGGCTGGGGCGTGGTGTCCGGCCACGGCGACGTGGTGCGCGATTTCCTGCATGCGATGGACCTGCTCAGCGCACTGCGCCTGTGCGCCAACGTACCGGGCCAGTACGCCATCGAAGCCGCGGTCAACGGCCCGGACACGATCAGCGCGCTGTGCGCGCCGGGTGGCCGCCTGTACGAAACCCGCCGCGCGGTGATCGAGGCCTGCGACGCCAGCCCGCACCTGGCGCTGGTGAACCCGGCCGGCGCGCTGTACGCGTTCCCCGCCGTCGTCGGCGACGCCGCCAAGGGCTTCGACGACCACACGTTCGCGCTGGAACTGATGGAGACCGAGGGCGTGCTGGTCGTGCCAGGCTCCAGCTTCAACGTCCCCTACCGCCACCACTTCCGCGTCACCCTGCTGCCGGAAGCGGCGACGATGCGCGAAGTCTTCGCACGCATCGATCGGATGCTGGAGCGCCTAGGTAGCGGCGAGCGTCGCATTCCCTCTGACGTGACGAGGCTGGCATCCTAGGTCGGGGCCAAAGCGTCGGACTTCATTTCGGAAGAAGCGGCGTCAGCCACTTTGCCTAGCCTGAAGAAGGATCAGGGACGGAAAGTGGCCTATGTTGGTGGCCGCATCATCACAATGACAAGCAGCGGCGTCATTGAGAAAGGCGCAATTCTTACAGACGGTTCCAAAATCGAATTTGTAGGATCTCTGGGTGAGGCGGTCATTCCAGCAGGCTACGAGATGGTCGACGTGGTTGGGAAAACCATAATTCCCGGCCTAGTCGATGTTCACAGACATTGGAACTCCTATGACCCTGGCAACTACGAGGTTGCTGAGGGCGCGCCACGCTATCACCTCTTCGCCAATGCGGCCTATGGCGTGACAACTGTCTACGACCCACAGATCTCGACCGTGGAGGCGAGCTATTTGTCGGAGATAAGCGATAGCGATACTTACAACGGCTCAAGCTTCTACGCGAGCGGCATGGGTCACCATGGAGATGCCGGGCACACCATTAGCTCACGCATTGAGTCTTATGACGATGCACTAAGGCTAGTGAAGCGAATGTCCTTGTTCCGCTCGCCAGCCATCAAGGATTACCTACAGCCTTCGAGGGAGAGGCGCAGGTGGCTGGCTGAAGCCGCTCGCAATAGCGGGATTGGGATAGTCGCACATGAGCGGAATGATCTCCGTACGCAGCTGACGCTTGTGATTGACGGCTTCACTGGCATCGAACACGAGATGTTAATGGGCCAGGATAAGTTCTACGGCGACGTCCGCCATCTTCTTGTCGAAAGCCAAATTTCGATTACTCCTACGCTAGCAGATTCTGGTGGCGCTAATCCTCTACGTTTAGGTCGTGTTGTAGGTATGACGAAGCGCAACGAGCGATTTGAGTGCGTAGCTGAAGACCCCACTGGAAAAGACATCTCTGACTTGATTGGAATCGTTGAGAGAAGTGGGGAGTTTGGGAGTAATGCGGCTGACTCGTCAGTAGTCGAGTACGCAAAGCTCTTGCGAGAGGGCGCGATGATCACCATCGGAGCTCACGATCTTCCTCAGGGTATTGGTAGTCACTGGGAGATGTGGCTGTTGGCTCTGGGTGGTGCTACGCCGATAGATGTATTGCGCGCGGCAACAGTCAACGGTGCCGCGAAACTTAACCTCCAAGACCGCATAGGATCCCTTGCGAAGGGAATGGACGCAGATTTCGTTATCCTCAATTCCAATCCCCTCGAAAGCGTTTACAACACGGACGACATCTCGCGGGTGATTCGACGCGGGACGACTGTCACATGGCCAAGCGGAAGCCTCTGGCCCAGATCGTGGCCAGTTAGAGGTGATTGGGCGAGGTGTCAGGGCCTTGGATTGGAAGCAGTTAGCCGTTAGGAAGCTGAAGTTCAGTTAAGACACTGGAATTGCCCGGATTTCGTGGACAACTGAGCGGCGTGGCCAATGTGAGCAAGCCAGGCCTCGTAGCGTCTGCACTCTCAGTCCGACGCTGGCGCGGCGCCTAGCCTTACCTTTGAACCTTCGCCCGGCGTTTCTACGACACAGGCTTCCAGAAAGGCCTCAAGGTCGGCAGTGCGATACAGCACCCGGCCCCCCACCTTCAGGTACTTAGGTCCTCGTCCATAGCACCTCATCTTCTCCAACGTCGAAGGCGAGAGGTGTAGATAGGCAGCTGCTTGTGCTGTCGTCAGTAACTGACGAGAAGCCAGCTCGCTCATGTAGCGCTTGTTGTCGACTTCGCGGCTACGTCTTCCATACTCCGAGCGCAGTTCATGGCGGTCGCTACCTGAGAGAACCATTCAAGAACCTCCGGCTGCGACGCATCCTCATCCCAATCGTAGGCAGCAAGGCCCCGGATCATGGGGTCGTCCAAGCGCTCCAGATAAACCATGAGCAGGCTCATCATGTTTTGCATCGCCCACTCGCGCCCGTTGACATAACCTCCCACCCATGCTTTGCCGAGTTCGCCTTGCACCGCCTCGAGATCGCTCAGGTCTACCCCCTCCAAGCACTCCTTTCCCGGAAGGGAAATCAATGATCCGCTGAGGAGCTCGGCGGCCCCTGACACATCGCCAGGGATCACGTATTTGTCGGCGGAGTCGTCACGTGAGAGAAAACGCTCACCTGGGGGTGGTGCGTCCGGGGTCAGGATCAAAGAGAGGAACGTTTCGAGACTCATGGCGGGCAACTCCGCGATTAGGGGGAGGCAGGATCTACCTTAAATACCCGAATTGCAAGACTCGCATAAATGGTCTATGCTTAGTTCATGACAAAGCCCAAAGCTCACCCCGCCAAAAGGGGTCGCAAACCTAAGGATCCCGGCGAGAAGCTAAGGCAGCTCACCATCAGACTTACCCCGACGCTCCGGCTTGGGTTGGAGTTGGTGGCACGTGAGCACCATTTGTCCTTAAGCGAGGCCGTAGACCGGATCTTCGCCAGCGCAATCGAATCCCAACAGGTGGCCGGGAGCGCGGTGCCGGATCTCATTACCTCTTTGGGCGGCATAGATCTATCGGACACATCACCGCCACTTCAGCGGGAAAGGGTGGCCGAGGCGATCTTGAACTCACCGACCTACATGGTGATGAAACTGCCCGCATCGCTACTGAGTCCTTCAGAGGCGCTGTTTGCCAACGTCCTCACCCAGATCGAGAAGCGCAGCGGTGTTTCGCTAAGCCTTGCACTGGATCCTCCTGAGGCTCGCCAGCTGATGGATGCCTGCGTGACGGCTCAGCGTCGTGGTATCAGCCCGAAGCAGCTCGTGGACGACTGGCTTCCCATCTTTAAGGCCGCTTCCAACTCATGAGTGCTTTCGTGCGCCTGGTTCGTCAGAAGCTCAAGGCACTAAAGCCTGGAGAGTCGGCCAGCGAGCACGGGATCGTCTACACAAAGCTCGCTAACGACGGTCGTTGGTCGATCAACGTCATGATTGATCGCCAGCGACACCATCGCACCATTGGCTTGGAATCCGCTGGCTATACCCGCAAGCAGCCCGAGGACGCGATCGCACGCCTTAGGGCCGGAATAGACACCTCCGCACCAAGAAAGCGTTCGCTGCTGCGTCTTACCCAAGCGGCTGAGGAGTACTTGGTGTACCTGCAGTCGCACGACGGCAAGGACATCACTTCCAAACAGATGCGGTTCCGGGAGCATCTGTTGCCTCACCTTGGCCTTATCCAGGTCGACAAGTTCAGCGACGATCACTGGCTTGGCTATGTAGATCGCCGCAAGAAGGAAGGGGCCAGCCCTGCAACGATCAATCGCGAGCGATCGGCCCTGCTACATATGTTCAATACGATGCGACGGCGCAAGCAGATCCAGGCGGTCCCGTTGCTGGCCCGGCAGAGGGAGCCGGCCGGCAAGCTGACCTACCTGCTGCCCGAAGAGAGTCAGCGCCTGGTGGATGCAGCGAAGTACGACGCCTCGCCTCACGCACTCCCGTTCGTGATGATCGGTTTGTTCACCGGCCTTCGGCACAGTCCGATCTTGAACTTGCGAGCTGGCGACGTGGATCCGGCCCGGCGGATCCTCTGGATAGGCAAGGACAAGGCCGGCAGGCGCGAGCAGCCGATGCCCCAGGTGCTCGCGGACTACCTGTCGGACTTCATTCGGGATCTGGGACCAGAGCAGTTGCTGTTCGGCTCGAGCAAGTCGAGCACGGGCCGGGTGCACCAAATGAACACCGTCTTCGCCAGGTGCGTCGAGCGGGCAGGCATCACCAAACACGTCACCCCCCACACCCTTCGACATACGGCCGCCACCAATGCGGCCCATGCGGACCTGGATGCGGCTACCATCCAAGCCATGGGGGGCTGGAAGACGAGGGCGATGGCCGAACGCTATACTCACGCCGCTTCTATGCAGGACGCGATGGATGCCCTACAACGGCGTCTCACCGGGGTCCGAATTACACGCAAATTACACACGAAGGTGCGGGAGCTTCCCGCAAAGCCTTACCGGGCCTATAGCTCAATGGTTAGAGCAGAGGACTCATAATCCTTTGGTTCCAGGTTCGAGTCCTGGTGGGCCCACCATATGCTTCCTCGAATTCCTGAAAGAGGCCTTCCCGCGGGGCAGCCGGAAGAATTGACGGTCTATCTCATGAATGAAGCGGCCACACGGTAGAAGAGGCGACGAGCATTACGCAGCATCGACTCTGACGCCGCTTTCGATCAAAGCAAGGCGCCCCGTGCCAAACCGCGTAGACGCGGTCCTTCCTCCGATCAGCGACGTGCCGGGACACCGGCTCTGCCTTGAGCCCTGATTTCAGGATTTCTTCTTCGCAGCCGTCTTCTTGCGCGGCGTCTTTGCGGTCGTGGCGGCAGGTGGCGACAGCCTCGGTGCCTTGCGCTGCTGCGCGGCGCTCTCTTCACCGTGCAGCGTCATCAGCGACTCCATCAGCTGTTCGTCCGCGCTCGAGCAGACGCCGAGCAGCAGGACTTCGTCGCAGCCCTCGGCGGCAATGTAGGCGTGCCCCATGTTGGAGTCGATGTAGACCGACTGGCCGGTCTCCAGCACGATCGGGTCGTAGAACTCGGTATGTACTTCCATCCGGCCTTCGAGCACGTGGATGTATTCCTCGCCGGAGTGGTGGACCAGCTCGCCGAACTCCTCGATCGTCTTTGCCCGAACGCGGGTGAGCACCGGGATCATGCGCTTGCGGCGCAATTCCGGGCACAGGTAAAAGTAGTCGTAGTTGGGCGTGGTGACGCGGATCGCATCCTCGATGCGGCCGATGCTTCGACGCGCCGTCACCGGCGGCTCCACGGTCTCCACGTCCTCAGCGAACAGTTCCGACATCCGCAGCTGCAGCCGCTGCGCCAGCTGCAGCAGCTTGTCATAGGTGAGCGTCAGCCGATCGTGTTCGACCTTGGACAGCGTCGACAATGGGATGCCGGCGTGCTCGCTCATCTGCTTGAGCGTCCATCCCTTGCGGGCGCGCAGGGAGCGGAGCAGGCCGCCGATGGTGGGGTGTTGTGACGTCATCCTTGCGGGATCTCCTGGGGCCCGTGCGCTTCTGCTGGGGTATCCAGCACGGCGGCATGATCGCTTTCCGGCAGGGTCGCGGGAAGGGGCGATCGGTCCAAGCGTCGCAGTAGACCAACTTTCGGCACGGGTTGACAATTCTCCGATTAGGATCATTATCGCCGAATCAGGATACATCCGCCAGCGCGCCGCTCCGGCGTGGACCGGCCTCCGTTCCCTCGTTCCAGTCGGGAGATCGTTCGATGCGTGCGATTCATCAGATCCTGTGCGGCGCCATGCTGACCGCGCTGTGGGCCTTGCCATTGCTGGCGCAGAATGCTGCCGCGCCGCCCACGGCGATACCGCCTGCGCCAGCCACCGCGACCTCGGCGACGCCGGCCACCGCAGCGGACTCGCCGGAGACGCCGGCGGGAGCCCCGGTCCTGACGCGCGAGGACGTCGGCGCCTGGCTCGACGGCTTCCTGCCGTATGCGCTGGCCAGTGGCGACATTGCCGGTGCCGTGGTGGTGGTGGTCAAGGATGGACAGGTCCTGCTGAAGAAGGGATACGGCTATGCCGACCTGGCGAAGCGCACGCCGGTCGACCCGGATACGACGCTCTTCCGCCCCGGTTCGGTCTCCAAGCTGTTCACCTGGACCGCGGTGATGCAGCTGGTACAGGCGGGCAAGCTGGACCTAGACGCAGACGTCAACCAGTACATCGACTTCGATATTCCTGCCCGCGATGGCAAGCCGGTGACGCTGCGCCAGGTGATGACGCACACCACCGGGATGGAAGAGCAGATCCGCGGGCTTATCACCGCCCGGCAGGATGAGATCGCGCCGCTGGGCAAAGCGCTGAAGCACTGGACGCCCGAACGCATCCACGTACCCGGCGCCACGCCCGCCTACTCGAACTACGCCACCGCGCTGGCCGGCTACATCGTCGAGCGTGTGTCCGGGCAGTCGTTCGACGATTACATCGATGCCCATATCTTCAAACCATTGGGCATGAGCCATTCCAGCTTCCGCCAGCCGCTGCCGCCGGCGCTGCTGGCCAACATGTCGAAGGGGTACGCGAAGGCATCGGAAGGCGAAGCCAAGGACTACGAGTTCATCAGCCTGGCGCCGGCGGGCAGCCTGGCCGCGACCGGTCCGGACATGGCGCGCTTCATGATCGCGCATCTGCAGAACGGCGTGTTCGGCGATGCGCGTATTCTCGATGCCGCCACTGCGGAAACGATGCATTCGACCGGACAGGCTTCGGTCGGGCCACTGAACCGGATGATGCTCGGCTTTTACGAGACGTCGGTGAATGGGCATCGCGCGATCTCGCACGGTGGCGACACGCAGTGGTTCCATAGCGACCTGCAGTTGTTTCTGGATGATGGCATCGGCCTGTTCGTGTCGATGAACAGCTCGGGCCGCGACGGTGCCACGGGCCATATCCGCAACGCGCTGTCGCGCGGCTTCGCCGACCGTTACCTTCCCGGCGCGCCCGCCAAGCCCGCGGGAGTGTCGAAGGAAGACGCCCAGCAGCATGCCGCGCAGCTCGCGGGCACCTACACCAGCAGCCGCCGTCCCGACAGCAACTTCGTGTCGCTGGCCAACCTGCTGGGGCCGATCAAGGTCGTTGCGAACGAGGACGGAACCATCAGTGTGACCGCGGCGGTGGGCCCCGGCGGTGCGCCGAAGAAGTGGCGCGAAATCGCGCCCTACGTGTGGCAGGACACCAGCAGCACCGACCGCCTGGCCGCCGATGTCGTCGACGGCAAGGTCTCCCGCTTCAGCATGGAACCGTACGCGCCGATCATGGTGTTCGAACGGCTGTCGACTTGGCGCGCACTGTCGATGCCGCTGCTGGTCGCCAGCCTGGCGATCGTGCTGCTGACCGTCATCGCCTGGCCCGTGTCGGCGCTGGTGCGTCGCTACTACGGCGTGCGCTACGCACTCGTCGGCATCGACGCGCGTACCCATCGGCTGGCGAGGATCGGCGCCTTGCTGTCGCTGCTGGCGACCGCAGCGGCGCTCGGCCTGGTCGTCGGCATGCTGAGCCGGCTGGAGATGACCAGCCCGCGTACGGATGGCCTGATCATCGCTATGCGTCTGTTCGCCACCGTCGCGCTTCCGCTCGGCGCGGGCTTCACGGCCTGGAACGCATGGCATGTACTGCGCGGACGCCGCAAGTGGCTTGCAAAGCTGTGGGCGGTGCTGCTGGCGCTGGCCTGCCTGTTCCTGCTGTGGATCGGCTTCGCCCATCACGTGATCGGCTTCGGCGCGAACTACTGATCCACCTCGGCCGGCGATTCCCCGCCGGCCGTCCCTGCGTCCCTTCTTCCTGCACGAGGCCGGCGTGTCCCTTCGACTGGAACTGCACAACGAACCGCTGCCGATGTCGGCGCCGTTCCGTATCGCCGGGCACGTGTTCGAGGCGATGCCGGCCACGGTCGTCACGCTGCGCGAGGACGATCGCATCGGTCGTGGCGAAGCGGCGGGCGTCTATTACAACAACGACCATCCGGACACGATGCTCGCCACGCTCGAAGCGCTGCGTCCGCGCATCGAAGCCGGCCTCGACCGCACGTCGCTGCGCGAGCTGCTGCCCTCCGGCGGCGCCCGCAACGCGCTCGACTGCGCGCTGTGGGAGCTCGAGGCGCAGCGTGCCGGCATGCCGGTGTGGCGACTGGCCGGCCTAGAGGGCGTGCGCTCCCTCCTGACCACCTTCACGGTCGGTGCCGACACACCTGAGGTGATGGCCGATCGCGCCGCCGCGTACGTGCAGGGCCCGATGCAGGCGCGCGCCGTCAAGCTGAAGCTCACCGGCGAGGCGGCGCTGGATGCCGCACGCGTGCGTGCGGTGCGCGCGCGGTGCGAGGCGGCATGGATCGGTGTGGATGCCAACCAGGGTTATGACGGCACGACCTTGCCGGACCTGATTCCCACGCTGGTCCAGGCGCGCGTGTCGTTGCTGGAACAGCCCTGCGTGCGCGGCCGCGAACACGAACTGGATGGCATCGCCCGCGCGTTGCCCTTCGCTGCGGACGAAAGCATCCTCGACCTCGCCGAACTGGAAGCGCGTCACGCCGGCTTCGATGTCATCAACATCAAGCTGGACAAATGCGGTGGCCTGACCGAGGGGCTGATGATGGCGCGGCGCGCACGCGAACTGGGCAAACAGGTGATGGTGGGCAACATGTGCGGCACCAGCCTGGCGGCGGCGCCGGCGTATGTGCTCGGTCAGTTCTGCGATATCGTCGATCTCGACGGCCCCACGTTCCTGGTCCAGGACCGCACGCCCTCGGTGCACTACGAAGACGGCTGCATCCGCTGTGGCGATGAAGTCTGGGGGCCACGGGTCGCCGCATGAACGCGACCATCGGCCTGTCGGACAAGACCTGGTTCGGCCAGCCACGCGGGCTTACCATCCTGTTCCTGACCAACATGTGGGAGCTGTTCTCCTACTACGGCATGCGCACGCTGCTGGTCTACTACATGACCAAGCAGTTGTTGTTCGCGCAGGAGAAGGCATCCTTCATCTACGGCACGTATACCGCGATGGCGTACTTCACGCCGATCATCGGTGGCGTGATCGCGGACCGCTGGCTGGGCAAGCGCAATGCGGTGGTCCTCGGCGGCACCATCATGGCGTTCGGCCATTTCGTGATGGCATTCGAGCCGATGTTCTACGTGGCGCTGGCCACCATCGCGCTGGGTAACGGCCTGTTCCTGCCCAGCCTGCCCAGCCAGATCAACGATCTCTACGCCGCCGACGATCCGCGTCGCGGCAGAGCGTACAACGTGTACTACGTGGGTCTGAACATCGGTGGCTTCCTGGCGCCGCTGGTGTGCGGCACGCTGGGCGAACTGTACGGCTGGCACTACGGGTTCGGCGCGGCGGGCATCGGCATGTTCCTCGGCCTGATGATCTACGTGTTCGGTCGCGGGTACCTTCCCCCGGAACCGCCGCGCGTGCCGCAGGCACCTGTCGCCGACATGCGGACGGATGCGCGCACCGGCGACGCGCACCGGGTGTGGTGGCTGCTGCTCGGCGTCGGCATCGCGGCGACGATCTTTCGTGGCGCCTACGAGCAGGTCGGCAACACGCTGCCCTTGCTGATCGATACGGGCGTGGACCGTGTGGTCGCCGGTTTCACCCTCCCGATGACGTGGTTCCAGTCGCTCAACCCGCTGCTGGTGATCAGCATGACGCCGCTGTTGCTGCTGCACTGGCGCCATCGTGCCGACGCGGGGCGCGACACATCGCCCGCGCGGCGGATGGCGATCGGTGCAGTGATCGTGGCGGGCGCTTACATCATGCTGGCTGCGCTGAGCGCCTGGGCCGGCGATGCACGCATCGCCTGGGGATGGCTGGTGGTGTTCTTCGTGGTGCTCACGCTGGGAGAGCTTTACATCCTGCCGACGGGCCTGGGCTTGTTCGCCAAACTGGCGCCGCCGCGGCTAGGCGCGACCACCGTGGCGTCCTGGTTCCTCGCCGTCTTCACTGGCAGCCTGCTAGCCGGCCTGGTGGGGACGTTGTGGTCGAAGACCAGCCATGCCGGATTCTTCCTGCTGCTCGCCGGCCTTGCCGTGGTTGCCGCGATCCTGCTCTGGCGTCTGGACCGCCCGATCCGCTCACTGCACTGACCTGACGGAGATGCCCATGCCGCGCTTCAAGCCCGCCCTGCTGTTCCTTGCCCTTTGCAGTTGCAGTCCGGCGATGGCGGCGCCTGCCGAACGCTACGACCTGCTGATCCGCAACGGCCTGGTCTACGACGGCAGTGGCGGCGCGCCGCAACGCGCCGACGTGGCCGTGCGTGGCGACCGCATCGTGGCGTTGTTGCCTCCCGGGCAACAGGCCGAGGCCACACAGATACTGGATGCGAAGGGCAGGGCGGTGGCGCCGGGGTTCATCAATGTATTGAGCTGGGCAACCGAATCACTGATCGCCGATGGCCGCGGCGTCAGCGATACCAAGCAGGGCGTAACGCTGGAAATCTTCGGCGAAGGCTGGTCGATGGGGCCGGTCAACGCACGCATGAAGGCCGACGCGCTCAAGCAGCAGGGCGACATCCGCTACGACATTCCCTGGACCACCCTGGGCGGCTATCTGGAGCATCTGGAACAGCGAGGTGTCACGCCGAACGTGGCGTCTTTCATCGGCGCGACGACCGTGCGCATCCACGAACTGGGGGAGGACGATGTCGATCCCACGCCAGAGCAGCTGGTACGCATGCAGGATGTGGTGCGGCAGGCGATGCGCGAAGGCGCGCTGGGCGTCGGCAGCTCGCTGATCTATCCGCCCGCCGCATTCGCTGACACGCCCGAACTGATCGCGCTGGCGAAGGCCGCCGGCGAATCCGGCGGCGGTTACATTTCGCACATGCGCAGCGAAGCAGACCGCTTCCTGGAGGCCATCGATGAAACGATCTCGATCGCACGCGCCACCGGCCAGCGCGCCGAGGCCTACCACCTGAAGGCGGCAGGCGAAAAGAACTGGCCGAAGATGCAGCAGGCCATCGATCGCATCGCCGCGGCGCGCGCCGATGGCGTCCAGGTCAGTGCCGACATGTACGTGTACACGGCCGGTGCGACCGGACTGACCGCCAGCCTGCCGCCCTGGGTGCAGGCCGGGGGCCACGACGCGATGATCCGGCGCCTCAAGGATCCCGCCATCCGTGCGCGTGTCGTTGCAGAGATGCGCAAGCCGGACGTGCCATGGGAGAACCTGCGCCTGCTCGCCGGCTCGGATGAGCGGCTGCTGCTGATCGAATTCAAGAGCGACGCGCTGAAGCCGCTTGCAGGCAAGACGCTGGCGGCCATCGCGCGCGAACGCGGCACATCGCCGGAAGACACGGCCATCGATCTGATCGTCGAGGACAACTACCGCATCGGCACGGCGTACTTCCTGATGAGCGAGGACAACATCGAGCTCGGCCTGAAGCAGCCTTGGGTCAGCCTCGGATCGGATGCGGAATCCTCGGCGCCGGAAGGCGTGTTCCTGAAATCCAGCACGCATCCGCGTGCCTATGGCAACGTCGCGCGCTTCCTGGGCCACTACGTGCGCGACCGCGGCCTGATGCCGTTGGAAGAGGGCATCCATCGCCTGACCGGCCTGCCGGCCGCGAACTGGAAGCTGAAGGATCGCGGCTGTCTCCGGGAGGGCTGTTATGCCGACCTCGTCGTGTTCGATCCGGCCGCCATCGCCGACCGCGCGACCTACGACAAGCCCCAGCAATACGCGACCGGGGTCAGCGAGGTCTTCGTGAACGGCGTGCAGGTGCTGCGCGACGGCGAGCACACCGGCGCCACGCCGGGTCGGGTCGTGCGGGGTCCTGGCTGGGTCCCGCCGGCTGAATAGGCCCGCCAGCGGGAGTTTTCCGTTTGTGTTGACAATTCTCTGATTAGGATCATTATCCCTAATCAGGATATTCCCGCGTACCGGCCCTGCCGGAGCGCAGATCGCCAATCAACCTTCATCGCCGGGAGAGTAGGCATGCATCCGTTCCAGTCCGCAAGGCCGTGGTACCGCAAGCAACTCTCCCTGGCGATCGCAGGCGCACTTGCCTGTTGTGCTGTCCCGGCGCTCGCCCAGATGGCCGAGCCCGCGGGCGACGCGTCCGCCACCGATCTCGATACGGTGGTCGTCACCGCCAACAAGCGCGTCGAGAACATCCGCGACGTGGCCGCCTCCATCAGCGTGATCGGCGAGCGGCAACTGGAGAACACCGGCGCCGTCTCGCTGTCCGACTACGCCGCCTACATCCCCGGGCTGCAAGTGCAGAACGAGGGCAGCCCGGGGCTGACCCGCGTGTCGCTGCGTGGCGTCGCGGCGCTGTCTTCGGGTGCGACGGTATCCACCTACATCGACGACGTGCCGGTCGGTTCCAGCGGCATCTACCAAGGCGCCAGTACGCTGATGCTCGATCTGCTGCCCTACGACATCAGCCGGGTCGAAGTATTGCGCGGCCCGCAAGGCACCCTGTACGGCGCGGGCGCCGTCGGTGGCCTGCTCAAGTACGTGACCCGCGCGCCGGATACGCTCGAGGAAGAAGCGCGCGTCGGCCTCGGCATGCGCAGCGTGCAGGACGGCGGTCAGGCCTGGAATGCGCGCTTCGGCGTCAGCCTGCCGCTGAAGGAGGATCGCCTTGGGCTGCGCATGAGTTTCGCGCGCAGCGGCCTTGCCGGCTTCACCGACAACGCCGTGGATGGGCGCGAGGACATCAACGACGGCGAACAGATCGGGGCGCGTACCGCGCTGAGCTGGGATGGTGAAGCCTTCGACCTGGGCCTGGCCGTGCTTCACCAGCGCATCCGCAGCGACGACCGTGCCGGCGTGGCGCTGGAGGGCGATACGCTGGCGCCCCTGTTCGGCGACGACGACGACCTGGCGTGGCAGCCACGGCCGTTCTCCAAGGACCTGACGCTGGTCTCGCTCAGCCTCGACCGGGACCTTGGCTGGGGCAATTTCATTTCGGCGACCGGCTGGTCGCAGACCGACACCCTCGACCAGATCGATTCGACCGTGCAGTTCGGCGAAGTGGCCGACCTGCTGTTGGGCTTGCCGGAGCCCGGCAGTTCCTTCGTGCGCTACACCTACGACATGGAGAAAATCACGCAGGAGTTCCGCCTGCAATCGAAGGGCGGCGGCACCTTCGAATGGATGGTCGGCGCGTTCTACACCAAGGAAGATGCGCTGCAGAGCCAGTTCGCCTGGCTGGGGCAGCGCGACGGCACGGCGCTGCCCGCGCCGTTCGACGACATGTTCGGCACGCTGGCGATCATCGACCTGCCGAGCACCTACAAGGAATATGCGTTGTTCGCCAATGGCTCGTGGCGGTTCGGCGAGCGCTTCAAGCTCGATGCCGGTGTGCGCCAGGCACGCAACGAACAGTGGTTCAGCCAGAACGTACCGGCGGGCATCCTGGCGCCGATCGCCGACACGCCGGGCGAATCCAGCGAAGACGTGTTCACCTGGAGCGTGGCGCCGCAGTTCACCCTGTCCGACAACGTCATGCTGTACGCGCGCGTGGCCACCGGCTACCAGCCGGGTGGTCCGAACGTCGCGCTCGCCGGTGTTCCGCCCCAGGTCGACTCCTCGATGCTCGACAGCTACGAGGTCGGCCTGAAGTCGCAGTTCGCCGATCGCCGGGTCACGCTGGATGTGTCCGCGTTCCGCATCGACTGGGAGGACATCCAGGTCGCGTCGTCGTTCAACGGCGTCGGCGGCCTGGTCAACGGCGGCAAGGCGACCAGCGAGGGCCTCGAACTGTCGTCGCAGTTCCGCGTCACCGATGCGCTGACGCTCGGTTTCAATGGCGCATATACCGACGCGAGCATCAAGAACGATTTCGAGCCGACGGTGATCCCGCAGGGCGCGTTCGACGTGATCCTATGGACCGGCCTGGCCGGAGATCGCATGCCCTATACGCCGAAAGTGTCGTGGACGGCGACCGCCGAATACGCATTCTCGGTGGGCGGCCTCAACGGGCAGGTCGGCGGTGCGCTGCGCTTCGTCGGCGATCGTCTCAACGACACCACCGAACGCCAGCGCGTCACGGCCGCGGGCGATCCGGACACGCTGTTGTTGCCGGACGACATCACCGTGCCCCTGGAACTCGACAGCTACCACGCGCTCGACCTGTATGCCGGCATCGGCAAGGAAAACTGGGAACTGCGCGCCTACGCCAACAATGTCACCGGCGAACAGGCGTGGTCGACACTGACGCCGATGGATGGCGCGTTGTCCGGCGCCCGGTCGCACGTGACCGGGGTGCCGATCCAGCCGCGCACGTTCGGCGTGGAACTCGACATCCGCTTCTGACCCGACGCCGTCCGCCCGACGCGGGCGGCGACCGCTTGTTCCGCGATCCGGACCCCGCACATGCAGACCGCTCTTCCTGCGTCGTCCGACGTCGACGCGCTTCCGCAGCCGTACCTGCTGTTCCTCGGCGACACCGTCGAACCCAGCTATGCGAAGACCGCGTTCGGCCTGCGCGACTGGGCGCGCGACCGCTGTGTCGGCGAATTCGCCTGCGACACGGTCGAGGTCACCACTGGCCTGCCGTTCCTTTCGCCCGCCCAGGCACGTCAGGCGGGTGCGCGGGCGATGGTCATCGGCGTCGCCAATCCGGGCGGACGCATTCCGTCGGGCTGGATCCCGCTGCTGATCCAGGCGCTGGAGGCGGGCCTGGACCTGATCGGCGGCATGCACACCAGGCTGTCGGCCATCGAACCGCTGCGCAATGCCGCGCGCGCGCTGGGGCGACAGCTGATCGATGTGCGTGAACCCCCTGGGCATCTTCCCGTGGCGACGGGTACCAAGCGCACCGGCCATCGTCTGCTGACCGTCGGCACCGATTGCGCGCTCGGCAAGAAGTACACCGCGCTCGCGCTCACACGCGCATTCCGGTCACGCGGCGTCGATGCCGATTTCCGCGCCACCGGCCAGACCGGCATCCTGATCGCCGGCGCCGGTATTCCCATGGATGCGGTGGTGGCGGACTTCGCCGCCGGCGCCGCCGAGATGCTGTCGCCGGACGCGGACGCCGCGCACTGGGACATCATCGAAGGGCAGGGCTCGCTGTCGCACCCTGCCTATGCAGGTGTTTCGCTGGCATTGCTGCACGGCAGCCAGCCGGATGTGATCGTGATCTGCCACGAACACGGGCGCGAGCGCGTGCTCGGCTACCCGCACTATCGGCTGCCGTCGATCGAGGAAACGATCGCGCTCGCGCTGACGCTGGGGGCGCGCACCAATCCCGCGATCCGTTGCGCTGGCGTCAGCGTCAACACGGCCGGACTCGATGCCGAGGCCGCGCATCGCGTCATGGGGGAGATGGCCGAGCGCCTCGGCCTGCCGGTGGCTGACCCGATCCGCGGCGGCGAGGCGTTCACCGTGCTGGTCGAAAGCTGTCTCGGCCGTGGCGCCCGGTGATCGCATGAGTGCGACCTCGACGCGGTTCCAGCGTTGGGTGCTGCCCGGCCTCGCCTTCAAGGCCGCGGTGATCGGCGGCGGCTACGCGACCGGGCGCGAACTGGCGGAGTACTTCATCCCGAGCGGACCGCAGGGCGGCATGCTGGCGATCCTGACGGCGATGGCCTGCTGGAGCCTGGTCTGCGCGCTGACCTTCGCCTTGGCCCATGCCGCGCGCAGCTTCGATTACCGCAGCTTCTTCGTCGTGCTGCTCGGGCGGTTCGCTTTCGTGTTCGAACTCGCGTACCTGGTGTTCATGGTGCTGATCCTGGCGGTCTTCGGCGCCGCGGCGG
The DNA here is from genome assembly GCF_057654715.1 of Pseudoxanthomonas sp. G3. Classification (NCBI taxonomy): domain Bacteria; kingdom Pseudomonadati; phylum Pseudomonadota; class Gammaproteobacteria; order Lysobacterales; family Lysobacteraceae; genus Pseudoxanthomonas; species Pseudoxanthomonas sp. G3. The sequence goes on from NZ_CM172805.1 coordinate 475,691, forward strand.
GTGAGATCTTCGCGGCGCTGCTGGGTTGGCCGAAGCTGATGGGCACGCTGCTGCTGATGGTGGGCATCGGCGTCTTTACGGCGTACGGCAATGCGACCGTCGAAGCCCTGTTCAAATGGGTGTCGGTGTTCCTGTATGGCATCTATGCCGTGTTCGTGCTGATCGTGCTGGCGGACTTTGGGGACCGTGCGCTGGCCGCCTTGTCCACACCGCGGCCGACGACCGGCTGGCTGCAGGGCGGCCTGACCTATGCCGGCTACAACATCGTCGGCGCGGTGATCGTGTTGCCGCTGGTGCGCCACTTCCTCGACCGGCGCGACGCGATGATCGCCGGCGTGCTGTCCGGCCCGCTGGCGATGCTGCCGGGTCTGCTGTTCTTCCTGTGCATGCTGGCGTGGTATCCGCAGATCGGCGCGGAAGCGCTGCCGTCGGACTTCATCCTGCGCCAGCTCGACATGCCGGTCTTCCAGGTCCTGTTCCAGGTGATGATCTTCAGCGCGCTGCTGGAAAGCGGTACCGCCGTCGTGCACGCGTCCAACGAGCGCATCGCGCATGCGTGGCGCAGCCGTCGTGGCGCTACCCCGGGCAAGCGCGTCCGCTTGGCGATCGCCAGCGTGCTGCTGGTCGGATCGATCTTCATCGCCGAACGCGTCGGCCTGGTGGCGTTGATCGCCCAGGGCTATCGCGGGCTGGCGTACCTGTTCCTCGCGGTGTACGTGCTGCCGTTGCTGACCGTCGGCGTGTGGCGGCTGAGGCGCGACGCCGCCGCGCTCGCACCGCCTGCGCCCACCTTGTCAGGAGACTCCCGATGATCGTTGCCCTCAAGAGTCGATGCGGCGCCGTCCTGCTGGCGTTGCTCTGCGTCATGGCGCAGGCCCATGCGCAGGTGCCGGCCGGATTCGACGCACGCGTCGAACAGGCCATGCGTTCGCGCGATGTACCCGGGATGGCGATTTCCATCGTCAAGGACGGAAAGATCGTGCATGCAAAAGGTTATGGCGTGCGCAGACTGGGCGGCAGCGAGCCGGTGGATGCGGACACGATCTTCCCCACCGGCTCGACCGGCAAAGCGGTGACGGCGGCGGCCCTGGCCATCCTGATCGACGACGGCAAGCTGTCCTGGGACGACCGGGTCGCCGACCATCTGCCCGACTTCCGCATGTACGACGCCTGGGTCACGCGCGAGATGACGGTCGGCGACCTGCTGCTCCATCGCAGCGGCCTCGGCCTGGGCGCCGGCGACCTGCTGTTCATTCCGCGTACCTCGCGCAGCCGTACCGACATCGTGCGTGCGCTACGACACATCAAGCCCGCCACCAGTTTCCGAAGCGGTTACGCGTACGACAACATCCTCTATATCGTCGCCGGTGAGCTGGTCACGCAGGTCAGTGGGCAGCCATGGGAAGACTTCGTGCGCACGCGCATCTTCCAGCCGCTCGGCATGACGACGGCGGTCAGTGACGAGAAGGATCGCTTCGCCAACCCGAATCGCGTGCAGCCGCATGCGCGACTGGACAGCAGGCTGCGCGGCCTCGGTCCGCAGCAGGTGCTGCCCGAACGCGAAGGCCTCGGCCAGGTGGGCGCGCCTGCCGGAGGACTGTCGTGGAGTGCGAGGGATTTCGCGCGCTGGATGCAGGTGCAGCTCGCGCTGGGCGCACTGCCGGACGGCAAGGGACGTCTGTACAGCGAAGCGTCCGCGCGCGCGATGTGGACGCCGCAGGTGCCGATGCCGATCCGCCCGTTTCCCGCGCCGATCACCGACATCACGCCACAGTTCTCCGGCTACGGCTACGGCTGGAACGTGCAGGACTACCGCGGCGTCAAGGTCGTGCAGCACGGCGGTGCGGTGTTCGGCGTGCTGGCCTTCGTCGTGCTGGTGCCGGAGCGCAACCTGGGCATCGCGCTGCAGATCAATGCCGAGGATGTCGAAGTGATGCGCGGCCTGGGCTATGAACTGCTCGACCACTATCTGGGGTTGGAGGCGCGCGATTGGGTCGGGGCATTCTCTACCTGGAACCGCGAGCGGTTGGCGAACGGTTTGAGGGCCCTGGAAGATGCGAAGGGCGCGGCGCGCAATGCCGCATCGCGACCATCGCTCAAAGCTGCCGGCTATGCCGGTGCCTACGCTGATGCGTGGTACGGCCCGATCACCGTCGCGGAACGAGCCGGCACCTTGCGGGTCGACTTCAGCCAGACACCCAACATGGCCGGCACCCTCAATCACTGGCAATACGACACCTTCCGTGTCGATTGGGACGATGCCTCCATCGAGCCCGCCTACATGACGTTCGCGCTCGACGCGGACGGTCGAGTGGCGCGCATCACGGTGAAGGCGGTGTCGCCGCTGGCGGACTTCAGCTACGACTATCAGGACCTGACCTTCGAGCCCTTGAAGACGGCACACCGCTAGTCCTCTTTTCTCGATCGAACGATCTGGCCGGCTTGCCCATCCTCTCGTTCGGCCGGGACCCAGATCGGTCTGCTCACGCGGGAGGCGCCGCAGAATGCGCTAGCGTCCTGTCGGCGAGCTCGAGCAGCGCCCGCAGCCGATCCATGTGGCGAAGGTCCTGGTGATAACCCACCCAAACGTCCCTGCTCGGAGGCTCGCCGAACAGATCGATGCGATGTAGCCCGTCCACGCCCTCACCCAGGGGCCTCGGCAATACCGCTACGCCAAGGCCGCGACGGCACATCTGGGCCTGGACGCTCCGGCTGGTGCTGGCGAAGGCACGCCGCGAGCGCGGGAATCGGTCGAGCAGCCAGGCGACATCCGGAAAGTGGGCCTGGGCCGAGTTCATGAGAATCAGACTCACCGACCGGGGGTCGTTGGCCACTGCGTGCACCGTCGCCGCCGATCCGTAGAGTCCGTAGGGCATGGTCATCAGTCGACGCTGGACGATGTCCGGCTCACTGAACGGGACGATGCGGAAGGCCACATCGGCTTCGCGACGGGAGAGGTCGAGCAGACGGTAGCTCGCGATGACCTCGGGCACGACGGCGGGGTGAAGGCGCCCCAGCTCGACAAAGACCGGCGCCAGGACATAGGCGGCGAACCAGTCCGCCGAGGAAATCCGCAAGAGGCCTTCGAGCCGCTCATGGTTGCCCGCCAGGCGCCTTTCCATGGACAGCGCCGACGCTTCCATGGATTCGGCGAGCGACAGCACCGCGTCGCCGGCATCGGTGAGCACCAGGCCGTCCTTCGTCCTGCGGAAAAGCGGTTGCTCGGCCTCATCTTCCAGCGCCTTGATCCGGCGACCGATGGTGGGGTGGCTCACGCCCAGGCTGCGCGCCGCCTCGCCGAGCGATCTGCCGCGGACGACCGCGAGGAATATCCGGATATCACTCCATTCCATCCCGCGACTACTCGTTCAAAAATGTACGCGGAATATGCAGGAATGGCAGTCCACAAACAATCCAGTTAAGTCCACCATGCCCGCCCCTGTATCGATGGTCTGGCGTCTGCGACGCGTGGGCATCCCCGGCGAAGCCCGTGAGATCTCGGTAGACGGGTAAACGCCGTCCTGGCGGGTTGGCCCATCCCGGGTCAGCCTCATCTGGAGTCGAACGACATGGGCAAGTTGAGCGGGAAAGTGGCGCTCGTTACCGGCGCGTCGAAAGGTATCGGCGCGGGCATCGCGCGTCGGCTGGCGAGCGATGGCGCCAAGGTGGTCGTCAATTACGCTTCGAGCGCATACGAGGCGGAGAAGGTGGTGGCCGGGATCGAAGGCGCCGGCGGAACCGCCGTCGCCGCGCGCGCCGATGTGCGCAGCAAGACGGAGGCGGATGCGCTCGTCCGCATGGCCGTCGACCGATTCGGTCGGCTGGACATCGTGGTCAACAACGCGGGCATGTACCAGTTCGCAAGGATCGAGGACACCACCGAGGATCTGTATCGCCAGCAGTTCGACCTCAATGTACTCGGGTCGTTGCTCGTCACGGCGGCCGCCGTGCCCTTCTTGGGCGAAGGCGGCAGCATCATCAACGTCAGTTCCTTCGTCACCCGGATCCTGCCCACCCAAAGCGCGATCTACAGTGGAACGAAAGGCGCTATCGACGCCATCACCGGCGTTCTCTCGCGGGAACTGGGTCCACGGGGAATCCGTGTCAACGCGGTGAACCCCGGACTGATCGAGACCGACGGTACGCACGCCAACGGCGTGATGGGCTCGGAGTTCCAGGCCTGGAACGAGCAGCAGACACCGCTCGGCCGAATCGGGCAGGTGACGGACATCGCGTCGATCGTCTCGTTCCTCGCCTCGCACGACGCAGGCTGGGTCACGGGGGAACACATCATCGGCTCGGGCGGCATGCGTTGACCTGCGGTATGCCGAGGATGAACCTCTTGAGCATCGATCCGACTCCGAACGCGGCGGACCCGCGCCGCTGGCCTGCCTTGGCCGTGCTCCTGTCCGGCACGCTGTTGCCTCCGCTTGATTTTTTCATCGTCAACGTGACGTTGCCCAGCATCCGGTCCGATCTGCAGGCATCGGCGGATGTCTCACAGCTGGTCGTGTCGGTGTATGCGATGGCCTACGCGGTCACGCTCATCCTGGGCGGTCGCCTCGGGGATCTCTATGGACGCCGACGTACCTTCGTGGCCGGCATGTTCGGGTTTGGACTGGCGTCGGCTCTGTGTGGATTCGCCACGTCGCCCAGTGTGCTCATCTTCGGCAGATTGCTGCAGGGCATTTCGGCCGCGGTCATGGCACCGCAGTCGCTGGCGTCCATCCACGCGCTGTTTTCGATGAGCGAGAAGGGGCGAGCGCTCGGTCTTTATGGGGCGACATTCGGATTGGCCTCCATCGGCGGACAGCTGCTGGGTGGACTGCTGGTCTCCGCTGATCTCTGGGATATGGGCTGGCGTAGCGTCTTCCTGATCAATCTTCCGGTCATCGCCCTGGCCATTCCGGCCGCGTTGATCCTGGTGCGCGAAACCCGCGGTGAGGAAGCGTGCGGCATGGATTTCGGCGGCGCGATCCTGCTGGCCCTCGGCGTGCTGGCGCTGGTGGTTCCGCTGATCGAAGGTCGCGAACACGGGTGGCCATGGTGGAGCCTGGGCGTGCTGGCAATGAGCCCAGCACTTTTGGTCCTCTTCTGGCGCTACGAGAAGCATCGGGAGCACTTGGGTACATCGACGCTGCTTCCGCCCTCGGTCATCTCGGCAACTCGTGGATTGGCTCTGGGTCTGCTGGCGGCGGTCCTGCTGTACGCCTTGGCGGCGTTCTTCCTGACGTTCGCGGTGTACCAACAAGCCGGGCTGGGTCGCGGTGCGCTCGCAGCGGGCCTGGCGATTCTTCCACTCGGTATCGGGCAGCTGTTGGGGCCGACGTGCGGCCTCCGCCTCTCGCGTTGGCTGGGTTCGAGCGCAGCGACCTTCGGCATGAGTCTGGAAGCCCTTGGCCTGGTCCTGGCGGCCGGGTCGGTGGCGATCGGCCGACCGTCCTGGCTTCCGGTTCCTTTGCTGGTGGTGGGGATCGGGCAGGGCATCGCGCTGCCGGCGCTGGTGCGACTGAACGTCGATCTCGTGGCGCCCCGTTGGGCGGGCTTGGCGGCGGGCATGGTCAGCGCAGCGATGCAATTGGGCGCTGCGCTCTCGGTCGCCTTGGTGGGCGGTGTCTTCTTCTCGCTCGCGCCTGACGGAGCAGGCGTCGAACAGGTGGCATCCGGCTTCGCGGCCGCCTGCCTCATGATCGCCAGCGCGATGGCCACTGCTGCCATTCTCGGCCGAAGGCTGGCGATGACCACCACGAGCGGGGCGCCAGGCTCTGCAGGCGAGTCTGGCATGGCACAGCGACCGCAAACGGCGACACCGCCGGCAAGCCGGGCTCTCCCGGCACAGAAGACCCGTTCGTCGGCATGAGTCGTCCATACGACACCCCATTGCACTATATACCTACCAGTAGGTAGACTCACCTCACTTTAGCAAGGAAATCTCATGGGCATCTCTCTAATCGGTTGGCTTCACACGCTGGGAAGCCTCCCCGCGATCCCGCTTGCGGTCTTCATGCTGGTCAGGCACGGCCGGATCGCTCCGGAGACCGGTCCCGGCCGCGCGTACTTCTGGTTCATGCTGCTGGGCATCCTCACCGTCTATCCCATCGCGCACCAGCCGGTGAGCTCGATCATCGCGACGATCACCCTGCTGTTTCTCGTGCTCGGATATGGCATCGCGCTGTGGCGGCCGGCGAAGCGACTGTGGGCGTACGTCCAGACGATGTCGCTGAGCATCACGGTGTTCCTGCTGATGGTCCCCACGGTGAGTGAGACCCTGCGCAGGCTTCCGGTCGGCGATCCGGTGGTGACAGACTTGAAGGATCCGCTGCTGCTGGGTGTCCAGGGCGCGCTCTTCCTGGCGCTGATCGTGGGCATCCCGTTGCAGGTTCGAGCGCTCTACAGGCAGCGCATCCATCCAGCGCAGGGAGTCCGTTGATGCCGTCCGCAAAAGCCAGGCCCGCGTATTCGCCCAAAGCCCAGGAGATCATCCAGCAGACGAATGAGCTGCTGGCTTCGGGTGGGTACAACGGCTTCAGCTACGCCGATATTGCGGAACGGGTGGAGGTCAGGAAGGCGAGCATCCATCACCATTTCCCGGCCAAGGTGGACTTGGTCAAGGCGACCGTTGCCCAGCACCGGCAGGCGATGCGGCAAGGACTGCAGTCACTCAAGGAATCGATTCCTGATCCCTATGCGCGCCTGGTCGCCTACAGCCGGTACTGGGCCGACTGCATTCAGGAGTCGAATCCGCCGATCTGCATCTGCGCATTGCTCGCCGCCGAATTGCCCAGCATCCCGGCAGAGGTCGCCGAGGAGGTCAGGGGGCACTTCGACGATCTCCAGGCCTGGCTCGCCCAGACCCTGGTGGAGGGCGAGACGAAGGGCGTGATGCGCCTGAGCGACGCGCCGGCGGCGGAAGCCGCGATGTTCATGGCCTCGATCCACGGAGCGATGCTCTCGGCCCGGGCCACGGGCAACGCGTTGTTGTTCTGGCAGATCGCCCAGCTGTCGACGGATCGCTTGAAGGTCCGTTCGTAGCGTCGGGCGACGTGGACAGACCTCAACGCGGACCTCCTTGGTCCGCGCATTTGAGGGGCGATGCGCGTGCTTCTGATCGCGTCACAGCGCTGCACATGCTGGTCCGGGAGTTCGAGCATGCGCGCCGCGATCTCGTCGCCATGGTTTCCTCCGATTGTCGACGCTTGCCGGTGATCAGCGGACTGGCCTGGCCGGGAAGTCGATCAGTTCCAGCTTGCCGCCAGCCAGCGCCGGCGCAGTCTCGGCGACCACGTCGTGCGGGAAACCAAGCTTGAACGCGCTGGCTTGGTCCAACCGCTGCAACTGCTCGGTCGACAGCGAGAACTCCAACGCTTTCAGGTTGTCGGTGAGTTGGTCGTGCGTGCGGGGTCCGATGATGGGCAGCACGCCCTTGGCCAGCACCCAGGCAATGGCGACGTGGCTTGGCGCGACACCCGCTTCTTCGGAGATCGCGAGGACTTCGTCCACCACCGCCGTCTTGCGCGCGTCGTCTTCACCATGGATGACCACACCCAGACCTTGGGCGCGGCCGGTCTCGCCACGACGGTACTTGCCGGTAAGCAGGCCGCCGCCCAGCGGCGACCAAGCGACCGTGCCGAGGTTGAAGCCCTTGGCCATCGGCAGCAGTTCACGCTCGGCTGAGCGTTCGACCAGGCTATATTCCAACTGCACGGCCGACACCGGCGCCCAGCCTTTCGCTTCGGCCAACGTCGCCGCCGTGGCGATGCGCCATGCCGGGAAGTCCGACAGGCCGGCATGCAGGATCTTGCCGCTACGAACCAGGTCATCCAGGCTGCGCGCCAGCTCATCGATCGGCGTGATGCCATCGGGCATGTGCACCCACAGCAGATCGAGATAATCCGTCTTCAAGCGCTTGAGGCTTGCCTCCACGGAAGTGCGCATCGCCTTGCGGCTGTTGCCGCTGCGCTGCAGGCCTGCGTCGGGCGCGTCACCGAGCGAGAACTTCGAAGCCAACACGATCTCGTCGCGATGGCCGGCCATGAACTGGCCCAGCATCGTCTCGGATTGACCGAACTGGTACTGGTCGGCGGTGTCGATGAAATTGCCACCTGCCTCGCGGTAGGTGGTGTAGATGCGCTGGGCCTCGTCCTGGTCGGCGCCATAGCCCCAACCCTTGCCGAAGTTGCCGGCGCCCAGCGCCAGCGTGGAGACACGAAGACCGGTGTTGCCAAAAATGCGGTAACGCATGACAGCTCTCCTGAGGCGGCGCGGTGAGGCGCCGCCGAATGAAATCACCTTGAGGTGCGGGCGATGAAGTCGGTGATGTACTCGGCCGACAGTTCCGGATACTGGTGCTGCGGGCCATGACCCGACTCCGGATAGAACACGAACTGCGCGTTCTTCATCTGACCGACCAGCGGGAACCAGTTCTGACCGGCGGTGCTGGTGTCGTTGTCGCCGCTGATCACCAGGATCGGCGTGCGGGTCTGGGTCAGCGCCTGGCGACGGCCCAGCTTGTCTTCGCCGAAGGCCTGCGCGGCAGTCAGGTAGACCTGGATCTGTTCGACACGGCTGGGGATCTTCGACACCACGTCCGGACGGGCATAGATGCGATCGCGCGAGGCCTTGGCCGCGGCGCGGCTGAACTCGGACTTGGGCTCGAAGAACAGGACGTACTCGTCCTCCAGATCGTTGACCGGCTTCAGGGCGCGCTCGATGAAGACCTGCTGGATCGGGATCTGGCCCGGGCCTGGGGGGTTGGTGCCGATCAGCACGGCGTGGGTCACGCGCTCGGGCTTGTCCAGCAGCAGGGTCTGGGTGGTGAAGCCGCCCCAGGACCAGCCGGCCATGGCGAACTTGTCCAGCTTGATCGAGGTGGCAAAGCGATCGACGAACGTGGCGACCTTGCCCAGGTCATCCGGCAGCGTGCCGGTCGAGTAACCCACGCCCGGATAGTCGAACGTGATGACGGTGTGGTGCCTGGCGAGCGTATCTAGGAAGGCGGGGTCCCAGGTGTCCAACGTGCCGCGCATGCGGTTGGCCAGCACGATCGGGCTGCCGGTACCGATGGAGCGGTAGGCGACGCGGTTGCCATCGACGTCGACGAACTGGGTCCTGGCGGTGGCGGCGGTGTCCTGGGCGAGGGCCGGGGCCGAAGCGACGGCGGCGGTCAGGACGGAAGCAAGAAGCATGGCTTTCATGATTGCGGTTCCTGTGTGGGTATTGGCGGGGGTAGACCGGCGTGGTCTGCCTGCTCCGTGGCGCACTTTTTACGCCTGCCTGGGCGTTGCGAAAATAGCTATTCGGGCAAACAATGAATGCAGAAATGCAACGCGATCCCAGAGAGTCGGGAGGTGTGCGGTGGACTTCGACTGGAACGACATACCGCTGCTTCGGGCATTGGCCCAGACCGGCTCCATGGCCCAGACCGCGCGCACCCTGGGGCTGGTGACCTCTACCGTCAGCCGGCGACTGGCGGCGGCGGAAGAAGCCCTGGGCGTGCGCCTGTTCATCCGCGACCCGAGCGGCTACAAGGCGACCGAAAGCGGCCGCGTATTCCTGGAGCATGCCGACCGCATCGTGGACCGGGTCGAGACCATGTTCTTGGAGGCCCGTGCTGAGCAGGACGACATTTCAGGGCCGGTCAACATCACCGGCATCGACGTCGTCCTCAGCCACTGGCTCGCTGAGCACGTTCCATCGCTGATGGAGCGTCATCCGCGACTGGAGATCAATCTGTTGGGTGACATGCGGGAATACTCGTTCACCCGCAAGGAAACAGACTTGGCGTTGCGATTGAATAGGCCAACCGCTGATGCCGCCTTGCGAATGCGGAAGGTGGGCGAGCTGGGGTTCGCGGTTTACGGAGCAGCCGCGTTCGCCGGTGCCACGCGCAAGGAATGGGCTTCACTGACGTGGCTGTCGTTCCCGGCCGAGATGTCTTGGTTGCCGGAGATGCAGTGGCTGGCAAAGATTGGACCACAGCGCTTTTTGAGGTTCAGCAGCATCGCGATGCTCGCTCGCGCATGCGAGCGAGGCTTGGGTATCGCACTGCTGCCTTGCGCAGTAGGTGACAGCCTTGGGCTGACAAGGCTGCAGGAGGGCATCGAGTCGAAGCGTGAGCTCTGGTTGCTCAGCCACAAGGACGCATCGCAGGTGGCGAGGTTTAGGGTCACTGCAGACTGGCTGAGGGCAGCTGTCGAACAAGACGCAGCGCTACTCGCAGGTCGCTAGCGGAGTAGCGCTCTGATGTCTGCTTCAGACCCGACGCGGACGTCGCTTCACGATACATGTCGCCATGGCCTCGCGACGATACTACGGCGACGCCAGATGTCCCTGTAGAACGACTATGCCTGTGCCGGACAACTCCGAATCCGGCGTCAACTCGAGTTCAAGCAGACTACGCCGCCCCAGCCTGACGCCCTGCTCCACCGTGAGCCGTGTGCCATCGAGTACACCGGCATGCCGGAGATAACCGGCCAACGGCCCAGCAGCGGTGCCTGTCGCGGCGTCTTCCCATAGACCGACGGTAGGGTTGAAGAAGCGCGCATACGCAGCAGACGGCGCTTCGGCATCATGCGCGTACAAATAGCAGCCTTCCGCGCCTACACCCTGAAGTACCGCGAGGAGCGTCCGATGATCAGGCTCTGCACGATCTACAGCATGCCTATCAATCGCTCTAACCAAGAGGTGCGGGGCCCCTGTGCTGGCGACGCGAGGTGCGGGCGTTGTCAGAAGGTCGCCTGTCCCTAATCCCAATGATGCGGCTAACGGTGCAAATGTCTGGAGGGAGGCCAGTAGTTGCAAGGGGGCCTGCCGCATGCGGCCATGCACCCGGCCCTCCAGTCGAGCCACCACGATGGGTAACACGTCATCCCCCAGTTCTTGAAGGAATGTGGCGGGTGAATTCAGGTGCCCGAGTCGCCCCAGTTCTCCCAACCACAGCCATGCCCCCAAGGCATTGTGGCCGGCACCAAACACCTCCGCGCCCGCCGCCGTGAACGACCGCAGCTTCCAATCCGCGCGATCACTATGCAACAGGTAGGTTGTTTCGGCCTGGTTGAGTTCGCCGGCAATGCGCCGCATTTGCTCGTCGGATAGTGATTCTCCGCCCTCTACGACCGCCAGGGGATTGCCCTCGTAGGGACGATGGGCGAACACATCCACAAGTCCCACCACCAGCTCTGCCATTCTCTTGCTCCGGTCGAAGCGATTAGTCGCGCCCATCCTCTTGGGCTGGGCCATGGCTGACAAGCGCGTTATTTTCGGGCCAGCCATCAATGAGATTCATCTCGGAGCTGATTCGCCACTACGCGTAGCGGCAACTGCCATATATCGTCGAACGTATGAGCAGATCACCAATCACTACTTCATATCCCGCGAGTGTCCCCCTACAAATGTCAGGCCCGCTCCAGTCCTGAGTGTGATGTGCCGGGATACGGGAACCCGGCACCCGCGCGCGCCGTCTGATGTCTGGATGCGTCGACAGGTGTGCATGTCGGCATGCCAGGACTGGACGGGCAGTTTCCTTGAACTAGTTCTGCTCAGACCCTGCATCCCGCCGAGACGCATGGGCCGTAAACAACGCATTCAAGCGTCGATACACGTGCTCGTGATCCTCAGGTGCGGCGAGCTTGAGTACGGCTGTCGTCAGGTTCGCCCACGTCTCTGCCCGCGAAGCTGCGGTCGAGGTCTGGTAGAGAATGTCCAGGCGCTGGCCGATTTCATCGATCAGAACGTCGAGCTCGGCAGGAGACTTGAATTGAGTGAGAACCATGGGTTGCTCGGCTGTCCAACAGAGCGACTACCGTAGTGGAAGCCGTCGCTGGCGTGCGTTAGGTGGCGGTAAATCCCATACGAACCGACCATCCTGGGCGTTATCAGCGTGTAGCGATCGATCATGAGCGTTGGTCGCGCCTGCAAGCACCGCGTCTTGGACAGCATCGAGACGCGGACGCGATGCATAAGCGCATGAAGAATATTCATTTCGTTTAACGGAACTTGCGTGGCTCACTTCGCCTCCCCCACGTTACTCCGGATGTCTTGATGCCCCGTGCAGTTCCTTTGACGGCCGCCATTGCGGCCGTGCTTTCGCTTGCCCCTACTGTCGTCCACGCGCAAGAAGCAGCGCCCTCCGCCGATAGCAAGACCCTTTCGACCGTCGTCGTGACGGGTTCCAATATCGGTCGCGCCGATGCGGAAGGACCCAACCCGGTCCAGGTCATCAATCGCCAGCAGATCGAAGCCTCGGGCAAGGCGACCGTGGCGGACCTGCTGCGCTCGATCTCGGCCAATACCGGCAATGCCGCCAACGAAACCAGCAACAGCGGCTGGGCTTCGGGTTCGGCCGGCATCGGCCTGCGCGGTCTTTCGCAGAAGAACACGCTCGTGCTGCTCAACGGCCGTCGGCTTGCGAACTACGGCTTCCCGGCCAATGGGCTGTCCGACACCTTCGTGAACCTCAATGCCCTGCCGCTGGTGGCGGTGGAGCGGGTCGAAGTGTTGAAGGACGGTGCTTCGGCGGTTTACGGCTCGGATGCGGTGGCCGGTGTGGTGAACATCATCACGCGGCAGAACTTCGAAGGTCTGGACATTGGCGGTCGCATCGGCACCTCCGACGAAGGCGGCTTGGATGAGCGCCAGGCCAAGCTGATCGGCGGCTTCGGCGATATCGACCGCGATGGGTTCAATATCCTGTACAGCGTGGACTACTACGACCGTGATCGGTTGGACCAGAGCGAGCGCAAGCTGACCCGCTCTGGCATCTACACCGGCAAGCCGGGCGGGCGTTGGAACGGATGGTCGGCCAAAGGCGCACGCTTCCTGGTCAATGGCGTATCGGTGCCTTTGCTGGACGCCAATGGCAACTGCCCCGAAGGCACGGTGCTGACCGCCAGTGCGCCTATCGACGGCCTGGCCGGCAACACCTGCGCCTTCAACCTGGCGGACTACACCACGCTGATTCCCGCGACCGAACGCCTGCAGGGCTACGTCAATGGCACGTTCCGCATCAACGAACACCTGGAGGCGTTCGGCGAGGCGCACTACAGCTATATCCGCGGCACGTCATGGTTCGGGTCGAGTCCATTCTTTACCCTGGAGAGCGGCCGGTTCGCCTTGAACGCGGACACCGGTTTGGCCGAACCCGTGCCGGCGATCCTGCCCGCCAACAATCCCTACAACCCTTATGGCGTGGCCACGCCCATCGAATACACCTTCTTTAACCTGGGCGCCTCGATCAAGACCAACCGCTCCGACGCGTACCGGGTTGTGGGCGGTTTGCGAGGACGTCTTGGCGACTGGGACTGGGAGACCGCTGCTTTCGCCGCGCGCAGCAAGGAAGAGGAGATCGTGGCCGGGGGCTTCGCGAATCGCTGGGGCCTGTACGACGCACTCAACAACGGCACTTACAACCTGCACGATCCTTCTGCCACGCCGCAGTCGGTGCTGGACGCCATTGCGCTGAGCACGACGCGCCCTGCCGATTCAAAGCTGGCCGGTGCCGATGCCAAGATCATCGGCCAACTGTTCGAACTGCCCGCGGGCCGGGTGGGCTTCGCCGCGGGCGTGGAGTGGCGCCGCGAGGAACTGGTGTCGCGCAATCCCTGGCAGATCGATGCCGGCCTGCAGATCCGTCCGGCCATCGCCGCCGTCGATGGCAGCCGCGATGTCGCCGCCGCGTACGCCGAGTTCAACATCCCGCTGCATTCCACGCTCGAGTTGCAGGTTGCCGGCCGCGGCGATCACTACAGCGACTTCGGCGAAGCCTTCTCGCCCAAGGTGAGCCTCCGCTGGCAGCCCCTGGACGCTCTGCTGCTGCGCGCGGCGGCCTCGCGCGGGTTCCGTGCGCCGTCGCTGTCGGAGAACGCGGCCAGCACCAACATCTCCTACGGTTCGGTGGTCGATCCGCACGATCCTGATGTGCCTGGCTCGCGCCAGAACCCGACCTTCTTCACCGTCGGCAACACCGACCTGGATCCGGAGCGCACCCACAGCTACAACGCCGGCTTCGTGCTCTCGCCTTGGGCGGACACCAGCCTGAGCGTGGACTGGTACCGCATCGAGCTGGACAACCTGATCGGCACGGGCAATACCGCCACCATCGTGCAGGAGAACGACCCGGCCAACGTCATCCGCGATGCGCGCGGCAAGTTGCTGGCCGTCTACAATCGCTATCAGAACCTGACCGAGCTGAAGACCTCGGGCATCGACGTCGAACTGCGCCAGCACTGGCGCACGGCCACGGCAGGCGAATTCGGTCTTTCCAGCGCGTACACCCACGTGCTCGAGTATCGTCGGCAGAACACGGTGGGCGGCCCGCTGGTGGACTACGCCGGCAACAACCTCAGCTTCACGCTTCCGCGCAACAAAGCGACCACGACCGCGGACTGGACCTTCCGCGACTTCACCACGGCGCTGACCTGGTATCACACCGGCGGCTACGCGCAGACGCGCAGCACGGCGCAATCACGGGTGGACGGGTACGACCAGTTCGATCTGTACTTCGCCTGGAGCGGCTTGGACAAGCTGACGCTGTACGCCAAGGTGCAGAACCTGCTGGACGAGGAGCCGCCGTACGACGCTTCGTTCCCCGGCATCCGCGCGCCATACGACTTCTCGCAATACGACTTGCGCGGTCGCTACTTCTCGGTGGGCTTCGACTACCGATTCTGACCCACTGGCGGCCGTCTCCCGGCCTTACCTTCCTCCCTCGTCGCGTCCGGCCCGCGCGCCGGACGCGCTCCATCGGAGTGGCTGATGCTGTCCGCTGCACGCATGCTGTTCAAGGCCGTAGTGACGTTCGCTTCGTTCTCCCTATCCATTACGGCGCTGGCGCAAACGTCCTACTTCTTTCCCGGCCCCGTCGACGCCGATCCCGCCGTGCCCACGCCCGCGCAGTTCCTCGGGTATCCCATCGGCAGCCGGTACACGCGACACGACGAACTGGTGGCCTACTTCAACGAACTGGCCAAGACCTCGCCACGGGTGAAGGTCGAGCAGACCGGTCGCAGCTACGAAGGGCGCCCGTTGTTGCTGCTCACCATCACCGACGCGGACAACCAGGGACGGCTGGAAGACCTGAGGCAGGCCCACGCCACGCTCGTCGACCCGGCGCGCCCGGATGCGGCGGCGGCCAATGCGCCCGTCGTGGTCTGGCTGGCCTACAGCGTGCATGGGGCGGAGACGTCCAGCGCAGAGGCCGCGTTGCTGACCGCCTGGTACTTGGCAGCGGACCGCAGTGAGTCCACCCGGCGCTGGCTGCGCGAAGCCGTCGTGCTGCTGGATCCTGCCCAGAATCCTGATGGCCGTGACCGCACCGCGAACTGGCACAACGCGTGGTCCTCGTCGCCACCCTCCGCCGATCCCGCCGATCGCGAGCATGTGGAGCCGTTCCCGGGAGGGCGCTTCAACCACTACCTGACCGATCTCAACCGCGATTGGCTGGCACTCTCCCAGACCGACAGCTGGCCGAAGGTGGAGCATTTCCATCGCTGGTATCCGAACGTCCA
Organism: Pseudoxanthomonas sp. G3; assembly: GCF_057654715.1. NCBI lineage: Bacteria > Pseudomonadati > Pseudomonadota > Gammaproteobacteria > Lysobacterales > Lysobacteraceae > Pseudoxanthomonas > Pseudoxanthomonas sp. G3. The sequence goes on from NZ_CM172805.1 coordinate 491,194, forward strand.
GATCGATTTCCACGAGATGGGCAAGGACAGCACGTACTACTTCGAGCCTTCGCCGAAGAGCATGGAGAGCCCGCTCCTGCCCAAGAGTTCGTACGAGGCCAACAAGGTGTTGGCCCGCTACCACGCGCAAGCGCTGGATGCGCTCGGCTCGCTGTACTACACCGGCGAGAACTTCGACAATTTTTCTCCGATCTACGGCTCGACGTATCCGGATTTCCACGGCGCCGTCGGCGTGACCGTGGAGCAGGCCAGCTCGCGCGGGCGGGTGCAGGAGACCGTCAATGGCCCGCTGACGTTTTCGTTCACCATCCGCAACCAGCTCAACGTCGGTTTGGCCACCGTGCGTGGCGCGGTCGAACAGAAAGCCTATCTGTTGAAACTGCAGAAGGACTTCTTCCGCAGCGCGCTGGACCAGGCGAATGCGTACCCCGTGCGCGACTGGGTCTTCGGCGATGCCACCGATCCGACGTTGAGTCATCGCCTGTTGGCCCTGCTTTTGCGTCACCGCATCCAGGTCGGTGCGCTGGCGCAGCCGGTCGAGGTCGACGGCAAGCGGTTCCTGCCCGGATCGGCCTGGGTGGTGCCCGCGCGGCAGCCGCAGTTCCGTCTGGCGCATGCCATTTTCGAGTTCACCCCGCCGGTGAAGGGCGACGTGTTCTACAGCGGCACGTCGTATGCGATCGCGCCGGCGTACGGCGTGGCCTATGCCGCCAGCCGGCGTGCGCTCCCGGCGGGTGCTCCGGTAAGCCAGGTACCCACCGCCCGCGGCGGCATCGTGGGTGGCACCGCGGGGTACGCCTACACCTTGGACCTGCGGGATTTCGGCAGCTATCGCTTGGTGGGTGCGCTGCTGCAGGAAGGCGTCCGGTTGCGTGCGGCGTTCGCGCCATTCGTGGCGGGTACCGAGGCCGAGGACGCGAACCATCCCCATGGCACGGTGATCATTCCCGTGGCCGGGCAGCCGCTGCAGGGCGATGCCTTGCGCGAACGGCTGAACGCCCTGGCCGAAGCCAGTGGTGTGCGTGTACGTGCGTTGTCGTCGGGTCTGAATCGATCCGGCATCGATCTTGGCAGCGACAGCATCAAGGCCATCCGCAAGCCGTCCATCGCGCTGGTGCTGGGGCCGGGCGTGTCGCCGCCGGAAATCGGCTCGGCCTGGTATGCCTTCGACAAGGCGCTGGGCATCCCGTCGACCAAGCTGGAGCCGTCGCAACTGGCCACGGTGCCGCTGGAGCGCTACACGAGCATCGTGCTGGCCAGCGGCAACTATTCGGACGTATCCGATGCCAGTGTCGCGGCGCTGAAGCGCTGGATCTCGCAGGGCGGCTCGCTGGTGACGTACGGCAGCGGTGCCCGCTGGGCTATCGAGAAAGGCCTGGCACAGGCCAAGCTGCGGGAAGGCGGCGAGGACATCCCGAAAGAGCGGCTGGATTTCGGCAGCCAGCGTGATGTGTTCGCGCTACGGCGGGTCAGCGGCAACATCCTCAGCGCGGACGTCGACCTGACGCATCCGCTGGCCTTCGGCTTGCAGGATCGCCGGATTCTGGTCAACAAGGAAACCGGGCTGGTCTTCGAGAATGGAGACAACCCGTATCTCAACGTCGTACGTATCGACGCCGCCCCACGCGTGAACGGTTACCTCTCCGAGACTAACCGCAAGCGCGTGGCTGATAGTGCCTTCCTGCAGGTCGCGCCGTTTGAGCAAGGCAACGTGGTGGTTTTCGCCGATGATCCTGCGCATCGCAAGTACTGGCACAGCACGGAACGCTTGCTCCTCAATGCTGTGCTCTTCGGCAATCACCTCAATCCGGTAAAACAACGAGGCGAATGAAAGGCAAACCGCGCCAGTAGCCCACTGACAGACCTCCCGGCTGCGCCGTTTTACTGCCTTCTCTCCAGGCGGTAGGCGGCGCAGCCCCTCTTATTCGCCAGCCTTCACTTTCCACTCGCCATGGAACGCACGATCACGGCTGGAATGGAGGCCAATGTTGAGGGCGGAGATTCGTCCTCAACGCGGCACTGGCAGCCATGCGCGGCCTTGTCATGCAGGCGCTGACATTGCGCGGCTGGACGACGCTGTCGTGCGGGCGAAGAAAGCGGCATCGAGGCAAGCCGGTGATCCACCCTGGAGAAACATAAGAAATGTGCATAAGCCGGGTATGAAGCTTCATTGGCCGACCAGCCGAGACCTCGCTAGCCTGAAGGCAACACTCCTGATGCATGGGTCATGGGCGTCCCCTGTCGTGCCCGGGGCGTATCGATGACGGCAAGACCGCTTGATGAAAACCTCCCGTTGCCTTCCGTTTCCGTACCAGGCCACCTATTTCTCCTGGCCTTCGTTCTGCTCCGTGCAGCCGCTTCGCCCCCTTAATTCCCTGCGGACACCGTGAACGTGGCCACAGAGCAGGGCGGGGAAGAGGTCATCCGGCTGGACCAGGTATCACGCCGCTTCCGGGATGGAAGCGGCGGCCGCATAGCGCTGAATGCCGTGGATTTGACGGTGCGACGAGGCGAGATCTTCGGGGTGGTCGGACGGTCGGGTGCGGGCAAGTCCACGCTGGTGAGGACCATCAACCTGCTCGAGCGCCCCGACGCAGGACGAGTCATCATCGCAGGGCAAGACATCACCTCGCTGGCTCCCGTCCCGCTGCGTGCTGTCCGCCGCCGGATCGGCATGATCTTCCAGCATTTCAATCTGCTGCATAACCGCACGGTGGACGCCAATGTGGCGCTTCCCCTGCAGTTGGAAGGTCATGCACGCCCGCACATCCGCGCGCGCGTGGTCGAGCTGCTGGACCAACTCGGCCTGAGCGGACATGCCGCCAAGTACCCCGCCCAGCTCTCGGGGGGTCAGAAGCAGCGGGTGGGCATCGCGCGTGCGTTGGCGTGCGCGCCGCAGATACTGCTGTGCGACGAAGCCACCAGTGCCCTGGATCCGGAAACCACCGAGGACATCCTGGCCTTGCTAGATCGTCTGAATCGCGAGCTGGGCCTGACGATCGTGCTGATCACTCACGAGATGGATGTGGTTCGCCGCATCTGCGATCGCGTGGCGGTGATGGACCACGGCGTCGTCGTGGAGGCCGGCGCGGTGTCGGATGTCTTCCTGCATCCCCGCTCCGCCGAGGCGCACGCGCTGGTGCGTGAGGCGCTGCCCCCCGCCGATGCGGTCGAGGGCGCCGTCCGCGCCCGTGTGGTGTTCCTGGGCGATGACGCCTTCCATCCGGTGCTGAGTCGTGTCGCGCGCGAGACCGGGGTCGATTTCGCCATCCTGTCCGGGCGAGTAGGCCGGCTGCGTCGGGAGGCGTACGGCGAGTTGGAGATCGCCTTCTTCGGAGCCCAGGCCCATGCAGGCATCCAGGCACTCCGGCAGGCAGGCGTGGCAGTGGAGATAGCCGCATGATCGGGAACATCGATCCTCGGGTCATTGCCCAAGCCACCGGCGATACGCTGGTGATGCTCGGCGCCTCGCTTGGCCTGTCCGTCCTGCTGGGGCTGCTGCTGGGCCTGGTGTTGTTTGTTACCGCACCGGGGCAACTGCTGGCCCATCGCGGCGTCAACGTGGCGGTCTCCTTTGGCGTCAACGTGCTGCGCTCGCTGCCCTTCATCATCCTGCTGATCGTGATGCTGCCGCTGACGGTGGTGCTGGCAGGCACGTCGCTGGGCGTGGCCGGCGCCATTCCGCCGCTGGTCGTCGGCGCCGCTCCTTTCTACGCCCGTCTGGTGGAAACCGCACTGCGCGAGGTGGATCGCGGCGTGATCGAGGCCACGCAGGCCATGGGCGGCTCCACCTGGCAGATCGTCACCCGGGTCCTGCTGCCGGAGGCGCTGCCAGGCCTGGTGGCCGGGGCGACGGTGACGGCCATTGCGCTGGTGGGCTACACGGCGATGGCGGGCGTGGTCGGGGCCGGTGGCTTGGGCGATCTGGCGATCCGCTTCGGCTACCAGCGTTTCCAGACCGACGTCATGGTGGTCACCGTTGCGATGCTGCTGATCATTGTCCAACTCCTTCAATGGCTGGGCGACCGATGGGTCCTCCGGCTCTCCCATCGTTGATCACTTGAGGACGCTCCATGCTTCGATCCCTGCTGATATCCGCGCTGGCGCTGGCGCTGGCGCTGGCGCTGACCGCATGCGGTGACAAGGCTTCTGCGCCGGACAATGCCGTGCTGCGTGTAGGCGCCACCGCCGTGCCTCACGCGGAAATCCTCGCCCAGGCCAAGCCTCTGCTCGAGAAGCAGGGTATCCAGCTTGAGGTCATCGTCTTCAACGACTATGTGCAGCCCAACGTGCAACTGGCCGAAGGGCGCCTGGATGCCAATTACTTCCAGACCAAGCCTTATCTGGATGAATTCAATCTTGCCCGCAAGACGTCACTGGTACCGGTCCAAGGGATCCACGTCGAACCGCTGGGCGCCTACTCCAAGCGTCACGCATCCCTGGCTGCGCTGCCTTCCGGTGGCACCGTGGCCCTGCCCAATGATGCTTCCAACACCGGCCGCTCCCTGTTGTTGCTGCAGCAGGCCGGCTTGATCACGCTGCAGCGCGGCCAGGACCCGCTGCAGACCGTGGCCCAGGTCTCCGGCAATCCTCGCGGGTTCGTATTCCGCGAGCTGGAGGCGGCCACGCTCCCGCGCGTGCTGGATCAGGTCGATCTTGCGGTGATCAACACCAACTATGCCCTGGACGCGGGTCTCAAACCCGGCAAGGACGCATTGACCCTCGAAACTGCCGACAGCCCATACGTGAACTATCTCGTCTCCCGGGACGACAACAAGGCGGATCAGCGCGTCCTTGCGCTGGCATCGGTACTGCAGGGCGAAGGGATTCGCGCCTTCATCCGGGCGCACTATGCCGGCGCGGTCATCTCGGCAACGCCCTCATCCCCGTGATCGTCGGCGACGGAAGACGTCTCGCCGGCTCGCCGGGGATCGAAATGCCACCATCAGGGGCGCAGCCTGACGGACGTGCCGCCTAATCCGCCACTTTCACCACCACCTTGCCGAAGTTGTGGCCTTGAAGAAGCCCGGCAAGCGCGGCGGGCGCCTGTTCGAGTCCTTCGACGACGTCCTCGACCAGCACGACCCGCCCTTCGTCGACCCACTGCGTCATGTCGCTACGGAAGTCGGCGTAGCGGTGCGCATAGTGGTCCAGGATGATGAAGCCTTCCATCCGGATCCGCTTGGTCGCGGTCAAGGACCATTCGACGTGGCGTATCGCCTCCGGCCAGATAACAAAGCCCGGTGAAACGGTCGCGCCCCGCTGAGGGTAGCGAGCACATCGTCCAAGCCGGCGCCGCTTCGCGGGTTGGCTTCACCCGGGTGCTGGCCGATGTCCGCTTCTGGCGGAAACGGACATCGGTCCGATTGCGATACTCACGCCACTATCGTCTGAGCGTGATCAGATCTGCCCCTGCGCAACGAGCTCACGCGTGCGCAGGAGCGTCGAGTCGATCGCGGCCTTGAAGCCTTTATCGCTATCCATCCAGGCTTGCGCTGCCTGTTCTTCGGGCCTGTTGGGGGTCTTGCCGCGCAGGCCGAGGTAGGCATAGAAGCGGAGCTGCAGTTCGCCGCTCTCGTCTTCGAAAAGTTCATTGACGATCGCGCCTTCGCGCGGACTGATCACCTGGAAGAAGGTGATCTTCCTGTTCGCTTCGAACGTGATGATCTCGGTGATGTCGTCGCCCAGGATGGTGGCTTCGCGCACCAGATGCGATGCGCTTTCTTCGACCACCTCGCTGCGCGTGCACTCGCCGGGCGGAAAGAACAGCGTGGCGTTGCGTGCCTTTTCGACCAGGCCCTTCCATGCCTGGGCGTGCGTGAGGGGGGTCTGTCCGGGGGCGTTGACCGGGACGGTGGCGGAGGAATAGATCATGACGAGTTCCTGGATTGGGGTGGAAAGGCGTTCAGGCGGCCGCTGCGCTTGCAGCGAAGTCGCGATAGGTACGCAAGGGGCGTCCGAGCAGTTCGGTGAGTCGGGCGACATCCCCGGCGTCCGGCACCATGCCGTCGGTGAGGAAGCGCTCGGCCATCTGGCGCATGTCATAGGCCATCCACGCGGGCATGAACTGGCGCAGGTTCTGTTCGAAGCCCGCCGTGTCGTCGCCGCCATAGGCGATCGGGCGCCCCAACGCCTCCGACCAGAGTCGTGCGACGTCTGCGCCGGTCAGCGTATCCGGACCGACCAGATTGAGACGGGTCAGCGCGCTGCCCTCGGCTGACCGGTCGCGGGCCAGCAGTTCGAGGGCGGCGATCTCGCCGATGTCGCGCGCATCGATCATCGCCAGGCCCTTGCTGCCGATCGGCATCGGATACACGCCGTAGCCCAGCACGACGTCCTTGATCGTCAGGTCGTTGTCCATGAAGTAGGCCGGTCGCAGGATCGTGGCGTTGAAGCCCATCTGTTCGATCATGCGCTCCACGCCGAACTTGCCGGCAAAGTGCGGCACGTTGACGTAGCGGTCGCTATGGATCACCGACAGGTAGACCACGCGCTTTACGCCGGCCTCGCGGGCCACGTTGAGGGTGATCAGCGCCTGGGTGAACTCGTCGGCCACCACGGCGTTGAGCAGGAACAGGGTGGATACGCCCTGAAACGCCTGGCGCAAGGCATCGACGTCGAGCTGATCGCCCTGGGCGATTTCCACTCCTTCGGGAAGGTGCGCGTTCGCGGGATCGCGGACGAGCGCGCGCACCTTGGCGCCGCGCTGCACGAGCTGCTGGACGACGTGGCGGCCGACAAGGCCGGTGGCGCCGGTGACGAGGATGGTCATGGGTGTTCTCCGGGTTGGTGAGGAGGCTCCATGGTTGTTGATCCGTATGCGGGCCGATAGCCCATATACTTGGACCTCCTGTCTCGCTGGTGGAACACATGGACCTGCTCGCCCTGGCCGACTTCACCCTGGTGGCCCGCCACGGCGGCTTCGGACGGGCGGCCCGTGCCGCCGAGCGTCCCAAAGCCACGCTGTCCCGGCGGGTGGCGGACCTGGAGGCGAGCCTGGGCGTGCGCCTGTTCGAGCGAGGCTCCCACGCGCTGAAACTGACGCAGGAAGGACGCGCCTTGTTCGAGCGCACGGAAACCCTGCTGACGGAGATCGGCGAAGCGGCGACCTTGATCGCGTCCGGAGGCGATGCGCCGCGAGGCAGGCTGCGCATCAGTGCGCCGCTGTTGTTCTCGCAGATGGCGCTCGGCACGTTGTCGGCTCGCTTCGCCCTGCGCTATCCCGAGGTGCGCCTGGAAATCACCACGGAGGACCGCGCGGTCGACATGGTGGAGGAGGGCTACGATCTGGTGATCCGGGTCAATCCCGATTCCGACGAACGCCTGATCGGACGCGTGCTGCTGCGCGACCGCCTGGTCGCCGTCGCCAGTCCGGTACTGGAGAAGCCGGAGCCGGAGGTGGCCGCACGTGCGGTGGTGCGTGCCGGGAGCACTCCGTCGGTCTGGGACCTGACGATGCACGGGCAAGACCTGCGCATGCCGGTGGATCCGGTACTGCGCCTGGCGTCGCTGATCATGATGCGCGACGCGGTGCGGACGGGGATCGGCGCTGCGATATTGCCGTTGTCGCTGGTCGCCGACGATCTTCGCTCAGGCGCGCTCGTCCACTGGGGCGACGTGAAAGGACCGCCCATCGAAATCTGGGCGCTGTATCCCTCGCGGCGCCTGTTGAGTGCGCGCGTATCGGCATTCCTTGAGTTCTTGAAGGAAGCCTTCCCCATGGGACAACCGGAAGAACTGGCCGCCTATCTGATGGGTGGAATGGGAGCGAAGTAGGCACCAATGATCGGCATGCACGCGGAACCTGCGTTGACGTCGCTTCTTGATGAAAGGATACGATCGGTCGCTCTGGTCTCCGGGCGCCACGTCTGCGCAAGCTTGAGGTCCTGCTGAGAAAGTCCTCATCGTTCCTGATGGCGTGATGCCGGCTGTTCTTCGAGGATCGGTCCGCCAGCGCGCTTCCCTGCGACAACCGTTATCGCGCATTGCGATGCGCAGGGTTCGCGGAATCCATGCGGACACTTAAAGCAAATTTAAAAGAACCTCGCCACCATCCTGGCGAGGCGGTGCGGAAGACAAGACCCTAACGCGTCGCGCTCGCATGACGTTGCCGTAACGCCCAGGAGCCTCAACACCGGCGCGGAAGCACGACCTCGCTTACGCGTAAGGACAGCCCGGTGGCTGGATCACGCCGCACCTGACGACGCCCACGCTTCGCGAGCATGGGCACAACGCCTGTTCCTTCCTTTGCGTCGAGCCATCACGCGGCGTGCGGCTGCCTGCTGCACGACGGTCGATGACTGCGATGCCATATCCCCCAACAAGAGTGATCGAACGATGACCGATAACCTCCCGATGACATCCTCCGCCTCGCCCCGCCCGTGGCGCGGCCGCGTCGCCACGACCGCGCTGCTGATCGGCGCGCTGTTCGCATCCGGTACAACGCTGGCGCAGACCGCGCCCAAGCCCAACTGGACGCCGCATGACATGCCGTCGCAGGCCGGCCGCGTCTTCGTGGTCACTGGCGGTACCAGCGGCATGGGCTTTGAAGACGCCAAGGCGCTGGCTGCGGCCGGTGCGCACGTGGTGATCGCGGCGCGCAATCCCGAGCGCGGCCAGGAAGCGATCGAGAAGATCGAGTCGGAAGTGCCGAACGCCAAGGTGCAGTTCGAGGCGGTCGATCTGGCCAGCCTGACGTCGGTGCATGCGCTGGCGCAGCGCCTGAACCGTACGCTGCCGAAACTGGATGGCCTGATCAACAACGCCGCGGTGATGGCGCCACCCGAGCGCGGCGAGTCGGCCGACGGCTTCGAGCTGCAACTGGCCACCAATTACCTGGGGCATTTCGTCCTGACCGCGGACCTGCTGCCGCTGTTGCGCAAGAGCGACGCGCCGCGCGTGGTCACCCTGTCCAGCATCGCCGTCCATCGCGGCCGCCTGGATCTGGACAACCTTCAGTTCGAAACCTACGACGCCTTTGCCGCCTACGCGCAATCCAAGATCGCCTGCCTGATGTTCGCCCAGGAACTGCAACGGCGCAGCGATGCCGCAGGGTGGGGCATCACCAGCATCGCCGCACATCCGGGCGTGGCCGTCACCGAACTGGTCGCACGCGGGCCCGGACTGGACAGCGCGCAAGGTCGGCAGTGGTCGGCGATGAAGGACCACCTGCAGACGGCCGCCCAGGGCGCGATCCCCACGCTGTACGCCGCGACCGCGCCCGAAGCGCAGGGCGGTGCCTACTACGGCCCGACCGGCACCAATGAAATGCGCGGGCCGCTGGGCTTCGCGACGGTACCGACCGCCGCGCAGGACACGGCGATGGCTGCGCGCCTGTGGGATGCCACCGAAGCGCTGACCGGCGTGCGCTTCCGCTGATCGCCTACACGGCCAGGAGTCTCCCGTGCCCATGCCCTCCGTGTCCCCAGCGCCGGCGCCCGCTCGCCGGCGCTGGCTGAGAACGATGTTCAACCTGCGTCGCGAGGAAGTGCTGCCCGTCGTGATCGCGGCAAACTTCTTCTTCTTCGTGCTCACGGCGTTGATGCTGCTGCGGCCAGCACGCGATGCGCTGGGCATGGAGCGCGGCATCGACAGCATCCGCTGGCTGTTCATCGGCACGGCGTTGGTGACGCTTGCCGTGAATCCGGTGTTCGGCTGGCTGGTCAGCCGGCTGCGGCGGCTGCAGTTCATCGCCGTCACCTACGGTTTCTTCGCCGTCAGCCTGGTGGGTTTCTGGGCGTTGCTCGCGTTCGCGCCGGAGGCGGTCGGCCAACGCAGCGGGCAGGTCTTCTACGTCTGGTTCAGCGTATTCAATCTGTTCGGCACGATGGTGTTCTGGGCGCTGATGTCCGACCGCTTCACCAGCGACCAGGGCGCGCGGTTCTTTGCGTTGATTTCGATTGGCGGCACGCTCGGCGCGATCTGCGGGCCATGGTTGACCTCGCTGCTGGCCGAGCCCCTGGGTACGCCGAGCCTGTTGTTGGTCTCCGCCGGCTTCCTGGCGCTGGGCATCGGTGCCGCATGGTTGCTGGTGCGGGTCGCGCCGGATCGTGCATCGGCCGGTGCGTCGGACACGGCCACCTTCCCCGACGAGAGCCAACGCATCGGCGGCAGCATGTGGGCGGGTATCGGTGCGGTGCTGCGCTCGCCTTTCCTGGCGGGCATCGCCGGCTATGTGCTGCTGATGGCGGTGATGGCCACGCTGGTGTACTTCACCCGCATGCAGATGGTGGCCGACGTGGCCGCCGGCACCGACGCGCGCGCGGCCCTGCTCGGCAGCATCGACATGTGGACGCAGATCGCGGTGCTGGTGCTGCAGCTGACGCTGACCGGCCGCTTCGTCAAGCGCTTCGGCTTGGGCGTGGCGCTGGCCGTGTTGCCGCTGGCCACGGCCGTGGGCTTTCTCGGGTTGGCGGTGTACGGTTCATTCGTGGTGCTGGTATTGCTGGAAGCGGCCAACCGCGCCGTGCAGCGCGGCATCACCCGGCCGGTGCGCGAGGTGCTGTTCACCGTGGTCGCGCGGGAGGACAAGTACAAGGCCAAGGCCTTCATCGATACCTTCATGTACCGTGCCGGCGATGTGGCGGGCGCACAGGCCGAGGGCGTGCTCGGGCGGTGGGGTCTGGCCATGGGTGGCCTGGTCAGCGTGGTCGTGCCGCTGGCGCTGGCGCTGGTCTGGGCCGGGTTGGCGCTCTGGCTGGGGCGTGCGCATGCCCGAGCAAGGCGGGCATCGGACATGATCGCTGCGCCAGACAACGCTCCATCGGCGCATGAGGAGACTTCGAACCCGCCGCCCTCGATATCCCAGGCCAGGCGCCGAACAGCGAATGTCCAGCACGTTTGACCAGCGCCTCGAGGTCGGTCATCGATGTCCTTCGGATGTCGCAGGAGCGTCCGCGCCGATGTCGCGGTCCAGCAGGCAGTCGATGAAGGCACGGAGCGCCGGCAGCATGTAGCGTCGGCTGGAGTAGTAGAGGAACAGGCCCGGCACCGTCGGCGACCAATCGGCCAGGACGCGCTTGAGGCGTCCGTCGCGCAAGGCCTCCGCGATGTCGCTGTCGTTGTAGGCGTACAGGATGCCCAGCCCCTGCAGCGCGGCCGGCACGATGATGTCCTGGTGGTTCGAGATCACCTTGCCTTCGCCGAAGAATTCGATCGCCTTGGTCTTCTTCTTGAACGGCCAGCCCGCGATCTTGCCGCTGCCGGGGAAGCGCCAGTTGATGCAGGCATGGCGGCTCAGATCCGCAGGCGTTCTGGGTTCGCCGTGCCGGGCGAGGTAATCGGGCGACGCCACGGCGAGCAACTCGAAGTCCGGTGTCAGCCGGACCGCCACCATGTCCTTCTGTAGTCGGCCGCCGACCCGGATGCCGGCATCGAACCCTTCCGCTGCGATATCGCTCAGGCCGTCGTCGATGACGATGTCGAGCACGACATCGGGGTTCGCCCGCGCGAAGCGCCCCAGCCGTGGCGCGAGCACGCGCTTGGCCGCCATGCTCAGCGTATTGATGCGCAGCGTTCCCGCCGCGCGCGCACGCGTGCCCACGGCCTGCGCCACCGCGTCGTCCATGTCGCGAAGCATTGGGGCCATGCGCTCATGCAGTCGCCGTCCGGGCTCGGTCGGTGAAACGCTGCGGGTGGTGCGATTCAACAGGCGAACGCCGAGCCGCGCTTCCAGCTGGCGGATGATCTGGCTCAGGGCGGACCGTGACAGGCCCAGGTGATCGGCGGCCCGCGCGAAGCTGGCCCGGTCGACCACAGCCACGAAGGCCTTGAGTTCCGCGAATTCGGAGCCGCGCATTGTGTACTTATTCCTACATAGCCTGATCGGATAGTAGGTGATTCTCTAATCCGGGAGAACGCATCAAGCTGGTTCCGTCCCCAACCGGAGCCTTGCCATGAAAACGCTGGACCTGCCGGAGCCGATCGCGGCTTATTTCGACGCCGACCGCCAGGATGGCCAAGCCGTCGCCCGTTGTTTCACCCGCGAGGGTGTCGTCCTCGATGAGGGCAAGACCCATGCGGGTCCGGCCGCGATCGCGGCCTGGAAGAACGAAGCGTCTGCCAAGTATGCCTACACCGCCAGGCCGCACACGCTGGACACGCAAGGGCGGCGCTACGTGGTCACCAGCCAGGTGTCGGGTGATTTTCCGGGCAGCCCGCTGGATCTGCGGTACACCTTCGTACTGGAGCGCGGCAAGATCGCCTCGCTGGAGGTCGTGCCATGAACTTCGATCTCCAACTGGCGGACAAGCGCGTGCTTGTCACCGGCGGCACGCGCGGCATCGGGGCGGCGGTGGTCGAGTTGTTGTCCCGGCTCGATGCGCGGGTCGTGGCGACGGCGCGCTCGACGCCGACCAAGCCGGTCGCCGGCGTCCACTACGTGGCCGTTGACCTCGCCACGGCCGAGGGTGTTCGCGAAGGCGTCGAAGCGGCGACGGCGCAACTGGGCGGCATCGACATCCTGATCAACGTGGTGGGCGGTTCTTCGGCGCCCGCGGGAGGCTTCGCCAAGCTGGACGATGCGGAGTGGGCCAAGGCGCTCGACGTGAACCTGATGTCGGCCGTGCGCATGGATCGCGCGTTGCTTCCCGGCATGCTCGCGCAAGGATCCGGCGTGATCCTGCATGTGGCATCGATCCAGCGCCTGCTGCCGCTGCACGACGCCACGATCGCCTATGCCGCAGCGAAGGCGGCGCTGTCGACCTACAGCAAGGCGCTCTCCAAGGAAGTGACCCCCAAGGGCGTGCGCGTGGTCCGCGTCTCGCCGGGCTGGGTCGAGACGGAGGCGTCGATCGATTTCCTCGGCGGCATCGCGGCCAATGCGGGAACGGACTACGAAGGTGCCAGGCAGCTGGTCATGGATGCACTGGGCGGAATTCCGCTGGGGCGTCCGGCCAAGCCAAGCGAAGTGGCGGATCTGATCGCGTTCCTGGTTTCGCCGCGCGGGGCTTCCATCTCGGGGTCGGAACACGTTATCGACGGCGGCACCGTGCCCACGGCGTAAGCGCAGCCGATCTCGAATCGGCGTCCGGCCTGGCGCGGCGTCGACGAGAGGCTCGTCGCGAGGTGGCCGTGAAACTCGTGCGGTCTACTTCGGGCCTTTTCCCGACCGCGCGGGCGTTTGTACGTCTATCGTCCCGCTGCCATGCCCGGCATCGGCCACGGAATCACGCTTCACAAGCTGGTGCGGCACCACGTGATTGACGACCACGCGCGTGGATTTCGACGCACTCCGCAATTGGCGAAGCAGGATGTCGATGGCCGCATCCGCCATCGCGGCGATGGGTTGATGGATCGTCGTCAGCTCGGGCCACACCATCGTGGCGGCGGAAGTGTCGTCGAAGCCGACCACCGACAGATCGCGGGGTACATCGAGGCCCCGCCGATGCGCGACGGAAATGACCGCCGACGCCATGTCGTCATTGCTCGCGAAAATGGCCGTAGGTGGGTTCCGAAGGGAGAGGAGGCGCTCGGCCGCCTCCAGTCCGGAGCGATACGTGAAGTGGCCCGGCTGTACCAGCTTCTCGTCGTAGGCGATCCCGGCCTCGGCCAATGCATCCATGTAGCCCTGCGATCGGTGCGCACTGGCCGTCTGGTTCGGATCGCCCTTGATGTAGCCGATCCTCGTGTGCCCGTGTGCGATCAGGTGGGCGACCATGTCATGGCTGGCACGATGATCGTCGATACGCACGCATGAAATCGAACTGCTGAACTTGCCCGAGGCCACCGAGACCACGGGAATACCGGCCTTCACGAACTCGGCCACGATCGTCTTCGATTCGCACAACGGCGGTGGCAATATCACGCCGGCAACGCCGGTCGCGAGCTGGCGGGCGGCATCGCGGCGGGCCTGCGGTTCCAGCCCATCCCAGGCGGCGATCACCAGTTGCGCGGCCGCGCGGGCGGAGCCGCGCAACGCACCCACGAGCAACTCGCGAAGATAGTTGGAACTCGGGTTGGTGTAGATGAGCGCGATGGAGGTGTTCTGCGCAGCGGCAAGCGCGCTCGCCGCTGCATTGGGACGATATCCGAGCTCCCGCACGCTGCGCCGTACGCGTTCGCGGTTGGCATCGCGCACGCCTGCATGGCCATTGATCACGCGCGACACCGTCATCGGCGACACGCCTGCGTGCTGCGCGACCTCGTCGATGGTGACGGCGCGCCCCCTGCGGCGCACGGCCTTCGGTGTCTTGTTCACGTTTGCGGTTCTCGGCGGGTCCAGCAGTGGATGAAACAGAGGTTACTTGCGCGTGACGCGCGCTGAAATCGTTTTCTCGCACTTGCACCCGCCGCGTCGGGCAGCGTCAGGGCCGGGGTGACCGTGACTTTGCTGCGCTGCATGGTGACAACCGGGAATGTGCGTGATTAGTCTGCGCTCCAACGTGATGGTAGCGCTACCACGATTTCGAGACTACCCGGGATCGATATGAAGCCGCTGCCTGCCGCGTCGACGTCGGAATACGCGGGAAGGCCGGTATGCAAGGCAGGGCCATGAGGCCCGGCAGGTGTTCGGTCTGGAAGACGGGCCATGCCCGTGGGCGCCCCAGGGGGGGGCGATACATCCACATGATCGTAGCGAGAGGGGACATCCATGAGTGCGTGCAGTTTCCGTAGAACTCCAGACCAGAGGGCAAGTTCATGAGCCGGAAGTTGGCAAAATTCAAATCGAAGGCCATGTTCACCTTCGTCGGGGGTGTACTGGTAATCAACCCCGCGTTTGGCCAGGAAACGCAAACCCAGGCGCAAGCCCAGGCGCCGCAACAGGCGCAGGCACAGGCGGCGCCCGATGCCACGACCTTGGATTCGGTGGTCGTGACCGGCATCCGCGGCAGCCTCAGCCAGGCGATGGACATCAAGCGCGACTCGGCCGGCGTCGTGGACGCCATCAGCGCCGAGGACATCGGCAAGTTCCCCGATACGAACCTCGCCGAATCGCTCCAGCGCATCACCGGCATCTCGATCGAGCGCCGGGACGGCGAAGGCGCGCAGGTCACGGCGCGCGGCTTCGGTCCGCAGTTCAACATGGTGACCCTCAACGGCCGCCAGATGCCGGGTGCCGACGCGTTCGGCGCGTCCGGTCAGGTCGCGATCGGCGGTGTGGATGGCGGCACGCGCGCGTTCAACTTCGCGCAGCTTGCTGCAGAGGCGATCAACGGCATCGAGGTCTACAAGACCAGCCAGGCACAGGTGCCCAGCGGCGGCATCGGCGCGACCATCAACATCCTCACCGCCCGGCCCTTCAACTATGAAGGCGTCGTCGCGAATGCGGGCGTGAAAGCCGTCTCCGACCAGAGCGAGCCGTTCGACAACAGCATCACCCCGGAACTCTCGGGCATCTTCAGCTACACCAATCCTGACAAGACCTTCGGCGTGAGCCTGAGCGCGAGTCATCAGAAGCGCAAGGGCGGTTCGGTGCAGGCGACGGAGAACTACTGGAACGTGCAGCCGTGGACCGGGACCATGCCCGGCAATCCGAATGTCGTCAATGCGCCGGCCATCGGCGATCTGTACGCGCGTCCGAACGACCTGCGCTATGCGTTCTCGGAGTTCGAGCGCGAGCGCGTCAACGGCCAGGCGGTGGTGCAGTTCGCGCCGACCGACAGCCTGACCCTGACCCTCGACTACACCTACTCGACCAACGAGATCACCGAGAATCGTGGCGAGCAGGCGATGTGGCTGCAGAACAGCAACTACACCGACATCGAGTTCGACACCAGCGGCGCCGTGGCCACCCCGATCTACATCCGCGAGATCGCCGGCACCAAGGATTTCGGCCTTGAGCAGCAGCGCAGCATGCAGAAGTACAAGCTGGGTTCGCTGGGCCTCAACGCAGCATGGGACGTCAGCGATAACTTCCGGCTCACCTTCGATGCCCACAACTCGAAGAACGAAAGCCGGCCCAACGATCCGCTCACGGGCGGCGGCTCGATCTTCATGAGCATCGCCGGCACCAACAACTGCACGACCGGACCTCACTGCGGCGGCTCGTGGGTGCAGGAGCTGGTCTTCAACAACGGCTTGCCGGTGGGCACGCAGACCTGGTACCCGTCTACGGCCGATGCCGTCGCCGGCACCAACGGGGTGGTCAATCCCGGTTTCGTGGAAGGCGAAGTCGGCTCGCAGGTGCTGCGCATCAACGCCCAGACCCAGGTCAGCGAGATCAAGCAGGCGCGCATCGACGGCGAATGGAACTTCGACCGCGGCCGATTCCAGTTCGGCGTGGACACCAACAAGTCGACCACGCATCGCATCCAGGCGGCCGAGGCTTACTCGACCCTGGGCGACTGGGGCGTGGCCAACGTGGATGCCGATACCGCAGCCGGCCTGATGGACCTGTTGCAGCCGGTCAACATCGGCAGCATGTTCGACGACTACAGCGTGACCAGCTGGCCGGGCTGGCGTGGCGACGCAGGCGAACTCGCCCAATGGGCGGCGGACCAGTATGGGGTGGGCCTGGGCGTCAGTCCGCAGCGTGCGGCCGACAACCGGGTAGAGGAGAAGACGCACTCGGCCTACTTCCAGGTCGAACTGGAAGGCGACCTGGGTGGCATGCGCACCAACACCCGGCTCGGGGTGCGCTACGAGACCACCGATGTGGTGTCCACGTCGGTGATCGCGATTCCCGAAGCCATCGAATGGCAGGCGAACAACGACTTCCGGATCGTCCTCTCCGACGAGCAGCAGCCCTTCAGCGAGCGTGCGAGCTACAGCTACATCCTGCCCAACCTGGACTTCAGCATCGATTTCACCGATGAGCTGAAGGGCCGTGCATCGTTCGGCAGGAGCATCGCGCGTGCGCCGTACGGCAACCTGTATGCCGGCCCGGGCGCGCAGCAGCCGTTCGGTTCGGTGCTGATCGATCCCTCGGTGCGCGCGAGCGGCAATGCGCAGAACCCGGCCCTGAAGCCGCTGGAATCCGACAATCTCGATCTGGCGCTGGAATGGTACTTCGCCGATGCGAGCTACGTGTCGGTGACCTACTGGAACAAGCAGGTCGCCAACTTCATCGGCAATACCGTCGGCCAGGAATCGCTGTACGGACTGCGCGACCCCACCTCCGGCCCCGATGCGCAGACGGCGCTGGCCTTCCTCACCAGCGCGGCGTGCGTGGCGCAGGTCGGTGCCGCCAACGCCTCAGCCTGTTCGGCGAACGATACCTCGCTGTTCACGGCGCTGGCGTTGCTGCGGAACGACCCTGCGGGCTTGGCGGCTTTCAACGGCACCGGTGCGCAGCAGCTGGCGACCGAAGCGGCGTACAACCTGTACGGCGAGGCCGACGATCCGCTGTACCAGTTCAACGTCAACCGGCCGATCAACCAGAACGACGCCCGGCTGCATGGCTGGGAAATCGGTGGCCAGTACTTCTTCGGCGATAGCGGCTTCGGCGTCCTGGCCAACTACACTGTGGTCAACGGCGACGTGGGTTACGACGATGGCGGCGATCCGTCCATCGACCAGTTCGCACTCACCGGCCTGAGCGACACGGCCAACGCCATGCTGATGTACGAAAAGTATGGCTGGTCGGTCCGCCTTGCGTGGAACTGGCGCGACGAGTACCTGATCCTCGCCAACCAGGGCGCCAGCCGCAATCCGTACTACGTGGAGGAGTACGAGCAGTGGGACCTGAGCGTCAACTACACGCTCAACGACCACTGGTCGTTCGGGCTGGAAGCGATCAACCTGACCGGTGAGGACGTGCGCTGGCGTGCGCGCACCGACCAGATGATCGTCAAGCTGGCCGACCAGGATCCGCGCTACATGCTGGGCGTCCGTTACAAGTTCTGAGTTTGGCGATAGACGCCCTCTCCGGATATCGCCGAGCGGGACCGCTGCGCGAGCAGCGGTCCTTTTTAACGAGGTCGGCCCGATCCGGGACTGGCGCGGATGCGATCGGCCGGCGGTAGTATGGGCCGACGGTATTCGACCCCCGAGACGAACTGACGATGGCCCGCTACGAGTTGCTCAACAACGTATCGCACAAGGACCTCCGCATCGCGACCGGTTTCGGTCCCGAGTATGGCGACGATGTCGGGATGGTGCCGGCGTTTCCCAGCGAGTTCGCCGAGTTGCAGCGGGAATATCCGATCTTCCTCCGCAAGGACCCGGCCGAGGGCACGTGGCAGTCGGTCGCGTTGCTGGGCTTCGAACAGCGCGAAAACCTGTTTCTGCGCGACGGCCGCTGGAACGCGAGCTATCTCCCCGGCGCCGCCGCGAAGGGTCCTTTCCTGATCGGTTTCCAGGAGCAGCGGATCGACGGCGAGCTGCGCCAGGAAGCGGTGATGCATGTGGATGTGGAGCATCCGCGGGTGAACTTCGCGGTCGGTGAGCCGGTGTTCCTGCCGCAGGGCGGCAACACGCCGTATCTCGATCACGTGGCGGACGTGCTGCGGGGCATCCGCGACGGCAGCGCGTTCGGTAACGGGATGTTCGCGGCCCTGGACGCCGCGGGTCTGATCCAGCCGGTCAGTCTCGACGTCCAGCTCGACGGACAGCACCGCGTGGCAGTCAATGGACTGTATGGCATCGACCGGGAACGGCTGGGCGCGCTCGATGCGTCGACGCTGCATGCGCTCCATCGCGCTGGCTATCTCGAGGGCGCCTACCTGATGCTTGCTTCGCTGCACAACGTGCGCCGTCTGATGGCCGAGAAACAGCGCCGCCTGCGCGCGCAGGAAGCCCCGGCATCCGGCGGGCATTGACGCGATGGCGGACGGCCAAGCCATGCGCGTGCTGCACGATGCCAGTGCCGAGTCGCTGCCGCTGGACGCACTGCTCGACGCCGGCCAGCCCGTCGTATTGAAGGGGGTCGCGCGTGATTGGGGGCTGGTCCAGGCAGGCCTGCGCTCCGTCGACGACGCCTTGACGTATCTGCGTAGCTTCGATGCAGGCGTGCCGGTCCAGTACTCGTTCGGTGACGCGGACATCCGGGGGCGTCCGTTCTACAACGACGACTTCACCCGGTTGAATTTCGAGGTGCGGCGGGGGCGCCTTGCCGAGGTGTTGGAGGGCATTGCGGCCCATTTCGAGGATCCGCATCCGCCGACGTATTACGTGGCCTCGCTGTTGGTCGACCGTGCATTGCCGGGGTTCGCGGCGGCGAACGGACTGCCTCTGGCGCGCTACGGCATCGATGCGCCGCCGAGCATCTGGATCGGCAACCGCGTCGTCGCCTCCTGCCATTTCGATGCTCCGGACAACCTCGCATGCTGCGTCGTTGGCCGGCGCCAGTTCACCCTGTTCCCGCCGGACCAGATCGGCAACCTGTATCCCGGCCCGCTCGAGCCGACGCCCGGGGGTCAGGTGGTCAGCGTGGTCGATTTCGACCGGCCGGACTTCGAGCGCCATCCCCGGTTCCGGGATGCGCTCGCCACCGCGCAGACCGCGACGCTCGAACCGGGCGATGCGATTTTCATCCCCAGCATGTGGTGGCATCACGTGCGCAGCCTCGAGCCGTTCAACGTGCTGGTGAACTACTGGTGGCGCCGTTCGCCCGCGTTCCTGTCGTCGCCGCTGCCGGCGCTGCACCACGCGTTGTGGACGTTGCGCGATCTGCCCGAACGCGAAAAGCGCGCATGGGCGGAAATCTTCGACTATTACGTGTTCGGCCCGGCCCCGCGCGCGGGCGAGCATCTGCCGGAGCCCGGCCGCGACCTGCTGGGGCCCATCGACGAACCGCGGGCCAGGCGTATCCGCGCCATGCTCATCAACCGCCTCAACCGCTGACCCCGGGAGTGACTGCAGTGGATTTTCCAGACGCGCCAGAAGGGCATATCCGCAACGTGGTAATCGCCGGAGGCGGCACGGCGGGCTGGTTGGCCGCCTGCGCGCTGTCGCACCAGTTCCGCGACCGGCTGCGGATCACCCTCGTGGAATCGGAGCAGATCGGCACCGTGGGTGTCGGCGAATCGACGGTGCCGCCGATCCGCACGTTCCATCGTTTTCTCCAGATCGACGAGCAGGAATTCCTGCGGGCGGTGGCGGGCACGTTCAAGCTCTCCATCTCGTTCGAGAACTGGCGGCGGCCGGGCGAGCGCTACATCCACCCGTTCGGGATCACCGGCCAGGGCACGTGGGCAGCGGCTTTCCATCACTTCTGGCTGGACAGCCTGCGCCGTGGCATGCCATCGGAGCTCGGCGATTTCTGCCTGGAGACGGTCGCCTCGCGCGGCGACCAGTTTTCCCTGCAGACGCAACCGCAGGTCAACTACGCATACCATTTCGACGCGGGGCTGTACGCGAAGTTCCTTCGCCGCATCGCCGAGGGCTACGGGTTACGGCGCGTGGAAGGCAAGATCCGCGAAGTCACGCAGCATGCGCATGACGGGTCGGTCGCCGCCATCGTGCTCGAGGACGGGCAGGTCATCGAAGGCGATCTGTTCATCGATTGCACCGGATTCCGTGGCTTGCTGATCGAACAGACGCTGCAGACCGGCTATGAGGATTGGAACGAATGGCTGCCCAGCGACCGCGCCGTGGCGGTACAGACCGAATCCGTCGGGCCGCCGGTGCCGTACACGCGCGCGATCGCGCACGAGGCCGGATGGCGGTGGCACATCCCGTTGCAGCATCGCGTGGGATGCGGGCTGGTGTTCTCCAGCCGCCACATGTCCGACGACGAGGCGCGCGCCAAGCTGTTGCGGGATGTCGGTGCGCCCGCGATCCGCGAGCCGTGGCTGGTGCCTTTCCGCACCGGGCGCCGGTTGAAGGCCTGGAACAAAAACGTGGTGGCGCTGGGACTGGCCAGCGGTTTCATCGAACCCCTGGAGTCGACCAGCATCCATCTGGCCATCAGCGCCGTGGTACGCCTGGTGCAACTGTTCCCGTTCGACGGCATCGCTTCCTCGCTGGTCGAGCTGTACAACGAGGTGAGTCGCGCCGAGATGGAGCATGTGCGCGATTTCATCATCCTGCACTACCACGCCACACAACGGGACGAGCCGATGTGGAAGGCGTGCCGCGAAATGGCGCTGCCCGAATCGCTGGAAATACGCCTGCGCGCGTGGCGGGAGCGTGCCCATGCCTGGCAGGACCCGGACGAGCTTTTCCGGGTCGATTCGTGGACGCACGTGCTGCTGGGCCAAGGCATCCAGCCCGGACCGCCCCATCCCCTGGCACGCGCGTTGGCCGACGACGACCTGCGTACGCTCCTGGCTTCCATCCGCCGCCCCATCGAGAGCGCGGTAGCGACGATGCCTTCGCAACAGGCGTTCATCGATCGCTATTGCAAGGCCGGACCCGACGTATGGGGAAACCGTCCTGTCCCGCGTTGATGGGGCGGACGGGCTAGTCTCATGCTGATGCACAGGCACCCTGATATCCGGGTCGCGCGGCAGGCGATCGGACGCGAGGGTGCGCCGCTGCTGATCATCGACAATCTGCTGGCGGATCCGGAGCGCATGGTGCGCAAGGCCGCGACGCGCCAGTACGTCAAGATGGCCACGATGTTCCCCGGTATTCGCGCACCGGCGCCCGCTTCCTATGAAGCCTTCCTGCAAGCGACGCTCAATCCCCTGCTGCGCGAGTGCTTCGATATGGAGCCGGGCCGCTTCGTGTTCCCCATGTGCCACTTCTCGTTGGTCACGCAACCCGCGACGCACCTGCATTTCCTCCAGCGCATTCCGCATATCGATTCGGTCAGCAGGAACGGACTGGCGACCGTGCACTACCTGTTCCGCGGCGGTTGGGGCGGAACGGACTTCTACCGCCATCGGCGCAGCGGATTCGAGTACGTCGATGAGCAACGTCATGGCACGTACTTCGAATACCTCGCGCAGGAGCGTCGTCTTGAAGGCGAAACGCACGCGGGGTACATCAACGGCGATACGTCGATGTTCGAGCGCGTGGCGAGCGTCGAAGGCGTGTTCAATCGACTGATCGTGTACCGCCGGAACTCGCTGCATTCGGGACGGATCGAAAATGCGCGGGCACTCTCGGCCGACCCCGTTACCGGTCGTTTGTCCATCAACGCCTTCATCGACGTCGTGCACTGAAGGGCGATCCGCAACCCGTCGGAACAGAGGGCCTGAGCGGCGGTCAAGTTGCTGTTTTCAATGGGATTCTGCGGTGCAGCACGCTTTTTTCTTTGGTGCTGGTTAGAGTGTCGTCGCATTGGATCGGGGCACCCCGATCGTGGCGGTGGAGAGGCGATTCAGGGGTTCGCCTTTTTTTACCGGAAAAAATGGTAGCGCTAACTTTTCGTGTGGGAGGCATCGGGTCAATGGCTTTTACCGCTGGAATCGACGCGGGTACGCAGAGCCTGAAGGTGGTGGTCTACGACCCCGCCGCGCGCACGCTCGTGGCCACCGCCAGTGCGGCGCTTGACCTGATCAGCGGGGATGACGGCAGCCGCGAGCAACACGCGGCTGATTGGGTGGCCGCGATGCAGGCCTGCTTCGACCGCATCGACCCGGCCGTGCGCGCACGCATCGCCGCGCTCGCCGTATCCGGGCAGCAGCACGGTTTCGTGCCGGTGGATGCCGATGGCGACGTGTTGGCCCTGGCCAAGCTGTGGTGCGACACCAGCACGACCGCCGAGTGCGCGCAGATCATGGACGGCGTGGGCGGTTCGACAGCCACGATTGCGCTGGCCGGCAATCCCATCCTCGCCGGCTATACCGCCTCGAAGCTGCCGTGGACGAAGACGCATCGCCCCGAGGCCTACGCGCAGCTGGCGACGATCCTGCTGCCGCACGACTACCTCAACTTCGTGCTGACCGGGCAGCGCTTCTGCGAATACGGCGATGCCTCCGGCACCGGCTGGCTCGATGTGCGTACGCGCACCTGGTCGAAGGACCTGCTGCGCGCGACCGATCCGGAGCGCGACTTGAGCGCCTGTCTGCCGCCGATCGCCGCGCACGACGCACTGTTCGACATCGATGCGGCGGCCGCCGCACGCCTGGGCCTGCCCGCCACGGCGAAAGTCGCCGTCGGTGGTGGCGACAACATGATGGCGGCCATCGGTACCGGTTGCGTGGAAGAGGGTCGGCTGGCGATGAGCCTGGGCACCTCGGGCACGCTGTTCGCCTACTCGGACACGCCGGTGGTCGATCCCGACGGTGCCTGGGCCGCGTTCTGCTCTTCCACCGGCGGATGGCTGCCGCTGATCTGCACGATGAACTGCACCGTGGCCACCGAGCAGGTGGCCAAGGCCTTCGGCTTCAGCACACGCGACGGCGACGCGCACTTGCAGGCCACGCCGCCCGGCGCGGACGGGCTGGTGATGCTGCCCTTCCTCAACGGCGAGCGCACGCCGGACCTCCCGTTGGGCAAGGGTGTGCTGGCCGGACTGGATGCGACGAACTTCTCGCCGGCGCATCTGTATCGCGCGGCGATGGAGGGGGCGACCTACAGCCTGAAGTACGGCTTCGATGCCTTCGTGCGGGCCGGCATGCGCTTCGATCGCATCGTGCTGACCGGCGGCGGCAGCAACAGCGCGGCGTGGCGCCAGCTGGTGGCCGATGTGTTCGGCCTGCCGGTCGATGTGCCGGTGCAGTCCGAAGGGGCGGCTTTCGGCGCGGCGCTGCAGGCCCTGTGGGCGTTGGACAAGGCGCAGGGTGGCCAAACGTCCATCGCCGAGCTCGCCCGTCAGCACGTGGCCCTCGATCCGGCGTTGTCCGCCACCCCCGAATCCACCCGCGTGCCGGCCTACGCGGCGGCGTACCAGCGCTTCCTCCAATACCTCGATGCCGTCACCCCGCTGCAACGCGGCTGACGCCCCTCACGCGATACCTCGCACAACCACAGGAACACCGCATCATGAGCACGCAGCCCTTCATCGGCGCCAAGGAATACTTCCCCGGCATCGGCCGCATCCCCTTCGAGGGCCGCGGTTCTGACAATCCGCTCGCGTTCAAGGTCTACGACGCGAACAAGAAGATCGGCGGCAAGACGATGCAGGAGCACCTGCGCTTCGCCGTCTGCTATTGGCACACCTTCTGCAACGCCGGCCACGATCCGTTCGGCCCGGGCACGCGCCACTTCCCGTGGGAGGCCGGTTCGCCCATGGCCACGGCGGAGGCCAAGGTCGATGCGGCGTTCGAGTTCTTCACCAAGCTCGGCGTGCCGTACTGGTGCTTCCACGACATCGACCTGGCCCCGGATGCCGAGGACATCGGCCAGTACGAGAAGAACCTCAAGCACATGGTCGGCCTGGCCAAGGCGCGCCAGGACGCCACCGGCATCAAGCTGCTGTGGGGTACGGCCAACCTGTTCTCGCATCCGCGCTACATGAACGGCGCCTCGACCAATCCCGACTTCGCCGTGGTCGCCCGCGCGGCGGTGCAGGTCAAGGCCGCGCTCGAAGCCACGGTCGAACTGGGCGGTGAGCACTACGTGTTCTGGGGCGGCCGCGAAGGCTACGCCTCGCTGGTCAACACCGACATGAAGCGCGAGGTGGCGCACTTCGCCCGCTTCCTGACGGTGGCGCGCGATTACGGACGCAGCATCGGGCTGAAGGGCAACTTCCTGATCGAGCCCAAGCCGATGGAGCCGATGAAGCACCAGTACGACTTCGACAGCGCCACCGTGGCCGGCTTCCTGAAAGAGCACGGGCTGGAGAAGGACTTCAAGCTCAACATCGAGGCCAACCACGCCACGCTCTCGGGCCACACGTTCGAACACGATCTGCAGGTGGCTTCCGATCATGGCCTGCTCGGCAGCATCGACGCCAACCGCGGCAACGCGCAGAACGGCTGGGATACCGACCAGTTCCCCACCGACCTGTACGACACCGTCGGGGCGATGCTGGTGGTCTTGCGCCAGGGCGGCCTGGAGGGTGGCCTGAACTTCGATGCCAAGGTGCGCCGCGAATCGACCGACCTGGAAGACCTGTTCATCGCCCACATCGGTGGCATGGACGCGTTCGCGCGCGGCCTGGAAGTGGCTCACGCGCTGCTGACCGAGTCGCCGTGGGAACAGTGGCGCAAGGACCGCTACGCCAGCTTCGACAGCGGTGCGGGCAAGGACTTCGAGAACGGCGCGCTGGGCCTGGCCGAACTGGCGGCGCTGGCCGCCAAGCAGGGCGAACCCAAGCAGATCAGCGGCAAGCAGGAACGCTACGAGAACCTGCTCAACCAGTACCTGCTGCGCTGAGCGCGTGAAAACGGCTTCCGCCCGCGGTGGCGGGCGGAAGCACCGGCAGCAGGTCGATTCGGAGCCTGGAGGGGCGCAACGAATGAACAGCACCACGCTTGAAGGCGGCGGCATCGCCCGTGGCGAGAACACCCGTTTCATCATCCTGATCAGCTGCGTGGCCACCATCGGCGGCTTCCTGTTCGGCTTCGACAGCGGCGTGATCAACGGCACGATCGACGGTCTGAAGCAGACTTTCCAGTCCAGTTCCGCAGGCATCGGCTTCGAAGTCGCTTCCATGCTGCTGGGATGCGCGCTCGGCGCCTTCATCGCCGGGCGCCTGGCCGACCAGTGGGGACGTCGCACCGTGCTGATCATCTCGGCGGTGCTGTTCCTGTTGTCCGCCCTCGGTGCGGGCGCCGCCCATACGTCGCTGCTGTTCATCGCCGCGCGCGTGCTGGGTGGATTCGCGGTCGGTGCCGCCAGCGTGATCTCGCCGGCCTACATCGCCGAGGTCGCGCCGGCGCGCTATCGCGGTCGCTTGGCCACGGTCCAGCAGATCGCCATCATCAGCGGCCTGTTCGCGGCCTTCCTGAGCAACTACCTGCTGGCCAAGGCCGCAGGCGCTTCCACGGAAGCGTTGTGGGGGGGCTACGCGGCCTGGCGCTGGATGTTCTGGATGCAGGCCGTCCCGTCGTTGCTGTTCCTAGTGCTGCTGCTGGTCATCCCTGAAAGCCCGCGCTACCTGGTCGTCAAGCGGCGCAAGGACGAAGCGCTGCGCGTGCTCCAGCGGCTGTTCGGCGGCGCCGAGGCCCAGGCCAAGCTCGCGGAGATCGACGCATCGCTGTCGCAGGATCACCATCGCCCGCAACTGTCCGACCTGAAGGACAAGGCGACCGGCAGGATCCGCCGCATCGTCTGGGTGGGCATCGGCCTGGCGACGTTCCAGCAGCTGGTCGGCATCAACGTGGTGTTCTACTACGGCGCGGTGCTGTGGCAGGCGGTCGGGTTCTCCGAGAGCGATGCGCTGTTGATCAACGTGCTCTCGGGTGCACTCAGCATTGGCGCATGCCTCGTCACGGTGCTGCTGATCGATCGCATCGGCCGCAAACCTCTGCTGTGGATCGGCTCGGCCGGCATGGCGGTATCGCTGGCGCTGGTGGTGTGGGCGTTCGCCAGCGGTTCGCTGGTCGACGGCCACCTGCAGCTGCCCGAAGGCATGGGCACGCTGGCGCTGGTGGCCGCGAACATCTACGTCATCTTCTTCAACATGTCGTGGGGCCCGGTGATGTGGGTGATGCTGGGCGAGATGTTCCCGAACCAGATCCGGGGCTCGGCGCTGGCCGTGGCGGGCGCAGCGCAGTGGACATCGAACTTCGCCATCACGGTGACCTTCCCGATCCTGCTGGGCAGCATCGGTCTAGCCGGCGCCTATGGTCTCTACACGCTGGCCGCGATCATCTCGGTCTTCTTCGTGCTCAGGTTCGTCCACGAGACGCGCGGCAAGGAACTGGAGCAGATGGAAGGGTGAGCGCGATGACCGGCACCCGTCCCGTCCTTATGGTGAACCGGCACGCGGCGCTAGCGCCGTTTGGACGGGGTGGCCACGGAGTCGCGGATGACCAGCCGGTGCGGGACGACATGGTCCATCAGCACGCGCGTGCCGTCGGTCTTGCGGCGGATGCCGCGCAGCAGGATGTCGATGGCGGCGTCGGCCATCGACGCGATGGGCTGGTGGATGGTGGTCAGCTCGGGCCACACGGTGGTCGCGGCCGAGGTGTCGTCGAAGCCGACCACCGACAGATCGCGTGGCACATCGAGTCCCCGGCGATGCGCCACCGAGATCGCGGCCGCGCCCATGTCGTCGTTGCTCGCGAAGATCGCGGTCGGCGGCTTGCGCAGCGCCAACAGCGCCTCCGCCGCCTCCAGTCCGGAGCGGTAGGTGTAGTCGCCCTGTTGGACGAGTTCGCTCTCCACGCGAACGCCGGCGTCATGCAGCGCGGTGACGAAGCCGTCGTAGCGTCGCGCGCTCGCGCTGAGATCCTTGCGTCCGCGGATGAATCCGATCCGGGTATGGCCCTGCTGGATCAGGTGTTCGGCCATCTCCCTTCCGGCGCGGAAGTCGTCGATGCGGACGCACGAGATATCGTCGCTGAAACGCCCGGAGGCGATCGCGACCACCGGGATGCCGGCCTTGATCAGTTCGGTCACCGCCGCCCGGGATTCGCACAGCGGGGGCGGCAGGATCACGCCGTCCACGCGGCTGCCGAGCGCCCGCGCCGCCTTGCGCTCGGCTTCGGCATCCAGGTCGTCCCAGTAATCGATGACCAACTGCACCGCGGTACGGGAAGCCACGCGCAGCAGCCCCACCAGCAACTCGCGCAGGTACGCGCCGCTGGGGTTGGTGTAGATCAGGGCAACGCGCGTGTGCTGGGCGGCCGCGAGCGAACTGGCGGCCAGGTTGGGGGTGTAGTCCAGGTCGCGTACCGCACGCATCACGCGTTCGCGGGTGACATCGCGGACCTTGCCCTGGTTGTTGATGACCCGCGAGACGGTCATCGGCGACACGCCGGCCAGCGCGGCCACTTCATCGATCGTCACGCCGCTGGTCTTGCGCCGGATCGACTTCTTGGGCTTTTCCAACACGCGTTCCCTTCTTCCTCTGTGGCGGCACCGCCAGGCGGCCGCCCGTCCCGGCGCGGGGGCGAGGGAGGATGAGCAGGATCCTCGGGGGCCCGCGGCGGCCGGGCGGGACGATGGTAACGCCAACCCCGCGCCCAGGCGACCGCTGGAGCATGTGGCTGGTAGTCATGCTCGCACTGAGCGCCTGCGTGTCCACCGTCCGTGCCGAAGACGGTTACGGGCTCTGGATGCGCTATCCGCCCGCCGATGCCTCGAAGGCCGAGGCGTATCGCGCGATGCTCGGCGATGTCGTGGCGCCGGACCGCACGCCCACCCAGCGCGTCACCCGCGACGCGCTGCACCGCGGCCTGGCGGGTCTACTGGGCACGGCGCCGCGGTTTCGCGTTGCGCCTGCCGACGGCGCGGCGCTGGTCCTCGGCACCCCGGCGTCATCGCCATGGCTGGCCCCGTTCCGGCAGGAGCTCGAGGACATCGGCGACGAGGGCTATCTGCTCCGTCGGACGCTTCTGGATGGGCGCGACGCGGTGGTGATCGCCGCACGCGGCGACATCGGCGTGATGTACGGCGCTTTCCACCTGCTGCGGTTGCTGCAGACCGGTGCATCGCTGGTCGATCTCGATGTGCGCGAGAGCCCCAAGGTGAAGCTCCGGGTGCTCAACCATTGGGACAATCTGGATGGCTACGTCGAGCGCGGCTATGCCGGCGGCTCGCTGTGGGACTGGCATACGCTGCCGGAATGGCGGGACCCCCGTTACACGGACTATGCCGCCGCGAACGCGTCGCTGGGCATCAACGGCACCGTCCTCAACAACGTCAACGCCAACGCGCTCAGCCTCTCGCCCGCGTACCTGCGCAAGGCAGCGGCGCTGGCGGACGTCTTCCGGCCGTACGGGATCCGCGTCTACCTGAGCGCGCGCTTCAGCGCGCCGATGGAACTGGGCGGACTGGACACCGCGGATCCGCTGAATCCCGACGTCAGGCAGTGGTGGCGCAGCAAGGCCGAAGACATCTACGCGCTGATCCCGGACTTCGGCGGCTTCCTGTTGAAGGCGAACTCGGAGGGGCAACCCGGGCCGCAGGACTATGGCCGCACACACGCCGACGGCGCGAACCTGCTTGCCGACGCGTTGGCCCCCCACGGTGGCGTGGTGATGTGGCGGGCCTTCGTGTACGCGCACGACGTGCCGGAGGACCGGGCCAAGCAGGCCTACAACGAGTTCGTGGGCCTGGATGGCGCCTTCCGCGACAACGTCGTGGTCCAGGTCAAGAATGGCCCGATCGACTTCCAGCCGCGCGAGCCCTTCCATCCGCTGTTCGGCGCGATGCCGCGCACGCCGCTGATGATGGAGTTCCAGATCACGAAGGAGTACCTGGGTTTCGCGACCCACCTGGTCTACCTCGGGCCGCTGTACGAAGAGGTCCTGCGCGCGGACACGCACGCGCGCGGCCCCGGCTCCACGGTGGCGCGCGTGGTCGATGGCTCGCTGGAATCCCATGCGCTCAGCGGCATCGCCGGCGTGGCGAACATCGGCGACGACCGCACGTGGAGCGGCTCCCATTTCGATCAGGCCAACTGGTACGCGTTCGGCCGCCTGGCCTGGAACCCGTACCAGTCCGCGCGCGACATCGCCGCCGACTGGGTGGCGATGACGTTCTCCCCTGCGCCCGACGTGGTGGCGCCCATCGTCGCGATGATGATGGGCTCGCGCGAGGCCGCGGTGGACTACATGACACCGCTCGGATTGCATCACCTGATGGCGCGCGGCCACCACTACGGACCCGGGCCCTGGGTCGCCGGTGGGCCCCGCGCGGACTGGACCTCGGTTTACTACCACCGGGCCGACCGCAATGGCATCGGCTTCGACCGCAGCACGCGCGGCAGCGATGCGGTGTCCCAATACGCGCCCGCGGTAGCCCGCACGCTCGATGACCTTGCACAGGTGCCGGACACGTTGCTGCTCTGGTTCCACCACGTGCCGTGGCAACACCGCCTGCATTCCGGCCGTCCGCTGTGGGGCGAACTGGTGCACCGTTACACCCGTGGCGTGGCCTACGTGGAGCGCATGCAGGCGACGTGGGAAGGACTGCGCGGGAAGATCGACGCACCACGCCACGCACACGTCGCGGCGTTCCTGCGCATCCAGCGCGACGAGGCGCAGTGGTGGCGCGATGCGAGCGTGGCGTACTTCCAGTCGATCAACGGTCTGCCGCTGCCGGCAGGCGAAGCTCCGCCGCCGCATCCGCTGACGTACTACCAATCGCTGCAGTTTCCGTACGCGCCGGGGGACGGTCGATGAGAACACCGATCACGCGCTGGGCGGGCGTTGCGCTGTGCCTGCTCGTCGCAGGCAGGGCGCAGGCGCAGGAAGCCACGCAGGCGCCCCTGCTGCATCCGTTGTTCCAGGACCACGCGGTGTTGCAGCGCGGCGCGCCCATTCGGCTATGGGGTCAGGCGCAGCCGGGTAGCCCTGTGTCGGTGACGTTCGCAGACAAGACTGCCAACGCGCGCGCCGGTACGGATGGGCGGTGGGAGATTGTCCTGCCTGCGCGGCCCGCCGGTGGTCCGCATACGCTGGTGGTGAAGGCCGGCCAGGCCACTCAGGTGGTGCAGGATGTCCAGGTGGGTGACGTGTGGCTGTGCTCCGGACAGTCCAACATGGAACTGCCCGTCTGGCGTGCGCTCGACGCCAGTAACGAGATCGCCTCCGCCGCGGACCCGGCCATCCGCCTGTTCGTCGTTCCGCAAGCCAGCGCGGTGACACCGCAGCCTCGCTTCGCCAGCGAGGTGCGCTGGCAGGCCGCGTCGCCCGATAGCGCCCGTGATTTCTCGGCGGCGTGCCTGTACTTCGCGCGCGAACTGCGCAAGACCGTGGACGTGCCGATGGGACTGATCCAGGCGGCGTGGGGCGGTTCGCGCATCGAGGCGTGGACGAGCGCCGCCGCGCTGCGGTCCGGCGGCGACCTGGATGAAGCCCTCGACGTGCTGTCGCTCCACGCCACCGATACGTCCGCATCCGTCGCGCGCTGGGGACGCCACTGGGAGCAATGGTGGGCGCGCCGCCCCGGCGCCGACCCGGACGAGAGGCCCTGGCGCGCCGATGCGCCTCGCGCCGGGTGGCGCGCGGCGCCGCCCGCGCTGGGCGCGTGGGAGCATTGGGGCGTACCGGATCTGGCCGACTACAACGGCATGATGTGGTACCGCACCGAGGTGACGTTGACGGCGGCGCAGGCCGCGCGCGGCGCCACGCTGGAACTCGGCGCGGCGGACGAGATGGACATGACCTGGGTGAACGGGACGGTCGTGGGCAGCGGATACGGTGCGGGCGAAGGGCGGCGCTACGCGCTGCCGGCCGGACTGCTCAAGGCCGGCGTCAACACCGTGGTGGTCAACGTACTCGACACCTATCGCGATGGCGGCCTGGCCGGGCCCGCCGAAGCACAGGCGCTGCGTTTCGACGACGGAACGCGCGTGATGCTGGACGCCGCATGGCAGTACCGTCCCGCGCGCGACGCCGACGAACCGCCACGCGCGCCATGGCAGGCAGCCACCGGTCTGTCGACGCTCTACAACGGCATGATCGCGCCGCTGGGCCGCTATGGCCTGCGCGGCATGCTCTGGTACCAGGGCGAATCCAACACGGGTGAGGGCGAGGCCTATGCCGCGCGCCTGCGCGCGTTGCGCAGCGACTGGCGCGAGCGCTTCGGACGCGATCTGCCGATGCTGGTGGTCCAGTTGGCGGGCTATGGCATGCCGCCCACGGGCCCTGTCGAAAGCGGCTGGGCGACGCTGCGCGAGGCGCAGCGGCGCGTGGTCAGGGAAGATGCGCGCTCCGGTCTGGTGGTCGCCATCGACATCGGCGATGCCTACGACATCCATCCGCCCAACAAA
This sequence comes from Pseudoxanthomonas sp. G3, assembly GCF_057654715.1. Taxonomy (NCBI): domain Bacteria; kingdom Pseudomonadati; phylum Pseudomonadota; class Gammaproteobacteria; order Lysobacterales; family Lysobacteraceae; genus Pseudoxanthomonas; species Pseudoxanthomonas sp. G3. The sequence goes on from NZ_CM172805.1 coordinate 522,794, forward strand.
CAGGAACTCGGCCGCCGCCTGGCGCGCGCCGCGCGCCATGTCGTCTATGGCGAGCGGACATTGCCCCCGTCCGGCCCGGTCGCGCGTACCGCGTCGCGCACGCCGCATGGCGTGAAGGTCGTCTTCGACGACGTCAGCGGCGCGCTGGCGACCACGGGAGCGAACGGTCCGATCGGCTTCGAACTTTGCGACGCCGAGCGTCACTGCATGTATGCCGATGCCGTCATCGACGGGCACGCGGTCGTACTGCGCGGCAGCCACGATGGCCGCGCCGACCGGGTGCGCTACTGCTGGGCTGATGGCCCCGTGTGCACGCTGCGCGATACCGCGGGACTGCCCGCCGGTCCCTTCGAACTCCTTCTCACCCCTGCCGAGGTGCCCCGATGAATCCGTTGCTGCAACGTCTCCATGCCTGTCGCCGCAAAGCGCTCGCCGGCATCGCGGGCACCGTGCTGGCGGCTACGCTGCTGCCGGCCGCCGCCGCGCCCGCCGCGCCGCCGGTCTATTTCGACTGGTTCGAATACAACGGTCGCGATGCCGCCTTCGAGACGCCGCTGCCCGCCGGGCATTACCGCAACCCGGTGCTGGCCGGCTTCCACGCCGACCCCAGCATCGTCGCGGCGAACGGCAAGTTCTATCTGGTCAACTCCAGCTTCACCTACTTTCCGGGCATTCCCGTGTTCGAAAGCACGGACCTGGTGCACTGGAAGCAGATCGGCAACGTCATCGACCGGCCCACGCAGCTGGACTTCGACGGCCTGAGCGTATCGCGCGGCATCTTCGCGCCGACCATCGAGTTCCACGATGGCACGTTCTACCTGGTGACCACCGCGACCGACAGCGGCGGCAACTTCATCAGCACGGCCCGCGATCCGGCCGGGCCGTGGTCCGATCCGCACTGGTTGCCGACCATCGGCGGCATCGATCCCTCGCTGTTCTTCGACGACGACGGAAAGGTCTACCTGCTCAACAACGACGAGCCGCCGGGACCGGCCCGCTATGACGGCCACCGCGCCATCTGGATGCAGGAGATCGACCTGGCCCGCTTCCAGCCGGTCGGTCCGCGCAAGGTGCTGATCGACGGCGGCGTGGAACCGGAGAAGAATCCGATCTGGATCGAAGGCCCGCACATCTACAAGCGCGAGGGCTGGTACTACCTCTCCGATGCGGAGGGCGGCACCGGGCCCCAGCATTCGCAGGTGGTGTTGCGCAGCCGCGAGGTCTGGGGTCCGTACGTGCCGTACGCGGGCAACCCCATCCTGACCCAGCGCGACCTGCCGGCGGACCGGCCGCTGCCGATCACCAATGCCGGCCACGCCGACCTGGTGGAGGGGCCGGACGGCACGTGGTGGGCGGTGTTCCTCGCCAGCCGCAACTACCAGCTGCGGCATTACAACACCGGGCGCGAAACCTACCTGCTGCCGGTGCAGTGGCGCGACGGCTGGCCCGAGATCCTGCCGGCGGGAAAGACCATCCCCTACGTCGTGAAGGCGCCATCGTGGATGCGTGGCGAGGCCGCACAGGCACCGTCCACCGGCAACTTCGTGCATCGCGACGAATTCGACGGACCGGCGCTGGCGTCGGAATGGCTGCGCGTGCGTGTGCCCAAGACCGCATGGGCCGACCTGGCCACGCGGCCCGGGGCGTTGGCGGTGCATCCGCTCGCCGAAGGCCTGGAGACCTTGCGCAACCCGGCGTTCCTCGGCCGCCGCCAGCAGCATCTGCGGTTCGAGGCCAGCACCGCGATGACCCTGCCTGCGCCCGGCGTGGCGGCGGGATTGGCTGCGTTCCAAAGCGAAGCCTACTGGTACTTCCTCGGCGTGCGGCGCATCGATGGCGGCCGGATGGCGGTCTTCCTCGAAGCCCGCGACGGCAGCGGATCCACGCGGACGCTGGCCACGCGCGAGCTCGCTGCCGCCGACACGCTGCGTCTGAAGATCGATGGCGACGAGGGCGAGTATGGATTCTCCATCGACGTCGGCGACGGCCGCGGCTGGCAGAACGTGGCCAGCAAGGTCGATGGCACCGTGCTGAGCACCGATCGTGCGGGCGGTTTCGTCGGTGCGCTGCTCGGCCCCTTCGCGCGCGATGAACGTAGTTCCAGGAGCGAATGATGAAGACCCCGATGCCTTCCGTTTCGATCAACCGTCGTTGGGTTCCGAGCGTGCGCATGCTGGCAGGCGCCCTGGCGCTCTCGGCGATGGCCGCCGTCGCGCACGCGGCCGATGAGAAGCCGTGGCTCGACACGTCGCGCAGCTTCGAGGCGCGCGCCGCTTCGCTCGTCGCGGAGATGACGCTGGAAGAGAAGGCGGCGCAGATGCAGAACGCCGCCCCCGCCATCGTGCGGCTGGGCGTGCCGGCCTACGACTGGTGGAACGAGGCGCTGCATGGCGTGGCGCGCGCGGGGCAGGCGACGGTGTTCCCGCAGGCGATCGGTCTGGCGGCGACCTTCGATGTCCCGTTGATGGGCGAGGTGGCCACCACGATCAGCGACGAGGCGCGCGCCAAGCACCATCAGTTCGTCCGCGACGGACAGCATGGCCGCTACCAGGGCCTGACGTTCTGGTCGCCGAACATCAACATCTTCCGCGATCCGCGCTGGGGCCGCGGCCAGGAAACCTATGGCGAGGATCCGTACCTCTCCGCGCGCATGGGCGTCGCGTTCGTGCGTGGCCTGCAGGGCGACGATCCCGTGTACCGCAAGCTGGACGCCACCGCGAAGCACTTTGCCGTGCACAGCGGGCCCGAGGCCGACCGCCATCACTTCGACGCGAAGCCGAGCAAGCGCGACCTGTACGACACCTACCTGCCGGCCTTCGAGGCGCTGGTGAAGGAAGGCGACGTGGACGCGGTGATGGGTGCCTACAACCGGGTGTACGGCGAATCGGCCAGCGCCAGCAAGTTCCTGCTGCGCGACGTGCTGCGTCGCGATTGGGGCTTCAAGGGCTACGTGGTTTCCGACTGCTGGGCCATCGTCGACATCTGGAAGAACCACAAGATCGTCGCCACCCGTGAAGAGGCGGCCGCGCTGGCGGTGAAGAACGGCACCGAACTGGAATGCGGCGAGGAGTATTCCACGCTGCCCGCGGCCGTGCGCCAGGGCCTGATCAGCGAAGCCGAGATCGACGATGCCGTCACCCGCCTGTTCGCCGCACGCATGCGGCTGGGCATGTTCGATCCGCCTGACCGCGTGCGCTGGGCGCGCATTCCGTACTCGGTCAACCAGGCGCCGGCGCACGATGCGCTGGCACTGAAGGCCGCGCGTTCGTCGCTGGTGCTGCTGAAGAACGACGGCATCCTGCCGCTGTCGCGCGAGCTGAAGCGCATCGCGGTGATCGGTCCCACCGCCGACGACACCATGGCGCTGCTGGGCAATTACTACGGCACGCCGGCGGCACCGGTGACCATCCTCCAGGGCATCCGCGATGCCGCCAAGGGCGTCGAAGTCGCTTACGCCCGCGGCGTGGACCTGGTGGAAGGGCGCGACGATCCCGCGGCGACGCCGCTGATCGAAGCCGCCTACCTGCGGCCCTCGGCCGACTCGCCCGAGCGCGGCCTGCGCGGCGAGTACTTCCGCACGCAGGATCTGTCCGGATCGCCTGCGTTGGTACGCACCGATGCGCAGATCGGGTTCCGCTGGGATCGCGGTTCGCCAACCGACAACCTGCAGGCGCGCGGCGAGGCAGGGCCCGGACAAGGCGTGCCGAACGATGGCTTCAGCATCCGCTGGAGCGGACAGCTGCTGCCGCCCGTCTCCGGCCGCTACCGGATCGAAGCGGCCGCGGACGATGGCTTCCGCCTGTACGTGGATGGCAAGCGCGTGCTCGACCACTGGACCGGCAGCGACCGCCTGCGCAGCGATGGCGTGGAGCTCGACCTGCAGGCCGGGCGCGCCTACGACCTACGCCTGGAGTACTACGATGCCCAGCGCGATGCGGCGGTCCGCCTGGCCTGGCGCATGCCCGGTGCGAAGCCGCCGTTCGAGGAAGCGCTGGAGATTGCGCGCAACGCCGATGCGGTGGTTTTCGTCGGCGGCCTGACCGGCGATGTCGAAGGCGAGGAGATGACGGTCAATTACCCGGGTTTTGCCGGTGGCGACCGCACCGACCTGCGCCTGCCCGCCACGCAGCGCGCCCTGCTCGAAGCGCTGCACGCCACCGGCAAGCCGGTCGTGCTGGTGTTGACCGGCGGCTCCGCGCTGGCGGTGGAGTGGGCCGATGCGAACCTGCCCGCCATCCTGATGAGCTGGTACCCGGGGCAGCGCGGTGGCACGGCGGTGGGTGAAGCCTTGTTCGGCGACACCAACCCGGCCGGCCGCCTGCCGGTGACGTTCTACAAGGCCGACCAGGCGATGCCGGCCTTCGACGACTACACGATGGAAGGGCGCACCTACCGGTACTTCCGCGGCACGCCGCTGTATCCGTTCGGGCATGGTCTTTCGTATACGCGCTTCGACTATCGCGGATTGCGCACCGATGCGCGCACGGTCACCGCCGACGGTCGCCTGCGCGTCGAGGTGGAGGTGGCCAACACCGGCCGGCGTGCGGGCGAGGAAGTGGTGCAGCTGTACGTGCGTCCATTGCAGGCCGGCGCGGGCGATGCGCAGCAGGACTTGCGTGGCTTCCAGCGCGTCCATCTCGCGCCCGGCGAACAGCGCACCCTGTCGTTCGACCTTGCGCCGGCCAGTGCCCTGCGCCGCTATGACGAGGCATCCGGTGGCTATGGGGTGAAGCCCGGGCGTTACGAACTGCGCGTCGGGGCCTCAAGCGTCGACGTGCGTGCCCGCGCCACCTTCGACGTGGAAGCACGCCGTGAGTGATCCCTCGCACCTCCGTAAGCTTGACCCGCCATCTTCTCCAACCCCGGGAACACCGCCGCATGGCCAGCGCTGACCACCGCCTCTCGATCCGCGAAAAGCTGGGCTACAGCCTGGGCGACCTCGCCGCGAACCTGATCTTCCAGACGCTGATCACCTACCTGGCGTTCTTCTACACGGATGTCTACCGGCTGCCGCCGGCAACGGCGGCGACGATCATCTTCGTGGTCGGGCTGCTGGGGGCGTTCGTCTTCACGCCGCTGATCGGCATCGTGGCCGACCGCACCGCGACGCGCTGGGGCAAGTTCCGGCCGTGGATCCTGTGGACGGCGATCCCGTTCGGCGTGCTGTCGCTGCTGGCGTTCAGCACGCCGGACTTCGGCGAACGCGGCAAGATCGCCTATGCGCTGGCGACCTACAGCCTGCTGGTGCTGGTGTACGCGGCCAACAACCTGCCGTACTCCGCGCTGAGCGGCGTGCTCACCGGCAGCATGGCCCAGCGCAACAGTCTGTCGGCGTACCGGTTCGTCGCGGTGATGATCGCGCAGTTCATCATCCAGGTGCTGCTGATGCCGCTGGTGCTCATCCTGGGCGATGGCGACCGCGTGGTGGGTTTCGAGCGGGTCATGACGGTGTTCGCGATCGTGGGCACGGTGTTCTTCCTCATCACCTTCCTGACGACGCGCGAGCGCGTGGTGCCTACGAAGGAGCAGTCCTCCGGCGTCCTGCAGGACCTGGCCGACCTGATGCGCAACCGGCCCTGGCAGGTGATGCTGGTGTTGACGGTGCTGGTCTTCGTGAACCTCGCCCTGAAGGGCGGTACGTACATCTACTATTTCCAGTACTACATGAGCGAGGCGGCGCTGGCGTCGTTCCTGCAGGCGTCGGGATTCAATGCGTTCATCGCCGGCCTCAACGCCGCGCTGACCGGCGCAGGCCTGGCGGGGTTCCAGTGGCCGGAGGATCCGGCCACCTCGGCCTTCAGCCTGTTCAACGGCAGCGGCATCGTCTGCATGATCCTCGGGATCGGCGTATCGCGCCGGCTGGCGGACCGTTTCGGCAAGCGCGATGTGTTCGGCGGTGCGCTGTTCGTCTCCACGCTGTTCCTGCTGGCGTTCTACGTGTTCCCGCCGACCGCGGTGCCGATGGTGTTCGGCGCCTTCATGCTGCACGGGTTCTGCTACGGCATCACCATCCCCCTGCTGTGGGCGATGATCGCCGACGTGGCGGATTACTCGGAGTGGAAGAACAACCGTCGCGCCACCGCCATCATCTTCTCCGCCATGCTGTGCGGCCTGAAGATCGGCCTGAGCGTCGGCGGCGCACTGGTCGCCGGCATCCTGGCGCATTACGGCTACCAGGCCGGCGCCGACCAGCAGCCCGCGGCCGTCGTCGACGGCATCCGCATGACGGTGAGCCTCTATTGCTCGATCCCGTTCCTGGTGGCCGTGGCCCTGCTTTTCATCTACGAAATCGACAAGCGCATGGAAACGCGCATCGAAGACGAACTCGACCAGCGCCGCCGCGCCTCCGGCGCGGCAGCGTGATTCCGGACGCCCCCTCATGACCGACACGATCATCCACGACGACGCGTCCTCCCAGGACGCCCACCTGGATCACCTGGCCGCGCGCGCCATCTCCAAGCCGCTGGTGACCCACATCTACACCGCCGATCCTTCCGCGCACGTGTTCGAAGGGCGGCTCTACATCTATCCCTCGCACGACATCGATGCCGGCACGCCGTTCGACGATGACGGCGGGCATTTCGGCATGGAGGACTACCACGTGCTGCGGATGGACGCGCCCGACGGCGAGGTCACCGACTGCGGCATGGCGCTGCACGTGCGCGACGTGCCGTGGGCCGACCGCCAGATGTGGGCACCGGACGCGGCCTCGCGCGACGGCCGCTATTACCTGTATTTCCCCGCCAAGGACGGCGGCGGACTGTTCCGCATCGGCGTGGCGGTCGGCGACCGTCCGGAAGGTCCGTTCACGGCCGAGCCCGAACCGATCGCCGGCGCCTATTCGATCGATCCGGCCGTGTTCGGAGACGACGACGGCGAGCACTATCTGTACTTCGGCGGCATCTGGGGCGGGCAGCTGCAGAAGTATCGCGACAACCGCTACGACGCCTCGCACGAGGAACCAGCCGGCGACGCCCCCGCGCTCGGCCCGCGCGTGGCGCGGCTGGATGCCGGCATGACCAAGCTGGCCGAACCTGCGCGCGAAGTGGTGATCCTCGACGAGCAGGGGCAGCCGCTCCGCGCCGACGACCATGCGCGACGGTTCTTCGAGGGGCCGTGGCTGCACAAGTACGCTGGCCGCTATTACCTGTCCTATTCCACCGGCAACACGCACCTGCTGTGCTATGCGGTGAGCGACAGTCCGTACGGACCGTTCACGTATGGCGGCGTGATCCTGAAGCCGGTGGTCGGCTGGACCACCCATCATTCGATCTGCGCGTTCGACGGCCAGTGGTATCTCTTCTACCACGATGCCCTGCATTCCGGCGGCGTCACGCATCTGCGCACCATCAAGTGCACGGTGCTGCACCATGAGGCGGACGGACGCATCCGTACGATCGATCCCTATGGCGGCTGATGCGCTTCGCGCCGCCTGGAACGATGCGCTGGCGCCGATGCCCGCGGGCGCCCTTCACTGGTTGCGTGCGGGACGGCTGGAGGTCGCGCTGGCGCCGGAGGCCGGTGGGCGCATCGCACAGATCCGTTACGACGGCATGGACTGGCTGGTGGGGCCCGACGACGTCGCTCCCGCCACCATCGCCTGGGGCTGCTATCCGATGGTGCCCTGGGCAGGACGCGTGCGCGGCGGACGTTTCGATCTGGACGGGCGTGCGTATGCCTTGCAGGTGAACTTCGGTGGGCACGCCATCCATGGCATCGGCTTCTCGCGGCCCTGGCGGATCGACGCGCTGGAGGCCGACAGCGCCGCCCTCTCGCTGGCGCTTCCGCACGACGACTACTGGCCGTTCGGCGGCACCACGACGCAATCGGTGCGGCTGATGGAAGACCGCGTGCAGCTCGAGCTGGACGTGCAGGCCGGCGACTGCGCGATGCCCGCGGTGCTGGGCTGGCATCCCTGGTTCCGCAAGCCCGACCGCCTGACCTTCTCACCTACGGCGATGTATCCGCGGGACGCGGAAGGCATCGCCACGCTGCCCCGCGTATCGCCCGTGCCCGGTCCCTGGGACGACTGTTTCGTCGCGGGGGGCGAGATCGCACTCGCACGCGCTGGCCAACGTGTCCGCTTGCAGGCCGATACCGATCATTGGGTGGTGTACGACGCCGCTGCCCATGCGACCTGCGTCGAACCGCAGACCGGTCCACCCGACGCGTTCACGCTTGCGCCGCGCGTGTTGCAGCCGGGGCAGCACCTCCGCCTCGCCTTCGAATTGGCATGGTCCTCGGACGACGAGTCGCAGGAAGACGACCACGCTGTTTCCTGATTGCTGGAGAATCACGATGCGCCCCGGTCGCACCCGCATGACTTCCCTTCAACGCATCGCCCTGACGGCCCTGTCGGTGATGTGTGTTGCACCGGTCCACGCGCAGGACGATGTGATGACCGCCATCGCCACGCCGGATCAGCCGACGGCGATCGTGCTTCACGGCGGGTCCGTGCCGACGGCATCGCCAGCCGAAGCCTGGCATCGCCAGTACGGCAGCGTGTTCGCGCGCAACGTCAGCGTGGCCACGCTGACCCCATTCCTGCCGGATCCGGCCAAGGCCACCGGCACGGCCGTGATCGTCGCACCCGGCGGCGGCTTCCGTTCGCTCTCGATGCAGAACGAGGGCTGGGACGTGGCGCGCGCGCTGGCCGACCGCGGCGTGGCCGCCTTCGTGCTGAAGTACCGGCTGGAACCGACGCCTGCCGACCTGGACGGTTTCGCCCGCTCCATGCGCGAGATGCTTTCCGGCCCGGTCCCCGCGCATCGTCTCGATCCGGCGGCCTCGGTGGCGCAGCTTGGCCCGCAGATCGCCGATGCGCGCGCCGCGTTCGCGCTGGTGCGCCGCCGCGCAGAGGCATGGGGCGTGGATCCGCAGCGCATCGGCATGGTCGGCTTCTCTGCGGGGGCCATGTTGACGCTGGCCACTGTTCTCGCGGGCGAAGACGCCAGGCCGGCGTTCGTCGGCAACGTCTATGGACCCCTGGCGCCGCTCGACGTGCCGGCCGACGCGCCGCCGCTGTTCGTCGCGATCGCCGCCGACGATGGCCTGTTCGCCGATGGCGGATTCGGCTTGATCGAACGCTGGCGTGCGGCGCGCCGGCCCGTCGAATTCCATCTGTACGAGCAGGGCGGGCACGGCTTCGGCATGTATGCCAAGCCGACCACGAGCACGGGCTGGTTCGACGCCTTCGCCGCATGGATGAAGATGCACGGCTGGCTGGAACAGCGAGGGAAGGGGAACCGCACCCGCACAAAGGAGCAGGCACCATGACACCGTACCGCATCGCGTTCGCCGCATGCTTTGCCGCCCTGCTGATGCTGCCATGGGCATGCGAGGTGAAAGCGCAGGAACCGTCGCCCCCCACGCCGCGGTCGAACCCGCTGATCCGCGACAAGTTCACCGCCGATCCGGCGCCGCTGGTGGTGGGTGACCGGTTATATCTGTACGTGGGGCACGACCAGGCGCAGCGCGACGAGATGTTCAACATGCGCGAGTGGCTGGTGTACTCGACCACCGACATGGCGACTTGGGTCGACCATGGCCCGATCATGAAGGTCGCCGACTTCGCTTGGGCGAAAGCCGATGCTTGGGCGTCGCAGGCGATCGAGAAGGATGGCCGGTTCTGGTTCTACGCCGCCGTGGAGCACGACGCCACGCAGCCCGGCAAGGCGATCGCCGTCGCCGTAGCGGATAGCCCGACGGGCCCGTTCCGTGATGCCAAGGGGTCGGCCCTGATCACCAACGCGATGACACCCAAGGGCACGCACAGCTGGGAGGACATCGACCCCACGGTATTCACCGACGACGACGGCACCACGTGGATCGCGTGGGGCAACCGCCAGTGCTACATCGCCCGGCTCAAACCCAACATGATCGAGATCGACGGGCCGATCACCGAAATCACCCCGCCGCATTTCGAGGAAGGCCCCTGGCTGCACAAACGCGGCGATCTCTACTACCTCACCTACGCATCGCTCGACCGCGCCAGCCACCGCGACGAAAAGGTGTCGTACGCCACTGCACCCTCCCTCCAGGGCCCGTGGACCTATCGCGGCGAACTGACGGGCTCGGGGAAGTACAGCTTCACCATCCATCCCGGCATCGTCGAGTTCAAGGGCGCCTGGTACTTGTTCCTGCACAACGCCGCCCTCGCCATCGGCGACCAGAACGGCGCCATCGGCCGCCGTGCGGTGACGGTCGAGCACCTGCGTTACAACCCCGACGGCACGATGCAGCCGGTGGTGCAGACGGAGGCGGGCATTTCCGTGCCGCCCGCCAAGTAAAGGCGCACGCGGCGAATCCTGATGCTCCATCGCGGGGCGACCGCACCACGGCGCGTGGAACGAGATAGCGCGCGTGGTCTTGCGGAAGGGTATGGGACAATCGGGCACTTCGTTTCGTGCCTTGGACGGGTTCCCTGCATGCGTGCGACATCGCGATTCTGGTGGATGTTGGGTGGCGCGACGCTGTCGCCCGCTGCGCTGGCGACGGACGACGCGTCGCTCGCGGCGGAGACCCTCGACCGCGTGGTGGTGACCGCCACGCGGCTCGACACCGTCAACGCGTTCGATACGCCCGCCTCGATCGACGTCATCGCGTTGGGCGATGGCGGAACGCGCACGCAGGCCGCCTTGTCGGAGACGCTGGACGGCGTGCCGGGCGTGCAGGCCCGCGAACGGCAGAACCTGGCGCAGGACACCCAGTTGTCGATCCGCGGGTTCGGCGCGCGCTCGACCTTCGGTGTGCGCGGCGTGCGATTGTATGCCGATGGCGTGCCGGCGACGATGCCGGACGGGCAGGGCCAGGTCTCGCACTTCAGCATGCTCGGCGCGGATCGCGTCGAGGTGCTGCGCGGTCCGTTCTCGGCGTTGCACGGCAACTCATCCGGTGGCGTGATCCAGGCCTGGAGCGATCTCCCCGAAGCCGGGCACGATGCGCGGCTGCAGGCCAGCGCCGCGAGCCACGACACTTACCTGCTCGGCGCGCGCCTGCGCGGCACGGGCGACACGCTGGGCTACAACGTCGCGGCCTCGGTGCTCGACGCGCAGGGCTACCGCGATCACGCGGCAGCGCGCCGCGCGTCGTTGAACGTGCTGCTTCGCCTGCGTCCCGGCATCGGCGGCACGTTGGACCTGGTCGCCAATCATTTCGATGCGCCCGATGCGCAGGATCCCCTCGGCCTGACGCGTGCCCAGGCCTGGCAGTCGCCGCGTCAGGCATCGCCGGTGGCCATCACGTTCGACACGCGCAAGTCGGTCGGCCAGGACCAGGTGGGCGCGGTGTACAGCCAGCCCTTCGGCGACGGGCATCGCGTGAGGATCATGGGCTACGGCGGGCAGCGCGACGTCGAACAGTTCCTCGCCCTGCCGGTCGCGGCGCAGGCCAATCCGCTGAACTCCGGGGGCGTGATCGATCTGGACAGCACTTACGGCGGTGCCGACCTGCGCTGGTCGTGGGCAGGACGCATCGCCGACCGGCCCGTTGAGGTCACGGCGGGCGCGAATGCCGATCGCCAGCGGCAGCATCGGCGCGGCTACGAGAACTTCGTCGGCACGGCATTGGGCGTGCGCGGCGTGGTGCGTCGCGATGAGCGCAACGAAGTGGAAAACGCGGACCAGTACCTGCAGGCGTGGTGGCGCTTCGCACCGCGCTGGTCGTTGCTGGCGGGCGCGCGTCGCAGCCGCATTACCTTCACCTCGGAAGACGCGTACGTCACCGGCGCCAATCCCGACGACAGCGGGCGCGTCACCTACGAGCGTGTGATGCCCGTGGCGGGTCTGGTATTCGCGCCGCGCGATGCGCTGCGTGTGTACGCGTCAGTGGGCCGCGGTTTCGAAACGCCGACCTTCAACGAGCTGGGTTATCGCGCCGATGGTGGCGCCGGCCTGGCCTTCGACCTCCGGCCGGCCGTCAGCCGCAATGTCGAACTGGGAACGAAGTGGCGCGCGGCCGGCGGCGGTACGCTCGAGGCAGCCGTGTTCCGTGCCGACACCGACGACGAACTGGCCGTGGCGCGTAACGTGGGGGGGCGCAGCAGTTACCGCAACGTCGGCGCGGCGCGTCGGCAGGGCCTGGAACTGCAGTCGGAACTCCCGCTGGGCGACGCCTGGCAGTTGCAGTTCGCCTACACGTGGCTGGATGCGACGTTCCGCGACCGCTTCCCGATCTGCACCGTGGCCGGCTGCACCACGCCGGGCGTGCTGGTCGCCGCCGGCACGCGCATTCCCGGCATCGCGCGCCAGCGAGCGGCGCTGCGGCTGCGCTGGCAGGGCGAGCGCTGGCAGGCAGCGGCACAACTGGTGGGCATGGATCAGGTCACGGTCAACGACACCGGCAGCGAACATGCACCGGGTTACGGCCTGCTGCACCTGGAAGCGGGGCGCGACTGGTCGTGGGCGAGCGGTCGTCTGCAGGTGTTTGCCCGCATCGACAACGCGTTGGACCGTTTCCACATCGGCTCGGTGATCGTCAACGAAGGCAACGGACGGTTCTACGAGCCCGGCGCGGGACGCACCTTCACCGTCGGGGCCCGCTGGCACTGGGCGTCGCCCTGACGCGTCAGTCGAGTTTGCGCGGCAGGTAGACGCTGGCTCGCAGACCGCCCTCGGTGCGATTGGACAGGCGCACGTCACCGCCGTGCGCCAGCACGATGTGCTTCACCGAGGCCAGACCCAGCCCGATCCCGCCGGTGCTCCGGTTACGCGACGCCTCGCCACGCACGAACGCCATGAACAACGATTCCGCCTGTGCCGGATCGATGCCGGGACCATCGTCGTCCACATGCAGGCGGTAGCCGTCGCCTTCCGCCGACAACGTGATGCGCGCACGCTGCCCGTACGTGAGCGCGTTTTCGACCAGATTGCCCACCATGCGGCGCAGCGACACCGGATCGCCCTCCATCGCGGCGGCCGGTCCCGTGTCCACGCGCACGTCATGGCCCATGTCGCGCAGGCTGTCGGCCACGCCTTCCACCAACCGGCGCAAATCGAGCGGTTCGCGCACGGGACGGCGGTTCTGGTCGTGGATGAAGGCCAGCGTGGCATCGATCATCTGCGACATCTCGGCGATATCGGCGCTCGCCTTGGCCCGGCTTTCATCGGGTAAGGCGTCAAGACGGAACGCCAGGCGCGCGAGAGGCGTGCGCAGGTCGTGCGCGATCGCGCCCGCCATCTCGCTCCGCTCCTGCAGCAGGCGATCCAGGCGTGCCTGCATGGCGTTGAAGGCCGCCGCCGCGCTGGCGATTTCGCTCGGTCCGCTCAGCGGCAGTGCAGGCGCGGCGGTCTCGCGACCCATTTGGTCGGCCGCGCGGGTGAACTGGCGGATCGGTGCGGCGAGCGCGCGCGAGAACCACCATGCCAGCGGCAGCAGCGCCAGCATGCCCGCGAGGAACAACGTAGCGAGCCGGGACGTGAAGCTGGCGCGATTGCGCGTGTTCTCGACGACCCGCCAACGTCCGTCGGCCTGCCGGAACGCGGCCACGAAGTCGCCCCGCAGGGGCGCATCCGGACGCCAACCTGGCGGGAAAGGCTGCATGTCCGGACTACCCGCGCCTTGCGGGGGAATCGCAAGCCCGTCCATGGGCGGCGGCCCGGCCGGTGCGCGTGCGGAGGGGCGGAACGGCTGCGGTCCCTGCAGGTGATAGAAGCGCACGTGGCGCGCGTCGCTGCCGAGCCACTGCGCGAGCAGATCGCGCACGAACGGCAACGGGCGATAGCGCGCCGGATCAGGTGCCGGTGGCTGCTCGGCGTCATAGACCTTGAGGTCGGGGCCGGTGGCGGGCATGCGTGAAGACAGCAGCGCCGTCAATTCGCTGAAGGCGATGCCGTCCACCGGTGGGCGATACAGCAGCACCGCCATCCCGATCGCGTACGCGACCACCAGCGCCGCCAGCAACAGCAGGAACGTCCGCGCGAACAGCGACAGGCGACGCGGGCGTGCGGTCACCGGCGCACCACGGACGGCAGCAGCATGTAGCCCTCGTTGCGGATCGTCCGGATCATCTCCGTGCCACCGCGTTCGCTGAGCTTGCGGCGCAAGCGGCTGACCTGGCTGTCGATGGCGCGGTCGTAGACGTCGACGTTATGGCCGCGGGCGTAGTCCAGCAACTGGTCGCGGCTCAGGACGCGCTGCGGGTGTTCCACGAAGGTACGCAGCAGGGTGAACTCGCCGTCCGACAGGACGAGGTGGGAGCCGGCGGGGTCGCGCAACTCGCGCCGCGCCACGTCCAGGCTCCAGCCATCGAAGCGGTACTGCAGCCCGCCCGACGGTACCGGTTCCGCCTCGCCGCCCGGCGGGTTGCGCCGCAGCAGCGCCCGCACGCGCGCGAGCAGTTCGCGCGGGTTGCAGGGCTTGGCGAGGTAGTCGTCGGCGCCGACTTCCAAGCCAATGATGCGGTCGGTGTCGGTGCCCAGCGCGCTGAGCATGATTACCGGCGGACCGGCGTCGCTGGCCAGGCGCCGCGCCGCCGACAGACCGTCTTCGCCCGGCATCATCACGTCGAGCACCACCAGATCGGGCCGCCGGCGCGCAATCGCCTCGCGCATCGCCGCAGCATCGGCCGCCACTTCGACGCGATAGCCGTGATCGCGCAGGAAATCGCCGATCAGCGTGCGCAGTTCGGGATCGTCGTCGACGACCAGGATGTGGGAACTGAGGTCCATCGTGCAGCGTCGGGGCGGCGTCCAGAGGAAGTATGCGCCATCGCTGGCCGGCCTCATGGCGGAAAAAAAGCCGCCACGCAATGCGGCGGCAAGGATTTCCGGGGATTGAGGACACGGTTGGTCTGGCGCCAACACCGCGGCAGCGTGCCCGGTGCGTGTGGCGCCGGTGTGTCGGTCTGTGGCGTCGTATGTCGCCCGCGTGCATGCGGAGCGGCTTCGCCCTCCACACGCTGACACGCGGCGGCATCCGCGTGCCACAGACCTGATTCAGGCTGCATCCGTGTTCCGCCCGGCATGGTGGGACGGTCCGTGGCCTCCCTCTCCCACGCCCCGTTCCGTCCCCCCTGCCGGCTTTGCTCCACCGTCGACGCGCCATCCATGAGCCACCGAGGAGATCGCTTGTCCTGCCTTCCTTTCCTGCGTCGCCTGGCGCTTGCCGGGCTGACCCTCGGCCTCGCGGCGTGCTGCACGACGTCCCCGCACGCGCATCGCCCGCCGCCGCCACTCGCCTTCGGGCCCGGTGGGCCGCCGCCTCCGCCACCGGACTATGGCCACATGCCGTTTCCGCCAACCGATATCGACGAAGCGGTCGCGGCCTGTGCGGACGAACTCGATTTGCCGCCGCCACCTTTCGGTGATCGTGATGCGCCTCCGCCTGCGTTGAGCGATGACCAGCGGGCATTGCTGGATGCCTGCCTGGAAGATCAGGGGTATCCGCCTCCGCCAGGCGAACCCGACGACAGCGAAGCGCCCGTGTGATCCTGACAGCCGTACAGGCGGGAGTGGATCGCCATCGTTCGTCGGCACGCGCGGCTGTGCGTGCCGACTGAGCTGCGCGTCCGCGCGCTGAGGTCGGACGCGCTGGATCGCCTCATCGCGGGCGCCTCCAGTGCGGCCGTGCTGGCGCTCGCGCTGATGGTGCTGCTGTTCCAGCGCCCGATGGGAAAACCGGGCGACGTGGAAGCGTCGCCGCTGCGGCTGCGCTTCATCTTCCGCGAGCGCGCGTCTCCGGAGGTCCCAGCGGACTCCGCACGCGTCGACGCTGGCCCGCGTCGCGGCGGCACCACGCGTACGCCGCCCACGGCAGCGCCCATCCCGCCTGTCGTGCCGTCTATGCCGCGACAGGCCCACCTGCGGTTGTATGGTCGCGACGGACGCGTGCAGGTACCCGAAGGCATCGGTACGTCGCCCCCTGTTGCCGGGCGCCCGCCCGGGAGCGCGTCGGATGGGCGTCAGGCCAACGCGCGCGGGCCGTTCGATCGCGTCAATCCGGTCGAGTACCGCGAGACGCGCTTTGATCGCGTGTGGCGTGGGAAGGGCACGGCGGGCGACGTTGCGCTGGAGAATGCGCACGGCACGGTGACGGGCGGAGCGGTGAGCATCCCGCTCGGCACGGGCGACCAACCCGCGCGTGCACGACCGCCGCCGCCGGTGCGCTTCAATCCCGCCCTGCACGAACGGACCGCTGACCTGGGCAGCGACGCCACCGGCGATGCGTACAAGGCCGCGCCGATCGCCGAGGAACCCGCGCCGGGACTCGAAGGTGCCGCGAGTCGTGCCATCCGCGGGCAACTGGTGCTGCTCGGCCAGGACTTCGCCCACTGCAAGGCGTCGTTATTCGCCGAGTTCGCACGGCCGGTGCGCCTGCACCTGTCTCAGCTGGAGGGCATCGAGTACGCGTTCGCGCATGGGGCCGATCCCGTGCGCGCCGAACACCTGTTGCCGCGCGAGGCGGACATGGCCTACACCCTGGCGCGCCGCGCCTTGTGGCACGCCCGCAAGAAGCTGGCGTCCTGCGATCGTTGAACGCGCGTCAGGGCGTCGTAGGGTGGCCGGAACGCACGCGTGCGACGTGCTGCATGATGTCCACGAACGGCGCCACCCAGTACACGTCGGGATGGGCGGCCAGGTGGCGCAGCAAGGCCTCGTGCGCCTCGTTCGATACCGACAGGTAGTCGCCGCCGATGCCGTGGAAGGTGAAGCTGACCAGCGTGCCGCGTCGCGCGGCGTCTTCGACGCGCGCGATCAGCTGCTCGCCGGTGACCTCCACCGGCACGTCGACCGGCACCGCGGCCGGGTCGAGGCTCGCCATGTCGGCCACCACGCCGCCCTGGCCCCGCTTGATGCCGACGAAGTCCGATGCCACCGCTTCGACATAGTTGCCGTCCTGCGCCTGCATGTCGCCGCAGGGTACGGTCATCGTGCGCTCGGTACGTCCGTCCAGCGCCGCCAGCATGACATTGGCCAGCCGTACCTGGTCGGCCATCTGCGCGACGGTGGTCGTGTCGAGATCGCGATGCGCCGGCACCCAAGCCCGATCCGGCAGGGAAGAACGGCACTGATGGAACAGGCTGTGATTGCCGAGCTCATGGCCACGCCGCGCGGCGTCGACCCATGCCTGCCGGCGCGTGCGCAGCGTGTCCGATGCCAGCGTCAGATAGAAGCTGCCCTTCAGTCGGTGGCGGTCCAGTGCGGGAATCGCATGGTCCAACTGCGACGGCAGCGCATCGTCGTAGGCCAGGCTGACCGCCGCGCGCCTGCCGCCGGGCCATGCGAATGGCTCCGCGGCCACGGCCTGACCGGTCGCCAGCAGCAGCGCCAGCGTCCATCCGCATGCGAGGATGCGATGCAGGGCCATCGCGGCTCAGTTCACCAGCGTCTGGATCGCGCGCGCCGGGATCTTGACCACGGCCGAGGCCTGCCCGACATAGAAGTTGTACGCGATCTCCTTGTCGGTCGGATTCATCACCACCGTGGCCAGGCGTCCGTCCGGATTGACGAAAGAGGTCGCCAGCAGCGTGCTGCGGCTGGTGACGGTACTGACGCGGCGCGCTTCGGGGCGGATGAACTTCGAGAAGTGGCCGATGTAGTAGTAGCTGGGCGTGTAGATCAGCTCCCCGGTGCGGGTGTCGGCATGCAGCGGTGCGAAGCAGTAGTTGCCCACGTGGTTGGGGCCGCCCTTCTCGTCGAGCAGCATGTTCCAGTCGGTCCAACCCACGGCACCGTTGTTGAAGTCGTTGATCATCGACGTGCCGTAGCGTTCGGCGTTCGGCCAGTGCTGGTAGCGCGCAGGGTCGAACTTCTCCACCGCGGCCTCGGTCAGCAGTACCGGCTTGTCGGGAAAGGCCTCGGTCACCGCGGCCACGTTGCGGAACATCGGGTCGAAGCCCGCCCAGGTCTCGTACCAGTGGAAGCCCAGGCCCCACGCGTACTTTGCCGCCTCCGGATCGCCGAGGATCACCTGCGCGCGGTACAGCATCATGTCGCGGTTGTGGTCCCACACGATGATCTTCTTGTCGGCGAAGCCGGCCTTGTGCATCGTCGGGCCCAGGTAGTCCTTGAGGAAGTCGCGCTCTTCCTCCGCCGTGTAGAGCATCGACTCCCAGGTCTGGGTGGCCATCGGCTCGTTCTGCACGGTGATACCCCAGATCGGGATGCCTTCCTTCTCATAGGCCTGGATGAACTTGACGAAGTAGTTCGCCCACGCCTGGCGGTATTCGGGCAGCAGGGCACCGCCTTTCAGCATGTGCTTGTTAGTCTTCATGAAGGCCGGCGCGCTCCACGGGCTCGCGAACAGGGGCAGGTCGCCGCCCGCGGCCGCGATCGCCTGCTTGATCATCGGCAGGCGGGCCCGACGGTCGTGGTCGATCGAGAACGATGCCAGTGCCTTGTCGCCCTCGTTCACGTAGGTGTAGCTGGCGGAGCTGAAATCCGAACTGTGGATGGTGGTGCGCGCGAGCGAGTAGCCGATGCCGGCGTCCTTGTCGTAGTAGGCCTTCATGAACTCCGCGCGCTTCTCCGGCGACAGCGTGGCGTACACCTCGGCGGTCGAATCGGTGATCGCGCCGCCGATGCCCAGCACCGATTGGAAGCGCTTGGCGGGAGCGACGAAGACCGAGTTCTCGACTTCGGTCAGCTTGTGTCCGGCCTGGAGCGTCGCGGTGCCCGTCCTGGCCAGGCGCTGCCCGGTGTCCTGCGCAGTGGTGTAAATGGTGACGGTCGTCGACGAGGGCATGGGGGTCTCCCGGGGTTGCGCAGCATCGGCATGCGTCAGGCCGGCGGCCATCGTCGCGCCCAGCGCGACGGCGGCGAACATGCGGGTGGATTTCATCGTGGCGCCTCTCGAGGGTGGGGCCGGCGCCGGCCTCGGGAGGCCAGACGCGCGGTAGTTGACAGCGCTGTCATACCGTTGGTACATGTGAGTGTCAACCGCGAGCGGCGTGAAGCGGCAGAACGCGCGATGCAGTGCGCATCGCATCGTATCTCCATCTCAAGAATGTGTTGCTTTGCAACAACGATTTGCGCGCGTCGCACGTGGACGTTGGGGATCGGAGAGCCTTCGCTTGCGCAGGCGCGTGCCGTGGTTTCCAGGGACGTGGCGTCGCTGTCAGAATTCGGGGTCTGATCAGGAGGATGTGCGGAGTGGAGCGGGAGCAGCCGAATGCGTAGCCGGATCGAGGACGTGGCCGCCGCCGCCGGCGTATCCATGAAGACCGTATCGCGCGTGCTCAACAATGAGCCCAACGTGCGCGATGAGATGCGCCAGCGGGTCATGAAGGCAGTGGAGAAGCTGCAATACCGTCCCAACCTGTCCGCGCGCAGCCTCGCCGGGCAGCGGTCGTACGTCATCGCGCTGGTCTACAACAATCCGTCGCGCAATTACCTGATGGAGATCCAGAGCGGAATGCTGGAAGCCTGCCGCGACAACCACTACAACCTGGTGCTGGCCCCGGTCGGCTCGGCCAAGCAGCGCAAGGCCGAAGACCTCAAGGTGGTGTTCGAGCATTTCGCGCCCGACGGCGTCGTGCTGATCCCGCCGCTGACCGACGATCCGGCGGTGCTCGCGTTCCTCGAGCAGCACGACGTGCCTTTCGCCTGCATCGCGCCCAAGCATCCGCAGGACCGGATCGGGGTGGCGATGGACGAGACCGCCGCCGTGCTCGAACTGATGGCGGGGCTGGTCGCGCAAGGCCACCGCCGCATCGCCCACATCAAGGGGCCGCCTGCCCACGGGGCGTGCCAATGGCGCTTCAAGGGGTACCGCGACGCACTGCAGAGGGCGGGCCTGGACTACGACGAGGAACTCGTGGTGCAAGGCGCCTTCTCGTATGAATCCGGCATCGAAGCCGGCAACCGGCTGCTCGACCTCAAGCGGCCGCCCACGGCGATCTTCGCCGCCAACGACGACATGGCCGCCGGCGTCATCCGTGCGGCCTGCGAGCGCGGCCTGGCGGTACCCCGCGACATTTCGGTATGCGGGTTCGACGACACGCCGATCGCACGCCACATCTATCCCGCGCTGACCACGATCCGCCAGCCAACCTCCGAAATGGGGCGGCTGGCCACGCTCCAGCTGCTGGCCCGCATTCGCGCGGCGGACGCTGGCGGCATGGTGCACGTCGAGCACGAAGTGGTCTTCCGGGAGTCGACGCAGGCCCCCACGCGGCGCTGACGCCACGTTCCTTCCGTGTTGCCGGTCGTGGCCCTCGCAAGGCGGGGCCGCGCGCGAGGGTGTGCCGGGAGGGGAAATACCAATCGAAAACCTCCCGCGCGCTGGGTAGAAAAAATCTTCCATTCGATTGTTTCAAGTCGCGAATGGAAAACGATTTCAGCTGCGTCGCAGCATTGGCAATACAGCTGAAAACAAGGGGTTTTCTGCTCGGTCTGGCCCGAATCACTGAAAGTTGACAACGCTGTCAATCGCGCGTCCAATGCGCCCCAAGCAAGAGGGCAGGGGGCCTCGAGCACGTACGCCATTCGCAAAACAACACGCCATTCGTGAATTTCCGGAGAGGGGAAAGTCCATGAAGCAAGTGCAGTCCGTTCCAAGGAAGCGGGTGCTCACGTCCGCGTTGCTGATCGCCATGGCGGGTCCCGCCTGGGCACAGCAGGCCGATCCGCAAAGCACCACGCCACCGTCCACCACCGCGACCGAAGCCGATCCGACCACCCTGGACACGGTGGTGGTGAAGGGCATCCGCGCCAGCCTGCAGTCGTCGATGAACCTCAAGCGCGATGCGCAGGGCGTCGTCGACGGCATCGTGGCCGAAGACATCGGCAAGTTCCCCGATACGAACCTCGCCGAGTCGCTGCAGCGCATCAGCGGCGTGTCGATCGACCGGTCGCTCGGCGAAGGCGCGCGCGTGACCGTCCGCGGCGTGGGGCCTGACTTCAACCTGGTGTTGCTCAACGGCCGGCAGATGCCGGCGTCCAGCAACGCGGGCGGAGCCGGCGTATCGAATTCGCGTGCGTTCGATTTCGCCAACCTGGCGTCCGAATCGATTTCCGCCGTGGAGGTCTACAAGACCAGCCGTGCGCAAACACCGCCGGGCGGCATCGGCGCGACGATCAACATCAAGACGGCGCGGCCGCTGGATTCGGGCCCCATCGCGAACGTCGGCTTCAAGAGCGTCCACGACACGTCCAACGGCAACCTACCCGATTCCCTGCAGGGCAGCGACTTCACCGGCGAGCTGTCCGGCATCTTCAGCCAGACCTACGCCGATGGTCGGTTCGGCGTGGCGCTGAGCGGCAGCTACCAGGAGCGCGACTTCGGCTACAGCCAGGTGTCCGTGCCCAACGGCTGGCGGCCGTTCCGAGGCGACGAGAACAACTGGGGCACGATCCCGCAGCCGGGCACGCCGGGTTCGGAGAACATCACCAATCGGCCTGATCCGACCGATATCTATTCGGTCCCGCAGAACCTCAACTACAGCGTCAACGGCGTGCAACGCCAGCGCACCAACGGGCAGGTGACCCTGCAGTGGGCGCCGACCGATCGCGTTACGACGACGCTGGACTACACGTACTCCGAGAACAAGATCCAGCAGCAGCGGAACGAGCTGTCGGTCTGGTTCAACTACGGCCCTTCCGTCAGCTCCTGGACCGACGGTCCGGTGGCTGCGCCGTTGATCTACTCGGAAACCATCCCGGCGGCGAACAGCGACCTGTCGATGGGTGGCATGCGCCTGGCCAACGTCAACGAGAACAAGTCGCTCGGCTTCAACGTGGAGTGGGAAGTCAACGATTCCCTCAGCCTCGAACTCGACTACCACGACTCCTCGGCGGAAACCCGTCCCGACAGCCCGTGGGGCTCGGCAGGCGTGCTCGGCGTGGCGGCCTTCGTGCGCGGCACCACCACGGCGGACTTCAGCGGCGACTTCCCGGTGCTCACGGTGGCGCTGCCGACCGGGGTCACGGCGGTATCGCCCTCGCAGGCGCTGGTGACCGGCTCGGTCTTCCAGAACGCGTACACGAAGTCCGAGATCGAGCAGGTACAGGCGAGCGGCCGCTTCAAGTTCGGCGACTACTCGGGGTTGGATTTCGGCGTGTCTTCGACCGAGGTCAACAACCGCACGGCGTACGGCTTCATGCAGCGCGATACCTGGGGTGGCGTGGGCACCGCGGCGGACTATCCGGACGATATCTGGTTCGCGGACAACATGGGCCGCTACTTCGACGCGTTCTCCGGCCACAGCAGCCCCAACTTCACCGACACCTTCCTGCTGTTCGACTTCGACCGGCTGCGCGATCGCGCAGCCGAGCTGACCGGCCGTGACGACTGGTACCGGGCGCCGGACGCGTTCACGCGCGACCTGCGCACCGAGGAGAAGTCGCGGG
This sequence comes from Pseudoxanthomonas sp. G3, assembly GCF_057654715.1. NCBI lineage: Bacteria > Pseudomonadati > Pseudomonadota > Gammaproteobacteria > Lysobacterales > Lysobacteraceae > Pseudoxanthomonas > Pseudoxanthomonas sp. G3. The sequence goes on from NZ_CM172805.1 coordinate 545,080, forward strand.
GCGCCTACGTCCAGTGGAGCACCAGCTGGGATTGGTCGATGCCCTTCAACCTCGCCGTCGGCGTGCGCTACGAGAAGACGGAGATCACCTCGTCGGCGCTGGTGCCGACAGCGACCAGCGTGTCGTGGGGGGCGGCGAACGAACTCAACCTCGTCTTCGGCGATCCGACGTTCGCAACGCGCACGGGCGAGTACGACTACTTCCTGCCGAACCTGGACATGAGCCTGGAGCTCAGCGACAGCATGATCCTGCGCGGCAGCTACGGCCGCACCATCGGCCGGCCGGGCTGGGCGGACATCCAGGGCGGGCAGACGCTGGACCAGATCGTACGCGTGGATGGCGGTACGGGCTCGGTGGGCAATCCGGGGCTGGAGCCGCTGCTGTCCGACAACTTCGACCTGTCCTTCGAGTGGTACTACGGCGAATCGAGTTACTTCTCCGTGGGGTACTTCCGCAAGAACATCGAGAACTACATCGGCACCACCCAGGTCATCGATGTGGGCGGCAGCGATGGCGAGACGCCGTTCAACCTGCATACCCCCGTCGGTGGTGCGTACTGGAACGCCGCCCTGGCCAACGGCTGCCCGACCTCCGATGTGGTCTGCATCCGGAACTACATCTTCACCAACTTCAACGGCCAGCCCGGCGTCACCGCGACGGGCCAGGACAGCAACGGCAACTACACCGGCACCATCGTGGGGCAGCCCGGCGATCCGCTGGCGAACTTCCGCATCACCACGCCCGCCAACACGGGCTCCTCGACGCTGGATGGTTGGGAAATCAACCTCCAGCACGTCTTCGGGGATAGCGGCTTCGGTGTGTCCGCCAACTACACCATCGTCGACAGCCCGGATCTGAACTACAACAACTACCAGCTCGGCGACCAGTTCGCCCTGCTGGGGTTGAGCGATTCGGCCAACCTGGTGGCGTTCTACGACAAGTACAACTGGCAGATCCGTGCGGCCTACAACTGGCGCGACGAGTTCCTGTCCGGGCGCTTCGATGGTTCCGGCATCGCGAATCCGAACTACACCGAGGCTTACGGACAGTTCGACCTGAGCATCGGTTACGCGTTCAACGACCGCTTCTCGGTGCAATTCGAAGGCATCAACCTGACCGACGAGACGATCCGCATCCACGGACGCAACGATCGCCAGCTGCTGTACGCCACGCAGAACGGACCCCGCTACATGCTGGGATTCAGGTACAAGTTCAAATGAGCCAGGGTGTGGCCGGCAAACAGCCGGCTGCGTGGGGAAGGAGCCGCTGGTCGCCAGGGCTCCTTTTCCACTTGGATCGCGCGGAGCGGCCGGCGTAGCGGAGATACGGTTTGACTGATGCCATTGAACACGTGGTGATCCTCGGTGGCGGCTCCGCGGGCTGGCTGACCGCGGCGGTGCTGGCGGCCGAGCACAACACCGCATCGGGCGCGGGGCTGAAGATCACCCTGATCGAGTCGCCCGACGTGCCCATCATCGGCGTAGGCGAGGGCACGTGGCCGACGATGCGGGACACGTTGCGCCGGACAGGCGTGACGGAGACCGACTTCATCCGCGAATGCGACGGCGCCTTCAAGCAGGGCTCGAAGTTCGTGGGCTGGGCCGAGGGCCACGCCGGCGACTATTACTACCATCCCTTCGTGCTGCCGCAGGGGTTCCTCGAGACCAACGTGGTCGCCGGCTGGATGCAGCACCCGGAGATTCCGTTCGGGAAGCTGGTCAGCTTTCAGCCGCACCTGTGCGAAGCGGGCAAGGCGCCGAAGCAGTTCTCCACGCCGGAGTACGCGGCCGTCGCCAACTACGCGTATCACCTCGATGCGGGCAAGTTGGGCGTGTTCATGCGCAAGCATTGCATCGAGCGCTTGGGCGTGCGCCATGTGTCGGACCACGTGACGGGCGTCAATGCGCACGAGAATGGCGACATCGCATCCCTGCAGACGCGCGAGTCCGGTGCCATCGAGGGCGATCTGTTCGTCGACTGCACCGGCATGCGGGCGCTGCTGATCGGGCAGCACTGCGGGATCGCGATCGAGTCGATGAAGGACGTGCTGTTCAACGACCGCGCCATCGCATTGCAGGTGCCTTACGCCGATCCGCGGGTCGAGATCGCCTGCCAGACCATTTCCACCGCGCAGAGCAGCGGCTGGATCTGGGACATCGGCCTGCAGACGCGGCGCGGTGTCGGCCATGTCTACTCCAGCACCCACACCACGGACGAGGCGGCTGCCGAAGAGCTCCGCCGCTACGTCGTGGCGACCGGGGGGCGCGAGGAGGACATACGCACCTTGCCCACGATCACCATCCGGCCTGGCTTTCGCCGCGAGTCGTGGTCGCGCAATTGCGTGGCGATCGGCCTGTCGAGCGGCTTTATGGAGCCGCTGGAGGCATCCTCGCTGGTGCTGGTCGAACTGGCAGCCGGCATGTTGAGCGACCAGATGCCGGCGACGCGCTCGGCGATGGACGCGGTGGCGAAGCGTTTCAACGATGCGTTCTCGTACCGTTGGGACCGCGTGGTGGACTTTCTCAAACTGCATTACATCCTGACCCGCCGTACCGACACAGCGTACTGGCGCGACAACTGCCGGCCCGAAAGCATCCCGGACCGCCTGCAGGAGATGATGGCGCTCTGGCGCCACCAGCCGCCCACGCGCTACGACCTGCCTCGGGTGGAGGAAGTGTTTCCGTCGGCGAGCTACCAGTACATCCTCTACGGCATGGGCTTCCGGCCCGATCCGCGACCGCGCTCCCGGCGGATGGACGACGCGCGCCAGGCGGAGGGCTATTTCCGGGAGGCGGCCGACCTCACGCGCAAGATGCTGGCGGCGTTGCCCGGGCACCGCGAGATGCTCGATCATGTCATGACGCGCGGGATGCCCCGCCTGTGAGCCAGGCACGCCGCCGCGTCGATGACCCTGCCGTGCCGCGCTGACGGCACCCCAATCCGGATCCCACATGCCGAAGCACGTGCTGCTCAACAACATCGAACACGGCGCTCTCCGCGTCGACACCCGCCGCACGGCCGCCCTGGGCGACGATGTGATGTTCGCGCAGACGTTCCCGGCGGAGTTCCGCGACCTGCAGGCGCACTACCCCGTCGTGTTCCGCAAGGTGGCCGATGGCACGTTCCAGCCGATCGCACTGCTCGGGTTCAAGGAAGGGCAGAACCTGTTCCTGGGTGAGGACGGATGGGAGGCGACGTACGTACCGCTGGCGATCGAACGGCAGCCCTTCCTGATCGGACGCGACGGTGAGGAACTGCTGGTGCACGTGGACCTGGACAACCCGCGCATCGGCAGCGAACACGGCGAGCGCCTGTTCCGCGATCATGGAGGGACCACCGAATACCTCGACCGCATCAGTTCGGTGCTGCTGACGCTCCACAACGGACTGGAGGCGACGCCGCGCTTCGTCGATGCGCTGCTGCGCCACGAGCTTCTCGAATCCTTCGCGCTCGACGTCGAGCTGGACGATGGCTCGCTGAACCGCCTGGTCGGCTTTTACATCATCAACGAGGAGCGCCTGCGCGCGCTGGAGCCCGCCGCGCTTGCGGCCCTGCACCAGGCTGGGCACCTCGAGGCGATCTACATGGCGGTCGCCTCGCTGTCGCAGCTGCGTGCCCTCATCGAGCGGATGAACCGACGGCATGCCGCTCGCCGCTAAGCCCATCCGCGAGATCGTCAGCGCCGGACCGGAGACCCTGTCGGACGACGTGCTGGAGGGTGGCGTCCCCGTCGTGCTGAGAGGCGTGGCGAGCCACTGGCCGATGGCGCAGGCGGCCAGGGCGTCGGCCGAGGACGCCGTCGCCTACCTTCGCCGTTTCGAGGCGCGCGAGGCACCGCCGGTCGTGGCGACCGTGGGGCCGCCGGAGATCGAAGGCCGCTTCTTCTACAACGCGGACATGAGCGGCTTCAATTTCCGCCAGGAAAAGGTGCCCCTCGGCGTCGCGCTGAGCACGTTGCTGAAGTACGCGAACGACCCGCGGGCGCCCGCGATCTATGTCGGTTCGACCACGATCGACACCTGGCTGCCCGGCTTCCGTGCCGAGAACGATCTCGCCATGAGCCGCCGCGAGCCGCTGGCCAGCATCTGGATCGGCAACCGCACGCGCATCGCCGCGCATCAGGATGTGCCCGACAATCTGGCATGCGTGGTGGCCGGTCGCCGACGGGTGACGCTGTTCCCGCCGGAGCAGTTGTCCAATCTTTACATCGGGCCGCTGGACCACACGCCGGCGGGCCAGCCGATCAGCCTGGTGGACTTCGCCGCCCCCGATTTCACCCGGTTCCCCCGCTTCGAGCAGGCGCTCGCGCATGCGCAGGTGGCCGAGCTCGGGCCGGGCGACGCGGTATTGATTCCCAGCATGTGGTGGCACCACATGGAGGCGCTGGAACCGTTCAACGTGCTGGTGAACTACTGGTGGCGCCAGTCGCCGGCGTGGATGGATACGCCGATGAATGCGCTGATGCTGGCCATCATGACCGTGCGCGACCTGCCGCCGGCGCAACGCGCGGTGTGGGCGGACGTATTCCGCCACTATGTGTTCGAGGCTGGCGAGGCCACCATCGACCACATTCCCGAGGATGCCCGCCGCGTGCTCGGCCCGCTCGACGACCAGCGCGCCCGCAGCCTGCGTGCGCGCCTGCTGCAACGACTGAACCGCTGAGGACGCCGACCGCATGAACGAGACCACCGACAGCCACCAGAAGCAGATCCGGCGCGTCGTCATCGCCGGCGGGGGAACGGCGGGATGGATGGCGGCCGCGGCGCTGTCCAAGACCTTCGGCAAGGTACTGGACATCACCCTGGTCGAGTCGGAGGAAATCGGCACCGTCGGCGTCGGCGAAGCCACCATCCCGACGCTGGTCACCTTCCATCGCCTGCTCGAGATCAAGGAGCAGGAATTCATGGCGGCGGTGCAGGGCACCATCAAGCTCGGCATTTCGTTCGAGAACTGGCTCGACATCGGCCACCGGTACATCCACTCGTTCGGCATCAGCGGCAAGGATCACTGGTCTGCCGGGTTCCAGCATTTCTGGATGCGCGGACGGGAACTCGGCATCGCCAGCGGCTACGAGGACTATTGTTTCGAGCTCAAGGCGGCGCTCGAGGACCGGTTCGCGCACTTGCCGCGCGGCGGGATCAACTACGCGTACCACATGGACGCGAGTCTCTATGCCCGCTTCCTCCGTTCCTTCAGCGAACGCCACGGCATGCGGCGGGTCGAGGGCAAGATCGTCGAGGTCCAGACCGATGCGGCGTCCGGCAACATCACCGCGCTCAAGCTCGCGGACGGCGCGGTGATCGAAGGCGACTTGTTCATCGATTGCACCGGCTTCCGCGCGCTCCTGATCGGGAAGACGCTGAACGTCGGTTACGAGGACTGGTCGCACTGGTTGTTCAACGACAGCGCACTCGCCACCCAGACCACGGCCGTCCGCGACGCGGTGCCCTACACGCGCGCGATCGCGGGCACGGCGGGATGGCAGTGGCGCATTCCCCTGCAGCATCGTGTCGGCAACGGCATCGTGTACTCCAGCCGCTACATCAGCGATGACGAGGCCAAGCACGAATTCCTGTCCAGCCTGGAAGGCGAAGTCATCAAGGATCCGTGGCCCATCCGCTTCCGGCCCGGCAGGCGCTTGAAATGCTGGTACAAGAACTGCGTGGCGCTTGGCCTCGCCGGGAGCTTCATCGAGCCGCTCGAGTCCACGACGATCCACCTGATCCAGCGGGGCATCGTCCACCTGCTGCGCATGTTCCCGCGCGTGATTGCTCAAACCGAGGTCGACCAGTACAACGCGCAGCTCGATGCCGAGCTGCAGCACGTGCGCGACTTCGTGGTGCTGCACTACACCCTGACCAACCGCCGGGATACGCCCTATTGGGAGGCGATCTCGCACATGCCCATTCCCGAGACGCTGCTCCATCGCATCAAACTCTTCCGCGAGACGGGACACGTGTTCCGCGTGCCCGACGAGCTCTTCGCCGAGAATTCGTGGATCCAAGTGATGATGGGCCAAGGCGTGTCGCCCCGGCAGTACCACCGCACCGCCGATGTCATGGAGGAGGCGGACCTGCGGCGTTTCCTGGACGACATCCGGCGCCAGGTGCTGGGATCGGTACAGCAGATCCCGGCGCACATGGACTACCTGCGCAGCTACTGTCCCGCACCCAAGCCTTGATCGCGGTGCCGGCGCATGGCCTATGCTGCCGCCATGAGCGATCCCCGTCTCGAAGACTTCATCGCGGCCCATCGCCGCTTGTTCGTGCTGACCGGCGCCGGGTGCAGCACCGGTTCCGGCATTCCCGATTACCGGGACGAGCAGGGCGCGTGGAAGCGCACGCCGCCGGTGACCTACCAGGCGTTCGTGGGCGACGTCGCCACGCGCCAGCGTTACTGGGCCCGTAGCCTGCTGGGCTGGCCGCGGATCGCGGAAGCGCGACCGAATGCGGCGCATCGCGCGCTGGCGACCCTGGAAGCACAGGGCCGCTGCGAGCAGTTGCTGACCCAGAACGTCGATGGCCTGCACCAGGCCGCGGGCAGCCGCGCGGTGATCGACCTGCACGGCCGCCTGGACGAGGTCGTCTGCCTGGGGTGCGGGAGGCGGTCGTCGCGTGCGCGCCTGCAGGAGCGCCTGAGGGAGGCCAATCCGGGATGGGCCGGGCTGGCGGCCGCCGCCGCGCCCGACGGCGATGCCGACCTTGAAGGGCGGGACTTCACCGCGTTCGACATCCCGGCGTGCGACGCGTGCGGCGGCATGTTGAAGCCCGATGTCGTCTTCTTCGGCGAGAACGTACCGCGCGAGCGCGTGCAGACCGCAATGGCGCAGCTCGCGCGCGCCGACGCGATGCTCGTGGTGGGCTCGTCGCTGATGGTCTACTCGGGCCTGCGCTTCGTGCATGCCGCGGTGCGCGACCACACGCCGGTGGCGGCGGTGAATCTGGGACGCACGCGGGCCGACGATCTGCTGCGGTTCCGGGTGGCCGCACCGTGCGGCGAGGCGCTGGCGTTCCTGCTGGACGACACGCGCCGCAGCGTCATCCCGCCGGCGATTGCAGGCTGAGCCAGCGCTCCAGCGAATGCGGCGACAGCGGCCGCGAGACGTAGTAGCCCTGCAGGATGTCGCAGTTCAGCGAGGCGAGTACCTCACGCTGCGCCTGGTTCTCCACGCCTTCCGCCACCACCTTCAGCGACAGGCTCTCGCCGATGCGCAGGATGGAGGTCGTCAGCGCGCGCGCCGATTCGCTGTGCTCGAGGTCGCGCACGAAGCTCATGTCGAGCTTGAGTTCGCTGATGGGCAGACGGTGCAGGTGGCTGAGGCTCGAGTAGCCGGTACCGAAATCGTCGATCGACAGGCGCACGCCCATGCGATGGATCGCGTCGATGTTGGCCAGCACTTCGGGCTTCTGGGCCAGCATGACGCTTTCGGTCACCTCCACCATCAACTCGTCGGGCGAGAGGCCGCATTTGCCGAGCACGTTGCCGATGAAGACGGGCAGGTCCTGCTGTTCGAAGTTGATCGCCGACAGGTTCACGGATACGCGCGGCACCGGCACGCCGCGACGACGCCAGTCCGCCATCTGCGTGCAGGCTTCCTCCAGCGTCCACCGGCCGAGGTCGTCGATCAGCCCGCATTCCTCGGCCATCGGCACGAAGGTACCGGGCGAGATCTCGCCGATTTCCGGGTGCCGCCAGCGCAGCAGGGCTTCCACCCCGTGCAGGCATGTGTCGTCGTCCATCCCGACCTGCGGCTGGTAGTGCAGGCGCAACTGGCCGCTGCGCACGGCTTCGCGCAGGGCATTCTCCAGGGCCAGTCTTTCCTGCATGGCCTGGTTCATCTCCAGGCTGTAGAAGACGATGCGCGCCCCGCCTTCGGACTTGGCGCGATACATCGCGATGTCGGCGTGGCGCACCAGCGAGTCCACGTCCCAGCCGTCGCTCGGGAACATCGCCACGCCCACGCTGGCTTGCGGCGCCAGCATCATGCGGCCGGCGTTGACCGGTTGCGACAGGCGCGCCATCAGCCGGTCGGCGAGGTTGGCGGCGTCTTCGGCATCGTAGTCGGGCACGGCGAGCACGAATTCATCGCCCGCCAGGCGCGCGACCACGTCGGCCTCGCGCAGTTCGCCGCTCAGGCGCCGGGCCAATTCGCGCAGCAGGGTGTCGCCTGCGGTGTGGCCCTGCGTATCGTTGACGATCTTGAAGCGGTCGATGTCGATGAACAGCAGCGCCACGGCGCTGTCCCGTCGCGCGGCGTCCAGCAGCATCTGCTCGACCTTGTTGTTGAACAGCGCCCGATTGGGCAGGCCGGTCAAGGTGTCGAAGAACGACAGCTGGTGCATGCGCGCCCGCGCGCGCTCGCGCTCCATCGCCAACGCACAGAGATGCAGGCAGACATCGACCACGCGCTGATGGAACTCGTCCGGCGCGCGGTTCTCCCAGTAGTACAGCGCGAAGGTGCCTAGCACGCGGCCGTCGTGGCCCTTGATCGGACTGGACCAGCAGGCGCGGATGCCGAGCGCGAGGAACGGCGCCTTGTAGGCCTGCCAACGCGGGTCGCGCTCGATGTCGGTGCATTCCACCGGCTGTCCGCTCCACGCGGCGGAGCCGCAGGCGCCCACCATCGGACCGGCGCGCTCGCCATTGATGGCGTGGGCGATGTGGTCGGGCAGGCTGGGCGCGGCGAGCACGCGGAGGTGGCCGTAATCGTCGAGCGCGATCACCGAGGCCACCGCCTCGGGCATGACCTTCTCCACTTCGCGGCAGACCAGCGCCAATACGTCCTGCAACGGCTGTTCGCGGACGATCGCGCCGAGCACCTTGCGGTGCAGTTCTTCGTGCAGCTTGCTGTGCGTGATGTCGGTGTAGACGCCCAGCAGGTAACGCGTGCCGCGGTCGCCGTCGAACACCGGATTCACCACCGCCGAGATCCACAGCGGCACGCCGTTCTTGGCGTAGACGAGCAGTTCGGTGCGGTAGCCCTGTTGCGCATTCAACTGCCCGCGCACCCATTCGACGGTCTCCGGATCGGTATGCGGCCCGGCGAGGAAATCGCTGGGTCGGCGTCCCACGACTTCGTCAAGGCTATAGCCGAGCATCCGGGTGAAGCCCTGGTTGATGTAGGTGATGTGCGCGTCGTCGTCGCAGACCACCACGGCATTGTCGCTGTGGTCGATGATCCAGGACACATCGGGTTCGGCAGACGCGGAAAAGGCAGGCATGGCGATGGCAGTGGGCCTCACGGTCGCGTCTTCCCCAAGAACGTTATCCGTCGGATGGTCCGGGTTTGCCACGGCAGTCCCTGCTAAGCCGCCCCGGGGTGGGGCCATACGAAACGGTATCGGCCCCGGATCACGGCACTTTACCCGAACTTGCCCGTCGCACGCGGGGTTCGGCGCATGCAAACGGTTCCATGCGAACCGCCTGATCGAGGCGCTGCCGATGTACCGCTGGCGTGTGAGCGTCCAGTGCCCGCAACAACGGGACTGGGCGACGCATCGGGCTGACGCACCGGCGTCACGAAGCCCGCCTAGGCTTGCCGCCCGCATGACGGGGGATCCAGGCATGAAGAAAATCGGCACGGGGCTGGCATTGATGGTGGCCCTGACAGCGTGTGGGCAGGCGCCCGAACCGGCGTCGGGGGAGGGGGCGTCCGTGGCATCCGCGCAGGCGGTGTCGCCCGACAGCATCGACGATGCAGGAACGCCTTACGCACGCGCGGCACGTGCGTTGGCCGAGCAGCGGATGATGTCGCCGGCCGGCGACAACGCGATCGAACACTACTTGGCGGCCCGCGAAGACGCGGCCGAGGCTACGCGTGCGCAGACGGCCTTGGCCGAACTGCAGCCCTATGTCCTGATCGCCGCCGAGCAGGCCATCGCGCGTGGCGATGCCGCCGAAGCGGTGCGATTGCGGGGGTTGATCGAGCGGATCGATGCGCGCGCGCCCGCGTTGCCCCGCTTGCGCACGGGTATTGCGGCGCTCCAGCGCGAACAGGCCGCGCAGGCGACGATCGCAGCGCTCGAAACACCGCCGCCCTCGGTGACGGTCGCGCCGCGCCCGACGGTCGTTCCGCCACCGCCCGTGGTGGCGAGCGAACCTGCGCCTGCATCCGTCATCGCGTCCGCGACCGTCCGCGCTGCGCCACCTCCCGCACCGGCCGTGGTCGAGGCGCCGTCACCTTTACCGACCACCGCCCGTGCCGAGCCGGTGATCCGCACGCCCCGCCTGGTGCAGGACGCCCAGCCGCGCTATCCGCTGCCGGCATTGCGCGCGCGCATCGAAGGCCAGGCCGAAGTCGCCTTCACCATCCAGCCCGACGGCCGCGTGCGCGATGTGCGCCTGCTGTCGTCGACGCCGGCGGGGCTGTTCGACGCCTCCGCGCTGGCCGTGGCGCAACGCTGGCGCTTCGAACCAGCGGACAGGCCCATGCGTCGCAGCGCACGGTGCGGTTCCGCCTGCCGGCCGAGTCGCAGGGCGGCACGGACTGATTGGTATCCGCGCCGCCCTGCGGCGAGAATGGCGGCATGACGACCTCCCATGCCCCGCTTCTCGAAACCGTCGAACAGGACACCGGTCCTTCCCCCCAGTGGTCCGTGCTGTGGCTGCATGGTCTGGGTGCCGACGGCCATGACTTCGCCCCGCTCGTGCCGGAAGTGGTGAGGCCAGGCTGGCCCGCGCTGCGCTTCGTGTTCCCGCATGCGCCGGTACGCGCGGTGACGATCAACAACGGCGTGCGCATGCGCGCCTGGTACGACATCGTGGGCATGGACTTCCCGACCCGCGCCGACAGCGCCGGCATCGAAGAGTCGCTCCTGCAGGCGGATGCGCTGATCGAACGCGAACACGCGCGCGGCATCCCACCGGAGCGGCTGCTGCTGGCGGGCTTCTCGCAAGGGGGCGCCATCACCCTGGCCGCCGGCCTGCGCCGGCAGGTGCCCCTGGCCGGACTGATCGCGCTGTCCACCTACCTGCCGGGCGCCTCGCAGGCGGCCTCGCACCTGGCCGCGGCAGCCACCGCGCAGCCCGTCTTCATGGCCCATGGCGTCGGCGACCCGGTTATCCCGCTGGTCCATGCCGAACAGAGCGCCCGCACGCTGGGGGAGCTGGGCTTCGACGTGGCCTGGCACCGGTATCCGATGGCGCACCAAGTATGCGCCGAGGAAATCCGTGACCTGGGTGACTGGATGGCGCAGCGGTTTGCGTTGTAATCCGCATGCGTCCCCACCCGGGTGACGCATGGCGCCGCCATGGGTAACCTAGGCCACGGGGGATCACGCCAACGTTCATCGAGGACGCCTTTGCCGTGAAAGTGGTCATTGCCGACGACGAACCCCTCGCCCGCGAACGCCTGCGCGCGTTGCTCGCCGAGCATGCCGGCGTCGACGTGGTCGCCGAGGCCGAGAACGGCCTGGATGCGCTGCAGGCCTGCTCGCAGCACCGGCCTGACATGGTGCTGCTCGACATCGCCATGCCGGGCGTGGACGGACTGGAAGCGGCGCGGCACCTGGCCGCCTTCGATCCGCGGCCGGCGGTGGTGTTTTGCACGGCCTACGACGAACACGCACTCTCGGCCTTCGAAGCCGCGGCGATCGACTACCTGATGAAGCCGATCCGCGCCGAACGGCTCGCCGCCGCGCTGGAACGCGCACGCACGTTCATCGCCGGGCGCGAGACCCAGGCGCCGGTCGCCTCGAACAGCCAGCCGCGCACCCACCTGTGCGCGCGCCTGCGCGGCAGCCTGCGCCTGATCCCGGTCGACGAGGTGCATTACCTGCAGGCGGAGGAGAAGTACGTGGTGGTGCACCACGCGCGCGGCGAGGACCTGATCGAGGAGTCGCTGAAGTCGCTGGAGGAGGAATTTGGCGGGCGCTTCGTGCGCATCCATCGCAACTGTCTGGTCGCGCGGCACGAACTGGTGGAAATCAAGCGCGTCGGCGATGGCCACGTGCAGGCCATCCTGCGCCATGGCAAGGCTCCTCTCGAGGTCAGCCGACGCTGCGTGGCCGGCCTGCGCGAAACCGTCAAGACGCTCTGAGCCCCCCGGCTCCGCATGCGGGATAATGCCCGCATGACCACGCTGCGCATCGCCACCCGCAAGAGCCCGCTCGCCCTCTGGCAGAGCGAACACGTCGCCGACCGCCTGCGCGCCACCCACCCGGGTCTGCTCGTCGAGCTCGTGCCGATGAGCACGCGGGGCGACGAAGTGCTGGACCGCTCGCTGGCCGCCATCGGCGGCAAGGGCCTGTTCCTCAAGGAACTGGAACTGGCGATGCTGCGCGGCGAAGCCGATTGCGCCGTGCATTCGTTGAAGGACGTGCCCATGGAGCTGGAAGGTCCGTTCGCGCTGCCGGCGATCCTGCCGCGCGCCGATCCGGCGGACGCCTTCGTCTCCAATCACTACGACGGCATCGCCGCGTTGCCGCACGGCGCGCGCGTGGGGACGTCGTCGCTGCGCCGGCAGGCGCAGTTGCGCGCGCTGCGGCCGGATCTGCAACTGCTCGACCTGCGCGGCAATGTCAACACGCGCCTGGCCAAGCTCGATGCCGGCGACTACGACGCCATCGTGCTGGCGTGCGCGGGTTTGCAGCGCCTGGGCTTCGATGCGCGCATTCGTGTTCGCCTGCAAGCCCCGGAATGGTTGCCCGCGCCGGCGCAGGGCGCGATCGCGGTGGAATGCCGCGCCGAAGATCCTGCCGTGCATGCGCTGTTCGCGCCGTTGGACGATGCCGCCACCCGCATGTGCGTGGAAGCGGAGCGGGCGATGAATCGGGCGCTGCATGGCAGCTGCCATGTGCCGGTCGCGGCTTTCGCGCAGCGCGAAGGCGATGTTCTCGTGCTGGCCGGCCTTGTAGGTTCTGCCGCCGAGGGGCAGGTGCTCCGTGCAGAAGGTCGTGGCGATCCTGGTGACGTGGAGGCGCTCGGGCGCCGCGTCGCCGCACAACTGCTGGAACAGGGCGCGGGCGCGTTCCTCGCCTGAGCGGCCTTACTTGAAGCGGTAGACCACGTTCATCGTGGTCAGGGTATCGGTCTTCTTGATGTCGGTGGCCACGTCGCTGTTGTGGCGCGCCTGCCAGCCCGCCTTCAGGGCGAGATGCGAATTCATCGTCACCGACACGCCCAGGTCGTTCTGCGCGAAGGTGTTGTACTGGCCCGATTCCACCAGCAGCTTGTTGACGATCTCGGTGCTGTCGGTGAGCGCATAGCGCATGTCGATCAGGCCACGGCCGATGACGCTGGCCTCGGTGCGCCCGTCCACGGTGTCGTAAGCGCGGCGATAGCCGGGTCCGACCTGCAGGTCCAGGTGGGCGCGTTCGTTTTCGATCACCCGGTTGCCGTAGCTGAGACTGAGCGACTGCTGGCGGCTGTAGGTGCCGAAGTCGTCTTCCTCGTGGCGCAGCGCGGTGTTGAGCGTGCCGCGTCCCTCCATCAGGTAGGCGCTGTTGGCGTTGACCGTATAGCGGTTCGCGGTGGTCCGGGTGTCGCGCACGACGCTGCCGTCGTCGTTTGTGCGGGTGTATTCCGAGCGCGAATGCAGCCCGAACAGGCTGGCGCTGTGGCGCCAGGCGCCGCCGTCGGTGTAGGTCAGGTCCAGGCGGCCGTTGAAGCTTTCGGTATTGCTGTTGCCGCTGGCGGCCGCGAAGCCCAGTTCGCCGCCGCCGGTCAGCGTGGGCGCGGGCGGCGGTGGCGCGGGCGGGGTTTCCGGGATTGGCCGCACCGCCATGGCCACCACCGGCACGAGCGTGCTGGCCTCCTTGCCGAAGGTCTTGGAGGTCTTGCTCGCGTCGACCTTCTCGTTGCGCGGGAGCAGCACATCGGCGGCCAGGGCCGGCGAGGCCAGTGCGGCGAGCAAGGCAAGCGTCAGCAGGGAGGAGGGCACGGACGGGGACATGGGGCCTCGGGGGAGGTGTAAACGGTTACATGGTAGGCGCCACCCGCCGGAGTCACAAGCCAAGTGCTTGTTCCGATTCAGGTTTGCGACATGGATTGTGGCATGGATGCAGCGCCCGACGGCGACTCCCGTCACGTTTGCAACACCCGCCGGCGGCGCTTTCCATGCGGTGTTCACGGAGGCGTCTCGATGGTGATCGCCGGATCGTCATAGCGCGAGTAGGTCTGCACGACGGTGTAGACGCGCCCCTCGTTGTCGGTGCCCTCGTGACGCAGCCGCAGCGGCAGGCCTCCGGGCCCGATCCAGTACTCGAAGGCCACCGGGTCCGGCACAGTGTTGCGGACCCGATAATGCCGGGCGGACATGCCGTCGATCTCCGTTTCCCCGAGGAACTCGGCCGCCAGCCCCTGCTGGGCTTGCTGGAGTTTCAGCGGGTCGCGCCATGGCGCCAGCGTTTCGGGCGGCAGCGGTACCCGTGTGGTGCGGCCATCGACCTGCATGTAAAGCACGTTGCCGATGACGGTCTGCGTGCCGGTCGGCAGGGTGATGCGGTATCGGTCCGGCGCCACGTACTCCATGTCGCTGGTCATCGGGTGCGCGCCTTCGAGTTCCATCCGGGCATGGAAGCTGCGCGCATCCAGGAAGCGATGCATCGAGGCCTTCACCTCGGCCACCGCGTCGGACGCCGCACCCCGTGCCGGGACCGACTTGGCCGCGGGCGCCGCCGCGGTATCCACCGGCGCCGGGCGCTGGCAGGCCGCCACGGCGAGCAGCAGGACGAAGGACAGCGACAACGCAGCGGAGCGCGGAGGCATGGCGATGGACCTTGTAGAAGGGGCGACGCCTTGGGTCCGTGCGTTGAGGGCGGCCCGGCGGCGAGTACACGCCGGGACGCCTGGCACCGCACGAGCCCAAGACGCCGCCGGCGCTCGTCCCCTGTATTCCGCCCAACGGCAGGCGGGCGGTGAAAACGGCCACCCGTCGGCGATAATCCGACCACGCCCCCTGCCGTGCCCCCCATGGACAAGATCGAACGCATCACCGCCCTGCACCGCATCCTCAAGGCGGCCCGCTACCCGGTCACGGTGAAGCGGCTGCAGGAAGAGCTCGGTTGCTCGCGCGCCACGGTCTACCGAGACCTGGCCTACCTGCGCGACGCGCTGATGGCGCCGATCGAAGGCGACGGCGAGGCCGGCTTCCGCTACCACGCCGCGGAGAGCGAGCGCTTCGAGCTGCCGGGCCTGTGGCTGAGTTCGGAAGAACTGTACGCGCTGCTGGCGGCGCAGCAGTTGCTCGTGCGCACCGGTGGCGGCGTGCTGTCGGGCGCGTTGGCGCCGTTGCAGAAGCGCATCGAAGGCCTGCTGGCCGACCACGCCGGCGTGTCGCAGTGGCCGGTCGACCGCGTGCGCGTCATCCCGCATCGCGGCCGCAAGCTGGACGAAGCCAGCTTCCGCACCGTCGCCTCGGCGGTGCTGGAACGCAAGCAGCTGCAGTTCGAATACCGCGCGCGTTCCACCGACGAGCGCACGCGCCGCACGGTGTCCCCGCAGCGCATCACCCATTACCGCGACAACTGGTACCTGGACGCGTGGGACCACGAACGTAACGCGTTGCGCAGCTTCGCCGTCGACCGCGTGGGCAACGCGCGGCTGGCCGAAGAGCCCGCGCGCGACCTCCCCAATGAGGAGCTCAACCAGCACCTGGCGTCGAGCTACGGCATCTTCTCGGGCGAGCCGAAGGGCTGGGCGACGATCCTGTTCAGCGCCAAGGCCGCGCGCTGGGTCGCCGACGAGCAGTGGCATTCCAAGCAGCAGGGTCGCCACCTGCCCGACGGCCGCTACGAGCTGAAGATCCCGTACAGCGTCTCCCGCGAACTGCTGATGGACATCCTGCACTACGGCGCCGATGCCGAGATCCTCGAGCCGGCCGTGCTGCGCGAGCAGGCGAAGGCGCTGCTGGAACTGGCGCTGTCGAACTACGAGAAGAAATAGCGCCGTTGCCTTTGTGGGAGCGACGTCAGTCGCGAAGTTCCGGCATGGCCCAGTCTGCCGTCGCGACTGACGTCGCTCCCACAAGTTCGCCGATGCCGATGGCGTTTACGGCCCCTTCGGTTCCCCGAATCCCGGCGCGCCCACCTGGGCAGGCACCTGCGGCACACGGACCAGCTGGCGGGCGTTGATGCCGTGATCGCGCGCCTTCTTCACCAGGTCCTGGTACAGCGCGTCGTCCATCACCGGGTCGCGGGCGAGGATCCAGCCCATGTCGCGGCCCGGGTAGTCGATCAGCGCCCAGGAATAGTCCGGCGCCACGTCCACGATGCGCCACTTCGCCGGCACGACGCCGACGAACCACAGCGTCCATTCGCGGTTGCCGGAGGCTTCCTTCACCGAGGCACGGGCTTCGCGCACCTGTTCGGGCTGCTCGAAGCCTTCGCGGTAGTGATAGGCCACGCCGACCTTGTCGCTGTCGCGGAACGCGTATTCGTAACGCGCCGCGACATGGCCGCGCTCGGCGAAGTAGGGGATATGCGCGACCACATGCCACGTGCCCATGAAGCGGGGCAGGTCCACCGCCGCGGGACCCTGCGACACTTCGCCACGGCTGGCGCAGCCGGCAGCGGCCGCCAGCAGGCAGGCGAAGAGGGCGAAACGGACCACGCGGTGAATCGACGCCATGGGCATGTGGGACTCCTTCCTCCCCGTCATACGGACACGCTAGTCATCAGGATGCGACGGCGATGTTAACCGGGGATGTCGCAACCCGTGAGATGCGCGTGCGCGACTGTGACGCGGTGCCGACATCAACTCACGGGAGTCACTCGCCATGTTCACCACATCATTCTCGTCGTCCCGCCCGCTCGCTTCCGATCGTCCCGACGCTGCACTGGACCGCGTGCTGCGGCGCGCGGTGCTGACGGGCCTGGTGCTGGTGCTGCTGGTCCCGCTAGCGCGCGTGAGCACCGAGGCGCTGGGCTGGCTTCCGCTGTGGCTGGTGGGCATGCCGGCCGCGGCGTGGTGGGCACTGCACCGCTTCCGCCTGCCGGCGGCCGTGCGGCGCATCCGGTCCCATGGGCGCCGCCGCCCGCCGCAGGCCCGTCGCCTGCGGGCGCGCGCCACCGGCCTGGCCCGGGTGGCCTGACCTTCGGCATGGGGTGGCCTCCGGGCCTTGTGCTAGCGTGACATGTTCATGAACTGCACCTCCGGAGCCACCCTCGATGCCCAGACTCACCCATGCCTGCCTGGCCGCCGGCCTTGCCGTTGCGGGCGCACTGTCCGCCCCTGTCCATGCGAAGGAGGCTGACGTGTCCAACGACCCGTACGCGTGGCTGGAAGACGTCGAAGGCCAGAAACAGCTCGACTGGGTGAAGGGCGTCAACGCCAAGGCCGAGGCCGAGATCGCCTCGACCCCGGCCTTCAAGCAGCTGGAAGCGGACATCCGCGCCATCCTCGACTCCGACGCCAAGATTCCCGGCGTGCAGAAGATCGGCGACTTCTACTACAACTTCTGGAAGGACAAGCAGCACGAGCGCGGCGTCTGGCGCCGGACCACGCTGGCCGAATACCGCAAGGCGCAGCCGCAGTGGGAGACCGTGCTGGACCTGGACGCGCTGAACAAGGCCGAGGGCAAGAACTGGGTCTGGCACGGCGCCGACTGCCGCAAGCCGGACTACACGCGCTGCCTGATCGCGCTGTCGCGCGGCGGCGCCGACGCCGACGAGACCCGCGAGTTCGACCTGGTCAACAAGGTCTTCCTGAAGGACGGCTTCTACCGTCCCGAAGCTAAGGGCGCGCTGGGCTGGAAGGATGCCGACACCGTCTACGTCTACAGCGACTTCGGCGCCGGCAGCCTGACCAGCTCGGGTTACCCGCGCATCGTCAAGGAGTGGAAGCGCGGCACCCCGCTGGCCTCGGCCGCGGTGGTGTACGAAGGCACCGCCGAAGACATGTACATCGCCGCGTTCCACGACGATACGCCGGGCTTCCAGCGCGATTTCGTCAGTCGCACCATCGCCTTCTACAACGATGAGCTGTACCTGCGCGGCGCCGACGGCAAGCTGGTCAAGATCGACGCTCCGAATTCGGCCAACAAGGGCGTGCACAAGGCATGGCTGACGCTGGAACTCCGCGAGCCGTGGACCGTGGGCGGCAAGACCTACGCCGCGGGCAGCCTGCTGGCAACGAAGTTCGATGACTTCATGGCCGGCAAGCGCGACTTCGACGTGCTGTTCGCCCCGACCGACAAGACCTCGCTGGCCGGCTTCACGTGGACCAAGAACCACCTGGTGCTCAACGTGCTGGAGGACGTGAAGAACCGCCTGAGCGTGCTCACGCCGTCGGCATCGGGCTGGAAGACCAGTGCCTTCGTCGGCGCGCCGTCGTTCGGCACCGTCGGCGTCAGCGACGTCGACAGCGACGACAGCGACGCGGTGTGGCTGACCGTCACCGACTACCTGACCCCGACCACGCTGTCGCTCGCCGAGATCGGCAAGCAGCCGGAGCAGCTGAAGTCGATGCCGGCCTTCTTCGATGCCGCGGGCAAGAAGATCGAACAGCACTTCGCCACGTCCAAGGACGGCACCAAGGTGCCGTACTTCCTGGTCCGCCCGGAGGGCCTGAAGTACGACGGCAGCACGCCGACCCTGCTGTACGGCTACGGCGGCTTCGAGATCTCGCTGACCCCCGGCTACTCCGGCGGCGTCGGCAAGGGCTGGCTGGAGAAGGGCGGCGTCTATGCCGTGGCGAACATCCGCGGCGGTGGCGAATACGGTCCGCGCTGGCACCAGGCCGCGCTGAAGGCCAACCGCCACAAGGCCTACGAGGACTTCGCGGCGGTCGCGCAGGACCTGGTCGCCCGCAAGATCACCTCGCCCAAGCACCTGGGCATCCAGGGCGGCAGCAACGGCGGCCTGCTCACCGGCAACATGCTGACCCAATACCCGGAGCTGTTCGGTGCGGTGGTCGTGCAGGTGCCGCTGCTGGACATGAAGCGCTACAGCCACCTGCTGGCCGGGGCCTCGTGGATGGCCGAGTACGGCAACCCCGACACCGCCGATTGGGAATTCATCAAGACCTTCTCGCCGTACCACCTGTTCGACGCGAAGAAGGAGTACCCGCCGACGCTGTTCATGACCTCCACCCGCGATGACCGCGTCCACCCGGGCCACGCCCGCAAGATGGCGGCCAAGATGCTGGAGGCCGGCAAGGACGTGCGCTACTACGAGAACATCGAAGGTGGCCACGGCGGCGCGGCGAACAACGCGCAGGCCGCCCACATGAGCGCGCTGGCCTACACCTTCCTCTGGCAGCAGCTGGCCAAGTAAGCGTCCGACGCCCCTCTCCGGAGGGGCGTCGCCATTGCATCCCGCGTTACCGGACCCCATCCATGAAACCGACCTCCCTGCTGCTGGCCGCCACCGTCCTGATGAGCACCCCGATCTCCTCCGCCCTCGCCGCCACCGCCACGCCGCCCGACGTGGCCAAGAAGCCGCACGT
Organism: Pseudoxanthomonas sp. G3; assembly: GCF_057654715.1. Taxonomy (NCBI): domain Bacteria; kingdom Pseudomonadati; phylum Pseudomonadota; class Gammaproteobacteria; order Lysobacterales; family Lysobacteraceae; genus Pseudoxanthomonas; species Pseudoxanthomonas sp. G3. The sequence continues at coordinate 564,463 of NZ_CM172805.1, forward strand.
GGTGAAGGCGCCGCACGGTGCCGAACGCAACGACGAGTACTACTGGCTGCGCGATGACAAGCGCGAGAACAAGGAGATGCTGGCGTACCTCAACGCCGAGAACGCCTACACCGATGCGCTGCTGGCGCCGCTGAAGCCGCTGGAGGACAAGCTCTACAACGAGGTCGTCGCCCGCATCAAGCAGGACGATGCCAGCGTGCCGTACCGCGAGCGAGGCTGGTGGTACTACGCCCGCTTCGTGGCCGGCAAGGACTATCCGGTGCACGCGCGTCGCAAGGACGGCCCGGGCGTGGACGCGGTGTCCATCCAGAAGGCCAACGAGGCCGGCGACTTCGCCGGGGAAGAGGTGCTGCTGGATGTCAACGCGCTGGGCGCCGGCAAGGACTACTACAACGTCGGCGACTACGAAGTCAGCCAGGACAATACCCTGCTGGCCTATGCCGACGACACCAACGGCCGCCGCCAGTACACGATCCGCTTCAAGAACCTGCAGACCGGTGAAGTGCTGGCGGACACGGTGACCAACGCCGAGCCGAACCTGGTCTGGTCCGACGACGGCCGCACGCTGTTCTACGTCGACAAGGATCCGGAAACCCTGCTCAGCAAGCGCGTGAAGTCGCACGTGCTGGGCACGCCGTCCAGCCAGGACAAGCTGGTCTACGAAGAGGAAGACGACAGCTTCTACATGGGCATCGGCCGCAGCCGCGACGACAAGTTCATCTGCATCAGCGTCGAGAGCACAGTCTCTTCCGAGATGCGCTGCACGCCCGCCGCCAGTCCGGGCGTGTTCACCGTGCTGGCGCCGCGCGAGCGCGACGTCGAGTACCAGGCCGACCACCTCGGCGACCGCTGGGTGATCCGCACGAATGCCGATGGCGCGACCAACTTCAAGCTGGTCACCGCGCCGACCGATTCGACGTCGCGCAAGGACTGGAAGGATTGGATCGCGCACCGCGACGATGTGTTCGTCGAGGGTTTCGAACTGTTCGACGGTTTCAGCGTCGTGTCCGAGCGCGCCAACGCGCTGGAAAGCCTGCGCGTGATCAAGGCCGACGGCAGCAGCGACTACGTCAAGGCCGACGAGCCCGCGTATTCGATGGGCCTGTCCGCCAATCCCGAGACCGGCACCGATTGGCTGCGTTATGGCTACACGTCGATGACCACGCCGGCCACGACCTACGAGATCAACGTCAAGACCGGCGAGCGCCGGCAGCTCAAGCAGCAGCCGGTGCCGGGCTACGACGCCTCGCAGTACGTGACCGAGCGCGTGTGGGTGCCCGCCCGCGACGGCAAGACGAAGATCCCGGTGACGCTGGTCTACAAGAAGGGCTTCAAGCGCGACGGCACCGCCCCGCTGCTGCAGTACGGCTACGGCAGCTACGGCGCGTCGATGGATCCCAACTTCAGCGTCACCAACGTCAGCCTGCTGGACCGCGGCGTGGTGTATGCCTTGGCCCACATCCGCGGCGGCCAGGAAATGGGCCGCACCTGGTACGACGACGGCAAGCTGTACCACAAGGTCAACACGTTCACCGACTTCATCGACGTCACCGACTACCTGGTGAAGGAAGGCTACGCGGCGAAGGATCGCGTGGCGGCGATGGGCGGCAGCGCCGGCGGCCTGCTGATGGGCGCGGTGTCGAACATGGCGCCGGAAAAGTACAAGGTCATCCTGACCCTGGTGCCGTTCGTCGACGTGGCGACCACGATGCTGGACCCGACCATTCCGCTGACCACCAACGAGTACGACGAGTGGGGCAACCCGGAAGAGAAGGGGTATTACGACTACATCCTGACCTATTCGCCCTACGACAACCTGCAGGCCAAGGCCTACCCGGCGATGTTCGTCGGCACCGGCCTGTGGGATTCGCAGGTGCAGTACTGGGAGCCGGCCAAGTACGTCGCCCGCCTGCGCGACCTCAACACCGGCAAGGGCCCGGTCGTGTTCCGTACCAACATGGAAGCCGGCCACGGCGGCAAGTCGGGCCGCTTCCGCCAGTACCGCGAGCGCGCCGAGATGTTCGCCTTCATGCTGGACCAGCTGGGCGTCGCGTCGAAGTAACCGTCGCATGTACGCAGGACCACCGAACGAGCCGGGGAAACCCGGCTCGTTCCGTTTGGCGAAGCCTGCGCCGACCGGCGGCGCTCAGGTCGCCGCGACCGTGGCCGATAGCCATAGACATCGAGGGTGAGTGGAGTGAGTCATGGCAGGATGGGGTGCGGTCATCCGGTCCGCGCAACTCGTCTTTGCGCCGTCCGCCACCGATTTGGGGTACAAGGTCGCCGTGCACGACACGTCTCCTCCGCCTGAGCGTGACCTTCCCAAGCCCCGGCCGACCCGCTTGCGCTGGGCCTGGTGGTTGCTGGCCTATGCCAGCCTGGGGATGGGCATCCTCGGCGTGTTCGTCCCGGGGCTGCCGACGACGGTCTTCATCCTGATCGCGGCGTATGCAGCCTCGCGCGGTTCCGACCGGCTGCACCGCTATCTGGTCGCGCATCCGCGCTTCGGGCCGATGATCCACGACTGGCACCTGCATCGCGCGGTCTCGCGCAAGGCCAAATGGGCCGCGACCACGGCGATGGTCGTGTGCGCGGCGGTGCTGCTCGCGTTGATGGTGTGGGTCGGGCCGCATCGGTGGTGGATGGTCGCGTTGCCGATCGCATGCATGGCGGTCGTCGCCACCTGGTTGTGGATGCGACCGGAACCGTCTCACTGAGCGCGCTGCCGCGTTCATCGCCCTGTGGCTATACTCGCGGCATGAACCGGAACGCCCGTCTTTTCGCCGCCGCCGCCCTGATGGCGGCCCTGTCCGCCTGCGGAGCCAAGGGTCCGCTGTTCCTGCCGGAAAAGCCGGCCGAAGAGCCCCCGGTCACCCCGGTGACGACGCCCGAGACCCCGCCCGCACCGACGCTGCCGGCCGAACCGCCGATCGATCCGGCCACCGTGCCGGCCACCGACGGGAATGGTTGAGCCGGCCCGCACGCGGGGGACGTCCATGCGTTTCACCAAGATGCACGGCGCGGGCAACGACTTCGTCGTGCTGGACCTGCGCGACGGGCTGCCGCCACCGGATGCCGCGCTGGCCGCACGCCTGGCCGATCGCCATCGCGGCGTGGGTTGCGATCAGATCCTGACCATCGAGCCGCCGCGTTCGTCCGGCGCGGTCGCGGCGTACGGCATCTGGAACGCCGACGGTTCGCCGTCGCAGCAATGCGGCAATGGCGCACGCTGCGTGGCGGCGTGGCTGGTGCGCGATGGCGCGGCGCGAGGCGAAACGTTCCTCGTCGACAGCCCGTTGGCCACGCATGGCGTCGAGCGCATCGGCGAGGATCGCTACGCGATCGCCATGGGGGTGCCGGAATTCGCGCCGGCGCGCATCCCGTTGCGGGGGTTCGATCAGCCGCATGCCGAATACGACGCCGATGTCGATGAAGGCGTGAAGCTGCGCTTCGGCGCCGTGTCGATGGGCAATCCGCATGCCGTGATCGAGGTGCCGTCCGCGGATGCCGCGCCCGTGCGCCACTACGGTCCGCTGCTGCAGCGCTCGCCGCATTTCCCGGAATCGGTCAACGTCGGTTTCGCCGAAGTCGTCGCGCGCGACCGCGTGCGCCTGCGCGTCTACGAGCGCGGGGTCGGCGAGACGCTGGCCTGCGGCAGTGGCGCCTGCGCGGCCGCGGCGGTGCTGATCCGCCGCGATCGCGTGGACCGTGACGTGGCCATCGCGCTGCCGGGTGGCGAGCTGCGCATCCGCTGGCCGTCCGACGATGCGCCGGTCATCATGTCCGGACCAGCGGCATTCGTATTCGAAGGGGAATGGAAAGCATGAGCGAGACACTCGAAAAGCTGGGCGCCCACGAAGTCGCGGCCTGGCTTCGCCGGCACCCGACGTTCCTCAAGCAGTTCCCCGACCTGGCCCTGAGCCTGGTGGTGCCGCGCGACGACGGTCCGACCGCGTCGCTGGCCAGTTACCAGCTGGAGGTCCTGCGCGACAAGAACCGCGAACTGTCCAAGCGCCTCAACGACCTGTTCGGCAACGCGCAGGAGAATGAACGCCTGGCCGTGCGCACGCACCAGCTGGCGCTCACGCTGATGAAGCAGGGCAGCGCCGCCGACACGGTCCGTGCGATGGCGGCGGCGCTGGCCGAGGATTTCAATGGCGATCGCGTCAGCATCGTCCTGCTCGAGCCCATCGCCGGCCTGGAGGAGAACGAGTGGCTGCAGGTCGTGCCGGCCGACAACCCGCACATGGCACCGTTCCGCGACTGCCTGCGCGATGGCGAGCCGATCTGTGGCCGCCTGCAGCCCGAGAAGCACGTGTTGCTGTACGGCTCGCGCGCCGAAGAAGTCGCCTCGTCGGCGCTACTGCCGTTGCCCGGCATCGGCCTGGTCGCCGTCGGCAGCCGTGACAGCAACCGCTTCTACCCGGGCATGGGCACGCTGTTCCTGCGCATGATGGGCGAGACGCTGGCGACGGCGTTGAAGCGGTTCGATGGTTGAGCGGACGCTGGCCTCTCCTTCCGTCATTCCGGCGAACGCCGGAATCCATTTCGCTCTTGCGCTTTCGATGTGCCGCGCAAGACACACGCAAAGGCCACATGGATTCCGGCGAACGCCGGAATGATGGACCACAGGAATGTACGCAGTCGCCGACTTTCTCGCCCATCTTGAGGTCGAACGCCGCGTCTCCGCGCACACGCTGGATGCCTACCGGCGCGATCTCGCCGCGCTGACGGACTGGGCGCAGGCACAGCAGACCGCCGACGTGGCCGACCTGCAAGCCGAACAGCTGCGCGGCTTCGTCGCCGCCGAGCATCGCCGTGGGCTGTCGCCCAAGAGCCTGCAACGGCGTCTGTCGGCCTGTCGCAGCTTCTACCAGTGGCTGCTGAAGCACGGCCGTATCGCAGCCAGTCCTGCCGCGGCGCTGCGGGCGCCCAAGGCGCCGCGCAAGCTGCCGCAAGTGCTGGACGCCGATGAAGCGGTGCGCCTGGTCGAAGTGCCCACCGACGCGCCGCTCGGCAGGCGCGATCGCGCGCTGCTGGAGCTGTTCTATTCCTCCGGCCTGCGCCTGAGCGAGCTGTGCACGCTGCGCTGGCGCGATCTCGACATGGCCGGCGGCATGGTCAACGTGCTCGGCAAGGGCAGCAAGGAGCGGCGCGTGCCGGTTGGATCGCATGCGCGCCGTGCGCTGGAAGAATGGCGCCAGGAGCGTCCTGCCGGCAACGAGGCATTCGTTTTTCCGGGGCGCGGCGACGGGCCGCTCTCGCAGCGCGCCGTGCAGATCCGCATCAAGCAGCTGGCGCAGCGGCAAGGGCTGTTCAAGCACGTGCATCCGCATATGCTGCGCCACAGTTTCGCCAGCCATATCCTCGAATCCTCCGGCGACCTGCGCGGCGTGCAGGAATTACTCGGCCACGCCGATATCGCCACGACGCAGATCTACACGCACCTGGACTTCCAGCACCTGGCCAAGGTGTACGACGCGGCGCATCCCAGGGCCAAGCGGAAGAAATAAGAAGCCGTAGAGCCGTAGGCTGGGATGAAGCAACGCGTAATCCCAGCATCGGGATGCCGGGCGGTGGCATGCTGGGATTCCGCTGCGCTGCATCCCAGCCTACGGCGGGCGGCTCCCCTGCCCATGTCGCTGACCCGAAGGTCATGCTTGAACCGCTGTCTCGCGTCCCCACCTCTGGGGGAACACCCCGGAGGCCTCCATGGACCCCAGCCAGAATCCAAACGTCTTCCACGCCACCACGATCCTGTCCGTGCGGCGCAACGGCCGCGTCGCCGTCGCCGGCGATGGCCAGGTGACGCTGGGCCACACCGTGATGAAGGGCAATGCGCGCAAGGTGCGCCGGCTCGGCCGCGATGGCCAGGTGCTGGCCGGTTTCGCCGGCGCCGCAGCCGATGCGTTCACGCTTTTCGAATTGTTCGAAGCCAAGCTGGAGAAACATGGCCAGCTGACGCGGGCCGCCGTCGAACTGGCGAAGGATTGGCGCACCGAGCGCCGCCTCGGCAAGCTCGAGGCGCTCCTGGCCGTCGCCGACAAGGAAACCTCGCTGATCATCAGCGGCACCGGCGACGTCATCGAGCCGGAGGACGGCATCATCGCCATCGGCTCGGGGGGCTCCTACGCGCTGTCGGCTGCACGCGCGCTGCTTGCCCACACCGAACTCGATGCGAAGTCCATTGCCGTCGAGTCGCTGAACATCGCCGGCGACATCTGCATCTACACCAACCGCAACGTGGTGGTCGAGGAGCTCTGAGCTCCCGCCCCTGATCGCAGCCCATCGAATACATCCCCATGACCGAAAATTCCTCATCCACGATGACCCCGCGCGAGATCGTGCAGGAACTGGACCGCCACATCGTCGGCCAGCAGGCCGCCAAGCGCGCGGTGGCGATCGCGCTGCGCAACCGCTGGCGCCGCATGCAGCTGGACGCCAGCCTGCGCAATGAGGTGATGCCGAAGAACATCCTGCTGATCGGCCCGACCGGCGTCGGCAAGACCGAGATCGCGCGCCGCCTGGCGACGCTGGCCAACGCGCCGTTCGTGAAGGTCGAAGCCACGCGCTTCACCGAAGTCGGTTACGTGGGCAAGGACGTCGAGCAGATCGTCCGCGACTTGGCCGACACCGCGGTGAAGATGTACCGCGAGCAGGCCAAGGCGCGCATGCGCACGCAGGCCGAGGAGCGTGCGGAAGACCGTATCCTCGACGCCCTGCTGCCGCGTCGCGAAGGCGCGGGTGGCGGCTTCGGCTTCGGTGCGAACACCACCACCGTCGACATCGGCGCGGAGCCATCGTCGAAGGAATCCGAAACGCGGCAGAAGCTTCGCCGCCAATTGCGCAACGGCGACCTGGACGAGCGCGAGATCGAGCTCGAGCTCTCCGCCAACGTCGGCGTCGACATCATGACGCCGCCCGGCATGGAGGAGATGGGTCAGCAGCTGCGCCAGATGTTCTCCAACCTGGGCGGTGGCAAAACCCACAAGCGCACCGTGACGATCAAAGCCGCGCGTCCGCAGCTGATCGAAGAGGAAGCCGGCAAGCTGGTCAACGAGGACGACATCCGCGCCGCCGCCATCGAAGCCTGCGAACAGCACGGCATCGTCTTCATCGACGAGATCGACAAGGTCGCCAAGCGCAGCGGCAACGTCGGCGGCGCCGATGTCAGCCGCGAGGGCGTGCAGCGCGACCTGTTGCCGCTGGTGGAAGGCAGCAACGTCTCGACCAAGTACGGCACGGTGAAGACGGACCACATCCTGTTCATCGCGTCCGGCGCGTTCCACCTGGCCAAGCCCAGCGACCTGATCCCGGAACTGCAGGGCCGCTTCCCGATCCGCGTCGAACTGTCGGCGCTGAGCAAGGAGGACTTCATCCGCATCCTCACCGAGCCCAAGGCGGCGCTCAGCAAGCAATACGTTGAGCTGATGAAGACCGAAGGCGTGGCGTTGCGTTTCAGCGACGACGCCATCGACCGTCTCGCCGAGATCGCCGCGCTGGTCAACGAGCGCCAGGAGAACATCGGCGCACGCCGCCTGCACACCGTGCTCGAGCGCCTGCTGGACGCGCTGAGCTACGAAGCCCCTGACCGCGACGGCCAGAGCATCACCATCGACCGCGCCTACGTCGACGCGCATCTGGGCGAGCTGGTGCAGGACCCGGACCTCAGCCGCTACATCCTGTAAACGGAACCTCGTAGAGCGGAGCTTGCTCCGCTGCTTCTGCGCGTGTTCCGAAAAAGCGACCAAGTAGTGCGGGTTCGAGCAAGCTCGACTCTACGGCGGTGCGTCGGGAGGCGGGCGCGTCGCGTCGGTTACAATCGATGCGTCTTCCTCCCACCTTCGTTTCCATGAGCACGTTGCCTCCCTGTCCCCAGTGCGCCTCGGCCTATACCTACGAGGACGGCGTGCAGCTGGTGTGTCCGGAGTGCGGCCACGAGTGGTCTGCCGAAGCTGCCGGCGCCAGCGACGACGCGCGCGTGATCAAGGACGCCAACGGCAACCTGCTGCAGGACGGCGACACCGTCACCGTCATCAAGGACCTGAAGGTCAAGGGTTCGTCGCTGGTGGTGAAGGTGGGCACCAAGGTCAAGAACATCCGCCTGGTCGACGGCGACCACGACATCGATTGCAAGATCGACGGCATCGGCGCGATGAAGCTCAAGTCGGAGTTCGTCCGCAAGGCTTGAGTGGGACCTCAATCCTCGCCGATATCCTCGTTCCACACCTCGGGATTGGCGCGGATGTAGTCGCCGAGCATCGTGATGCATTCCTCGCTCTGCAGGTCGATGACCTCGACGCCGGAGTCGCGCAGCCAGTCGATGCCGCCCTGGAAGGTCACCGATTCGCCCACCACGACCGTGCCGATGTTGAACTGGCGCACCAGCCCGCTGCAGTACCAGCACGGCGCCAGCGTGGTGACCATGATCGTGTCGCGGTAGCGGCGCTGACGGCCGGCCTTGCGGAAGGCATCGGTCTCGCCGTGCACGGAGGGGTCGCCTTCCTGCACCCGACGGTTGTGGCCGCAGCCGAGCAGGCGTCCGTCGTTGTGGTAGAGCGCCGCGCCGATGGGAATGCCGCCCTCGGCCAGGCCCTGGCGGGCTTCGGCGACGGCGGTTTCGAGCAGGGCGCGGTAGTCGATCATGGGGTTCTCGGACGGGGGAGCGTGACGCGGCTCTAGGAATCCAGCTTCACATATCGCCTAGTGTGACGCCACTCGCAGCGCGCTCCGCGACGTGTCTGGCATCCAGGCAGGTGCGGGACAGGCCGCCCGGAGGAGCCAGGGGATCATGGACAAGGACATCATCACGATGGGTCGCGGTTTCGCGCTCGTCTTCGGCGTGGCCATGGCCGCGCTGGCGGGCGCGGAGGCGCGTGCGCAGACCATCGAGCAGGGGTTGCTGCAACTCGAGTGGGGCGATCCGGCGCCGGCGCCCGCAGGCGCTCCCCGCGAGGCGACACGTTTCCGCGCGCATCTGGTGAAGGACGACGGCAGCCGGCTCGCGCTGGATCCTGCGCAGGCGCGCAAGGCGGCGGGCGATCTGTACGTGCTGGCCAACCGCCGCGTGGCGATTGCGTTCGGCGTGCCGGGCAAGCTGATGCCGTCGGCCCCGCCCATTGAGGCCATCGTCCCGGCGGATCGCGTCACCCAATCGGCGCAGGCCAGCGGTGCGGTCGCGCGCGTGGCGGCCGCTGCGCCGGTCGGCGGGGTCACCCGCTGGGTCACGCTGATGTGCAAGTTCAGCGACATCGCCACCGAGCAGAAGGCACTTCCTTTCTTCCAGTCCCAGTACGGCGAGTCGGTCGGCCAACTGGGCCACTACTGGCGCGAGGTGTCTTACAACAAGATCAGCCTGACAGGCAGCAGCGCCTATGGCTGGTTCACCCTGCCGCAACCGCGGAGTTACTACGTCACCCAGGAGAACGGCAAGGACAAGGCGGACCTGCGGAAACTCTTTGCTGACTGTGGCGCGGCGGCCGACGCGACCGTCGACTTCGCCAGCGTGCAGGGCGTGAACATGATGTTCAACGGGGAGTTGGACGGCTACGCGTGGGGCGGCGGTAGTTGTGCCCCGTTGGAGGGGCGCGCCAGTTTCTGCACGCGCGTGACCTGGAACCCGCCGTGGTCCTTCAGCAACCTGGCGCCGCTCGCGCACGAAATGGGGCACGGCTACGGCCTGCCGCATTCGGACAACTCCGATGGCGACGACGATACCTACGACAACCCGTGGGACGTGATGAGCGATGGCTGGAGCAACGTGGTGCGTGATGCCACGTACGGCGCCCGGCCCAAGCACATCAACATCTTCCAGCGCCATCGCCTGAGCTGGGTGGATGCCGCGCGCCAGCAGGTGTTGGTGCTGGGCGACCTCGCGACGCGCCAGATCGCGCTCGACTACGCGCACATCGCCGGATCCACCAACGTGCAGATGCTCGTGCTGTCGCTCTCGCCGCAAGCCGATCCGTACGCCACGGTGGTGTACACGCTGGAGGCCCGCAAGCGCGAAGGTGCATACGAGGGGGCGCTGGCCGGTGATGCGGTGATCATCCACAAGATCCAGGCTTCGGGCACCGCCTACAGCATGGATGCGGACGTCCCGCCGGCCGATACCGCCAACAACGAGGGGTCGATGTTCAAGGTCGGCGAGCGCTGGCTCACGCCGGAAGGAACGCATGCGGTGACCGTCACCGCGCAGACCGCCACGGGATTTCTGTTGACCGTCGGGCCGCCGCGGGTGATGAGCAGCCCCAATCCACCGCGCCTGAAGCCGAGCGGCACCTCGGCATCGTCCATGCCGGCGACCACGGGCACGCAGGTCCAGGTGGGGCGTACGCGTGCGCCGACGACCGCGCCATGCGCGAAGCCCGCGGGTCCCCGTGGGGGTTGTTCGACGCGCGAGCGCTGACGCGTAGGGGAATCCCCGACGCGACGGCATCGCGTTTGCGGACGCGCATCGCAGTTCGGAACATCCGCGAACAGAAACCCTCAAGCCGCCCACGTAGCGGCCGACATCGCAGCATGGCGGTGCCATTCCGGCCCGCTCGCCGTGAGTGGAGTCGCGCGTGGTCCATCAACGATTCGCCGACGCGCGACGGTCGTGCGCGCATGCGTGGGCCGTCGGATTCGTGTTGGCACTGGCATGCATGTTCGTCGCGGTACCGTCCCGTGCGGACAACGTCGTGCAGGGCATCCTGCAGCTGCAGTGGGCGGATCCTCCGCGCCCGGCGCCAGGCCGTGCGCAGGCCGCACCGCACCTGGACGTCTGGCTCGAGACTGCGCCGGGGCAGCGTATCGCGCTCGATGCCGCGCAGGCGCGCCGCGCGGCGGGCGACCTGTACGCGCTCGCCAACCGCCACGTCGCCGTGTCTTACCAGACGCCGGCCGCGAAGACGCAGCGCGTCGTATCCCTCGCGCCGACCATCGACGCGATCGTTCCCACGGGCCGCGTCGCCGCGCGCGCCACGGTCGCAGGCGCGGACGCGCGCGTGATGGCCGCGGCGCCGGTGCAGGGCAGCACGCGCTGGGTGACGCTGATGTGCAAGTTCGCCGACATCGCCACCGAGCAGAAGCCGCGCGAGTTCTTCCAGTCCCAGTACGGCAATGCGCCGGGCCAACTCGGCCACTACTGGTCGGAAGTGTCGTACGGGCAGATCGATCTGGCCGGCAGTTCCGCGCACGGGTGGTATGCGTTGCCGCATCCGCGCGAGGCCTATCTGACCGTCGTCAACGGCAAGCAGAAAGCGCAGCTGTCGCAGCTTTTCATCGACTGCGCCGCGGCAGCGGATGCCGAGGTCGACTTCCGGGGCGTACAGGGCGTGAACCTGATGTTCAATGGCGAACTGGACGGCAACGCCTGGGGCGGCGGTGCCTGCGCCACGCTGGACGGCGCCTATACCTGCACGCGGGTGACGTGGAGCCCGCCGTGGTCGTTCGCGAACCTGGCGCCGCTCGCCCACGAAATGGGCCACGGTTACGGCCTGCCGCACTCCAACAACTCCGATGGCGACGCCGATACCTACGACAACCCGTGGGACCTGATGAGCGATGCATGGCGCAACGCCGCCAGCGATGCCACCTTCGGTACGCTGCCCAAGCACGTCACCATGTACCAGCGCGAGCGGCTGGGCTGGTTGCCCGCCGCGCGCAAGCGCACGATCGGTGCCGACAACCAGGAGACGTACGAGTTCGTCCTGGATGCCGGCAGCCTGCGTGATTCGTCCAATACGCAACTGGTGATCCTCGCGCTGCCGACGCAGGCGGACCCCTACAAGACGGTGATCTACACGCTGGAAGCGCGCCGGCGCACCGGCACCTACGAATCCAAGCTCGCCGGCGATGCGGTGATCATCCACACGCTGGAGGATTACGGCATCGCCTACAGCATCGATGCAGCCACGCCGGTCGCCGACGTGTCCAACAACGAGGGTTCGATGCTCAAGGTCGGCGAGCGCTGGAACACGCCCGACGAACGCCACTGGGTCGAAGTCGTCGCCGCTACGGCGGAGGGGTTCCGCGTGCGCGTGGGCCCGCGGCCCCGCTCGATGAGCTCGCCTGCGCCGGCGCTGGTGAAGCCCGCCACGCCCACGGCTTCATCGCAGCCGCCGGTGGGTAGCCGCACGCCCACGATGCCCGTGTCTACGACGCGCGCCGGTACGGCGGCGGGGCGCTGCAACGCGTTGCCCCGCCTGCTGCGGCACCCGGTCCTGTGCACGCTCCTGGAGCCGTGAAACAGGCGGCGACCCGGCCCACCCGTCGTAGTGCGATAATCGGGGCATGAGCGAATCCCCCTACGAGCGCGGCACCACCCATTTCGGCTTCCGCGACGTCGCCGCCCGCGAGAAGCAGAAGCTGGTCGGCGAGGTCTTCACCTCGGTCGCCGGCAAGTACGACCTGATGAACGACCTGATGAGCCTGGGCATCCATCGGGTCTGGAAGCGCTATTTCGTGGGCACATGCCAGGTCAAGCGCGGCGATCGCGTGCTTGACCTCGCCGGCGGTACCGGCGATATCGCCGCGCTGCTGAAGGACCGCGTGGGCGATACCGGGCAGATCGTGCTGGGCGACATCAACGCCGGCATGCTGTCGGTGGGTCGCGACCGCCTGACCGACCGCGGCCTGGTGCAGGGTCTGGAGTACGTGCAGTGCAACGCCGAGGCCTTGCCGTTCCCGGATGCCAGCTTCGATCTGGTCACGATCGCCTTCGGGCTGCGCAATGTCACCGACAAGGACGCCGCGTTGCGCGAAATGCATCGCGTGCTGAAGGTGGGCGGACAGGCGCGCGTGCTGGAGTTCTCGGAAGTGACCGTCGACTGGTTCAAGCCGGTCTACGATTTCCATTCGTTCAAGGTGCTGCCGAAGCTGGGGCAGCTGTTCGCCCAGGATGCCGGCAGCTACCAGTACCTGGCCGAGAGCATCCGCAAGCACCCGCCGCAGGCGGAACTGCAGGGCATGATGGACGCGGCCGGTTTCGCCCGGACCCGCTTCCGTAACCTGTCGGCCGGCATCGTGGCCATCCACACCGGCTACAAGGTCTGAGGGGCGCGGGGTCAGGGACCACGGGTCGCACGGCGCGGTAAACTGGCGGCTTCCCCCGATCGCTGGAAGTCCCCTGATGCGTTCACTGGCTTTGCTGTTGTCCTGCGCTGCCGTACTGGCGGCCGGGTGCTCCAAGGAACCCGAGACCACGCCCGTGGCCACGCCCAAGAAACCCGCCGTCGCCCAGGTCGCGGACCACGACGAGCACTCCTACGCCGAACCGCAGAAGGTCGCCATCGCTGACCTGGCCCTGGACATCGCCGTCGACTTCGACACCAAGACCATCGGCGGCACCGCCACCTACACCCTGGACTGGAAGGACAAGGCCGCCACCCAGCTGGTGCTGGATACGCGCGACCTGAACATCGAAAAGGTCGAGGGCGAGGCCAATAACGCCTGGGCGCCGCTGCAGTACGCGCTGGCCGCCAAGGATCCGGTGCTGGGCAGCAAGCTGACCATCGAGACGCCGGCGCGCAACGCCAAGGTCAGGGTCACCTACAAGAGCTCGCCGGAGGCCTCGGGCCTGCAGTGGCTGACGCCGGAAATGACCGAGGGCAAGCAGCTGCCCTTCATGTTCAGCCAGTCGCAGCAGATCCATGCGCGCAGCTGGGTGCCGCTGCAGGACACGCCGCAGGTGCGCTACACCTACAGCGCGCACGTGACCTCGCGCCCGGACGTGATGGTGCTGATGAGCGCCGACAACGATCCGGCTGCGGCGCGCGATGGCGACTACACCTTCAAGATGCCGCAGAAGATCCCGTCGTACCTGATGGCGATCGCCGCAGGCGACCTGGTCTTCAAGCCGATCTCCGCGCGCAGCGGTGTGTGGGCCGAGCCGGCGATGGTCGACAAGGCCACGAAGGAGTTCGAAGACACCGAGAAGATGATCGCCACCACCGAGCAGCTGTACGGCCCCTACCGCTGGGATCGCTACGACATGCTGGTGCTGCCGCCGTCGTTCCCGTACGGCGGCATGGAGAACCCGCGCCTGAGCTTCATCACGCCCACCGTGATCGTCGGCGACAAGACGCTGGTCTCGCTGATCGCGCATGAACTGGCGCACAGCTGGTCGGGTAACCTGGTGACCTTCTCCAGTGCCAAGCACGGTTGGCTCAACGAGGGCTTCACCAGCTACGTGGAGAACCGCATCGTCGAATCCCTGTATGGCAAGGAACAGTCCAGCATGGAGTACGCGATCGCGCGCAATGGCCTGAAGAAGGAAATCGCCACCATGCCGGAGGCCACGCAGGCGCTGGCGGTGAAGCCGGGCACGAAGCTGGATGCCGACGACGCGCTCAGCGCCGTGTCCTACGACAAGGGCGCGTGGTTCCTGCAGATGCTGGAGGAGCGTTTCGGCCGGCAGGAGTTCGACGCCTTCCTGCGCGGCTACTTCGACCACTTCGCCTTCCAGAGCATCACCACCGAGCAGTTCCTGGATTACGCGAAGAAGCACTTGTTCGACAAGCACCCCAACCTGGTCAGCGATGCGGAGATCCAGGAGTGGATCTACGCGCCGGGCATCCCGGCGGGCGCCCCGCAGGTGCAATCGCGTGGCTTCTCCAACACCGATACCGCGCGCATCGCGTGGCAGGGCAGCGGCCAGCTGCCGAATCCGCAGCTCACCAACACCTGGATCACCCAGCAGTGGGTGCACTTCATCGAGGGCATGGGCGACAAGCTCACCGTCGAACAGGTGAAGCAGCTCGATGACGCCTACCACTTCACCAGTACCGCCAATGGCGAGATCGCCATGCGCTGGTACCCGCTGACGATCCGCAGCGGCTACGTGGATGCGCGCCCGGAAATCGCCAAGTTCATCGAGCGTGTCGGTCGTCGCAAGCTGATCATGCCGATCTACGAGGAACTGGTGAAAACGCCGGATGGCCTGGCGTTCGCGCAGGAGACCTTCGCACGCGCCAAGCCGGGCTACCACCCGATCACGACCGGTTCGGTCGAGGCCGTGCTGGCGAAGGCCTCGGCAGGCCAGTAAGGCATGCCGGTTCGCCTGGCCCGTGCAAGGACGGTCGCCCTCGTGGCGGCCGTTCTCGTTTGCGCGCTGCTCGCCTGGGTCTGGCGCGATCCGATGGCGCCCCTGCGCGGCGCGATGGCGTTGCAGGGCTGGTGGATCGGCCTGACCGAAGCGCGCGTGCGCATCGGCGACCATCGCTGGGCTTACGACGAGCGCGAAGCGGAAACGCCCGGCGCGCCGACGGTGGTGCTGGTGCACGGCTTCACCGGCAGCAAGGAAAACTGGTATCCGCTGGCGGAGCGCCTGGGCGGGCACTATCGGCTGGTGATTCCGGATCTGCCCGGCTGGGGCGAAAGCCAGCGCGTGGCCGGTGCCGACTATGGCTTCGTCGCGCAGGCCGATCGCCTTGCGGCGTTTCTGCAGGCGATCCAGCGCGAGGGCAGCCCCATCGTGCTGGTCGGTCACTCGATGGGTGGCGGCATCGTCGCCCTCGTGGCCGCACGACATCCGGAACGGGTCGCGCGCGTGGCCCTGATCGACGCGGCCGGCGTGCGCTTCCGTGACAACCGCTTCGGCGAGGAAGTTCTGGCTGGCGGCAATCCGTTCGCGGTCCACGACGAAGCGTCGCTGCAGCGCTACCTGGACACGGTATTCAACGATCGCGCCGCGCAACCTCCGCTGCCGTGGCCGGTGTCGCGGGCGGTGATCGACTGGCGCATTGCTCAGGCGCCGTTCGAGCAGCAGGTACTGGATCGCATCGGCCGCAGCAGCGAGCGCTTCCTGCCGGGCGAGGCGGCGGCCTCGATCCGGCAGCCGGCGCTGCTGCTGTGGTGCCGGCAGGACAAGGTGATCGACGCCAGTGCGATGGCGCTGTACGCCGCGCAGATGCCGCAGGCGCTGCAGGTTTCACTCGAGGGTTGCGGCCATATGTCCATCATGGAAAGACCCGATGACGTGGCGGCCTCGGTCGCCCTGTTGATTGAACGAGGAACGGCAAGATGAACAAGCATGTAGGGAAGGGACTGCTGCTGGCGGCGTGCATCCTCGCCTTGGCGGGCTGTGGCGACCGCGAGGCCGAGCGCGCCGCGGCCGCTGCCGCGCAGGCGGCGGCGCAGGAGCAGCAGGCCGACGAGGTGGCGAAGAAGTACGACAGCGCGGTGGCCTCGCGCGACTGGGACATGGCGCGCATCCACGGCGTTGCGCTGCTCGACCAGTACCCGGAAAGCGCCGCCGCCAAGCGGATCGGCCCCGGGCTGGAGGAGATCAAGGCCAAGGCCGAGGGCGCGCGCGAGCAGCGCCGGATGGAATCGCTGTGGGACTACTCGCAGGTCGCCGCGGACGGGGGCACGCAGCGCTCCGCGGCCATCCTCAGCAAGGATCCGGTCGACGTGGACGGCAGCGGCGCCAAGCCGGTGCAGCTGGTGTTCCGTGACCATCCGAAGTGGAAGCGCAGCAGCTACCTCGTGCTGCAGGCCAGCGATTTCGCCAAGGCGTGCTACAGCCGCTGCAGCGTCAGCGCGGTCGCCGACGGCGCCGCGGCGCGGAAGATGTCGGCCAACCGCCCCGATACCGACGAAGCGACGGCGATGTTCGTCGACGACAACAAGGCGCTGTGGCGCCTCGCGCGCAAGACGCAAGTGCTGGAGATCGAGTTTCCGGTGAAGAACGGCGGGACCCGCAAGGCCGTGTTCGAGACCGGCGGCCTGGATGGCAGCCAGATGCCCGGCTGGGACTGATCCGGCGAAGGGTCCGCGTCAAGCCGCGGCGATGACCCGGTTCCGTCCCATCGCCTTGGCGCGATAGAGCGCGTTGTCGGCCTGGTGCAGCAGATCCTCGAGACGGCCGGCGTCACCGCCCGACGACACCGCGACCCCGACGCTGACGGTCACATCCAGCGTGCGGCCGTCATCGAGCAGCACGGGTTCGCTGGCGATCAGCGTAGCCGCTCGCC
Source organism: Pseudoxanthomonas sp. G3 (assembly GCF_057654715.1). NCBI lineage: Bacteria > Pseudomonadati > Pseudomonadota > Gammaproteobacteria > Lysobacterales > Lysobacteraceae > Pseudoxanthomonas > Pseudoxanthomonas sp. G3. The sequence goes on from NZ_CM172805.1 coordinate 581,421, forward strand.
GACCGCAAGTGCGGCGTCGGCCTCCACGCCCGGCAGCAGCACCGCGAATTCTTCGCCGCCGAAGCGGCCGAACAGGCCGTCCTCGCGCAGGTGCGTTTGCATGCGCTGCGCGAAGGCCGCCAGCACCGCATCGCCGGCCGCGTGGCCGTGTCGGTCGTTGACCGACTTGAAGTGGTCCAGGTCCAGCATCATCGCCGCGACCGGGGCCTCGTCCTCGCGGCTCCGGTCGAGCCGCTGCCGCCCGCGCCTCAGGAACGCACTGCGATTGAGCACGCCGGTCAGCGCATCGTGGTCGGCGGCATGGTTCAAGGTGGCGAGCAGGTGGTTGCGGGCGGCGTTCACGCTGGCCACCGTCAGCGGCGCCACCGCGAGCAGGGCCATGCCCATCCGCAGCGAGATCACCGGCTGCACGCTGGCTTCCTGCAGCTGCAGGTCGATGAGGCCGGTGGCGATCGCGATCAGCGTCCACATGCACAGCAGCATCGTGACCAGGGCGGTGGTGAACAGCCGGTAGGCCAGCGCGCACCACAGCAGCGCCGGGACCGGGAACGCAATGGCCCCGGGCCCCCCGATGGCCACGCCCAGCAGGATCGCCAACGCCAGTGCGACCACCGGCAGCACCAGCGCCGGACGATGCCGGGCGCGCCCGGCCTGTCCGCGCAGCGTGCGCACGAAGCCGGCCGGGGACGGCGCCAGCAACACCACGGGCAGGATGGCGACGTAGCTGACCAGTTCGGCGGAGAACCAGAAACCGCTCGCCGTCAGGAACCCCATCCGCAGCATCGCGTGCGAGGTCAGGCTGCCCACCAGGCTGGCGGCCAGCGCCGCCACGGCGGACACCGCGAGCACCCACAGCATCGATAGCGGGTGCTGCAGGCGCCTGTCCTCGTGGCGGACGTGGCGGAAGAGCAGATAACCCGCCAGCACGCCGGCCAGGTTGGCCGAGGTCAGGCGAAGGGTGGTCGGCAGCGACGTGCCGGTCAGCAGGTCGGCCGCCACGTAGCCGAGCGCAGCGGCCGCCCAGCCCGCGGGCGAGGCCAGCCCGGGCTTGCGAGCGAACAGGCCCAGCAGCAGGGCGTTGGTGGGCCAGAACGAGGCCAGTTGGTGCTCCGGCCGGGTCAGGATGCCGAGGCCGCTGGCGGCGAAGACGACGCCCGCCACCCACAGGGCCTGCAGGGCCAGGCGCCGGAACGTCGCGAACGGCGACTCGGGAGCCGTGGGGTCCCGTGGAGTGGAGTGCCGAACCTGCCCGACCATGTTGCCCCTGCCCGATAACCGACTGCGCGGGGGTAAGACCATCCCCGGTTCCCCCGGGGACTACCTTACGCCAGGCGCGTGACGCTCGGGCAAGTGCCTGCGGGGTAGGGCGGGTGTCGCAGCAGGCTTACAGGGCGTAGCCGAACTGCTGCTTGAACTGTTCGTTGAACTCGTCGAAGTCGAAGCGCTGGTTCTGCGTACCCGGGTGTTCGACCTTCAGGGCGCCCATCAGGTTGCCCATGCGGCCAATGGTCAGCCAGTCGTAGCCCTTCTCGATGCCGTAGATCAGGCCGGCGCGGAACGCGTCGCCGCAACCGGTGGGGTCGGTCACGCGGCGCTCGTGCGCCGGCGGGATGTCGTAGGTCTTCTCGGGCGTGTGGATCTGCGAGCCGTGCGGGCCGCGGGTGGTGATGTAGGCCTTGACGCGCTTGACGATGTCGGCCTCGCTCCAGCCCGTACGCTCCTGCAGCAGGTTGGATTCGTAGTCGTTGACCGTGACGTAGTCGGTCAGCTCGATGAACTGGCGCAGTTCTTCGCCGTTGAACAGCGGCATGGCCTGGCCCGGGTCGAAGATGAAGGGGATGCCGGCGTCGGCGAACTCGGCCGCGTTCTGCAGCATGCCCTCGCGCCCGTCGGGGCTGACGATGCCGAAGGTCACCCCGGCCACGTCCTTCACGTGGTTCTCGTAGCTACGCATCATCGCGCCCGGGTGGAACGCGGTGATCTGGTTGTTGTCGTGGTCGGTGGTGATGAACGCCTGCGGGGTGAACAGCTCGTCGATCACCTTCACCTGGGACAGGGTGATGCCCTGTTCGACGAAATGCTCGCGATACGGGCCGAAGTCCTGGCCCACCGTGGCCATCGGGATCGGGTCGCCGCCCAGCAGCTTCAGGTTGTAGGCGATGTTGCCCGCGCAGCCGCCGAACTCGCGGCGCATGCGCGGCACCAGGAACGACACGTTCAGGATGTGCACCTTGTCCGGCAGGATGTGGTTCTTGAACTGGTCCGGGAACACCATGATGGTGTCGTAGGCAAGGGAACCACAGATCAGTGCGGACATCGGCGAACTCGGCTGGAGAGGGTGCGGCCGTCCCGGGCCGCCCGGAAAAAGCGGGACGTGCGCCCCATTCCCGGCGCGCCGGTGCGAAGGTTACCGGCTGGGGCCGGCGGCGACCAGCCTCGGCCGGCGGCGCTACGCATGCCGACATCGTCGCTCGCGCGCAGGCGCGGCGACGGCGCAGGGTGTTTTCCCCGCGGATTCACGAGATTTTTCCTTGCCCGCTCCATGCCGGATTGCTAGGCTAGCCGACTTATTTTTTGCCCAAAAAATCGCCATTCCGCGCGATTTCGGCCTCCAGCAGGAACCCGTCCCCCGATGTTCAAGAAGCTCCGCGGCATGTTCTCCAACGACCTGTCCATCGACCTGGGCACGGCCAATACCCTGATCTACGTACGCGGGCAGGGCATCGTGCTGAACGAACCTTCGGTCGTGGCGGTGCGCCAGGACCGCGCGATCGGCGGATCGCGTTCGGTCGCGGCGGTGGGCGCCGAGGCCAAGCAGATGCTCGGACGTACCCCGGGCCACATCACCACCATCCGCCCGATGAAGGACGGCGTGATCGCCGACTTCACCTACACCGAGGCGATGCTGAAGTACTTCATCAAGAAGGTGCACAAGTCGCGCTTCCTGCGTCCCAGCCCACGCGTGCTGGTCTGCGTGCCGGCCGGCTCCACCCAGGTCGAGCGACGCGCCATCAAGGAGTCGGCCGAGGAGGCCGGCGCGCGCGACGTCTACCTGATCGAGGAGCCCATGGCGGCGGCGATCGGCGCCGGCATGCCGGTGACCGAGGCGCGCGGCTCGATGGTCATCGACATCGGCGGCGGCACCACCGAGGTCGCCGTGATCTCGCTGAACGGCATCGTCTACTCGCAGTCGGTCCGCATCGGCGGCGACCGCTTCGACGAGTCCATCACCAACTACGTGCGCCGCAACCACGGCATGCTGATCGGCGAAGCCACCGCCGAGCGCATCAAGCTGGAAATCGGTTGCGCCTACCCGCAACCCGAAGTGCAGGAGATGGAGATCTCCGGCCGCAACCTCGCCGAGGGCGTGCCGAAGATGATCAAGATCAACTCCAATGAAGTGCTGGAGGCCCTGCACGAACCGCTGTCCGGCATCGTCAGCGCGGTCAAGCTGGCGCTGGAACAGACCCCGCCGGAACTCTGCGCCGACGTCGCCGAGCGTGGCATCGTCCTGACCGGCGGCGGCGCCCTGCTGCGCGACCTGGACCGCCTGATCAGCGAGGAGACCGGCCTGCACGTGCAGGTGGCCGACGATCCGCTGACCTGCGTGGCCCGTGGCGGTGGCCGCGCGCTGGAGCTGGTCGACATGCACGGCAATGAGTTCTTCGCGCCGGAATGATGAAGCCAGGAACGAGTGGAGAGGCGTGAGAAGTGAGTGGAAGCCACTCCCCCGCCCCGGCCTGCGTTGCGCTCCTCACTTCTCACTCCTCGTTTCTCTCCACTCGTTGCTAGCCCTCCGTGCCTTCCTACGCCGGTCCCCCCGTCGCCTCCCGCCCCGGTGAAGTCGCCGGCACGTTGCGGCTGCTCGCCTATCTGGCGCTGACCATCGTCCTGGTCGTCCTTGATCACCGCGGCGGCTGGCTGTCGCAGTTGCGTGCCCAGGCCAACGTGGTTACCCAGCCGCTGTGGTGGCTGGCCGGCCTGCCGGGACGGGTGACCACGCGCGTGCAGGACGATGCCGCGACGCGCAGCGGCCTGATCGAAGAAAATCGCCGCCTGCGAAACGACATGCTGGTGGCCAATGCGCGCCTGGCGCGCCTGCAGACCGCGGCCGCGGACAACGCCCAGCTGCGTGCGCTGCTCGGCGTCAAGACCTCGCGCGGCCTGGACGTGCAGCTGGCACCGGTGCTGGATATCGACCTTGCGCCGGGACGGCAGCGGTTGGTGCTGGATGCCGGGAGCCGCGACGGCGCCACCCTGGGCCAGGCGGTGATCGATGCCGGCGGCCTGATGGGCCAGATCATCGACACCACGCCGGCGCATGCCACCGTGCTGCTGCTGACCGATCCCGACCACGCCGTGCCGGTGGTGGTCGCGCGCAACGGCGTGCGCCTGATCGTCTACGGACGCGGCCGCAGCGACCTGCTGGAACTGGCCGACGTGCCGCTCAACAGCGGCGTGGAAGTTGGCGACCTGTTGGTGACCTCGGGGCTGGGCGGGCGTTTTCCGGCCGGCTTTCCGGTCGGCAAGGTGGCTGCGCTGCGGCCCGACGACAGCCATGCCTTCCTCGTCGGCGACGTGACCCCGGCCGCGCGCCTGGATCGCGGTCGCGACGTCCTGCTGCTGAAATCGGCGCCGCCGCAGCCGCTGCCGCCGGCGGATCCGTCGCGATTCCTGCCGGAGGCGGCGCCGGCGCAGTCGCCAACAGCGCCGGCAACCCAGAGCCCCTCTCCCGGCGGGAGAGGGGTTGGGGAGAGGGGCAACGAAGGTGGGAATAGTGCAACGCCGGGAACGGGAACCGCGCCCGTGCCCGTTTCCCCGCAAGCCCCCCGCCCCGCGAACGTCCCGACCCTCACCCCAACCCCTCTCTCCCGCGGGGACTTCCTTCGGTCGCCGGCGGGAGAGGGGCTCGACGCGCGCCCGCGAAGCAGTGAAACCCCGCCGCAGGAGCCGCAGCGATGAGCCGCGCACGCACCGGTTGGCTGATGCCGCTGAGCATCGTCGTCGCCCTGCTGCTGGGCCTGCTGCCGCTGCCGGATCTGCTGCAGCCGCTACGCCCTTACTGGCTCGCGCTGGTGCTGGCCTACTGGGTGATCGAAGCGCCGGACAGCGCCGGCCTCGGCTTCGCCGTCATCATCGGGCTCATCGCCGATCTGATGTTCGGCACCTTGCTGGGCGAGCAGGCGCTGCGCCTGCTGATCATGGCCTTCATCCTGCAGCGCTTCCGCGCACGGCTGCGCTTCTTCCCGGTCTCGCAGCAGGCCCTGGCCATCGGCGGTTTGCTGCTCAACGACCGCATCGTGACCGCCGTGGTCCATCTGGCGCTCGGCGAACCCACGCTGCCGTGGATGTACTGGTGGGCACCGGCGGTGGGCATGCTGTTCTGGCCGCCGCTGTTCGTGCTGATGGATGCGCTGCGGCTCGGCCGCCGCAAGCGGGGCTGAGCGATGGCGGGCCTGCGCCGGCGCAGCAAGAATCCCCATGCGGAGGCCGACCAGTTCCGTCGCCGGGCAGTGATCGGCTTCGCCGTCGTCGGCGCCTGCCTCGTGGCGCTGGCGGCGTGGTACTTCAAGCTGCAGGTGCTGGACCACGACGAATACGCCACGCGCTCGGAGGCCAACCGCATCCGCCCGCGCCCGGTGGTCCCTGGCCGTGGCACGATCTACGACCGCAACGGCCTGCTGCTGGCGGAGAACGTCCCGGCTTTCCGTCTGGACATCACGCCCGACAAGGTGAAGGAGCCTGCGAAGCTCATCGCCCAGCTCGGCAAGATCATCGCGCTCTCGCCCGAGGACATCGAACGCTTCGAGGCCACGCGCAAGGCGTCGCGCGGCTTCCGACCGATCACCCTGAAACTGCGCGTTTCCGAGGAGGAGATGGCGCGCTTCGCGGTGGATCGCTGGCGCTATCCCGGCGTGGAACTGGTGCCCTACCTGACGCGGCGTTACCCGTACGGCGACCTGTTCGCGCACGTCGTCGGCTACGTCGGTCGTGTCGACGAGAAGGACCTCGAGCAACTCGGCGAGATCAACAGCGCGCTGACCCACATCGGCAAGACCGGCCTGGAGCGCTATTACGACGAGCAGCTGCGCGGGAAGATCGGCTACGAGAAGGTCGAGACCAACGTCGAGGGCCGCGCGCTGCGCGTGGTCGGTCGCGTGCCCGCGCAGGCTGGCACGGACCTGCGGTTGAGCGTCGATGCGAAGCTGCAACAGGCCATCGTCGATGCCTTCGGCGAATTGGAAGGTTCGGCGATCGCCGTGGATCCGCGCACCGGCGAGATCCTGGCGATGGTCAGCCTGCCCAGCTATGACCCGAACCTGTTCGTCAACGGCATCTCCAGCAAGGACTTCAAGCGGTTGAACGACAATCCGTCGCGGCCGCAGTTCAACCGGCTGGTGCTGGGTGGCGTGGCGCCAGGCTCGACGCTGAAGCCGTTGATCGCCCTGGCCGGCCTGGACAGCGGCAAGCGCAAGCCGGAGGACACCGTGGTGTCGACCGGCATGTTCTACCTGCCGGGCACGAGCCGCGGCTGGGGCGACGCCAGCCGGCGCGGCCATGGCGTGACCGACCTGCGCAAGTCGATCTCGCAATCGGTCAACACCTACTACTACCGCCTGGCGCTGGACCTGGGCATCCAGCAGTTCGACGAGTACATGGCGTATTACGGTTTCGGCCAACCGACGGGCATCGACCTGCGCGGCGAGATCGGCGGCATCCTGCCGTCGCCGCAAGCGAAGTTGAAAGCGCGCAAGGAACGCTGGTACCCCGGCGATACCGTCAACGTCGCCATCGGCCAGGGCGACTGGAAGGTGACGCCGTTGCAGCTGGTGCGCGCCACCGCCGGCATCGCCAGCGGCGAACTGCGCCGCCCGCACCTGGTGGCGCAGTCGCGCATCGGCTTCGACCGTCCCTGGGAATCGATGCCGCAACCCCAGCCGATCCCGATCAGCCCGAATCCGCAGAACGTCGCCGTCGTGCGCCTCGGCATGCAAGACACCATGCAGCCCGGTGGCACGGGCTGGCGGGTCGCCCAAGGCGCGTCCTACCTGATGGCGGGCAAGACCGGCACCGCGCAGGTGATCAGCCGTCGCGGTACCGCGGCGGTCGATCCGCGCAGCCTGCCGATGCACCTGCGCCATCGTTCGCTGTTCGTCGGCTTCGCCCCGGCCGACAACCCGACCATCGCCATCGCCATCGCGGTGGAGGGCGGCGGCTACGGCGGCAGCACCGCCGGACCGATGGCGCGCAAGATCTTCGACGCCTACCTGCTGGGCAAGATGCCGGAGAAGGTGGATCCGGCAGGCGTCCCCCTCACGCCGGATGCCACGGTCGCGCCGCCGGCGGCACCCGCCGCGGTGCCGGCCACGACGCCGCCTTCGGCGACGCTCCCCGCCGCACTGCAGGGAGAACGGCGATGAGTGACCTGTTGCGCTGGGGACTGGACCTGCTGCGCTATCTGTTGCGCACGCTGGACTGGCCGCTGCTGGGCGCGCTGGTGGCGCTGATGGCGATCGGCTTGGCCGTGCTGTACAGCGCAGGCGGCGAAGCCCTCGGTGCGCGACTCGTGCTGGCGCAGGGCGTACGCTTCGGCGTGGGCCTGGCGGCGATGTGGGCGCTGTCGCGCGTCACCCCGGTGCGCTTGCGCGCCTGGACACCCGGCGTATTCGCGGTCGCGCTGGTGCCGCTGGTGCTGGTGCTGTTCATCGGCACCGGCAAGCACGGCGCGCACTGGATCGACCTGAAATTCTTCTACCTGCAGCCTTCGGAGCTGCTGAAGATCGCGTTGCCGATGATGCTGGCCTGGTACCTGCACCGCGAGCCGCTGCCGCCGGGCTGGCGCACGACGCTCGTGTCCGCGCTGCTGATCGGCCTCCCCACCGGCCTGATCCTGCTGCAGCCGGACTTCGGCACGGCCATGCTGGTCGCGGCGAGCGGCGTGTTCGGCCTTTATCTCGCGGGCCTGTCGTGGTGGTGGTTCATCACCGCCGGCGTGCTCGGCGGGACGGCGGTGGGGCTGGTGATGTTCGCGCCGATCTCGTGGTTCTCGTTCCTGCGCGAGTACCAGCAGAACCGAATCCTAACCTTCCGCGATCCGGAGAACGATCCGCTGGGCGCGGGCTGGAACATCCTGCAGTCCAAGATCGCCATCGGCGGCGGCGGCTGGACCGGCAAGGGCTGGGGCCAGGGTTCGCAGTCGCACCTGGATTACCTGCCCGAACACACCACGGACTTCATCTTCTCCGTGCTGTCGGAGGAGTTCGGCTGGGTGGGCGTGGCCGTGGTGCTGCTGCTGTACCTGTTCGTCGTCGGCCGCTGCCTGTGGATCGCGATGGATGCGCGCGATACGTACTCGCGTCTCCTCGCCGGCACGCTGGGCATGGCGCTGTTCGTCTACGTGATCGTCAACGGCGGCATGGTCTCGGGCCTGTTGCCAGTGGTGGGCGTGCCGATGCCGTTGTTGAGTTATGGCGGCACGTCGGCGGTGTCGTTGCTGGCCGGCTTGGGCTTGGTGATGGCGGTGCGCGCGCACCGGCCCGTGCACGGGTACTGAGCTCACGCAGCACAGTGCTCTGTTCACCCTGCACGGAAAATCGCGTGCTACCCTCGCGCCGATGATGCGACGCGTACTTCCCTGTCTTCTGGTGCTGGCCCTTGCGTCCTGCGCCACTCCGCAACCGCCGCCGCCGGCTGCTTCGGCGACTCCTCCCGCGACGACGACGCCCGCCGAGACCTCGGTGGAACGTGTGGCGGACGTGCCGCCGGAGGCGCTCGCGCCAGTCGACTTCCCCACCGCACGCGCGCAGTTCGTGCGCGACACCGCGGCGAAGTACGGCATTGCGCCAGCCGACATCGAGGCGACGTTGGGCAAGGCCCAGTTCCTCGACAGTGTGGTCGCGGCCATGTCTCGGCCTGCCGAGCGGGTCAAGCCGTGGAGCGAGTACCGCGTGGGTTTCCTCACCCAGGCGCGCATCGACGGCGGCCGGGCCTTCCTGGCCCAGCACCGCGAGGAGCTCGCGCGCGTCGAGCAGCAGTACGGCGTGCCGCCCGAACTGATCGTCTCGATCATCGGCGTGGAGACCAACTACGGCGGGTTCACCGGCCGGCACAAGGTACTGGATGCACTGTACACGCTGGCATTCCGCTATCCGCGCAGCGGCAATCCCGAGCGCGCCGCTTACGAATACCGCCGCGAGCAGTTCTTCCGCGATGAACTGGCGCAGCTGTTCGCGCTGGGCCGCGAGGAGAAGCTGGACATCGCCACCCTGACCGGCAGCTACGCCGGTGCGATGGGCCTGGGCCAGTTCATGCCGTCGAGCTACCGCGAATTCGCGGTGGACGGCAACGGCGACGGTCGCCGCGATCTTTTCACGACGTATCCCGACATCTTCGCCTCCATCGCCAACTACTTCCGCAAGAAGGGCGGCGAGCGCGGCGGCTGGGTGCCAGGCGGTGCGGTGGTGGCACGCGCGCAATTGCAGGACGGCTACGCGGAGTTCAACCCGGAGACGTGGACGCCGGACTACACGCTGGCGCAGTTGGCCGAGAAGGGCTATCGCCCGCTGGATCCGGTGCCGCCCGACGCCACCGCCACGCTGGTGCAACTGGAAGGCGCCGACGGCAAGCAGTACTGGCTGGGCTTCCAGAACTACTACGCGATCACCCGCTACAACAACTCCAAGATGTATGCGATGGCGGTGCACCAGCTGTCGCAGGCCATCGCCGGCCGCGAGATCCCGCCGGCATGAGGTGGTGCGCGCTGCCGATGCTGGCCGTCGCCCTGGCCGCGTGCAGCACGGCACCGAAGAAGTCCCCGCCGCCGCCGTCCGGCGGCAACTCGCCGGCGCCGACCGCCTCGTCGCGCCCGACGCCCGGCAAGGATTGCTCGCGTTACGCGCCCGCGCAGGAAGACCTCTCCACGCGCGGCGACTACCAGGCCGGTGGCCTGTACAAGCCCGGCGTGGCCGATACCACGCCCGACCACATCCCCGACCTGGACTGCATCCGCGAGCCGCAGGTCACCGCGGAACCGCGTTCGCGCGTGGGCAACAAATCGCCGTACACGGTGCTGGGCAAGCAGTACCGCGTGCTCGACCGCGTCGATGACTACGTGGAGCAGGGCACCGCGTCGTACTACGGTAACAAGTTCCATGGTCGGCGCACCTCCAATCAGGAGGTCTACGACATGTACGCCTACAGCGCGGCGCACAAGTCGCTGCCGCTGCCGAGCTTCGCGCGCGTCACCAACCTGGACAACGGCAAGTCGGTGGTCGTCCGCGTGAACGATCGCGGCCCCTTCCATGAGGGTCGCGTGATCGACCTGAGCTACGCCGCCGCGGTGAAGCTCGGCATCACCCAGCGCGGCACCGGCCGGGTGGAAGTGCGTGGCCTGGCCCCGGATGGAAGCGCAATGGCCGCGGCGCCCGCGCCCGTCGCCTCGGCGATGGACCAGTTGGTGGGACAGCTGCCGAAGGACGCATCGCGCTACCAGGTGCCGGCCAAACCCGGTGATGTGTCCAGTGCCGCGGGCTTCGAAGCATGGATGCAGGCCAATGGTGTGCGCGTGGCGACCGGCAAGCCCGGCGGCGCCGCGGCGCCGGTGGTACCGGCCCCGGTGGCTGCACCTGCGGTACCTGCCGTCGCCGCCGTACCGTCGTCGCCACTGCAATTGCAGGTGGCCAGCTTCTCCAGCCGCGACAACGCCGACCGCGCGCTCGCCCGTCTGGCGGCAGCCGGCATCGCCGATGCGCGCTTGACCGACGTGCCGGGCAACGGAGGCGCGCGCTGGCGGTTGCGCGTCGGTGCGCCCGATGCCGCGACGGCCGAAGCGCTGGCCGGCCGCATCGCCGGACTCGGGTTCGGCCGCCCCCAGCTGGTGCGCGAATAATCGCGGGAAACCACTGGTTTTTTTACGTTCTTCCAACCCACGAACGGGCCGGCATCCCTACAATGTCCGCCTTGAATCGTAGGCCCATGGCCTTGCCAGGAGTTTTCCGCCGATGAAGTTCCGTTTCGCCCTCGCCGCGCTCGCGACCACCGCCATGGGCCTGGCCATCGCCCAGACGCCCGCGCCGACCCCGGCGCCCGCCGCTGCCGCGCCCGCCGCGCCTGTCGAGATTCCGCCGCCGCCCAAGCCCGTCGCCACCGCGTGGGTGCTGGTGGATTACATCACCGGCCAGGTGCTGGCGGGCGAGAACTACAACGAGCGCGTCGAGCCGGCCAGCATCACCAAGGTCATGACCTCGTACGTGCTGGCGGCCGAGCAGAAGAACGGCAAGATCAAGCCCGACGATCAGGTGATGATGAGCGAGCGCGCCTGGCGCGAGGGCGGTGCCGGCACCGATGGCAGCTACAGCGGCTTCGCCGTCAACAAGACCGCGCCGCTGCTGGACATGGAAAAGGGCATGGCCGTGCAGTCGGGCAACGACGCCGCCATCGCGCTGGCCGAACACGCGGCCGGCAGCCAGGAAGCCTTCGCCTCGCTGATGAACAACTACGCCGCGCAGATCGGCATGAAGGGGTCGCACTTCGTCAACGCGCACGGTCTGTCCGCGCCGGAGCACTACTCGACGGCGTACGACCTGGCGCTGCTGGGCCGCGCGTTCATCCGCGACTATCCCGAGCAGTACGCGTTCAACAAGATCAAGGAATTCACGGTCGGCACGATCACCCAGCCGAACCGCAACCTGCTGCTGTGGCGCGACCCCAGCGTCGACGGCATCAAGACCGGCCACCACTCGGCCGCCGGCTATTGCCTGATGAGCTCGGCCAAGCGCGGCGACCAGCGCCTGGTCGCGGTGGTCATGGGTTCCACGTCCGAGAAGCAGCGCGCCGATGACAGCCTGGCGCTGCTCAACTGGGGCTTCCGCTTCTACGAAACGCACCGCCTGTACGAGCCGGGCAAGGCCATCGCCACGCAGCGCGTGTGGAAGGGCAAGACCAAAGAGGTGCAGCTGGGCGTGGCCCAACCGATGCTGGTCAGCGTGCCGCGTGGCCGCTACGGCGACCTGAAGCCGACGATGGATGTTCCCAAGACGCTGGTGGCGCCGATCGCGCAGGGCCAGGCCATCGGCACGGTGAAGGTCACGCTGGACGGCAAGGTGGTCGCACAGTCGCCGCTGGTGGCTATCACGGCGATCGAAGAGGCCGGCTTCTTCAAGCGCCTGTGGGATGCGTTCTGGATGTGGTGGGAGTCGGAGTGATCCGTCCCGCCTCTTGAGGATGAAGAAGCCGGCTGACGCCGGCTTCTTCGTTTACGGCGTCAGCCGATGCCGGCGGCTATCAGGCCGATGGCGATGATCGCCAGCGGAATCGCCAGCAGGTTGAGGCGACTGAGCCGCTCGCCGAAGCCGAACATGCCCACGAGCGTGCCGAGTACCACCACGCCGATGTTCATCATCGAGAACACCACCGCCGGATGATCCGGCAGCGCCCGGTGCGCCTTCACGTAGAACAGGATGTTGGCGAAGTTCAACACGCCCAGCAGCAGGCCGGCAGTCAGCGCCGCACGTGTCGGCAGCGTCTTGCGGCGCCAGGCGCGCACTCCCTGCAATAGCAGCATCACCGCGAACGCCGCGACGAACGCGACCTGCAGCGACGCCGCGAACGGCGTGCCCGCGGCGGCGAGCCGCTTGAGCAGCACGTCCACGCTCGCATAGCCGACCAGCACCAGCAGCGGCAGGGCCCAGGCCTGCCAGCCGTCGTAGCGCGGGCCGCGCTCGGGCCGCGCCACCAGGCAGGCGATCGCCACCACGCCCAGCACGAGGCCGGCGATGCGCAGCGTGTTGGCCTGTTCGCCGAACCAGAGGAAGGCTGCCAGCAGCGACAGCACCAGCGACATCCGCTGCGCGATGTCGGTGCGCACGATGCCGGCCGCGCGCACGGACGCTGACAGCGCCAGGAAGATGCCGGGCAGCAGCAGCGCGAGCAAGGCCAATTCGGCCCAGGGCGCGCCCGCATGGCCGAGGGCCGCCAATGGCGGGTCCAGCAAGCCGAGACACAACAGCGAGGCCGCCAGGTAGTTCCAGGTGATGCCCTGTGCGGTATCGATGCCCCGTCGCTGCATCAGCTTGAGCAGCACGGAGACCAGTACGCTGCAGGCGACGCTGATGAGCAGATAGACCACGGCGGTACTCGGAGGGAGATCGCGGAATTATCGCGCCTGAACGCACCCCTGCGCCGCAGGCCACCGGATGGCCGCCGCGTCCCGCTCTTCGCGTGCGTATCGGGAAAGACAGCCACCATCGCCTATCATCGGGCCGGGGGACGCGGCGCGGATGGCGTCGGTCGACCCGACCCACGGAACAGAACCGCCTTCGCGGATCACCATTTTTCAAGGAGATGCACGAGTGAACAGGGGAACACGAAACACGGTATTGGCGACGGCGTGCGTGTTGATGGCGGCCGCCACGGCGCCTGCCTTCGCGCAGCGCCAGAGCGCGCAGGACCAGCGCAAGCAGCAAACTGCGGAAATCCCGACCTGCAGCAAGTCGCTGGGCACGATCTCGGTGATCGAGCCCGAAGACGGCGTGAACTGGTGGAGCGGCCAGCAGCTGCCGGCGCCGTCCAAGCTGATCAAGGTCTTCGTCAACAAGTCGCGCTGCTTCACCCTCGTCGATCGCGGCGCGGGCATGGGCGCGGCGATGGCCGAGCGCGACCTGGCGGCCAGCGGCGAGCTGCGCAACCGCTCCAACATCGGCAAGGGCCAGATCCGCGCGGCGGACTACGTGCTGGTGCCGGACCTGATCTCGCAGAACAGCAACGCCGGCGGCAACGCCATCAGCGGGCTGCTGGGCGGGTTGGTGGGCGGCAACGTCGGCCGCGTGGTCGGCGGACTGGATTTCAAGAAAAAGACGGCCGATGTCGTCCTGACCGTCACCGACGTGCGCTCGTCCGAACAGGTTGCCATGGCCGAGGGCAGCGCCAAGAAGACCGACATCGGCTGGGGCGCGGGCGGCAGCCTGTTCACCGGCAGCCATTGGGGCGGCGGCGGTGCCAGCGGCTACGCCAACACCGAAATCGGCCAGGTCATCACACTGGCCTACCTGCAGGCGTACACCAACCTGGTCAGCGAGCTGGGTGGCCTGTCCGGCAACGCCTCGGCGTCCAACGCCCAGCAGGCGGTGGAGATGACCAAGCCGGGCCGCCTGTTCGCCAACGCCAAGGGCACCGGCAAGGCGGTGCGCGACCTTGACCCGGGCATGCTGCTGTACCCCACCGGCAACAAGGAAGGCGTCATGTGGGAAGTCGAGGACGAACTGGGCAACAAGGGCTGGGTTTCCTCCAGCCTGGTGCAGCTGGCGCGCTGAGCCGCGACGGCTGTTTCCGGAGGGCCGCCTGATGGCGGCCCTCCGCGTTTCCGGGCCGGCGGCTTGGCTTTCACGCCCGGCATCCCAATAATTCCCGCATGGAAATCAAATCCGACAACCCCGAACACGGCTTCCAGTTTCCCGGCACCTTCGAGCTCAGTGCGATGGGCACCGCCGGCACCGGCCTGGAGACCGAACTGCCGCACCTGCTGGAATCGGCTGGCGTGGAGGTCCTGCACGAAGATATTTCGTGGAAGCATTCGAGCAATGGCAAGTACGTGTCCGTGCGCATCCGCTTCCGCGCCGAGGATCGCGCGCAGTACGACGGCGCGCATGCCGCACTGCGCGACCATCCGGAAGTGAAGTGGACGCTGTGAGCGCCCCCTGCATCGTCCGCGAACTCGGCCGCCACCCGTACGAACCGGTGTGGCGCGCCATGCAGCGCTTCACCGACGCGCGCACCGATGCCACCGTCGATGAACTGTGGCTGGTCGAGCACGATCCCGTCTTCACCCTGGGCCAGGCTGGCAAAGACGAACACGTGCTCGCGCCGGGTGACATCCCGGTGGTGCACGTCGACCGTGGTGGCCAGGTGACCTATCACGGCCCCGGCCAGATCGTGGCCTATCCGCTCTTCGACCTGAAGCGGCTGAAGGTCGGCGTGCGCGATTATGTCTGCAAGATCGAGCAGGCGATGATCGATACCTTGGCCGAATGGAACGTCCACGCCGAACGCAAGGACGGCGCGCCCGGCGTGTACGTCGCCGGCGCAAAGATCGGCGCGCTGGGCATCCGCGTGCGCCGCGGCTGCACCTTCCACGGCCTGGCCTTCAACATCGCGATGGACCTGGAGCCGTTCCACCGCATCAATCCCTGCGGCTACCAGGGGCTGCAGGTCGTCTCGCTGGCCGACCTCGGCGGCCCGAGCGGGATGGATCAGGTGAAACCGGTACTGCTGAACTACATGGCGGACCAGTTCGGCCTGAAGCTGCAGTACGAGGCCGCTCTGCCGGATCTTTCCGAAGCCGCGTAAGCATCGGTGTGTTGTGGGAGCGACGTAAGTCGCGACGGCTTTACCGGGGTTTCGCCACCCAGCCGGTACGACTGTTTTGGGGTAAGGATGCCTTCGTCTGTTTGCATCGCGACTTACGTCGCTCCCACGTCGATGATCGCGTCCGGCGGGCGGCATGCGTGCCACAATCGATCGCCATGAACGACGCGATCCCTTCCCTCGAGTCCGAACGCAACGCACTGATCGAACGCGGCCTGGCGCGATTGCGCGCCGCCTCCGCCGATGCCGAAGCGCTCCTGACCGATCCGCATCATGTCGATCGGCTGTCGCGGGTGATCGCGACCAGCGACTTCGCACTCGAAACCTTGCGCCGGCAGCCCGACCTGCTGGCCGCCTTGCTCCGCGACGAGGGTGCCGCGCCATGGCCGGTCCCCGCATTGACGTCCGACAACACCGCGCAGTGGTCCGATCTGTTGCGCCGCTACCGCGCTGCCGAATCCACCCGTTTGGTGTGGCGCGACGTGCTCGGCCTGGATACCGTCGACGACACGCTGGCGGGCACCACGCGCCTGGCCGAGGTTTGCCTGCAAACGGCGCTGCACGCGCTGGAAGCCGAATTCGCGCAACGCCACGGCGTTGTCCGCGCAGCCGATGGCAGCGTGCAGCGGCTGGTGGTGTTCGGTCTGGGCAAGCTGGGCGGTGGCGAACTGAATTTCTCGTCCGACATCGACCTGGTCTACGCCTATCCACAAGGTGGCGACTCCGATGGCGCGCGTTCGCTGGCCGCCGAGGATTACTTCATGCGGCTGGGCCAGCGATTGGCCAAGCTGCTCGACGAACCGACGGCGGAGGGTTTCTGCCATCGCGTCGACCTGCGCCTGCGGCCGTTCGGCAATGCAGGACGTGTGGCGCTTTCGTTCGCGGGCATGGACCAGTATTTCCAGCGCGAAGGCCGCGACTGGGAACGCTATGCGTGGCTGAAGGCGCGCGCCGTGGCCGGCGACATCGAGGCGGGCGAGCGTTGGTTGGAGTCGCTGCGCCCGTTCGTCTACCGGCGCTATCTCGACTACACCGCACTCGATGGCCTGCGCGAAATGAAGGCGGCGATCGCCGCTGAAGTGGCGCGTCGCGAACTGGCCGACGACATCAAGCGCGGCCCGGGCGGGATCCGCGAGATCGAATTCCTCGTGCAG
The DNA here is from genome assembly GCF_057654715.1 of Pseudoxanthomonas sp. G3. Taxonomy (NCBI): domain Bacteria; kingdom Pseudomonadati; phylum Pseudomonadota; class Gammaproteobacteria; order Lysobacterales; family Lysobacteraceae; genus Pseudoxanthomonas; species Pseudoxanthomonas sp. G3. Next base: position 597,935 of record NZ_CM172805.1, read on the forward strand.
GCGCTGCAGCTGACCCGTGGCGGGCGTGAGGCCGCGCTGCGCGAACGGCGCCTGCGCGTGGCGCTGCCGGCGCTGGTGGCGACGCGGCAGGTATCGCCGGAGGAAGGCGAGATGCTGGCACAGGCCTATCGCTTCCTGCGCCGCCTGGAGAACCGCCTGCAGATGCTGCGCGACGCGCAGACGCACGCGTTGCCCGACACCGCGCTGGACCGCCACCGCATCGCGCGCGGGCTGGATTACCCCGACTGGGAGGCGCTGCGCGCGGCGCTGGACGTGCAGCGGACGCGGGTGTCGGCGGAATTCGCCGAGCTGCTCGCGCCGCGCCAGCGCGATGCCGAGCCCGGTGCGCTGGCGCTGTACTGGCGCGCGCTGCCCGAAGGCGGCGACGCGGCGCCGCTGGCGTCGTCGGGATTCACGGATCCGGGGAGCGCGGACCACGCGCTGCGCGAGTTCGCCCAATCCAGCGGCGTGCGCGCGCTGTCCGATGCGGCGCGGGCGCGCCTGGACCGCGTGTTGCCGGCGCTGCTCGACGCCTGCGTGCGCTCGCGCCAGCCGGATGCCGCCTTGCGTCGCGTGTTGCCGCTGTTGCAGGCGATCCTGCGCCGCGCCAGCTATCTGGCCCTGCTCGATGAGCAACCCAGTGCGCTCGCGCGCCTGGTCGATGTGCTCGCGCGCAGCGCACTGCTGGCCGAGCGGCTGGCGCAGTACCCGTTGCTGTTGGACGAGCTGCTGGATACGCGCGTCGCCGGCCCTATGCCCGATCGCGCCGAACTGCGCGCGGAGTGCGAGGCGGCATTGCTTGAGGACGACCCCGAAGCCTGCCTGCGCGTGTTGAACGAGCGACGCCTGGCGCTGAGCTTCCGTGTCGCGCTGGCGGCGCTCGACGGACGGCAGGCGGCGCGGGACAGCGTGCGCCAGCTGGCGTGGCTGGCCGATGAGGTCGTCCGCGTCGTGCTGCAGGTAGCGACGCGCGATGTCGCCGCCGCGCACGGCACGGTGCCGGAAGGGCGTTTCGCCATCGTGGGTTACGGCAGCCTGGGCGGTGAGGAGCTGGGTTTCGGTTCCGACCTCGACCTGGTGTTCCTGTTCGATGCGCCTGCCGGTGCGGAATCGAACGGCACGCGTGCGCTCGAAGCCGGACGCTGGTATGCGCGGCTGGCGCAGAAGATCGTCGCGCTGCTCGGCGCGGTCACCGCGGCGGGCCGGTTGTACGACGTCGACGTACGCCTGCGTCCGGACGGCGCGAAAGGGCTGCTGGTGTCGTCACTGGCGAGCTTCACCGAATACCAGCGCGAGCGCGCATGGACCTGGGAACACCAGGCGCTGGTGCGCGCCCGTGCGATGGCCGGCGACCTGTCCCTGCGCGATGCCTTCGAAGCCATCCGCAGCGTCACCCTGGCGACGACGCGCGATGCGGACAGCCTGCGTGCCGAGGTGGTGAAGATGCGGGCGCGCATGCGCGCCGAACTCGACCGCAGCGACGCCGCGCGCTTCGACCTCAAGCAGGGATCCGGCGGACTGGTCGATCTCGAGTTCCTCTTGCAATACCTGGTACTCCGCGATGCGGCCCAGCGACCTGGCCTGCAGCGGCCGCGCGACACGCCTGGCCTGCTGGTAGCGCTGGCGGACGCTGGGGTCGTGTCGCCCGAACAGGCGACCGCGCTGGATACCGTGCATGCGACCTTCGTGGCCGAGGGTCTGGCCTGCACCTTGGACCGGCGGCCGCGTCTGGTGGTGGAGAACGCCGCGCTGGCCGCGGCACGCGCGCTGGTGATGCGAACGACGGCCGCGCACGGCTTGGACTTCGACGCAGCGACCTGACGGGTCAGCGCGCCAGTCGCGCCTGCACGTCGGTGGCGATGCGCGCGGTTTCGCGCAGCGGCTCGACGGCGAACGGTGCGGTCGCATCGTCCAGCGTGCGGATGCGCCCGCGCTGTCGCAAGGCCTCCAGGAAGCGACGCGGGCGTCCGTCGACGCGCTCCGGTTCGAACACCTGCACGGGTACCGCCGTGGCGCAGGCTTCGGACAGCATGTTGACCGACTCCGGCGTGCAGACGATGCGGTCGGCCCACGCCAGCAGGCCGGCATAAGGATTGGGTCCGTCGGACGGATCGCACCAGAGCAGGGTGTCGGCGCGCGAGGCAACGCGTCGACGAAGTGCGGCGACGACGTCGGCCGGCGTGCGGCGCGAGGTCGTCACCAGCAGGCTGCCGTCTGTCGCGATCTGGTCGAGGCGGTCGGCGAGGCGCTCGAAGGCCGCGGCGTCGAAGGCGTAGTGCGCGCTGCTGCCGCCGACCAGGACCGCCGTGCGTGGCGAGGGGAGGGCAGCGAAGGCCGGAAAGGCCGCGCGCGCATCGGCCAGCCATGCGTCGTCGACGGGATTCAGGCTGCCGAGCAAGGTGAGCACGTTCGATCCGGTGAGGCCGTCGTGCTCTGGGGCGATGACCAGGTCCCAGTGCGACGGATCGATGCGCGGGTCGAGGATCTGCAAGGCAAGGCTGCCGCGCGCGCGCAGCAGGCGGGTCGCCAGCGCGGCCTGGCGTCCGCAGCCGATGGCCAGGGCGGGCGGTGCTTCGCATGCCGCGCGGAACGCGGGACCGAATGCCTGCGTGCTGCCGGGCAACGTCCGCGGCGCCAGCCAGCGCCACGGTGCGCGCGGCGTGAGCACGATCTCGTCCGCCACCCGGCCCAGGGCACGCGCCAGCGCCAGCGCCTGGCGTACGTTGCCGGCATGGCCGTCGGTGAGCGTGCAGGCGCGGGTCGCATCGGCCGTCACGGCGCTTTTCCGTTTCACTGGTTAAAACAATCCGTTCCGGAGCGGTTGGATGTTGCCATAGTCAGGACACTCTACACTGCCCCCGCATTCGCTGGCCCGGACATCGGGCTCCGTCTTTTCCTGCCGCAGGTTTCCCATGCCCCAAGCCCTCGATGCCGCTTCGCTGGACCAGTTGTTCCGCACCGCCCGCACCTACAACGCCTTCGGCGGTGAGGTCAGCGACGAGACGCTGCGCCAGTTGTACGACCTGCTGAAATTCGGTCCCACCCAGGCCAACACCACGCCGGCGCGCTTCGTGTTCGTGAAGTCGGCCGAGGCCAAGGCCAAGCTGGGCCCGGCGCTGGACGAGGGCAACTACGCCAAGACGATGGCGGCGCCGGTCACTGTGATCATCGGCCGCGACGAAGACTTCCACGAGAAGCTGCCGTTCCTGTTCCCGCATACCGACGCCAAGGCCTGGTTCGAGGGCCCGCGCGAGAACCGCGGCAAGCCCGCGCTTCGCAACGCCAGCCTGCAGGCGGGCTACCTGATCCTGGCCGCGCGCGCGCTCGGCCTGGACGCCGGCCCGATGACCGGCTTCGACAGCGCCAAGGTCGACGAGGCGTTCTTCGCCGGCACGGCGATCAAGTCCGACATCCTGGTCAACCTGGGCCACGGCGATCCCGCCAGCCTGTTCCCCCGTTCCCCGCGCCTGGGCTTCGATGAAGCCGCACGCATCCTCTGACCCCACCCTCTGGAGATTCCCCATGCGCAAGACCCTGCTCGTTGCCGCCCTGTTCGCTTTCGCCGGTTCCGCTTTCGCCGCGCCGGTCACCTACAAGATCGACCCCGGCCACACCAACGTGCTGGCCAGCTGGAACCACTTCGGCTACTCCAATCCGAGCGCCAACTTCGGCCAGGCCGACGGCACCCTGGTGTACGACGCCGACAAGGTTTCCGCCTCCAGCGTGCAGGTCACCCTGCCGCTCACCGGCCTGAGCGCGCTGGCCGACCAGTTCTACGACCACCTGACCAGCGACAAGTGGTTCGATGCCGCCAAGTACCCCACCGCCACCTTCAAGAGCACCAAGGTCGAGGCCGCGGGCGAGGGCAAGCTGAAGGTCACCGGCGACCTGACCATCAAGGGCATCACCAAGCCGGTCGTGCTGGACGTGACCCTCAACAAGGTCGGCGAGCATCCGATGAAGAAAGTGCCGGCGATCGGCTTCGACGCCACCGCCACGGTCAAGCGCAGCGACTTCGGCGTGGGCGCCTACGCCCCGATGGTCAGCGACGAGGTGACGTTGAAGATCACCACCGAAGCAACGGCCGACGCCAAGAAGTGACCCGCGTCCCTCGGCCATCCTGCCGGCCGAGTCGCTCCAGAACGCCGCCCCGTCCCGGGCGGCGTTTTTTGTTGCCGGGGCGGCGCCTTGGGACGTCCCGGAGCGGCTGGTAGACTGGCGGCCCCTGTTTCGCCTTCGCCCATCGCCATGAGCCAGATCGCCAACGCGCCCGCCAACGCCGAGAAGCGCTACACCGTGAGCCGCGCCGACCTGCCGCTGAGCTGCCCGCTGCCGTCGATGGCGCTGTGGAACTCGCACCCGCGCGTCTACCTGCCCATCGAGGACGCGCCCGGTGGCGACGTGCAGTGCCCGTACTGCGGTTCGCATTTCGTCCTGGCCGACTGATACGCGGATGCGGGCCACGCGCGCGCCCGGTTGTCGATGCGCCGCCTGACCGTCGTCCAGTTGCTGCCGGCGCTGGCATCCGGCGGCGTCGAACGCTCCACCCTCGAGATCGCCGATGCGCTGGTGCGCGCCGGCCATCGCGCCGTCGTGGTTTCGGCTGGCGGCCGGCTCGTGCCGACGCTGCTGGCTTCCGGCGCTGAACACATCACCCTCGACATCGGCCGCAAGTCGCTGCTGACGCTGCGCCATGCCGGCGCGCTGCGCCGCGTGTTCGCCGAGGTGGGCGCGGACATCGTGCATGCGCGTTCCCGCCTGCCCGCCTGGCTCGGCCTGTGGGCCCTGCGCGGCATGCCCGCGGCATCGCGTCCGCGCTTCGTCACCACCATGCACGGGTTGAATTCGCCCGGCCGCTACAGCGCGGTGATGACGCGCGGCGAACGGGTGATTTGCGTATCGGACACCGTGCGCCGCTACCTGCTGCAGCACTATCCGCGGACGGATCCCGGGAAGCTGGTGGTCATTCCGCGCGGCATCGATCCGGCGCAGTTCCCGCGTGCCACCCACCCCGACCACGAGGCGCGCGCGTGGGCGGCGACGCAGCATCCTGCGCTGGCCGGCGATGGCCCGTTGCTGCTGCTGCCAGGGCGTGGCACGCGCCTGAAGGGGCATGGCGATGCGTTGTCGTTGCTGGCGCATCTACGGCAGGCCGGCGCGGATGCACGGCTGTGGATGCCGGGCGCGCGTGAAGCGGGACGAGCCTCGTACGTGGCCGAACTGGACGCCGAGGCGCGGCGCAGCGGTGTCGCCGATGCGCTCGCGATCACCGCGCCAACGTCCCAGATCGCGCGTGCCTACGCCGCCAGCGATGTGGTGCTGCAACTTTCGCGCAAACCCGAAGCATTCGGCCGTACGGTGGTGGAGAGCCTGTCGGTCGGTCGACCGGTCGTGGGCTGGGCGCATGGCGGCGTGGGCGAACTGCTCGCGGAACTTCAACCGCAGGGCGCGGTGCCGGCTTTCGACGCGCAGCGCCTGTTCGATACCGTGATGGCGATGCTCGCCCATCCGCTATCGCGATTGGCTACGATGGAAACCTATACCCTGCGCGCGATGCAGGACGCCACGCTCGCCCTCTACCTCGATCTTGCCGATGACCGCCGACCCGCCATCGACTCCTGACGCACCCGCACCCCGCGATCGGCACGGCTGGCGCTGGGCGCCTGCGTGGGTGCTGACCTTCGTCGCCCTCTGGCCGGCGCCGGGCTATGCCGAAGGCGTGATGGTGCTCGGTGCACTGGCCGCGATCGTGCGCCTGCTGCTGGGACGGTTCAGGGGCGGCACGCGATTGCTGAGTGGCGCCGCCTGGGCGCTGACCAGTGCGTTGTTCGCCGCGTACTGGTTGCCGCAGGCCATTTCGGCGATCGATGCGGTCGATGTCGGACGTGCGCTGCGGGAAGCGGCGGTGGATCTGCGTTACCTGCCGTTCCTGTGGCTGGTAGCGGCAGCGGTGGCGAATGCGCGCGCGCGCCGCACTACCTTCAACGGCCTGGCGGTGATCGTCGGTGTGTGGACGCTGGATGCGCTGGCGCAGGTGGCATTCGGCACCAGTCCGCTGTTCTGGGGCCTGGATCAGCTCAAGCAGCTGATCAGCGGGCGGCCGATGTGCACGCCGAACGAGGTCGCGACGCTGGACCGGCTGAGCGGCTTCCTGGGGCCGTGCAACCTCAAGCTCGGTGTGGTCATGGCCAGTCTGTCGCCCTTCCTGCTGTTCGCGGCCGCAAAGCGGCTGGGTGCATCGGGCTGGATGCTGGCCGCCGGACTGATCGGCCTGGTCATCCTGCTGGCGGGCGCGCGGGCCGCCTGGATCACCTATGCGTTGGTGCTGCTGTGGTCCGGCTGGCGGCTGCTGGGCCTGCGCCGGATGCTGGGCGTGTTCGTTGCCGGTGCGCTGGTACTGACGCTGCTGGCGGTATCGTCGGTGCAGTTCCGCGATCGCATCTTGCGCACCACGCATGCATTGGCCGCTGACGAACCCGGCGTGGATACCGCGCTGTCCGGGCGGGCGAAGATCTGGTACGCCGCCGGCTGCATGCTCGTGGAGCATCCGATCAATGGCGTCGGCGCACGCGGCTTCCGCCAGGCGTACCCCGACTGCGATGCCAGCCCTGGCTCGCGTCCGGCGTGGGGCCAGGGACCGGCATTCCATGCGCACCAGCTGGTGCTGGAGGTGCTCAGCGAGACCGGCGTCATCGGCCTGCTGCTGTGGCTGGCGGGGGCCGCGCTGGCCTGGCGCGCGTGGCGTTACGCCACGCCGCAGGCGAAGGAACGCGCACGCCCGGCGATGCTGGCGCTGGCGGTGACGGTCTTCCCGTTCAACACGCATCTCGCGTTCTATTCGACGTTCTGGGGCGGGCTGACGCTGATGCTGGCGGCGCTGTACGCCGGCAGCCTGCTGGCGCGCGATGACGAATGAGGCCGGGCGCGCGCGACGCTGCGCCTTCGTCGCACCCGCGAACCTGATCGCCACGGCGATCGCGGCCTTGCCGCAACGCATGTTGCTCGCGCTCGGCGCGCTGGCGACCTGGATGCTGTGGCCTGCGCTGGGCAAGCGGCGCCGCTACGCCGCCACCAACATCGCCCTGTGTTTTCCCGAGCTGGAGTCGGCATCGCAGGCGCGCCTGCTGCGCGCCAACCTGCGCGCCACGGTGACGGGCGTGCTGGAGCTGGTGCGGGGATGGTTCGCGTCCTCCGAACGACTCCGCGGCCTGGCGGACGTGGAGGGACTGGAGCATGTGCGTGCTGCGCGCGCGCGCGGGCAGGGTGTGCTGTTGTTCGGCGGGCACTTCCCGCATTCGGAACTGTGCGCGCGCCTGCTGGGCGAAGCGCTGGGCGAACGGGTGACGATCGTCGCGCGCCACAACAACGATCCCTGCATCGAACGCTGGCTCGACGGCGCGCGCCGTCGCGCCTTTGCCGACGTGATCGGCAAGAAGGACGTCCGCGGCCTGCTGCGCACGTTGTCGCGCGGCGGGATCGTGGCGTATTCCGCCGACCAGGACTTCAACTACCAGAATGCCTTCGTGCCGTTCTTCGGCATCCCCGCCGCCACGCTCGTCGCGACGCCGGACCTTGCCCGGCGCGGCAACGCCGCGGTGTTGCCGTTCTGGTTCCACCGCAAACCGGATGGCCGCTACGCGCTGCGGGTCGAGCCCACGTGGGCGGGCTGGCCCAGTGGCGATCCCGCGCAGGATGCGGCGCGCTACATGGCCGAACTCGAGGCGGTCGTGCGCCAGCATCCCGAGCAGTACCTGTGGGTGCACCGGCGCTTCAAGACGCGACCGCCGGGCGAACCGGATCTCTACCGGTAGAGTTCGCCGCGGCCGTCGGGCTGGCGCTTGAAGCGTCGGTGGATCCACAGGTACTGGGTCGGGGCCTCGCGCACCATGCCTTCGATCGCGGCGATCACGCGTGCGGTGTCGGCAGTGGCATCCGAGGACGGGAAATCCTCGAACGGGGGTGAGAGTTTCAGCGTGTACCCGCCATCCTCGCGGCGCACGTGCGAGAACGCGATGACCGCTGCGCCGGACAGCCGCGCCAGTTGATGCGTGGACGTCAGGCTATAGGCGGGATGGCCGAAGAACGGCACGAAGACGCTCTCGCCGCGACGCGTATCCTGGTCCGGCGCGAACCACAGCAGCCCACCCTGCCTGAGGTGCTTCAGGGCGGGACGCAGCTCGTCGCGGGTGAACATCGCGGAGGCATAGCGCAGGCGCCCGCGCTTCACTGCCCACTCCATCGCCCCCTGATCGTGCGGCCGGTACATACCGGCCAGCGGTGCGTAGTCGCACATCAGGCGCGCGGCGATCTCCAGCGTCGTGAAGTGGCCGGACACGACGATGACGCCGCGCCCCCCAGCCCGCGCCGCCGCCAGGTGCTCCAGGCCCTCGACGCGCACGCCACCACGCATGGGGGCGACGCTGCCCCACCAGGCGCGCGCGAATTCGAACAAGCCGATGCCGAGTTCGCCGAAACTCGCGCGGGCCAGTGCGTCCTGGCGCGCCGTGTCCAATTCGGGGAAACACAGGGCGATGTTGCGCCGAGCGACGTGGCGGCGGTCGCGCATCAGCGCGAACAGCACGGCGCCGATGCCGCGCCCGAGTGGACGTTGCAGGGTCCACGGCAGGCGCGCGGCCAGCCAGGCCAGGCCGATGCCGGCCCAGGCGGGCCACTGGCGCAGGCCCAGGGGCGGCCGCGCATCGGCGTCGGAGGGTCGCTTCTCGGGTTCGGCCATGACCCATTGTAGCGGCGGCCCCGGGTATCCTTGTCGACGATGCCGAACCGAACCGCCGAACGCCTGCTGCGTGCCCTGTATTCGGCGGTGCTGTACATGCTGACGCCGGTCACCGTCTACCACCTGATCTGGCGCGGCTTCCGCTATCCCGAGTACTTCCAGCGCTGGAACGAACGCTACGGCGGTTACGACGCCGCACCGCGGCCGGTCGATGTGTGGTTGCACGCGGTATCGGTCGGCGAGGTGAATGCCGCCGCGCCCGTCGTGGATGCCCTGCTGAAGCGCCACCGCGGGCTTCGCCTGCTGGTGACCACCATCACGCCCACCGGTTCCGAGCGCGTACGCGCGCTGTGGGGCGATCGCGTGCTGCACGTGTACTCGCCCTACGACCTGCCGGGCGCGGTGGCGCGCTTCCTCGACCACTTCCCGCCCCGGCTCGCGCTGATCATGGAAACCGAGCTGTGGCCCAGCCTGCTGTTCGGCTGCCACGACCGCAAAGTGCCGGTCTACATCCTCAACGCGCGGCTGTCGGCGCGTTCGCTGCGCGGCTACAGCGTGCTGCGCCCGCTGATTGCCCGCACGCTGCGCACGGTACGCCGCGTCGCCGCGCAATCCGAAGGCGACGCCGCCCGTTTTGTGCAGCTTGGCGCAGCGCCTGAGCAAGTACGCGACGTGGGCAACCTGAAGTTCGACATCCCGGTGCCGCCGAACGTAAAGGACGTGGTGGCCGGCTTCCGTGGACACCTCGCGCATCGCCGTCCGGTGTGGATCGCCGCGAGCACGCATGAGGACGAAGAAGCGCCAGTGCGCGACATCCACGCGCGCCTGCGGCAGCGCTGGCCGAACCTGCTGCTGCTGTGGGCGCCACGCCACCCCGAGCGCTTCCCACGCGTGGCCGACGCTGCGCGCGAAGCGGGCTGGAAGGTCGGCACGCGTCGCGCGGACCAGTGGCCCGCCGGCGACGACGACGTGTTCGTGCTCGACACCCTGGGCGAACTGATGGCGTTCTATGCCTGCGCGGACGTCGCCTTCGTCGGCGGCAGCCTGCAGGCGATCGGTGGGCACAACCTGCTCGAACCCGCCGCCGTCGGCACGCCCGCCGTCACCGGACCGCACTTGCATAACTTCAGCGAGATTTCGCGTCGCCTCAAGGAAGCCGATGCGCTCGTCATCGCGCCCGACGCCGCCGGTGTCGCACGCGCGGTGGAAGTACTGCTCGCCGACGATGCGCGACGCGGCGAGATGGCCGCGCATGGGCGCGCCCTGGTCGAACACGGCCGCGGCGCGCTCGCCCGCACCCTGGTGATGATCGCGCCTCACCTGCCGGCGCCGGTGGCATGAGCGGTGCGGCCACGCCGCAGGCATTGGCCGGCGTGCGCGTGCTCGATCTCACGCGCGTGCTGGCGGGCCCGTGGTGCACGCAGGTGCTCGCCGATCTCGGCGCCGACGTCATCAAGGTGGAGCGCCCCGGCACCGGCGACGACACGCGCGGCTGGGGACCGCCGTTCCTGCGCGATGCGTCGGGCAACGAAACGGACGAGTCCGCCTATTACCTCTGCGCGAACCGCAACAAGCGTTCGCTGACGGTCGATCTGTCGACCGCCGACGGGCAGGCCGTGATCCGCCGCCTGGCGACGCGGTGCGACGTGCTGGTGGAGAACTTCAAGGTCGGCGACATGGCGCGCCGCGGTCTGGATGCGGCGACGCTGCGCGCACTCAATCCGCGCCTGGTGTATTGCTCCATCACCGGCTTCGGGCAGGACGGGCCTTATGCGCAGCGGGCCGGCTACGATTTCGCGGTGCAGGGCCTGGGTGGTCTGATGAGCCTCACCGGGGCGCCCGACGGCGAGCCGCAGAAGGTCGGCGTGGCGGTGGCGGATCTGTTCACCGGCATGTACGCCACCGTCGCCATCCTCGCCGCGTTGCGCCATCGCGACGCCACCGGCGAGGGGCAGACGATCGACATGGCTCTGCTGGATGCGCAGGTCGCGATGCTCGCCAACCTGGGCAGCCACGCCTTGGTCGGCGGCGAGGCGCCGGGGCGGCAGGGCAACGCGCACGCCAACATCGTGCCGTACCAGGTCTTCACCGTGGCCGACGGACACATCATTGTCGCGGTGGGCAACGACCGCCAGTTCGCCCGCCTGTGCGAACTGCTGTGCCTCGCATCGCTCGCGCAGGACACGCGCTTCGCGACCAACGCCGCGCGCGTGCGCCATCGCGAGGCGTTGATCCCGGTGTTGCAGGAAGCGTTTCGCACGCGCGGGCGCAGCGCGTGGCTGGCATCGCTGGAAGCCGCCGGCATTCCCTGTGGGCCGGTGAACGATCTTGACGATGTCTTCGCCGATCCGCACGTGCGCTCGCGCGGCATGATCGTCGAAACCCCGCATCCGCTGGCGGGCACGGTGCCGATGGTGGGCAACCCGATGAAGCTGTCGGCCACGCCGGTCGATCCGCCGCGTGCGCCGCCGATGCTCGGGCAGCACACGGTCGATGTGCTGCGTGAGGCCGGGTTCGGTGATGACGAGATCGCCTTGCTGCGCGAGCGTGGCGCGATCTGATAGGGGTGTTGTGGGAGCGACGTGAGTCGCGATGCTTTGGTGCAATAACAGCCGAAGAGCTCGCGACTCACGTCGCTCCCACCAGAATCCCGGGTGCGGAAACGACAACGGCGGGCCGAAGCCCGCCGTTGTGATCCCGCGCGGTGCGCGGGGATTACTGCGAAACCGGCTGCGACGACAGGCGCGCTTCGGCGTCGGCGGTCAGCAGGCGGTTGACGTCCTGCACATCGGTGCCGTCCAGCGTGCCGGCGGCCTGTTCCAGCAGCAGGCGGTTCTGCAGGAAGTTGTAGCGGGCCTGCGCGTACTCGACCTGCGCTTGGAACAGCGTGCGCTGGTTCTGCAGCACGTCCAGCACGGTGCGGGTACCGACTTCCAAGCCGACCTGCGAAGCATCCAGCGCGCTCTGCGCGGACACCACGGCCAGGCGACGGGCCTCCACTTCGCTGACACCGGCGACCAGCGCCTGGTACGCGTTGCTGGTGTTGCGGATCAGCGCACGGCGGGTCTGTTCCAGACCGTCCGAGGCGCGGTCGCGCTGGGCCAGCGCCTGGCGCACGCCCGACTGGGTGGCGCCGCCGGAGAAGATCGGCACGCTCAGCGTCACGCCCCAGGAATACCCTTCGCCATCCTGCGACAGGGTGCCGGGGATGCTGTCCCAGTCGGTGCCGTTGGAGTAGTTGCCGCGGAAGCTCAGCGTGGGGTAGTGGCCGGCGCGCGCGCTGGAGACGCCATGCTGTGCGGATTCCAGCTGGTACTGGGCCGACTTCAGGTCCGGGTTCTGCTCGACGGCGCGATCGACCCATGCTTGCGCATTCTGTTCGGCCGGCAGCTCCGGACGGAAATCATCCGGCAGGCCCTTCAGGCCGCTGATCGGCTGGCCGGTGATCTCGGCGAGCGCGCGATAGCTGTCGTCCAGCGCATTGCGGGCGAGGATGGTGTTGGCGCGGGCGCTGTCGTACTGCGCGCGGGCTTCGTGCACGTCGGTGATCGGCGCCAGGCCCACGTCGAGACGCTTCTGCGCGTAGTCGAACTGCTTCTTCGACGCGGCTTCGTTGGTCTCGGCGGCGGCCAGCGACTCGATGCCGATCAGCACGTTGAAGTAGGCGGCCGAGGTGCGGGTGATCAGGTCGTTGTTCGCCGAGGCCAGGTCGTAGTCGGCGGCCTGGCTGATGGCCTTCTCGGCACGCAGGTTGGAGATGCGGCTCCAGTCGAAGATCGTCTGGTCCAAGGTAGCGCCGTAGGTGCGGCTCTTGCCGTCGCCGGTGGGGTCGCCCGGACGGCTGTTGTGGGTCAGGTCGTAGCGGGCGCTGCCGCTGATCTGCGGCAACAGCGCAGCGCGGGCCTGCACGGCGCCCTCCTTGTCGATCAGCCGGGTGGACTCGGCGATGGACAGCGTGGTGTCGCCGGCACGCGCCAGCTCATAGGTCTGCATCAGGTCGGTGGCGTTGGCCGCAGACGGCAGGGCCAGGGCGAGCGCTAGTGCGAGGGGGCGACGGCTCATGCGGGTTCCTTTTTTAATGCTTCAGAAGACGAACTGGGGCGCCGGCGTGGCGCCGACCAGGTAGGGGAGGTCGGTCTCGAACAACGATTCGATGCGTGGACCGTTGACATCGTTGATGTGCAGCACGGCTTCCATCACCGGCGAGGTGCCCTGCACGACGAACAGCCGGCCTCCGGGACGCAGCCACTGCAGGAAGCGGGCCGGGACCGTGGCGACGGCACCGGTCACGCAGACCACGTCGAAGCGACGGTCGGTGTCCCAGGCGAGCGCATCCACGTTCTCGATACGGACGTTGGTGCCCAGGCCGGTTGCGTCCAGGCGCGCGCGCGCGGCGGCGGCGAGTTCAGGCTGGATTTCCAGGCTGACCACATCGCGTGCGAGATTGCCGAGGCAGGCGGTGAGGTAGCCGCTGCCGGTGCCGATCTCCAGCACGTCTTCGCTGGCCTGCGGCTTCAACGCCTGCAGGGTGCGGCCTTCGACGACGGGCTTCATCATCGACTGGCCATGCCCCAGCGGCAGTTCCAGATCCGCGTACGCCAGCGCGCGGTGCGACTCGGCCACGAAGGCCTCGCGCGGCAGCGTGGCCAGCGTGTCCAGCACGCGCGCATCCAGCACGTCCCAGGGACGTACCTGCTGCTCGACCATGTTTTCGCGGGCCTGGGTGTAATCGATCGTCATGGGGGTGGTCATCCGACGCGGGGGGCTGGGCCGGGCATTTTACCGGGCCGGCTTCGTCCGCGCTGGGCAAGCATCGGGGCAGCCGTCGCGGCCGGCGCAGTGCCGGAAGTCACCGCGACCTCCTGCGTGCGGGGCTGGGCTTCAGTTTCAGCGGCGGCCATAGGCCCTCAGGAACATGTCCACGGTGGCGTCGATGTGGCGGCCGACATCGGCCGGGCGGGGCTGGCTGCACAGGCCGCAAGTCATGCGCGCATGGACTTCGCCCTTGATCAGGGTGAAGAACTGCACCGAGGCCGTGGCCACGTCCGGGATATCCAGCTCGCCCTTAGCCACCTGCGCCTGCAACAGAGCGGCGAACGCATCGTGGGTGCGCTGCGGGCCGGCTTCCCAGAAGGTCTGTTTGAGTTTGTCGTCGATGTTGCCGGGAACCATCATCATGCGGTGCGTGCTGATGGCTTCCTCGCTGGTGATCAGCGCGAAGAACGCCTGGGCGATGGCCTTGAGCTGGTCGCGCAGGGAGCCCTTGAGTTCGATTTCGAACAGCGCGTCCGGCAGCATCTCCTCGCACTTGGCCTGCACGGCCGCGGCGAACAGGGCGTCCTTGTCGCCGAAGTGGCTATAGACCGTCAGCTTGGAGACGCCGGCTTCGGCGGCGATCTGGTCCATGCTCACGCCGTTGAAGCCCTCGCGCGCGAACAGTTGCTTGGCGGCTTCGAGGATGGCGGCGCGCTTGCCCAGGTCCTTGGGTCGGCCGGGCCCGCTGGCGGGCTTGGCGATGGGCTTGCGGCGGCTGGCGGAAGGAGGCGGGCTGACCATGATGTAATACTAGACTACTCGGTTCGATATTTATACTATACCGCCAAGTCCACTAATTGAATGCCCACGGAGCGGTTTATGCGCCAGTCGCGCTGGAACGGAGTGTTCGGAATCCTGTTGCTCGGCCTGGCCGCCTGCAGCGCGGAGAAACCGGCGGAAACGGTGCGGCCGGCGCTGGTGGTGCAGCCCGGCGGCGGCGCGGAGGCCGCGCTGTCGGCCTACGCCGGTGAAGTGCGTGCCCGCGAGGAGAGCCCGCTTTCCTTCCGCGTCGGCGGCAACCTGGTCCGCCGCAACGTGGACGCCGGCGCGCGCGTGCAGAAGGGTGAAGTGCTGGCACTGCTGGACGCAGGCGACTTCGCCCTGCAAGCGCAGGCGGCGAAAGCGCAATTGGCCGCGGCCGAAGCTGACCTGGTCCGTGCGCGCGGTGACCGCGATCGCTACGCGAAGTTGGTGGGCGACAAGCTGATCAGCCAGTCCGCCTACGACGCGCAGGTCGCGGCCTACAAGGCCGCCGAAGGCCAGGCACGCGCCGCGCGCGCGCAGATGGACGTCATGCAGAACCAGGAAGGTTACTCGCAGCTGCGCGCACCGCGCGACGGGGTGATCGCCAGCCGCCAAGCGGAAGCCGGGCAGGTGGTCGCGGCGGGCCAGACCATCTTCACGCTGGCCGCCGACGGCGGTCGCGAGGTGGCGATCGGCCTGCCGGAAAACCGCATCCGCGATTTCAGCGTCGGCCAGCCGGTGATGATCGAACTGTGGAACGCGCCGGGCCAGCGCTTGCCGGGCACGATTCGCGAGATCGCCCCGGCGGCTGATGCGCAGACGCGCACGTATGCCGCGCGCGTCAGTTTGGTGGGCGAGGCAATCCAGCAGGTCGAGCTCGGCCAGAGCGCACGGGTCTACGTGCAGGAGAACGGTACCCAGGCGGCGCTGAAGCTGCCGCTGTCCGCCGTGCAGCGTGGCGACGACGGCAAGACCTCCGTCTGGATCGTCGATCCGGCGAGCGGCAAGGTGCGCGCACAGGCGGTGCAGCTCGGTCGCTATGGCGAATCCTCCGTGCCCGTGCTCGGCGGCGTGAAAGCCACCGATTGGGTGGTCGCCGCCGGCGGCCACCTGCTGCGCGAAGGCCAGGTGGTCGCCCCGGTGGACCGCAGCAACCGTCCGCTGAAGCTCGCGGCCGGTGGCGGCGCGGCCGCCATCGCCACGCGCTCGGAGTAAGGGCATGCGCCGGTTCAATCTTTCCGAGTGGGCGCTGACCAACCGCAGCCTGGTGCTGTTCGCGATGATCCTGCTGGGCATCATCGGCGCGTGGTCGTACAGGCACCTGGGCCAGTCCGAAGATCCGCCCTTCACCTTCAAGGCGATGGTCGTGCGCACCGTGTGGCCGGGCGCCACCGCCGAGGAAGTCTCGCAGCAGGTCACCGAGCGCATCGAGAAGGCGCTGATGACCACCGGCAACTACGAGTTCATCCGCTCGTACTCGCGGCCGGGCGAATCGCAGGTGATCTTCATGGCGCGCGACTCCATGAAGTCCAAGGAGATCCCCGAGCTCTGGTACCAGGTGCGCAAGAAAGTCGGTGACATCCGGGCCACCTTGCCAAGCGGCGTGGTCGGGCCGTTCTTCAACGACGAATTCGGCGACACCTTCGGCAACATCTATGCGTTGACCGGCGAAGGCTTCGACTATGCGGTGATGAAGGACTACGCCGACCGCATCCAGCTGGAACTGCAGCGCGTGGACGACGTCGGCAAGGTCGAACTGGTCGGCCTGCAGGACGAGAAGATCTGGATCGAGATGTCCAACACCAAGCTGGCCACGCTGGGCATCCCGCTCAGCGCCGTCCAGCAGGCGCTGGAGGAACAGAACGCGATGACGCCGGCGGGGTTCTTCGAGACCGCCAGCGACCGCGTGCAACTGCGCGTCAGCGGCGAGTTCGATTCGGTGGACGAGATCCGCGAGTTCCCGATCCGCGCCGGTGGCCGTACCGTCAAGCTGGGTGACATCGCCGAGATCAAGCGCGGCTTCGCCGACCCGGCGGCGCCGCGGATGCGCTTCATGGGCCAGCCCGGCATCGGCATCGCGGTGGCGATGAAGGACGGCGGCGACATTCTCAAGCTCGGCGCGACGCTGGAGGCCGAGTTCCAGCGCCTGCAGAAGACGCTGCCGCTGGGCATGGAGCTGCGCAAGGTCTCCGACCAGCCGGCGGCCGTGGAGGATTCGGTCGGCGAATTCGTGCGCGTGCTGGCCGAGGCCGTGATCATCGTGCTGCTGGTGAGCTTCTTCTCGCTGGGCCTGCGCACCGGGCTGGTGGTGGCGGTGTCGATCCCGCTGGTGCTGGCGATGACATTCGCGGTGATGCATTACTTCGGCATCGGCCTGCACAAGATTTCGCTGGGTGCATTGGTGCTGGCGCTGGGCCTGCTGGTCGACGACGCGATCATCGCGGTGGAGATGATGGCCATCAAGATGGAGCAGGGCTTCGACCGCTTGAAGGCAGCCAGTTTCGCCTATGAATCGACCGCGTTCCCGATGCTCACCGGCACGCTGGTGACGGCAGCCGGCTTCCTGCCGATCGCCACCGCGGCCTCGAGCACCGGTGAGTACACGCGTTCGTTGTTCCAGGTGGTGACGATCGCGCTGGTCGTCTCGTGGATCGCCGCGGTGCTCTTCATCCCGTATCTGGGCGACAAGATGCTGCCTGATCTGGGCAACCCGCAGCCGCCCAAGCCGGGTTCACTGGCCGCGCGCTGGCACGGCCTCCGCGCGCGCCTGGCCGACCGCTGGCCGCAGTACGCGATGGTGCTCGCGCCGAAGGCGCACGATGCGCACGACCACAACCCGTACCACACGCCGTTCTACCAGCGCTTCCGTGGCTGGCTGGAATTCTGCCTGCGCCATCGCTGGCTGGTGATCGGCGTGACCGTGGCGGCGTTCGTGGCCTCGATCGCGCTGTTCCGCTTCGTCCCGCAGCAGTTTTTCCCGGATTCGGTCCGCCCCGAACTGATGGTGGACCTGGAGCTGGCCGAAGGCAGTTCACTGAAGTCCACCGACGCGCAGGCCCGCAAGCTGGAGAAGCTGCTGGCCACCCGCGAGGGCGTGCTGAACTACGTGTCGTACATCGGCACCGGCTCGCCGCGTTTCTACCTGCCGCTGGACCAGCAGCTGCCGCAGTCCAACTTCTCCCAGTTCGTCGTGCTGACCGAGGACATCACCTCCCGCGAGGCCACCCGCCACTGGCTGATCGACGAAGTCGCACCGCAGTTCCCCGAGCTGCAGTTCCGGGTGACGCGCTTGGAGAACGGCCCGCCGGTCGGCTATCCGGTGCAGTTCCGCGTGTCCGGCGAACACATCGACCGGGTACAGGCGCTGGCACGCCAGGTGGCGGAGCAGGTGCGCGCGAATCCGCACGTCACCAACGTCAACCTCGACTGGAGCGAACCGAGCAAGATCGTGCGGCTGGAGATCGATCAGGACCGCGCACGCGCGCTGGGCGTGAGCACCTCGCAGGTCTCGCACTTCCTGTCGGGCTCGCTGTCGGGCTTGAGCGTGAGCACCTACCGCGAAGGCAACGAGCTGGTCGAGATCCTGTTGCGCGGGCCCGATGACGAACGCGCGCGGCTGGATCTGCTGGGCAGTCTGGCGGTGCCGACCAGCAACGGCGGCAGCGTACCGCTGTCGCAGGTGGCGAACCTGGAGTACGCGTTCGAGGACGGCATCATCTGGCACCGTGACCGTCTGCCGACCGTCACCGTTCGCGCCGACCTCAACAGCGACGACATCACCGCGCCGACCGTCGTCCAGCAGATCCTGCCGACGCTGGACGACGTACGGGCGCAGCTGCCGCAGGGTTACCTGCTGGAGACCGGCGGCACCGTCGAGGATTCCGGGCGCGGACAGAAGTCCATCGCCGCCGGCATGCCGCTGTTCCTGCTCGCGGTCACCACGCTGCTGATGCTGCAGCTGCGCAGCTTTTCGCGCGTCTCGCTGGTGCTGTTGACGGCACCGCTGGGCCTGATCGGCGTGACCCTCGCGCTGCTGGTGTTCCGCGTGCCGTTCGGTTTCGTGGCCATGCTCGGCACGATCGCGCTGGCCGGCATGATCATGCGCAACTCGGTGATCCTGGTGGACCAGATCGACCAGGACATCAGCGCCGGCCATGATCGCTGGCACGCGATCATCGATGCGACCGTGCGCCGGTTCCGTCCCATCGTGCTGACGGCGCTCGCCGCGGTGCTGGCGATGATCCCGCTTTCGCGCAGCGCGTTCTTCGGCCCGATGGCGGTGGCGATCATGGGCGGCCTGACCGTGGCCACGTTGCTGACGCTGTTCTTCTTGCCGGCCCTGTACGCGGCATGGTTCAAGGTGAAGCCGCGCCCGGACGACGGCTCGGCACCCGCGCCGTCGAGCGAGCCGCAGCGAGCGGGGTAGGCGAACGCCCTGCTGATCCGGCCTGGCGCGTTCCGCCGACGCCAGGCGTGCGTGTGCGTCCGTCCGGTCTCTCCCTCCCAAGGGAGGGAGACGCGTTCAGTCGCGCAGGTCCGCGACGTAGCAGTGCGCCTGCATCTGCTCGATGACCGCCTGGGCGGCGACCTGCGTGGAGACGCCGCGGCCGCCGGTAGCGAGGTCGTTGGTGAACACCTGGGCGTTCAGCGCCGCGTCCACGGCGCGTTCGATGCAGTCGGCTTCTTCGTGCAGGCCCAATGAATGCCGCAGCAGCAGCGCGCAACTCAGGATGGTGGCGTAGGGATTGGCGATGCCCTTGCCGGCGATGTCGGGCGCGGAGCCATGGATCGGCTCGTACAGGCCGACCTTGCCGTCGCCCAGCGACGCGGACGGCAGCAGGCCCAGCGAGCCGGCCAGCATCGAGGCCTCGTCGGTCAGGATGTCGCCGAACATGTTCTCGGTGACGATGACGTCGTACTCGCGCGGCTTGGCCAGCAAGTGCATCGCCATCGAATCGACCAGCTGGTGCTCCAGCTTCACGTCCGGGAATTCCTCGCGGCCGATCCGCGATGCCACGTCGCGCCACAGGCGCGAGGTTTCCAGCACGTTTGCCTTGTCCACCGACACCAGGTGGCTGCGGCGCTGGCGGGCCAGCTTGAACGCGCTGCGCACCACGCGCTCGATCTCGGTGACCGAATAACTGCATAGATCGCTGGCGCCGCGTGCATCGCGGGTCTTCTCACCGAAATAGATGCCGCCGGTCAGCTCGCGCACGACCACGATGTCCACGCCGGTCAGCAGGTGCGGCTTGATCGGCGAGGCGTTCAGCGCGGCCGGATGTGGGCGCACCGGACGCAGGTTGGCGAACAGGCCCAGGCCCTTGCGCAGCGCCAGCAGCCCTTGCTCCGGGCGCACCTTCGCGTTGGGGTCGGACCACTTCGGCCCCCCGACGGCACCCAGCAGCACGGCATTCGCCTGCTGGCAGCCCTGCAGCGTGGCCTGCGGCAGCGGTTCGCCGTGGCGGTCGATGGCGACGCCGCCGATGTCGTACTCGTGGAAATCGAAGCTGTGGCCGTGGCGGCGCGCCAGCGTGCGCAGCACGGTGACGGCGGCGGCGGTGACTTCTGGGCCGATGCCGTCCCCGGGCAATACGGCGATGTCAGCGTGCATGACGGGTGGCCTCGTAGGTTTCGATGTCGGTATGGCGCGCCAGCAGGTAGCCCAGCTCATCCACGCCTTCCAGCAGGCAGGTCTGCGCGAAGGCATCCAGCGGGAAGCTGAAGACCGAGCCGTCGGGCGCGCGCAGTTCGCGTGCGGCGACGTCGATGGTCAGTTCGTCGTCCGGCCGCTCCATCAGCGACTGCACGATCTCCTCGGGCAGCACGATGGGAAGCAGGCCGTTCTTCAGGCTGTTGTTGCGGAAGATATCGGCGATCTCGCTGCTGACGATGGCGCGCAGGCCCAGGTCCGTCAGCGCCCAGGGCGCGTGCTCGCGCGAGGACCCGCAACCGAAGTTGCGGCCCGCCAGCAGGATGCTGCGGCCCTGGTTCTCCGGCTGGTTGAACGGGAACGCCGGGTTCGGCGACCCGTCGGCCTGCCAGCGCCAGTCGTTGAAGGCGTTCTTGCCCAGGCCCGCGCGCTCGGTCGTGGAGAGAAACCGTGCGGGGATGATCTGGTCGGTGTCGATGTTGGACTGCGCCAACACCACGCTCTTGGAGCGCAATTCACGGAAACCGGCCATCACGCCACCTCCTTGTGCGCATCGAACAGCTCGCGCGGATCGCTGACGCGTCCGTTCACCGCGGCCCATGCCGCCGTCAGTGGCGACGCCAGCAGGGTGCGCGCACCAGGACCCTGGCGGCCCTCGAAATTGCGGTTGCTGGTGCTCACGGCCAGCTGGCCCGGTGCGACCAGGTCGCCATTCATCGCGATGCACATCGAGCAGCCGGGCTCGCGCCATTCGGCGCCGGCCTCGCGCACGATGCGGTCGATGCCTTCGGCCTCCGCCTCGCGCTTGACGATCTCGGAACCCGGCACGACCAGCATGCGCACCCCCGTCGCTACCTTGCGGCCGCGCAAGACCTGCGCCACTTCGCGCATGTCGCGCAGGCGGCCGTTGGTGCACGAGCCGACGAATACGACATCCACCGGCGTACCGGCCACCGCGTGGCCCGGGCTAAAGCGCATGTAGTCCAGGCCCTTCTGGTCGGCGGCGTCGGCCGGCGGGGGGATCGGGGCATCCACCGCGATCGCCGTGCCCGGGTGCGTGCCCCAGGTCAGAGTGGGGCGGATATCGGCGGCGTCGATGCGTACCTCGGCATCGAACATGGCTCCCTCGTCGCTGCGCAGCGTCTTCCAGTAAGCGACGGCCGCGTCGAACGCGTCGCCCTTCGGGCCGCGCGGCGTCCGCGCTACCCAGTCGAACGTGGTCTGGTCCGGCGCCACCATGCCGGCGCGCGCGCCGGCTTCGATCGACATATTGCACAGGGTCATACGTTGTTCCATGTCCAGCGCCTCGATGGCGCTGCCACGGAACTCGAGCACATGGCCGGTACCGCCGTTGACGCCGATCACGCCGATCACGTGCAGCACGATGTCCTTGGCGCCGACGCCGGGCGCCAGCGCGCCGTCGACGGTGATCGCCATCGTCTTCGGCCGGCGCTGCAGCAGGCACTGCGTGGCCAGCACATGGCCGACTTCGCTGGTGCCGATGCCGAACGCGAGCGAACCGAACGCGCCGTGCGTGCTGGTGTGGCTGTCGCCGCAGACGATGGTCATGCCGGGCAGGGTGAAGCCTTGCTCGGGCGCGATGACGTGGACGATGCCGCGGTTCGGCGAGGCCATGTCGAACAGTTCGATACCGTACTCGGCGCAGTTGCGCGCCAGCGTTTCCACCTGCGTTTCGGCCGCCTTGGTGTAGTACGGCAGCTTGCCGTCGGCGCTGGCGGGCAGGGTGGGCGTGGAGTGGTCCATGGTCGCCTTCGTGCGATCCGGGCGGCGCGGCGACAGGCCACGCGCCTTGAGCTCGGTGAAGGCCTGCGGCGAGGTGACCTCGTGGATCAGGTGCAGGTCGACGTACAGCACGGCGGGGGCGGCGTCGGTCTCGGGAACGACGACGTGGGCGTCCCACAGTTTTTCGAACAGGGTGCGTGGCGCGGTCATGCGGATTCCGGTGGTGCGTTGGACGGGGTGGAAAACAGGGTGGCGCCTCAGGCCGCCGCCGCTTCCTGCTTCTCGATGCGGCGCTGGCGCAGCAGCCGGTTGGCAACATCCAGCCAGGCCAGCGCGCTGGCTTCGATGATGTCCTTGCTGGTGCCGGTGCCTTGGTATTCCTCGCCCTCGCAGCGGACCGACAGGCTGGCTTCGCCACGCGCATCGGCGCCGATGCCGACGCTGTGCACCTGGTAGCTCTCGAGTTGCAGCTGCACGCCGGTGGCGGCGGCCAGCGCGCTGAACAGTGCATCGACCGGTCCATTGCCCTGTGCGGTTTCGGACACGCGGTTGCCATCCGGGTCGGACAGCTCGACCAATGCGTTGGCGCGGCTGCCGACATCGCTGATCGTCATAGACGCCAGGCGGTAGCCGTCGCTGACGGCGGCATCCTGCATCAGCGCCTGCAGATCGGCATCGCCAACCACGCGCTGCTTCTCGCACAAGGTCTTGAACTGCTCGAATACCAGTTTCAGTTCGTCCTCTTCCAGCCAGTAGCCCAGCGCGCGCAGACGCTGTTCGACCGCGGCGCGGCCGCTGTGGCGCCCCAGCACCATCTGCGACGAAGGCCAGCCCACGTCCTGGGGCTGCATGATCTCGTAGGTGCCACGGTGGCGCAGCATGCCGTGCTGGTGGATGCCGGATTCGTGCGCGAACGCGTTCGCGCCGACGATGGCCTTGTTGCGCTGGACCGGCATGCCAACCAGGCGCGACAGCAGCTGCGAGGTCGGCACGATGCGGCGCGTGTCGATGCGCGTGTCCAGGTTGTAGAAGGCGTTGCGGACCTTCAGCGCCATCACCAACTCTTCGATGGCGCAGTTGCCCGCGCGCTCGCCGATGCCGTTGATCGAGCCCTCCACCTGGCGGGCACCGCCCTCGATGGCCGCCAGCGAGTTGGCTACCGCCAGGCCCAGGTCGTTGTGGCAGTGGGCGCTGAACACCACCTTGTCGGCGCCCGGGACCTTGGCGATCGCGCGCTCGAACATGCCGCGGATTTCCTCCGGGGTGGTGAAGCCCACCGTGTCCGGCAGGTTGATGGTGGTCGCGCCGGCGGCGATGGCGGTGGCGATCGCCTCGTGCAGGAAATCCTCCTCGGTACGGGTCGCGTCCTCGGCGGAGAACTCGATGTCATCGATATGGCCGCGCGCCAGGCGCACGTGCTTGTCGATGGACTCCAGCACCTGCTCGCGGCTCATGCGCAGCTTGTGCTCGCGGTGCAGCGGGCTCGTGGACAGGAACAGGTGCAGGCGCGGCTTCGCGGCGGCGGTTACCGTGCGCAGCGAGGTTTCGATGTCCGTGGCCAGGCAGCGCGACAGCACGACCAGGGTGGTGTCGCGCAGTTCGCGCGCGATCTGTGCGTGCGCCTCGCGGTCGGACTGCGAGCTGGCCGGGAAGCCCGTCTCGATGGCGTCCACGCCGAGGTCGGCCAGACCGCGCGCCATCACCACCTTCTGTTGCGGCGTCATGCTGCAGCCGGGAGATTGCTCGCCGTCGCGCAGGGTCGTGTCGAAAATGCGGATCTGCGTCGGGGTCGGATGGGTGGGCGTGTTCACCAGATGGGCTCCTCGTGTACTTCTGTTTCCATGGCGGCGACCTCGAAACGGCGCGCGCCGGACGTTGCGGGAAAATGGGGGTTGGCCGCGCGTGGGGCGCGGCCCTTGGCAAGCGAGGGATCGCCTTCGGCGGTGCGGCGGCGCGGCTTGCGCGGCGGGCGCGGACGCACGTCGGACAGCAGCTGGGCCAGCACGGTCGCATCGATGTTACCGCCGGAGACGACGGCGCACTTGCGCTTGCCGGCCACGCGGCGACCGGCGGCCAAGGCCAGCGCACCGGCGCCTTCGGCAATCACGTGCTCTTCCAGCGCCAGCCGCACCAGGGTTTCGCGCAGCTCGGCTTCGCGCACGGTGACCACATCGTCCAGCAGCTGGGTGCACAGGCGTCGGGTAATGAAGCCGGGCACCTTCACCCGCACGCCATCGGCCAGCGAGGCGACCGGGTCCCTCGGCGCGGTGTCGCCCTTCATCGCACGGATCATGGAGTCCACGCCCTCGACCTGGGCGCCGACCACGCGCACGCCCTGCGACTTCAGCGCCAGCGCCACGCCCGAGGCCAGGCCACCGCCGCCGATCGGCACGATGACGACGTCGGGCGTGTAAGGCGCGATCTCGATGCCGACGGTGCCCTGTCCGGCGATCACGTCCGGATCGTCGAAGGCGGACAGGAACCGGTAGCCGTTCTGCTCGGCCAGTTCCTTCGCGAAGGCGAACGCCTCGTCGTAGCTGTCGCCATGCTGGCGCACGGTCGCGCCCCAGTGGGCGACGCCGGCGATCTTGGTGGCGGGCGCGCCATGCGGCATCACCGTGATCGCCTGCACGCCCAGCCGATAGGCGGCCCAGGCCAACCCCTGTGCGTGGTTGCCGGCCGACGCCGCGATCACCGGGCGACGGTCGCCGCGCTCGCGCGCGGCAAGCAACGCGTTCAGCGCGCCGCGGACCTTGTAGGAACCCGTGCGCTGCAGGTTCTCCAGCTTCAGCATCACGCCGAAGCGTTCCGCCAGGTGCAGTGGCGTGGTCGGCAGGTAACGGCGCAGCCGCGCCTGCGCCGCCAGCACATCGGCCACGGTGACGACGACGTCGCCTACGTCCGGCTCGTTGCTGGCGGGGGCGCGACCGGCATCAGGCATCGCGGCACGCGAACGGCTGATGTCGAAGAAGACGCCTCCGGACCGCGGCTTCCGCGTTGGCGGATGCGGTCTTCATGCGGCACGGTCCTGGTGGCGACGATCCCGGCTCAGCTCCTGCACGGCGCTGAAGGACAATTCCTCGACGTCGTAGATCTTCAGCAGTTGCTGGCGCAGCGTCTCCGGCGCACGCGTACTGTCGATCACCAGCGCCAGGGCCCAATAGCCTTCGCTGTCGTGGGTGGCATGCACTGCATGGGGCGGAAAGCCACGGCGCTCGATCATGCCCAGCACGCGGATCAGCGCGCCCTCGGCAGGTTTGAGCTTCAGTTCAAGCCGGTAACGCATTCTTCTTCTCCGGGCCGTCGGCCGCGTCGGCAGGCTGCGCGGACTGCTTTGCGGGATTGGCGTCCAGCATCGAGCTGTTGGCGTGGTTCGGCGGCACCAGCGGCCAGACGTTGGCCTTGATGTCGATGGTGACGTGCAGCAGCGCCGGACCCGGCGTGGCCAGCAGGTCGGCCAGCGCGCCTTCGACTTCGTCGCGCAGGCTGATGTGGTGCGCGGGAATGCCGAATACGCGCGCCAATGCGGCAAAATCCGGATTGTCGGACAGGTCGATCTCGCTGTAGCGCTCGGCGAAGAACAGCTCCTGCCACTGCCGCACCATGCCCAGCGCGCTGTTGTCGATCAGCACGATCTTCACCGGCAGCTTGCACCGCGCGATGGTGGCCAGCTCCTGCACGTTCATCATGAAGCCGCCGTCGCCGTTGACCAGGATGACGGTGCGGTCGGGACAGGCGAACTGCGCGCCCATCGCGGCCGGCAGGCCGAAGCCCATCGTGCCCAGCGCGCCGCTGGTCAGGTGGTTGCGCGGGTGGGTGAACCTGCAGTGCTGCGCCACCCACATCTGGTGCTGGCCCACGTCGCACGCGACGATCGCGTCCGCCGGCGCCACCTCGCTCAGCCGCTTCAGCAGGCCCGGCGCGTAGATGTCGGTACCCGGCGCGTCGTAGCGGAAGCCGAAGCGCTCGCGGTTGCCCAGGCAATGCCTACGCCATTCGTCGGACGTGCTGCGCGCGGCCGTCAGCGCCTTCAGGCTGGCGGCGATGTCGCCCGGCACCGCGATGTCGGCGGTCCGCAGCTTGCCGATTTCGTAGGCATCGGCGTCCACGTGCAGCACGCGGGCGAACGGCGCGAACTCGGCCAGCTTGCCGGTGGCGCGGTCGTCGAAGCGCGCACCGACCACGATCAGCAGGTCGCACTCCTGCGTGGCCATGTTGGCCGCGCGCGTGCCATGCATGCCCAGCATGCCCAGGTAATACGGATGGTTCGCGGGCAGGGCACCCAGGCCGCGCAGGGTCAGCACGGTCGGGATCTTCGTCGCGTCGACGAACTGCCGGAACGCCTCCACCGCGTCGGCGATACCGATGCCGCCGCCGCCGTAGATCAAGGGCTTCTCGGCCCCCGCGATGGCGGCCAGCGCATCGGCGAGCTTCGCATCGTCCGGCGCCGGCAGCGGATCGACGCTGGCCGGCACGTGGTCGGGCAGGTGCGAGGCGTCGGACATCTGCACGTCCTTGGGCAGATCGATCAACACCGGGCCCGGACGGCCTTCGCGCGCGATGCGGAAGGCCTCTCGCACCATCTCCGGCAGGTCGTCCACGCGCCGGGCGACGAAGCTGTGCTTCACGATCGGCAGGGTCAGGCCGAACACGTCCAGTTCCTGGAACGCGTCGGTGCCCATCAGCGTGGTGGCGACCTGGCCGGTCAGGCAGACCATCGGCACGGAGTCCAGCATCGCGTCGGCGATGCCGGTCACCAGGTTGGATGCGCCGGGGCCGGAGGTGGCCACGCACACGCCCACCTTGCCGCTGGCGCGCGCATACCCGTTCGCCGCCAGCGCGGCGCCCTGCTCATGCCGCACCAGGATGTGCTTGAGATTGGAATCCACCAGCGCGTCGTAGAACGGCATGATGGTGCCGCCGGGGTAACCGAACAGCGTGTCCACGCCCTCGGCTTCCAGGGCGTGGGCCAGCCAGCGGGCGCCATTGCGTGGAGCAGTGGCCGCGGCGGCGTTCATGCGGCGGCCTGCTCGTCTGTCTTCGCTTGCGGGGCGTTGGCCTGCAGCCACACCATCTTCGCGCGCAGTTCCTTGCCGACCTTCTCGATCGGGTGGTCCTTGTCCGCCTGCTGGAACTTCTTGTAGTTCGGCAGGCCCGCGTCGTACTCGGCCTGCCAGTTGCGGGTGAAGGTGCCGTTCTGGATGTCGGTCAACACGTCCTTCATGCGCGCCTTGACCGATGCGTCGATGACGCGGGGGCCGCTGACGAAGTCGCCGTACTGCGCGGTTTCGGAGATGAATTCCAGCATGCGGGTGATGCCGCCTTCGTAGAACAGGTCGACGATCAGCTTCAGCTCGTGCAGCACTTCGTAGTAAGCGATTTCGGGCTGGTAACCGGCTTCCACCAGCGTCTCGAAGCCCGCCTGTACCAGCGAGGAAGCGCCGCCGCACAGCACGGCCTGTTCGCCGAACAGGTCGGTCTCGGTCTCTTCCTTGAACGTGGTCTTGATGATGTTGGCGCGCGCGCCGCCCAGACCACCGGCGTAGGCCAGCGCGAACTGCTCCGCCTTGCCGCTCTTGTCCTGGTAGACGGCGTAGATGCACGGTACGCCACGCCCGATCTCGTACTCGCGGCGCACCAGCGCGCCCGGGCCCTTGGGCGCGACCAGCACCACGTCCAGGTCCGCGCGCGGTTCGATCATGCCGAAGTGGACGTTCAGGCCGTGCGCGAACAGCAGCACCGCGCCCTGCTTCATGTTCGGTGCCAGCACGTCGGCGTAGAGCTTCTTCTGCACCATGTCCGGCGTCAGGACCGCGACCAGATCGGCCTCCTTCACCGCATCAGCCACCGCTTTCACCACGAAGCCGTCGGCCTGGGCCTTCGCTTCGGTCGGGCCACCCGGACGCAGGCCGACGGTCACGTCGAAACCGGAGTCGCGCAGGTTGAGCGCGTGCGCGCGACCCTGGCTGCCGTAGCCGACGACGGCGATCTTGGGATGCGGGAGAGCGTTGGCGGTGGTCATTGCGAAGGTTTCCTGAGGGTTGATGGGGAATCGAAGGGGCTTAAACAAAAAACCCCGCACTTCTCAGTGCGGGGTTTTGCGAATCTGGCGTTTCTGCTGCTTACACGCCGGTCCGTCCCGCACTTGTGGGCGAGGTAATAAGGACGAGTACGAGGAAGGACGCCGCAGCGGGTGCGGTGAGGTCGTTCGTCGCGAGCGTGTGGCGTTGCAGCATGCGGCAAGAAAAACACGCCGCTTCGAAGCGTGTCAAGCGGTTTAAGAATCTTTTCGACGATCGGATGATTTCAGTCGAGATGGTTTCGACTGAAACCGAGAAAACGCCGCAGAATCAGGCTCCCCACGCTGTCGCAACGCCGGCTGTTTCCATGCCCGAATACCGCTCCAAGACCTCCACCCACGGCCGCAACATGGCCGGTGCCCGCGCGCTCTGGCGCGCCACCGGCATGAAGGACGAGGACTTCCACAAGCCCATCGTCGCCGTGGCCAACTCCTTCACCCAGTTCGTGCCGGGCCACGTGCACCTCAAGGACCTGGGGCAATTGGTTGCACGTGAAATCGAACGGGTGGGCGGGGTTGCCAAGGAGTTCGACACGATCGCCGTCGATGACGGCATCGCGATGGGCCACGACGGCATGCTGTATTCGCTGCCGTCGCGCGAAGTCATCGCCGACTCGGTCGAATACATGGTCAATGCGCACTGCGCCGACGCGCTGGTATGCATCTCCAACTGCGACAAGATCACCCCGGGCATGCTGATGGCCGCCTTGCGCCTCAACATTCCCACGGTCTTCGTGTCCGGCGGGCCGATGGAAGCGGGCAAGACGCGGTTGGCCGACCATAAGCTCGACCTCGTCGATGCGATGGTGATGGCGGCCGACCCGAACGTCTCCGACGACGAAGTCGCCGCCGTCGAGCGCAGCGCCTGCCCCACCTGCGGGTCATGCAGCGGCATGTTCACCGCCAATTCGATGAACTGCCTGACCGAGGCGCTGGGCCTCTCGCTGCCGGGCAACGGCACGGTGGTGGCCACGCATGCGGACCGCGAACAGTTGTTCAAGCGCGCCGGCGTACTGGCCGTCGAGCTATGCCATCGCTGGTACGGCGGCGAGGACGCGACGGCGTTGCCGCGCGGCATCGCCACGTTCGAAGCCTTCGAGAATGCGATGACGCTGGATATCGCGATGGGCGGTTCCACCAACACCATCCTGCATCTGCTCGCCGCCGCGCAGGAGGGCGAGGTGCCGTTCGACATGCGCGACATCGATCGTCTGTCGCGGCGCGTGCCGCAGCTGTGCAAGGTGGCGCCGAACACACAGAAGTACCACATCGAGGACGTGCACCGCGCTGGCGGCATCATGGCCATCCTGGGCGAGCTCGCGCGCGGCGGCCTGCTGCATACCGATGTCGCCACCGTGCATGCGAAGACGCTGGGCGATGCGATCGCGAAGTGGGACGTGGCCACTAACGAGGATGACGTTGTCACCACGTTCTACAAGGCCGGACCGGCCGGCATTCCCACCCAGATCGCCTTCAGTCAGGCCACGCGCTGGCCGTCGCTGGACACCGACCGTGCCGAAGGCTGCATCCGTAGTGTCGAGCACGCCTTCTCGCAGGAGGGCGGCCTGGCCGTGCTCTACGGCAACATTGCGGTCGACGGTTGCGTGGTGAAGACGGCGGGCGTGGACGAGTCGATCCATGTCTTCGAAGGCACGGCGCGTGTCTTCGAAAGCCAGGACGCGGCGGTGGCCGGCATCCTCGGCGATGAGGTGAAGGCGGGCGACGTGGTCGTGATCCGTTACGAAGGCCCCAAGGGCGGGCCCGGCATGCAGGAAATGCTCTACCCGACCAGCTACCTGAAATCGAAAGGGCTCGGCAAACAGTGCGCGCTGCTGACCGATGGCCGCTTCTCCGGCGGCACCTCCGGCCTGTCGATCGGGCACGCGTCGCCGGAAGCGGCGGCCGGCGGCGCGATAGGCCTGGTGCAGGAAGGCGACCGCATCCGCATCGATATTCCGCAACGTTCGATCAGCCTGCTCGTGTCCGACGATGAACTGGCATCGCGCCGGGCCGCGCAGGATGCGAAGGGATGGAAACCCGCGCAGCCGCGTGCGCGCAAGGTCAGCACCGCGCTCAAGGCGTACGCCCTGCTCGCGACCAGCGCCGACAAGGGCGCCGTACGCGACAAGCAACTGCTGGATGGTGTCTGATAGCGGGATGACCCGCGCCCTCTCCGTTGTCCTGCTATCGCTGTTGTCTGTCATGCCTGTGTGGGCCCAGCAGGCGCCGCCGCGCGCCTGGGTAATCGCCACCTACGCGTATCCGCAACGCGACCGCGCCGCTGCGATCCAGCCGCTGGCGGGCTATCTCGGCCTGCGTGCCCGGCATCCGGTGCAGGTCCGCCTGTTCGACTCGCCGACCGCGCTCGTCGATGCGTTGCGGCGTGGCGACGTCGATGTGGCCGTGCCCAACCTGCATGGGTATCTGCAGGCGCGGCGCGCGAACGAAACGTTGACCACGTTGCCCGTGCCGCAGGTGCCGGCGCTGCAGGCTGATCGCTACCGGGCCGTGCTGGTCGCCCGGCAGGGACTGGAGGCGCCGGGAGAACTGGAACGCCAGGCGCCGACGCTGCGCCTGGCGCTGGTCGGCCGCGATTCGGCCTCAGGCGGCTTCGTGCCGGTCCGCGAGCTGCGCCGGCGTGGCCTGGAGCCGAGCACCGCGTTCGGCCACCTCGCCTACGCCGGCTCGCATGCGGTGGCCCTGGAGGCCGTAGCGAATGGGCGCGCCGATGTGGCCGCGCTCGCGGCCGATGTCTACGACGCCGGCCGCCCGACGGGTGTGATCGAACTCTGGCGCTCCGACCCGATCCCGCCCGGCCCGCTGCTGTGCCGCCCCGCGGCCGATGTGCCCTGCCAGCAGTTCACGGCCTGGCTGCTCGAGGCGCACGACCAAGCCCCGGCCGTGATGGCCGCGCTGCGAGCGGGCTGGCCGGAGTTCGGCGATGCCACGGTCTTCGTCGTGGCGGATGCTGTCGGCCTCTCCCAAGTGGCGGTGGATCAGTTTTGAGTTTCGAGTACAGCTGAACAGGCGTCTCAATCCGTCCCTCCGCCGGCCGCTATCGAGGGACGGAGGAGAGCGTGATGTCAGCGACCGAAGAAATGCAGGCGACCACCGCGAGCGGCGTCGCCCTGCCGGATGCGCCGGTGGGGCTGATGCGGCTGGACGCGGCCGCGCGTGTCGTGGCCGCCAACCGCGCGGCCTGGGACCTGTTGGCCCTGGCGCCGGAGCAGGTACTGGGCCAGTCCTGCGAGATCCTCTGGGGATTGCCGCCGTCGGTCCTGCACGACGAAGAGGGCACGTGGCATGCGCCTGGGAGCGATCCCGCGCGGCGCATCCGCTACCAGGCCGATCGCGACGGGGAGGGTTGGCTGCTCTCGCTGCCGCATCCCGAGACAGCCGCGATGCTGCGCGATGTCGCGCGGCTGGCGCAGGACGAGAATCCCGCAGTCGTCGCATCGCCCGCATTGCAGACGCTCGCGCAGCGCATGGCCGATGCGGCGCGTGAGCGCGCGCTACTCGAACGCATCGGCGAACTGCTGGGAAGCTGCGATCTCGATCTGGCGCTACCGCCGGACCAGGCCCCGCATGCCGTGTCGCGGCAGATCGCCGCCGGCTTCGGCAACCTGGCCGAGGCGATCCGGCAGGCTGTCTCGCTGTCGGTACAGGTGGCGGCGGAAGTTCCGCACCTGGTAGGCGAAAACAGCGAGTTGCTGGACCAGTCCCAGGCACAGGTCGCCGCGCTCGACACTGTGCTCGACGCGACGCGGCGCCTGCTGACGGGGTTGCAGGGCGCAGGCGAAGAACTGCAGGCGGTCATCCAGGTTGCGGCCAGCGCCGACAGCAGCGCGCGCCACGGCATGGACGCGGCACGCCAACTGGGCGAGGCCATGCGGGAAGTCGAGCGGCGCTCCGCGCGGGCGGGCGAGGTCATCGAAGTGATCGACGCCGTCGCCTTCCAGACCAACATCCTCTCGATCAACGCGAGCATCGAAGCGGCGCGCGCCGGCCCCGCCGGACGCGGCTTCGCCGTGGTCGCGACGGAAATCCGCCGATTGGCCGAGCAGGCGGCGACGGCGGCGCGCGACGTGCGCGTGATCCTCGACGAAAGCGGCCGTGCGCTGGGCGAAAGCGCTGCCTCGGCCGAGGCCACCGGCCAGGTACTGAGCGGCATCGGCGACCTGCTGGCGCGTGCGAGCAAGGCGATGGAGTCGGTGGTCGAACGGGTGTCGGCCCAGGACGGCGAGATCACCTCCATCGATGCGGCCGTCGAGCGTGTCGCCGCGTTGAGCCGAAGCAACCTGGAGCACGCGGGCCATGTCGCTGCGCGCGGCCAGGCCCTGGCGCAGGGTACGGATACGCTACGCGACTGCGTGGGCCTGTTCCGCCTGCCGGCCGATCCGCTTGGCCATCGTCGCCATGCGCGGGTCCGCGACCTGGCGCAGGCCGCGGCCGCGCGCGTCGGCGAAGCGCTGGGGCAGGCCTTGCACGACGGACGCATCCACGAGGACGCCCTGTTCTCGCGCGACTACGCGCCGATCCCCGGCGTGACGCCGCCCAAGTTCACCACGCCCTTCGACGGGCTGTGCGATGACGTGCTGCCCGCGCTGCAGGAGCCGGTCGCCGCACGGCATCCCTGGATCGTGTTCGCCATCTGCGCCAATCCCGATGGCTACGTGCCCACCCACAACCTGCGCTTCAGCCAGCCCCTCACCGGCGATCCGGCGCAGGACCTGGTCGGCAACCGCACCAAGCGCCTGTTCACCGACCGGGTGGGCCGCACGGTCGGCGCGCACACCGACCCCTACCGACTGCAGGTCTATCGTCGGGATACGGGCCAGATCATGTTCGACCTGTCCGTGCCGGTGTACGTGGCCGGGCGCCACTGGGGCGGATTCCGGGTGGGCTATACCCTGGAATGACGTCGTCCCCCGGCGGTTTGTGCTCTAATTCGCCCCGAAGCGGGGGTATCGCCGGCCGGGCCGGTGATTGAGACAGACCCTTCGAACCTGATCCGGTTGAGACCGGCGTAGGGAAGCTTCGCAGGCTGCGCCGCGTTGCCGTGTCGCCCCCCCGTGGGCCCGCCCTCCGTCCGCCGCCGCGCCGCCGCTTCGTCCCGTGATGCGAATCCCTCGCAAGAGCCCGCACATCCACGTGCGGGGATTAAAAGGACGATGCCGATGAATGCCATTCCCAAGCCCGCCGCCGACCTGCTGCAGCAGACCGGACAACTTTCCGAGTCCGTGACGCGGCCCATTCCGGGTTCGCAGAAGATCTTCGTCGAGGGCTCGCGGGCAGACATCCGGGTGCCGATGCGCGAGATCACGCTGACGCAGACGCCGACCATCTTCGGCGGCGAGGAAAACCCGCCCGTCACCGTGTACGACACGTCCGGTCCCTACACCGATCCGGCCGCGACCATCGACCTGGCCGCCGGCCTGCCCGCGCTGCGCGCGAAGTGGATCGAGGAACGCGGCGATACGGAGCAGTTGGAAGGACTGAGTTCGACCTTCGGTCGCGCGCGCGAACACGATGCGAAGCTCGATGCGGTGCGCTTCCCCAACCGCGTGCTGCCGCGGCGCGCCAAGGCCGGCGCCAACGTCAGCCAGATGCACTACGCCAAGCGCGGCATCGTCACGCCCGAGATGGAATACGTCGCCATCCGCGAGAACCAGCGGCTCGAGGCGGTGCGCGAGGCGCACCTGTTGGTACAGCATCCGGGCGAGAGCTTCGGGGCGAGCATCCAGAAGCTCATCACGCCGGAGTTCGTGCGTGACGAGATCGCGCGCGGCCGCGCCATCCTGCCGAACAACATCAACCACCCGGAAAGCGAGCCGATGATCATCGGCCGCAACTTCCTGACCAAGATCAACGCCAACATCGGCAACTCCGCGGTGTCGTCCGGCATCGCCGAAGAAGTGGAGAAGCTGGTGTGGTCGATCCGCTGGGGCGGCGACACCGTCATGGACCTGTCCACCGGCAAGCACATCCACGAGACGCGCGAGTGGATCATCCGCAACTCGCCGGTGCCGATCGGCACCGTGCCGATCTATCAGGCGCTCGAAAAGGTGGACGGCCGCGCCGAGGCGCTGACCTGGGAGATCTTCCGCGACACGTTGATCGAACAGGCCGAGCAGGGCGTGGACTACTTCACCATCCACGCCGGCGTGCTGCTGCGCTATGTGCCGCTGACCGCCAAGCGCGTGACCGGCATCGTGTCGCGCGGCGGTTCGATCATGGCCAAGTGGTGCCTGGCGCACCACAAGGAAAACTTCCTCTACACGCACTTCGAGGACATCTGCGAGATCATGAAGGCCTATGATGTCGCCTTCAGTCTCGGCGATGGCCTGCGTCCGGGCTGTATCGCCGACGCCAATGACGCCGCGCAGTTCGGCGAGCTGGAAACGCTGGGCGAACTGACCAAGATCGCGTGGAAGCACGACGTGCAGACCATGATCGAGGGCCCCGGCCATGTGCCGATGCAGCTGATCAAGGAGAACATGGACAAGCAACTGCGCGAATGCGGCGAAGCGCCGTTCTACACGCTCGGCCCGCTGACCACCGACATCGCGCCCGGCTACGACCACATCACCAGCGCGATCGGCGCGGCGATGATTGGCTGGTACGGCACGGCGATGCTCTGCTACGTCACGCCGAAGGAGCATCTGGGCCTGCCGAACCGGCAGGACGTGCGCGACGGCATCATGGCCTACAAGATCGCCGCGCACGCCGCGGACCTGGCGAAGGGCCATCCGGGCGCACAGGTGCGCGACAACGCCCTCAGCAAGGCGCGCTTCGAGTTCCGCTGGGAAGACCAGTTCCACCTCGGCCTGGATCCGGAGAAGGCCAAGGAATTCCACGACGAGACCCTGCCCAAGGACGCACACAAGCTGGCGCACTTCTGCAGCATGTGCGGTCCGCACTTCTGCAGCATGAAGATCACCCAGGACGTGCGCGACTATGCGTCGGAGCACGGCGTGGACGAGCAGCAGGCGCTGGCCGACGGCATGGCGGAGAAATCGGCGGAGTTCCTGGCGCAGGGCGCGCAGGTGTATCGTCAGGGCTGAACCGCGGCGCAGGTCCGTTGCGACGGATCGGCCCGGGGATGCGTAAAGGTGGAAAGGGGGCCGCCGATCGCGGCGGCCCGTGCCGAACCTCCGGAGACCCTGCCATGAGCCCGATCATCCGCCTGACCCGCCGAAGCCTGTTGCTGGCTGCCACGCTGCTGCTGGCCGCCTGCGCCACGGGTCCCCGCGTCACCAGTGACGTGGACCCGTCCGCCAACTTCGCCCAGTACCGCAGCTTCGCGTTCTACACGCCGCTGGCGATCGAGAGTCAGGGCTATGCCACCCTCACCAGCGGGCGCACCAAGGACGCAGCCCGCAGGCAGATGGAGGCGCGCGGTTACGTGTACGACGAAAAGTCGCCGGACCTGTGGGTGAATCTCAACGCCTACATGCAGGAAAAGACCGACGTCATCAGTACGCCGGAAGTGGACTACGACTACTACTACAGCTACCGGGCGCGGCGTTACTTCGCGGTGCCGTATTGGCGCGACCGCACCGATGTCTACAAGTACACCGAGGGGACCCTCAACGTGGATCTGGTGGACGCGAAACAGAACCGCCTGGTGTGGACGGGCGTGGCCGTCGGCCGGGTCGGCCGGACCAAGCCGGAAGAGCGCGGCGCCAAGATCGACGCGGCGATCGCGGAAATCTTCATGCGCTACCCCTACCGTGCCGGCAACGGCGCCGCGGCGGTGGCCCCGTGAAGGGCGGCGGCAGCGGCATCGCCAAAGCGGGCATCGGCTTCGGTACGGCCCTGGCGATCACGATCTCCTGGAGCGCCAACAAGTCGCTGCTCTGGGCCGTGATCCACGGCGTGCTGTCGTGGATCTATGTGGTGTACTACGCGTTGGTCTACCACTTCAAATGACCCCATGACGATGCCAAGGAGCTGGCTGCGCTGGCTGGCCACCGCGAGGCAGCACCCTTCGGCGTTCCTGCTGGTGGTGCAACTGGCCGGGATCCTGCTGTATCCGGTGATGGAGGACACGCAGGCCGGCCGCGCCTTGTTCGGCGCGTTCGGCATTCTGGTGCTGGCGCTGGCGCTCTGGGTCGTCAACCGGAGCACGGCGGTGAACTGGATCGCCTGGTCGCTGGCAGTGCCCTCGGTCTTGCTGTCGCTGTCGGCAGCGCTGTTCGACCAGCCGTCGCTCGGCGTCTACGCCCACTTGCTTGAAAGCGGCCTGTACTTCTACACGGCCGGCAGCCTGATCGCCTACATGCTGCAGGACCACTCAGTCACCAGTGACGAGTTGTTCGCCGCTGGCGCCACCTTCACGCTGCTGGCGTGGGCGTTCGCGTTCGCGTTCTCGGTCTGCCAGCAGTGGTATCCGGGCAGTTTCACCGCCGCCGTGGACCCCACTTCGGCGCGCAGCTGGATGGAACTGCTGTTCCTGAGCTTCAGCCTGCTCTCGGGCGTCGGCCTGAGCGACGTGGTGCCGATCCTGCCGCAGGCGCGCGCGTTAGTGATGCTGGAGCAGTTTGCAGGCGTCATGTACATCGCCGTCGTGGTGTCGCGGCTGATCGGGTTGACGATGCTGCGCCTGCCCAGGAAACCCGACTGACGGCACGGGAGCCGTAACGCCTATTCCGGTACCATCCGCGGCCTGAAGCCTGTACGGGACCGGTCATGAAGCTAGACGCCCCCTTCATCCAACTGCCGATGCGCTACGACGCAGACCGGCTGGCTCAAGAGGTCCTCGCGATCGGCGAAAGTGCCTGGCGCGAGCACCCGCAGAAATTCGCCGGCAATTCCATGCTGCCGCTGGTGGCTGTGGATGGCGATCCGGCCAACGAAGAGTTCGCCGGCCAGATGTGTCCGACCCCGGAACTGGAGCGTTGCCCCTATCTGCAGCAGGTGCTGGCCAGTATCGGCACGACGGTGGGCCGGACCCGGCTGATGCGCCTGTCCGGCGGCGCGGAGGTGAAGCGTCACGCGGACCAGGGCTACTACTGGGCCGAGCGCGTGCGCGTGCACGTCCCGATCATCACCCAGCCTACGGTGCGCTTCGAGTGCGATACCTCGGCGGTGAACATGGCGGCGGGCGAATGCTGGATTTTCGATACCTGGCGGCAGCATCGCGTGCTGAACCAGGACGAGCGGCAGCGCATCCATCTGGTGTGCGATACGGTCGGCGGCGAGCGCTTCTGGACCCAGGTGCGCGCAGGCCGGCGCGTGCAGGCCGATGCGACGGCGGTGCCTGAGGGTTGGATGCCTGCGCTGGTCGACTACCAGCCCGGCGCCACGCCAACCATCGCCTTCGAGCACTACAACGTGCCCGTCGTCATGACCCCTTGGGAATTGCGCCGCCACCTCGAGTTCCTGCTGGACGAGTCCGCGCCATTCCCGCAGCTGGATGTCGTGCGCCATATGGTCGAGCGCCTGTGCCGCGACTGGCGCGCGCTCTGGGCAGCGCACGGAGCTGAAACCGCCGCGCTGCCCGACTACCGCCGCCGCATCCAGCAGTTCGTGCAGGAGGCGCGGCCCGCCGTAGGCACGGCCGTGCTGCGCAACGAACTGCCATTGATGCCGGCCATCATGCTCATGGCCGTGCGGCCGGCGGTGATGGACGCGCCTGGGGCGCAGGCGCCGGGCAGGCCACGCATGGCGCTTGGAGCCATGGCGTGACGTGGGGATCTTCGGCCGATCGCGCCGCCGCGGATCCCCTGTTCGATCGCCCCATCTTCATCCTGTCTTCGCCGCGGTCGGGCTCGACGTTGCTTTTCGAGACGATCTCGCAAGCGCCCGCGCTTTACACCATCGGCGGCGAGAGTCACCAGATGATCGAGCAGGTGCCGGGACTCGCCCCTCGCGATAGGCAGTTCGACTCGAACGTATTGACCGAAGACGAAGCGACAGAAGAGCGCGTCGCCTCGCTGCGGCGGCATTTCCATGCAGCCCTGCGCGACCGGTCGGGCCAGCGTGCGCCGGCGGGGCGCGTGCGGATGCTGGAAAAGACACCAAAGAATGCGCTGCGCATCCGTTTCCTGCGGCGGGTGTTCCCCGAGGCCCGATTCGTGTTCCTGTATCGCGACGCCCGACAAACGCTCTCCAGCATGATCGACGCTTGGCAGTCGGGTCGCTTCCGCACCTATCCGGGCCTGCCCGGGTGGCCGGGCGAGTTCGCCTGGTCGTTGCTGCTCGTGCCTGGATGGCGCGAATTGGTGGGTAGACCTTTGCATGAGGTCGTGCGTGTGCAATGGGAGCGCACGCTGAACACCATCCTCGACGATATCGCGGACGTGCCGCCGGAGCGCCTCACTACGCTCGACTACGACGTCTTCCTGCGCCAGCCGGGCGTCGAGGTCAAGCGCATCTGCGCTGCGCTCGACCTGCCCTGGGATCGTGAGCTGGGCGCCGCGTTGCCCCTGTCCCGCTATACGCTGACCCGACCGGCCCCTGACAAGTGGCGCAAGCATGCGGATCTGATCGAGCCGATGTTGCCGGGGCTGGAACCGACCATCCGGCGCGCGAAGGAAGCGGTGGAAAACGGCGCCCGCTGACGAGTAGGCCTGGAAATGAAGAAGGCCGCCTTTGGCGGCCTTCCCCACGCGCGGCATCGCGGATGACGCCTCAGAACTTGTGCTTCTCGTCTTCCGGCTGCGCGGCCTGGCGGGCGATGGCGTCGACCAGCACGGCCTTGGCCTCGGCGGCGTTGCCCCAGCCGTCGAGCTTCACCCACTTGCCCTTCTCCAGGTCCTTGTAGTGCTCGAAGAAGTGGCCGATGCGCTCCAGCCAGTGCGGGCTCACCTGGTCGATGTCGCTGATGTGGCTGTACCCGGCGAACACCTTGTCTACCGGCACTGCGAGCAGCTTCTCGTCGCTGCCGGCTTCGTCGCTCATGCGCAGCACGCCGACCGGGCGGCAGCGGATCACCGAGCCGGGGATCAGCGGCAGCGGCAGCACGACCAGTACGTCGGCCGGGTCGCCGTCGCCGCACAGGGTGTGCGGGACATAGCCGTAGTTGCAGGGGTAGCGCATGGGCGTGGAGAGGATGCGGTCGACGAAGATCGCGCCGCTGGCCTTGTCCACTTCGTACTTCACCGGCTCGGCATCCTTCGGGATCTCGATGATGACGTTGATTTCGTCCGGCGGGTTCTTGCCGGCGCTGACCAGATCCAGGCCCATGGGGTGCTCCGAGGGGTACGTGAAAGAGGGCCCGCATTTTACGCACATGGCTGCTGCGGCGCAGCAGGCCCGGCACCCGGGTGACCGGCTGTCGGTGTGCGCCACGTGATTCAGCCTGTCTTACAGCGTCCGCGCCCTAGAATCCGCCGCCCATGCAACTCCTCCGACCCGCCGCCGGCCTCCTGCTGACGGTGCTGGCCCTTGCCAGCGCCGACGTTGGCGCGCGCACGGTCTATCGGTGCGTGCGAGGGGGCACCGTGAGCCTGGCCACGGCCCCGGAACCCGGCTCCAAGTGCACGGCCAAGGAGATCGACGACAACGCGGTCAGCACCCCGAACCTGTGGGGCTCGATGGGGGTGTTCAGCGGCACGCTCTACGAGCGCGAGCAGGACGGGCAGAAGGTCTACTCCACCCGCAACCTGCCGGGGTCCACGCCCTACCTGAAGTTCACCGTGCAGACGCCGCCCGGCGAGCCCGCGCACCCGGGCCTGGGCCGGGTCGGCAAGCCCCGCCTTGATCGCTACCCCTCCGAATTCAAGGCCGCCGCCCGTCAGACCGGCGTGGACGACGCCTGGCTGCGTGCCGTGGCGCACGCGGAAAGCGACTTCGACGCCAAGGCGGTATCGCCCAAGGGCGCGATGGGCGTGATGCAGCTGATGCCGGACGTGGCCAAGGAATACGGCGTGGCCGATCCGTTCTCGTCGTCCGAATCCATCAATGCCGGCGCGCGCCACATGCGCCAGCTGATGAAGCGCTACAAAGGCGATCTGACGCTGGTGGCTGCGGCCTACAATGCCGGCATCGGCACGGTGTCGCGCTATGGCGGCGTGCCGCCCTACGCGGAGACCCAGGAGTACGTCTCCAAGGTGACTGCGCTGTACGAGCTGTACCTGCGCGCCATGGGCCGCAAGCAGGCGCCCGAACGCCCGGCGCTCTGAGGCCAGCTCCCGGAGACGTTCAGCCCGCATCCGGGTCCTTCACTCGACGTGTGCGCACCTGCGCCTAGCGTTGCTCCAAGCCCGGACCGCCCCACTCCGGGAGGAGCGCATCATGAAGAACCGTCGCGTATTCAGCGCGCCTTCGGTGGCCGTGGCCGAAGCGGCGATGCGCCGCGCCGTCGGCGCGGGCATCGATCCCGAACATGCGGCCCTCGTGGGCCGGTCGGAAATCGAAGTCGAGCAGGTCCCGGACAGTGAAAAAGAGGCCGCGCCCACCGACTTCAAGCCGGCGGCGCTGCGAGGCCTCATCGGCGGTGCCTTGCTGGGGCTTGTCCTGGGCGTGGCGGCCATGCTGGTGCCTGCCGTCGGCATCCACGCGGCGGGCGTCGTGGTGTGCGTCGTGATCGGCGGCTGCGTCGGCATGTGGGCGGCGTCGCTCGCAGGGTCGGCGGTTCCGAGTGAGGTCCGTCGCGACTACAGCCAGCAGATCGAGGCCGGGCGGGTGTTGTTGGTGATCGATGATCCGGACGAGGACCGGCTCGAGCGAGCCTGCGCCACAGTCCTGCAGACGGCGGGCGTCTATCGGCTGCAGGTGTTGCCCCACGGGCTGCTGCAGTAGCGGCGACCCCACCGTATGATCGAGGCTCCTGAAAGAGGAGCCCCTTCATGCGTCGTCGGACGATCGGATTCATGTTGGCCTTGTGCATCGGTGGTGCATGGGCAGCGGACGCTGCGCAATGGGAAAAGTTCGGTGCCGACGTGCCTGCAGGCCCGGTGATACCGCTGGCGCAGGCGCTGGCCGATCCGGCCGCGCACGAAGGCCAGGCGCGCGTCTTCAGTGGCCGCGTGGTGGATGTCTGCCAGAAGAAAGGGTGCTGGGTGATGCTGGAGGACGCGGGGCAGGGTGCGCGCGTGCTCCTCGGTGATCACGCCTTCTATGTGCCCAAGGACGTGCGCGGCCCCGCCCAGGTGCATGGCGTGCTGTCGAAGGTGGCCCTGTCGCCGGCGGCTCGAGAACACACTGCGAAGGAAACCTCGCCGGGCGCGCAGGTGCCCACGGTCGAGTACCGCATCGTCGCCGATGGGGTGCAGGTGCTGGCCGACGATCCCGGGGCCTGAGCGCCTTTCAACCGAGCAACTGTTCCGACGGCACGATGTGCCGACCCGGACGTGCATCCAGGGCCGCGTCCACCAGGACTGACGCGACGCGCTCCGGCGGCACCACCCGGTAGCGACGCGGCAGGAGGGGGCCCAGGGTGCCGAAGACGCGTTGCGCCCACCGTTCGCCCGCACGATGCTGCGCGCGATCGCCGCCGAGCAAGCCAGGCCGCAGCAGGGTGAGCGAATCGAACCCGATCCCTTCCAGGGCCTGCTCCAGTTCGCCCTTGGTGCGCGAATAGAACACGCGTGACGCCGGATCCGCGCCCAAGGCCG
Organism: Pseudoxanthomonas sp. G3; assembly: GCF_057654715.1. Classification (NCBI taxonomy): domain Bacteria; kingdom Pseudomonadati; phylum Pseudomonadota; class Gammaproteobacteria; order Lysobacterales; family Lysobacteraceae; genus Pseudoxanthomonas; species Pseudoxanthomonas sp. G3. The sequence continues at coordinate 639,262 of NZ_CM172805.1, forward strand.
AGACCAGCGCGAAAGCACGTGCGCCATGGGCGTGGGCCAGCCGCGCGACCGCCAGTGGGTAGTCGTGGTCCACGCGGTGGAAGGCCGCCTGCGATCCGGCATCGCGGATCGTGGTGCCCAGGGCGCAGGCAACGTCGTCCACGCGCCACCACGCGGCGTCGCCGGGCAGCGCCTCGAAATCCACCACCGGGTTGAGCAGTTTCGGGTGCGCGGGCAACGGCCGGCGCGTCGGCGCGATCACCTGGGCCACGCGCGGCGAAGCGAGCGCGTGGGCCAGGGCGGTCTGGCCGATGAGGCCGGTGGCGCCTGCCAACAGGAGACGGCTCATGCGGAGATTCCATGTCGCGGGGGACCCATCATGCCAGTCGGGCGCATCCGTGACTGACGCTTCGGTTACGCTTCCCTGTCGGCCACGAACCCGGCGCCCGGAGCGCCACGCCATGCCTGCCCACTGCGTTATCGCGCCTGCCCTCGAGCGCATCCGGGAGCGCATCCGATGAATCTGCCGCTCCATTACGGCGTGCTGGGCGCGATCGAGGCCGGACTGATCGCCTTCATCATCGGCCTGCTGAGCTTCCTCTTTTGGCACTGGCTCTGCGATCGCCAGCGGTGGTCGATCGGGCACGCGGTGGGCTGGGCCTGCGTCACCGCCGTGCTCATCGGTGCAGGCATCGATACGTGGAACCTGTTCTACCTGGGCATCAGCCGACTGGAGTCGCCGTTGTACGCGCGCCTCGCGTTGCAGGGCATCCATGACGCCGAATCGTTGGGTTCCCGCGTGGTCCTCGAAATTGCCGGCGCACTCATCGGTGTCACCCTCGGTTGGCAATGGTTCAGCAAAAAAACGGCGGACGAGACGCCGCCCAAAAGCGTCGAAAAAACGGACGCGTAACTTCAATCTCTGCGCGACGTCACGCATTCGACGACGACGTTACGACGTCGTCACTGGTGCCTAACACCTGGCTAGCCGATGCGATATCGCATGTGGTTAAGCGTGCGTGCACGTTCATTTCCAAGCGCATTTTCCGTTCACGCGCGCGGTTGCAAGGTGGGGTCGTGCGCAATCGGACGCACTTCCTACAGACGGAGCACTGACATGACCAAGAACACCCGCACGCCGCTGATCGCCCTCGCTGCCCTGAGCGCTGCACTGGCGATGCCGCTGGCATTCGCTCAGGAAAAAACCGAAGACGCCGCCACGCAGCAGGAGCAGCAGACCGAGCCGACGACCGACCAGGCCACCGGTTCCGCCACGCAGAGCCCAACCCAGAGCACGCAGTCGGCCCAGGGCGCCAAGCAGGGCTGGGCTGATGTCGACACCAACGCCGACGGCAACATCAGCAAGGAAGAAGCAGCGGCCAACCCGGGCCTCAGCCAGGTCTTCGACCAGGCCGATGCCAACACCGACGGTTCGCTGACGGCCGACGAGTACAAGGCGTTCGTGAGCAAGAACTACGGCGAGCAGAAGTAAGCCTCCACGCACCGCGTGACGCCGCGCCGCTGCGCGTTGCACGCATCACCGGAAGGGCGGCCGGCGTGCCGCCTTTTCCACTTCATGCGTCCCGCCTGCCGCGGTAGTCGGTTGGCAGGGCGACCAGGGAAGTCCCATGACGCAGACGACATTCCGTACCACCGGCCTCATCGCTGCACTTGCGTGGGCCGCAAGCACCGCCTCCGTGCCCGCCGCATTCGCGCAGGACGCTTCGCGCACTGATGACGCGCCGTCGAACCCGCCGCACAGCACGCCTGCCCCCTCATCGCCGAGGCCATTCGAAGAACTCGACGCGAACGCCGACGGCGCCATCAGCAAGGACGAAGCCGCCGTGGATCCGCCCCTCGCGCAGGCGTTCGGCACGCTGGACACCGATGCCGACGGTCGCCTGACGCCTGAAGAATACGCGGTCTACGCGCACGGCCAATCCTGACCCTTCCCCTTCTGGAGAACACCCATGAACATCCGACTCCATCGTTTGCTCGACAAACCGCTGTTGCTGCTGGGCACCGCCGTACTCGGTGCCGGTCTGCTGACGGCCTGTGGCCCGAAGCCGGAAGACACGCCGGCCGCTGCGGCGCCGGAACCGGTCGAAACTACGCCGCCGGCCGATGTCGCACCGCCGGCCCCGACGCCGGCCGATCCGACCATGCCCACCGATCCGAACGCGCCGCCGACCGATCCGAACCTGCCGCCGCCGGCCAACCCGAACGCGCCTGAGACCACTCCGCCCCCCGCAGACGGCAGCACGACGCAGCCGGCCAGTGGCGGTTGAGCCCAAGCGCGGCCTGCGTATCGCCGCGTACGAGTTGATGGCCGCCTCCGGGCGGCCATCTTCATTCGGCGGGAAAGGTCGGCTGTTATCCTGCGCGCCCCTCCAGCAAGACTGCAGGCACTCGATATGGCGCGTATCCAATGGGTCGGCTTCGACGGCGACGACACGCTCTGGAAGAGCGAGGATTACTACCGCCAGGCCGAAGCGGACTTTGAGGCGATCCTCGGGGCCTACGTCGATCTTGCCGATCCGCGCACCCATGGCCACCTGCTGGAGGTCGAGCGCCGGAACCTGAAGATCTTCGGCTATGGCGTGAAGGGCATGACGCTATCGATGCTGGAAACCGCCATCCAGCTGACCGATGAACGCATCAGTGCGCGCGACCTGCATCGGGTGATCGAGATCGGGCGTGCCACCCTGCAGCATCCCGTCGACTTGCTGCCCGGCATCCGCGAGGCGGTCGCGCAGATCGCGGCCGACCACGAGGTCGTGCTGATCACCAAGGGCGATCTGTTCCACCAGGAAGCCAAGATCGCGCAGTCCGGGCTCGCCGATCTCTTCCATCGCATCGAAGTGGTGTCCGAGAAGGATGAGGCCACGTACGCGCGCGTGCTGCGCGAGCTCGACGTGGCACCGGAGGCGTTCGCGATGGTCGGCAACTCGCTGCGTTCGGATATCGAGCCCGTGCTCGGACTGGGCGGTTGGGGCATCCACATGCCGTATCACGTGACCTGGGCGCTGGAGGCCGAGCACGGCGTCGCGCATGATGCTCCCCGCCTGCGGGTGGTGGAGGGCGCCGACCAGCTGGCCGCCGCGCTCGCCGCGATCGAGGCCACGCCGCGCGCATGACGCACCCGCGCCGGTCCTGCGGCACAATGCCCGCGTGAAACGCACGCTGCCCATCCTGATGCTGCTGGTCTGCCTGGCCGTCGTCGCGCCTGCAAGCGCGCAGGACGCGTCGACCTATACACCGGCGAGCGGCGATGCCGCCGTGGATCGGCACCTCATCGACATCAACGATTACGCTGCCCGTTATCCGGCCGCCTTCGCCGACGAGATGTCGCGCTACTACGCCGTGCCACGCGCGTATGTCGAGGCAATGCAGCAGCAGCCGGACTGGACCGCGGGCGACATCTTCATGGCCTGCGCACTTGCGCAGATCGTCGGCCAGCCCTGCCGCGCGGTCGTGCGCGAATGGTCGCGCGATCATGCCGGTGGCTGGAAAGCCGTCGCCGGCCGCCTGCAGGCCGAGCCCGGCAGCCCGCAGTACCGACGCCTGCGTAGTGCGCTGGAAGCGACCTATCGCCGCTGGGATCGGCCGCAGCCGTAACGACGCCCGCGCGCCGGCGTTACTGCGGCTTCTTCGCGTACATGATCAGCAGTACGAGATCTTCGTCGCCGTCCTGGCGGATGGCGTGGGTGCTGCCGGGGCGGGTCAGCATCGCATCGCCCGCCTGCACAGGCTGCGCCGTGCCGTCGAGCTCGTACACGCCACGTCCGCTGAGCACGTAATAGATCTCGTCCTTGTGGTGCTGGTGCAGGCCGATGCCCGCGCCCGTGTGCAGCACGCGCTTGCGGAACTCGAAGCCGAGCGCGGGTGCATCGCGGAAGAACGGGTACGCCGTGGTCGCCCCGGCGCCGCCGTGCGGACCGGGCTGCGACGTAGCGATGTCGCGCTCGTGCACGACGAGGGACGGGTTCGGCTGCGCCTTGCGGTCGGTGAGCGCGGTGGCAGGCGCACCGCAATCGGTGTCGCGAGTGACGTGGCGGGCGAGCGACGGATCGGCCTGCTTCCAGCCCGCCACCACCAGGCACGCCACCATGACGGCGCCGCGTTGCTGGAAGTGGGTGTCGTCCTGCTGGTCCTGTTCCGGCACGTGCATGTAGTACGCCTTGCTCGCCTCGTCACCGGCAGCGCGTAGCCAGTCCATGCTCAGCGCAGTCAGGTCGATCAGGCCGAGCTGCTCGCGCTGCGCCAGATCACGCACGGCCTGTGCATACAGCCCGTGCGTATCGAGCAACTGCCCGCGGTCGAACTTCCGTCGCGCCACCGGCGCCACGAGGATCGGGGTCGCACCCTTCTCGCGCGCGAGCACCACGTAGCGCATCAGCCACTCGGGAAACGCGCGCTGTGGTTCGGTGTAGCGCGTGGGGTCCTCGATCTTCTCGTCGTTGTGGCCGAACTGGATCAGCAGCACGTCGCCTTTGCGCATCGCCTTGGCCATGCCATCGAACCAGCCTTCGGCGATGAAGCTGCGCGAACTGCGGCCACTCTGCGCGTGGTTGCGGACCACGTAGGCGTCGAGGGCGAGGAAGCCCTGCAGCTGCTGGCCCCAGCCTTCGCGCGGTGCGCGCTCCGGACCGTAGTGGCTGGCGGTGGAATCGCCGGCGATGAAGACCTGTCGCGGGGAGCCCGCAAAAGCGGGCAGGCAACAGGTGAACAGCATCATGAGGGCAAGCCGGTACAACATCGGGGATCTCAGCCTGTTCCTTATGGGAGCGACGTCAGTCGCGATGACGCACCTGCATGTCGGCTTCGCGACTGACGTCGCTCCCACGACAGTCTGCGTGAAGGCGCGCCTCAGCGCGCCAGCCAGCCGCCGTCGACGGGGATGATGGCGCCGTTGACGTAGTCCGATGCACGCGACGCGAGGAACACCGCCGTGCCGCCCAGGTCGGAGGGCTCGCCCCAACGGCCGGCCGGGATGCGATCGAGGATCGCCTTGTTGCGGTCGGCGTCCGCGCGCAACTGCGCGGTGTTGTCCGTGGCCATGTAACCCGGTGCGATGGCGTTGATGTTCACGCCCTTGGCGCCCCACTCGTTGGCGAGCAGGCGGGTGATGCCGGCGATGCCCGATTTGCTCGCCGTGTACGACGGCACGCGGATGCCGCCCTGGAACGACAGCATCGAGGCGATGTTGATGATCTTGCCGCTGCCCTGCGCGATGAAGTGGCGGCCCGCGGCCTGCGACATGAAGAACGCGGACTTGATGTTGACGTTCATCACGTCGTCCCAGTCCTTCTCGCTGAAATCCACGGCGTCGGCGCGACGGATCAGGCCCGCGTTGTTCACCAGGATGTCCAGCCCGCCAAGCCCTTCCACGGTTTCCTTCACCAGCCGCTCGACCGGATCGATGCTGATCAGGTTCGCTTCCAGGTTGAGGAAGCGGCGTCCGAGCGCGCGCACCTTCTCGCTGGTTTCCGCGGCTTCGACGATGCCCGCCGCGGCGATGTCGGCGCCGGCTTCGGCCAGCGCCAGCGCGATGCCCTGGCCCAAGCCGGTGTTGGCGCCGGTCACCAAGGCGACCTTGCCTTCGAGACTGAAAGGATTGCGTGCCATCGTGTGTTCCCCTCGGATGTTGGGTGGCGCGGTTACTTGAGCTGGCAGATGTCCAGCACGTGCATGTCGGTGTAGTCCAGGTTCTCGCCGCCCATCGCCCAGATGAAGGCGTAGTTGCTGGTGCCCGAACCCATGTGGATCGACCACGGCGGCGAGACCACGGCTTCGTCGTTCTGCACGACGATGTGGCGCTGCGCTTCCGGCTCGCCCATGAAGTGGTAGACGCGGTCGTTGTCGGCCAGGTCGAAGTAGAAATAGACCTCGCTGCGACGGTCGTGCAGGTGCGGCGGCATGGTGTTCCATACGCTGCCGGTCTTCAGCACGGTCAGGCCCAGCAGCAGCTGCGACGACTGGCAGGTGGCCGGCACGATGAACTGGTAGATCGTGCGCTCGTTGCTGGTTTCCAGGGCGCCGCGCTCCAGCGCCACGGCGTCCTTGATCGACAGCTGCTTGATCTCGAAGCGCGCGTGCGCCGGCGTCGAGGTCAGGTAGAACTTGGCCGGGTTGGCCGCATCGTCGGATTCGAACGCCACGTCGGCGCTGCCCATCGCCACGTACAGGCCATCCTTCGGCCCCAGCACATACGTGGTGCCGTCGACGGTGACCTTGCCCGCGCCACCGCCGACGTTGATCACACCCAGTTCGCGGCGCTCCAGGAAGGGCTTGCCGGCGGCCGACGCCGGTTCGGTCTGACGCGGCAGGTCGACCTTCTTCGACACCGGCGCGGCACCGCCGATCACGAAGCGCTCGTTGTGCGAGTAGTTCAGCTGCACCGTGTCGGCGACGAACAGGTTGCCGATCAGGTAGCGGTCGCGCAGCTGGTCGTTGCTTGCGCCGTCCATCATGTCCGGGTGGGTGGCGTGGTAGGTCTTGCAGAACATGGGCGGAGCTCCGTCGGTGCGGACGCGCCGTGGGGCGGCGTCGGTAAGAGGTGTGGGGCGAATTCTACGGCCTTTGGTAACCGGTGTCATTTTGCGGTGCGGCACTCGAGGCCGTACAAGGCGGCTTACTCCGGCGGTTGCGAGGAGTCGCGGATGATCAGGTGCGGGCGGATGCTGGCGGCCGCGAGCACCGGCGTGCCTTCGGGCTGGATCAGCATGGCGGCGGCGGTGCGGCCGGTATCGCGGGTGTTGCGACGGACCGACGTCAGCGAGGGCCACAGGCGCGACGCCAGCGGGCTGTCGTCGAAACCGACCACCGACAGCTGGCGCGGGATGCTGATGCCGGCGCGCATGGCCACCTTGTAGACGCCGGCGGCCATCTCGTCGTTACCGGTGAAAATGGCGGTGGGACGGTTCTTGCCGGACAGCAGCTTCTCGGCCGCGACCACGCCGGACTCGAAGGTGTAGCCCGCCTCGATGATGCGCGACTTCGGCAGTTCCAGGCCGCGCTTGGCGAGCGCCTGCACGAAACCGTCCGTGCGCTCGATCGAGGAGCGATACGCGCTGGGGCCGGTAATCAGTGCGATATCGGTATGGCCCAGCGACAGCAGGTACTCGGCCGCCTCGGCCGCGCCGTCGCGGTCGTGGGTGACGACCATGCGCTCGGGTGTATCCATCGAGACCGACGCGATCCGTGAATAGCGGCAGCCGATCTCGGCGAGCATGTCGGCCAGCGCCTGATCTTCGGAGGCACGCGGCACCAGCATCACGCCATGCAGTTTCTGCTGCTGGACGAAGCGGCGCACGCCGTCGATGTAGCCGGGGCTGCGGCTGTCGCAGGGATGCACGACCAGCTCGAAGCCGGAGTCGCGCAGCGCGTCCAGCGCGCCGTACTGCATGTTCACGATGTACTGCGCTGTCGGATTGTCGTAGACCATGCCGATCAGGAATGAGCGGCGGAACGCCAGGCCGCGTGCCATCGGATCGGGCACGTAGCCCACGTCCCGCATCAGCGCCTCGACCTTTTCGCGCGTGTCCTTACGGACCAGCGGCGAGTGATTGATGATGCGCGAAACCGTTTTCTTGGAGACACCGGAGAGCCGCGCGATGTCGTTGATGGTCGCGGCCTTGCCACCGGGGGGCAGGGCGGCGGGGCTTTCGGGCTTCTTGCGCGCGGGCATGGGGCGGTGCAGATCCGTTCGTCGGTCGGTGGGATTCTAGCGGCTGGGGGTCAGTCCAGCGCGCGGTAGCGGAAATTACGGAAGTCACCTTTCCCTTGGCCGACGGGTACCGCGAGGATTCAGGGCCGGGACGCCCCCGCTGGCATTGTCGTGCCTGCCGGAGTCCTCCCGCCGCAAGCGCCAAACGGCCGCACCGCTTCGCTCATCCCTTCAGTGCCCGCGGCAGCCACAGCGACAGGTCGGGGAACAGCGTGACTACCAGCAGCACGGCCAGTCCGGCCAACCAGAATGGCCAGATGGTGCGCATGCTCTGCGCGATCGTGATCTTGCCGATGGCGGTGCCGATGAAGAGCACCGAGCCGACCGGCGGCGTGACCAGGCCGATACCGCCGGTGAGGACCAACACCAGCCCGAAGTGGATCGGATCGATGCCGTAGGCGCGGGCGACCGGCAGGAAGATCGGCGTGCAGATCAGGATCATCGGCGCCAAGTCCATGAACGTGCCGAGCAGCAACAGGACCAGCACGATCAGCAGCAGCACCGTGTATTTGCTGTGGGCGATCGATTGCAGTGCGTCGACGGCGGCGGCGGGTACCTGGAGATAGGCCAGCAGCCAGCCGAACACCGCCGCCGTGGCGATGACGAACAGGATCACGCCCGTGGTGCGCGCGGCGTGGGTGACGGTGGCGAAGAACTCCTTCAGCGACAGTTGCCGGTAGAGCACGCTGGTGACCACCAGCGCGTACACCACCGCGATGGCGGCGCTCTCGACCGCGGTGAAGATGCCGGCGCGGATGCCGAAGAAGATCAACCCGACGAGGCCCAGGCCGGGCAGCGCGGCCACCAGACGCAGCAGCACGGCACGCATGCCCGGGAACGGCTCGGTGCCATAGCCGCGCCGGCGCGCCACAGCCCAGCCGGTGAACATCAGCACGACCGTCATCAACAGGGCCGGCACGATGCCGGCCGCGAACAGGTCCGCGATCGACAAGCCGCCGCCCGCCGCAGCGGAGAACAGGATCAGGTTGTGCGAAGGCGGTACGAGCAAGGCCACCAGGGCCGCCGTGATACTCACGTTGACGGCGAAGTCGCGGTCGTAGCCGCGCTTGATCATCTGCGGGATCATGGTGCCCCCCACGGCGGACACGTCGGCGATGGCCGAACCCGACACGCCGCCGAAGAACAGCGAGGACAGGATGCTCACCTGGCCCAGGCCGCCGCGCAGACGGCCGACCAGCGAGGCGGCCAGGCCGATCAGGCGTTCGGAAATGCCGCCGCGCAACATGATCTCGCCGGCGAAGATGAAGAGCGGGATCGCGATCAGCGACGCCGAACCTGTTCCCGACGAGATCTGCTGCACGAGCACGATGCTGGGCAGATCGAGGTAGAGCAGGGTGGCCAGCGATGCGGCGGCGAGTGCGTAGGCGACCGGCACGCCGATCAGCAGCAGGATCGCGAACAGCGAGAAGAGCAGGGTGATCGCCATCGTTCAGCGGGCCTCGTCGGTCGTCGGCGCGCTCAGCACCAGGAACAGGCGGTTGAAGGCGAACACCACCATCAGCGCGCCGCCGAGGGACAGGGGGAGGTAACCGATGCTCTGCGGCATCGACGCACCCGCGATCTTGATGTCGATGCCGTCGAGCAAGAGCACCGTGCCCCAGTACGCCATGACCGCGCCGATCGCCGCGATCACCAAGGGCGAAAGGGCATGCAACGCCTTTCGCAAGCGCGGCCCCACGGCGTCGGCGAGCAGGAAGAAGCCGAAGTGCCGGTTCGTGTGGACGCCTGCGGCGGCGCCCAGGCTCATCGCGGTGGTCAGCAACAGGACGGTGAGTGGCTCGGTCCAGCTGGGCGAATCGTTGATCACATAGCGCGCGATGACCTGCCAGCCCTGCACCAGCACCAAGCCCAGCAGGGCGACGACGGCGAGCGTGATGGCGGCGTTCGAGATGAAATCCATGCCGCGCTGGAGCGGCGTGGCGGGAACAGGGGGCGTGTCTTCGGACATCGTCGGGCTCTCAGGCGAGGTCGCGGATGCGGCGGTACAGGGCGTCGATGGCCGTGTCGCGACGGTATTCGGACAGCAACGGTGCGGAGGCGTGGGCGAACGCGGTGAGGTCGGCCTCGTTGTGCTGCACGCCGGCGGCGGACACCGCTTCACGCGCCTTGGCCTCCGAGGCATCCCACAGTGTCCTCATCACCCCAACCGACTGGCGTGCGGTCTCGATCAACAGCTCGCGGTCGCGCGCCTGCAGGCCATCCAGCGTGCGCTGCGACACCAGCAGCACGTCCGGCGCATACGAATGATTGGTCTGTGACCAGTAGCGGGCGGCTTCGAAATGTCGGCTGGAATGGAAGCTGCGGATATTGTTTTCCGCGCCGTCGATCATGCGCGTCTCCAGCCCGGAGAACACCTCGCCCAGCGAGAGGGGCGTGGGATTGGCGCCGAACAGGCGCAGCATGCGGATGAAGATGTCCGATACCGGCACGCGGACCTTCAGGCCATGCAGGTCTGCCGGCACGCGGATGGCATGTTTGGTGTTGTAGAAACAGCGTGCGCCCGAGTCATAGATCGCCAAGCCGACCAGTCCGCGCCGCGCGAAGCCATCCAGCACCGCCTGCCCGACGCCTTGGTCCATCGACCGACGCATGTGCTGGACCGAATCGAAGACATAGGGCAGGCACAGTGCCTGAGTCAGCGGGAAGGCATTGTTGAGCGCGCCGGCATACACGCGGGTCATGTCGATGGCGCCGAAGCGCGCCATGTCGATCGCTTCCGATTCGCGTCCCAATTGGCCGGAGTGGTACTGGCGCAGTGTCACGCGTCCGCCCGTCTCGCGTGCCATCGTTTCGCCGATCCAGCGCACCGCCTCGACGGTGGGGTAGTCCTTCACGTGGACATCAGTGGCGGTCAGCACGTGCCGGCCCTCGTCCGCCAGCACGCGGCTGCCGGCCAGCGGCAGCGTTGCCGCCGCGCCAACACCGGCGGTCAGGAAACGACGACGGTTCATCATGCGCGCCAGTCTCCCTCGTCCTGGGCCGTGGCGGCCACGGCCCGGCACGTGATGCTGCCATGGCCGTCGAAGTCGATGCGCGCGAGCTGACCCGGCCGGATGTCGTGGATGCCGGTGGCGTTGCCGGTGGCGATGTACTCGCCCGCCTTCAGCGGACGACCGCGGCGCGCCGAGCGCGACAAGGCGAAGGCGAATGCGGCGCGCAGGCCGCCGGGCAAGGTCGTGGCGCCGCCCTGGCCGACCTGCGTGCCATCGATCCAGGTGCTGCAGGTCAGCGAGGCGTCGCTGCGCGTGGCCCAGTCGGGAATCTCCGCGCCCATCACCAGGCCGTTGTTGTTGCCGAAGTCGGACACAACGACGCGCGGGCCCAACTGGTTGATGGTGGCCAAGGGACTGCTGGCGACTTCCATGCCGATGAAGAGCGTGGACGGGACCGCCGCCGCTTCCTCCGGCGTCCAGTCGGTCTTGCTGGCCGGCGCGTCAGCATCCAGGCGCAGCACGTATTCGGCCTCGACGGCGCCGAAGCCGCCATCGAACACCTGGAATTCTTGCTGACTACCGGTGGTCATTTGAAAGGCGCGGGCGAAGATCGGGCCGAGCAGGCGCTCGTCCTCGGAGGCGTCGCGGCGCTCCGGCGCGATGTAGCCGACCTTCCATCCCACCACGCGGTCCGGCCATTGGGCGATGGCGAAGTCCTGAACCCGGTATGCGGTCACCAGATCGGCAGGAATCTCGCCAGGAAAGCCGGGAAGCGCGCGGCCCTGGCGGCGCGCAGCGACGAAGCTGTCGGCGATGCTCGCCAGGTCCGGGGCCTGCGCACGTTCGCGGGCCAGGGCGCTGCTGTCATTGCTCAAGTGGGTTCTCCCCGCTCCGTTTGTTGCACTGCCGAGTGACAGCGCCGCTGTGGCCTGTATATGGTAAACCGGTGTCATTGACAATGTGCACTGCCGCAAAAACCCCACCCGATGTCACGATGCATCGATCCACTCCTGGGAGGGAGCCAATGCTTCACATCCGTATCCCCCGGCGGGCCGTCACGCGGCTGCTGGCCTTCATGCTGCTGGTGGCCGCGATGGCCACCGCCTGGGCGGCCGACACGCGACCGCTGGCCTTCCCGGGCGCACAAGGCAGTGCGGCGCAGACGCCGGGTGGACGTGGCGGCGCTGTGCTGCGCGTGACCACGCTGGCGGCCGACGGGCCCGGCTCGTTCAAGGCCGCCCTGATGGCGAAGGGCCCACGCACCGTGGTGTTCGAGGTTGGCGGCGTGATCGATCTCGGCATGACGGAACTCCGCATCACCGAACCCTTCCTCACGATTGCCGGACAGACGGCGCCGCACCCGGGTGTGACGATCATCAAGGGCGGGCTGACCATCGCCACGCACGACGTGGTGATCCGGCATATCCGTATCCGCCCCGGCGACGGTGGCATGGCGAAGCGGTCGGGCGACATCGATGCGATCACCACGGTGCGCGGCGCGCATGACGTGATCGTCGACCATTGTTCGCTCACCTGGGCGACGGACGAGAACCTGTCGGCCTCCAGTACGCGCTTCAACGGCGAAACCGAAGCCGAGTGGATGGCCAATGCTTCGCGCAGGATCACCTATAGCAACAACATCGTCGGCGAGGGCCTGGCCAACGCCACCCATCCCAAGGGTGAGCATTCGAAGGGCTCGCTGATCCACGACCACGTCAACGACGTGCTGATCGTCGGCAATCTGTACGCGCACAACTACGAGCGCAGCCCGCTCTTCAAGGGCGGCGCGCGCGGGCAGGTGATCAATAACCTGATCTACAATCCGGGCCAGCGGGCCATCCACTACAACCTGATTGCCGAGGAATGGCTGGGCCATCCGTACTCGAAGGGCGAGATGGTCGTCCGCGGCAACGTGATGCGCGCGGGTCGTTCCACGGAGCCGCTCGCCTTTTTCATGATCGGCGGGTCGGGCGACCTGGATCTCTACCTGCAGGACAATCTCGTCGTCGATCGTGTCGGCAACAAGAGCATCCCCGACACGGGTAGTTACACCACTGCGCCGTTGAAGCTCAACCGGGTGAAGGGCGCGCCCGCATTGCCGGCCGGCGTCACGCTGCTGCCCTCCGAGAAGGTGCAGGATGCCGTCATCGAGAACGTTGGTGCCACGCCGTGGAACCGCGACTTGATCGACCGTCGTATCGTCGCCGACGTCATCGAGGGCCGGGGCGAGATCATCGACAGCCAGGAGCAGGTCGGCGGGTACCCGCAGTACAAGGAAGCGCGCAAGCCGTTCGTCGAGAGCGACTGGAATATGGACACGATGGAGCCGAGATCCGGCGACTACCCTCGCGGTGAACCCCTGCGCTGACGTTCTGCGTTTCAGGAAAAGGGCCCGCCACATGGCGGGCTTTCTTTTATTGAGCGCAATAAGCGGCGGCGGTCACGTCGTGCGCCAGCGTGGTCATCGGGAATCCATGCGCCCTGCCGTTCCGGGCGGGTGATCGACGCGTGCGGTACGGCCGGCGATTGCTCCGGAATCGTGGCAATCAGCCGCCCGGCACAAAAAAGCCCGGCCGGGAGAGGCGGCCGGGCTCCGGGTCGCGCCCAGTAACGGGGCGCGTTCGTGGAGCGGTCAGAACTTGTAGCGCAGTCCAAGCAGGTACTGGCGGCCGGTTTCGCTGTACTCGAGCGGCAGTTGCACGGCCGGGTTGGACACCCAGGACTCTTGCGCCTCGTTGGTCAGGTTGCTGCCTTCGAGACTGACTTCCATGCGGTCGCTGATCTTGTAGCGGATCGATGCGTCGAGGACGGTGGTGCCGCTCTGTCCGTGCACGCCATTGGCCTCGCTGTTGAAGCCCGCTTCCGTGCCGGGAACCTGGATCAGGTAGTCGGAGCGGTTGGTCGCGGAGATGCGGCCGGACAGGCGCTCGCCCTCGTAGTACAGCGACGCATTCCAGCTGTTCTTGGATGTGCCGGTGAGGGCCGCCTTCTGGGCCAGGGCGCCGGACGACAGCACGTACTGCACCTCGGAATCGACGTAGGTGTAGTTCAACTGCACACCGAAGTCCTTCAGGAATCCGGGCAGGAAGGTGAACGGCTGTGTGTAGTTCAGCTCGACACCGCGCAGCGCGCCGCCCGGGGTGTTGACCGGCACAGTGAAGACGAAGTCGTCGGTGGGCAGCGCCGTGGTGCCTTCCAGCAGGCTGTCCGGCAGGCCGCTGGTGTTGTAGGGGCGGGTTTCGCGCGTGTTCTGGATAAAACTGTCGATGTCCTTATAGAACAGCACCGCGCCCAGCATCGCGCCTTCGTTGAAATACCACTCGAAGCCCAGGTCGTAGGTCTTCGCCCGCTGCGGATCCAGCAGGGGATTGCCCGCCGAGACGGTCCTGGCCGTACCGCTGACGCTGACCGTCACGCCCGGGCTCAGGTTGCCCAGCGGCGGGCGCGCCATCACTTTGGCGGCGCCGAAGCGGATCAGGAAATCGGGCGTGATCTCGGCCACCACGTTCAGCGAGGGCAGCGTATCGCTGTACTCGCGGTCCACCGTGATGACGGTGGGCGTGCCGTTGATGGTACCGACGCCCGTCGAGTTCTGGCTTGTGCGCACGTAGCGCACGCCGATGTTGCCGGACACCGGCACCGGGCCGAGATCGGTATTGAACTCGCCCATCAGGTAGACGCCACGATCCTGCTCGCCGACGCTCTGGTCGCTCGGGATGTAATTGGCCATCGTGAACGTGCCGCTATCGCTGAAGATGTCGTACATGTCCGCGATGGCGTCGAAGTCCGGCACGACCCAGGTTCCCGGGGAACCGCTGAAGCCGCGCAGCCGGGCCTGGATGATCTGGTCGCTCGGCAAGGGCACGGGCGTCGTGGACGTGCCGCCCGTGGTATTGGTCGGCACGATGGTCTCGGTCGCGGCACGACGGCGCTCACTGGACGTGAAGCCGAAGTTCTTGGCTTGCACGCCGCCCTTCACGGTGAACGACGGCGACACGATCCAGGCGAAATCCAGCTGGCCGGTGTCGTAATCGTTGGTGACGTAGTTCTCGCGCAGGCGGATCACCGACAGGTTCCAGCCATTGGGGTCGGTGGGATCGATACCGTAATTGAAGACCGGCTTGTTCGGATTGCCGCGGTAGTCGTAGCTGTAGCCGTTCACACCGTACCGGTCCATCATCACCGTGGCCTGGATCGGGTTGCTGTGCTCGGATTTCGATGTGCCGACCTTGCCGCTGATGCGGAAGCTGTCGCTGAAGCGGTGTTCGCCGTCCAGGCTGACCTGCCGGAAGGTCGTTTCCCATTCATCGTGGCGGTTTTCGGCGCGCAGGCCGACGTTGTTCATGACGGCGTACACCAGCGCGCCGTTCTCGATCACGCCATCCATCACCCGGATGTCGTTCTTCCTGCCGGCGCCGCTAGACTTGCTCAGGCTGTTGGCTTCGATGTAGCGCTCGTCGCGGACCGCATCGATCTTCGAGTACAGCGCATCCAGGCTGAAGGTGGTGTCGGACGAGGGCTTGAACTGCAGCGCACCTGTGACACCCAGTCGCTTCTGGTCGTGCTCCATCAGCGTGTAGCGCGGGAAGCGCGGGGCATAGACGTTGGCGGCAAGCGCCGGCGTGAACGGCGATGCCGCATTGAAGCCGCCGTTAGTGTTGCCGCCGGCCCAGCGCACGGTGCCGGAGCCTTCTTCCACCGTATCGCGCTCGGAATAGGCCACGGAGAACAAGGCACCGAAGCGGCCGTCCGCCCAACTGTTGGAGATCAGGCCGGCGAAGCGCGGGCTGGTGGTCTCCGCAGCGTCGTTGAAGCTGCCTTGCAGGTTGGCCGTCGCGGTGAATCCGTCGAAATCGAAGGGGCGGGCGGTGCGCAGGTCCACGGTGGCGCCGAGCGAGCCCTCTTCGACATCGGCGGACGCGGTCTTGCGCGCGATCAACTGCGAGAACAAATCCGATGCAAACACGTTGAAATCGAAATTGCGGCTGCGGTTGGCGCCGCCCTGCCCATCGCTGCTGCCCACCGAACTCATCGCCTCCAGGCCATTCAGGCGTACGCGGGTGAACTGCGGACCCAGGCCTCGCACCGTGATGTTGCGGCCTTCGCCCGCATCGCGGGTGATCACCACGCCGGGGATGCGCTGCAGCGACTCGGCAAGGTTGAGGTCCGGGAACTTGCCGATGTCCTGCGCGACGATGGCATCCACGATGCCCTTCTCGCCACGCTTGATGTCCAGCGCCTTTTCCAGGCTGGCGCGATAGCCGGTCACGCTGATGGTATCGAGGTTGGTGGCGTCGCCGGTCGGCGTGGCTTGTTCCTGATCGGTTGCCGCCTCCTGGGCATGCGCGGCCGCGCTCATCTGCAGCGCCAGGCCGATCGAAACGGCAAGCAAGGTAACCGGTGTCTTCCGGCGGTGTTGACTGACTGGCATGTTCTCCCCTCCTCAAGGGACCATGGCCGCGTGTGCGACTGTTTTGGTAGCAAAAAAACGCTGTTTATTCCCTTCCAGATCGTGCCAGCTGATAAAATGACACCGCTGGTCAAAAACAACGCTAACAGAGTGTGCGCTGCAACAACAACTGCCGACAGGGCCGGATTATCTTGTCCTCGGGACAATGCAGCACGGCGTGCGCGCATCGACGCAACACCGCAACGGGAGGAGTACCGCAATGGCGAAGATCGTGTGTTTCGGAGAGCTGCTGCTGCGCCTTGGCGCGCCCGGCAGGCAGGTGTTGCTGCAGTCGCCGACGCTGGACGTGCATGTCGGCGGGGCGGAAGCGAACGTGGCGGTATCGCTCGCGCGCTTCGGCCATGACGCCCGCATGGTGGGCGTGGTCGCGGACAACGTCCTGGGTGAGGCCACCCTCGGCGAACTGCGTCGTCATCGCGTCGATGTCGCGGCGGTGCAGTCGCATTCCGGGCGCATGGGGCTCTACTTCCTGACGCCGGGCGCGATCCAGCGACCGAGCGAAGTGCTCTACGACCGCGCCGACTCCGCCTTTGCCCGCGCGGGCGGCGGTGAGCACGACTGGCCCGTGTTGCTGACGGGTGCGCAGTGGCTGCATGTTTCCGGCGTCACGCCGGCGCTCGGCCAGCGAGCCGCGGACGGTGTGCTGACGGCCGTGAAAGCCGCGCGCGCCGCCGGGGTGAAGGTGTCCTTTGATGGCAACTTCCGCCCGAAGCTGTGGGAGGCCTGGGGCGGCGATGCGCCGCGCCTCCTACGCGGCCTGATGGCGGAGGCCGACATCCTGTTCGCCAGCCATCGCGACCTACAGGTAGTGCTGGGCCTGGACTTCCCGCAGGCGACGCCACAGGAGCGCTTCGCCGCCGGCGCGGCCGCCGCGTTCCAGGCCTTCCCGCATCTGCGGCAGATGGCGGCGACCGTGCGCGTCCAGCGCAGCGTGGACCACCATGTGCTGTCGGGCATCACCGCGCTGCGCGACGGCGCCCTGCACACCACGCCCGCGCATGAGGTCTCGCCGATCGTGGACCGGATCGGCACCGGTGACGCCTTCGCCGCGGGTGTGCTGCATGGCGGATTGACCGGCATGCCGGTCGCCGACGCGCTGCACTTCGGCGTCGCCGCCGCCTGCCTCAAGCATTCGCTGCCGGGCGACTTCAACCTGGTCGGCGCGGCCGACGTGCATGCGTTCCTCAGCGACAACAGCCTGGACGTGAAGCGCTGACCGTGCACGCGACCCACAGGGAATGTTGCGTTGCGACATTCCCGGACGCAGGAAAAACTATCGTTTGAAGATGCCGCCGCGGGCTTTGCCCGTGGCGCGATTCCCGCAGACTGCGCGCCATGATGAGCGCCGTCCATGCGTAGCAAACTGTTCGTGCCCGGCAGCCGTCCCGCGATGTTCGCCAAGGCGCTTGCCGGCGATGCCGATCTGCTGTCCTTCGACCTCGAAGACGCCGTCGCCGGCGACGACAAGGCGTCCGCGCGGGCGGAGGTGGCCGCGTTCCTGCGCAGCGCGCCGCATCGTGCCGTGGGCAAGCAGGTCGTCGTGCGCGTGAATGCGTGGAACACCTCGGCCTGGGAAGACGACCTGCGTGCGATCCTGCCACTCGACATCGACCTGCTCAACCTGCCGAAGATCGAATCCGCGGACCAGCTTCGCCAGGCCGTGAGCGAGATCGATGCGATCGAGGCTCGCCTCGGCGTGCGCCGCGCCGTCGGCTTGCTGGTCAACATCGAGACGCCGCGCGCGCTGCGGCACGCCGCGAAGATCGCGAACGCCCATCCGCGCGTACGCGGCCTGCAGCTGGGGCTGGGCGATCTGTTCGAACCGCATGGCATCCGCCGCACCGACCTGCGCAACGTGCACGCCGCGCAGTACGCGCTGCGCATGGCCGCGGCGGAAGCCGGTGCGTTCGCCTACGATGCGGCATTCCCCGGCCTGGAAGACGAGGCCGGTTTCAAGGCTGAGGCTGATTCGGCTCGGGCGTTGGGCTTTGCGGGCAAGAGTTGCGTGCATCCGCGCCAGGTCGCGTGGGCGAACGCGGTGTTCGCACCGTCTGAAGAGGACATCGAAGCGGCCCGTCGGACCGTGCAGAAGGCAGCCGAAGCCGGCGAGGGTGCCTTCGCCGTGGATGGCCGCATGGTGGACGCGCCTTTCCTGGCGCGCGCGCGCGCCGTGCTGGCGTTCGTGGATCGGGAAAAGGGGACCCCATGAGTCAACCGGCAACGCGGTCCTTGACCGCCCGCATCCAGCGCGTGGTCCGGCACGCGTTCGCATGGTCCTTGCTGGTCGTGGCGGCGTCGGTCGTACCGGCTCACGCGGAGAGCCTGGCCACGGTGAAGCAGGAAGCGTTGCCTGCGCCGCCCTCCGGGGTGGCGAGTGACGTGCACGCGGTGGGAACCGCGCTGGTCGCGCTGCATGAAGGACGTGCGTGGCAGCTGCCTGCAGGCAGCAAGGCCTGGCAGCCGGTATCGCTGGCTGACGACATCGCCGCTCCTGCGACCTGGGCCAGTGCCGCGAAGGGTGTGCTTTATCTGCTGGTAAGCGCAGACAACGGCCAGACCTATACGAGTGCTTCCGGCGCAACGCTCGAACGTGACCGCCTCAGCCTGCATCCGCTTCCCGCCTGGCCGACGGCACTGAAGGGCGTGTCGCTGGCCGAAGCCGACGGCCGCCTTTACGTCAGTGGCTTGGATGAAAGCGGTGCGCCACGCTTGTATCAACTGACGCTCGCTACGCCCGCCGGCGGATGGACCGCGCTCGCCACGTGGCCCGCGGGTGGCGTCAGCAGCCTGCTCGCACAGCGGGGCGATCTGTTCGCCACCGTGCCGGGCGCCGACGGCGATGCACTCTGGCGCTGGCATCGGGAAACGGGCTGGACGCAGATGCCGTCGCTGCCGGGCCGGCTGGTACCGCAGGCCGCGCGCGCGCTCGGCCAGGCGCACCTGCTGTACCTCCTGGCGTCGGACGGCGCGGCGCCACGCCTGGAAACCTTCCATACGATCACCAAGGCGTGGGCGAGTTTGCCCGCGGCGCCGCCGTCCGGCATCCAGAGCGTCACGCCCTGGGGCGACGGCCTGGTGATGGGCGGGGAAGAGGGTGCGCTCACGACCTTGCAGCTGCAGTCCGGCAAGCATCTGCTGACCTGGCTCGACTGGCTGGTGATCGTGGTCTACCTGGCCGCGATGATCGGCATCGGCCTGTACTTCTACCTGCGCGAGAAGCGCAACTCCACCGAGAACTTCTTCGTCGGCAGCCGCACGATCCCGTTCTGGGCAGCGGGACTTAGCCTCTATGCGGTCAACACCAGTTCGATCAGCTTCATCGCGATCCCAGCGAAGGCTTTCGAGACCAACTGGCAGTACCTGACCAACAACCTGATCGCCGTGCTCGGCCTGATGTTCGTGGCGATCTGGATCGTGCCGCTGTTGCGTCGGCTCAACCTGATGTCGACGTTCTCCTACCTGGAGACGCGCTTCCATCCAAGCATCCGCATGCTGGCCAGCGCCCTGGCGATCCTCATGCAGATCGGTAGCCGGATGAGCGTCATCCTGTTCCTGCCGGCGCTGGCCATCTCGACGATCACCGGCATCGATGTGGTCTGGAGCGTGTGGCTGATGGGCGGCTTCACCATCATCTACACGGCGATGGGCGGCATGAAGGCGGTCATCTGGACGGACGTCGTCCAGGTCATCGTGAAAATGGGCGGCGCGATCTTCGCGATCCTCTTCATCGTCTGGACGTTGAAGGGCGGCTTCGGCGAGTTCACCCAGATCGCCATGGCCGAAGACAAGACCAAGCTGTTCGATTTCAGCTTCGACCTGACCAAGGCGACGGTCTGGGGCTTCATCTTCCTGGTGCTGTTCGAGGTCGTGCTGACCTTCCCGAAGGATCAGGTGCTGATGCAGCGCGTGTTGTCGACCAAGTCGGACAAGGAGGCCGGCCGCTCGGTCTGGGCCTTCGCCGCCATCATGATCCCGGGCGGCTTCGTGTTCTACGGCATCGGCACGGCGCTGTTCGTCTACTACAAGAACAATCCGGAGCGGATGAATCCACTGCTTCCCGTCGATGCGACGTTCCCGCTGTTCATCGCCGCGGAACTGCCGATGGGCGTGACCGGCCTGATCATCGCCGGCATCTTCGCTGCGGCGATGGCGACCTTGTCCGGCATCATGAACTCGGTGGCCACGCTGATCACCGTCGACTTCTACGAACGCTTCGCTAAGGATAAGTCGCAGAAGAAAGGTGTGTTCTTCGCCGAGATCATGACGGTGGTGGTGGGACTGGTCGGCATCGGCGCCGCGCTGGTGCTGTCGCGCTTCGACATCGGCTCGCTGTTCGACGTCTCAATCGAACTGGCTGGCCTGCTCGGTGGGGGTTTCGCCGGCGCGTACACGCTGGGCATGTTCACACGCCGGGCGAACTCGCAGGGCGTGGCGATCGGCATCGTCAGCGCGATCGTACTCACCTTCGTGGCCTGGTGGTTCGACCTGGTCCATCCGTACTTCTACCTGGCCATCTCCATCCTGGTCTGCGTGGTGGTGGGTTACCTGGCCAGCCTATGCTTCCCGGCGCCGTCACGCTCACTGAAGGGCCTGACGATCCATCGCCAGGACGCCGTGGCCGACACCGATTGACGCGCATGGGCCATAGGTCCCGTCGTCGCCGGCGCGCGCCTCGTGTAGCCTGAGGGCAGCAGGGGGAGGCGCGTGGACACCCAGTTCCTGAATACCTTCGTGGTGGTCGCCGACCGCGGTTCGATGGCCGCGGCGGCGCGCGTGCTCAACATCACCCCGGCGGCGGTGGCCCAGCAGATCCGCACGCTGGAACGCGAACTGGGTGCGCCGCTGATCGCACGCGCCGGCCGCACCGTCAGCCTGACCGAAGAGGGCTCGCGCATCCTGCAGCGCGCCCGCGACCTGCTGCGCGACGTCGCCGACATGCGCAGCGTCGCCAACGACAGCGAAGTTTCCGGTGAACTGCGCCTGGGCGCCTGTCCCACGGCGCTGGCCGGGATGCTGCCGGACATCCTGGCGCGGATGGTGGATGCGTTCCCGCAGATCAACGTCTATATCCGTCCCGGCTACTCGGCCGAGCTCTACCGCGCCGTAGAGAATGGCGAACTGGACGCGGCGTTGGTGCTGCAGGCGCCTTACAACCTGCCCAAGACCTGCGACTGGCAGCTGTTGCGCGAGGAGCCGCTGGTGATGATCGCACCGGCCCGCATGGCCGGTCGCGATCCGCACGAACTGCTGCGCACCGAGCCGCTGATCCGCTACGACCGCAACCAGTGGGGCGGGCGCGTGGCGGACGATTACCTGCGCAGCGCCGGCATCGTGCCGCACGAGCGTTTCGAACTGAATGGGCTCAACGCCATCGCGGTGATGGTCGATCGCGGCCTCGGCGTGTCATTGGTGCCGGACTGGGCGAAACCGTGGCCGGAAGGCCTGAACCTGGTGCGTATTCCGCTGCCGATGCCCAGTGAGCCGCGCCGAATCGGCATGGTGTGGTCGCGCTCCACGGTGCGCATCCGCCTAGTGACCGTGCTGCTGCAGGAGAGCCGCGCCACCGCGGGGCAGGGCTGACCGCGCCACGCGCGTCATGTTGCAGTGCACGCTACAAAAACTAGCCTGTGAACATATCCACGGGCGATTCTTTCGTGACACGGGTCCTCCTACGCTTGCCGCATCGTCGGGTTCGAGCGTCTGGGAGGAACGCTGGGCACGCCGGCCGCAGGCGCGGCCTTTCTCGCACACACCCTTGCCATGCGGCAGGCGCATCGCGCCGCCGCCCACTTCGCATTTCGAGAACAGACCATGAAACAGGTACCCGCCGCGTTCGGCGTTTTCCTACTCGCCGCCGCCGTCAGCGCCAGCGTCAAGGCCCAACAGAACACGCCGCTGCCGCCGCAGGACGCGGCGACCGAAGAAGCCAAGGCCAAGGACGCCGTCGACCTGGATCAGGTGATCGTGACCGGCGTGCGCGCGCCCAAGGCCGTGGACAAGATCCCCGGCGCGGTGTCGCTGGTCACGAAAGAAGAGATCGCCCACACGCTGCTGGTCACCGAAGACGCCACCGCCGTGCTGGCGCGCACCGTGCCGGGCTATGCGGAAGCGTCGCAGGCCATGAGCAATAGCGGCGAGACGCTGCGCGGCCGCGTGGCGCTGCGTCTGTTCGACGGTGTGCCGCAGGGTTCGCCGCTTCGCGACGGCAGCCGCAACGCGACGTTCACCGACATGGGCATCGTGGGCCGCGTCGAAGTCATCAACGGCCCGTCCGCGTCCGAAGGTATCGGCGCCTCGGGCGGCATCATCAACTACATCTCCGCCGTGCCGACCAAGGAGGGCAGCGAGTTCCGCTTCCTGTCGCGCTACTCCACCCAGTTCAAGGACGATAGCGCGGGTTGGAAGCTCGGCCTCAACTACGCCTACAAGCAGGACAACTACGACCTGGTCGCAGGCGTGGCGCAAATCGATCGCGGCATGGGTTACGACGCCGATGGCGTGCGTCTGGGCATGAACACCAGCGGTTCGGTCAACGACTCCGTGGCGCGCAACATCTTCGTCAAGGGCGGCTTCAACTTCGGCGAGGACCTGGGAAAGCGCCTGCAGCTGAGCTACAGCCATTTCAAGATCGAAGGCAATGGCGACTACATCCAGGTCGACGGCTGCCGCTACGACCCGGAAGACTGTCCGAATCCGCGCCCGAACACGTCCGAGCGCGGCCAGATCTTCGGCAGCAAGGCGGAGTTCAACGATTTCAAGCAGGTCAACCTGCAATACACCGACGGCGATTTCCTGGGCGGCACGCTCAACCTCAACGCCTACTGGGCCGACCAGGCCATGCGCTATCCGCCGGAGAACGGCAGCGACCGCCAGGACCCGCTCATCCCGCCCAACGGACCGGACGGCCTGATCTGGGATCAGTCGGAAATCAATTCCGACAAGGTGGGTTTCCGTCCGTCGTGGGTACGTGGCGAACTGTTCGGGGTCCCCGGTCTCGAGTTGCGCACCGGCGTGGATTGGGTGCGCGACAAGGCCGACCAGCGCCTCGCGCTGACCAACCGCGTGTGGGTGCCGCCGATGGAGTACGAAAGCATCGCGCCGTATGCCCAGCTGAGCTGGGATATCGGTCCGGTGACCTTGAGCGGCGGCATCCGTCGCGAGGATGGCGAGCTGAGCGTGGACGATTACACCACCACGTGGTTCCGGGATCGTCGATTCGTCGAAGGAGGCAAGCTCTCCTACAAGGAGAATCTGGTCAATTTCGGCGCGATCTGGCGCATCACCGACCAGTGGTCCGTGTTCGCGGCCTACGGCGAGGGCTTCGGCCTGCCCAACGTGGGCATCCCGCTACGCAACATCTCGTGCCCGAACGATCCCAACGACACCAAGCCCGATGGCTGCCCGGGCGATCCGCCGGTCTCGGTCGATTCCACCTTCCGCGAACTGTCCGCCGTGGTCGTCGACAATCGCGAGGTCGGCGTCAACTGGCGGGGCGACCGTACTTCCTTCAGCGCCTCGTACTACGACTCCCGTTCCGACTACGGCACCTCGTTCGCGATCGATCCGGCCACCAACGACTATGTGCTGTTCCGCGCGCCGACCCGGATCAAGGGCTTCGAGTTCTCCGGCGACTGGAACATCAACGAGGACTGGAAGATCAGCGGCTTGTACTCGCGGATCCGCGGCAAGACGGCGTTCTGGACCGAAGATCCGGCAGGCCGTTGGGACGCGGGCGGCTTGAACAAGCCAATGGGTGCGTTGGACATCAACCCCGACAAGATCGGCCTGTCGGTGCGTTGGAAGTTCAATGAAGCGGGCGACGTCACCCTCGGCTCGACCACGCTGCTCTCGCGCGACCTGAGCGGCAGCGACGTACGCGAGTTCGACAATGCCTCCTTCTCCTACGAGGAACACACCACTGGCTACACGCTGTTCGACCTGGGCATGAACTACCGCGTCGAGAAGTGGGGCCGCTTCTCGCTCGGTGTCGAGAACCTGGCGAACAAGCAGTACATCCTGACCTGGTCGCAGGTGCCCGGCTTCCGCAACTACTGGGCCGGCCGCGGCCGCATGTACTCCTTCACCTACGAGTACACGTTCTGATCCACGATCCGCGGATGCCGGCACTCCCCCACGCTGCGTCCTCCCGCGCCGCCCCCTCTCCAGGGCGGCGCGGGCTCTGGATGGTCCTGATGCTCTCGCTTGCTGCCTGCGCGACCGCCACGCCGCCACCGGCAGCGCTCCCGCGTGCACCGATGGACGCCGTGCTGACGCAGGCCGTCGGCGAGACCGGCTACCTGGGCGCCATCGCCCTGGTCGCCGACCAAGGCACCGTGGTCTACCGCGGTGCCTACGGTCACGCCGACCTGCAGGCGCAGCAACCCTTGCGGGAAGACACCATCTTCCGCATCTATTCGATGACCAAGCCGATCACGTCTGTGGCGGCGCTGATGCTGGTGGAAGAGGGCAGGTTGCAACTGGATGCCCCCGTCGCCACCTACCTGCCGGCGTTCGCCGGCCTGCAGCGTGTCGTCGGCGGCAGCGTCGAGGCGCCTGTGTTGGTCCCGGTGCAGCGCCCCCTGACGGTGCGGCATCTGCTGACGCACACGGCCGGGTTCGCCACCGGCGGCGACGACATCCGCGTCGCGACGGCCCTACTGCAGGCGCAGGCACCGGAGGATGACGCGGACCTGGCCGGCTATGCGGACCGCGTCGCACGCGCGCCGCTGGCGATGGAACCCGGCACGCGCTTCCGCTACGACGGCGTCAACACCGAAATCCTCGCCCGCGTGATCGAAGTGGCGAGCGGGCAACCCTTCGATGTCTTCCTGCGCTCGCGCATCTTGCAGCCGTTACGGATGCGCGATACCGGATTCGATGTGCCTGCCGCACAGCGCGGTCGCATCATGGCGCTCACCACGCGCGATGCGGACGGTCGGCGCGTGCTGGCCGATACATCCTCCGCACGCGAGCCAGGCGTCCGACTGCGTGCGTACACCAGTGGCGCCGGTGGTCTGTATTCCACCGCGGCCGATTACCTGCGCTTCGCGCAGATGCTGGCCGAAGGTGGTGCGCTGGATGGCGTGCGCCTGCTGCGCGATGACACCGTGGCGATGATGATGTCCGATCAGTTGGGCCGCTTCGATCCGGCCGTGCCGCCGCCCGAACCGGGCGAGGGCTTCGGCCTGGGCGGCTACGTCGTCATCGATCCGGCCGTTGCTGAGCGTCCCGGATCGCGCGGCCAGTTCGGTTGGTCCGGCGCAGCGTCCACGTATTTCACCATCGACCGCGAGCGCGGCTTGGTGATCCTGCTGTTGTCGCAACACCTGCCGTCGGACGACGCGCCGGCACTGCCGAAGCTCGCCACGCCGTTCTATCGCGCGGTCTATTCGGCGGTGTCGCCATGAGTCGGCATCACGGCGGTGTGCTGGTCGCGGGGTCGGCGAACCTGGACTTCGTCGTGCGGGCGCACCACGTGCCGGCGCCCGGCGAGACCGTGCTCGGTCGTGACTTCGCCACCTTCCCCGGCGGAAAGGGCGCCAACCAGGCGGTGGCCATTGCGCGCGCCGGGGGTGTGGCGACGCGCATGCTGCTTGCACTCGGTGACGATCCCTACGCCGGCGTGCTCGAAGCCGCCCTGGTCGAGGCCGGCGTGGCGATGCACATCGTGCGCGTGCCCGGGACCGCCAGCGGCACCGCCTTCATCTGCCTGTCTGACGATGCGGAAAACGCGATCACCGTGGCGCCAGGCGCCAACACCGGCCTTCGCCCGCATCACCTGCCGTCCTTGCGCGGCATCAGCCACCTGCTGCTGCAACTAGAGACGCCGCTGGACAGCGTGGCGCATTACGCGCAGCTCGCCCGCGAGGCCGGCGTACGCGTCGTGCTGAACGCCGCACCGGCGACGCCGCTGCCGGCGGGCCTGCTGGACAACGTCGACGTGCTGGTCGTCAACGAGGGCGAACTGGCGACGCTGGCCGGCGAGGGCGCGGTCGCCGCGCAGGCGGCCCGGCTCGCGGTGCCCTGCATCGTCGTCACCCTCGGCGCACGCGGGTGTTTCGCGCGCCGTGGCGGCGAGATCTTCCTGCAACCGGCCTTTCCGATCGATGCGGTCGACACCACCGCAGCCGGCGACACGTTCTGCGGTGCGCTCGCGGCGCGGTTGGCTGAGCATGCCGGGTTGGCGGACGCGCTACGCTTCGCCAGCGCGGCCTCGGCGCTGGCCTGTACCCGACTGGGTGCGCAGGCAAGCATCCCGGCACGTGCCGACGTGGAGGCCTGGCTCGCCGGCCAAGCTGGCGCCGCTTCGCAGCAGGACGCCCTGGCGGCGTACTGCGGCCTTTCCTGATCCCGATTCAAGACGCCCCCATGAATACCCCTATCCCGCCCGATGCCCCCGATGCCGACGACGCGCCGCACGTGGTGAAGACCGAGTACAAGTTTTCCCACGTCACCACCCAGCGCTACCTCCCCACGCCGGGCAAGGCGCCGGGCTGGCCGTTCGCCGACATCGGCCAATGGAAGATCGATGCCAACGCCTCGGCCGACGACTGGGTCGCCGAGCTGAAGGATTGGCGCCGCGAGCACCTGACCCGCATCGGCTACGACGATGCCAACTACCGCCGGCCGGAACTGCAGTGGGCCCAGCGCAACTTCGTGCATGCGCAGGTGATGGTCGAAGACCGCTACCTCTACGATCCCGTCGCCGGGCGCTATACGGTCGATCGCTATCTCGATGACCTGGAAGCGCGTTACGGCGGCCTGGACAGCGTGCTGCTGTGGTGCGTGTACCCCAACATCGGCGTGGACGACCGCAACCAGTTCGACCTGGCGCGCAGCCTGCCGGGCGGATTGGAGGCCCTGCGCGGCGCCGTTGGCGATTTCCACCGCCGCGGCGTGCGCGTCTTCCTCACCACCATGCCGTGGGACAACGGCACGCGTGATGAAGGCGAACCGGACTGGCAGGCCATCGCGAAGATCGTCAAGGCGGTCGGTGCCGATGGCATCAATGGCGACACCTACAACGGTGTGCCGCGCGCCTTTTTCGATGCCTGTGATGCGCTGGGCCATCCGGTGGTGGTGCAGCCTGAATCCACGATCAGCGCCGAGGAGCACCTGATCTGGAACGTGCAGAGCTGGGGCAAGAAGGCGCCGAACGAGGTCGTGCCGCCGGTGGCGAAGTTCAAGTGGCTGGAACCGCGCCACATGATCAACTACGAGAACCGCTGGGGCCGCGACCGCAACCACGACCTGCAGTACATCTTCTTCAACGGCGTGGGCTACAACGCGTGGGAGAACGTCTGGGGCCTGTGGAACCAGCTGACCCCGCGCGACGCCGCGTCGCTACGCCGGATCGCCGCGATCTACCGCCGGTTTCCTTCGCTGTTCGTCAGCCTGGACTGGCGCCCGTACGAGCGCACGCTGCAGGCCGGCATCTTCGCCAGCCGCTTCCCGGGCGAAGGCCGCACACTGTGGACCCTGGTCAACCGCCATGAATACGCGATCGCCGGCGAACAGCTCGCCGTGCCGCATGTGGAAGGTACGCACTACTTCGATCTGTGGAACGGTACTCCGCTGCAACCACGCATCATCGACGGCCAGGCGATCCTGGAGACCGCGCTGGAAGGTCGTGGTTTCGGCGCGCTGCTGACGCTGCGCGACGGCACGCAAGAGGACGGTTTGGATGACTTCCTCACGCAGATGAAGAACGAAGCCGCCACGCCGCTGGCCTCGCTGTCGTCGCGGTGGACGGCATTGCCGCAGACCCTGCAGGCGATCGCTCCGACGGCGCCCCAGGCAACGGCGCCCGAGGGCATGGTGACGATTCCTGCTGGCGAGTTCCTGTTCGCCGTGCAGGGCATCGAGATCGAAGGGCAGGTGTGGGAAGGCGTGGACGTGCAGTACCCCTGGGAACCCACGGCGCGCCGCCACCATCGCCATCGCATGCAGGTCGCCGCCTTCCACGTCGACCGCCACCCGGTGACGAACGCGCAGTTCAAGGCCTTCATCGACGCGACGTCGTACGCCCCGCAGGATGCGCAGCATTTCCTGCGCGACTGGCGCAACGGCGCGCCGCAGGCGGGGTGGGAGCACAAGCCCGTCACCTGGGTGTCGTTGGAGGACGCGCGCGCCTACGCGGCATGGGCGGGCAAGCGCCTGCCGCACGGCTGGGAATGGCAGTACGCGGCGCAGGGCACCGATGGCCGGCTGTATCCGTGGGGCGATGCCTGGCGCGATGACGCGGCCCCGCCGGTATTCCGTGGACGCACGTTGCCGCCGCCGGCCGACGTGGGCGCGTATCCCGCCGGTGCAAGTCCGTTCGGTGTGATGGATCTGGTGGGCCACGTGTGGCAGTGGACGGACGAGTTCCACGATGAGCACACGCGCGCCGCCATCGTGCGCGGCGGCAGCGACTACGAGCCGCGTACCTCGCACTGGTATTTCCCGCAGGCCAAGCGCCTGGACCAGCACGGCAAGTTGCTGCTGATGGCGCCGGGCAAGGACCGCTCCGGGCGCATCGGGTTCCGCTGCGTGGTGGATGCCGCATGACGACGACGGCCTCCACTGCGTCGTCATCCGTCGTGCTTGGCGGTGTGCTCGGCGCCGCTCTCGACGCCAACCTGCGCGGCCGCCTGTCGCACTTCATCACGGCACCGGACAGTCCGGCCATCGTGCTGTTCTCGCCGGAGCATCGTGCGCGCAACACCGAGGGCGACTGGTACGGCGAGCACGCCGGCAAATGGCTGTCGGCCGCGGCGCGTGCCTTCGTGCGCAGCGGCGACACCACGCTGGGCGAACACCTGCGCAAGGTCGCCGACTACCTGCTCTCCGTGCAGGAAGCCGACGGCTACCTCGGCACGTACGCGGAAGAACGCCGCTTCATCCATCCGCAGCCGCCGAAGCCACCGAGCTGGGACGGCGCGCCGGCGCTGCGTACCTGGGATATCTGGGTGCACGCCTACCTGATCCTCGGCCTGGTCGAAACCGCGCGCGCGCTCCAGGATCCGCGCTACACGCAGGCGGCCGAACGCATCGCCGACCTGTGCGCACAGGCGCTGGCGTCGGGCATCGACATCACCACGCTCGGCAACCATCACGGCATGTCGGCCACGGTGCTGATGGACGCGGCATTGGAACTGCATGCGGAAACGGCGGCGCCGCGTTTCCTCGCGCTCGCGCAACGCGTGCTCGAACAGGCCAATGCGCATCCCGCGCTGCGCTTGCTGCCCGCGCTGGAGGCCGGCGCCGATGCCTCCGAGATCGCCACCGGCAAGGCCTACCAGCTGCTGTGGAACCTGGTCGCGCTGGTGAAGCTCTGCCGCGTCACCGACGATGCCGGCCTGCGCGATGCGCTGGAGCGCATCTGGCAGAACATCCGCGATCATCACCTGACCCTGGGCGGTGGTCCGTGGGGCGGCGTGGCGCACCGCTCGCGCGAGGTGTTCAACGCGCGTGGCAGTTTCAGTCCGAACGGCTACGTGGAAACCTGTTCGCTGCTGTCGTGGATCCAGTTCAACCGCGAGCTGCTGCAGCTCACCGGCGAAGCGCGCTTCGCCGAGGAGATCGAACGCACCGCCTACAACGACCTGCTCGGTGCGCAGGCGCCGGACGGCGAGGATTGGTGTTACTACTCCTTTCCCAACGGGAAGCGCGTGCACACCACCTACTGGCGCTGCTGCAAGTCCAGCGGCGCGATGGCGGTGGAGGAATTGCCGGCGCTGGCCTATGCCGTGGACGGCGACACCGTGCGCGTGCAGCTTTACGGTCCCGGCGAGGCGCGCTTGGCGCACCCGCTGGCTGGCGCCCTCGTGCTTCGCCAGCAGACCAGCTATCCGTTCGACGGCGAGGTGTCGCTGGACGTGCGCCCCGAACATGAAGCCACCTTCGAGCTGCGCCTGCGCATCCCGTCCTGGGCGGAAGGGGCCACGGTGTCGGTCAATGGCGAACCGGTCGATGCGGCGGTGGTGCCGGGCACCTTCCTCAGCCTGCGACGCCTGTGGCGCCGCGACGACCACGTCCAGCTGGCGTTCCCTCTACGGCCGGTCCTGCACCGGCAGGTGCTGCGCAACGTGCAGGAGTCGCGCGCGCCGGACGGCTCGGCGGTCCACCAGCAGGTGCTGGACCTGCATTACGTCGGGCTTACGCGCGGCCCGCTGGCCTACGCCACCGACCTGATCGATGGTTTCAAGACGGAGGAGACCATCCGTCTGCCCGACGGCCCGCAGGACGACTGGCTGCAGGTGCTGCCGGTCACCGATGGCGAAGAGGGCGCGGCCATCTCGTTGCAGCCTGCGAGCCGGTCGTCACCGCTGCTGTTCTGGCCGTATTACCGCGCCGGCGGCCGGCGCGACGGGGCGTGGCGGCTGACCTGGCTGTCATTGCCGCCGCCATGACCGCCCGCGCGCTCGCAAGAATTTGTGGCCGCAGAAGCTACGGCGGCTGGCTGTATCGCGCCGGCCACGTGGCACAGACTGGCCGTCGCCGTTGCGGCGACGGCTGAAGGAGCCTTCTTCCATGGACAATCCGTCTCCCTTCCGTTCGCGCCTGCGTACGGGCCCCGCCGGTCCGCTGAGCGGAGTGAAGGTGCTCGATCTCAGCGCCTACATCGCCGGGCCGTATGGCTGCACGCTGCTAGCCGACCAGGGCGCCGACGTGATCAAGGTCGAGCCGCCCGATGGCGACAACCTGCGCCAGTACCCCTCCACGCTGGAGCGCGAGAGCCGCGCCTTCCTCGGCGTGAACCGCAGCAAGCAGGGCATCGCGCTCGATCTGAAGCAGCCGAACGATCACGCCGCGCTGCTGCGCCTGGTGCGCGAGGCCGACGTGCTGGTGCACAACTTCCGTCCCAGCGTGCCGAGGCGGCTGGGCATCGATTTCGACAGTCTGACGGTGATCAACCCGCGCCTGATCTACTGCGCGGTGACCGGCTATGGCGAGACCGGCCCGATGAAGGACAAGGCCGGTTACGACCAGGTGCTGCAGACCATGACCGGCATGTGCACGCTGCAAGGCAAGCGTGGCGGTGCGCCGGAAATCATCTACGGCTCGGTAGTGGACTACTACGCGGCGGCGTTGCTGGCCGCCGGCGTGTCGTCGGCGCTGTACGAACGCGAACGCAGCGGGCGCGGCCAGTTCGTCGGCGTATCGTTGTTGCGCAGTGCGCTGACCATGCAGTCGGCGCGAATGATCTGGGCCGAAGGCGAAGCGCTCGACATCGGCCGCGACATGCGCTCCGGCGGCGTCACCGGCATTCATCCGGCGCGGGAAGGCTATCTGTATCTCTCCGCCAACACGCCACGTTTCTGGAAGGCGCTGTGCCGCCTGACCGGTCTCGATGCGCTGGCCGACGACCCGCGCTACGACAGCGTGCGCAAGCGCGCGGCACAGGCCGCCGAGATCGTCCCGCAATTGCACGATGCACTGCTCGCACGCACCGCGCAGGAGTGGGAAGCGCACTTCGGCGACGAGGTGCCCTGCGCGGCCGCGCGCCGCGTCGAAGACATGTTTGAGCATCCGCAGGTGCTGGCCGAGGACATGGTGGCCGAGATCGCGCACCCGGTGGTCGGTAGCTATCGTGGCGTCACCCGGCCGATCACCTTCGGGCGTACGCCGGGACCCGCGCCGTTCGCGGCGCCCGTGTTCGACCAGGATGCGGAGCACGTACTGGGCAGCGGCGGGAAGACGCGCGCCTCGGGCTGATCCTGAGTGCGGCTTTTTACGCCGAATTTACGGGGCGTCCGCCGCGGCGCATAGCGACTTTACGCGGCCCAGGACCAGACTTTCGCGGTCGGCGGAACTCCCTCCGCCTGGATCGCCTACATGTCTATCGCTTCCTCCGCTTCCCGCAGGCGCGTGCCTGCGTTCGTCGTTTCCTCCTTCACCGCCGGCCTCCTGATGGCCATGGCGACGTCGGCGAGTGCCGCCACGTTCAATGGCTCGGGCGCCATCACCACCGACTACGTCTGGCGCGGCACCACCCAGACCCAGGGCGACCCCGCCGTGCAGGCCGGCTTCAAGGCCACGGCCGATAACGGCCTGTACGGGTCGATCTGGGGCTCTAACGTCGAGTTCGCCCCGGAGACCAAGGCCAGCAGCGAGCTGGACGTCACCGTGGGCTGGGGTGGCGCGCTGTCGGACGACTGGGCGCTCGACGTCAACCTGACCCACTACCGCTACCCGTCCACCACCGTCGACCTCGATTGGACCGAGGCCATCGGCACGCTGACCTGGAAGCAGAACTACTGGGCACAGCTGGGCTACTCCACCGAAGCGCTGGCGACGGATGAAGCCGGCGCCTACGCGCAGCTCGGCGCCAAGTTCCCCTTGGGCGAGCAGGTGCGCCTGGAAGCCGCCGCCGGTTACTACTGGCTCGAGGACGCCTACGACGACAACTACGCACACGCGCAACTCGGTGCGGTGTGGGCGTTCAAGGCCCCGTTCGAGTTGCGCGTCACCGCGCACGCCACCGACAGCAGCGCCAAGACGCTGTTCCCGGGGCTGGCGGGTTCGCGCGTGGAAGCGGCGCTGCAAGCCTCGTTCTGATCGCCGCCATGTTCACCGACTTCCTCCACCTGTCGTTGTCGCTCGTCGGCGTCCTCGCCGGCGCCGGTCTGATGTTCCTGTTGATCACGCGGCGCGAACGCGCGCCGATGGATGACTCCCATGACTGAATTCTTCCTTGTTTTCGCGCTCGCGATCGCGCTGGGATGGCCGCTGGGCCGCTACCTGGCCGCGGTGATGCGCGGCGCCCCGATGCGTGGCGACCGCCTGTTCGGCGTCATCGAACGCCCCCTATACCGCCTGCTGGGCGTCGATCCTGCGCAGGGCATGGGCTGGAAGGGCTATGCCAAGGCCTTCCTGCTCAGCAACCTGGTGTTGGGCGTGATCGTCTGGGTCGTCCTGATGACCCAGGCCTGGCTGCCGCTCAATCCGAACGGCATCCCCAACATGCGCTGGGACCTGGCGCTGCACACGATGGTGTCGTTCCTGACCAACACCAACCAGCAGCACTACTCCGGCCAGGCGCAGCTGTCGTACCTGGCGCACGCCAGCGCGATCGTCGGCCTGCAGGTGATCACGCCGATGATGGGCTTGGCCCTTGTTGCCGCCACCTTGCGCGGCCTGTTCGGCGGACGCGAGAAGAACACCGCGACAACGAACGCTAACGGTGATGCCGATGTCGGCAACTACTGGGCCGACGTGATCCGTCCGACCGTGCGCTTCCTGCTGCCGCTGTGCCTGGTGTGGTCGCTGGCGCTGACGAGCCAGGGCGTGCCGGCCACGTGGAGCGGTGGTCCGGTCGCCACCCCGATCGACGCGAGCGCGGAGATGGCCGAGCAGAAGATCCCCCTGGGACCCGTCTCGCCGATGGTCGCGGTGAAGCAACTGGGCACTAACGGCGGCGGCTGGTACGGCCCCAACAGCGCGGTGCCGCTGGAAAACCCGACGCCGTTCTCCAATCTGCTGGAAACGCTGGCCATCATCCTGATCCCGGTCAGCATCGCCTTCATGGTGGGTGGCTTCACCGGGCGCAAGAAGTTCACTGCCCTAGTGTTCGGCACCATGCTGACGATGTCGGTGATCTCCACGGGCGCGGCGGTCTGGTCGGAAAGCTACTCCGCCACGTCCACCGACATCGCCTTGATGGAAGGCAAGGAAGTGCGCTTCGGCTCAACTCCATCCGCGCTGTGGGCCGCCGTGACCACGCAGACGTCCAATGGCTCCGTCAACGCGATGCACGACTCGCTGGCGCCACTGACCGGCCTGGTGACGATCAGCAACATGCTGGTGAACAGCATCTGGGGTGGCATCGGTTGTGGTCTGCAGCAGTTCCTCGTCTACCTGCTGCTCAGCGTATTCCTCGCCGGTCTGATGACCGGGCGCACGCCCGAGCTGTTCGGTCGCAAGATCGAAGCGCATGAAGTGAAGCTGCTGGCCGCGCTCGTGCTGCTGCAGCCGCTGGCGCTGTTGGCCTTCACGGCGATGACCTTGGCCGTGCCGTCGATCACCGGCAATTCCAACCCGTCGTTCCATGGCATCAGCCAGGTGTTCTACGAGTACACCTCGGCGTTCGCCAACAACGGTTCCGGTTTCGAAGGCCTGGGCGATGCGACGTATTGGTGGAACCTCAGCACGTCGTTGATGCTGGCGCTGGGCCGCTACCCCGCACTGATCATCCCGCTGGCCATCGCCGGATCGCTGGCGCGCAAGCGCGCCACGCCCGAAGGCCCAGGCACCCTCCAGGTGGAAACCCCGACCTTCGCGCTCACCCTGATCGCCGTGGTCGTCATCCTGACCCTGCTGCAGTTCATGCCCGTGCTGGTCCTCGGCCCCGTCGCCGACCACCTGGCCCTGAGCGCGCTCTGAGAACACCGACATGACTTCGTCCTCCCGTTCCGCCGGCCGTGCGCCGGCCCTGCTCGACAGCGCGGGGTTCCGCGCTGCCGTCATCGGCTCCTTCACCAAGCTGGCCCCGCAGCACGCCTTCAAGAACCCGGTCATGGCCGTGGTATGGCTGGGCACGCTGCTGACCGCCGGCCTCACCCTGGCCGGCACCACCCCACCGGGCATCGGCGGGTCGGTAACCCTGCTGTTGTTCGTCACCGTGCTGTTCGCCAACTTCGCCGAAGCGGTCGCCGAAGCGCGTGGCCGCGGTCAGGCAGCGTCGCTGCGCCGCGCCCGCAAGGACCTCGTCGCGCGTCGCATCGATGCGCCGCTGGGCGGTGCCGAGCGGCGGATTCCCGCGGCCGACCTGAGGCCCGGTGATTACGTCATCGTGTCCGCTGGCGAACAGATCCCGGCCGACGGCGAAATCGTCAAGGGCCTGGCCACCATCAACGAGTCCGCCGTCACCGGCGAGTCGGCTCCCGTGCTGCGCGAAGCCGGCACCGACCGCAGCGGCGTGATCGGCGGCACCAAGGTGCTGTCCGACGCGATCGTGGTGAGGGTCACCGCAGAGCCTGGGCACAGCTTCCTGGACCGCATGATCTCGCTGGTCGAAGGCGCCAACCGCCAGAAGACGCCGAACGAGATCGCGCTGGGCCTGCTGCTGCTGACGATGACGCTGACCTTCCTGATCGTGGTGATCTCGCTGCCCTTCATCGCGGGATTCGTGGGTGCGAAGCTCGATCCGCTGCTGCTGGTCGCGCTGCTGGTCTGCCTGATCCCGACCACCATCGGCGGCCTGTTGCCGGCCATCGGCATCGCCGGCATGAACCGCGCGCTGGCGGCCAACGTGCTGGCCAAGTCGGGCAAGGCGGTGGAAGTGGCGGGCGACGTCGACGTCCTGCTGCTCGACAAGACCGGCACGATTACGCATGGCGACCGCCAGGCCACGCTGTTCCATGCGCTGGCCGGCGTCGACCGCGAGCAGCTGCGCGATGCCGCCATGCTGTCCTCGCTGGCCGACCCCACGCCGGAGGGCAAGTCGATCGTGAAGCTGGCGCGCGAGCAGGGCGCCACGCTGGCCGATCCCGAGCGCGCGCAGTTCGTCGCCTTCACCGCCCAGACCCGCATGTCCGGCGTGGACCTGCCGGACGACGGCCGCGGCCACGCTCGCGTGATCCGCAAAGGCGCGATGGACGCAATCCTGGCGCACGTGAAGGCGCTCGGCGGCGATGCGCCGGCCGAACTCACCGCGCGCGTCGAGCAGGTCGCCCGCAACGGCGCCACCCCGCTGGTGGTCAGCGACGGCAACCACGTGCTCGGCGTCGTCGAACTCTCCGACGTGGTCAAGCACGGCATCAAGGAAAAGTTCGCCCACATGCGCGCCATGGGCATCCGCACGGTGATGATCACCGGCGACAACCCGCTGACCGCCGCGGCCATCGCCGCCGAAGCCGGCGTCGACGACTACATCGCCGAGGCGCGTCCTGAGGACAAGCTGGCGCGCATCCGCCAGGAACAGGCGGGTGGCCGTCTCGTCGCCATGGTCGGCGATGGCACCAACGACGCCCCCGCGCTGGCGCAGGCCGACGTCGGCCTGGCGATGAACTCCGGCACGCAGGCGGCGAAGGAGGCCGGCAACATGGTCGACCTCGATTCCGATCCGGCGAAGTTGCTAGAGGTCGTCGAAGTCGGCAAGCAGCAGCTGATCACGCGCGGCGCGCTGACCACGTTCTCGCTGGCCAACGACGTGTCGAAGTACTTCGCGATCCTGCCGGCGCTGTTCGCCGCGGCGATTCCTTCGATGGGCGCATTGAACGTGATGCAGCTGTCCAGCCCGACCAACGCGGTGCTGGCGGCGCTGATCTTCAACGCCATCATCATCCCGCTGCTGATCCCGCTGGCGTTGCGCGGCGTTCGCTTCCGCCCGGCCGGCGCCACCGCGCTGCTGCGCCAGAACATGCTGGTCTACGGCGTGGGCGGCGTGCTGCTGCCGTTCGCCGCGATCAAGCTCATCGACCTGTTGCTGGCCGCCATCGCCGGCGCCTGAGGACTTCCCATGAACACCGCTTCCGCTTCTTCTCCCGCCGCCGCGCCGGTCTGGCGTCCAGCTCTCGTGCTGGCCGGCGTGGCGTTGCTCGGCTTCGGCCTGCTGTACTCGCTGGCGGGTGCCGGCCTGGGTTCGTTGTTGTTCCCGCACCAGGCCGGCGGCAGCCTGATCGAACGCGACGGCCAAGTGATCGGCTCGTCGCTGGTCGCGCAGCCGTTCGCCGACGACCGCTACTTCCAGTCGCGTCCATCGGCCGCCGGCTATGACGTGATGGCGCTGGCCGGCAGCAACCAGGCACGCACCAACCCCGATCTGCGCAAGCGCATCGACGAAGCACGCGCCGCCGTGGCCTCCCGCGAAGGCGTGACGGCCGACGCGGTCCCCAGCGATCTGGTCACCCAGTCCGGCGGCGGCATCGATCCGCACTTGTCGCCGGCCGCCATCCAGCTCCAGATCGCCCGTGTCGCCCGCGCCCGCGGCCTGCCGGTCAGCGAGGTCCAACGCGTTGTGGCCGAGCACACCGAGGCGCCGCAGTTCGGCCTGTTGGGCGCCCCGCGCATCAATGTGCTGGAACTCAACCTGGCCTTGGATGAGCCTCGCAAGCCGGAGTGAGCCACCATGAACCACGATCGATGTCCAAAGGGCCTGGCCGGCCACAAACGGCGCCTTTGCGCCTGGCGTCGCGAGATGGTGTTTCGCGCCCTGCTGTTCGCGGCCGCCGCCGGCTACGCGGTCGTCATCGTGGCCCTGGCCCACAACGCGCCTGCGGGCTGACCGTTGCGCTGCTGGCGCGGGTAGAAGAAGTCAATCAGGCGATGTGGGTGCGCGGCCCTCGCCCCGCGTGCGGGGAGAGGGTGCCGAAGGCGGGTGAGGGGCGACGGCGCCGCGGGCTTCGATGTCCCACCCTGCATCGAGTGTCGGGATGTTGGTCGGCCGTCCTCAAAAACGTTCCGTGTTCCGAACATGCACTGCCTCCGCTCGCCCCTCATCCGCCCGCTGGGCACCTTCTCCCCGTGAACGGGGAGAAGGCAAAACAATGCCGCGGTCGAGGATGGTGTTTGCGGTGCCGGACAAATTCTCAATGCCGTCGAACCAAATTCGTCGGCTGTCGAGGCGTTCAAGTGAGATGACCAAGAAACCTTCTCCGACGACGAAGCAAAAAGGTGCGCTGTCGGAGAAATTTTCTCTGTGCACGCAGCTCATAAGTGAGCTGACGAAGAAATTTTCTCCGGCAGCGGAGCTCAAAGCTGAGATGACGGAGAAAATTTCTCCGGCTGCCGAGCTAAAAACTGAGATGACGAAGAAAGTTTCTTCGACGCCGAACCATAATGGTGCGTGCGCGAGGCTTTCAGGTGAGACGACGAGGCTTATTGCTTCGATGGCGAACCAGCAAGGTGCGCCGTCGAAGAAAGTTTCCTTGCAGACGAAGCCTTTTTTCTTCGCTGCCGGAGAAATTTTCCTTGACGACCCTGCCTGTCTCGTCACGGGCAGACCCGGACACGCGTCCCGGTCGGACGGGAGCGCCGGCAAGGCGCCGGATATCCTGCGTACCCCGATGTCATCTGGCGTCATCCCGCCTCGTCGCCCTCGACGTGACATGACAACAGGCAGAATATCCCCATGACCGACGCCCGACATCGCCAGGCCGATGCCCTGATCGACCACCTGCAGCGTGAGCAGGGTGGGCGGCTGACCATCTTCCTGGGGGCCGCGCCCGGGGTCGGCAAGACCTACACCATGCTGTCGCGGGCGCGCGAACTGCGTCGGCAGGGCAAGGACGTGGTGGTCGGCATCGTCGAGACGCACGGGCGGGGCGAGACTGCCGCCCAGACCGAGGGGCTTGAGATCCTGCCGCGTCGCCGCGTGTCCTACCAGGGCCGTTGGCTGGACGAGATGGACCTGGACGCGCTGCTGGCGCGTCGTCCGCAGATCGCGCTGGTGGACGAACTGGCGCACCGCAATGCCCCCGGCAGCCGCCACGAGCGGCGCTGGCAGGACGTGATCGAGCTGCTGGACGCCGGCATCGACGTCCACACCACGATCAACATCCAGCACCTGGAAAGCCTCAACGACGTCGTCCACCGGATCACCGGCGTGCGCGTCAGCGAGACCGTGCCCGACGTCGTGTTCGACCGCCTGCGCGACATCGTGCTGGTGGACCTGCCGCCGCGCGAGCTGATCGAACGCCTGCACCAAGGCAAGGTCTATCTGCCGGAACAGGCGTCGCAGGCGCTGCAGGCCTTCTTCTCGCCGTCCAACCTGATCGCGTTGCGCGAGCTGGCCATGCAGACCGCGGCCGACCGCGTCGACGCCGACCTGCGTGAAGACCAGGCTGCGCGCGGCCTGCCGGGCATGCCGCTGCGGCGGCGCGTGCTGGTGGCCATCGACGGCCGCGGCCAGTCCGAGTACCTGGTGCGGGCCGCACGCCGCATCGCCGAACGGCGCGATGCACCGTGGAGCGTGGTGACCGTGCAGGTGTCGGACGCGGTGGACGAGGCGCAGCAGCGCGAGATCGACCAGGCCTTCGCGCTGGCGCGCAGGCTGGGCGCGGACACCGAGGTGCTGCGCGGCGCGCGCATTCCCGATGCGCTGCTCGATCACGCCACCCAGAGCGGCGCATCGACGCTGGTGCTGGGGCGCACGCGCGAGCGGCCGTTCGCGCGCATGATCAACCGCACGCTGACGCAGCAGATCCTGCAACGCGGCGCGCACTACGAGCTGGTCATCATCAGTACGCCGGAAGCGCGGGCGCGCGCGCGCCGCGGCACGCCCGGCCTGAGCGGCTGGCTGCCGCGCCACGAGCTGGGCTTCGCCGCGATGGCGTCGGTCCTGTCGGTGGGCGTGGCCTGGCTGGCCGAACGTTGGGTAGGACTGGACGACCTGTCGATGGTCTTCATCGTGGCGGTGGTGTTGGTGGCCTCGCGCACGCGCATGACCGCCGCGGTGGTCGCAGCGCTGTTGAGCTTCCTGGCCTACAACTTCTTCTTCATCGAGCCGCGCTTCACATTCAACATCGGCGCGCGCCAAGGCGTGACCACGGTGTTCCTGTTCCTGGTCGCGGCGCTGGTCGCCGGACGCCTAGCGTCGCGCCTGCGCATGCAGGTGGTGGCGCTGCGCGCGTCAAACGCGCAGGCCACGGCCTTGCAAGCGCTGGGCCGCGAACTGACCGGCGCGGCCGATCTCGGCCAAGTGCTGGCTGCCGGCCGCAAGGCGCTGGAGCGCGCGCTGGCCGCCGATGCCTGGTTGCGTGTGCAGGGGCGCGAAGAACCCGTCGACGCCACGCTGAGCGAGATCGACCGTGCCGCCGCCGACTGGGCGCAGCAGCACGGACAGGCGACCGGGCGCCACACGGACACGTTGGCCGGCGCGAGCCGCTGGTTCCTGCCGCTGCGCGGTGACCGCGGCACCTTGGGTGTGCTCGGCCTGCGGCTGGACGATGGCGCGACGCGCTTGCTGCCGGAACAGCGACGGCTGGCGGAGGCGATGGCCGAAGACATCGCACAGGCCGTCGTGCGCACGCGGCTGGTGGCCGAACTGGAAGATGCGCGCGTCAGTGGCGAGACCGAACGCCTGCGCTCGGCGCTGCTGTCGTCGGTCTCGCACGACCTGCGTTCGCCGCTGGCCTCGATGATCGGTTCGGCGAGCAGCCTGGCCAGCTACTGGGATGCGATGGGCGAAGCCGACCGTCGCGGCCTGCTCGACACCATCCAGCAGGAAGGCGAGCGGCTGGACCGCTACATCCAGAACCTGCTCGACATGACGCGGCTGGGTCACAGCGGACTGACCCTCAACCGCGACTGGATCGGCGTCGACGAACTGCTCGGATCTGCCGTATCGCGCCTGCAGCGCTACCAGCCCGACGTACGCGTGCAGACCACGGTGGCGCCGGACGTGCCGACGATCTGGGTGCACCCAGCGCTGATCGAGCAGGCGGTGTTCAACGTGCTGGAGAACGCCGCGAAGTTCTCGCCGCCGGACGAACCGGTGCAGATCGACGCGAAGCTCGCCGACGGCGCGCTGCGCATCGATGTGCGCGACCGCGGCCCCGGCATCCCGGAAGACGAGCGCGCGCGCATCTTCGACATGTTCTACAGCGTGGAACGCGGCGACCGCGGCCGCCACGGCACCGGCTTGGGCCTGGCGATCTGCCAGGGCATGGTGGGCGCGCACGGCGGCAGCGTGCAGGCGTTGCCGGGACCGGATGGCCGCGGCACGGTGATCCGGATTACCCTGCCGCTGCTGACGCCCACGCCGCAGGAACCGGCTTGACCTACACCGCACCACCGCCCGCATCCGCGCCGCCGGCGCGCATCCTGGTGATCGACGACGAGCCGCAGATCCGGCGCTTCCTCGACATCAGCCTGCGCGCGCAGGGCTATGTGGTGGCGCTGGCCGAGAGCGGGCGCGCCGGGCTGGCGGAGCTGGCCGCGCACGGCGCCGATCTCGTCGTGCTCGATATCGGCCTGCCGGACTTGGATGGTCACGATGTGCTGCGCGAGTTACGCCAGTGGTCGCCGGTGCCGGTGATCATGCTGACCGTGCGCGACGGCGAAGCCGAGAAGGTCGCCGCGCTCGATGGTGGCGCCAACGACTACGTCACCAAACCGTTCGGCGTGCAGGAACTGATGGCGCGCATCCGCAGCCTGCTGCGCGCGCGCATCGCCCCGGCCGACGCCGCGATGCCGCTGTTCGACGACGGCCACCTGCACGTCGACCTGGGCCGCCGCGAAGTCACGCTCGACGGCGAACCCGTCGTCCTGAGCCGCAAGGAATTCGCCCTGCTCGCCCTGCTGCTACAACACGCCGGCCGCGTGGTCACCCAACCGCAACTGCTGCGCGAACTCTGGGGCCCGACCCACCAGGACGACACCCATTACCTGCGCATCCTCGTCGGCAAGTTGCGGCAGAAGCTGCATGACGATGCCACCGCTCCGCGCTACATCGCGACGGAGCCCGGGGTGGGGTTGAGGTTTATTGCGAGGGAGTGAGACGTAGCGCGCGCGTCGTCTCGGCGTGCGATGAGTATGTTCGCAACTTCATTCGTTTACTTCGCGCAGGTACTTCCCGCCGTCCGATCAAGCGGGTAACGTCGGCGTGCAACAGGGGTCGCCGACCGTTCCACGTCGGAATCGGGAGGCAAACACAACGTCGAACCCGTCGTCGCGCTGCATTCCGGGCGCGCGCGATGTCGGCGTGTGTGGATCGTGGCTCAACCCAACGTATGGACCGACCGATGAAACGGATCTTCGTGGCAACGACGCTGTTCCTGGCCACATTCCCGACCATCGCAATGGCGCAGACCGCGGGCAAGTTCGCCTGGCAGACGGTCGAAGACCGTTTGAAGGCCTCACAGAGCGTCGCGGCCCTGGGCCCCAACTTCGCGGGCGATGCCGTCAGCCTGTCCAATGGCGCACTGTCCTTCAGTGCGACCGACGTGAGCCTGCCCGGCAACAGCAGCCTGGAGGTGGCGTTCTCCCGCAGCTACGCCGTCCGCAACCGGAAAGACACCGCAACGGACGAGATGCTCGCGGATTGGGTGGTCGAGCTACCGAACATCTCCGGGGTTTTCACGACCGACTGGATCGTGCCCGGGGCATCGCCCGGGAACCGATGTTCCGACACCTCGCTCCCGCCGCTTCCCGGCAATGGGTACATCTACTCCGACTACTGGCAAGGCCTGAGCATTTCGCTTCCCGGCGGGGGAGGGGGCGACCTGCTCGCAACGCGCAATGGCATCACCCAGCCGACGACGGGAGGCCCTTACCCCTGGGTCACCGAGAGCGGCACCGTCCACCTGAGCTGCCTTTCCAGCATCAAGAACGGATCGGGGCAGGGATTCCTCGCGGTGCTGCCCGATGGGACGAAGGTCTGGTACGACTGGATGGCGCAGTTCTTCGAAACCTCGATGAAGGGCAACCAGGTCAATGTCTCGGGCGGCACCCCGATGTACTGGATCCAGCAACGTAGACGGAACGCGTTGTACGCGACGCGTGTCGAGGACCGCTTCGGCAACTACGTGACCTACACCTACAGCAATGCCTGGAACGCACCCGGCAAGCTCACCGGCATCCAGGGAAGCGACGGCCGCCAGATCACCGTCAACTATGCCGGCGGCACGATCTCCAGCATTACCGACGGCACCCGGACGTGGACGTATGGCTACGTGACGGCGCCGAGCGGGCGGCGGTCGCTGAGCTCCGTGGCGCTGCCGGATGGGAGTGCGTGGAGCATCCAGTTCACGCCCTTCACCGATGCGGAAATCAAGTACAACGAGGCGGCGTTCGGCGAGCCGTTGCGAAGCTGCACGATGGTGGAGACGCCGCTCAACTACGCCCAGACCTTCGTCGGCAGCATCACCCATCCGGCGGGCGCGACCGGGACCTTCAGCGTCAACATCCAGGAGCACGGGCGCAGCCAAGTGCCCGTGGCCTGCGGGCGGGTGACGACCACGCCCGTGGGCGCACCGCCCGGCAGTGGCAACAACACCAACGATGACCTGAACCTCTTCGCGATCTCGGCCAACAGCTTGACGCTGGTCCAGAAACAGGTCACCGGCCCCGGCCTCGAGACGGCCACCTGGAACTACTCTTACGCGCCCAACGTCAACGTGTACCGCTACCCCGGGACCACCCGGATGTATCCGGTATGCGACTGGGCGAACTACGACTGTTCTCAGCCCCCGTGCACCTCCGACAGCTGCGCCACGCCCAGCATCACGGTGGTGACGGGGCCGGGTGGAGAATGGAACCGCTACTACTACGGCAACACCTACCTCTACAACGAAGGCAAGCTGCTGCGGGAAGAGTCCGGCACATCGGCCGAGAATGTCCTGCGCCGTGTGGCCTATACCTACGACCTCAGCCTGACGGACCAGGCGTATCCGGCATGGCATGGTGCGAGCCGGAAAATGAACAACGACGGATTCCAGGGCGCATTCCATCGACCCCTGGTGAAGAAGACCATCGACCAGCAGACGACCCGGTTCACGTACCAGGTCAACACGTTCGACGTCTTCGCGCGGCCGACCAACGTGTCGCGCTTCACCGGGCCGGAAACACCGCTGCCGGCGTTTCCGACACCGCCCGCGCCGCCGGTGCCGCCCACGCCACCCGCCATCCCCGTCCTGTCGGGCCCGTCCACCGCTCAGACCGGAACTTCCTTCTTGATGAGCTGGACGGCTGTCGCGGGCGCGACCCACTACGTGCTAGAGCGTCGATGGGGCACGGCATCGATCAACATCAGCTACAACGGCCCAAACCTGAGCACGAACGTGCTCGCCCACACCGCGGGCACGCACCGTTTCAGGATCGCCGCCTGCACGCCCGAGGTCTGCAGTGCGTACTCGGCCGAGAAGGTAGTGAGCATCAGTGGGTCGGGCGGCGGCGGGTTTGATCCGTAGCCTGATTCGAAACCAGGGTTATCTGCAGATTCAAGGATGGGGGCGTGGGAATGATCGCAAGGACATGGGGGCTGTCGTTGGTGGGATTGGTGCTGGGTGCGGTGGCGCCCCTCGCTTGGGCCATCGATTCGATCAGCTATGGCGAGCAGGTGATCGGTCCGCAAAAGCACGCCATCAATGTGCGTGCGCTGGGGCCCGATGCGTTCGGTGAGGAGATCAGTGCTTACACGGGCGGCATCTCCTTCAGCCAGACGGACGTGGCACTACCCGGCAACAGCGCGCTGGAGGTGGCCATACGGCGTCGGCTGGTGGTGGATGGCAACAAGTCACCGACCAAACCGAACGACGAGAATCTGTGGCGGGGCTACATGTTCGGCGAGTGGGAGCTGGACCTTCCCTATCTGAGCGGAACGTATTCCGAATCCCAGGGATGGGTCGTCGACACGGCGACGCCGAATGCGCGCTGTTCCTCCCCCACAACGTTCAACCAGGTTCGTCCGAAGGATGTCGCGATCGGCGATGTCTACTTCACCAGCTACAGCTTCTGGAACGGCATCAGCCTGAATGTCCCCGGTGCCGGTGAACAGGGATTG
Source organism: Pseudoxanthomonas sp. G3 (assembly GCF_057654715.1). NCBI lineage: Bacteria > Pseudomonadati > Pseudomonadota > Gammaproteobacteria > Lysobacterales > Lysobacteraceae > Pseudoxanthomonas > Pseudoxanthomonas sp. G3. The sequence goes on from NZ_CM172805.1 coordinate 683,820, forward strand.
CTGCATCGCCCGGCGGGCGGCTCGTTACCGATGCCCACCGGAAGCTGGACCCCGCTGACGACGCGCAATCAATGGCACTTCGCCTGCCTTGCCGCGCCACTGGCGAGTGGGCACGCCGGCGAAGGCTTCTTGGGACTGGCGCCGGACGGGAGCAAGTACTGGTTCAACTGGATGGTCAGCTATTCGGAGCGGCCTTTGCACGGGACTGGCGTCATTGAGCTCCAGACCGGAACTCGAAGGGTTCACGCCGATCTGACCCGCAAGGTCTATCGCCTGTACGCGACACGTGTCGAAGACAGATTCGGCAACTACGTGACCTACGCATGGAGTGGCGGCAACCTGACGTCCATCACCGCCAGCGACGGGCGCAGCATCTCGTTGGCATATACCAACGGAAGAGTCAGCTCGGTCACCGCGGGGTCGCAGGTATTCCAGTACGCCTATGCCGACGGGCTTCTTTCGTCGGTCACACTGCCGGACAGCAGCTTCTGGGCTTTCTCCACGGCACCTGCCGTGAACATTGCGCGATTCGTCCCGCTGTCCGATGCGAACCCCTTCGACCACCCGTTTTCATGCCAGTTGATGCGACGACTGAAGGGCGATGAAGCCGACATCGTCATGACGCACCCGGCCGGCATCCAGGGCACCTTCAGGCTCGCGTACAAGCGGCACATGCGGACCAACCTGGATGGATCCACGCTGGATTGCGATTACCTCAATGGCGTCGAGAACAACGGCGTGGCGTCCCCGACGACCTTCTGGTCGCATATGCCGCGCATCCCCAACCGGTCCGATGTGCTGGCGTTGAAAACCAAGACGATGGTGGGGCCGGGCGTACCCAGCCAGACCTGGACCTATCAGCACGTGGACTCCTATGCGGTGACCCCGGGTTGGCCCGTTGCCGGGACCCGCGCGGTGACGACGACCGATCCCGATGGCACCAGCACCGTGGAAGTCTATGGCACCGATGCGCTCGCCAACGAGGCGCAGTTGCTGAGCCAGGAAGTACGCGATACGTCGAATGCCGTGCTGCGTCGGGTAGACAACACCTACGTGCAGACCTCCGAGATGGCGTCCATGCCGTTCCCGGACTGGATGGGTCAGCCCCTGGCGTATGAGTTCATCCGTGGGCGCTCGGACTACAACCGACCCATGAAACGCTCGGTGATCCGCCAGCAGGCGCGCGATTTCATCTATCAGGTGGATACGTTCGACGTGCTGGTACGCCCCACACAGACCACCCGCAAGAGCCAGCCCAGCCCATGAATTGCCTTCACAAGGAGAATGAAGTGAAGAGTCTTCCCGAAGCCAAGAAGCGGACTGGCGCCTCGAATGCGCTGGGCCATGCCCTCGTGCTGGCCCTTGTTGCCTGGGCGCCACAGCTCGCGCAAGCGCAGACCTACACCCGTACCGACGAGATCGTTTACCACGACAACCTGACGAAGTGGGTTCTGGGTCAACAGGTCTCCAGCACAAACGTCAATACGGGCGTAGTGGAGTTCAGGACCGATTACGACCCGACAACAGCCATGCCCCTGCGCAAATACGGCCCAGGCACCGCTGCGACGCCGGGCAAGCTCGTGCAGACCGCGACGTACTACGCCGACGGTACGTTGGCGACGGTCAAGGACGGCAACAACAACGTCACCACGTTGACGGACTGGTACCGCGGCATCCCCCGGACCATCCAGTACGCCGACGGCGCGGTCGAGAGCGCCACCGTCAATCCGCAGGGTTGGATCACTTCGGTCACCAATACGGCGGGCAGCAAGACCTGCTACGGCTACGACGCTATGGGTCGCGTGAACCTGATCACTCAGACGTCGGAGACAACCCCCGGAGTCTGTGACACGTCAGCCTGGAATCAAACCGTATTGACGTTCGTCAATGTAGGAGTGACCGAATACGGCATCCCAGCTGGCCACTGGAGGCAGACGGTTACGACCGGGAATGCCGTCAAGATCAATTACTACGACGGGCTGTGGCGCCCGCTGGTGACGCGTGAGTACGACGCAGCCAACGAAACGGCGACAAAGCGCTTCCAGCGGTTCACTTACGACCATGATGGGCGAGTGACGTTCGCTTCATATCCGGGCACGACCGATGCACTGACCACAGGAACCTGGACTACCTACGACGCGCTGGGCCGTGTGAAGGTGTCGTCGCAGGACAGCGAACTGGGCGTGCTCACGACGACCACGACCTATGCGTCGGGTTTCCAGACCCACGTGACCAATCCGCGCAACTACACCACGATCACGGAGTACCAGGCCTACGATCAGCCGAGCTACGACAGCCCCACGGGCGTCACCCAGTCCGCGGGAGTGGATACCGCCGCGACGGAAATCCATCGCGACGTGTTCGGAAAGCCGCAGCGCATCCGCAAGCGCAACGCGGATGGCAGCCTGTTCGTGGATCGGCACTATGGCTACAACGACTACCAGGAGCTGTGCCGTTCCGAAGAGCCTGAGACCGGCACCACGCTGATGGGGTACGACACGGCGGGCAACCTGAAATGGTCATCCTCCGGTCTCCCCACAGGTCAGGCCTGCGAGCCGAATGGGACGACGGCAGCGGTAGCCGCCAGGCGGAGCGATCGCACCTACGACAGTAGGAATCGCCTGCAAGATCTAGCGTTCCCGACCGGCAGCGGAAACCAGACCTGGCAGTACTGGGCCGACGGCTTGCCTCGCAAGATCACGACGCACAACGATGCTTTGAACGCCGGCGTGGTCGAGAACGACTACGTATACAACAAGCGCCGGCTGCTGACGGGTGAGAGCTCGACCCAATTGGGTTGGTACACGTGGAGTATTGGATACGGTTATGACAGCAACGGCAGCCTGTCCACACAAACCTATCCCACGGGGCTCGTGATCAGCTACGGCCCGAACGCATTGGGGCAGGCGACTCGCGCGAGTGACCAGACCGGCTACAGCTATGCGCACGGTGCCACGTACTACCCGAATGGCGCGCTCAAGCAGTTCACTTACGCGAACGGTCTGACGCATTCGATGGCGCAGAATGCGCGGCAACTCCCGGACCGGGTCACGACAAGCGGTCTGGCGATGGACTTCAGTTATCGCTATGACGCCAACGGCAACGTGAATCAGATCTATGATCACGTTCCTGACATGATCCCGGGAAGCTCTCCAAAGTACCGGCTCATGGAGTACGACGGACTGGACCGCTTGACGGCAGCAGGCTCTGCCATGTTCGGAGGAGATCATTGGCACCGGTTCACGTACAACGCACTGGACAACATGACGTCCTGGAAGTTGGCAGGCGTGAAGGACTACGCCGAGTACGTCTACAGCCCACAGAACCGCCTGGCCAACATCAAGAATAGTGCTGGCGCCAGTATTGTTGCCTTTGAGTATGGGCCGCAGGGCAATCTAGCGACCAAGAATGGCCAGACCTACCAGTTCGATTACGGCAACCGCCTGCGTTCGGTCGTCAACAAGGAGAACTACCGGTACGACGGTCATGGTCGGCGGGTCTTGGCATGGGACGTCGCGTCCACGCAAAGCATTCTGTCTATGTATTCGAATGCTGGTCAGGTCATGTACCAGGAGGACTACAAGAACGGCAAGAACCAAGAGAATATCTATCTAGCCGGCAGCATCATTGCGATTCGCGAGTGGTCACACGCGGAACAGTCATATTCGGCCAAGTTCCAGCACACGGATGCACTAGGCAGCCCGGTCGCGGTGACCAACCAGGCCGGCGCGGTCATCGAGCGTAACGATTACGAGCCCTACGGCGCCATCATCGGCAAGCCGACCTATCAGGGCATCGGCTATACGGGGCATGTGCAGGATGGGGCTACCGGCCTGACGTATATGCAGCAGCGGTATTACGATCCGCAGGTGGGGGCATTCCTGAGCGTGGATCCGGTGACGTCGTTTGGTTCTCCTGTCGCGCAGTTTCATCGCTATCGATACGCGAATAACAGCCCTTATATGTTCGTCGATCCTGATGGTCGACAGTCACTTTGCTCGGGCAGCCAAGCTAAGCGTTGCAAAGCAGTTATCGAGATGGATGATCTCGGTACAGGTCCACCGTCGACAAACCACCAATTCCATAACGGACGAGGGGGAGAGGCAGCACCAGCGGGTTCATCAGGGAAAGCCCAGGATGAGATGGAGGGGTGTGATGTACTCGACGACTATTGCGGCAGCAGTTGGCGAGATGGAACGAACGCTAAAAATGGGTTAATCGCGTCCGTCGGGTTCGCTATTCCCGGGGGCTGGCTTCGTGGTCTGGCCGCGAGGTTAGGCATAGGGGCGGCAGAGGGTGTCGCGTTCGGTGCACTGTCCAATGCCGGTAGATTTGGGGTCCAGCCGTACTCTAGTTTGCGATCTGCTCTGCAAGGTACGGGCCTACAGGCTCACCATATAATTGAGCAACGCTTCGCGATGGTTCTTGGGCAAAGCCCTAGGCAAATGCTATCAGTTGCAGTAACGCCAGCTGAGCATCAAGTTTTTACAAATGCTTGGCGAGCAGCAATACCTTATGGTGCAGGCACAGCGACCGCTACGCGACAGCAAGTGATGAATGCGGCCCGACAAATATATGCCGACTACCCAGCCATTCGTTCCGCTATAGGTTTGTGAAATGCGCGTAATACACAGAATATCTTTGAGCGCTACGCCCAGTGTGGTTGCTGTGCTCGATGCTCTCGGAGTGAAAGATAGGAAGATTGAGCCCGTTACGAAGCTGCTCACATTTGAGGTGGACGAGGACCACACTTCTTGGGCGGAAATCTCATCATTCTCGACTAGGATGAATGCGGTCGACATTGCAAGGACTGAGTTTGCAAAGGGGGAGTTGAATCGAGCAGGTTGGCTCGAGATGAAAGGCGCGTGGCATTGTGGTTACCCGCAGCCAGATGAACTTTTGTTTGGTTACCTAGATGCAACATATGATTTGTCTAGTTATTGCAAAATTTGCGGGGTCGGTCTTCAGCAGCGGGCGCCGTTTCAAATGAAGGCTGTACCCAAATGGGGAAGGCGCGCATTCGCCCAGTTGATATGGGTTTGGGATGAAATATTTGTTCCTCCAGAGGTCTGGCTTGACCTTAATGAGCGCTTTGGAATTAAGAGCATTCCCGTGCTAGACATGCATCGAAATGTTCTCGATGGCGTGGTTCAACTAGAATTTCGAGATATCGTCGATATCGAAGTGAAGGATTTGGTTGGCATGCATTGTCAGAATTGTGGCCGAATCAAGTACAATTCGCCTCAGCGCGGCGAGTTTCCGACATTGCTCGAGACTCCGTCGGATTGCATCGCTCGAACGAAACAGTACTTTGGCAGTGGCTCAGCTGCTTTTATGGGAATGGTTGCGAAATCTACGGTCTTTGAGTTTGTTCGTGACCAGAAACTGAGGGGGCTGGATTTCAGGCCCGTCGCAGGGACTTCTACGCGCTGAGACAGCCAGAATTGGGGTGAGCTCGCAACCCCCGACACGTCCGACGATCGCGAGGCATGTAGCCAGCACCCTGCATTTGAAGCGTGGGGTCAGACTGTCTTGCTGACAGTGGCTGAGGCGATCGACTACAAGCATGGCCGGCGTATGGGCATCGGATCGGTCATTGATCACGCCGCCCGAAGAGGCGAATGGCAGCCCACGCTCAATCCCGCGCAGCGGTAGCACCCTGTTCAACCAAGTACGCGCGTACCGCCGGATCCATTGCCTGATTCAATGGCGTGCGCCACCGCCCCAGGCAGCCGTCCGCTTCCACACCCAGATTGACGTTGGCGCCGTGCTGTACGAGATAGCGGACCGTTGGCAGATGGCCGGCGCGTGCGGCATTGATCAGTGGTGTTTCGTCGTAGGTCACCACGCGATTCACGTCCGCACCGGCCTCGACCAGCCGTTCGACTACCGGCTGCAGCCCTAACCGGGACGCGACGATCAGGGGATTCCCCTCGCCGAGGGATGCTCTGTCGGGATCAGCACCGAGCTTGAGTAAGGCGTCGACCGTGTCCAGGTTGCGCGAACGCACCGCCTGGATCAGCGGTGTCACCCCGTGGAGCAACCGCGAATTGACATCCGCGCCGCCCGGGATCTGATTTGACCGAGCCAGGGATGGCATGGAGATCCATTGGGCGGGAGTAGGGGTCGAGAGCCCCACGCTACAATGCGCACATGACGTCCCCCCCGATTCCCCACGACGCCCTGCGCCTGTCCGTCGCCCCGATGATGGACTGGACGGATACGCATTGCCGCGTGTTCCACCGGCTGCTGGCGCCGAATGCGCGCCTGTACACCGAGATGGTACACGCGCAGGCGGTGATCCATGGCGATCGCGACCGTCTTCTGGGGTTTGATGCCGGCGAGCATCCGGTGGCCGTGCAATTGGGCGGCAGCGAGCCCGCGCATCTGGCGCAGGCGGCGCGCATCGCGCAGGAGTGGGGCTACGACGAGGTGAATCTCAACGTCGGCTGCCCGTCGGACCGCGTGCAGGCGGGGCGCTTCGGTGCCTGCCTGATGAGGGAGCCCACCCTGGTGGCCGAGTGCGTGGCGGCGATGATCGAGGCCGTGAGCATTCCGGTGACGGTCAAGTGCCGCCTGGGCGTGGATGAGCAGGAGGACTATGACCTGTTCCGCGCCTTCATCGACACGGTGGCCACGACCGGCTGCCACGTGTTCTTCGTGCATGCGCGCAAGGCGTGGCTGCAGGGGCTATCGCCGAAGGAGAACCGCGAGATTCCGCCGCTGCGCTACGACTGGGCCTACCGGCTCAAGCGCGAACGGCCCGAACTGACGGTGGCGATCAACGGCGGTATCACCACGACGGCGCAGGTCAACGATCATCTGCAGCACAGCGATGGCGTGATGATCGGCCGTGCCGCCTACCACGAGCCTTACGTGTTGCACGAGATGCAGGCGGCGTTGTTCGGGAGTGAGGTTGCGCCGCGCGCGGACCTGCTGCGTGCCTGGCGGCCCTATGTCGAAACGCAGCTCGCGAAAGGCGTGGCGCTGAAGCACCTGACCCGCCACGTGCTGGGCCTGTTCCATGCGCAGCCGGGTGGACGCGCATTCCGGCAGATTCTCAGCGAAGGCGCGCACAAGCCTGGCGCGGACTGGTCGCTGGTGGAACAGGCGCTCGCCGCGACCGGGCGTGAACTGCGACCGGCGGCCTGAGCCATGATCACGCGCGACATTGATGCCTTCATCGCCGTTGCGCGCACGTTGAAGTCGGACTTCGGTCCGGCGACGGCGCGCGCGGCGTTCCTGGTGTCGCCGGACGGCTTCGTGCGGGCGGAGCAGTCGGCGCAAGACAACCGCTACATGGCCGACGCCGGGGCGTTCGACGCGGACGCCGCGTTGCGCGAACACCACGCGCTGCATCGCGCGCTGTCGAAGGAACTGCCCGTGTTCTGCTTCCCGGGCAGCGAGACCACGCCGGATGCGGTGTTCCCCAACAACGTCTTCGCCACTGCTCGGGTCGGTGGCGAGGCGCGCCTGATCATCGGCCGGATGCGCCACCCCGTACGCCAGCGCGAAGCGGAGCGGCCGGACATCCGTGGCTACTTCCGCGACCTGCTCGGCTACGCGGAGACCGACCTGTCCCGTCAGCCGCACCCCTGTGAACTGACCGGCGCGCTGGTGATCGACCGGGCGCGCGGCATCGGCTTCTGCGGGCTGTCCGAGCGCTGCGACGAAGCCGGCGCCGCCCGCATGCACGAAGCCTTCGGACTGCGCGCCACCCTGATGTTCGACCTGGCCGCTGGCGAGTACCACACCAACGTGTTGCTCGCGGTGCTGGCCGGCCGCGCCGCGATGGTCTGCCCGCCTGCGTTGCAGGGCGACATCACCCGCGCGCTGCACGCCTTGTATGGCCCCCGCGTGGTGGTGCTGTCGCCGGCCGAGCAGGCGGCCTTCGCTGGTAATGCGATCGCCCTGACGGACCGATCGGTGTGGATGAGCCGCCGGGCGCATGAGGCCCTGGGCGCGGACACCCTGGCGCACCTGCAAGAGGGGGCGGGCTTCGCGGTGCGCAGCGTGCCGCTGGACGCCATCGAGGCCGGTGGTGGCTCGCTAAGGTGTTGTGTGGCCGAGATTTTCTGACTGTTCAGCTGCCTGAATGCGGCCCGTTGGGCTGTGGATAAATTCAGAACGGATTCACCGCCGCCGGCCAAAACTCTGCCTCCATTCCACAGAGGCGGTTTCGGGTTCCGTTCAGTTTCGCGGCCCTGTATCCGTTACGATTCCGTTATGCGCTTCCGTTCATCGACCCTTGCCGCCGTAGCCATGACGGCACTCATCGCCCTGGCGGGCACCTCCGTGGTGCTGGCGCAGGACGAGCAAGGCCGTGGCGACGCTCCGCCGTCGCGTGAGCGTGGCGCATCGCGTGCCGATGACCGCGGCCACCGCAGCTCGATGTCCGATTCCGTGCGCCGCGTGCGCAACGAAACCGGCGGGCAGGTGTTGAGCGTCGAGCGCATGCAGTACGACGGCCGCGACATCAACCGCGTCAAGTACGTCGACGACCGCGGTCGCGTGCGCACGATGGACGACGCGGGTACGGCGCGCCGCAGTGGTGACGCGCCCTCGCGTCCGCGGCGCGACGTCCAGCCGCCTGCACGCGGCGATAACCCCCCGCGCCCGTAGTCTTACGTAGAATCACGGCTCAACACGAGCTGTCCCGCGCGGCCACATGCCGTGCCGCATTCCCAAGGAGAGTCCATGCGTATCCTGCTGGTCGAAGACGAAGCCCCCCTGCGTGAGACCCTTGCCGCGCGCCTGAAGCGCGAAGGCTTTGCGGTGGACGCGGCCCAGGACGGCGAAGAAGGCCTGTACATGGGACGCGAAGTGCCGTTCGACGTGGGCATCATCGACCTGGGCCTGCCGAAGATGTCGGGCATGGAGCTCATCAAGGCGCTGCGCGACGAAGGCAAGAAATTCCCGGTGCTGATCCTGACCGCGCGCAGCAGCTGGCAGGACAAGGTCGAGGGCTTGAAGCAGGGCGCCGACGACTATCTGGTGAAGCCGTTCCATGTCGAGGAGCTGCTGGCGCGCGTCAACGCGCTGCTGCGCCGCGCTGCTGGCTGGAGCAAGCCAACGCTGGAATGTGGTCCGGTCGCGCTGGATCTCGCTGCGCAGACGGTGAGCGTCAACGGTAGCAATGTCGACCTGACCAGCTACGAGTACAAAGTGCTCGAGTACCTGATGATGCACGCCGGCGAACTGGTCTCGAAGGCCGACCTGACCGAGCACATCTATCAGCAGGATTTCGACCGCGATTCGAACGTGCTCGAAGTTTTCATCGGCCGCCTTCGCAAGAAGTTGGACCCGGAAGGCGAACTGAAGCCGATCGAGACCGTGCGCGGTCGCGGCTACCGTTTCGCCATCCCGCGCACCGGCGAGGCCTGATGCGCCGCGCCGGCATCGCCTGCACTTGAATGCCTGCGCCCCCTTCCGGCGGTACGCCGCCCGCGCCCGGCCGTGACCGGTTCGACGGCTGGCGCCCGCGCTCGCTGCGCGCGCGCCAGCTGCTGGCGGCCAGTCTGGCGCTGCTCGCCTTTCTCGCGTTGGCCGGCTGGGCGTTGGACCGCGCCTTCGTCGATACCGCCGAAGACAACCTGCGCCAGCGCCTGAAGAGCTACGCGCTCTACTACACCGACAAGGTGGAGTTCGGCCGCAACGGCACGCTGATCCCGCCTTACAACACCCCCGATCCACGCTTCGACATGCCCGACAGCGGCATGTACGCACAGGTGGTCCTGCAGGGCGCACCGCCCTGGGGTTCCAACTCCACACTGGGTCCGGAACTGCCGGTGCCGCAACTGCTGGGTGCGCTGGACGAATCGTTCGAAGGCCCTCTGCCGATCCGCCGCGCCGACGGCACCGAGAGCGAGGCCTACCGGTACGGCGTGGGTTATGCATGGCCGGCCACCCATCAGCACGGCGAGATCCCGTACAGCATCTATATCCTCGAGGATGCGCAGGCGCTGAGTGCGCAGATCCGCGTGTTCCGCGGTTCGCTGTGGGTCTACCTTGGCGGCGCCGGCGTGATCCTGCTGCTGTTGCAGATGCTGGTGCTGCGCTGGAGCTTGCGCCCACTGCGCCGCGTGATCTTCGAACTCAGCCGCGTACAGCGCGGCGAAGCGTCGGGCATGACCGAAAGCCATCCGCGCGAGCTGGAGCCGTTGACCGACAGCATCAACGCCTTCATCGAGAGCGAGCGCGAAAACCTTGAGCGCCAGCGCAACACGCTGGCCGACCTGGCGCACAGCCTGAAGACGCCCATCGCGGTGCTGCGCACGCAGATGGACAACAACGCCGACCCCGCCGCGCTGCGCGAGGAGCTGGACGTGCAGCTCAAGCGCATGAACAACCTGGTTTCGTACCAGCTGGCGCGTGCGGCATCGAGCGGCCACAAGCTGTTCTCGGCGCCGGTGCCGCTCGAGCCGCACGCGGAAGAGATCGTGCGCGGCCTGGAGAAGGTGTACGCGGGCAAGGGTGTCATCTGCGAATTCGAGATCGATCCGCGCGCGCGGTTCCATGGCGAGACCGGCGACCTCCAGGAGCTGATGGGCAATCTGCTGGAGAACGCGTTCAAGTGGGCGCGTTCGCGCGTCTTGCTGACGGTGAAGGTCGGCGCGACCGCGCCGCAGCGTCGGCCGGGCCTGTTCTTGGCGGTGGACGACGATGGACCCGGCATTGCCGAGGACGACGTGGCCAAGGTGCTGCAGCGTGGCGTGCGCGGCGACGAACGCGTGCAGGGCCATGGCATCGGTCTGTCGATCGTGCAGGACTTGATCCGCGACTATCGCGGCGAATTGCAGGTGCTGCGTTCGGACGAACTGGGCGGCGCGCGTTTCGAAGTCCGGCTGCCGCCGGGCCTGTAAGGCTTAACCCGTGGTCGCGAACGGCGACGGGCCGTAGAAGCGGCGCAGGTGCTCGGCCACGGTGGGCACCGACTCAGCCAGGACCGACGGCGCGGAGAAGTGGTACTCGGTGGCAACAGCGAAGAACTCCTCCGGCGCTTCCGCGGCGTAGGGATCCAGTGCGGTCTCGCGGCCCAGGTCCACCTGCATGCAGAAGTCGTCGTAAGCGCGCTGGAAATCGCGTGCCCAGCGGGCGTGCCAGTCACGGGGCAGGGGCGGGGTGCCGTCCAGTTCACCGTCCAGCACGTCCAGCTTGTGCGCCATCTCGTGCACGGCCACGCAGAAGCCGGCCTCGGGTTCGGCCAGGTCCGCCTGCACGTCGGCCCACGACAGGATCAGCGGGCCCTGGTCCCAGGCTTCGCCGGACAGATCGTCTTCCCACTCGTGCAGCACGCCGGCGGCATCGGTATGGGTACGCTGCACGCGGAATGCATCCGGGTAGACGATCAGCTGCGACCAGCCGCGCAGGCCGGTCTCGCCGAATTCGAGCAGTGGCAGGCTGCACAGGGCAGCGAGTTGCACGCGCTGCGTGTCGTCCAGCGACAGGCCCGCGAGCGGGGTAATGGTCTTCTCGTGCAGGAAGCGGGCCGCCAGCGTGCGGACGCGGTCCGCGCGTGCGTCATCAAGCGCAGCGACCCAGGCGGTATCCGCCCGGACGGTCTGCCACAGTGCATCTTCGATGTAGAGAGCGGGGCGCCGCAGGCGGCGCAGCAGTCCGATCACAGGGCGACGCCGTCCGCGTCAGCGGAACATGCCCGGCAGGAAGCTGTGCCACTTGGAGCCGCGGCTGCGCGGCAGCGGGGTCTCGTCGTCGTCGCCACCGCCGCGCGAGGCGGGCGGGGTCAACGCGGCGGGGGCGGCGTACTTGCTGCGCACGGCAGTGGCGCGGGCGCGACGCGCATCCGGCGCGGTCGGCAGGGTATCGCCCGGGCGGTCGGCCACGGCGCGGTCGGCCACATCCTGGCAGACGGTGGCGTTGCCGCTGGGGGCTACCCGTCCGTTCTGGGCGAATACGGCGGCCGAGGCGCCGATGAGCAGCAGGGCAAGACTGGCGCGAAGCATCGGAAGACTCCTGTCGGGCGGTTACGGCGGCCAGATGATGTCGCCGACTATAGCCGGAAAGCCCCTTTCCCGGCACGGATCGGGCGCGCCGTGCGACGAAACGCCGATACACGGCGACGGAACGAGGGAACTCGCCGACCGGCTGTTGCGTTGCAGCAGGTCGCCGGCGTCGGTTGCGGCAGACTGGCGCCCCATGCCCGCCCCGCCGGACCGCCCGCTGACCGCTCCCGCCCTGCGCCTGGCGCTGATCGCCGGCGCCCGGCGCGTCATCGCGGCCCGCGACGGGCTGAACCGGATCAACGTGTTCCCGGTGGCCGACGGCGATACCGGCAACAACCTCGCCTCCACCCTGGGCAGCGTGCTGCACGGGGCGCTTTCACGGCCCAGCCAGCACGCCGGCGATCTGCTCAGCCGGGTCGGCAACGACGCTATCGACGGTGCGCGCGGCAACTCGGGCGCGATCCTGGCCCAGTTCCTGTACGGCGTGGCCGAGCGTGTGCGCAGCCTGCCCGAGCTGGACGCTCGCTCGCTCGCCGCGGCGGTCCGCCAGGGCGCGCAGAGTGCGCGGCAGGCCCTCGCCCAGCCGGTGGAAGGCACCATCCTGAGCGTCATCACCGCGTTCGCGGACGAACTGGACGCCGCTGCGGGCGACGACCAGACCCCGGCTGACGCCCGCAGCGGCTTCGTGCGGGCGCTGGACCGTGCGCGCCGCGCGCTGGCCGACACGCCGAAGCAGATGGCCTTGCTCCAGCGGGCCGGCGTGGTCGATGCCGGCGCGCAGGGGTTCGTGGATCTGCTGGAAGGCATCGCCGAATTCGTCGAAGGCGGACCGCGTGCGGTCCGCATGCGCGGCGCGGCGCCGCCCGCAGCGAACGATGCCGCCGATGCGCTCGGCCACGACCACGACATCGACCCGACGCGCCGCTGGTGCACCGAGTGCCTGCTGCTGGGGGAAGCGCTGGATAGACAACGCCTGCGTGCCGCACTGGAAGCGGCGGGCGCAGATTCCATCGTCATCGCCGGTGGCTCCACCCGCCTGCGCGTGCATGCGCACACCGGATCGCCGCAAGCGCTGTTCGACGCTTGCGCAGCGCAAGGCCAGGTGGAGGGGATGAAGGCGGACGACATGGTCCGCCAACAGGCCGCCGCCGGCCTGACCCAATCGCTGGTGATCGTCACCGACAGCGCGGCCGACCTGCCGGAGGACATCGGCGAACGCTATGCCATCGGCGTGGTGCCGGCGCGCGTGGATCTGGACGGGCGCGACTATCTGGACAAGGTGGGACTGTCGACGGCCGAGTTCTATCGGCGCATGGCCGCATCGCGGCAGTTGCCGCGCACCAGCCAGCCGCCGCCAGGCGATTTCCGACGGCAGTTCGACCTTTCGCTCGCCCACCACGCGCGCGTGCTATACGTGGGCTTGTCGCGCGCGCTGTCCGGCACGCTGCAGTCGGGCGAGCATGCGGCGGCGCGCGATGCCGGTGCGCGCGTGCGCGTGTTCGACACCGTCAACGCGGCATGCGGCCAGGCCTTGCTGGTCTGGCGCGCGGCCGAGCTTGCCGCGCGAGGACAGGGCGAAGCCGACATGGTGGCGGAACTGGAACGTCTTCGTCCGTTGACGCGGATGTGGGCGATCGCACCGGATATCTCGCACGCCGTGCGCGGCGGACGCATCCCGCGCTGGGCCGCACCGATCGCGCGACTGACCGCGCTGACGCCGATGGCGAAGATGAGCGCCGACGGGCGCATGGTCGTGGCCGGTCTGCTGTTGACGCGTGCCAGGGCGCCCGAGGCGTTCGCGCGGCGTGTCGCGCGCGCACTGCCACGTGCTGCGCGCTGGCGGGTGATCGTGGGCCATTGCGATGCGCGACCCGAGGCCGATCGCCTGCTGGTGGCGCTGCGTCAGCGCCTGGACATCGCCGAAGATCGCCTGGTGGACACCGGCGCGGCCATCGGCGCGCATGCGGGGCAGGGCGCACTGATCGTCGCGGTGCAGCCGGCACCGACCGACTGAGCCAAGCGCCCCGTGGCCCATAATGGCGCCATGCTCGTCCTCTTCCTCCTGATCGTCTCCGCCTATCTGCTGGGGTCGGTGTCCGGCAGCCTCACGCTGGGCCGCCTGCGCGGCGTCGACATCCGCACGCAGGGCAGCGGCAATGCCGGCGGCACCAATGCCTTCCGCACCCAGGGCGCGAAATTCGCGCTGGGCGTCGTACTGGTCGATATCGGCAAGGGCGCGCTGGCGGCCTGGCTCGCGCTCCGGTTCGCGCCGGCGGACGGCCCGCTGCCGGTGCGCGCCGTGGCCTGGGGTGCGGTCCTTGCTGCCGCCGTCGGTCACGTGTGGCCGCTCTGGCACGGGTTCCGCGGTGGCAAGGGCGTCGGCACCTTGTTGGGCGGTGTCGCCGTCCTCTGGCCGATCGCGCTGCTGCCGTTGTTCCTCGTCTGGGTGTGCGTACTGGTGGCCAGCGGCTATGTGGGGTTGGCCTCCATCATCGCCACGGCCTGCCTGTTGCCGCTCGCCATGTGGCTGCGCGCGGATGCGCCCACGCAGGTCTTCGCCGCGGTGGCCGCGTTGCTCGTGGTCTTCACTCATCGCGTCAATCTGCAGCGCCTGCGTGCGGGCACGGAATCCCGGTTCGAGCGGGTGCGCTTCTGGCGGCGCCGCGCATGACGGGCGAACGAGACCTGCTGCTGCGCCTCGCGCAAGGTCCCGTGTCCGGCGACGCGCTCGCGCGTGCGGTCGGACAGACGCGCGCGGCCGTGTGGAAACGCATCGAAACCCTGCGCGAGGGCAGCTTGCGCATCGATGCGCAGCCGGGTCGCGGGTACGCACTGGCCATGCCGGTCGAGCTGCTGGAGGCCGAACGGATCCGGACGCAGATGCGATACGCCTCTTCGGTGTCCGCGCTCGACGTCGCGTGGTCTCTGGATTCAACCAACAGCGAGCTGCTGCGAAGGAAAGCACCGGAGCGAGGCGCCGACGTGCTGCTTGCCGAACAGCAAACAGGCGGTCGAGGGCGGCGCGGACGACACTGGGCATCGCCGATCGCGGCGAACCTCTATGTGTCGGTGTCGCGGCAGTTTTCCGGCGGCTTGGCGCGCTTGGGCGGCCTCAGCTTGGTGGTCGGCGTGGCCGTGGCCGAGGCGCTGCGGCAGGCGGGTTACGAACGCGTCGGCGTGAAGTGGCCCAATGACCTGCTCGCCGACGGTCGCAAGCTCGGCGGCATCCTCGTCGAGGGCGGCGGCGAGCACGGCGGGCCGGTGCGCGCGGTGATCGGCATCGGGCTCAACGTGCGCATGCCCGAGGCGGCCGCCGAGGGCATCGAGCAGGCGTGGACCGACCTGGCCACGCTGGGTGGCAGCACGCCATCGCGCAACGCGACCGCTGCGGGCGTGCTGGACGCACTGCTGCCCGCACTGGATATCTTCGATGCCGATGGCCTTGCGCCGTTCCTCGCACGCTACGCCGTGCTAGATGTGCTGGCCGGCCGCGCGGTCACCGTGCACGGCCCGCAGGGCGACGCGCACGGCATCGCCGAAGGCTTAGCCGACGATGGCGCCTTGCAAGTCAGGGTGGGCATGGAACACCGGCGCGTGTATGCCGGCGATGTCAGCGTGAGGATGACATGACGCACTGGGTATTCGACGTTGGCAACAGCCGCCTGAAGGCTGCGCCGCTTCATGCGGACGGCACGCTTGGCGAAGTGGTGGCGGTTCCGCACGATGAAGCGGACATCGCGGCCGCGCTCGACGCCGCACTGCCGGCCACGACGCGTTCGGATTGCGCCTTCATCGCCAGCGTGGCGTCTGCGACGCGCACGGCCGCCGTGGTCGACTGGCTGGCGGGCCGCTTCGGCTGCATCTCGATCGCCCGCACGCAGCCGCTGCTGCAAGGCGTGCGCATCGCGTATGCGGAGCCGACGCGGTTGGGCGTCGACCGGTTCCTCGGCTTGCTCGCGGCACGTGCGCGCGGGGCGCAGGCCTGGCTGGTGGTCGGCGTGGGAACGGCGGTGACGGTGGACCTGCTGGATGCGCAGGGCGTGCACCACGGGGGGCGCATCGCGCCGTCGCCGACGTTGATGCGCGCCGCGCTGGAACAAGCGGCCGCGCAGTTGCCGGCGCAGGGCGGCGCGTACGTGGAGTTCGCCCGCGATACGCCCGACGCGCTGGCGTCCGGCTGCGACGGCGCCGCGCTGGGCCTGATCGAGCGCAGCCTTACACAGTCCGCGGAGCGACTGGGCACCCGACCGACCCTGCTGCTGCATGGCGGCGGCGCCGAGGCGCTGCGGCCCTGGTTGCCTGACGCCGTGCATGCCCCCGCGCTGGTGCTGGAAGGCCTGGCGCGTTGGGCACGTGCCGGTATCGACGATTGAGCGGGGCTGGCTAGAATCGACCCATGCTGATTCGTGCCCTGATCGTCCTGCTGGTGGTGCTGAACCTGGGCGCCGCCGCCTGGTGGCTGACCCGACCCACGCCCGAACCTGCCCCGCCGGCCGACCTGCCGGCGGGTGTGGCCCGCCTGCAATTGGTCGATGAGGACGCCCCCGCTGCGTCCGCCATGCCTTCGCCCGCGCCGGCCGCCACGCCCCGTGTTCCGGTGGTCTGCTTCAGCCTGGGGCCGTTCACCAGTGACGCCGCGGCCACCCAGGCGCGCGACGCACTCGGCGGCGAACTGCTGCGCGTGCAGCTGCGCGAAGCGCCCGGCGCGAGCGCCAGCGGCTACCAGGTAGTGATGCCGCCGGCCGCGTCTCTGGAGGAGGCACAGGCCACCGCCGCACGAATCGGCGCCGCGGGCTTCGACGATTTCCTGGTCGTGCGCCAGGGCGAGCAGGCCAACGGCATCGCGCTGGGCCGCTACCGCAGTCGCGAAGCGGCCGAACGCCGGCTTGCCGATCTGCAGGCCGGTGGCTTTGCTGCACGACTACAGCCGGTGGGGCGCGCCGGGCCCAGCCTGTGGTGGCTGGATGCCGGCGCGGCGGAGGGTGCGGATCCGGCAGCGCTGGCGCGGCGTGCGTCCAGTGCCGCACCGCAGCCGCTCGAATGCACGGCGCTGCGCTAGAATTGCCGCACGCCGCTTTAGCTCAGCTGGTAGAGCAACCGCCTTGTAAGCGGTAGGTCATCCGTTCGATTCGGATAAGCGGCACCACTTTCCCGCCCTGTGCCGCGCCCCGCGTGTTGCGATGCCACAGGGCCGTCATCGCCGCCGGCATAGACTGTGCGTCTGTTTTCCGCCGGACGTACCCATGAGTCGAGCCTTCCCCCCCGTGTCCCTGATCGGCGTGCCCACCGACGTCGGCGCCGGCCATCGCGGTGCCCGCATGGGGCCCGACGCGTTGCGTATCGCGGGCCTGGGCGAGGCGCTGCTGGCGCGCGGCGTGGATGTCGTCGACACCGGCAACGTGCAGGGGCCGGCCAATCCGTGGACAGGGCCGGTCGACGGTTATCGCCACTTGGAGGAAGTCGTCGCCTGGAATCGCGCGGTGATGGATGCCACCGCAGCGGAACTGGCGCGCGGACGCCTGCCGATCATGATGGGCGGCGACCATTGCCTGGCGATGGGCTCGATCACCGCCGTGGCGCGCCACTGCCGCCAGGCCGGCAAGAAGCTGCGCGTGCTCTGGCTCGACGCGCACTCGGACTTCAACACCAGCGAGGTCACGCCGTCGGGCAACATCCACGGCATGCCTGTCGCCTGCCTGTGCGGCATCGGCCCGGATGCGCTGACCAGGCTCGGTGGTGACGGTCCTGCGATCACGCCGGCGATGGTCAGGCAGATCGGCATCCGTTCGGTCGATCCGGAGGAGAAGAAGCTGATCAAGGACCACAAGGTCGATGTGTACGACATGCGCTACATCGATGAGGTCGGCATGAAGCGCACCGTCGAAGCGGCGCTCGAGGGCGTGGATGCAGACACCCACCTGCACGTGAGCTTCGACGTGGACTTCCTCGACCCCAGCATCGCGCCGGGCGTGGGGACCACGGTGCCCGGCGGCCCCAACTATCGCGAAGCGCAGTTGGTGATGGAGATGATCGCCGACACCGGCCTGATGGGGTCGCTGGACATCGTCGAACTCAATCCCGTGCTCGACCGGCGCAACCGCACCGCCAAGCTCACGGTGGACCTGGTGGAAAGCCTGTTCGGCAAGTCCACGCTGATGCGCGATTGATGCCGTCGCTGCAGGGAAAACTGCGACTGAACGGAGCAGGGGAAGCTTCACGCGGCCTATACGGCAGCGCGTCGAAGGTGGTCGCACACGCCGCCGCGGCGTGGGACGCACCTGCGGCGGCACCCCTTTCCACCAGGAGATGACACATGAAGCGTGCGATGACCCTGCTGATGCTGGCCCTGTTCTCAACGGCCGTCCTGTCCGGCTGCAACACCATGGCCGGCGCGGGCAAGGACGTACAGAAGGTCGGCGAGAAGGTCGAAGACAAGGCGCAGGACTGCAAGGACGGCAAGTGCTGATCCATGTGTGATGTCGGGGAGCCCGCGGGTTCCTTCCACGGAGGGCCGGGTCGATCCCGGCCCTTCCGCGTTTCAGGGGCTTTTGGTCAGCCGGCAGCCAGTGTGGTTGAATCAGACTGCGCGGGCGGGCAGCACCGCCGGCACGACCGGCCGCCCGAGCCCCCGATCACGAATACCGTCCACAGGAGTCGCTTATGAAGCGTTTCGTTGCGTTGATGCTGTTGTCCCTGTTCTCCGTCGCCGTGCTGTCCGGCTGCAACACCGTCAAAGGGTTCGGCAAGGACGTGCAGAAGGTGGGCGAGAAGGTCGAGGATTCGTCCGGCAAGTAATCGCCGGCGACGCCGCGGTATCGACGGGCCGCCTTCAGGCGGCCCGTTTGTTTTCGGTGATCGCGCCAGACTTAACTGTTCAGTCTCTCCTAATACCGCGTTGACATGCGGTTGATCGGATGGAAACGCGCGTCTTGCGACGCTGTGCATGCGGCATCCCTGTCGCGAATTCCAAATAAGGAGACGCCATGAACCAGGACATCATCGCCGGCAACTGGAAGCAGCTGAAGGGCAAGATCCAGGCCAAGTGGGGCGATCTGACCGATGACGATTTCAAGGTGGCCGAGGGCAACGCCGAATACCTGGAAGGCAAGCTGCAGGAACGTTACGGCTACGATCGCGATCGTGCGCACACCGAGGTCGAGGATTTCCAGCGCAGCCTGCGCTCGGACAAGTCCATGGACCACTGACCCGTCGGACGCCACGTCAAGCAGGACGGGCCGCCTCGCGCGGCCCGTCTGTTTTCTGTGTCAGCGCCAGCGCGGCGGATCGGCGACGAAGCCGCCGGGGAAGGCGTTCGGCGTGTCCTCGCGCCAGATCGGGCCATGGCGGCGCGGCAGGATCCCCAGCGCGACGAGACGGCGGCGTTCGTCGTAACGCACTTCGCTGACCTGCTCGGGCACCCGTGTCGCGCGTTCGAAGCCGGTGCGCGAGGTTGGTGCCCATTCGCGATCACCGTGGCCGGTACCGATGCTCTGCTGGCGCGCGGACGCTTCGTTGGCGATGGCGCGCGATGCGCCCGCGGCGGGCGCCGCGGCAGCGTCGCTGGCGTCACCGCGTTTCTCCATCCGTTCCCGCGCGATCGGGGGCGGCGAGTACGTCGGGTAATAAGCACGGGCTTCGCGGAAGGCCGCCACGCCGATCACACCGACGTTGCGCGGCCGACCGGTGCGCGCGGCGTAGCTTTCGCCGAGGTCGGTGAAGACGAACTGCGCCACGTCGTGCATCGACTTGCGCCAGCCGTTGATCTCGGTGGTCTGCCAAGGTTCGAGCACGTAACCGGCCTGCGACGGGTTCGCGGTCTGGCCGGTGATCGCGTTGACGCCGTCGACCGACAGCACCACCAGCACGCGCTCGCCGGTGGTGTTGGTCAGGCGCACGCTGTAGCGATGGCCCGGGGTGCCGGCGACCCAGACATCGCCGCGGTGCGGATACTGGGACAACCATTCGCCG
Organism: Pseudoxanthomonas sp. G3; assembly: GCF_057654715.1. Lineage (NCBI taxonomy): Bacteria > Pseudomonadati > Pseudomonadota > Gammaproteobacteria > Lysobacterales > Lysobacteraceae > Pseudoxanthomonas > Pseudoxanthomonas sp. G3. The sequence goes on from NZ_CM172805.1 coordinate 703,751, forward strand.
CTGTCGCGATCGACAACGCTGACATCGACCAGCGGACGGGCCTGGGTGGGGGCGCACGCGGCCAGCAGCGCCAGCGTGGCCAGGGAAGCGAAGATCCGATGCAGCATGTCCGTTCTCCAGGTGGGGACGATGCTGGAAACGGGCCGCAGGCGGGAATGGGGTTGTCGCGGAGGCCACGGCCGGCGTCGGTTAAGCCGGCAGCAGGTGTGGGCTGCGACCCCATGTCGCAGGCGCGGCCCCGGCATCGCCTGGCCCCAGTCGGTAAACTGACCGCTTTCCCGCATTCCCCCGCTTCGCACATGACCACCCGCGTCCTTACCGGTATCACCACCTCGGGCACGCCGCACTTGGGCAACTACGTCGGCGCCGTGCGCCCGGCTGTCGCCGCCAGCCGTGCCGCGGACACGGAGAGCTTTTACTTCCTGGCCGACCTGCACAGCCTGATCAAGGCACAGGATCCCGCGCGCACCCAGCGCTCCACGCTGGAGATCGCGGCGACCTGGCTGGCCTGCGGGCTGGAGCCGGACAAGGTGTGGTTCTACCGCCAGAGCGACGTGCCGGAAATCACCGAGCTGACCTGGTTCCTGACCTGCGTGGCGGGCAAGGGCATCCTCAACCGCGCGCACGCCTACAAGGCTGCGGTGGACAAGAACAATGCCGAGGGCGAAGACCCGGATGCCGGCATCAGCGCGGGCCTCTTCATGTATCCGGTGCTGATGGCCGCCGACATCCTGATCTTCAACGCGCACCAGGTGCCGGTGGGCCGCGACCAGATCCAGCACATCGAGATGGCGCGCGACTTCGGCCAGCGCTTCAACCACGTGTACGGCAAGGAGTACTTCACCCTGCCGGAAGCACTGATCGACGACAACGTGGCCACGCTGCCCGGGCTCGACGGTCGCAAGATGAGTAAGAGCTACAACAACACCATCCCGCTGTTCGCGCCGCGCGAGGAGCTGAAGAAGCTGGTGTTCTCGATCCTGACCGACTCGCGTGGCCCCGGCGAGCCGAAGGACACCGAGGGTTCGGCCCTTTTCCAGCTGTACCAGGCCTTCGGCAGTGCCGAGGAAACGCGCGCGTTCGCGCAGAGGTTCGCCGACGGCATCAGCTGGGGCGAGGCCAAGCAGCAGCTGTTCGAGCGCATCGATGCGGAAATCGCTCCGCTGCGCGAGAAGTACGAGGCGCTGATGGCGAAGCCGGCCGACATCGAGGCCATCCTGCGCGAGGGCGCGCGTCGCCTGCGCGAGCGCTACGCCACGCCGCTGCTGGCCGAACTCCGGCATGCGGTGGGCCTGCGCGACCTGTCGCAGCAGCCGGTCGCGGACGCCAAAGTCGGCGCGAAGGCCGCGTTGCCGGTGTTCAAGCAGTACCGCGACACCGACAGCCGCTTCTACTTCAAGCTGGTCGATGCCGACGGCAACGTGCTGGTGCAGAGCAATGGCTTCGATTCGCCGAAGGACGCCGGCAAGCTGATCGGCGTGTTGAAGCAGGCCGAGCAGGCGGACGCGATGGAAACGCCGGAGATCGTGCTGCATGTCCCCGCCAGCGACGTGCTGGCGGCGCTGGCCGCGCTGCGCGCCGCAGAGGCCTGAGCCATGCCGTACCTGGCGGTGATCCTGTTCCTGCCCTGGTTCCTGTTGCTGGGCTCGCTGTTCTGGTTGTTTCCTCGGCAGCCGCGCACGGCGCGTCGCAAGGGCTTCGATCTGGCGGCGCTCGCGGTGGCCTTCGTGCTCAGCTTCATCGGCATGCAGTGGGGCTATGCGCTGGGCGCGTCCGATGTCGGCACGGGTGCGATCTGGAAGCAGGTGCTGGCCACGCTGGTGGCGTACGGCGCCTTCCTGTTCGTGCTGACGCTGGCGGTACCGCTGCGCGGCTGGTGGCTGTCGCGCGGCTGAGCTGCGCGGACCGCGTGTTCCACCAAAGGCGGGTCGTGCCGGCGCGACGCGGGGACTAGAATCGGTCCATCCGTCCCCATACAGGCCCGCGGATGAGCCTCCACGGCATCCACACCATCGACACCACGTTCCAGCGCGACCACTTCGACGCCGCCTATCTGATTGTCGAGGAGGGCCGTGGTGCGTTCGTTGACTGCGGCACCAACCATTCCGTTCCCCATCTGCTGTCGGCCGTGCAGCGAGCTGGCATCACGCCCGAAGACATCGACCTGCTTATCGTCACTCACGTGCATCTGGACCACGCCGGCGGGGCCGGCCTGTTGATGCAGCAGCTGCCGCACGCCACCCTGATCGCGCATCCCCGCGCCGCGCCGCACCTCATCGATCCGGAAAAGCTCATCGCCGGCGCCACCGCCGTCTATGGCGAAGAGGAAATGCAGCGCAGCTACGGCACCCTCCAACCCGTGCCCGAGGCCCGGGTGCGCATCGTCGCCGATGGCGAAACAGTGATGCTGGCGGGGCGCGCGCTGGAGTGCATCGACACGCCGGGCCATGCGCGCCACCATCACTGCATCTGGGATGGGCGCAGCCGCAGCTGGTTCACCGGCGACACGTTCGGGCTCTCGTATCGCGAACTGGACGGACCGCAGGGCGCCTTCATCCTGCCGACGACCACACCGGTGCAGTTCGAGCCCGAAGCCCTGAAGGCGAGCATCGCGCGCATGGTCGCGCGTGCGCCGGAGGCCATGTACCTGACCCACTACGGCCGCGTCGGCGAGGTGCCACGCCTGGCGCAGTCGCTGTACGAACAGATCGACGCGATGGTGGCGATAGCCGACAGTTGCGATGGCCGCGCGGACCGGCACCGCTGCCTGACGGCCGGACTCACCGCGCTCTACCTGGAGCGCGCCCATGCCCTGCAGGTTCCGCTGGCGGACGAGGACGTCGAACGCATCCTGGCGATGGACATCGAGTTGAATGCGCAGGGCCTGGGTGTGTGGCTGGACCGAGGGCGGCCGTAAGCCGCTGTGTCTCCCTGTAGGAGCGACGTGAGTCGCGACCGGATGGCAAAGTGGCCTTGGTCTTCGAAGAAGGAGGCGACGTCTCGCCCAGCCGACCGATCGTACGTACATGACGTGCGGTCGCGACTCACGTCGCTCCTACAGGGATCCTTTAGACTCGCGACGCTGATCGAATGAGGTGGGGTTCCATGAAACGCGTGCTTCCGATGCTGCTTTGCCTGTGCATGACCCCCGCACTCGCCGCGGACATCCCCGGCGGCGGCATCAGCGCCGACAACCTGTCGAAGCACGTGGAAGTGCTCGCTTCGGATGAATTCGAAGGCCGCGCGCCGGCGACACCGGGCGAGACCAAGACGATCGCCTACATCGTCGACGCCTTGAAGAAGGCGGGCGTCCAACCCGGTGGCGAACAAGGCGGCTGGACGCAGGCAGTGCCGCTGGTGCGTGCGCAGGTGGACGGGCCTGTGCGCGCGTCGCTGCATGTCGGCGGCGCCACCCAGGTGCTCGCCAATGGCGAAGACGTGGTGCTGCAGAGCCTCGGTCCGGTCGACACCGTCGCCGTCACCGACGCGCCGCTCGTCTTCGTCGGCTATGGCATCGATGCGCCGGAGCGCGGCTGGGACGACTTCAAGGGCGCCGACCTCACGGGGAAGGTTGCCGTGGTGCTGGTCAACGATCCGGATTTCGAGGCCGACGCGCCGGGCGCGTTCGACGGGCGCGCCGTGACCTACTACGGACGCTGGACCTACAAGTACGAGGAGCTCGCGCGCCAGGGCGCCGCGGGCGTGCTGATCGTCCATGAGACGGCGCCGGCGGCCTATGGCTGGGCGACCGTGCGCGCCTCCGGTCTGTCGGCAGTGTTCGACATCCCGCGTGCGGATGCAGCGACCTACCACACCCTGCTGCGGGGCTGGATGCAGCGCGACCTCGCCGTGTTGCTGTTCAAGCGTGCGGGGCTGGATTTCGACGCGGAGAAGCGCCGAGCGCAGACGAAGGCCTTCACGCCGGTGCCGCTCGGGGATGCCACGTTGTCCGCCACGTTCGCCGTGAAGCGCGACCAGGTGGTCACGCGCAATGTCATCGGCCGGCTGGAGGGTACGCAGCGCCCCGACGAAACGGTCATTTATTCCGCCCATTGGGACGCGTTCGGCGTAGGCGAGCCCGACCCGGCCGGCGATACCGTGCGGCACGGCGCGGTCGATAATGCGACGGGCGTGGCCGCGGTGATCGAACTGGCCCGCGTGTTCGCCGCCGGCCCGCGTCCGCAGCGCACGTTGCTGTTCATGGCGCTGACGGCCGAGGAGAAGGGCCTGCAGGGCGCCACGTACTACGCCGCCAATCCACTCGCACCGCTGGCCAAGACGGCCGCGGTGCTGAACATCGAGATGCTCAGTCCGGATGGCCCGACGCGCGACATCGCCTCGTGGGGCAACGGTCGCGTGTCGCTGGAAGGGGACCTGAAGCGCGTGGCCGAGGCGCAAGGCCGTGCCTACTCGCCGGATCCCAATCTGGAAGCAGGCTTCTTCTACCGCGCCGACCACTTCGCGTTCGCGCGCGCCGGCGTGCCGGCGATCACCGTCGGCGCGGGCCTGGATCGCGTGGAGGGCGGGGTAGCGGGCGGCAAGGCCCTGCGCGATGCCTACTTCGCCAAGTGCTACCACCAGCCATGCGACGCGTGGACCACCGGCTGGGATGCGCGCGGCCAGGCGCAGGACGTGAAAATCCTCTATGCGCTGGGTCGCGAGATCGCCGATGGTGATACGTGGCCGCATTGGCTGAACGGTTCGGAGTTCAAGTCCGTGCGCGCGCGCAGCGAGGTGGAGCGCAAATAGCAGCGCGCGTGCTCACCACCAGGCGGTGGCGCGCGCTATGCTGCGCACCTCCTCTCGCCTCCACGGTTCCCATGACGCCTCTCCATGCCTTGGTCTACCAGAGCCAGGCCACGCGTCCCCTGGATGCGTCCGACCTCGACATGCTGTTGCTCGATGCGCGGATCAACAACGAGTTGGCGAACGTCACCGGCGTGCTGCTCTATGGCGACCATCGCTTCGTGCAGTACCTCGAGGGCGCGCGTCCGGATCTGGACCAGATCTACGCGCGGATCATGCGCGCCAGCCAGCACCACCGGTTGGAAATCCTGGAGCGGGGCAGGGTCGAGACCCGCCGGTTCCAGCGTTGGCACATGGGGTTCTCGGACGCACCGCAGACCGTGGTGCAGCAGCTGAGCCAGGCGCAGTGGCAGCGCGACGCGCCGTGGCTGGAGGATCACGTCGCCTCCTCGCCCGGGCTGTTGCGCCTGCTGACGTTCTGGAGCGAGCAGGCCGTGCTCAGCCGCTGACGCGTCAGGGCCAGCGGTTCGGTGTATCCCGTGCGCTGTCCTCGTCCATCGGCACTACGCAGAAGCGGTGTCCGGTCGGCGCTTCCATCACCCACCAGCGATTGCGCACATGCTGCAGGCGCTTGGCGCCGAGGGCCTCCAGCCGCGCGACTTCGGCCTCGATGTCGTCGGTCTCGATGTCCAGGTGCACGCGGGCGTCGTGCTTCACCTTCTGCACTTCGATGTGCAGGCCGCCCGGGCCGGGCTCGAACTTGTCGTAAAGGCCGAGGCCCCCATCGTCCGGGTGCGTGACCTTCAGTCCCAGCGCGGCGCTCCAGAACGCCGACGCGGCGTGCAAGTCGTCAACCTGGCTGTCGATGATGAAACCAGCGAGGCGGCTGCGGTGGGTCATGGCGACTCCTGCGGTGGGATCACCGCGGCATCCTGCCACGCTTCGCGGACGCATGTGGTCCTCATCCAACGGCGCGTGCGGAGTGAGCGACGCGCGCTGCGTCGCTCACCTGTAAGACGGCCGCGTTACTGGGGCAGCGCTAGATCGTCGATCAGCGCCTTCAGGAAACGCGCGGCCTCGCCACCGGTGCAGGCGCGGTGGTCGAACGTCACCGACAACGGAATCACCTTGTGCGATTCGAACCCACCCATCACCGGCGTGACCTGGTGGCGTGCGCGACCGGCGGCGACGATGGCCACGCACGGCGGCACCACCACGGGCGTGGCGTAGCGGCCGGCGAACATGCCGAAGTTGCTCAGCGAGATGGTGTAGCCGGTCAGCTCGGATGGCGGGATGCTGCGGTCTTCCACCTGTGCGCGCAGGCGGTTGATGCTCTCGCGCACGCCACCGGCTTCGAGCAGGTCGGCGTTGCGCAGCGCCGGCACGAACAGGCCATCGTCGGTATCCACGGCAATGCCGATGTCGACGTGCGGGTGCAGGGTGCGGGTCAGCTTCTCGCCATCGAACCATGCGTTCATCGCCGGCACCGCCTTGCAGGCGCGCACGATGGCGCGGACCAGGCGGCCGGTCATGTCGTTGCCGGGCGTCCAGGCGTGCACGTCAGCGTCGTCGCTCAGCGTGGTCGGCACGACTTTGGCGTGGGCGTCGGCCATGACGCGCGCCATGTTGCGGCGCACGCCCTTGAGCTGCTCGGGCTGGCCGCTGACGGACACGCCCGGTGGCTGCGTGCGCATCGGTTTGCCGCTGGCCGACAGGGCGGTGCGCTGTGGGTTGGCGACCGGCGTCGCCGCGGCGACGGGCGCTGGCCTGCGTGCGGGTGCGTCGGTCGTGGTGCCGCGCGCGGACCCGTCGGCGGCGGCCTGCTTCACGTCCTGCATCGTGACCGCGCCGTCGGCGCCGGTCGCGCGCACGCGCGCCAGGTCGACACCGAGCTTCTTCGCCATCGCGCGCACGGCCGGCATCGCCTTGACGCCGCCGACGGCGATCGCCTGCTCGGTGTGCACATCGTTGGAAGACTGCATGGCGCCGACGACGGTGCCGGCGTCGGCGGGTGCGGCCTCGGCTGCTTCGGCGGCGGGCGTCGCGACTGACGTCGCTCCCGCAGCCGCCGTCGTCTTCGGCGGGCCGTGGTGGTGGCCGGTGTCCTGGCCTTCCGCGCGCTGCGGGAGGGTGGCGTCGGGCTCGAACACGGCCAGCATGCTGCCGGTGACGACGACATCGCCCGCCGCGCCGGCCAGCTTCACCACCTTGCCGGACACCGGGGAGGGCACTTCGACCACGGCCTTCGCGGTCTCCATCGAGACCAGCGGTTCGTCCAGCCGGATCACGTCGCCTTCCTTGACGAACCATTCCACGATGGTCGCGTCCGGGAGGCCTTCGCCCAGGTCGGGAAGGTGGAAGGTCTTGCTCTCGCTCATTCGGTTGTCTCTTCGGAAGTCGTGTCGTTGATCAGGTCCAGGTCTCGCGCCGGCAGCCAGCCGCTGCGTCCATCCGCATGCGTGCACCACCACCAGTCGCCGAGCTCATGATGGAGTTCGACGGCGTCGCCCGCCCGCACGTCCAGTTCCTGTGCGGAGTAATCGCGCAAGGCGACGGCGTACCCCTCGCGCTGCGGTTGCAGCCAGTCCACCGGCGCCCAGCCGGCATTGCCATCGGACGTGGTGGCCCAGACGAAGGCCGGCCATTCGGTGTCGCGCGCGCCGAGCGCGACCACGTCGCCGCGCGCGAACCGGATGGGGTTCGCGTACTGCGTGCGGTAGTCGCGGACGGCGCGGGCGTGCATCAGCCGGCTGCCACCGCCCGCTTGGCCGCGGCGACGATCTTGTCGACGCTGGGCAGGTACTTCATTTCCAGGCGGAACAGCGGGATGTGCGTGTCGTAGCCGGTGACGCGCTCGACCGGCGCCAGCAGGTCGTACATCGAGTGCTCGGCCAGGCGCGCGGCGATTTCGGCACCGAAGCCCGCGGTGCGCGGCGCTTCGTGCACGATCACGCAGCGGCCGGTCTTGGCCACGGATTCGGCGATGGTGTCGAAGTCGAGCGGACGCAGCGTCGCCACGTCGATGACTTCGGCGCTGATGCCTTCGCCGGCCAGCGTGTCAGCGGCTTCCAGCGCTTCCTTGACCTGCGCGCCCCAAGTCACCAGGGTCACGTCGGTGCCGTCGCGCAGCACGAAGCACACGTCCAGCGGCAGTGCTTCGCCGTCGTCGACGACCACTTCCTTGTACTGGCGGTAGATGCGCTTGGGTTCCATGTAGATGACCGGGTCCGGATCGCGGATCGCAGCCAACAGCAGGCCGTAGGCGCGCTGCGGCGAGGACGGCATCACCACGCGCAGGCCGGGCACGTTGGTGAAGATGGCCTCGTTGGCCTCGCTGTGGTGCTCCGGCGCGCGGATGCCGCCGCCCCACGGCACGCGCAGCACCATCGGGCAGTGCAGGCGGCCGCGCGTGCGGGTGCGCAGGCGAGCGGCGTGGCAGATGATGTGGTCGACCATCGGATAGACGAAGCCGTCGAACTGCGCTTCGGCGACGGGCTTCATGCCCTGCGCGGCCAGGCCGATGGTCAGGCCGGCGATCGTGGTCTCGTCCAGCGGCGTGTCCAGCACGCGCTCGGGGCCGAACTTCTGCTGCAGGCCCGCGGTGGCGCGGAACACGCCGCCGTTCACGCCCACGTCCTCGCCCAGCACCAGTACGGACTCATCGTGCGCGATCTCCCAGGCCAGCGCCTGGGTGATGGCTTCGATCAGGGTGATGGCGGTGGGGGTCGGTGCGGCGTCCGGCTTCGCGACTGACGTCGCTCCCACAGTCTTGTTATCGGGCTTCATCACGGTGCTCATGGGCGGTTCTCCGCGGCGATCGCGGCGGCGCGTTGCTTCAGCAATTCCGGTGGCGGATCGGCGTACAGGTAATCGAACATCGCCTCCACCGGCTGCACCGGCGTGTTGAGGTAGGCGTTGACTTCCTCGTCCACGCGCGCGCTGCATTCTTCCTTCCACGCGGCCTCATCGGCCTCGCTCCAGGCGCCCTGCGCGGTCAGCCAGGTGCGCAGGCGGGCAATCGGCTCGCGCTCCCAGCCGGCCTTCACTTCGGCATCGTCGCGGTAGCGGCGCGCGTCGTCGGCGGTGGTGTGGTCGGACAGGCGGTAGGTGACGAACTCGATCACCGTGCCGCCCTGGCCCTTGCGCGCGCGTTCGCTGGCGCGGCGCATGCCTTCGAGCACGGCGATCAGGTCGTTGCCGTCGACCTGCAGGCAGTGCAGGCCGCCGGCCAGGCCCTTCTGCGCCAGCGTCTGCGCGCCGGTCTGTGCGCTGCGCGGTACCGAGATCGCCCAGCCGTTATTGATCACGCCCAGCACCAGCGGCAGCTCGTAGGCACCGGCGGAATTGAGCGCGGCGTAGAAGTCGGTCTTCGACGAGCCGCCGTCGCCGCAGGTCGCCACCGCGATGTGCGGCTGCTTGCGCAGCTTGAAGGACAGCGCCGCGCCGGCCGCATGCAGGCACTGCGTGGAAATCGGCACGCAGAACGGAAAATCGTTGCGTGCGTCGCTGTCTCGGTCGAAGTCGCTGCCACGCTCGTCGCCGCCCCAGTACATCAGCACATCGCGCGGCTTCACCCCGCGCATGAACATGGCCCCGTACTCGCGGTAGCTGGGCGCATAGACGTCTCCGGCACGCATCGAGGCGCCGATGCCGACGTGGGTGGCCTCGTGGCCCAGGCAGGCGGCGTAGGTGCCCAGCTTGCCGGTGCGCTGCAGGGCGATGGCCTTGGTGTCGAAGGTACGCACGAACAGCATCTGCTTGAACAGCTCGCGCAGGCGGGCGATGTCGCGTCCTGCCTCGGGCAGGTCGGGACGGACCAGGGTGCCGTCGGGCCCCAGGTACTGGAGGTATTCGATGTCGAAGCTTGCGGCGATGCTCATCGGGACGGTGTTCTCGTCGATAGGCGGAATTGGTTTCAAATGTAATTTTAGGAGCGACGGCCCGGACAGCTGTCGTGCAATGCAGCAAGACGACGGCGCATGGCGTCTCGATACGGGGGGAAACCGGTGCGGAAACAGGGGCTTGCCGGGCTGTCGTTCGGTGTCAGTCCGCCCTTGGTAGGCGCGGGCCGGACGTGATGCGCGTCGCGGGCTGCGCAAACGACAAGGAGCGCGGTTGCCCGCGCCCCTGTCGACCCCACGATGGCGGGAAAGTTCAGCGGATGCGCTGGACCAGGCGATCGTGGTTATTGGCCGGGTTCGGATCGGTCGTCGTGCTGCTGACGGTGGCTTCGAACTCCAGTTCAGTCCCGCGCTTGGGCTTGCCCGGCACCACCAGCGCGAAGGCGAGCGTCTGCACGCCGCGTGGCATGGCGCCACGGCGGGTGCAGTCGGCGGCGGCGCCTTCGGCGGTGTCCTCCACGCGCGTGCAGCTCCAGCCGCTGGGGGCGGCCACGGCGGCGTAGCGGGCTTCCACGTTGCTGGTCAGACGCACGGAGACCTGCTCGGCCGCATCCGGACCGGCATTGCGCACCGGCACGAGCAGCGTGGCGATGGTGCCGCGACGCAGCGGCAGGGCGGCGCCGAGCAGCTGCACCGACAGGTCGGCGCGGGTCTGCGGCAGCGCGGCCACGGCCACCGAGACGGCCGCGGTGTTGTCGCCGTTGGCCGGGTCGAGCACGGTCGAGTTGGCCGACACGCCCAGGCCCAGCGTGGCGCCCGCTGCGCTGGCCGGGACGACGGCGTCGAGGGCGAAGGTCGCTTCGTCACCGACCGCCAGCGACGGCACGGTGCAGGCCACGCGGGTGGTGCCCGCGGTGACTTCCGGTGCCGCGCAGCTCCAGCCGGCCGGCAGCGTGGCCAGCGACGGGGACAGCTCGGCCGAGAACACGAAGGCGAACGCCGCCGGCGATGCCGCACCCGGGCCGGCGTTGCGGACGGTGGCGGTATAGCGCACCGTTTCGCCGACGTTGGCGGTGGCGCGGTCGGCCGACACCGTCGCCGACAGGTCGGCGCGGGCGAACGACGGCACGCGGATGCTCAGGCGCACCGGATCGTGATCGGACGAGCGCAGGGCCAGCGTGGCGTCGCCGAAGTTGTCCACGCCGAAGTCCGCATTGATCCGCGCATGGTCCACGCGCAGGCCGGCGTCCATGACCAGGGCTTCGTTGACCAGCACGTGGTCCAGCGTCTGCGCATTGCCCTCGAACGAGTACGAGTAGCGGTGCGCGGGATCGGCGATCAGCTGCGAGCCGTCCACGAGCGGCACGGTCAGCGGGCTGGGCATGTACGTCAGCACCTGGTCTTCCGCCGCCGCTTCGCCCTTGATGATGCCCATCACGTCGACGTAGCCATCGTTGAACTCGAACGCGTTGAAGTCGCCGACCAGCACGATCTTCTCGTCCGGATTCGCCTGCTGCATCTCTTCGACCAGCTGGGCCAGGTAGACGGCCTGCGCGCCGCGCTTCACCCGCACGCGCTCGCCGCCGGTGACCCAGCCGCCGCTGCCGGGTAGGGTGTCGTTGATGTCGTTGAGCGAACGCAGGTGGTTGACGATGACCGTCAGCGGATAGCTCGACGTCGCGTCCTGGTGCACGCGGGCGCGCAGGCGCAGCGGCGGACGGTCGTTGAGCACGCTGGTGGTGCCGTTCGGATTGGCGATGGTCGTCTCCTTGCCGAACTGCGCCACGTCCAGCACCTCGACGCGGGCCACGCCGTCGGCGGTCAGGCGCGAGCTGACCAGGAAGCCGACGTTGATGCCGCCCACGTCGTTGCCCGGCTGCAGGTACGGCACGTAACCCGGACGCGCGGCGCAGGTCGCATCGATGCGTTCGGACAGCAGTTGCAGCACACGCAGGTTCTCCACTTCCACCGCGCCCAGGATGTCCGGGGTCTTCAGGTAGTCGCAGATCGCCAGCGCCGCCTTGGCCAGGCGCTTGTCCAGCGCTTCCGGCGTCAGCGTCACTGCGCCGTTGCTGTCGTTGACCTCGTCGAACAGCCGCAGCAGGTTGAAGCTGCCGACGGTCACTTCGTCGTAGGCGGCGTCGTTGACGGCTTCCGGCGACATGCCGCCGATGACCGTCGGCGGCGTGGCCACGTCGGGCAGCAGCGCCCAGGTGCCGGCGAAGTAGTCGAGCACGCCGAGCAGGCCGGTGACGTCCGCCCCGGTGTCGGCCGACAGTGGCAGCGCGCCGACCTGGCCACGGCTGCGCACCATCAGGCGTTCCTGGTTGGTGTCGAAGCGCGGAGGGTTCTTGCCGGCCGGCAGGGTGATGGCATCCATCACGGCGATGCCGGGCTCGCGGAACGGGCGCGCCACGCCGGGCAGGGCCACGTGGAACACGCCGTCGCTGGAGGACAGCGCATCGTTCTCGTCGATGCTGCCGCCGGACGGCGCGATCACCACCGACTGCGCCACGCTGACGCGCATGCCTTCCAGGCGTTCCAGCGTGCCGGGCAGGGCATCGGGGCCGAGCTCGGCCGCGGTCAGTTCGATCGCGGCAGGCAGGGCGACGCCGGTCTCCAGCACGTCGAGCGTCGGGGTGACGATCTCGGTGATCGCCAGCTGGTGCGGGTTGGACGACGGGGTGTATTCCTCGACCGTGCCGGTCACGCGCACGCGGTTGCCGACCGCGGCGGTGGCGGGCGGGGCGCTGCTGGTGAAGACGAACACGGCGTCCGACGTGGCCGGGTCGCCATCGTCGTTGGCGGCCTGCAGGAAGAAGCCGTTGTTGAACTTGATCGCCGTGACGATGCCTTCGGTGACCACGCGCTTGCCGTTGTGCGGCGACAGCAGGCCGGTGCCCTGGATCTGCGCGATGGTCAGCGCGAGCGGCGGATCCGGCGGTTCCGGCGGCTCGGCGCCGCTGTTACGCGGATTCGGTGCACCGACGGCGAAGTCGGCGCCGTTGTTGTTGGTGTCGATGCTGCCATCGCCGCCACGCAAGGCGGCGGTGGTGTTGCTGAGCGTGCCGGTGGGCGCGCTGCCTTCGAAGCAGTTGGCCGCGCTGCCGAAGCCGACGAAGTCGACCACGTTCGCATCGGCGGTCGGGCAGGCGCCCGTCAGCGCAGTGGTGCTGCGGCTCAACGCCACCTTGCCGGCGGTGCCGCTCATGGCGATGGTGCCGGTCGCATCGGGCGTGGGCAGGTCCACCGTGCCGCCGGCGCCCTGCGCCTGCTGGATCAGGTAGAAGCCGCCGGCCGGGATGGTGCCGGTCAGGTTGGTGCGCCCGCTCCAGGTGGTGCCCGCAGAGGAGGTGTACTGGACGCTCCAGCCGCTCAGGTCGACCGCCGTGGGTCCGTTGTTGCGCAGCTCGATGAAGTCGTTCTTCAGCGTGGCGCCGCTGTTGCCGCCGCCGCCGTAGACCTGGCTGATGACCACCTGTGCCTGTGCCGACGAGGCGGCCAACAGCAAGGCGCAAGACGCGAACACGGCCGCAAGGCGGCCCCGTGGCATTTCCATGTAACGGGTTCTCCCTCAGTGGATTGGACGCCGACCCCCGCGGGAGCGATGCCGCCCCCGGCCGACGCAATGTAGCCCAAGCCTGTGGTACGCGCATTGCATGGGCATGACATAAGTGCCGGTTTTCCATCGCCTTGCCGGGGTCGTCCGCCCTCATCGGTTACGCTGGCGCCCCCGCCGCCCCCCGGGCGGCCCCCGGTTGATCGACGGATGGCCGTAGAAAAGAACGAGCGCCCGCTGGAAGCAGGCATCCACACCGACCTCTCCGGCCGGATGAGCTACGGCGGCTACCTGCAGCTGGACCGCCTGCTGTCCGCACAGCACCCGGTGTCGGACCCGCTGCACCACGACGAGATGCTCTTCATCGTCCAGCACCAGGTCTCGGAGCTGTGGATGAAGCTGATGATCCACGAGCTGCGCGCGGCGATCGGCTTCCTCCAGCGCGACCAGGTATGGCAGGCCCGCAAGGTGATGGCGCGCGCCAAGCAGGTGCTGCGCCAGCTGACCGAGCAGTGGTCCGTGCTGGAGACGCTGACCCCGTCCGAGTACATGGGATTCCGTGACCTGCTGGGCCCGTCGTCGGGCTTCCAGTCGCTGCAGTACCGCACCATCGAATTCCTGCTGGGCAACAAGAACGCGGCGATGCTGAAGGTGTTCGCCCACGACCCCGAGGGCTATGCCGGGCTGGAAGCCGTGCTCGACGCGCCCAGCCTGTACGACGAATTCCTGATGTACCTCGCCCGCTGGGGCCACGCGATCCCGCCGCAGCACCTGCAGCGCGACTGGCGCCAGTCGCACGCCGCCGACGCCGCGCTGCTGCCGGTGTTCGAGGCCATCTATGAGGACACCGACCGCTACTGGCGCGAGTATTCGCTGTGCGAGGACCTGGTGGACCTGGAAAGCCAGTTCCAGCTGTGGCGCTTCCGCCACATGCGCACGGTCATGCGCATCATCGGCTTCAAGCGCGGCACCGGCGGTTCCAGCGGCGTGGGGTTCCTGCGCCAGGCGCTGGAACTGACCTTCTTCCCCGAACTGTTCGATGTGCGCACCTCGATCGGTCCGGGTCGCTGAACTTCAGGAGGGGGCAGAATCGGCCAAAATCCCCTTGGAAATCAGCGTATTGAATCACTGAACAGGGCGAAATGCCCGTACGCTCCCGGTATTTCAGCGATTTGACGCGGCCCGGCCGGGTCGGTGATCCTCGCGCGTCCCGTGCTGGTTGCACGGGAAACCGAAATCCTGAACTACTTCTAGGGGGAGCCCGCATGAGCGGAGCCGTCGACACATCAACGCCGGAACGGATACCGGAATTCAAGCAGCTGCTGGGGCATCCGCGCCCTCTGTGGATGCTGTTTATGACCGAGTTCTGGGAACGCTTCGCGTTCTACGGCATGCGCTGGGCGCTGGCCTTGTACATCGTCGCCCAGTTTTACGCCGGCGACAGTGCGGGCGAGGCGCCGGCCAGTCGGCTCTACGGTGCGTACCTGGCGCTGGTCTACGCGGCAGCGTTGTTCGGTGGCTATGTGGCCGACCGGGTCATCGGTTACCAGCGTTCGATCCTATTGGGTGCCGTCATCATGGCGGCCGGCCTGTTCCTAATCATGCTGCCTAACGAACAGCTGTTCCGGCTCGGCCTCGCCACGGTGATCGCCGGCAACGGCCTCTTCAAGCCGAACATCTCGACGATGGTCGGCAAGCTCTACGCGACGGGCGATGGGCGCCGCGATTCAGGCTTCACCCTGTTCTACATGGGCATCAACCTTGGCGCGATGATCGCGCCGTGGCTGACCGGATTGCTGGCCGAGCGAATCATGGGTGGCACGCCTGAAATGCCGGCCTACAAGGTCGTGTTCTTGGTCTCGGGCATCGGCATGTTGATCAGCTTGGTGTGGTTCTGGTTCGGTCGGGCGCAGTTGCAAGGCATCGGACGACCCCAGGAAGGTGCGGAAGGCACCGGACGCGTGCTGATCACCGCGATCTGCGCCATCGTCGCCATCCCGGTGATCTACTTCCTGCTGTCGATCGGCGCGGGCGCATTGCAGTGGATTCTGACGGTGCTGTTCATCGGCCTGTGCGCACTGATCCTGAAGGAGGGCTTCAAGGACGGCGCGGTGCGGCGCGACATGGCCATCGCCATGCTGATCATCTTCGTGTTCAACGTGCTGTTCTGGTGCTTCTTCGAGCAGGCGGGCAGCTCGTTCAACTTCCTCGCGCAGAACATAGTCAATCGCGACTTCGGCGGCTGGGTGTTCCCGGTGGGCTGGTTCCAGTCGGTCAATTCGCTGGCCATCATCACGCTGGCGCCGGTGCTGGCCTGGCTGTGGGTGAAGATGGGCAAGGCCAATCCGTCGATCCCGCGCAAGTTCGGCCTGGGCCTGATCTTCAACGGTCTCGCCTTTCTGCTGCTGATGTTCGCGCTGTCCAGCCTGGTGGATCCGCAGACGCTGAAGATCCCGTTCTGGACGTTGTTCATGGTGTACGTGATCCAGTCCGTCGGTGAGCTGTGCCTGTCGCCGATCGGCCTATCGATGGTGACCAAGCTGGCACCGGTGCGGTTGGTCGGTTTCGGCATGGGCGGCTGGTTCCTGTCCACCGCCATCGGCAACAACCTGTCGGGCATCTTCGCCAGTCATGTCAGCGGCGAGACCGGCATGACCGTCGAATCGGCCCACGCGGGTTACACGATGGGCTTTTGGATCCTGTTGGGTGCGGGCGTGCTGCTGTTCCTGATCGCACCGCTGATCCAGAAGCTGATGCACGGCGTGAAGTGACGCATCGGCGTCCCGGCAATCGCCGGGTGCCGACGAAAAACGGCGGCCACGGGCCGCCGTTTTTTTATCCGTGAAGAAAGTCCTCAGCCTTCGATGCGCTTCACGCCTTCCCCGGCCAGCTTGTCGATCAGTTGGTCCAGCAGCGTGCGTTCCTCGGCGGTCAGCGGTTCGAGCATGCGCTGGTGGTACTCGATGACCATCGGCGCGACTTCGTCGTAGACCCGGAACCCCTCGTCCGTGAGCGCCAGCACCGACCGGCGGCGGTCGTCGCCGTGGGTCTCGCGCTGGATCAGCGCCCGTTCCAGCAGCCGGGCCACTGCCCGGCTGACCGCCACCTTGTCCATCGCGGTCCGGGCGGCGACTTCGCCGGCCGACAGGCCTGGGAAGCGTCCGAGCACAGCCATGACCCGCCATTCGGTGATCGCCAGGCCGAAACGGCGGTGGTACTCGCGGGAGATCGCCCCGCTGATGCGGTTGGAGAGCACACTCAGCCGGTAGGAGAACAGGCGGTCGAGGTCGAAATCGGCGTGGATGACGGGGCTGGCTGGCTGGCTCATGCTGCGCTGCTACTTGTGGGTGGTTTCAGCTGAAACTATATTGACGCATATCCCGGCAAGCCTAGCGAGGTGCCCCATGAGCGCACAACCCAATACCGGCATGAAGCCGACCACCTTCGACAACCCGATGGGCATTGACGGGTTCGAGTTCGTGGAGTTCGCCGCGCCGGCCGGGCAGGCCCACCACCTGCACGACTACTTCCGCAAGCTCGGCTTCGTCCAGGTCGCGCGCCACAAGACGCGCCCGATCAGCACCTATCGCCAGGGCGACTGCACCTTCCTGATCAACGAGGATCCGGATTCCTTCGCCGCCCGCTTCGCCGCCCAGCACGGCCCCAGCGCATGCGGCTTCGCGATCCGCGTCAACAAGCTGGCCGAATGGGCACGCGTGCAGGCGCTGAAGAACGGCGCCGAGTCGTTCGATGCCGCCGACGAACTCACCAAGGCCGTCGCCGCGCCGGTGATCAAGGGCATCGGCGACTGCATGCTCTACATCGTCGACCGCTACGACACCGAAGGCACCATCCACGACCCCGATTACGAATACCTGCCCGGCGTGGAGCTGATGCCGAAGGGCTTCGGGCTGACCTTCATCGATCACCTGACCCACAACCTCTATCACGGCAACATGGCCAAGTGGGCGGACTACTACGAGCGGCTGTTCAACTTCCGCGAGATCCGCTACTTCGACATCAAGGGCGCCAAGACCGGTTTGCTGTCCAAGGCGATGACCGCGCCGGACGGCATGGTCCGCATCCCCCTCAACGAGTCCAGCGACCCGAAGAGCCAAATCAACGAATACCTCGACGCCTACAAGGGCGAAGGCATCCAGCACATCGCCTGCTTCACCGACGACATCTACACCACGGTGGAACAGATGCGCGAGGCGGGCGTCGAATTCCTCGACACGCCGGATACCTATTTCGACGTGATCGACCAGCGTATTCCCAACCACGGCGAAGATGTCGCGCGCCTGACCCGTAACAAGATCCTGATCGACGCCGACCCCGAGACCAAGCAGCGCAAGCTGCTGCAGATATTCACCCAGAACGCGCTGGGTCCGATCTTCTTCGAAATCATCCAGCGCAAGGGCAACGAAGGTTTCGGCGAAGGCAACTTCCAGGCGCTGTTCGAGAGCATCGAGCGCGATCAGATGAAGCGCGGGGTGCTGTAGGCTCGCACTTTGAGCCCCTCTCCCTGCGGGAGAGGGGTTGGGGTGAGGGGCAGGAGGACAAGGATGACGAACCACCGCAGACCTCCCATGGCGACTCGCGCTTTGGAGCAGGCAAGGGAGTTGCGGGCATGTTCGACAGATGCGGAGCGCAAGCTGTGGTCCGTCCTGCGGGGAGGTGGTATCGACGGATTGAAGTTCCGGCGACAACATCCCATCCCGCCCTACACGGTCGACTTCTGATGCATAGCGATCAGATTGGTGGTTGAAGTGGACGGATCGCAGCACACGGAAACGTCCGATGGAGCGCGAACGCAGTTCCTCGAGTCAAAAGGTTTCACCGTCCTGAGGTTCTGGGATAACGACGTACTGATGCAGATTGAAGCGGTGGTCGAGGCGATCTGCCGAACCGTCTCACCATCGCCCCTCACCCCAACCCCTCTCCCGTCGGGAGAGGGGCTTTAAAGGCATCGAGATGAATACCTCCAGCGATTGCGGATACCTGACCGGCTTCGGCAACCACTTCGCCAGCGAGGCGATCCCGGGCACGCTGCCGGTGGGACGCAACTCGCCGCAGCGGGTCGCCCACGGGTTGTACGCGGAGCAGCTCAGCGGCACCGCGTTCACCGCGCCGCGGGCGGAGAACCGCCGCAGCTGGCTGTACCGCATCCGTCCGGCGGCCATGCACGGCACTTTCGCGCCGTATGCGCACCACCGCCTGCACAGCGATTTCAGCGCCGGTCCGGTGTCGCCGGACCAGATGCGCTGGTCGCCGCTGCCGATGCCGGAGACGCCCACCGACTTCGTCGATGGCCTGTACACCATGGCCGGCAATGGCGCGCCCGAGGCGCAGCACGGGGTGGGCATCCACCTGTACGCGGCGAACCGCTCCATGCAGGGCCGCTATTTCTACGATGCCGATGGCGAACTGCTGATCGTGCCGCAGCAGGGGCGCCTGCGCCTGGCCACCGAATTCGGCGTGATCGACCTCGAGCCGCAGCAGATCGCAGTGATCCCGCGCGGGATGCGTTTCCTGGTCGAGCTACCGGACGGTGAAGCGCGCGGCTATGTCTGCGAGAACTTCGGCGCTCCGCTCCGCCTGCCCGACCTGGGGCCGATCGGCTCGAACGGGCTGGCGAATCCGCGCGATTTCGAAACCCCGGTCGCCGCCTACGAGGACGTGGAAGGCAGGTTCGAGCTGATCGCCAAGTTCCAGGGCCACCTGTGGCGCGCGGATATCGGCCACTCGCCGCTGGACGTGGTGGGCTGGCATGGCAATTACGCGCCGTACCGTTACGACTTGCGCCGCTTCAACACGATCGGCTCGATCAGCTTCGACCATCCCGACCCGTCGATCTTCCTGGTGCTCACCTCGCCCAGCGACACGCCGGGCGTGGGCAACATGGATTTCGTGATCTTCCCGCCGCGCTGGCTGGTGGCGCAGGACACGTTCCGTCCGCCGTGGTTCCACCGCAACATCGCCAGCGAGTTCATGGGCCTGATTCATGGTGTGTACGACGCCAAGGCGGAAGGCTTCGCGCCGGGTGGGGCCTCGCTGCACAACTGCATGACCGGCCATGGCCCGGATGCGGCCACGTTCGAGAAAGCGTCGAACGCCGATCTGTCCAAGCCTGACGTCATCACGGGCACGATGGCCTTCATGTTCGAGACGCGCGCGGTGATCCGTCCCACCCGCCAGGCCATGGAAGCCCCGCACCGCCAGCGCGACTACCAGGCCTGCTGGGCCGGCTTGCGCAAGCATTTCGCGCCGCCGCCGGGCTGAGCGGCGTCAGGACAGCGCGATGGCGTCGGTCTGCGGCGCGATCCGGGCCTGCAGGGGTAGCACGTCCTCGAGCGGCAGCGCTTCGAACACGCGTTCGCGGATGCGGAGGGCCAGCGAGGCCGCCACGCGACCTTCGAGGAACCGGAGCGCATCCGCCAGCGCTTCCAGCATGGCGTCGTCGTCGAGCCGCGACTGCAGGCGATCGCGGTGCTGGCGCGCCTCTCCATCGCGATGCAGTTCGAGCATGCCGGACAGATAGACGCGGGCGGCCACGCGCGAGCGTCGCGGTCCCGCGGACGGAGTCGTAGGGGGTGTCGCGGGCGCGGTTGCCACGGCAGCCGGTGACGGCGATCCGGTCAGGTAGCCATCCCGCACCAGGCGCTGGATCAGCAGCGGTGCATCCGGCCCCAGCAGTGGCACAAGGTCATCCAACCCACGCTGGCCATCGCACAGGATCAGCGCCCGACGCTCGCGCATGCCCAGGGTGCCGTCATGGGCCTGGAGCGTGTCGCGGGCGAGATCGGTCTTGGAAGGACGCATGACGGAGCCGGTGGGGATCGGCGCGCAGGCTAGTGGCTTGCGATGAAGTGCGGATGACAGTCCGGCGTTCGCGGTGACTTAACGCGTCAACGTTAGTCTTCAGGTTTGTGCATACGGAGAGAGCCGATGAAGTCGATGCTGCCGATCGTGATGGTCGCTGCCCTGTTGTCCGCCTGCCAGCGGGAGGAGTCGCCGGCCCCGGCCGATGCGGAGCCGTTGACCACGGCGGCTAGCACGCCGATGGCCGAGTCGCCTACACCGGTGCCGGCGGTCGACGACACGGCGGCGCCTGCCGGTCCGGTCAGCCAGGCGAGCTTCCTGGGCTACGGCGACATGAAGCTGGGCAGCACCGTGGAGGAGGCGCGTGCGGCCTGGGGCGGTGAATTGAACGGCGCGCCCATGGAGGGCACCAGCTGCCATTACCTGTGGCCGAAGTGGATCAGCCGGCCCGCCGACTTCGCCTTCATGATGGAAGAAGGCAAGTTCGTCCGCTACGACGTCGGCATCGACAAGGAGACGGCCCCGGGCGGCGGCAAGGTAGGCATGAACGTGGAGGAACTGCAGAAGCTCTACGGCGGTGCGCTGAAGGCGACGCCGCACAAGTACGTGCAGGGTGGCCAGTACCTGTCCATCGGTGCCGGCGACGTCGCGCCGACCAAGCTCATCTTCGAAGCCGATGCGGCCGGCAAGGTCACTTCCTGGCGCGTGGGCCTGTCGCCGCAGGTGGAGTACGTGGAAGGCTGTTCCTGAAGAAGCGCGGCGGCATAGAATCCCCGCAATCCACGAGGGGAGTGCGGGGCCATGATGGAAGCCTGGGGATACTTCGCACTGGGGCTGGTGCTGCTGGCGCTGGGCGGTGATTCCATCGTCAAGGGCGCCTCGGGATTGGCGCAGCGCATCGGCGCCTCGCCCTTCGTCGCCGGCCTGGTGCTGATCGCCTTCGGCACCTCGCTGCCGGAGCTGGCGGTCAACGCGCGTGCCATGTGGGTGGGTTCGCAGGAACTCGCGCTCGGCAACGCCGTGGGCAGCAACATCGTAAACCTCGGCCTGACCCTGGGACTGGCCGCCGTGATCGCACCGGTGGTGATCCGCATGCGCCTGCTGTCGCCGCTGCTGGTGCTGCTGGCGGTCGCCACGCTGGCGCTGATCGTGTTCGGTCTGGACGGCTTCGTCAGCCGTGTGGAGGGCATGGTGTTGCTGCTGGGTTTCGTGGCGATGTTGGCGTTCCTGCTGGCGCGCGCGCCGCGCGAGGATGCCGCGGTGCGTGCCGAGATCGAGGCCTATGCGAGCACGCGGACCGACCTGTGGATGAACCTGCTGCGTTTCATCGTGGCGGCCGTGCTGCTGTACTACGGCGCGCGCTGGGTGGTGCAGGGCGCGCCGGTGATCGGCGCGCATTGGGGCTTGTCGCCGTTGCTGACCGGCCTGCTGCCGGTGGCCATCGGCACGGCGCTGCCCGAGATCGCCGCCGCCGCGATGGCCGCACGACGCGGGCAGGGCGACATGGTGGCCGGGCACGTGATCGGTTCCAGCCTGTTCAACCTGCTGGTCGTGGTCGGCGGCATGGCGGCCTTCCGCCCGCTGCCGCTGCCCGAGTCCTTCGTGCGTTTCGAACTGCCGGCGGCCATCGCCTTCGTCATCGTGCTCTATCCGATGCTGCGCGGCGATCTGCGGATAAGCCGCGTGGAAGGCGGCTTGCTGCTGGCGGCCTTCATCGGTTGGCTGATGCTGGAGATCGCACTGGTCGCCTGAACCCCGGGTCAGGCACGGCGTGACGGGTTTGTTAAACTCGGGCGGATTGCTCGTGAATGACGCATTCCCTGCAACGCAAGGCGGTTGATGATCCCTTTTCTTGAAATCCTGCTGGCGCTGCCGTTCGTGCTCGCGCTGGTGGTGGCGCTGGCGCGCGGCCTACCGCGCGGCGCGACCGCGTGGCTGGCCGGCCTCGCGCCGCTGCTGGGCCTGGTCGTGCTGGCATGGCTGACACCCAGCGTGATGCAGGGCTGGAACCTGCGCGCCGAACACGCGTGGCTGCCGCAGATCGGCCTGGATTTCACGCTGCGCCTGGATGGCCTGGCCTGGATGTTCGCCGGCCTGGTGCTCGCGATCGGTGCGCTGGTGGTGATCTACGCGCGTTACTACCTCAGCGAGAAGGACAGCGCGCCGCGCTTCTTCGCCAGCCTGCTGCTCTTCATGGGCTCGATGCTCGGCGTGGTGCTGGCGGGCAATTTGTTGCTGCTGGTGGTGTTCTGGGAACTGACCAGCATCAGTTCGTTCCTGCTGATCGGGTTCTGGTCGCACCGCCAGGATGCGCGCGAAGGCGCGCGCATGGCGCTGGCGATCACCGGCGCCGGTGGCTTGGCGATGCTTGGCGGCGTGTTGCTGATCGGGCGCATCGTCGGCAGCTACGACCTGGACGTGGTGTTGGCCTCGGGCGACCTGATCCGCGGCAGTGCGCTGTATCCGTGGGCGCTCGCGCTGGTGCTGGCCGGCGTCTTCACCAAGAGTGCGCAGTTCCCCCTGCATTTCTGGTTGCCGCATGCGATGGCGGCGCCGACGCCGGTGTCGGCCTATCTGCATTCGGCGACGATGGTGAAGGCGGGCGTGTTCCTGCTGGCGCGCCTGCATCCGGCGCTCGCCGGCACCGACCTGTTCTTCTACGTGGTGACCAGCGTGGGCGCGCTGACGCTGTTGATCGGCGCCTGGTACGCGATCTTCCAGCACGACCTGAAAGGCCTGTTGGCATACTCCACGATCTCGCACCTGGGCCTGATCACCCTGCTGTTCGGCCTCTCCACGCCGATGGCGGTGGTGGCCGGTGTGTTCCACATCCTCAACCACGCCACCTTCAAGGCCTCGCTGTTCATGGCGGCCGGCATCATCGACCACGAGACCGGCACCCGCGACATGCGCCGGCTCGGCAACCTGCGGCGTTCCATGCCCTGGACCAGCGCGCTGGCCATCATCGCCTCGCTGGCGATGGCCGGCATCCCGCTGCTCAACGGCTTCCTGTCGAAGGAGATGTTCTTCGCCGAAGCGATCGATATCGCCGGGCACCGCGCGATGCGCGATGCCATCGCGGTGGCGGCGCTGCTGTACGGCATCTTCGGCGTGGCCTACAGCCTGCGCTTCGTCTACGAAACGTTCTTTGGCGAGGGGCCGCGCGCGCTGGACAGCACCCCGCACGAACCGCCGCGCTGGATGAAGATCCCGGTCGAAGTGCTGGTGGTGCTGTGCGTGGCGGTGGGCATGTTTCCGGCCTGGACCATCGCGCCCGTGCTGAAAGCCGCTGCCGGCGCAATCCTCGGGCCCGCGACGCCCGAGTACAGCCTGGCCGTGTGGCACGGCATCAATACCCCGCTGCTGATGAGCCTGGCCGGCATCGCCGGCGGCGTGGCGCTGTATTTCGGCCTGCGTCGCCTGTTCGATCTGCATGCGATCATGCGCCGCTCGCTGGGCCGCCACCTGTTCCGCTGGAACATGGATGCGCTGTACGCGTTGGCGGGACGGTTCACTGCGCGCGTTGCCAATGGCAGCCTGCAACGCAGCCTGCTTTACTTGGTGCTGGCGGCGCTCGTCGCGGGCGCGTGGCCATTCCTGTCCGGCGGCGCCGCGCCGTTGCCATGGCGCGCGCCGCAACCGATGCCGCTGCTCGGCTGGCTGCTGTGGCTGGTGCTGGTGGCCTGCACGGTGTGGACGATCCGCCTCTACCGACAGCGCCTGCTCGCCGTCGTCGTGCTCGGCGGCGCCGGCCTGATGGTGAGCCTGGCCTTCGTGTTCCTGTCGGCCCCCGACCTCGCGTTGACCCAGTTGATGGTGGAGATGGTCAGCCTGGTCCTGCTGTTGCTCGGCCTGCACTATCTGCCGGCGCGCTCGCCGCCGGAGCGTACGCCCCGCCGTCGCGTGCGCGACATCGTGGTCGCGTTGGCGGCGGGCCTCGGCACCGGCCTGCTCGCCTACCAGATGATGACGCGTCCCGTCGGCACGATCAGCGGCGAACTGCTGGCGCGCTCGCTGCCCGAAGCCTACGGCAGCAACGTGGTGAACGTGATCCTGGTGGATTTCCGCGGCTTCGATACCTTCGGCGAGATCACGGTGTTCGGTATCGCCGCGCTGATCGTGCACGCGCTGCTGCGACGCGCGCGGATGGCGCCGGAGAAGGTCATGTCGGGTCCGCCGGTGAAGCTGCCGGTGCCCGCCGATCTCGCGCAGATCATGTTCCCGCTGACCTTGACGGTGTCGGTCTTCCTGTTCCTGCGCGGGCACAACGCGCCCGGTGGCGGTTTCATCGCGGGCCTGGTGCTGGCGGTGCCGCTGCTGGTGCAGTACGTGATCCAGGGCGCGGCGTCGGTGGAATCGCGCTTCGGCTTCGACTACGTGCGCTGCATCGGCGTGGGCCTGATCGTGGCGGGGCTGAGCGGCGTGGCTTCGATGGGGTTCGGCGTGCCGTTCCTCACCAGCGGGCACCTCGACCTTGAGCTGCCGCTGATCGGCACGGTGCCGCTGGCCAGCGCGATCGGTTTCGACACCGGCGTGTACCTGGTGGTGTTCGGCGGCGCCATGCTGATCCTGTCGATGCTCGGCACGATCAAACCCTCGCGCACGCGCATCTCGCATCTGGGCGTGATGGAGCCCGGCGATCGATCCACCCGTACCGGAGAGATGCGCTGATGGGGGTTGCCCTCTAATGGAACTGGCCCTCGCGAGCGCGATCGGCATCCTGACGGCGGCGGGCGTCTACCTACTGCTGCGCGCGCGCACGTTCGACGTCATCCTCGGGCTGACGCTGCTGTCGTACGCGACCAACCTGCTGATTTTTTCCGGCGGACGGCTGGTCGCGGGTAAGCCGCCGGTGCTGCGCGATGGCGTGGCCACCGACCTGGCCCACTACACCGATCCGCTGCCGCAGGCGTTGGTGCTCACCGCCATTGTGATCGCGTTCGCGATGACAGCGGTGACCGTCGTGCTGGCGATCCGCAGCCGCGGCGACAACGACAGCGACCATGTCGACGGTCGCCGCGCCGAACGCGAGTTCCAGGCAGCCGAACAGCGCCGGCACGACGAGGCGCGCGAAGCCGCGAAGGCCGACGAGGCGGAGGACGGCGCATGAGCCACCTGCCCATCCTGCCGATCCTGATTCCGCTGTTCGCCGCGTCGATCGCGCTGTTCTTCGAACATCGCCGCTTCGGCATGGTGCCGCAACGGATCGTCGCCGGGCTGTCGTTGGCGGCCATGCTCGCCGTGGCGGGCGTGCTGGTCGCGCAGGCGTCCACCGGCGATGTGCAGGTCTATCTGCTGGGCGATTGGCCGGCCCGTTTGGGCATCGTGCTGATGGTCGACCGCCTGTCCGCGTTGATGGTGTTGGTCGGCCTGCTGCTCGGCGCGGCGTGCCTGCTGCATGCCTGCGCAGGCTGGGATCGGCGCGCGCCGCACTTCCATGCGTTCTTCCAGTTCCAGCTGATGGGCTTGAATGGTGCCTTCCTGACCGGCGACGTCTTCAACCTGTTCGTCTTCTTCGAAGTGCTGTTGATCTCGTCGTACGGGCTGATGCTCAGCGGCGGGCGGGGCGAGCGCATGCGCGCCGGCCTGCACTACGTGACGTTCAACATCGCCGCGTCCACGCTGTTCCTGATCGCCCTGGGCTTGCTGTATGGCCTGCTGGGTTCGTTGAACATGGCGGAGTTGTCGGTGCGCGTGGCGCAGTTGCCAGCCGACGACGTGGCGCTGGTGCAAGCGGCGGCCGGTCTGCTGTTCGTGGTCTTCTGCGCGAAGGCCGCGTTGTTGCCGATGTACTTCTGGTTGCCGGAAACCTACACGCATGCGCCGGCGGCCGTGGCCGGCCTGTTCGCGATCATGACCAAGATCGGCCTGTACGCCGTGCTGCGCTTGGGCACGCTGACGTTCGGAGTCGCCGGCCCGCTGGCGGGCTTCGCCTGGCCGGCGCTGCTCGCGCTTGGTGCGGTCACGCTGGTGCTCGCCGCGCTCGGCGTGCTCGCGGCGAACCGCCTGCGCGCACTGGCCGCCTACCTCGTGCTCGGCTCCGCGGCGACGCTGTTCGTCGCGTTCTCCCTGCACACCGCCGGCACCGTCAGCGCGGGACTCTACTACCTGGTGCACAGCAGTTTCGCCGGTGCGGCGCTGTTCCTGCTCGCGGACCTGATCCGCCGTCGCCGCGGCCGTGCGGGCGATCGCAAGGACGTCATCGCCGCGCTGCCCGGCAAGACCGTGCCGGGCCTGCTGTTCCTGGTCGCGGCGGTCTCGCTGGCCGGCCTGCCGCCGCTGTCCGGCTTCATCGGCAAACTGCTGCTGCTCGGCGCAGTGCCGGAGGGCCCCCGCACCTTCTGGGTCTGGTTGCTGGTGCTCGGCACCAGCTTCCTGATGCTCGTGGGCTTGGCGCGCGCCGGCACGCGGCTGTTCTGGCGTGTCGAACCGTGGCCGGACGCGAGTGCCGAGAAAGTCGCGGCGTTCACGCCGGCGAGCGACCTCGCGCACGCACCCTCGCGTCCGCTGGAAACCGCGGCCACCGTGCTGCTGCTGGCGTATGGCGTGGCACTGGTGCTGGGCGCCGCGCCGGTGCTCGACTACACCCGTGCCACCGCGGCGCAATTGCTGGTGCCGGGCGCCTACGTCGACCACATGCGTGCGGCCACGCCCGTCTTGAGGGAGCCCTGAGCATGGTCGCGAGATGGCGCAAGCGCTGGCTGCCCTCGTTGCCCTTGAGCGCGACGGTATTCTGCTTCTGGTTGCTGATGAACGACGCGATCAGCGTCGGCCAGATCCTGATGGCCCTGATCCTGGCGCTTCTGATTCCATTGTTCGCCGCGCGCCTGGACCGTGAGTTCGCGCGCATCGGCCGCCTGCGCAGTGTGCCGCGCATGCTGGGCGTGCTGCTGCTGGACATCGTGCAGGCCAACGTCACCGTGGCTCTGCAGGTGCTGGGCCCGGAGCGCAAGATCAATCCCGGCTTCATCTGGGTGCCGCTGGACATCGGCAACATCCACGGCATCGCCGCGCTGACCAGCATCATCACGCTGACGCCCGGCACGGTGTCGTCGGCGCTGTCGGACGACCGCCGCCACCTGCTGGTCCACGTGCTGAACCTGGACGATGCCGATGAGGTGATCCGGCAGATCAAGACGCGCTACGAGGCACCGCTGATGGAGATCTTCCCATGACCCCGCAGGCCCTGGTGACCTACGCCGTGATCGGTTCGATGCACATCGTCGGTCTGGCGATGCTGCTGGCGCTGTACCGCCTGGTGCGCGGCCCCAGCGTGCCGGACCGCATCCTTGCGCTGGATACGCTTTACGTCGCGGCGATCGCGCAATTGATGCTGTTCGGCATGTACCTGGGCACGGCGGTGTACTTCGAGGCCGCGCTGATCATCGCCATGCTCGGCTTCGTCGGCACGGTGGTGCTGAGCAAGTACGTGCTGCGACGGGACATCGTCGAATGAGCTGGGTCTTCGCCATCCTGCTGGTCCTGCTGCTGGCCGTGGGCAGCTTCTTCATCCTCGTCGGCTCCTTCAGCCTGGTGAAGCTGTCTGAGTTCTTCAAGCGCCTGCATGGCCCCACCAAGGCCAGCACGCTGGGCGTGGGCTGCGTGCTGATCGCGTCGGTCGGCTACCACGCGCTGTCGGGCACGGACCCGCAGCCCCGCGAGTTGCTAGTCACTGCCTTCCTCTTCATCACCGCGCCGATCAGCGCGCACCTGATGGCGAAGGCCGCGCTGTCGCTGAAGATGGCCGAGCGTCCGCCGATGCCGGGCGATGTTGACGCCTCCAACGACGACGCATCGTTGAGCCCCTGATCCGCATGCGCGCGGCTCTCGTCTTCGGCGCCAGTGGCCAGATCGGTGAAGCGCTGCTGGCGCGACTGTCGAAGGCCGGCTGGCAGGTGTTCGCGGTGTCGCGTGCACCGCGCGCGTCGTCATCGAACGTACGTTGGCTGCGGGGCGAGTTCGCCGGTATCGACGATCTGCCGGCAACGGTCGACGTGATCTTCAGCACCGGGCCGCTGGACGGCTTCGCGCAGTGGTATGCGCGCGGACAGATCGCGGCATCGCGCGTGGTCGCCTTCGGTTCCACCAGCCTGGAGACCAAGCAGGCCTCGGGCGATGCGTACGAGCGCGCTATCGTCGCCCGGCTGCAGTCAGCGGAACGCACGGTGTTCGATACAGCGAGCGCGACGGGTGCGGCAGCGACCCTGCTGCGGCCGACGCTGGTCTATGGCGCGGGGCGCGACCAGACGCTGGCGCGCATCGCGGCGATGGCGCGACGCGTGGGCTTCTTCGTGCTGCCGCGTGGCGCGGAGGGGAAGCGCCAGCCCGTGCACGTCGATGATCTTGCGGCTGCCGCCATAGCAGTGGTGGACGCGCCCGGCACGCATGGACGGGCGTATGCGTTGCCCGGCGGCGAAACGCTGGCGTATCGCGAGATGGTGGCGCGCACACTGGCCGCAATGTCGCCGCCGGTGCGGCTGCGTGAACTGCCGATGCCGATGTTCAAGGTGGTGCTGGCGCTTGCCCGCACGGCAGGCATGATGCGCGGGCTCACTGACGATGCCGTGGCCCGCATGCGCGAGGATCTGGTGTTCGATGCGACGCCTGCGGTACGGGATTTCGGGTATGCGCCGCGCGCGTTCGTCGTCGACAAGCGTGCGATAGGTTCGTAGAGCGGAGCTTGCTCCGCTGCACTCGTGATGCTGTATCGAGGATCAGCCGAGCGAGCTCGGCTCTGCTCAGTACTTCCAGCCCATCTTCCGGTAGAACTTGCTGAGCACCCACACCGGGCCGATCAGCAGATAGGTGAGGTCGGTCAGGAAGCTGGGCTTCTTGCCTTCGATCTTGTGGCCGATGAACTGGGCGATCCACGCCACCACGAACACGGTCACCGCGAGGAAGAACAGGTTCTGCAGCCCCAGCAGGCTCTCCAGCCAGCGGGTCAGCCAGGCCATCGCGATGAAGATCGCCAGCATGCCGAAGCCGAGCGGGCGCGAGAGCTTGTAGTAGTACATCCACGCGCCGAACATCGCCAGCGCGGCCCATGCACCGGACTTCACCCAGGTGCCAAATACCGGGATGCACCACAGCAGGGCGACCACCGTCCACAGGATCGCCGGCACGGCGAACACGTGGATGAGCTGGTTGGTCTCGTTGACATGGTCGCCGGAGTAGCTGGCGAACCAGCGGTCTACCGGACGTTGCGCGGTTGCGTTCATTCATCCCTCCCGAGGATGGCAATGCGGCAGGGTATGGAGCATACCCCAGCCCGGCAGGCCGTGCCGGGACCGCGACCCGTGTTCGGATCAGTGGGCGGCAGCCTTGGAAAACAGCTGGATGACGGCCACGCCCGCCACGATCAGCGCCATGCCCAGCAGCGCCGGCAGGTCCAGCGGCTGCTTCAACACCAGCCAGCCGATCAGGGCGATCAGCAGGATGCCGGCACCCGACCAGATGGCGTACGCCACGCCGACGGGCACGGTCTTCAGCGTCAGCGACAGGAAGTAGAACGCGATGCCGTAACCGGCCGCGACCACCAGCGAGGGCCCTGCTCGGGTGAAGCCCTGGGATGCCTTCAAGGCGCTGGTGGCGATGACCTCGGCCGCGATGGCCACGGCGAGATAGACGTAGGCGTTCATGCGCAGGCACCCGATGAAGGGATGGCCAGCCTACTGCAGGAAGCCCTGAATCCCGGCATGCCCCGCATCAGGACGATGCAGGGCCGGATTGCAGGTCAGTCGACGAGGATGCCGGCGAGCTTCTGCAGCGCTTCGGCGTACTTCGCGCGCGTGCGCTCGATGACCTCGGCGGGCAGCGACGGACCGGGCGCGGTCTTGTTCCAGTCCAGCGTTTCCAGGTAGTCGCGCACGAACTGCTTGTCGTAGCTGGGCGGGCTGGTGCCGACTTCGTACTGGTCGGCGGGCCAGTAGCGCGAGGAATCCGGCGTCAGCATCTCGTCCATGATGTAGAGGCGGCCGTCTTCGTCGGTGCCGAACTCGAACTTGGTGTCGGCCAGCAGGATGCCGCGTTCGGCGGCGAAATCGGCGGCGAAGCGGTAGATGCGCAGGGTCGCGTCGCGCACGCGCTCGGCCAGTTCGGCGCCGACGGTCTTGACCATGGCGTCGAAGTCGATGTTCTCGTCGTGGTCGCCGACGGCGGCCTTGGTCGACGGCGTGAAGATCGGTTCGGCCAGCTTCTCGGCCTGGCGCAGGCCGTCGGGCAACTCGATGCCGCTGACCTTGCCGGTGCGCTGGTAATCCTTCCAGCCACTGCCGATCAGGTAGCCACGTGCGATGGCTTCCACCGGCACGGGCTTGAGCTTTTTCGTCACCACGGCGCGTTTTGCGTACAGCGAGGCGTCCACGCCGGAAGGCAGCACCGAGGCGACGTCGATGCCGGTCAGGTGGTTGGGCATCAGGTGCGCCGTCTTGGCGAACCAGAAGTTGGAGATCTGGCAGAGCATCTCGCCCTTGCCGGGAATCGGGTCGGGCAGCACCACGTCGAACGCGCTCAGGCGGTCGGTGGCCACCATCAGCAGATGGTCGCCCTCCGGCGCATCGGCGGGCAGGCGGTCGCGGGGCAGGTCGAACACATCGCGGACCTTGCCGCGATGGCGCAGGGTGAGGCCGGGCAGATCGGATTGAAGCAACGTCGTGGGCACAAACACTCCTTCGGGAGTCCGGAAACCAGCGAGGCATACAGCGTCGTGGGGGCGTGCGGCAGGCCGTGCGCCCGTGCCCCGGGGCGGCCGCCTACCCGCGCGTGGCGGGGCCGGGTACCGGACCGGGCCGCGTAGTGTACGGCGCTTGGGCCCCGTGTGTGCCGTAAAATGGCGCGATTGCCGGAGAAGGCGGACCGAATGAAGCGCTGGTACGGAAAACTGCTGGGATTCGTGGCCGGTTGGCTGCTGATGCGCCATCCGCTGGGCGGCCTGGTGGGCCTGATCATCGGCCATGCCTTCGACGAGGACTGGTTCAAGCTCAGTCGCGACAACCCGTACCGCGTGTTCGACCTGACCAGCGACGCCAGTGATGCCGAAATCGACCAGGTCTATCGCCGGATGATGTCCCAGTATCACCCCGACAAGATGGCCGGCGCCGCGGAAGACCTGCGCCGCCAGGCCGAACAGAAGGCTGGCGAGATCAACGCCGCCTACGACCGCATCAAGACCCTGCGCAAGCGCAAGTGAGCCTCTCCATGTCGAACTGCATCATCGCCCCGTCCATCCTGTCCGCCGACTTCGCCCGCCTCGGCGAGGAAGTCGACAACGTGCTAAAGGCCGGCGCCGACTGGGTGCATTTCGACGTGATGGACAACCATTACGTGCCCAACCTGACCATCGGTCCGATGGTGTGCAGCGCGCTGCGCAAGCACGGCGTCACGGCACCGATCGACGTGCACCTGATGGTGGAGCCGGTGGACCGGATCGTGCCGGACTTCGCCGAGGCAGGCGCCAGCATCATCAGCTTCCACCCGGAAGCCTCGAAGCACGTGCATCGCACGATCCAGCTGATCAAGTCGCTGGGCTGCAAGGCTGGCCTGGTACTCAACCCGGGCACGCCGGTGGAGGTGCTGGACTGGGTGTTGCCGGAGCTCGACCTGGTGCTGCTGATGTCGGTGAATCCGGGCTTCGGCGGCCAGGCCTTCATCCCGTCGGCGCTGGACAAGCTGCGTGCTGTGCGCGCGATGATCGACAAGACCGGCAAGGACATCCGCCTGGAGATCGACGGTGGCGTGAAGGCCGACAACATCGGCCAGATCGCGGCGGCCGGCGCGGATGCCTTCGTCGCCGGCTCGGCGATCTTCAATGCACCGGACTACAAGGACGTGATCGATCGCATGCGCCAGGCCGTGGCCGACGCGCGCAGCTGACGGGTGCGTAGAGCGGAGCTTGCTCCGCTTGCCGTACAAGCTAAAAGAGGCGATGGCTTGCGCCACCGCCCCGGAGAATTGGAGGCTGATCCTGCCTCCGCCCATCGTCCCTGCTATGGCCTTCCACACTACGGATGGTCTGTGACGGGAAGATGACGGCGGCTGTCGCTGTTGTAGGAGCGACGTAAGTCGCGACCGTAGATCAGCAGGATCAGGATTGTCGGGTCGACAGGTTCCCTTTCTTCACGGCGTACGGTCGCGACTCACGTCGCTCCTACAGGAGAGCGGCTATTCTCGACTGTCCCCCAAGGAAGTCCCCATGCCCTCACCCCGCTGGCGCCTGATCCTCAATGGAAAATCCGCCGGCGACGACGCGCTGCGCGAGGCCGTGGGCACGATGCGCGAGGGCGGCATCGCACTGGACGTGCGCGTCACGTGGGAAGACGGCGATGCGGAGCGCTATGTCGACGAGGCCATCGCCGATGGCGTGGACACGGTGATCGCGGCCGGTGGCGACGGTACGCTGAGCGAAGTGGCCACCACGCTGGCGCATCGCGACGAGTCTGCCGATGCGCTGCCCTCGCTCGGCCTGGTACCGATGGGCACCGCGAATGATTTCGCGACAGCCGCCGACATCCCCGATGCGCCGCTGGCGGCGTTGCAGCTGATCCACAAGGTGGCTGCCGCACCGGTCGATTTGCTCCGCATCGACGCCGACGACGGCACCCATTGGTGCGCGAACCTGGCCAGCGGCGGCTTCGGCACCGAGGTGACGGTGGAGACGGATGAGGGGCTCAAGAAGATGCTCGGCGGCCTGGCCTACCTGATCACCGGCATCGCCCGGCTCGGTCGCATCGAACCGATCCGTGCCCGCATGCGCGGCGAATCTTTCGCCTGGGACGGCGATTTCATCGCACTGGGCCTCGGCAACGGACGGCAGGCGGGGGGCGGGCAGGCGCTGTGTCCGGATGCCCGGATCGACGACGGCCTGCTCGATCTGACCATCGTCCCGGAGCTCTCGGGCGAGGTCGCGGCGACCGTGGGCACGCTGGTCAAGGACGGCAAGCATGCCGCGCTGGACCGGGTTGCCGTGCGCGCCCGATTGGCGTGGGTCGAGTTGACGGCCGATGCGCCCTTCACGCTCAACCTGGATGGCGAACCCGTGCAGTCGCGGCGGTTCCGCGTGGACTGCGTGCCGCGCCGCGTCCGCATGCACCTGCCCGCGGCGTGTCCCCTGCGGGCGTGATCGGCCCGGCTGGCCGGTGGGGTCGACCATCGGGTAGAGTAGGGGTGTGTCCCACCCCACGCGCCCGCTTTCCAAACTTTCCGCACGCCGTTGCTGGCGATGGTGGCCCGTAGCCGTCGCCCGTCCCGCCCACGCGTCCCGGAAGGAAAGCCCGCTTGATCTCGCACGACCAGTTCCAGCAGTTCGCTGCTGAAGGCCACACCCTCGGCTCCTACAATCGTGTTCCCGTTGTCCGTGAAGTGCTGTCCGACCTGGATACGCCGCTTTCGGTCTACCTGAAACTCGCCGATGCGCCGCACACCTACCTGTTCGAATCGGTGGAAGGTGGCGAGCGTTTCGGCCGCTACTCCATCATCGGCCTGCCGGTACGGCGCGTGGCCACCTTCCATGGCCATCGCCTGGAAATCCGCGATCACGGCCAGTTGGTCGAGGCGCGCGAGGTCGATGATCCGTTCGCCGAAGTCGAGGCGCTGCGCGCCGCGTATTCGGTGCCGCGTCTGCCGGGCCTGCCCGGGTTCACCGGAGGCCTGGTCGGCTGGTTCGGCTTCGAGTGCATCGGCTACATCGAGCCGCGCCTGGCGAGTGGCGAGAAGCAAGACGAACTCGGGACGCCCGACATCCTGCTGATGTTGTCGGAAGAAGTGGCCGTCTTCGACAATCTCAAGGGCCGCCTGTACCTGATCGTGCATGCCGATCCGCGCGAGGCCGGCGCATGGGAAGCAGCACAGTCCCGTCTGGATGCGTTGACCGCCAAGCTGCGCCAGCCCGGCTCGTATCCCACGCCGATCACCCGCGACGTGCTGGACGAAAGCCACTTCGTTTCCGGCTTCACCCACGACGGCTTCATCGCGGCGGTGGAGCGGTCCAAGGAATACATTCGCGCCGGCGACATCTTCCAGGTGGTGTTGAGCCAGCGCCTGAGCGTGCCGTTCAATGCGCGGCCAGTGGACGTGTACCGTGCGTTGCGCGCGCTGAATCCGTCGCCTTACATGTATTTCCTCGACGTCGGCGACGTGCAGGTCGTCGGCTCTTCGCCCGAGATTCTCGTGCGCTTGGAGAAAGGCGAAGTCACCGTGCGTCCCATCGCCGGCACCCGTCCGCGTGGCAAGACGCATGACGAGGACGTCGCGCTGGAAGCCGAGCTGCTGGCCGATCCCAAGGAGCGCGCCGAGCACCTGATGCTGATCGACCTCGGCCGCAACGACACCGGCCGCGTATCGGAAGCCGGCACCGTGCAGGTGGGCGAGCAGTTCGTCATCGAGCGCTACAGCCACGTCATGCACATCGTCAGCGAAGTGACCGGCAAGCTGTTGCCGGGCCTGAGCTACGCCGACGTGTTGCGGGCGACGTTCCCCGCCGGTACGGTCAGCGGCGCGCCGAAGATCCGTGCGCTGGAAGTGATCCGCGAACTGGAACCGATCAAGCGCAATGTTTACGCCGGCAGTATCGGCTACATCGGCTGGCACGGCGACGCCGACACCGCCATCGCCATCCGCACCGCCGTCATCAAGGACGGCCGCCTGCACGTACAGGCCGGCGCCGGCATCGTCTACGACTCCGACCCCGAGAAAGAGTGGGACGAGACGATGAACAAAGGCCGCGCGCTGTTCCGCGCGGTCGCGGAAGCGGCGAAGGGCCTGTGATGGAGATCGCCACCGACAACGCGAAGATCAACCTTCGCAATGACTACAGCGAGGGCGCGCATCCGCGCCTGCTGCAGGCGCTGGCCGTGGCGAGTGCGGAGGTCAATCGTGGCTACGGCCTGGACGTCCATAGCGTCCGCGCCGCCGCGCTGATACGTGGCCGGCTCGCCCGCGACGCCGATGTGCATTTCCTGGCCGGCGGCACGCAGACCAACCTCGTGGCGCTGGCGGCGTTCCTGCGCCCACACGAAGCCGCGATCGCGCCGGCCAGCGGCCACATCGCCACCCACGAGACCGGCGCCATCGAAGCCAGCGGCCACAAGGTGCTGACGGTCGCCACGCCGGACGGCAAGCTGAGTCCGGCGCTGATCCGGCCATGCTTGGATGGCCACAGCAGCGAGCACATGGTGAAGCCGCGGCTGGTCTACATTTCTAACACGACCGAGTGGGGCACCGTCTACAGCGCCGCGGAACTGCAGGCACTGGGCGCGTTCTGCCGAAGCCGCGACCTGCTGCTTTATGTGGATGGCGCGCGTCTCGCCTCCGCGCTGACCACTGCTGGCAACGACGTGGACCTGGCGCTGCTGTCGGCCGAGGCCGACGCCCTCTACATCGGCGGCACCAAGAACGGCGCCCTGCTGGGCGAAGCACTGGTGATCGTGAATCCCGTGCTGCGCACCGACTTCCGCCACATCATCAAGCAGCGCGGTGCGATGCTGGCCAAGGGCATGGTGGTCGGCGCGCAGTTCGAAGCCCTGTTCGAGGACGGCCTCTATTTCGTCCTCGCGACGCATGCGAATGCCATGGCGGCCCGGTTGCGGGAGATCCTGCAGCAGGCCGGTGTGCCGCTGGCGGTCGATTCGCCCAGCAATCAGGTGTTCCCGATATTGCCGAACGCGATGGTCGAGCGCCTTCAACAGTACGTGGAATTCGAGACCTGGGAACGACGCGACCATGGCCGCACAGTGATCCGGCTGATGACGTCATGGGCGACGCCGGAATCCGACATCGAAGCGTTCGCCGCGACCTTTTCCGCGCTTTACAACGAGGATCGTGCCGCGACGGCCGCCTCGCAGGCACAAGGAGCCTGAGCGATGCTGTTGATGATCGACAACTACGACAGCTTCACCTACAACCTCGTGCAGTACCTGCAGTCGCTGGGGGCCGAGGTGAAGGTGGTGCGCAACGATGCGATGACGGTGGACGAGATCGCCAAGCTCGCCCCCGAGCGCATCGTGATCTCGCCCGGCCCGTGCACGCCGAACGAGGCCGGGGTCTCGTTGGAGATCATCGAGCGGCTCGGCGCGAACACGCCGATCCTGGGCGTGTGCCTGGGGCACCAGAGCATCGGCCAGGCCTACGGCGGCAACGTCATCCGCGCCGGCCGCATCATGCATGGCAAGACGTCGCGCATTCGCCATGAGGGCAGGGGCGTGTTCGCGGGATTGCCGGATGCCTACGAGGCGACGCGCTACCACTCGTTGGTGGTCGAGCGCAGCAGCTTGCCGGAGGTGCTGAACGTCACAGCGTGGACCGAGAACGAGGATGGCAGCTTCGAGGAGATCATGGGGCTGCGCCACCGCGAGTTCCCCGTCGAAGGCGTGCAGTTCCACCCCGAGTCGATCCTCACCGAGCACGGCCATGCGTTGCTGAAGAACTTCCTCGAACGATAAGGGCCTGCGTTTGTGGGAGCGACGTCAGTCGCGAACACTGGAACCGCGGAATTGAAGTCGCGACTCACGTCGCTCCCACGGGAATTGCTTATGCCACTGACCCCTCAAGAAGCCCTGCAGCGAACGATCGAGCATCGCGAGATCTTCCACGACGAGATGGTCGACCTGATGCGCCAGGTCATGCGCGGCGACGTGTCGCCGACGATGACGGCCGCCATCCTCACCGGCCTGCGCGTCAAGAAGGAGACCGTTGGCGAGATCGCCGGTGCCGCCACCGTGATGCGCGAGTTCTCGCGCACCGTGGACGTGGCGGATCGCACGCATCTGGTCGACATCGTAGGCACGGGCGGCGACGGATCGCATACGTTCAACATCTCGACCTGTTCGATGTTCGTCGCGGCCGCGGCGGGCGCGAAAATCGCCAAGCACGGCAACCGCAGCGTGTCGTCCAAGTCGGGTAGCGCCGACGTGCTGGAAGCGCTCGGCGTGAACATCGAACTGCAGCCAGAACAGGTATCGCAATCCATTGCGCAGTCGGGGATCGGCTTCATGTTCGCGCCCGTCCACCACCCCGCGATGAAGGTCGTCGCCCCAGTGCGACGCGAGATGGGCGTGCGCACCATCTTCAACATCCTCGGGCCGCTGACGAACCCTGCCGGTGCGCCCAGCATCCTGATGGGCGTGTTCCATCCCGACCTCGTCGGCATCCAGGCGCGCGTGCTGCAGGAACTGGGCGCCGAACGCGCGCTGGTGGTCTGGGGTCGCGACGGCATGGACGAACTTTCGCTCGGCGCCGGGACATTGGTCGGCGAACTGCGCGACGGCCAGGTGCGCGAGTACGAATTGCATCCGGAGGATTTCGGCATCGCGATGGCCGCCAGCCGCAACCTGCGTGTGGGTGATGCCACCGAGTCGAAGGCGATGCTGCTGGGTGTGCTGGACAATCGGCCCGGCCCGGCGCGCGAGATCGTCGTGCTCAACGCCGGCGCGGCGCTCTACGTGGCCGGCGTGGCCGACAGCATCGAAGCCGGCATCGCCGCCTCGCGCGAAGCGATTGCCAGCGGCAAGGCCCTGGAACGGCTGCAGCACTTCGTCGCCACCACCCAGTCCCTGGGAAAACAGGGAACGCACTGACGTGGCCGCCAGCGGATTCGCCAGTCTGCCCAAACCCCCGTACTACGCGGTGATCTTCTCATCGCTGCGCAACGGCCAGGACGATGCCGGCTACGGCGCCATGGCCGACCGCATGGTCGAACTGGCCCAGCAGCAGCCCGGCTTCCTCGGCGTGGAGTCGACCCGCGGCGCCGACGGCTTCGGCATCACCGTGGCCTACTGGGAGAGCGAGGCGGCCATCCTCGCCTGGCGCCAGCATGCCGAACACACGGCGGCGCGCGAGCAGGGCCGACGGGACTGGTACGACCACTTCGAACTGCGGGTCGCCAAGGTCGAGCGAGCCTATGGCTGGGATCGCGAGGCCGCCGGACGGCGCGGATAGTGCGAAAATACGGGTCCCGCACAGGCGGGTACCCGCCTGAGGACTGCATGAGCGACATCCTGACCACCATCCTCGCCCGCAAGGCGGACGAGATCGCCGAGCGCAGCGCCCGCGTGCCGCTGGCCGACCTGCGCGCACGCGCTGACGATGCGCCGCCGACGCGCGGCTTCGCCGACGCGCTTAACGCAATGATCGCGCAGGGCGAACCGGCGGTGATCGCCGAAGTGAAGAAGGCCAGCCCGTCCAAGGGCGTGATCCGCCCGGACTTCCGGCCTGCCGACATCGCGGTCAGTTACGAGTTCGGCGGCGCGGCTTGCCTGTCGGTGCTGACGGATGTCGATTTCTTCCAGGGCGCCGACGACTACCTGCGCCAGGCGCGCGATGCCTGCACGTTGCCGGTGCTGCGCAAGGACTTCACCGTCGATCCGTACCAGGTGTACGAGGCGCGCGTGCTGGGTGCCGACTGCATCCTGCTGATCGTGGCGGCGCTGGATGACGGCCAGCTGGTCGACCTGTCCGGCCTGGCGATGCAGCTGGGCATGGACGTGCTGGTGGAAGTGCACGATATCGACGAGCTTGAGCGTGCGCTGCCGGTGCCGGTGCCGCTGGTCGGCATCAACAACCGTAACCTGCGCACGTTCGACGTCACCCTGGAGACGACGCTGGCGATGAAGGATGCGGTACCTAAGGACCGCCTGCTGGTGACCGAAAGCGGCATCCTGGTGCCGGATGACGTGGCGAAGATGCGCGATGCCGGCGTGAACGCCTTCCTGGTCGGCGAGACCTTCATGCGCGCGGAAGAACCCGGCGAGGCGCTGCGTCAGCTATTCTTCGCAGCATGACGGACGCGCCTTATCCCGTGCCGCGCGCGGATGCCCCGGTCGTGGTCTTCGATTTCGACCACACGCTGTACGACGGCGACTCCGGTGGGCACCTGGTCAGCTGGTTGATCAAGCGCAACCCGCTGAGGGCCGCGGTGGCGATCGCCGCGTCGGTCGTCCTCGGCCCCATGGTGGCGTTCCTGCCCACGCGTCGGCGCGGGATTTCCGGGTACATCTGGATCGGCACGTTCGGCCTGCATGGGCGCCGGAGCTTCGACGCCCTGATCGACCAGTACGTGGACTCGCATCGCGATGAGGTGCAGCAGCGTCTGCTGCCGCAGGCGCTGGAGGTCTTCCGCGAACATCGTGCGACCGGCGACCGTGTCGTCGTCGCCACGGGCGCGCCGCCCGAGCTGGCGCGCGCCATCCTCAGTTTCGTCGCCCACGAGGACGTGCCGGTGATCGGTACCGCGGTGGGGCCGCGGCTGGGCGCAGTGGTGGCCACGCGCCATTGTCACAACGAAGAAAAGATGCGGATGCTGCGCGAGCGCGGCTACGGCGAGATCGCCGTGGCTTACTCGGACAGCAGCGCGGATCTGCCGTTGCTGAAGGCCGCGCGGGCGCCGGTGGTGGTCAATCCGAAGCCCAGCCGCGTGGACATGTTCAAACGCGTGCTGCCGCCCGGTACGCCCATCCTCAACTGGGGCTGCAGGGAACGGGGCGGGACGGCGATCTCCTAGCCGCGCGTCGTATCAGAGGCGCTCGGGCGCGTTCCAGTCCTTGATCAGGTCGGCGAATCCGATCTCCGCGAAGTCCTGGTATTCGCCCGCATCGTAGAAGCGCCCGTAGCAGTTCTTGCAGCTTTCGAACCAGATATGGGGTTGCTGCGGATCGACCATGCGGACCAGATCCCGGTTGCCGATACATACCGGGCACTTGATGCGGTCCACCTTGTTGCATTCCTCGCCCTGGGCGGGGTCGCCGGTATCGATCTCTTCGGCGCGATGCTTGAGGGTCTCGTGCGCCATCATCTCGAACCACAGTCCCTTGCAGCGCGTGCAGCGATGCGCGCTAGCTTCCGGTTCGACGATCAGCTCCATCGCGCTATGACATTTCGGGCACTGCATGGTAGGACTCCCGCCCCCGGCAGAGGCTGTTCCGGCGGATTCTAACCCGGATGCCGCGATTGGCCGAGGCGCGGCGTGCTATACCCTCAGCGGCTCGACGGGCGCCTTGGGCAGCAGCCGTTTGGTGAAGTATCCGTCCTCGAAGTAGCGGATCTTGCGGCATAGGATCGGGTGCGCGAGGCCCTCGTAGAGGATGATTTCCTTCTTGGGCCCCATTGCCTTCAGCTCCTGGGGCAGCATCAGCGCCCGCTTCTCCAGCACCTCGTTGTCGGAGACATTCCGCCCCTGCCCATGCGACCGCGTGCGGGCCCGCCGCCGGATCGTCGTGTAGCCCAGCATCTCGGAGTAGTCGTTGGCGTCCTGCTGCTCACGCGGTGCATAGATGATCTGCAAGGCATGGTTGGTGATGATGGTGCGCGAGAGCTCCTTGCCATAGACCGCATCCAGCTGTGCCATCGACTGGATGATGGGCAGCAGCCGCAGGTTGTAACCGGCCATGTAGGCGACGGCCTTGGAAATGATGTCCACGCGACCGATCGAGGTGAACTCGTCCATCAGCAGCAGGCACTGGTGCTTGAGCGACGCATCATTCTGCGGCAGCGTCTTGGTGTTGACGTTGATCAGCTGGCTGAAGAACAGGTTCACGATCAGTCGGCTCTCCGCCAGCTTGTTGGGCTGGATGCCGACATAGATCGTCATGCGCCGGCGCCGCACATCGTCGAGCCGGAAGTCGTCGCCGCTGGTGGCGGCATCGAGCACCGGGTTGAGCCAGGGATTCAGTGGCTCGCGGAACGAGCCGATGATCGATGCGAAGGTTACATCGGCCTGGGACAGCAGACCGGAGAATGCCGTGCGTGTCTGTGCACCAGGAAAGGGCGCCTCCAGAAGCTTCTGCAGGTAGGGCTTCAGCTCGCCGCCATCTCCCGATGCCAGACGCAGGATGGCGCCAAGCGTAGGCTTCTCGGTCGCGCGATCGTGCTCGTGCCGCTCGAAGACGTAGAGCGAGAACGCCAGGAACGCATTGCGGGCCTGGCTGACCCAGAACTTGTCCTTGTCGTCGCCATCGGGATAAAGCATCGCGGCGATGCTCTGCAGGTCCGACACCCGGAACGCGGGATCATTCGAAACATAGGTCATCGGGTTCCAGCGGTGGGTCCGGCGATCTTCCGCGAAAGGATTGAACAGATAGACCTCGTGGCCGATCGATTGCCGCCAGCCGGACGTCAGGTCGAAGTTTTCCTGCTTGATATCGAGCACCACCGCGGATTCGCGATAGTCGAGAAGGTTGGGAATCACGATGCCGACGCCCTTGCCGGAGCGAGTACTGGAATACCAAGTACGCCGCCATCAGCATTCCGGACCGCGGCATCCAGGCGAGCCAGCCGGATGCGGCAGCCCGCGGGCGCACGTCGCCGCTGGCGGATGGTGTGCTGCAGCGTGGCGAACGCGGCGAGGAGGTGCGCGCACTGCAAACCTCATTGAACCAGCTGGGCTTCCGCGACGGCCAGGGTGCGGAACTGGAGACGCGTTCGGGCATCTACGGAGGCAGGACGCAGGAAGCCGTGCGTGCGTTCCAGGCGGCGAACCAGCTTGAAGCCACCGGCAACGCTGACGCGCGTACGCGCGAGGCGATCGCGCAGCAGCTTGCGCTGCCAGAGCAGGATCGCAATCGTGCCCCCGCCGCTGAAGTACGGCAACGCGAGGGCGGATTGGCTTGGCCGACCCCGGGCAACCATGACATCAACCAGGCCGACAAGCCGCGCGAGGGCCGGGGTGAGTTCGGTACGCCACGCAGCGGTGGGCGGCGCCATGGCGGCATCGACATCGAGGGCAGCGTCGGCGATCCGGTCGTGGCCGTTGCGGGAGGTACCGTGGTGGTACGTCCGAACAACGAGGCAGCCGGCAATACCGTGCACGTGCGGCATGACGACGGCACGCTGACCAAGTGCTTCCATCTCGACGCCTTCAGCGTGCGCAATGGGCAGCGCGTCGAAGCCGGCCAGCAGATCGGCACCATGGGCAGGACCGGCAATACGCCGGCGCAGGGCGACACACACCTGCATTTCGAGATGTGGCGCGATGGTCGGCAAGTCGATCCGCTGCCGTATTTGCGCGGCACCCACCGGGACGCGGCGGCGCCCGCGCGATCCGCATCGCCGGAGGTGCTGCGCGATGGGGCTTCGGGCGCGGCGGTGCGTGAGCTCCAGCAGCAGCTGAACCAGTTGGGCTACCGCGGTGCCGACGGCCGGCCTCTGGAGACATCGAGCGGCAAGTTCGGCCCACAGACCGAACATGCATTGCGCGCGTTCCAGGCGGATCGCGGGTTGAAAGTCGATGGTGAGTACGGCCACCGGTCGCGTGAGGCGATGGCGAGCTCCGTGCGCGATGCCATGCCTGCGGAGGCCGCATCGCAGCGCGCGTTTGTGGATCGCATGTTCGCTGCGTCGCATGGCGGCGACGATCGCGCCCTGTGTCAGGCAATGGACGACTATCTGAAGACCCCCTCGGGCCAGAACTGGCAGAAGGAACAGGGCGTGGCGGACCTGCAGATTACGCAGCAACGGGATCAGACGGGTCCTTCCCGCTAAGCGACGGCCGGGGGCGCGGGCCGGCCCGACTGGCCCGCGAGCCGGTGCGTGGCGCCGGACATCAAAGCTCAAAGCGCCATGCGCGGCCGATCTGGCACGGCTGATCGTCCGCGTGAGGACGCCCGCCGCCGTCGACATGACGCGCTCGATAGGTGCCGTACGGCTGAGGAGAAATCAGAGAACTGGCTGCCAAACGCTATCCGCGGGCTCCCGTTGGCGGGGGATCCGGTATCGTTTTTCCAAGGATCCCTTGCGGCCGATCAGGCTCCGCCGAGCGCGCGGGAGAAGCGCAGCGAGCTCTCGGTGAATCCGCACGCACGATAGAACGCATGGGCCTCCGTGCGATGGAGGGCGGTGGTCAGTTCAAGGCGAACGCAGTCCGCACGGCGCGCTCGGCGGTGGGCTTCCTCGATCAGTTGGCGTCCGGCACCGCAGCCGCGTGCTTCGGTTGCGACCACTAACGCGGTGATGCGGCAGATCAGGGCGCCCAGCGGCACGTAGTAGAGAAAGTGCAGGCCGAGGAGGCCGCAGGTAACGCCGTCGCGACGGGCGAGCAGCAGCACCTGCTGGCGATCGAGGTCGACGGCATGGATGCGCTCGGCCGCCTCGCGCGTGGAGCAGGGGTAGCCCAACTCCGCCAAGAGACGCGCGACATCATCCGCGTCCCCCGGCATGACGGGACGGATGTCGAGGGATGGGTGGGTATCGGGCGTTGCGGCCGGTCGCAAAGGTGGACCGGCACGACCCAAGGGTGCCTCAGCGGGTGCCGTACAGGACGACGGTCTTGCCGCGTGCGTGCAGGGCACCATCGGCCTGCAGCTTCTTCAGCACGCGACCGGCCATCTCGCGCGAGCAACCGACCAGACGGGCGAGCTCCTGACGGGAAACGCGCAGTTGGGTGCCTTGCGGATGGCTCATGGCCTCCGGTTCGCGGGCGAGGTCGTGCAGGGTGCGGACGATGCGGTCGGTTACGTCCAGGAACGCCAGGCGGCTGGCCTTGCGGCTGGTGTCCAGCAGGCGCCGGGACAGCTGGGCACCGATGGCGTAGAGCAATTTGGGGGCGTCCGCGGAGAGCGTGCCCAGGAACAACTGGTGCAGGCGCTCGTAGCTGATCTCGGCCAGTTCGCACTGGGTCCTGGTCCGCAGGATCACTTCCCGGCGGTCGGACTCGATGAACAAGCCCATCTCGCCGACGAATTCGCCGCTGCCGAAGTAGCCGAGGACCAGTTCGCGGTCGTCGTCTTCCTCGGTGATGATGCTGACCGAGCCGCTGACCACGTAATACAAGGTGCCGGCCGGGTCGCCCGGGCGGAAGACGTCGGCGCGGGCCGGATAGCGTCGCCGGTGGCTGTGCGCCAGGAAACGCTCAAGCGTGGCGTTGTCCGGCGTCAGGGGGCTGGCGGCGGGGCGAGCGGGGGCTGAAAGGGGGATGCCTGGGCTCATGGTGGTCGCGGCTTGTAATTCCGGAAGCTTAGTCCGAATACGTAGCCGACGGCAAACGCAGGCCATGCAAGGGCTGGGCCAGTCCGGCGGCGGCTGGCCGACGGGCGGCCGCGGACATTTCGCTGTCACCCCTTATGGCGCATAATTCGCCCCCCATCCGATACCCCCTACGAGGGACCACCGCCGTGGTAAAACCCCTGCCTCGCCTGCGGCTGCAAGGCTTCAACAACCTCA
The DNA here is from genome assembly GCF_057654715.1 of Pseudoxanthomonas sp. G3. Lineage (NCBI taxonomy): Bacteria > Pseudomonadati > Pseudomonadota > Gammaproteobacteria > Lysobacterales > Lysobacteraceae > Pseudoxanthomonas > Pseudoxanthomonas sp. G3. Next base: position 747,860 of record NZ_CM172805.1, read on the forward strand.
CCAAGGCGCTGAGCTTCAACATCTACGACGTGTGCTATGCCTCGTCCGAAGACGAGCGCCGCCGGTACATCGAGTACATCGATGAGGAATACAACGCCGACCGCCTGACCCAGATCCTGACGGATGTGGCGGAGATCATCGGTGCCAACATCCTGAACGTGGCCCGCCAGGACTACGACCCGCAGGGCGCGTCGGTGACCATCCTCATTTCCGAAGAGCCGGTGATCGACAAGAAGGATGCGGGCAAGGAGATCATCTCCGACGCGGTGGTGGCCCACATGGACAAGTCGCACATCACGGTGCACACGTACCCGGAAACCCATCCGGACAACGGCATCGCGACGTTCCGCGCGGACATCGACGTGGCGACCTGCGGCGTGATCTCGCCGCTGAAGGCGCTGAACTACCTGATCGAGAGCCTGGAATCCGACATCGTCATCATGGATTACCGGGTGCGCGGCTTCACCCGTGACGTGAAGGGCAAGAAGCACTACATCGACCACAAGATCAATTCGATCCAGGACTTCCTGGCCAAGAACATCAAGTCGCGTTACGAGATGCTCGACGTGAACGTCTACCAGGAAAACATCTTCCACACGAAGATGCACCTGAAGGAGTTCGACCTCGACAACTACCTGTTCGAGGAGAAGGCCAAAAACCTCTCGTTCAAGGAGCGCATGAAGATCGAGGCGCGCCTGAAGCGGGAGATCGAAGAGCTGTACCACGGGCGCAACCTGTCAGAATGATGGGTGGTCGGCGGGCGCGGGTTACATCCGGTTCGGGTGGCCCGCGCTAGTCTGCCCCTACAACAGGCGGGACGACCCGCCCGCGGCGCGAGCCGCGCACCAGGACCGACGGCGGTCCGGAACGTGAGTTCCGGGCCGATTCGCTTTATGGCCCGGGCATAAAACCCTGAGGAGAAGGCGTATGGCGTGGGTCTATCTGGTGATGGCGGGCGTGCTGGAGGTGGTGTGGGCGGTGGGTCTGAAGTATTCCGAAGGCTTCACGCGTCTTGTGCCCAGCGTCGTCACGGCGGTGGCTGCGGCCGCCAGCTTTTGGCTGCTGGCGGCCGCACTGAAGCACATCCCATTGGGAACGGGTTACGCGATCTGGGTAGGTATCGGTGCCGTCGGCACGGCCTGCGTCGGCATGTGGCTGTTCGAAGAGCCGGCGACGGCCGCGCGGCTGGTCTGCATTGGGCTGATCGTGGCCGGCATCATCGGGCTGAAGCTGGCCTCGTAGCGTGCGCTCTGCGCACGACCGCATGACCGCATGAGTCCATCACCGCCCCTGGTTTCCAGGGCATCCCGCAGGTCGAGCCGAGCTTGCTCAGCTCCGCACGGTGCGGTGAGCCAGACCCCGCGCAAAGCGGCGGAGCAAGCTCCGCTCTACGGATCACAGCCGGTAGGCGACCGTCTTCATCAGCTTCGAAGCTCCGGCCATCAGGGTCGGGATTGGTGGGGGTAGAACTTTGGCTCCGGCGTGCTCGGCGTGCTCGGCATGGCGCGCCTCGTCGGACTTCATCACCCTCAGGATCTCGCGGCTGCGCAGGTCGGCGGGCGGCAGGGATTCCAGATGTTCGTCCAGATGCGCCTCGACCTGGTGCTCGGTTTCCACCACGAATCCCAGGCTCCAGCGATCGCCCCGCAGGCCGGCAAGCGCGCCCAGCGTATAGCTGCCGGCATACCAGAGAGGATTGAAGAAGCTGGGTCGGCTGTCGAGTTCACGCAGGCGATCGGCGCACCAGGCCAGGTGGTCGGTCTCTTCCTGGGCCGCGTCCAGTAGGTGCGCTCGCGTCTCCGGGTCGCGGGCGACGGCGGCCTGGCCGAAGTACAGGCCCTGGGCGCAGACCTCGCCCACGTGATTGATCCGCATGAGGCCGGCGGCATGGCGCTGCTCGGCGTCGTCCAGGGCCACGTCCGGGGTATCGCCCGCGGGATTCGGCCGCTGGGCGGGCGGACTGCCGAAGACGGTATCCAGGCCGCGCTGGGCTTCCACCAGCCAGCGGTCTAGGGGGGAAAGGTTCCGCGTGCTCATGCGCCCATTGTGCCGGCTGGCCGGCCCGCCGTCTCGGCCCCGGCCGCCGGGTTGCGCGAACCCGCCCAGCCCCTTACAATCCCGCCTCTTCCGTTTCACCCTTCACAACGCGTGGCAAAGTTCCGCCCGGGAAACCGCGGAATCCGCCCGACCAGACACACGAGAGTTACATGAGCACCTTTACCGCCAAGTCCGAGACCGTCCAGCGTGACTGGTACGTCGTCGACGCAGCAGGCAAGACCCTGGGTCGCCTGTCCACCGAGCTGGCCCGTCGCCTCCGCGGAAAGCACAAGCCCGTCTATACCCCTCACGTTGATACCGGCGACTACCTCGTCGTGATCAATGCCGAGAAGATCCACGTCACCGGCAACAAGCTGGCCGACAAGAAGTACCACCGCTTCACCGGCTACATCGGCAACCTGAAGACCGAGACGCTGGCGCAGGCGCTGGAGCGCCATCCGGAGCGCGTCATCGAGACCGCCGTGAAGGGCATGCTGCCGAAGGGTCCGCTGGGCCGCGACATGTATCGCAAGCTCAAGGTCTACGCCGGCCCGAATCATCCGCACGCCGCTCAGCAGCCGCAGGTCCTGGACATCTAATCATGGCTATCACTCAGAACTACGGCACCGGCCGTCGCAAGTCCTCCACCGCCCGCGTGTTCCTGCGCAAGGGTTCCGGCAACATCACGGTCAATGGTCGTCCGCTGGACGAGTTCTTCGGTCGCGAGACCGGCCGCATGATCGTGCGCCAGCCGCTGGAGCTGACCAAGAACACCGAAAACTTCGACATCACCGTGACCACCACCGGTGGCGGCATCACCGGCCAAGCCGGCGCCATCCGCCTGGGCATCGCCCGCGCGCTGGTGGAGTACGATGAAACCCTGAAGTCGGAACTGCGCAAGGCAGGCTTCATGACCCGCGACGCCCGCGAAGTCGAGCGTAAGAAGGTCGGTCTGCACAAGGCGCGTCGCGCCACCCAGTTCTCCAAGCGCTAACAGACGCGCTACACTACGCGTCACTGGTTACACAGCCCCGTCGCCAAGCGGTAAGGCACCTGACTCTGACTCAGGCATTCGGTGGTTCGAATCCATCCGGGGCTGCCAACTTGAGGTCCACTGGACATCCGCAAAAGCCCGCCCCTGGCGGGTTTTTGCGTTGAGGGCTCATGCCGATGGTCGCGATGTTCCAACCGCCGTTCTGTCCCGCCGACGAGGCCGTGCGCCGCATGCAGGAACGCGGTTACGCCGTGCTCGAACCCAGGGCCATGGCCGACGCGGTCGGTGTGGACCTGGAGGCGCTCGATGCACTGTCGCCCAGCTGGGAGCGGTTGGAAGTGGACGGTTACCTCAAGGATGGCGGACGCTACCGGCGGCGTCGGCACTCCTGTTTCGTCGTCGGCCCCGAACGCGTGCAGCCGGTGCCTCACCGGGCGCATTGGCAGTCGTTGGACTACAACGCCCTGCACGGCGGCATGCAGCGCTGGTTCGAGCCGATCGAGCCGCACGTGGCCGACGCTCCTGCGTGGCGACAGCTCCTGAAAGGACTGGGGCGATGGTGTTCGACACTGAAGGGCGAGCGTCCCTGGTATGTCGAAGCGCACCAGTTCCGCATCGACACCACCGACGGCATCGGTCGGCCTACGCCCGAGGGCGCGCATCGTGATGGCGTGGACTTCGTTGCGGTGCTGTTGCTGGGCCGTCAGGGCATCAAGGGAGGCGAGACCCGGGTGTTCGCCGCCGCCGGACCGGATGGCCAACGGTTCACGCTGGAGGCACCCTGGTCGCTGCTGTTCCTGGACGACGAGCGGGTCATCCACGAATCCACCCCGATCCAGCCGCTGGACGGGCAGGGCCATCGCGATACGCTGGTACTCACCTTCCGCAAGGACGGTTTCCAGGGCGACCCGGTGACGGGCTGACGAGCGCACGCATTTCGTTACAATTGAAACCATGGCGCGTGGGCGCCGGCATCTGGAGTTCCGATGAAGCTGGGTTCCCTGAAGGAAGGCGGTCGTGACGGCACCCTGATCGTCGTGTCGCGTGATTTGGCTCGCGGCGTGCGCGCCACCGACATTGCGCCGACGCTGCAGCGCGCGCTCGAGGATTGGAGCAACACCGCACCCCGTCTCAACGCCTTGTACGAGGCTCTGAACGCCGGCAGCGCCGAGGGCGTTTTCGATATCGATCTGCAGGCGCTCGCCGCGCCGCTGCCGCGCGCCTACGAGTTCGTCGACGGCAGCGCCTACCTGCCGCACGTGGAGCGCGTGCGCCGCGCGCGCAATGCCGAAGTGCCGACCAGCTTCTACACCGATCCGCTGATGTACCAGGCGACCAGTGCCGGCTTCCTGGGGCCGCGCGATCCGGTCAAGGTGGTCAGCGAGGACTATGGCATCGATCTGGAAGCGGAGCTCGTCGTGATCACCGACGACGTGCCGATGGCCGTGACGCCGGCGCAGGCCGCTGGCCACATCCAGCTGATCGGTCTGGTCAACGACGTTTCGCTGCGCAACCTGATCCCGGGCGAACTGGCGAAGGGATTCGGCTTCCTGCAGTCCAAGCCGCGCTCGGCGCTGTCGCCGGTGTTCGTGACCCCGGACGAGCTGGACGCCGCGTGGGAGGGCAACAAGGTGCACCTGCCGTTGGTGACCCACATCAACGGTGCCTGGTTCGGCGCGCCCGAGGCCGGCGTCGACATGCAATTCGATTTCGCGCAGCTGGTCGCCCATGCGGCCAAGACGCGCCCGCTGTCGGCCGGCACCATCGTCGGCTCGGGCACCATCGCTAACGAAGACACGTCCAAGGGCGCCTCGTGCTTCGCCGAAAAGCGCACGGTTGAGACGCTGCGCGACGGCAAGCCCAGTACGCCGTTCATGAGCTTCGGCGACGTGGTCCACATCGAAATGAAGGACCGTGACGGCCGTTCCATTTTTGGTGCGATCGAACAACGGATCGAAGCCCAGCCCTTGCCTTGAGCACGCGCCCGGCCCAGTGTGGCTGTTCAAGGGAGCAGGGTGGATACGGACGTGGATTCCGGGGACATGAAGGCGCAAACCGCGGGGAGCGGCTTGCATGGCTGAGCAACTGAAGCTGTATTCCTACTGGCGCTCCAGCGCCGCCTATCGCGTGCGTATCGGCCTGAACCTGAAGGGCCTGACATACGAGACCGTACCCGTGCACCTGGTTCGCGACGGCGGCCAGCAGCACGCCCCCGAATACATCGCCAAGAATCCCCAGCAGCTCGTACCGACGCTGCAGCATGGGGTCCGGGTGATCCGCCAATCATTGGCCATCCTCGAATACCTCGATGAGGCGTGGCCCTCACCGCGCCTGTTGCCGATGACGGCGCGCGACCGCGCCCGCGTGCGGGCGCTGGCGCAGGTGGTGGCGTGCGACATCCATCCACTGAACAACCTGCGCGTGCTCCAGTATTTCGAGCATACGTGGAATGTGCCCCAGGCCGAGCGCGACGACTGGATCAAGCACTGGATCGTGGAAGGCTTCACCGCGATGGAATCGCTGCTCGCCGAAGACGCGGCCACCGGCCCTTACTGCCACGGACAGACGCCGGGCCTCGCCGACTGCTGCCTGGTGCCGCAGGTCTTCAACGCACGGCGCTTCGGCGTGGACCTTGCCGCCTTCCCGACGATCCTGCGCATCGAGGAGGCGTGCCTGGCCTTGCCCGCCTTCGACCGCGCACGTCCCGAGAACCAGCCCGACGCCAACGCCTGAAACGAGAAGGGCAGCGTCCGCTGCCCTTGCCGTGCATATCGCGATGTACTGCCGGGCTCAGCCGAAGCCGTGGGTGATGCGCGGCGAACTGCTGCCGCTGTCGTAGTCGGCGTAGGGGTCGTGCTCACCCTTGCTGCCTTCGGACAAGCGGAATTTCAACGCCAAGCCATCGCGCGAATCAGCCGCACGCAGCGCCTCTTCCTGTTCGATCTGGCCTTCCTTCACCATGCGGAACAGGCACTGGTCGAAGGTCTCCATGCCTTCCTCCAGCGACTCCTCCATGGCGGCCTTGATTTCATGCACCTGCCCGCGGCGCAGCAGGTCGCGGATCATCGGCGTATTGATCAGTACCTCGGCGGCAGGCAGGCGGCGGCCGTCGATGCCCTTCACCAGGCGTTGCGAGACCACCGCGCGCAGGTTCAGCGCCAAGTTCATCAGCACGTTCTTGTGCGCGCTTTCAGGGAAGAAGTTGAGGATGCGCTCGATGGTCTGGTCGGCGTTGTTCGAGTGCAGGGTGGCCAGGCAGAGGTGGCCGGTTTCGGCGAAGGCGATGGCCGCCTCCATCGTGGTGGCGTCCAGGATTTCGCCGATCAGGATGACGTCCGGCGCCTCACGCATCGCGTTCTTCAGCGCATTGTGGAAGGCGTGCGTATCGAGGCCGACTTCGCGCTGGTTGACGATGGACTGCTTGTGCCGGTGCAGGTACTCGATCGGATCCTCGATGGTGAGGATGTGGCCGGTACTGGTCGTGTTGCGGTAGTCGATCATCGAGGCCAGCGAGGTCGACTTGCCCGAGCCGGTGGATCCGACGATCAGCACCAGGCCGCGCGGCGTCATGATGATGTCCTTCAGCACCGGCGGGAGATTGAGTTCCTCGATGCTGGGGATCACGCTGCGGATGGCGCGGATGACCATGCCCACCTCGCCGCGTTGCTTGAACACGTTGACGCGGAAGCGCCCGGCGTCCTGCAAGGCGATCGCCATGTTCAGCTCAAGCTCGCGCTCGAACACGGGCACCTGACCCTCGTCCATCAGGGAGTACGCGATCTTCTTGACCATGCCGGGCGGCAGGCCGGTGTTGCCCAAGGGGTACAGCTTGCCCTCGATCTTGATGTAGACCGGCGCCCCGGTCGTTAGGAACATGTCCGAGGCGTTCTTCTCGGTCATCAGCTTCAGGAAATAGCCGATGTCCATGTGCAAAGCTCCCCACGATGCGCGGCACCACGTTGCAACGGCGCCGAAGGCTACAGACAATGGCCGCGCGCACCCCTCAACGTCACGGCACCCCAATGACTGTTAGCTTCGCACACTTCCGCAGGCCCCTGCATGTGATGGCCGCCGCAGTAGCGGTACTCGCTTCGGCGCCCGCCTTCGCCCAGAGCGTGTCCACGCCGGAGCTGGAAGCCGCGGTGCAGGCCGTGCAACGTGCCGACCGGGCCGATGCCGACCAGTACGCGCCCGAGCCGCTGGCCGCCGCGCGGCAGGCCCTCGCACAGGCCCAGTCCACGCGGAACAAGAAAGAAGCGCTCGATTTCGCCCTGCGCGCAGCTGCCGATGCCGACCTGGCCCGTGCCCGCAGCGAGGAGGCCGTGGCAACGGCCGAAGTAGGCCAGCGGCGTGCGGAGATCGCCGATCTCCAGCGCCAACTCGGCACGGAGGGTGGCCGATGAGCGCGTGCCGGATCACCCCCTTCGTCCTTGGCCTGATGCTGGCCTGTCTGACGGTGGCCACGGCACTGGCTGCCGACAATCCGGTGGTGGTGCAGCTGAACCAGCGGTTGGCGCGATTGCAGTCCGATCCCGCCCTGGCCGAGTTCGCCGCCTACGAGAAGCTGCAGGCCCAGCACGCCGTCGTGGCCTTCGACAAGGCGCGCCGCAGCCAGCGCGAAACCCTGCAGTACGTCGCCGAGCGCCGCGTCGAGATCGCCGAGATTGCCGCCCGCACCCAGGCCGCTCGGCGCGAAGCCGACCGCCTTGACCGCACCCGCAGCGAGTTGCTGGTGGAAGCCAGCCGGCGAGAAGCCGAGCGGGCGCGTCGCGAGGCCGAGCGCTTGCGCGTACAGGCCCAGATCCAGGCCGAGGAAGCCGAGCGCCTGCGCTTGGCTGCCGAGGCTGAGGCGTTGGCCCGTCAGGAGGCGGAGACTACGCTGGATACGGTGGCGGGCCAGCAGGCCAACCGCCTCAGCACGGCCCGCCAGCGTGAGCTGAAGCTGGCGCGGGAAGAGGCGGAGCTCGTGTCGGGCGCCAAACTGCCGGCATCCAAGTTCGAAAGTCGGGGTGAAGTCTTCACCCTGGGAGCTGACGCCTTCGCGAGCGGGTCGGCCAAGCTGTCCAGCGGCGGCACCGCCTCGGCGAGCGCGCTGGCCGCTTACCTGCAGGCCAATCCTAAGGCGCGTGCGCGCATCGACGGTTACGGCGACAAGCAGACCCCCGGCCAGCGGCGTGCGGACGCCCTGCGGGACGCGCTGGTGGCGGGGGGCGTGCAACGGAATCGACTGCAAAGCGCAGGCAAGGGCACCGGTACCAAAGCCCGTGCGATCGAGGTCGTCATCACGCACTGATTTTCCTTTCAGGATCAGATATTTGCACGGTGGTCCGGGCCGTGCGAAAGCGTGTGTGTGAAGATCATAGGGGCTCGCAAAAGACGCTGAATCAACCACTTACGATTGGGGTTGCCGGGGCCGGGGGTGAGGAGTAGGGTCGTATACCCAAGCGACTCCTGTCGCTTGGCTCACCGGAGAATCGCCCCGATGACGCCCGCTCCCATTTCGCAGGAAACCGCCGCCGGCAGCCAAGCTGTCGCGGGACTTCCGGTGGGGAGTGCCCGCGTGATCGACCAGCCGCTCCGCTCCCAAGCCAACGCCCCGTGCCTGTGAAGGCCGGGGCGTTCGTATTTCTGCTGAAGGAGGTAGCACCATGTTCGAAGGTCAACCGCAGGCCGAAATCGATGCACTCATCAAGGCCGATCCGGAGTTCAAGCAGCTTTACCAGCGTCATCGCGAGCTCGACAAGAAAGTGACGGACGCCGAGCTCGGCGTTCTGCCCATCGACGACACTCTGCTGGGCCAGATGAAGCGCGAGAAACTGCACGCCAAGGAGCGATTGCTCCGGATCTACGACGCCAAGCCCCACTGACGCCTCCCCCGAAGTTTTCTCGTCGCGGGCGGCGACGGCCTCCTCGTCGGCCGTCGCCGTCCGCGTCACCCTAGTGCGATAATCCGGGCCACGTTCCGCACCGGATGCACGGCCGCATGGCGATCCACTCCTCCGTACTCGAGCTGATCGGCGATACGCCGATCGTCCAGGCCAAGCGCCTCGACACCGGGCTCTGCACCCTCTACCTCAAGCTCGAAAGCGCCAACCCCGGCGGGTCCATCAAGGACCGCATCGGCATGTCGATGATCGAGGCGGCCGAGAAGCGGGGCGACCTGCAGCCCGGCGCCACGCTCGTGGAAGGTACGGCCGGCAACACCGGCATCGGATTGGCCTTGGTCGCCCAGCAGAAGGGCTACAAGCTGATGCTGGTCGTCCCGGACAAGATGAGTCGGGAGAAGATCTTCAACCTGAAGGCCATGGGCGCCGAGGTCATCCTGACCCGCTCCGACGTGGCGAAGGGGCATCCCGAGTACTACCAGGACCTGGCCGAGCGCATCGCACGTGAAACGCCGGGGGCCTATTTCATCAACCAGTTCGGCAACCCGGATAATCCGGCCGCGCACGAATTCGGTACCGGCCCGGAAATCCTGCGACAGATGGAGGGCCAGTTGGACGCCATCGTGTTCGGTTGCGGCAGTTCGGGCACCATGACCGGCCTGTCGCGTTGCTTCGCCCAGCATTCGCCGCAGACCGAGATGGTGCTCGCCGACCCGGTCGGCTCCATCCTGACCCAGTACATCAACGAGGGCACCCTCAGCACCAAGTCGGGCAGCTGGCTGGTGGAGGGCATCGGCGAGGATTTCCTCCCGGAGATCTCGGACTTCACCCGGGTCAAGAAGGCTTATGCGATCAGCGACCGCGAGAGCTTCCTGACCGCGCGCGAGCTGTTGGCGAAGGAAGGCATCCTGGGCGGCTCCTCGACGGGCACGCTGCTGGCCGCGGCGCTGAAGTATTGCCGCGAACAGACCGAGCCGAAGAAGGTGCTGGTCTTCGTCTGCGACACCGGCAACAAGTACCTGTCCAAGATGTACAACGACTACTGGATGCTGGACAACGGGTTCATCGACCGGCCCCAGTACGGCGACCTGCGCGACCTCATCCTGCGTCCTTACAGCCAGCGCGATACGGTCGTGGTCAGCCCCACCGACCTGCTGACGACCGCCTACCAGCGCATGAAGCTCTACGACGTCTCGCAGCTGCCGGTGATGGAAGGCGACAGGCTGGTCGGCATCGTCGACGAAAGCGACGTGCTGCTGCATGTCTATGGCGACGAAACGCGCTTCCGCGACCCGGTCTCCACGGCGATGGTCAGCAAGCTGGATCGCCTGGACGTGCGCTCGCCCATCGAGGCCCTCTTGCCGGTGTTCGATCGCGGACAGGTGGCCATCATCACCGACGGTGACGCCTTCCTGGGCCTGATCACGCGCATCGACCTGCTGAACTATCTGCGACGCCGCGCACAATAGGCGCGGCTTCGCCCGGTCGTCCCAGAGGGGAGGGCGGCCGGACACGGACGATACGTTAAGGACCGGCTGGTAATATGGCCGGCTGATTCAAGGAACCTGCACCATGGCGCATCACTCTTCCCCATCCGGCGAGACCGCCGGCGAGCTCGCACTCGGCACGCTGGCCATCCACGGCGGCCAGGCTCCGGACCCGACCACCGGTGCGGTCATGCCGCCGATCTACGCTACGTCGACGTACGCGCAGAGCAGCCCGGGCGTGCACCAGGGTTTTGAGTACTCGCGCACACACAATCCCACCCGATTCGCCTATGAGCGTTGTGTGGCTGCGCTTGAAGGGGGAACCCGCGGCTTCGCCTTCGCGTCCGGCATGGCCGCCACGTCGACCATCCTGGAACTGCTGGACAGCGGCAGCCATGTCGTCGCCATGGACGACCTCTACGGCGGCAGCTTCCGCCTGTTCGAGCGTGTGCGCCGGCGCACGGCCGGGCTGGAATTCAGCTTCGTCGACATGACCGATCTGGCGGCGTTCGAGTCCTCGATCCGTCCGGAAACGCGACTCGTGTGGGTGGAAACGCCGACCAATCCGATGCTGAAGATCGTCGACATCGCCGCCATCTGCGAAATCGCGCACAAGCGCGGCCTGCGCGTGGTCGTCGACAACACCTTCGCGTCCCCGATCCTGCAGCGCCCGCTGCAGCTCGGCGCCGACATCGTGATGCATTCGGCCACCAAGTACCTCAACGGCCACTCCGACATGGTCGGTGGCATGGTGGTGGTGGGGGACGACGCGGAACTGGCCGAGCAGATGGCCTTCCTGCAGAACTCCATCGGCGGCGTACAGGGCCCGTTCGACAGCTTCCTCGCCCTGCGTGGCTTGAAGACCCTGCATCTGCGCATGAAGGCGCACTGCGACAACGCGCTGTCCTTGGCGCAGTGGCTGGAAACGCATCCCGCGATCGAAAGGGTCATCTACCCCGGCCTGGCGTCCCACCCGCAGCACGCGCTCGCCACCCGCCAGATGCGGGGCTACGGCGGCATCATCTCCATTGTGCTCAAGGGCGGCTTCGACACCGCTCGCAAGTTCTGCGAGAACACCACACTGTTCACCCTCGCCGAGTCGCTCGGTGGCGTGGAAAGCCTGGTGAATCATCCTGCGGTGATGACGCATGCGTCGGTGCCGGTTGAGCGGCGGGAGAAGCTCGGGATCACTGATGGGCTGGTGCGGTTGAGCGTGGGAGTGGAGGCCCTTGAGGATCTGAGGGCCGACCTGTCTTTGGCGTTCAACTGAGATTGTTCGCGCCCAATGATTACATTCAGGATCGCTGATCGCAGTTTAAGGCTAGCGAGTGTGCGCTATCGAGGACTCACGCCTTGCGTCGCGCTCCAGCAACGCGGATGGAGCGTTTCCTGCATCAGTGGCAACGACGCTACACCAGAGGCAACGTCGCTAGGCGTCGCCGTCAAGCCCCTGCAGGCTCGCGATGCCAACTGGATACGCGACCTTAGACAAAAGGGCATCCCGGTAATTGTAGATATCTGCGACAACATCTTCGTCCCGGGTTACGGCGGGCGTAATGCCGAGATTGCGGACCGATTCCATCAAACGCTGAAGCTTGCTTCTGCGCTTATCGTGCCAACACCGGCGCTAGCCGAGGTGATGCAGCGGACCGTCAAAGACACGATACCCATGTTGGTGATGCCCGATATCGTCGAGACGGATTCATTGCTCCGCCAGCAGCGGGCACTAGTAGGACTCTCATCGCTCGGCAGTCGATGGTTCAGCGCCAATCATTGGAGGGACGTTCTGAGGGATCGCATGGAGCGCGCACCAAGTGGAAGTCCTTCAAGAAAGCTGATCTGGTTCGGTAATCATGGCGCTGACTATGCGAGTTTCGGTATTACCGACATCCTGCTTTTCGCCGACGCATTGCAAGCGTTGGCGCGCGACTTTGACATCGAATTGTGGGTGGTCAGCAATTCGCGAGAAAAGTACGAGCAAGTGGTTCTCCCAATCGGCGTGAAGAGCCGCTATCTCGAATGGAACGAGCGACAAGTCGACAAGTTGTTGCCGGATATGGACGTCTGCATCGTGCCGAATAGCCTGGATGAGTTCTCCATCACGAAGTCGGCGAATCGTGCGCTGAAAGCCTTGGCAGCGGGTGTGCCTGTCGTCGCCACCAGAACTTCTGCATACGCTGAATTGGATGGCGCGGTCTGGCTTGGGGATCCGTTGGAGGGTTTACGGGAGTATCTGGGGAACGCGTCGCTGCGTCGAAAACACCTGAAGCTCGCGAGAGAGACGATCCAACGCCGATTCTCGCTGCAGCGGCTTGGTGAGGACATGGAGTCACTTTTCCGCCGGCTGCCGAACGAGGTGAGTGCGCCATGAAACCAGTGGTGATCGTTTCGTTCTACGACCGTCGGCCCTTGGAGCCGTTGATCGCCCTGCTGGATAGCATGGAACGGCATCCGGCGGGAACCGATCACGATGTTCTGCTGGCGGTCAACAGCACGGGTGAAGGAAGGCTGCCGAGCGCCATTGCGAAAAGAGTCCACGAGGTGATCTATAGGCCGAACAGTGGGATGAACATCGGTGCCTGGGATGGTGGTTGGCGCCATGCCCGTGGCCGGCCCTTCTACTTGTTTCTTCAGGACGAGTGCTTTGTTTCGCGTGACAGATGGCTGTCGTCGTATCAGGACAAGCTGGAAGAAGTTGGCGGCATCGTCGGCGAGTCCTTGAATAGTGGATGGGACAAGCCATGGGCACAGCTTCGGGACACCGTCGGGAGAAACGCACTTCCCGAGCACCTTGTAAACGGAATCCCGGCCAATCGAGTCGATTGCTATCTGGATTTCATGGGCCGCAACGGCATCAACCCTGGTGAGACTGGGGCCCATTTGCGTTCGCTCGTGTGGGCGCTCAGCGGTGAGTTGATGGACAGGTTGGGTGGCTTCCCGATCGGGGCGAACTACGGCGAGTGCATCGCCGCTGAGATCGGCGTATCGCGACGAGTCGTCGATCTTGGCGGCGACATCACCCAACTGGCGGTGGCCCCTTTCCATGTCATCCGGCATCAAGAGTGGAACCAGGACGCTCCCGGAGGGGCTTGGACGCATAAACCCTTGTTGCTGAACGAGAACAATAGGCTGAAAGCGCGCGTCGTCGAACTTGAGCGGAGCTATTCTCAGCCGCGTCTGCGAGATGTCTGTGCGGTGGCGGGAAATTGGCTGAAGCGGTGGCGGGCATGAAGCGAGAAGCACTGTTTGAATGGCTGTCGGCGTTGCCTTTCGAGCACGTTCTTCGCAAACGCGAGCCTGCCTCTGTACTCGCTCGATGGCAGATCGAGGCGGGAGCATATGAAGGAAAAAGCGATGGACGCGTCTGTTTGATCATGGCCGTCGGCGGCGCGGACGAAGAATGGATCGATACGCTGGCGACGTGGGCGGGGCAGACTTGGCCTTTATGCGACTGGGTCGTGGTAGGCAGTACCGACGAACCCTGTTCGGCGGCGCGCGAAGCCTTGGGGTTGAAACGTCCGCTGGCTTGTCTCGCCAGCGTTTCCGAGGGTGAACTGGCTTCGCTAGGTTGCGATTGGGTGATTCCGGCGCGAGCGGGGGACCTCTTGCATCCTTCTCTGGCAGGTGTGGTCGCCACGTCGGGTCGGCGTGCCGTCGCTTGGGACCGGTTGGAGGCAGAAATTGTGCGTGAGGGCATCCGGCTACTTCATCGGGTAAGGGGTCCTGCGCGAGACCCACTCGCTGAATTGAATCGTGATCTGCGGGGGCGCGCCTTCGCAGTGAGGACGGAGCACTGGGCGGGGCATCCTGTTGAACATGCGTGGCAGAATCGCATGACGCTTACGGACGATGAAGATTGGACGGTCGTCCCGGAACCGCTCGCCATCTACACGGAGAGCGAGATTCCTGCGCCAGTGGAGGGCCCCGTGAATTGGGCGGAACGGGAGTGGGGCGCAGCGATGGAGTGGATCGCCGGAGAGTACCTGCCTTCGAGTGTTCCCGCTCGAATCTCCGTCATCATTCTGTACCGAGATCGTGCCGAACTTACCCTTCGCGCAATTGATTCGATTCTACGCCAAGCCACGCGCAGCGAACTAGAGTTGGTTTTGGTGGACAACGGTTCCAGCGACGCTACTCGCACGCGAATGGCGTCCTACTTGGCGCAGCTGCCTGTAGGAGTGCACGTTCGTAGCATCGATTACCCGCATCCCTTCAATCACAGCAAACAATGCCGGATCGGAGCGGAGGCGGCCACCGGAGACGTGCTCGTGTTTCTCAATAACGATGCGGAGTTACTGTCCTATGACGGACTGGATCGTCTCGCGAGGTGGGCCAATGTCTCCAATGTGGCCTCGGTCGGTGGCCAGATGGTCGACGATCAGGGACGTGGGGTCGGCGGCGGGTTTCGCGCTCGACGCTCCCCGGGTCCGGAGTTCAATTCTCCTGTGGAAGAGGCTGCGGGGCAACTCTCTGCCACTTCACGGGTCACCGTTGGTAATACCTTCGCTTGCGCGGCGGTGTCGGCCAGGGCGTTCGAAGCGTTGGGTGGATTGGACGAAATCCACTTCCCTGTTGGCTTCAATGATGTCGAGTACTGTTTGCGCGCGAGTTCGCTTGGTTGGCGCCACATCAATCTCGCTTGCGTCAAAGTGTCGCACCATGTGGGCGCGTCCCGCTTGAAGGCGGACGAGGTCGCGCAGAAGATCAGGCTTCGACAGGTGCATCCGTGGGTCGCGGTCCGCGGCCTTTTCGAAATGGAACGTGAAGTATTGCCGCCGGTCGTCGCGGCTGCGCGGCGCCCTTCCTCCATAATCATGAACTGATCAGAAATCCCGGGTTGGAGTACACGATGAGTCGTATCCCCGATATCCAAGAGTGGTCTTCGAAATTCGACATCAATGCGCGGCCCTGGCTTGTTTTAGGGAAAGGGCCAAGCTATTCGAAGATAAAGAACGTGCAGACATCGGACTTCTTTCTGATGTCGCTGAATCATGTGGTGCGGGAGCGACCTGTCGATGTTGCGCACGTGATTGATCTCGATGTTGTGAGCAGCTGTGCCGATGAGATCTGGAGCAATGCGAAAACCCTGGTCATGCCGCTTCATCCGCATGTGGATTGCAGACCGTCTTCTCGTCCGCTCACCGAGCTGCTTGATGAAGTTCCTGTTCTGAGGCGTCTTGCGGAAGCCGGACGTCTGGCTTGGTATAACGCTTCGACATGGAAGAAGCCGAAGTCAGGTTCGCCAATAATCGATGTGCGCTTCTTCAGCGCCGAAGCTGCGATCGGCGTGCTCGCGGAGTGTGGTGCGCGAGTGATCCGTTCGTTGGGTATTGATGGCGGCAGTCGGTACGCGAGCAGCTTCAGTGACTTGGATGACGTAACGTTGCTGGCCAATGGGCATGCCTCCTTCGATCGTCAGTTCGAAGGGATAGCGCGGACAATACGGCGAACCGGTATCTTCTATGCGCCGCTGACGGTTAAGGCGCCTGTCCGGGTGTTCGTGGGCACTGATCGTGCGCAGATGATCGGCGTGAAGCTGCTCGAGTACAGCATTAAGAAGTACGCGAGCATGTCCGTCACCGTCGAACCTATCGATGACGCAGGAATCCCGGTGCCCGCAGATCCGGCGAATCGCTCGCGTACCGGCTTTTCATTTTCGCGCTTCAAGATTCCCGAGCTGTGCGGCTATCGCGGCAAGGGCATCTACATGGATGCGGACATGCAGGTATTCACCGACATCGCGGATCTTTGGAATCGCCCGTTCGATGGCGCCAAGGTGCTTTACGCCGAGGGGCCCGCAGCGCAAGGTCGAATTCCGCAGTTCAGCGTGTTGCTGCTCGATTGCGAATCGCTCGATTGGGACGTGAGAAAGATCGTCCAGGGCTTCGACGAAGGAAAGTACGCGTACGCCGACCTGATGCAGCGGATATGTATCCTGCCCGAGAACGATAAGCGCCCCGGGCTGCCATTCGAGTGGAATTCGCTCGAGCACTACGAGGAAGGCCGGACGAAGCTGATCCACTACACCGACATGCCCACCCAGCCATGGGTATCGAAAGCCAACAAGAACGGCCATCTCTTCTATGCCGGTTGCCGGGAAGCGCTTGCCGAGGGCTTCCTCAGTGCGGACGAGATTTACCACGAGGTTGAGCTGGGGCACGTGTCTCCCCTTTTCCCTGAGTGGGTGGGGCTGCCTCCTGTCGCGAATGCGGATGCCCTGGGCAAGGCATGGAAGGCGCCCTATCAGCGATTCGCGGGGATGCCGAAAGTGGCGCAGAAAGGCGCGATATGAACCTGCATGACCTGCTGAAGCGCAAGGATCGCGACGCCATCATTGAAGGGGGCGATGTTAAGGCAATTGAGCTGAAGCGCCCTGGCGGCAGCGTTCGTGGCGTAGAGTTTCTGCGCGATGGCAGCGTACTTGTTGTCCGTGGAGCGCACCGGGGCTCCTGTCTGTTCGATTTCCCCGAATATTTGGGCTGGTCGCTGCTTTCGGAGAGTCTTGCTGGCGTGGTCGTAGAGATGCGTTCGGAAGGCGGAGTCGCATGCCTTGCGCGTGTGGAGCCCCAGTCCGGCGTCGATAAGCCATTGCGGCTCCTATGGCCAGTGCCGGTGCCCGCATCTTTTGATCTGGTGGTTCGCTCGAAGGGGGGAGGGGCAGTCTTGGGGGTCGGCCCCCTTTTTGACTCGCGTCGGCGGGTACTTGAGCACATCCGGGGTGTGGGCGTGGAGGTCGGCCCTGGCCTCAATCCGTCCGTTCTGCCAAGTCAGTCCATGGATGTGAGCTACGTAGAGCGCAAGCACCCAGCTGATTGGGCCCGCACCTACGCCAAACGGGAGCTGTCGGAGGATGAGATGCGGCTCTGGGATCGCTACGTGGTCGATTCCGCAGACCAGCTGAATAGTTTTGATTCGGGTTCTTTGGATTTCATATTTTCGAGTCATGTCATCGAGCATCTGGTAGACCCCATTGGAGTCTTTCGGCGATGGTGGGAGAAGTTAAAGCCGGGGGGCGTAATTGCCGGCGTTATCCCCGATGCGCGTTTCACGTTCGACTGGAAGCAACCGTTGCAGCAATTGGCGAGCCTGCAGGAACAGCGTGGGATGGCGGCGGATCAGCCAACTGAGGAGATGTATTTGCGCTGGTGCACGCACACTTCACCAGAGAACACACCAGCATCATTGCGCGCGAGGGAGTATTCGATTCACGTCAACTACTACACGCCAACGTTCTTTCGCGAAATGATCGAGGTCGCGATCGGGGAGCCGGAACATCTCAGTTTGTTCATGCATGCCGTCGCGAACGGAAAGGATTTCGCGTTTCTGGTTCGGAAGGGCGGCTGATGACACTGACGCCAGAATTGCAGGGCTCGCAAGGATTCTGCAGGCTTGTCGATATCGATCCGCCAAGTGACGCGTGGCGTGATGCAACCGCTTTGTTGCTCGTCTGTTGTGATGATGGATACCTGGATCACGCGATCGCGTTTCTGAGAAGTCTTGATCGCTATTCGCCTGGCACCCATGTGATGGTGCACATGGTCAATCCTTCTGAGAGTTCGCTGCAGCGGTTACATGCCGTTGCAGGCGAACTATCAGGGACAAGTGTTCATACATCGGTAGAACGGACCAGGCTTCCTTCCGACGCCTGGGCAGCGTACTACGCCAGCGCTCGATTCATCCGTATGTACGAGTTGCTGCGCCATCCTAGCGCGGTTCCTGTCTTGGCGTTGGACGCTGATGCGATCGCCATCGCTCCCATCACTTGGGACTTTTCGGACAAGCCGGAGGCGGAGATATGCCTTCGGCGTCGTGATCTAGGACAGGAAGAGGTGGAGGACCATTTGCGTGTAGCTGCCGGCGCGGTGTGGGTGCGGCCTACCGCCCGAGCAGTCGCGTTTATGCAAGCAGTTGTCCAGGATTTGATTGGCGTGTTCGACAAAGGTTCACCTGGGTGGTTCATCGATCAGAAGGTTCTGGGGCGACATGTGCGCCTCGGAACGGCCAAGGCGGCTGTCAGGAACATCAAACCAAAGTATGTGGATTGGCAGTTCCGGGACGATGCGATCCTGTGGATGGGTAAGGGAGATCGTAAATACCTCGATGTACGGTATCTGCTTGTCCGCGAGTCACTTGGCGCAGACGAAGAACAGCGCAAGATTGCCAGCAGCCTCGCGACGCTGCTTTCTGGAAGGATGGGAGGAAATACTCTGGGAATTGCCGGCTCATTGGCTCTGAGCGTTAGATCGGCGAACCTAGAGCGGGTGGCGGTGTTTCTCCCGAGACTGGACCTTCCGTGGAAACGCCCCCCCGCCGGCAAGGTGCCCCGCGGGCCCACCACTGAGGAAAGTCGGGAGTTGCGCGTATGGTGGAGGGCTTTTGCATTGGCGCTTTTGGAAGCCTTGAAGCGGCACGGCGAGGATGCTTACCTCGTGGAGATTCCCGCGTGGGAAATTACGCCAGAGCGTGTGGATGCTGAGGGCTGCAAGTTTGCGTTCATTCCGCATCGATCGGTACTGAACTTTCAGGGATCGAGCACGCCCGTATGGTTCTACATGCAGGAATACTTCCGTTCGGTGTTCGTCCTCGATCCGCGAGGTTGGAGCGCAGCGTCTTCGATCTACCCCGTACATCCTAACAAGCTGCCGCCAGCAGTCCTCGGAGCTTGGGAAGCCTATCGTCGCGATTTCGAAGTCGGAAGTCTCGACAGTAAGTTCGGCCAACCGCTGCCAAAAGACCGCTCCTCTTTGGTCGCTACGGGAGATGTGCCGGTAGGCCCATTCATGTTCTTTCCGCTTCAGATCCCGCACGACCAATCTTTGCAGTATTTCAGCAGCATCAGCGAGATGGATGCGTTAGAGGCCGTGGTCGAGTTGGCGCGCTCTGAGGGCATCACCTTGGTGTTGAAAGGTCACCCGGCCAATCCAGGGAGCATGCGAGTTTTCCAAGAGCGATTCGCGGGAGAAGGCATCCTATGGAGCCAGGCAAATGTTCACGATCTCCTCCGCTACTGTGTCGGTGTCGTCACATTGAATAGCGGGGTCGGATTCGAGGCGCTTCTCGCGGGCAAGCCGCTGGTGACGCTGGCGCGTGCGGAGTACGACTGCGTCTCGTTCGCCGCATCGCCGGAGACGCTCGCGGATGCCTGGAAACGAGCGATAGCGGAAGATGATGATAGACGACTGCTGAGATACTCACGATTTGTCGACTGGTTCCTGGGTCGACATGCCGTGGACCTCACCCATCGCTATCGATCAGGAACCACGCTCGACAAGCGAGTCGCCAGTGCGATGTCGAGTTTCAACAAGGCCACGCGAGGGCACAAGGATTGAATAGCATGACTCACAAGCGTTGGCCCGGTCTGTCTGCCGCGCGAGTCCTGGCGGCCCGCGAACTGCTGTCCGACTACCGCCAGTCCCGCATGAGTGTCATATGGCCGGTGCTCCATCCGCTGCTATATACAGCACTTTTCGTGATTCTAAGGCCGGTGTTGAGCGGGGGGCATCCAGCCGCGTCCCCCTGGTCTTTCGCCTGCTTCGTCTTTATCGGCTTCAGCTTGTACCAGGGTTGGTTTGACTCGCTGCGCGGGCAGATGGATGCGTTGAGACGGAACAGGGCGCTTGTCAGTCGAGGGGAGCTTGGTTCGGGGACGCTCTTCGTTGCAACCCTGATAGTTAACCTCGCATACTTTGCTCCTCGTCTGGTGGCATCGTTGCTCGCTTCCCTTCTGCTGGTGCGCGCGGATCCCGCAGCGGCGGGGATGCTGGTGCTGTTTGGCGTGGGAGTGGTACTGAATGGTTCTGTGATTGGCGCAATGTTGCAGCCATTTGCGACGTTGTCGACGGATTTCGGAAAAGCTGTGCAGAGCGTTTCATTGGGGATCATGGTCAGCGGCGCGGTCTTCATCACTCTTCCCGCGAAACTTCCGGCCGTGATCGCCGTCGCGCTTTGTCTTAATCCTATGGGGGCCTTGTTGAACGCCGCTCGCGCGCCCTTCTTCGGCGAACAACTCGTTAGCGCCACGGCATCCATCGTGTGGCTGGGCGTCACGTGCCTGATCGCTCTTGCGCTACCTTTCTTGGGGCGACGCATCTTGCCCATCGTTATTGAAAGGCTGGGGAATTAATCATGGCTGACGTTCTGATCCAGGCCACTGACCTTGGTAAGAAGTACGCAAGATCGTTGCGTAGATCGATTCAGTACGGCATGCGAGATATCGTGTCTGAGACGATGGGGCGGCGCGAATCTTCGCAGCTCCGCGAAGACGAGTTCTGGGCCGTCCGAGACGTCAATTTTGAGCTGAAACGAGGGGAGTGCCTCGCGATCCTAGGTGGGAATGGCGCAGGGAAGTCAACGCTACTAAAAGTGCTTTCTGGGATCCTTGTGGCGGACCGGGGTCGGGTAGACAAGCACGGTCGCATGGAGAAGATGATCGAGCTCGCGTCAGGTATGGCGCCTAGTCTCACTGGCAGAGAGAACGTCAATCTGCGTTGTCGCCTGCTTGGACTTTCCGGAAAGCAGGTTCCGCGCAAGTTGGAAGAAGTCGTGGCTTTCGCAGAGCTTGAGGAGTTTATCGACACTCCAGTGCAGTACTACAGCTCGGGAATGAAAGCGCGACTCGGCTTTGCATTGACGGTCGCGATGCAGCCAGACATTCTGTTGATTGATGAAGTTCTGGCTGTCGGCGACCTGGGCTTCCGCATGAAGTGTTACGAACGCGTCGATGAGATGAGGCGGCAATCGGCAGTCATTCTCGTTACTCACGGAATGAATCATGTGTCCCGCATGGCCAGTTCCGGACTCGTGCTACATAAGGGGCGCGTCGTCCACAACGGCTCGGTGCAAGGCGCCATTGCCAAGTATCAAGAGTTCGCGGGCGGGAGAGGTCCCGTGAAAGACTCAGCACACCACCCAGATCGGATCGCTTTTGATCTTAAGGCCGCTGGCAGCATCGTTGGCGCAGGCGGAAAAGTAAGATACGGAGATCGCCTTGAAGTTGTGGGGGAGCATGGATTTCCGGGTGATTTGGCGCTCAGCATAGTGTTGCACGAAGGCAACGGACCAACCATTGCAGATTGGCACTCTCTGCGATCAAACTTCAAGGTCGGCCCAGGGGAGCGCTTCACCCTCGAGCTGGGTAACGCTGAGCTCAGTCCCGGGTTCTATCAGCTTGTCGTGGTTGGCCTCGACCATGACGGAATGCAGCAGTTCCTGAGTACGCCGATCAGATTCAAAGTGGAGGGCCTACATTTGGGCACGACCCGGCTTCAGCCTTTGGGAAGATGGTCCTCCGAGGCTGTCGACCCTATGCAACACCAAGGATAGACAATGTCTAGGAACATGTACGCAGTCTGGAACAAGAGCCCATCCAGTGCAGAGCGGAGTCAGGACCCTGCGCACGCAGCGAACCGCATACTCGCCGGATACTTCGCTCCGCAGCTGATCAAAGGCGACCTGGCCCTGAAGAAAGGGCAGGGAATATTCACCATGGGGTCATGCTTCGCGCGCGAGATAGAGCACGCACTACGCAAGCGCGGATTTCCGATAGACAGCATGGATATTCCTTACTTGGAGTCGGGCGACTTCAAGGGTGAAGACGGCAAGGTCAGCGTGGGTTTCTTCCATCGGTATAACGTACCGTCGATGGAGCAGGAGTTGAGGCAAGCGGTTGGCGATATGGAATTCGCAGAGGATCGCCATCTTCTGGTCGCGACCGGCGGAGGCAAGGTTCATGACCTCAACTATGGGTTGACCCTACCGCGACTGTCCTTGGAGGGCGCCGTTGAACGTCGTCGTATGGTGCGCGATATGGTGGCGGGTTTTCGCCACTCGAGCGTCATTGTCATCACGCTTGGCTTGAGTGAAGCGTGGTACCACAAGCCATCAGAGTTGTACTGCAATGCAGTCGCCGGGGATGTGTTAGCGCGACAGAGGAAGGATTTTGAGTTTCGCGAAGTTAGTTATGAACAGAATCTGGCGTCGCTTCGTGCCATCGTCGCTTGCCTGCGTCGTCACCATGCCACGGGGCGCTATCGACTGATCGTTACCGTATCGCCGGTTCCGCTGCAAAGCACGTTCGGTGAAGACGATATAGTGCTCGCTAATTTTCGTGCCAAGGCAACCTTACGGGCAACCGCCGACGCGATTTGCCGGGAGGCCGAGGAGGCGATCTATTTCCCCAGCTACGAGATCGCGATGTTCTCCGATCCTGCATTGGTATGGAGGCCCGATATGGTGCACATCCAGCCGCAGTGCGTCGCCCACATAACAGAGACATTCATCAACCGGTTCGTCGTTTGATATCTCGACGGGCCTATCGACAACCGTTTTCCCAGGGCGCCATTATGAAGAAGCTCAGTGTTTATGCTTTGATTGCCTCGATCCCATTTATGTTCGCGGCCTGCACGCCAGCGCCTGAGACGGAGCCTGCAGTGGCTCCGGTGGAAAGTGCGCCGCCGCCAGCAACGCCCCCCACCCTCACACCCGCGACGGTGGCTCCGCTTGAGGAGGTAGGCTACGTGGATATTGCCGCACTGGTGGATGGCAAGGCAGCTTGTTTCCTTGGCGCGGTGAACGGGGACCCGGTGGGCGAACAAGTCGAAGTTAAGCGTGGACAGGCGTACACCTTGGAGGGCTGGACAGCTGACTCGGATCTTGAGATCCCATCAAAGGTTGAGGTTGTGGTCGCCAACGGAGAGCGCGGCTATGTGCTGCCGGCGAGCTTGGGGCCAGATGTTCGCTTCAATGCGGCGCAGACGCTCGGGAAACCCGCATTGGCCAATGCGGGCTACACGAGCAGCACCGATTTCAGCGGTGTCCCGGAGGGCGAATATCTTGTTTTCATTCGACAGCACACGAATGCAGGCACTCACTATTGCCCCATAAGTGCACGCAGACTTCTGGTGCGCTGACGCGGCAGTCACTACAAGCACAGCTTGGAGAAAAACGGATCGTGGTCATCGAAATTTCCGACGCATGTAAGATTTCCAACTCACTTCCGTTCGTTCTTTTCGGGGGTATCAACGTACTGGAAGATAGGGGCTCCACACTGGAGGCGTGCGCTCACTACAAGCGGGTCACCGACAGGCTGGGCATCCCGCTAGTCTTCAAAGCTTCGTTCGATAAGGCCAATCGATCATCAATCCATTCCTATCGAGGCGTAGGCTTGACTGAAGGTCTTCGGATCTTTGAAGCAGTGAAGAGGGATTTTGGCGTGCCCGTGATTACGGACGTTCATGAGATCGATCAGGTCGCCCCTCTTGCGGAGATCGTGGATGTGCTGCAGATCCCCGCGTTCCTGGCCCGCCAAACTGATCTCGTAGTAGCGGTAGCGAAGAGTGGCCGCGTCATCAACATCAAGAAGCCGCAATTCATGAGTCCGCAGCAGATCGGACATGTCGTTTCGAAGTGCCGTGAGGCGGGGAACGACAAGACGATCTTGTGTGAGCGCGGTACGTCGTTCGGATACGACAACCTGGTGGTTGACATGCTGGGCTTCAGGCGAATGATCGACGCTACGCAAGGTTGCCCCGTTATTTTCGATGTCACCCACAGTCTGCAGATGCGCGAGTCCGGGGCCGAAGCGTCGGGCGGTCGCCGGGAGCAAGTGGCCGAACTGGCTCGTTCGGGAATGGCTCTAGGCATCGCTGGGCTATTTTTAGAGGCTCACGCGGACCCCGACTCCGCCAAATGTGACGGTCCCAGTGCTTTGCCTTTACGCCTTTTGGAGCCGTTCCTGTCCCAGATCAAGGCAATTGACGACCTGGTCAAAGGGCTGCCAGCGCTTGATATCAAATAACACCAGCTTCGCCGCCCCCTCTTGAAGGCAAAGTCGGGACATTTGTATGTAAATATATGTTTTTTAAGAAAAAAATATCATGACTTCAGGCTGTACGACCGTAGCCGATGATTGTAAAAGGTTGAAATGATTCACTTCGGGGTTGTTCACATCCCGGTATAGTGGAAGTTCAGGGGCTGAGTCAGTTTGTCAATTTGCGAGGATTCTCATGAAATTCCGGCTGGGCGCTTGCGCCTTGTTGATCGCTGTTACCGGGTGCAGTGGAGGAGACCCGGCAGGCACTTCCGCGCAGGCCGATGTCCAAGCCGCTGCGCGTAAGGAGTCTGTTCGTTTGGCCGCCGGCGTACATGCAGCGCGAGGGGTTTCTAAGGCCATCGCCCATGCGCCCGATCGCGGGGCGCTCGTTTCGTACCAACGGGATAGCCGGACGGTTTTTGAGGATGGTGCCTACACTTGGTATCCGGCTAATCTGAGCGAAGACCATGCCCTCAACGGTATAGCTAGCGGCATCATCAGCGTGTCGGCGCCCGACGGCAGCGAAGTGAAGCTCAAATACGAGCGCCACATCGAGGAGACTGACGGGAATTGGACGTGGATCGGTCGTGTCGTGGGCGGAGACCAGCGGCAGGAAGCGATCATCACTTTCGGTGAGAAGGCGGTCTTCGGTTCGATCCCTCAGTTGGCTGGTCGGCCGGCGCTCAACCTCCAGACGCGTAACGGCTCACTTTGGGTCGTCGAATCCGATCCCTCTCGATTGGTGAAGGGCGGCAATGGGCACGTCGACATGATGGTGCCGGAAGCCGCAGCGCTCCGGTCGTCCCTGGTTGCGGCCTCAGCAACCTATCAGCCAGCCAAGATCGTTCAAGGCGCTGTATCTGCGACGGCCGTGGCTCAAGCAGCGCCGGCGACTGCTACCAACACGATTGACGTCGCCATTGGTTATACGCCCGAGTTCGCGACCGCCAACGGTGGTGCGTCTGGCGCCGTTACGCGTCTGACTTACCTGCTGCAAGTGAGCAATCAGGCGTTCGTCAATAGCGACATCAATGGCTATCTGCGCATCGTCAACGCGACGCAGGTCAGCTACACCAATACGAATACCAACCAGACGGCGCTGTCCGAGCTTACGGGAAGCAATGGTCAAGCGGCAGTCACTGTTCCTGCTGCTCTTGCGCCGTTGCGGACGGCGAGGGATCAGTACGGTGCGGACATTGCCGTGCTTGTCCGCAAATTCAACACCCCGGAAAACGAAGGTTGCGGTATCGCCTGGTTGAACGGTGCTGGACAAACAGCTATCACGGCAGCGGATGCATCATGGGGATATGCCGTCATCAGTGACGGTTACGACCAAGGCACCGATGGTAAGACCTACTACTGCGCCGATGAGACCCTCGTCCATGAGGCGGCCCATTTGATGGGTTCCGCCCATGATCGTGCCAACTCGACCACGTCGTCCGGAGGGCTCCAGTACGGCCGTTATCCGTATTCGTTTGGGTACAAGACCGGCGCGAACGATGGAAACTTTTACACGGTGATGGCCTACGGCGATACTGGTCAGCTTTCTCATCGCATTTTCTCTACTCCACTGAAGACCACGTGCGGTCCCGCAGCCAATCGCGCCTGCGGTGTCGCGAACAGCGAAGATAACGCTAGGAGTCTCAACCAGACGATTCCTGTGGTGGCGACCTTCCGCGCGACCGTGGTGCCATTCACTGGCACAGGCCGCCATAGCGACATGAATGGTAACGGCACGTCTGATCTGTTCTGGCGCAATGCCGATAACACGACACTTCAGTACTGGTTGATGAACGGCAATGCGGTCACCAGCAATGCATCGATCTCGATCGGCTCGGTTTGGGATGTCGCTCATGTCGGCGATACGGATGGAGACGGGCTCGCAGATGTGGTCTGGATCAACTCTGGCCAGCTTGCCGTTTCGCGAAGCACGGGTAGCGGTTTCTCAACGGCGATGATCAGTAATGCGCGCCCCGCCGGTTGGAGGGTGGTGGGTGGTGGCGACATTAATGGTGATGGCAAGTCGGATCTGGTGTGGCGCAACGCCGACAACACCCAGATGATGTATTGGGCTATGAGCGGCACTACGGTGCTCAGTACTGGAACGATTTCCATCGGGCCTTGGTGGACGCTGTCGAGCATCGGTGATCTCAATGCTGATGGGCTCGCGGACATCGTTTGGGTCAATGGCACGCAGGTTGCGGTATCGCTCAGCCAGGGCACGGGGTTTAACACGTTGGCCGTCTCAACGGCACTGCCTGCGGGTTATCGAATCGTGGGTGGCGGCGACGTCGACGGCGACGGTCGCTACGACCTAGTCTGGCGCAACGCGGACAACACCACGACGCTGATCTGGATGATGAACGGTAATGCGGTGACTTCGACTAGAACTTTGTCGATTGGTCCGGTCTGGGAGTTGGGCTACGTCGGCGATACCGGGGGTGATGGCATGGCGGATCTGGTCTGGATCAATCCGTCACAGGTCGCTGTTTCGCGCAGTACCGGATCGTCATTCGAGACCGCGATGGTTGCTACTGCACGGCCTGCTGGCCAGAGGCTCGTCAATAACAAGTGATTTGCGCCAATAGGCCTAAATCTGGGCTTAGCTCGATGCGGCGCCCCGGAAGATATCTTCCGGGGCGTTGTCGTTTCTGGCGAGAGCCCCTATCGGCGCTAGTCCCGATCGGCAGTGCGCGAAACACGACCTTCTGAGGAAGTTTGGGGGCGTGCTGAGGAGAAATCCGAACACTCTGAGGCCCCTCCTTTTTTTGGGAGGAGCGAGAAAGCACGCGTGTCGCTTTCCCCCGCGCGCGTTACTTAGGTTCGAAAGAGGGGGGGCTGGCGGTGAGCTCAACCTAGTGCTACTTCTAGTTCCGGCAGCAGCGTGAACAAATCCCCCACCAACCCGATATCCGCGATCTCGAAAATCGGCGCTTCGCCGTCCTTGTTGATGGCGACGATCGTGCCGGCGTCCTTGATGCCGGTCAGGTGCTGGATGGCGCCGGAGATACCGACGGCGACGTACAACTCGGGGGCGATGATCTTGCCGGTCTGGCCGACCTGCAGCTCGTTCGGCACGTAGCCGGCGTCGACGGCGGCGCGCGAGGCGCCGACGGCGGCGCCCAGCTTGTCGGCCAGGGCGTAGATGACCTTGAAGTTGTCGGCGGAGCCCACGCCGCGGCCACCGGAGACGACCCGCTTAGCACTCTGCAGGTCTGGGCGGTCGGACTTGCCGGCCGCGAGGCCGACATAACGAGTATGCGTCGGCAGCGTCGCGTCCACGTTCGCGGCTTCAACGGCCGCGCTGCCGCCCTTCGCCGCCTCCGGCCATGACGCCGTGCGCACGGTAGCGACGACGGTTTGATCGGCCGGGGTTTCGACGGTGATGATCGCGTTGCCAGCGTAGATCGGGCGTTTGAAGGTATGCGGGCCTTCAACGGCCATCAGGTCGGACACCTGGTTGACGCCAAGCAGGGCGGCGACGC
Source organism: Pseudoxanthomonas sp. G3 (assembly GCF_057654715.1). Lineage (NCBI taxonomy): Bacteria > Pseudomonadati > Pseudomonadota > Gammaproteobacteria > Lysobacterales > Lysobacteraceae > Pseudoxanthomonas > Pseudoxanthomonas sp. G3. The sequence goes on from NZ_CM172805.1 coordinate 775,558, forward strand.
ACGGCAGCAAGTCCTTGCCAAAGGTGGTCGACGGCGCGAACACGTGCGTGTAGCCGGCCGCGAGCTTGGCGATCTGCGGTGCCAGCACTTGCGCGATGGCATTCGCGTTGGCGGCGTTGGCGACGGTCAGCACCTTGGCGACGCCAGCGATCTGCGCGGCGTCGGCGGCGACGGCCGTCGGATCGGCGGCCAGCACGACCACGTCGATGGCGTCGGCCTTCACGGCGGCGGCGGCGCTGACGGTCTTGGCGGTGGAGGCGTTGAGCTTGCCGTCCAGGTGTTCGGCGATGACGAGAACCTTGGTCTGCATGTTGTTCGACATCAGAGCAACCCCTTCTGCTTGAGTGCGGCGACCAGTTCGGCCGCGTCCTTTACCATCACGCCCTTGCTGCGCTTGGCAGGCGGGGCGTAGTGGGTAGTCTTGTGCGTGTCGGCGGCGTCCACGCCGAGGTCGGCGAGCTGCAGCGTTTCCAGCGGTTTGCCCTTGGCCTTCATGATGTCCGGCAGCTTGATGAAGCGCGGTTCGTTGAGGCGCAGGTCGGTGGTGACGACCGCGGGCAGATCGACCTCGAGCGTTTCCAAGCCGGCATCGACCTCGCGCACGACCGTGGCCTTGCCGTCGGCGATATCGAGCTTGCCGGCGAAGGTCGCCTGCGGACGGCCCCACAGCGTGGCCAGCATCTGGCCGGTCTGGTTGGCATCGTCGTCGATGGCTTGCTTGCCGAGGATCACCAGGTCTGGCGACTCCTTCTCGACGAGCTTGAGCAGGGTGCGGGCGGCGGTCAGCGGCTGGATGGCCTGGTCGGTGACCACGTGGATGGCGCGGTTGGCGCCCATGGCCAGGCCATTGCGCAGGTGGGCCTGGGCGTCGGCGGGCGCGATGGTGGCGACCACGACCTCGGTGGCGATGCCCTTGTCGCGCAGGCGTAGCGCCTCTTCCAGCGCGATCTCGTCGAAGGGATTGGGGGACAGCTTGACGCCGTCGGTGACCACGCCGGAGCCGTCCGGCTTGACCTGGATGCGGACGTTGTAGTCCACCACGCGCTTGTAGGCGACGAGAATCTTCATCCTGCGGGAATTCCTATATGCGACGGTGAGGCCCGGCCGCGGCGGCTGGCCGAGGGCAGAACGTCGATTTTAGCCGTCAGGCCGGGTCCATGCGAGCCCGTACGGTGGCGTCTGCAGGCCATGCGGCGAGCAGGGCGGCCAACCGTGATGCGCTTCCGGGCGCCTGGTCGAAGAACAGCGAGGGCTCGGTAAGCTCCAGTTCCAGCAGGCAGGGGTGCCCATCCGGGCCGGGCAGCAGGTCGACCCGTGCGTACGGCAGGGGCCCATCCAACTGGCGCAGGCGGGCCGTCGCGGCCAGGAGGCGGTCGGCGAGGGCGAGTTCGGAAGGCAGCGCATCCCGTGCGGTGATGTCGCCCGCCGCCATGGGGGCCTGTCTCGCCCCTTCGCCGGGAGGCAGTTGCGCGCCCTTGCGAAGCGCATGGCTGAACCGGCCGGCGAAGTAGACCAGTGCGGTCTCGCCGGCGGCGTCCACGGTGGCTACGTAGGGCTGCAGCATCACGCTGCGGTCCTGGTCCAGCAGCCGCGCAATGTGATTGCCCGCGGCGAACTGCTGGTCGCGGTGGTAGCGCTGGGTGTTGCGCGCGCCCGCACTGACAGCTGGCTTGACCACGAATTCGTCGTTCGCCGGGAAGGCTTCAAGGAAGCGGGTCAGTGCGTCCATGGGTTCGGCGTCCGGCTCCACAAACATGGTCGGCACGGTAGGAATGCCGACCGCGGCCAGGTCGGCCAGGTAGTGCTTGTCGGTATTCCAGCGGACGACGTTCAGCGGGTTCAGCAGTGTGGTCACCCGGTCGACCTGTTCGGCCCAGGCCAGGAATTCGGGCAGCCGCTCGGTGTAGTCCCAAGGTGATCGCAGCAGGACGACATCGAAACGTCCCCAATGCACGGTGGGGTCGTCCCAGGCCACGGCGCGCGCATGCAGGTCTGCGTCGGCGCAGGCATCGAGCAGGGGAACGAGGTCATCGTCATGCCCGGTGGCAGCGATGGCAGTAACGAGGGCGACGGTTCTCATGCCCAAAGTGTACGCGCACGTCCCTCACCGGATTCCCATTGCCCGAAAGTACCTGTGTCGCCTTCGGGCGCCTGGGTAGAATGCGGGCTTTCCTCATCAATGGATCGCGCCATGGCGGGTAACCCGGCCTCCGGAGGCAAGCAGAAGCTGTATCCCAGCGCCGCGGCGGCGCTGGCAGGCGTGGTGGCAGACGGGCAGACGCTGGCCGTCGGCGGCTTCGGCCTGTGCGGCATTCCCGAGGCGCTGATCGGCGCATTGCGCGACAGCGGCGCGAAGGGGCTGACGGCGATCTCCAACAACGCGGGCGTGGATGGTTTCGGCCTGGGCCTGCTGCTGGAAACCCGGCAGATCAAAAAGATGATTTCGTCCTACGTGGGCGAGAACAAGGAGTTCGAGCGCCAGTTCCTGTCGGGCGAGTTGGAGCTCGAATTCAACCCACAGGGCACGCTGGCCGAGCGTCTGCGCGCCGGTGGCGCGGGCATCCCGGCGTTCTTTACCCGTACCGGCTACGGCACGGTCGTCGCCGAAGGCAAGGAGACCCGGCAGTTCGGCGAACACTGGTATGTCATGGAAAGCGCCCTCAGCGCCGACGTGTCGCTGGTCAAGGCGTGGAAGGCCGACAAGGCGGGCAACCTGGTGTTCCGCAAGACCGCGCGCAATTTCAACCCGGCCTGCGCCATGGCCGGCAAGGTCTGCATCGCCGAGGTCGAGGAAGTGGTGGAAGTCGGCGCGATCGATCCGGACCACGTCCACCTGCCTGGCATCTACGTGGACCGCATCGTCCACAACCCGACCCCCGAGAAGCGCATCGAGCAGCGCACCGTCCGCCAAGGAGACAAGTGATGCCCTGGACCCGCGATGAGATGGCGCAGCGTGCCGCCCGCGAACTGACCGATGGCGCCTACGTGAACCTGGGTATCGGCCTGCCGACCTTGGTCGCCAACCACATTCCCGCCGGGGTGGACGTATGGCTGCAGTCCGAGAACGGCCTGCTGGGCATCGGCCCGTTCCCGACCGAAGACGAAGTCGATGCCGACCTGATCAACGCCGGCAAGCAGACCGTGACGGCCCGTGCCGGTGCCAGCTACTTCGGCAGCCACGACTCTTTCGCCATGATCCGTGGCGGCCACATCGACCTGGCCGTGCTGGGCGCCATGCAGGTCACCGACAAGGGCGATCTAGCCAACTGGATGGTCCCGGGGAAGATGGTCAAGGGCATGGGCGGCGCCATGGACCTGGTGGCTGGCGTCAAGCGCATCGTCGTGCTGATGGAGCACGTGGCCAAGGACGGAAGCCACAAGATCCTGCCGCAATGCGACCTGCCCCTGACCGGCGTGGGCGTGGTGGACCGGATCATCACCGACCTGGCGGTGTTTGACGTCACCCCAGAAGGCCTGGTGCTGGTGGAAGCCGCCGAGGGTGTGACGGAGGCCGAACTGCAGGCCAAGACAGGGGTGCCGTTTCTGGCAGGCAGCTGACGAGGCGCGCTGTCATCCTCGACGTCTTGGATCAAGAACTTCTTCGCGCATAGGGATATGGCTTGTCGGACGGACGCACGTTCCTTGCGGTACCCCCCGCAACGTGTAAACCGTACCCTGCGGATTGAACGACGGCTGAGACAAGACGTTCGACGGCGTGCGCCAGGGTGCCGTCCAGCTGACCATCTTCTGATTCGAATTCCGATGGTCTCAAACCGGCCTCGAGGATGGGGTGCAGTGCGCGCAGCCGCACCCAATACATGCTTCCGGAGACGAACTCGCCGGCGTCGAGGGCCGAATCGGGCAGCCCGACGCGCTGAGCCAACGCGCGCACATGGTCAGCGTTGGCGCCCCAGTAGTAACTCATCGGCTGTACGTGGCCATCAGGTGCGATGAGCCCCAGCTCAGGCGTTGTGAGGAAGGCTTCGGTGGCCGCACGCCACTCTGTCCGCCCCATGAGCTTGTCGATGATGTCGCGCCGCCATTCGTCGCCATCGCGCCGATGCAGCGATCGCTTTGTGTGGAGCTTGAGTACAACGTCAACGGACTCCCGCGCCAACAGTGCGGCGACACGGAGGAATGGCAGGATGTCACGACCCCGGTTCTCGAACACATGGATGCGGAAGCGCATTCCGCGTTCGACGAGTAGCGCAGCTACGGCTTGCTCTTTCTCGTAGGCGGTGGTGATCTCAAGTTGCAAAGGGCGATCGCACGCCGACAGCGCATCGAGTATTTCAGCAAATGCATCCAAATGCCATGCGTGAATCACGACGACCACTGCGGATACCTGTGCCGCTGCCGCTGTCTTCAGGTCACCCATCATCGCTTGCCGCGTGGCATTCAGCAGCGCGTAACCGTCGCGAGCATCCGGTTCGAGATAAGCGCCCTCGGCCCATTCGTTCCAGGCATTCACGAAGACGGGGGGTGGGTCGCCGGAGTTCCGTCTCGTCACTTCCATGGCACTCCTGAGCCAGGACGCGTAGCGCGTAGGCGTGGCTTGAAGAAGTGTTCTGCCGCGGCCCGAGCGCCTAGCTTCGTTATCCCACCCGCAATTCACGCCGGCGAAAATGTTGTCACCGGACCGGAGTTCCTCAAGTAGGGTGCCCGGGATATCCCGCCAGTCCAATGCCTGACCTGCATAATCTGGGTTCGTCAGCCGGAGCCCCGACGTCACGTTTCGAGGTGTAGTGCCGTTCGGAGGGAATTGGATGGCGCTATTGAATCCAGCCTCGGCCGGATCGGGTGTCTCGAAACTGCGCACATAGGCCAAATGGATTTCGCCAACGCCCTGCTCGCGACACCATGCTCGCCAGCGGTCTGTGGTCGCGGTGGCTTCCGGTAGCAGCCCTAGTCTATAGACCAACAATAGAGGCTTCCCATCCACTCGCAGATACCGCGGGTCCCGCATGTACTCCGCCACGTGTTCGATGAACGCAATATCGTCTTCGGGGGAGTGCTTCTGGTCGATCAGGATCTCGTCGCCGCGGCCGTCCCAGGTGCGGGTCCATTTTTCATTCGCCCAGCACAGGCAGAACTTCAGGTCGATGGTCTTGTCGTTGAGCCAGTTGCGCAGCGGCGTTTCCAGCAAGGTCTTGCCGCCGAACCAGTAGAAGTAGAAGCAGAACGCGCTGATGCCGTACTCGCGGGCCAGGCGAGCCTGTTCGTGCATGACCTCGACGTTGCGCAGGTCATAGAAGCCCAGGTCGCCCGGGAGCTTAGGCTGATAATGGCCTTCGAACTGGGGCAAGGCGCGGGTGACATTGCGCCACTCGGTGAATCCCTTGCCCCACCATTCATCGTTCTCGGGAATGGTGTGGAATTGCGGGAGGTAAAAAGCGACCAGCGTGGCCGGTAGTGGGTCGGGCAGCTCGCCTTTCTCGTAGGGAACATAGCCGATGGCACGTTCATCCGAGCGCACGTAGGGCCTGCGGGGCAGGGTCCCGTCGGGAGCCTTGCCGCGTGGGCCTTCCGGTACCCAGTCGCCGCGGGTATCGAGGAAGCGTTGCCGCAGGCGATCGCGCGTGGCCTGCGGCATCGGCGTCAGGCGAAATGCCGTGCGGAGCGCGTAGAACAGGGTGGTGCGGACACGGCGTGACAGGGGATTCGTCACAGGCTTCCTAGAGATTCTGGTAATTCGGCCCCGAGCCGCCTTCCGGCGTCACCCAGTCGATGATCTGGTAGGGGTCCTTGATGTCGCAGGTCTTGCAGTGCACGCAGTTGGCGGCGTTGATCTGCAGGCGCTTGCCTTGGCCGTCGTCGACTATTTCATACACCCCTGCCGGGCAGAAGCGCGTGCAGGGGTTGTCGTATTCTGCGGCGCAGCGGCTGACGCAGACGGAGGTATCGAGCACGCGCAGGTGCACGGGCTGGTCTTCGTCGTGTTCGGTGGCCGCGTAGTAGACGCCCTGCAGGCGGTCGCGCGGGGCCAGGGTGCGGTCGACGTAGTCGCGCTTGGGTTCTTCGTGCTCGTCGACTTTTTCGAGCGAGGACCAGTCCGGCTTCACCTTCAACGTCCACGGTGAGAGGCCGCCGGTGACGGTTTCCCACGCAGCATTGGCCATGCCGAACCACAGGCCCTTCTTGAAACCGGGCTTGATGTTGCGCACGGCCTTGAGTTCTGCCATCGCATCGGACGCACGCAGCTTCGCATCGAAGCCCTCGGGTGCGAGCTGCGAGGACGCCAGGTGCTCGGCGGCGAGCATGCCACTGCGGATCGCCTGGTGCGTGCCCTTGATCTTCGGCACGTTGAGCAGGCCGGCGGTGTCCCCTATCAGCAACGCGCCGGGCATCTCCACCTTCGGCAGCGACTGCCAGCCACCGGTGACGATGGCGCGCGCACCCGCCGACAGAATGCTTCCGCCTTCGAGCAGGGGCTTGATCAGCGGGTGGTTCTTCCACTGTTGGAAGGCTTCCCACGGTTTGTATTCCGGATCCTTGTAGTCCAGGCCGCTGACGTAGCCCAGCGCGATCTGGTTGTTCTCCAGGTGATACAGGAAGCTGCCGCCGTAGATGTCGTTGCTGGCCGGCCAGCCCAGCGTGTGCACGATCTTGCCGGGCGTGACGCAGCCTTCCGGCACCTGCCACAGCTCCTTGATGCCGATCGAATACGCCTGCGGGTCGCTGTCCTTGTCCAACGCGAAGCGCTTCACCAGCCGCTTCGTCAGGTGGCCGCGCGCGCCTTCGGCCAACACCGTGACCTTGGCGTGGATGTCGATGCCCTGGGTATAGCCCGGCTTGTGACTGCCGTCCTTCGCCACGCCCATGTCGCCGATGCGTACGCCGATCACCTTGCCAGCGTCGTCGTGCAGGGTCTCCGATGCCGCGAAGCCCGGGTAGATCTCCACGCCCAGCGCTTCGGCCTGTGGCGCCAGCCAGGCGCACATGGCACCGAGGGACACGATGAAGTTGCCGTGGTTGCGCATGCCCGGCGGGACGATCGGGAACTTGCGGCCGCCGTCCTTGCTGAAGAACCAGAACTCGTCGTCCGCCGCCGGCACGCAGACCGGCGGCGGGTTGTCGCGCCAGCCTGGCAGCAGCGCGTCGAGCGGTGCCGGTTCGATCACGGCGCCCGACAGGATCTGCGCACCAATCGTGCTGGCCTTCTCGATCACGCAGACCGAAATGTCCGGGTTCAGTTGCTTCAGCCGGATGGCGAAGGCCAGGCCCGCCGGGCCCGCGCCGACGGTCACGACGTCGTACTCCATTACATCGCGTTCGACATCGGACATCGTGGAACTCCGGCATGGCATTAGGCTGCCGGTATTTTCGGGGTTTGCGCGGGGCGGGGCAAATCCGCGAGCATCGCCGGCATGACCCTACCCCTGCCGCTGCCTGCGGATGGCCTCGAGGCAACGTTGCCGGGCGCCACGCTGCGCTTCCATCCCCACTGGTTGGACGTGGACGCGGCGGATCGGCTGTTCGACGCCCTGCGCGATGGCCTGCCGTGGAGCGTGCATCGCATCCGCCTGTTCGGGCGCGAGGTGGATTCCCCCCGGCTCAGCGCGTGGATAGGCGATCCCGCAGCGGTGTACCGCTACTCGGGCACGGTGTTCACGCCGCACCCTTGGACGGCGGCGCTGGCTTCATTGCGCGATCGCTTGCAGCAGGGATTGGGCGTGCCGTTCAACAGCGTGCTCGCCAATCTGTACCGCGATGGGCAGGACGCGATGGGCTGGCACAGCGATGACGAGCCGGAACTGGGTCCGAACCCGGTGATCGCCTCGGTCAGCCTGGGAGCGGAGCGACGTTTCCTGCTGAAGCATCGTGCGCATCCGGCGCTGCGCACTGCCCTGGCCTTGCCGCATGGCAGCCTGCTGGTGATGTCCGGCGAGACCCAGCGGCTTTACCGGCATGCGCTGCCGCGTACCGCCCGCCCGGTGGCTGCGCGGATCAACCTGACGTTCCGCCAGATCGATCCGGGTCGGCGCCGCTGACGCTCTCAGCGACGCCGCGGTGCGTCGCCCTGGCCCGCGGCCAGCAGCCAGCCCACCAGATCGCCCGTGGCAGCGGCCAGGGCGCCGTCGAACGCCTGGGCCACCTGGGCGACCTCGGCCGATGCGGCCGGTTGCTGCTGCAGGAAGGTGCGCGACGCCACGACGCGCTGGTCGCGGCTGCTGACCAGCTTCGCGCTGATCTCCACGACGGCCGACGGCACGGCCGCGCCGGCGTAGTCGGCCTCGAAACGCCGGATGTCCATTACCAGCTTGTAGTCGCCCAGGATGCCGGCATCGGCGCTGGCCACGGAGGGAATACGCCCGGAATCCTCCAGCGTGCGCTGCACCGCGTCCTGCACCAGCTCCGTGGCGGGCTGCGCCCATGACACGCCGCGATACACCTGCAGCTCGCCGGGCGTGGGCCGCACGGAGATGCGCGGGCTGTCCACGACGCGGGCGGCGGTGGGTTTGGCGATGACCAGCGTCCAGGCGACCGTCGGCCATTCGGGGCGCGCAGGCACGCGCACATCGGGCGCGTAGATCGTCACCGGGTCGCGTTGTTCGCTGCCGAGGATCGAGCAGCCGGACAGCGCGGTCGCCATCAGGGAAAGACACAGGAACACACGCAGCGCTTTCATTTCGGGTCGAACTCCTTGGGTGCGTCGCGGCCCAGCAGGTAGCGCGCGGGATTGCCTTCGAGGCGGTCGCTGACGCGGCGCAGGTCGCGCACCAGGCCGCGCAGTTCGGTCAGGGTCGGGCCGAGCTGGCCCAGGCCGTCGTTGGCGAAGCTGTTAATCGCCGCGCGGTTCTCGCCCATGATCGCATCGGCGTTGCCGGCCGCGGAATCCAGCTTGCCCAGCGTGCTTTCCAGCTTGGCCAGGATATCCGGCAGTTCGCGCACCAGGTTCTGGTCCAGGCGTTCGATGGTGCCGTTGGTGGTGGTCAGGGTCTTGTCGAGATTCTGTGCGGCATCGCGCGCGCTGGTGATCAGCGACTCCAGCCCATCCTCGCGGCTGGCCAGCGACGTACTCATCGCCTCCAGGTTCTCCAGCGTGGTGGTGATGCTGGCCACGTTCTTGTCGCTGAGCACTTGGTCCAGCCGCTCGACGATGCGGTTGGCGGTGTCGGTGATGTTCTGCAGTGCGGACGGCGCGGTCTGGATCACCGGCGCTTCGCGCGTGTCCACGGTGGTGAGCGCCGGCGCCTGCGGAGTGCCGCCGCTCAGCTGGATGATGGTCGGGCCGGTCAGGCTGGTGATGGCGAGCTTGGCGCGCGTGTCGGTCTTCACCGGCGTGTAGGACTCCACGCGGATGCGCGCGATCACCTGCCGGGGATCATTGGGGGCCAGCGAGAGCTTCGTGATCGAGCCTACGGCGATGCCGTTGTACTGCACGGGGCTGCCGACCGACAGGCCGGTAACGGCTTCGCGGAAGACCACCTGGTATTCCTGCCAGGTGCGTTCGGAGGAGTACTTGGCTGCCCAAAGGCCGAACAGCAGCAGCGCAGCTGCGATGATCAGCGTGAAGGCGCCGATGAGCACGTAATTGGCACGGGTTTCCATCGATCAGACCGCCGTTTGCGTGTGGGGTGGCCCGTAGGCCGTGTCTTGGCCCCGCGCGGCGCGCGCGCGCGGGCCATGGAAGTACTCCTGCACCCAGGGATGGTCGAAGCGCTCGACCTCGCTGAGCGGCGCGACCGTAACGACCTGCTTGTCCGCCAGCACCGCCACGCGGTCGCAGATCGCGTACAGGGTATCGAGGTCGTGGGTGATCAGGAATACGGTCAGCCCGAGCGCTTCCTGCAGGGTCTTGATGAGCCGGTCGAACGCGGCCGCACCGATCGGGTCCAGGCCCGCGGTGGGTTCGTCGAGGAAGAGCAAGGGCGGGTCGAGCGCCAGCGCGCGGGCCAGGCCGGCGCGCTTGCGCATGCCGCCGGACAGTTGCGATGGCAGCTTGTTGAGCGCGTCGGCGGGCAGGCCCGCCAGCTTGACCTTGAGCAGCGCCAGTTCGTAGCGCCAGCTGTCGGGCAGTTCGGGGTGGTGTTCCTTCAACGGTACCTGCACGTTCTCGCCCACCGTCAGCGACGAGAACAGCGCGCCGTCCTGGAACAGCACGCCGGTGTTGCGTTCGATGTGCTGGCGATTCGCGGGATCTTCCGAGCGCGCATCCACGTCGAGCACCGAGATCTCCCCGGCATCGGGCTGGCGCAGGCCCAGGATCGAGCGCATCAGCACCGACTTGCCCGTACCCGAACCTCCGACCACGCCGAGGATCTCGCCGCGGCGCACGTCCAGGTCGAGGTTCTCGTGCACGGTCTGCTCGCCGAAACGGTTGACCAGGCCGCGCACGCGGATGATGGGGCTGTCCTCGCTCATCGGCTCACCAGTCCATGTGCATGAACCACAACGCGGCCAGCGCGTCGATGATGATGACGAGCGAAATGGTCTGCACGACGCTCGACGTGGTGCGTTCGCCCACCGACTGCGCGGTGCCTTCCACGCGCAGGCCTTCCAGGCACCCGATCAGGCCGATGACAAGGGCGAACACCGGTGCCTTGGACAGGCCGACCAGGAAGTGCCGCACCTCGATGGTTTCGTGCATGCGCGCGAGGTACATCTGTGGCGGAATGCCCAGGTCGAACGCGCCGACCGTGACGCCGCCGGCCAGGCCGGCCATCATCGAGATGAAGGTCAGCAGCGGCAGCATCACAAGCAGCGCGATCAGGCGGGGGATGACCAGCAGGTCCACCGGGTCCAGGCCCAGCGTGCGGATCGCATCGATCTCTTCGCGGCTCTTCATCGCGCCGATCTGCGCGGTGAACGCCGAGGCGGTGCGCCCGGCGAGGACGATCGCGGTCATCAGCACGGCGAACTCGCGCAGGAACGCGATGCTGACCAGTTCGACCACGTAGATTTCCGCGCCGAAGTCGCGCAGCACGGTGGAGCCGAGGAAGGCGATCACCGCGCCCACCATGTACGACAGCAGGATCACCAGCGGCACCGCGTCCAGGCCGACCGCTTCCATATGGGCAACAGTGGCGGTGGGGCGGAAGCGGCGCGGCTCCTTCACCATGCGCACCAGCTTGACCAGGTTCTCGCCGGTGAAACTCAGCAGCGCGATGATCTCCTGCTTGTTCTCTAGGACGCGGTAGCCCAGGCGTGACAGCGCGGCCAGCACGCCGTAATCGCGCTTGCGCGGCGGGCGGTCGTCGGCGACATCCTCGATGGTGCTGACCAGTGCCTGGTGATCCTGGCGGAATTCGATGGCCGACGGGTCCATGCCGCGGCGCTTGGCGAACCGCAATAGCTGCAGCACGCCGGCCGAATCGATGCGGCCGATCGCGGTGGCATCAAGCCGGTTGATGGCATCGGGGAGCGACTTGAGCTGTTCGGCCACCGTCAGCGCGCTGGCAAGCGTCCAGTCGCCCGCCAGCTTCGCGCGCTGCGGATCGTCGGGGTCGGATGCGTACTGCGGGCGGGCAAGGGTGGGGGTCATGGCGTCGCTCGGCCAAGGAGCATACAGGCTATACCGCTGAACGTGAGGACCACGCCGATGAACGCCCGCTTGCCCAGCGGTTCGCGCAGCCAGAGGGCCGCGAGCACCACCAGGAACACCGAGGCGGATTCGTTGAGGATCGCCGCGACCGAGGCCGAGGTGAACTTGTAGCCGCCCAGCCACAGCACCATCGACAATCCCTGGCCCACCAGGGCCGCCAGCACCAGGCGATGCCACGGCACGTCGGCGGGGACGAAGCGCATGCGTGCGCGCATCGCCGGCAGTGCAGCCAGCAGAAGCAGGCCCACCACCGCGCCGCCGAGGCGCAACAGGGTCACCCACAGCAGCGGCTGGGTTTCCAGCGTGCGCTTGACCATCACGATGGCGATCGCCATCAGCGCGATCGCCGCCAGCCCGATCACGACGCCGCGCGCCGTGTGTTGCGGGTGCGTCTTCCATTCGCCGGGCGGGCGGCTGACCAGCAGCACGCCCAGCCCCACCAGTGCGAAGCCCACCCATTGCCCCGCGCCCAGCCGTTCGTCCAGGCACACGAAGCCGAGCAGCAGCACCAGCGGGCTGTACAGATTGCCGATGACGCCCATCCGCCCGGCGCCCAGTTCGTTGAGCGCACGGAAGTAGAGTGTGTCGGCCAGTGCGATGCCAATCACGCCGCTGGCCACGACGATGGCCAGATCGACAGCGGTCAGCGAGGGCCAGGCACCCGCATGGATGATCACTGCGATCGGCGCCAGCACGGCCAGCACCAGTCCATTCTTGAGCAGGTTGAGCGCGAGCGGCGGCAGGTGCGCGCCCAACTGCCGCGCCAGGATCACCCCCACCGCCCACGTCGCTGCGCTGCCCAGCGCCATCGCCTCGCCGATGCCCACCCATCCCCCTGCCTTTCGTGTCGCTGCGTAGTTTAAGCAGGCACCGGATGAAGGCGTGGGCACGCGGCTTCGGCGATACTGTGGCGATGCCCGACGAGACGCTGACCACCGCCACGTACGCCCAGCGCATTGCCTTCGTCTGCGAGATCGCAGGCCGCCTGCACAGTTATGGCACCACCGCGCAGCGCCTGGAAGGCACCGTGGTCGGCTTGTCGCAGCGGCTGGGGCTGGATTGCGAACCCTGGTCCAACCCCACCGGCCTGATCCTGAGCTTCAGCGATCCCGCGCGGCCGCTCGGCGCTAGCGACAGCACGCGGGTGATCCGGCTCGCGCCCGGCGAAACCGACCTGCACAAGCTGAGCGAGGCCGACCGGATCGCCGATGCCGTATCGGCCGGCGAGATGAGCATCGCCCAGGGACATACCGCGCTGCGTGCGCTGGACCGCACGCCGAGCCTGCGCTGGCGCGCGATGCAGATCTTCGCGTCGGGCCTGGCCGCCGCCGCGGTCGCCGGACTGTGGCGTCTGCCGTGGGTGGACATGGCCACCGCGGGCCTGATCGGCGTGATCATCGGCGTGCTGGGCGAAATCATCGCGCGCCGGCCGCAGATGAAGGAAGCCAGCGACGCGATCTCCGCGCTGGTGGCGGGTTTCGTCGCGATCCTGGTGGCCAACTTCATCGCGCCGCTGAACCTCAACACGGTGATCATCGCCTCGCTGATCGTGTTGTTGCCCGGCATGGCGCTGACCAATGCGGTGAACGAACTCACCAGCCAGCACCTGGTGTCCGGCGTGGCGCGTTTCGCCGGCGCATTGGCCACGGTGCTGAAGCTCACCGTCGGCAGCATGATCGCGGTGACCCTGGCCCAGTTGCTGGGCATGTATCCGGAGGTGCGCGCCTCGCGGCCGCAGCCGGAATGGGTGGAATGGGCGTCGATGGTGGTGGCGGCCTACGCCTTTGCGGTGTTGTTCAAGGCGCACCGGCGCGATTACTTCTGGGTGATGGCGGCCGCCATCGCCGGTTACAGCATCTCGCGCTACGCGGGCGCGGCCTGGGGCAGTCCGGTGGGCATCTTCCTGTCGGCCCTGACGCTGACCGCCGCCGGCAATGCCTTCGCACGCTGGGCCAACCGGCCGGGCGCGCTGATCCGTGTGCCGGGCATCCTGATGCTGGTGCCGGGCAGCACCAGCCTGCGCGGGCTGCTGACGCTGGTGCAGCAGCAGGACGTGGGCGTCGGGCAATCCGCGCTGCTGGCCGTCACCAACGTGGTGATGGCGCTGATCGCAGGCCTGCTGTTCGGCAACCTGCTGATCTCCTCGCGCAAGAACCTCTGACACCGCCTGCGCAAACGAAAGACGGGAGGCCAGGCCTCCCGTTCGTGTTCGCTTCCGAAGCGGCTTACTTCTTCTTGATGAGGAAGTCTTCGGCCTTCTTGCCCTTGGCGATCAGCGCGGCCATCCAGCGCGGATGCTTGCCGCGGCCGGTCCAGGTTTCCTTGGGATTGGCGGGGTTGCGGTACTTCGGCGCGACCTTGCCGAGCTTCTTGCCGGCACGCGGGCTGGGCTTGGTCGCTGCCTTGGCAGGGCGGGTACCGCCGGTACCGAACAGTTCCTCCAGCGTGTAGCCCTCGGCCTTGGCGAATTTGGTGATCTTGCCGCGCACCGTGGCGATGGGCGTGCGCTTGGCCAGCTTGCTCTGTTGTTGCTTGGCCTTTTCGATCAAGGCGCCAAGTTCCTTGGCGGACAGGTTACGCAGGTCGATCGACATCAACTATCTCCAGTCAGGAAGGGAAGGCCTGTCCATGGCAGGGGTCCGATGATAGTCGAGGGCGCCATCACGGGACAGGTCGCCGCGAGGCGCGGCCTGCGAGCGTGAGGCGACCCCCGCCCGCAGGGTGCCGCCTCAGGCCGTCAGGCGCGCGAACAGGCCGTCGCGGTCCAGGTTCTCCGCGTCCGTCGCACGGCGCGCACGGTATTCGAACGTACCGGCCGCGAGGCCACGCTCGGACACCACCACGCGGTGCGGGATGCCGACCAGTTCGATGTCGGCGAACATCGCGCCGGGACGCAGGCCGCGGTCGTCGAGCACGGCTTCGATGCCAGCCGCCTGCAGGTCCGCGAGCAGCTGTTCGGCCGCGGCATTCACCGCGCCGTCGTTCTTCGGATTGATCACGCACACCGCGACCGCCCACGGCGCCATCGGCACGGGCCAGATGATGCCGTTGGCATCGTGGTTCTGCTCGATGGCGGCAGCGACGATGCGCGACACGCCTATGCCATAGCAACCCATCGCAGGCGCGGCCGCCTTGCCGGCGTCGTCCAGCACGGTGAACTTCATCGCTTCGCTGTACTTGCGGCCCAGTTGGAACACATGGCCGACCTCGATGCCGCGCACGATGCGGATTTCGCCGCCATCGGCGGCCTTGTCGCCTTCGACCACGTTGCGGATGTCGGCCACGGTCTCCGGCTCGGCCAGGTCGCGGCCCCAGTTGACGCCGGTGAGGTGGAAGCCGGCCTCGTTGGCGCCGACGACGAAGTCCGCCATCGCCGCGACGTCCCGGTCGGCCACCACGCGGATCGCCTGGCGCGGGTTCACCGGGCCGAGGAAACCGGGTTCGCTGTCCAGGTGGGCGAGGATCTCCGCTTCGCTGGCCATGCGGTAGTCGGCCAGGCCGGCCACCTTGCCCAGCTTGATCTCGTTGACGGCGTGGTCGCCGCGCACCAGCGCCAGCACGAAGCCGCCCTCGGTCATCACCGCGATCGATTTCACCGTGCGCTGCAGCGGGATGCCCAGCAGCGCGGCGACGTCCTCGCAGGTCTTCTGCGTGGGCGTGGCCACCTTGTTCATCGTTTCCGATGCGGCGGCACGCGGGCCCGGCGCGGCGGCCTGTGCCTTCTCGACGTTGGCCGCGTAGTCCGAGCCGGTGGAGAAGGCGATGGAATCCTCGCCCGATTCCGCCAGCACGTGGAACTCCTGCGAGGCGTCGCCGCCGATCGCGCCGCTGTCCGCCTGCACGGCGCGGAAGTCGAGGCCCAGGCGAGTAAAGATGCGCGTGTAGGCCGCATGCATGTTGCGGTACTCGCGCACCAGGTCCTCGTCGGTGATGTGGAAGGAGTAGGCATCCTTCATCACGAACTCGCGCGCGCGCATCACGCCGAAGCGCGGACGGATCTCGTCGCGGAACTTGGTCTGGATCTGATAGAAGTTCACCGGCAGCTGCTTGTAGCTGGACAGCTCCTGGCGTGCGAAGTCGGTCACCGCCTCTTCGGCCGTCGGGCTGTAGCAGAAGTGCTGCTCCTTCCGGTCGGTGATCTTCAGCAACTGGCCGCCGAATTTCTCCCAGCGCCCGGTCTCCTCCCACAACTCGCGCGGCTGGATGGTCGGCATGATCATTTCGATCGCGCCGGCGCGATCCATCTCTTCGCGCACGATGGTCTCCACCTTGCGCAGCACGCGCAGGCCCAGCGGCGACCAGGTATACAGGCCGGCGGCCAGCTTGCGGATCATGCCGGCACGCAGCATCAGCTGGTGGCTGACCAGTTCGGCGTCGGCCGGGGTTTCCTTGGTGGTGCGGAGGTGGAACTGCGACAGGCGCATCGGCATCGGCGTTCAGGGGGACGAATCGCCTATTTTGCCAGCCTTGGCCGCGCGAGGGGCGCTAGGGTGGCGTATCGGCGCGGTCGCCGCTCACGCGGATGGCGGACGGCGTGTCGCGGTCGATGCGTTCGAAAGGCCGGTGCTTGGGCGGCGTGTCGGTGATCTGGAGGACGCCGGCCTCATCGCGCCAGCGGTACAGCGAAGGCCGGGTGTCGACGGGCGCGGCACCCTGGCGTGCTGCTTCGCGCCGGGTTGCCGGGCGGTCAGCATCCTCGTGCGAGAGCCACCAGGCCACGCCACCGCCCGCCGCCAGGCCCGCCACGATGGCCAGCCAGGCGCGCATGCGGGGCTCAGGCGCCTGCAGGCTTGCAGTAGGCCTTCACTGCGGCTTCGGCCAGCGCGCGCTGGTTGGCCTTCGAGGTGTCGTCCAGCGTCGCATCGGGCTTGCCGTCGCCGTCCGTGTCCTGCTGGATCACCCCGGTGTTGGTCGCCAGGATCTGAAGATTGGACCGCGCCGTGGTGCACTGCGGGTTCTCCACCGGCTTGCCCGCGGGCTGCGTTTCGTTGGCCGGCGCGCCGTACTGGTTGATGCGGCGGTTCTGGACGGTCTGGCTGGGGGGCGGGGTGTCCGAGTAGTGGGTGACGCCGTTCTTGTCCTTCCACTGGTAGACCTGCTGGGCCTGTGCGGTGACAGCGACGGTGAGGCACAGCGCCAGCGCGGCGAGGCAGGGGGCGAGGCGCATGGCAGGCTCCGGGACCGGGGAACCGCGATTGCAGCACCCCGGGCGCGCGCAGGCAAGCCGGCAGCCTGAATCGTTGGGCTAAACTGCGACCCATGAACGAAATCAAGCCGCCCCCGCGCTCCCGCGGGATCTACCTGTTGCCCAACCTGTTCACCACCGCGGGCCTGTTCGCGGGCTTCTTCGCGATCATCGCCGCGGCCAACGGCCAGTTCGTCAATGCGGCCATCGCCGTCTTCGTGGCGGGCCTGATGGATGGCATCGACGGGCGGGTGGCGCGCCTGACCGGCACCAGCAGCGACTTCGGCGTGCAGTACGACTCGCTGGCCGACCTGGTCAGCTTCGGTCTGGCCCCGGCGCTGGTGATGTACCACTGGTCGCTGTCCGCGCTGAAGTTCGACGGCGGCGTGATGGGAAGGGTCGGCTGGGTGGTGGCGTTCCTGTACGCGGCCTGCGCGGCGCTGCGACTGGCCCGGTTCAACACGCAGGTCGGCACGGTGGACAAGCGCTGGTTCATCGGCCTGGCCAGCCCGGCGGCGGCGGGCTTGATGATGTCGTTCGTCTGGGCGTTCGCCGACGGCGAGCTGGGCTGGACCGGCGAGGAACTGCGCTACGTGGCGCTGGCGGTCACGCTGGTCGCGGCGCTGCTGATGGTCAGCCGGATCCGCTTCTGGAGCTTCAAGGGCACGGGCGAGGGCGGGGCGAAGGCCGACCGCATTCCGTTCGTGGTGCTCGCGCTGGTGCCGCTGGTGCTGGCGATCCTCTTCATCGACCTGCCGCGCACGCTTTTCGCGGTAGGCGTGGTCTACGCGCTGTCGGGGCCGGGCTACTGGGTGTGGCAGCGGACGCGCCGCACCCGGGAACGGGAAGGCGCCGCATGACGCTGGCGGCGGACCGGCTGTGGTCGGCTGAGCAGCAGGGCTGGCTCGGCGCGCTCGGCCATACGGTGTACCTGCCCGCGGACTGGCCGACCGAGGCCGGTGCGCCCGCGCAGGCGGTCGAAGCGCTCGCGGCGAGCGTCGAACGCGAACCTTCCGTTGCGCCGCCGCGCGCGCGTCCGCCGGCGCGCGAGGCGATCGAGCGCCCGGCACCCGCGCGCGCTGCTCCGGTGCCGCGCGCCGCAGGCTCGCGCATGCCGGACCGCCTGCATTTCGCGCTGATCCGCGCCTCGGGCTGCAACCCGAATGCGCCCGGCGCGGCGGACCTGTTCGCCCAATGGCCCAGTTCGGCGGAATTGCGCGGCAATCCCGAGGCCAAGCGCGCGCTGTGGCCCACCTTGCGCCGACTGCGGCGGGGTACGCCAACGTGAGTGCGCTGGGCGTCGAGCCTTCACCGGCGTCCGCCCCCAGCCTGCGGCCGATGCGCGAGGCCGACCTGGATGCCGTGCTGGCGATCGAGCAGCGGGGTTATCCGTTTCCGTGGACGCGGGGCATCTTCCGCGACTGCCTGAAGGCCGGTTACCCGTCATGGGTGCTGACCGAACATGGCCTGGTGATCGGCTACGGCCTGCTGAGCATCGCCGCCGACGAGGCGCATGTGTTGAACATCTGCATCGCGCCGGAGCGGCAGGGGCGTGGACTCGGGCGCTACCTGCTGCGGGCGCTGGTGAAGATTGCCCGCGACCATCGGGCACAGCGCGTGTTCCTGGAAGTGCGCCCCTCCAACCCGGGCGCGATCGCGCTGTACCACAGCGAAGGCTTCAACGAGATCGGCCGCCGCCCGCGCTACTACCCGGCGCGCGACGGTCGCGAGGACGCCCTGGTGATGGCGATCGAGCTCATCGCCGACGACATCGCCACGATGCCGCCGTTGTAGAGCGGAGCTTGCTCCGCTGCTTTCTGATCGTTGATCAACGGTGCCGCATGTGGAGTCGAGCAAGCTCGACTCTACGGGGTCGGGATGATGTGAGCGTCAGAGCTTCGCGCGTTGTGCGTGCAGCGCGGCGAGCTGGTTGCTCCAGTCCACGAGGCGCTGGCGCTCCTGCTCGACCACCGCCGGCGGCACCTTGTCGGTGAACTTGGCGAGCTTGGCTTCGCTCTTGTCCTTCTCGCCAGCCACGCGCGCGATCTCCTTGTCCAGGCGCGCGCGCTCGGCGTCCAGGTCGACCAGGCCTTCCAGCGGGACCAACAGCTTCATTTCGCCAACCACGGCGGCGGCGGAGGCAGGTGCTTCGGCACTGCCATCGAGCCATGCGATCTCTTCCAGCTTCAGCAGGAAAGACAGCGACGGCGCGAAGCGTGCGATGCGGGCGCGGTCCTTGTCGTGGCCGCCCTGCAACAGCAGGCGGACGGTTTTGCCCGGCGACACGTTGAGTTCGCTGCGCACGCGGCGCAGCGCCGAGACCATGGTCTTCAGCCACTCCACGTCGGCCTCGGCCTGTGCATAGTCCTGGCCGACGACATCGCCAGCGGCCGGGTAGGGGCGCAGCGAAATGGTGCCGCTGTCGATGCCGAGCTTCGGCGCGACCTGCTGCCACAGCTCCTCGGTGACGAACGGAGTCAGCGGATGCAGCAGGCGCAACAGCGTCTCCAGCACGTGCAGCAGCGTGTGGCGGGTGCTGTCGGCCGCCTCCTTGTCGTCGCCGTTGAGCGCGGGCTTGGCCAGTTCGACGAACCAGTCGCAGAACTCGTTCCAGGCGAACTCGTACAGGGCCTGCGCCAGCAGGTCGAAGCGGTAGGCGGCGAACTGCGTTTCGGCCTCTGCGGCGACCCTGGCCAGGCGCGACAGGATCCATTTCTCGGCGTCGGTCTTGGGCTGGGGCGCGCCAATGGCGGTGAAGCCGTCGGTGTTCATCAGCACGAAGCGGGTGGCGTTCCACAGCTTGTTGCAGAAGTTCTTGTAGCCCTCGGCGCGGCCCATGTCGAACTTGATGTCGCGGCCGTGCGTCGCCAGCGCGGCGATGGTGAAGCGCAGCGCGTCGGCGCCGTGCGGCACGATGCCGTCCGGGAATTCCTTGCGCGTGGCCTTCTCGATCTTCTCGGCCATCTTCGGCTGCATCAGGCCGCCGGTGCGCTTGGCGACCAGATCATCGAGCGAGATGCCGTCGATGATGTCGAGCGGGTCCAGCACGTTGCCCTTCGACTTGGACATCTTCTGGCCGTCCTTATCGCGGATCAGACCGGTCATGTAGACGTCGCGGAACGGGACCTGGCCGACGAAGCTGTCGGTGGCCATCACCATGCGCGCCACCCAGAAGAAGATGATGTCGAAGCCGGTGACCAGCACCGACGACGGCAGGTAACGGTCGAAGCCGCGCGCGGCCATCGCCTGCGTGTCCGGCCAGCCCATCGTGCTGAAGGGCCACAGCTGCGAGGAGAACCAGGTTTCCAGCACGTCGCTGTCCTGGGTCAGCGCCACGTCGGCGGACAGGCCGGCCTTCGCGCGTGCCTCGGCTTCGTCGCGGCCGACGTAGCAGTGGCCGGCGTCGTCGAACCACGCCGGGATGCGGTGTCCCCACCAGAGCTGGCGGCTGATGCACCAGTCCTGGATGTTCTCCATCCAGTGGCGATAGGTATTGATCCAGTTCGGCGGCACGAACTTCACCTCGCCGGATTCGACCAGCTCCAGGCCGCGCTTGGCCAGCCCGTCCATCTTCACGAACCACTGGTCAGTGAGATACGGCTCGATCACCTGATTGGTGCGGTCGCCGCGCGGCACCTGCAGCTTGTGCGGCTTGGTCTCGACCAGCAGGCCGAGGTCTTCGAGATCCGCGAGCACGACTTTGCGTGCTTCATAGCGTTCCAGGCCGCGATATTTTTCCGGCGCGTTGTCGTTGATTGCCGCGGTCGGCGTCAGCAGGTTGATCAGCGGCAGATTGTGGCGCTGGCCCACCTGGTAGTCGTTGAAGTCGTGCGCAGGCGTGACCTTGACCACGCCGGTGCCGAACTCGCGGTCGACGTAATCGTCGGCGATCACCGGGATCTCGCGGTCGGTCAGCGGCAGCTTCACCGTCCTGCCGATCAGGTGCGCGTAGCGCTCGTCCTCCGGGTGCACCATCACCGCGGTGTCGCCGAGCATGGTTTCCGGGCGCGTCGTGGCCACGACCAGCGAGCCGCTGCCGTCGGCCAGCGGATATTCGATCGACCACAGGAAGCCGTCTTCCTCGACGTTCTCCACTTCCAGGTCGGAGATCGCGGTCTTCAGCACCGGGTCCCAGTTGACCAGGCGCTGGCCACGGTAGATCAAGCCCTGCTCGTGCCAGCGCACGAAGGCTTCGATGACGGCGGTCGATGCCTGCTCGTCCATCGTGAACGTGCTGCGCGACCAGTCGCCCGATGTGCCCATGCGGCGCATCTGCCGCTCGATGGTGTCGCCGGACTGCGCCTTCCATTCCCACACCTTGGCGATGAAGCCGTCGCGACCCAGCGAATCACGGGTCTCGCCCTTGCCTTCCAGTGCCAGGTTGCGGCTGACCACCATTTCCGTCGCGATGCCCGCATGGTCCGTGCCCATCTGCCACAGCGTGTCGAAGCCGCGCATGCGGTGGTAGCGCACCAGCGCGTCCATCAGCGTGTGCTGGAACGCATGGCCCATGTGCAGCGTGCCGGTGACGTTCGGCGGTGGCAACAGCACGGTGTACGGTTCGCCCTTGCCGCTGGGCTTGAAGTAGCCGGCGGCTTCCCACTGCGCGTACAGGCGGGATTCGAAGGATTTCGGGTCGTAGCTGGAGGCGAGAGACATAAGGCGAGTGGGGAGTGTTGAGGAGTGAGGAGTGAGGGCGGTGTCGGAAAGGGCAAGCGTATTACTCACTCCTCACTTCTCTCCGCTCCACACTCGCTCTTACATATCGTGCTTGTTCACTTCAAAGCCGCGCGCCTTGTACTGCTTCCAGCGCTCGCGCAGCGGTTCGCGCGCGGACGGGTCGGCCGGCACCACTTCCAGCACGCGCTCGCAGGCGCCGGCGAAGGCGTCGTCGCGCAGGTTGATCACCAGCGCGCGGGCGGGCACGTCGACATCGGGCGTGGCGATGAGCACGGGCGTCAGCTCGTCCTCTTCGTCACCGGCGATCTGGTGCGGGATGTAGGCGTCCGGATCGAACTCCCACAACAACTCGTCCAGCTCCTCCGCCTGCGCGGCATCGCGAGCCAGCACCAGCGTCCACTGGTTGCTGTCGTAGGCCTTGCGGGCCAGCTCGCAAACCAGCTTGAGCGGTTCTTCGAGGAAACGCGGCTTGGCGATCAGGTAGAAGTCGGCACGGGACATAGAAAGCAGGAGTGAGTGGGGAGGAGTGAGAAGTGAGGGAGCAACGCTTTGCTCACTCCTCACTTCTCTGGGCTCACTTCTCAACGCGGTCCAGCAGCCACTGGCTCAGCAGGCCGACCGGGCGACCGGTGGCCATGCCGCGCTTGCCTTCGTCGTTGGCCACGCCGGCGATGTCCAGGTGCGCCCAGCGCTGGCCTTCGGTGAAGCGGGCCAGGAAGCAGCCGGCGGTGATCGCGCCGGCCCAGCGGCCGCCGATGTTGTAGACGTCGGCGAAGCTGGATTCGAGCTGGGTCTGGTATTCGTCCCACAGCGGCAGGCGCCACGCGCGATCGAACACGGTCTCACCGGCGCCCTGCAGCTCGTTGCTGAGGTCGTCGTGCTTGCTCATCAGGCCGCTGGCGTAGCGGCCCAGCGCTACGATGCACGCGCCGGTGAGGGTGGCGACGTCGACCAGCGCGGCGGGCTTGAAGCGCTCGGCGTAGGTCAGCGCGTCGCACAGGATCAGGCGGCCCTCGGCATCGGTGTTGCCGACCTCGATGGTCTTGCCCGACATGCTGGTGATGACGTCGGACGGGCGATAGGCGTTGCCGTCGATGGCGTTCTCCACCGCCGGCACCACGACCACCAGGTTCAGCGGCAGCTTCATCTTCGCGGCGGCGACGAAGGTGCCGATGACGCTGCCCGCGCCGAGCATGTCGTACTTCATTTCCTCGATGCCGCCCTGCGTCTTCAGGTTGACGCCGCCGGTGTCGAAGGTGATGCCCTTGCCGACCAGCACGTAGGGCTTGGCGTCTCCGCCGCCGTTCCACTTCAGCACGATCAGGCGCGGACGGTTGGCCGAGCCGCGGGCCACCGCCAGCAGCGAGCCCATGCCGAGCGCTTCCATCTGCGTCTCGTCAAGGATCTCGGCTTCGGCACCGTTCTCGGTGGCGTACTTCTGCGCCTGCTCGGCCAGGTAGGCCGGGGTGCAGATGTTGGGCGGCAGGTTGCCGAGTTCGCGCGTGGTCTGCACGCCGGCGGCGATCGCCACGCCCTGCGCGAGGGCCTGCTCATCGTCGCCGCTGACAGCGAACCGGGTCAGGCCCGGGTCGTCGTTCTTCTTCTTGCCCAGCGTGGCGGTGTAGCGGTAGCAGGCGTGGTCCGCGGCGATGACGGCCTGGCGGATCTTCCACGCGGCATCGCGCTCCTTCACGTCCACTTCGGACAGGGTGAACAGCGCGGTCTTCGCCGGGCCGGTCTTCAACGTGCGGGCGGCGTCGCCCACGGCCTTCAGGTACTGCGCCACGCCGAACTTGGCCGTTTCGCCCAGGCCCACCACCAGCACCCGCGGCGCGGTGACGCCGGGCAGGTCGTGCAGCAGAGTGGTCTTGCCGGTCTTGCCGCCCACATCGCCACGCTGAACGAGTGCAGACAGCTTGCCGCCGCTGGCCGCATCCACGGCCTGCGCCGCCGGGGTCAGGCTCTTGTCGGCATAGGCGCCGACCACGAC
Source organism: Pseudoxanthomonas sp. G3 (assembly GCF_057654715.1). Classification (NCBI taxonomy): domain Bacteria; kingdom Pseudomonadati; phylum Pseudomonadota; class Gammaproteobacteria; order Lysobacterales; family Lysobacteraceae; genus Pseudoxanthomonas; species Pseudoxanthomonas sp. G3. The sequence goes on from NZ_CM172805.1 coordinate 798,958, forward strand.
GCAGTCGACGCCGGCCTGGGCGGGGGCTTCGTGGTTCAGGGTGAATTCCAGCGTCATTGATCAGATTCCCGGTTCAGTTACGTACAATCGCGGGCCGGATGAAAGGTGGCTGACGCCATCCCGGACCGCAGAGACCGCCGCCGCAGGCGCGGCGCACAAGCCCGAGATTGTAAATCAAGCCCTCCTGATGCCGAAGCTGGACCGCTACCTCTTCCGGGAATTCACCCAGAGCTTCCTGGCCACCTTGATCATCCTGCTGATGGTCAGCGTGGGCGGCGTGATGGCGGACCTGCTGGGCGACGTGGCCGACGGCAAGGTGCCGGCGCGCCTGCTGCTGTCGCAGCTGGGCCTGCAGTTCCTGAACTACATGCCCTACATCATCCCCCTGGCGCTGATGCTGGGCCTGCTGCTGGCGTTCTCGCGCCTGTACCGGGATTCGGAGATGGCGGTGCTGACCGCGGCCGGGATCGGCCCGCGCCGGCTGCTGCGCCCGCTGCTGATGCTGGTGGTGCCCGTCGTGGCCCTGGTGGGCGCCTGCTCGCTGTGGCTGGGTCCGTGGGCGCTGCGCACGGCTCACGAGATGCTTGACCACGCCAACCGCAGTCTTGTGGTGTCCGGGCTGGATGCCGGCAAGTTCACCGTGCTTTCGAGTGGCGCCGTGGTCTATGTGAGCGCGCTGTCGGCGGATGGCACGGGGCTGAGCAAGGTCTTCATGCACCGGTCGAAGGACGGCCGTATCGACGTGGTGACGGCCAAAGCCGGCCAGATGTTCTTCGAGGGCGAGCGCAACCGCTACCTGCGCCTGGACGACGGCTTCCGGGTCGAGGGGCCGGACGGCGCCGGTCTCGATTACCGGCTGATCCGCTACAAATCCAACGAAGTCGCCCTGCCGGACCGCGCCGACACCCTCGACAAGGACGACCCGGAACTGCTCCCCACCCCGCAGCTGCTGGCGGACGCGCGGCCCGAGGCCAACGCCCAGATCCATGCCCGCCTGACTCCGCCGTTGCTGGCGCTGGCCTTCGCCCTGCTGACCCTGCCGCTGTCGCGCAGCTCGCCGCGCCAGGCCCGCTACGGGCGGGTGATGCTGGGCTTCCTGGCTTATCTGGTCGGTGTCAGCCTGATGTTCAACGGCACCCAACTGCTGGCCGACGGCAAGCTGCCGGGCCTGGTCGGTTTGTGGTGGCTGACGTTGCCGCTGCTGGCGCTGGCGGTCTGGTTCTACCTGCGTGATGGCCAGCTGTCCCGCCCACGGAGGCGCGCATGAGGTTCACGCCGCGCCTCCACGACACCTACGTCGGCCAGGTCGTCCTGGTCACCGTGCTGCTGACCTGGGCCGTGCTGGTAGGCCTGGATGTCGTGATGGCGCTGTCCGGCGAGATCAGCGACCTGGGGCAGGGCAACTACACCTTTGGCCATGCCGTGGCCTGGGTGCTGTACACGGTGCCACGCCGTGCCTACACGATGTTCCCCACCGCGGCGGTGATCGGCTCATTGATGGGCCTGGGCCAGTTGGCTGCCAGCTCCGAATTGACCGCGCTGCGCGCGCTGGGCCTGTCGCGCCGGCGCCTGAGCATTTCCGTGGCCGCGGCCCTGGCCATCCTGACCGCGCTGATGGTGTTCAGCGGTGAAACCCTGGGTCCTTGGGGCCAGCGCCAGGCTGACGTGCTGAAGATGGCGGCGCGCACCGGCAACGTGGCGATGGACCGCTATTCGGGGCTCTGGGCGCGCGAAGGTAATACCTTCCTGTACGCGCAGAGCGGCGAAGAGAAGGACCAGGGCGGCGGCAAGGTGTCCCTGCAGCTGCGCGACGTGCGCATGTACGAACTCGCCGACGACGGCAGGCTGGCGTCGATCGCGCATGCCGCCACCGCCGAACACCTGGACGGTTACTGGCTGTTGAAGAACGTGCGCCGCACCACCTTCAACGAACGCTCTGCTACCCAGACCACGGTGCTGGGCGAACGCTGGGAATCGGAGCTGGACGCGTCCGTGCTGTCCTCCAGTCTGGTGCGTGCGCGCAACATGCCCAGCAGCGAACTGAGCCAAAACATCGAGTACCGCAAGCGCAACGGCCTGGATGCGCGCGATTACGAAGACCAGTACTGGGGCCGGTGGTTCTACCCGCTCAACGTGCTGGCGTTGTGCCTGGCCGCGATCCCGTTCGCCTTCGGCAGCCTGCGCAGCGGCGGCATGGGCAAGCGGCTGTTCCTCGGCATCGTGTTCGCGGTCGGCTTCTGGGCGCTGCAGACGATGTTCGTGCGCCTGGCCGGCGCCTTCCGCCTGGATTACCGCATCGCCTACGCGGTCCCGCCGCTCGCGCTGCTGGCGATCTCGTGGGTGATGTTCGGCCGTCGAAGCCGGTAGCCGATGGACTCAGCGACGCTTCGGCAGCCGGATCATCCGGGTGCCGCTGAAGCGGTCGTGGAAGGTCAGGCGCTCGCGGTCGACCCAGCCCCACCAGAAGCCCAGCCCACCGGCGAGCGTGGACAGGGTCGCCAGCGCGTACCGGCGCCACAGGGCGCCGACCGAAGGCGGTGCACCATCGGCGGCGACCACTTTGATCCGCCACGGACGCATGCCGAGGGTCTGGCCGCCACGTTGCCAGCTGAAAGTGGCGTACAGCCCCGCGACAGCCCAGCAGCAGGTCCACAGCAGCCACCACATCGCGCTGAACGGCTCGATATTGTGGCGGACGTTGTCGCTGATCACGACGTCGATGAGCACGAAAGGAATCGCCACGGCGAGCCACATGGCCAGTACTGGCCAGACATCGTAGAGCAGGGCGAGCAGGCGCCAGCCGATCAGGGCGCGAGATTTTTCGGGCGTGGAGGCGGGGTCCGTCATCGCGACAGGATACCGGCTAACCCCGCGCAGCCTGCCGTGGGAGCGACGTCAGTCGCGAAGATCGAGGTCCCTGGGCCGACCGAAGACCAAGGATTCCGTTCGTGGTGAGCCTGTCGAACCCCACTTGTTAGGGCCCAGCAGGACGGTGGCGACCTGACGGCGCAGCTCGAACGGCGTGGTTCGACAGGCTCACCACGAACGGGATCGCGGGGACGGCTGCATGAGGCAGTGATGCAGTCCCTCGCGGCCTACGCCGGGAAACACTGTCTGCTTTCCCTTCCGAGATCGTGTGGTCGCCCGTATACCGCTTCGCGACTGAGGTAGCTCCCACAACAAGCGGTGCATCCATGCAGCGGGCGCATCGCCTAAGCTTGCGGCATGAGTGCACGCACCCCCGCCGAGCGCCGCCAGCAGGCCCATGCGCTGCCGCCCGTTCCGGCGGATGATGCTGCCGCGATCGCCGCCTTCCTCGATGCCATCTGGGCCGAAAGCGGACTGGCGCGGCCCACGCTGGACAGTTACCGGCGCGACCTGGAAGGGTTCGCGCGCTGGCGCAACGGCCGCGAGGGCGGTCTGTCTGCCGCCGATCGCGCAGGCCTGTTCGACTATCTGGCCTGGCGCACGCGCGAGGGCTACTCGCCGCGCAGCAATGCGCGCCTGCTGTCGGCGTTGCGCGCGTTCTTCGCCCATCGGCTGCGCCTGGGCCAGCGCCGCGACGACCCCACCGCGCTGCTCGACCCACCCCGCCTGCCGCGATCGCTACCGAAGGCGCTGTCGGAAACCGAGATCGACGCCCTGCTGGCCGCGGCGGACACGGACTCGCCACTGGGCCTGCGCGACCGCGCGATGCTGGAGCTGATGTACGCCGCGGGCCTGCGCGTCAGCGAGCTGGTGAACCTGCCGGCGAACGCGGTGAACCTGCGCCAGGGCGTGTTGCGGGTGACCGGCAAGGGCAGCAAGGAACGGCTGGTACCGCTCGGCGAGGAGTCCCAGCACTGGCTGGAGACCTACCTGGCTCGGTCGCGACCGGTCCTGGCTGGCAAGCGCAGCGTGCCGGCGCTGTTCTTGGGACCCGATGGTGAGGCGCCCACCCGCCAGCGCTTCTGGTCGCTGGTGAAGCGGCATGCCGCCACGGCCGGCATCGATCCGGTGCGGATAAGCCCGCACGGCCTGCGGCACAGTTTCGCGACGCATCTGTTGAACCATGGCGCCGACCTGCGTGCGCTGCAGTTGCTGCTGGGCCACAGCTCGCTGTCGACCACGCAGATCTACACGCTGGTCGCCCGCGAACACCTGAAGCAGTTGCACGGGCGGCACCATCCGCGCGCTTGAAGCGGATCACACTTGCGGACGGTTAAGCCGCCCACGTCGCCCGCTGTGCCAGAATCCCGGTCCTCGCCGCATGACGTGGCCCGCTGTCCGGATGCCCATGATGACCCGCCTGATCACCGCCGCCCTGCTGGGTGCCCTCAGCCTGACCGCCTGCGCGCAGGCGCCGCAGCCGGGCGCCGCCGCCGCGAAGCCGGCCGCCGCCAAGCCCGCGCCCGCCGCGACGGCCGCCAGCGGCTCGGCGGAGGATCGCGCCCGTGCCGCGATCGCCAAGCTCAATCCGCGCGCGAAGGTGGAGTACGTCGGCGCCGCGCCGCTGCCGGGCTTCCGCGAGGTCATCGCGGGCGGGCAGCTGCTGTACGTCAGCGACGACGGCCGCTACCTGATGCAGGGTGCCGTGCTGGACCTGGAGCAGCAAGAAGACCTGATGCAGAACAGCGCCGCGCTGGCCGACTACCGCAGCAAGCTGATCGCCACCATCCCGAAGTCCGAGCGCATCGTGTTCGCGCCGCCGAACGCTAAGTACACGGTCACCGTCTTCACCGACATCGAGTGCGGCTACTGCCGCAAGCTGCATGGCGAAATCGGCGAACTCAACCGCCAGGGCATCGCCGTGGAGTACCTGGCCTTCCCGCGCATGGGCCTGGGCAGCCAGGACCACAAGGACATGATCTCGGTGTGGTGCTCGTCCGACCGCAAGCGCGCGCTGACCGACGCCAAGGCCGGCAAACCGGTCACCCCGCGCGACTGCAAGAACCCGGTGACGATGGAATTCGACGTGGGCCAGCGCATCGGCGTCAGCGGCACCCCGGCGATCTACTCGGCCGAAGGCGTCCAGCTGGGCGGCTACCTGCCCCCGGCCGCCCTGCGGGCCAAGCTCGACGAGCTGGCGGCCAAGAAGACCCCGGCGGCCGCCGGCGGCGCCGCCCCGTGAACCCCGGAAGCCGGCCTCGCGCCGGCTTCGCTACAATAGCCGGCCCCGTCCTGACGGCACGCCCCCACGGTTCCCGGACATGATCGTCCTCGAAGGCCAATCGGCCTTGTCGCATTTCCGCCGCGCGCGGCTCGAATCCAAGCTCCAGTCCCTCGTTCCCGAAGTTCGCATCCGCGGCGCCTGGCACGTCTATTTCGTCGAAGCCGAGCCGGGCGCGACCCCGGACGTGGCCACCCTGCGCCGCGTGCTGCAGGCCAACGAAGGCGATGTTCCGCAGGCGGCCGGTACCATCTCCCGCTTCGTCACGCCGCGCCTGGGCACCTTGTCGCCGTGGGCCAGCAAGGCCACCGAGTTGCTGCGCGGCGCCGGCCAGCCGGTCAAGCGCGTCGAGCGCGGCCTGCGCATCGACCTGGAAGGTTGGGACGACACCTCGCCGGCGCTTGCCAAGGCGTTGCATGACCCGATGACCCAATCGCTGCTCGCGACCCGCGATCAGGCGCAGGCGCTGTTCACCGCGCCGGCACGCGGCGACCTGGAACGCATCCCGCTGGCGCAGCTGGAAGCCGCCAATGCGCGCCTCGGTCTGGCGCTGGCCGAGGACGAGATCGACTACCTGCGCACGCGTTACACCGAGCTGGGCCGCGATCCGTCCGACGTCGAGCTGATGATGTTCGCGCAGGCCAATTCCGAGCACTGCCGCCACAAGATCTTCAACGCCAGCTGGACCATCGACGGCAAGGAGCAGGACCGTTCCCTGTTCCGGATGATCAAGCACACCCACGCGCAGACGCCCGAGCACACGCTGAGCGCCTACAGCGACAACGCGGCGGTGCTGGAAGGCTATCCGGCCGCGCGCTTCCGTCCGGACGGAAGCGGTCAGTACCGCCTTGAGGCCACCGTCGATTCGGCGTTCTGCATCAAGGTCGAAACCCACAACCATCCCACCGCGATCGCGCCGTTCCCGGGTGCCAGCACTGGCGCCGGCGGCGAGATCCGCGACGAGGGCGCCACCGGTCGCGGCGGCAAGCCCAAGGCCGGCCTGACTGGCTTCTCGGTCTCGCACCTGCGCATCCCCACGCTGCCGCAGCCGTGGGAGGCGCAGCGCGCGCTGAACCCGCGCATGGCACCGGCGCTGGACATCATGCTCGACGGCCCGCTGGGCGGCGCCGCGTTCAACAACGAGTTCGGCCGGCCGAACCTGTTGGGCTACTTCCGTAGTTTCGAACTGCCGGAAGGCGAGACGCTGACCCGCGCCTACGACAAGCCGATCATGCTGGCCGGCGGCCTGGGCGCGATCGACCGCATCCAGGTGGAAAAGAAGACGCTCTCGCCCGGCGACGCCGTGATCGTGCTTGGTGGCCCGGCGATGCTGATCGGCCTGGGCGGCGGCGCCGCCAGTTCGGTGGCCTCCGGCGAGAGCGCCGAAGACCTGGATTTCGCCAGCGTGCAGCGCGACAACCCGGAGATGGAGCGCCGCTGCCAGGAGGTCATCGACCGCTGCGTGGCGATGGGCGAAAACAATCCCATCCTGTGGTTCCACGACGTCGGCGCAGGCGGCCTGTCCAACGCGATTCCCGAGCTGTTGCACGATTCGGGCGTAGGCGGCGTGATCGACCTGGGCAAGGTGCCCAGCGACGATCCCTCGCTGTCGCCGATGCAACTGTGGTGCAACGAATCGCAGGAGCGTTACGTGCTGGGCGTGCCGCAGGCGCGGCTGGCCGAGTTCGCGGCGATCTGCGAACGCGAGCGCTGCCCGTTCGCCGCGGTCGGTGTGGCGACGAAGGAAGAGCGACTTGTAGTGGGCTACGGCGCCTTGGACGATGCTTCCCTTCTCCCTTCGGGAGAAGGTGGCGCGCAACGCCGGATGAGGGGCGACGAAGGTCAGGGTGGTTCCGGCATCACCGGCTCCGGTTCCCCTCACCCCAACCCCTCTCCCGCAGGGAGAGGGGCCTATCCTATCGACCTGCCGATGGACGTGCTGTTCGGCAAGCCGCCGAAGATGCACCGCGATACTGCGCATCCCGCACCGCCGAAGTGGCCTGCGTTGCAGACCGAGGCGCTGGACCTGCATGAAGCAGGCCTGCGCGTGCTCGCGCACCCGACGGTGGCGGCCAAGCAGTTCCTGATCACCATCGGCGACCGCAGCGTCGGCGGCCTGACCGCGCGCGACCAGCTGGTCGGCCCGTGGCAGATGCCGGTGGCCGACTGCGCGATCACGCTGAGCGGCTACGAAGGCTACGTTGGCGAAGCGATGGCCATCGGCGAACGCACGCCGCTGGCCCTGCTTGACGCCGCCGCCGCCGCGCGCATGGCGGTGGGCGAAGCGATCACCAACCTGTGCGCCGCGCCGGTGGAATCGCTGCACCGCGTGAAGCTGTCGGCCAACTGGATGGCCGCCTGCGGCCACCCCGGCGAGGACGCGCTGCTGTTCGACGCGGTGAAGGCCGTGGGCATGGAGCTGTGCCCGGAGCTGGACATCAGTATCCCGGTGGGCAAGGACTCGCTGTCGATGCAGGCGCAGTGGCACAGCGAGGGCCAGGCGCACAAGTCCGTATCGCCGGTCTCGCTGATCATCAGCGCGTTCGCGCCGGTCACCGATGTGCGCCAACAGCTGACGCCGTTGCTGGCCCGCGAGGAGGACAGCGACCTGTGGCTGATCGGCCTGGGCGCGGGCAAGAAGCGCCTCGGCGGTTCGGTGCTGGCGCAGGTCTATCCGCAGTCGGGCGGCGAGGGCGCGTGGCCGGCATTCGCCGGTGAGGGCGTGCCCGACCTCGACGATCCGCAGCGCCTGCGTGATTTCTTCCACCTGATCGCCGATGCGCGCGAGGCCGGCGTGGTGCTCGCCTATCACGACCGCAGCGACGGTGGTGCGTTCGCCGCGCTGTGCGAAATGGCGTTCGCCTCGCATGTCGGTTTGGACATCAATCTCGATGGTTGGGGCGACGATCCCTTCCGTACGTTGTTCGCCGAAGAACTCGGCGCTGTCGTGCAGGTGGCCGCGGAAGACCGCGCTGCGTTCGCCGATCTGGTCGAGCGCCATGCGTTGACCGAATGCGCACAGCGCATCGCGCGCCCGACCACGGCGGCGGCGATTCGCGTGCAGCAGGACGGCGAGGTGCTGGCCGACTGGCGCTGGGAAGATCTGTTCGACGCCTGGTGGTCGGTCACCCATGCCATGCAGAAGCTGCGCGACAACCCGGAGGCCGCGGACCAGGAGCGCGAGGTCGCGCGCCAGTTCGGTCGCACCGGCCTGAAGCCGAAGCTGTCCTTCGATGCCGCCGAGGACGTGGCCGCGCCGTTCATCGCCACGGGCAAGCGCCCGAAGGTCGCGATCCTGCGCGAGCAGGGCGTCAACGGTCAGATCGAGATGGCGTCCGCGTTCTCCCGCGCCGGCTTCGATACGTTCGACGTGCACATGAGCGACCTGATCAGCGGCCGCATCGCCTTGGACGACTTCAGCGGCATCGCGGCCTGCGGCGGCTTCAGCTACGGCGACGTGCTGGGTGCGGGCCGCGGCTGGGCAACCTCGATCCTTGAGCGTCCCGCCCTGCGCGATGCCTTCGCGGCCTTCTTCGCCCGCGACACCACGTTCGCGCTGGGTGTCTGCAACGGCTGCCAGATGATGAGCCAGTTGAAGGACATCATTCCCGGCGCGCAGCACTGGCCCACGTTCCTGCGCAACCAGAGCGAGCAGTTCGAAGCACGCGTGGCGTTGCTGGAGGTGCAGGAGTCGCCGTCGGTGTTCTTCCGCGGCATGGCCGGTTCGCGCATCCCGGTCGCGGTGGCGCATGGCGAAGGTCGCGCGGCATTCGACGGCGCCGTCGACCAGGCGGCCGCGCGCGTGGCCTTGCGTTATGTGGACGGCGACGGCCAGGTGGCCACGCGGTATCCGCAAAACCCCAACGGCTCGCCTGATGGCATCACCGGCCTGACCAGCGACGACGGCCGCGCGACCATCCTGATGCCGCACCCGGAACGCACGCCGCGCAGCGCCAACCACAGCTGGCATCCGGCCGGCTGGCCGGACGATTCGCCGTGGCTGCGCATGTTCCGCAACGCGCGGGTGTGGGTCGGATGAACCGGCGGCTCGCGGCGACGCGGGCCACGCCGGTCGGACGCGCCACCTGATAAAGTCGGTGCGTCCAGGAGGTTTCCGTGAACGCAGTCGTGTCCGACCCCTCGCTTTCCGCCGACGAGCGCATCGTCGCCGCGCTGCTTGCGCGCGGAAGGCTGAAGGAAACCGATCTCGCGCGGGCTCGCCGGTTGCAGGAAGAGACCGGCGGCAGCCTGCTCGCGCTGCTGTCGCGCCTGGGGCTGGTCTCCGAGCGCGACTATGCCGAGACGACGGCCGAGGTGCTCGATCTGCCGTTGGTCAGCGCCAAGGACGCGCCGGATGCGCCGCCGGAATCGGTGGTGCTCTCGCAGCGCTTCATGAAGCAGTTCCATGTGTGCCCGGTGGGCGAGGGCGAGTTCCATGTGGACGCGCTGATGGCCGATCCGCAGGATGCGTACGTGCTCGACGCATTGCGTCTGGCCACCGGCCGTACGGTGAGGCCGCGGGTCGCATTGCGGTCCGAAATCGACGACCTGGTCGAGCGCTACTACGGCCAGGGCCGTAGCGCGATGGGCGCCATCGTCGAGAACGCGGATGGCGAGACTACCGCCGATCTGGACGATGTCGAGCACCTGCGCGACCTCGCGTCCGAGGCGCCGGTCATCCGCTTGGTCAACCTGGTGATCCAGCGCGCCGTCGAGCTGCGCGCGTCGGACATCCACATCGAGCCGTTCGAGAACCGCTTGAAGGTGCGCTATCGCATCGACGGCGTGCTGGAAGAGGGCGAGAGCCCGCCCGCCAACCTCACCGCGGCGGTGATCAGCCGCGTGAAGATCATGGCCAAGCTCAACATCGCCGAGCGCCGCCTGCCGCAGGACGGCCGCATCATGCTGCGTGTGCAGGGCAAGGAGCTGGATCTGCGCGTGTCCACCGTGCCCACTGCGCACGGCGAGAGCGTAGTGATGCGCCTGCTCGACCGTGAGACCGTGGTCTTCGATTTCAAGCGACTGGGCTTCACCGACGCCTTCCTCCCGCAGTTTCAGAAAGTGCTGGAGCAGCCGCACGGCATCCTGCTGGTCACCGGCCCCACCGGTTCGGGCAAGACGACCACGCTGTACACCGCGCTGAGCAAGCTCAACACCAGTGACGTGAAGATCATCACCGTCGAGGATCCGGTCGAATATCAGATCGAAGGTATCAACCAGATCCAGGCCAAGCCGCAGATCGGGCTGGATTTCGCCAGCGCGCTGCGCAGCATCGTGCGCCAGGACCCGGACATCATCATGATCGGCGAAATGCGCGACCTGGAAACCGCGCGCATCGCGATCCAGTCCGCGCTGACCGGCCACCTGGTGCTGTCCACGCTGCACACCAACAACGCGTCCGGTGGCATCACCCGCCTGCTCGACATGGGTGTTGAGGATTACCTGCTGACTTCCACGGTCAACGGCATCCTCGCCCAGCGCCTGGTGCGCCGGCTGGAGTTGTCCAGCGCCGAGCGCTATCCGGCGTCGCCGGAGGAGATCGAGAAGTTCGGCCTGCGCCGGTTCCAGCCGGCGGGCGAGATCTTCCTCTTCCGGCCCCGCGCCTCGGCCATCGCGCCGACGGGTTATCTTGGCCGCACGACGATCATGGAATTCCTGGTCATGAACGACGAGATCCGCCGTGCGGTGATGCGTCATGCCGGCATGGGCGAGATCGAGCAGCTCGCACGCGGGGCGGGCATGCGCACGATGTACGAGGACGGCATCGCGAAGGCGCTGGCCGGCGAGACCACGATCGAGGAAGTGCTGCGCGTCACCGAGGAGGGTTGAGCATGGCGAAGACCTGGATGCAGGCGTGCCTGATGGCGGCCGTGCTGGCGGTGTTGCCGGCCGCGGCGAAGGACAAGGCACCGCGCACGCTCGCGCGCGCTGAACTGCCGCAGGGTTTCGCGATCGGCAGCGGTTCGCCGGTGCTGGCGCTGCAGGTGGAGGTCGTCGATGGCAAGGTGGCCTCCTGGGCGCCGGCGGGCGCGGGCAGCGGCAACCTGCGCGGCACCCGCAGCGGCGACGCCACGCAGACCACGCTGATGGTCTCCAGCGGGCTGCCGGAGGCGATCAAGTTCGACCTCTACGTCTCCACCGATGGCGAGCGCTTCGAGTACGCCAGTACCTGCGGCGTCACGCCGGGCGTGTCCTCGTTCGAGATGTGGGAACGGCCGATCACCGCGTTCGCGATGGGCAACCCGCGGGTGTTGCCGAACGGGCGCATGAGCTGCGACTGATCCGTCCCACCCGTATTTGCTCAGGAAGGCCCGGCGCATGCCGGGCCTTCGCCGTTCTGGGGATCTTCGCTGCACTGCGGCTTTCCGCCGGGGCGGCGGTAAGGAAAACTACGCTGATGTAAACGCTTACATGAGCGGGGTGTCGATGCGCAGGATCATGGCGGCGGGGCTGGCGGTCACGTGGCTGGCGATGGCGGGCGGTGTGCACGGGGCGGAAGGCCGCACCTATGCCAATCCCATCGATATCGACTACCGCTACAACTTCGAACAGGAGAGCCGGGGCGTGTCGTATCGCACCGGCGCCGATCCGGCGGTGGTCCGTCACGGCGACGCGTACTACCTGTTCCAGACGCTGGCCGATGGCTATTGGCGTTCCACCGATCTGGTGGACTGGACGTTCATCTCGCCCAGCCGGTGGCCGTTCGACAGCATGGTGGCGCCGGCCGTGATTTCCGATGGCGATCGCCTGCTGGTCATGCGTTCGCTGTTCACGCCGGGCGCGGTGCTGGTGTCGCGCGATCCGGCGAAGGGCCGTTTCGACTTCCTCACCCGCATGCTGCCGGAACTGCCGAATGCGGTCGCGCCGGGACGCGATGTGGGCCTGAAGGGGTGGCGCAACGGCGATCCGCAGCCGGACAAGATCCCGCCCGGTCCGTGGGACCCCGCCTTCTTCAAGGACGACGACGGACGCTGGTATCTCTACTGGGGTTCGTCGGATACGTTCCCGCTGTACGGCATCGAACTCGACATGGCGAAGGGCATGCGTTACCTCGGCACGCCGCGCGCATTGCTGGCACTGGACCCGGACCAGCACGGCTGGGAACGCTTCGGCCAGGACCATCGCGGCGCGTTCTATGCGGACGGCAAGCCGGTGGGCAACTTCATGGAAGGGGCGTGGATGACGAAGGTGGGTGGCCGCTACTACCTGCAGTACGGCGCGCCCGGCACCGAGCACAACGCCTACGCGACCGGCACGTACGTCGGCGACAGTCCGCTCGGCCCCTTCACGTACGCGCCGTACAACCCGGTGGGCTACAAGCCCGGTGGTTTCGTACAGGGCGCAGGCCACGGTTCCACCTTTCAGGACGTGCACGGCAACTGGTGGAACACCGGCACGCCGTGGCTGGGCCGCAACTGGACATTCGAACGCCGCATCGCCATGTTCCCCGCGGCCTTCAGTGGCGACGGCCAGATGTCGGTCAGCACGCGCTTCGGCGATTTCCCGCATTACGTGCCGGGCGGACCGAACGCGGATCCGGAGGCGCTGTTCACCGGCTGGATGCTGCTGTCCTACCGCAAGCGCGCATCGGCCTCCAGCACGCGGGACGGCTTCGATGCCGGCAACGTCACCGACGAGAACCCGCGCACGCTGTGGGTCGCCGGCACCGCCGCGGCGGGCCAGACGCTGACCGTGGATCTGGGCGCGTTGAAGACCGTGCGTGCGGTGCAGGTCAACTTCGGCGACTACGACTCCGGACGTTTCGGGGACGCCGATGACATCTATACCGAGTTCGTTCTGGAACACTCGCTGGACGGGCGGCGCTGGCAACCCCTGGCGTCCACCCCGGCCCCGCGCCGCGATCGGCCCAATGCCTATCTCGAACTGCCGGTGCCGGTGCGTACGCGCCATGTACGTTACGTGCACGGGCATGTCGGCGCGGCGCACTTGGCCATCAGCGACCTGCGCGTGTTCGGCAACGCGGACGGTCCCGCGCCGAAGGCGCCCCGCCAGGTAACGGCACGACGCGATGCGGATCCGCGCAACGCCTTCGTGCGGTGGCAGCCGGTCAAGGGCGCCGTGGGTTACAACGTGCGCTGGGGCATCGCCGCCGATCGCCTGAACTCGACCTACCAGGTCTTCGCCGACCAGCCTGCGCAACTCGAGCTGCGCGCGCTCAGTCGCGGCGTGGGGTATCACGTCGCCGTGGAGGCGTTCGACGAGAACGGCGTGTCCGCACTCAGTCCGACGGTCGCCATTCCCTGAGGGAACAGATGCGGGGTCCGGCCCGATGCCGGACCCCGCTGCGGGTTACAGATCGATACCGAAGCCTACGCCAGCCGACTTCTCGTCGCCGCTGAACGCACCGCCGATACTGAACGATGCGCGCTCGCCGATCGGCTTCGAGTAGCCGAGCGACAGGGCGTTCTCACCGTTCTGCCAGCCTGCACCCACGGCGATGCGTCCGCGCGGACTGCGGCTTCCGGCCGCGTTGATCGCCATGTTGAGCATGGCCGAGCTCATCGCCCCCATCCTGTCGAGACGGCGGTCCTGTTCAGAGAACCGGCGGTTGACGTCGCCGCGGAAGGCGTTGAAGTCGTCCTCCAGCGCCTTGACCTGGAAATCGGCGTAGGCCTTCGCGCTGGCCAACGTATCGGCCGATGAGGCATCGGTGTAGCTGCGCGCGCTCTCCAGCGTGGCGACATCGCCGGCATCGGCGTACGCGGCCGCTGCCGCAGGTGCGTCGGCGGGATCGGCCGATGCGGTCACGGCCGGTTGGCTGCTGGCGACCGCGCCATCGCCGGTGGTGCTCGCGCCGGTCGCCGTGCCACGTGCGGATCCACTGCCGGTGCCGCCCGACGAGGCACTCCCGGTAGATGCCGTCTCACTGGCATCCGTCGCGCGCGCCTGGCTTCCCTGCGTGGGCGCCGTGCCGCTGGCGGAGGTGGCGGAGGTGGCGGCAGCATTGACGCTCAACTCGTCGTACATGCCGAACAACTGGTTGAGCTTCGCATCGACCGCGGTGAACGCGGCGCCTACGTTGTTGTAGGACGTGCCCTGGATCGTGTAGCTGGGCGCGATGAAGATGCCGCCCGAAAAGCCGGCGCCGCCACCCAAAGCGCTGGCCACGGAACTCAGCTGCGACAGGTTGACGGCATCGGTGGCGACCGTGCCGGCGGCGACGTTGGTGATCTGGCGTTCGCTGCCGACGCTGCCGACGGAGACGGTGTCCTCGCGATCGGCGACGGAGTCGCCGCCGATGGCCACACTGTTGTCGGCTTCCGCCGTGGCCAGATTGCCGAGGGCGACGGCATTGAAGCCGGGCGTGTAGGCGCCGCCGCCGACGGCGACGGAGTAATCGCCCGACGCTTCGGTCGGCACGAAGCCGAAGAACGCACCGCCGACGGCCACGCTGTTGTCGCCGCTGGCCACCGCATTCGATCCCAGCGCGGTCGCGTCGTAGTTGCTCGCCACTGCGCCAAAGCCCAGCGCCGTCGCGCTCTCCTGCGATGCTTCGGCGCCATAACCGAACGCCGCCGCACCGAAGGCGGACGCGCTGCTGTAACCGCCTACGGCGGTGGCCGCATTCTCGGAGGCGTCGCTGCGGAAGCCGACCGCGGTGGCCTGGACGCCCGATGCGCTGGCTTCGGTGCCCAACGCGGAGGCATAGGCACCGGATGCGTTCGCGCCTGCACCGACGGCGCTTGCACCCACTTCACCTGCGACGGCACCGGCACCGACGGCCGTGGCGTCGTCCGCCGTGGCTTCGGTGCTGGCATAGGCCGGGTTGCCGTCCTCATCCAGCAGCGGATCGCCGTTCTCGTCGAGCAACTGGCGCTGTCCGCCGATGGCGACGGCGCCCGCACCGTCGGCTTGCGCGCCGGTGCCGTTGGCCACGCTGTTCGCGCCCGTCGCGGTGGCATTGAAGCCGGTCGCCGTCGCGCCGTCCGCCAGGGCGAAGGCACCCGAGCCGGTCGCGGTCGCGCCGATGCCTTCCGCCAATGCGGCCGAACCCGAGGCCGTGGCGTAGTCGCCGGTCGCGACCGCATCGTCGCTGCCGTCGCCCGCGCCGTTGGCCTTGAAGTAGCGCGTGGCGTTCCCGGACGCTTCGGCGACGGCATTGAGCTGGTCCAGATTCACCGCATCGGTGCCCTCGGTGCCGGCGGCGACGTTCGTGATCTGCCGCTCACTGCCCACGTCGCCCACCGAGACCGTGTTGTCGCGGTCGGCGGTGGAATTGGCACCCAACGCCACGCTGTTGTCGCCCCACGCCGTGCTGTAGAAGCCGACCGCGGTGCTGTTATCACCGCTGGCCCACGATTCGGCACCCAGCGCGGTGGCGTAGTCGCCGGGGGCGTAGGAAAAGAAGCCCGCCGCGGTGCTTTCCAGACCCGAAGCCTCGGCCAGGCTGCCCGCGGCGAGGCTGTAGTCGCCGGCCGCGATCGCACCGGAGCCGAAGGCTGCGGCACTGAGGCCGCTGGCTTGCGTGTACACGAGGAGGCCGAAGCCCGGGATCAAGTCCGCCGGACCGCCGACCGCGACGCTGTAGTCGCCGGTCGCGCCGCTGGCATGGCCGAAGCTCGACGCGTACGCACCCGTCGCGGTACTGCCATAGCCGAACGCGGCACTGGCTTCGCCGCTGGCTTCGCTCAACACGCCGAACGCCGCGCTGCCGAGGCCCGACGCCAGGCTGCCGGAGCCGACGGCCGTCGCGCCCAGGCCGGAGGCGACCGTGTTGACGGTGATCGGATTGCCGTCGGCGTCGAAGGCGTCGACCTGGCCGCCGATGGCGGTGCTGGATTCGCCGCTCGCTTCGGCACTGCTGCCATTGGCCACGCTGTTGCTGCCCGTCGCGGTGGCGTTGAAGCCGGTCGCGGTCGCGCCGTCGGCGAGCGCGAAGGCGCCCGAGCCGGTCGCGGTCGCACCGATGCCTTCCGCCAACGCGGCCGAACCGGAGGCCGTGGCGTAATCGCCACTGGCGACCGCGTCGTCGCTGCCGTCGCCCTCGCCATTGGCCTTGAAGTAGCGGGTCGCGTCTTCCGCCGCCTCGGCGACGGCATTCAACTGGTCCAGATTGACCGCATCGGTGCCTTCGGTGCCGGCCGCGACGTTGGTGATCTGGCGTTCGTTGCCGGCGCTACCGACGGAGACGGTGTCTTCGCGATCGGCGATCGAATCGCCGCCGATGGCCACGCTGTTGTCGGCTTCGGCCGTGGCCAGGTTGCCCAACGCGACCGCGTTGAAGCCCGGCGTGTACGCGCCGCCACCGACGGCGACCGAATAGTCGCCCGAGGCTTCGGTCGGGATCAGGCCGAAGAACGCGCCACCGACGGCCACGCTGTTGTCGCCACTGGCGATCGAATTCGAACCCAACGCGGTGGCATCCCAGTTGCTGGCGACGGCACCGAAGCCCAGCGCGGTGGCGCTGTTGCCGCTGGCTTCCGCGCCATATCCGAAGGCGGCCGCACCGAAGTTCGAGGCGGTGCTGTAGCTGCCGACCGCCGTGGCCGCATCATCGGAGGCATCGCTGCGGAAACCGATGGCCGTGGACTGGATACCCGATGCGCTGGCCTCGGTGCCCAGCGCGGACGAGTAAGCGCCCGAAGCATTCGCACCCGCGCCGAGCGCGCTCGCGCCGGCTTCACCCGCGACCGCGCCGGCACCGATCGCGGTGGCGTCCTCGGCCGTGGCTTCGGTGCTGGCATACACGGGATTTCCGTCTTCATCGAGCACCGGATCGCCGTTCTCGTCGAGCACCAGCCGTTGCCCGCCGATGGCCACGGCGCCATCGCCCGCCGCTTGCGCATTCGTCCCGTTCGCCACGCTGTTGACGCCGGTGGCCGTGGCGTTGAAGCCGGTGGCGGTTGCGCCGTCCGCCAAAGCGAAGGCGCCCGAGCCGGTCGCCGTCGCGCCCACGCCTTCCGCCAGCGCCGCGGAGCCGGAGGCCGTGGCGTAATCGCCGGTCGCGACCGCGTCGTCCGTGCCGTCGCCGGCGCCATTGGCCTTGAAGTAGCGCGTGGCGTTCGCGGACGCGTCGGCCACCGCGTTGAGCTGGTCCAGGTTCACCGCATCGGTGCCCTCGGTGCCCGCGGCCACGTTGGTGATCTGCCGTTCGTTGCCGGCGCTGCCGACGGAAACGGAATCTTCGCGGTCGGCCACCGAATCACCACCTAGCGCGATGCTGTTGTCCGCGATGGCGGATGCGAGGTTGCCGAATGCGCTGGCATTGGTGCCCGCCGCCCAGGCGCCGCCACCGACGGCCGTGGAGAAATCACCCGAGGCCTCGGTGGGCAGGAAGCCGAGCAGCGATGCGCCCACCGCCACGCTGTTGTAGCCCGTAGCGAGCGACCCGGAACCCAGCGCGGTGCTGTCGCCGCCACTGGCTTCGGCACCATAGCCGAGCGCGCTGTCGAACGCGCCCGATGCGTTCGCGAAACCGCCGATCGCCACCGTGGCGATGCCGGTCGCGCTGCTGGTGTGGCCCGCCGCCAGTGCCTGCGCGCCCGATGCATTCGAGGCGCTGCCGAAGGCACCCGCATAGGCGCCTGTCGTCTGGCTGCCCGTGCCGACGGCCGTTGCGCCTGCGGCCGCCGCGTTCGCCTGCGTGCCCACGGACGTCGCGTTCTGGCCGCTCGCAGTGCTCTGGCTGCCCAGCGCGGTCGCGCCCTGCGCGCTGGCACTGCTGTCGTATCCCACCGCCGTGGCCTGCACGCCGGTGGCTTCGGCAAGACCGCCTACTGCGGTGGCACCGCTCTTGTTGGCGATGCTCTTGTAGCCCAAGGCCACCGCATGGCGTCCCGAGGCGTCGACCCCGTCGCCGCACGACACCGCGTTCTCGCCAGGGCGGCCGTCCTTGATCGGATTCCCGCGCGCATCCACACAGTAGGCGGGTCCCGTTCCGATCTGCGGCTTGTCGTTCTGAGGCGGGCCTTTCTGCTTGTCATTGGACCCTGCATGCGCGAGCGGCATGCCTGCCAGCAGGGCCGACGCGAGCAGCGCGACGCCCAGTCGCGCACGCACGCGCGCACCGGACGACATCACGCCATGCGCACGACGCGCGAACTCGGAGGCCACCACCAGCGCGCCGAGAGAGGGGTTCCACACCTTGCTGTAAATCCTGTTCATGGATCACGTCCTTCATCTGTGTTTTCGGGGGAATACGACAGCACCCGTGCCCGCATGGCATGGGGGTCAAGGCGGACTACGTCAGGCAAACACGGCACGGCACGCGACGGGGAAGACGCGTCGCCGCGGCGCACGAAGCAATGAGAACGAAGGGCGCGCAGGAATGGATAGGCGGACGCGCATGCGCCGCTGTCTGCGCGGGAGAAACGTCGCGGCGATGCCGCGCGAAGAGACGTGCAAGTGTTTCCGTGAAACAAGATTTCGCGTCAGCGAAAGAGTCCCGCATTCCCCATCCCCTCATCCCGAGATGACATCCAACAGCTCCGTGTGATCGAACACTACAGCCGCGTTGTGCAATTTGCGAGGAGTTTGCTACGTTCGACAAAACGCGACGGAACCGCTGAAAACAAGGCGTTAACGCCATGTGTAAGTGATGTGCAGAGCGTGTATGCGTCGCGTGAAGAGTGTCGTGGCAGGTAAACAGGGGTACGCGCACGATCCGCTTGAAAGGGAAGTCGCAAGTCGTTGAGTAGACACGTCGTAAATGGGTTAACCCGTTCGTTCATTCTTGTAGACATGGAGCAGGTCAAGTGAATTCAAATTCCTCTTACCGCAATTCGCGTCGTCGTCCCCTCGTCGCTGCGCTTGGCGCAGTACTGGTGCTTGGGGCCGCTGCCGGCACGGCTTCAGCAGGCGATGTCAGTACAGCAGGCCTTCGCGATGGCGAAACCTATGATCGTTTCATCGTGAAGTACCGCGATGGCAGCACCGCGCGCGCCAGTAGCGCCACGTTGCAGCGCTCACTCCTGGGCGCGGTGTCGCGCGCCGCGCTGGGTCCCGCGAACGGCCGGGCAGTGAGCGCTGCCAAGTTGCGTCGCCTCGGCATCGGCGCCGAACTGGTGCAGACCTCGCGCAAGCTCGATCGCGTGGAAGCGGAAAGCCTGCTTCGCCAGCTGGCCACGGATCCGGACGTCGAGTTCGTCGAGGTGGACGCGCGCCGCTACGCGCGCCTGGTGCCCAACGATACCTACTACAACCAGTATCAGTGGCATTTCAAGGATCCGGTGGGTGGCATCAACCTGCCGGCGGCCTGGGATAGTGCGACCGGCGCGGGCGTGGTGGTGGCGGTGCTGGACACCGGCATCACGACGCACAGCGACCTCGATGCGAACATCCTGCCCGGCTACGACTTCATCAGCGACACGTTCGTCTCGCGCGACGGCGACGGGCGCGACGCGAACCCGAGCGACGAAGGCGACTGGAATCCTGTGGCGGGCGAGTGCTACACCGGCTCGCCGGTGCAGGACAGCAGTTGGCACGGCACGCACGTGGCCGGCACGGTCGCCGAAGTGACAAACAACGCGAAAGGCATGGCCGGCGGCGCGTTCAACGCAAAGGTCGTGCCCGCGCGCGTGCTCGGCCGCTGCGGTGGTTACACCTCGGACATCTCCGATGCCGTGATCTGGGCGTCCGGCGGCACGGTGGCCGGTGTGCCGGCCAATGCGAATCCCGCCGAAGTGATCAATCTCAGCCTAGGCGGTTCCGGCGCGTGCAGTGCGGTGGAGCAGAACGCGTTCAACATCGCCATCGCCAATGGCAGCACCGTGGTGGTGGCGGCCGGCAACGATGCGGGCAATGTCAGCGGCTACTCGCCCGGCAACTGCACCGGCGTGATCACGGTGGCCGCCACGCGCATCACCGGTGGGATCGCGTCGTACTCCAACTACGGCAACCGGATCGACATCTCGGCGCCGGGCGGCGGCGGTGGCGTGGATGGCAATCCCGGCGGCTACGTCTGGTCGACCGGCAACGCGGGCACCACGGTGCCGACCACCGAGACCTACTTCGGCATGGGCGGCACGTCGATGTCGGCACCGCACGTGGCGGCTGTCGTGGCGCTGATGCAGAGCGTCGCGGAAACGCCGCTGACCCCGGCGCAGGTGCTGGCTACATTGAAGTCGACCGCGCGCCCGTTCCCCGTGGCGCCCCCCGGGAACCGACCCATCGGGGCGGGTATCGTCAACGCGGCGGCGGCGGTGCAGGCGGTCATCGGTGGTGGCGAACCGCCGACGGCCACCGTGCTGACCAACAACGTGGCCGTCGGCGGCAACACGGGGGCGAAGGATGCGGTGGTTCAGTACGCCCTGGTCGTACCGGCGGGTGCGACGAACCTGTCCTTCATCAGTTTCGGTGGTACCGGCAACGCCGACGTGTACGTGAAGTTCGGCAGCGCCGCGACCGCGACGAACTACGACCTGCGCTCTGCGCGTCCGGGGAACAACGAGGTGATCAACATCGCGACCCCGCAAGCGGGCACGTACTACGTGTCGCTGGTGGGCAAGACGAAGTTTGCCAACGTCAGCGTGCGGGGCAGCTTCACATCACCTTGAGGACCGGGTGACAAGGTACAGCGGCCCCGGGGAAACCGGGGCCGTCCGTTTCCGTGCGGCAGTGCGCATGACGCTGGCCCGGCGAATGCGGTAAGTTGGCGCATTCTCCGTCGCCTGTCCTGCATGCCGCTTTACCGCTACAAGGCCCTCAACGCGCATGGCGAGATGCTGGAAGGCCAGATGGAAGCCGCCAGCGACGCCGAGGTGGTGGCGCGCCTGCAGGAACAGGGCCACCTGCCGGTCGAAGCCGCGCCGGCGGTAGGCGGCGTAGGGCGCAGCTGGAGCCAGCTGTGGCGTCCGAACGCCTTCGCCGGCGACCGGCTGGTGCAGTTCACCCAGCAACTAGCCACGCTGTTGAGCGCGGGTCAGCCGCTCGACCGCGCGCTGGGCATCCTGTTGGACCTGCCCGAAGACGAGAAGGCGCGCCGGGTCATCACCGACATCCGCGACGGCGTGCGCAGCGGCGCACCGCTGTCGACGGCGCTGGAACGCCAGCACGGTCTCTTTTCCCGGCTGTACGTCAACATGGTGCGCGCCGGCGAAGCTGGCGGCAGCCTGCACGATACGCTGCAGCGCCTGGGCGATTACCTGGAGCGCAGCCGGGCATTGAAGGGGCGCGTTATCAATGCGCTGGTCTACCCCGCGATCCTGCTGGTGGTCGTGGGCCTGGCGCTGCTGTTCCTACTCGGCTATGTGGTGCCGCAGTTCGCGGTGATGTACGAAAGCCTGGACGTGACGCTACCGTGGTTCACCCGCGGCGTGCTGTGGATCGGCAGTTTCGTTCGCGATTTCTGGTTCGTGCTGCTCGCCGTGCCGGCGCTGGCGGTGTTGTGGTTGGACCGTCGACGCCGCGACCCCGCATTCCGAGGCCGCCTCGATGCGTGGCTGCTGGGGCGTCCGCTGGCGGGTCCGCTGCTGGCGCGCCTGGAGACGGCCCGCCTGGCGCGCACGCTCGGCACGCTGCTGAAGAACGGCGTGCCGCTGCTGACGGCGCTGGGCATCGCCCGCAACGTGCTGGGTAACCGCGCACTGGCGGCGGACGTCGATGCCGCGGCCGACGATGTGAAGAACGGGCATGGCCTGTCGTCCTCGCTGGGCAAGGGCAAGCGGTTCCCCCGCCTGGCCCTGCAGATGATCCAGGTAGGCGAGGAATCGGGCGCCCTGGACAGCATGTTGCTGAAGACGGCCGAGACCTTCGAGCAGGAAACCGCTCAGGTGCTGGACCGTATGCTGGCCGCCCTCGTCCCCGCCATCACCCTGATCCTGGCTGCGGTGGTGGGCGTCGTCATCATCGCCGTGCTGGTCCCCCTGTACGATCTGACCGGCGCCATCAACTGAGAACACCGGAGAGCCCGCGACCATGTCCCGCACGCGTCCCCATCCCGTCTTCCGCTCCCCCCGCTCGCAGCAGGGTTTCAGCCTGCTGGAGATCATCATCGTTCTGGTGCTGATCGGCGGCATCCTGGTCCTCGTCGGCAGCCGCGTCATGGGCGGCGCGGACAGCGGCAAGGTGAAGCTGGCGCAGTCGCAGCTGCAGACGCTCTCCGGCAAGATCGAAACCTACCAGCTGGACACCGGCAGCTACCCGGCGCAGCTTTCCGACCTGGTCACCCAGCCGGGCAACGCGACCGGCTGGCTCGGCCCGTACGCGAAGGAAAGCGAGCTGCAGGATCCGTGGAAGAATCCGATCGAATACCGCATTCCCGGCGAAGCGCAGCGCTTCGACCTGATCAGCCTGGGCGCCGATGGCAAGGCCGGCGGCGACAGCGTCAACGCCGACATCAAGAACGAGTAAGCGTCCGCGTCCGCCGCCATGGCCGCCCGCGTCCCGCCGCCGCGTCGCCCCACGCGTGCCTCGCTGACGGGCTTCACGCTGTTGGAGACGCTGCTGGTGCTGGCGCTGATGGCGGCAGCGGCCCTGCTGGCGGCGATGGCATTCACCGGCGGCCTGGAGGGCATCCGGCTGCGCGCCGAATCCAAGGAAATCGCCGCGCAGCTGCGCTACACCCGCGCACGCGCGATCGCCACCGGCGAGCCGCAGCGTTTCCGCATCGATCCGCGCGGCCATCGCTGGGAAGCCGCGGGCGATCATCGGGGTCGCATCCATCCCGGACTGTCGGTGAGCTTCACCGGGGCGCGGCAGGCGCAGGCGCGCGCGGGTGAGGGTGCCATCCTGTTTTTCCCGGACGGTGGCGCGACCGGTGGAC
Organism: Pseudoxanthomonas sp. G3; assembly: GCF_057654715.1. Lineage (NCBI taxonomy): Bacteria > Pseudomonadati > Pseudomonadota > Gammaproteobacteria > Lysobacterales > Lysobacteraceae > Pseudoxanthomonas > Pseudoxanthomonas sp. G3. Next base: position 821,829 of record NZ_CM172805.1, read on the forward strand.
GGGTGACGCTGGCCGCGGAACGTGCGGCATGGAGCGTGGACGTGGCCTGGCTCACCGGTGAAGTGCGGATCGCGCGCGAGTCGGTCGAGGCCGCGCCGTGAGTCGGTTCTCCCGCCGTCGCCAACACGGCTTCACGCTGCTCGAAGTCCTCGTTGCGTTCGCGCTGTTGGCATTGGCGCTGACGTTGGTCCTTGGCGCGCTCTCCGGCGCCGCGCGCCAGGTGCGGCACGCGGCCGACAGCAGCCGTGCCACGCTGCACGCGCAGTCGCTGCTCGCGCAACTGGGTGCGGGCGAACCGCTGCAGCCCGGCCAGCGCGATGGCGAGCTCGAAGGCGGCCGCTACCAGTGGCACCTGGACGTGACGCCGTTCGTCGATCCACTGGCGGCACGCGCGCAGCTCGATCCCAGTGCGCCGCAACTCCTCGACGTGCGCCTGGTCATGCGCTGGGGCACGGCGCGTGGGCAATCGCTGGAATGGCACACGCTGCGCCTGGCGCCGCGCGACATCAACCAGACGGCGCTTCCATGACACGACGGCAGGCCGCAGGCTTCACCCTGATCGAAGTGCTCGTTGCCCTGGTGCTGATGGCGGCGGGCCTGGCGTTGGCCTTCGCCACGCTGCGCTCGTCGACAGCGGTCGCGACGCGCGGCGAAGACATGGCGCAGTCGAGCGAGCGCATGCGCGCTGTGCATGGCTACCTGCGCGCGCGACTCACCTCGGCGCAGCCCATCGTCTTCGCCACCGATCGCGGCACGCTGCGCCAAGCGCGTTTCATCGGCACGCCACAACGCATGCGCTTCGTGACTGACCTGCCGGACTATCTCGGCCACGGCGGTCCGTACCTGCACGACGTGGTGGCCGATCGCGACGGTCGCCTGCTCGTGGGGTTCTCGGTCGCGCAACCCGATGCATCGCTGGACGATCTCGAGCAGCGGGCGGAAATGCAGCGTCCGGAGCGCCTCGCCGACGGCCTGCGCGCGGTCCGCTTCCGCTACCGCGGGCTGGATGAAGAGAACCGCCTGGGTCCCTGGCAGGACCGTTGGGAAACGTCCGAGATGCTGCCGCTGCAGGTGAGGGTGGAAGTGGAAGCCATCCGCGGTGGACGCTGGCCGGACCTGGTGGTGACGCTCGCGCGCAGCGAGGGCGGCGCAGGTGGCGGTCTGCTGCCGGGCGGTTCGAATCCGGTGTTGCCATGAAGGCTCAACGCGGCGCTGCGCTCCTGCTGGTGTTGTGGCTGGTGGCCTTGCTCACCGCGCTGGTCGGTGCGTTCGCCCTGACGGCGCGGATGGAGGCGATGCAGGGGCAGGTGGGAAGTCGCGGCGCGGTGGCGCAGGAAGTGGCGCGCGCCGGCATGGAGTACGCCCTGGTCCGCGTGGCCGATCGCAACCCGCAGACACACTGGCAGCCCAACGGCCGGCCGTATGCGTGGAGCTTCGACGGCCAGGCGGTCGAAGTCCGCATCATCGACGAAACCGGCAAGGTCGATCTCAACCAAGCCGACGCGGGCCTGCTGTCGCGCCTCATGCAGGCCTTGGGCGAAGCGCCGGACGTCAGCGATGCGCTGGCCGGTGCCATCGTGGACTGGCGCGATTCCGACAACCTCAGCCAGCCGTCGGGTGGCGCCGAGGATGACGATTACGCTTCGGAGGGCCGCGACTATGGCGCGAAGGATGCTCCGTTCGAAACCGTGGCCGAAGTCGAACAGGTCCTGGGCATGACGCCCGCGTTATACGCGCGGATGGCGCCCTTCCTCACGCTGTATTCGGGGCGTGGCCAGCCGGATGCGACATATGCGCAGGGGCCGGTGCTGGTGGCGATGGGCATGGATGCGGCCACGTGGCTGGCGCAACGCAATGCCATGGGCGTGACCGGGGACACCCAACTCGTCGGCACCGGCAGCGGCACGTATAGTATCGAGAGCCGTGCGCGGCTGACCGATGGCCGCGAGGCGTCACTAAGGACGGTGGTGCGCGCAGGCGCCAATCCCGTACCGGGATCGGCCTATACCTTGTTGCGCTGGGAGGAGGGAGCGTCACCACAATGAGCGGCGTACGCGACACCTTGCAGCAGTTCCGGGCACGCCTGGGGCCGGGGCCGAAGAGCTTCCTGGCCTGGTGGGGCCAGGCCCTGGCCAGTTGCCTGCCCGCGCGTTGGCGCGTGCTGCTGGGCCTGACCCGCGAGCGGCTGTTCTTCCAGCGCCAGGGCGACGAGATCGCCATGAGCTGGATGGAAGGCGCGACGCGTCGGGAACTCGCGCGCCTGCCTTCGACCGTGACGCCGGTCGAACTGGGCGCCGTGCTGGGCAGTCGCTTGTCGGGGTTGCCGCGTTGGTGGCTGGTGCCGGGCGGCATGGCCCTCCGGCGCCGCCTGCCGTTGCCTGCCGCCGCGGCGGACCGCCTGCGCGACGTGGTCCGCTTCGAACTCGATCGGCAGACGCCGTTCACCGCCCAGGAGGCCTGCTTCGACGCGCGCGTGGTCGGCGTGGGCGCGGAAGGGCAGCTGGATGTCGAACTCGCCGTGGTGCCCAAGCCGGCGTTCGAAGCCGCACTCGCCGAGCTGGGCGCGCTTGCGCCCGGGCTGGCCGGCGCCGATGTCGAAGACGCCGCGGGCCTGCCGGTCGGCGTGAACCTGCTGCCGGACAACGCACGCGCAGCCCGGCAGGCGCCGAACCGCGGGCTGCATCTGGCGCTCGCCGCCGTGGCGCTCGTCGCCCTGGTGCTGGGCGCGTGGCTGGTGCTGGACAACCGGCGCGCCGCTGCCGACGCCTTCGCCGACCAGGTGGAAAGCCGTGCCGACGAGGCTCGCCGGGTGGCGACCAGTCGGCAACAGCTGGTCGACCTGGTCGCAGGCATCACCACGTTGAACACCACGAGCGCGCGACGTCCCACCGCGCTGGAGGTCATGGCGGACGTGACCCAGCGGTTGCCTGACAACACCTATCTGGAAAAGCTCTCGATCGAGGGCGACCGGCTGACGCTGATCGGCTTCAGCCCCGAAGCCTCCGGCCTGGTCGCGCGGCTGCAGGGCTCGAAGCTGTGGCGCAATCCCGCCCTGAGCGGCGCGCTGCAGCCGGATCCGCGCACGCGCATGGACCGTTTCACGCTGACCGCAGAGCTGATGGGCAAGCAGGAACCCGCCAACGCCGGCGCGACAGGAGGCCCGAATGGTGCCGGCCTTGACTGACCGCGATCGCGCGCTGGCCCTCGTGCTGTTGCTGGCGGCGCTGCTGCTGGGCTACTTCGTACTGGTCCATCCCTGGTGGACGGTGCCGATGCAGGAGGTGAACGCCCGCGTCGGCGAGCTGCGCGAGCGCGAACTGCGTATCCGTACCCAACTGGCGCAGGCGCCGCAGGTGCAGCGTGAACTTGCCGCGGCCCTGGCGCAGCAAGCGCAGCGGCCGGGGTTCCTGCCGGAGGCCACGGTGGAACTGGCGACCGCTGGCCTGGTGCAGCGCCTGGAAGCCATCGTCAAGCAGGCCAGCCCCGGCAACCGCAGCTGCGCCATCGCCAACCAGTCGCCGCTGGCGCTGCCCGGACGCGAGGTGTACCCGCGCGTCGTGGTGCAGGTGCGCCTGCGCTGCGGCGCGCCGGAGCTCGCCTCCGTGTTGCACCAGATCGAATCCGGCAGTCCGCGGCTGTTCGTCGAGAACCTCAACATCCTGGCCCAGCGCTACGCGTTCCAGGCCAGCGAGAGCGGCGCCGGCGGGCTCGATGTGAACTTCGATCTCTACGGCTATCTCAAGCCCGCCCCGGCGGCTCCGCAGGAGGCAACTAATGCGCCCTGACGCCTGGACCGCGCGGACGTGGATCCTGGCTACGGTGGCCGGCTGGTCGGTGCTCGTGCTGGGGCTGGCGGTGTTCGGCCTGGGCGGGCGCATCACGCCGCTGCCCGCCGACCCCTCGCTGGTCCAGGCTCTGCCGAAGATGCCCCCCGCGCCGCCGGAGCGGCTGGGCGGCATGCCCCAATACGCCGAAGTCGGCGAGCGCCCGCTGTTTTCCGAGGACCGCCGGCCGAAGCCGTTCTTCCTGTCTGGCGAGGAAGCTGCGGCGCCGGCCTTCGATCTCGTCCTGAGCAGCGTGCTGATCACCCCCGCGCTGAAACTGGCGATCATCCAGCCCGCGCAAGGCGGCGAAGGTCTGCGGGTGAAGGTGGGCGACGCGCCGGACGGCTTCCCGGGCTGGCACCTCACCGAACTGTCGCCGCGCCGCGCCGTGTTCGAGGGTCCGGAAGGGCGTCGTGAGTTGGAGCTGCGCGTGTTCAACGGCGCCGGCGGCCAGCCACCGACGGCGATCGCGGCACCGCCGGCGGGCGGCTCCGCACCCGCGGTGGTGGGCGTACCGCCCGCGGCCCGACCGACCGGCGGGAACGCGGGGGCGACCGTGATGCCGACGGTACCCTCACCGGCCTCTACCCCGCCCGCCGGCCCCGTTCCGGCACCTGTGGCGAGTCCGACGGCCCAGCCGCCCAGCGCGCCCGCCACGACGACCGAGCAGCAGATGGACGCGATCCGCCAGCGCATCGAACAGCGCCGCGCGCAGCTGCGTCAGCAGCAGGCCAACCCCAATCCGCCGCCGGCAACGCCCGGCAAGACACAGTAGAGTGCCGGCATGACGTCACGCGTGATCCTGTTTTCCCTCTGCCTGGGCCTGTTGGCCGGCTGCGCCAGCACGCCCGTGCCCGACGTTCGCCGCACCGCGCCGACGGCGGCGGGCGACGTAGCCCCCGGCACGGCGCAGACCTCGGCATTGCAGGAGGCGGAACCGCCATCGGCCGGTCCGCAGGCGCAGATCCGCCGCGGTAACGGGCAGATGATCAACCGCAGCGCCGCCAGTGCGCCGCTGCCGTCGCTGGGCGGCGCCAGCAGCGGGTCGGCCACCTTCAATTTCGAGGGCGAATCCGTGCACGCGGTGGTGAAGGCCATCCTCGGCGACATGCTGGGGCAGAACTACGTCATCGCGCCGGGCGTGCAGGGCACGGTGACGTTGGGCACGCCCAAACCGGTGTCGCCGGCTGAAGCGCTGAACCTGCTGGAGATGGTGCTGGGCTGGAACAATGCGCGCCTGGTCTACACCGGCGGCCGCTACAACATCATCCCCGCCGACCAGGCCCTGGCCGGCAGCGTGGCCCCGCGCACGGGCCCGGCCGCCAACGCGCGCGGCTACGAGGCGCGTGTGGTGCCGCTGCGTTTCATCTCGGCCAGCGAGATGAAGAAGGTGCTGGAGCCGTACGCCCGGCCCAACGCCATCGTCAACGTCGACAGCACACGCAACGTGATCACCCTGGCCGGGACACGCAGCGAACTGGAGAACTACCTGCGCACCGTCGAGATCTTCGATGTCGACTGGCTGTCCGGCATGTCGGTGGGCGTGTTCCCGCTGCAGTCCGGCCGCGCCACCCGCGTGGTCGCCGACCTGGAAAAGGTGTTCGGCAACGACAGCAAGACGCCCAGTGCCGGGATGTTCCGCTTCATGCCGCTGGAAGGCGCGAACGCGGTGCTGGTGATCACCCCGCAGCCCGCCTACCTCGACCAGATCCAGCAATGGCTGGAGCGCATCGACGGCGCAGGCGAGGGCAGCCGTCTGTTCTCCTACGAGCTGAAGTACATCAAGGCCCGCGAACTCGCCCAGCGTCTGGCCGAAGTCTTCGGCGCGTCCGGCGGCAATGCGTCCAGCGATGGCCGTTCGACCGGGGGCACCGGCAACGTCTCGCTGATGCCCGGTACCGACCCGGTGCAGATCAACGACGGCGGCATGAACGGCAACGGGGGTTCGGTCGACTTCGGTGGCAGCGGCGGGAACAGTTCCGGCAGCAGCGGCTTGGGCGGCGGTTCGCTGTCGCTCAACCAGCGCGACAACGGCAACGGCGCGGTCACCCTGGAAGTCGACGGCACGCGCGTGGGCGTGGCGGCGGTCGAAGAGACCAACACGCTGCTGGTACGCGCCAGCGCCAGCGCCTGGCAATCGATCCGCGAAGTGGTCGAGAAGCTGGACGTGATGCCGCTGCAGGTCCACATCGAAGCGCAGATCGCCGAAGTGTCGCTGACCGGCGACCTCAGTTACGGCGTGAACTGGTACCTGGAACGCGCGATGACGGACAACGGGCTGGGCCCGTTCGCCGAACCCGGCGCCGGGGGCCCCAGCCGCTGGAGCACGCTGGCCGGCAGCATCGGGGGCGTGAGCGGGGCCGGTGCGGTCTGGACGCTGGTGAAGAACGACGCCGCCGCCGTCATCAGTGCGCTGGATGAAGTCTCCGATGTGCGCCTGCTCCAGACGCCGTCGATCTTCGTGCGCAACAACGCCGAGGCTACGCTCAACGTGGGCAGCCGCATCCCGATCTCCTCGGTCACGGTCAACCCGGGCCTGGGCACCGACAATACCTACAGCCAGGTGCAGTACCTGGATACCGGCGTGATCCTGAAGGTGCGCCCGCGGGTGACGAAGGACGGCATGGTGTTCCTCGACATCGTGCAGGAAGTGAGCTCGCCGGGCAGCGAACCCGATGCCAACGGCAACGTGCGCATCAATACCCGCCGCTTCAAGACCGAAGGTGCCGTGCAGGCCGGCAACACCGTGATGCTGGCGGGCCTGATCAGCGATACCGCAACGCAGGGGTCGTCCGGCATCCCCGGCCTGAGCCGACTGCCGATCATCGGCGGCCTGTTCGGCAGGAAGACCACCGGCACCGAGCGCAGCGAAGTGATCGTGCTGCTGACCCCGACCATCGTCAGCAACCCGCAGGAAGCGAACGACCTGACCGACGAGTACGGCAAGCGCTTCCGCGCGCTGGAACCCCTGAACACGCCGCGCTCCAAGTGACGCCATCGGCCGCATCGTCCCTCCCCATCGTCCTGCTGCCGATCGGCACCGACGATGACGCGCTCGATGCGTGCCTGGGCGCGCTGGATGCCGGCACGCCGGACGGCGCGCGGCTCTGGCTGGCCGACGACGCGCAGGCCGGTCCGCGCGGACTGGCCATCATCGAGCGGTGGCTGACGCGCACGCGCCTGCAGGCCGACTACACGCGCCGCCCGCGCATGCTTGGAGAGGTGGCGCACATGGATCAGATGCTGGCGGCCTGCGGCGATGCCGATGTGGTCGTGCTGTCGCCGGATGCGCAGCCCTTGCCCGGATGGTTGCAACAACTCGCGGCCTGCCTGGCCCGTGATGCGGCCATCGCCACCGCGACGCCCTGGTGCAACGCCGGCGAGACTACCGCTTGGCCCCGGCTGGGCGAAGTCAGCGATCCGCCCGCCGATGTCGAGCGCACCGCGCAGGCGTGCGCGGCGATGCCGCCGCTGCACCCGGAGCTGCCGGCCGCCGTCGCTCACGCGGTCGCGCTGCGTGGCAGTGCGCGCAAGCGCGTCGGCGGGCTAGACGCCGCGAGCTACGGCTCGTGGTACGCGGCGCTGGTGGATCTCTCGCTGCGCCTGTCCGGCCTCGGCTGGCGCAACGTGCTGTGCGAAACGGCGTTCGTCGCGCGTGGTGGCGAGGGCGGGCCGTCCGATGGCGACATGGATGCGTTGAACGCGCGCTGGCCGGCTTTCACGCCGCGACTGGCGACCTTCCTGATGGCCGATCCATTGCGCGAGCCGCGCGAGCGGCTGGCCGCCTTGTACGCCGATGTCGGATTGCCGGAGCGCCAGCGTGACCTCTTTGGCTGAGCCGGGCGGCATCGCCGTCGTGGTCGTCACCCACGCCAGCGCAAGCACGATCGACGACTGTCTGATGCGCCTGCGCGTGGCGCATGGCGTGGACGAGATCCGCGTGGTGGACAACGCCTCGAGCGACGGCACGATGGAGATCGTGCAGCGGCACGCGCTGCAGGACGCGCGCCTGCGCTTCATCGCCAATCCCGACAACCCGGGCTTCGCTGTCGGTTGCAACCAGGGCGCGCGAGACAGCTGGGCGCCTTGGCTGGCCTTCGTCAATCCGGACCTGATGGTGGAGGCCGATACGCTCGCCCGGTTGCGTGCGCACGCGGCCCACGTGACCGGCGACGCGTTGCTCGGCGTCGATCTGGTCGACGAGGACGGCGTGCGCGATGTCGCGGCCCGACGCCGCGACCCCGTTTTCGCCGAGATGCTGCGTGCGCCCGCGCGCGCCTCCAGGCTTGGCGTACCGCCCGACGACACACTGCTGCTGCAACCGGTGGATGCGGTCTCCGGCGCGTTGATGCTCTTGCCGCGCACGCTGTTCGATCGGCTGGATGGCCTGGACGAAGGCTACCGCCTGCATGCCGAGGACATGGACCTGTGCCGGCGTGCGCGCCAGACCGGTGCCTTGGTCGCCGTCGCCAACGACATCCGCGTGCTGCACATCCGCGGGGTGTCGAGCCGATCGCGGCCGGTGTTCGTGGAATGGCACAAGCACCGGGGCCTCTGGCGCTACTTCCAGAAATTCGAGGCCGCGCAGTGCGGTTTCCTCACCCGGTTCGGCGTATTCGGTGCGATCTGGCTGCACTTCGGTGCGGTCCTTGCGCGCCTGCTGCTGCAGCGCCGCTAGCCACGCCGAATCAAGGTGCGATGCGGTGGCCGGCGCTACGCAAGGACGAGAGCGCCTCGTCCAGTTGGTGGGCCTGCACCAGCACGTAATCGGTGTCGTAGGTCGAGAGGGCGAAGATGCCCACGCCGGCGACGGCCAGCGGATCCAGCACCGCTTTCAGGATGCCGGTCAGCGCGAAGTCGAACGGGCCTTGCAGCTTGAACATGCGCCAGCCGCGCTGGCAGCGCAGGTCCTCGGGAACATGATGTTCTTCGCAGACGAGCGAGAGTTCGTCATCGGTCCAGCCGGCATGGCGCATGCCGAGCGTCGGCCACCAGGCGGGCAGGGCGGCATCGGCCGGCAGCTGGGCTACCGCGTAGCGCGACGGAAGCAACGTGAGCGTCAGCGACGGAGTGGTCATCCGGCGCGACCGTTCCACCAGAACAGCACATTGACCGCGAGCACGACGACCACCGTGTAGATCAACGACAGCGGGCCGCCGACGCGCCACAGCTGGCGCGAGGTGTAGTTGGCCGGGCCCACCACCATCGAGATCACCGGGTTCGAGGCGGTCATCAGGTTGTTGGACGCCGACAGCGCCACGATCAACGCGAACGCGGTGGGATTGCCGCCGGCGGCCAGTGCCAGGTTGATCGCCATCGGCACCATCACGATGGTGGCGCCCACATGGCTGATGACCAGCGAGAACGCGGTGGTCAGCAGCGCGATGGCGATCTCCAGCACCCAGATCGGGATGCCGTCGGGCAATCGCTCCACGGTATGGCCGGCCACCCAGGCCGCTGCGCCGCTGCTGTCCATCGCCCAGCCGAGCGGGATCAGTCCCGCCATCAGGAATACCGTCTTCCAGTTGATCGCGCTGTAGGCCTCGTCCATGCGCAGCACGCCGGTCAGCAACATGCCGGCCACGCCGGTCATTAGGGTCAACGCGACCGGCAGTTTGGAGGTGAGCGCGATGATGATGGTGATCGCGAAGATGGTCATCGCGATCTTGAACTTGTGCGGGCGCTGCTCGCCCTTCGGGTAGTCGGTAACGACGACGAAGTCGCGGCTCTCCGCTGCCAGGCCCAGGTCCTGCCAGATACTGTGGAACACCAGCATGTCGCCGGCGCGCAGCTTCTCCTCGCGTACGTTGTCGCGGATGACCTTCTTGTCGCGATTGATCGCCAGCAGGCTGATGCCGTTCTGCTTGCGCAGGCGCAGCTCGCGCGCGGTCTTGCCGATGAAGCGCGAGGTCGGCGGCACCACCGCTTCGGAAATGCCGGCGCGGCTGGGATTGAACAGGTCGCCGAAGTGGCGCAGGCGCGAGGACAGGCGGAGGAAATGGTTCTGCGCGAAGTCTGCCACTTCCTGCCGCGGGCCCATCACGCCCAGCACGCTGCCCACCCAGATGCGCATGTCGGCCGGCGGTGCCAGGCGGGTGTCGTTGCCGGTCTGCAGCGCCAGCATCAACGGCGCGTCGTGTAGCGCCTCGGCTTCGCCCAGCGACATACCCACCAGCGGGCTCTCGGCGGTGACCACCAGCTCGAACACGTCGCCTTCGATGCCATACGTATTGGCGAAGTAGCTTTCCGTGCGCGCCGGCGTCACGTTGGTTTCGGTCTCGTCCCGCAGCTTCTTGTCGCCGTAGTAACGGAAGTACAGCAGCGAGGCGGCGACGAGCACCAGCCCGATCGGCCACGGCGCGAACATCCGCAGCGGCTCGAGCGTCGCCATGCCGGAGGGCAGGTTGTTGTTGGCCGAGACCAGCAGGTCGTTGAGCAGGATCAGCGGCGAATTGCCGACCATCGTGAACGCGCCGCCCATGACGATGGCCGCGGCGATCGGTAGCAGCAGGCGCTGGAGCGACAGGCCGGTGCGGGCGGACAGGCGCGAAGCTACGGGCATGAACAACGCCATGACCGACGGGTTCTGCATGAAGGACGAATTGAGGCTGGCGATGGCCGTGGTCATCAGCAGCAGGCGCTGCTCGATGCCGTGGCCGCGGCGCAACAGCCAGGACGCCAGCCGGTTCAGTGCGCCGGTACGGTCCAGGCCTGCGCCGAGGATCATCGTGGCGATGATGCTCATCACCGCGTTGCCGGAGAAGCCGCCGAAGATTTCCTCCGGCGCGATCAGGCCGGTGATGCCCAGCACCACCAGTACGACCAGGGCGACCAGGTCCGCGCGGATGCGCTCGAACAGGAACATCGCCATCGTGAAGCCGACCAGCCCGAGGACGAGCTTCATGTCGTTGGTCAGCGTCAGCGCGTTTTCCATCAGGGCCGGGATTCGAGAGTCGGGATTCGGGATGGGCGAGTCGACGGAACCACGCGTCCATGCGGATGCAGGGTATCGCGCGGTGGCCGCGTGGGGCAGGAGTTCGGGCTCCTGCGAATCCCCAATCCCGAATCCCTAATCCCGGTCATAGACAAGATCCCACACCCCGTGGCCGAGCTTCTGGCCGCGGGTCTCGAAATGGGTCTGCGGGCGCCACGCCGGGCGGGGCACGCTGCCGCGCGGGCCGGCACGGTTCACCAGACCCGGGGTCGCATCCAGCACATCCCACATGTGCTCGGCATAGGCCTCCCAGTCCGTGGCGCAGTGCAGGCGGCCGCCCGGGCGCAGCTTGCGCGCGATGAGCGCAGCGAATGCGGGCTGTACCAGCCGGCGCTTGTTGTGGCGCTTCTTGTGCCACGGGTCGGGGAAGTAGATGCGTACTTCGTCCAGCGCGCCGTCGGCCACCTCGTGCTGCAGTACTTCCACCGCATCGTGATGGTAGACGCGGACGTGGTCGCTGCCGTCCTCGGCCAGCGCGTTCAACAGGCGGCCCACGCCGGGGGCATGTACTTCCAGTCCGATGTAATCGCGGTCCTTGTCGTGATTTGCGGCGAAGCGCAGGGCCTCGCCATTGCCGAAGCCGATTTCCAGCACGCGCGGCGCATGACGGCCGAACACCGCATCGAAGTCGCGCGGGGCGCCGGTGTAATCCAGTCCGAACCGCGGCCACTGGGTGTCGAAGGCGCGCTGCTGGGCCTCGGTGAAACGCCCCTGCCGCAGCACGAAGCTGCGGACTTCGCGTCGGCCTTCGGTGAGGGTGAACGGCTTGGGCGGTGTCTTTGCGCCAGGACTGGAGAAGGGGTCCGTCATCAGCCGATCAGTCCGTCGATCGGGCTGGAGGCCGAGGCGTTGCGCTTGCGCGGGATACGCCCGGCCAGGAAGGCCTCGCGACCGGCTTCCACGGCTTTCTTCATGGCGCTGGCCATCAGCAACGGGTGCTTCGCGCCGGCGATGGCGGTGTTCATCAGCACGCCGTCGCAACCGAGCTCCATCGCAATGGCGGCATCGGACGCGGTGCCCACGCCGGCGTCGACCAGCACCGGTACCTTGGCGTTCTCGATGATCTCCAGCAGGTTGTACTTGTTCTGGATGCCCAGGCCGGAGCCGATGGGCGCGGCGAGCGGCATCACGGCCACGCAGCCGATCTCTTCCAGACGGCGGGCCAGGATCGGGTCGTCGCTGGTGTAGACCATGACCTGGAAGCCGTCGGCCACGAGTTTCTCGGCCGCGGTCAGCGTCTGCACCACGTCGGGATACAGGGTCTTCGGGTCGCCCAGCACTTCCAGTTTCACCAGCGTGTGGCCATCGAGCAGTTCGCGGGCCAGCCGGCAAGTGCGAACGGCGTCGTCGGCGGTGTAGCAGCCAGCGGTATTCGGCAGGAGGGTGTAGCGGTCGGGCGGCAGCACGTCGAGCAGGTTGGGCTCGTTGGGTGACTGGCCCAGGTTCGTGCGCCGGATGGCGACGGTGACGATCTCAGCGCCCGCGGCCTCGGTGGCCAGGCGGGTTTCCTCGAAATCCTTGAACTTGCCGGTGCCGGTCAGCAGGCGGGAACGGTAGGACTTGCCCGCGATCACCAGCGGGTCATGGGGGACGGTGTTGGACATGGCGCGATTATCGCCCATGTCGGCCGTGGGTTGTCGCTACGCGGGTCGGGTCAGCCGCCGCCCAGCGCGTGCACGATCTCGACGCGGTCACCGGCCTTGAGCTGCGCATGGGCATGCTGGCCGCGCGGAACGATCTCGCCGTTGACCTCGACGGCGACGCGGCGTTCGGCCAGGCCCTGCTGTTCGAGCAGCGCGAGAAGGGTGCTGTGGTCGGGCAGCACGTGCGGCTGCCCATTCAACTGGATGTCCATCTGCGCATTGTCGCCGATGGCGGGCGCCATTGCCGCATTGCAGCGTGTGCCCCGGCCGCGTTTGGTGGAAGGATGCGCGCCATGCGCAGCCGTACGGCAGAGCCGGCACGCAGTCCATCATCCAATGCCCCGGGAGAGTCCATGAAGCGTTCCATTCCGCCCGTCCGTTCGTTGCTGGCCCTCGCGCTGGCGATGGCGGCCGTTCCCACCCTGGCCCAGAACGGCCCCTACACCCAGACCGTGTTCTTCGGCGACAGCCTGACCGACGCCGGTTATTTCCGGCCGTTGTTGCCGGCCTCCGTCAGGCCGGTGACCGGCCAGTTCACTACCAATCCCGGCTTCGTCTGGTCGCAGTATCTCGCCGAGTACTACGGCACCAGCGCTGACCCGAACGGCAACGGCCAAGTGGGCACCAACTATGCCGCCGGCGGCGCCCGCGTGGGGACCAACACCACCGGCGCACTGGGTCCGATTCCCTCGCTCGCCACCCAGGTCAACACCTATCTGACCTCGACCGGTGGCCGCGCCGATCCCAACGCCCTCTACACCGTGTGGGGCGGCGCCAACGACCTGTTCGCCATCACCAGTGGCGGCGCCAATCCGACCACGACGATCGGTGCCGCCGTCACGGCGCAGGTGGGCATCATCGGCACCTTGCAGACGGCGGGCGCGCGCTACATCCTGGTGCCGACGATCCCCGACCTGGGCGTGACGCCGGGCTTCCGCGCCCAGGGCACGGCCGCGGCTGCCGCAGGCACGCAGCTCTCGGCGACCTACAACACCGCGCTGTTTGATGCGATCGATGCGGCCGGCTTCCGGGTCATCCCGCTGGATACCTTCACTCTGCTGCGCGAGATTGTCGCCAGTCCGGCCGACTACGGCTTCGCCAACGTCACCGGCACCGCGTGCCAGCCTCAGATCACCGCCAACTCGCTGACCTGCAACCCGACCTCGTACGTCACGCCGAATGCGCCCGACACGTACGCCTTCGCCGACGGTGTGCACCCGACATCGAAGGCGCACAGCATCCTGTCGCAATACGCGGTGGCGATGCTGGAAGGCCCGCGCCAGATCGCGCTGCTGCCGTATACCGCGTCCGTGCATGGCCGCGCCCGTGCCGACCGCGTGGCGTCGCACGTCGCCGGCAAGCCGGAAGCGGACGGCATGCGCTGGTGGGGCGACCTGCGTGGCGACTTCCTGCGCTACGACCATGGCGACCTGTACGACGGTGCCGGGCCGATGGGCACCTTCGGCGTCGACTGGTCGCGGGGCTCGCTGGTCTACGGTGCCTTCGCGGGCTACGGCCGTGCGCAGTACGACTTCGGCCAGCGCAGCGGCAGCTTCGACGAGTCGGATGCCACGCTGGGCGGCTTCGCGGGCTGGTACGGCGACCGCCTGTGGGCGAACGCACAGGTCAGCTACAGCTGGATCTCCTACGACGTCGATCGCGAAGTGCAGCTGGGCGACGTGACCCGCCGCCACAGCGGGTCGCCCGATGGCACCAACCTGAGCCTGGGCCTGAGCGCGGGTTACCAATGGGGCGAGGGCGCGTTCCGCCACGGTCCGGTGATCAGCGTGGTATCCCAGACGATCGAGATGGACGGCTACAGCGAGAGCAACGTCAACTCCAGCGCGCTGGCCTACCCGGACCAGGATTTCGATTCGCTGATCGGCAGCGCGGGCTATGAGCTCAGCTATGCGATCAACGACCACCTTCAGCCGTACGCGCGCCTGACGGTGGACAAGGAGTTCGAGGATCCGGCTGAGGAAGTGTTCGCGCAGTCGTTGTCGTTGCCCGGCACCAACCCTTACGCCGTGCCGGGTCTGGAGACCGACGACGGTTACGGCACGCTGCTGATGGGCGCGCGCACGAAGCTGTTCGGCTTCGATGCCAACCTGGGCGTCACCACGACGGTCAACCAGGGCGGCGGCACCAACACCACGGCATTCGTGACGCTGGGCGGCAATTTCTGATGCCCGTGTGCGATGCGGCGCCGGCCTCCGGCGCCGCATTGCCTTGCCGCCCAGGCCGGCATAGACTGCGGCCATCCGCGCGGGTGTAGTTCAATGGTAGAACTGCAGCTTCCCAAGCTGCTAGCGTGGGTTCGATTCCCATCACCCGCTCCACTCCCTTCCTTCACGTCATCGTCCGGCCTTCCGGACGTGCGATGCTGTCTGCGATCCCGGTGATCCCGCGCCCATGAAGCTCGCCATCCTGTCGCGCAACAGCAAGCTGTATTCGACCCGCCGCCTCGTCGAAGCGGCCCGCCAGCGCGGCCACACCGCGCGCGTGCTCGATCCGCTGCGCTGCTACATGCGCATCGCGTCGTCGGGGTTCCAGCTCCACTACAAGGGCCGGTCGTTGGCCGACTACGACGCGGTGATCCCGCGCATCGGCGCGTCCATCACGCGTTATGGCACCGCGGTGCTGCGGCAGTTCGAACTGATGGGCACGTACAGCCCCAATCCGTCCGACGCCATCCTGCGTGCGCGCGACAAGCTGCGCGCCCACCAACTGCTCGCTGCGCAAGGCATCGACCTGCCGGTGACCGTATTCGGCGACAACCCCGACGACACCCACGACCTGCTCTCGATGCTCGGTCCGCCGCCGCACGTCATCAAGTTGAACGAAGGCGCACAGGGCGCGGGCGTCATGCTCACCGAGAAGCCGTCCGCCTCCCGGAGCGTGGTCGAGGCCCTGCGCGGCCTGTACGCCAGCTTCGTGGTCCAGGAGTTCATCGCCGAAGCCGAGGGCGCGGATCTGCGCTGTTTCGTGGTCGGCGACGAGGTGGTTGCCTCGATGCGGCGGCAGGCGCCGGAAGGGGACTTCCGATCCAACCTGCACCGGGGCGGCACGGCCGTCCGCATGGAGGCCACCGACGAGGAGCGCGCGGTCGCGGTTCGCGCGGCGCGGGTGCTCGGCCTCGGTGTGGCGGGGGTGGACCTGATCCGGGCCGCCCGCGGGCCTCTGGTCCTGGAGGTCAACTCCACCCCTGGGCTGGAGGGGATCGAGGCCGTGTGCGGGGTGGACGTGGCCGGCAAGATCGTGGAACACCTGGCCGCCAAGGCCTGAACAGGCGTCGTGCCAGGACGGAGGTCAGAAATCCTGGATTTCACGTGGATTTAACGCCGTCTTTAACGGGTGTTTAATCGATTTCCGCGTAGCCTTGTCCGGACCGCAGCTCTGCGTTCCTCCCGGTGATACATCTGGAAAGCACAGGATTACGGTAATCGGGGCTTTATTTGGCCCAAGCGGGCTTCCACCCGCTTGGGCCTTTGTTTTTTGCACGCCGCCATCGCCGCGTGCTATGACAGAATCGGAATTATCGCGGTGTCCGGGTCCGGCCCATGTCGGCGTGGTACGCCATTCCTTCCTGACGAACGAGGTGTTGAATGTACAAGGTGGTACTCGGCTCCATGCTGGCGTTGGCTGCTGTGACGGCATCCGCCAAGATCGACTCCGGCAGCGACGGCGGCCCCACGAAGTTGAACCTCAGCGGTTCGTTCGAGGAGCAGCGCACGGCCATCCTCAAGGACCTCGACGGCGGCAAGGTCTATTCCGAGATCACCCCCAAGGAGCGCGGCGACGTCAAGGATGCGCTGGCGCGCATTTCCGGCGCCCTGCAGGCGCCGAGCGGTGTCCAAGGCCTCAACGATGAAGAAAAGGCCCGCGTGTTCAATGACCAGGAACTGGTCAACAGCATCCTGACCCGTGCAGGCGAGGACAGTCGGCTGGTCTGCACGCGCGAGAAGAAGGTCGGTTCGCACCGTCCCACCACCCAGTGCCTCACGGTAGCGGAGCGCCGCCGCATGGCGGAGGCCGGGCAGGATTTGATGCGCCAGCAGAAGATCCCGCTTCGCGGCAATAACTAAGGGCTCCTGATGCGTATCCTCGTCATCGAAGACAACAGCGATATCGCCGCCAACCTCGGCGATTACCTGGAGGAGCGTGGCCACACCGTCGACTTCGCGGCCGACGGTGTGACCGGGTTGCACCTGGCGGTGGTGCACGAGTTCGACGCCATCGTCCTGGACCTCAACCTGCCGGGCATGGACGGGCTGGAGGTCTGCCGCAAGCTTCGCAACGAAGCGCGCAAGCAGACGCCGGTACTGATGCTGACCGCACGCGATTCGCTGGACAACAAGCTGGCCGGCTTCGACTCCGGGGCGGACGATTACCTGATCAAGCCGTTCGCGTTGCAGGAGGTCGAGGTCCGCCTCAACGCGCTCTCGCGTCGCGGCAAGGGCGTACAGACGCGCGTACTGGAAGTCGGTGAGCTGGAATACAACCTCGACACGCTGGAAGTCCGCCGCCAGGGCAAGCTGCTGCAGCTCAATCCGACGGCGCTGAAAATCCTGCAAGCCCTGATGGAAGCCTCGCCGGCGGTGGTGACACGCCAGGAACTCGAAACCCGCGTCTGGGGCGAGGAGCTGCCTGATTCGGATTCCCTGCGCGTGCACATCCATGGCCTGCGCGCCGTGGTCGACAAGCCGTTCGACGCACCGTACATCCAGACCCGCCATGGCATCGGATACCGCATCGCCGCACCCGATGCCAGCAGCTGATTCGTCGAAACCCCGCCGCCACCGGCGCTTCCGGCGGCGGCTGCGCACCCGCATCATCCTCTCGTTCGTGCTGTTGGGTTTTGGCCTGACGGTATTGTTTGCCTATGCGACCATCGTCGCGCGGCAACGCGTCGAGAATCAGCTCGTCGAAGACGTGATGAACCGCAATCTCGACGAGTCGTGGCGTCGCTTCGCGCAAAGCAACGGTCAGGTTATTGGTGCACCGTTTGAGCAGGTGAAGGCGTATTACTACCTTCCCGACAAGTTCGAGATTCTCCGCCTCAACAAGCCCGAGTGGTATGCATTGCCCGACGGCATTCACAACATCACCGACATCGGTGAAGACGGCAAGCCCTATCCGTTCAAGCTCGGGGTGCGCAAGACTCCGCAGGTGTGGTTTTTCCTCGCCTATGACATGGGGCAGACGGCGCGTGCTGAGGTTCAGTTCAAGCGAGCGGTCTACGCTTCGATCGTCGTATTCACGGCGTTCTCGTTGGTGATCGGTTGGTGGTCGGCCTCCCGCGTGATGAGCCCTGTATCGGAACTCGCGTCGCGTCTGCGTGCTTATCGCGGCAGCAGCAATCCTCGCGCCTTGGCGCCGCACTTTCCTCAGGATGAAGTCGGTGAGCTAGCCAAGGCACTGGACGACTATTCCGAGCGCCTGACCGAAGTCGTCCAGCGCGACCGCGAGTTCAACGCCGACGTGAGCCACGAGCTGCGCACGCCGCTGGCCATCATCCGCGGCTCGGTGGAGCTGATGCTGTCGCGGCCGGACATGGACGAGAAGACGCGCACGCGCATCCAGCGCATCCAGCGCGCCGAGCAACAGTGCACGGACCTGATCAGCGCACTGCTGCTGCTGTCGCGCAACGAGCGCGGCCATGGCAATACGGACGTCGCCCGCGTGGTCGACCAACTGCTCGACGCCCACCGCGCCACGCTCGGCGGCAAGCCGCTCGCGCTGCGCGTGGAAGGCGAAGAGGGTGCGCGGGTGGATTCGCCCGAAGCGGCGCTGTCCGTGGCGTTAGGCAACCTGATCGGCAATGCGGTGAAGTACACGAAGGAGGGCGAGGTTGTCGTCCGCCTGCTGCCGGATGCCGTGGAAGTCGTGGACTCCGGGCCCGGCCTGAGCAAGGAAGATGCCGCGCGCCTGTTCGAGCGCGGCTATCGCGGCACCCATGCGGGTCATTCGCAGGGGGGCGGGATCGGTCTGTCCATCGTCAGCCGCCTGTGCGCGCTGTACGGCTGGCAGGTCAGCGTACGTCCGGGGGAGCCGAAAGGCGTGGTCGCGACACTGCGCTTCACGCCTGCGCGCGAGGCGTCGGGTGAGAACCCGACGAGCGCGTGAGCGCACCGACGCTTCGTTACAGGGTGATCCAGAAACAGTTGTAGGCGCGTCGCAGCCCGAACGTCGTGTTGGAGGGCGTGGCGCTGTTCTTCAGCGTCTGCACCACGCGCAGCCCGACGGGACGCGCATGCGATGCCGTGGTGGGGTAGTAGCCGTCCTGGTTCGCGTCGATCACGGCGCCTTCGGCGTCGAGCACCGGCGCGGGTGCCGGGCGCACGGGCACGATGTCCACGAGCGGCCGCTGGCTGACGGCATCGAGTTGGTTGAGGATGCGCAAGGCCGCGGCGTCGGACACGCCACTCCAGTGGTAGACGCCGGCGAGCCGGTTGACGTCGCCCGCCGTGATCGCCATCGATACTTGCGCCACCAGATCGCTCAACGTGCGTGAACAGCCGCCGCGGTACAGCGCGCCGCTCGCCGACGGCCCGGGGCTGTTGCCGGAAGGCAGGCGATCCATCGCGCCGATGTCTTCGCAGTTCTTGTCCGTGTAGACGGTGTCGCCGGACATGGCCGTGCAGCGTTGCACGCCTTGTTGTTGGGCACGCACCGGGGCTGCATCGCATGCGGCCCAGAGGCAGAGGCTGGCGAGAAGGAGAAGCGGAAAGCGCATGCCCGCAGCGTAATCCGCGCATGCCATCCGGTCACCGGGCACGTGGCCGGAGTGCGACCTTCGTTCACGTGCGGGTGGGGCGCATGGCGCACCCCGGGCTCAGTCCGCCCAGCCGAGGCGCGAAAGCACGGTCTGGGTCGGCTTGGCGAGATTCAGCGTGTAGAAATGCAGCGAAGGCGCGCCACCGGCGATCAGGCGTTCGCACAGGTTCGCCACCACGTCCGCGCCGAAATCGCGGATCGCTTCGGCGTCGTCACCCAGCGCCTGCATGCGCTTGCCGATCCAGCGCGGGATCTCCGCGCCGCAGGCTTCGGAGAAGCGGCGCAGCTGGGCGAAATTGGAGATCGGCATGATGCCCGGGATGATCGGGATCTCCACGCCGAGCTTGCGCGCGGCATCGACGAAGTGGAAATACGCATCCGGATTGTAGAAGTATTGCGTGATCGCGCCGTTCGCGCCCGCGTCCACCTTGGCCTTGAAGTGGCGCAGGTCGGTCAACGCATCCTCGGCCTGCGGGTGCGTCTCCGGGTAGGCACCGACTTCGATGTGGAAGGTGTCGCCATGTTCGGCGCGGATGAATTCGATCAGTTCCGAGGCGTAACGCAGGTCGCCCGGATGGCCCATGCCGGAGGGCAGATCGCCGCGCAGCGCGACGATGCGCTTGCATCCCAGCGCGCGGTACAGCCGCAGCAGTTCGCGGATTTCCTCGCGGCTGCCGCCCACGCAGGACAGGTGCGGTGCGGCGTCGAAGCCGTGGTGCTGGTTGAGGTGGCGGACCGTCTCGGAGGTGTAGCTGAGCGTGGAGCCGCCGGCGCCGAACGTGCAGGACACGTACTCCGGCGCGTGCGCCTTCAGCTTCTCGGCCGTGCGATCGAGCTGGGCGCGCTGCTCATCGGTCTTGGGTGGGTAGAACTCGAAGCTGATCGAGGGCATGGCAGCGTCCAGTCGGGTGCCCGGGATTATATCTTTTCATCCGGATGCGTGTGAATACTTCCGTCCGTGGGTCCTGTGGCACTACGGCTCCGGAAAAATCTCCGTGATCGCCAGTGCGCGTTCCAGCTGCACGGCAGGCGGGTCTTCCATCCGGATCGGGAAGACGTCGGGCTCATCGCGGGGTTCTTCCAACGCGGCGAACTGGCTGTCCACCAGGGTCACCGGCATGTAGTGATCACGTCGGGCGAGCACGCGAGCGGCCACCACGGTCCGGTCGCCATGCAGGAAGAGAAACTGCAGCGGCACGCCGGTGGCGCGCAACTGGTCGCGATGGCGGCGGCGAAGCCCGGAGAACGCCAACACCACGCGCTCCCCGGCCGCCTCGCGGCGCTGCAGGTCCAGGGCGATGCGCCGCACCCACGGCGCCCGCATGCGATCGGTGAGCGGATGGCCGCCTGCCATCCGGGCTTTCGCCGCCAGGCTGTGGAAATCGTCGGCGTCCAGGAACGTCGCCTGCCAGGCATTGGCCAAGGCGTGCGCCAGGGTGGTCTTGCCGCTCCCCGCCACGCCCATCACCACGACAACGCGGCCGCTCATGCCGGAATGTCCACCTGTACGTCGTAGCTGCGTCCCACTTCGAACCCTCGGATCAGCGCCTGCGCCTGCCATTGGCCGTCCAGGGCGACACGGATCTCTGGAAGCCCTGCCACGCGCGCGATGCGCACATCGAAGGTGGCGCCGCGGAACCGCCGCTGCACACGCGCGGACGGCCAGTGCGACGGCAATTGCGGTGCGATGCGCAACGCGTCGTCTTCGCCGCGCAGGCCAAACAAGCCTTCCACAAGGCAGCGATACAACCATGCGGCCGTCCCGGTATTGAACAACTGGCTGGAACGGCCCGCCGTGCGCGGATGCAGGCGCCACGCACCCCGGTAGTAGTTGGGCACGAACACGGGCAATTGTCCGCGTTGCAGGCAATCGGCCTCTTCGGGCATGGGCAGCATGGCGCGCAACACCTGCCAGGCGCGATCAGCGTCGCCCACCTGATACAGGCTGTAGAGGTAGAACGCCGCCGCGTGGTTGTAGACCGCGCCATTCTCGGCACTGCCGGGAAACTTCTGCGTCACCCGTCCGACATCCTCGCGCATCCGTGTGTAAGGCGGGTGGAACATGGTCACGCCATAGGGCGAGACCAGATCCGTGTCGATGGCGTCCAGCATGCGTGTCCGCCGCGGTGCGTCCGCCGCGCCGCTGAGCAGCGCCCAGCTCTGCGGATTGAGGAAGATGCGGCCTTCCTCGTCCGTGCGGACGCCGAACGCGACGCCATCGTCGGTGATGCCGCGGCCGTACCAGTCACCGTCCCACAGGTGTGCGTTCATGGCCGCGTTGCAGGCCTCCGCACCCCGGCGGAACTCATCGGCAAGCTCGCCATCGCCGCGGCGCTCGCAGATCGCCGCCCACTGCTTCAGTGCATAGGCCGTGGCCAGGGTCAGCCAACCGGACACACCGCGCCCACGCCAGCCCACCATGTTCATCGGATCGCACCAGTCGCCCTGCGCGATGTAGCTCAGGCCACGCCCGTCGCGGGCCTGCAGCAGCCAGCGCATGGCACGCGTGATGCGCTCGGCCACCGGGGCGGCGTGGCCTTCGCGGTCGGTCACCTGCGCATCGAGCAGCGCATCGTCGCCGGTCTCATCCAGATAGGCCCGCAGGCAGACCGGCAGCCACACGCAGTGGTCGGTGTGCGGAATCTGGTTGATGTATTTCAACTCCGCGCCTTCGACCAGCAGGATGCCGTCGGGCATCGCGCCGGACGGCTCCTGCTGCGACAGCGCGTGCAGGAACGCGGCACGCGCGATCGTGGGCTGGAGGAAGCCCATGCCCATGTGGTCCTGCAAGTAGTTGCGTGTCTGCGGATCGGTGGTCAGGCGGTTGACGTCGCCGTGGTAGAACACTTGCCGCGGCAGCCAGTGGTTGGCGAATGCGTCCAGCCAGGGGTCCGGCGTTTCGATGCGCAGGCAACCTGCGCCGGTTTCGAGGTACGCGGCGCTGGCGTCCCGGGCGTCAGCGAAACCGTCCGGCGATAGATGCCGTGCGCGCAACTGGCGGATCTCGTCGTCATCGCGCGCGGGCGCGAACACGAAGCGGTACTCCTGCACGTCGTCGTCGTCGAGTACCGCGCGGTACTGCAGCACCGCCGTCGGCATTTCGTACGCCGCCTCGCCGCCGCGCAGGCGTTCGCTGCCGACGATACCGGTCGGGGCAGGCAGCCCACCTTCGCCCTCGAACTCGGCCTGGTTCGCTTCCCATGCGTCCGGCGCGCGCGCGTGCAGCAGCACGGTACGGTCCTTGAAGTCGCGCTGGCGGAAGTAGTCCTCGACCTTCTGGTACGGCGCGATGCTGTCGCAGACGATGGCCCCCAGGTCGGGACGATAGCGTCCGGACTGGTTCATCCACGACATGTAGCCGACCGGGAAGTACGGATACAGGCTCAGTCGTCGTCGCCGGCCCGACCGGTTGCGCACGCGCACGGTCCACAACTCGGCCACGTCATCGACCGGCAGCACCACGCCCATTTCCACGTCGATGCCCGCGCACTGCACTCGCCATGCCACGTCGTTGAGACCGACGGAGAAGGCGAACGCCTCCGGTGCGCGCCGCACGGGCTCGTGCGGCACGGAGAACAGGCCGCCATCGTCTTCGTCCTTCACGTAGAAGAAGCGGCCTGGATGGTGCGCGTAATACGGCTGCTCCGGTTGCATGAAAGTTTTCGCTTCCAGCGTCGGCGCGTGTGCGTACTTGGCCGGTTCCGGCTGCATGAACTGCGCGGTGGCGAAGCCGCGGCAGTTCAGCTGAAGCAGCATCCGCCGGTTCCACAGGAACGTCGACGCCGCAGGCATGGCGTTGGGGCTGGTGAGGACGAAGCGGCGGCCCTCGTCCTCGAACCGGTACAGGCCTTCTGTCATGCCGTGGCCTCCCGACGCGACCGAAGGTCTACCTGGATGTGCGACAGGGTGGCCGCATCCAGCGGATAGAACCGCATCACCCAAGCCGCCACCAGCGCCACCGCGCCCGGAATCACGGTCAACAGCAACACGATGCCGAGCCGGGACGCATCCGACTGCGCGGCGTTCGCCACGTAGCCCATGCCGGCCAGGATCCATGCGATCGTGGCCGATGCCAGCGCACCGCCAAGCTTCTGCGAGAACGTCGCGGCCGCGAACGTCATCGCGGTGGCGCGGCGTCCCGTCTTCCACTCGGTGTAGTCGGCGCAGTCGGCGTACATGGAGAAGGCCAGTGGCGACTTCGGTCCCAGCATCAGTCCCACCAGCAGGTTGAGGGCGAACATCCACCAGACGGATTCGGGCGGAATGAAGAACATCGCGCAGCTCACCACGCCGACGCCCGCCATCAGTCCTGCCATGAGCCGCCGCTTGTCCACGTAGCGCGTCATCAGCGGGGTCAGCCCCGCGCCCACGGCAAGGGCGAGCGCGTATGTGCCCAGGAACAGGCCGGTCAGGTCGGGCCGACCCAGGTGGTACTTCAGGTAATAGGCCAATGAACCACCGCGCATCACGATGGTCACCATGATGATCAGCGCCAGCGCGAACAGCACCATCCACGGCCGGTTGTGCAGCAGGTCGACGACATCCTGGCGGACGTTGCTGGCCTGTTGTGGCGGCGGAGACACGCGTTCGCGCGTGGTCAGGGCCACGGTGACGAAGGCTGCCGTGGCGATCACGCCGTACAGCGAGAGCGTCAGCTGCCAGCCCAGCGCCGGATCGCCGCGTCCCAGCCAGCGCACCAGGTCCAGCGTCAGCCAGTTCACCGCCATGGTGCCGGCGAACGCGGCGATGAAGCGGAAACTGATCAGCTGCGTACGGTGCTGGCTGTCAGCGGTGATCACGCCCGACAGCGCGGAATACGGAATGCTCACCACCGTGTAGGCCAGCATCATCAGCGTGAAGGTCGCATAGGCCCATACCAGCTTCCCGCCTTCGCCCAGGTCGGGCACGGTCCACGTCAGCACCCCAGTGAACGCCAGCGGCAACGCGCCATACAGCAGATAGGGGCGGAACCGGCCCAGCCGGCTGCGAGTGCGATCGGCCAGCGCTCCCATCAGCGGGTCGGTGATGGCATCCACGATCTTGGTGACCAGCATCATGGTGCCGACGGCCGCGGCGGCCAGGCCCATCACGTCGGTGTAGAAGATGAGCAGGAACGCCGAGATGTTCGCCCAGTACAGGTTGAAGCCGAAATCGCCGACGCCGTAGCCGATCTTTTCGCCCAACCGGGGTTCCGTCGAGGATAGTGCCTTGTCGGCGGGGTGCGCGGCGCCGTCGCTCCCCTGGTCGCGTTGCATGTCCACTCCCGGTGCTGGGTTATTGCGCCGCAGCCCGGGTACAGGCATGGGCAACGTACGGCGGCCAAGCTTGCGATGATCGCCGGAGCGAGGCAAGCACCCAGCGGTATCGAAATGGTTGTGGACGAAGGCGCGCGCCGGATACTCGCTGCGTGAAATGCAGAACGGGCGCCCTGAGGCGCCCGTTCTTTCATCGCAGCGGAACCGCGGCGATCAGTAGCGGTAGTGGTCCGGCTTGTACGGGCCTTCGACCGCCACGCCGAGGTAGTCGGCCTGGTCCTTCGTGAGCGTGGTCAGCTTCACGCCGATCTTCTCCAGGTGCAAACGCGCGACTTCCTCGTCCAGCTGCTTCGGCAGGCGGTAGACGGTCTTCTCGTACACGTCCTTGTTCGCCCACAGGTCGATCTGCGCCAGCGTCTGGTTGGCGAAGGAATTCGACATGACGAAGCTCGGGTGGCCGGTGGCGCAGCCCAGGTTCACCAGGCGGCCTTCGGCCAGCAGGAAGATCGCGTTGCCGTTCGGGAACACGAACTTGTCCACCTGCGGCTTGATGTTGATGCGCTTGGCGTCCGAGGCGTACAGCGCGTCCACCTGGATCTCGTTGTCGAAGTGGCCGATGTTGCAGACGATGGCCTGGTCCTTCATCGCCTTCATGTGCTCGAGGGTGATGATGTCCTTGTTGCCGGTCGTGGTGACGTAGATGTCGGCCTGGCCTAGGCTGTCTTCGACGGTGTTGACCTCGAAGCCTTCCATCGCCGCCTGCAGCGCGCAGATCGGATCGATCTCGGTGACGATGACGCGGGCACCGTAAGCGCGAAGCGAGTGCGCCGAGCCCTTGCCCACGTCACCGTAACCGCAGACCACGGCGACCTTGCCGGCCAGCATCACGTCCATCGCGCGCTTCAGGCCGTCGGCCAGCGACTCGCGGCAGCCGTACAGGTTGTCGAACTTCGACTTGGTCACCGAGTCGTTGACATTGATCGCCGGTACCAGCAGCTTGCCCTGCTCGGCGATCTGGTAGAGGCGGTGCACGCCGGTGGTGGTCTCTTCGGACACGCCCTTCCAGTCCTTGACCACGCGGGTCCAGTAGCCCGGGCGCTCCTTGGCGACGCGCTTCAGCAGGTCCTTGATCACCTGCTCCTCATGGTTGCCCGAGGCGGTATTGACCCAATCGCTGCCGTTCTCGAGCTCATAGCCCTTGTGGATCAGCAGGGTGACGTCGCCGCCGTCGTCCACCACCAGCTCGGGGCCGGTCAGGGTGCCGTTGGGCAGGGTGAAGGTCAGCGCGTCCAGCGTGCAGTCCCAATACTCTTCCAGCGTCTCGCCCTTCCAGGCGAACACCGGCGTGCCGCTGGCGGCGATCGCGGCGGCGGCGTGGTCCTGCGTGGAGAAGATGTTGCACGAGGCCCAGCGCACGTCGGCGCCGATGTCCTTCAGCGTCTCGATCAGCACGGCGGTCTGGATCGTCATGTGCAGCGAGCCGGTCACGCGCACGCCGTTCAGCGGCTTGGTGGCGGCGTACTTGCGACGGATCGACATCAGGCCCGGCATCTCGTGCTCGGCGATGTCCAGTTCCTTGCGGCCCCAATCGGCCAAGGAAATGTCGGCGACCTTGTAGTCGCCCTCGGTGGAAAACTTGCGTACGGCGTTCATCGGTAGTGGCTCCGGGAAAGGTGGCGAGCGTGCTCGCATGCTTGACCGGGCGCCGTTGCAAAAGTCCTGCCGAGCCTGGCCGTGCTTGCCTGTTGGATAGACATCACGGTCGCAGCGCCCCTCGGCGGCCAGCATTATATCGCTTGTTCCGGATGAAACGATGACGCACGCCCTGGCCTGATCGGGTAGGCTTCGGAATGCTGCCCTGCAGCAGACCAATGGTCCGCCGGAACAATACCAATCCAGGCCAAACGATCGACGGGAACCACGCCAAACGCATGAACAGCCCTCGCAGCCTCGAGTTCGCTCCGCCCGATGTCCCGTTGCGTGAAGACGTCCGGCGTCTGGGCGCCCTGGTGGGCGAGATGCTGGCTGAACAGGTGTCACCGGCCTTCCTGGCCGACGTGGAGCGGGTGCGGACCACCGCCATCGCGCGCCGACAGGCGGGAGAGCCGCCGCAGTCGCTGGCAGGGCTGCTCGACGGGCAGTCGCCGGCGCAGGCGGAGTCGCTGATCCGCGCGTTCAGCACCTACTTCCAGGTGGTGAACATCGCCGAGCGCGTGCACCGCATCCGCCGCCGCCGCGACTATCAGCGGGCCGGCAGCGAACGGCCGCAACCCGATGGCCTGCACGATGCGCTCGCCCGTCTCAAGGCGCAGGGCGTCACCCTCGATGAACTCGCCGGCTGGCTGCCGCGCATCGACGTGGAACCGGTGTTCACCGCGCACCCGACCGAGGCCGTGCGCCGCGCGCTGCTGGAAAAAGAGCAGCTGATGGTCGCCAGCCTGATCAACGGGCTGGACGGCACGCGTACGCCGGGCGAGCTGGCCACCGACACCGCCCGCTTCCGGATGGCGTTGACGTCGGCCTGGCAGACGGCCGATTCCTCGCCGGTGCGGCCGGGCGTGGAAGACGAGCGCGAACATGTCGGTTTCTATCTGATCGAAGTGCTGTATCGGGTCATCCCGGTGCTGTACGAAACGCTCGAAAGCGCGATCACCGAGGTCTACGGGGCCGCGCCCGAGGTCACCGCACGGCTCCCGCGCGTGCTGCGCTTCGGCACCTGGGTCGGCGGCGACATGGATGGCAATCCGAACGTCGATGCGCGTACCGTCACGGCCACCCTGGATGCGCAGCGGCGGTCCATCCTGACGCGCTACCTGAAGGAGCTGCGCCAGCTGACCACGCTGCTCAGCCAATCGACGTCGGTCGTCGGGGTCTCGGACGACGTCGTCGCGCAGGTCGAACGCTATCGCGCCCTGATGCCCGACGCCGCAAAGAAATCGCGGCCGCGCCACGGCGACATGCCTTACCGCCTGCTCAACGACCTGATGCGCGCGCGCCTGCAGGCCACGATCGAGGATCGCCCCGAGCGCTACGCCTCGCCCGAGGAACTCGCGCGGGACGTCGATCTCCTCCTGCAGAGCCTGGAGGCCAACCGCGGCATCCACGCGGGCTGGTTCGCCGTGCGTCGTCTGGCGTGGCGCGTGCGCACGTTCGGCTTCCACCTCGCGCGGCTCGATGTGCGCCAGGAGTCCAGTGTGCATGGGCGCGCCGTCGCTGCGGCGTTGGGCGACAGCGACTGGGAACAGCGCGACGCCGTCGAGCGTGCCGCGCTGCTGGGACCGTACGCGAGCGGCGACAGCCTGCTGCCCGCGTCGGACCAGGAGGGCAACGAGCGGCTGGACGCGGTGTTCAAGGCCTTGGCCGATGCACGCCTGCGCCACGGCACCGATGCACTGGGCACCTACATCATCAGCATGGCGCACAGCCGCGCCGACGTGCTGACCGTGCTGGCGCTGGCACGCCGCGGTGGCCTAGTCGACGACGCCGGCCAGGTGCCGCTCGACATCGCGCCGCTGTTCGAAACCATCGACGACCTGGGCCACGGTACCGAGGTGCTGCGCGACCTGCTGGCCGATCCGGTCTACCGCGCCCACTTGGCCGCGCGGGGCAACGTGCAGATGGTGATGCTGGGGTATTCCGACAGCGGCAAGGACGGCGGGATCGCCGCCTCGCGCTGGGGCCTGCAGCGGGCGCAGGTGGATCTGGTGGATGCCGCGCAGGACTTGGGCATCAAGCTGACGTTCTTCCATGGTCGCGGCGGCTCGATCATCCGCGGCGGCGGCAAGACCACGCGGGCGCTGGAAGCGGCGCCGCGTGGCAGCGTCGACGGGCGCCTGCGCGTGACCGAGCAGGGCGAAGTGATCCACCGCAAGTACGGCATCCGCGCGCTGGCACTGCGTTCGCTGGAGCAATCGGTCGGCGCCGTGCTGCTGTCGAGCCTGCGGCCGCGCCCGCCAGAGCCGCGCGAGGCGGGCTGGCGCGAGATCATGGCGCTGGTGGCGCGCGAGAGCACGCAGGCCTATCGGGCCTTCGTGCTCTCGCCGCGCTTCATGGACTATTTCCGCAGCGCCACGCCGATCGATGTGATCGAACGGATGACCTTGGGTTCGCGTCCGTCGCGGCGCCTGGGCCAGGACGCGGCATTGGGCAACCTTCGCGCGATCCCGTGGGTATTCGCGTGGAGCCAGGCGCGCGCCGTGATCCCCGGGTGGTACGGCGTGGGCACCGGATTGCAGGCGGCTGCGGACGCGTACGGCGAGGATGCGCTGCGCGAAATGGCGCGCGACTGGTCGTTCTTCAAGACCTTTCTCGACGATGTCTCGATGGTGCTGGCGAAGGGCGACCTGAGCATCGCCGAGATGTACTCGAAGATGGCGGGCGACCTGCACGAAGAATTCTTCCCGAAGGTGCAGGAGGAACATGCGGCCGCCGTGCATTGGGTGCTGGCGCTCAATGGCAACGAGTGGCTGCTGCAGCACGACCAGCGACTCGCGCTGTCGATCCGCCTGCGCAACCCGTACATCGACCCCATCAGCGTGATGCAGGCCGATCTGCTCAAGCGCTGGCGCGCCAGCGACCGTGAGGACGACGCACTGCTGCATGCGTTGGTCGCCAGCATCAATGGTGTCTCGCAGGGCGTGCAGAACACTGGATGAGCGCGAAATCTGTGGTGTGGGAGCGACGTAAGTCGCGATGAGGCGTTACAGGTGTGCTATCGCGACTTACGTCGCTCCCACATCAGCCCCACACCGCCTCAACCATCCAGCTCCGACCAGCGCTGGTACGCATGGTCCAGCTCAGCCTGCTTGGCAGCCAGCGCATCGTTCGCACGCTGCAGGTCGGCCGGAGACTGTTGGTAATACGCCGGGTCGTTCATCGCGGCGGTGCGCGTGGCGACCTCGGCTTCCAGCGCTTCGATGCGCGCCGGGAGTTGTTCCAGCTCGCGCGCTTCCTTGAAGCCCAGCTTGCGCTTGGCGGCCACCGGTTCGGGCTGCTTCGACAGGGCGGGCTTGGCCGGTGCGGATGCCGTGGCGATCGCGGCCGGCGCACGGCGCTGGCGAAGCCAGTCCGAATAGCCACCGATGTAGTCGCCCAGCCGTCCTTCGCCTTCCAGGACCAGCGTGCTGGTGACCACGTTGTCGAGGAAGTCGCGGTCGTGGCTGACCAGCAGCAGCGTGCCCTTGTAGTCGAGCAGCAGTTCTTCCAGCAGTTCCAGCGTCTCGACGTCCAGGTCGTTGGTGGGTTCGTCCATCACCAGCAGGTTCGACGGCTGCGCGAACAGCTTGGCCAGCAGCAGGCGGTTGCGCTCGCCGCCGGAGAGGCGGGTGATCGGCGCACGGGCGCGTTCGGGCGAGAACAGGAAATCCTGCAGGTAGCCGATGATGTGCTTGCGGCTGCCGTTGATCTCGACGAAGTCGCTGCCTTCGGCGACGTTCTCCAGCGCGGTGCGCGATTCGTCCAGCTGGCTACGGTGCTGGTCGAAGTAGGCGATCTGCAGGCCGGTGCCCAGCTTCACTTCGCCTTGCTGCGGCGCAAGCTCGCCGAGCAGGATCTTCAGTAGCGTCGACTTGCCGGCGCCGTTGGGGCCGATGATGCCCACGCGGTCGCCGCGCATGATGGTCGCCGACACGTCGTCCAGCAGCGTGCGGCCGTCGTAGGCCTGGGTGACGTGGGTGGCTTCGATGACCTTCTTGCCAGAGGCCTGCGCGGCCGCGGCTTCCATCTTGACGTTGCCGGACAGCTCGCGGCGCTGCGCGCGTTCGCGGCGCATCGCCTTTAGCGCCGTGACGCGGCCCTCGTTGCGGGTGCGGCGCGCCTTGATGCCCTGGCGGATCCAGACCTCTTCCTGCGCCAGCAGCTTGTCGAAGCGCGCGTTCTCCTGCGCCTCGGCATGCAGGCGTTCTTCGCGCCGGCGCAGGTAGTTGTCGTAATCCCCGGGCCAGCTGGTCAGTTGGCCGCGGTCGATTTCGAGGATGCGCGTGGCCAGCGAGCGCAGGAAGCTGCGGTCGTGGGTGACGAACACGATGCTGCCGCCGAAGGACTTCAGGAAGCCTTCCAGCCAGGCGATCGCTTCGATGTCGAGATGGTTGGTGGGTTCGTCCAGCAGCAGGATGTCGGGGTTGCGGACCAGCGCCTGCGCCAGCAGCACGCGGCGCTTCATGCCGCCGGACAGCGCGGCAAAATCGGTCTCTTCCGGCAGTTCCAGCCGTTCCAGCACCTGCTGCACGCGACGGTCCAGGTCCCAGCCGTTGCGGGCCTCGATCTGCGCCTGCGCATCGCCCATCGCGTCCATGTTGCCGTCGTGCAACGCGTGGTGGTAGCGCGCCAGCAACTGACCCAGGTCGCCCAGGCCCTCGGCTACCACATCGAATACCGTGCCCTGCGTGTCCTGCGGCACTTCCTGGGCCATGCGCGCGACCATCACGCCGTTCTGCACGCGGATCTCACCGTCATCGGGTTTGAGTTCGCCGGCCATCAGCCGCATCAGCGTGGACTTGCCCATGCCGTTGCGGCCAACGATGCAGACGCGCTCGCCGGGTTCGATGGACAGGTCGACGTGTTCGAGGAGGAGCGGCCCGCCGACGCTGAAGTCGACCCGCTGGAATTGCATCAGGGACATCCGTCTATTGTAGCCGGCGCAGCGGGCGCTACGGCCGGACGGGCCCTACTGGAAGTTGTAGCGCACCACGTGGAAGAACACCGGCGCGGCGAAGACCACCGAATCCAACCGGTCCAGGGCGCCGCCATGGCCTTCGATCATCGTCCCCCAGTCCTTGGCGCCCAGGCTGCGCTTGGTGGCCGACAGCGCCAGCCCGCCCAGGAAGCCGCACAGCACGATCAGTAGCGACAGCAGCGCCGATTGCACCGGCGTGAACGGCGTCACCCACCACAGTGCCGCGCCGATGAGCGCCGCGGACAGGCCGCCCCCGACCAGGCCCTCGACGGTCTTGGACGGGCTGACCTTGGGCGCCAGCAGGTGCTTGCCGAACAGCTTGCCGAACACGTACTGGAGGACGTCGCTCAACTGCACCACCAACAGCAGGTAGAACAGCAGCATCAGGTTCTGGCCTTCGTAGCCGGGGATGTTCAACAACATCAGCGCCGGTGCATGGCTCAGGCAGTAGACGGTGAGCATCAGGCCCCACTGCACCTTGGTGTTGCGTTCCAGGAAATCCTCGGTATCGCCCTGTAGTGCTGTGATCGCGGGCAGCAGCAGGAAGCCGTAAACCGGAATGCACATGACGAACAGGCCGTACCAGTCCACGCCGATCAGCCAGTACTGCAGCGGAATCGCGACATAGAAGCACAGGCACAGCGCCAGATGATCGCCGCGCCGTGTCGGCGTGAGGGTAAGGAACTCGCGCAGCGCGAAGAACGATAGCAGCGCGTACAGCACCAGGGTGGCGACTTTGCCGATCAGGAAGCAGACTAGCAGCACGCCGACCATGACCCACCAGGCGTTGATGCGCGCGTTGAGGTTGTCTACCACCGCGGACGGCTTGCGCCGGCCCAGCACCCAGCCAATGGCCGAGGCCAGCACCAGCAGCGCGATGACGCCACCGATCATCCACCAGAACTTGCCCGGCGCCTGCGCGATGGCGGTGCGGATGAAGCCGTTGAAGGGCAGGGAGTCCATGGTCGCGGTCCTTCGTCGGATCAGGGAGCGAGCGCCAGCACGGCATCGCGTGCGCGCTGCAGGAAGTGGGCCTTGTCTTCGCTCGGCTGCGAGGCCAATGGCGCGCCGAAGCGGACCGTGCAGATCAGCGGCACCGGCAGCAGGCTGCCCTTGGGCATGCTGCGCCGGGCGTTGTCGAGATAGACCGGGATCAATTCGACCCGCGGATAGCGCTGGGCGAGGTGGTACAGGCCGGATTTGAACGGGAGCAGCGTGGCGTCGGGATTGCGCGTGCCTTCCGGAAACAGGATCAACGACGCACCTGTGTCCAATGCTTCATACAGCGGCTGCAGGGGATCGGCATCGGCGTCCACGCGCTGTCGGTCGATCAGCACCACGTTGAGGCCGGGCCCCGCGATCAGGCCCTTGAGTCCGCCGCCGCCCCAGTAATCGCGCGCGGCCACGGGCCGGGTCGTGCGACGCAGTGCGGGTGGCAGCGCCGACCACAGGGCCACGGTATCGAGATGGCTGGCGTGGTTGGCGAAGTAGATGCGCTGGCGGGGTTCGGGTTGGCTGCCGATCCAGTGCGGGTACGCGCCGATCAGAGCTTTGCTGACGGCGGCCAGCAGGCGGCTGATCATGCGCCGTCCCGTGCGTGCAGCGCCGCCGCGATGGCACGGCTGCGGGCGATGCAGGTCAGCAACGCGCCTAACGCGATCACCCACGCCGCGATGCGCAAGGTCCACCCGGTGTGCGCGAAGGCCGCTTCCGCTGAGCCCAGCAGGCAGGCTGCGGTCAGTACCGCCATGCGGTGCTGCTTGGCCATGGGTCCCCTGAAATCCTGGGGCAGGCCCAGGCTGCCGCCTGCCAGGCGCACGTACGCCGTGAGCGCAGCCGCCAGCGCACCGAGCCATCCCAGCCACGCCGCGCCGCACGCGTAGCCGAGGGCGACGATCAGCAGCGAGTCGGCCACGCGGTCAGGAAATTCGTTATACAGCGCCCCGGTCGGCGTCTTCTTGCCGCCTTCCATCGCGACCATGCCGTCCAGCAGGTTGCAGACCAGCCGCAGTTGGATGCACACCGCCGCGGCGATCAGCGCGAGTGGCGTGGCAACCCACAGCAGCCACGCGCCGAAGGCGGCGAAGGCGATGCTCAACACCGAGATCTGGTTCGGGGTGACGGACGAGCGTGCCAGGGCGGCGCTGATCGAGCGCGCCCATCCGCTGGCGCGGGCGGCGATGGGACGCCGGTTGCTGTCGTGTGACATACGGTCTTCCTGACGTGTGCCACGATCCTAGCCGGCAGGCGAGGGGTGCCGCCAGTCGCGACGATCAGGCCGTTTCCGCTGCCCGGCTGCCCAGCTCGGCGTGCCGCCGTTCCATTTCCTCGCGCAACTGGCGGCGCAGGCGCGCGGCAGCGAAGCGGCGGATTTCGTCCGGCGTGGCCGGCTCCAGCGGCGGGACCGGTGTGGTGCGGCCGTCGTCATCGACCGCGACCATCGTGAAGAAGCAACTGTTGGCGTGGCGCACGCTCTGCTTGCGGATGTCCTCGGCCACCACCTTGATGCCGATCTCCATCGACGACGTGCCGGTGTGGTTGACCGAGGCCAGGAAGGTCACCAGTTCGCCCACATTGATCGCCTGGCGGAACATCACCTGGTCCACCGACAGGGTGACCACGTACTTGCCGGCGTAGCGGCTGCCGCAGGCGTAGGCCACCTGGTCGAGCAGCTTGAGGATGGCGCCGCCGTGGACCTTGCCCGAGAAGTTGGCCATGTCCGGCGTCATCAGCACGGTCATGGTGAGCTGGTGGCTTTTGAGCGATTCCATGGCCTGCGTCTACGGGAGAACCTGGGCGAAGGCTAACGCATTCCTGTCATGCCGTTGCGCCGACCTGCGTAGAGCCGAGCTTGCTCGGCTGGCGCCATCGGGGTCGGGTGGAAAGAGCAGCGGAGCAAGCTCCGCTCTACGACCGGAAAGGAAACGGGCCGCGTGAGCGGCCCGTTCTTCATCACTAGTCGCTGGACCCCTGCCTTCGCAGGGGTGACGGTTTGGCACAGGCGCCTGCCAAGCAGGCGCGCCAAACCGTCACTTCAGCTTGGCGTCCTTGCGCAGGGCTTCGGCGCGGTCGGTCTTCTCCCAGGAGAAGGCGGTCGCGGTCTGCTTCTTGCCGGCGCCGTCCACGTAGCTGATCTCGCGGGGCTTGCGGCCGAAGTGGCCGTAGCTGGCGGTCGGCTGGTAGATCGGGTGCTCCAGGTCCAGCATCTTGGTGATGCCGTACGGGCGCAGGTCGAAGTGCTTGCGGATCAGCTTCTCGATCACGTCGTCACCGACCTTGCCGGTGCCGAACGTGGTCACCGAGATCGAGGTCGGCTCGGCCACGCCGATGGCGTAGGAGACCTGCACTTCGCACTTGTCGGCCAGGCCGGCGGCCACGATGTTCTTGGCCACGTAGCGCGCGGCGTAAGCGGCCGAACGGTCCACCTTCGACGGATCCTTGCCCGAGAACGCGCCGCCGCCATGACGGGCCATGCCGCCGTAGCTGTCGACGATGATCTTGCGGCCGGTCAGGCCGCAGTCGCCCACCGGGCCACCGATGACGAACTTGCCGGTCGGGTTGATGTGCACCTTGTTCTTCGGCAGCGCGTCCAGCCACTTCTTCGGCAGCACCGGCACCAGGATCTCGGCGCGCACGGCCTCGATCAGGTCCTTCTGCTTGATGTCCGGGTCGTGCTGGGTCGACAGCACCACGGCATCCAGGCCCAGCACGGTGTTGCCGTCGTAACGCAGGGTGACCTGCGACTTGGCGTCGGGGCGCAGCCACTTCAGCTTGCCCTTCTTGCGCACCTTGGCCTGCTGTTCCACCAGACGGTGGCTGTAGTACAGCGGGGCCGGCATGAATTCCGGGGCCTCGTTGCAGGCATAGCCGAACATCAGGCCCTGGTCGCCCGCGCCCTGTTCTTCCGGCTTCTTGCGGTCCACGCCCTGATTGATGTCGGGCGACTGCTTGCCAAGCATGTTGATGATGGCGCAGGTGTGGCCGTCGAAGCCGACGTCCGAATTGTCGTAGCCGATGTCGTTGATGACCTTGCGCGCCAGCGACTCGATGTCGACCCACGCCGTGGTGGTGACTTCGCCGGCCACGATGGCCGCGCCCGTCTTCACCAGCGTCTCGCAGGCCACGCGCGCGCGCTTGTCCTGGGCCAGGATCGCGTCCAGTACGGCATCGGAAATCTGGTCGGCGATCTTGTCCGGATGGCCTTCGGAGACCGATTCGGAGGTGAACAGGTAGCTGGACATCAGGCTTATATCCTTTGATTCGGATGAAAAGATGGGCGCGAATGATACACGCCGAAGGCGGTGCGTGCATTCTGCGCCGTTCAGGGTTGCCGGGGGTTAAGCACGCATCAAGCGGCGCGCTGTCACCTGACTGCCAGAAAACGGAAACCGTGCTGTCGCCGGCCAGGCGCAGGCTGCGCGGCGAAACCCCGCCGCCAGCCCTTGCCCATGCACCCGCTGGAACGCCAGATCGCCGAACGTTATCCCCGCTGGTTCCGCGGCCGCCGCGCGCGGCTGACCGGTCCGTTACTGCGTACGCTGGGCCGGTGGTCGCGGCTGGACCAGGCCTACGCCTTCCTGGCCGACCACGGCCACCTGCAGGGCCTGGACTTCATCGACGCCGCCATCGACCACCTCAACCTGCGGCCCGCCGTCGCCGACGAGGACGCGCGCCGGATCCCGGCGCAGGGGCGGCTGCTGATCGTGGCCAACCATCCTTCCGGTGCGCTGGACGCGCTGGCGCTGCTGCAGATGGTGGGCCGGGTACGGCGCGATGTCCGCATCGTCGCCAACGACCTGCTGGCCGGCATCACCCCGATCGCCTCGCTGTTGCTGCCCGTGCGCATCC
Source organism: Pseudoxanthomonas sp. G3 (assembly GCF_057654715.1). Lineage (NCBI taxonomy): Bacteria > Pseudomonadati > Pseudomonadota > Gammaproteobacteria > Lysobacterales > Lysobacteraceae > Pseudoxanthomonas > Pseudoxanthomonas sp. G3. The sequence goes on from NZ_CM172805.1 coordinate 857,843, forward strand.
TGGGCGGCAAGCCCAGCGCCGACAGCGTGCGCGCGGTGGAGCAGGCGCTGGAAGCCGAGCAGTGCGTGATCGTGTTCCCGGCGGGCGAAGTCTCCCGCCTCGGCCCGCGCGGCGTGCGCGATACGCGCTGGCGCCGCGGCTTCCTGCGCTTCGCCCGCGCGACTGGCGCGCCGGTGCTGCCGGTGCGCGTGGTGGCGCGCAACTCCGCGTTCTTCTACGGCGCATCGGCACTGTTCAAGCCGGCGGGCACGGCCTTGCTGGCGCGCGAGATGTTTCGTCGCAGTCAGCGTCGCCTGCAGCTGCACGTGGGCCAGCCGTTGCGGCTGGATCCGGCCATCGACACCGTCACGCTCATCCACCAGGTGCGCGAGGCGTTGTACGCGCTCGGCCGCCGTGCCACCAAGCGCGCGGAACACCCGGTCGAGGTGCAGGAACCCCTGGTCGATGCGCTCGCCCCGGAGGCACTCGCGGCCTGCGTCGATGCGCTCGACGTGCTCGGTGAAACCACCGACGGTAAACGGATCTGCGTGGGTCGGTTGGCCGGCGGTTCGCCGCTGCTGCGCGAGATCGGGCGACTGCGCGAACTGACGTTCCGAGCGGTGGGCGAGGGCACCGGCAAGCGCCTGGACGTGGATGCATTCGATACCTGGTACGAACATATCGTGTTGTGGGACGCCGCGCAGAAGAAGATCGCCGGCGCCTACCGGCTCGCGCGCGGCGCGCCCGTGCTGGCTGCGCAGGGGCTGAAGGGCCTCTACACCGCCTCGCTGTTCGACTACACGGACGATGCCTTGCCGCGCCTCGCCGCCGGCATGGAGCTGGGCCGCAGTTTCGTGGTGCCCGACTACTGGGGCAGCCGCAGCATCGACTACCTGTGGCAGGGCATCGGGGCCTACCTGCGCCGCCATCCGCGCGTGCGCTACCTGTTCGGAGCGGTGTCGATGAGCGCTGCCCTGCCGCTGCGTGCGCGCGAACAGATCGTGGCGTACTACGCCCACTATTACGGCGATCCGAACGGCGAGGCGCGCTCGCGCCATCCGTTCCGCTATACCGCCACGCCACCGTGTTTCGATGCGCTGGAGGCCGATACCGCCTTCCGCGTGCTGAAGACCAACCTCGACACGCTGGGTGCGACCATTCCGATGCTCTACAAGCAGTACACCGAACTGTGCGAGCCGGGCGGTGCACGCTTCCTCGCCTTCGGCGTGGACCCGGACTTCAGCGACTCGATCGACGGCCTGATCGAAGTGGACCTGCACCGCATCCGGCCGAAGAAGCGGGATCGGTATCTCGGTGACGCCTGGCGTCCGCTCGAGACGGCGGCATGAGTCCGCTGGCCGCGCCATCCCCGATGCGGCGCGCGGTCTTCGTCTCCGACGTGCACCTGGGCTCCAAGCATTGCCATGCAGCCGAGTTCGCGGATTTTCTCGGCGGCCTGCGCTGCAGGCGGCTGTACCTGGTCGGCGACATCGTCGACCTGTGGTGGATGGCGCAGCGGCGCGCGTCCTGGGATGCGGCCCACAATCGCGTCATCGAAGCGCTGCATGCGCTGGCACGCAACGGCACCGAGCTCGTCTATGTCCCAGGCAACCACGACCGGCCGATCCGGCGCTTCTGCGGCCTGATGCTGCCCGCCATGCAGGTCCGGCGCCGCGCGATCCACACCACGCTGGATGGTCGCCGGCTTCTCGTCACGCACGGCGACGATTACGACGGCATCACCCACTTCGGTGGGCTACAGGAGAAGTTCGGCGACTGGCTCTATTACCGCATCCTCACCGGCAACCGGCTGACCAATCAGCTGCGTCGCCGGCTCGGCTTGCGCTACTGGTCGTTGGCGGAATACCTCAAGCGGCAAAGCGACGCGGCCGAGCGCTACATCGCCCGCTTCGTGCAGGCGGGGTTGGACGATGCGCAGCGACGCGGGCTGGACGGCATCGTCTGCGGCCATATCCATCGCGCCTCGCTGCTGCAGCGCGACGGCCTGCTGTACGCCAACGATGGCGACTGGGTGGAAAGCCTCACCGCGCTCAGCGAAGAGGCCGACGGCACGCTGTGCCTGCTGTCGCATACCGGCCAGGTGTTGGCCGAGGTGGCGCCGCGCCTGCGCCTGGTACCGCAGGACGTGCCGCGCGCGGCGTGAGGACGGCTGGCGGCTGCTACGATCGCCGCATGGATTCCCTCAGTCAGATCGTCCTCGGTGGCGCCATCGCCGCCGCCATTGCCCCCGCTGCGCATCGCCGGGCCGCCCTGCTTGCCGGCGCTGCCCTTGGCACGTTGCCCGACCTCGACAGCCTGCCCATCGCACTGTTCTCGGACGACCCGGTCACGCTGATGACGGTGCATCGCAGCTTCAGCCACTCGCTGTTCGTGCTGCCGCTGGTCGGCTGGCTGCTGTGGTGGCTGTTCAAGCGCTTCGGGCACGGCCGCGTCGCCGCCGCGCCCGCGCGCTGGTTCTGGGCGATCCAACTGGCCTTAATCACGCATCCGCTGCTGGACGCCTTCACTGTCTATGGCACGCAGCTGTGGTGGCCACTCACCCCACCACCGACGATGTGGTCCAGTGTCTTCATCATCGACCCGCTGTACACGGTATGGCTGCTGGTCGCGTGCGTGGCGGCGTGGTGGTTGCGCGAACGCGTCACCGCGCAGCGCTTTCTGGTGGCAGGACTGGTGCTCAGCAGCGCCTATCTGGGTTGGTCGTTACTGGCGAAAGCGAAGGTCGATCGCGAAGCCGAGCGCAGCCTGGCTTCGATGGGGCTTGGCGGTGCACCGTACTTCTCCGTGCCGATGCCATTCAACACCCTGCTGTGGCGGGTGGTCGCGATGACCCCCTCGGGCTACGTCGAAGCCGAACGCTCCGTGCTCGTCGACGAAGGTCCGATGCGGTTCCGTGGCTACCCATCGAACGTGCAGGCGCTCAGGGAGGCGCGCGCCATTCCCGCGGTCGCGCGGTTGACCTGGTTCAACCGCGGCTTCATGCGCGCACAGGTGCACGAGGACCGGCTGGTGTTGTCGGACCTGCGCATGGGGCTGGAACCGGATTACACCTTCACCTTCGAAGTGGCGACCCTTCGCGAAGGCGGCTGGCGGGCGATGCCTCCCTACCAGCGGCACTGGACGCCGCCGGTGTCGGACTACGCAGGCCTGAAGGCCTTGATGTCGGCTATGTGGCGGCGGATCGTCGACCCCTCATCGACGGCATTGCAGGTGCCTGCCGTCGATGCGGAAGCGCCCGCCGCGCCTTGACTACGAGCCGGCGCCGGCCGACTTCTTGGTGACCTCAGGGTCCTTGGCGGCCACCGCTGGCTTTTCGCTGTCGGGCGCGGCACGGCGTTCCAGCACGATCTCTTCGCCCTTCATCAGGCGGCGATAGTTTTCGTTGCCGATCGCGCGCTTCAGGTCCCACGTCACCCGGTCGAACTGGGTGCGGTACTCGACGTAAGGCGTGCGGGCGCCCAGGACCATCCGCAGGTTGCGTTCGGAAAGACCGGTCTCGCGCGAGAGCTGGGCGACGGTGTCGTCGGCGTAGGCAGCGAGGGGAGCGATGGCCAGAACAGCCGCGATCAGGGATGCGGTTCGTGCGTTCATGGAGTCCTCCGGGGGAGGTTGGTATCGCGAGTGACTGCGGTGAGGCCGCAGGCCGGCGGGGGAACCGGCGCGGCCATCGTGCGCCGCTGGTTCGCGCATGCCCCAGTGCCGGAACGCACGGTGACTGGGGTCATGTTTACCGTGCGGTTACCTTCGTCAGTAAACCGTTGCGCGTGCCTGCACGAAGGCATAGAAAAACACGGCGTCAGGATCGTTCTGCACGTCGCGCATTTCCTGGCGCATGCCATCCACCACGTCCTGGGTGACGCGCCCGGCCTGCACCAGCGAATCGGCCGCCGACAGCAGCAGCTCTTCCCAGAAGGCGATCAGGTCCTTGCGGCGGGCCGGTTCGCGGTTGTCGAAGTGCACGGTCTTGATCTCGGTGACGACGTCGCGGAAACCGCCTGCCAACAGCAGGTTGCCCAGCTTCGCGCCGATGAACGGATCGCCGCCGCTGTCGTACTGGAAGTCGTTGAACGCCATCCAGTAGCGCCAGGTGTTGGGCGAATAGGGGTGCAGCAGGAACGAGGAATTCATCACCTCGGTGACGTAGATCGGCGAACCGGGCGACAGCACCCGCCGCACTTCGCTCAACACGCGCGCCGGGTTGGGCACGTGTTCAAGTATCCAGCACAGGAACGCGCCATCGAACTCGCGCGCCCCGTAGGGCAGCCGGCCCGCATCGGCCTGCTGCAGGATGTAGCGGTCGCTGCACCAGGGCATCTTCGCCAGGTTGTCGCGTGCGGCATCCAATTGCACCTGGTTGAGGTCCACGCAGGTCACGTGCAGGTCGGGGAACCGGCGCAACAGGATTTCGGTCTGCGCGCCCACGCCGCTGCCGACTTCCAGCAGCCGGCGCACGCCGGTGTAGTCCACGTGATTGAACAGCGTGCTTTCCAGCAACCGCGCCTGCTTGACCAGGCGCGCCTGTTCCACCGAGGAGAAGCCGTGCAGATAAGGGGTGTCGGATTCCGTCATGGAGGTCTCCCGGGAAGGGCGTTATGCCGCCGTCGGCAAGCGTTCGCCGGCCACGAGGGCGTCGAAGTAGTCGCGGGTCAGGCGCAGCTGTTCGTCGGCGCTCTCCGCGCGGTTCACGACGGCGCGGAAGGCGAGGTGCTCGGGCCGGTCCTTCGCGTACCAGCCCAGGTGCTTGCGGGCGATGCGCACGCCCTGCGGTTCACCGTAGAACGCGTGCAGCGCTTCCAGATGGCCGAGCAGGATGTCGCGCACGTCTTCCAACGACGGCGGGGGCAGCACCTCCCCGGTGGCGAGGAAATGCGCGACCTCGCGGAAGATCCAGGGCCGGCCCTGCGCGGCGCGACCGATCATCACGGCATCCGCGCCCGTCTTCGCCAGCACGTGCTCGGCTTTGGCGGGCGAGTCGATGTCGCCGTTGGCGACAACCGGAATGCGCAGCGCGGCCTTGATCGCTGCGATGGTCTCGTACTCGGCCGTGCCGGTGTAGTGCTGGTCGCGCGTGCGGCCGTGCACGGCTAGCGATGCGATGCCGCTTTCCTCCGCGATACGCGCGACGACCGGGCCATTGCGATGGTCGCAGTCCCAGCCGGTACGGATCTTCAGCGTCACGGGGACGTCGACGGCCTTCACCACGGCCTCCAGGATGCGGCCCACCAATGCTTCGTCGCGCATCAGCGCCGAGCCCGCCCACGCATTGCAGACCTTCTTGGCCGGGCAGCCCATGTTGATGTCGATGATCTGCGCGCCGTGGTCGGCGTTGTAGCGTGCGGCGTGGGCCAATTGCTCCGGCTCGGTGCCGGCGATCTGGACGCTGACCGGCGCGGGCTCGCCCGCGTGGTCCATGCGGTGCAACGACTTGGCGGTATTCCAGAACCTCGGGTCGCTGATCGTCATTTCGGAGACGGCCAGGCCGGCGCCCATGCGCTTGCAGAGCTGCCGGAACGGCTTGTCCGTGACGCCGGCCATGGGGGCCAACATCACCGGTGGATCGATGCGGTAGGGACCTATCTGCATGCCGGCATTGTACCGCCGGCCCTCAGGGTCAGCGTCTGCGGCGCCGCGCGCGCCAGAACAGGAAGCCGGTCGACAGGAGGAATGCCGGCACCAGGCCCGCGGCGGCGATGGCCCACTGCCAGGCGCGTCCACCCACGAATCCGCCGTGCAGCGGATACATCGTCTCGCTGATGCGCGCGCCGATACCCTGCGCTGTAGCGTCGTGGACCTGCACCGCGCGTGCGTGGTAGGGATCCAGCCAGACCACGCTGCGGCCGTTGGGATGCCACTCGCCGGGCGCGCGGAAACGGATCGAGACCAGGGCGTTGTCGCCGCTTGGCACGCTGATGCGACGAAGTTCGCTGCCATGCGGCACCGCGTCAGCCGCGACCCGCAGCACGGCGGGCCAATCGATGGGGGCGGTCGTCCGTTCTATCGGCAATGGCGGCACCACCTCGGGCCCGTCGGCGAAGGTCCAGCGAAGCGCGCTCCGGAACGGCTGGCTGTACACCATCGCCACGCCGGTGAAGGTCACTACCAGCAGCAGGGGCAGCAGAAGAACCCCCAAGCTGCGATGCCAGCTGAGCCAGCGACGGGCAGGCGGTCCTGCGTGCCAGCGCAGGCTTGCGGCCATTGCCGCCAAGCGCGGCCACCACAGGTAAAGCCCGGACAACAGCAGGAACAGCGCCACGATGCCGAATGCGCCCAGCACCTGCTCGCCGGTATCACCGGCAAGCAGGTGCGTGTGCAGGTCGCGCAGCCACAGCACTGCGTCGTTGCCGGTGTTGCGCACCAGCAAGAGCTCCCCGGTCGCGGGGTTGAAGTAATGGCGTTCGCCATCGGCGGCGAACGCCTGCCAGGCAGGCAGGCGCGGCGAGGGCAGGTCAACGGAACGGATGCCGCCGTCTTCCGCACCTGCCACGATCCGCGCCAACGCCTGTCCTTGAAGCGCGAGCGGCGGCAACCGTTCGCGCTCCAGCTCGGGATGCGCGGCCAGGAGCAGCTCGGATTGGAATGCCAACACCGTGCCGGTCAACGACACGACCGCGAACACCAGGCCCGCGGACAGTCCCAGCCACAGGTGCAGCCACCTCAGCACGGGGCGGATACGCCATGCGGACGGGGTGGATATGGCCTGGCGGCGGAGCATGCGGGGCGTTGTCGGCGTGGATCAGAAGCGGTGCGACCAGCCCACCGTCAGCACCCGCCCGCGTCCGGCGGTGTAGGTGTCGTTGCGTGGCGTGCTCTGCGAGTAGTAGGTGACGTACTGCTCGGAGAAGACGTTCTCGACGCCCACGCTCAGCGTGCCGACGGGCAATTTGACGCGTGTGAGCAGATCCACCGTGGTGTAGCCGTCGAAGCCGGCCACTGGGTTGCCGCGCAGGTCGAATTCGCGGTCCAGCGCCTTGCTCGCCTGCAGGCGCACGTCCACCGAGGGCGTGAACGATGCCTCCCAGAACCCGGTGATACGGTCTGGGCTGATATTGATGCCCGGCAGGTCGCTGTCGACGCGGCCATCGGCATTGCTGTCGTAGCGCCCTTCGCTGCGCGCGTAGGCCAGGCCCGCGCGCATGCCGTCGCTGAAGCGGAACGACAGGCTGCCATCGAAGCCCTTGATCTCCGTGCGCTCGCGGACCACCGCATACGTCTGTGTCGCCGTATCGAAGGCCAGGCGCGAACCCAGGTCGGAGTCGGAGCGATACAAGGCCAAGTGCACCAGCCAGCGGCCGTCGTCGTAGTCCAGGCCGATCTCCTGGTTGTCGGCGATGACCGGCTGCAGGTCTACCAGGCTGTCCACCCGCTGGCCGGCAGCGGTGATGCCGCGCAGGACGCGGCCGATATCGGCCACGGTGTAGCCTTCGGCATAGGACGCATACAGCTTCAGCGCGTCGGTGGCCTCCCACACCAGGCCCAGGTTCGGCAGCGTCTCGGTGGTTTTCTTGGTGCCGCCGGTGACCAGATAGCGCGTCCCCTTCACGCCGGCGGGCACGGTGCGTTGGTCGGGGATGGTCAGGTAGTCGTCCACCTGCAGTTCGCCGCGCTCATGGCGAAGCCCGCCCGTCAACAGCCAGGCATCGGCGAACCGCCATTCCGCCTGCACGAAGGGCGAGACCGATTCGTAGGTCGTTTCCGGCACCCAGTCGATCTGCGCGTAAACCAGTTCCTGGTAGGTGCTGTCGCGGGCCAAGTCCAGCCCGAAGGTGGCCCGCAGATTCAACCCGAACAGGTCGCCGCGCGACCAGCTGAACTTGCCGCCCAGTTTCTCGGATGCGTTCTGCGACTGGTCGTACCAGTCCGGATCGCGCCCGTCGCCCCAGAAGTCGCCCCAGTAGCTGCCGCCGTAGAGCGCCTTGAAATCCACCCAGTACAGCTGCGTCTGCAGGAAGCCGCCGGCAAGATCGCGATCGGTGTAATCCATCACCACCGACGTCGAGCGATTGCGGGCGCCTTCGCCTTCGCTGCCACCGGGCGCGGACGTGGCCAACTGGCCGGTGGCGATGTTGCCCGGCACGGTGCGGTAATCGTTGTTGCCCTGCAGCTCGTAGCGGTTGGCGCTGACCTGCAGCCGCCGCTGGTCGTCGAAATTCCAGCCGACCTTGGCGAACAGGTTTTGGCTGCGCGCATCCATCAGGTCGCCCTGCACGTCGTTGACCGCGATCGCCCGGCCATCGCCGTCGTAATAGAGTCCCTCGCTGGCAAGGGACGCACCGCCTACGAAGTCGACGTCGCCTTGGCGTGTGCCGAAGACGTAGGACGCCTTGTAGCCCGCGCTATCGTCCTCGTGCGGGGCCGCAACGCTTCCGCTGACACTGATGTCGTGGAACGTCTGGCCATCCTTGCGGGGCGCGCGCTTGGTGATGATGTTGATGATGCCGCCGGAAGCGCCCAGGCCCTGCAGCGCATTGGCGCCGTGGATCACCTCGATGCGCTCGATCATCGCCGGATCGATGGTGTGGCCGTCGCGCCCACCTTCGCGCAGGGGCGTTGACTGCGGTACGCCATCGACCAGATACAGCGGCTTGCGTCCGCGCAGGTTCTCGCCGGCGTTGGTCAGCTTCTGGCGGGAAGGCGTGAACGCGGGAATCAGGTTGGCAAGGACCTGGGACAGGTCCTGCGTCAGCGCCAGCTGCTGATCCAACTGCTGGCGATCGATGATGGTGATGGTGTTCGGCAATGCAGCGGCGGAATCCGGCGTGCGGCTGGTGCTGGCCGATACGGTCACGCGGTCGAGCTGGACGGCATCGTTCGACTGCGCCGCGGCGAGGGGGCTCAGGACGGACGAGAGGGCGAGCGAAAGCAGGCTCAGGCGGAGCGGAGAGGTCATGGAGAACGATCGGGTGTGTCGGACCCGATCATTCTAAATGAGAATGGTTATCAGTAGCTAGGGTTTCCAGTGACGTCAACCCGGGAAACTTTAAGCAGCCGGCTCAGCCCGCCTCGGCGCCGAAGCGTGCCTGCACTTCGCTCAGCAGAGGCATGGCGAGCGCGGCGCCGGCGCGCTCGGTCGACAACGCGGCGTAACGGTTGGCGAAGCGCACATGCTCGGCGAACGACGCCTGCGAGGCGTCCGTGAGCGACGCAGCCAGCGCGCCATTGAAGGCGTCGCCGGCGCCGGTGGTGTCCACCACGGTCGCGGTTTCGGCCGCCACGCGGTAGTGCGGTCGCGCGTCGCCGCGCAGTGCATCTTCCGGGTGGGACACATAAACGCCCGTGGCGCCGAGCGTCACGACCACGGTGCCGTGCGGCAGCAACTGGCGGCAGTGCTGGTGCAGCGTCACGCCGTCGAGCGTGGCGACGTCGTCGGCCGCGACGCGTTCGCCCAGGTGGCGGGCGAGCAGCGCGGCAAACTCGGTTTCGTTGGGCGTGATGATGTCGGCCTGCGCCAGCAGTTCGGTCGTGGTGACCGCGTTGGCCGGTGCGGGATTCAGCAGGGTCGTCGCGCCACGCTGGCGCGCACCCTGCAGGGCGGCGAGTACGGTGTCGGCCGGGGATTCGAGCTGCGCCAGCAGGACGGCGGCCGTAGCGGTCACGTCGGACTGGGCGTCCACATGGTCCACCGACAGGGCGGCGTTCGCGCCGGCGCCGATCACGATGGTGTTGCGGCCATGCGCGTCGACGTAGATGCCCGCGGTCCCGGTGGGTTCATCGCTGGCCTGCGCGCGCAGGTCCAAGCCATCCGACGCCGCCAGGCCGCGCGCGAGCGCGCCCCCGGCATCCTCGCCCAAGGCACAAACGAACGTGGTGTCCGCGCCCGCCCGCACGGCGGCGATGGCCTGATTGAAGCCTTTGCCGCCCGGACCGCTGGCATACCGGCCGGTGATCGTCGCACCGGCCGTCGGCAGTGCGTCGCAGCGCCAGACGTGGTCGACATTGAAGGAGCCCAGCACGATGACGCGGGCGGCAGAAGATGAGGACGTAATCATGGTGCTATACCTGCGGTCCGGACCGCGGCAGCGCCACGGTCACGGGAGGGGAACGTAGAAAGATAGGGATGGACGGCCGTGGGCCGCGTCCTCGATCAACCGAAGTGCGACAGCACCCCGGCGATGGTGGCGGTCATCAGCGTGGCGATGGTGCCGCCGAGCACGGCGCGCAGGCCGAACCGGGCCAGGTCCGAGCGACGCTCGGGCGCCAGGCCGCCGATGCCGCCGATCTGGATGGCGATCGAACTGAAGTTGGCGAAGCCGCACAGTGCATAGGTCGCGATCAGGCGGCCCTCGTCGGTCAGCGTCACCCCGGGCGTCTGGCCGTTCACGATGCCGGCCAGCTGCAGGTACGCGACGAATTCGTTGATGACCACCTTCTGGCCGATCAGCGAACCCACCGTCGTCGCGTCCTGCCACGGCACGCCGATCACCCAGGCGATGGGTGCCAGCAGGTAGCCGAAGATCGTGGCCAGGTCGGTCGGTTTGCCGATGGCGGACGCCAGGCCGGTGACCTCGCCCAGCCAAGTCAGCGGCGCGTTGATCAGCGCGATCAGGGCGATGAAGGCCAGCAGCATCGCGCCGATGTTCAGCGCGAGCTTCAGGCCGTCGCCAGCGCCGGCCGCAGCGGCATCGATGATGTTGCTGGAGGTCTTCTCGACTTCCATCTTCACCGTGCCGCGAGTCAGCGGCGTGCCGGTTTCCGGGATCAGCAGCTTCGCGACCACCAGCGTGGCGGGCGCCGCCATGATGGACGCGGCCAGCAGGTGCTTGGCGTAGAACGCCTGCTGCTCCGGATCGCCACCGCCGAGCATGCCCACGTAGGCCGCCAGCACGCCGCCGGCGATGTGAGCCATGCCGCCGATCATCATGGTGATGAGCTCGGACTCGGTCATCTTCGGGATGTACGGACGCACCGTCAGCGGGGCTTCGGTCTGGCCGATGAAGACGCTGGCGCAAACGCTGGTGGTCTCCGCACCGGACACCTTCATCACCTTGGTGATGGCCAGGGCCATCATCCGCACGATGAACTGCATCACGCCCAAGTGGTACATCACGCCCATCAGCGCGGCGAAGAAGATGATGGTGGGCAGCACCTGGAAGGCGAAGATGAAGCCGAACTTCTCGGTGTCCATCAGGCTGCCGAAGATGAAGCCGGAGCCCGCCTTCACGAACTCCAGGATTTTCACGAAGCCGTGGCCGAGGGCGTCGAACACCTCGCGACCGCCCGGCACGAGCAGCACCAGCGCGGCGAAAGCGATCTGCAGGGTGACGCCCGTGGCGACCAGCTTCCAGTCGATGGCCTTCCGATTGTTGGAAAACAGCCAGACGATGCCGATCAGCACCGCCAGGCCGAACAGGCCGAAGCCGATCCGCCCCAAGACTTCCAGCATGTACTCCCCCAGACCTTGCATGTTGTTCTGACCGGGCAGTCTAGCAGCCGGCGGGGGCGGGCCAGGCCGTTCAGCCGATGCCGCGGAAGCCCACCCACAGGGCCAAGGCAAGGAACACCGCGGATGCCAGCCCACGGGCCAGTTTCAGCGGCAGCTTGTCGGCAAAGCGGTGGCCCAGCCAAACCACGGGCAGGTTGGCCAGCAGCATGCCGATCGTGGTCCCGGCGATGACCTGCCACAGCGGGTCGTACTTGGTCGCCAACAGCACCGTGGCGACCTGTGTCTTGTCGCCGATTTCGGCCAGGAAGAACGCCACCGTCGTCGCCAGGAAGGCGCCATGTGCCGGCAGGTTGTCGGCTTCGTCCTCGAGGGTGTCGGGCTTGAGCGTCCACAGCGCCACAGCCAGGAAGCTCGCCGCCACGATCCAGCGCAGGGCCTCGGGCGACAGCCATTCGGTCAGCTCGGCGCCCAGCCAGGCGGAGATCGCGTGGTTGATGAGGGTCGCGGCCAGGATGCCCAGCGCGATCGGCCACGGCTTGCGATAGCGTGCCGCCAGCAGCAGGGCGAGAAGCTGAGTCTTGTCGCCGATCTCGGCCAGGGTGACGGTTCCGGTGGAAACCAGCAGGGCGTGCAGGGACAACATCAAGGACTCCGGGGCCAGGCATTCGCGTCGAGCGCGAAGGCAAACGACGCACTGCCCGGCCCGGGTTAGCGCGACGCCTGCCTTCGGTCTTGCCCGGCGAAGCGAATCGCTTCGTCCCGTGCGCCATGGTCGTCGACCAAGTGTGTTGACGCGCGGACCCCGTCTGGACGGGTGGGCTACTCCCCGGAGGAGGAAAGTGCGCGCATTGTACGGGGCTCGTCTTGCCGGGGGCGGAGCCATTCTCATTTGCCGCCGCGCCGGCGACCGGGCCGGGCGCTACGATGCGCAGAGCCGCCATGGGAGCAAGCCATGCAGTACCGACGCTTGGGCACATCCGGACTCCAGGTTTCCGCGCTGTCCTTTGGCGCGTGGCTGACGTTCGGGCAGCAGGTCGGGCCGCGCGAGGCGGGGGAACTGATCGCCCTGGCCTGGGATCACGGCGTCAATTTCTTCGACAACGCCGAGGTCTATGGCCATGGCGAGGCCGAGCGCGTGATGGGCGCAGCGCTTCGCGCGTTGGCGTTGCCGCGGGACAGCTACTGCGTGTCCAGCAAGGTCTGCTTCGGTGCGGTGGACAATCCGCGTCCGACCCAGCGCGGCTTGTCGCGCAAGCACGTCACCGTGGCCTGCCACGACGCCTTGCGCCGACTGCAGGTGGAGCATCTGGACCTCTTCTTCTGCCATCGCCCCGATCCGGACACGCCAGTCGAAGAAACCGTGTGGGCGATGGATACGCTGATCCGGCAGGGCAAGGTGCTGTACTGGGGAACCTCGGAATGGCCCGCCGCGCGCATCCGCGAGGCGGCCGCGATCGCGCGCAAGCACCACCTGCATGGGCCCACCATGGAGCAGCCCCAGTACAACCTGCTGCATCGCCAGCGGGTGGAACTGGAATACGCGCCGCTCTACGCCGAACTGGGCCTGGGCACGACCACCTGGTCGCCGCTCGCCTCGGGTCTGCTGACCGGCAAATACGGCAAGGACATTGCCGAGGACACCCGGCTCGGACGGAGCGGGCATGAGGACTTGCGGCGGATGATCCTGGGCGCGGCCGGCGCGAAGCGGCAGGAGCGTGCGACCCGCTACGCGGCCGTCGCGGCCGAGCTGGGCGAGAAACCGGCGCCGTTGGCGATTGCGTGGTGCCTACAGAACCCGCACGTGTCGACCGTGATCCTCGGCGCTAGCCGGCCCGAGCAGCTACGGGAGAACCTGACCGCGCTGGATCTGGCTGCGCGTTACGACGAGGCGATATGGGCCCGGCTCACGGCCGCTGCCGACTGAAAACCGGGTGTTTACCGGGCCTTGACTCGCAAATAAGAATCATTATCATCAAAGCTCGTTCCGCCCCGGAGCTTCCCGATGATCTCGAACGTCACTGCATTGCCCACGATCGACACGCTGGCGCTGCGCGAGCGCCTTTCCCTGCCGCATGCAGAACCGCGCGCCGAGCAGGTGCTGGACAGCGCGGCCCTGCTGAAGGGAGAGCGCGAGGTGCTGATCCGCCATGGCGACCGCGTGTACCGCCTGCGCCACACCAGCAACGACAAGCTGATCCTCACCAAGTAATCCCGCGCACCGTCCCCGCGACGATGCGTCGCCACGGTGCCCCGCGGCGAACCACTCTCTCTCCACCGGGCGCCAGCCAAGGAACTTCCGGCCGCCAGCCTTCCGGGTCTTCTTACCACCCATAGGAATGCTGTACGCCATGATGCGTCCCACGCTGCTCACCGCGGCCGTGTGGTTGGCCCTTGCCGGCCATGCCCACGCCGCTCCCGCCGCCGATGCGGCCTCGTCCTCCTCTTCCAGCGCCGATGCGAACGAACTGGCGCGCATCCAGGTCACCGCCACGCGCAGCGAGCGTGCCGTCGCCGACGTGCCGAACACGGTCAGCGTGATCGACCGCGAGGAACTGGACGACCGCCTGGTCCGCGACATCAAGGGCCTGGTGCGCTACGAGCCCGGCGTGACCGTGACCTCCAGCTTCGGCCGCTTCGGCCTGGGCGGTTTCCGCATCCGCGGCCTGGAAGGCAACCGCGTGCGCATCCAGACCGACGGAATCCCGGTGTCGGACGCGTTCTCGATCGGCAGCTTCTCGAACGCGAACCGCAACTTCGTCGACTTGGACACGCTCAAGCAGGTCGACATCGTGCGCGGACCGTCCAGTTCGCTCTACGGCTCGGACGCACTCGGTGGCGTAGTCGCCTTCATCACCAAGGACCCGTCGGACTATTTCGACGATGGAAAGGATGCGTACTTCGGTTTCCGCTTGGGCTACGACGGCAGTTGGAACGGCCTGTTCGGTAACGCCACCGCGGCGTTCGGTGGCGAGCGCTGGAGCGGCTTGGTCAGCGTGGGTCATCGACAGGGCCAGGAAACCGAGAACCAGGGTGACGTCGCCGGCATCGGCGCCGCGCGCACCTTGCCCAATCCTCAGGAGCGCGATGGCCGCAGCCTGCTGACCAAACTGGTGTTCGCACCGAGCGAAGGGCAGCGGTTCCGCCTGACGGTGGAAGGTAACGAGGACAGCGCCGACACCGACCTGCTGACCCAGCAGGGGTACCAGTCGCTGACGCGCGCCACGAACGATCGCGTGATCGCGCGCGACCACCAGACGCGTGCGCGCGTCGCCTTCGCGCATGAGTGGGACGACCTGTCGGCCGGTTTCGCCGACAGCCTGGACTGGCAGGTCTACCGCCAGGACAGCGAGACCACCCAATACACGCGCGAGGAGCGCACGCTGCCGGCGCCGACGCTGCGCGACATCCGCGAGCGCGAGTTCAATTTCGACCAGCGCACGTACGGTCTGCAGGCGGACTTCCGCAAGGCGTTCGGCACCGCGGTCCGGCACGACCTGATCTATGGCGTGGACGTGGCGCGCACCGAAACGCGGCAGAAGCGCGACGGCCAGCGCACGTTTCCGCTGACCGGCGTGAGCACGCCGGTGATTTCGCCCGACGCGTTCCCCGTGCGCGACTTTCCGATAAGCAAGACCACGACCGCCGCGCTGTACGCGCAGGACGAGATCAGCTTCGCCGACGGCGCTTTCCGGCTGGTGCCGGGCCTGCGCGTGGACCACTACCGGCTCGATCCGCAGCATGACGCTATCTTCGACGCCGACAATCCCGGCGTCGCGTTGGCGGACATCCGCGAGACCAGCGTGTCGCCCAAGCTCGGCATGGTGTGGACGTTCGCGCCGAACTGGTCGCTGTTCGGCGGATACGCGCACGGCTTCCGTTCGCCGCCCTACAACGACGTCAATATCGGCTTCACCAACGTGCAGTTCGGCTACACGGCGATCGCGAATTCCGATCTGAAGCCCGAAACCAGCGACGGCGTCGAGTTCGGCGTGCGGTACGCCGGCAAGGCGGCGTACGCAAGCCTGTCGGGGTACTACAACCGCTACGACGACTTCATCGAGTCGATGCGCTTCATCGGCTACAACGATGCGGGGTTGATGGTCTACCAGTCGCAGAACATCGCCGAAGCGCAGATCCACGGCGTGGAGCTGAAGGCCGGCCTGGATATCGGCGCGTTGTCCGACGCGTGGTCGGGTTGGTCGCTGCGCGGCGCGGCGGCGTGGTCGCGCGGCAAGGACCGCAGCACCGACATGCCGCTGGACAGCGTGGATCCGCTGACCGCGACGCTGGGCCTGGCGTACGACCACGACGTCTGGGGCGCGGAACTGGCGGGTCGCTTTGTCGACCGCAAGCGCCGCGTCTCCGATCCGGACTACTACCGCCAGGCGGGATACGGCGTGCTGGACCTGTACGCGCACTGGAATTTTGCGCCCGGCGCGAAGTTCAATGTCGGCGTATTCAACCTGGCCGATCGCCGCTACATCGACGCAGGGGACATGGCGCTCGTCGCCATCGGCAACACCACGCTGGATCGCTACACCGCGCCGGGACGCACGCTCTCTGCGAGTCTGGCGGTGAGCTGGTAACCGCGATGCCGATGCTGCGGGCACTTCCGGGTTCGGTCGCGGGCGCATCTGCGGATGCGTTCCCGGGCGCCGCACAACTGGCGGCGCTGGGTCCGGTGTTGTGCCTGTACCGCACGCAGCACGGCAGCGAACTCGCCGGCTGGCAGCAGGCGGTGCGGGTGGAGGCGCACACCGGCGTGGGCAGCGATGGCCTGGACGAACGCCTGCTGTTCTTCGATGCGCAGGGTCGCTGCTGCTGGCGCCTGTGCCTGTTGCCGGACAGCGACTTCGTCGCCTGGGATCGCCTGGTCGCGTCGTTGCCGCAAGGCGCCGATGGCGAGGCCGCCGGCTTGGCCGAGCGCTTATGGCGACGGCTCGCCGGTCGCCTGCTCGGCGGGCAATGGCGTGCGTGCGCCCTGCAGCTGCATGCGGTGCCCCAACCCGCCGCGCTGCCTGTGCTCGCGGCCAGCCTGTCGCTGATGTCGGTGCTGGGTGTGAACACCGCCCGCCGCATCGCTCATGCGGAGGGCGCGGAGCTGGAAAGCGGACTGCACGACTGCTGCTGCGCGTCGTCGGCCCGATACACCGCGCCGACGCCGGGAGCGGAAAGACAAACCCTAACCGACGCGGGCGACAAGGTCGTTCCGCTGATCAGACCCATATGAGAGAAGCCGCCATGAAAACACCCGTCGCCAACTTGCTGTCCACCGCCTTGCTGCTGGTCGCAGGACAGGCCTTTGCCGACCCTGCGCGCGATCGCCAGTCGATCCTGGCGATGCAGGGCGATTACACCGTCGACTTCGCCTTCGACGAAACCGTCCTGCTGCAGTCCGGCTACGAGCGCCAGGCGGCCATGCGTAGTGGCGGCGACGAGACCGTCATCGTGGTCGAGGACACGCCGGCCCGGATCGTCCTCCAGCACATCCTGGTCGACGCCAAGAGTGGGCACGTCACCAAGCACTGGCGGCAGGACTGGACGTACGAAGCGCCCACGCGCTTCGAGTTCAGCGCCGACCAGACCTGGCACGTGCGCGCGATTCCTGCCGATGCCACGCACGGCGCGTGGACGCAGTGCGTGTACGAAGTCAGCGATGCGCCACGCTACTGCGGCACCGGGCGCTGGGACTACACCCACGGCGTCGCCACCTGGACCAGCGATCTGAGCTGGCGCCCGTTGCCGCGCCGCGAATACACCAAGCGCAGCGACTACAACGCGCTTTCCGTGGTGAACCGCCACACGTTGACGCCGAACGGCTGGACCCACGAGCAGTTCAATACCAAGGTGCTGCGCAGGCCCGACGGCACGCAGGTAGCGCTGGCGCGCGAGTTCGGCTTCAACGATTACCTGAAGACCACCGAGGTCGACTTCACGCCCGCGCGCGACTACTGGCAGGCGACGGCCGGCTACTGGGCCAAAGTGCGCGCGCACTGGAACGGCTTCCTGTCGAAAGCACCGGGCGTGCATCTGAAGACCCAGGTCGACGGCATGGCGATGATCATTCCGCTGTTCACCCAGGCGGGCGAAATCCAGGAAGGCAGGACCGTGGCGGACGCCGCCATCGCCAAGGTGTTTGCCGACTGGGTCGAACCTGCGCCCGCGGACCGGGCTGCCACACCCGGGTTGTCGCGCTGATGTTCTCTCCGGCACAGGGACGTGCCACCCGCCAAAAAAAGACCCCCGCGGAGCGGGGGCAGGGGATTCACGGGTTTCTCTTCTAATAATGCGTGTCAGAGCAGCGTGCCGCCCTTGCCCGAAGGAGGCACGGGCGGCGCCGGCGGCGGAGGCGGCAGCGGTGCGTCGCCGTCGTCGTCTTCGAAGGTCTGCACCTTGCCGTCCTGGTCGACGATCATCACGCGCCGACGCTCCACGACGGTTGGCGCCTTGCCGGCCGCCTCGGCCACGCGCGGCTTCACCACGACGCGCGAGGTCGACGGGAACCGGAACGCGGCGGCCTTGGGCACGCTGATGGTGCTCGTCCGTGTCTGCCGGTCGCGCAGGTACTCGACCGCGACCTTGGCGTCCTCGGGCTTGTCGCGCAGCGCCTGGGTGACGTCGCGCGGCGTCGTCACCGGCTTGCCGTCAACCTTGCGGATCACGTCGCCGGCTTGCAGGCCCGCGAGTTCTTCACCGATGGAGAGGACGAGCACGCCGTTTTCAGTGCCGAAGTAGCGACCGAGCGAGGCATCCACCGTCGCCAGGTTGAGGTTGCTCCAGCGGAAGGCTTCGGCCAGCGCGGGCAGACGGCAATCTTCGCCCTTGCAGTCGCCCAGCCTGCCGAGCTGGCGCAGCTCGCGTTGGACTTCCGGCGCGATGACAGTGGCAATGTCACCCATCGGCATGGGCGCGCCGTCGATCCATGGCATGCCGCCGTCGCCGGTACGGAGGAAGAACGTGCCAGGCCCCTGGCTCGCGAACGCGACGCGTGGCGACACTTGCGTGGGCGTGACGCTGGCGTCGTGCGTCTTGCCGTCGCGCTGGTACGTGACCCGCACGGGCGTCTCCGCCTGGAGGTCGGCGAGCAGCTTGCGCGCATGCGCCACGCGCGCATCGCCGGTACTGCCGTTGACCGTTTCGCCTTGCACGCGCAGGAGGCGGTCGCCCGCCTTCAGGCCGGCCTTGGCGGCGCCGCTATCCGGCGTCACCCCGGTGATGCGTACGCCTGCCGCGTCGTCGCCCGACAGCAGGACGCCCAGGCGCGGGCGGCGGACGATGAGATGATCGATCTCGACGGGAGAGCCCACGCGGTCGGCATCCTTCGAGAGTTCGGCCACGCGCTTGGCGGCGCGTTGCAGGTCGGCGCGCGCGGCGTCCAGTTCCTTCTGCCTGGCGGCGTCCTCCTGCTGTGCGAAGGCCGGCAGGGGTGCGACCAATGCGAAGGCGAGCAGTGTCGTGGGAAAGGACTTGAGCATCGTAAGTCTCCTCGTTGCGTGTGCTTATCAATAGATGGCGGTGTCGGCGGCGTTGTCGTTCAGGGCGACCTGCCAGCGTTGGGTGGCTTCCACGCCCGTGAGCTGGCGCAGCGTGTCCACGCGCTGCTCCCACAGCGCGGTGCGGGTGGCGTCCGGCAAGGCGGGTTGCGAAAGCGCGAGATCGATATGGCTGACCTGGTCCTGCAGGTCGGCGCTGACCGCGAGCGCAGCCACGTTGCCGGTGTGGCTGTCGGGCAACTGCGCGAGCACGGCTTCGAGGCGGGCGGATTCGGTGTAGAGCGCGTCCAGCCGCGCAGGCTCGGCCTCCACCGGGACAGGCGCGGCGCGCGCAACGGCCGGGCGCACCGTTGATGCCGGGGCAAGCAACGGGGTCGTGGCGATATCCGTCGGAATGCCGATCACGGGTTCGCTTGCGGACGGACCCGCCGGCGCATCCGGACGCGCCGGTGACGTCGTGGCGATGGCCGGTGCACGCTGCAGTGGTGGCGCGGTGACCTCGGCGTTCCGCCACTGCATGAGCGGGATCACGGCGGCGAAGAAGGCGGTGGCGGCCAGCGCCAGGGCAGGGCGGTGCCAGCGCGTCGGGCGTGCGGGTGCCTGCACCGGCGGCAGCGCGGCAGCGAGACGCTGCCATGCGCCATCGGGAGGGGTTTCCAGCGGCAGCGCGCCGAAGGCATCGCTCCAGTCGCGCGGCATGGGTTCGCGGGCACGGGAATCAGGCATGGACGGTGTCCTCGATGTTCAACAGCACCCGCAGCCGGCGGGTGCCGCGGGAGACCTGCGATTTGGAGAAGCTCGGCGTGCGCTGCATCAGCGCGGCGATCTCCTCGTGGGTGTAGCCCTCGGCGTGGTACAGCCACAACACGCTGCGGGTCGCCGCGGGCAGCGCGTCCAGGGCCCGCTGCAGCAAGGCCGCGTCGGCGGCCGCGGCAGGCGGCAGGCCGTGGTCCTGCGGCAGGTCGTCTTCGTCCACCGAGATCTCGGCGACCAACCGCTTCTGCCGACGCAGGCGCAGCAGCGCCTCGTTGACGGCGATCTGGCGCAGCCAACCCCAGAAGGGGCAGTCGCCACGGTAGTCGGGCAGGTGGTGGAAGAGTTTCAGCATGGTGTCCTGCAGCACATCGCCTGCATCCTCCCGATCGCCGCAGATCCGCAGGGCGAGGGTGAACACCGGACGTTCGAAGCGCCGGTAGATCTGCCCGAACGCCTCCCGGCAGCCGGTCCGCGCGCGGGCGACCAGGCTGTCGGGGATGTCGATGGCGAACTGCGATCGGCTCACGCGGGTGGGTTCTTCGGGCTGTCGGAGGTAGGGATGCCGCAGCGGGCAATACCGTCGCAACGGCCGGAAAGTTCCTGCCGGTCGCCGGGTCAGGGCGTGCCTATAATCGGATCTACATCACGGGAAGGGGGTCAGCATGGAGTTCGGTCTTTCGACACTGGTGGTTGCGGCGGTGCTGCTGTTCATCGTGGTCACCTTCTTTAAGGGGGTGCGCGTGGTACCGCAGGGCTATGAGTTCACGGTGGAGCATTTCGGCAAGTACACCCACACCATGTCCCCCGGTCTGCACTTCCTGATCCCGTACATGCAGAGCATCGGCCGCAAGGTCAACATGATGGAGCAGGTGTTCGAGGTGCCGTCGCAGGACGTGATCACCAAGGACAACGCCGTGGTGAAGGTGGACGGCGTGGTGTTCTTCCAGGTGCTGGACGCGGCCAAGGCCGCCTATGAAGTCTCCAGCCTGGACCAGGCCATGATCGCGCTGGTGCAGACCAACATCCGCACGGTGATCGGCTCGATGGACCTGGACGAGTCACTCAGCCAGCGCGAGACCATCAACGCCAAGCTGCTTGGCGTGGTGGACCATGCGACGAGTCCGTGGGGCGTGAAGGTCAACCGCATCGAGATCAAGGACATCCAGCCGCCGCGCGACCTGGTCGATGCGATGGCGCGGCAGATGAAGGCCGAGCGCGACAAGCGCGCCTCGATCCTCGAGGCCGAGGGCGCCCGCGCGTCGGACATCCTGCGCGCCGAAGGCGAGAAGCAGAGCGCGATCCTGGAAGCCGAGGGCAAGCGCGAGGCGGCGTATCGCGAAGCCGAGGCCCGCGAGCGCCTCGCGGAAGCGGAAGCCAAGGCGACCGAGCTGGTGTCCAATGCCATCGCCCAGGGCGACGTACAGGCCATCAACTACTTCATCGCGCAGAAGTACGTGGAGGCCTTCAAGGAACTGGCCACCGCGCCGAACCAGAAGTTCGTGCTGATGCCGATGGAGGCCAGCGGCGTGATCGGCTCCATCGCCGGCATCGCCGAACTGGCCAAGGAAGCGCTGACCAAGCAGCAGGTGGCCGCACCTGCGCGCCCGCCGCGCGTTCCGGGAGGCTGACATGAGCTTCAAGTTCGCGTTCTGGGCGATCGGGGCGCTGGTGCTGTTCGCCGCGGAGGCGATGGCGCCGGGCGCCTTCATGCTGTGGTTCGGTTTTGCCGCGGTGGCGATGGCCATCGTGGTGCTGGTGGCGCCGGGTCTGGGCTGGCTGGCGCAGGCCGTGCTGTTCTCCGTGCTCGCGCTGATCTCCGTGGCGGTCTATCGCAAGTGGTTTCGCGGCAAGGGACGTCAGAGCGACAAGCCGCTGTTGAACCGGCGTGCCGAGCAATTGGTCGGCACGGTGGCCGTGCTCGACCAGGCGACCGCCGGCGGTCGCGGCCGGGTCAAGATCGACGATGCGTTCTGGACGGTGGAAGGCCCCGACCTGCCGGTCGGTACCCGCGTGCGGGTGGTGGCCGTGGATGGCATGACCCTGAAGGTCCAGGAGGCCTGAGTACATGGGACAAGGCGTGGCGCTGGCGGCGTGGATGAGCATGCTGTTGCCGGCCGCGCCGGTCGGCGGGCAGCAACTCGTCGGCCTGACCGTGCCGCCCTATCCCGACGCGCTGGAGGACATGGGCGGCAGCTGCGTCTCCGATTCCACCGCGTACGAACACGTATGCGACTACGCGGTATCGGTGCTCGCGGCGCCGTCGACCGACCCTGATGCCAGCCCGGTGCCACGCTTCGTGGTGGCGGGGAAAATGGCCGGGCGCGAGGGCAACCGCGCACGCTGGCAGATCACCGATGCCCGGCCCTATCCGCAGGGTCGGCAGGACTATTACCTGCAGTTCGGCAACTGCCGGATCGACCGCCAGCCCGATGCGCGCGTGGCCGCCTTGGTGCGCCAGCACGCGGACGATGGCGAATGGCTGCGCGACGTGGCCTGGGCGGGCCGGATCGAGTTGCCCGCGGGTCGCTTCACCGCGCTGGATGCTGGCTCGGTGGACTGCATCAACACGGCCTACGAAGGTCTCTGACGTCGACGCACCCCGCTGGTGCGTTCTGGGATAATGGCCCTCTTTGCCTGTCCCAGGACCCGCCATGACCCAGAAGACCATCCTCAACGACACCCATCGCGCGCTTGGCGCCAAGATGGTCGACTTCGGCGGCTGGGACATGCCGATCCACTACGGCTCGCAGATCGAGGAGCACCACCAGGTGCGCCGCGATGCCGGCATGTTCGACGTGAGCCACATGACGGTGGTCGACGTGCGCGGCGCGCGGACGCGCGAGTTCCTGCGCCACCTGGTGGCCAATTCCGTCGACAAGCTTCAGAAGCCGGGCAAGGCGCTTTATACCGCCATGCTGGACGAAGCCGGCGGCGTCATCGACGACCTGATCATCTACTTCATGGCCGAAGACTTCTTCCGCCTGGTGGTGAACGCGGCCACCCGGGAAAAGGATCTCGCGTGGATCGGCCGGCAGGCCGCGCCGTTCGCTGTCGCCGTCACCGAGCGCCCCGACTTCGCGATGGTCGCCGTGCAGGGCCCCACCGCGCGAGAGCGCGTGCACGGGCTGCTGCGCGAAGAGGATCGCGCGAAGGTCGGCAAGCTAACGCGCTTCGCCGCGACCGAGGCCACCAGCCTGGCCGGCGTGCCGTTGTTCGTGGCGCGCACCGGCTACACCGGCGAGGACGGCTACGAGATCGTCCTGCCGCAGGACCAGGCCGTCGCGTTCTGGAACGCCTTGCTGGAGGCGGGCGTGAAGCCGGCCGGCCTGGGTGCGCGCGACACGCTGCGCCTGGAGGCCGGCATGAACCTCTATGGCCAGGACATGGACGAAAGCGTTTCCCCCTACGAAGCCGCGCTCGCCTGGACCGTCGCCCTTGACGAAGGTCGCGCATTCAATGGTCGCGCTACGCTCGAAGCGCAGAAGGCCGCGGGCGCACCGCGCCAGATGATCGGCCTGGTGATGGACGAGAAGGGCGTGCTTCGCCACGGCCAGAAGGTGCTCACCCCGCATGGCGACGGCGAGATCCTGTCGGGCACCTTCTCGCCGACGCTGGGCAAGGCGATCGCCTTCGCGCGCGTCCCCGCGGGCGACATTCCGCTGGGCGCCGCCGGCAACGTGCGCGTCGACATCCGCGGCCGCGAAGTGCCGGTGCGCGTGGTGAAGTTCCCGTTCGTGCGCGACGGCCAGGCGCAGCCGGGTGTACTGGAGTGAGGGGCGCACCGCTTCCTTCACCCGCGCCATCCTCCGCTAAACTATCGTCTCTTCCCCCGACCCACAGCATGCTCCGGAGTAACCCATGAGTGAAATTCCTGGCGATCTGAAGTTCCTCAAGTCCCACGAATGGGCCCGCCTGGAAGGCGGTGGCCGTGTCACCGTCGGCATTTCCGACCACGCGCAGGGCCTGCTGGGCGACCTCGTGTACGTCGAACTGCCCAACGTCGGCGACCGCATCGAGGCTGGCAACGCCAGCGCCGTGGTTGAGTCGGTGAAAGCCGCGTCTGACGTCTACAGCCCGGTGACCGGCAAGGTGGTCGAGGTCAACGCCGCGCTGGCGGACAAGCCCGAGACCATCAACGAGGACGCCTATGGCGACGGCTGGATCTTCGTGATCGAAGCCGAGGAGCCGGACCAGCTCAACGAACTGCTTTCGCCCGACGACTACGCCGAGCTGATCGAAGACGAAGACCACTGAAGCCGCCCGGCGGGCGGTTTCCCTGCGGGGAGCCGGTGGCGACGGAGCGGATCCGTCGTCACCGGCTCCCCGCTTCGTTTCCGCCATCGCATCCCCGTGCGCGGGATCGCCGACGGCGCGATGGGTAACCTCCGACACCCGCGCACTGCGCGCCGGAATCCCGACGCACGCATCGCGCCGTGGCCGACGAACGGCAAAACGGAACGCGCGGTACGCCTCCGCCACGGTGGTCGAGAACGTCGGTGCGGGACGCCATCGCAGGCCCGAACGCGCGCACTTCTTGTGCCGGACGTGGCGAAGCGATCGCCAACGAGGCGAAAAATTTTTGCGCAAATCGGCGCAATCGGGCTTGTGCGACACGGAATCCGGACGCCTTCGCACAAGTTTTTTTACCCTGCGTTCAACCCCTTCCGCCGCCCGATCAGCGCCTCACCGGCGGCGCCACGCATCGCCTCCGTCGCGCGCGCTCCACCCGCAGCGGAAAAAAATATGCGCGTTTTCCCGATGTTTTTTTCATGGATGCTTTGCATGCGCGTCGCGTGTGGCGCGACGGGTGATGCGGGGAGGACTGCGATCGCCGCCAGCGGCGACAGTGCGAGCAGGCGGCGGGGCGAAAAAAAATTGCGGTCAGGTGTTGACACCTTGAAAAACCGTGATTAGGTTTCGCCCCAAGCAGAGCATGCTGCGGAAGCGAGTGAGTCGAATCAACACGACAGCGCGAGAGACAACACAGCCCATCGTCACCCGTATCGGGGTGGACGCAGGCCTCGCTTCCCCCGGAAAAACGCAACGCATCCGAACCAAGACACCCGCGTCGCCAAGCGACGCGGGTGTTTTCGTATTTGTAGGGAGCCGGGTTTCGCACGCCCGGTCCCCTGGGGAATCCGCTTCGCCGCGCGTGTCGCGGTGGCGGCTGCCGACGGGTCCGACTCCCGCGGCGTTTCTTGCAGCTGGGCCTGCCTTCGGGCAGATGTGCTGTAACCAGACGTAAAAATCCATAGTTCACTGACGAGGAGCCATCACATGGCAACGAAGAAAGCTGCGAAGAAGAAACCGGCCGCCAAGAAGGCCGCCAAGAAGGCCACCAAGAAGTCGGCTGCCAAGAAGACCGTGAAGAAGGCCGCCAAGAAGGTCGCCAAGAAGGTCGCCAAGGCCAAGAAGGCGGTGAAGAAGGTCGCCAAGAAGGCCGCCAAGAAGGTCGCCAAGAAGCCGGCGAAGAAGGCCGCCAAGAAGACCGCGAAGAAGGCTGCCAAGAAGGTCGCCAAGAAGCCTGCTAAGAAGGCTGCCAAGAAGACCGCGAAGAAGGCCGCCAAGAAAGTAGCCAAGAAGCCGGCCAAGAAGGCTGCGAAGAAGGCTGCCAAGAAGCCCGCCAAGAAGGCTGCCAAGAAGTCCAAGAAGAAAGCGGCCCCGGTCGCGCTGCCGGCCACCCCGGCTCCGCTGATCTAAGCCAACCCCGATTAGCCGTAACACCATGGACTCTCTCCCTGTGCCCAGCGGGGGGAGAGTTTTTTTATGGGTGGCCGGCTAGGCTGTGGTCACCGCCATTCCCGGGAGACAGGCATGAAGTTCATCAAATGGGTGTTGGCCATCATCGTGGCCATCGGCTTGGTCCTGACCGTGGGCGGCCTGCTGCTGCCGTCGGCGACGCATGTCGAGCGCAGCACCGTCATCGCGCGCAGCCCGGAGCAGGTGTTCGCCACCCTGGATTCGTTCGAGCGTTTCAATGCCTGGTCGCCGTGGGCGGAATACGACCCGCAGGCGAAGTACACCTTCGAGGGTCCGGCACGCGGCGTCGGCGCGCGCATGCGCTGGGTCGGCAATCGCTCGGTCGGGTCCGGCAGCCAGGAGATCATTGCCAGCGAGCCGCACCATCGCATCGTGGTCGCGCTCGACTTCGATGGCAGCCAGGCGAATGCGACCTATCTGCTGGCGCCGGAAGGGCAGGGCACGCGGGTGACGTGGGCCTTCGACACCGAGCACGGCATGAACCCGTTCAAGCGCTGGCTGGGCCTGCTGTTCGACCGGATGATCGGTGCGGACTACGAGAAAGGGCTCGCCAAGCTCAAGGCGATGGAAGAAGGCGCGCAGCCCTGAGCCCACGGGTGGCCGCGTCGCGGCCACCGGCCATGATCAATGGGGCGACGCGGTGCCGCGCTGGGAAGACGTGCCGCTGTCCTTGGGCGCATCGGCCGGCGTCGTGCTGGGCGACTCCGCCAGCAGCAGGTCGTAGTCGGCCGGCGTCTCCACCCACGGCTGTCCGGGCAGGCCCATCGCGCGATCAAGGATGGTCGGCAACAGGCCCGACGGCAGCGAGCTGTCGCTGTTCCAGACCAGCGCGATGCCGAGGTCCTGGCCTGGCACCAGCGCGACCAGGCCGCGATAGCCCTGCACGGCGCCGGCATGGAACACGACTTCGTGGCCCGCGTAATCGAATACGCGCCAACCCAGCGCGTAGCTGGCCGAATGGACGCGCTCACGGCGCCAGCCGCCACGCATCTCGCCGGGCGTGGTCACCACGGGCGCATGCAGCGTGGCCAACAGCGGTGCCGGCAGCACGTCGGGGCGATGGCCCGTCTGCGCGATCAACCACTGCGCCAGATCGCTGGCGCTGGCGTTGACGCCCGCCGCCGGTGGGAGGCGGTAATAGGTCGGCTTCGGCGTGGAGGACACCCAGCCGTTACGGCTGCGCACGTGCGGGCGCGCCCAACGGGTGCTGGCCTGGATGCCGGCCAGGCCCATGCTGGCGTCGTTCATGCCCAGCGGCTTGAAGATGCGGCGGTCCACCGCCTGGTCGTAGAACGTGCCGGTGGCGGCGAACACCACGTCGCCGATCACGCTGAAGGCCACGTTCTGGTAGGCGTAGCACTCGCCTGGGGCGCACTTCAGCGGCGCGTACGCCAGCTTGCGGGCGACGTCGTAGTACTCGCCGTTGGCTTCGATGTCGCGATCAAACGCGTTGTGCGCCTGCAGCCCGACGCTGTGGCTCAGCACGTCCGCCACGGTGACGTGCGCGGTGGCGTTGGCGTCGCTGAGCTGGAAGCCCGGCACGTACTGGCTGACCTTGCTGTCCCAGCGGAGCGAGCCGTCCTGCACCATCAGGCCGGTGAGTGTGCTGGCAAACGCCTTCGACAGCGAGGCCAGGCGGAACACGGTGTGCGCATCGACCGGCTGCGGCGCGGCGACGTCGGTGACGCCGTAGCCGCGCGCGCTCAGCACGCGGCCGTTGTGCACGATCGCCATCGCCAGGCCGGGCACGCGCTGGCCCACCGTCAGGTGCTCGGCCATGGTCTCGAACGCGGCGACATCGAAGCCCGCCGCCAACGGCTGGACCTTTCGGTCCGACAACGAGGCGAGGTAGGGACGCGGTTGGGTGGGCGAGCCGTAGTGCGCGGGGGGCACCGTTGGCGCCGTGGTGGGTGCCGATGCGCTGTCGCGCGCGGGCGAAGTCCAGCGCAACGGCGTCTGTGCGGTCGAAGACAACGTCAGGGGCAGCATCAGGCCGACCAGACCGATCCGGAAGGTGGAGCGCAGCGGCCGCCGGCCTGCCTTGTCTTTCATGGTGCGTGACGCCTGGGTGAGCTCTGTCGAGAGGATCATAACGCCGGTTTTTTCGATTGCACAAACAGGGAGAAGTTTCGTGCCCATGTCGTTCATCCTGCTTCTGATTCCGTATGTGGCGCGCGTCGCAGTTCCCTGCAGCACGGGCCTCTGCCGCGGTGCGCGACAAGCCGTCGCATTCAGGAATGCGGTCGCATGAAGCACGTGCAAGTTCTGCGCCGCCAGGGCGCTGCGGATCTTGGTAAGCGTGCGAGTGACGCATGACGCCGATGAACAGGGGGTGTGGCAGCCCATGTTCTCGTGTTCAGCCTCGGTGACGTGCGTCCGCGGGTGTGAACGTGCACTACCTCGAGGCCGCCCTGGCATGCGCCGTCAGCTGGCCGATCGCCCTGAGGGTCGGCGTTGGATGTGAAGTCCCGGGCATCGCCTGACAGGCCACGCCGGGGCGTCATCGAGTCGTGTGCCGTTCTTTCGTCGTCGTGCCGAATGCCGGGAGCCCTACCATGCGTCCCACGGCCCCATCCCCGACCATCCAGCGTTGGCTGGCCGGCGCTCTGCTCGTCCTGCTCGCGGCGCTGGCCGTCGCGCGTTCGTGGTACGGCACGCGTCTGGACAGCTTCACCATCGATGAGCCGTGGCACATCGTCGCCGGCACGGTCTACGTGCGGAGCGGCGACCGGCACCTCAATCCCGAGCATCCGCCGCTGGCGAAACTCTGGGTGGGCGCCTGGATGCCGGCAGCGTTCCGGGTCGGTCCCGAGCCGAGTCTGCGGGAGAAGGCGCAGGAGCGCGAGTGGGTCGAACAGACCATGTTCGAACACAACGATCCGGAGCGTACGCAGCAACGCGCGCGGACGGCGATGTGGAGCTTGAACGCCTTGTTGCTGGTCGCGCTGGGCGCGCTGCTGTGGCGTGCCGCCGGCGTCGCGTGGGCAGCCGGTACGCTCGCGTTCCTGGCACTGGAGCCCACGCTCGGTGCGCACCTGCCGGTCGTGATGACCGACGGCCTGCTCGCGCTGACGCTCTCGCTTGCCATCGTGGCCGCAGGGGTGCTGGCGGCGACGTGGCAGTGGCGATGGGCCGCGGTATTCGGCATCACGGTGGGCCTGGCATTGGGCGCGAAGCACTCCGCATTGGCTGGGCTCGTGGGCGTCGGTGGCGTGCTCGTAGTGGCGGCTGTTGCAGGTTTCCGGAAGGGCGGCGGACGCGACGTCCTGCGGCGATGCGCACAGCTGGCAGCGGCGATCCTGTTGGGGGTTGCGCTGTTGTGGGCGCAGTACGGGTTCCGCTTCCACGCCGATGGCACGGGCGGCGATGCCTTCAATCTGGCGATGGATGCCAAGGTCGCGGAAGTCACCAAGCCGATGATTCGCGTGGCGATCGGTGCTGCGGATGACCTCCATCTGTTGCCACGCGCTTATCTATGGGGCTTGGCCGACACGGTCCGCACCGGCATCGAAGGCCGCGGCGGTGCCCTGCACCTGATCTGGGGCCACGTGTTCGAAGGCCGCATGCCCTGGTTCACGTGGCCGGCGATCCTCGCGGCGAAGATCCCGCTCGCGTTGGCCGCGCTCTCGCTGCTCGGGCTCGCGCTGCTGGTGCGTGCGCCGCTGGCGCCCGCCACGCGCTGGATGCTCGCCGCGCTGGCGGCAGCGTGCGCGCTCCACTTCGCCGCGCTGGTCGTGTCGCCGCAGGCCTGGGGTGGCGTGCGTCATGCGACGCCGCTGCTGGCGGGTGCCGCGGTGCTCGGTGGCGGTGCGGTGGCAGAGGCCTGGAGGCGCCGCTCGCGCGCCTGGGCCGGCGTGGTCGTTGCGTTGTTCGTGATGACCATCGGCATGACGATCCGCGAGCCGCGCCTGTGGGAATACCACAACGAACTGGTCGGCGGCACCGCGGGCGGCTATCGCGCGTTCCGCAACGAGGGCGTGGACCTGGGCCAGCGCTTCGGCGAGATCCGCGACTTCCATCGCCGCGTGATCGCCGGCTCCGGCGCGCGGGTGTATCCCGATTACTGGGTGATGGAGCGGCAGTGGCGCGCCGCGCACCTGGACTACCACCGCTTCGTCGAAACCCTCGACGACACCAACACGGCCGGCGTATGGGAAGGCTGGTTCGTCTACACCGTCGCCGACGAGTTGCCCTGGCCACAGTACGAATGGGATCCGGCCGAGGTGTTCGAGGATATGGAGAAGGTGGCCCAGCTGGGCTATGCCGGCGTCTGGCATGGCCGCCTGACGCGCCCGGAGACGCGCGCATCGGGCATCGGTCAGAAGGTGATGGAGTATCTGTATGAGGAGAACGGCCAGGACTATGCCCTGGTCGCCCGACGGCTGGAAGAAGTCGCCGCCATCCGCCCGCAGAACGTCGGCGTGGGCGTCGAGCTGGGCAACGCCTACCTGCGGCTGGGCCGGGGCGACGCCGCGTCACGCGCCTATCGTCGCCTGCTGGAGCAGACGCGGGTGAAGTTGGACCGGAAGGTCGAGCGCCAGCTGCGCGACCAGCTGGCGCGCATCGAGGCCGGCGAGGATCCGGTGAAGATCGCCCCGATGCGAAACCCGTGGATGGAATGAGCGGCCGCGTGCGGCGCGTCAGGCGTGGCGGATCATGTCCGCCGCCTTTTCCGCGATCATGATGGTCGGCGCGTTGGTGTTGCCGCCGATCAGGGTGGGCATCACCGAGGCGTCGATCACTCGCAATCCTTCCAGCCCGTGCACGCGCAGCGAGGGATCCACCACCGCATTCCCGTCGGTGCCCATCCGGCAGGTGCCGACGGGGTGGTACACGGTTTCGGCCTTGGCGCGGATGAAGGCCACCAGCTCGGCGTCGGACAGGTCGCTGCGCGTCGGATGGATCGGCGCACCGCGGTAGGCGTCGAACGCCGGCTGCGCGAACAGTTCGCGCGACAGCTTCGCGCATTCGACCATCATCTTCAGGTCGAAGCCTTCCGGGTCGCTCAGGTAATTCGCTTCGATGCGCGCGTCCGCGCGCGGGTCGGCGCTCGCCAACCGGATGCGCCCGCGGCTGCGCGGGCGCAGGAAGCAGGCGTGCGCCGTGTAGCCGTCGCCCGGCAGACGGTTGCGGCCGTGGTCGTCCAGCATCGCCGGGACGAAATGCATCTGGATGTCCGGGCGCTCGTCCGGCGCCAGCGACGAGCGGACGAAGGCGCCGGCCTCGGCGATGTTGCTGCTGCCCGGGCCGCGATGGCCGCGCAGGAAGTAATCGAACGCGGTCTTGAGTTCGCTGGTGCGGTCGTAGGTGATGCGCTGTGTACTGTGCTGCAGGGTGCAGATGTCCAGGTGATCCTGCAGGTTCGCGCCGACGCCGGGCAGGCTGTGGCGCGCGGTGATGCCGTGCGAGGCCAGATGGTCTGCAGGGCCGATGCCCGACAGCATCAGCAGCTGCGGCGAGTTGATCGCGCCGCCGCTGAGCAGCACCTCGCGCTCGCAGCGCACGATCACCTCGTGGCCGCCGCGCGCGTACGCCACGCCGATCGCGCGGCCCTTCTCCAGCAGCACGCGGCGGACCAGCGCACCGGTGACGATGTCCAGGTTCTGCCGGTCGCGCGCCGGGTCCAGGTAGGCCACCGCGGAGGAACAGCGCGCGCCGTCCTTCTGCGTGACCTGGTAGAGGCCGAAGCCCGCCTGCGCCGGCCCGTTGAAGTCCGCATTCCGCGCGTGCCCCGCCTGCACACCGGCTTCGATGAACGCCGTCGAGAGCGGATTGGTATAGCGCAGGTCGGAGACGTACAGCAGGCCCTCGGCGCCATGCAGGGCATCGCCGCCGCGGCTGTTCCGTTCCGAACGACGGAAGTACGGCAGCACGCTGTCCCAGTCCCAGCCCTCGGCACCGGCGGCGGCCCAGTCGTCGTAGTCCTGCGGCACGCCGCGGATGTAGCACATCGCGTTGATCGAACTGGAGCCACCGAGCACCTTGCCGCGCGGCCACCACAGGCGGCGGTTATCCAGGTGCGGCTCCGGCGCGGTGTCGTAGTTCCAGTTCACGCCCTTCTGGCCGACCAGCTTGGCAAGCCCGGCCGGCATATGGATGAAGGGGTGCCAGTCGCGCGGGCCGGCTTCCAGCAACAGCACGCGGCAGGCCGGGTCTTCGCTCAGGCGGTGGGCCAGGACGCAGCCGGCGGAACCGGCGCCCACGATGATGTAGTCGTACACATGCTGCCCTGTAGCGAAGTCCGGCCGAACCTAGCGGCGGGGGATAGAGCAAATGCTCGGGCCATTGCAGCGGTGGGCGGGAGAGAGGGCCTGCATGCGTTTCCAGTCGCCGGGCGAGCATGAAACGCTGGCGATGTTGCAGTGCATCGGATACCTTGCGCGCCACAGGCGGGCGGTGCCCGCGTCCCGATGATGCGATCGCAGGCCGCGCCCCATGGACCCGTCTTCCCCAGCGATCTCCCGGTTCGGCCGATTCCGCGCGGCGGTCACGGAGTCGCCGCCGCTGCTGTGGGCCTTCGTCTACTTCTTCTGCCTGCTCAGCGGCTACTACGTGCTGCGGCCGGTACGCGAGGCGATGGCGGCGTCCAGCGACATCGAAGCGGTGTTTCCTCCTGCGCTGATCGCGTTCTTCGCCGGCCGCGGCATCGCGCTGGGCGAGTTCACGCTGCAGTTCATCTTCAGCGCCGTGTTCCTGATCATGCTGGTGCTGCAACCGGTGTACGGCTGGCTGGTGAGCCGCTTCCCGCGCCGGGTCTTCCTGCCGGTGATCTACGGCTTCTTCATCGCCACGCTGCTGATGTTCTACGCCATGTTCGACAGTGGCATCGCCGGCCGCGGACTGGCCTTCATCCTGTGGATCACGGTGTTCAACCTGTTCGCGGTGGCCGTTTTCTGGAGCTTCATGGCCGATGTGTTCACCAATGTCGAAGCGCGCAAGTACTACGGCTACATCGGCGCGGCCGGCACGATGGGCGCGTTCCTCGGCCCGGCGCTGACCAAGGCGCTGGTCGTGCGCGTGGGCATCCCCAACATGATGCTGGTGTCGGCGTTCCTGTTCTCGGTCTGCGTGCTGTGCATCTTCAGGCTGCGGACCTGGGCCGTGGCACGCGAGGCCGAGCGGCGCCAGGCCAGCGGCGAGATCCCGATGGGGGGCGAGGTGCTGGCGGGACTGAAGCTGATCGTGCGCGAGCCGCTGCTGCGCTGGCTTGCCGTCATGGTGGTGATGGGGGTCGGCGTGGGCACGCTGCTCTACAACGAACAGAATGCCATCGCGCGCACCATGTTCACCTCGGCCGAGGCCCGCGCAGACTATTTCGCCACGCTGGACCTGGCGGTCAACTCGCTGACGCTGGTGGTGCAACTGCTGCTCACCCGCACGCTGCTGTCCCGCTTCGGCATCGCGCCGGCGCTGCTGATCCCGGGCGGCGCGATCATCCTCGGGTTCTCGATCCTTTCCGCGTCGCCGTTGCCGATGATGGTCGCCATCGTGCAGGTGGTCACCCGCGCCAGCGAGTTCTCGCTGGCCAAGCCGGCGCGCGAGACCATCTACACACGCGTGGGTCGCGAATGGCGCTACAAGGCCGGCGCGGCCATCGACACCGTGATCTACCGCGGCGGCGACCTCAGCTTCGTCTGGCTGCACAAACTGCTGTCCGCGTTCGGGTCGAACGTGGTGTTCGGTGCCGGCCTGCTGGTCGCGAGCGCCATGACCTTCAGCGCCTGGCGGTTGCTGCGCGAGGAATCGAAGCTGCCTTCCGAGCGCGCCGTCGCCACTACGCCGCCGGCCGCCGCCAAGGCCTGACGCGGGCCGGCAGACGCCGGGTCGCGCAGCCGCTATGCTGCCGCGATACGACGGCAGGGGAAGCGGGAATGGGAACGATCGCGACGGTACTGGTGGTGCTGGTGGCAGTGCTGCACGCGTACTTCCTGGTCCTGGAGATGTTCCTGTGGACCAAGCCGCTGGGCCTGAAGACCTTCCGCAACACGCCCGAGAAGGCAGAGACCACGCGCGTGCTGGCGGCCAACCAGGGTCTCTACAACGGCTTCCTCGCTGCCGGCCTGCTGTGGGGCCTGGTCACCGCGCAGGGGAACGTCGTGATCTTCTTCCTGCTGTGCGTGGTCGTGGCCGCGCTGTACGGCGCGTGGAGCGTCAACAAGCGCATCTTCTTCGTGCAGGGCCTGCCGGCGATCGCGGCGCTGGTGGCGGTGTGGTTTCTCTGAGCGACGTCAGGACCGACGTGGGAGCGACGTAAGTCGCGATGGCGCCGTCAAGGCGCATGGCCAGCCTCAATGCAGGCCGATGCAGTGCGATCGCGACTGACGTCGCTCCCACACCTGCCTCGCAGAACTCAGTGGGTGTCGCGCGCGGGCTTCGGCGACACCCACATGCCGATGCGGGCACGGAACACCGGTTCACCCTTGGCATCGCTGACCACCACGTCCATCGGCAGGTCGTAACCTTCCTCGGATTCGCGGGGCTCGAACGCCGGCGTGGCGACGGCCTGCATCGTGCCGACGGCCTTCTTCAGGTATTCCACCGTCATGCCCTTGGGAATCCAGCGCATCGAGCGCGGGATGCTGACGTCGGTGGTCAGCCCGCCGACGAACTCGGCCAGGTTGCACAGCGCGATCGCGTGCACGGTGCCCAGGTGGTTGGTGACCGAACGCCGGTGGCGGATCGTCGCCTCGCCACGTCCCGGTTCCAGCCGCGTCATGCGCGGGCCGATGCTGCCGAAGTACGGCGCCTTGAAGCAGATCAGGCGTGAGAACAGCCAGTGGCCGAACGGCTTGCGGCTCAGGCTGCGGTAGATCTTCAGGACATCGGCGCTCATCGGAACTCCTGTCGCGACGACGGCGGGACATGCCCGCCGTCGTGATCGTTGCTGGGGTCTGCGTCAGGCCGCTTCGCGCGGCTGACGCTTGTGCTGCGGCAGGTCGTAGAAACTGGCCGCGCGCAGTTCGTGGGTGTCGAAGTCGTCCACGGTGATCGTGTCCAGCGTGATCGCACGCAGTTCTTCCAGCTGCTTGCGTTCTTCGACGGTGATCCAGCCTTCGCGCACGCCTTCGTCCAGCTGCGCGCTGTAGTCCAGGGCCTCGATGTCCTTGGTCTTCAGCGCCTTCAGGAACTTGCGCTCCACCGGCTCGGCGGCGACGGCCGCGGCCAGGTAGCTGTCGATGCGGCCGCCGGGGTTGTTCTCGCACGGGGTCAGGAACACGCCCTGGCCCAGGCGTTCGCGTGCTTCGTTCGGCGCCATCAGCAGCATGGCGACGCGGTGGCTCAGGCGGTCGCCCGGGGCCACGGCGCGGCGGCCGAACGGAAACACCACCGGCCACAGCAGCCAGCCCAGCGGCTTGATCGGGAAGTTGCGCAGTGCCTGCGACAGCGCCAGTTCGATCTCGTACGCGCTGTTGTGGAAGGCCCACGCCAGCAGCGGCTTGTCGGCTTCCGGCGTGCCGTCGTCGTGGTGGCGCTTCAGCACCGCGCTCATCATGTACAGGTGGCTCAGCACGTCGCCCAGGCGGCCGGACAGCGATTCCTTGAACTTCAGCTTGCCGCCCAGCGCGCCCAGCGAGATGTCGGTCAGCAGCGCCAGGTTGGCGGCGTAGCGGTCGAGCTTGCGGAAGAACTTCTTCGTGTACGCATCGCCCGGCGCCGCACCGATCTTCGAGCCGGTGATGCCGAACCAGAACGAGCGCACCGCGTTGGAGATCGCGCCGCCGATATGCGGATACAGCACCGCGTCCAGCTGCTGGATGCCGGCCTTGGTATCCGGATCCTGCGCCGCGCGCATTTCCTTGATGATGTACGGGTGGCACAGGATCGAGCCCTGGCCGAAGATCAGCAGGCTGCGCGTCATGATGTTCGCGCCTTCCACCGTGATGGCGATCGGCGAGGCCTGCCATGCGCGGCCGGCGAAGTTGCGCGGGCCCAGGATGATGCCCTTGCCGCCGACGATGTCCATCACGTCCTTGGCAACATCGCGGCCCATGTTGGTGCAGTGGTACTTGGCGATGGCCGACGGCACCGACGGCACGTCGCCGCGGTCGACGGCAGCGGCGGTCGCCTGCGACAGCGCGCTGATCGCGTAGGCCTTGCCGCCGATGCGCGCCAGCGCCTCTTCCACGCCCTCGAAGCGGCCGACCGACAGGCCGAACTGCTTGCGGATGCGCGCGTACGCGCCGGTGACGCGCGCGCCCGCCTTGGCACC
Organism: Pseudoxanthomonas sp. G3; assembly: GCF_057654715.1. NCBI lineage: Bacteria > Pseudomonadati > Pseudomonadota > Gammaproteobacteria > Lysobacterales > Lysobacteraceae > Pseudoxanthomonas > Pseudoxanthomonas sp. G3. The sequence continues at coordinate 893,442 of NZ_CM172805.1, forward strand.
ACCACTCGCGGTGGAGGGCAGGGTGATGGAGCGGCCCACGGCCAGGCACTCGTTGAGCATGTTCCAGCCCTTGCCGGCCATCTCCACGCCGCCGATCAGCTGGCTGAGCGGGATGAACACGTCCTTGCCGTGGATCGGGCCATTCTGGAATGGCGAGTTGAGCGGGAAGTGGCGGCGGCCGACGTCCACGCCGGGCGTGTCGCGCGGCAGCAGCGCCAGGGTGATGCCGATGTCGCGGGTGTCGCCGATCAGGCCGTCCGGGTCGTACATGCGGAACGCCAGGCCGATGATCGTGGCGACCGGTGCCAGCGTGATGTAGCGCTTGTCGAAGGTCAGGCGGATGCCCAGTACGTTGGCGCCGTTCCACTCGCCCTTGCAGACGATGCCGTAGTCGGGGATCGAGGTGGCGTCGGAGCCGGCGAACGGACCGGTCAGGCCGAAGCAGGGCACTTCCTGGCCGATCGCCAGGCGCGGCAGGTAGTAGTCCTTCTGTTCCTGCGTGCCGTAATGGTTGAGCAGCTCACCCGGGCCCAGCGAGTTGGGCACGCCGACGGTGGAGCTGACCACGCTGCTGACCGAGGCGATCTTCTGGATCACCTTGTGGTGCGCCAGCGCCGAGAAGCCCAAGCCGCCGTACTGCTTGGGAATGATCATGCCGAAGAACTTGTTCTTCTTGATGTAGTCCCACAGTTCCGGCGGCAGGTCGGCGTGGATGTGGGTGATTTCCCAGTCGTTGGTCATCCGGCACAGCTCTTCCACCGGACCATCAAGGAACGCCTGCTCTTCGGCGGTGAGCTGCGGCTTCGGATAGGCGAGCAGCTTGTTCCAGTCCGGGTCGCCGGTGAACAGGTCGCCCTCGAAGCCCACCGAGCCGGTTTCCAGCGCGATGCGCTCGGTCTGCGACAGCGGCGGCAGCGCGCGGCGCAGGAAGCCCAGCGCCGGTGCGGTGATCAGCGGCTTGCGGATCGCCGGGATCAGTAGCGGCAGCGCGATCGCCACCACGACCAGTGCGGCGACGACGGTGGCGGTGGGATTGGCGCCCAGCAGCCAGCACGCGACCAGCAGGCTGGCGGTGATCGCCGCCCAATAGGCGAGCCGGAGCCGGTGGTAGGCGGCGAACGCACCCGCCAGCAGGAAGGCGAGGAAGGGGATGACGATGCTCATGGGGTTGCTCCGGACACGGATTCGGTTACATCGGATTCGGCATTACCGGGCGAGGCCGACAGGCTTGCCAGGTATTCCAGCACGACGGCGGTAAATGCGTCGTTGTCGTCGCCGGCCACCATGTGGGTGGCCTGCGGCAGGTGAACGTGGCGCGCATGCGGCACCAGCGTCTTGAACTCTTCCACGGTCTTCTCGGAGACCAGGTCGCTGCGGCCGCCGCTGATCAGCAGCACCGGGCACTGCACCCGGCGCGCCGCCTCGGCGATGGCGTCCTGGTGCTGCGCGCTGTCGCGGGCCAGTTCATCGACCAGGCGCGGATCCCAGTGCCAGCGCCAACGGCCGTCGGCACCTTCGCGCAGCAGCTCGCGCAGGTCGTCGGGCGATTTGCGGGTACGCCGTTGCGGCTGGTAGGCGGCAATGGCGTCGGCGGCGTGTTCGAGCGAATCGAAGCCGTCGGGGAACGCGGTCATGAAGGCGAGGATGCGCTGCAGGCCGGCGTGTTCCCAGCGCGGGGTGATATCCACCAGCACCATCGCGCGGAACAGGCCGGGCCAGCGCGATTCGGCGATCAGCCCGAACAGCCCGCCCATCGAGGCGCCGACCAGTACCGGCGGTTCCGGTTGTTCGCCGGCCACCACGATCAAATCGTCGGCGAACTGCTCTCCGGTGTAGGGCACGTCAGCCGCGTTGCGGTCCGATTCGCCATGCCCACGCGCGTCGTAGGCGAGCCCGGCGTATCCGTGCGCGGCCATCGCCTGGCCGGTGCGGTTCCACGCGCCACGCGTCTGGCCGAAGCCGTGCGCATAGATCAGGGCGGGGTGGCTCTGCAGTGCGCGCGGCGAAGGGAAGCGGCGCACGGCGAGCGCGACATCGTCCTGTCCACTGAAGACGCGATCCGGTGCACCAACGGAGATGTCGGTGGGGTCGTCGTGGGCGGGAGAAGTACGCTTTACCATACGGTCAAGTATGGGCTCTCGCATTTAGAGTAGTCAATCGGTTCGCGAAAGGCGTTTCGCCTGCAACCGATTGATTTGTCTTTATTTGTTGTGCGGCGCGGCATACATACCGCTACACACCGCGCCGTATGGTTAAATGCGGGCCATGAGCACACCCAACCCCGAAAGCAGCCCGTCGTCGCCCTCCCGCAATGCGCGCCTGAGCGCCGACGACTGGGCGCAGGCCGCTCTCGACCTGATCGCCGAGCAGGGGGTGTCGTCGGTCGCGGTGGAGCCCCTGGCCCGCCGGCTGGGGGTCACCAAGGGCAGCTTCTATTGGCACTTCCCGTCGCGCGATGCGCTGCTGCAGGCCGCGCTGGAACGCTGGGAAGCTGTCGAGCAGGAAAGCATCTTCGGAAGCCTGGAACAGGTGGCCGATCCGCGCGAGCGCCTGCGCGCGCTGTTCCAGCTGGTCGGCCACGAAGTGAAGCCGCACATCATCTACAGCGAGCTGCTGAAAGCGCTGGACCATCCGTCCGTGCAGCCCGTGATCGACCGCATCTCGCAGCGGCGCCTGGAGTATCTGGTGGCGATGTTCCGCCAAGCGGGCCTGCAGCGCACCGACGCCACGCACCGCGCGCGCCTGACCTACGCGGCCTACGTGGGCTTCCTGCAGCTGTCGCTGCAACTGCAGCAGCCGCGCATGACCTCGGAAGAATTCGAGACCTACCTCGAACACGTCATCTCGACGTTGATCCCGACCTGACGTCCGCGCGCGGTTATTCAGGCAACCCCGGGAACAATCCCCAGAACGCGGTCGCCACGACGCAGCTGCAGGCCAACGCCTGCAGGGGTGCGCGTGATGCGCAGTGCGGCCGCATGACGCTGAGTGCGACACGACCTGTGAAGACAAGGGCGGTCGCCGCGCCCAGGATCGGCAGCTCGATCAGGTTCGAGAGCGACTTGTCGCGTCCGTCGGCGAAGATCAGCCCGACCCAGACGAGGTAGGGCGCGAGCAATTGCAGTGCGTCGCCGACCTGCAAGCGCACGTGCCGGGAGACGATGGCCCAAGGCAGCGCACCGACGACCAGCGCAGGAATCGCGAACAACGCGTACAGCGCCAGCATGTCAGTCATGGGATGTCCTCACGCCGGCCCCATCGCCCGCTGCCGCATGCCACCGCGCCATTCCCGTTGCTCGCGCACATGCCCGCTGCGTTCCAGCCAGCGGAAGATCGCGCGCACGGTGACGACGGGATAGTCGCCGGAGAGGCGGGTGCCGACGGAATGGTCGGTGAAGTCGGTGTTCGCTGAGAAAAGGCCGCCCAACACGCGCTTGGAATACGCGATGTGCACGGTGTCGGGCACGAAGCCGTCGCCGCGGGCGTAGGCGTAGGCGCTGCGGCGATCGTAGAGGCCATGGTCAGCCAACGCGGCCGCCATCACTTCCACGATCCAGGCGGTGGAGTTCTGGTAGTCCTCGCTGCCCGGGCGGGCGATCAGGTTGTAGCGCGGGTGGTGCAGGCTGTGGCGCGGCATCTGTTGCAGGCGCGTGGCGAGCCGCTCGGCGACCTCGGGCGTGAACCACACGATGCGCAGGTCCTGGTTCACCAGGTCGTCGGCGAAGAAGTTCACCAGCCCCTGCGCATACACGCCTGAGCGATCGCTGCCGCATTCGTTGAGCAGGTGCACCACCGTCCAGCGTCCGTGCGCATGGTCGCGCACGGCGAAGCCCGCGTGGCTGTAGACCAGGCCCTGCTTGGAGAGATCGGTACCGACACGGGCGAGCAGGGCGACCGGCGCATCCACCTCGTCCAGCTGTTGCGCCGCCAGCAGCGCGGTGCGCGCCGCCTCGGCCACCTTGTGCGGCGGCATCTCCATCTGCTTGCAGGCATCGCCCGCGCGTGCCATCCCTGGCAGCGCGAGGACGAAGACGAAGAGGAATGAGGCGAACGCGCGCATCACGCGATCACCCGCCGTAGCGATGGCTGTGGATGTGCGGGCGCGCGGCATCGTTGGCGATGAAGCACAGCGCTTCGCCGGCCGCGCTGAGGATCCAGCCCGTGGCCATCACGGTGACGCTGATCGCCGTGCCCACCGCGATGCCCAAGCGACGGATCGCTTCCGCGCTCAGGTAGACCACGAACGAGGCGCCCGCCACCGCGCCCGCCGCGGCGACGGACACTGTCACCGCCACGCTGCCGGCCACCACCGCCACGCCGGTGACCACGGCCGAGGCGCCATGGCCGAGTGCGTGGATCACCGCCACCGGCACTTCGATGGAGGCCTCCAGGCTGGCCTGCGACATCCGGCTGGCGCCGTCGGATTGCGGTGCGGCCTGGGCGGGAAGGGCCAGGCCGCCGGACAGGGCGGTGGCCAAGGCAAGGGTCAGCGAGCGGGCGATCAGGCGGGTCATGCGGGAACCTCCGGGGTACCGCAGCCTTGCCGCGCCCGGCGTGCCGGTTCAACCGGCATAGACGAGGTAAGCTCCCGCGCAACACCCGGTATAGGAATGCGCTACCGATGGCCGTCTCGGTCGACCTGATCGATGCCTTGAAGCGTTGCCTGCGCGCGCAGGCGATGACCTACCGCGAACTCGCCGCCCGCATCCGCATGAGCGAGGCGGCGGTGAAGCGCATGTTCTCGCGCCGGGCGATGAGCCTGCAGCGACTGGAGCAGATCTGCGAGGTGCTCGACGTGGGCCTGGCCGAACTCAGTGCCGAGGCCTCGCGCGGGCGCAAGGCGATGGCGCTGTTGAGCGAGGCGCAGGAACAGGCGCTGGTCGATGAGCCCACGTTGCTCCTGGCGCTGTTCCTGACCCTCAACCGCTGGCGTCAGGAGGACGTGCTGGGGCATTTCGGTTTCACGCCGGCGCAGTGGACCGGACTGCTGGTGAAGCTGGACCGGCTGGGCATCATAGAGCTGATGCCGGGCAACCGCGGCCGCGCGCTGACGGCGCGCAACTTCCGCTGGCGCGCGGATGGCCCGATGGAACGCTACTTCCGCCATACGCTGCTGACCGACTACTTCGCCGACGCCTTCGACGGCGAACAGGACGCGCTGCTGCTGCTCAGCGGCAGCCTGAGCATCGACGGCGTCAGGCAACTGCGTCAGCGGCTGGAGGAAGTCGCGCGCGAGTTCGACGCGCTACTCGCCCGCGACGCCACGCTCCCGGCGGAAGACCGGGTCGGCGTCAGCTTGGTGCTGGCGCAGAAGCCGTGGCTGCTCCAACTGTTCAATCCCTATCGACGCTCGCGGGAAGGGTAGCCGCCGGGACGGAGATCGGGCTCGGAATGTCATCGATGGGGCTCGGAAAGCCATCGATGGCCCTTTTTGCTCCATCGATCGCCCTCTGAGCCTCGTCGATGGCACGTTGAGCTCCATCTGGACGGCCCTTGGAGCCGCATCGATCGCTCTCCGTGCTCTATCGATGGCCCCCGAAGCTATGTTCTCAGCGCCCTAGGCCTTGTGTGGCGGGTTTTCTCTGGCGCTAGTGAGACGGATCATCCTTGTTCCCCTCCCGGATGACCGCCCGTCGACGTTCTCCTCGTCTGGAGGACAAGACATTGGTATCATTTTGGTCTCACTTTTCGAGGGTGTGGCATGAACGCAGCGGTCGATGTTTTCAAACGCAACGAATTTCCGGGCAGTTCGCTGGATGCGTTGAACGCCTGGGTTGCCGAGGTCGCCGCGCTCACCCAACCCGACCACATCCACTGGTGCGACGGCAGCGATGCGGAGAACGCGCTGCTGACCAAGCAGATGCTGGCCGACGGCACCCTGCTGCCGCTGAACCCGGAAACCCACCCGCACAGCTGGCTGCATCGGTCCAGCCCGAACGACGTGGCGCGCGTGGAGCACCTGACCTTCGTCTGCACCGCTCAGCAGGAAGACGCCGGCCCCAACAACCATTGGATGGCCCCGGCCGAGGCGCACGCGAAGATGGATGCGCTGTTCGCCGGCTGCATGCGCGGGCGCACGCTGTACGTGATCCCCTACTGCATGGGTCCGATCGACTCGCCGCTCTCGCGCTGCGGCGTGGAGATCACCGATTCGCCGTACGTGGTCGCCAACATGCGCATCATGACCCGCATGGGCGCCGCGGCCCTGGCGCGCATCGAACGCGAAGGCACGTTCGTGAAGGGCCTGCATTCCACCGGCGAACTCGACCCGGACCGCCGCTTCATCATGCATTTCCCCGACGAGCTGACCATCAAGAGCTTCGGCTCCGGTTACGGCGGCAACGCGCTGCTGGGCAAGAAGTGCCATGCGCTGCGCATCGCCTCGCACCAGGCGCGCCATGAAGGCTGGCTGGCCGAGCACATGCTGATCGTCGGCATCGAGAACCCGCAGGGCGAGACTCATTACATCGCCGCCGCGTTCCCGTCGGCGTGCGGCAAGACCAACCTGGCCATGCTGATCCCGCCGGAAGGCTACCGCCAGGCCGGCTGGAAGGTGTGGACGGTCGGCGACGACATCTGCTGGATGCGCCCGGGCGCCGACGGCCGCCTGTACGCGATCAATCCGGAAGCCGGTTTCTTCGGCGTGGCGCCGGGCACCTCGGACAGCTCCAATCCGAATGCGCTGGCCACCATCAGCCACCACACCATCTTCACTAACGTTGCCGTCACCGACGACCAGGAACCGTGGTGGGAAGGGCTGGACACGCGCACGCCCGCGCTGGACTGGCAGGGCCGTAAGTTCGATCCGGCCAACGGTCCGGCCGCGCACCCCAACTCGCGCTTCACCGTGTCCGCGCGTCAGTGCCCGAGCTACTCGGCCAAGGCCGAAGACCCGCAGGGCGTGCCGATCAGCGCCATCGTCTTCGGCGGCCGTCGCGCCTCGCTGGTGCCGCTGGTGTTCGAAGCGCGCGACTGGACGCATGGCGTGCTGGTCGGCGCGGCGATGGGGTCGGAAACCACCGCGGCCGCGACCGGCGCGGTCGGCGTGATGCGCCGCGACCCGATGGCGATGAAGCCGTTCTGCGGCTACAACTTCGCCGACTACTTCGCGCACTGGCTGTCGTTCGACCAGGCTGGCGCGAAGCTGCCGAAGATCTTCCACGTGAACTGGTTCCGCAAGGGCGGCGACGGTAAATTCCTGTGGCCCGGCTTCGGCGAGAACCTGCGCGTGCTGGAGTGGATGATCCAGCGCGTTGAAGGCACCGCCGACGCAGTCGAAACCCCGATCGGCTACCTGCCGCGTGCCGAGGACCTGAACCTCGACGGCGTGGCGCTGAGCGATGAAGCCCACGAGCGGCTGTTCGGCTTCGAACGCGCCGGCTGGCAGGCCGAATTCGCCAGCATCGGCGAGTACCTCGAGGAATTCGGTGCTCGTACCCCGCAGGCGCTGAAGGACGAACAGCAACGCATCGCGGCCCGCCTGGCGCCCTGATTCCCCGCCTCGCGCATTCGCTTTCCTGCGCTGCCCCGCGCGCGTCCCGGACGCCGCGGGGCTTTTTTTGTCCACGCGCCGCGTGCACGCGGTCTGGGATAATGCCCCGGTTCGCTCCCAGCCCAGGCCGACATGACCCAGACCCTCCGCATCGCGATGGCGCAGTTCGATTTCCCGGTCGGCGCAGTGGCGCAGAACAGCGAAAGCATCCGCCGCATGATCGCCGAAGCACGCGACGAATACGGGGCCGACGTGGTGCTGTTCCCCGAGTTGGCGGTCAGCGGCTATCCGCCGGAAGACCTGCTGCTGCGCCCGCGCTTCCTCGCCGATTGCGAAACCGCGCTGACCGAGATCGCCGCCACCACGCATGGCATCGTTGCCGTGGTCGGGTGGCCGCAGAGTGCGGGCAGCGTGGTCTACAACGCGGCCAGCGTGCTGCGCGATGGCGCCGTCGAGGCGACCTACCGCAAGCGCGAGCTGCCCAACTACGCGGTGTTCGACGAGCGCCGCTACTTCGACGTGAATCCGGATGGGGGCGCCTGCACGTTTGAAGTGAAGGGCGCGACGCTGGGCCTGGTGATCTGCGAAGACCTGTGGTTCCCCGAGCCGCTCGCCGATACCGCGGCAGCCGGCGCCGTGCTGACGCTGGTGCCGAACGCCTCACCGTTCGACCGTGACAAGCACGCCCAGCGCGATGCGCTGATCGCCGAGCGCACGCGCGAGACCGGCATGGCGCTGGCCTACCTCAACGTGGTGGGCGGGCAGGACGCGGTGGTGTTCGACGGTGCCTCGGTGGTCGCCGATGGCGATGCCACCGTGCATCCGGCGGCCGCGGCGTTCACCGACCAGTGGCTGGTGGTGGACTTCGACGTGGCCACGCGGAAGTTCCGCCCGGTGGTCTGGATGGACGACGGCGACGAGAGCCGCGATGCGCTGGCGTGGCGCGCCATCGTGCGCGGCATCCGCGACTACTGCGGCAAGAACGGTTTTTCGAAGGTGTGGCTGGGCCTGTCCGGCGGCATCGATTCGGCGATGGTGCTGGCGTTGGCGGTGGACGCGCTGGGCGCGGAGAACGTCACCGCCGTGCGCCTGCCGTCGCGTTACACGGCAGGCCTGTCCAACGACCTGGCCGCCGAGCAGTGCGCCGCCCTGGGCGTGAAGCTGGAAGCGATCTCGATCGAAGCACCGTTCAAGGGCTTCCTGGACGCGCTGGGCCCGGTCTTCGGCGACCGTCCGGCCGACACGACGGAAGAGAACCTGCAGTCACGCAGCCGCGGCGTGATCCTGATGGCGCTGAGCAACAAGTTCGGCGGCCTGCTGCTGACCACCGGCAACAAGAGCGAATACGCGGTGGGCTACGCCACCATCTACGGCGACATGTGCGGCGGCTATGCGCCGATCAAGGACCTGTACAAGACCGAAGTGTTCGCGCTGGCACGCTGGCGCAACACCGTGGGCGGTGCGCCGGTGATTCCGCCGGCGGTCATCGATCGCCCGCCGTCGGCCGAACTGCGCGAGAACCAGAAGGACCAGGATTCGCTGCCGCCGTATGACGTTCTGGACGCGATCCTGTTCCGCTACGTGGACCTGGAGCAGTCGCGCGACGAGATCGTCGCCGCCGGTTTCGATGCCGCCACCGTCGACCGCATGCTGCGGCTGGTGCGCATCAACGAGTGGAAGCGCCACCAGGCCGCGCCGGGACCGAAGGTCTCGCGCCGCGCGTTCGGCCGCGAGCGCCGCTACCCGATCACCAACCGCTACACGCTGTAGCGCGCATTGCGTCCGCGCGCAAAGAAAAAGGGCCTTGCGGCCCTTTTTCGTGACCGGCCGCGAGGCGGTCAGTCCTTGTTGCGCTGGTCCACGGTGTTGCTGGACTTCTCGCCGGCGAACGGGTTCAGGCGACGGATCATCCAGGGATACTTCGGGAAATCGCCCGTCAGCCACGGGTGTTGCGGGTCGTTCAGTTCCAGCACGCGACGGGCGTCGGCGGCCAGCGTCTCGTTGCCCAGGTGGGTGTAGGCCTCGGCCAGCACGGCGACGGCGTCATTCTGGTAAGCGCTCTGCGGGTAGGTTTCCAGCAGGTACTTGGCGCGGCTGGCGGCGGAGACCCACGCGTCGCGGCGCAGGTAGTAGATCGCCGTGTCCAGCTCATGCAGGGCGAACTGGTTGCGCAGTTCCACCATGCGGTTGCGCGCATCGGCCGCGTAGCGGCTGTTCGGGTAGCGCTCGGCGACGCTGTTGAAGTCGCTGTAGCCCTGCATGGGCGTGGCCAGGTCGCGGCGGCTGGCGTCCAGGCGCCAGACCTTCTGCAGGAACACCGTGTCGCGGTTGGAGTTGGCCAACCCGCGCAGGTAGTACATGTAGGGGATGTTGCGGTGGGTCGGGTAGGTGCGGATGAAGCGGTCGATGGTGGTGACGGCGTCGTCGAGCTTGCCGGCCTTGTACTCGGCGTAGGCCGTTTCCATCAGCGCCTGCTCGGTGTACGGGCCATACGGGTACTGCGCGATCAACTGGCGGAAGCGGGTCACGCCGCGGTCCCAGTTGTTCACCTGCATGGCCTGGTGAGCCTCCTGGTACATGACCTCGACCGGCTGGTTCTCGGGCGCTTCCTTCTTCTTGAAGATCTTGCCGCAGCCGGTCCCGGTGAAGGCAATCACCACCGCCAGCAGGGCGAGGCGGGCGGACGCAGAGAGGCGGGCGGAGCGGGGAAGGGCACGCTGGGTCATGGGCTGGCGGCAGGCCGCGGCAGGGAAACAGGCCGTCGATGATAGCCTAGGCGCCGCCCTCGCCATGAACATTCGGCCAATAGGACCGAGGCCGAGGCCTCCCTGGACGCCTTCCGCATGACCGATACCGACTCCCCCGATACCCCCCGCGAAGCCATCGTGCCCGCCAACGCGGCCGGCCGGCGCTTTGACGCCGTGCTCGCCGAGCTCTTTCCCGAGTTCTCCCGCTCGCGCCTGTCCGAATGGATCAAGTCCGGCGACGCGCGCCTCAACGGCGAGCAGGTCCGGCCCCGCGACCCCGTGCGCGGCGGCGAGACCGCCAGCCTGGACGTGGTCCTGGACACCCAGACCCATGCCGAGCCGGAGGACATCCCGCTGGACATCCTGTACGAGGACGAACACGTCTTCGTGCTGGACAAGCCGGCCGGTCTGGTCGTGCACCCCGGCGCCGGCAATCCGACCGGCACGCTGGTCAATGCGCTGCTGTTCCGCGACCCGTCGCTGTCGGCGCTGCCGCGCGCGGGCATCGTGCACCGCCTGGACAAGGACACCTCCGGCGTCATGGTGGTGGCGCGCACATTGCCCGCGCACACCTCGCTGGTGGCCCAGCTGGCTTCGCGCGACGTGCACCGGCAGTACCTCGCCGTGGTGGTCGGGGCGATGGTCTCCGGCGGCACCGCCGACGCTCCGATCGACCGCCACCCGCGTGATCGCCTGAAGATGGCGGTGCGCGAGGACGGGCGCGACGCCGTGACGCACTACCGCCTGCGCGAACGCTTCCGTGCGCACACCGCGCTGGAGTGCCGCCTGGAGACGGGGCGCACGCATCAGATCCGCGTGCACATGGCGCACATCAAGTACCCGATCGTCGGCGACCCGCTGTACGGCGGCCCCCTGCGCCTGCCCAAGGGCGCCAGCGATGACCTCGTCGCGGTGCTGCGCAGCTTCCGCCGACAGGCCCTGCATGCGGAAACGCTGGAATTCGCCCACCCCGTCAGCGGCGAGCCCGTGCGGGTCACCGCGCCGGTGCCGGCCGACATGGTCGCGCTGCTGGCGGCGCTGCGCGCGGATACCCAGGCGCAGCGCAAGTGAACCGTGCGCCTGTCGTGCCGGCCAGCTGGCCCGCACCGGTGGGCGTGCACGCCTTCACCACGCTGCGCCATGGCGCGGGCGTGTCGCAGGCGCCGTTCGACGCGTTCAACCTGGGCAACAAGTACGCGGCCGATGGCGATGATCCGGCCGTGGTGGCGCGCAACCGCGCGCAGCTGGCCGAGCTGGCCGGCCTGCCGTCCGCGCCGCACTGGCTGAAGCAGGTGCATGGCATCGACGTGCTGCGCGTGGAAGCGCCGGCCGATCCCGATGCCTCGGAACCGGTCGCCGATGCGCTGGTGACGTCGGTGCCCGGCGTCGTGCTGGCCATCCTCACCGCGGACTGCCTGCCGGTGGTATTCGCGGCGAAGGACGGCAGCGAAATTGCCGCCGCGCATGCCGGTTGGCCAGGCCTGTCCAAGGGCATGCTGGAAGCGACGCTGGCGGCGATGCGCACGCTCGCGACCGACGTGATCGCATGGATCGGCCCAGCCGCTGGGCCGCAGCGCTATGAAGTCGGCGAGAACGTCTTCGATGCCTTCGTCGCGCAGGATGCGGGCGCGGCCGCGGCCTTCGCGACGACGCGTCCGGGTCACTGGCTGGCCGACCTGCCCGCGCTCGCGCGCCGCCGCCTCGTGGCGCATGGCATCCGTGCAGACGACATCCATGGCGGCGATCTCTGCACGATCAGCGAGCCCGACCGTTTCTTTTCCCACCGCCGCGACGGCCGCAGCGGCCGCATCGCCACGCTGGCGTGGATGCAGCCGTAGGCCCGCTGTTCGCCGTGCTGCTGGGGCCGGCGTTCGCCACGCTGCCGGGTCCGGTGCGCGCGCTGCATGTCGCGCAGGGCCGGCGCCGTTACGCGGGCGAAGTCGATGTCGAACGCGGGCCGGGCCTGCTGTCGCGGCTGTTCGCCGTCGCCACGCACCTGCCGCCGGCCGGATCGGGCCCGCTGTGCGTGGAGATCGAGGCCTCGCCGCAGCAGGAAGGCTGGACCCGTTTCATCGGCGGCCGCGCCATGCCCTCACGACTGTGGCGCGACGGTGATGTGCTGAGCGAACAACTGGGCCTGGCGACGTTCGGCTTCCGGTTGGACGTCGCGGATGATGCGATCGCCTGGCGCGTGGCGTGGGTCCGCGTGTTCGGCGTGTCGCTGCCGTCGCGCTGGTTCACCGGCGTTGGCGCGCGCGAGTCTGCGGACGGCGAGCGCTACGCGTTCGATGTGTGGGCTTCGTTGCCGCTCGCCGGGCGACTGGTGCATTACCGGGGGTGGCTCGATGTGCGCGACGAGTGAATGGCCATCCTTCTCCCCGCACGCGGGGAGAAGGTGCCCGGAGGGCGGATGAGGGGCGCTTCTCGTTGCCGGCATAAGGAGCGCGCGTCGATGCATCGCGCGTTGCACCCGTGCGGTGGCGACATGGGGCGCAGGCTCCGTTCGCCCCTCACCCGCCGTTGGCACCCTCTCCCCGCATGCGGGGAGAGGGCCATCATCCTGTTTGACGGAGACGTTGCGTGACGACAGACGATCCATCCAGCCCGCAGGCGCCGGTCATCGTCTTCGATGGCATCTGCGTGCTGTGCAACGGGTGGGTGCGCTTCCTGCTGAAGCACGATCGCGTGGGTCGCTATCGTTTCGCGGCGATGCAGTCGGATGCCGGTCGTGCGTTACTCGCAGGACATGGCCTGGATCCGGACGATCCGGCGTCCTTCCTGCTGGTCGAGGGCGAGCGTGCGTGGGCGGATAGCGATGCGATCCGTCGCGTGCTGACGGGCCTCGGTGGCATGTGGCGGCTCGCTGGTGTGATCGCGGTGGTGCCGCGTTGCGTGCGCAATCCGCTCTACCGCTGGATGGCACGCAACCGATACGCGTGGTTTGGGACAACCGCATGCCACATGCCGACGGACGAAGAGCGGGCACGCTTCCTGTAGGAGCGACGTGAGTCGCGACCGTGTCGTTTACCGTCCACGCGCGTTGCGATGTCTTCGCCCAGCACAAAGGCGGTTTCCGCAGGGGTGCCATCCAGGCGCGTGGCGACGCGTTCTTCATGCTGGGCGGGAAAGCGGTGCCCCCGTGGTTCACCGTCCACGCGCATTGCGACGTCTTCGCTCAGCGCCAAGTCGCAAAGCGGTTTCCACATGGTTTGCCACCCGGGCGCGTGGCGACGCGTTCTTCATGCTGGGCTGGAAAGCGGTGCCCCCGTGGTTCACCGTCCACGCGCATTGCGACGTCTTCGCTCAGCGCCAAGTCGCAAAGCGGTTTCCGCGTGGTTCGCCATCCGGGCGCGTGGCGACGCGTTCTTCTTCCTGCAGGCCGCCTGTTTCTTGCTGCGCGGTCTGACCGTCCGGGCGCCGGCGCGCAGCTGGCCAGCCAGCCGCCGCGTGCGACGGTGGCCCGTCCGTTCCCGTGACGCGGCGCCCGTCCGATCAGTAGGTGGCCGCCTCCGCTACGGAAGCGGCGCGACGTAGGGGTGTCAGAACGTGTAGCGCACCCGGGTGTAGTAGTACGCGCCGTTGCTGCCGATGGGCGACAGCACGTCGTAGGGCAGGTTGCCGAAGTAGTAGATGTCCTCGTTCGACAGGTCCGGGTACTCGTCGGTCAGGTTCAGGCCGCCGACGGCCACGCTCCACTTCGGCGAGAAGCGGTACTCGACTTCCGCGTCCAGCTGCCACTCGGCACCGTAGGTCTGTTCGGGCTCGAAACCGCCGCCGAAGTTGAACACGCGCTTGGCGCTGCCGTGGCGGCTCACGCGACCCAGCAGCGACCATCGGGTGGTGTCCCAGGTGGCGGTGAAGGTGCCGCGCGTGCGCGGTGCGGCGTCGGTCAGCGTATTGCTCTCTTCCACGCCGAACAGGACATAGCTCGGATCGATGGCGAGCAGTTCGGCCGGGGTGGCCGCGATGTTCTTCAGCTCGGTCTTGGCGTAGCTGTACGCGCCGGTCAACAGCAGGTTGCCGTCGCCCAGCGCCTGCCGCCAGTTGGCCACCAGTTCGGCGCCTTCGGTGCGGGTGTCGGCGGCGTTGATGAAGAAGTTGGCGCTCTGCACGCCGGGCACGCCAAAGTTGTCCAGCACGAAGTCGGTCAGCGCGTCGCCGCTGATGCGCTCGGTAAGCGCCACGCGGTCGTCGATGTCGATGCGGAACACGTCCAGCGACACATCGAAGTGCTCACCGATGCGGCTGGTAAAGCCGACACTGAGGTTCAGCGACTTTTCCGGATCCAGGTCCTGCGCGCCCAGCGCACGGGCGATGGGGTTGTTGACCGACAGCAGGCGGCCCTGGGTCAGTTGGCCGGACGCGTCATAGCCGGTGGATGTGGATTCGAAGCCGATCTGGCTCAGCGACGGCGCGCGGAAGTTGTTCGACACCGAGCCGCGCAGGGCGAACGCGGGCGCGAATTCGTAGCGGGCGGCCAGCTTGCCGGTCAGCTCGCCGCCGAAGTCGTCGTAGTGCTCGTAGCGCGCGGCGATGTCGGTGGTGAACTTCTCGCCCCACTGGCTGCTGAGGCTGGCGTAGACGCTGGACACGTCGCGGTCGAGGTCGGCGGTGTCCTGCGGCGTCAGCCCGCCGCCGGCCTGCGAGCCGGTCGGGCGGTCGGTGTAGGGGCCGGCCGCGTACGAGGCAGGATCGCCGGCGCCGGTCTCGAAAGTCTCGTGGCGGAGTTCCACGCCGGTGGCGAACGTATGCGCGCCGAACACGCGGCTTACGTCGACGTTCAACAGGGTCTGGCCGGACTCGTAATCGCCGGTCTTGAAGCGCGTCGGGCTGGTCGGGCCCAGTGAGGCGTTGAGCGAGTTGCGCAGGCGGTAGGTGAATTCATTGCGGCCGTGGTTGAGGCTGGCGTCGTAATCCCAGTTGCCCCATTGCCCGCGCACGCCCGCCACGCCGGCCAGGTCCAGGTTGTCGCCTTCGGAGATCGGGCGGTAGCCGTTCGGGTAGACCTCCTTCCAGTTGGCTACGCCATCCGGGTAGCGGAAGTAGTTGGCGCCTTCGGTATCGCTCTGGTGGTAGGTGCCGAAGGCGTACAGCTCGGCCGATTCGCCCAGCGGCACGGCCGCGTTGAGCCATGCGTTGAGGTCGCGCGAGCTGCCGTCGCCCAGCACGTAGTTGCGCTGGCCGGCCAAGGCCAGGTTGTCGGGTGTCTGCTCCTCGAAGAACGGGATCTGGTCAAAGCCGGCACGGTTGGTCGCTTCGCGCTGCTTGTACTCCAGGCCGACGCGGAAGAAGCCGCCGTCGCCGATGCGGTCGCCGACCTGGGCGCTGAAGAAGCCGGTCTGGCCGTCGGTGACGGTCTGGTCGATCGGCTCCACCTTGGTGTGGTGCGCGCCGTAACTGGCTTCGAAGGCGCCGCCTTCCGGCGCGTCGTTGAGGATCACGTTGATGACACCGGCCACGGCATCGGAACCGTACTGGGCGCCGGCGCCGTCGCGCAGCACTTCGATGCGCTTGATCGCGCTGACCGGAATGGCGTTGAAATCCACCGGCGTGTTGCCCTTGCCGATCTTGCTGTCGGTGTTGACCAGCGCGCTGGTGTGGCGGCGCTTGCCGTTGACCAGCACCAGCACCTGGTTGGGGCTCAGGCCGCGCAGCTGCGCCGCGCGAATATGGTCGGCGCCGCCGGAGTTGGACTGGCGCGGGAAGTTCAGCGAGGGCAGCAGCGCCTGCAGTGCGCTGCCGAGTTCGCCGTTGAGCACGCCGGCCTTGCGGATGTCCTCCGCGGTCAGCACGTCGATGGGCGAGGTGGACTCCAGCGCGGTGCGGTCAGTGGCGCGGGTGCCGGTGACGATCACCGCATCCAGATCGGTGGCGCCCTCGGCCGGGGCCTGCTGGGCGAAAGCGGGCAGGGCGAGCGCAAAGGCGATGGCAGCGCCGAGCGGCGCTACGGTCAGGCGGGACATGGGAACTCCTGGGGGCTGGCTTACGGGAAGAGGTGCGGACGACGGATGCGCTCAGCGGCAACGACAGCCGCAGCCGCCGGTCCCGTGAGGGGAGAGACCAGGAGGGACGCGGGCGGCTACGGGTCGTGCGGTCGGCATCGGGACAGGAGGTGTCGTGTGGGTCGTCATCCCCGGTCTGTGTGGACGCCGGGGTGACGAAACCTTACACCGCCGGTTCCGCCGGATGACCGCTACGTGCCATGGCGGGAAACCATGTCGTCATTCCCAGCGGTTATTTCGATGCGCGATGATGTCCATCGACAGTACGCGTCCCCCGCAGGAGTTCCCCATGCTGTTGAGAAGCCTTGTCCTCGCCGCGTCGCTGGCCCTGTCCGGCTGCGCCAGCCTCGGCGCCGCGGATGCGCCGGCGTCCACCACCGCTTCGCTTCAGGGCGACGCCGCGCGACCGGCGCAGGCGGCCGGCTGGGTACGCAGCGAACTGTATTTCGGCGTGGGTGAGGAGACCGGTCCCGCGGACCGTCCGCAGGCCGAGCCGATCAGCGAAGCGGCCTGGCGTGCCTTCCTCGACAAGGAAGTGACCGCGCGCTTCCCCGACGGCCTGACCGTCTTCGATGCCTATGGCCAGTGGCTGTTCCGCGGCGCGAAGGAACCCAATCGGCTGAAGACCAAGGTGCTGGTGGTGCTGCATGAGGACACCCCGCAGCGCCGAGCCGACATCGAGGCGATCCGCCTGGCGTGGAAGCAGGCCACCGGCCACCAATCGGTGCTGTGGTCGCGGCACGCGGTCGACGTATCCTTTTGACGCAGGAGTGAGGGGAGAGGAGTGAGGAGTGAGCGGAAAGCCGCGCGCTCGCCATGCCTCGCCCTTGCTCACTCCTCACTCCTCACTCCTCCCCACTCATTCCTCGCCCTCTCCCCATGACTTCCCAGACCCGCAGCGGCAAGTGGCTCGTCCCCGGCGACCTCAACGGTTTCTTCGGCCTCGTGGTGGACAACCTGTCCATCCTCGGCTTCATCGCCGCCGCGCTGATCGGCATTTTCCAGTTCCCGGCCGAGGTGGTGTTCACCCGCATGTTCCCGGGCACCGCGCTGGGCGTGCTGGTCGGCAACCTGATCTATACGTGGATGGCGCACCGGCTGGCGGCGAAGACCGGGCGCGACGACGTTACCGCGATGCCGCTCGGCCTGGATGCGCCGACCAGCATCGGCATGGCGCTGCTGGTGCTGGGCCCGGCGTTCGTCGGCTTCAAGCAGGCGGGCCTGGACGAACAGGCGGCGGCCACCGCCACCTGGCAGCTCGGCATGGCCTCGCTGGTGGTGATGGGCGCGCTGAAGCTGGTGCTGTCGTTCTTCGGCGATGCGGTCACGCGTGCCGTGCCGCGCGCTGGCCTGCTGGGCTCGATCGGCGGCGCCGCCCTGACGCTGCTAGGCTTCCTGCCGCTGATCGAAACGCTGCGTCAGCCGATCGTCGGGTTCGTCACCTTCGGCCTGCTGCTGTATGTGCTGGTGGCGAAGGGCAAGCTGCCGGTGAAGATCCCCGGCGTGCTGCTGGCCTTCATCGTGGGTACGGCGCTGTATTACGGGCTCGGTTTCGCCGGCCTGGGCGCACCGGGCTTCAAAGTGCCCGACGCGGTGCCGCTGGCCTTCACCCTGCCGCTGCCCACACTGGCTTGGCTGGAGGGGCTGGCCTATACCGTGCCCTACCTGCCGCTGCTGTTGCCGTTCGGCCTGCTGATGGTGGTGGGTGGCATCAACGTCAGCGAAAGCGCGCGCGCGGCCGGCGACGACTACCGCACGCGCGACGTGTTGCTGGCCGAAGCGGTGTCCACGCTGGTCGCCGGCTTCTGCGGCGGCGTGGCGCAGACCACGCCCTACATCGGCCAGCCCGCGTACAAGCACATGGGCGCGCGCAAGGGCTATACGCTGCTGACCGGCCTCTTCATTGGCCTGGGCGGCGTGCTCGGCTATGTGTCCGGGCTCGTGCAGTGGCTGCCGGTCGCGGTGCTGGCGCCGATCATCGTCTACGTGGGCCTGGACATCACCGTGCAAGCCTTCACCGAAACGCCGCGCAAGCACGCCATCGCCGTGGCGCTGGGCTTCCTGCCGTCGGTTGCGTACCTGCTGACGATCAAGTTCGGCAACCCGGCGTGGATCGCACCAGACCGTTTCGCCGCCTTGTACGAAGGCGTGGACGGGCACGGGCTGCCGGACCTGGCCACGATCGTCACCCTGGGCAACGGCTTCATCATCACCGCGATGATCTGGACCACCACACTGGTGGCGATGATCGACGGGCGCAACGGCCGTGCCGTCGTCGCGCTGCTCGTCGGCGCGGTGCTGACGCTGTTCGGCATCATCCATTCGGTGGATCCGCGCGGTGGCATCTACCTGCCGTGGGACGTCGAAGGCCTGCGCGCGACGATCCTGTGGCAGTTTGCCGGCGCCTACGCCGCGCTGGCGGTGCTGCTGGGCCTGCTGTCGCTGCAGAAGCAGGGGTCTGCTCCGGCCGAGGGACCGACCGGCGGTTGAAGCCGGGTCTCAGTGGGCCTTGAAACACCGGCGCTTAACCGCATCTGGGTAGCATCGGCTGGCGTTCGCCGGCCCCGACTTCCTAGAGGTTCTCCCGATGCGGATGGACAAACTGACCTCGCGTTTCCAGCAGGCGCTGGCCGACGCGCAGTCGCTGGCCGTGGGCCGCGACCACACCATGATCGAACCGGTGCACGTGCTCACCGCCCTGCTGGAGCAGCAGGGCGGCAGCACGCGGCCGTTGCTGGCGCAGGCCGGCGTCAACGTGCCCGTGCTGCGCGAGCGGCTGGGCGAGGCGCTGGACAAGCTGCCGAAGGTCACCGGCCAGGCCGGCCAGCTGTCGATCGGCAACGATCTGTCGCGCCTGCTCAACGTGACCGACAAGCTGGCGCAGGATGCCGGCGATACCTACATCGCCAGCGAGTGGTTCCTGCTGGCTGCGCTGGACGACAGCGGGGCTGCAGGGCAGGAACTGAAAGCCAGTGGGGCCGACAAGCAGAAACTGCGCGCTGCCATCGAAAGGCTGCGGGGAGGAGAGAAGGTGCAATCCGAGAACGCCGAAGACCAGCGTCAGGCGCTGGAGAAGTACACCATCGACCTGACCGCGCGCGCCGAGTCCGGCAAACTGGATCCGGTGATCGGTCGCGACGAAGAGATCCGCCGCACCATCCAGGTCCTGCAGCGCCGTACCAAGAACAATCCGGTGCTGATCGGTGAGCCCGGCGTGGGCAAGACCGCCATCGTCGAAGGCCTGGCCCAGCGCATCGTCAACGGCGAAGTGCCCGAGGGTCTGCGCGGCAAGCGCGTGCTGTCGCTGGACATGGGCGCGCTGATCGCCGGTGCGAAGTTCCGTGGCGAATTCGAGGAGCGCCTGAAGAGCGTGCTCAACGACTTGGCCAAGAACGAAGGCCAGATCATCCTCTTCATCGATGAGTTGCACACCATGGTCGGCGCCGGCAAGGCCGAGGGTTCGATGGACGCCGGCAACATGCTCAAGCCCGCGCTGGCACGCGGCGAACTGCACTGTATCGGCGCGACCACGCTGGACGAGTACCGCAAGTACGTCGAGAAGGACGCCGCGCTGGAGCGCCGCTTCCAGAAGGTGTTCGTCGGCGAGCCCAGCGTGGAGGACACCATCGCCATCCTGCGCGGGCTGAAGGAGAAGTACGCCGTGCACCACGGCGTGGAGATCACCGACCCCGCCATCGTCGCCGCCGCGACGCTGAGCCATCGCTATATCGCCGACCGCCAGTTGCCGGACAAGGCCATCGACCTGATGGATGAGGCCGCCAGCCGCATCCGTATGGAGATCGACTCCAAGCCGGAAGAGATGGACCGGATGGAGCGTCGGTTGATCCAGCTCAAGATCCAGCGCGAGGCGCTGAAGAAGGAGAAGGACGCGCAGTCGAAGCAGCGCCTGGCCGATCTCGAGACCGAGATCGAATCGCTGCAGCGCGAGTTCAACGACCTGGAAGAGATCTGGAAGGCCGAGAAGGCCACGCTGACCGGTGCGACGAAGATCAAGGAGCAGATCGAGCGCGTGAAGCTGGAGCTGGAAGCCGCGCAGCGCAAGCAGGACTACGCGCGCATGAGCGAGCTGCAGTACGGCCAGTTGCCCGAGCTGGAGAAGCAGCTGTCCGCTGCGCAGGAGGCCGAGCAGAAGGGCTTTCGCTTGCTGCAGGACAAGGTCACCGACGAGGAGATCGCCGAGGTCGTCAGCCGCTGGACCGGTATCCCGGTCAGCAAGATGCTGGAAGGCGAGCGCGAGAAGCTGCTGCAGATGGAGCAGTCGCTGCGCGGGCGCGTGATCGGCCAGGAAGAGGCGATCAAGGTCGTGTCCGACGCGGTGCGCCGTTCGCGTGCTGGCATTTCCGATCCGGACCGTCCGAGCGGCTCGTTCCTGTTCCTCGGCCCGACCGGCGTCGGCAAGACCGAGCTGTGCAAGGCGCTGGCGGAGTTCCTATTCGACAGCAGCGATGCGATGGTGCGCATCGACATGAGCGAGTTCATGGAGAAGCACGCGGTCAGCCGGCTGGTCGGCGCGCCCCCGGGCTACGTGGGCTACGAGGAAGGCGGCTACCTGACCGAGGCCGTGCGTCGTCGCCCGTACAGCGTGATCCTGCTGGACGAAGTGGAGAAGGCGCACCCGGACGTGTTCAACATCCTGCTGCAGGTGCTGGACGACGGGCGCCTGACCGACGGCCAGGGCCGCACGGTGGACTTCCGCAACACGGTCATCGTGATGACGTCCAACCTCGGTTCCAGCCTGATCCAGGACATGTCCGAGGGTGATGGATCGGCGGACACGCCCGAGCGCTACACGCAAATGAAGGCCGCGGTGATGGGCGTGGTGCAGGCGCACTTCCGTCCCGAGTTCATCAACCGGCTGGACGACATCGTCGTGTTCCATCCGCTGGACAAGGCGCAGATCCGCGAGATCGCCCGCATCCAGACCCGCTACCTGGCCAAGCGTTTGGCCGAGCGCCAGATCGTGCTCGAGCTCGACGATTCGGCGCTGACGCTGCTGGGCAATGTCGGGTTCGACCCGGTGTACGGCGCGCGGCCACTGAAGCGCGCGATCCAGGCGCAGCTGGAGAATCCGCTGGCGCAGAAGATCCTGTCCGGCGAATTCGGCACCGGTGACACGGTGCGCGTACATGCCGCGGGCGGCCACCTGCAGTTCGACCGCGCGCCGCGCTGAGGCCGCGGTCATGGGCGGACCGACGAACGGTCCGCCCCTATGTTGGGTAATGCGTGAAGGTGCTGCGTCGCGCCCCAGCACTCGCCGCTGCGTGGTGTTCCGTGTCAGGATGCACGGCGCCGGGGGAAGGCACACACGGGATCCGCAAGCATGGGCGACCTCGCCGACAGCCACGCGCGTGGCCCGGGCATCAGCACGAAAGTGGTGTTGCTCGGCGGCCTGTGTTTGGTGCTGCAGCAAGTGCCCGTCAGTTACCGCATCGATTTCTTCGGCCAATTGGCCGATGCCTCGCTGATCCACCTCCATGCCGGCCTGCTGCTGGCGATCGCTATGCTCGAGCGAGACCGCCGCGTGGTGGCCGGGTGCTTCCTGCTGACGTTCGCCGGATGGACGGTCCGCCAGCTTTACTTCGATGCCTGGCAACCCAGCGTGGTCCTGGCATGGGGAGCGGCGAGCTACCTCTTCACCTTCGGCTGGAGCCTGCTCAGCGCGCACTGGATGGGCTGGCCGCGGGCGGAAGGCCAGCGTGTGCAGCGCCGCGACCTGCTCCGTTTCGCCGCCTTCGGCCTGCTGCTGTATCCGCTGGTGCTCGCGCTGGTGGGGTTCAGCATCGCCACCGTGTCCACGTCGACGGCGGCGGTCAGCACCGTCTTCCAGATGTTCTTCGCCAAGCAGTTCGGGGTGGCGGTGGTGACCCTGCCGCTGGTCGTCGCGTGGCGTGAACGAGGCTACCCGGCCCCACGGATGGATACGGGCTCGCACTGGCTGTGGCCGGTCGCGCTCGGCGTCGGGCTGGCGGCCAGCGTGTGGGCCGCGGTGCGGGTGCGCCGCGCTTTCGACACCGGCGCGGCGTCGCCGGATCTCGTGTTGATGGATTACCGCTTCGCCCTGCTGCTGGTGCTCGGCTGGGGCATGCTGCGCCTCTCTTCGCGTTGGGCGATGGCGGCGCTGTCGCTGACGCTGCTGTCGCTCGTCGGCATGGTGGCCGGTACGGCCGAATACGCGAACAGCGCGGTGGGTTTCTTCAACCTGCTGCACATCACGCTGGAAGTGAACATCCTGCTGCTGGCGATGATGTACCTGTGGCTGACCCACCGCGACCGCCACGAACTGGCCGAACGCCTCTCGGCGGAAACCCTGCGCGACCAGATCACCGGCCTGCCGAACCTCAAGGCGCTGCGTGAGCGCGTGACCCAGCCGTTGTCGCGTACCGAGCTGGGCTATCTGCTGCTCGACCAGACCGACACGCTGGTGGCGGGCTTCGGCCTGGACACGCAGGCGCAGGCGATGAACGCGGCGGCGCGCCGATTGGAAGACCTGGTCGAAACCTATTACGTCGGTACCGGCCAGTTCGCCCTGCTGCCCAAGCCCGGTGGCGATCCCGACCTGTGGGAGCGGGTGGTCGCGCGCGTGGAGCACGCGGAGATCGACGTCGGCGGCCAACCGATCCGACTGCTGCCGTATCTGGGCGTGGCCGCGTTCAACGGCACCCGCGCCAGCGTGATCGATGCGGCCGTGGTGACGGCCTCGCACCTGGCCTTCGAGGCGCGCCACCACGGCGAACTGCGGCCGCGCTACAACGACGCCGGCGATACCCAAGTCAGGCGAACGCACCGCCGGCAACTGCATGACGCCACGGAGGCGCTGGCCAGCCTGCGCAACGAGCGCGTGGCGCTCTACTTCCAGACCATCCGCGACCTCACCCCCGCACCCGGTGTCGACCCGCATGCATTGAGCGGCGAGGTGCTCTGCCGGCTGCTGGACGAGCGAGGAGAGATCATGTCCCCGGCGCGGTTCATGGCGCCGCTGGAAGCCGCGGGCCGCGGCGCGGAGCTCGATCTGGCGGTAGTGCGCGCGCTGTTCCGGCTGTTGCGCAAGTCGCCGGCCGCGCTGCCGCACTGCCGGGAGATCGCGATCAACCTCACCGGCCAGAGCTTGGCGTCGATGAGCTTCCAGGTGGAACTGCGCACGCTGCTCGCCGGTTCGCCGCTGCCGATGAGCGCCCTCTGTTTCGAAGTCACCGAGACCGCCGCCATCTCCAACACCGCCGCGGCCAGCCACCTGCTGGCGGACCTGCGCGCGTTGGGGTGCCGGATCGCCATCGACGATTTCGGCACCGGCATGCAGAGCTTCGCGCGCCTGCGCGAACTGCCGGTGGACGTCATCAAGATCGATGGCTCGTTCGTGCGCAACGTCGCGCAGCTCGGCAAGGACTATGCGGTGGTGCAGGCCTCGGTCGCGGTGGCCAAGGCCTTCGGTGCGGTGACGGTCGCCGAGTTCGTCGAAAACGAGGACACCGAATACTGCCTGCGCCGGCTGGGCGTGCAGCGCGTGCAGGGCTATCTGTATGGCGCACCGCGTCCGCTGGCCGAAGTGCTGGCCGAGACCGTCACCGAAGCCACGCCGGGCGAGTGAGCCGCAAGCTCAGCCGGCCGTCCGCTGCGGGCGGTAGGGTGGGGTGGCCATCACCATCTCGGCCAGCGAGAAGGCCAGTTCGCGTTCGGCCAGCACCGCACCGTCCGCGCCATGCTCGAGCAGGTGCCTCACTTCACCCTCGCTGTGCGCACGGGCCAGCAGCGTCAAAGAGGGATTGATCGCGCGTAGTTTCGCCAGCGCCTCGCCGGCTTCCAGCGGCTGGGGGATCGCCAGCACGGCGATCTTCGCGCGCTCGGGATGCGCTTCGGCGAGGACGCGGTCTGCGGCCGCGCTGCCGCGGATCGCCGGGATCCCGGCATCGTGCGCGCGGGCCACGTGGTCGCCGTTGTCGTCGATGACGATCAGCGGCACGCCGCGGTCGCGCAGCACGCGCGCCAGTTCGCTGCCCACCCGCCCGTAGCCGATGATGATGGCGTGACCGGTCACGTCCAGCGAGGGGCCCGGCGGCGCCTCCGGTTGGGCAGCCACGGGTGCGAGCGCCTCCTGCTTCTTCTGCCAGCGGTCCAGCCAGGAGAACAGGAATGGGTTGGCGATGATCGACAGCAGCGAGCCGGCCAGGATCAGGTCGCGGCCGTCCGGCGGCAGGATCTTCAGCGACACGCCCAGCGCGGCGAGGATGAAGGAGAACTCGCCGATCTGCGCCAGGCTGACCGAGATGGTGAGTGCCGTACCGGTAGGGTGCTTGAACGCGCGCACGATGAAGAACGCGGCCAGCGACTTGCCGACGACGATGATGCCGAACGTGGCCAGCACCTGCCACGGATGCGCCACGAGGATGGCGGGGTTGAACAGCATGCCCACCGAGACGAAGAACAGCACCGCGAACGCATCGCGCAGCGGCAGCGAATCGTTGGCGGCCTTGTGGCTCAGTTCCGATTCGTTGAGCAGCATGCCGGCGAAGAACGCGCCCAGCGCGAACGACACGCCGAACAGCGTGGCGGAGCCGAACGCCACGCCCAGCGCGATCGCCAGCACCGACAGCGTGAACAGTTCGCGCGAGCCGGTGGCCGCGATTTTCTCCAGCGTCCACGGGATCACCCGCCGCCCGACCAGCAGCATGAACGCGACGAAGGCGCCGAGCTTGAAGAGGGTCCAGGCGATCGCCACCACGAAACGCCCGAAGGTCGCTTCCTCACCGCCTGTCTCGGGACCGAAGGTGGACGCCAGCACCGGCAGCATCACCAGCGCCAGCACCATTACCAGGTCCTCGACGATCAGCCAGCCCACGGCGATCCGGCCGCGCTTCGTCTCCAGCAGGCGACGCTCTTCCATCGAGCGCAACAGCACCACGGTGCTGGCCACCGACAGGGCCAGGCCGAACACGAAACCGTTGAGCGGTGTCCAGCCCATGCCCCAGGCCAGCGCCCAGCCCAGGCCGGTCGCGACGACGATCTGCGCGATGGCGCCGGGGATGGCGATCGCCTTGACCTCCAGCAGATCTTCCAGCGAGAAGTGCAGGCCCACGCCGAACATCAGCAGCATCACGCCCAGTTCCGACAGCTGGTTGGCCAGCGCCTGGTCGGCCACGAAGCCGGGGGTGAACGGGCCGACGAAGATGCCTGCGATGAGGTAACCGACCAGCGGGGAGAAGCGCAGCTTGTGCGCGAGCGCGCCCAGCACGAAAGCCAGGGCGAGCCCTACCGCGATGATGTTGATCAGGTCGGCGTCATGGTGCATCGAATGGCGGAGTTCCTCGGCGTGATCGGTCGAGTGTCGCCGATGCGCACGCATGGCCGCAAACCGGTGACGCGCTTCGCCGCTCCATCACGCCTTCGCGCCCGCCCGAACGAAACGCCCCGCGCGGGGCGGGGCGTTCCGATGAGGCACGAAGCGCTGGTCTACCAGGTGTAGCTGATCCGCCCGTATGCATAGGCGCCGTTGAAGCCGAACGGACTCTGCGACGGATACGGCAGCTGGCCGGTGGTCGAGGTGTTCAACGCCGGGGAGATGAAGATGTTCTCGTCCGGGTACTCGTCCAGCACGTTGTCGCCGCCGACGGTGAACTCCCAACCGCCGGTCTTGTAACTGAAGGCCAGGTCGAACAGCCACTTCGCACCGAAGGTCTGGTCCAGAACCGGGTTGGCGTTGAGGATGGTGAACTCGCCGTAGCGGGTGGCCGTGGTGCTGACGCTGAAGCCGCCCTTGGTCCAGATGCCGTTGAGGAAGAACTTGTCGCGCGGCGCACCTACTTCGAACCGGCCCAGCTCCACGCGGCCGAAACGCAAGGCGGTGGGATCGATCGCCGTCAGCGCGGCCGGATTCGGCGCCACGCGGTCGATCTCGGTCTTGTTGTAGTTGTAGCCGGTGGTGAAGTCGAGCGTGCTGCTCGCCAACGCCCACTTGTAGGTGCCGACGATGTCGACGCCCTTGGTGGTCGTGTCCAGCGCGTTGGTGAAGTAACGGCCGCCGGCGACATCCGGGAAACCGTTCGCGTTGAGCCAGGTGCGCACCGCCGTGCTGGTCAGGTTCTCCGACAGCGTGATGCGGTCCTTGACCTTGATGTGGTACCCATCGATGGTCACGTACAGGTTCTCGATCGGCGTGAGCACCAGGCCCAGGCTGAGGTTCTCGGACTCCTCGGCCTTCAGCGGCTCGGCGCCTAGCGAGATGCCGGCCGGGTTGGTCACGCGGAACGTCACCAGGTCGAAGGGCAGGCCGCCGATGAAGTTGGTCGACGTGGTCTGGTAGTACTGCTGCTGTAGCGAGGGCGCATGGAAACCGGTCGAGGCGGTCGCACGCAGCGCCACCGCGTCATTGAACGCGTAGCGTCCCGTCAGCTTGCCGGTGGTGGTGTCGCCGAAGTCGCTGTAATCCTCGTAGCGTACGGCTACGCCGGCGGACAGCTTCTCGGTCAGGTCGCCTTCCAGGCCGGCGTAGAACGAGATGTTGTTGCGGTCGAAGCTGCCGCTGTCGCTCGGCCGGAAGCCGGGGAACACCTGCGCGCCGGACGGCGCGGGTGCCCCGCCGATCAACACCCCGCCGTTGATGTAGGACCCAGGCTCACCTGCGCCGATGGTGAACTTCTCGCCACGCCACTCCGCGCCGTAGGACAGGGTGATCGGGTAGGCCAGGCCCCAGTCCAGTTGCTTGTTGAAATCGAAATTCAGCACGTGCTGCTTGAGCTCCAGCGAGCCGGCGTAGAACGCGGTCGGCGAGGTCGGCCCCAGGCTGCGGTTCAACGTGTTCTGGATGTCGAACTCCAGTTCGTTGCTGCCATAGGTATAGCTGATGTCGATGTTGGTCCCGCCGTCGGTGAAGGTCTTGATACCGCTGGAGAAACTGACGTCGGTGGACGTGTTGAAGATCTGCGGCAGGAAGCCGTCCGGATAGATCGACGGGATGTTGCGCGAGTCGCCCGCCGGGCGGAAGAAGCCGTTGGAGAGCGTTTCGCGCTTGGTGTACAGACCGTAGGAATAGAACGTCAGATAGTCGGTGACGGCGACCTCGCCGTTGTAGAGGAACGAGGCGTTGTCGACTTCGGGATCACCGTAACGCTGCACCACTTTGCCGGCGGGCGCGCTGGTCGCCGTCACGGTGCCTAGGAAGGGGCGTGCGCGGTCGGTCTGGTCCTGGTGGCCGGCCTGCGCGGCGAAATGCACCTTGCCGCTCTCGCCGAGCTTGAAGCCGGCATCGGCCAGTGCTTGGTACTGGCGACCGTCGCCGGCGCTGTAGCCGCCGCCGGTCACGCTGACGCTGCCGCCGCTGTCGGCGCCCTTCAACACGATGTTGATCACGCCCGCGATGGCATCGGAGCCGTACTGCGCGGACGCACCGTCGCGCAGCACTTCCACGCGCTCGATGGCGGAGATCGGGATCGAGTTGAGGTCCACCGGCGAGGAGCTGCGCCCCTGGCTGCCATTGACGTTGACCAGGGCACCGGGGTGGTAGCGCTTGCCGTTCACCAGCACCAGCGTGTGGTCAGGGGCCAGGCCGCGCAGCTGCGCCGGCCGCATCGCGTCGGTGCCGTCGTTGATCGCGGCGCGCGGGAAGTTCAGCGAAGGCACGGCCCGCGACAGCGCGGTCGCCAGTTCCACCGTGCCCGTGGACTCCAGCACGTCGGGCGTGATGATGTCGATCGGCGCGGTGGACTCGGCCACCGTGCGGTCGGCTACGCGGGTGCCGGTCACGATCAGGGTGTCGAGGGTCTGCGCCTCGGACGGAGTCGATTCCTGTGCGAGGGCGGTGGGCGCGGCGAGTGCCAGGGCGACGGCGAAGGCGAGGGGTGAAAGCTTGCGGGTCATGGTGGCTCCAACGGGATGGAAGGACGGCGCAGCAAGTCGATGGTGGCAGGAAAGTTGCTGCTGAAATCACTTTTGTGCGGTGCATCAATGTCTTTGTTACCGCCCTATGACATGGATGTCAATGGATTCTTAACAACTGTGATGCGGCCCGCTACCGATAAACTACGCGGCCGCTTCCCCCCAAATCCCCGTAGGTTGTTTCTTGATTTCCCTTCGTAATTTCGCGCTCCGCCGCGGCGAGCGCCTGCTGCTGTCCAACGTCGACCTCACCCTGCACGCGGGCTATCGCGTAGGCGTCGTGGGGCGCAACGGCGCGGGCAAGTCCAGCCTGTTCGCCGCCGTGCAGGGCGAGCTGGAAGCCGACAAGGGCGACCTCGACCTGCCGGGCAAGGTCCGCATCGCCAGCGTGGCCCAGGAGACCCCGTCCCTGCCGGATCCGGCGCTGTCGTTCGTCCTGGGCGGCGACACCGAGGTGGCGGCCGTGCTGAAGGCCGAAGCCGACGCCTCCGCACGCGAAGACTGGGAAGCCGTCGCCAACGCGCACCAGAAGATGGCCGAGATGGGCGCTTACGACGCCGAAGCGCGCGCCGGCAAGCTGCTGCACGGCCTGGGCTTCCCGGCCGATACGCACCATCGCCCGGTGTCGTCGTTCTCCGGCGGCTGGCGCGTGCGCCTGAACCTGGCGCGAGCGCTGATGATGCCCAGCGACCTGCTGCTGCTCGACGAACCCACCAACCACCTCGACATGGACGCGGTGCTCTGGCTGGAGCAGTGGCTGCTGAAGTATCCCGGCACGCTGCTGCTGATCTCGCACGACCGCGAGTTCCTCGACAACGTCGCCACCCACACGCTGCACCTGCATGGCGGCGGCGCGAAGCTGTACACCGGCGGCTACACCGACTTCGAGCGACAGCGCGCCGAACAACTGCGTCAGCAGCAGATCGCGCACGAGAAGGAACAGGCCGAGCGAGCGCACCTGCAGAGCTTCATCGACCGCTTCAAGGCCAAGGCCTCGAAGGCGGCGCAGGCCCAGAGCCGCATGAAGCGCCTGGCCAAACTGGCCGGCACCGAGGCGGTGCGCGCCGAGCGCGAGTTCCGCATCGAGTTCGCCGAACCGGCGAGGCTGCCATTCTCGCTGATACGCCTGAACCACGTGGAGGCCGGCTACGGTCCGGACGCGGTGATCCTGCACAACGTCGGCTTCGGTCTGGAGGCAGGGCAGCGCATCGGCCTGCTCGGCCCCAACGGCGCGGGCAAGACCACGCTGGTGAAGACGCTGGTGGGCGAATTGCCGCCGTTGGCTGGCGACCGCATGGCGCATCCGGATCTGAGGATCGGCTACTTCGCCCAGCACACGGTGGAGTCGCTGCATGAAGGCCAGTCGCCGATGGATCATTTCCGCGAACTGTCGCCGGACGGCAGCAACCAGTCCTTCCGCGATTTCCTCGGCAAGTGGAACTTCCCCGGCGACCGCGCGTTCGAGCCGGTGGACGGATTCTCCGGCGGCGAGCGCGCGCGCCTGGCGTTGGCCCTGATCGCGTGGCAGCAGCCCAACGTGCTGCTGCTCGACGAACCCACCAACCACCTCGACCTGGAGATGCGCGAAGCGCTGGCCGAAGCGCTCAGCGACTTCGACGGCGCCATCGTCATGGTCTCGCACGACCGTCATCTGATCGGCCTGGTCTGCGATACGTTCTGGCGTGTCGCCGACGGCGTGGTCGAACCGTTCGCCGGCGATCTGGACGAATACGCGGCCTGGCTGCGGACACGTTCGACCGCACAAGGCAGCAAGCCGCTGCGCAATGAGCCTGCACCGCCGCCGAAGGCCACGCCAGCACCAGCGCGCAAGGTCAATCCGGTGAAGCTGGCCGCGGCCGAGGCGAAAGTGGCCGACCTCGAGGGAAAGCTGGCGGATGTGGACGCGCGCCTGGCCGACCCGAAGACCTACGCGGACACCGACCTCGCCGCCCGGCTGGGCCGCGAGCGCGACGAACTCCAGCAGCAACTCGCCCGGGCGGAAGAAGCCTGGTCCGCGTTGTACGACGAGGCTTGATTCGACCGCACTGCGTCCCCAGTAAGCCTCACGTTCTTTCGTCCCACCTCCGATCGACTGCCATGCCCATCTACGCCTTCGAATGCACCCAGTGCGGCCACAGTTTCGACCGCCTGCAGAAGCTGTCCGACCCCGATCCCGACTCCTGCCCGGCCTGCGGCAAGCAGGCGGTGAAGCGGCAGCTGACGGCGCCGTCGTTCCGCCTCGCCGGCAGCGGCTGGTACGAGACCGACTTCAAGAAGGACGGCGACAAGAAGCGCAACCTGGCCGACGGCGGCGAAGGCGCGAAGCCGTCCAGCGAATCCAAGCCCGCTGACGCCACGCCGGCGAAAACCGAAAGCACGCCGGCGAAGACGGAATCGAAGCCGTCGACGCCGTCGGCATCCTGATGGCGCGGGCCACACGGCCCGGCTCGACGCGGATACCGCCTGCGCGGTAGCCTCTTCGCACGGCCCTCCGGGGTACACGCGTCTGGCGTGTCGGGGTCGATCAACAGGAGGGGGCGATGTCGAAGGCAGGGATGGCCGTTTTGGCCATGTGCGTCATGGGCGCGATGGCCGCCGTTGCGGGCATTGCCACGCGGTCGATACCGGTCCTGCAGGTTGCGGCCCAAGCGGCCCCGCCTGCCGGCGCGCTTCGAATGAACGGGTCGCATCCGCTGGTACCGCCGGCACAGCTGCGTCTGGCTGGCGAAGTGATGCCGCTGGCTCCGGGCGACGCGTTGCAATCGGTGGAAATACGGGTCGGCAACGAGGTGCTTCCGGTCACCGTACAGGGCCAGTACTTCGAGGCGACTCTCTACCTGATGGACACCGATCGCATGGTGTCTGTCGAAGTGCGCTCCACAAGGGGCCGCCAAGCCAGCCTGCTGGGCAGCGCGTCCCGTCTGGCCGGTCTGGCGGGCGGCGATGGCCGGCTCGATCTGCAGGAACATACCGGGCTTCGCGTTTCCGCCCTGAGCACGGCATTGATGCGGCACATCGAATACGCACTGGGCAGGCGGCCGGGCACAGACGCCGAACTGGATCAGACGACGCGCGCCGTTGCGCACGATGGGCTAAGCGCGCTTTCCTATGCGCTGCGCAAGATCGCCGCCGGCGAGTTGCCGATGCCCGCCGGATATGAAGACGGGTATGCGTTCAGTGCGGATCGCAATGCATTCAAGGCTTGGCCGTACCTGCCCGCGTATTCGACATGGTCCGGATCCCTGTTCGACCAGCCGGCAGGCTCGCGGGTGACGGATCTTTCGGAGCTGCCTTCGCGCATGCTGATGCTGGGCGGCCTTTCGGTGACGCAGTATCCGGGTTACACGGGTACCACGCGCCTGCTCGAGCGGGTCGCCGATGGATCGGTCAATTTTCACGAGGACCGTCCGCTCGTAAGTCCCAACTATGCGATCACCCTCGACGGCGAGGGGCGGGTCGTCCTTACGCCGCGCACTTCCGTTATTCACCGGTACCAGCGAACGGAACCGGTCAGCGCCTCCATCCAGCGGACGTCGCAAGGACACGTCCTTCAGCGGGTGGCGCGCAGTGGGGGCATCAGCGTATGGGCGGTGCGGTCCGACTGGCTGGATACGGACATGTCGTCCCCGTCTTCGCCTCCGGTGCCGGTCACCGAATATCGCGTGCTCTCGGCGACCGATCTCGACAGTTGGGTCAGGCCGAACGCCTGGTCCTTCTCCAGTTTGCAATTCACGCTTCCGTGGCTCTGTATCGAGTCGGAAGTGGGGTTCGCCGAACGGCTGGCGACATGCGGTCATCCGCTGCACAGGTTCGAGTTCCCCGGTACAGGCCTCACCCTTGAGCAGGGCAGGCCGCTCAGCGGAGAGGGAGAGCCGGTCGTGCCGACGGGCTCCACGCCCTTTGGCGCGGCGATCGACAACGGGACCCGTCTAACGATCAATAACGGCCAGACCGAGACCCACTTCTGGCGGCTGCAATCGGGGACCGTTGGCAGGGCGGTGGTGCCGACGGTCTTCCTTTCCCGTTCCCTGCAGGGAAGCACGCTGGGTGAGACCTTGCTGGGACTCACTCCATCATTCCTGTATCAGTTCGAGAGCTATCAACCGTCGATGATTCAGCCGCTGGGGAGCTGGCGCAACGGTTACCAGATCGCCCAACCGCCGTCCTATGTCGGGCTGGACACCTCCGTAAGCTTTACTCGGCTCGCTGATGGCAGCAGTGCCTATTCCGTTCAGGGCGATAACGGCAACAGTGCCGAGAATCATCGCTGGAGCATGACAGGCTTCGGCATCTACAACATCCGTGCGAGCGCGCGCTATCCCGACGGCTCGAGTCGGCAGGTGGACGGCTGCACGGCATCCGTCATTGCCGCGGGCGCGACATCCTGCAGCGCACTGGTCCGATACTTCCGCCCGATCACGCTGGCGCGCGGCAGCTACTACGGGGTCGAGGAACGATACCAGGTCAGTTACCCCGATCTCGGGGCCGCTCCCGGCCAACAGAACCGTTTTTCGATCACCAGGGATTATTCGCGGCTGGGCTTCCAGATGTGCGAGAGCGTCGAATGCATCGACGTTTTCCCCAAGGTGGAGACGTCCGTTCCGTTGGCGGGCACTACATCGGTGGCGTCAGGGGCCGGGCGTGCGCCGGTTGTCGGGAAGCCTCGTCGGATCGTCGCACGCATTCCGCTGCTTCGGCCGCGGTACGAAAAGACGGTGGAGCGCGATGACAGTTGCCCGGCCTGTCGGGATGCAACCGAGGATGTCTGGACGATTGCCGGCGCCAGCGCCCTGTCGAAGGAGCCCCGGAATGTCGGTGGGCGTGCAGAGCATCCAAGACGCCACAGTCGTGAGGATGAAAGGGCGCCGCCTGAGGCCTCTTCCCGACCCGTCGCACCTTCAGGGGATAAGCCCTGGATGACACCCGCGAAGATGGAGTCCCAGGCGGCGCGTTCTCCCTCGCGTTGAGCAAGCACGGTGTAAGGTGCATCCCTCTGAGCAAAAAGGGGATGCCATGAGGAATCGTCTGGTCGCGCTGGCCGCGTTGTGTCTGGTGGGGTGCGCCTCGTCGCCCGCCATCGCGCCGGCGGATGCGTTCCTCGCCTCGCTGACTGAGCACTGCGGCAAGGCCTATGCCGGCCGCATTACCGCCAACCAGCCCGCAGCGACCACGCCTGATCCTTTCGAAGGCAAACCGTTGGTCATGCACGTGCGGGGTTGCGACGATCCGACGCGGGAGATACGCATTCCCTTTCACGTGGGCGAAGATCGCTCGCGTACCTGGGTGCTGTGGCGTACCGACACGGGCCTGCGGCTGAAGCACGATCACCGCCATGAAGACGGCAGTCCGGATGCGGTGACGATGTATGGCGGCGACACCGCGGAGGCGGGCACGACGCAACGGCAGGCGTTCCCGGTGGATGCGGATTCGGTCGTGATGTTCGAGCGCGAAGGCCTGGCGGCTTCGGTGACCAATACCTGGGCGATGGAGCTGGTGCCGGGAAAGACCTTCGTCTATGAACTCAGCCGGCCGAACGGCCGGCTGTTCCGGGTGGAATTCGACCTGACCGCGCCGGTCGAACCGCCGCCGGCACCTTGGGGCGCCGACGGCTGAGTCTGGGTCGACGGGTCAGCGCGGTCCGAAGCGGCCGCGGCAACCCCGGTCCACCCACACCTGCGTGCCGGTATAGCCCCAGCTGTAACCCTCGCGGCAGCTGGCATTGGAAATCTGTTGCAGCAGGATCGGCCGCCCCTCGCGCGGGTTGTAGGCGCAGGTCCTGCGGCGGTTGTCTTCGCTGCTGCAGGTGACGGAGTAGTCGCTGGAGCCGCCGCCGCTGCCCACGCGCGGGCCGAACTCGGCGCGGCAGCCGTTGCCCACGTAGACCTGGCCCTGCTGCGACTGCCAGCTCCGGCCTTCGACGCAGGCCGCGCTCGACAGCTGCCGGGTCAGCCGCGAATGGCCGCTCCACGGCGTGCGGCAGGTGCGGCCGCGGCCATCGTTGCTTTCGCAGCGGATCGTGCCGCCGGCCGCCAGGCCCGGCGCGAATTCGCCGCGACAGCCCTTCCACACGGTGATCAAGCCGTCCTGCGAGCTCCAGGTGGCGCCTTCCTCGCAGCGGCTGTTGGAGAGCTGCCGCACCAGGCGCGACTGCCCGCGCCACGGCGGCGTGCAGCGCCTGGCGTCGCCGCTCTTGCTCTCGCAGAGGATGGTGTTGCCGGTGGGCGGGGGGTTGGGATTCCAGCCGCCGTTGCTGCCACCGAGCGACTGGGCAATGTCCTGCTTGATCCGGCTGAAGGTCCAGTTGGAGCGGTTGACTTGGTCCAGGTAGAAGCGGAGCTGGTCGTCGGGGATGCGGCGACCGCGGGATTGCTCCGAATATTCCAGGCTGATGACGCGTGTCTGGTCTTGGACGGACAGCTGGCGCAGGTTTTCCGGCGCGTAGGCCCGCGTACTGACCTGGGCGATGGCGCCGCCGGCCACGAAGGCCAGCAACAGTACGAGGACGGACTGCAACAACGGCTTCTTCATGGTGGCACCCTCCTAGGGAGGCGCCAGCATACGCCGGGCCCGTTAAGCCCGTGCAGGGGCGGAGGTGGGGCCGGCGGGCGGGGGACCGGGTAAACTACGCGGCTTGACCGGCCTGTCCGGCCGCGGAACGTCCCGGCCCCGGTCCGAACCCCAGTGGAGCCCCCATGCGTACCCATTTCTGCGGCCTCGTCGACGAGGCCATGATCGGCCAGACCGTGACCCTGTGCGGCTGGACCGATGTCGCCCGCAACCTCGGTGGCGTGTGTTTCATCGACCTGCGCGACCATGAGGGCATCGTGCAGGTGACGGTGGACCCGTCCAGTGCCGACGTGTTCAAGGTGGCCGCGTCGCTGGGGTATGAGGACGTGCTGCAGGTGGAAGGCGTGGTGCGCGCACGCGAAGCCGTGAATGCCAAGATCCGCACCGGCAAGGTGGAAGTGATCGCGACGAAGATCACCGTGCTCAACAAGGCCGAGCCGCTGCCGTTCCATCATCACGAAAACCCGGGCGAAGACATCCGCCTGAAATACCGCTACCTGGACCTGCGCAGCCCCGACATGCAGCGCAAGCAGCGCACCCGTATCCGCCTGGTGCAGGCGCTGCGCCGCTGGCTGGACGCGCGCGGCTTTCAGGACATCGAGACGCCGATCCTGACCAAGGCCACGCCGGAGGGCGCGCGCGACTTCCTGGTGCCGGCGCGCATGCATCCGGGCGAGTTCTACGCACTGCCGCAGTCGCCGCAGCTGTTCAAGCAGATCCTGATGGTGGCCGGCTTCGACCGTTACTACCAGATCGCGCGCTGCTTCCGCGACGAGGCGCTGCGCGCGGACCGCCAGCTGGAATTCACCCAGCTCGACATGGAGTTCGCGTTCGTGCGCGAGCGCGACGTGCAGGACACCGTGGAAGGCATGATCCGCGACATCTTCGCCGAAGTGATGGACGTGCAGCTGGACGCGCAGTTCCCGCGCATGACCTGGGCCGAGGCGATGCGTCGCTACGGTTCGGACAAGCCTGACCTGCGCATCGCGCTGGAGCTGGTGGACGTGGCCGACCTGGTAAAGTCCAGCGAGTTCGCGGTGTTCACCGCTGCTGCCAGCGACCCGGACGGTCGCGTGGCCGCGCTGCGCATCCCCGGCGGTGCATCGCTGAGCCGCAAGCAGATCGACGAGTATGCCGCCCATGCCGCCAAGTACGGTGCCAAGGGCCTGGCCTACATCAAGATCGACGAAGCGGGCGCGGTCAGTTCACCGATCCAGAAATTCTTCGCCGAAGACACCTTCGCGGCGCTGGTGAAGCACGTCGGTGCCGGCAACGGCGACATCGTGTTCTTCGGTGCGGGCGGCTACAACAAGGTCAGCGACTTCATGGGCGCGCTGCGCCTGAAGGCCGGCAAGGACTTCGGCCTGGTCCAGGAGGGCTGGAAGCCGTTGTGGGTCACCGACTTCCCGATGTTCGAATGGGATGAGGAAGCGCAGCGCTATGTCGCGCTCCACCATCCCTTCACCGCGCCCGCGGTGGACGACATCGCGGATCTGCGTGCGAACGCGAAGACGGCGGTGTCGCGCGGCTACGACATGGTGCTGAACGGCAATGAGATCGGCGGCGGTTCCATCCGTATCCATCGTCCGGAAATGCAGAGCGCGGTGTTCGAGCTGCTCGGCATCGGTGCGGAAGAAGCGGAAGCGAAGTTCGGCTTCCTGCTGGATGCGCTGCGCTTCGGCGCGCCGCCGCATGGCGGCATCGCGTTCGGCATCGACCGCATCGCGGCGCTGATGGCCGGCACGGAGTCCATCCGCGACGTCATCCCCTTCCCGAAGACCACGACCGCGCAGTGCCTGATGACCGGTGCGCCGTCGCCGATCCCGGACGAGCAGCTGGCGGAAGTGCACATCCAGGTTCGCCCGCGGACTTGACCGCAATGCGGTCAAGCCCCCGTCATTTCGCTAAGGCGAAACGACGGGCCCCACGCCGTTGCATGCCACAACCCCGCGGCTGACGCCGCGCCCCCTTGACTCAAGGGGGCTCAACATCAAGAGAACCGAGATGACGGAAGTTGCTTTTTCGCTGGAGTGGGAACGCCTGGGCAATGAAGGTGCCGATGCGAGCCTGGTGACGGAACGCGCGCGCGTGTTCGGTGGCTGGCTGGTGCGCGTCGGCACGTCGCCGGCGGCAATGGCGGTCACGTTCGTGCCGGACGGCCAGGGCCGCTGGGACGGTGAGGACTTCGGCGAAGACGATTACGAAGAAGACGAAGAAGAGTACGAAGAGGAAGAAGACGAGGACGCCGACGAGGAAGACGAGGCGGACGAAGAGGAAGAGGAAGAAGAGGACGCGTAAGCGTGCTGATCCGTCGCGCCACCGTCGATGACGCCGCGGTCCTGTCGGACCTGGCGTCGCGTACGTTCACGGAAACCTTCGGGCATCTGTATCCGGCCGAAGATCTTTCGGCATTCCTCACCGACGCGTACGCCGTCGACAAGCAGCGGATCATCCTCGCGCACCCGGATTACGCGGTGTGGTTGCTGGAAGACGAGGGCGTGGCCGTCGGTCATGCCGCCGCCGGGCCGTGCGGGTTGCCGCATCCGGAAGTGCGGGCGGGCGATGGCGAGCTGAAGCGGTTGTACGTGCTGGCGTCGCACCAGAATGGCGGGTGGGGCGGGAAGCTGTTCGCCGAGGTGGAGCGGTGGTTGTTGAGGGATGGGCCGCGGACGCTGTGGATCGGGGTGTGGTCGGAGAACTTCGGTGCCCAGCGGTTCTATGCGCGGCAGGGGTTTGTGCGGGTGGGGGAGTACAAGTTTCCCGTGGGGAAGACGCTGGATGATGAGTTCATCCTGCGGCGGGATGCTTCTGCGGTTGGTTGATGGGGAAGCTTCCGCTAGCCCTTCGGTCTAGCGGGTAACTTTTCTTTGTCTGGCCAAAGAAAAGTCACCAAAAAAAAGGCCATTCCCCGACGAAGCAATCCCATAACTCGGGTGCTATCGGGATTTTCCGACTCGCCTTCCTGGCGAGGCGGAAAACGGCGGACATCCTTGTCCGCCGCCCGTTGGGTCTGGCGGCAATGCGGTATCTGAAGAATAAGAAGCAAACGGCCGCGTGCGCGGCCGTTGAGTGGCGTAGTCCTGGTAAGGCCGAAGGCCGCACCCGGGGATCGGGCTGCCTTCGATGGTTGAGCCGGGTGTGTCCCGCTAGTCTTGCGCGCCGCGCCGCGCCGCGCCGCGCCGCGCCCCGCGACAAGACGGCGCAGCGGACGTGTCGCACGCCGCAGCGCGTTCGGACGTTTTCGCGTTGAGGTGCGGAGCTCCGCTAGCCCTTCGGTCTAGCGGGTAACTTTTCTTTGTCTGGCCAAAGAAAAGTCACCAAAAGAAAGGCCATTCCTCGACGAAGCAATCCCATCGCGTCATTGCTATCGGGATTTTCCGACTCGCCATCCTGGCGAGGCGGAAAACGGCGGACATCCTTGTCCGCCGCCCTTCGGGTCTGGCGGGCTCGCTGGCGCATCGGGATAGAAACGATCAAAAGCAAACGGCCGCGTTAGCGGCCGTTGCTGTTTGCGGGGCTTCTCTTACTTCTGCAGGAAGTCGAGCAGGTCCTGGTTGACGCGGTCCTTGTGGGTGTCCGTCAGGCCGTGCGGGGCGCCGGGGTAGACGATCAGCTTGGCGTTCTTGATGAGCGCGGCGGAGGCCTTGCCGGAGGCGTCGATGGGGACGATCTGGTCGTCGTCGCCGTGGATCACCAGGGTGGGGATGTCGAACTTCTTCAGGTCGGCGCGGAAGTCGGTGGCGGAGAACGCGGCGATCGAGTCGTAGGTGTTCTTGTGGCCACCCTGCATGCCCTGCGCCCACCAGCTGTCGATCAGGCCCTGCGACACCTTCGCGCCGGGGCGGTTGAAGCCGTAGAACGGGCCGGAGGCGATGTCCAGATACAGCTGCGAGCGGTTGGCCAACGAGCCATTGCGCAGGCCATCGAAGACTTCGATCGGCAGGCCGCCTGGGTTGTCGGCGGTCTTCAGCATCAGCGGCGGGACGGCGCTGATCAGCGCGGCCTTCTTGACCCGGCCGGTGCCGTGGCGGCCGATGTAGCGCGCCACTTCGCCGCCGCCGGTGGAGAAGCCGACCAAAGTGACGTCCTTCAGGTCCAGCGTGTTGATCACGGTGGCCAGGTCGTCGGCGTAGTGGTCCATGTCGTTGCCGTCCCACGGCTGGCTGGAGCGACCGTGGCCGCGGCGGTCGTGGGCGACGACGCGGTAGCCCTTGGAGGCCAGGAAGATCATCTGCGATTCCCAGCTGTCCGAAGACAGCGGCCAGCCGTGGCTGAAGGTGACGACCGGGCCGTTCTTCGGGCCCCAGTCCTTGTAGTACAGCTGCACGCCGTCGGCGGTGCTGATGTAGTTCGCTGTGCGCTCGACGGCGACCGGGGCGGTGGCGGGTACGGGTTGTCCGGCGAAGCTGGCCTGGGTGGCGACGGCCAGCAGCGTGGCGGCGATCGTGCGGGTGAAGGCGTTCATAGTGTGGGTTCCTGCGAAGGGTGGTGGGTCAGGAAGGGAGGTCAGTCGGCGATCACCAGCGTCACGTCGATGTTGCCGCGCGTGGCGTTGGAGTACGGGCAGACGATGTGGGCGGCGTCGACCAGGGCCTGCAGCTGCTCGCGGGCAACGCCCGGGGCGGTGATGGTCAGTTCGGCCTGGATGCCGAAGCCGGTGGGGATCTGGCCGATGCCGACCTTGCCGGTGACGGTGGTGGTGGCAGGCAGGGCGACCTTCTGCTTGCCGGCGACGAACTTCAGTGCGCCCAGGAAGCAGGCCGAATAGCCGGCCGCGAACAGCTGTTCCGGGTTGGTGCCGTCGCCGCCGGCGCCGCCCAGCTCGCGCGGGGTGGACAGCTTGACGTCCAGCACGCCGTCGGACGAGGTGGCCTGGCCTTCGCGGCCGCCGGTGGCGGTGGCGGTGGCGGTGTAGAGGATCTTTTCGATGGACATGGCAGTACTCCTGGGAAGGTGGGTGGTCCGGGGCGGGTGGCCGTCCGGTGAGGTGTACTTTGTGCCGTCTGTCGGGACTCATGGTGATGTAGAATCCTGAAAACTTGATCTGGAGTACTGTCATGGTCGACCGGCTTGCGGTCCTGCTGGAGCGGTTCTCGGTGTCGGCGGAGGTCTTCCACGCCGGCGCGCTCTGCGGCATTAACACCCTGGAGGCGGAGCCCGGCGTTGGCCAACTGCACCTGATCCAGCGCGGACCGCTGGAGGTGTTCCATGGCGATACTTCCCTGCGTATCGACCGGCCCAGCCTGTTGCTCTATCCGCGTGCGATGACGCACCGCTTCGTGAGCGATGAGGCACGCGGTGCCGACATGGCCTGCGCGAACGTGGTGTTCGAAGGCGGCGCGCAGAACCCGATCAGCGCCGCGCTGCCCGACGTGGTCTGCCTGCCGCTAGATGGCCTGCATGGCGCGCAGGATGTGTTGCCGCTGCTGTTCGAGGAGGCCTTCACCCAGCGCTGCGGACGCACCGCCCTGGTCAACCGGCTGTTCGAGGTGGTGATGATCCAGGTGCTGCGCCAGTTGATGGAGACCGGCGAGGTGAAGGGCGGCATGCTGGCCGGCCTTTCCCATCCGCGCCTGCGCAACGCCATCGTCGCGATGCACGAGGCTCCGGCGAAGGAGTGGACGCTGGAGGAACTGGCCCGCGTGGCCGGCATGTCGCGCAGCGTGTTCGCCACCCAGTTCCGCGAGG
The DNA here is from genome assembly GCF_057654715.1 of Pseudoxanthomonas sp. G3. Taxonomy (NCBI): domain Bacteria; kingdom Pseudomonadati; phylum Pseudomonadota; class Gammaproteobacteria; order Lysobacterales; family Lysobacteraceae; genus Pseudoxanthomonas; species Pseudoxanthomonas sp. G3. The sequence continues at coordinate 933,824 of NZ_CM172805.1, forward strand.
CGCTGGGCAGCACGCCGGGCCAGTACCTGCAGGCGTGGCGCGTGGGGCTGGCGCAGCAGGGGCTGCGGCGCGGCAGGCCGTTGAAGGTGGTGGCATCGGAAGTCGGTTACGGCAGCGAGGCGGCGCTGTCGCGCGCCTTCAAGGCGCACAGCGGCCTTTCCCCACGCGAATGGAAGCGCCAGGCCGCGGCCGCGGCCTGAGGCGGATCAGGCGTCCTGCTGGCGCGCGGGCGGCTGCGCGCGCAACTGCACGATCTCCGAGCGCGGCGGTGCGCCGAACAGGCGCTTGTACTCGCGGCTGAACTGCGAGGCGCTCTCGTAGCCCACGCGGCGCGCGGCGGCGTTCGCTTCCAGGCCTTCGCCCAACATCAGGCGGCGCGCCTCGTGCAGGCGCAGGTGCTTCTGGAACTGCAGCGGCGACATCGAGGTGGCCGCCTTGAACTGGTGGTGCAGCGAGGACACGCTCATGTGCAGCGACTCGGCCATCGCGTCGATGCTCAGCGGCTCGTGGAAGCGGTCGCGCAGGGCCTGCACCGCGCGGGCGATGCGATGGGAACGACTGCCGGCGGTCACCAGTTCGCGCAGGCGGTGGCCCAGGTCGCCGACGAGCGCACGGTAGTAGATCTCGCGCTGGATCAGCGGGGCGAGGGCGGCCACGTCTTCGGGCTGCTCCAGCAGCCGCATCAGCCGCAACACCGCATCGAGCAAGGCGCCGCTGGCGCGTGCCGAATAAAGGCCGCGATCCACGGGCTGGGCCGCGCGCGCCGCCGGCGTTTCCAGCATCAGCGCGCCCAACTGGTCCATGTCGATGTCCAGACGCAGGCTGAGATAGGGGTGCTCCGGCGTGGCTTCGATGATCTGGCCGAGCGCGGGCAGCGTCATCGACACCACCAGGTAATGCAGCGGGTCGTAGTGGTAGGTCTCGCCGGCCAGGATGGCGATCTTGCGGCCCTGGGCCACGATGCACAGGCGCGGTTCGTACAACACTGCGCTGCACGGTCGCGGCTCGCTGAAGCGCATCAGGAACAGCGACGGGATGGCGGTGGCGTGCACGCCGTCCTCGGTCGCCAATCGGGCAATCCGGTCGGCGAGCTCCGCCTGCGGTGCGTGGTTCGGGAGGTGCGCGACGCTGTCGGGGAAACCGTTGTCGTTCATGGCGTGAGGGTCCATGCGGCGAAGCGTGACTTTAGCGCGATGAAGCGTGCGCCTGCATCGGTGCGTCGGTGTGATTTGCAGAATCGGGCAAGTTTCACGCAGCAATGCACTAACGGGCAAGCGGCGCGCGGGCGTAACGTGACCGCATGCCGTCGCGTCGCGCGATGCGGTGGCATCTCCTCCCCCAAGGCAGACGGAAAACATCCCGATGTGGATCGTCGAATACGCGCTCTCGCGCCGATACACCATCGGCGTGGTGGCCATCCTGATCCTGTTGTTCGGCGTGCAGTCCGCGCGCCGCATGCCCACCGACATCCTGCCGGAGGTCGGCATCCCGTCGGTCAACATCATCTGGACGTACAGCGGCCTGCCCGCGGCGGAGATGGCGGCCAAGCTGACGTCGTTCTCCGAGATCGCCGTCCTCAACAACGTCGACGACATCAAGGAGGTCCGCTCGGAAAGCCTGAGCGGCATCGGCATCGTGCGGGTGGATTTCCAGCCGGGCGTGAACCTGGAGCGCGCGCTGGCGCAGATCACCGCGGTCTCGCAGACGATCCTGCGGCGCATGCCGCCGGGTACGTCGCCGCCGCTGGTGGTGCGCAACAACGTCTCGAGTACGCCGGTGCTGCAGTTGGTGCTGTCGTCGGACGCGCTCAGCCAGGCGCAGTTGTTCGACTACGCGCGCCTGCAGCTGCGCTCGCAGATCCAGTCCATCCCCGGCATCCGCATGACCCTACCGTACGGCGGTGCCGCGCGGCAGATCATGGTGGATCTGGACCCGCGCGCGCTGCAGACCTATGGACTGACGCCCGCGCAGGTCACCGGCGCGCTCGAGCGCGGCAGCCCCACCTTGCCGTCCGGCACGATCCGCGAAGGCACGCGCGAACTGCAGATCGCGCTTGAAACCAGCCCGGCCGATGCCGCGGGCTTTCTTGATCTGCCGATCGCCTCGCGCGGCGGCAACGTCATCTACGTGCGCGATGTCGCCTCGGTGCGCGACGGCGGCGCCCTGCAGACCAACATCGCGCGCATGGACGGCGCCAACGCCGTATCGGTGGCGCTGATCAAGATGGGCGGCGCCTCGGCGGTGGAGATCGTGCGCTCGGTGCGCGAGCGCCTGCCCGAGATCGAGGCCTCCGCGCCGCCGGGCATGCGGATCGAACCGATCTTCGACCAGTCCGTGTTCGTCGACAACGCGATCGGCTCGATCCGGCACGAGGCCATCCTCGTGGGCATGCTGGTGGCGCTGGTCGTGCTCGTGTTCATCGGCTCCTGGCGCTCCAGCCTGATTGTGCTGTCGGCGATCCCGCTGGCGCTGCTGGCGTCGGTCGCGATGCTCCACCTGCTGGGCTACACCTTCAACGTGATGACGCTCGGCGGCCTGGCGCTGGCCATCGGCATCCTGGTCGACAACGCGGTGGTGGACGTGGAGAACACCAATCGCCACATCGCCGAGGGCAAGGATGTGCGCAGCGCGATCCTCGCCAGCGCGAAGGAAGTGGTATTCCCGGAATTCGTCTCCACGGTGTCCATCTGCATCGTGCTGACGCCGATCCTGTTGATGACGGGCCTGTCGGCGTGGGTGTTCACGCCGCTCGCATTGGCCGTGATCTTCGCGATGGCCGCTTCGTTTCTGCTCTCGCGCACCCTGATCCCGGTGCTGTGCTACCTGCTGCTGCCGGCCGACATCCGCAGCCGACAGGCGCCACGCTGGGCGGCCGAGCGCGCCTTGCTGGCGGTCAACCATCGCGTCGAGCATGTGCTCGACGGCCTGCGCGACCGCCATCACGCGCTGCTGGTGAAGCTGGGCCACCACGGCGGCGTGCTGCTGGCGGTGGCGCTGCTGATGATCGGTGCAGGCGCCGTATCGGCGCTCTCGCTGGGACGGGAATATTTTCCGCACGTGGACGCGGGGCAGATCCGTCTGCAGGTTCGCCTGCCCACCGGCCTGCGCCTCGAGGAAACGGCCCAGCGCCTGGCCGACATCCAGCGCGAAATCCGCGAGATCGTCCCGGCGAGCGAACTGCAGACGGTCTACGAGCAGATCGGCATTCCTGATGCGGTCAACCTGGCCTGGGTGGACAGCGCGGTGGTCGGTTCGTTCGAGGCCGAAGTGATGCTCCAGCTGCGCAGCCCGCACGGGCCGAGCGCGGACTACCTGGCGAAGATCCGTGAGCGCGTGGCGCAGAAGTTTCCCGACGTGAAGGTGTTCGAGCGCCCACCGGACGCGACCAGCCGCACGTTGGCCGGCTCCGCCGTCGGTGCGCTGGAGGTGCGCGTCAACGGTCGCGATGCGGCCGGCAACATGGCGCTGGCGCGCGAACTGGAATCCCGCCTGCGCGAGGTGCCGGGCGCGGTCGACGTGATGCTGCGCCAGGTGCTGGACCTGCCGGAGTACTACATCGCCATCGACCGCACGCGTGCTGCGCAGTTGGGCATCAGCGCGCAGGACGCCAGCCGCGCGGTGCTGGCGGTGCTGGGCTCGGCCGGCACGGTCAGCCCGGTGTACTGGGTCGACCAGGCCAACGCCACCTCGTATACCGTGCAGGTGCAGGCGCCGCCGGCGAACCTGGCCGGGCTGGAGACGCTGCTTAACACGCCGGTGCGCATCGGCGACGACGGCCAGACGGTACTCCTGCGCAACATCGCGCAGGTGTCGCCGCGCACCGTGCCAGCCAGCATCGGACGCACCATGATGGCGCCCACGGTCAGCGTGATGGCGAACGTGCAGGGCACCGACCTCGGCGCCGTGCATGCGGCGCTGGGCGACATCGTCGCCGACCTCGAGCCGCGCCTGAAGCCGGGCAACCGCATCGAGATCGTCGGCCAGGCCGGCGAGATGCAGAACGCGTATGGCGAACTCGCCGCGGGCCTGCTGATGTCGGCGGTGCTGGTGTTCCTGGTGCTGGTAGTGAACTTCCAGTCGTGGATCCAGCCGCTGGTCGCGATGTCCGGGCTGCCGATCGCCATCGCCGGCGCCGCGGTCGGCCTGCTGGTCACCGGCACGCCGCTCAGCGTGCCGGCGCTGATGGGCGTGATGATGGTGATCGGCGTGTCCACCGCCAACAGCGTGCTGGTCACCAGCTTCGCCCGCGGCCTGATCGCCGACGGCCACGATCCCGAACGGGCCGCGTACGAAGCCGCCGCCGTGCGCCTGCGCCCGGTGCTGATGACGGCCAGCGCGATGGTGCTCGGCATCATTCCGATGGCGCTGGGCCTGGGCGAGGGCGGCGAGCAGAACGCGCCGCTGGGCCGCGCCGTGATCGGCGGCCTGCTGTTCGGCACGCCGGCGACGCTGATCATCGTGCCGTCCATCCTGGCGGTGCTGGGTCGCCGCCTGCGGCGTTCCGAATCCCGAATCGAAGCCGGCGCCACGGGCGCCGATGCAGGAGTAGCGATATGAAGCCGATGCATGCCTTGCGTCATCTCCCCCTCGCGTTGGCGCCGGTCGCGCTGGTGCTGCTGTCCGCCTGCAGCCGCGGGGCGGCCGAAGCGCCGACCGCGCAGGCCGTGCCGGAAGTGCTGACCGCGCAGGCCCGGGCCGCCGACGCGGATTTCGCGATGACCCTGCCGGCGCGCGCGCTGGCGGGCGAGACCGCGCAGCTTTATCCGCGTACGACCGGCTTCGTCAGCGAGCGCCTCGTGGATCTGGGCGACCACGTCGCGGAAGGACAAGTGCTGGCGGTGATCGCCAACCCCGAAGCCGACCAGTCCGTGCGCGAAGCGCAGGCCGAAGTCGTGCGCCTGCGCGCGGCACTGGCGTTGGCGCGGGTGAACTACGACCGCGCCGCCGCGCTGGTCGAATCCGGTGCGATCTCGCGCGAGCTCTACAGCGACCGCAGTGCCAATCGCGATGCAGCGCAGGCCGCGCTGGCGGCCGCGCAGGCACGGCTGGACAGTGCGCGCGACCGCCAGGGCTTCCAGCGCGTGCGCGCGCCGTTCGCCGGCGTGATCGCCGCGCGCAACGTGGACCGCGGCGACCGCGTGGTCGGAGACGCCGCGACCGCCGCGCCGCTGTTCGAACTCAACGCGCTCGATCCGCTGCGGATCCTGGTGGACGTGCCGCAGGGCGCGGCGTTGCAGGTGCGCCCGGGCCTGAAGGCGGAAGTGACCTTCCCCGAACTGCCGGGCGAGCGCTTCGCCGCGGAGATCGTGCGCAGCGCGCAGAGCATTTCCGACGAGGCTGGCGGCATGCGGGTGGAACTGCGCCTGCCGAATCCGCAGAACCGGATTCCGGCCGGCATGGTCGGCCAGGTCAGCCTGCAGGTGCCACGCACGGCACCGGCGGTGATCGTGCCGCTGTCGGCGATTTCCGGTCCGGCCGGACGCGCGCGCGTGGCGCGGGTCGGCGCGGATTCGGTGCTCGAATTCCGCCCGGTGCTGCTGGGGCGTGACCTTGGCGGCGATGTCGAAGTGCTCGATGGCCTCGGCGTCGGCGACCAGGTCGTGCTGTCGCCCAATGCGCTGTTGCAGGCGGGCGTACGGGTGACGGTGAAGAAGCCCGCGTCGTCCTGATCGCAGTGGCGTTCCGCCCGCGGCCACGCCAGACTGGACGCATGGAGAAGGTCGAAGCGGGAGCAAAGCCGCGTGTCGTGCTGGTACACGGCATCTGGAATGCGAAGTCCTGGTTGGCGCCGCTCGCGCGGCGCCTGCGGCATGAGGGCTTCGAGGTGGAGGTGTTCGGCTATCCGAGCATCCTGGGCGGCCCCGAGCCGGCGATCGCCGCGCTGATCCAGCGCCTGCAGGGCGGGCCACCCACTCATCTGGTGGGGCACAGCCTGGGCGGCATGATCGGACTCGAAGCCTTGCGCCGTGCGCCCGGTCTGCCGGTGCAGCGGATGGTCTGCCTCGGTTCGCCCTTGTGCGGCAGCGGCGCGGCGCGGGACCTGGGCCGGCGCGCGTGGACCGCCCCGGTGCTCGGCCGTAGCGGCACGCTGCTGCAGGCGGGCTGCGCACCCTGGCAGGGCGACGTGCCGGTCGGGATGGTCGCGGGCAACGTGGCCCGCGGCATCGGCCGGCTGATCACCCGGTTCGAGGGCGCCTCCGACGGCACGGTGGGGCTGGATGAAACCCGGTTGCCGGGACTGGCCGCCCACTGCGTGGTGCCGGCCAGCCACACCGGCCTGGTGTTCTCGGCCGAAGCGGCCCGGCAGGCCGCGCATTTCCTGCGCGAAGGCCGCTTCCGGGACGGCTGACCGGGGGCCGCATGCAGGCGCGTATAATCCGCGCCCTTGTCTGAGCACTCCGGAAGTCCCCATGGGTAGAGGCCCGTCCATCGAAGCCCGCAAGAACGCCACCGACGCCAAGCGCGGCAAGATCTTCACCAAGATCATCCGCGAGATCGGCGTGGCGGCCCGTGCCGGCGGTGGCGATCCCGCCAACAATCCGCGCCTGCGGGTGGCGGTGGACAAGGGGCTGGCCGCGAACATGTCCAAGGACGTGATCGAGCGCGCCATCAAGAAGGCGACCGGCGAGCTTGAGGGCGTGGTCTACGAGGAAGTCCGCTACGAAGGCTACGCGCCCGGTGGCGTGGCCGTGATCGTCGACTGCCTGACCGACAACCGCGTGCGCACCGTGGCCGATGTGCGTCATGCCTTCAGCAAGTGCGGCGGCAACATGGGCACCGAAGGTTCGGTGGCCTTCATGTTCAAGCGCCTCGGCGTACTCAGCTACGCGCCCGGCGCGGACGAGGAGAAGATCACCGAAGCCGCCATCGAGGCCGGCGCCGACGACATCGTGGTCTATCCCGACGATGGCTCGATCGACGTGGTCACCGCACCGGACGCCTTCCAGGGCGTGAAGGACGCGATGGAGGCGGCGGGCCTGACTCCGGGCCATGCCGAGATCACCTTCCGCGCCGACAACGACATCAGCGTGCAGGGCGAGACCGCGCTGCAGGTGAAGAAGCTGCTGGACATGCTGGAAGACCTGGACGACGTCCAGGACGTCTATTCCAACGCCGAGCTGGGCGCGGATGCGTATGCCTGACGGCCGGGATAGGGGATTGGGGATTCGGGATTCGCAACAGCGCTCTCCCGCTCACTCGGTACCCCGTCCTGCGTTCGCCGGTTTCGAATCCCGAATCCCGCCTCTCCAATCCCGGCTCCAATGACCCGCATCCTCGGCATCGACCCCGGTTCCCAGCGCACCGGCATCGGCATCATCGATGTCGATGCGGCGGGCAAGGTGAGCCATGTCCACCATGCGCCGCTGGTGCTGCTGGGCGCGGAGGATTTCCCGCAGCGCCTGCGGGTGTTGCTGGACGGGTTGACCGCCATCATCGCCACCTGGCAGCCGGACGAGGTCGCCATCGAGAAGGTGTTCATGGCGCGCAACCCCGATTCGGCCCTCAAGCTAGGGCAGGCGCGCGGCGCCGCGATCAGCGCGGTGGTGCTGCGCGACCTGCCCGTGCACGAGTACGCAGCCAAGGAAGTGAAGCTGGCCGTCGTCGGACGCGGCAGCGCCGAGAAGAACCAGATCCAGCACATGGTCGGCATCATGCTCAACCTGCACGGCAGGCTGCAGGCCGATGCCGCCGACGCGCTGGCCGTCGCCATCACCCACGCGCACGTACGCGCCACCGCCAAACGGCTGGGCGTGAGTTCGCAGCTGGCCTGGAGCAGGAAATGATGAGAGCCGGGAGTCGTGGTTCGGGATTCGGGATTCGCAGAAGCGTCGGGGTGGGCGCCGCTTTCGGCGAATCCCGAATTCCGAATTTCCAATCCCGTGCCCGGAGGGCAACACCATGATCGGACGTCTGCGCGGCATCCTGGCGTACAAGTCGCCCCCGTGGCTGGTGATCGATGTGGGCGGCGTGGGCTATGAGCTCGAAGCCCCGATGAGCACGCACTACGACCTGCCCGACGTGGGTCGCGAGGTGCTGCTGTTCACCCATTACGCACAGAAGGAAGACAGCGTGTCGTTGTACGGCTTCCTGCGCGAGGGCGAGCGCCGGTTGTTCCGCGACGTGCAGAAGGTCAGCGGCATCGGCGCGAAGATCGCGCTGGCCGTGTTGTCCGGCGCCAGCGTCGACGAGTTCGCCCGCATGGTGCAGGCCGGCGACGTCGCCGCGCTGACCCGCATTCCCGGCATCGGCAAGAAAACCGCCGAGCGCATGGTGGTGGAGCTGCGCGATCGCGCGGCCGACCTGATGGGCACCGGCGTGGGCGGTATCAGCGCGCTGCCGGCCGATCCGCAGTCCGAGGCCACCATCGCCCTGCAGCAACTGGGCTACAAGCCGGCCGAGGCGACCCGCATGGCGCGCGACGCCACCGCACCCGGCGACGATGCCGCGGCCATCATCCGCAAGGCGCTGCAGTCGGCCCTGCGCTGACCGCGGTTCTAGAGCACCCCTTCACTTTCGCAGCGCTACCCTGCCGGCCGCCATGTCCACCCCCCCACATTCCCACGACGCCGGACAGCACGGCCATTCGCAGGCCGGCAAGCTCGCCCTGGTGGCCGGTGCCGTCGGCGTGGTCTTCGGCGACATCGGCACCAGCCCGCTGTACACCATCAAGGAAATGTTCCATCCGCACTTCGGCCTGACGCCGGATCCGGACACGGTGCGCGGGCTGCTGTCGCTGGGATTCTGGTCGCTGCTGCTGGTGGTGACGCTGAAGTACGTCATCGTCATCATGCGCGCCGACAACGATGGCGAGGGCGGCATCATGGCGCTGACCGCGCTGGCGCAGCGCAGCCTGGCCAAGGGCTCGCGGCTGAGCTACACGGTGGGCATCCTCGGCATCTTCGGCGCGGCGCTGTTCTTCGGCGACGGCATGATCACGCCGCCCATCACCGTGCTTGGCGCCGTCGAAGGCCTTGAAGTGGTCTCGCCCGTGTTCAAGCAATGGGTCGTGCCGATCAGCCTGGTGATCCTGACCGGCCTGTTCGCGTTCCAGCGCTTCGGCACGGCCAAGGTCGGCAAGGCCTTCGGGCCGGTGATGATCGTCTGGTTCATCGTGCTGGCCGGTTTCGGCGCCTACAACATCGCCCACAACCCGTCGGTGCTGGCGGCGCTCAACCCGTATTGGGCCTGGCACTTCTTCGTCACCCACGACTGGCACGCCGTGCTGATCCTGGGCGCGGTGGTGCTGACGGTGACCGGTGGCGAAGCGCTGTATGCCGACATGGGCCACTTCGGCAAGCAACCGATCCGCTGGGGCTGGTTCGGCTTCGTGCTGCCGGCGCTGGTGCTGAACTATTACGGCCAAGGTGCCGTGCTGCTGAAGCACCCGGAAGCGGTCGCCAATCCCTTCTACATGTCGATTCCCGGCTGGGCGCAGATCCCGATGCTGGTGCTGGCGACGACCGCCGCGGCGGTGGCCTCGCAAGCCGTCATCACCGGCGCGTTCTCGGTGACCCGCCAGGCGATCCAACTGGGCTATCTGCCGCGCCTGCACATCAAGTACACCTCGAAGGACACGATCGGCCAGATCTACGTGCCGTCGATCAACATGATGCTGTACCTGGCGGTGATCGTGCTGGTGCTGAGCTTCCAGAGCTCCGGTGCGCTGGCCACCGCGTACGGTCTGTCGGTCACCGGCACGATGCTGATCGACACCCTGCTGCTGGCGATCGTCGCGTACACGCGCTGGCCGGATTCGCGCCACTGGGTGCTGCCGCTGTGCGGCGTGTTCCTGGTGATCGACCTGGCGTTCCTGTTCGCCAACGGTGCCAAGCTGGTCACCGGCATCGGCGCCTGGGTGCCGCTGTTCATCGGCATCACCGCCTTCACCATGATGCGCACCTGGCGCCGCGGCCGCGAGTTGCTGCATGGCGAAGTGCAGAAGGAAGGCATCCGCCTGGATACCTTCCTGCCGGGCCTGATGCTGGCCCCGCCGGTGCGCGTGCCGGGCACGGCGATCTTCCTGACCGCCGACAAGGGCGTGGTGCCGCACGCGCTGCTGCACAACCTGAAGCACAACAAGGTGCTGCATGAGCGCAACGTGTTCCTGACCGTGGAAACGCTGACGGTCCCGTACGCGCCGAAGAAGAAGCGGCTGAAGATTGAGCCGATCGGCGATGATTTCTACCGCGTGGTGATCAGCTACGGCTTCGCCGAGACGCCGGATGTGCCGCAGGCGCTGATGAGCTCCTGCGACCAGGGCGGCGTTTACTTCGACCCGATGGAAACCACGTACTTCGCCAGCCGCGAAACCGTGGTGGCGAGCCGCCAGGGCGGCATGCCGGTCTGGCGCGACAAGCTGTTCGCCGCCATGCACCGCAACGCCGCGCCGGCGACGGGCTTCTTCCGCATTCCGGGCAACCGCCTGGTCGAACTGGGCGCGCAGGTGGAAATCTAGGAGTGAGTGGAGAGGAACGAGAAGCGAGGGCGGGCGTGGCCATCGCGGCTTCTCGCTCTTCTCCGCTCACTCCTGCTCTACCATAGGCGCATGACCGCCGACCGCATCATCGATTCCTCCGCCACTCGCGAAGACGACGCCATCGAGGCCAGCATCCGGCCGAAGCGGCTGGACGAGTACCTCGGCCAGAAGCCGGTGCGCGAGCAGCTGGACATCTACATCCAGGCGGCGAAGGGGCGTGGCGAGGCGCTCGACCATGTGCTGATCTTCGGCCCGCCCGGCCTGGGCAAGACCACGCTCAGCCACGTGATCGCCAACGAACTGGGCGTGAACCTGCGGGTCACGTCGGGCCCGGTGATCGAGAAGGCGGGCGACCTGGCCGCGCTGCTGACCAACCTGCAGCCGCACGACGTGCTGTTCGTCGACGAGATCCACCGCCTTTCGCCCGTGGTGGAGGAAGTGCTGTATCCGGCGATGGAAGACTTCCAGATCGACATCATGATCGGCGAAGGGCCTGCGGCGCGTTCGATCAAACTCGACCTGCCGCCGTTCACCCTGATCGGCGCCACGACGCGCGCCGGCCTGCTGACGGCCCCGCTGCGCGACCGGTTCGGCATCGTGCAGCGGCTGGAGTTCTACACGCCTGAGGAGCTGACCCGCATCGTGCAGCGTTCGGCGCGCATCCTCGGCATGGATTGCGAGCCCGAAGGTGCCGCGGAGATCGCGCGGCGCGCGCGCGGCACGCCGCGCATCGCCAATCGCCTGTTGCGCCGCGTGCGCGACTACGCGCAGGTGAAGGCCAACGGCCATATCGACACCGACGTGGCGCGCGCCGCGATGCAGATGCTGAAGGTGGATCCGGAAGGCTTCGACGAACTCGACCGCCGCATGCTGCGCACGATCATCGACAGCTTCGACGGCGGCCCGGTTGGCGTGGAATCGCTGGCCGCGGCGCTCAGCGAGGAGCGCGGCACCCTGGAGGACGTCATTGAGCCGTATCTGATCCAGCAGGGGTTCCTGATCCGTACCGCGCGCGGCCGCATGGCCACGCGCAAGGCCTACCTGCACCTGGGCCTCACGCCGAAGGGGCGCGTGCCGGACGCGGGCGAAGCGAGCGGCGAACTCTTCTGATCCACTGGTCGCAGGTTGGTATGCACGGTTCCGTGCGGGAGCGCATGTTTTGACGACGGATTCCCCGATGATCGCCGCGGATGCGGCCCCGTTCATCTTTCCGACACGCGTCTATTGGGAAGATACCGACGCCGGTGGCGTGGTCTACCACGCGCAGTATGTCGCCTTCCTGGAACGCACCCGTACCGAATGGTTGCGGGCCCGCGGACACCATCAGGAACAACTGCGCCAGACCCACGACCTGGTGTTCGCCGTCCGTGCGATGCGTCTGGATTTCCTGCGCCCCGCGCGGCTGGACGACCTGCTGCAGGTGACCGCGCGCATCCACCAGTGCAAGCGGGCCAGCGTGGTGTTCGCCCAGACGATCGAACGCGACGGGGAGTTGCTGCTCACCGCCGAGGTCAAGGTCGCGGCGCTGAGCGCGTCCGGGTTCAGACCCGTTGCGCTGCCCGAGACGTTGTACGAAGAGTTCCGCCGGCTCGAGACCCCGGGCCGCCCGCTTTAACCGACACGCAAGACACACCGAGAATCGAGGAACGACGGATGATCGCAACGCTGCTGGCCTTCCAGGACACCGTGGTGGAGGCGCTGCCGCCGGAAACCGCCGCCGCCGCCGCCCAGGCGACCGCCGAGACCGTGCACAGCGGGATCAACTACATCGACTTGATGCTCAAGGCCAGCCTGCCGGTCAAGCTGATCGTGCTGCTGTTGCTAGCCGGTTCGCTGATCAGCTGGATCATCATTTTCCGCAAGGCGCGGGTGTTCAAGACCGCCAACCGCGATGCGGACGAGTTCGAGGGCCGGTTCTGGTCCGGCGCCGAACTGCACAAGCTTTACGCCGGTGCCGCCGACCGCAATCGTGTGGTCACCGGCCTGGAGGCGATCTTCGAAGCGGGCTTCCGCGAGTTCACCCGCCTGCGCGACAAGCGTGGGCTGGACGGGCGCGCCCAGCTGGAAGGCGCGCAGCGTGCGATGCGCGTGACCTATACGCGCGAGGTCGACCAGCTGGAACGCAACCTGGAATTGCTGGCCAACATCGGTTCCACCGCGCCGTACGTCGGCCTGGTGGGTACCGTGTTCGGCATCATGGTCACGATGCACGACATGCTCAACAGCGGCGAACAGGCCGGCATCGCGGCGGTTGCGCCCGGCATTTCGGAGGCGTTGTTCGCCACCGCGATCGGCCTGTTCGTGGCCATCCCGGCGGTGTGGGCCTACAACCGCTTCACTACGCGGGTCGAACGCCTGTCGGTGCGCTACGAGAGCTTTGCCGAAGAGTTCAGCTCTATCCTGCAGCGCCAGAGCTCGGGCGAGTAAGCGGAGCGCCCCATGGCCGGAAGCATCTTCCACCGCAAGCGTCGCAAGCTGAAGTCCGAGATCAACGTCGTGCCGTACATCGACGTGATGCTCGTGCTGCTGATCATCTTCATGGTCACCGCGCCGCTGCTGACGCTCAGCGTCGACGTCAAGCTGCCGTCCTCGAACGCGAAGGCGGTCGAGACGCGCAACGAACCCATCATCGTCATCGCCTATCCGGACGGCCGCTTCGGCCTGAAGTTGCCGGAAGCCAAGCAGCCGGAGGTACTGGACGCTGCCGGCCTGGAGGCCAAGGTCGCCGCGATCCGGGGCGAGCAGGGCAACGAGCTGCGCATCATGGTGGCTGCCGAAGGTTCGGCGCCCTACCAGAAGGTGCTGGATGCGATGGACGTGCTCCGTCGCGCCAAGGTCAGCAATGTCAGCCTGATGACCAACGCGGGTGGCAATGCACGCTGACGTCGCCCCGCGCCATCCGGCCCAACGCGACGAAGGGCTGGGCAGGGCGGTCGCCTGGGCGATCGGCCTGCACCTGTTGCTAGCCGTGCTGCTGATCGTCTCGCCGCTGCTCACCTGGGATCGAGATCGCCTCAATGCGGCCGGTGCGCCGACGATGGAGGCCACGCTGGAGGCCTCCGCCGCCGACCAGCGTGCCGTCGAACGCGCACTGGATTTCACCCCCGCGCCGATGCCCGAGCCCGTGGAAGAGCCGGCGCCCGAGGACACGGTGCCGCCGCCGCAACCGATTCCGGAACCGGCGCCGCAGGATGCGCCGGTCGAACGCCAGATCGACGCGCAGGAGCGCATTCCCGTTCCCGATACCACGGACCAGGATGAGGCGCGCCTCGACGCGATCTCGCAGGAAAAGGCGCGGCAGGAGCAGGAAGCCAAGCGCCGGCAGGAACAGATCGACCTGACCGAACGCAAGCGCCAGGAGCAGGCCGAGCAGCAACGCCGCCTGGCCGCACAGCAGGAAGAGGACCGGCTGAAGAAGATCGAAGACATCCGCCGTCAGCGCGCGCAGGCCGCGCGTGAAGCGCAGTTGGCCGAACAGAAGCTGCGCCAGTTAGCCGATGCGCGCGCCCGTCAGGCCGCGTCCTCCGCGAACCAATCGCAGTACAGCCAGCCGGCCGCCCCGGCTGGGAATGGCGGCACGGACGAGGACCTGCGGGGCCGGTATGCCGCCGCGATCCAGGAGGCGGTCCTGCGTCAATGGACCCGACCCGAATCGGTGCCGGTGGGGACCCGCTGCAAGGTCGTGATCCGCCAACTGCCAGGTGGTGAGGTGGTCAGTGCGGAAGTCCAGCCGGGCTGCGCGATGGACGCCGCCGGCCAGGATTCGGTGGAGCGCGCGGTGCTGAAGGCACAGCCGCTGCCTTATCGCGGCTATGAAGCGGTGTTCGCCCGCACCCTGACGCTGAACTTCGAGGCGCGGGACCGCTGACTTCACGCGGCGTTTCCGCGCCCCTCGTTCACAATTGTTAAAACGTTCACGCGGGGGCTGGTATCCCTTTCCCGCCCCGCCCAACCGCAGAGTCGCCGTGCCCATGATGAAATCGCTGCGCTGGTTCGCCCTCCTTCTCTTCACGCTCCTTCCCGCGCTGGCCTCCGCCCAGCAGCAGGGTCTGGAGATCGACATCATCGGCGGCAACGCCTCGGCGTTGCCGATCACCGTGGTGCCGATGCCGTATCAGGGTTCGGCCACTGCGCCGCCCACCGATGTCGCCGACGTGGTGCGTGCGGACTTGGAGCGCTCCGGTGCGTTCCGCACGCTGCCGCAAGCCAGCGTCACCGAGCGCCCCACGCGCGGCGGCGAAATCCAGTACCCGACCTGGCGCGCCCTGCGCCAGGACTACATCGTGGTCGGCCGCGTGGTCGATGCCGGCGAAGGCAGCTACCGGGTGGAGTACGAGCTGTTCGACGTGGCCAAGCAGGAGCGCATGCTCGGCCTGGCAATGACGGCCCGGGCCAACGCCATGCGCGACGTGGCCCACCAAATGGCGGACGCCATCTACGAGAAGATCCTGGGCGTGCGTGGCGCGTTCTGGACCCGCATCGCCTACGTCACCGCCGCCGGTACCGGCAGGGCGACGCGCTATGCGCTGATGGTGGCCGATTCGGACGGCTACAACCCGCAGACCGTGGTGCGTTCGGCCGAGCCGCTGCTGTCGCCCTCGTGGAGCCCGGACGGCCGCCGGCTGGCCTACGTCAGCTTCGAAGGCGGCAACTCGGCGATCTACATTCAGGACATCTCCACCGGCGCCCGCGAG
Source organism: Pseudoxanthomonas sp. G3 (assembly GCF_057654715.1). NCBI lineage: Bacteria > Pseudomonadati > Pseudomonadota > Gammaproteobacteria > Lysobacterales > Lysobacteraceae > Pseudoxanthomonas > Pseudoxanthomonas sp. G3. The sequence continues at coordinate 948,995 of NZ_CM172805.1, forward strand.
AAGGTGGCCAGCTTCCGAGGCATCAACGGCGCGCCGGCGTTCTCGCCGGATGGTCGCCAGCTGGCGCTCACCCTGTCGCGCAGCGGCAATCCCGAGATCTATGTCATGGACCTGGGCAGCCGTTCGCTGCGCCAGCTGACCAATACGTCCGCCATCGACACCGAGCCGGTCTGGAGCGCGGACGGTGGCACGATCTACTTCACCTCCGACCGGGGTGGCCGCCCGCAGATCTACCGTGTGTCGGCCGCCGGCGGCAGTGCCAGCCGGGTAACCTTCGAAGGCACCTACAACGCCACCGCCAGCGTCTCCTACGACGGCAAGAAGATCGCCGTGGTGCAGGGCTCAGGCAACAACTACCGCATCTCCCTGATGGACAGCAGCCTGGGCGGCGCGCGCTGGTCGTCGCTATCGCCGGGCTCGCTGGACGAGTCGCCGAGCTTCGCCCCGAACGCGAGCATGGTCCTGTATGCCGCACGCGAGGGTGGACGTGGCGTGCTGTATGCGGTTTCGGCCGATGCGCGCGTACGCCAGCGTCTGGTCGTGGCGAATGCGGATGTGCGCGAGCCGGCATGGTCGCCGTATCGCACCGCCCGTTAAGTTTTTGTCTACAATGTTAAATCCCTGACCCCCCGTTCCAACGACGCAAGGAATGACCATGAACAACACCACCCGTGTTCTGATGCTGTCCCTGATGTCCGTCGCCGTGCTGGCTGGCTGCAAGAAGGCCGTCAAGCCGGAAGCGCCGGCCGATACCACCACCACGACGCCGACCACGCCGACCACCCCGACCACCTCGGGCGTGTACGGCCCGGGCGACCTCGACACCGACGCCTGCCTGCGCCAGCGCGTGGTGTACTTCGACCTCGACCAGGACGCCCTGAAGCCGGAGTTCCAGGCCATCATGGGCTGCCACGCCAAGTATCTGCGCGATCGTCCGTCCGCGCGTATCTCGCTGGAAGGGCACGCCGACGAGCGCGGCAGCCGCGAGTACAACCTGGGCCTGGGCGAGCGCCGCGGCAATGCCGTGAATTCGGCCCTGCAGGCCGCCGGCGGTTCGGCCAGCCAGCTGACCGTGGTGAGCTACGGCGAAGAGCGCCCGGTGGCCACCGGGTCGGACGAGGCGTCCTGGTCGCAGAACCGTCGCGTCGAGATCGTGTACACGGCGAAGTAAGCCGTCGTCGCCACGATGATCGCGAAGACGTACATGCTGGTTCTCGCGGCGGCCCTCGTGGCCGCCGCACCCGCCCACGCCCAGCGCGTGAGCCTGGCCGACCGCGTCGCGGCGCTGGAAGCGAAGGCCAACAATCCCCAGCAGAACCTCGACCTGCTCAACAAGGTCACGCAGCAGGAAACCGAACTGCGCGAGCTGCGTGCCCAACTGGAACAGCTGCAGAACGAGAACGAACAGCTCAAGCAGCGCAACCGCGACCAGTACCTGGACCTGGACGGTCGCCTGAACCGCCTCGAAGGCGGTACGGTACCGGCGGCGCCTGCGCCCGCCATCACTCCGCCGCTCAGTGGTGCCCCGACGACCAAGCCGGCCAGCGCGCCGGCCCCGGCTGCCGCCACGGCCGAACGGCCGCCCAGCGTGCATGGCGACATGGGCGCGATGTCGGCGACCGGCGACGAGCGCACTGCCTACAACGTGGCATTCGACAAGCTCAAGGCCGGCGACTACGCCGATGCCGCGCAGCTGTTCACCAGTTTCCTGCAGCTCTATCCGTCCGGTGTCTATGCGCCCAACTCCCTGTACTGGCTGGGCGAGAGCTATTACGTCACCCAGAATTACGCGCTGGCCGCGGACCAGTTCCGCGCGCTTCTCGCGCAGTACCCGACCCACGACAAGGCCCCGGGCGCATTGCTGAAGCTGGGTCTGTGCGACTACGGCCTGGGCAAGCTGCCCGAAGCCGAGCGCACCTTGGGCGAGGTCATGGCCAAATACCCGGGCACCGACGTCGCCCGCACCGCCGACGACCGCCTGCGCGCCATCCAGCTCGGCCGCCTGCGCTGAGCCCGCGGCATCGGGCGACCCCGCGCTCACGGGGGCGTATCATGCGCACCCCATGAACGACGCCGCCCGCCCGAGCGAGATCGTCCAGTCCCCGCTGGAACGCCTCAAGATCACCGAAATCTTCCTGTCCCTGCAGGGAGAGGCGAACGCGGTCGGCTGGCCGACCGTGTTCGTGCGCCTGACCGGCTGCCCGTTGCGCTGCCAGTACTGCGACACGGCCTATGCCTTCCATGGCGGGCAGTGGTGGGAGATCGACGACATCCTGGCCGAAGTCGCGCGCCAGGGCGTGCGCCATGTCTGCGTGACGGGCGGCGAGCCGCTGTCGCAGAAGCGCTGCCTGTTGCTGCTGCAGAAACTCTGCGACGCCGGCTACGACGTGTCGCTGGAGACCTCGGGCGCGATCGACATCGCCGGCGTGGATCCGCGCGTGTCGCGCGTGGTCGATCTGAAGACGCCCGGTTCGAAGGAAATGGCGCGCAACCGGCTGGAGAACCTTCCGCTGCTGACCGCGCGCGACCAGGTGAAGTTCGTGCTGTGCGGACGCGAGGACTACGAATGGGCGCGCGGCATGCTGGCCGAACACGGCCTGGCCGAGCGCTGCGATGTGTTGTTCTCGCCGAGCAAGAGCGAACTCGATCCGCGCGATCTCGCCGACTGGATCGTCGCCGACCGCCTGCCCGTGCGTTTCCAAATGCAGCTGCACAAGCTGCTGTGGAACGACGAGCCGGGGCGTTAAGGGCGGGGATCGGGCATTCGGGATTCGGGAGTCGTGAAGCGGCAGAATACGCTTTCCACGAGCACCCACCGAGCGACCGGTCGCCGCAACGTTCAAGCACATCCAGTTCCGCTGTTGCCAATCCCGAATCCCCACCCTCGAATCCCGTACATGAAAAACGCCGTCGTCCTCCTTTCCGGTGGCATGGACTCCGCCGCCGTCGTTGCGATCGCCCGCGAGCAGGGCTTCGCCGTGCATGCGCTCAGCGTGCGCTACGGCCAGCGGCATACCTCCGAACTCGATGCGGCCGCGCGCGTGGCCCAGTCGCTGGGCGCCGTCGCCCACAAGACCGTGCACGTCGACCTGCGCAGCATCGGCGGCTCGGCGCTGACCGACGACATCGATGTGCCGGAGGCCGGTGGCCCCGGCATTCCCGTCACCTACGTGCCGGCGCGCAACACCATCATGCTTTCAGTCGCACTGGGCTGGGCCGAGGTGCTGGGCGCGAACGACATCTTCTGCGGCGTGAATGCGGTGGACTACTCCGGCTACCCGGATTGCCGTCCGGAGTTCATCGAGGCCTTCGAGAATCTCGCCAACCTCGCCACCAAGGCGGGCGTGGAAGGTGCGGGGCTGCGCATCCATGCGCCGTTGCTGCGCTTGAGCAAGGCCGACATCGTGCGCGAAGGCCTGCGCCTGGGCGTGGACTTCTCGCAGACCGTGTCCTGCTACCGTGCCGACGCGGACGGTCGCGCCTGCGGGCACTGCGATGCCTGCCGCCTGCGCGCCGCGGGCTTCGCCGACGCGGGCGTGCCGGACCCCACGCATTACGTGTGAACCGGGCGGATTTCGTCCCTCGCGGGCGATGCGCTAGAATGCGCGTCCCGGTGCAACGCCGGGATGCGTTTCCGGGCCGTTAGCTCAGTCGGTAGAGCAGAAGACTTTTAATCTTTTGGTCGAAGGTTCGAATCCTTCACGGCCCACCACGCACTTCAAAGACTTACGCGCGTCGCGGCGAGCCCTCCGTAAAAGTCCTCCGTAAAAAGCAGCGGCGGACCGAGGTTTCACGCGAGGGCGGGGCGCGATAACGTGCGCCCATGCCGGCCGCTATCCCGACACCCGACTACGACGATCCGAAGGAAATCTATGCCTTTGCCGGGCTCGCGCTCTATGGGGCAAATTTGTTGGAGGCAAGCCTGATCAACCTGGCAGCAGGACTGCGCCTTGCAAAGGACCCGGCAATCAGCCGGGCAGTGTTCGACGAGACCTTCTTGGGTCTGGAGGCGAAGACACTGGGTCGGCTATTGAAGGCCACGCGTTTGCTTATGTCCGTATCGTCCGACTTGGACAAGTTGCTGGACGATGCGCTAGCAAGTCGAAATTACCTCGCGCATGCCTTTTTCCGAGAGCACGCGGCCGAGCTGATGCACCACGGCGGGAAGCGGCACATGTTGTCGATGCTGGTCGACATGATCGACCTGTTCCAGCGGGCGGATGAGCAGGTGACCCCTCTTTACGAGCAGGTATGGCATACCCTCGGTGTGACGCCCGAATTCGTTGAGCGTGAGAGGGCGGCGATGGTTCGCGAAATGCACGAGCGATACGGTCCAGATGCCAGCCTTTAGGTAGCGTCGGAAGGCTTCACACGCGGGACACTGAGATCGTAAACCTTCATCATGGCCGGGCTCACGCCCAGCGCCGTCTGCTTGTCCGCAACGTTGCCGGCGGTGTCGGTGCCGCCCTTGCGCTTGAGGTCGTGCAGGCTGAAGCGCTGTTCGTCGGTGATCACGCCGTCGCGCATCGCGGCCTTAATCAGGCGTTGCCAAGCGCTGTCCAGGCCATCCTTGGTGAGCGGTTCGCCGTCCTCGGACAGAAACAGATAGCGGGCCTCCGGGCGCAACTGCAGGGGTTGCCGCCGGCGCTCGATGACGGCGGAGCGGTGGGCCAGCGCGGCGTCCCACGCGGCGCGCAGGCGCGGAGTCCATTCCACGACGTTGTTCCGGCTGCCCTTGCGGCGATCGGTCCGGATGCCGTCGGCTTCGCCTTGGGCCTCGACCAAGGTGACGGTCTCGATGCCGCGTAGCCGGCAAAGGTAGCTCAGCTCGGCGACCATCCAGAGGTAGGGCGGCTGCGAGCCCTTAGTGTGGGCGACCAAGGCGCCGCGATCGCGCGCGTAGCCGACGACTGCGGCGTAGACCTCGGGCGACGGCAAACGGCGGCGCTTGCGTTCGCGGGCCTGCTCGATGCCCTTGGCTGGGTTGTGCGTGAGGCCCAAGTGCGGGCCGGCCCACTTGAACACCCGGCGCAAGTAGCGCAGAACCTGGTTGGCCTTCGTCGGATGACCCTGCTTGACGATCTTCTCGTGCAGGCGTTGCACGTTCGTCTGGGTGAGCCGAGCCGCGACCAGCGCGCCGAACTTCAGGCCGATCGCGGTCGGGAATTGCTCCACGACTGCGCGCGCCTGGCGGTAGTTGCGCTGCGTCCCTGGCGCCAGTTCCTTGAACCGAGCGCTGTCTTCGAAGCTCGCCAGCACCCAAGTGACGGTGCCATGCTTAGGGCCCCCGTCTCGCTCCTCGACCAGGTGATGCAGCTCGGAGAGTTTGGCCGTGGGGCCGGCAATCGTTTCCCGCGCGGGCCGGCCTTCCTTGCGCACGAAGACGTACCAGCGGCCGCGGCCGCTCGGGTCCCAATACACGCCCGCAGGCAGCGCGGCCTGGTCGATGTGGGCCGGGATAGATGGGTTGTGCTTGCGGGCGCGTCCGCGGAGAGCCATGGCGTCAGACTACCTCGGGGCCGTAGTGCCCCGCATCCTCGTTGGCGGGCGACACGCCTAGTGCTCGGTTCAGTGCATCGAGCGTGGTCCAGACGCCGCCCCTGCAGGGCTTCACGGGCACGCCGGCCTCCTCGGCCCAGCGCTCCACGTCAGCCCGGCGTTTCATGCCGCTGAGCTGCTGCAGGTCGGCGAACTCGACGATGGGGCCGATCACGCGCCGACTACCTCCGGGAACCCGTTGTGCTCGACGCCGTCCAGCAGGCGGCCGGCGGCTTTCTTGCCGACCCTGGCGACGAATGCGCACCCCATCTCGGCAAGTTCGTTGGGACCGTAGCCAACCCCGAGAGGCCTGCGCTCCGGAGGGTGCGGCAGTTCGGGAAGGCTTGGATGGATGAAGCCCGCAGCGGGCGTCGCGCAGGTCAAGCGGTCGGCGGGCGCCCACTCGCCCCACTGCTTGAACAGAAACGGCACACCTGCGGCAGCGCACTGGTTGCGCAGTGCACGGACCCAGTCGGGGTGCATGGGGCGTGCGCTCTTGCCGCTCTCGCCGCCGACGATGACCCAGTCCACCAGCGGCACGTGCGCGCCGAGCAGGGCCTGGCGGTGGTATGTCACCTCGGCGCCTGCAGCGATGGCGTCCTCAGGCGATTGATAGCGCGATGGCCACCGCGGATGCACCGGCCACATAAATCTGCGAACGTCCACCGGCCCCAGCAGCGGCTCCATGCTCAGGAACCGCACGCGCGCCGGCAGCGCCAGCAACTTTGGCACGTCTCGGTCGACCTCCGCCTGGTTGGCCACGGTCGCGCCAACCCACACGTTGCGCGGGTACAGCGGCCGCCACGCGCCGGGCACCATCGACACCACATTGCCGATTCGCTTGGTCAGCAGCAGCCAGTCCAGGTTGGGCGTGCGTGCGATCAGCGCGAACAGGTCAGCGCGCCACTGCGAATCTACCTCGTTGTCAAACACGTCGGCCATGCTTGCGCAGAACACGCGCCGACGTCGGCCGTGGACTGCTTCGAACTCGGCGTGCCCGGCATTCCAAGTCTCGACCTTCTTCCAGTTGCTCTCGGAGGTCCGCACGCGGGGCTGGCCTGCGCCCCAATTCACGCGGCCAAATCGACGTGTGTCGCGCTCGGCATAGCAGTGATCGCACGCGGGTGCCACCTTGGTGCACCCGATCCAAGGGTTGAACGTCGAGTCGCACCACTCGATGACGGTCTCTGTGGCCATCATTGCGCCCTCTTAAAGCTGACTGCCCACACCCAAGGGTTCGCCTCCCAACTGGCGGAGCCGTGGATCGATCCCCAGAGAGCGCGGAACGCGGCAATGGGGCCGGCACCGACACGGGATGGACATTCCATCGACCAACTGATGGCGCCCTCGGCCGTCGCGTCTTCCCGGGTTATCGAGCGCAACCGCTCGATGCGAACCTCGGTAATGTCCAGCCGCAGCCTGCAGGCGGCGCGCGGCATATGGATGCTGGGGCGCCACTTGAGTCCGTAGTCCTTTCGGGCCTCATCGCTAGCACTCCCCGCCGGGCTATCCGCGCCGTACGCATAACGCATCCGCCGCGACGTCACGGGATCCGTGTGCTCGATCCCCGTCCCTTGCAGATCCATCCACGCCTCGCGAACCCACAGTCGATCGCCTGGCATGCCGTGAGGGCACGACAGCACGCGATCAGCGTCGGTGCCGTCGGCGAGCGCCCACCACATGCCGTCAGCGTCCTCCGCGCCCCAGTGCGCAGGGTTGGTTGGATCATCGCCGGGGCCACCGCAGAACTCGAATGCGGCTGGGACCTTCACAAGGCGCCGCGTTTGAGTCTTTGTTCCGGTCAACACGGCTCGCACCATGGCGCCGCTGAACAAGATTGGCCTTTCAGCCTGGCAACTGCTGCACAGGTCGTTGGCAACCCACCAGCAGCCGCTTGGGCAGGCGTTGAACTGCGTGCAGCCACAGATGCGGCAGCGGCGCTCGCTCATGGTGCCTCCGGAATAAATTGCACGAGCATCGCCGGTTCGATTGCGCAGGTCATGCACACCCACACCGAGACGGGCTCTCCCACCGGCTGGCTGATGTCAGGGTCATCACCCATCGCGCGTGCTAGGGCGGCTCCGGCGTTGCCGCCGCCGAAGAATTGCTCGAGTCCGTGCGTGCGCTGGATGCCGCGCGGATCCAGGCAGTGCTGCTGGATGGTGGCGGTGTAGAACACGGGGCCCGCAGCGGCGACGCCCTTGCCGCACTTCGCGCACTTCTTGATGTCAGCGACCTTCATGGCTGCATCGCCCGGTCGACGGCACTGAGCAGTAGCGCGATGGATCCGCGGAAGGCCTTCAGCTGGTCCGAGGGCAGTGCGGCAAGTGCGGCGCGGAAGTCGCTCTGCTTGAAATCGAGTACGTGCTCGATGTCGGCGGTGAGTCGTGGAACGAACAGCGCGGTGCTGCGCTTGACCAGGGAACGGCGGTCGGCGCGCGGCTCGGACGTGGCTGCCTGCGCCAGGCTGCGCGCCAGTTGCAGGCGCTGAGATAGCGGGACCTTGAGCAGCTTGCGGTAGATCTCGCGTTGCCTGCCCTCGGGCAGGTTCGACAGCACCCACGCCTCGGAGAAGCGCAGACGCTGCTCGTCGGGCGTCTTCGGATGCATGCGGGCCTGCAGGTCGGGATCCAACTTCTGCAGGTTGAGATACTGGTACACCCACGTGTCTGACTTGCCCATGTCCTCGGCAAGCGAGATCACCGCCTGGCCATGCGACTCGCCTGCTTCGACGGCAGCGTCCACCTGGTAACGGACGGCCTCGGAGATCTCCATGTGCGTGTGTCCCTCCCGAAGGAAGTTCGACACCAGTGAGGCGCGGTGCTGGTCGACACGGCGGCTCAGGTCTTTGGTGTCCACGTCGATGCGGATCGTCGTGATGCCGGCGAGCTGGCATGCGCGCCAGCGACGCTCGCCGTCGACGATCTCGTAGGGTGGGCTCGCGCCGGCCCGGCGCCTACGCACCGTGATCGGCTGGCGCTGGCCCACCTTCTTTAGCGACGTGGCCAGAGCCTTCAGCGCTGGCTCGTGGAAGAACGTACGCGGCTGTTTGGCGGCCGGCCGCACGTCGGTGATGGCGACGGTCTGGGTCATTTCTTGCCGACCTTCGCTGCCTTCTTCGGCACCGCCTTCTTCGCGGGCTTCTTGGTAGCGGCTTTGGGGGTGGCCTTCTTGGCTGCAGGCTTCTTGGCCGGAGCCTTGGCGGTTGCCGGCTTCGCTGAAGCCGGCGCTGCCGCTTGCGCAGTGGTCGCGAGCGGCTCGGCCTTCGTGTAGGCCTGGCCACGCAGCGGTTTCGGCAGCCAGCCGGACTTCTCCAGGATCCGCGTGGCGTCCGCGGTCGCGCCGGTCTTGTTTTGCAGGAGGATCTTCTCCGCTGCCGGTTTGCCCTCGACTTCACCGACGGCGAGCGCAAGCATGGCCTTGGGCACGATCGCGGTGAAGCGGTCGGGAGTGGCCGTCCACCAGGCGCGCATGTCGACGCCGAATTGGTCGGCCAAGGCGGCTCCCTTGCCCCCTCGCAGGGTGGGGATGCTCATCGCGACCAACACCGCAAGCAGGTCAATCTGCCGCTCTTGGGTCAGCTTGGCCACCCACGCGGGCAGGTCGCCGGCCTTGGAAGGGAGCCCGGCTTCGGACCAGGCGGCGATGATCTTCTCTAAGGCCTTGCGGCCGCCGGCTTCGCCGACGTCCTTGTACTTCGAGTCGATCAGGCCCCGCGCTTCCTGATGCGCGTTTGTGGGGTCGATCGCGACGACGCTCTCGGCGCTGGTTTTCGTGAGCAACCGCGCGGTCAGGTGGCAGAGCAGCAGCTGCAGCGCTCGGGCCGGGGCGGTGGCCACGGCGTAGCGGATGCTTGCCGCGCGGTGCATTTCCAGCCGTTCGACCATGTCGCTACTGAGTTCCGGCTTCTTTGGCGTGCCATCCTTGCCTCCCGTCACCTTCTTGTCCTGGGTGATGCGCTGACCAGGCTTGAGGCGACCGCGCTCGATCTGCAGGCCGCTGTACTGATCGATGTAGATCAGCACGCCGCTCTTCTCCTTCGCCTCCTTGCTCCACTGAGCGCTGTTCCTATGTAGGGAGTCGCGCTCCTCCTCCAAGCGATCGCGCTCGGCGTCGAGGGCGTCGAACTCCGATCCGGCCTCGACTTCCATGTTGTCGATCGCCTTGTCGATCACGCTCAGCCTATCCTCAACTTCGGCGAGGCGGCGCGCTTCGGTCTTGCTGAAAGTTCCGCGGGTCGGAGAGAAGCCGTGGCCATAGCGGCTCTGCGCACTGTAGTCGAGCGAGAGGTGCGTCTCGCACCACGACCAACCCGCCTCCAGCTCTGCCGCGCTCAGGCGGGCCATCTTCTCGGTGGCGAGCCTCTCCAGAAGTTTGGGGTCGCTGAAGTAGACGGCCTCGCTGAACATGTCGCGTCGCACAGCGCCGCCGGCAGCCTCGTACGCTTCGGCACCGACGAATCCGACAAGCTTGTTGTCGGGCCCGATCTCCTTGGCGGTGATGCGCTTGCGAATCTCGGGAGCACGTCGTTGCCAATCGTGCTCCACCTTCGCACCCTTCACGCCGAACCAAGCACGACGCTGGGCATCGTGGTCGTCGGTGAGGGCAAGCGCCTGGAGCTGCTCCAGCACCATGTCGCCCTTCTCGTAGATCTCGAACAGATCCGGTGCAACGTTGGCAAGCTTAAGGCGGCCGACCACTACGCTCGGCGCTATGCTGAAATGCGCCGCCACTTCCTCGGCAGACTTGCCTTCGTCGACCAGGGCGCGGAAGGCACGAAACTGGTCGGCCGGGTGCATGGCCTCGCGCAGCGTGTTTTCCGCCAGACTCGCCTCGCGCGCGGCTTCGGGGGCGATGACCTTGCAGTCGACCGGATGGTCCCCCGGGATCTCGCCACCGGTGGCGCGCAGTTCGAACGCGAGAAACCGCGAGCCGCCGGCGTCGACGTCGTACATGCCGTCCTCGGTGGGCCCGGTGACGACCAGGTTCTGCAGCTGGCCATTGACGCGCAGCGACTCGGCGAGCGCAGCGATGGAGGTCTTGGAGCGGTGCTTGCGGCTGTTCTTGGATGACAGGCGCAGCTGGGACAGCGGGATGGATTGGATCTGGGTCATGGTGGCGTGTCCTCAGTGGCGCCGATCGGTCGGCGTGACGGCGTGCTGCGGCAGCGGACGCGGCGGGATGGGCTTTCCCTGGTCGGCGAGCCTGGTTTCGAGGAGTTCGATGTATTGCTCGTCTGCGCGCCACTGCTTCTCCAGGCGTTCGAAGTTGGCGGCGTCGATGGGCAGGCCCTTGCCTTCGGCGGCATTGGCGAGGGCGCCGAGGGCGGCGGATCCGATCAGTTCTTTGGGCATTGGCTTTCTCCTGGCGGTGGGTTGTCCTGCGCCAGGTGCAGCTGGATGCGTTCCAGCAGCAGGCGAGGGCAGAGGTGGTCGGGTAGGTCGTGCAGTACGCGTTCGGTTTCGCGCAGCAGCCGGTTGGCGCGCCTCAATTGCTTGCCCAGGCGCCTGGGCGGTGCAGCGGTGGTCATTCCTCTTCGTCGCGGGCCTTGCGTCGTCGCTTGGCGCGCTCGCCGAGTTCGTCCTGCACTTGGCGCATCGTCTTGATCGGCGAGCGCAGTGGCGCGCCGAATGCCGGGAGGACCTCGATGCGATTGCCACGCTGCGCGAGGAAGCGCGCGGTATCGCGCGCGATGGCATCGCTCTCGGCCTGCTTCTGGCGGCTGCGGGGCGGCAGGATCATCCTTGGGCGCTCCGCTGCGGGCACATCGGGTAGGCGCACGGGGCGCCGTCGGTCTGCGTGCAGCCAGGCTGCACGCAGATTTGCGCCTGGGAACGCTTGCTCCAGCGGAGGTAGTTAAGGAAGCGCTTCATCAGGCTGCGCTGGATATTCCCGGCGACGAGCTGGGCGTTCCATAGCTGCTTGTTGATGACCTTTTCGCAGTCGAGGCAGACCTGCTTGACCTGATCTGTCTGGTAGATGTCGCGAAGGTCGACCAGGCGTTTGCCAGTCTCGCCGCAGGTGTCACAGGCCATGGCGGTCGCCTCCCCGCGCGAGCTCTTGCGCGCTGCGCACGCCCGCCTCAGTCAGCGTGATGCGGGTTGGGAACTCGGGCTCGTCGAACGTGACCAGGCCCGCGTCCAGCAGGCGGTTCACCGTTCGCCTAGTGAAAGCCTGGAACAGCTTAGGACCGCTGTGGCGCACGGTCGACGTGCCTAGCGCTACGTAGCCGCCGCAGGCGCGCTGCAGGGTGTGCGAAGGGGTGGCGATGGCGGCGAGCAGCGCGTCGCGCATCTTGGGCTGCAACTCGGGCATGTCAGCTCCAGCGGCCGCCGGCGGCGGCCAAGGTGAGGAAGATCAGGAAGGCCAGCAGGACCCAGCCGATGGCGCCGGCCGCGCGCAGACGCATCGGCGTGGGCGGCGTGAAGTCGGGCGTGGTCGCCTGGATGCTCTCCAAGGCGCCGAGCGTTCCGGGGCTGCGCTTCATGCCGGCCACTCCTTGCGACGCTTGGCTTCTTCCTCGGCCAGCTCGCGCTCGTAGCGCGTGGCAATCAGCGACACCAGCAGCACCTGCAGGGCGACCAGGGCAATCGACAGAATGGCGGGCGTCATGCGACACCTACCGGCGCGTAAGCCCAGATGCTGCTGGGCTCGATGTCGCGGTTGCCCTTGACGATTCGTGTGCCGATGCACGCCGAGCACGGCGTGTGGTCGCACGCGGAATGGTCGTCGAGGTGCAGGAAACGCGGGAGCGGCGCATTGCCGACGTCGCGGCGGCGGTCGAAGCTCTGCTGCTCGTTCATGCGCGCGGCTTCCTGGTGAGGTGGGCTTCAAGGCCGAGCACGGTGAACACCAGAACCATGCAAGCGAAGGTGGCGGCGGTCACGAGCGCACCGCCTGCAGGTTGCGCAGCGCCTTATGGCGGCGGGCGCGAGCCGCGACCAGCCGGTTCATGGATGACTGCTGTGCGCGCAGGGAGAACTCATTGCGCGTGTGCGCCTCGCGCATTGCTTCGTCGTATTCGTGATCGGCATTGATCAACTCGGCGATGGCGGCGGAGGCCTGCGCCAAGGCCCAGGCCTGCGAGCCCGCAGGCGCATCGCTGTCAGCGCCGGCGCGCTCCAGAATTCCGGCGATGTCCAGGGCAGTCACGACGCACCCCCGACGCGGGCGAGGGCGGCTTTCACCCGCTTGTGCATCCGCACATGCTCGTTTCTCGACGCCGCGGCCTCGCTGGTTTCGGGCTCTTCGTCGTCGTCCCATTGCGAGTTGCGTTCGAGCAGAGCCTGCGTCGACGCGATCAGCTCGGCGATGGCGGCGCGGGCTGCAACAACGTCAGCGCGGAACGATTCCCAACTGTCGGCCATAGGCTTGTTGTTGTTGTCGTCGTTCATGTCCCGCTGGTCCACAGCGAGTGAGCGCGCCTCCTCAATGACCGCCAGCACATCCACGGGCGCGGTCATGCGGCACCGCCCGGCGCGTGCGCACGCTGCATGCAGAGAAGCTGCACGTGGCTGGCCACGATGTAGCCGTTGCGGCCGTGCTGGTTCTCGGAGATGACCAGGCGCGTGGCCTCGCGGCGCATGTCCGGGCGGCCTGCGCGAACCAGCTGCTCATGGGCGCGGCGCACCGCGCCCAGCTCGATCACGAACGCAGCCATCAGCGTGCCTCCTCGCCCATCTCGCGCGCACGGATCTCGGCGCGCTCGCTGGCTACGTGCAGGCGCGGCGCGTGGCGGCGGTTATGCCCGGCGCGCAGCTGTTCGGCGTGAGTGTGGTCGCTGCTGCTGCAGGCCCTCAGGCAGCGGGTGGCGACATGGGGGAGGGCGGCCAGCGCCTGGTCGGGCTGGTCGTCGTGCGTGTGGCGTGCGTCGAACATGGCGGCCTCCGGATGAAAGGAGGGCGCCGGCGGGTCAGCGCCTACGGCCTGGGGAGGGGCCTACGGCAACCGGAAGGGGGGTCCGGCAGGGTGGCGACCCGCCGGTCGCCCACCGGCTAGGTAGCCGGCGGGCGCACGATAAGACGGCTTAGCTTTGGAAGTCAAGAGGCCTTAGCATTTTGGGCAAGCAGCCTTGGGCTGGGCAGAAAAAAGCCCGCCATCGGCGGGCCTGCACCCCGTTAGTACGCGGGCGGCATGTCTGGAGGGTCGCAACCGTTGTGGACGCAGGACTCAAGCGAGACGAAGTATTCGTGGAGCCGGCTCACCTGGTGATCTGACAGCGCGCTGATGCTGGAGGCTTCGTGGATATCGAGGAATCGCTGGACCTCGCGTGTCCACGCGTACCACACCGCGATCCGATTGATGTTGCGCACTTGTCGCGCGCGGGTGGAGGTGTCGAGGTCGGGCAGCGGATCGTTCTCGGCGAATGACTGATAGCGTCGCCAAGCGTCAACTTCTTCAGTGGCAGGCGCTGGCGTTTGAGGCACAGCTTCGGCGAGCAGCTGCCGGAGGCGGCTGACCTTCTCCCTAGACATCCCGATTTCCCCTTGCGGCTAGGCCGCGGCTGCTTGGACGAATCGCAGCACTTTCGCCCGTTGCATTCCCTCGATTAGCAGATCGTGAGCTAGCAGCGTCACTTCGGCTCTCTTCGCGGGTGGCAGCTGTAGTCCGCGATCGTCCAGGACCTCAGCCACCAGCTGGAACGCGACTTTCCATTCGTCCAGTTGCACGGGCTGAGACTCATACGTCGACCGTGGTTCGGCAAGCCGCAAAGACGCCGATCCCGCAGCCTCAGGGTTGCCCGTCAGGAGTTCGTGACCAGTTAGGCCGACGGCATTCGCAATGGAGAACAGCTGAGCGGCCTTGACGTGATCAGGCAGCACCCGATCGTTCATGTAGTTGCCAACTGTTTCCGGCGACGTCCCGGCGCGACGGGCGACCTCGGCCTGGATCAGGCCTTGAGCTTCCATCGCTTCGCGGAGGCGGCTGCCGATTGTGGGCTTGGTCATAGTAAAGACAGCTTAGCGGGCCAGCTGCCAAGACGGCTTGACACTAAGGCTAAGACGGCTTAGCCTCCACAGCCCATGAGCCAGCTCACCAAGAAGTTCGTCCGTGAGCAGCTGGGCCTGGAGAACGACGCCGCACTGGCCCGGCTGTTCAACGTATCGCGCGCAGCCGTCGCCCAGTGGGAGGAGGACAAGCCCCTCCCCGAGACCAGGCGGATCTGGCTGCACCTGCACATGGCCGACAAATTTCCGCTCAGCGCCACCGCGAATGATGTGGCGGGGGCTCACTGACATGACGCGCAGTCGACGCAGCGCAACCGACCGGGAAATCCTGGACATGCAACTGAGCAAGTCCGCCTCGCGACGCCTGCGTGGTGATTGTCCGTTGGAGTCAGTCACCCCCACGGGCCTCTTCCTGTGGCTGGCGTTTGCGCTGGTCGCATTGGCGCTGATCGGCAGGTTCGCTTGGGAGCGGTACGGGCCCAAAGAAGACTGCAACGACGTGTCCGCGCCCCGAGCGCGCATGGAATGCACGCAACGCGGTGAAGGCAAGCCGGATAGGGAAGGGCAGAAGGTTCGACATGGCGTGCAGTCTGCTGGCAGTGCGCGAGGTCGCGCATGAAGCCCGCGCCTCAGTTCCTGCCACCGCGCCAGAAGATCATCTACGCGCACACCGAGAAGATGCTGCGCGAGACCGGGAGCAATCGCCGGTCTTTCGCGATGGAGGTAGCCGAACGCTACCTGGCTATGTACGCCGAAGACGATCGCGCCCAGCCTTTCCGTATCACACGGGGCGGCAAGATCGAGGACGACAAGAAGCACAACGGTCAGATCCTCGGGCGCTACCTGGACGGCACGGTGAAGGCGTTGCCCGCCGACCTGGAAGACGCGTGGCTGTGCGCACTCCCGCAGCCGTATCGAGATGACTGCGAGCGTGCGCTCGCACTGCGCCGCGGCATGCTGTCTGTGCGCATGCCGACGGGCGAGGGCCTCTCCGTCGCCAGCGTGGTGGGCCTATGCCAGGAGTACGGTCAGCTGATGGAGGCCCTCGGGCCCGCGCTGGCCAACGGCACGCTGGGGCCGGAAGACCGACAGCACGTGCCGCGCATCAAACGCGAGGGCAGGGATCTGATCGCTGCTGTGTTGGCGCTCGAGGCCGACGTCGATCGGAACGTGTACGGGGAAGGGGAGACCTGATCCGCATGCTCAGGGGGAATCACTACAGCCCGCTCATGCCGGGCCTTCCGAATGCACGGCGCACCGAGCCGGCATGGCTAGCAGCGTGGTCGGTGCTGTGCGGGAACGTCGAGCCCATGACGAAGGCCGAAGCCATCGCAGAGTACGACCGCATTGGTCTCGAAGAAGACGCGCGTCGATCAGCACAGCAGGCGCTGCCGTTGCGAGGTGGTGCGTGATGGATTTCGCCCCTTCGAATCCCCGGCCCCCTCGGTTGAAAGCAGAGACGCGCGCGCGGACACGCCGCTTTTCAGTAACCCCCCTCGCGGGGTCGAACCTGAACGGAGGGGCCGGGTTTGGGTCCTCCCTGGGCACCCCCTACGCGGGTGATCAGACGCGCATTGCTCGTGTAGTTAGCGGGGTCGTCGGTTACTGAAATGGCAGTCAACTACGACGACGTCCTCGACCAGCTCCGCGGCTACGGCCTGCTGATCGACGACCTGGACACAACCGGCCGCATGATCCGCGTGCGCACCGAAGGCGGCGGGCGAGAGAAGCGAGGCTGGTACACCCTCCACGAGTTCGCGCCGCCGGGCGGCGACGCGCTGATCGTCGGCACGTACGGCATTTGGCAGGCCAACGACAACGGCGCGCAGAAGGTGGAACTGCGCAAGCGCGATCGCGCGTTCACCGACGAGCAGCGTGCAGCGCTGAAGAAGCGCCTGCGCGATGATCGCGATCGCGCGGCGGCCGAAGAGCGCCGCCGGCACGAGGCTGCGGCTCGCCATGCCCGCACCATGTGGTCGCGCCTGGCCGTCGACGGCGACGCCGAGTACCTGAAACGCAAGGGGGTCCGGGGCCACGGCCTGCGCTACTCGCCGAAGGGCGCCGCCGTGGTGCCGGTGCTCGACGCCGGCGGCGGCATGCATGGCCTGCAGCTGCTGCGCACCAAGCAGGAGGCCGCCGAGCAGGGCAAACCGGAGAAGGAATTCTGGCCCGCCGGCTTGGCGAAGAAGGGCCACCTGCATCTCATCGGATCACCGGACTGGCTGATCTTGGTGGCCGAGGGCTACGCCACCGGCGCGACGCTGTACGAGGCGACCGCCTATCCGGTGGCCGTCGTGTTCGACGCCGGCAACATCGATGCGGTCTGCGCCGCGCTGCGGAAGCAGTACCCCCGTGCCAGGCTGCTGATCTGCGCGGACGACGACGTCCTTCAGCGCCACAAGAAGTGCGGCGCCCGCTTCATCCTGGAAGATCACCCGGCAACGTGTCCGCAGTGCGGCGAGGAACATCGCCTCACAAACGCGGGCGTGGCCGCGGCCGCGGCCGCGGCGCTTGCACATAACGGGGCATGGATTCTGCCGCGCTTCGAAGACGAAGCTGGCCGCCGCGGCAAGTTCCTCGAGCGCGGCCACAAGGTCAACGACTTCAACGACCTCTACCAGGCAGAAGGCCTGCACGTGGTCCGCACGCAGGTCGAAGCCCGCCTCGCGGAACTTCAGTGGGGCCGGCTCCAGGCGCCACGCGTCACCACCACCACCGGGGGTGCGGGGGACGCGCCGTTGCGCCCGGTCGAATCGAGTCAGGAACTGCTGGCCCGCTTTTCGCTGGTGGCGGGCCAGGGTGGCACGGTGTTCGATCACCAGGAGCACTGCCTCATGTCGCTGTCGGACATGCGCGATATGTGTCTGCGAAAGGACGTACACCGCGACTGGCAGGAGTCACCCAGGCGCCGCATCGTGCGCGTGCGTGAGGTCGGCTTCGATCCGGCCGGCGACGATCCCAGCATCACCTGCAATCTGTGGGCGGGCTGGCCGACCACGCCGCGGACTGGCAGCTGCGACAAGCTCCTGCAGTTGCTCTGGCACATGTGCAGCGCCGATCGCAACGCGCAGGAGCTCTATCACTGGGTGCTGCGTTGGGTCGCGTATCCCATCCAGCACCCTGGCGCCAAGATGAAGACCACGCTGGTGCTGCACGGACCGCAGGGCACAGGCAAGAACATGTTCTTCGAGGCGCTGATGGGGATCTACGGCCAGTACGGCCGCATCATCGATCAGTCCGCCATCGAGGATCGCTTCAACGATTGGGCCAGCCGCAAGCTGTTCCTGATCGCCGACGAGGTGATCGCTCGGTCCGACCTGTACCACGTGAAGAACAAGCTCAAGGCTTTCATCACGGGCGAGTGGATCCGCATCAACCCGAAGAACATGGCGGCCTACGACGAGCGGAACCACGTGAACATCGTGTTCCTGTCGAACGAGGCCATGCCGGTCGTCCTCGAGGAGGACGATCGACGGCATGCCGTGATCTGGACGCCGGAAAAACTGTCATCCGAGTTCTACAGGGAGGTCCTGCAGGAGCTGGCGGACGGCGGTGTGGCCGCCCTGCATGCGCACCTCTTGTCTCTGGATCTGGGCGACTTCGGGCCGGGCACGTTGCCGCCGCATACCGAGGCGCGCGACGAGTTGATCAGCTTGGGCCTGGACACGCCGCTGCGGTTCTTCGACGAGTTGTACGGGCAGGAGATCCACAGCATTAAGCCGCGGCCTGGCCTGACCGAGGACTGGTACGAGGTTTACAAGGTCTGGTGCCACCGCGCCGGCACGCGCGCCGCGCCGTCGTCAAAGTTCGTCAATGCGCTGGTGCGCAAGCGAGGCGTGGCGCCACCGAAGAGCAACCGCAAGCGCTACTACGTGAACCAGGAGCAGCGCGGCCCGCATTCGTTCCTGATGCTCGGCTTGACGTCGCCGGACGACGGCAGCAGCGAGTCCATCTGGTTCGGCGAGCAGGCGGTGCAAGTCCGCGCCGACCTGAACGCCTACAAGGGGGCCACATGACCTGGAGTGTGCAGGGTGTGCAGCGACGCGTGCAGGGTAGCGGAATGAACGAAAGCCTTGCGGCACAAAGCTTGTGCAGGGTGTGCAGGGTGTGCAGGCCCTATAGAGGCGCGAGCATGCGCGAGGGCCGCGCCTTCCGCACTACGTGCAAGGGCGCAATCACGCGTATACGCCCCCCTGCACACCCTGCACACCCTGCACAAGTCATATCCCTGCTGAATTTTCGTCCTCCGTCACCCTGCACGGATGCCTGCACACCCTGCACGCGTGGTCGCGCGCGCGCGCCGATGACCTTCCCGCTTTCGCTGAAAGGAAGCGAAGAGGAGGGCAGGAAGGCATGAGCAGCGCGAACGAGTTCACGGCCAAGGAACTGGCCCACATCCTGGGCGTGGCGCCTTCCTACATCACCCAGCTAAAGGGCGAGGGGCGGCTGGTGCGCACGGGCGATGGGAAGCGCTTCCTGCTGGCCGAGAGCCGTCGTCTGCTGAGCGAGACGGCCGACCCCGGCAAAGCGGGCGTGGCGGCGCGCCACGCGGCTGCACGCGGCGCTGCCGTCGCCCTTGAGGCCCCGTCGACGCCTGGCGAGCCGGACGAGGCAGAGGCGCCGCTGGCGCCACCCCAGGACGATCCGCTGGCCAAGCGCCGCGCGCTTGCCCAGGCGCAGGCCGAAGAAGCGAAGGCTCGCAAGCTGCTGCGTGACGAGGCGGTCGAGCTGGGCCAGCTCTTGCCCGTCGACGAGGTCCGCTCTGCGATCGCCGACGCCGTGACCGCCATGCGCGCTGACCTGGACAACCTGCCGGCGATCCTCGCCCCGCAGCTTGCCGCCGAACAGGACGAAGACCGCGTCCGAATGATCCTGCGCGACGCCATCGAGCACATCGAGCGGGAGCTTGCGCGAAAGGCCGCAGCGATCGCGAAAGAGGAAACGCGATGAATGCCAATCCCCGCACTGTGATCTTCTCTGCCGTAGCGCGCGCGATCGCGCCACGGATTCCGACGCGCGTAAGCGAGTTTGCGGAGCGCAATCGCATCCTCTCCGGCAAAGGAAGCCAGATGGCGGGGCAATGGCGGAACGATCGCAACCCGCTGCAAATCGAGATCATGGATTGCATGTCTGCGCGCAGTCCTGTGCACGAAGCCGTCGCGCTGCTGCCTATCCAGTTTGGAAAGTCGGAGATCGAGACCAACATCCTGATGTACGCGATGTGTGAGGACCCCGGTCCGATCATGGTGGTCCTGCCGGGCGAAGTCTCGATGAACAAGTGGATCGATCAGAAGCTCAATCCGCTGATCGACACCTGCCCGGCCGTGCAGCGCGTGCTCACCAGCCTGGCCAGCCGCGAGTCCAGCAATCGGCGCTCGTTCAAGGATTTCGAGGGTGGCCAGCTCTACATCGAGCACGCCGGCAATCCCACTCGCCTCAAGTCCACTAGCGTCAAGCGCATGCTGGTCGACGAGTTCTCCAGCTTCGCCACCGCGCTCAAGACAGGCGACGATCCCGACGCCATGCTCGACGGCCGCAACTCGGCCTTCCCCAGTACGTACAAACGGCTGAAGGTCGGCACGCCGGACACTATCGGGACCTGCCGTCTTACCGCGCTATGGGACAAGTCGGACCAGCGCCTGTTTCATGTGGCGTGCCCGGACTGCGATGCCAAGCAGCCGCTGGAATGGAGCGGCCTGCAGTGGACGCCGGAGGCCTCCCGCTGCTGGTACGCGTGCCGCGAGTGCGGCGTAGTGATCGAGGAATACCAGAAGTCCGCGATGATCGCCCAGGCGCACGCGCGGCAGCAGGCCGGCGAGCTGGGCATCGGCTGGGTGCCGACGCATTCGGAACGCAAGATCCGCGGCTACCGTGCCAACTGCCTGTACTACCCGCTGGGGCTGGGGCCGCGCTGGCTGGATCTGGTGCACATGTGGCTGGAGGCGCAGGGCGATCCCGCCAAACTCAAGACCTTTGTCAATGACCGGTTGGCCGAAGCCTGGGAAGACCCGGCCTTGCGCGCGGTCAAGCAGAACCTGGTGGCCGAGCGCGCGGAAGCGCGTGCGCTGCGCCCGGTGCCGCACTGGGTGGTCGCCGTGACGGCCGGTGTCGACACGCAGGACAACCGCCTGGCCGTGCACCGCGTGGGCTGGGGGAGGGCGCCGAAGGGTGGCTTGCGCTGCTGGACCATCGACTATGTGGAGTTGCCCGGCGATCCAGCCAACGACGAGGTGTGGGTCGCGCTGACCGAACTGCTCAACGAGCCCGTCGAACGCGAAGACGGCGCGTTGCTCCGCGTCGATGCCAGCGCGCAGGACATCCTGGGCCACCGCACCGAGGCGGTGAAGGCCTACGTGCGCGACCGCCGCGGCGGCCGTCGGCACATGGCGATCTTCGGCGCCAAGTCCAGCAACGCGCCCGCGATCGGCAAGGGCAAGCTGCAGGACATCAACTGGCGCGGCGTGTACGACAAGCGCGGCGTGATGGTCTACCAGGTGGGCACGGTCAACATCAAGAACATGCTCTACGGCTGGCTGGCCGCCGATGACGGCCGCGAGTTGGACGACCGCCGGCTGCGCTTCTCCGACCAGCTCTCCCACGACTACTTCGGTGGGCTGACCAGCGAAACGTTCAACCCGCGCACCAACCGCTACGAGAAGAAGCGCGGCTCGCCGAGAAATGAACCACTCGACACCTGGGTCTACGCCTACGCCGCCGCGCTTCACCCCGAACTGCGCCTGCCGCAGTGGACCCGCGCCCAGTGGGACGCACGCGCCGCGCAGCTTCTGGCCAGCATCGGCAAGCGTGGGGTGGATTCCCGTGAAACAACCCCCGCACCCCGGCCGGCCATGCCCGTCGTGGATTCCCGTGAAACACGTCCCGTAACGCCCCGCCGGCGTGGCGGCTGGAGAGACTGATGGCCGACGACGCCAAAGCCGAAGATTTCACCTCGCCGCTGCGGACGGAGTTCGCGGCCACCATTTGCAAGGCAGTGCCTGGAATCCCCGCGCATCACGCGCTGCAACTTGCCGACACCCTCTGCGCGGTGCAAGCGGACGTCCTCGCTGGAAAACGAGTGAGCTATCGAGCGCGCGTAGCGGTGGACGGCGAGGCCATCGCAGAGGACTGGCGCCGTGGCCTGTCGTTGCCGGAGATCCGCGCCATCCACAAGGTAAGCAAGGCCACGGCATACAACTATCACCCCAACCGTAAAGTGCGCCAGCCGAGAACCGGCTGAAGAAAGTCCACCAGAATCCACGACGGTGGACTGCGTTGTGTATACCTTGCGTGTCCATGTCGACTCAGTCTCGCCTGGACGCCTACCTTGCCGCTGAAACCCGCATACTCACGGCGGGCTTCAGCGTGCGTCTGTCGGAGCGCCAGCGGCAGGAGGCCGAGCTGGCTAGCATCCAGAAGGCGATCAAGGAGCTGGAAGCGCGTCTGGCTGCAGAGCAGGGGCGGTCGCCCAGCCGCGGCAGCCTGCGTTACCGCACGGCGGTATTCCGTTGAAGGGCAATCTGCTCGATCGCGGCATCGCCGTCCTCGCGCCCCGCTACGCAGCCAAGCGGATGTTCGCGCGGTCGGTGCTCTCGCTCTATGAGGGCGGTCGCAGCACCCGTCGACGCAAGAAGTCGCGCGACAACAGCACTGGTGAGCGCCTCGTCGCGAGAGATGCCGCGACAGTCCGCGCCACCATCCGCGATCTAGAGCGCAACTACGACCTGGTCGACGGTGCCTTGTCGACGCTGGTGCGCAACATCATCGGGCCGACCGGGATCAGCATCGAGCCGACCCCGCGAAGCAACAAGACTGGCGAACAGTACGACAGCATCGACGACGACTTCGCGCGGGAGCTGCTAAGCCTCCATCGCGAGTGGGCCGTCAGCCCGGAGGTTACCCGCACCCTGAACTGGGTCCAGGCGCAGGAGTTGGCGTGCCGCTCCTGGCTTCGCGATGGCGACCAATTCACCCAGCTCGTGGAGGGCGCCAGCGCAATCATTAAGCACGCATCGCGCGTGCCGCTATCCATCGAGCTCCTGGAAGCGGACGTCGTTCCATTGGACTACAACCTCGATTCGCCCAACATCGAGTGCGGCATTGAGCGGAACGCATGGGGGCAACCCATCGCCTTCCATTGCTACAAGGAGCACCCAGGGAACGGTCGCGGCTTCGTGAGTGGCGCACTCAAGCGCGTTCCGGCCGAGCGTTTCCTGCACCTGGCGGTGCGACGCCGCCTGAGCGGCCTGCGCGGCATCAGCCTGTTCGCCAGCGCCATCGACCGCCTGATCGACATCAAGGACTACGAAGAATCCGAGCGCACCGCGGCACGTATTGCCGCGCGCATCGCCGCGTACATCAAACGCGACAAGGACATGGACAGCTGGTCCCCGCAAATCGACGCGGACGGTAAGCCGGTCGAACGCGACTTTCTCCTGGAAGCCGGCGCCATCTTCACCGAGACCGCACCGGGCGAGTCGATCGAAATGATCAACCCGAACCGGCCGAACACTATCCTCGAGCAGTTCCGTACGGCCATGATGCGCGCGGTCTCGCGCGCGATCGGACTGAGCTACTCCAGCCTGTCCGGTGACTACGACGGTACGTACAGCGCCCAGCGGCAAGAACTGGTGGAGGCCTACGACGGCTACCGCGCCATGACGCAGACCTTCGTCGCACGGTTCGTGCAGCCGATTTGGGAGCGGTTCGTCCAGATGGCCATCGTGTCCGGCCAGCTCAAGGTACCCGCGCACATTCGCCCCGAGACCGTCACGCAGGCGATGTTCCGTGGTCCGAAGATGCCGTGGATCGATCCCAAGAAGGAAGCAGACGGCCTGCAGGCGCTCTTCGACGCTAAGGTCAAGTCGCGCACCGAGGCGATTTCCGAGCGTGGCGGCCGGGTCCAGGACGTCTTCGAAGAAATCAAGCGCGAGTACGACCTCGCTGCCGAACTCGGCATCTCGCTCGAATCCCCCAATAAGTCCGCCGCTCAAAGCGCGGATGACGGCGATGACGCCACACCTGCCCGCGCACCAGAGCGCGGGTACCGCATGCGCCTCGCGCGCACCACCGGAGACCTGCACTGATGAAAGAGAATCGCCTTGTTGCGGCCGTCCGCTTTGCGCTCGCCACCGCAGTTCAGGCCGGGCCGCGGCATGAAGGCCGGCCGCACATCGAACCGATCATGCGACTGCAGCCCAGCGCGGCAGCGGATGGCAGCTATGATCTGCTGATCTACGGCGACATCGGCGACAGCTGGTGGGGTGATTCGGTCACCGCGAAAGCGGTGGTCGAGCAGCTCAATGCGCTGGACGCCAGCGTGGCCACCATCAACGTGCGCATCAACAGCTACGGCGGCAGCGTGGCGGATGGCTTGGCGATCTACAACGCGCTCAAGCGCCACAAGGCTGCCAAGGCGGTCACGGTTGACGGTGTGGCCATGTCGAGCGCATCGCTGATCGCAATGGCCGGCGACACGCGCGAGATCCCACCGACGTCGTTGCTGATGATCCACGCGCCCTGGGGCGGCCTGTACGGCAACGCCAAGGAGATGCGTCAGTACGCCGACATTCTCGACAAGTTCAGCGAATCGATGGCGGACGCCTACGTCACCGCGTCGGGCATGAGTCGTGACGCGGTGCTGGCCCTGCTTACGGACGGCGAAGACCACTACTACACCGGCGACGAGGCCGTCGCCGCGGGCTTTGCAACCTCGTCGAATGCCGCCCCCGACGAGGGCGAAACGGACGGCGATGAGAGCGCCCGCGCGAGGGCCTTCGCGAACTCGCTGCTGGAGCGGATCAGCGCCCGCGGCGCTCCTGCGCGCTACGCGGGGCTCGCTGTGGCCGCCGCCATGCGGACTGCTCCCGCGAACATCGCTGCCGCGAAGCCCGCGGCCGCTCCCCACCCGCCGGCGGCCAGCGCCGCGGCACCCAAGCCGGCGCCCGCCGGTACTTCCACCGTCAAGGAAACCGCAACCATGCCCAACCTCACCGAAGACCAGAAGAAGGCGCTGGCCGCCCGCCGTCAGGCCATCCGTGGCGCCTTCGCCCCGTTCCTCGCTCGCACGGATCTCGACCAGGCGGCCGTCACAAAGCTGCAGGACGAGTGCCTGGATGACGAAGATGTCACCGCCGAAGCGGCCGGCGCCAAGTTGCTTGCCCTGCTGGGCAAGGACACCACGCCGATCGCCGGCGCCCATCGCGTTGAGGGCCTCAGCCAGGACGAAACCAAGACCTACCGCGACGGCATGGCTCTGGCTATCGAGCACCGCAAGAGTCCGGCCGCCAAGCTGGACGAGCGCGCACGCGAGTTCCGAGGAATGACCCTGATCGACATGGCTCGCGACTGCCTGGCACGCGCCGGCATCCAGACGCGCGGAATGTCCCGGCAGGAGATTGCCGTTAAGGCCCTGCAGTCCACCAGCGACTACCCGGCGATCCTGGAGAACGTCATCACCAAATCGCTGCGTCGTGGCTACGACGGCACGAGTCGCACGTTCGTTCCCTGGTGCCGTCAGGCCACCCTACCTGACTTCAAGGAAGTCAGCCGTGTGCAGCTGTCCGGCGCACCGAACCTCAAGCGTGTCATGGAAGGTGCCGAATACGAATTCGGCACCTTCGGCGACGGCGCCGAGAAGTACTCGGTCCAGAAGTACGGCCGCATCGTGCACATCTCGTGGGAGACGATCATCAACGATGATCTGAATGCTCTGACCGCTATCCCGCAGGCTTTCGGCGCCAGCGCCGGCGACCTGGAATCGGACATCGTCTACGGCATCCTGACCGGCAACCCGAACATGGCCGACGGCGTCGCGCTGTTCCATGGTACGCACGGCAACCTGGGCACGGCCGCGGCGCTTCTGGACGCGATCAATCCGAACCCGGCCGTGGCCAGCCCGCTGGGTGAGATGCGCCAGAAGATGCTCCTGCAGAAGGGTCTCGAGGGCCGCTACATCACCGTCCGCCCGCGCTTCCTGATCGTGCCGCCGGGTCTGGAAGAGGCGGCGCTGAAGGTCACCAACGCCACCATCGTGGCGGCGCGCGGCAACGACGCGAACGTGATCGGTCCGACCCTGGTCCCGATCGTGGAGCCGCGTCTGCACGACTCGGACGCCGACGCATGGTACGGCGCCGCCGAGCCGACCACCGTGGACACCATTGAGTTTGCTTACCTGGAAGGCAACGAGGGCGTGTTCACCGAAACGAAGGCCGGCTTCGAAGTGGACGGCCTGCAGGTGAAGTGCCGCCACGTCTTCGGCGCCAAGGCCATCGACTACCGCGGTCTGTACAAGAACGCGGGCGGCACGCCGACCGCTTTCCCGGGTCCGTAACCGAGTCCGCTGAGTCCGGCGTCAGCCGGGCTCAGCCTCGTAACCCATCCCTCCACTGAGGATCATCACCATGGACAACTTTCGTAAAGCCGGCAGCACGATCGACATCGTCGCCGGAGCCAACCTGCTCTCGGGCGTCCCCGTCATCGTCGGCGTGCTTCTGGCCATCCCTATCACCGACATCGCCAACGGCCAGACCGGCGCCGCTGCCATCGAAGGCGTGTTCGAAGTCAAGAAGAACACGGCGGCGGTGATTGCGCCCGGCGCCAAGCTCAACTGGGAGTCTGGCGCGGGCGAGTTCATCGTCGCGGCTGGTGGCGCAGGCGACCTGAACGGTTGCGCTGTTGCCGTGGCGGCCGCGGGCAATGGCACGACCACCGTGCTGGCGAAGCTCACCCCGGGTACCGGCGTCGCCGGCACCTAAGCCTAGGCCGCCGTCGCACGCAGAGGCCCGGGTGGCGCGTGCGACGGCGGGTCCTTACACCCAACGTCGGACAGGGGCGATGAGCGACAAGAACATGCATCTCGAAGATGCCATGGACAACAAGGTGGCGAAGGTGGCCGTGAGGATCTTCGTGTTTCTCGCGCCGTTCGCCATCACGTTCGGTGCGTTCTACATCAGCTCGCAACTGGGCGACATCAAGAGGCAGCAGGTCGACCAGACCGAGAAGCTGCAGCAAGTCACCGGCGACGTGAAGGTCCTCAACGCGAAGCTGGACAACGGCGTCATCTGGCGCATCACCGAGTTGGAGCGTCGTCTCAACTCCGTCGAACAGGCGACGAAGACCCCGTGACTATCGACCGCTTTCCCGCCTTCATCGAACGCCTGCTCTCGCACGAGGGTGGGTTCACCGATGATCGCCGCGATCCGGGCAACTGGACTGGTGGCAAGGTCGGTGTGGGGCTGCTGAAGGGTACGAAGTTCGGCATCGCCGCTAACACCTATCCCACCCTGGACATCAAGAACTTGGCCCGCGACACGGCCATCAAGATCTACCGCCGGGACTTCTGGGACCGGGCTCGCTGCGATCGGCTGCCTGCCGCTGTCGCGTTCCAGTTGCTCGACGGCGCCATCAACAGCGGCATCGCGCAGGCCTCGCGCTGGGTGCAGCGCGCAGCAGGCGCCGCCGACGACGGAATGATCGGCCCCGTGTCGCTGGCCGCCATCAAGGCGACCGATCCCAACGACCTGGTGTTTCGCTTCAACGCAGACCGCATCGAGTTCATGACGCGCCTGAAGAACTGGCCCGTCCACGGCGCCGGCTGGATGCGGCGCATCGCCAATAACCTCCGTTTCGCTGCCCAGGACAACTGATCATGAATTTCTTTTTCACCCTCGCGCTGCTCGCCCTCGTGGCGCTGGCCGTCTTCTTCTTCGCCAAGTTCACGCGCTATGGCGCCGTCTCTCTGACGGTGGCCTGGCGCTCCTACGTAAACTGGTGGGCGGCGGTGTTCATGCTGTTCGGCGATTTCATCGTCAATGGCCTTTCGTGGGTCGCCGGCTTCTGGGATTCGTTCCAAGGACAGTTCGGCTCCCTGCTCAACGAGCCCTCCGCGGGCAAGGCACTGCAGGTCATTGGCGCGTTCTTCTTTCTGTGGCGCATGAAGGGGCAGGGCTTCCCGTCGTTCCGTTTCCCGGACCTGCCTGCGGGCGACGACAAGCCGGCCGCCTGAGCGAACCCCATGACCCGCTTCCTCACCGCGCCCATTCTGTACGCGCTGCTGGCCCTCGTGCTGCTGACCGGCGCCGCGGCTGGCGTGCAGTCGTACCGGCTGCAGGCCGAGCGAGCCGCGCATGCCGGCACGCGCCAGGCGCACGCCGAGGTGCTGCGCGGTCTTGCGGAGGCAACGGCGAAGGTGGCGCTGGCGGTGCGCGAACGCGAGCGCCAGTTCGCCGCGACGGCTTCGGCCAACGACACCCGATATCACCAGGAGAAGGCCGATGCACTGGCTGCGAAAGACCGCGTTATCCATGACCTACGCCGTGGCGCTCTGCAGCTGCGCGACTGGTGGCAGGCCAGTTCTGTGTCCTGCCCCAGTGACGCCGCAGCTGCGGCCGATTCCGGCCGAGATGCTGGCGCCGGGGAACTACGAGCAGCGGGTGCGGGAGATCTTGTTCAAGTCGGAGCCGACGCCGACGCCACCCGTCGCTGGTACATCACCGAACTGATCTCCACGCGCGCGGCCTGCGGAATTGCCGGAGGCTCGCTGCCGTGAGCCAGAAGGCCTTCCTCGCCGAATTGGATGTGTCGATGCACGCCGCCTTCACCGACGCGGGCATGGCGGACCGCGGGCAGTACACGCCGAGCGGGGGCGTTGCTGTCCCCTGTGATGTCTACGTAGATCGCTCCGTGCAAGAAGTCGGTGATCTGGGTCAGATGCGTGGGGGCCGCACCGAGGTGACCTATGTGCTGAGCAGCATGGGAGGGACTATGCCTGCCGATAAGGGCATTCTCGTCGTCGACGGTGACGCGTTGACCAACACGTACGAAATCAGCAACGACGGCTCTTTGAGCCGGTGGCTGGTGCGCCGTGGCTGAGCCGATCACTTGGGAGGCCCTGCAGGTCATCAAGGCGCGGGTGCTGGCCATTCGCACGGCCAATGACTTTCGCACCGATCTCGGCGCCGGACTCATCCTCACCGACCGCGCGCGCCTTGATCTCGACCAGCACGAAGCGGTGATGCTGATTGTCGCCGGGGATATCGAAGACCTCGAGGCAGGGTCGAACGACCGAATCAGGAACGTCGACATGGACGTCACGCTGGAGTTCGCCGTGCGGTTCGAGTCTGAGGACCCGGAGCTGGTCGCGCACCGTGCCCGCGCGGACATCGTTCGCGCGCTCGCCCAGCCCCTCTCTCGCGAAGAACTCAAGTGCCTGCGCACCCTAGTGATCACGGGGTCGCGCTTCGCCCAGGACGCCGACGAGAAGGGCATCCCTTTCACCCTGGCTCAGGTCACCGCGCGGGCGGGCCTGACCGAACGACACGCGCCCGCCCAGTAACTGGAGACATCCCATGGCAAACCCCAAAGTTCGCAAGTTCGCAGGTGACCTGCGTTTCTGGCAGTTCGGCACCGGCGCCGAACGGCTGCCCGTGATCCCCGAGCCGGCTGATGCGTTCGGCAACCAACCGATCGAACAGAACACGCTCGTGTTTTCGTACGAGGCAGGCGATACCACCAATGTGACCAGCAAGCGGCGCGACGACCGATATGGCCAGATCACGCACTCGGACAGCAACCCCGGCACGACGGCCATCAGCATCACGCTGCTCGAGGTCCCGCCGCTGATCCTCGCACGCATGCTCTACGGTAGCGGCACTTCCGGCGCCGTCGCGGCGGGTGCAGTGACCGATGTGGCATATACGGCACACAGCAAAGACGTGCCGATCAAGCTCGCGCACCGCTATCTGTTGGCGAGCCCCGCCCCGGTGGTCGAGAAAGGCGGCACGCCGTTGGTGGCCGGTACCGACTACACCATCGACGGTCGGCAGGGCCTTCTGATTCCGAAGGCGGGTGGCGACATCGAATCGGGCGACGAGCTGACGGTGAGCTACAGCTACGACGACTACATCCGCACCGCCATCAACGGTGGCGCCACGCCCAACGAGAAGTTCCACATCCTGGGCGATGTGCAGGACCGTATCAGTGGCGAGAACGGTTTGCTGCGGATCCCGCAGGCCGACCTGACCGTGGACGGCGACGTGGACTGGTTCAGTGCCGAGCCGATCCAGGTGACCCTGACGGGCAACGTGGTGTTCCGCGCAGAGGAAGAGGCGCTTTACACCTTCGAAGTCTACGAGCAGGCGCCCTGACGGATGGGCGATGCCGGGGCCCTGGCGGTGCCTGGGGCGGTGGCAGCGGAGACGCTGCCGCCGCTTTTCTTCTGGGCGGAGGTCTGACCCGTGGCCGTATCTCGCCGCAACAGCGCGCTCAAGTTCTACGTCAACGGCCGCAGCGCTCAGGACCTGCATGGCCTGACCGACGTCGCCGGTCGCGTCCTGTCGCGATTCGACGTTGCTGTTACCCGAGCGGTCGTAGGCCTCAAGCGGCGCGTCGCGCCTGCTGCCAGCCGTGCGGTGCGTGAGGAGTACGGGGTCAAGGCCGGCGCGTTGTCGAAGGGCTTCAAGGTCCAGGATGGAACGCGGGGTCGGCGCGGTGATCGCAGCGACTACGTGAGCCTGTGGGCCAGCACGCGGCGGGTCCCGCTTCTCGATTTCGGTGGGCGCTGGAGCGGGCGGCGCAGCCGCGGCGCGCGAGCGAGCATCGAGCGCGGCAAGTCCAAGGTCTACGACAGCGCCTTCATCGCCACCATTGAGGGGCGCCGCGCTATCCGGGTGCGCGCTTTCGATGGCACCTCTGGCAAGCGCCATGGCCGCGGGCCCGTCCGCATGCTGTACGGACCCAGCGCATTCGAGATGGTCTCAGGGCTCGACTACCGCGGATCCGTGGCTGCGCGTGAGCACGTCATGGAGGAGCTCCGGACCTTCTATATCGCCGAGCTTCGGCGCCAGTTCAAGTTGCAGGGGGCGTGATGGGGCGCGGTGGGCTCGAGGAAGCAATCCGCATCGTCCTGGAAACCGAAGGGCGTGAGGGTGTTCAGCAGCTGCAGGCCGCCCTGGAGCAGTTGGGCCAGACATCTGCCGGCAGCGCGGACAAGGCCGGCGCCCTGGCGTCTGAGCTGGAGAAGCTCGCCACCACCAGCACGAACATCCGCAACTTCACCAGGCTCAAGGCCACCCTCGCGGACACCGGGACGGCCCTGGAGAAGGCGCGTCAGCGCCAGCGCGAGCTCAACGCCGAACTGGCTGCCGCGGAGAACCCGACCAAGAAGCTGACGCGCGAGAATGAGCGCGCGGCCGTCCAGGTCGACCGGCTGACGAAGCTGCAGAACCGGCAGCAGGCTGAGCTCACCCGCACGACGAACGCGCTGGCCAAGGCTGGCGTCGACACGGAGAACCTGGGCCGTGCGTATGCCGACCTGCAGAGCGAGTTCTCAAAGCTGGGTGCAGGTGCTGAGAGCGCTTCCGGTGCCCTGCGCAAAGTGGGCAACGAGAGTCGCGGTATCGACACGTCGGCGCGAAAGAGCGCCGGCGCCTTGGACAAAATCTCCAAGGGCCTGCTCAGCGCATCGCAGGCGGCGTTGACTGCGGCCACGGCGCTGGCAGGCGTAGCTGCGGTCGGAACGGGAGCGCTGTTCGTCGGGGCCGTGAAGTCGGCCGCCACGCTGGAAGATGCGCTGATGGAGGTGCGCGCCGTCTCGGGTGCGACCGCCGAGGAAATGGTTGCGCTGAAGGAGGCGGCTGAAGCGGGCGCCACCAGCACCCGCTTCACCGCGCTGGAAGCGGCCGCCGGACTGGGCGAGCTCGCGCGTGCCACCGGCAGCGCTAGGGCCGCCATCGAGTCGCTGCCGGCAGCGCTGAATCTCGCCCAGGCTGCGGGCATCGGCGTTGCGGATGCAGCGCAGTTCATCACGACCACGCTGACCCAGTTTGGCCTAGGCGCCGAACAGGCGTCGCGAGTTGCCGACGTGTTGGCCAAGGCTGCCAACGCGACGACTTCCGACGTGCGCCAACTGGGCGATGCGCTCACCTATGCGGCGCCCCTGGCCAAGCAGCTCGGGCTGGACACCGAGGACACGGTCGCCATTCTGGGTGCGCTGGCCGATCAGGGCTTCCGTGGTGAGCGTGCTGGCACGGCACTGCGCAACGTGTTCTCCGAGCTGCTGGAGCCAAGCAGCGCGTTCGCCAAGGCGTTGCGTGATCTGGGCATCGAGTCCAGCGACTTCGCTACCGTCATCGAGCAACTGGGACAGTCGGGAGAGCGAGGTCGCGAAGCTCTGCAGCTTCTGGATGCTGCGGCGCGGCCTGCGATCCTGTCCCTGGTCAACACAGGCGGCGCAGGTCTTCGCCAGCTCGAAACTGACCTGCGCAACGCAGGCGGGGCTGCTGAAGAGACCGCTCGCCAGATGGGGGAGAGCACCAACGCGGCCACGGGCTCCATCGCAAAGTCCTTCGATCGAGTTCGCCGCTCGCTGGTGGAGCCGATCCTGGAGCCGCTGCGCAACGAGTTATTCGCTCTATCGCTTGAATTGGAAGAATTCGCCAAGTCTCCCGAGTTCGCAGAGATCAAAGGCGCGCTGTCGGAGCTGTTCATCGAGAGCGCGCAGGCCGCGCGCGCCCTGCTGCAGGAAATCGACTTCAAGGCATTGGCCGAAGACATTCGATCGTTCGTGAGCGATGCCAGCCAGAGCATGGCCGAATTCCGAGAGAACGTCGGATTGGTAGTGGCCACTATCGAGACGATCGGGGACGCCTTCAGCGCGTGGTTCAACGGGTTCCAGACGGTCATTTTGGGCGCCTCGGCAGCGGTCGCCAAGCTGCTACAGCTGACGCTGCAGGCCGCGGAGGCTTTCACCTTCCTGCCGCGGAAGCTGCAGGAACTGGCCACCGGCACCGACGAGGTCGGGCGCCGGCTCGATGATGCCATCGGCGGCCTCGGCGCCGTGTTCGATGAATTCGCCAGCCGTTCGAACCAAAACCTGCTTGAGACGGAAAACGCGTTTCGCGACCTGGTGGGTGCGGCAGAGCTCGTGCCTGGTTTGTCCGCGGCCCTGGACAAGAATGCCGATGCATCAGGGCGCGCCGCCGCCGCAGCAGCCGAGCAGGCGCAGGCCTCGCGCGACGCAGCTGCGGCGATGGATCAACAGGCAGCGGCGGCTGCCCGTACGGCGGACGCCAGCAGCGCTGCGGCGGATCAGGCGTCGCAGGATGCGGCGCGGCTAAAGCAGGCCTTCGCGGACCTAGGCATTGAATCTCAAGCCAACCTGCAGCGTGCCGCCGAGTCAGCGCGTAAAAACTTTGACCGCATTCGCGAGGCGGTGGGTGCTGGCCAGGCGACGGCCGAAGACGCACGCCGTGCACTGGCGGCCTATGCCCAGGCCGCACGTGCGGCTGTGGCTGACTCAGCCGATGGATCCCGGGCGCGCGTTGAGAACGAGATCGCGGTCCAGGAAGCGATTCTGGGCGTTAACCGCAGCCTGGCGGACATGGGGGCGGCGGGCCAACAGGCGGGGCAACAGGTCGCAGGCGGTGCTTCGCAGGCTGCGTCTGCGCTGAAGCAGACAGCCGCTGCAGCGGATGCGGCAGCAAGTGCTCAGCAGGGCGCCGGTGCCTCTGCGGAAGGCCTGGCCTCCGAGGCATCGGGGGCAGCGAAGGCGGCGGACGGCCTGACCTTCAGCCTGGGTGAGCTATCCGAGGCAGGCTGGGAAGCTTTGCGCTCTGCCTTGGCAACGCAGGATCCGCTGGCCACGTTCGGGCGCTTCGCCCGCGACTTGAGCGAGCAGCAGCGGGCGTGGCAGGACCTGCGCGAGAGCACCGACAAAGCGGCGAAGTCGCTCGACGAATACGGCGACCGGCGCAAGGAACTCCAGCGGCAATATTCCTTCATCAGCGACTCTCAGATCGACGCGCAGATCCAGGCTGAGGACCGCATTCAGAAGAGCAGGGAAGAGCGGATCCAGCGTGACCGACAGGCGGCAGAGGCGCAGCGGCAGCAGGATCTGAAGCGGCTGGAGGTGCTCGAAGAGGCCGACAAGCTGTCCACTGCATCGACGACGCGTGTGCCGCTTTCCGACAACACCCTGAAGATCGAGTTGGAGTATCCCAAGACCAGCGCCGGCGGCGAGCTGTCGCCCGAAGAGCGACGCGCGGCCGATCGCATGCTGGTCTACATCCTGCCCAAGATCTTGCAGGCGATCGCGCGGGCCAAATCCACCACCGTCATCTCGAGGGCCCGGCCGCGATGAGCGATATCACTCTGGCTGGCATCACGCTGCCTGGCGATCTTTTCTGGTCGGACGAGTTCAGCGCGACGCTGGTCGGTCAAGCACGCAAGTACTCCCTCACGGGGGCCCTGATCATCCAGGAGTCGGTGCTGCAGGCCGGTCGCTCGATCACTCTGGAGACCACGCAGGAAGGCGACGCATGGGTGGCGCCCATCCGCTTGGATACCTTGCGCCTGCTTCAGCAGCTGGAGGCGGACCCGGAAGAAGCGCCATTCGCGCTGGTCCTGCCTGCCCACAACACCGGGACACGAACTTTCAACGTCGCATTTCGACGTGGCGACGGTGCACCCATTGAGGCCCGCCCGATCCGCTTCGCCGCACCGGCGATCGACACCGACTTCTTCGCAATCACCCTACGACTCATCCAGGTGGACTGAATGGCCATCACGGCAACCAACATCAAGCTGCGGCAATCCCAGCGCCTGACCGACAACGCCGACGGCGGCGGTCGCATGGTGCAGGCGGAAGTTGTCGACGGCGTCTTGAACAACCTGTTCCCCAACATCGGTGACGAGGAGCGCACGACCGGCCGCACCGTCCTGCGCAAAGCCTTCGTCCATGTGGACACGGCCAACACCGACACGCTGAAGGACGCCATCGGTGTGATCCTGCGGCAGCCCGAGGACAGCAAGATCAGCATGGTCATGATGGGCCTGGGCAGCTACAGCGACACGCGGGCGGAGGCGCGCGATCGCATCGAGAGCTACACCATCAAGGGCGTGGAGTCGCGCTACATCCTGCTGGGCAACCACTTCACCGGGCAGCAGTCCCTGCAGCTGTACTGCATGGCCGACGCGGCCACGCCGGAGATCAGTGACAACTGGTGTCTGTCGACCAATCAGTCCGGCTACCCGGCGGCTGAGCAGTACGTGCGCATCAGCAAGATCCTCAGTCGCACCAGCCAGACCTTCTACGATGATCGCGGCGCCTTCGAGCGTGACGTGATCATCGTGGAGATTGCCAGCGCGCTGCTGACCAACTTCTACGGCATGACCGCGCCCAGCCGCTTCACCAACGAGAAGCCGCCCACGCGCGTGCACGACACCAACGTGGTGGAAGCGGCGACGTATGCCACCGTGAAACCGCTGACCGTCGCAGCCGAGGCAGGCGACCTGAGCGTGAAGGTGGACAGCCCCTACGTCCCGATCGTGCCGGCGGCCACTGCCGAAACACCCGTCGTGGATCTGCTTGCCGGGCAGGGGACGGTCAGCTACATCCAGGCCGGTCCCACCGATGGACTCAGCGTCAGCTACTCGAGCGTCTTCGCTGCCGGCGTCGGCGTGTCGCGCTCGCTGGGCAATCCGCTGGTGAAGGGCGCCACCCGCGCGACGGTCGCCGCGCTGGAGCTGCTGGACGATGGTGGCGGACGCCTCGCCGCGGCATCGCCCTCGCCTTGGTCCGGCACCGTCGACTACGCCACCGGCACGGTTTCGATCCAGCACGAGAGCGGCGCATCGAACACCGCGGTCACGATCATCGGCACGGCCGCCGGACCGGTGACTGAGCAGGGCTACACGAAACGCCAGGAGGTCACGCCCGGCAACGTGGGCATCATCTGGCTCTTCAACCTGGTGCCCCTGCCGGCGCCGGGAACGGTCGTGGTGGACTACCGCGCCCTGGGCCGCTGGATCCGGCTCACCGACAACGGCACCGGCCAGCTGGTCGGGCGGCCGGGGGAAGGCGGCGGCACCATCAACTACGTCACCGGCTCGGTCACGGTGACGTGCGGCTCGCTGCCAGACATCAACAGCGAGATGCTGGTCAGCTGGGGCACGGGCACGGTCTGCGAACGTCGGGACGGCGACGTGGCCATCCAGCCGCCGCGCTTGTCCTTCCTGCTCTCGCACGATGGCATCAAGCCCGGAACGCTGGAGCTGGTGTGGCTCGTGTCCGGCTCCCCGGTGTCCGCACTGGACGACGGCACCGGTGTGATCGAGCTGGGCGGCTCGCCGATCGGCGCCGTGGTGTACGCCACCGGCGAGGTCAACCTGCAGCTGACCACGCTGCCGGACAGCAACAGCACCATCAGCGCCAGCTACGACTACAGCGACGCCGAAGTCGACAGCTTCACCCCGGTGCCCGATGGCGGCGGCGTGGGCGCGATCACGCTGCCCGTCGCGCCTCTGCGCGCCGGCAGTGTCCTGCTCCGTTGGCAGGTCACCGTGCGGCCGGCGACGGAGCCGGAGCTCGGCGCACCGGCGATCGCCCTGACGATCGTGGCGCGCGATGACGGTGCCGGCCTGATCAAGGCCGTGTCGGCGGGCGGGGCCAACTACACGGCCACCCTGGGCACGATCAACTACACGACCGGGGCGATCAGCTGCCAGTTCGGGCAGATGAGCATCCCGAACGTCCCGATGCCGGTCTACCAGAACACCGGGGGCTTCGGAGGCGGCGACTACTGGCGGATCCAGGGGCGCACACGTGCTGCGGTCACGGCCAGCTTCAGCCCGGGCACCTTGGTCACCGTCGAGTGGCAGGGCGCAGGCGCCGCCGACACGAGCGAGACCGAGGACCTGGAGCTCCCGCCGGTTCGGCTGGATCTCACGCCAGGCATCATCGACGCGATCGTGCCGGGCTCCGTGCGCTTCACCTTCAAGGGCCGCACCTACGTCGATCGCTCGGGCTCGCTCTACTCAGACATCAACCCTATCACCGGCGCCGGCACCTTCTCGGGCACGATCGACTACGCCAGCGGTCAGGCAGTCATCAGCCTCTGGACGGCCGGCGGGAGCAATGCGGTGAGCATCCAGGCGCTGCTGACGCGCCTGTTCGAACCCGGTACCGACGCGCTCTATTTCCGGACGCCCGGCTCACCGCTGCGTGCAGGTGTGTTCACCCTGCGCGCCAACACGCTCGACGGCACGCTGATCAACGCCACGGCCGACGTCTCGGGAAATCTGACGGGCGACCTCATCGATGGCACGGTGGACTGGGACACCGGCACGGTGGCGGTGCGCTTCGGCGAGTTCGTCACTGCCGCCGGCAACGAGAGCGAGCCCTGGTACGACCCGGGTAACGTGGTCGGCCCGGACGTGTGGCGCCCGCAGCTGGTGATCCCGTCCAGCGTCTACCTGGGCGCGGTGGTGTTCCGGTCCATCCCGCTCTCCTCGGTGGTCGTCGGTCTGGATCCGACGCGCCTGCCGAGCGATGGGCGAGTGCCGGGCTTCCGCGCTGGCCAGACCGTGCTGATCCACCATACCGACGAGGTGGACGTGTCGCCTACCGCCGGCCAGGTCGTGGACCTCGGGCGCGAAAACCTCTCCCGCATCGAGGTGCGTGACAGCGCCGGCGCCGCCGTACTCAGTGCCTGGTACACGCTGGACCTGGAGGCCGGCACCGTCGAGTTTTCCGATCCGCTGAACCTGTCGGCCTACACGCTGCCGCTGAAGATCCGCCACAGCATCGAGAACCGGCGTCTGTGCGCCGGCGTGCAGATCACGGGCGACATCGAGATTAACGCCGCGCTCTCGCGCGACTTCCCGCTCGGCACGCTGGTGAGCAGCGCGCTGCGCCTGGGCGAGGCGAACGGCTCGCTGGACCTGCAGGCTCGCGTCCAGAACCTGTTCGACATCAACACCTGGAACGCCAGCGTGTGGCTCGATGCGCTGGGCCCCGGGCAGTCGGCCGCAGCGGCGACGTACAACGAGGTCGACTTCCCGCTGATCGTGACGAACGCCCACGCGATCACCGAACGCTGGGCGCTGGTGTTCACCAACGCGTCAACCTACAACGTGGTGGGCGAGACCGTGGGCACGATCGTGGTGGGTCAGACGATCGCCGCCGACTGCTCGCCGATCAACCCGCGCACCGGTCAGCCCTACGTAACGATTCGCTGGCAGGGCTTCGGTGCGGGCTGGGCCACGAACAACGCCATCCGCTTCAACACCATCGGCGGCCTGGCGCCGATCTGGTTCTCGCGCTGCACGCTGCCCGGCACGCCCGAGACCGATTCGGACTACTTCCGCTACGAAACCATCGGCAACACCGAGGAGGTGGCCC
Source organism: Pseudoxanthomonas sp. G3 (assembly GCF_057654715.1). NCBI lineage: Bacteria > Pseudomonadati > Pseudomonadota > Gammaproteobacteria > Lysobacterales > Lysobacteraceae > Pseudoxanthomonas > Pseudoxanthomonas sp. G3. The sequence continues at coordinate 986,657 of NZ_CM172805.1, forward strand.
CGTGACCGCCTTCCGCGTATTCGCCAGTACCGATGCGGGCGCGCCCGCGTTGAGCGGCCAGGCCGGCTCCCTGACCGCGCTGCTCGATGCAGTCCTGGTCGATGGTTACGGCACGGGCCCGAGCGCCAAGGCGCCGGCGGGCTGGACGCGTGTCTACACCGCGACGAACAAGCGCGTGTATCGCGGCGACGCCATTGCCGGAACCGGGTACTACCTGCGCGTGGATGACACCGCGACGGTAGGCAATGCGCGCCACGCGTGGCTGCGTGCCTTCTACACGATGAGCGACATCGACACGGGCAGCGAACTGGTGCCGACAGCGGCACAGGCCGCAAACGGGTCTCTGTGGCAGAAATCCATCACTGCCGACGCCACCGCCCGGGCGTGGGTGATCGTTGCCAACAACAAGAGCTGCTATGTCTTCATCGCGCCATCCGGCCTCGCTGCGACCGAGATGTCGCCGTTCTTCTTCGGCGACTTCGTCAGCCACAAGCCAGGCGACCAGCACAACTTCCACCTGTCCTTCAACGGCCTGACCGCATACACCGGGACCACCAACGAGGCGCACGGCACGATGTTTCGAGGTGCAGCCATCAGCTCCACCATCGGAAGCACGTGGGGCATTGGCCCGTCGGGTTACAACGCGCGAGGCGCATCCGGTGCGGTTGGGCCTGAAGTTGCAGGTTGCGTCCAGAACGATGCATGGATCGCGAGTGGCTATGGCAACTGCGATATTCCCTATCCGGATCCGGTCAGCGGTGGGTTTCTCTGGGGCCCGGGTCACGTGCGCGACTCGGCTGTCGGCCGCGTGCGCGGGAAATGGCCCGGTCTCATCGTGCCGCTCCACAACAGGGCTTTGCCCGACATGACGGTCATGACGGATCTGGAGGGTGGCGACGGCATTGATGCCTACGTGAAGAGCTTCCGCGGCGGCAGCCTGATCACCTCCACCTCTGCCGGCCAGGTCTTGTTCGACCTAACCACCGAGTACTGAGCATGTTTTCTCGCAACCGCGTCCGAATGGGCTGCACGCCGATGGTCCAGTACCTCGGACATGGCTACTTCGCCGGCGAGGCGCCGCTCACGGCCGATCCCGACGATCCCGATGGTCGATTCAAGCGGCTCAACGTCCCGGGACGGGGGCGGATCGAAGTGTACGAGCGCTCCACCATGACCTGCGTGCGCACGGCCATCAGCGCCAGTGACGGCACGTGGCGCGTGGAGCACCTGCGCACCGACTTCAAGTACACCGTCATCGGGTTCGACGACACCGGACTGCAGAACGCCGCCATCCAGGACTTCGTCGTCCCGGCGGACATGGGCTGATGCATGCCGATTCCCGCCGGCCATGTCGTAGGCCTGAACCTCGGGCCGCTCTACACGGGCCCGGGCAGCCACGTTCCGCTCAACCTGGGTATCGATTGGAACTACGAGCCACCGGTCGAGCCCGAGCCGCCCTTCGACGGGTTGCGCGCGACCACCGCGATGCCTTGGGCGCGCGCGGCGCGGATCTCCCGTGTTGGGTCCCTCGGCTGGCGCGCGGCACCGCGCCTGGTGGTGAGCGCGTCGCTGGGGTGGGGCACGTCGGCCAAGGTGCGGCGCGGGATGGAAATGGCGTGGACGTCAGCGGCACGCGCCACGGCCGCCTGGGACATCTCCTGGCGCACGAGCCTGCCTCCCGTGCGCGCTGGCATCGACGCCGCCTGGGCAGCGCTTGGGCGTGTTCGCGTGTCCACGCCGATGCGTTGGCAGACCCTGGGTGGCGTGCGGGCAACGGCCGGCATCCCGTGGGCGCATCCAGACCTGACCCGGCGCGCGGCCAGCCTGCCATTTCGCGCACAGCTGCCGCAGGCGCGCCGCAGCGTCGCCTTGACCTGGCAGCACCCGAAGGTCGTCCGCCGCGCCTGGCGCCTTCCCTGGGGCCTGGCCGCGCGCGTCCCGTGGCTGGTGCTGCCACCGGCGCCGCCGGAGCCACCGGAAGATCCCGAGACGCCGTTCCCGCCCGGCAATCGCATCGGCCTCAACCTGGGCTGCGCGCTCCTGGACATGCCGGGCTTCGTACCCCTCAACCTGGGCGTGAACGCGTGCTACGCGGTCCGCCCGCAGCGTAGGACCTACATCGTGCGCAACTCGCTTTCCGTCGTCCGCCTGCCGGACCGCCTGCCAATCGAGGTGGACGCGGTCTCGATCGGCGGCAACACCGGTGCCTGGGGCGCCACCGTCGACCTGACCCTTTCGCGGCCTTCAGACCTGCAGTACTTGAAACCGAATAGCAGCGGGCCGCGGGCGATCGAGGTGACGATCAACGGCTACGTGTGGACTTTCATCGTGGAGAGCTACGGCCGCCGCCGCCAGGTGGGCAACGACGGCGCTCCCGCCGGCGCGGTGACCGTCGAAGGCCGCAGCCGCACTGCGTTGCTCGCCGCCCCCTATGCGCCGGCGCGCACGAAGGTGACCGCCGAGGAGCGCAGCATCGCCCAACTGGTGGACGAGGAGCTGGCCAGCACCGGCTACTCGGCGGTCTACGACACGATCGACTGGCTGGTGCCCGAGGGCGCCTGGTACTACGACGGCCTGACGCCGCTGGAGGCGATCTCGCGCCTGGCCGAGGCGAGTGGCGCAGTGGTGCAGTCCGATCCCGAAGACCTGGTCCTGCGCATCGTGGCGCGCTATCCGGCCAGCCCGTGGAACTGGACGATCACCGCGCCCGACCACGTCATCCAGGACGACATCGTCGTGGCCGACAGCCTGCAGCAGCGCAGCGCGCCGCTCTATGACGCCGTCGTCGTCACCGGCGAGATCCTCGGCAAAGGCGTCACCGCGACCGTGAAGCGGGCAGGGGAGGCCGGCACCCTGTTTGCCCCTCAGGCCAGCAGCCCGCTGATCAATGTCGACGCCGCCGCCGGCGAGCGCGGGCGCAACATCCTGAGCGATCGCGGCGAGCAGGCCAACCTGGACCTGACCTTGCCGCTGTTCCCCGCGCCCTTGGGTCCTGGCCAGACCGGGCGTGTGCTGCCGCAGCAGCTGGTGCGCGTGGAAGAGGTCGCCGAGACCTGGCACGGGCAGTGCACTGGGTATCGCGTCGACGCGCGCCTGGAGGACAAGGCACTCGTCGTCGAGCAGACCGTCACCCTTGAGAGGCATTTCAGCGATGCAGACTGACCTGTGGAGCCAGTTCGGCGGATTGGTCGCCGGCGCGCCGCGCTACCTCGCCGTGGTCCACTCCCACAACGGCGACGGCACGAGCAACGTGTCGACCTTTGAAGGCGGGGTCATGCGCGCCAATGGCCAGCTCAGCCAGACCCCGCCCTACAACGCCTGGATCCAGGACGGCCGCGTCGTCGACGCCGGGCCGAACCTGCCCTTGGTGAACCTCGAAGTTTAGAGGCTCGGGATCTAGCGCGACTCAACGATGGCGACCACGCGTCCATCGGGACTGATCGTAAAAACCACGGTCTTGCCGCCGCGGAAGTAGGTCCACTTCTCCCCGATCTGGGCGCCGAATTTGTTTTGGATGGGGGTGACCAGATCGGGCTTGCCGAGCAACTCCATGACCTTGCCAGCGCCGTCCCCGTCGGCGATGAGCCGGTTGCCCACGTTATAGGTATCAGCGAATGCGGCGCCAGCGGCCAGCAGCAGGACGAGCCCGAGAATCATCTTGCGCATGGAAGTCCCCTTTCCTTTGGTGGGCCGAGCATAACGCCGGTACCCGCCTACCGAAAGGGCCGAGGAAGTCAGGCGGCCTTCGCCACTTGGTGCTCTGGGCGGAAATCGATCTAGCGCGGCGCTATTTCCACCGGAACTTCAAGATCAGCCCCCTCGACATCGTGCCGGTCGATGAAGTCGAACGAGTATGCGTGCACCACTGCGGCGCTTTCGGGGGTCTGGATCCGGCTGAGCAGGTTCTGCAGTTCGTCGTATAGCCAGTCGAGCTGTGCGCGCCTGGGCTTGCCGACCCATTCCTCCGAATGCAGGCGCTCCTTGATTGGATCGAATGCGGCAGCAATGGCGGGGGAGACCTCATAGTCCGCCGGCAGCCGCGAGTAGAGATCGTCCATCACCGTGTCGCGCCCGTCGCCGTAGCTCGGCCCCTGATTGATCCGGCGGTATGGGCGGTCCTTGCTGTACATGAAGCCGCTGGTATCCATTCCCTCGCCCAGGGCGTTCAGCGCATAGACCACGCCTTCGCTCCACGACTTCCGATCCGACTTGGCCAAGAACTCGTGCAGCTCTGGGTCGTGCGCCTCGTAGTCGACCCAGAACTGGCGAAACGTGTTCGAGCGCGGGTATCGAGCGGTCCACGCATCAAGGGCTCGAATGCGCGCTTCTGCCTGGTCATTGGTCATCATGCTGCTTTCGCCACCTGGTGCTCGTAGTAGGGGTGCTGCTTGTCGTCGAAGATGGCGTAGAAGTCGGCCAATGATCGGCCTTCCGGGTTCAGCCACTCCCCGATGTGCTCGGGCTTGAGGTTGATGATCGTGCGGTCGTGGCCAGCCGCAGCGACCTCGGGCTCGGGGTCGTCGGTGATCGCGGCGAACGACAGCAGGTCCGGCTCCTTCCCGGCCGGATCGGTCCAGTGGGACCACAGGCAGGCGATGAACATCGGGCCGCCGTCGCGCGGGGTGAAGGCGATGACTTGGTTCTTGCCGTCGACCTCGACGTTCTCGTAGAACACGTCAGCGATGATCAGTCCATGCGATTTGCCGAACTCGCCCTTCCAGAAGCCTTCGAGGTTGTCGCGCCGGGCGTTGTAGGTGCCGGGGTACTTCGTGTCGTAGAAGGCCGGCTTGCCGCAGGGCCGGCATTGGTAGCGCATTGGCTTGACGACGTACTCGCCGTCCTCGTGGATGAGCACTGGCACGTAGTACTGCGGGAACATCCGGCTATCCGAGGGCTTGGGCTCGCGTCGTTTGAGGACATCGATGCGCGCCTGGATCTTGGCCATCTTGTCCGTGCCGATGCGCACGTCATCCTGGGCCTTCTTGGTGGTCTTGACCTGCAGCGCCCGCTCGGCGTCTGCCACGCGCTTCTTCTGCTTGAACAGCTCCTGTTCCAGCTCGGCCATCTCGCGCACGTCGTAGCCGCGGATCGCCTCGGCCAAATCCTCCGGACCATCGTTGAGGATCTCGATCTCCATCGCCCGCGGCACCTTCGGCCGCTTGGCGTAGGGGCTCTTGGTCTGGTCCCAGTACAGCTTGACGTAGTCCTTCGCCTTGATCTTCAGGCCGGTCGCCCGAATGAACTTTTTCAGCTCGGCGTACACCTGGGCGGAGTAGCACATTTCAGTGCTCCGGGAAGTCGACGCACTCCAGGCCCAGCAGGTCGCAGAACGCCATGAGGCGCGCGTGGACCTCCTCCTGCATGTCCCCAGGCGAGGCCCGGTGAACCTCATGCCAGAGCGTCTCGACGAACTCTTCCGGGTTGCTCCCGACTTGGCCATCCCGGATCTGCGCTTCGGCCTCGTCCAGGCGGGCCGCCACCTCTTGTCTGTCCATGTCCCGGAATATACCCCTCCGCCCGTCTCACTTCGTGTGACGGGCGGAGGGGTAGGATTTCGACATGGACGCCCTCCCGCCCGGTTTCAAGTTCAAGCCCTACATCGACGGGCCGGGGTTGTACCTGGACGGGACGGTGGTGGCGACCGCCACACAGGCGAACCGCGAACCGGGCGCGCCGTGGCGGCTCTGCATCAGTCCGGCGGGCGTGCCCCGATACGAGTTCCTGCGCGACGAGGAGGCCTGTCTGCGCTACATGGCGGCCTGGGCGACCAGGTGGGAGGCGGCGATACGAAAGGCGCGGGTCGACGTTGGAACCGGCCATCCGTACGGCGAGGTGCGATCGCCGAGCGAGCCTTCCCGGCACCCCCGGGGAAGGGCGCGGCGGAAGCCCGGCCTGTGACCAGATCGGGCACGGTCGCGCCCAGGTAGGGCAAGTCCTACGGGCCGGCGCGGAGTCGGCCGACTTGCCGCTTTTCCGCAGACGCTTGAAAGTTGTTTGGCCCGGCGCGGGCCACCAGGCCGCTCACCCGCGTCCCCCTTGAGCAGGGGTTCAGGGCACCAATGACGGGCGGCAGCAGTAGCGCGCCTTGGAGGGCGCAAGAAATGGCAGACAATCCCCGCAAGACCGGAGAGCCCGATCGCAGCCTGGTGTCCCTGGGCCAACCCCACGAAGTTGCGTACTGGACCAGGCGCTTTGGCGTGAGCGAAGCGAAGCTGAAGCAGGCGGTAAACGCCGTCGGCAATTCGGTGGCCAAGATCGAGGCCTGGCTCAAGTCCCACTAAGTGCCAGCCCACCGCTGCTCTTCAGCGGCGGTGGGTCCTCCCTAACCCGCTGCATGTCATATCGCCAAGGGTCGCGCCGCGCCCGTCTCGAGGGCCTCCGAGGGTCGAACTTTCCATATGGATCAGCGGCCTAAGACCGTCATACCGCATGTCTGGGGGGGCAAGTGCGCATCTAGGCAAACGGCCCTATGATCCGCTTGCTCCAGCTCAGGATCGCCTATGGACCAGCCTGTACTCCAGCCACTCTCTGTTCGCATCACTGGCGCGCAGCCCCTCACGATCCCGATCAAACTGGGAGGTTGCCTGTTTGTCGTCGGGGCGAATGGCAGCGGCAAGTCGACATTGCTACACGAGTGGACCAATAGCCGGAAGGCCACCATGCGGGTCGCCGCGCACAGACAGACGTGGCTGACAAGCTCGACTTCAACTCTCACGGGCGAGTCGCGCGCGTCTTTGGACCGGTCGTTAAGGAACTCGGATCAGAATTCGGTATCGCGCTACAAGGACGAAGTCAGCATACAGAGGGCCAACGCCACGCTGTATGACCTCCTCGACCTAGAGAACGGCCAGAATCGCGGCATTGCTCAGGCATTTCGCAACGGCGATAGCTCTCGTGCAAGCGAACTGGCGAGCGTCCCTGGTGCCCTTCAACGGATAAATGCACTCTTAGCCGCGGCTGGTCTAGGTGTTGTGATATCCCTCGCTGAGAGAGAGCGGTTCTGGGCGTCAAAATTTGGGAGCGAGCCGTTTCCAATTGAACAGCTGTCGGACGGCGAGCGGAATGCATTGTTGCTGAGCGCTCAGGTGCTGACGGCAAACGCCGGAACACTAATACTGTTGGATGAGCCAGAGAGGCATCTCCATCGGTCAATCATTTCGCCATTGATCAACGCACTCGTGTCGACACGGCCGGACTGCAGCTTCGTTATCTCGACGCATGACCTCACGATTCCTGAAGATGCCCGCAACGCTGCAGTGTTGGTTGTAACGGGGTGTTCATACCAGGAGGGCTCCGTCACTTGGAATGCGTCTCTGCTTACAGCGGGAGAGGCAGTGGACGACGCCGTAAAGTTTGGCGTTCTCGGAGCGAAGCCTAGGGTTGTATTTGTCGAGGGTGACTCAAACCGTAGTCTCGACCGCCCCTTGTACTCCATCTTATTCCCGAACTGCAGCGTGGTACCAAAGGGCGGGTGCGAGGAAGTTCAAGCAGCAGTTGTGGGGGTTACCGGAGCGGCAAATCTTGTGTGGCTGACTGCCGTCGGCCTAATCGATGGCGATGGTCGGTCTGAAGAGGAGATCAATCGCCTAGCAAGTCGCTCCATCTTCGTGCTTCCAGTTTTCATGATCGAGTCGCTCTACTATCACCCGCTTGTAATAGAAGCAGTGGCTGAGCGAGCTCAGGGTATGACTGGGCGTGATGGCGAAGAGGTCGCAGCCAACGCGGTTTCCGAGGCGCTGAGAGCCTTGCGACTTCGTGGCGATCGCATGCCGGCGAGAGCGCTGGAGAAGCGAATTCAGGACGAGGTCGGGCGCCATGCGCCCAGCCTCTCCGATATCGAGAATGGTCGACCGGTGAGCATCCAGATCGATGTGGCCGCACGTCTGACTGCAGAGCGCTCGATCTTTCACCAATTGCTTGACTCTTCGGATTGGGGCGCGCTCTGCCGCCGATATCCGGTTCGGGAGTCCCAAGCGTTCGATCGCATTGCTGAGGCCATCGGTCTCGCGGACCGCAGGACCTACGAGGATGCAGCGCTGCAGGCAATGAAGCAGCCGCGGCTCAATGGGCAACTGCGAGAGTTACTCGGCCCTATCGTGAGTGCGCTAGAGACGGGCTGAATTGGGGAACAGGGGTTGGAAGCCCCGGTCCAATTTTACGTCCCAATTTACGCCTGACAACAAAAAAGCCGCTTATGCGGCTCCTAAGTCTCTGAAAAATTTGGCGCCCGAAGTTGGACTCGAACCAACGACCCCCTGATTAACAGTCAGGTCTTCTAATTTCACGGTACCTGACGGGCGAGCTGTCCCCGGAGTCCGTAAAATGATCTGCTCGACCTTTGCAGTTCGGACGTTCCACGAGGCCCGATCCGTAAAGTACAGGCGCGCAAGCGGTTGTTTCTGTTGGTGTGCAGGCGTGACTTTTAATCTTTTGGTCGAAGGTTCGAATCCTTCACGGCCCACCAAACATCCGTTCCCCGCGAACCAGATCCCTGTACCTAGCTATCATCGCGCGCATGGGGCAGGTACATGCACCACAGCGTTGCCGATCCCATCGTCCCGCGACCGGCTTCCATGAAGCCCGCACGTCGGTAGAAGCTGACGTTCGACGGCTCCCCGGTCTCCAGATACACACCGTGAGAAAGGTCATCCGCGGCGGACAGGTCGCAGAACGTCTTTATCAGGCGCATGCCGATACCATGACCATGCTTGGCCGGATCGACTCCAATGACGCCCAAGTAGTAGTGCGGCACGTCGGGCGCGTACTGCGCGGCGAGCCCTTCGTAGATCGCCAGCCGATCGACCATGCCGGGGACGGCCCGCTCGAAGTCCTCCCACTCATGGGCAATGTCGGCGGGCCATGCCGGCGGCGACGGGACATTGCCCATCACGATGCCGTGGATCTCGTCGCCGTCGCGCGCCACCAGTACGGGCATCCCGAGCGCGATGCGCGCCCGCATCAGCAACGAGAAGAACCGCGTGAGGCGTTCTTGGTAGGCCGGTCCTTCCTCCAGCAGGAAGCCGGTGATCGGGTCGTGGGCGAAGGCGTGGGTCAGCCGATCCACCGTCTTGACCAGATCGGCAGGCGTTGCGCGCGTGATCTCCATCGGGCCGGACTGTCTGGCGGCGGGATGCCGGGAGCGGCTTATATGCCATATCCAGCGCCCAACGGGTGGGCCGCGTGGCGCGGCGTCCTACACCCGTGATGCGCTACCGCCCGGTAAAATGCGGGGCCCACCTTTGCGGGTGCTTCCGGCGCCCCCAAATCGAGGTCCGGACGGCTGAAGATGCGGCGACTTCCGTCCCCACGTCCTCACGCCATCGACTTTTCCCAGGTGTTTCCATGACCAATCCCTTGCTCGACTTCTGCGGCCTGCCGCGTTTCGACGAGATCCGTGCCGAGCACATCGCGCCGGCCATCGATCAGTTGCTGCTCGAGGCGGAAGCCGCCGTCGCCGCCGCCGAAACCGTTGCACCGGTGACATGGGACACCTTCGTGGTGCCGCTTGATGACGCCACCGAGCGCCTGGCGCGCGCCTGGAACCAGGTGACCCACCTGGAGGCGGTGGTGAACACGCCGGCACTACGCGGTGCCTACAACGCGCTGCTGCCCAAGGTCACGCGCTTCTGGAGCGCGGTTGGGCAGAACCTGGCCCTGTACCGCCAATACCGCGCGCTGGCCGATGCGCCCGAGGCCGCGCAGTACGACGAAGCGCGCCGCAAGGTGCTGGAGAACGCGCTGCGCGACTTCCGCCTGGGCGGCGCGGAATTGCCGGAGGCGCAGAAGGTCCGCTTCGGCGAAGCGAAGGAGGAGCTCGCGAGCCTGTCGGCGAAGTTCTCGCAGAACGTGCTCGACGCCACCGACGAGTACGAGTTCTGGATCAAGGACAAGCAGCACCTCGGCGGTCTGCCAGCCGACGTGGTGTCCGCCGCGCGCGCCGCGGCCAAGGCCGACGACGAACCGGGCTGGAAATTCACCCTGCAGATGCCGTGCTACCTGCCGGTGCAGACGTACGCCGACGACCGCGCGCTGCGCGAGACGCTGTACCACGCCAATGCGGTGCGCGCGTCCGAACTGGCCGACAACGATGCGCTCGACAACTCCGCGCTGATCGACCGCATCCTGGCGCTGCGCGCCGAACTCGCGGCGCTGCTGGGCTTCCCCAGCTATGCGGCGTATTCGCTCGCAACGAAGATGGCCGACACGCCGGACGAGGTGCTGCATTTCCTCCGTGACCTGGCCGCTCGTGCCAAGCCGCATGCGCAGCGCGACCGCGCCGAGCTGGAAACCTTCGCGCGCGAGCACCTGGGCCTGGAGACCGTGGAAGCCTGGGACCTGGCCTACGCCAGCGAGAAGCTCAAGCAGGCGCGTTACAGCTTCTCCGCGCAGGAGGTGAAGCAGTACTTCACCGAGCCGGCGGTACTGGCCGGCCTGTTCGGCGTCATCGGCGATCTGTACGGGCTGCGGGTGGAGCAGGACACTGCGCCGACCTGGCACCCGGACGTGCGCTTCTACCGGCTGGTGGATGGCGAAGGCGCCCTCATCGGCCAGTTCTATCTCGACCTGTACGCGCGCGAAGGCAAGCGCGGCGGCGCGTGGATGGACGATTGCCGCAACCGTCGCACGACGGCACGCGGCACGCAGACGCCGCTGGTGTACCTGGTCTGCAACTTCGGCAAGGGCGTGGACGGCAAGCCGGCCACCTTCAGCCACAACGACGTCACCACGCTGTTCCACGAAATGGGCCATGGGCTGCACCAGTTGCTCACCCAGGTCGGCGAGTTGGGCGTGGCCGGCATCAATGGTGTCGAATGGGATGCGGTGGAGCTGCCCAGCCAGTTCATGGAAAACTTCTGCTGGGAGTGGGCGCGCGTGCAGGCGATGACCGCGCACGTGGACAGTGGCGAGCCGCTGCCGCGCGATCTCTTCGACAAGATGGTCACGGCGAAGAATTTCCAGAGCGGCATGGCCACGGTCCGGCAGCTGGAGTTCGGCCTGTTCGACATGCAACTGCACAGCGGTTTCGACGCCACCGGCGACACGGTGCTGGCGTTGCTCGACCGCGTGCGCGCCGAGGTGGCGGTGAACCTGCCGCCGGCCTGGAACCGCTTCCCCCACCAGTTCAGCCACATCTTCGCAGGCGGCTACGGGGCCGGTTACTACAGCTACAAGTGGGCCGAGGTGCTCAGCGCGGACGCCTACGAGGCCTTCGAAGAGGCGCCGGACAAGGTGGCCGAGACCGGCGCGCGGTTCCGCCATGAAATCCTGGCCCGGGGCGGCAGCCGCGGCGCGGCCGAGAATTTCAGGGCCTTCCGCGGTCGCGCACCGCGCATCGACGCGCTCCTGCGCCACGCCGGCATGGCGGGCTGAACCCGTTTGGGCCAGGCGGCGGGGGCGCATTCGAGCGTGCCGGCGACGCGTTTGACCGTGACTGTAAACGTTTTCATAATGACTCCCCCGTAACACCCGCGTTCCCGGGAGGACCGCTTACATGCCGCATCAGCGCAGGATCGAGGGACTGATCGCCGAGATGACGCTGGAAGAGAAGATCGGCCAGCTCGGCGCCTTCGCCGACGCGCTGCGGCCGTTCGCTTTCGAGGTCAACCCGGAGACCTTCGCGCGCGATGCCGAGCAGGTGCGTCAGCAGATCCGCGCCGGTCGCGTCGGTGCGCTGTTCAACGGCGTCGGCGCGGCGGAAGGCCGCGAGGCGCAGCGCATCGCGGTGGAGGAAAGTCGCCTGGGCATTCCGCTGCTGCTCGGTGCCGATGTCATCCACGGCATGCGCACGGTGTTCCCGATTCCGCTGGGTGAAGCGGCCAGCTTCGAGCCCGACCTCGCTGAGCGCACCGCGCGCGCCACGGCGAAGGAAGCCACCGCGGCCGGTATCCACTGGACGTTCGCGCCGATGGTGGACATTGCCCGCGACCAGCGCTGGGGGCGGGTGGCCGAAACCTCCGGCGAAGACGTGTACCTGTCCTGCGAATTCGCCGCCGCCCGCGTGCGCGGCTTCCAGGGCGATGACCTGACGGCACCGGATTCGCTGCTGACCACGCCGAAGCATTTCGCGGCCTACGGCGCGATCTCCGCCGGCCTGGACTACAACTTCGTGGACATGGCGCCGCAGACGCTGCGCGATGTCCACCTGCCGCCGTTCAAGGCCGCGCTGGACGCCGGCGCGCTGACGCTGATGAGTTCGTTCAACGACATCAACGGCGTGCCGGCGTCGGCCAACCGCGAACTGCTGACCGACATCCTGCGCGGCGAATGGAAGTTCCAGGGATTCGTCGTGTCCGACTACACCTCGGACCTGGAACTGATCGCGCATGGCTATGCAGCCGATGAGGCCGATGCCGCGCAGAAGGCGCTGTCGGCTGGCCTGGACATGAGCCTGCAGAGCGGTGTGTACGCCAACCACGTGGCCACCCTGGTCGAGCAGGGCAGGCTGACGATGGCCGAGGTCGACGAGGCCGTGCGTCGCGTGCTGCACGTGAAGGCTGCGGCCGGCCTGTTCGACGACCCGTACCGCTGCCTGGACGCCGCGCGCGAAGCCGACCAGTCCCACGTCCCGGCGCACGATGCGCTGGCGCGCGACTGCGCGCGCCGCTCCATCGTCCTGCTGAAGAACGACGGCGACGTGCTGCCGCTGAAGAAGGCCGGCCAGCGCATCGCGCTGATCGGACCGTTCGCGCAGGACACCGCCAATCTCGGCGGTTGCTGGAACATCTTCGGCGATGCGTCGCGCATGGTGGATCTCGAAACCGGCTTGCGCGCAGCGCTGGACGATCCGTCTTCGCTGGTGGTGGTGCCGGGTAGCGGATTCGAAGACGACATCGAAGGTGGCATCGAGGCCGCCGTGGCGGCCGCGCGCGCAGCCGACGTCGTGCTGCTGGCGTTGGGCGAGCCGCACGAGTTCTCCGGCGAGGCGCAGTCGCGCACGCAGATCGCGATTCCCGCCGCCCAGCAGGCGCTGGCCGAGGCAGTCGCCGCTACCGGTACGCCCGTCGTCGTGGTGTTGCGCAACGGTCGCGCGCTGGCGCTGGAAGGCGCCGTGCGCGAGGCGCAGGCGCTGCTGGTGACCTGGTTCCTCGGTACGCAGACGGGGCCGGCCGTCGCCGACGTGGTGTTCGGCGACTACAGCCCGTCGGCGCGCCTGCCGGTGAGCTTTCCGCAGGACGCCGGCCAGCAGCCGTATTTCTACAATCATCCGGCGACCGGCCGCCCCAACGTGCCGGGCACGCCCCGCTTCTTCCAGACGCGCTGGCGCGAAGTCAGCCACGCGGCCCTGTATCCGTTCGGCCATGGCCTGACCTACACGCGCTTCGACTACGGCGTGCCACAGGTGGATGCCGCACAACTCGGCTGGGACGACACACTGACGGTCCGCACGCGCATCACCAACGAGGGCACGCGCGAGGGCGAGGAGGTCGTGCAGCTTTACGTGCGCGACCGCACCGCCAGCCGCGTGCGGCCGGTCCGCGAGCTGAAGCGATTCCGCAAGATCGCCTTAGCGCCCGGTCAGTCGGAGGAGGTCGTGTTCGCCCTGACCCGCGCCGATCTGGCGTTCCACGGCGTGGACAATCGGTGGGCGGCCGAACCCGGCCTGTTCGACCTGTGGGTCGCACCGTCCGCGACCGCGGGCGACGCGGTGCAGTTCGAATTGCTTGGACCCTGAGCGCAGCATGACGGTGCCCGAGGATACGCGCGCCCTTGAGGCCGCGCCGGGTCTTCGCGAACGCGTCGCCACGCGCCTTGCTTTCTTCATCGCCGGCTTCGCGGTGTCTGCCTGGGCGCCGCTGATTCCCTTCGCCAAGCGACGGCTCGCGCTGGACGACGCGCAGCTGGGCCTGATGCTGCTCTGCCTTGGCGTCGGCTCCGTGCTGATGATGCCGCTGGCCGGCGGCCTGGCGGCGCGTTTCGGCTGCCGACGCGCGATCCTCGCGGCCGGCGCGGTGATCGTCCTTTGCATGCCGGCGCTGATGCTGGCACCTTCGATCCCGATGCTCGCCGTGACGCTGGCCGTGTTCGGTGCCAGCCTGGGCGTGCTGGACGTGGTGATGAACGTGCAGGCGGTGATCGTCGAGCGCGCCAGCGGACGGGCGATGATGTCCGGCTTCCACGGCCTGTACAGCGTGGGCGGCATCGCCGGTGCAGGCGGCGTCGCGGGTGCGCTGGCGTTGGGCGCGACCCCGCTGGTGTCCATCGCGGGTACCGCCGTGTTGGCCGCGCTGCTGCTGGCGATCGCGCGACGAGGGCTGCTGGCGCAGGGCGGCGAAGGCGACTCGCCGGCGTTCGTGCTGCCGCGCGGCCGCGTGTTGCTGGTGGGCGCGGTGTGCTTCGCGATGTTCCTGTCGGAAGGCGCGGTGCTGGACTGGAGCGCGGTCTTCCTGAGCACCGTGCGCCACGCGGATCCGGCGACCGCGGGCTTCGGCTACGTTGCCTTCGCGGTGACGATGACGCTCGGTCGCCTGACCGGCGACCGCATCGTGCAGGCGTTGGGCGCGTTCCGTGTCGTCATTTGCGGTGCCTTGGTCGCCGCGGCGGGATTCACCCTGGCGATCCTGTCCGCGTCACCGTCGGCAGGTCTGGCGGGCTTCGCCCTGGTGGGGGCGGGCGCGGCGAACGTGGTGCCGGTGATGTTCTCGGCAGCCGGCCGGCAACACGCCATGCCCACGCACCTGGCCGTCGCGGCCGTCACCACGATGGGCTACGCGGGCGTGCTGCTGGGCCCGGCGGCGCTGGGCTTCGTCGCGAAGGCGAGTTCGCTGCCAATCGCGTTCGGCTTGCTCGTGGTCTTGCTGCTGGCTGTGGCGAGCGTCGCCCGACCGGCGACGCGCGGCTGACGATGGATCAGGGCCGTGGCGCGGCCCGCATCATCGGACCGGGATAGCCGGGGCCGTAGTAATAACCGGGCCCGTCCGAACGACTGACGTTGATGTCGAGGTTGAAGGTGCGTGGCTTGCCTTCGTCGTTGTACGTCGTCTTGCACAGGTTGAGGTTGGCGGCGTTATACGTGCTGCGGCCATATCCCTTGCTGTAGCCGATGCCGGTGGTGATGCTGCCGGACACCCCATCGCCATCGTCGTCGCCATACCAGGCGCAGGGGTCGACAGGCGCTTCGGCGCGCTGTCCCTTGGGCTTCGCCGGCTGACGGTCGCCGTACCAGGTGCCGGGCGCATCGTTGGCGTAGGCACGGGCGTTGGGCAGGGTGAGGTCCAGGGCCTCGGCATTCGACTGGGCCCAAGCAGGTGCCGCAGTCACCAGGGCGAGCAGGGCGAACGGCAGCGTCTTCATGCAAGGCTCCTGACAGCGGTGCGCCCGACGGGCACCTGCAAGGCACGCTAACAGCCAGGGATTGAACGCCGGCTGATGCGGACGCCTCGGGCCGGTGCTCAGCCGGCCGCGCCCAGCGCCTCGAGCACGCGCTCGCCATAACGCGCCAGCTTGGCGCCGCCGATGCCGCCCACGCGGGCCAGTTCATCCAGGGTGCCGGGCTGCTGCTCGGCAATGCTGCGCAGCGTGCTGTCGTGGAAGATGACGTAAGCCGGTACGTTCTGTTCGCGCGCCAATTGCGCGCGCAGGTCGCGCAGCGCCTGGAAGCGGGGCAGGTCCACGGCTTCCACGGCGACGCCGCTGCGCGGGCTGCGGTCGCGTTCGCGCCGTTCGCGCTGCTCCTTGCGAAGTTGCAGGCGGCGCTCGCCGCGCAGCACCGCGCGGCTGCCCTCGGTCAGGCGCAGGCTGCCGAACTCGGCCTCCACTTCCAGCAGGCCGCAGGCCACCAGTTGGCGGAACACGCTGCGCCAGGTGGCGGCCTCCAGGTCCTTGCCGATGCCGTAGGTGGTCAAATGGTCGTGTCCGCACTGACGGATGCGCTCGCTCTCGCTGCCGCGCAGGACGTCGATCACGTGGTTCACGCCGAAGCGCTGGCCACTGCGGTACACGCAACTCAGGGCCTTCTGAGCGGCCTCGGTCGCATCCCACGTCTCGGCGGGGCTCAGGCAGTTGTCGCAGTTGCCGCAGTCGTGGGGATAGACCTCGCCGAACCCGGCCAACAGCACCTGCCGGCGGCACTGGGTGGATTCGCAGTAGCCCAGCAACTGGTCGAGTTTGCGGCGCTCCAGGCGCTTGCGTTCCTCGCCGGCCTCGCCCTGTTCGATCATCTGCTTCAGCAGCACGACATCGCCGAGTCCGTAGCAGAGCCAGGCTTCGGCGGCTTCGCCATCGCGACCGGCGCGGCCGGTCTCCTGGTAGTAGCCCTCCATCGATTTGGGCAGATCCACGTGGGCCACGAAGCGCACATCGGGCTTGTCGATGCCCATGCCGAAGGCGATGGTCGCCACCATGACGATGCCGTCCTCGCGCAGGAAGCGGCGCTGGTTGTGCGCGCGCACCCCGGCGTCCAGTCCGGCGTGGTAGGGCAGGGCATTGAAGCCCTGTTCCGCGAGGTAGTCGGCGAATTGCTCGACCCGCTTGCGCGACAGGCAGTAGACGATGCCGGCTTCGCCACGGTGCTTGCGAAGGAAATCCCTCAGCTGTTGGCGGGCATTGTCCTTCTGCACCACGGTGTAGCGGATGTTGGGGCGGTCGAACGAGCTGACGAAACGCTCGGCCTCCACCAGGTTCAGCCGCTCGGCGATCTCGCGCTGGGTGGGCGGATCGGCGGTCGCCGTCAGGGCGATGCGCGGCACGTCCGGCCAGCGCTCGTGCAGCAGGGTCAGTTCCAGGTATTCGCGGCGGAAGTCGTGGCCCCAGGCCGAGACGCAATGCGCTTCGTCGATGGCGAACAGGGAGATCCGGCTGCGGTCCAGCAGCGACAGGAAACGGCCGGTCAGCAGCCGCTCCGGGGCCACGTAGAGCAGGTCGAGCTCGCCGCGAAGCAGCGCCTGCTCCACCTGCGTGGCCTCGTCGGCGGCGAGCGAGGAATTCAGGAACGCCGCACGCACGCCCAACTGGCGCAGTGCGTCCACCTGGTCCTGCATCAGGGCGATCAGCGGCGAAACGACGATGCCGGTGCCCTCGCGCAACAGCGCGGGCACTTGGTAGCACAGCGACTTGCCGGCGCCGGTGGGCATCAGCACCAGGGCATCGTGGCCGGCGGCGAGGTGTTCGACGACGGCCTGCTGCTGGCCGCGGAAGGCGCTGTAACCGAAGACGCGCTGCAGCGTTTCTATTGCGGGGGACGACATGGGTACAGGATACCGCGACGGGCGGTCGCGGCCCTCCGCCGCCGTCGCGTTGCGGGGTGGGAAATCCCTGGCCGAAAACGCGGACGCCCGGCCGAAGCCGGGCGTCCAGGGCACGCCAGGGCGGGCTTACTGCAGCAGTGAGCGCAGCATCCAGGCGTACTTCTCGTGGGTCTGCAGGCGCTGGGTCAGCAGATCCACCGAGGGGTCGTCGCCGGCATCGTCGGCTACCTTGAGCACCTTGCGTGCGGTACGGCAGACCGCTTCGTTGCCGACGGTCAGCTGGCGGACCATCTCGCGCCAGTCGGCGCTGTCGGTCAGGCCGGGCTCTTCGGGGATCGAGGTCAGGCCGACGAATTCGCGGTAGGAACCGGGTGCGTTGTAGCCCAGCGCACGGATGCGCTCGGCGACTTCGTCCAGCGCGGTCCACTGCTCGGTGTACTGGGTCTCGAACATCGTATGCAGCGAATTGAACATCGCGCCGGTGACGTTCCAGTGGAAGTTGTGGGTCTTCAGGTACAGCGTGTACGCGTCGGCCAGGTAGCGCGACAGACCGTCGGCGATCTTCTTGCGGTCGCCGGTGCTGATCCCGATATCGATGTTGGGCGCGGTCGGCGCCGACGGGATGGGCGCGGTGACGGCCGGGGCCTTGGCCGGCTTGGACTTCGTCTTGGCCATGCGGATTCTCCTGAGGGTGGGTTGAGACGGCACAATAGACACACTAGAACATGTGGCGTGAGTGAAAAGTTTCAACCGCTTGCTGAAGAATGAATACCCCTCGTGACCCCACCCCGGCCCCGCCCGACCGCGCTGCCCTCGAGCAGGGCCGGCGTGCGCTCGACCGCGCGCTGAGCCGCGACCGCGGCCGTCTGCACGGGCTGTGGTCGCGCTGGCAGGGCAAGCCGTCCGACGCCGCGGCGCGGCAGGCGTTCGAGCAGGCCCTGGACGCTTCCGTCGCCGCGCGCGAACGTCGCCTGTCCACGGTGCCGGAGGTGTCGCTCGATGACAGCCTGCCCATCGCACGCGAAGGCGAGCGCATCGTCGAGCTGATCCGCAACCACCAGGTGGTGGTGATCGCCGGCGAGACCGGATCCGGCAAGACGACCCAGCTGCCCAAGCTGTGCCTGGCCGCCGGGCGAGGCGTCGCCGGCATGATCGGATGCACGCAGCCGCGCCGCATCGCCGCGCGCGCCGTGGCGCGGCGCGTGGCCGACGAGTTGAAGACCGAGCTGGGCCGGGGCGTAGGCTTCCAGGTCCGCTTCAACGACCAGGTGGGCGAGGACACCCACATCAAGTTCATGACCGACGGCATCCTGCTGGCGGAAATCGCCAGCGACCGCTGGCTGTCGGCGTACGACACGATCATCGTCGACGAAGCGCACGAGCGCGGCCTCAACATCGACTTCCTGCTCGGCTACCTGAAGCAGCTGCTGCGCAAGCGCCGCGACCTGAAGGTCATCGTCACCTCCGCCACCATCGACACGGAGCGGTTCGCGAAGCACTTCGACAATGCGCCGGTGATCAGTGTGGAAGGGCGCACTTACCCGGTGGAGGTGCGCTACCGGGCGCTGGAGGGCGAGGGCGATCAGGAAGGCGAGCGCACCGTCAACGATGCGATCGTGGCGGCCGTGGATGAGATCACCCGGCAGGATGCGCGTGGCGACGTGCTGGTCTTCCTGCCCGGCGAACGCGAGATCCGCGACGCGCACCAGGCGCTGGAGCGGCGCAAGTACAGGAATACCGAAGTGCTGCCGCTGTATGCGCGCCTGTCCAACCAGGACCAGGACCGCGTGTTCAATCCGGGGGCGAACCGTCGCATCGTGCTGGCCACCAACGTGGCCGAAACCTCGCTGACGGTGCCGCGCATCCGCTACGTGGTCGACCCCGGCTTCGCGCGCGTCAAGCGCTACAGCCCGCGCAACAAGCTCGACCGCCTGCATATCGAACCGATCTCGCAGGCCAGCGCCAACCAGCGCAAGGGCCGCTGCGGACGCATCGCCGAAGGCATCTGCTATCGCTTGTACGCCGAGTCCGATTTTCAGGCGCGAGCCGAATTCACCGATCCGGAGATCCGCCGCTCCAGCCTGGGCGGAGTGATCCTGCGCATGCTGCAGCTGGGTCTGGGCCGCATCGAAGACTTCCCATTCCTGGAGGCGCCGGACGAACGCGCCGTGGCCGATGGCTGGCAGCAGCTGACCGAACTCGGTGCGATCGATAGCGAGCGGCGCATGACGGCCATCGGCAAGCAGATGGCGCGCCTGCCGGTCGACGTGAAGCTGGCACGCATGCTGGTGGCGGCGCAGGCCGCGGGCTGCCTGCGGCCGATGCTGGTGATCGCCTCGTTCCTCGGCATCCAGGATCCGCGCGAGCGCCCGGCCGATGCGCGCGGCGCGGCCGACAACGCGCACGCGCAGTTCGCCGATGGCCGCTCCGAGTTCGTCGGCGTGCTGCGGCTATGGGATGCTTATCGGCAGGCGCACGAAGACCTCACCCAGTCGAAGTTACGCGATTGGTGCGGCCGCCATTTCCTCGGGTTCCTGCGCATGCGGGAATGGCGCGAGCTGCATCGCCAGCTGCGCCTGTTGTGCGAAGAACTGGGCTGGAAGGAGGAGGCCAGCGAGGCGTCGCTGGCGCCGTTGCTGGCTGGCAGCAGCACACCGCTGGCTGCGCGCGATGACGCGGCAGCGGCGAAAGCGACACGCGGCCAGCTGCACCGCGCCGCACGTTTGGCGCGTGAGGGCAAGACCGAGGCCGCACCGGCGCCGGTCGCCGCCAGCACGCTCAAGGAGCAAGCGCCCACCGGCGGCTTCAGCGAGCGCGTCCGCGCCAACGCTTACCAGACCCTGCATCGCGCCCTGGTCGCCGGCCTTCCAACCCAGATCGGCCATCGCACCGACAAAGGCGATTTCCAGGCCCCGCGCCAGCGCCGCTTCCTCCCGTTCCCGGGTTCGCCGTTGTCCAAACGGCCGCCGCCATGGCTGCTGGCGGCCAACCTGCTGGATACGCAGAAAGTGTGGGGCATGACGCTGGCCGCGATCGAGCCCGACTGGGTGATCGCCGAACTGCCGCACCTGCTGCTGCGCAAGCATTTCGATCCGCACTGGTCGCGCGCCCAGGGACAGGTGCTGGCCTCCGAGCAGATCAGCCTGTTCGGCCTGGTGCTGGCGCCGAAGAAACCGGTGCACTACGGCCGCATCGCGCCGGGGGAAGCACACGACATCTTCGTGCGGCAGGGCCTGGTCACCGGTGAGATCAACACCCGCGCCGCATTCGTGGCCGACAACCTGAAGACGCTGGAGCAGGCGCGCGAGGAAGAAGCCAAGCTGCGCCGTGCGGGCCTGGTCGCCGACGAGGACTGGCAGGCGCGCTGGTATCTCGACCGCGTGCCGTCCGACCTCCATTCCGCCGCCGGCTTGGATGCATGGTGGAAGGCGTTGCCGGCGGACAAGCGGCGTGCGTTGCACTGGACACTGGCAGACCTGCTGCCGGGCGAGGGCAGCGAAGAAGACCGGTTCCCGAAGTATTTCGCTCTGGGCGACGCGCGGCTGCCGCTGCACTACCGATTCGAGCCCGGTGCGGCCGATGACGGCGTGACGCTGGAGGTGCCGCTGCACCTGCTCAATGCCCTCGACCCCGCGCGCCTGTCGTGGCTGGCGCCTGGCTTTGTGGCCGACAAGGCCGCAGGCCTGATCCGCAGCCTGCCCAAGGCGATGCGCCGCAACTATGTGCCGGCGCCGGACTTCGGCCGCGCGTTCTTCGAGGCGTTCCCGAAGCCGACCGCCGACGATGTGCGCGGCGAGCTGGCGCGCTTCCTCTCGCGGGCGACGGGCGTGGCGGCGACGGCGCTGGACTTCGATGAAGCTGCGCTGGAACCGCATCTGCGCATGAACCTGCGCCTGCGCGAGGACCCGCGCGGCGGTGGGGAAGGCAAGGTCTTGGCCGAGTCGCGCGATCTCGACGAACTGCGCGCACGCTTCGGTGCGAAGGCGGGACAGGCCTTCGCCGCGCGAGCCGGGCGCGCGATGGCGGCGAGCGGCCTGCGTGAATTCCCGGCACAGGCAATTCCACACGAAGTGCCCGGCGAAGCCGGCGTGCCCGCTTACCCGGCGCTGCGCGACGAGGGCGACACCGTGGCGCTGCAGGTGTTCGCCGACCGCGCCGAGGCGGAGGCCGCGCATCCGAAGGGGGTTCGCCGCCTGCTGGAGATCGCCCTGGCCGACAAGGTCAAGCAGGCACGCAAGCAATTGCCGGTGTCGCCCAAGACGGGTCTGCTGTACGCGGCCATCGAGTCGCAGGAACGCCTGCGGGGCGACATTGTCGACGCGGCCATGAATGCCGTGCTGGCCGACGGCCTGGGCGAGATCCGCGACCGCGCCGCCTTCGAACAGCGGCGCGAGGTGGCCGGCAAGCGGTTGTTCGGCGAAGCGATGGAGCGGCTCAAGCTGGCCGAGGCGATCCTCTCCGCGGTCGCCGAACTCAAGCCGCAGTTGGAGGCGCCGCTGATGGGCTGGGCGCGCGGCAATCTCGACGATCTGCGCGCGCAGCTGGCGGCGCTGGTGCACCCCGGCTTCCTGCGCGAGACGCCGGCCGATGCGCTGGCGCAGTTGCCGCGCTACGTGAAGGCGATGCGGCTGCGGGCCGAACGGGCGGTGCGGGACCCGGCCAAGGACCAGGCCAGGATGCTGGACATCAAGCCGTTCGCCGATGCGTTGGCGCAGGCGGTGGCGGACGGCGTGGCGGGCTCGCCCGACTGGCAGGCCCTGCGCTGGGACCTGGAAGAACTGCGCGTGTCGATGTTCGCCCAGGAGCTCGGTGCGCGCGCAGGCGTGTCGCCTAAGAAGCTTGCGCAGCGCCTGCAGGCGCTGCGCGGCTGATCGCGCTTACTTGATGCGACGCACCTTCGCGGCCGTGTTGTAGCCGTCGATCCTCAGGAACCAGTTGTTGAACAACCCGGGCTTGATGGTCACGGCAGGGTTGGTCTTGCGCACGCCGGACAAGCTCGCGGGCTCGATTTGCTCCCACACCTGCCCATTGGCCAGCGTGTAACGATTTCCTCTGGCGAAGCCCTTGAACTCGCCGTCCAACGTGCTGCTGATGGGCTCGTCCGAACCGAAATCGAAGAAGCCGCGGTTCTCCTGCTCGACCTGCTTGCGCGTATCGGCCTGAGCCTGGGCGACGGCCGTCTGAGTCTCCTGCCGCACCTGCTCGACGGCACGTGCCGTTTCGGTGCCTACCTTGCGGGTCAGCCATGCACTGAGTGCGGACAGTTCGGCATCGCTAAGCTTGTCCAGGCCGGCCGCCTTGAATTCTTCCGCCGTCATCGACGCGCGCAGGTCGGCAAACCGGGCGTCAGACGCGGCGTCCTGCGCGAAAGCAAACATCGGCGTGGACAGCAACGCGATGGACAGAAACAAGCGGCTCATCTTCATGGTTGTTCCTTCGGGCGACTGGCCGGTAGTGTAGTCATTCCGGCGGCCGCTGGCCGCCCCGTCGCTTAGCCATGGTGTCCCCCGTTCACGCCCTCGACACGTTGCTGCAAAGGCCCGCGCTGCAGGCGTTGCCGGGGCCGTTGCAGCATGCGCTCGCCGAAGCCGCGGCGCGCGAGGGCGCGGATGCGGGGATGCCGGACGCCCCGGGCGTGGCGGCCGACACGCTCGACACGCTGGCTGCTTTGTCGGCCGATGGCGACGTCATCCTGGCGGCGCTGCTGTATGCCGTGCCGGCGCTGCAGTCGGTGAAGCCCGCGCCATCGGGCAAGCCCCTCGCGGGCCTGACCGATCTCCTCGAAGGCCAGGCGGCCGCGGCCCAGGTCTGGGCGCTGCATGCGGAGCAGGCGCGCGGTGCGAACACGGAGGGGCTGCGCCGGCTATTGCTGGCGATCGTGCGCGACCTGCGTGTCGTGCCCATCCTGCTGGCGCGCCAGCTCGCCCGGATGCGCGCGGCGGGCAGCCTGCCGGAAGAGCAGCGGCAGGCGCTGGCGCGGTTGACCCGCGACATCCATGCGCCGCTGGCCAACCGCCTGGGCATCTGGCAATTGAAGTGGGAGCTCGAGGACCTCGCGTTCCGCTACCTGCAGCCGCAGACCTACAAGCAGATCGCCTCGCAGCTCGACGAGAAACGCACTGGCCGCGAGCGCTACATCGCCGCCGTCATCGCCAGCCTGCAGGCGGCGCTGGCCGAGCACGGCCTCCGCGCCGAGATCAGTGGCCGGCCGAAACACATCTACAGCATCTGGCGGAAAATGCAGCGCAAGCAGGTGGGCTTCGACGAGCTCTACGACCTGCGCGCCGTGCGCATCGCGGTGGACGATGTCGCGGCGTGCTACGCCGCCCTCGGCATCGTGCACGCGCTGTGGGCGCCGATTCCCAGCGAGTTCGACGACTACATCGCGCGCCCCAAGGCCAACGACTACCGCTCGCTGCATACCGCGGTGGTAGGGCCGGAAGGGCGCACGCTGGAAGTGCAGATCCGTACGCACGAGATGCACGCGCAGGCCGAGCTTGGCGTGGCGGCGCACTGGAAGTACAAGGAAGGCAAGGGCGGCGGCGATGCGTTCGACCGCAAGATCGCGTGGATGCGGCGGTTGCTCGACGGCGCCAGCGATGGCGCAGGCGACGGCGCGCTGGCCGATGACCTGGATGCCGAGCTGGTCGAGGACCGGGTCTATGCGCTGACGCCGAAAGGCGAGGTGGTGGACCTGCCGCAAGGTGGCACCGTGTTGGACTTCGCCTACCACGTGCACACGATGGTGGGGCACCGCACACGCGGTGCGAAGGTCAACGGCCGCATCGTGCCGTTGAACCACGCGCTCACCAGCGGCGATCGCGTCGAGATCATGACGTCGAAGGAGCCTGAACCACGACGCGACTGGTTGCTGCCGGCCAACGGCTTCCTCGCCAGCGGTCGCTCGCGCGACAAGGTGCGCGCGTGGTTCCACAAGCTCGATCGCGCCCGCAACCTGCAGGCGGGCCGCGAGTTGCTGGAGAAGGAGCTCAAGCGCTTGGGCCTGCACCACGCCGACCTGGCTGGCGTGGCCCGGAAATTCCACGCCGAGACCATCGATGATCTGTACATCCAGGTGGCGCTGGGCGACGTCGGGCCGCACCAGGTGGGCCGCGCGCTGCACGAGGAACAGCGCGGCCTCGCCGAGGTGGACGAGCCTGTCCTGCCGGTGCGCCGTCCGCCACGCAAGGTCGCCGCCCCGGGCAAATCGAAATTCACCGTGCAGGGTGTGGGCAACCTGCTCGTGCAGCTGGCCCGCTGCTGCCAGCCGGTGCCGGGCGAGCCCATCGCCGGTTACCTGACCCGCGGCCGTGGCGTCACCGTGCACCGCACCGATTGTGCCGCTTTCGCGCGGCTCGCCGCGACCAGCCCGCAGCGCGTGCTGCCGGTGGAGTGGGGCCAGGCCGGTGGCGGCTATGAGGTGGACGTGCAGGTCACCGCGATCGATCGCAAGTGGCTGCTCAAGGACATCACCACGCTGATTGCCCAGGAAGAGGCCAACGTGCTGGATATCAACAGCCAGAACAACCGCGCCAGCGGGCGGGTGCACCTGCGCCTGCGCCTGAAGGTCGCGGACTTCGGCCAGCTCTCGACGCTGCTGGGCAAGCTGGACGCGCTGCCGGGCGTGGAAGACGCGCGGCGTTCAGGCTGAGTCGCTATCCTGCCGGGGTGACCCGCGAAGACCGCTCCGACGAAGGCCGCGATCGGCGCATCGAACCGCGCATCGACTGGACGCGCGCCATTGCGGCGGCCCGTACGCACCATGAGGATCATTCGCCCGTCCGGCGCGCGTGGTGGCATTGGCGGTGGGGCGCGGCGATTGTGCTGGTGCTCGCGGCGCTGCTCACGCTCTTTCGAGGTCCGTTGGCGGACATGCTCTGGCCCGAGACGCGCGTGCAAGCCTTGCTCGACCAGGCCGGGCATGCACTTGCCGAAGGCCACCTCGATGCGGACGACGGCACCGGCGCGCGCCAACTCTACGAGGCGGCGCAGGCCCTCGACTCCGACCGCAACGAAGCCATCGTCGGCCTGCGTCGCGTCGCGCAGGAGGCGTTGCGCCAGGCTGCCGCGGCGCTCGCGGAAAACCGCTTCGACGACGCGCGCGACCAACTCGCGCTCGCGCGCGAGCTGCAGGTGCCGCGCGCCCAGGCCGACGCGCTGGCCGCGCGGCTGCGTGCACGCGAGGCGGAGCATGCAGGCCTGGACGGCGTGCTGCAGGCCGCGGCTCAAGCGCATGCGGCAGGCGACCTCGTGGGTAGCGATGAGGCCGCGCTGCCGCTCTACCAACGCGTCCTGGCCTTGCAGCCGACCCGTTTGGAGGCGTTGGAGGGGCGCGAAGACGCATTGTCCGATCTGTTGCAGCAGGCGGGACGCCATCTGGCGCGCTACGAGCTCGGCGAGGCCGCGATATTGATCACCCAGGCGCAGACCTTCGACCCCGGTCATGTCGACCTGCCGCAGGCTCAAGCCACGCTCGCCACCGCGCTGGAGTCGAGACGTCGTGCGGCAGCCAGGGACCTCGCGCGCGGTAGGCTCGCGTCCGCACGCGTCGCATACGAAGCCGTGCTCGCGGCGGTGCCGGACGACGCTGGCGCTCGCCAGGGCTTGGAGCAGGTAGGCGTGGCCC
This sequence comes from Pseudoxanthomonas sp. G3, assembly GCF_057654715.1. Classification (NCBI taxonomy): domain Bacteria; kingdom Pseudomonadati; phylum Pseudomonadota; class Gammaproteobacteria; order Lysobacterales; family Lysobacteraceae; genus Pseudoxanthomonas; species Pseudoxanthomonas sp. G3. The sequence goes on from NZ_CM172805.1 coordinate 1,012,466, forward strand.
ACGCCACGCTGGCGGAGCGCCAGGCGGCGGATTTTCGTTTTGACCAGGCCCGCCAGGAGCTCGCCCTGGCGCGTGCGCTCGCGCCGCACGCCGCGCGCGTCGCCCAGGCGGAACAGGCCGTCGCCCGCGCCGAGCAGGCCCGCGGTCGACTGGGCACCACGATGCCGACGCGCGAACGCGACCGTCGCGTGCAGGCCCTGCTCGCGGCGATGGCCCAGGCCGAGGCGCAGGGACAGTGGCTCACGCCGCCGGGGGAAAGCGCGTACGACAAATTGCGCGCCGCCCAGCAGCTGGCGCCCGATGCGCCTGCCGTGAAGCAGGCCGCAGCGCGGCTGCTACCTGCCGTGCGCACATGCTTCGAAGACGAATTGCGTGCGAACCGCATTCGTCGCGCGCAGGCCTGCCAGCAGGCATGGCAGACCTTGCAGCCACGCGACGCGGGACTCGCCGATGCGCGGCGGCGTTTGGCGGAAAAGTGGATCGCGGTCGGCAGCGAGCGACTCGGTGCGGGCGATGTCGGGTTCGCCTCGCAGGCGCTGGATGAAGCGCGGCGACTGGATGCAGCGGTGCCCGGTCTCGACGATTTCCAGGCGCGCGTGCGCCTGGCGCAGACGCCGCCGTCGCGCTAACGCAGGAAGACGCGATGTACGACGTCGCGCGCCGCATCCAGCGAGAAGTGACGACGGATGTTGTCGCGGCCGTTCTTAGATAGGCGTTCCCACACGGCGTGGTCTTGGTAGATCTCGACGACAGCGTCGGCGAAGGCAGTCGCGGTGTCGGCAACGCGCACATCAAGGCCATCGGTCAGGTGCATGCCCTCCACCGCGCACGACGTCGCGACGACGGGTTGACCATGCGCCATGCTCAGGTTCACCTTGCCCTTGACGCCCGCACCGAAGCGCAGCGGCGCGACGGCCACGCGGACGCCGTCCATGTAGGGCGCGAGGTCCGGCACGTGGCCATGCACGACGACGCCGGGCAGCTGCTGAAGCGCAAGCACGTCCGCCGGCGGCTCCGCACCGATGCAGTGGAAGCGCACCTCCGGAAGACGGTCGCGAATCAGAGGAAAGACCTCGCGGCCGAACCACAGCACGGCGTCGACGTTCGGCGGATGGCGGAAACCCCCCACGAAGACGATATCCACACGTTGATCGAAAGGCGCACCGCCCCCGGCGACCTCATGCAGGTTCGAGAGCACTTCGATCTGCGCATGCGGCAGCAACGGATCTAGCAGGTCGCGCTCGGCGGGGCTGACCACCAGGGTCGTGTCCACCTGTCGCATGAGCACGAGCTCGCGTTCGCGTGTCCGTTCCGCGCTACGCCGCAGCGCATCGTCCCGGGCGAGGTCCGCACCGCGCGCCTCGCGCAGGAAATGCAGGTCGACGGTATCGAATACGATGCGTGCCTGTGGCGCGAATCGGCGCACCAGAGGAAGAAATTCCGATGCCACGTAATGGCGCGACAGCATGACGACGTCGAAGCGTGGCCCCTGCTCGCGCAACCAGGTCGCCACGCTACCGACGAAGGGCGCATGCCACGTTTCGACGCCGCGCTGGCGCAGGCGGACCGTGTCTTCGCCCGCGTGGCGCAGGTCGGCCGGCAGGAACACCACGTGCGCGCCTTCGGCCATCAGCAGGCGCATGAGATTGGCCATGCGCAGCGATGCGGAATCGTGCTGCGGGCGCGGCGTTTCCGCGTCGATCACCAGAAACTGCCGTTTCCCGCGCGCAACTACGCCCGGGGAGGGCAAGGTGTCCGGTGTGGGCTGCCGTGCGAGCGAATCGGCCCACTTGCGAGCGAAAATGTCGCGGTTGCGCACCTGATAGGCCTTCGCGCCGCTGCCGGTGTCGGTGCCTGCGGTGATGCCTTCCAGGTGCACTACGCGCGATGTAGGCTGATAGAGCACGCGGCGTCCGTGCGCGCGCACGGCGAAGGCGAGGTCGGTGTCTTCGTAATAGGCCGGCGCATAGCGCGTATCGAAGCCGCCGAGCTCGCGGAACAGCGACGTCGGCAACATGATCGCCGCGCCGGAGCAGTAGTCCGCATCGCGCACGCTGGCATAGCGAGGATCATCGGGCGATTCGAAACGTCCGTAATTCCAAGCGGAGCCGTCGTTGAAGACGACACCGCCGGCTTCCTGCAGGCGGCCGTCCGGATACACCAGCTGTGCGCCGACCAGTCCCGCCTCCGGCCATGCACCGAAGGTGTCCAGCAGCGCATTGAGCCAGCCCGGTTGTGGAAAGGTGTCGTTGTTGAGGAAGACGAGATACGCGCCGCGCGCCAGCGCCGCGCCGTCGTTGCATGCAGCGATGAAGCCACCGTTCTCGGCGCGCACGTGGTAGCTCAGGCCCGCGATCGACATCATCCAGTCACGTGTCTCGTCGCGGGAGCCGTCGTCGACGACGATGATCTCGCAGGCGACCGCCGGCGGGTGTTCGGCCAGCGCGCGCAGGCAGCCCAGCGTGTGGGCGGCCTGGTTGTAGACAGGGATCACGATGCTGACGCGGGGCGCGTCGCTGGACGGGACCGCGAACGGTGCGAAGGCCGTGTCGGCGGGCCGGTACAACGTTCCGGGTGGAAGCCGTGGATGCCGTGCGAACTGCCGCCGCACCCGCGCCCAGGTGGCCGACAGGCCCCGCGTGCGAAGGCTGGCCAGTCCCCGACGGACCAACCCGCGCGTGCGTTCCAGCATGAAGCGCAGGTCCGCCCACGACATCGACATTCCGTTGCAACTCCAGCTGAGTGAGGGGCGTACGGGCCGGGCGCACCCTTGGCGGCTGCGCTAGACTCGCCCGAATTCCCATTGTCGCATCCCCTGTGGCCCGTAACGACTACGACGACGAAGCGCTGGACGAAGACGACATCGACGACGGTGACGGCAGCCCGCCGGTCTGGCGGCAGCGCCTGCTGAGTTGGGGCTTGGCGGCGGTAGGACTGGGTCTCGGTTTCCTGATCCCCTACACGCTGTACCTGAACCACCAGGTCACCCAGCGCTTCGGCGAACTGCAATGGCAGATCCCCACGCGCGTGTACGCGCGTCCGCTGCAGGTCGCGCCGGGACTGGCGATGGATGCGCAGACCCTGAAGACCGAGCTCGACGCGGCGTCCTATCGTGACGACGGCACCGGTCAGAGCCCCGGCACCTATGCGCGCGAGGGCGGACGGTTCACGATTTCCAGCCGCGGTTACGTGGATGTCGATGGCCGCGTGGCGCCGCGCCGCATCCAGGTGAGCCTGTCGGGCGGACGCGTGGCCGCCGTGCGCGACCTGACCCGCAAACAGCCGCTGAAGGCGGCACGGCTGGACCCCGCCCGCATCGCCACCCTGTACGGACAGAAGCAGGAAGAGCGGCGCCTGGTGCGTCTGGAAGAAGTGCCGGACCTGCTGGTGACCGGCCTGCAGGCGGTCGAGGACCGCGACTTCAAGGACCACCACGGCATCGACCTGTCGGGCATGGTGCGTGCGGCGTGGTTGCTGGTGAAGTCCGGGGGCGACACCCGCCAGGGTGCGAGTACGCTGACCCAGCAGCTCGCGCGCAGCGGCCTGCTCGGCATCGGCAAGGAGCAGACGCCGACCCGCAAGTTCAACGAGATCCTGTATGCCCTGATCCTGGAAGCGCGCTACGACAAGCGCACGATCCTGGAGGCGTACTTCAACCAGGTCTACCTGGGACAGCGCGGCAGCCAGGCCATCCACGGCGTCGCCGCGGGTTCGGAGTTCTGGTTCGGCCGCGACCTCGACAGTCTGACCACCGAACAGGTGGCCCTGCTGATCGGCATGGTGAAAGGGCCGTCGTACTACGACCCTCGTCGCAATCCCACGCGTGCCAAGGAGCGCCGCGACTACGCGCTGTTGAAGTTGCACGAGACCGGCCTGATCGACGACGCCGAGTACAAGCGCGCACTGGCCGCGCCGCTGGGCGTGACGAAGACGCCGGGTATGGCCGCCGCGAACCGCTTCCCCGCTTACGTCGACCTTGTGCGTCGTCAGCTCGCCCGTGATTACCCCGAGAGCGCGCTGCAGGGCGCGGGTCTGACCGTGCTGACCGGCATGTCGCCGTCCGCCCAGGCGTACGCCGAGGCCTCGGTCACGCGCACGGTGAAGGCGCTCGAGAACAAGCGCCGTCCGCCGCTGCAGGCCGGCATGGTGGTCACGGATGTGCACGACGGCGACGTGTTGGCCGTCGTCGGCAGCCGCAATGTGTCCGAGCAGGGCTTCAACCGCGCCGTGGAGGCACAGCGTCCGGTGGGGTCGTTGCTCAAGCCGTTCGTCTACCTGCTCGCACTCGCACAGCCGGACGAGTATTCGCTCGCCAGCTGGGTCGACGATTCGCCGGTCACCGTGCAACTGGGCAAGAACAAGCGTTGGACGCCCGCCAATTCCGACCGTCGCAGCCACGGCACCGTGCGTCTGGTCGATGCGCTGGCGCAGTCGTACAACCAGGCGACCGTGCGGGTGGGCATGAAGGTCGAACCGGATCGCCTGGCGCAACTGATCCGCGTGCTGGCGGGCATCCAGGCCGAGCCGAATCCGGCCCTGATCCTTGGCGCGACCGATCAGAGCCCCTACGCGATGGCGCAGCTGTACCAGTTCCTGGCGTCCGGCGGCGAGATCCAGCCGCTGCACGCGGTGCGCGGCGTGCTCGATCCGAACGGCAAGCTGCTCAAGCGCTACGACAAGACGCCCGCACCGGCGCAGGAAGGCGATTCCATCGCCGCCAACCTCATTACCGTGGCGCTGCAGCAGGTCGTTTCGAACGGCACGGGCCGGCAATTGCTCGGCGATGGCCTGGGTCGCCTGCAGTCCGCCGGCAAGACCGGCACCAGCAACGATGGCCGCGACAGCTGGTACGCCGGCTACACCGGCGATCACTTGGCCGTCGTTTGGATGGGCAACGACCAGAACGAACAGACCGGCCTGTACGGCGCCACCGGCGCGATGCGCGTGTGGTCGGGTCTGTTCGCCCGCCTGCCCACGGCACCGCTGAAAGCCTCCGGCAAGGGCCTGGACTGGCAGTGGGTCGTGTCGTCCAACAGCACGGACCCGGGTTGCCCGGGTGCGCGCCAGCTGCCGTTCGTCTCCGGCTTCGCGCCGGCCTATGCCGCCTGCGTGGTCGAACAGCCGCCGATCGAGGGCGAAGAAGCCGACAGCGGCGGCGGCTGGCGCAGCTGGTTCGGCCTGGATCGCGAAGAAGAAACGCCGCCGCCCCAGGATCCTCCCCCGCAACAGCCATGATGATGAAGTACGCCGTTCCCCTGTTCCTGCTTGGCCTCGTGAGCCTTGCCGGTTGCGCCTCCGCGCCGGCCCCCGAAACCCCTGTCGCCACCGACCCGGTCACGCCCGAGCAGCGCGTGGCCGCGATCCATGCCGCCGCCGGTAACGACGACCGCGAACTGGCCGTGCAGCCGCTGCGCGATCCGGAAGTCGAAGACCTGCGCGAAGCCGCGCAACGTGCGATCGCCGCGCGCGATCTGGCGGCCGCCGGCACGGCGCTCGACCGTGCGGTGGCCATCGTGCCGGAAGACCCGGCTGTGCTGCAGGAACGCGCCGAACTGGCCTTGCTCCAGGGCGACTACGCGCGCGCCGACACGCTCGCGCAGCGCGCGTTCGAACTGGGCTCGCGGGTCGGCCCGCTCTGTCGCCAGCATTGGGAAACCGTGCGCCAGGTGCGCCAGCACCAGCGCGCGATGCTGGCGCCGCTGCCGACGCGGCACACGCCGGAAGATGCCGCCCAGCACGCCGCGCGCGCCGCCACCCAGGATGCGTCGATCGCCGATGCCGAGCGTCAGCGTGATGCGTGTACGGTGCCGGTGATCGAGCGCATGTAAGGCACGGGTCGGTCGCGACGCGGTACCCTTGCGGCCGAACCACCCACTGTTTTCCCGATGTCCCAGCTCGCCCAGGCCAGCCGCGACGCCCTCAGCGAGGGCGGCGCCCTGGCGGACCGCCTCGACGCCTTCGTACCCCGCGATGCCCAGCAGCGCCTGACGGCGGCGATCGCCGACGCTTTCGATGCGCGCGACGTGCTGCTGGCCGAAGCCGGCACCGGTACCGGCAAGACCTTTGCCTACCTCGTGCCGGCACTGCTGTCGGGGCTGAAGACCATCATCTCCACCGGCACGCGCGCCCTGCAGGATCAGCTGTACCACCGCGACCTGCCGCGCGTGCGCGATGCGCTTGGTGTGGCGGGACTGAAGTCGGCGCTGCTGAAGGGCCGCAGCAACTACCTGTGCCGCTACCGCCTGAATCAGGCCAAGGGCGAGCCGGCGCTGCTGCGCACCACCTTCACCAGCCGCGAGCAGGTGGACCAGTTCCAGCGCGTCGTCGCGTGGAGCGGCCGCACACAGTTCGGCGACATGGCCGAGCTGGCCGCGCTGCCGGACGATTCGCCGCTGCTGCCGCTGGTCACGTCCACGGTCGACAACTGCCTGGGTAGCGAATGCCCGTTCTGGGACGACTGCTTCGTAGTACAGGCGCGCCAGCGCGCGCAGGCGGCGGACATCGTGGTGGTGAACCATCACCTGTTGCTCGCCGACCTCGCGCTCAAGCAGGAAGGCTTTGGCGAGATCCTGCCGGGCGCACAGGCCTTCGTGATCGATGAAGCGCACCAGCTTCCCGAACTGGCGGCGAACTTCTTCGGCGAAGGCTTCGGCATGCGGCCGTTGCAGGAGCTGGCGCGCGACTGCCTGGCCGAGTGCAAGGACGTCGCCGGTGCGCTGTCCGCGCTGCAGCCGCCGGTGCGCGCGCTGGAGCAGGCGCTGCGCGAGGCCCGCGCGGCGATGGAAGGACTGCCGGCACGCGGTACGCAGGAACGGTTGCTGGCCAAGCCGGAGGTGGCCGCGGGCTTCGATGCCATCGACCACGCGCTCGCTGACCTGTCGGCCGCGCTCGCACCGCTGGCGCAGGCATCGCTGGGCCTGGAGGCCTGCGCGGCACGCGCCACCGAGTTCGCCAAGCGCCTGTCGCGCTGGCATGCGGCGCCCACCCGCGCGGGCGCATTCGACGACGAGGAAGCGCACGCCGACGACGGCGACGTGCTCTGGTACGAACTCACGCCGCGCGCATTCCGTTGCCAGCGCACGCCGCTGGATGTGTCGGGCCCATTGCGCCAGCACCGCGAACAGTCGCGTGCGGCCTGGGTGTTCACCTCAGCCACGCTCGCCGTCGGTGGCCGCTTCGACCACTTCGCCGTGCGCCTGGGCTTGGAAGATCCGCCCACGCTGCTCCAGCCCAGTCCGTTCGACTGGCCGCACCAGGCGTTGTGCTACCTGCCCAGCGGCCTACCGGACCCCAATGCGCCCACCTACGGCAAAGCCTTGATCGCCACCGTGCGCCCGGTGCTGGAGGCCTCGCAGGGGCGTGCGTTCCTGTTGTTCGCTTCGCACCGCGCGCTGCGCGAGGCGGCCGAAGCCCTGCGGGGCGGGCCGTGGCCGCTGTTCGTGCAGGGCGAAGCGCCGCGCGGCACGTTGCTGCAGCGTTTCCGCGAATCCGGCAACGGCGTGCTGTTGGGTGCGGCGAGTTTCCGCGAGGGCGTCGACGTGGTCGGCGACACCCTGAGTGTCGTCGTGGTGGACAAGCTGCCGTTCGCCGCGCCCGACGATCCGGTGTTCGAAGCGCGTCTGGAAGCCGTGCGCCGCGCCGGCGGCAATCCGTTCCGCGACGAACAGCTGCCGCAGGCCGTCATCGCGCTGAAGCAGGCCGTCGGTCGCCTGATCCGCAGCGAGAATGACCGCGGTGTGCTGGTGCTGTGCGATCCGCGTCTCACCGGCAAGCCATACGGGCGCGTCTTCCTGGACTCGCTGCCGCCGTTCGCGCGTACCCAGCGGGTGCAGGACGTGCAGGGGTTCTTCGGCGCTGCGATCAGCGACGATGCGCCCGCGGCGATCCCTCCGCCGGCCGACGACTGGTTCGCCGACGCCCGCTTCTGAGCCGCGCAGGTATCCTTGCTCCCCCTGGTCCCGTCGATCCGCATGAAACTGCTCGCCTTCGAAACCGCCACCGAAGCCTGTTCCGTCGCCGTCTACGTCGATGGCGAGGTGCGCGAGCGCTTCGAGATCGCCCCGCGCCGCCATGCCGAACTGGCGTTGCCTTGGGCCGAACAGCTGCTGGCCGAGGCCGGCATCGCGCGCTCGCAGCTCGATGCGGTGGCGCTCAGCCGCGGGCCTGGTGCCTTCACCGGCGTGCGCCTGGCGATCGCGCTTGCGCAGGGCATCGCGCTGGCCCTGGACCGTCCCCTGCTGCCCGTCTCGACCCTGGCCGTGCTCGCGGCGCAGGTGCCGCCACCTGCTGTGTTGGCTGGCGAAGCCGGCTGCGACATCGGCGCGCCGCACACGATCCTGGCCACGATCGATGCGCGGATGGGCGAGATCTACACCGGCACGTTCGTACGGCAGGGCGATGGCGTGCAGGCGACCACCGATGAAGCCGTGGTCGCGCCTACCGCATACCGCCTGCCCGGCGATGCGATCGGCTGGATCGGCGTGGGCACCGGCTTCGCAGCGGCCGACGGCGCGCTGGCGACCTCGCTGCAGGACCGCTTCTCCCGCATCGATGCGCAAGCGCTGCCGCACGCCATCGACCTCGCGCGGCTCGCCGTGCAGGCGTGGCAGCGCGGCGAAGCCATCGCACCTGAGCGGGTGGAGCCAGCTTACCTGCGCAACAACGTCGCCCTGACGCTGGAAGAACAGAAAGCCCTGCGCGCCAGCCGCTGAGGCGACCGCCCGGCGGGGTGTCGTCGGTCATGGTTGACGTTCGCCGAATCGACTGTACTATTTGTATTAGTACAGTTGCCTGGAGTTCGCATGGCCCGCACCGTCCCCCTCATGCTGCAGATCGCCACCGGCGATCCGCGGCCCATCGTCCGCCAAATCGTCGACGGCGTGCGCATGCAGATCGCCACCGGCGGCCTGCGTCCCGGCGACCAACTGCCCAGCGTGCGCGGCCTGGCACAGCAGTTGTCGATCAACCCCAACACGGTGGCCAAGGCGTATGCCGAACTGACCACGGAGGGTTGGCTGGAATCGCGGCAAGGCATGGGCCTGTACGTGGCGGCGCCGCGCCAGCGCCTGTCCGATACCGAACGCGAGCGTCGCCTCGACGATGCGGTCGGCCGCTTCGTGAACGACGTGATTCCGCTCGACTTCGCCGCCGACGAGGTCGAGTCGCGCGTATCGCGCGCCTTGCGGCGCCTGGCGCCGCGCCGCATCGCCTGAGCCTGGACCACGCATATGTCCGACGACTACGTGATCGAAACCCGCGCACTGACCCGCCGCTACGGCGCGAAGCTGACGCTGGACCACCTGGACCTGGCGATCCCGCGTGGACGCATCCACGCCATCGTGGGCGCGAACGGCGCGGGCAAGTCGACGCTGTTCCGGATCCTGCTCGGCTTCCTGCCGCCGACGTCCGGCACGGCGCGCATCCTCGGCCGCGACAGCCAGCAACTGCGGCCCGCGGATCGTGCACGGGTCGGCTTCGTCAACGAAGAACATACGCTGCCGGGCTGGATGCGGGTCGAGCAGGTGCGTGCGATGCAGCAGCATCAATATCCCCGTTGGAACACGCGCGCTTACGACGACGTGATCGGCCACTACCATGTGCTGCCGGAGCAGAAGGTCTCGCAGCTCTCGCGCGGCGAACGCGCCGGCCTGAACCTCGCGCTGGCCCTGGCGCAAACGCCGGAGCTGCTGGTGCTCGACGAGCCCACGCTGGGCCTGGACGTCGTCGCCACGCGCGCCTTCCTCGAATCGCTGATGTATAGCAACGCGGCCGAGCAGTGCACCGTCGTCTACTGCTCGCACCAGATGGAAGAGATCGAGCGCGTGGCCGACAACCTGATCATCCTCGAGCGCGGCCAGCTGAAGAACATGTCCGCGCCGGAGGACTTCACCGCGCGCGTCGCGCTGTGGGTGGCGGACATCCCGTTCAAGGGGCCGGAACCGCATACGGTGCCCGGCCTGCTGGAAGTGCAGCGCCTGGACGGCCTGCACCACTACCTGGTGCTCGACCAGGACGAACGCTTCGCCGACTACCTGCGTGCGCAGGGCGCGCGTTCGATCCGCAGCATGCCGGTGAGCCTGGACCGTGCGGTCAACGGCTTCCTGGCCAAGAACCACGCCACCCCGGTTGCGGCCTGAGGAGTGCTCATGTACGACTTCTTCAAAAGCGAACTGATCCGCTTCCGCAGCTGGGCCATGCTCGCCGCCGTGGTGCACCTGCTGGCGCTTGCCTTCATGGCGCGCGTCGTCGACCTGGCCCAGCAGCCGCTGCTCGTGCACCGGGTGATCGGCGGTGTCTACGCGTTGAGCGGCCTGCTGCTTGGCCTCTATCAGATGGGCACGTACCGCAAGCCCAGCCAGTGGCTGAGCCTGCTGCACCGGCCGATGGCGCCGACGCGCGTGGCGTTCGCGCTCGCGGCCGCTGCTGCGGTGCTGCTGGCCGTGGCCGTCGCGCTGCCGTTGTTGCTTGTCGCCCTCTGGCAGCACGCACTCACGCCGCGCGTGGTCGACCTTCGTCATTGGCTGTTGCCGCTCTCCGGTGCGTTGATCGCGACGTCCGCCTATCTCGCCGGTGCGTTCTGCAGCCTGCGCGGCTGGCGCTGGGCGGGCGCGGCCTTGATCCTGCTGGTGTGGTTGCTAGTTAGCCGTGCCTATGGCTTTGGCATGATCGCGATCGAACTGATCGTGCTGGCCTGGCTCGCCGTGCTGCTACGCGTGGCGTTTGTGGCCGATCTGGACGCGCCACCGCGCGGGGTCTTCGCCACGGCGGTCGTTGCGTTGCCGCTGCAGGTGGCGGTGCAGGTGCTGGTGCTGGTCGTGCTGTTCGGTCTGGAAATGGTGTGGATCGCGCAGGGCAGCCATCCGAACAACACGCCGACGCCGCCGGTGGGTGGGCACAACGAGGTCGAGAAGATGGATCCGCGCGACCGCATGGTGGCGGGCCTGCGCGGTAGTCGTCATCCGGATGCGCCGTTGCTGCGCGAGCAGATTCGCCTGTCCGATCCCGAGGGGTTGGGCGTGCAGGTGCCCAAGCTGCCGCAATACCAGGAGCTGGCGAACTTCCGCCCGATGGAGTTCGACGACGGCGAGCGCCGCGAACGCTGGGTATTCAGTCATGACGACATGCGCCTGCACGGCTACCGACTGGCCGACAATCGTAGCGTCGGCGTGCTCGGCATCGGCAAGGAAGAAGCGCCGTTCCCGGCGGTGGTGTTGCCGGGTGATGGCCTGCCCGGCATGGAGCCGGGCGATGCAGTGCTTGTCGGCGGCGACACGCTCTACCAGTACATCAGTGCCGAACATCGCGTCGTGCCGCGGGTGCGCGTCGCGGCTGGCGAAACGCTGATGGGTGGCAGCCCGCTGGGGCAGGGCATCGGCATGCTCAGCGATCGCGCACTGTATTTCTACGACGGGCGACCGCTGGTCGAAAGCCACGCGTTGATGGTGCCGCGCCTGCGCGTTCCATTGCCCGGCGCGATGGGCGACCTGCGCAACCTGGACCTGGTGGAACTGGTCGACGGCCACCTGATCTCGCTGGCGTACTCCGCGCGATCGCACGCCGACGGTGCGGCGCCGGTGCAGATCACGCTGCGCACCCGCGACGATGGCCGCATCGAGACCGTGCATACCCGCGCACTGGCGTTCGACTACCCGCCGGTCTACCGGTACCGCAGCGCCTGGCCTTCGCCGGTGCTGCGTATCGCGACCGAGGCGGCCCGCAACCTGTTCGCACCGCCGTTGCCGCTGGATGTCGTCCGGCCTGCCGTGATACCCACCTCGATGGTGTGGCTCGCGGGCGCGCTGTCGCTGTTCTCGCTCATCGGTGCGGTCTGGCTGACGGCGCGCTCGCAACTCTCGACGGCCGGCCGCTGGGCATGGGTCGTGGCGTGCGCAGTGATCGGGCTGCCCGCGTTGGCCAGCCTGTGGCTGCTGATTCCGCGCCGCGAATCGGCCGAACCGCTGCCGTTGGTCTATCCGGCCGCCGCCTGACCGCCGACGCCCCGTTTCGAAGGAGAAGATGATGATGCTATTCCCGCTTCGTGCCGGGATGCGCCTCGCTGCGCCGGCCTGCGCGTTGCTCGCCGGCTGCTTCGCGTGGACGGCGAGTGCGCGCGACGCGGCCGAGGATGCGTTGCGCGCTTATGTAGTCAGCGAGCGGGCGCGTCCGGTCGCGCCCATGTTGCCGCGTAGCACGTTCCTGCAGCGTGGTGCGGTGACGGCGATCCGCCTCGCGCCCGATGGCGCCCATGTCGCGTGGCTGCAGGATCGCGGCGACCAGCGCGAGCTGTGGGTGCGCGCGACAGCGGGCGGTTCGCCGCAGCGGCGCCTCAGCAACACGCCCGCACAGGCACTGGACTGGAGCCGCGATGGCCGCTGGTTGCTGCTACGTTCCGCGCGCGACGTGCAGGCGATGGCCATGCCGGGAACGCGGTCGGGTCGGATCACGACGTTGGGTGGCGGCCCCGGCACGGCGATGCTCGATGTGGATCCCAGCCAGGCCGCCGCCGTGCTGGTGATCGAACGGGAAGGCCCGATCGCCGCGCCAGGGACATGGCGCCTGCTGCGCGTGGACATGCGCGGGCAGCGCAGCGAGGTGTGGAAAGACCGCCTACGCATCGTCAACGCCTTGCTGGATGCCGACGGTCGCGTCGCGTGGCTGCAACGGCTGGAGGGCGGTGAACTCGTGATCCATCGGGTCGAACGCGGCGTGCCGCGCCGCGTCTCGGCGTGCGATCCCAGCCGGCGCTGCGCGTTGCTCGGCCTCGCCCCTGACGGCAGCGCATGGATCCGCACCGACCTGCAGGGCGATCTTGCGCGCCTAGCCCGCCTGCAACCCGATGGCCGCATCGTGGACGTCCATTCCGATCCGCAGCGTACGGCCGACGTGGACGACACCGTCTTCGATCCCGTGTCGCGGCAGCCGCGGTTCGTGGCTTACCGCAGCACCACGGCACAACTGCATGCGCTGGCGCCGGTCGATGCCGCGTCGCTGGCCGCGCTGCGCACGGCGCTACCCGATCGCGATCTGGATGTGCAGCCGGCGGGCGGCGGAAGCGCACGCTGGTTGGTGGAAATCACGTCGCCGCAGGTACCGATGCGCCAATGGCGCCTGTACGACCCGGTGACGCGCACGCTGTCGCCGTTGCTGGACGATATGCCGCTGGATCGGCGATCGGGCGCACCGGCCGTCGCCGCACCCGCTTCCGCCCTGGCGCGACCGATGCCGCTGGCGTGGACGGCGTCCGATGGTCGGCGCGTGTATGGCTTCCTGTGGTTGCCGCCGGGCCGGGATGCGGCGCGCCTGCCGCTGGTCGTGGTGCCGCACGGTGGTCCCTGGAATCACTGGAAGCCGGAATACCGCGCGCTGAGCCAGTTGCTCGCCAATCGCGGCTACGCGGTGTTCGAACCGAACTTCCGCGGCTCCACGGGGCATGGCCGCGACTACGTGCTCGCCGCCGCCGGCGACTTCGGCCATGGCCGCGTTCAGCGTGACACCGTGGAGGGCACGCGCTGGCTGCTGGATAACGGCGTCGGCGATCGCGAGCGCGTGGGCATCGTCGGTGCGTCGTTCGGCGGCTACTCGGCGTTGCTCGGGGCCACCTTCGATCCGGACCTGTTCAAGGTGGCGGTGGCGATGGTGCCGCCGCCGGATTTCGGTTGGGTGCTGCGCTGGGTGTTGCGCAATCCCGAAGCGCTGGAGATCGGCGGCCTCGTCCCGATGGAGACCTGGCTGAAGGGCCAGGGCATCGATGTGGCGGACGCGTCCACGATGGCACGGTTGCACGCGCAATCGCCGCTGGCGAATGTCGAGCGTCTGCGTCGTCCGGTGTTGCTGGTCGCCGGCGGCGAAGATCGCCGCGTCGGCCTGGCGGGCGTCATCGAGTACGCCGCACGCCTCAAGCTGGCGGGGAAGGAGGTCGCGCTGTTGGTCGACGAACAGGCCGGCCACGATGGCGGTTCGCCCACGGCGCGCGAGGCGCGGGCCTACCTGGTGGAAACGATCCTGCAGCGCGAACTCGGCGGTGCCGCGCCGGCGGCGCCCGAGTCTGAGGTGCGCGCCTACCTGCGCCGCAACCTCAGGGTGCCGGGCACGCTCGCGCCCTGAGCGTCACTCGTCGCGCACCTGCCCGCCGGGCAGGAAGCGCCACGTGCGGGTGACGTGCAGGATGTCGACGTTCTCGCCGGTCTCGGGCAGCGGCGGGAAAGGCGCGGACAACTGCACGATCCGTTGCGCGGTCGAATCCAGTAGCGGGATACCGCTGGACTGGATGATGCGGGTCTGCTCCACGCTGCCGTCGCGGCGCACGGCGACGCTGATCACCAGCGTGCCGGCCAGGCGCTTGCGGCGCGCCTCGTCGGGATAATTGAGGTTGCCGACGCGTTCGGCGCGGTCCACCCACGCGCGCAGGTAATTGGCGTAGACGTATTCCTTGGTGCTCGCCGAGACGAACTTGCGCTTCGGGCGCTTGGCGTACAGCTCCGATCGCAGGTGGTACTCGGCGGCCAGGCGCGCCATCTCGGCGTCGCGCTGGATCTTCTGCTCGCCCTGCGGCAGATCGGGCTGGTCCGGTTGCGGGCGGGCTTCCGGCACCGGCGCGCGCGCATCGCTGTCGCGCGTGGCGACGACGCGGCTCTCCGGCGGCGGCACCGGCGCGGTGGTCTGCGCACGCAGTGGCTGCGGCGCCAGTCCCGTATCGGGTTGGGGGATCCAGCCGGCCTGACTATCGCGCGGGCGCTTGGCCTGTTCGCTTTCGCCGCCGCCCTCCTGATTGGCCGCGGCCAGGAAGTCGGCTTCCTTGGGCGTCAGTGGCGTGCTGGTCTGGCTGAGGATCACGTCGAGCGTGGGCATCACCGGCGCGGCGTCGTCCAGAGCGAAGCCCACGCCCAGCACCAGCAGGCCATGCACGATCAACGACAGCGCCAACGTGGCGCCGAGGCGTTCGTTCGCGCCGATCTTCGGCGGGGTCACCGGAACGGCGGACATCTCAGGCGGCCAGCTTCTTCTCGATCACGTCGAACAGCAGAGCGGCGATGTTCAGCCCGAACTGCGCATCAAGTTCGCGTACGCAGGTCGGGCTGGTGACGTTCACTTCGGTCAGGTAGTCGCCGATCACGTCCAGGCCGACGAACAGCATGCCGCGGCGCTTCATCTCGGGGCCCACCTGGGCGGCGATCCAGCGGTCGCGGTCGCTCAGCGGACGGCCTTCGCCACGGCCGCCGGCCGCCAGGTTGCCGCGGAACTCGTCGCCCTGCGGGATGCGGGCCAGGGCGTAGTCCACCGGCTCGCCGTCGACCAGCAGCACGCGCTTGTCGCCGTCCTTGATGCCCGGGATGAACCGCTGCGCCAGCGTCAGATGGCCGGGGCCGACCAGGGTTTCCAGAATGACGTTGGTATTGGGGTCGCCGGCCTTGACCCGGAAGATCGAGCGGCCGCCCATGCCGTCCAGCGGCTTCAGCACCGCCTCGCCGTGCTCGGCGACAAAGGCTTTCAACGCGGCCGGATCGCGGCTGACCAGGGTCGGCGGACAGCACTGCGGGAAGAGCAGGGCGGCCAGCTTCTCGTTGTAGTCGCGCAGGCCCTGGGGGTCGTTGACGACCAGCGCGCCCGCCTGCTGGGCGATACCCAGCACGTGGGTGTCATAGAGGTACTGGTCGTCGACGGGCGGGTCCTTGCGCATCAGCACGACCTGGCCGGGGCCGAAGGCCAGGTCGTGCGGCTCGCCGAGGGTGAACCAGCCGGCCTTGTCGTCCTTCACCGCCAGCGGGGCCACCTGGGCGAAGGCGCGGCCGTCGCGCAGGGCCAGCCGGCCGGGGATGACGTAGTGCAGCCGGTGCCCGCGCCGCTGGGCCTCCAGCAGCATGGCGAAGGTGGTGTCCTTGGCGATCTTGATGGACCCGATCGGGTCCATGACGACGACGATGTCCAGCGGCATGGGGGCGGTTCTGCGGAAGACGTCGCGATGGTATCAGGCGGGGCCGGCGCGCCGCCCCGGCGATGATTGGAACGCCGCTTGCACGGCGCGGCGGAAACTGCGACGTGGTTCGCATCGCGCCGTTCAGCGAAATCGGTCGTGGGGGCGCTGCTTGACAGTGCGCGCCGGGATAGGGGATATAAGCAGGCAACGCAGCGCGGCCAGTTCGTCAATGAAGCCGCGCGCGCATGGGGAAATCAGGTAATGACGCAGAATGAAGGCCAGGCCGGCGGACTCAACGGCCTACGGGTCATGGTGATCGATGACTCGAAAACCATCCGCCGCACCGCAGAAACCCTGCTGAAACGCGAGGGTTGCGAAGTGGTGACGGCGACGGACGGCTTCGAGGCGCTCGCCAAGATCGCCGACCAGCAGCCGCAGATCATTTTCGTGGACATCATGATGCCGCGCCTGGACGGGTATCAGACCTGCGCGCTCATCAAGAACAACCAGGTCTTCAAGTCCACGCCGGTCATCATGCTCTCGTCCAAGGACAGCCTGTTCGACAAGGCGCGCGGACGCATCGTCGGCTCGGAGCAGTACCTGACCAAGCCGTTCACGCGCGAGGAACTCCTCGACGCCATCCGCGCCCACGTCAGCACCTGAGGGGCTGGCGCCATGGGGACCCATCGTACTGAGTGCACAGGGGGCGGGCGATGATCCGCACACCGTTCGACACGCTGGCCGAATACGAGCGCCGCAGCCTGGCGCATGCCGTGGTCCAGCCCGCGCGCGAGATCGCGCAGGACCAGTACCGCGGCGTCGGCTATCGCGTGGGCAAGCGCCGGCTGATCTCCAACTTCGGGGAAGTGGTGGAAATCGTGCCGATGCCGCCGGTCACGCCGGTACCGGGCGCGCAGCCGTGGTTGCTGGGGATCGGCAACCTGCGCGGCAACCTGTTCCCGGTGGTGGACCTCAAGCAGTTCCTCGAGGGCGAGCGCACCGTGCTGCATGAAGGCCAGCGCGTGCTGGTCATGCGGCAATCGGGTGGGGACGTTGCACTGACCATCGACGAGCTGTACGGACAGCGCAGCTTCCACGAGTCGCAGCAGGTCGAGCCGGGGGACCTGGCGGAAGGCCGCTACGCGCATTTCATCGAGCGGGCATTCGCCAGCGACGATCAGCAATGGGGTGTGTTCGCGCTGGGGTTGCTCGCGCGCACGCCCGAGTTCCGCCAAGCCGCGCTTTGAGCGCGGACGACACGCTATTTTTCAGGGGTTGAACAATGAGCACTGCGTCGGATTCTCCTAGCGCCAGCAAGATCGGCAGCTTCAGCAACAGCTTCTGGCTGGCGCTGCTGGCGATCTCGGTGATCGTGTTCGGTGCGAACACGGGCGTGGCCACCTACCAGGGCAGCCGCCTCTCCGGCGCCAGCACCGGCGCATCGGACATGCGCGTGCTTTCGCAGCAGCTGGCCAACCAGGGCCGAGAGGCGGTCGCCGGCAACGCGTCTGCGTTCAAGGCCTTCAAGGAAACCAAGCAGTCAGTCGAGTCCACCGTCTCCGACCTGCAGGCGCGCTTCAGCAACGAGGGCGCCGTGGCCGATCCGCTCGAAAAGCTGGCCGCCACCTGGGCGCCGCTGGGCAAGAATGCCGACCAGATCATCGCGTCCGAAGCGGCCGTGCTGGCGCTGGCCGGCAACGCCGACCGCTTCGCCGCGCAAGTGCCCAGCCTGCAGGCGCAGCTCAACGAAGTGGTGCGTGCGATGTCGGCCGGCGGCGCGCCGTCCTCGCAGATCTACAGCGCCCTGCAGCAGGTCGTGTTGGCGGGCACCATGGCCCGCCGCGTGACGGAAATCCGCGCCGGTGGCGCGGGTGCTTCCACTGCCGGTGACGCGCTGGGCCGCGACGCGGTGTTGTTCGGCCAGGTGCTGGAGGGCCTGCGCAACGGCAACGCCGACCTCGGCATCGCGCCGGTGCGCAACGGCGCCGCGCTGGCCGCGCTGCAGAACTCGCAGACCCTGTGGACCGCGATGAAGAAGGACCTGGACGCGATCCTGGCCAGTTCCCGCAACCTGTTCGCTGCGCAGGGCGCGGCCGCCGCGCTGACCAACGGCTCCGGCCAGATGCTCCAGGACAGCACCAACCTCTTCCAGGCCTTCTCGGCCTTCGGTTCGGTGCGCGATACACGCCTGTTCCCGAACTTCTGGCTGGGCATCGCCTCCGGTGCCGCGGCGCTGATCTCGATCATCGGCTTGCTGTATTCGCTGTACCGTACCCGCCAGCGCGAGCAGGAAGTGCGTTACCAGACGCAGGTGGAATACAACAGCCGCAACCAGCAGGCGATCATGCGGCTGCTGGACGAAATCAGCTCGCTGGGTGAAGGCGATCTGACGGTGAAGGCCTCGGTGACCGAGGACATGACCGGCGCCATCGCGGACGCCATCAACTACGCCGTGGACGAACTGCGCAACCTGGTGACGACGATCAACGACACCTCCGTGCAGGTGGCCGCGTCGACCCAGGAAACGCAGGCCACCGCGCTGCAGCTGGCCGAGGCCGCCGGCCACCAGGCCGACCAGATCACCACCGCGTCCGACCGCATCAGCGAAATCGCGACCAGCATCGACCAGGTGTCGAAGAACTCCACCGAGTCGGCCGAAGTGGCGCAGCGCTCGGTGCAGATCGCGACCGAGGGCGCCGGCGTGGTGCGCGAGACGATCCGCGGCATGGACCAGATTCGCGACCAGATCCAGGAAACCTCCAAGCGCATCAAGCGCCTGGGCGAGTCCTCGCAGGAAATCGGCTCGGTCGTGGAACTGATCAATGACATTTCCGAACAGACCAACATCCTGGCCTTGAACGCCGCCGTGCAGGCGGCCTCGGCGGGTGAAGCGGGCCGCGGTTTCGCGGTCGTGGCCGACGAAGTGCAGCGCCTCGCCGAACGCACCTCGGGCGCGACGCGCCGCATCGAATCGCTGGTGCAGACGATTCAGGCCGACACCAACGAGGCGGTCAGCTCGATGGAGCAGACGACGGCCGAAGTGGTCTCCGGTGCGCGCCTGGCCGAGGATGCGGGTACCGCGCTGGGCGAGATCGAGCGCGTGTCGAACGACCTCAACAACCTCATCAAGAACATCTCCTCGGCTGCACAGCAGCAGTCCACCGCGGCACTGGACATCACGCAGACGATGGGCGTGATCCGGCAGATCACCTCGCAGACCTCGCTGGGTGCGGGCCAGACCGCCGAGTCGATCGGCCACCTGGCGCAGTTGGCCGCCGACCTGCGGCGTTCGGTTGCCGACTTCAAGCTGCCGGGCTGAGGACGGGACGCACCGCATGAACTTCCTACGCCATCCCGCCTGCCGGCCCGTCCGGGCTGAGGGCTGCACCGCCGCCGCGGGGGTCCGCGCATGAGCGCGCTTCGCGAGGCCATGAGCCATGCCGTGCTCGGCTGGGTGAAGCCCGAGCTGGACGAGACCCTCCGCCTGGTGCGCCAGGAGATCGAATCCTTCGTCGAGGCCCCTGCCGACACGAGCCGCATGCGGTTCTGCGCCGGCTACCTGCACCAGGTGCAGGGCACCCTGCGCATGGTGGAGCTGTACGCCCCGGCCATGGTGGCCGAAGAACTGGAACTGCTGGCCAAGGCGCTGCAGGACGGCGGCGTGGGCGATCGCGACGAGGCCTGCGCCACGCTGATGCGCGGTGCGGTGCTGCTTCCGGACTACCTGGAGCGACTGCAAGAAGGCCACCGCGACATCCCCATCGTGCTGTTGCCGCTGCTCAACGAGATCCGTGCCGCGCGCGGCGCGTCGGGCCTCAACGAAAGCATGCTGTACCCGGGCGGCGCCAGCGACGAGGCGACGCCCAGCGAAGCCGAGATCGATCACGCGCGCAGCAGCCTGAGCGGCCGCAACCGCGAGCTGCTCGATACCGTCGGCAATGCGGTGAAGGAAGAGCTGCTGCGCGTGAAGGATGCGCTCGACCTGCACCTGCGCACCGGCAACGATGCGCATGAACTGGAGCCCCAGGTCGCCGAGCTCGGCAACGTCGCCGACACGCTCGGCATGATGGGGCTAGGCGTAGCGCGCGACGTGGTGATGCAGCAGCGCGACACCCTGCGTGATGTCGTCGCCGGCAGCCGTCCCGCCGACGAAGGCACGCTGCTCGATGTCGCCGGTGCCTTGCTGTACGTGGATGCCTCGCTGGACGACCAGGTCGCCCGGCTCGGCAGCGCCAGCGACGCCGGTCCCGATCCGAGCGCGGCCGAATCGCAGCGTACGGTCGAGGTGCTGGCCCAGGAAGCCATCATCAATTTCGCCGGCGCGCGCGAGCGCTTCGTCGCGTTCATCGAAACCAACTGGGACCACGGTGAGCTGGCCGATGTCCCGCGCTTGCTCGATGAAGTGGCCGGCGCCTTGCGCATGCTCGAACTGGGTCAGGCGGGGGACTACGTGGTTGGCGTGCGCCGGTACGTCAGCGGCGAACTGATCGGCAAGAAGCGCGTGCCCGGCGGCCAGCAGCTGGACACGCTGGCCGATGCGATGGCCAGCCTGGAGTACTACCTGGAAGCGCTGCGCGAGCGCCGCCCGAACCGCGAGGACATCCTCGAGATCACCCGCGGGAGCCTGGAAGCGCTGCGTTACTGGCCACTGCCGCCGGAAGCCGCGCCCGTCGTCGAACCCGCGATCGCAGCCGTCGCCGCAGTGCCCGCCGCGGTGGAACCGCTGGCGGACGCCGTCGCCACGTCGGCCGACGCGCCGGCGCCTGTCGAGGCGTCGTCCGTCGAAACGACGGTGGAAAGCGCCGAGGCCTCCACGTTCGGCGCGCTGACGCTGGAGCCCATCGACGCCGCGCCGGCGCTGGCCGATGCGAATCCGTTCGATCCGGTCGGCTTCGAAGAGGCCGACGCGGGCGCTGAAGCGACGACGTTCGTCGTCGAGCTCGAAGACGACGCAGCCGACCAGGCGCCGGTCGCCGATACGCCGGCGGAGGTCGAGGTGCTGCCCGCGTTCGAGGCGACGCCCGTCGCGCCCGTCGAGGTGGAAGAAGAAACACTGCCGGACCTGCGCCATGAAATCGCCGCCGCGGCGGCCGCGTTGCCTGCCGCGACGGTGATCGGTGGCTTCGACAGCGACGCGACCGATATCGACGACGAGATCCGCGAGGTCTTCCTCGAGGAATTCGACGAAGAGATCGTCAACCTCCGCCAGCTGCTGCCCGCGTGGCGCAGCAATCCGGAAGACCTGGAGCGCCTGCGGCCGATCCGCCGCGTCTTCCACACGCTCAAGGGCAGTGGCCGCCTGGTGGGCGCCAAGACGCTGGGCGAGTTCAGCTGGAAGGTCGAGAACATGCTCAATCGCGTGCTCGATCACACGCGCGAACCCAGCCACGCCGTCGAGGCGCTACTGGAGATGGCATGCGATGCGCTACCCCAGCTCAACGCCGCGTTGCGCGGCCAGGGCAGCGTGACCGCGGACCTCGCGGGCATCCAGGACATCGCGGATCGCCTGGCAGCGGGCGAAGAGGCGTACTACAGCGCCCAGCCGGCCGTCGTGGACGACGGAGCCGAGTTCATCGAGCCTGCACCTGCCCCGATGGTCACGCCGGCGATCGAGGATGTGCCCGCCGTGTTCGAACCGGAGACCGAAGGCACGCCGGCTTCCGTCGATGCGGTGTTGCGCGAGATCCTGGAGGTCGAGGTCGACAACCACCTCGACACCGTCGATACCTGGCTGCTGAAGGCGCAGGTCAACGCGGTGCCGGTGAGCGAGGAGTTGCTGCGCGCCGTGCACACCATGAACGGTGCGCTGGCGATGGCCGACGTGCCGGAAATCACCGGGGTCACATCGGCCGCCGAGCAATACGTGAAACGCCTGCTGGCCGCCGGCGAAACGCCGACGCCGGAAGGCGTGTCCGCCATCGCCGACACGGCGCAGGCGATCCGTCGCAGCGTGGCCGCGCTGCAGGCGCCTTCGCCGCGCATCCCCGTGTTCGCCGCGCTCGCCGGCCAGTTGGTCGCGCTGCGCGACAGCCTGCCCGAGCAGCGCCAGGGGGCGCAGATCGTCGACGACACGCACCAGGGCACCTACGTCGAGCAGATGCCGACGATCGCGCCGCCGGTCATGCCGTCCGATGTCGAACTCGCCGCGCTGGACCTGTCGGCGTATCTGGACGACACCGCGCGTGGCGCCGGTGGCGATCTGGTGCCGGATGTCGCTGCCGTGGACGAGGTGGAAACACTGGCCGCTGCCGATGCCGGGTCGTTGGCGCCTGCATCGCCTGAAGTGACCTTCTACGACATCGACTACCGCATCCTGCCGCGTACTCGTGCGGACGCGACGGACGTCGCCGCCACCACCCCAGGCGAGGAAGAGGTCACCGCAACGGCTGACGACGTGGCCGTCGATGCGCTGGCCGAAGAGGCCACCATCGACGATGCGCTGGTTGTCGACGCCGATTTGCCCGCCTTCCTGGCCGAACCGGCCGCCGATGCGGCGATCGCCGAAGACGCCGCTGTCGAAGCGACGTCGGTGGAAGAGCTCTCCGTCGAGGACGAGGCCGTCGAACCAGCGTCCCTCGAGGCGGCTTCCGTTGAGGCCTCTGCAGACGTCATGGATGCGCCGGTCGAAGGCGATGCGCTCGTCGTCGAAGAGATCGTCCTCGAAGATGCCATCGAAGCACCGGAAGACGCGGTAGCGGCAGCGCCGACCGCCGAGGTCGAGGAGACCCCCGTCGAAGAGGTCGTCGCCGAAGAGGCCGTCGTGGAAGAGGTGGCGGCCGACGATGCCGTCATCGAAGCGGCGCCCATCGAGGACGCCGTTGCCGAAGAGACGGTCGCGGAAGAAGCGCCCGCCGACATGGCGTCCATCGACGATGTCGATGCCATCGATGCACCCGCCGAAATGCCGGATGCCGCTGAATCCGCCGAGTCTGAAGTCGTCGCCTCCGCCGAAGCCGAGGAGTCTGCCGTGACCAGTGCGCCCGCCGACATGCCGGAGCCGGAAGAGGCCCTCGACCTGACGGGTCTGGACCTGGATCTGGTGGAGATCTTCATCGAGGAAGGCAACGACCTGCTCGACCACTCCGACGACCTGCTGGCCAAACTGCGCGAGACGCCAGAAGACCGCGCCCTGGTCATCAGCCTGCAGCGCGATCTGCACACCTTGAAGGGTGGCGCGCGCATGGCCGGCATCCACGCCGTGGGCGATCTGGGCCATGCCATCGAATCGATGCTCGAGTCGATCGCGGGCCATCGTACCGAGCTGGATCGCCGCGCGATCCAGTTGCTGGAACGTGGCTTCGACACGCTGCACGGCCAACTGGCGCGTGTCACCGCACGCCGCGCCGTGACGATCCCGGACGGCATGATCGCCGAGTTCAATGCCCGCGCCCGCGGCATCGAACTGCCCGAGGCGCCCGCCGCGAGCGATGCGCCCGCCGCGCCGGTCGAACTCGCGCCGCTGTCCGCGCCGATCGAGACCGAGCTGGCCGCGCCGGTGGAGGAAGAGTTCTTCCCGATGGGCCAGCAGGAACAGGTGCGTGTCCGCGCCGACCTGCTGGACCGCCTGGTCAACCACGCCGGCGAAGTCGCCATCTATCGCGCACGCCTGGAGCAGCAGCTCGGCGCGTTCCGCGGTGCGATGGCCGAACTCGACCGCACCAACATCCGATTGCACGACCAGCTGCGTCGCCTCGACCTGGAAACTGAAGCCCAGATCGTCGCCCGCTACCAGCGCGAACACGAGAAGCAGGACCCGACGTTCGACCCGCTGGAGCTGGACCGCTTCTCCACGCTGCAGCAGCTCAGCCGCGCGTTGGCCGAATCGGCCGCCGACATCACCGGCCTGCAGGGCGTGCTGGACGATCTCTCGCGCCAGTACGACAGCCTGCTTCAGCAGCAGTCGCGCGTCAGTTCGGAACTGCAGGACGGCCTGATGCGCGCGCGGATGGTGCCGTTCGAAGGCATCGTGCCGCGCCTGCGTCGCGTGTTGCGCCAGGCCGCCAGCGATACCCACAAGCAGGTCAACCTGCAGCTGTCGGGTACCCACGGGGAAATGGACCGCAACGTGCTGGAGCGCATGACGGCGCCCCTGGAGCACCTGCTGCGCAACTCGGTGGCGCATGGTCTGGAAACGCCGAAAGAGCGGCGCAAGGCCGGAAAGCCGGAAGAGGGCACGGTGCAGGTCGCCCTGCGTCGCGAAGGTTCGGAAATGGTGCTGGTGGTCTCCGACGACGGTGCCGGCCTCAACCGCGAGGCGATCCGTCGCCGTGCCGAACAGCGCGGCCTGATCCAGCCCGGCGCTACGCTGGCCGATGCCGACCTCGACCGCCTGATCCTGGAATCGGGCTTCAGCACCTACGACCAGGTCAGCCAGCTGGCCGGCCGTGGCGTGGGCATGGACGTTGTCTACAACGAAGTCCGCCAGCTCGGCGGCTCGCTGGACATCGCATCCACGCCGGGCAAGGGCGCCGTCTTCACCTTGCGCCTGCCACAGACGCTGGCGGTCACCCAGGCCGTGTTCGTGCAGATCGGCGAGGCCCAGTTCGCGGTGCCCGTCGCCGCGGTCAGCGGTATCGGCCGCATCAGCCACGCGCGCTTCAATGCCGGCGCCGGCACGTATCACTACGCCGGCGAGGACTACCCGCTCTACAACCTCGGCCATCTGGTGGGCCACAGCCCCGCCAAGGCGGAAGGCCAGGCGCAGGTGCCGCTGCTGCTGGTGCGGGCGGGTGATTTGCGTGCCGCCGTGGCCGTGGACCAGGTGCTGGGCAACCGCGAAATCGTGGTCAAGCCGGTGGGCCCGCAGATCGCCTCGATCCAGGGCATCTACGGCGCCACCATCACCGGTGACGGCAGCGTCGTGGTGATCCTGGACGCCGCGCCGCTGGTGCGCCGCCACCTGGCCCAGCCCGCGCAGCCCACGCAGGTCGCGACCGCGATCGAACAGCGGCGCGTGCCGCTGGTGATGGTGGTCGACGACTCGCTGACCATGCGTAAGGTGACCAGCCGCGTACTGGAGCGCCACAACTTCGAAGTCGCCGCCGCGCGCGATGGCGTCGAGGCTCTGGAGAAGCTCGAGGAGCGTGTTCCGGACCTGATGCTGCTGGATATCGAAATGCCGCGCATGGACGGTTACGAGTTGGCGACCGCGATGAAGGCCGATCCGCGCTTCAAGGACGTGCCCATCGTGATGATCACCTCGCGTACCGGCGACAAGCATCGCCAGCGCGCGTTCGACATCGGCGTGCAACGCTACATGGGCAAGCCGTACCAGGAGCTCGATCTGCTGCGCAACGTCTACGACCTGTTGGGAATCGCCCGTGTCCGTGAGTGAAGCCAAGCGCGTTGCCCTGTTGGCGCGCCCGGGTGAGGCGCGCGAGCGCCTGCGGGTGGCCTTGCACGAAGCCGGCGCCGATATCGTGCTGGAAGACGATCCCAGCACGCTGGATGCCGATGCGCTGGGCGCCAGCGCGCCGCAGGTGGTGCTGGTCGCACTCGAACCGGCCATCGAGGACAGCCTCGAGCGCTTCGACGGCGTGCTGCACGACCCCGCGGTCTCGGTGATCTTCGATGAAGCCGAACTGGCCGCGCGACGCCAGGGCTGGGAAGCCCAGCGCTGGGCACGCCACCTGGCCGCCAAGCTGCACGGCCATCAGGACGTGCTGCCGCCGGGCCGCGAGGAAGAAGTCAGCCTGCAACTGGAGCCCGGCCTGCCGGTGACGCCGGCGCAGCTGCACCAGGACGCGGAAATCTCGCTGCACCTGGAAGAAGCGGCCGACGTCGCCCAGGAACTGCCGCGCGACGATTTCGCCTACACCGGCGGTCTGGCAGCGCGCCAGGTCGACGACAACGTGATCGACGCGGACGACTGGCTGCGCAACGCGTCGCAGGCTGCGCCGCCACCGGTTCCGCCACCGCTGCCCGAACCTCCGGCCGCCACGCCGCCGCCGCTGCCCACGCCGAAGTTCGACCTGTCCTCGCTCTCCTTGGAGCCGCTGGACGCCGCAGGCGGCAAGACCGTCGAGCGCGCGCAGGGCGCGGTGCTGGTGTTCGCCGGTATCGGTGGTCCCGATGCCGTGCGCAAACTGCTGGCGGAATTGCCCGACGGCTTCCCGAAGCCGGTGCTCGTGCACCTGCGCCTGGACGGAGGCCGTTACGACAACCTCGTGCGGCAGATGGAGCGCGTCGCGCACATGCCGGTCGCGCTGGCGGAAGCAGGCACGCCCGCCGAGCCGGGCCACATCTACGTCATGCCCGGCGATGTCGTGCCGTTGGTCGACGCCGGCGTGGTGAGCTTCCGCCCCGGCGCCGTCATCCACACCATGATCCCGCAGTTGCCGCCGGCCGACAGCGCCGTGCTGTTGCTCAGCGGTAGCGATACCGCTTTGGTCGAGCCTGTCGCCGCGCTGGGCACGCAGGGCGCGCTGGTGATGGGCCAGTCGCAGGACGGTTGCTACGACCCCGCCGCGCCCCGCGCGCTGGCGTCCCGCGGTGCCGAACTGGGCACGCCCGCGCAGCTCGCGCAACGCCTGACCGACCGCTGGTTCTGAGGAACACACGATGGCCCACTCCAACGACGAAATTCGCGGCGTCCTGATCCAGGCGGGCGAACACCGCCTGCTGCTGCCCAATGCCACCGTTGCCGAAGTGCTGACGCGCGCGCCGGTGGAGCCCATCGACGGCATGCCGGACTGGTTGCCTGGGCGGATCGACTGGCACGGGTGGCCGGTGCCGCTGGTGGCGTTCGGTCGCCTCAGCGGCAACCCGAACGATCCCGTGGCGCTCAACAGCAAGATCGTGGTGCTGAAGGCGTTGAGCGGCGACAAGGATCGCCCGTACTTCGCGTTGCTGACGCCCTCGTTCCCGCGCCTGGTGTCGGTGCCGCGCGACGGCCTGCTGGCGGACGCGACCGAAGACGATCTGCCGGTCGGCGTGAAGGTGCGCGTGCTGCTGGGCGATGAAGCCGCGGTGCTGCCGGACCTGGAAGTCGTGGAAACGATGATCGGCGAAGCGCTGGCCAACGCGGCCTGACCGGGTCCGCTTGTCGCGTGGGCCTTGGCCCACGCTCATGCACAATCGATCTACAGATCGCCGAAGCGCGATTGCAGCGCCGCGATGGCCGCCAGTCCTGCAGTTTCCGTACGCAGGATGCGCGGTCCCAGGCGCAGTCCGGTGAACCCGGCCGCCGACAGGATCTCGCGATCGCGCGGCGACCAGCCGCCCTCCGGACCGATCGCCACCACCACCGCACCCGTCGTGACCTGCACGGTCGCCAGCGACACGTCGCCGTTCGGATCGAGGGTCAGGCGTATCGCATCGTCGGCGATGCCCCGTGCGGCCTCGTTGAGCGGGGTGGGTGCGGACAACGCCGGCAGGCGCGCGCGACCGCTCTGTTCGCAGGCGGAGGCGATGACGCTGCGCCAGTGCGCCACGCGTTTTTCCGCGCGCTCGGCATCCAGCTTCACCTCGGTGCGTTCGGCCATGACCGGCATGATCGCGGCGACGCCCAGTTCGGTCGCCTTCTGCAGGATCAGGTCCATCTTCTCGCCGCGCGCGACACCCTGCAGCAGCGTCACGCGCAGGGGGGACTCATTGTCCACCGCGCGCGAGGCCTGCAGTTCGACCACCACCTCGCGCTTGCCGATCGACGCGATGCGGCCGTCATGATCCTGACCGTCGCCGTTGAACAACACACAGGGATCGCCTTCGCGCAGCCGCAGCACGCGGGCCAGGTGGTTGGCCGTCACCTCGGGCAGGACGACGTGCGCACCCGCCTGCAGCGGCAGCGCCACGTAACAGCGGGTCAGGCGCATGCGGTGGCTTCCTCGATGGCATGGCGGGTGACGTCGGCCAGATACTGCAGGTCGTCGGCATCCACGCAGTAAGGCGGCATCCAGTACAGCACGTCGCCCAGCGGGCGCAGCACCACGCCGCGTGCCAGCGCGGCGCGATAGGCCTTCAAGCCCACGCGCGCCGTGGCAGGGAAGGGCGTGGCCTTGTCGCCGTCGCGCGTGAGTTCGAAGGCCAGCATCATCCCGGCCTGGCGCACGTCGGCGACATGGCGGTGCGCGGCCAGCGGCTCGGCCAGCGCAGCCATCGCGCGTGCGGTGGCGCGGTTGCGGGCCAGGATGTCGTCGTCGCGGAAGATGTCCAGCGACGCCAACGCGGCCGCACACGCCAGCGGATTGCCGGTATAGCTGTGCGAGTGCAGGAACGCGCGCTCGCGCGAGTCATCCAGGAAGCCGTCGAAGAGTGCCTGCGTGGCGAGCACCGCCGCCAGCGGCATGAAGCCACCGGTCAGGCCTTTGGACAGGCACATCAGGTCGGGCATCACGCCGCTTTGCTCGCTGGCGAACAGCGTGCCGGTGCGGCCGAATCCTACGGCGATCTCGTCGGCGATGAGAAACGCACCACTCGCATCGCAGAGTTCGCGCACCCGCGACAGGTAGTCCGGATGATGCATGCGCATGCCGCCCGCGCATTGCACGCGCGGTTCGACGATGACCGCGCAGATCTCGCCGGGGTGCTGGTCCAGCAGGGTCGCCAACGCATCCGCCGCGCGCGCCGCGCACTCGGCGGGCGACTCGCCGTCGCGCGCCAGGTAGGCGTCGGGCGAGGGCGCGAACAGGGCTTCGGCCAGCAGCGGCGCGTAGACCCGCCGGTACAGCGGAATGTCGCCCACGGCCAGCGCGCCCAGGGTTTCGCCGTGGTAGCCGTTCTCCAGCGCGATGAACTTCGTGCGCCGGTGTTCGCCGCGGTTGTGGAACCAGTGGAAGGCCATCTTCAGCGCCACTTCCACACCGGCCGAGCCGTTGTCGGCGTAGAAGACCTTGGCCAGCGGCGCACGGTCGGGCTGTCGGGGCGCGAGCGCCAGCAGCCGTTCCGCCAACGACACCGCCGGCGCATGGGTGAAACCGGCCAGCATCACCTGTTCCAGCGCGCCGGCCTGGGCGGCAATCGCGGCGCCGATACGGGGTTCCGCATGGCCGAACAGGTTGGTCCACCAACTGCTGACCGCGTCCAGGTAGCGGGTCCCGTCATGGCCGACCAGCCAGGCGCCTTCGCCGCGCGCGATCGGGACCAGCGGCAAGGTGTGCGGATGCTCACGCATCTGGGTGCAGGGGTGCCACACCACCGACAGGTCGCGGGCACGCCAGTCGTCCGCCTCTGTTAGCATGCTGGCTTGATGATCCGTTTGTCGCATCCCCCCATGATATCGGCCCTCGCCCCCTGCCGTCGCCGCGCATCGCGCGCCTGGCGTGGATGCCGTTCCCGCGCATGAGCCGCCTGCCGATCATCCACGGGATCACCCAGCGCACCGACGGGCCGGACCGGCACGTGGAAGAGCTGGACCTGGAGTTCAGCAACGGCGAGCGGCGGCGGTACCACCGGCTGCGTTCGCAGGGCCACGGCGCCGTGGTCGTGGTGCCGATGCGCGACGACGACACGGTGCTGCTCGTGCGCGAATACGCCGCCGGCATGCACCGCTACGAGCTGGGCCTGGTGAAGGGCCGCATCGACGCGGGCGAAACGCCGGCGCAGGCCGCCGACCGCGAACTCAAGGAAGAAGCCGGTTTCGGCGCGCGCCGGCTCGACGTGCTGCGCAGCCTGACGCTGGCGCCCACCTACATGAGCCACCAGTCCTGGCTGGTGGTGGCAAGAGACCTGTACCCCGAGCGCCTGCCGGGGGATGAACCCGAGGAGTTGGAAGTAGTGCCCTGGAAGTTGCAAGACCTCGACCAGCTGATGCTGCGCGAGGATTTTTCGGAAGGCCGTTCGCTTGCGGCGTTGTTCATTGCCCGCGAATGGTTGAAAAGCCCGGCATGACGCGCATGACCGCAGACCTGCACGAAGCCGTCATCGTCATCGCCCGCGAAGCGGGCCAGGCCATCATGGCCGTGTACGAAGGCGCCTTCGACGTCCAGCAGAAGACCGACGACAGCCCGCTCACCGCCGCCGACATGGCCGCGCATCGCGTCATCACCGACGGCCTGCGCCGGCTGACGCCGCAATGGCCGGTGCTGTCGGAAGAAGCCTCGGACATCCCGTGGGCCGAACGCAGCCAATGGCCAACGTACTGGCTGGTGGATCCGCTGGACGGCACCCGCGAGTTCATCAAGCGCAATGGCGAGTTCACGGTGAACATCGCGCTGATCGAACAGAACGAGCCTATCTTCGGCGTAGTCCACGCGCCGGTGACCGGCGAAACGTGGCACGCGCGCCAGGGCCGCAACGCCTACCGCCGCGTGGGCGACGTGGACGCGCAGATCCGCACGCGTGCGCCGGCGACGGGCGCGCTGAGGGTGGCAGCCAGCCGCTCGCACCGCGATGCGCGCACGCAGGCCTTCCTCGATGCGATGGGCGGGATCGAAGAAATATCGCTGGGCTCGTCGCTGAAGTTCTGCCGCATCGCCGAAGGCACGCTCGACGTCTACCCGCGCTTCGGGCCGACCAGCGAGTGGGACACCGCTGCGGCGCAATGCGTGCTGGAAGCCGCCGGCGGCGCGCTGCTGGCGCCGGATGGCCGCGCCTTCCGCTACAACCGCCGGGAGACGCTGCTCAACGGCGATTTCGTCGCGATGGGCGACATGACGCTGCCCTGGCGCACCTGGCTGGCGCAGGCGCTCGGGGACGAACATGGACATGTCCGCAGCGCCTGAGGGCATCGCGCGGCTGCTGGCCATCATGGCCCGGCTGCGCAACCCCGATGGCGGCTGCCCGTGGGACCTCGAGCAGGACTTTTCGACGATCGCGCCGTACACGATCGAGGAAGCCTACGAAGTCGCCGACGCGATCGACCGCGGCGATCTGCACGCGCTGAAGGACGAGCTGGGCGACCTGCTGCTACAGGTCGTCTTCCATGCGCAGATGGCGAAGGAGCAGGGCGCGTTCGCGTTCGACGATGTGGTGGACGCCATCTGCGACAAGATGGTGCGTCGGCATCCTCATGTCTTCGGCGACGCCTCCTTCGCCGATGCCGAGGCGCAGACCGTCAACTGGGAAGCGATCAAGGCCGCCGAGCGCAAGGCCGCCGGCGAAGAAGACGCGTCCGCGCTGGCGGGCGTCTCGCGCGGGCTGCCGGAGTGGCAGCGCGCGGTGAAGCTGCAGTCACGCGCGGCGCGCGTGGGCTTCGACTGGCCCGATACCGCGCCGGTGATCGACAAGCTGCACGAGGAAATCGACGAGGTCCGCGTCGAGCTCGCCGCAACCCCTTCGCCGGAGCGCGATGCGCGGCTGGAGGACGAGATCGGCGACTTGCTGTTTGTCGCCGCCAACCTCGCGCGCCACGCGAAGGTGGACGTGGGTAGCGCGCTGCGCCGGGCCAATCTGAAGTTCGAACGCCGCTTCCGCGCGATGGAAGCGCTCGCGGCCGCCGAAGGCACCACGATGTCCGCATTGGAGCTGGAGGCGCAGGAAGCGCTGTGGGCGCGGGTGAAGCGGAACGAATCTCCGTAGAGCGGCGCGTGCTTTGCTCCGCGGGCGGTATTTCTCTCTTGGATGGTAGACGCAGCGGAGCGAGCTCCGCTCTACTGTGGACATGAAGACCCTGCTGCTCTTCCTTGTCACCGCGCTGGCCGAGATCGTCGGCTGCTATCTCCCCTACCTGTGGCTGCGCAAGGGCGGCAGCGCCTGGTCGCTGCTCCCGGCCGCGGCCAGCCTGGCCCTGTTCGCCTGGCTGCTGACGCTGCACCCCGCGGCCTCCGGCCGCGTGTATGCGGCTTACGGCGGGGTGTATGTCTGCATGGCGATCGCGTGGCTGTGGGCCGTGGACGCGGTGAAACCCACCCGCTGGGACGTGCTGGGCGCCGGCTTGTGCCTGGCCGGCATGGCGGTGATCATGTTCTCGCCACGCGCCGCCTGACCCTGTGGGAGGGGACATGAGCCGCTTCGCCAGCTTCCGCGAGTTCTATCCGTTCTACCTCAACGAGCACAGCAACCGCACCTCGCGCCGACTGCACTTCATCGGCAGCTGCGGCGTGCTGGCGCTGCTGGCGTGGGCCATCGTCGACCGCAACGCCTGGTGGCTGCTGGCCGCGCTGTTCTGCGGCTATGGCTTCGCCTGGGTCGGCCATTTCTTCTTCGAGAAAAACCGGCCTGCCACCTTCAAGCATCCGTTCTATTCCTTCGCCGGCGACTGGGTGATGTTCAAGGACATCCTGATCGGGAAGATCCGGTTCTAGGAGTGAGTGGATAGGAGTGAGAAGCAAGGAAAAGCAGGGCTCTGCTCACTCCTCACTCCTCTCACCTCATTCCTGCTTCATTCGTAGAACATCAGGAACGCCGCGCCCACGATCAGGGCGAAGGCGGCGTAGTGGTTCCACTTCAGCGGCTGGCCCAGGTACCAGGTGCTGAAGCCGGCGAACACCAGCAGGGTCAGGATCTCCTGGATGGTCTTCAGCTGGACCACCGAGTACACGGCACTGCCCATCCGGTTGGCCGGCACCATCAGGGTGTATTCGAAGAACGCGATGCCCCAGCTGGCCAGGATCGCGACGAACAGCGGGGCGGACTTGTACTTCAGGTGCCCGTACCAGGCAAAGGTCATGAAGACATTCGAGGCGAGCAGTAGGAAGAGGGGCAGGACGCGTTCGATCATGGCGGAAGGGTCGGGGAGGGATGGCGAAGCCTAATCCCAACTGCGGGCTGAATGCAGCCGCGGTCTTCACATGGCGTCTACCGGTGTCCGGGTAGTTTCACAAACCTGAAGCCTTCAAAGGAGCCGTCATGCGACACAGTCAGGAAACTGCGGGTCTCGTCCTGGTGGTGGAAGACAACCGCAACATCTCCGAGATGATCGGGGAGTACCTGGAAGGGCGCGGTTTCGAGGTCGACTACGCCACCGATGGCCTGGACGGTTACCGCCTGGCCGTGGAAAACAGCTACGACGTGCTGGTGCTGGACCTGATGCTGCCGCGCCTGGACGGCATGGAAGTCTGCAAGCGCCTGCGCAACGAAGCGCGCAAGTCCACGCCGGTCCTGATGCTGACGGCGCGCGACACCCTGGACGACAAGCTGACCGGCCTGAGCTCCGGCGCCGACGACTACCTCACCAAGCCCTTCGCGATCCAGGAACTGGAGGCGCGCCTGCGCGCCCTGATCCGCCGCGAGCGCCGTCAGGTCGGTGCGGAGGTGTTGAAGGTCGCCGACCTGGTGCTGGACCCGGTGAGCATGCGCGCCACCCGCGGCGGCACCGAACTGATGCTCTCGCCGATCGGCCTGCGCTTGCTGACGATCCTGATGCGCGAATCGCCGCGCGTGGTCACGCGCCAGGAAATCGAACGCGAGATCTGGGGCAACGGGTTGCCGGATTCGGACACCCTGCGCAGCCACCTGTACAACCTGCGCAAGGTGATCGACAAGCCGTTCGACAAGCCGCTGCTGCACACCGTGCAGAGCGCGGGCTACCGCATCGCCGATATCGGCTGAGCCCCGGCGTCGGCGCGCGGCATACTCCGCCTTTTGCCCGACGACACGCCGATGCGTCACGGACTGCCCCGCAAGCTCAGGATCGCCTTCATCCTGCAGGCCGTCATGGTCAGCCTGGCCATCGTGCTGGGCGTGTACCTGATCTCCGCGGTGATCAAGCACAGCCTGATGAACACCGCGCTGCAGGAAGAGGCCACGCACTTCTGGGAGCTGTACAGCGCGTCGACCGCGCAGCCGCCGCCGAACACCCACAATTTGCGCGGCTATCTGGTGTTGAAGGGGCACTCGAACCTGGTGCTGCCGGAAAACCTGCGCGAGCTGAAGCCCGGCTTCCACGAACTCAAGGCCGATGACCTGCTGGTGCTGGTCGACGAGCAGCCGGCCGGCCGGCTCTACCTGGTGTTCCTGCGCTCGCAGGCCGAGCGCCTGGCGTTCTACTTCGGCACCGTACCGATCATCATGACGCTGGTGGCCATCTACCTGGTGTCGTGGCTGACGTACCGGGCCTCCAAACGGCTGGTGTCGCCGGTCAGCTGGCTGGCGCGGCAGGTGGCCGAGTGGGATCCGCGGCGCCCCGACGTCAGCGGCCTGGCGCCGGACCGCCTTCCCAACGACGTGCAGGGCGAAGCCCGCCAACTGGCCTCGGCCTTGCACGGCCTAGCTCAGCGCGTCACCGCCCACATCGCGCGCGAGCGCGACTTCACCCGCGACGCCAGCCATGAGCTGCGCACGCCGCTGACGGTCATCCGCGTGGCCACCGACATGGGTATGGCCGAGGACTCGCCGCCGCGCGTGGCCCGGGCATTGCAGCGCATCCAGCGCGCCGGCCGCGACATGGAGGCGGTGATCGACGCCTTCCTCATCCTCGCCCGCGAGGCCGAGGTGGAACCGCAGAGCGAGGATTTCGACGTGGCGGACATCGTCATGGACGAAGCGGAGAACGCGCGCACCCTGTTGCTCAACAAGCCGGTCGACCTGGAAGTGACCCTGCATGCCCGCCCGCGCCTGCATGCGCCGCCGCGGGTGTTCCAGGTGGTGGTCAGCAACCTGCTGCGCAACGCCTGCACGTATACCGACCGCGGCAGGATCGACGTGATCCTGGAGCCGGACCGCGTGGTCGTGCGGGATACCGGCATCGGCATGTCGGCCGAATCGATGGTCCGGGTCTTCGAGCCTTTCTACCGCGCCGATCCCAACCGGCCCCATGGCAGCGGCCTGGGCCTGTCCATCGTCAGCCGCCTGTGCGACCGCTTCGGCTGGAAGATCGAGCTCGACAGCGAGCTTGGACGCGGCACCACCGCGACGATCCGCTTCGTTCCGTAATCTATACGGGAACTGACCGGTGGCCGGGGCTGTCAACGCCGCGGCTCCCCGCGCGTTCCCGTCCCCGATTCCCCACTCTCCGAGCCGACTCACCGCATGAGCCAGCCTGCACGTTCCTCCCTCCGCAAGAAGTCCATCGTCCCCAACGTGCTGCTCGGCATCGCCGTGGTCGCCCTCCTCGGCGGCGGCGCCTGGTGGTGGACGTCCCGTAAGGGCGAGTCCGCGGAGAGTGCCTATCGCACCGCCACCATCGAGCGCGGCGACATCCGCGTGGCCATTTCGGCCACCGGCACGCTGAGCGCGATCTCCACCGTGACCGTCGGCAGCCAGATTTCCGGCCAGGTGACCGACGTGATGGTCGACTACAACAGCGAGGTCAAGAAGGGCGAAGTGCTCGCGCGCATCGACCCCAGCACCTACGAGGCGCAGATCGCGCAGGGCAACGCGCAGATCGCCAACGCCCAGGCCAACCTCAGGCAGGCGCAGGCCACGCTGGCCAACGCCGAACTCGATTACACCCGCAAGGCGGACCTGGGCAAGCAGAAGCTGGTCGCACAGAGCGATGTGGACTTGGCGCGAGCGGCGCGCGACCAGGCGCGCGCGCAGGTCAACGCGGCGCAGGCCTCGATCCGCCAGCAGACTGCCTCCACCCAGACTACGCGCGTCAATCTGGACCGCACCGTGATCCGCTCGCCGGTGGACGGCGTGGTGCTCACGCGCACGATCGAGCCGGGCCAGACCGTGGCCGCCAGCCTGCAGGCGCCGGAGCTGTTCACCATCGCCGAGGACCTCTCGAAGATGAAGATCGAACTGGCCGTCGACGAAGCCGACATCGGCCAGGTCAAGGTGGGGCAGGCGGTGTCCTTCACCGTCGATGCCTTTGCCGATCGCCAGTTCCGGGGCGAGGTGCAGCAGGTGCGCCTGTCCGCGACCACCACCAACAACGTGGTGACCTATCCGGTCGTGGTCAGCGTGGACAACACCGACGGCACGCTGTTGCCGGGCCTGACCGTCAACGCCGAGATCGAGGTCAGCAAGCGCGACAACATCCTCAAGGTCTCCAATGCCGCACTGCGCTACAAGCCGACCGGCGAGGAGGCCAACGGGGCGCCCGCTGGGCAGGCGCCGCCCGGCGGCCAGAGCCGTGGCGGCGGCATCAGCGATGACCTCGTGCGCGTGGC
Organism: Pseudoxanthomonas sp. G3; assembly: GCF_057654715.1. NCBI lineage: Bacteria > Pseudomonadati > Pseudomonadota > Gammaproteobacteria > Lysobacterales > Lysobacteraceae > Pseudoxanthomonas > Pseudoxanthomonas sp. G3. The sequence continues at coordinate 1,048,310 of NZ_CM172805.1, forward strand.
CGGTGGCCTGCAGTTGAAGCCCGAGCAGCAGGCCGCCTTCGATGCCGCGCTTGCCGCGCTGCGCGAACGCCAGGCCGCGCGCATGGCGCAGGCGCAGCAGCAGGGCGGTTCCCGCATGTTCGGTGGCGGTCCTGGTGGCGGTCCGCGCATGGTGACGGCCGGCGCCGGCGGCGGCGCCATGCAGGCGCAGATCCGCCAGCGCATGGCCGAGCGCATGCAGCAGGACTTCGCCCCGTTCCGCGCCACCCTGGACGATATGCAGAAGCAGCGTTGGGACGGTGAACTGCGCACCCTGCTCGGCGCCAAGCGCGCGCCGATCTACAAGCTCGTCGACGGCAAGCCGGAGATGGCGCAGGTGCGCATCGGCGCCAGCGACGGCACCAGCACCGAGGTCTCCGGCGCGGTGAAAGAAGGCGACGTCGTGGTCGTGGGCGAGCGCGCGAAGGAATGAGCATGCCGTCCGCACCTACCGGCGAACGCGTGCCGGTCATCCAGACGCACGCGCTGGGCAAGGTCTATTCCGCGGGCACCGAGGCGGAAGTGGTCGCGCTCAAGGGCGTGGACATGCGCGTGGACCGTGGCGATTTCGTCGCCATCATGGGGCCGTCGGGCTCCGGCAAGTCGACGCTGATGAACCTGATCGGCTGCCTGGACACGCCCAGCGACGGCCGCTATCTGTGCGACGGCATCGATGTGGCGACGCTGGATGCCGAGCAACTGGCGATCCTGCGGCGCGAAAAGATCGGCTTCGTCTTCCAGGGCTTCCACTTGCTGCCGCGCATGACCGCGCTGGAGAACGTGGCGATGCCGCTGGGCTATGCGCAGGTGCCGCCCGGCGAACGTACCGAGCGTGCGCGCCAGGCCCTCGCCGCGGTCGGCCTGGCGGAGCGTGCCGGGCATCGCCCGAACGAACTGTCCGGCGGCCAGCAGCAGCGCGTGGCCATCGCGCGCGCGCTGATCAACCAGCCGCCCATCCTGCTCGCCGACGAACCGACCGGCGCGCTCGACAGCAAGACGGGCGAGGAGATCCTGGCCCTGTTCAAGCGCCTGCGCGATGACGGACATACGGTCATCCTGATCACCCACGACGCCGAAGTCGCCGCGCACGCCGACCGCATCCTGGTGATGCGCGACGGAGAGCTGCACGAAGACCTCGAGCACGCCGGAGGCCGCCCATGAAATTTTCCGACATCCTGCGCACCGCGCTGCATGCGCTGCGCGGCAACTGGATGCGCAGCGCGCTGACTTCGCTGGGTGTGATCATCGGCATCGCCGCCGTCATCGTGATGGTGTCGGTCGGGCAGGGCACGCAGGCCGAGATCGACAAGCTCGTGTCGGGCTTGGGCTCGCAGCGGCTGGACATCAGCCCGGGCGCCGGCCGTGGGCCCGGTGGCGGTGGCGTGCGGATGAGCTCGAGCAGCTTCTTCACCCTCAACGAGGGCGACGTCGATGCGATCCGCAACGAGATCCCCGAAGTGCAGTACGTCGCCGGCGCGTTGCGCGGCAACACCCAGGTCGTGTTCGCCGAGAACAATGCGTCGACCAGCTGGCAGGGCGTGCAGGCGGATTTCTTCGACATCAACAGCTGGGTGATCGCCAACGGCGAGGGCTTCGACGCGCAGGATTACTCCAGCGCCGGCAAGGTGGTGATCCTCGGCGAGACCGTGCGCCGCACGCTGTTCGGCGAAGACAGCGGCGTGGGCCAGACCGTGCGCCTGGGCCGCGTCCCCTTCACCGTGGTGGCCACGCTGGCGCCGAAAGGCCAGGGCGGCTTCGGCCAGGACCAGGACGACGTGATCATGGTGCCGCTGGAAACCGCGCGTCGCCGGTTGATGGGCTCGATGGGCCTGCCCCCCGGGGCCGTGATGCAGGTGGCGCTGACCGTCGCGGATGCGAAGGATCTGAGCTACGTGCAGGGTGAGGTGGAAGCCCTGCTGCGCCAACGGCACAAGATCAATCCGGGCGAAGAGGACGACTTCAACGTCCGCAACATCTCGGAGATCGTCGCCACGCGCACCGCTACGACGAAGCTGATGTCGCTGCTGCTCGGCGCGGTGGCCACCATCTCGTTGATCGTCGGCGGCATCGGCATCATGAACATCATGCTGGTGTCGGTAACCGAGCGCATCCGCGAAATCGGCCTGCGCATGGCCGTGGGTGCCGGACCCAGCGACGTGCGACGGCAATTCCTCGCCGAGGCCATGCTGCTGTCGTTGGGTGGCGGCGTGCTGGGCATCGTGATCGGCGTGGTCGGCGCGCTGCTGGTCGGCAAGTTCAGCGAATTGCCGGTGGCGTTGAACGGGCAGGTGATCGGCCTGGCGGCCGGCTTCTCGATCGCAACGGGTTTGTTCTTCGGCTACTACCCCGCGCGCAAGGCCTCGCAGCTCGACCCGATCGAGGCGCTCCGTTCGCAGTAGCGCGGAGTATGCTGGCGCCGTCGGGTCATGCAGACCGGAGGGCGCCATGAGTACGCATTCCCCGCGCAGGCCGCTCGCGCTGGCCATCCACGGCGGGGCGGGTGTGATCGACATGGCGACGCTGGGCGATGCCACCGCCGAGCGCATCCATGCCGAGCTGGACCGCGCCCTGGACGCGGGCCACAGTGTGCTCGCCTCGGGCGGCAGCGCGCTGGATGCGGTGGAGGCATCGGTGTGCGTGCTGGAGGATTCGCCCTACTTCAATGCGGGGCGCGGCGCGGTGTTCACCGCCGACGGCCGCCACGAACTCGATGCCTCGATCATGGACGGCCAGCACCGGCGTGCCGGCGCGGTCGCCGGCGTGTCCAGCGTACGCAATCCGGTGCGACTCGCGCGCCGCGTGCTGGAGGATTCGCCGCATGTGTTCCTGGTCGGCGCCGGCGCCGAGCAGTTCGCCGACCTGCATCCGGAAATCGAGCGCGTGCCGAACGACTGGTTCTCCACCGAGCCGCGCCGGTTGCAACTGGTCGAGGCTCAGCGGCTCGAGCAGCAGACCTGGCAGGCCAATCCGGACCTGCGCGGGCGCTACTTCGGCACGGTGGGTGCGGTCGCGCTGGATAGCCGCGGACACCTCGCTGCGGCGACATCGACGGGTGGGATGACGAACAAGCGCTGGGGGCGCGTGGGCGACTCGCCCCTGATCGGTGCAGGCACGTGGGCCGATGCGCGCTGCGCGGTGTCCTGTACGGGTTGGGGGGAGTACTACATCCGGAACGTGGTGGCCCACGACATCGCGGCGCGCGTGGCCTACCGTGGCGACCGGCTGCGCGACGCCGCCGAGGACGTGGTGCTGGGCGAGGTCCCCGCGCATGGCGGTGACGGGGGCGTGATCGCGCTGGACCGCGACGGTAACGTGGTGCTGGTGCTCAGTACGCGCGGGATGTACCGCGGGTGGATCCGCCCCGACGGCAGTCGCGGCACCGCCATCCATCGGGACGACTGAGTGACGGACGGCGTGGGGCAGGAAGCGCTGACGCTGGCGGCCTATCGCCAGTTGCGCGCGCAGGCGCTGCGCTTGTGCCGGCGCGTGGAAGACGCCGAAGATCTTGTGCAGGAGACCCTGCTGGCCGCGTGCGTGGCCGGCCGCCATGACCTGCCGTGGCTATCGGGGGTGTTGCGGCGTCAGGCGGCGTTCGCGGCGCGCGGCAGCGTGCGAAGGCGACGTCGCGAGACCGAAGTGGCGCTGCAGGGCGAAGACCCTGTCGATGCCACGCCCGCGCCGTCGGAACATGGTGCGCCGCAGGCCTGGCTCGCCACGCTGCCGCCCTCGGCGCGCCGCGTTGCCTTGCTCGCCCTGCACGGCCTGTCGGCGGACGAGATCCGCTGGATCCTGCGGATCCAGCCCACGGCGTTCCGCCAGCGGCTGACCACGGTCCGGCGCGCCGTGGCTGCGCAGTCTCCCCAGGTGCGCGCCGAAAGCCTGGCCTTGGCTTACCTGCGCGATCCGGCACGGGCTGTCGATCTGCAGTTCGGCCTGGTGCGGCGGGCGCTGAAGGCTGCCATGCGGGTCGGCGAGGGCCTGGGTACGCACGATCCCGATGGCCACTTGGTCCTGATCGATGCGCGCGCTCACACATCGCGGCCTCGCGGCAACGAAGAGAAGGGAATCACACAGGAGGAACTCCCATGATCAGCAATTGCAAGGTGGGTGCCATCGTCTTTTTCGTCTCTGACCTGGCCCGGTCGGTCGCCTTTTACCGCGACACGCTCGGCCTGCCCGTGCAGGTCGTGGAGGGCCACGATGGTCCGTTCGCCGTCGGTGATGTGGGCGACCTGAGCCTGGTGTTCATCCCGCGCGAGGCGCGCGCGGGCGAATCGCCGGTGGTCGTTTTCAGTCTGGATGGCGGCATCGACGACCATGCCGTAGCGCTGGCGGAGAAGGGGGTGGAGATCGTGGTGCCGGTGAGCGAATCGCCGGACGGTGGGCTGTCGCTGGATTTCCTCGATCCGGACGGCAACGTGCTCAGTCTTCACCAACCGGAAGGCGCGCCGCGCAGGCGCTGATCCCTTCAAATGACGTGACGCATCGCAGCGGCATCAGGCGCTGCGATGCGAGTCGTTCTCATGGCTACCGGTGCCATCGCAGGTATTTTTTTCGCACAGCGAAAGTGTGAGTCAAATTGGATATCTAGAACCGAAATTACAAGCTAGATTCGATCCACCGCGCCGTTCGGCGCGGCAACCACAACACTCGGAGTCGGATCGGTTTATGAAGAAGAATCGCATGGCGGTATGGGTGGGATTGACGCTTGTGGCGATGGGGGCGGCACAGGCGGCCAGCGCGGGCGGCAGGCCCGACCTGGTGATCAAGGGACTGAAGGAAGGCAAGCCCCACGCCAGCGGTGAGTTGTTGGTGAAGTACCGCGACGGTGCCGTCGCCGCCGATCGTGACGCCGTCGCGCACGGCCTGGGCGCGCAGAAGCTGGAAACGGTGCGCCGTGGCAACGGCCGCAGTGGCGAGATCGCGCTGCTGAAGCTGCCGGGCAACGTCGACCTGTCTGCTGCCGTGCAGGCGCTGAGCGCCGATCCGGCCGTGGAGTACGCCGAGCCGAACTGGACCTACCAGCACAACGCGGTCTCCAACGACACCTATTCCACCAACGGTTCGTTGTGGGGCATGTACGGCGATGCGGGCACGCCCACGAACGTGTACGGCTCGCAGGCATCCGAAGCGTGGGCCGCGGGCCACACCAGCTGCGGCAACGTCGTGGTCGGCGTGATCGACGAAGGCATCTACTACACCCACGAAGACCTGGCGGCGAACATCTGGACCAATCCGTACGATCCGGTCGATGGCGTGGACAACGACGGCAACGGCTACGTCGACGACGTGCGCGGCTGGGATTTCGACGGCAACACCAACAACATCAACTCCGCTGGCGCCAACGACGACCACGGCACGCACGTGGCCGGCACCATCGCCGGCGTGGGCGGCAACGGCAAGGGCGTGGCGGGCGTGTGCTGGAGCGGCGTGAAGCTGATCAGTGGCAAGTTCCTCGGTCGTCGCGGCGGCAGCACGGCCAATGCCGTCAAGGCGCTGGACTACTTCACCGACCTCAAGACCCGCCATGGCCTGAACCTGGTGGCGACGAACAACTCGTGGGGCGGCGGCGGCTATTCGCAGGCGTTGAGCGATGCCATCGACCGCGCGGGCCAGGCCGAGATCCTGACGATCGTCGCCGCCGGCAACGACAGCGTGAACTGCGAGGGCAATACGTCGGGCGCGTGCTATCCGGCGTCGTACCCGAACGCGAGCATCATCTCGGTGGCCGCTCTCCGTTCGACCGGCGCGCTCGTCTACAACTACGGCGCGACCACTGTGGACCTGGGCGCACCGGGCTACGGCATCTGGTCGACGGTGCCCACCTCGTCCAAGGGCCAACTGGTGTCGGGCTATGCCAGCTACAACGGCACGTCGATGGCGACGCCGCACGTGACCGGCGCCGCTGCCCTCTATGCGTCCACGCGTCCGGGCGTGACGGCGGCGCAGATCAAGGCGGCCATCCTCGGGGCCACCGTGCCGACGCCGTCGCTGCAGGGCAAGACGGTGACGGGCGGACGCCTCAACGTCAGCGGCTTCTGACGCCAGCGGATGCTGCAACGAAGAAGCCCGGCATCGCCGGGCTTCTTTTTTGCGCGAGCACCTACTTGACGTAGGGCGCGATCACGCCTCGCCAGATGACGTAGCCGGCGCGGTTCATATGCAGGCGGTCCTCGATGAACAGGCTTTCGTCCGGCTGGCCCGTCGCATCCAGCATGGGGGTGAAGATATCGATGTAGTCCACCCCCAGATGCTTCGCTTCGGCCTGGATCAATGCGTTCGCCTCCCGCTGCACGGACAGCAGCTGCGCGCGCGAGGGACTCGGCTTGTTGCTGATGTAGCCGATCCTGGTTGTCGGCAGGTCGCGGCGCACGCGTTCCACGAAGGCGATGAAATCCGCGCGCAGCTGCTGCGGTGTGCGCCCGGCATTGAGGTCGTTGTCGCCCGCGTAGATCAGGATCTGGCGCGGTGCGTACGGCACGATGATGCGATCGGCGTACCACGTGCTGTCGCGCAGCTCGGAGCCGCCGAAGCCGCGGTTGATCACGGGCACGCCGGGGAAATCCTGCGCCAGCGTGTCCCAGAAGCGGATCGACGAGCTGCCGATGAACAGCACGCCGCCGCGCGGCGGAGGCGACTGCGCGTCGGCGGCCTCGAAGCGCTGCATGTCGGCTTCCCAGGCCGGATTCGAGACCTGCTCGGGAATGCGCGGAGCGCTTCTGGCCGGCGCGGAGGGCGCGGCGGTGGCCGGGGTCGTGGTCGCTGGAACGCCGGCGCAGGCGGCCAGCAGGGTGGCCAGCGCGGCGGTGAACAGGGGCAGGCGAACGGTATTCAGGAAAGGCACGACGGGAAGGCTCCTTCGGTTCGGGCGGGCCCTAGTGGAGCAGCCGTCCCGGGGCGATGCAAACCACGCGGGCCCGTCCCGGCGGCGCCTTGTGGCAAAATCGCCACCTTGGCGCGGTGACTGCGCCGGCTCCACCCGACATGTCCCTTCGCTGGATCCGGCCTCGGCCCGACCGGCCAGGGCCGATGCGGGGCCACTTCCGCCTCCACCCGCCCCATGGCAGACGAAACCGGACATCTCCCGCGCGGCCCCGGCCGCATCCTGAAAGCCACCGTGTGGTCCCTGCAGGGATTGCGCGCGGCCTGGATGCATGAATCGTCGTTCCGGCTGGAGGTCTATCTCCTCCTCGTCATGGCGCCGCTGGCAGTGTGGCTGGGGCAGACCGGTCTGGAACGCGCGGTGATGATCGGCAGCTGCCTGCTGGTGCTCGCGGCGGAACTGCTGAACTCGGCGGTGGAGGCGGTGATCGAACGCTACGGGCCGGAGCACCACGAACTGGCCGGCCGGGCCAAGGACATGGGCTCCGCCGCCGTGTTCGTGCTGATGATGAACGTGTTGCTGTGCTGGGCACTGATCCTCGCGCCGCGCTACCTGTGAACTTTTGATCTGAACCTAGGTACCCCCCGATGATGGAATTGCTTACCGATCCGCAGGTGTGGATCACGCTGATCACGCTGAGTGCGATCGAGATCGTGCTGGGCATCGACAACCTGGTCTTCATCTCGATCGCGGTCAGCAAGCTGCCGCCGCACCAGCGCGAAGTGGCGCGCAAGTTCGGCATCGCGGTAGCCTGCATCACCCGCATCCTCCTGCTGCTGACGTTGGCGTGGCTGGCCGGTCTCACCGCCGACCTGTTCACCCTCTTCGGCCAGGGCATCTCGGTGCGCGACCTGGTGCTGATCCTGGGTGGCGTGTTCCTGCTGGTGAAGGGCACCAAGGAAATCCTGGAACTGGTGAAGGGCGAGCCCGACTCGGAAGACGTGCACACGCGTCCGGCGGTTTCGTTCGCTGGCGTGATCGCGCAGATCGCGGTGATCGACATCGTGTTCTCGCTGGACTCGGTGATCGCGGCCGTCGGCATGGCCAACCACACGCCGGTGATGGTCGCGGCCATCCTGCTGGCGGTGGCGGTGATGCTGCTCGCGGCGCGCCCGCTGGGCCAGTTCATCGACAACAACCCCACGATCAAGATGCTGGCGCTGGCGTTCATCGTCGCGGTCGGTGCCTACCTGCTGCTCGATGGCTTCGAACTGCACATCGAGAAGGGTTACCTGTACGGCGCGATGGGCTTCTCTGCGGTGGTCGAATGCCTCAATCTGTGGGCGAAGAAGCGCGCCAACCAGCGCATGGTGCGCGAGTAACCCAAGCATTCGCTGCGGCTGTGCGAAGGGCTCCCGCGGGAGCCCTTCTTTTTTCACGGAAGCCTAACGCACGCGCCCCGTGCGTGATGCCGCGCATGCTTGCGCCATCCTGGGCAAGGTGCTGCAATCGCGGTCGTCCATCCAGGGAGTGTCGTGCCATGCGCCAGGTGTCGCGTCTGTGGTTGCTCGTCGTGCTGGTCGCGCTGTTGTCCGGTTGCGGCTACAACACCATCCAGCAGAAGGACGAAGCGGTGAAGGCCGGCTGGTCCGAAGTGCTCAACCAGTACAAGCGCCGCGCCGACCTGATCCCCAACCTGGTCAAGACCGTGCAGGGCTACGCGCAGCAGGAGCGCCAGGTTCTGACCGACGTGACCAACGCGCGCGCGCGGGTGGGGCAGATCCAGGTCAATGCGGACGATGCGGCCTCGCTTGCGCAGTTCCAGCAGGCGCAGACGGAACTGGGTAGCGCGCTGTCGCGGCTGCTGGTCGTCACCGAGAACTATCCGAATCTGAAGTCCGACCAGTCCTTCCGCGACCTGCAGGCGCAACTCGAAGGCACCGAGAACCGCATCACCGTCGCGCGTGGCCGCTATATCCAGGCGGTGCAGGACTACAACACCTATATCCGCCAGTTCCCGCAGGTGATCACCGCCAAGCTCACCGGGGCCAAGGAAAAGCCGAACTTCACCGTCGAGAACGAAGCTGCGATTTCCGAGGCCCCGGCCGTGGACTTCGGCACGCCGCCGCCGGCCGCACCGCAGGCGCCCACCCCGCCACCACCTCCGTCGCCGGGCAACTGAGCCACGTCCATCGCCCCCATGCTGCGCGCGCTGGCGTTGTGCCTGCTGTTAATGGCGGCGCCCGCCTGGGCGCAGTCGCTGGCCGCCATCCCGCCATTGGATTCGCCGGTGGTCGACACCACCGGCACGCTCGATGCCGCGCAGAAGCAGCAGCTCGAACAGCAGGCACTGGCGTTGCAGCAGCGCAAGGGTAGCCAGTTGCAGGTGCTCATCGTGCCCAGCACGCAGCCCGAGGATATCTTCGACTACACCCAGCGCGCGTTCGACCAGTGGAAGCTGGGCCGCAAGGGCGTGGATGATGCGGTCATCCTCCTGGTCGCGAAAGACGACCGACGGGTGCGCATCCATACCGGCTACGGGCTGGAAGGCGCGATTCCCGACGCGGTCGCCAACCGGGTCATCCAGGAATACCTGGTGCCCAAGTTCCGCGCTGGCGACTTCGCCGGCGGCATCACCGACGCCACCGGCGTGCTGGTGAAACTGATCGACGGCGAAGCGCTGCCGGCTCCCGTCAGCACGCACCGCGGCAGTCCGGGCGGCGGGCGCGGCGGCGACTGGTTCTTTGCCTTGTTCGCCGCCTTCATCGTGGCGACCATCGTGCGCGGCATGTTCGGTCGCGCGCCGGCCGGGCTGCGTGGCCTGTTCACTGGCGGTGCCGCCGCCGGCGTCGCGCTGCTGCTTTCTTCGCTCATTCCTGCCGGCATCGCCGGTGTCTTCGGCCTGCTTTACGGCCTGGCTTCGGTATCGACGCGCGGTGGCTATGCGCGGCATCGCGACTGGGGCGGCTGGGGCGGCGGTGACGGTGGCTGGGGAGGCGGTGGGTTCGGTGGTGGCGGAGGCGGCTTCGGTGGGGGCGGCTGGGGCGGTGGGGGTGGCATGTCCGGAGGCGGTGGCGCCTCGGGGAGCTGGTGATGCGCCTGTTCCGCCATCTGTTCGCGCGGTCCGCCCGCCGGCTGTTCCCGGAAGACAGCCTGCACCGCATCACCGACGCGATCGCGGCCGGCGAGCGCCTGCATCGCGGCGAAGTGATGTTCGCGGTGGAATCCAACCTGCCGCCCAGCGCCGTGATGTCCGGCGTGGAGCCGCGCGAGCGCGCGCACGAGGTGTTCGTCCGCCTGCGCACCTGGGACACCGAGGCCAACAACGGCGTGCTGATCTACCTGCTGCTGGCGGACCACCGCATCGAAATCGTCGCGGACCGCGGCCTGGCCGGACGAGTCAGTGACGCGCAGTGGCGCGAGGTCTGCCAACGGATCGAGACGGGCATGCGCGAGGGCCGGGCCGAGCAGGCCGTCCTGGATGGCATCGCGGCGGCCTCGGCATTGCTGGCCCAGCATTTTCCGCAGCAGGCGGGCCACGCCGATGAGGACGAACTGCCCAACCGGCCGCACCTGCTGGATTGATCTCGAGCCCGTAGAGCGGAGCTTGCTACGCTGACGTGATGCCCGGATGCTCCCTCAGCCGAGCAAGCTCGGCGCTACGCGGTCGGCCAGTCATCCACGCACGGGCGGGGTGGGGCAAAATAGCCGCTCCCCACCGGCATTGCCGAGGCGCATGATCTACCTTCATCAGATCGACCCGATCATCTTTTCGCTGGGACCGGTCAAGCTGCACTGGTACGGCCTGATGTACCTGCTGGCTTTCGTCGTGGCCTGGTGGCTCGGGCGCATGCGCGCCGCGCAGGGACGCCTGCCGGGCGTCAATGCCGACGCGTTCTCGGACCTGATGTTCTACGCGATGCTTGGCGTCGTGCTGGGCGGGCGCATCGGTTACGTCCTGTTCTATGGCTTCGGCACCTTCCTCGACAACCCATTGTCGATCTTCAAGGTGTGGGAAGGCGGGATGAGCTTCCATGGCGGCCTGCTCGGCGTGATGGCCGCGGCGTTGTGGTGGTCGCGCAAGCATCGCCTGCACTTCTTCGACACGATGGACTTCGTTGCGCCGCTGGCCGCGCCGGGACTGGGCTTCGGCCGCCTCGGCAACTTCATCGGCGCGGAGCTGTGGGGCAAGTACACGCAGGCGGATTGGGGCGTGATCTTCCCGACCGATCCCGCGTTGCGCGGACTGGACGCCGCCCAGTTGCAGGCGCAGTACGCGACCGGCGCGCTGGATCAGTTCGCGCGCCATCCCTCGCAGCTTTACCAAGCGTTCCTCGAAGGCCTGGTGATGTTCGTCGTGCTGTGGACGGTCTCGCGCAAGCCGCGTCCGCGCTACCTCATCTCGGGCCTGTTCGCGCTGATGTACGGCGTGTTCCGCTTCCTGATGGAATTCGTCCGCGTGCCGGACGAGGGCCACTACGTCGCGTGGGACTGGTTGACCAAGGGCCAGATCCTCAGCGTGCCGCTGGTGCTGCTGGGCCTCTACCTGTTGTGGCTATCGCGTCGCGCGCCGACATTGCAGCCCGTCGTTCCCCCACCGGCCGCCGGAGACAAGACATGAAGCAGTACCTGGATCTGCTGCGCCACGTGCTGGAGCAGGGCGCCGAGAAGGCCGACCGTACCGGCACCGGCACGCGCAGCGTGTTCGGCTGGCAGATGCGCTTCGACCTCAATGAAGGCTTCCCGCTCGTCACCACCAAGAAGTTGCACCTGCGCTCGATCATCCACGAGCTGCTGTGGTTCCTGAAGGGCGAAACCAACATCGCCTACCTCAAGGACAACAAGGTCAGCATCTGGGACGAGTGGGCGGACGAAAACGGCGAACTCGGCCCGGTCTACGGCAAGCAGTGGCGCAGCTGGGAAGGCGCGGACGGCAAGACCGTCGACCAGATGCAGTGGCTGGTCGATGAGATCAAGCGCAACCCGGATTCGCGCCGCCTGGTGATCAGCGCCTGGAACGTGGCCGAGTTGCCGAAGATGGCGCTGATGCCGTGCCATTCGCTGTTCCAGTTCTACGTGGTCGACGGCAAGCTCAGCTGCCAGCTTTACCAGCGCAGCGGCGACATCTTCCTCGGCGTGCCGTTTAACATCGCCAGCTACGCGCTGCTGACCCACATGGTCGCGCAGGCGACGGGCCTCGGCGTGGGCGACTTCGTGCATACGCTGGGCGATGCGCACCTGTACTCGAACCACTACGAACAGGCTCGCGAACAGTTGTCACGCGCGCCGCGCGCGTTGCCGACGCTGCACCTCAATCCCGACGTCACGGACCTGTTCGCCTTCACCTTCGACGATATCGAGATCCATGGCTACGACCCGCACCCGGCGATCAAGGCGCCGGTGGCGGTGTGATGCGCGCATTGCTTGCATGCCTGCTGCTGTGGTCGCTCTGCGTCGGCGTCATGGCGACTCCCTTGGAGGCGCAATCGCTGGAAGAGGCGGAGCGCGCCTACGACCAGTGGTTCGAGAAGTATGTTCTCATCGAATACCAGGAAGCGTTCGTGAGCAAGACCCGCCGCGATGGTTGGGGCGAGGCTTTGAAATTGCTGGGGAGCGAGGACGAGGTGCGGGCATGCAATGGGCTGGAGGCGGGGATCGACCGGTACGTCGATGGAGATGTCCGCGCCGCGATGGTGGAAGCGCGCCAGGATCCGCGCACGCGCGCGGCGTTCGTACCGATGCTCGCTGGTGTGTTCAGCGTTAGGGAATTGCAGGCGATCAGCGCGGTGGCGCCGACGGAGCGTGGTCCTGGTACGGTAATGGGACTGTTGGATCAACACGCGACATTCGGTGACAAGGTGATGGAGGCCATGGCGGCGTCGCCCCTCGGTCCTCAGCAGCACTCCCGGATACTGAGTCGCTTGATGCCTGGCTGGAAGCAACTCGAGTCGCTCGCGCGAGCCTGTGCAAGGGATCGTAAGCGTGGATGAGTGCCCGCGCATCTCGCTGATCGCCGCCCTCGATCGCCGTCGGGCCATCGGTCGCGACAACGATCTGCCGTGGCGCTTGCCGGACGACCTGAAACGCTTCAAGGCGCTGACGCTGGGCAAACCGGTGCTGATGGGGCGCAGGACCGCCGAATCCCTGGGGCGCGCGTTGCCAGGCCGCTTGAACCTGGTGCTGACGCGCCGTGGCACGGTGCCCTTCGAGGGCATGCAGGCCGTCGCGTCGGTGGACGAAGCCATCGCGATCGCCGATGCGCAGGGCGCGGACGAGCTGTGCGTGATCGGCGGCGGCGAAGTCTACGCGCTCACGCTGGACCGCGCCGATGTAATGCACCTCACGGAAGTCGACACCGACGTCGGGGATGCGCATGCATTCTTCCCGGCCTTCGATCCGGCCATCTGGCATGAGGTCGCCCGCGAACCCCATCCGGCGGATGCGAAGCACGCGCTGGCTTTCGACTTCGTCGAGTACCGACGCGTCTGACCGAACGTAGCGTGCGCCATGCGCACGACTGCGCGGTGCTGGGTCCATGCGATCGTGCGCACGGCGCACGGCGCACGCTACGCACTCAATCCTTCGGCAGTTCGCCCTTGGGTGGCGGCGGAACATCACGGCCCTGCACCTGCACCAGCCGGATCTCGTCGGTATCCAGCTGCAAGGCGGTCAGCTTGCCGCCCCAGACCGCACCGGTGTCGATCGCATGCACGCCGTGCCCGATCATCAGGCCGAGCGTGGACCAGTGGCCGCACACGATCTTGAGGTCGCGCTCGGCGCGGCCGGGGACTTCGTACCAGGGATACAGGCCCTGGGCCTGTCGGCCCGGCGCGCCTTTCTCTTCGATCGCCATGCGCCCGCGCGGCGTGCAGTAGCGCATGCGCGTGAGCACGTTGATGATGGCGCGCGAACGGTCGTGGCCGGACAGGTGCGGGGCCCAGTTCGGCTTGTCGCCGTACATGTTGCGGAACAGCTTGCGGTAGCCGTTGCCGTGCAGCTGCGCTTCCACTTCGCGCGCATGCTTCTCCGCGAGCGTGGTGGTCCACTTCGGCGCGAGCCCGGCGTGCACCATCATCCACCCCAGGTCGCGGTCCACGTGCAGCAGCTTCTGCAGGCGCAGCCAATCCAGCAGCGTGCGCGCATCTTCGGCGAGTACCACGCGCTGCAGGTCGGCATTGACCTTGCGCTGTTCGTCCGGCGAACGCTCGCCGATCGCGAGCAGCGACAGGTCATGGTTGCCCAGCACGACAACGCTGTGCTCGCGCAAGGAATGCACGAGGCGCAGCGTTTCCAGCGATTGTCCGCCGCGGTTCACCAGGTCGCCGCAGAACCACAGGCGGTCCTGCGCGGGATCGAAACGGATCTTCTCCAGCAGGCGCTGCGTGGCGTCGTAGCAGCCCTGGAGGTCGCCGATGGCCCAGACACTCATCGCGCCCGGGCCTCAGTGCAGGGTCCGCGGGACGGACAGGGTGAAGGCGGCGATGGGCGCGTCGAAGCGGGTGCCGTCGTCGGCGAGCATGTCGTAGCGTCCCTGCATGGTGCCGAGCGCGGTCTCGAGGACGGCGCCGGAGGTGTAGCGGAAATCCTCGCCCGGACGAAGCCACGGCTGCTCGCCCACCACGCCTTCGCCGTGCACTTCCTGCACCTTGCCGTTGGCGTCGGTAATGACCCAGTGACGACGCAGCAGCTGCGCGGGTACGCGGCCGCGGTTGTGGATGCGGATGGTGTACGCGAACACGTAACGGCCGTCTTCCGGCGCGGACTGGTCGTCCAGAAAGCGCGTGGCGACGTCGACATCGATGGCGTAGTCGGGGGAATCCATGCGTTCAGTGTATGCAATGGCACGTCAAAGCGGAAACAACGTCCGCTTCGACGGGATCACGTCGCGTCGGGCTGATTCGCCAGGCGGATGAAATCCTGCACGGGCACCTGTTCCGCGCGCAGCTCGGGGCGCAGGCCGGCCGCTTCGATCTGTTCGGCGCTGCAGGTACCGGACAGTGCGTTGCGGAGCGTTTTCCGGCGTTGGCCGAAGGCCGCGCGCACCACGTCGGCGAATCGCCGGTGGTCGTCGATGCCCACCTGGTCCGCCGCGCGCGGCACGAGCCGTGCCACGGCCGAATCCACTTTCGGTGGCGGGCGGAAAGCGCCCGGCGGCACCACGAACAGGCTGTCCACGCGGCAGTAGGCCTGCAGCATCACACTGAGCCGCCCGTACACCTTGCTGCCGGGCTCGGCGGCCATGCGATCGACGACTTCCTTCTGCAGCATGAAGACCATGTCGCGGATCGATGCGGCGTGTTCGATGGCATGGAACAGGATCGGCGAAGACAGGTTGTAGGGCAGGTTGCCGACCAGGCGCAGCGTCTCCTCGCCGGCGAGCTCGCCAAAATCCACGTCCAGCACGTCCTTGTGGATGATGGTCAGGCGTCCCACTCCCTCAGAGGCCTCCATCAGCGGGGTGATGAGGTCGCGGTCGAACTCGATGGCGGTCAGTTCGCCATGCTTGCGCAGCAGGGGGAAGGTGATGGCGCCCTGGCCCGGCCCGATCTCGACGAGACGGTCGCCCGGCTGCGGGTTCACCGCCATGACGATCTTCTCGATATAGCTACGGTCGGTCAGGAAGTGCTGGCCGAGGGACTTCTTGGGGGGGGCCTTGAAGGACATGGGGCGAGGAGTGAGTGTGGAGAAGTGAGAAGTGAGTGGGGCAGGCAGGGGAACAAAGGCTGGAGATTCGCTCACACCTCACTTCTCCTCGCTCACTCCTCGTGTAGACGCGATGCGAGCGCAGGTGGCCACGGCGGCGAACAGGCTGGACGGGTCGGCGATGCCCTTGCCCGCAAGCTCGAGCGCCGTGCCATGGTCGACGGCGACCCGAGGATAGGGCAGGCCCAGCGTCAGGTTCACCGCGTGCTCGAAGCCGCTGTACTTGAGCACCGGCAGGCCCTGGTCGTGGTACATCGCCACCACCGCGTCGAAGCCGCGCAGCTTCTGCGGCAGGAAGGCGGTATCCGCGGGCAACGGGCCGACCAGTTCCATCCCTTCCGCCCTCAGGGCGTGCAGGACGGGCTCGATGACCTCGATCTCTTCGCGCCCCAGGTGGCCGGCTTCGCCTGCGTGCGGGTTGAGGCCGAGCACGGCGAGGGTGGGGCGGGCGATACCGAAGTCATGGCGTAGCGCGCGGTCGGTGATACGCAGCACCTCTTCCAGCGTGGTGGCCGAGACAGCATCCGGCACAGCGCGCAGCGGGAGGTGCGTAGTGGCCAGCGCCACGCGGACGATCTCGTTGGCGAGCATCATCACCACGGGCCGGCCCGCTTGTTCGGCCAGCAATTCGGTCGTGCCGCTGTAGGCGATGCCGCCGGCGTTGATCGCGGCCTTGTGCACCGGGCCGGTGACGACACCGTCGAGTTCGCCGGCCAGGCAAGCGCCGGCGGCTAGCGTCAGGGCCTCGATGACGGCGCGCGCATTACGCGGATCGGTGTGTCCGAAGGTCGTCGGTGCCGCATGGGGGACCGACCGCAGTCTCAGGTCGCCGGGGCGCGTGGCGACGGCGTCTTCATCGATCAGTTGTAGCGGCAATCCCAAGGCCTTGGCCGCCGACGCGAGCGTGGTCGCGTCGGCGAAGGCGAGCAGGGTGCAGTCGGTGCGCGGCTGCTGGGCCAGCCGGACGCAGAGCTCCGGACCGATGCCCGCCGGCTCGCCCGGCACCAAGGCGAGCCGGGGTAGCATGTCAGCCGCCCGGGGTAGTCTCGGCGCGGTCGCCGCTGCGGACACTGACGTAGGCTTCGCCGCGCAGTTCCTGCAGGTAACGGTTGTACTCGTCCTCGGCTTTGCGGCGGCCGATGGTCTCGCGGACCTGGGCGCGGCGGTTCTGGTCGGTGACGTCGGTCTGGCGTGTTTCCACGCGCTGCACGATGTGCCAGCCGGCATCGGTGCGGAACGGCGCGCTGACCTGTCCGTCCTGCAGGCCGGTGACCTGCTGGCCGAACGCCGGACCGAACGCGTCAGCCGGGAACCAACCCAGGTCGCCGCCGTCGTCGCGGCTGTTGGCGTCCTCGGTGGACTCCTTCGCGACGGTGGCGAAGTCCGCACCGCCGGCGATGCGCGCGCGCAGGGTATCGATCTTGGCCTTCGCCGCGGCCACATCCTGCGTAGGCGTGATGCGGACCAGAATGTGGCGGGCGTGGTATTCGGTGACGTTACGCTTCTCGGCCTGAGCGGCGTCGCGCACTTCCACCAGCTTGAGCAGCTGAAAGCCGCTGGGGCCGCGCAGCGGGCCGACCACCTGGCCCGGGGTCATGCCCTTGAGCAGGTCGGCGAAGGCGGTGGGGATTTCGTCGACGCTGCGCCAGCCCAGGTCGCCTCCTTCCAACGCGTTCGGGCTGTCGGAATACCGGACGGCGGCGGCGGAGAAGTCCAGTTCGCCTTTGTCGATCAACGCCTTGATGCCATCGACCTTGCCCTTGCCCGTGCTGATTTGCTCGGCGCTGGCGCCATCGGGCAAGCCCACCAAAATGTGGGCCAGGTGATATTGCGTGCCGCTGGCAGCCTGAGCGGCGATCGCGGCATCCACTTCGCCCTCACTCACCTGTACGCGGCTCTGCGCATAACTCTGGCGCAGGCGCTGAATGGTGATCTCGTCGCGCAGGGAATTGCGGAACTCGGCGAACGACATACCGTCGGCCTCGAGTCGCTGACGCAGGCCATCCGGCGTGGTGCCGTTCTGCTGGGCGACCGCATTGACGGCATTGTTGAGCTCGGCGTCGCCAATGCGGATGCCACTTTCGGCCGCACGCGCCACCTGCAGCTTCACCAGTACCAGGCGCTCCAGCACCTGCCGCTCCAGCACCGCGCGCGGGGGCAGTTGGCCTGGCTGGCTGGCGTACTGACTGATCACGTTCTGCACGGCGCGATCGAGCTCGCTCTGCAGCACCACGTCTTCATTGACGACCGCGGCGATACGGTCCAGCGGCTGCAGGCTCTGCGCCAGCACCGGCGTGACGGCCGTGGAGAGAGCCAGCAGGCTGGCGACCAGGAGGCGGGACATCGGCTTCTTCATGGAATCGGATCCGGAGCGTAAGAGGTATCGTCCGGTCGCTGCGCGATATTGCTAGGCGGGACGAGATAGAGGTCGTCTCGGTAATAGCCGAGGATAGCACGGCGCAGGGTGCGCTCCGTGTCCTGGCCAGCCGAGCCCAGGCCCTTCAGGACGAACTCGACCTGGAAGCCCGTGTTCATGTCGCCTTCGCGATTGCGCACGTAGCGGCGTACCAGCGCACGCACGGCGAGGCAGCAGCTGTCCCACTGCACGCCGGCGACGCCTTCCAGCAAGCCGGGCTCCTGGTCGGTGGCCGCATCGCGATAGAACGAATGGTAGTAGCGGCCCACCACGCTCCAGGACGGCGTGACCGGGTACAGGAACGAGAAGTCCGCCTGTTCCAGCAGGTCGCGGCGGCGCCGGTAGGTGATGTTGACCACGCCGTCGTCCGGCAGCAGGTAGCGGGCACGGACACTGGCCAGATCTTCGCGGCGGAACTTCGGGTCCCACTGATAGGAGGCGCCGATGGTCCAGCGATCGGTCGGAGCGTAGTTGGCATCCACGACCCACGCCGACTTGCCCTTTTCCAGCGGCACTTCGCCGGGCAGGACGACGCGGCTGTCGTCGAAATAGCGGATCTGCCCGATGCTGGCAGACAGACGTTCGAAACCGTCCTTCTGCCGCAGCAGGCGGGTGGACAGCGCCAGCGTCAGCTGGTTGGCGTCGGTCTGGCGGTCGGGGCCGGTGTAGCGGTTGTCGCGGAACAGCTGGCCGTAACTGAAGTTGAAGGGGCGGGTGTCGAAGATCGGCAGACCGTCCTGTTCGCGGTAGGGCGCCTTCAGGTAGAACAGCCGCGGCTCCAGCGTCTGCAGGAAGCGGTCGCCCTTGATCTCGGTTTCGCGATCGAAATACACGCCCGCGTCCAGCGATCCGATCGGCAGGCTGCGGCTGGGCGAGCGATCGTAGAACTCGGCGATCTGCGCCGCGCTCACGGGCTGATCCGCCGGAATGCCGTAAGCGGCGCGCGCCCGAGTTATTGCCGTGGTCTGGGCCAGTTCGCCGTCGAGGCGATATTCGGTATGCCGATAGGCCAGGGTCGGCGTTACGTACCAGGCGGCACCCTGCAGCGGGAAGGAGATCGTCGGCTTGATGTCCAGCCGGCTGCCCCCGGGGTGCTCGTCGTGCTGGAACTTCACCGCTTCGGCATGTCCACCCACGCTGATCCAGCGGCTCAATGGCTGGTTCCAGTTGAAGTACGCACGCGGCAGGCGATTGTAGGGAAGAGACGCTTCGGTGCTGAGGTAGTCGGAGAGCTGCCAGTGGTCGGCCATCAGGCCGGCGCTCCAGTATTCGCCGGCGCCGTACACGCCGGCGGTACTCGTCACCGAGGAATATGCCTGCCCGTACAGCGAATTGCCGAAATCTTCCTGGTAGCGCGCGTCGCTCAGCCATATGAGGTTGGCGCGGGCCTGCCAGTTCCGGGAGAAACGGTGCTCGCCCTCGAACGCGAAGAAGCCGCGGCCATCGTCGGGATCGGGGTTGTTCGGATTGAACGGATCGTAGTCCGTTTCGTTCATGCGGTCGCTGACCAGATCGTCCTTGGTCATCCAGGTGCCCTGGATCTCGCCGCGTCCCTTCTCGTACAGATAGCGGAACTCAGCGCCCATCTGGAACCCGCGCTCGCTCATGTAGCGCGGCTCCAGCGTCGCGTCGTAGTTCGGCGCCAGGTTGAGGTAGATCGGCTGCTTCCAGTCGAAGCCGTTGCGGCCCGACAGACCGACCGCCGGATACAGCAGGCCGGTGTGCCGCTGGTCGTCGATCGGGAACTTCAGGTACGGCACGTACAGCACCGGAACCTTGCCCAGGCGGATGGTCGCGCCGCGCGCCACGCCCCAGCCATCGTCGGTATTGATGTCGATGCGGCGCGAGCGCAGTTCCCAGCGGCGGTCCCGGGGGTCGCAGGTGGAATAGGTGGAGTGCTGCAGGCTGCCTTCGGCGCCCTTCATGTCGATGCGGTCGGCGCCACCGTTGCCGCGACGCGACACCAGCTGATAGCGCACGTTGTCGATCTGGTGGGAATCCGCGCCCTGGTCGCCGCGCGCGCTGTCGGCGATGAGGCGGATGCCGGCGTCCTGGTAACGGATGTGGCCGTCGGCGACGTAGGTGTCCTTCTCCTGGTCGTACTTCAGGTTGTCGGCGCCGAGGAATTGGTCGCCGCGGACCAGTTGGACCGCACCGCTGTACTCGGGGTTGGCCTCGGTGCCCGACAACTGGTCGCCCTCGATCGAGGTGGGTTGCTCGGCGCGCTGCTCGCGCTGTACCTGGGCACTGCCGCCCGCCCCGGGCTGGGGCGCCTCGCTGAAGACCGGGATCACGTCCTGGACCGGGCACAAGGCCCAGCTTTCGGGCTTCTCATCGTCGGCCAGTGCGGGCAGGCACAGGGCGATGCTGAAGGGCAACGGGAGCAGGCGGAGGACAGGACGCACGCGGTGCTGGGCTCGCTGACGGGAAAAACGCCCGTTAGCTTGCCCCATCCCCTGCATGCGGGCAATGAAGGCTGTCGGGTCGGCGTAGGTCGGGGTTCAGCGAGCCTGAAAGCGCCAGCGGATGTCAGCGCAGTTCGTCGACATGGACGGCCACCGAGTCGCGCAACGCATCCAGGTCGTAGCCGCCCTCCAGCATGGACACTACGCGTCCGCCGGCATGGCGCTGCGCCAGCGTACGCAGCTGACGGGTCAGCCAGCCGAAGTCCTCGGTCTCCAGCATCAGGTCGGCCAGCGGGTCCCGCATGTGCGCGTCGAAGCCAGCGGAGATCAGCAGCAACTGCGGTTTGAAATCGTCCAGCGCGGGCAGCAGGTCGTCCGCCCAGGTGTTCTGGAAGCGGAAGCCCCCGCTGCCCGGCGGCAGCAGCGCGTTGAACACGTTGCCCGCACCACGCTCGTAAGGCGCGCCGCTATGCGGATAGATGCCGGACTCATGGCTGCTGAAGTAGGCCACGCGGGGGTCGTTGTAGAAGATCGCCTGGGTGCCGTTGCCGTGGTGGACATCGAAATCCACCACCGCCACACGCTCCAGCCCGTGCCGGTCGCGCGCATAGGCGGCGGCCACGGCGATGTTGTTGAACAGGCAGAAGCCCATGGCGGTGCCGCTGGTGGCGTGGTGGCCGGGCGGGCGAACCGCGCAGAACGCGGTGGCCGATTCGCCATTCATCACCGCATCGACGGCCGCGACACCCGCGCCCGCGGCCCGCAGTGCCGCTGCGGGCGAGGCCGCGCACAGGACCGTGTCGGGGTCCAGCATCCGGTAGCCGGCCACGTCCGCGTCCAGCACATCGTTCACCAGGGCCTCGTCGTGCACCCGCCGCAGGTCGCCGAGCTTGGCGATCGGCGCCTCGCGCCATTCGACATCGCCGTGTTCGCGGCGGAGGACCTCCAGCACCACTTCGAGGCGGGCCGGCCGCTCCGGATGTTCGGGTCCGGGATCGTGGGCCAGGCACGCGGGGTGGGTGAAGATGATCACGGGGTCAGCGCGGAACGTGCCGCCGTTCGTGCTTCCAGAGCACCTCGCCATGGCCGTCGGCGCGCGCCAGCACACGGGCCAGCACGAACAGCAGGTCGGACAGTCGATTGAGGTAGCGGATCGCCTCCGGCCGCACGGCATCGTGCCGGGCCAGGGTAACGGTCTCGCGTTCGGCGCGGCGCACGATGGTGCGCGCCAGGTGGCAGCGCGAGGCCGCCTCGCCGCCTGCCGGCAGGATGAAATCCTTCAGCGGCGGCAGGTCGTCGTTGTAATGGTCCAGCTGCCGCTCGAGCGCATCCACGTCGTCGCCACTGATCGCGGCATGGCCGGGGATGCAGAGTTCTCCGCCGAGGTCGAAGAGCTGGTGCTGCACCGTGGTCAGCAGCGCGCGGATGTCGTCCGCCACGCTGGGGACGGCCAGCAACACCCCGATCGCCGAATTGGCTTCGTCCACCGTGCCGTAGGCGGTGACGCGCGCGGAGTCCTTGCCCACGCGCGTGCCGTCGCCCAGGCCGGTGCTGCCGTCATCGCCGGTGCGGGTGTAGATCTTCGAGAGGCGGTTGCCCATCGTCCGGCCGGGAGCGGTCAGTCGGCCGTGCGGCCGTGCGGCTTGGCCAGGCGCGACACTTGCTCGACCATCACATGCACGATGACGGCCAGGCCCACGTAGATCGCGGCCACACGCAGGTAGGGCAGGTACCAGTCAGTGAAGTTCTTCCACCAGCCGGCGAAGGTCGGCTCGCTGACCACCGGGCTCAGCCAGTAGAAGCTGCCCTGGCTCAGCAGGTGGCAGGCGGTGACCGAGGCCAGCAGGCTTCCCACGAGCAGCGCCAGCGTGCGGCCGGGCTGCGCGGTCTGGAAGCGGCGCACCAGGGTGCCGCCCATCCACATCGCCAGGTAGGCCGGCACCAGGAACCAGTAGGCGGCCGACACGCAGTAATGCGTCCAGAAGTCGATGCCCTGACCACTGATGACCACGTAGTCGACCGCGACCGCCATCGCCATGAACAGCGGAAAGGCCCAGCGCGACGAGTTGCGCAGGTAGTAGCCGCCGATGAAGAACGCCGCCCAGCTCGCATCCGGCAGCGGTCCGATATGGCCGAACGCGGTGGGCAGGTGGAGGCGGGTGAGGACCAGCAGGGCGGCGACCAGCGCCAGGACGATGGCGCGTTGCGAAGTGGTATTCATCAGGCACGGTTCCGGAGACTCAGTCCCGCATTCTACCGGAGCCGGCGCGCGCCTGGCCGCCGGGTGGGGCGCACGAAGCAGGGCGCTATCATGACGGGATGACAGATCGGCATGACGTAGTGATCGTGGGCGGGGGGCTGGTGGGTGCCAGCCTCGCGATTGCCCTGGACCGGCAGGGACTGGACGTGGGGCTAGTGGAAGCGGCGCCCGCAGGCCAGATGCCAGCGGTGTTCGACCAGCGCAACCTCAGCTTCGCCGCCGCCACCGTCAATGCGCTGGACGCGCTCGGGATCATGGCGCGCCTGCGAGCCCCGACGGGCCCGATCCGCCGCATCCACATCAGTCGCGAGGGCGACTTCGGCCGCGTGCGGCTCGCCGCCGCCGACTACGGGCGAGAGGCGTTCGGCCAGGTGGTCGTCGCGCGGGACTTCGGCGAGGCCCTCGAGGCGGGCCTCCAGGCGCTGCGTGGACTGACCCGCTACCGGCCCGCGCGGTTCGTCGGCCTCGGCGACGCAGCCGACGGCCATCGCCTCGTCCACATCGTTGCGGGCGACGAGACGCGCGAGCTGCAGGCCCGCCTGGTGGTCGCCGCCGACGGCACCCACAGCAGCGTGCGCGAGGCGCTGGGCATCGCCGCCGACACGCACGATTACGGGCAAACCTTGTTCGTCGCCCGCGTGCGCGCCGAGCGGGCGCCTGACGGCACGGCGTACGAGCGTTTCCGCGAAGACGGTCCCACGGCGTTGTTGCCGCGCGGGGATCGCCATTGGGGCGTGGTGCATGGCGTGCAGCAGGCACACGCCGAGGCGGTGGCCGCCCTGGACGATGCGGCCTGGCTGCGGCGCCTGCAGCAGCACGTGGGCTGGCGCATCGGTCGCCTGCTCGACAGCGGCGAGCGCAGTGCATACCCGATGACGCGCGTGGTGGCGCAGCGCCTGGTCGCCGAGCGCGCGGTCCTGTTGGGCAACGCCGCGCAGACGATCCACCCGATCGGCGCGCAGGGCTTCAACCTGGGCCTGCGCGATGCGCTCACACTGGCCGAGGAAATCGCACGCACAGACGACCCCGGTGACCCCGGCGCGCTCGCGGCGCACGCCGCGCGCCGGCAGGAAGACCGCGACCGCACGCTGGCCTTCTCCGATGGCCTGGCGCGATTGACCTCCAATTCCTCACCGCTGTTGCGGCCGTTGCGCAGCCTGGGCCTGGCAGCGGTGGATGCGAATGCATCGCTGCAAGCGTTCCTCGTTGGCGGTGCGATGGGCTTCCGCGGCGATGTGCCGGCGCTCTGCCGCGGGGAGGCTGCATGAAGCGTCGCGGGCAGATCGATGTCGCCGTGGTCGGCGGCGGGGTGGTCGGCGCGGCCTGCGCCCTAGTGCTGGCCCGCGAAGGGCTGCAGGTCGCGATGATCGAAGGACGGGAACCGCTTCGCTGGTCGCGCGAGACCCCGGACCTGCGCGTCTACGCCTTCGCGCCCGACAACGCCGCACTGCTCGACGCGGCCGGCGCATGGGCCAGTGTGCGCGATGCGCGCGCCCACGCTTATCGCCGCATGCGGGTGTGGGACGCGGCCGGTGGCGACGAACTCCGTTTCGATGCCGATGCGCTCGGCCGCACCCAGTTGGGCTGGATCGTCGAGAACGCGCTGCTTGTCGACCGCCTGTGGGCGGCGCTGCCGGCGGCGGGTGTCGACGTCCGCTGCCCGGCGCGCGTGGAGGCGATGGAGCAGGATGCCGACGGCGTCGTCCTGCGCCTGGACGACGGCACGCGGCTCGATACGCGCCTGGCGGTGGCCGCCGATGGCGCCGATTCCACCCTGCGTCGCCTCGCAGGCCTGGAGGTGAGTGGGCGCGATTACGCGCAGCGCGGCGTGGTCGCCTTCGTCCGTACCGAGCGACCGCATGAAGACACGGCATGGCAACGCTTCCTGCCGACCGGGCCGCTGGCGTTCCTGCCCTTCACGGACGGGCTGAGCTCCATCGTCTGGACCTTGCCCGATGACGAGGCCGCCCGCCTGCTGGCGGTCGGCGACGCGCGCTTCGGTCTTGAGCTGACCCAGGCGGTGGCCGGGCAACTGGGCGAAGTAACGCCGGCGTCGCCGCGCGCCGTATTCCCGTTGAAGAGGCAACTGGCAAAGACCTATGTCGCAGGCCGCGTCATCGTGGCGGGCGACGCCGCGCACGTGGTCCATCCGCTGGCGGGCCAAGGCGTCAACCTCGGCCTGCGCGACGTGGCGGCGCTGCGTGACGGCATCCGGGCCGCTGTCGCCAAACGCGTGGACTGGGACGCGCCGCACCGGTTGGAACGCTGGGCGCGGCAGCGCCGCAGCGAGAACGCGACGGCCGCGCATGCCTTCGACGGCATCAACCGGCTCTTCTCCAACGACGAGATGCATGTGACGTTGCTGCGGGGCCCGTTGCTCGGCCTCGCCGGCAAACTGCCGCCGCTGGTGGATTTCTTTTGGCGCCACGCCGCCGGGCAACGGGCACGCTGACGCCGTCCGCACGCCGCTTGCGTTAGCCTCAGGGCGGTTCCCCCCGCCCGAGGTCTGCGCGATGAGCGTTTTGCCTGTCCTTCCTGATCCGTCGCGGCGCCGCTTGCTGGGCGCACTCGGCGCTGCCGGCGTCGCCGGCCTAATGCCCGTCGCGCGAGCGACCTCGCGCCGCCTGGGCGTCGCGTTGATCGGGCTCGGGTACTACAGTCGCGACCTGCTCGCGCCAGCCCTGCAGATGACGCAACACTGCCGCTTGGCCGGCATCGTCACCGGCACGCCGGAGAAGGCGGACGAATGGCAGCGTCGTTACCGTATCCCCGACCGCAATGTCTACGACTACGACGATTTCGACCGCATCGCCGACAACCCGGACATCGACGTGGTGTACGTCGTCCTGCCGAACCACCTGCATAAACCGTTCACCCTGCGCGCGGCGGCCGCCGGCAAACACGTCTGGTGCGAAAAGCCGATGGCGATGGATGCGAAGGAAGCGCAGGCGATGATCGAGGCCTGCCATCGCCATCGCGTGCAGCTGACCATCGGCTATCGCATGCAGCACGAGCCCAATACACAGGCCGTCATGGCGCTGGCGAAGACGCGGCCGTTCGGGCGCCTGCAGCGCCTCCGCGCCGAGGCGGGGTTCCACGGTTTCGACAAGGTCACCGGCGATGCCTGGCGCCTGGACCCCGCGCGCGGCGGCGGCGCGATGTACGACATGGGCGTGTATGCGCTGAATGCCGCACGCTACACGACCGGTGCCGAACCACTGGCGGTCACGGCCACGCAGGAAGTGCATCGGCCGGAGATCTTCCGTGGCGTCGACGAGGCGATGCGCTTCCAACTCGAATTCCCCGACGGGGTCGTGGCGGAGTGCGCCACCAGCTTCGGCCGCAACCTGAACGTGTTGCGCGCCGAATGCGCGCAGGGCTGGTATGAACTGTCGCCATTCCAGGCGTACGAAGGCGTTCGTGGCGAAGCCAGCGATGGGCGTCGCTTCGACGCGGTCATCGGCGCGACGCCGGCCCAGCAGGCGCGGCAGATGGATGCCGACGCACGGGCCATCCTCGAACGACGCGCGCCGCGCGTGCCGGGCGAGGAAGGCCTGCGCGACATGCGCGCCCTGGATGCGATCTTCGCGTCGGCGCGCGCCGGTGGAACGCGGGTCGAGATCTTGCCCGCTTGACGGGGCTCAGCCCGGGATAAAGGGGAACACGATCTTCAGCAGGCCCTTCAATCCGCCTTCGGCGGTGCTGGCGACGGCTTTCGCGCCCAGACTGTTGAGGGCATTGCGCGCGTCCTGCCAGCGCAGCTTGCTGACATCCTTCTTGAGCAGGTCGGCCACTTCCTCGGCGGTCGGGGTCAGCTTCTTCAGCTCCGCCACGACGGCCGCCGGATCGGGTTGCAGATAGCCCCAGCGTTCGGCGATGGCGAGCAGGGTGTCGAAGCGCACCGCAACGACTTCCCGGTTGCGTTCGTACACCGGCAGCGCGCCGACATCGAGGATGGCCTGCTCGAACTGCTGGTGATCGTCCGGATGCTCGATGCGGATGGCGAGGAAGCCGTCCTTCCGGCTGCGCTCGCTGACATGCTTGGCGCCTGCCTTTAGGTTGGCCTCGGTCAGGACGGTGGCGGCGATGCGTTGCAGCGCCGCGTCGCGCTCTTCCGGCACGAGTGCGCGCCAGCGGGCGTAGCCGTCGCGGCGCAGCGCCTTGACCTTGGCCGGCGTGACGCGCAGCTTGCCGGCGACGGTGAAGTTGGATTCGTCGCGTCCGATGGCGCCGTCGCGCTCCAGCAGTACGAAGATCAGCAGTTCCAGGTCGCGCTTGGTCAGCGACTGGAACCCCTGCAACAGGGTCAGGCGCAGGAACTCGTTGCCGAAGCCGGCAGGGTCCTGGAGGGAAAGGGGATTCATGGCGCTCCTTTGCTGTCGGGCCAGTATGTCCGGGCCGGATTGCAGGGACTGAGACTACCCGATCGCATGCCGTCGCCGGCGGCCCGGCGGGTGCCGCGGCGCGTCGGATCGCGTAGGGTACGCCAGCCCCCTCGCCGGAACGCCGCCATGCATGTCCTCCACTGCGCTCTGCTGCTCGCCCCTTTGCTGGCCGCCGCGGCCGACCGGGCCGAAATGCAGGCACCCGCGGTGGATCCGGACTATGTCGCTCCCGCGGCATCGCTGGCGCCCGAGCGCGTGCAGGTCCTGCAGCAACGTCTGCTCGACTGGCCCGGCCTGGGGCGCTATCGGGAAGACAATGCCCGCTTGGCCGCCAATGAGGCGGGCCGCGTGGTGTTCTACGGGGATTCCATCACCGACGGCTGGGGACGCGTGACGGGTACGTCGTTCTTCCCGGGCAAGCCGTACGTCAACCGGGGCATTTCCGGGCAGACGACGGCGCAGATGCTGGTGCGCTTCCGCCAGGACGTGATCGCACTGAACCCGGATGCGGTGGTGATCCTGGCGGGGACGAACGATATCGCCGGGAACACCGGGCCGGCGACGCAGCAGATGATCGAGGACAATCTACGCTCGATGACGGAGCTGGCGCAGGCGCACGGCATCCGTGTGGTGCTGGCGTCCGTGCTGCCCGCCAGCGCCTATCCCTGGCGCCCGGGCTATCGGCCGGCGGCGCCGATCAGGGCGCTCAACCGGTGGATCGAATCGTATGCGCGCGAGTCGGGGGCCGTGTACCTGGACTATCACCGCGCCATGGCCAATGCCGACGGGGGACTGGATGCACGATTGGCCGCGGATGGCGTGCATCCGACGCCCGCGGGCTACGCGGTGATGGCGCCCTTGGCGCAACGTGCGATCGAGGAGGCGCTCGGGCGCAAGTGAGCGATCGCCGGCATCACCGGCCGCTCTCGCGCCCGCGTATCTCCGCGCGGAAGGCCTCGATGGCACCGCGATCCTGCAGGGTGACGTAGACCGTGCGGCCGTCCGGCCCGCCGAACGCGACATTGGTGGGCTTCCACCCTTTCAGTGCCACCTCGCGCAGCACCTTGCCGTCGGGCGACACGATCGCGACCACGCCGGCACCGTAGCGGGCGATATAGAGATTGCCCGCCACGTCGGTGCGCATGCCATCCAGGCCATGGTCGTCGAACGCGATCAGCAGGCGCTTGTTCGCGACAGCGCCGTCCGCGCGAAGATCGTAGACCCATACCTTGCGCTGCACGCTCTCGTTGACGTACAGCCGCTTGCCATCGGGGCTGACCTCGACGCCGTTGGTGGTGCCCATGCCGGTTTCGAGAAGCTGCGGCGCCCCGTCATGATCGATGCGCCACAGTTGGCCGGTGTTGTCGGCCCAGTTGGGATCACTGGCGTACAGCGCGCCGTCCGGCGCGAGCGCGATGTCGTTGGGCTGATTCGCTTGCGGCATGGACGCGAACACCTTCGCCTCGCGCGTACCCGGCGCGATGCGCAGGACGTGGTGTCCGCTGTAGTCGGCGATGAGCATGCCGCCGTCCGCGGCGAAGCGGATCCCGTTGCCGGTGCTGCCGGCCGGCAACGTGGCGAACAGGCTCGCAGTGGCGTGCCCGGTGGCGTCGAACGTCACCCGGCCGATGGTGCCGTCACGGCCGAAACTCACCGCGTACAGCGCGCCGTCCGGACCCCACGCCGGCCCCTCGATGCCGGCGCTGAACGTGCCGTCGCCGACGACATCGCGCGCGACGTACGGCGCCGTGTCCAGTGATGGCGCAAGGGCCTCGCCATGCGCGCAGCCGGCGAGCAGGACTGCGAAGCCCAACAACGCGTGACTGATGCCTCGTAACGTCATCCGTAGGTCCTCGGGTGGCGTGGCGTGTGTGCGGAGCCCGGCCTCAGCCCGGCGTGGCGAACACGGTGATCTCTTCGCGGTCGTGGTAGAGCTGCCGTGCGCGGATCTCCAGCGGGCGGCCGGCCTGGTCGGCGAACAGGTCCAGGCACAGCCTGGTCTCGTCCCAGCGTTTCTTCATCGGCAATTTGAGGTTGAACACCGCATGCCGGCACCAGCCTTCACGGAACCACTGCGCCATGCGCTCGGCCACGCGGCGCGGCTGTTCCACCATGTCGCAGACCATCCAGTCCAGCGCCTGCGGCGGCTTCCAGTGGAATCCGTCGGCCCGCAGGTGTTCGACCAGGCCGGTGGCCAGCACGTGCTCTCGCAGCGGCCCGTTGTCCACGCTGGTCACGCGCAGGTGGTGGCGGGTGAGCACCCACGTCCAGCCGCCGGGCGCCGCACCGAGGTCGGCAGCGGTCATGCCGGGCTTCAGCAGGGCTTCGCGCTGGCGCTCGTCGAGCAGCGAGAGGAAGGCTTCTTCAAGCTTCAGCGCCGAACGCGAGGGCGCATCGGGCAGCAGCTTGAGACGCGGAATGCCTTGCGGCCACGGCGCGCTGTCGCGCGTATCGGCGACGCACAGGAACACATGGTCACCCTGGACGAACACCACATGCAGCCGGGGCAGTCGCGCATCTTCCTTCTCGCTGAGGAAGCCCTGCTTGCGCAGCACCGGGCGTAGCGCATTGGCGAAGCTGCGCGCGAGCCCGGCGAGCGGTTTGGCGGTGTCCGAATCGGGGTGTTCCACCCACAGGTCGCCGAAGCGCCCCGCGCCTGCCAGCACGGCGAGGATCGGGGTGATGCGGTCCTTGGGATCGATGCCGCGCAACTCGGCGAACATCCGCAGCTTCTGCCGCGCGAAGACCAGGTCGCGCCAGGGCAGCGCGCGATCCAGCGCGGCTGCGTCTTCGCACACGAACAGCACATGCCCATCGTTGCGCTGCGCGCGGGCATAGCCCGCGAAACCCGCGTGCGCCGCGCGCTCGCCCAGCTCGGCGGCGAGTTCGGGTTCGAATCCCTGGCGGCAGTAGGCCAGCAGGCCGGTCGTCGATGACATGGGGGCAGTGTAGCCGCGCAGGCGCCGCGATACGAAGCGCGGCGTCGGCGTGCGCTCAGTAGCGCTCCCCGCCCATCTCGCCGTAGTCCTTGAGCACGGCGCGCGCATCGTCGCGGCGCAAGTCGCGCACGACTTCGATGCCACGCTTGTTGAGCTCGCCCACCCAGTCCGCCGGCAGCGGACCTTCGTCGAACTCGGTCAGCTCCATCACGTCATCGGCGCGCGCGCCGATCAGCAGGCGGTCGATGCCGGCCCACACCGTGGCGCCATAGCACTGGCAGCACGGCTGCGAGGACGTGGCCAGGGTCACCGGCGCCATGCGGTCGTTCAAGCGCGGCGTTTGCAGGCGCTGCTGGGCCAGCATGTAGGCCATGTTCTCGGCGTGCGCCAGCGAACAGGTGTGGGGCATTACGCGGTTCACGCCAATGGCGACCACGCGGTGGTCGGGGCCGAAGACCACCGCGCCGAACGGGCCGCCGGTGTTGGCGTCCACGTTGCGGCGCGAGAGCTCGATGGCCAGCGCGACTTTGTCTTCGTCGCTGGCGTAGGCGGCAGCCAGGTCGATGAGATCGTGGGTCCAGGCGGGCAGGGTCAGGTGGATCTGCTGGTAGAGCATCACTGGGCAGGGGCAGGGGAAGAGGAGGCTGCTTCGCAGCGGCCGCTGACGCATTGGCAGGCGGTCACGTCGGCGAAACCGCAGACGCCGGCCATGCCGCTGGCGGCGCACTGCGCACGCACGCCCTGCGGATCAGTCGGGCTGTTCTTGTTGACGCAGGCCGGCATGCTGCCGCAGCAGTTGCCGACATCCTTCACTGCGCAGTCGGCGTTGCTGCCGCAGGCATAGTCCACGGTGATCGCGCCGGCCTGGCGCGGCGGCAGCGTGCCGCCGGTGGGCTTGGGTGCGGGCGTCGACATGGTCGGCGGTTCCGTGCCGTCGCCGGGCGTGGCGGGCGCCGCGCATCCGGTCAGGAAGGTGGCCGCGGCGAGCATCAACGACAGGGCGAACGGCAGGCACAGGAAGGTGCGGGACATGGGCGAACTCCTTTCCGGGATGGATGAATCGCCAGCCTGAGACGGGCTGCCTCAACGGCCGGTGAAACGTATCTCAAGCCTTCGTCGCCCAGGTATCGCGCAGGGTGACGCTGCGGTTGAACACGGGACGCTCCGGCGTGTGGTCGTACCGATCGGTGACGAAGTAGCCGATCCGCTCGAACTGGAACGACTGCTCAGGCGCGGCCGCGGCGGCCGCCGGTTCCACATAGCCGGTGGTCGTGCGGCGCGAGTCGGGGTTGAGGTAATCGCGGTAGGTCTTGCCTTCGGTATCGTCGTCCGGATTCGGCACGCTGAAGAGGCGGTCGTACAGGCGCACTTCCGCTTCGACCGCATGCTTCGCGCTGACCCAGTGGATGGTGCCCTTGATCTTGCGCTCGGCACCGGCCATGCCGGGACGGGATTCCGGATCCAGCCAGCCACGCAGCTCGACGATCTCGCCGCTCTCGTTCTTGATCACTTCATCGCAACGCACGATGCCGGCGCCGCGCAGGCGTACTTCGCCGCCCGTGGTCAGGCGCTTGAAGCCCTTGGGCGGCACTTCCTCGAAATCCTCGCGCTCGATCCACAGCTCGCGCGAGAACGGCACGCTGCGCTGGCCGAAGGACTCGTCCTTCGGATGGTTGGAGAACGTCAGAGTTTCTTCGTGGTCGTCAGGCAGGTTCGCCAGCACGAGCTTCACCGGGTCGATGACGGCCATGCGGCGCGGCGCGGAGGCATCCAGGTCTTCGCGCAGCGCACCTTCCAGGATGGAAATGTCGAGCAAGGAGTTCTGCTTGCTGATGCCCACGCGGTCCACCATCAGGCGCAGCGCGGCCGGCGTGTAACCGCGACGGCGGATACCCTGCAGCGTCGGCATGCGCGGGTCGTCCCAGCCGTCGACGAGCTTGTCTTCCACCATCGCGAGCAGCTTGCGCTTGCTCATCACCAGGTAGTTGAAGTTCAGGCGCGAGAACTCGATCTGGCGCGGTTTGCTCGCTTCCTTCGGCAGTCCCTTGGCCAGCAGCGGCGCGATCAGCTCCGGCGAACCGGCCAGGTCCACCTTGTCCACGCACCAGTCGTACAGGGGGCGATGGTCTTCGAACTCCAGCGTGCACAGCGAGTGGGTGATGCCTTCCACTGCATCGCTCAGCGAGTGCGCGTAGTCGTACATCGGGTAGATCGGCCAGTCGTTGCCGGTGTTCTGGTGCTCGACGTGCTTGATGCGGTACAGCGCCGGGTCGCGCAGGTTGATGTTGCCGCTGGCCATGTCGATCTTCGCGCGCAGCGTGCGCGCACCGTCCGGGAACTCGCCCGCGCGCATGCGCCGGAACAGGTCCAGGTTCTCTTCGACGCTGCGGTCGCGGTACGGCGAGTTGCGGCCCGGTTCGGTCAGCGTGCCGCGGTATGCGCGCACTTCGTCCGCGCTCAGGTCGCAGACGAAGGCATCGCCCTGGCGGATCAGCTTCTCGCCGGCCAGGTACAACACCTCGAAGTAATCCGAGGCGTGGCGCAGGTCGTGCCAGTCGAAGCCCAGCCAGCGCACGTCGTCCTGTATGGCGCGGACGTACTCGGGGTCTTCCTTGGCGGGATTGGTGTCGTCCAGACGCAGATTGCAGACGCCGCCGAACTCGCCGGCGATGCCGAAGTCCAGGCAGATCGCCTTGGCGTGGCCGATGTGCAGGTAGCCGTTGGGCTCCGGCGGGAAACGCGTCTTCACGGCGGTGTGGCGGCCGGTGGCCAGGTCCTCACGCACGATCTGGCGGATGAAGTCCCGTTTTTCCGGGGCGGCATCGTCAGCGAGGGGGGCGGAAGGAGCGGCAGCGTCGGACATCGGGGCGAGAGGCGTGGAAAAACGCCAGTTTAGCCGGTCTGGCGCTCGGGCTGGTCTATCCTGAACGGCCTGCACGCATCGAGCCCCCGCATGAGCCTCCCGGTCCTGGTCATCGGCAACAAGAACTACTCGTCCTGGTCGCTGCGCCCGTGGCTGCTGCTCCGGCATTTCGGCGTGGCCTTCGAAGAGATCCGCCTGCCCCTCGACACGCCGCAGTTCGCCGCGGAGGTCGCGCGCCACTCCCCGACCGGCAAGGTGCCAGCCCTGCACGATGGCGGGGTACACGTCTGGGATTCGCTGGCGATCTGCGAATACGCCAACGAGCGCTGGCTCGATGGCAAGGGCTGGCCGCAGGGCCGCGCCGCGCGCGCGGTGGCGCGGGCAGCCGCGGCGGAGATGCATTCCGGCTTCACGGCGCTGCGTACGCAATTGCCGATGAACAGCCGGCGCACGCCGGATGCCTACCGCTGGGACGCCGCGGCGCAGGGCGACATCGATCGGATCCAGGCGTTGTGGCG
This sequence comes from Pseudoxanthomonas sp. G3, assembly GCF_057654715.1. Taxonomy (NCBI): domain Bacteria; kingdom Pseudomonadati; phylum Pseudomonadota; class Gammaproteobacteria; order Lysobacterales; family Lysobacteraceae; genus Pseudoxanthomonas; species Pseudoxanthomonas sp. G3. The sequence continues at coordinate 1,081,640 of NZ_CM172805.1, forward strand.
CGACCTGCGTGCCGCGCAGGGTGGTGATGGCGATTTCCTGTGCGGCGACTTCGGCATCGTCGACGCGATGTATGCGCCAGTGGCGATCCGCTTCGACGGCTACGGCGTGCCGGTGGATGTCGAAGCGCGCCGCTACATGGACGCGTTGTTCGCGCTGCCGGCCATGCGGGAATGGCGCGACGCGGCCGCGATCGAGCCTGAATCGGTGCCGGCCACCGAGGCCCTGCGCAGGCCGTTCCCGGCGGAGCGGGTGTAGGCTGGCCGAGGAGGACACATCCATGCGCGTGGTCTACCTGGCCGACAACCTGTTCGACGCCCATCTGGTGAAGCATGCGCTTGAAGAGGTGGGCATCCCCACCTTCGTGTTCGGGGAGTCGCTGCTGGGCGGCATGGGCGAACTGCCGCTGTTCGGCGTGCTGCGCGTCTGCGTCCCGGACACTGCGTTCCCTGAGGCCGAGGGCATCGTGCGCGGGCTGGGGCTGGATTCCGGCGCCGATGGCCCCATCTCGGAAGGCGACGACGAAGGCCTGGGCATCCTGCCGGCCTGATCCGCTTTCCACCGACACACGAGGTTCGCCATGCTGGGTATCGGAGCCTACAAGCAGCGCATGCCGCGCGCAGAAGACGTCCTGCCGGGCCGCAGCACGCCGCTGCCGCTGCACAACACCCACTTCGTCAACGGACGGCCGCTGCGCGACGCGTTCGAGGGCTTGCAGCAGGTCGAATTCGGCCTGGGTTGCTTCTGGGGTGCGGAACGCAAGTTCTGGACGCTGCCCGGCGTGTACACCACGGCCGTCGGCTATGCGGGGGGCGGCACGCCGAATGCGACCTACGAGGAAGTCTGTTCTGGTCAGACCGGCCACAACGAAGTGGTGAAGGTGGTCTACGACCCGGCGCAGGTCTCGTTCGAACGGCTGTTGCAGGTGTTCTGGGAGAGCCATGATCCTACCCAGGGCATGCGCCAGGGCAACGACGTGGGCACGCAGTACCGCTCCGGCATCTATTGCCACACGCCCGAGCAGCAGGCCGCGGCGCAGGCCAGCCTGCAGGCGTACCAGCAGACGCTGCGCGCGGCGGGCTATGGCGGCATCACCACCGAAATCGTGTACCCGGCGCCGGCGTTCTACTACGCCGAGGACTACCACCAGCAGTACCTGGCGAAGAACCCGAACGGCTACTGCGGCTTGGGCGGGACGGGCGTGAGCTGCCCAATCGGGCTGGACGTCTGAGGAAAGTCGTCGTGGGAGCGACGTGAGTCGCGAAGCTGCCTGAGCTGGCCGCGTCGTCGCGACTGACGTCGCTCCCACGAGAGCCTCTTCCTAAAGTCGGGTGATGCCGCACACGTAGACCACTTCGCAGGCGCCAGCGCCGGTGTCGTCGCGGCGGGTGGAACTGCGCCAGCGCCAGCCGTCTCCGGCGTTCGCCTCCACCAACCAACCGTCGATGCGCACGCGCTCGCCCTTGTGCACGCCGGCCAGCGCCTGCGCGACGCTGTCGCTGCCGGGAATCATGTGCATGTTGGCGCTGCTGCGAACGATTTCGCTGGGAGGCAGCGGCGGCTGGTCGCTCCATTCGTACCGATACCAGCGCGAGGACTGGCGAATGTCGAGCGCGTCGATCACGGCGTCTTCGGTCATGCGCGCCCAGCCGAGCGCCAGGTCGGTTGGGGACAGGTCCGACTCGCGTCCACTGCGATAGTCCTCGCGCGACAGCACGCGCGCTTCCACGCTGAAGCCAGCAAGCGGCGTCAGGGTGGCAGCTTCGAGGGCGAACGGCGCCAGGCTGCCCGGAACGTCGGTCTGCAGCGGCGGCTCGCCCGAGGCCACGCGCGGCGGCAACGGGCAGGCGAGGGTCAGGTCGCCGGCTGACGCGGGGGCCTTCGGCCCCACGCGGTTGTCGGAGAACCACCACCCCGCCAGGCAGATCAGGATGCCGATCACCAGCAGGGTGCGCAGGCTCACGCGGTGAGCTTCTCGCGGATGGTCGTGCGCAGCGCGGCCAGGTCTTTGGCGAAGGCGTCGATACCGGTCGCCAATTTTTCCTTCGCCATCGGATCGGCCTCGATCGCAGCCGCGAAGCTCTCCGCCGTGACCGGCGAGGCGGTCACGGCTTCGACCGCACCGGGCGACAGCTTGCGCGGCAGATCGCCGTGTTCCTGGTCCAGCTTCTCCAGCAGGTCCGGCGAGATGGTCAGGCGATCGCATCCGGCCAGCGCTTCGATCTGCGCGGTGGAGCGGAACGAGGCACCCATCACCACGGTGGGGGAACCGCGGCGCTTGAACTCGGCGTACACGCCGCGCACGAACACCACGCCCGGGTCTTCGTCGATGGTCGCCGGCGCCTGTCCGTTGGCGACGTACCAGTCGAGGATACGGCCCACGAACGGCGAAATCAGGAACGCACCGGCTTCGGCGCAGGCGATCGCCTGGGTCGGATTGAAGATCAGGGTGAGGTTGCAGTCGATGCCTTCGGCCTGCAGCACGCGCGCGGCTTCCACGCCTTCCCAGGTGGAGGCGACCTTGATGAGGATGCGGTCGCGGCCGATACCCTGGTCGGCGTACATCTGCACGAACTTGCGCGCCTTGGCGACGGTGGCGGCGGTGTCGTAGGCCTGGTCGGCGTCGACTTCGGTGGAGACACGGCCGGGGATGAGGCCCGCAAGCCGCGCACCGACGCCCACGGTCAGGCGATCGACGACCTCGTCCACCAGCGCCTCGCCGCCGCCCTGCGCGCGCGCCCAGGCGAGCTGCTCTTCGATCAGGTCGGCGTAGACCGGCAAGTCCAGCGCCTTCTTCACCAGGGTGGGGTTGGTGGTGCAGTCCACCGGCTTGAGGCGCTTGATGGCGTCGTAATCGCCAGTGTCGGCGACGACCACGGACAGCTCGCGGAGTTGCTGGAGTTTGGTGGGTGCGGGGGAGTTCATGCGATGGCTCGGCGGGCAAAGGATGGGGAGGGGAAGTATGCCCTGTCCCTCGACGCGAAGGCTTGTTGCGGGTGGCGGAAATTGGCTTTGTTTCGGCGTGGTTCGGCGTCTAGCGGAGAGAGGTTCGATTGCCGTGGTCACGTGGTTCTAGCCCCTCTCCCCTCGGGAGAGGGGTTGGGGTGAGGGGTAACGAAGGCAGCGTCTTCGAACTCCTTGTTCTCACCACAATTCCGATGGGCCTCTGGTTTCATGGCCTCCGGGGTCGCTCTCTTCTTCTTCCACGCATGGTGCCGCTCGCCGCGGAGGCCCTACTTTCTTTGCTTGTGCAAAGAAAGTAGGCAAAGAAAGCACACCCCGGCGGTCCGCCCGCCGCTGCGCGGCGGGTTCGCAATCCCGGCGGGAACTACGGACAGGGCATCCTGCCCTGGCCGAAAACGGCGCACGTCCTGTGCGCCCCCCTACGGGGGTTTTACCCGCCAGGACTGCCGGACCTCAGGGGGCCCAACAGCAAAAGTAGAAGCTTCGGGGCCGGCCGCATTTGCCTTTGCTTGCTTTCGGGCCCCATGAGGCACGGCGAGTGGGCCGGGTAAAACCCGAAGGGCGCCGTCATGGATGACGGCGTTTTCGTATGGCACATGGATGTGCCTTACGAAAATTCCCGGCCCGCTCGCGGACCCGAAGCGCGAAGCGCGGAGGGCGTGCCGCCTGGGGTGTGTTTCTTTGCCTACTTTCTTTGCACAAGCAAAGAAAGTAGGGCCCCCGCGGCGAGCGGCACCATCCCCCACCACACATAAAAATCGCTGCGAGCGCTGGCGTTGGAGCGTCAGCAAATCCGCCGACGCCACGGTCCGCGTGTCGATCCAGCAAACAATCAGCGATGCAGATCGCCACTCGCTTCCGGCTGGTACTCGATCGCGGTGACCCGCAGGCGCAAAGGCCGGTTGCCGGCCGCCTGCCAATCGATCGTCTGCCCCACCGATAGCCCCAGCAGCGCGCTGCCGACGGGTGCGAGCACGGAGACCAAGCCAGTCTCGACGTTCGCTTCGTGGGGATACACCAGAGTCAGGCGATGGTGTTCGCCGGTGAGTTCGTCCTCGCACGCCACGCGCGAGTGCATCGTCACCACGTTGTCCGGCATGTCGTCCGGGGTGCGCACGTCGGCGCGGTTCAGTTCGTCCATCAGTGCCAGCGCGGCCGGGTGCCGGCGCAGCACGGGCGTATCGAGCAAGGCCTCCAGGCGCGAGAGATCGCGGCTGGACACCACGAGCGGGGGAAGCGAGGGCGGCAGGCCGCTGGTGCGGGTGTGGTTCATCGGTGGTCTCCGTGTGGGTTGGGTCGCGCAAAAGGAAATGGGCGACGCGTCGCCGCGCCGCCCATCGGTATCCTGTTTGCAGCCTTACCGTAGCCCGGAAGGCGGTAGGGTTCAAGCCGCGCGGGCGCGCGGCGTGGGGCGTCCGCTCGGCGGTTGCGCGCCACCGGTTTCCGGTTCGAACAGGGCCGGCGGCAGATCGCGGAACACGCCCGCCAATTGCAGCAGGAAATCGCTCATCGCCGAACTCTTGCGCCACACCATGGCGATCTGCCGGCTCGGGTGCGAATCGCTGAAGCCGAGCAGGTGGATGTTGTCCGAACGCGCCACCGGCGGTTTCACCGCCAGCGTCGGCAGCAAGGTGATGCCGACATCGGCGGCAACCATCTGGCGCAGCGTTTCCAGGCTGGTCGCGCGGAACTCGGACTTCTCGTTCGCCCCGGACAGTCGACAGACATCGAGGGCCTGCTCGCGCAGGCAGTGACCATCCTCCAGCAAGAGCAGGCGCTGGTCGGCGAGTTCGGCCAGGGCCAGCGAGTCGCGCCGCGCCAGGGCGTGCGATTCCGGTACGGCGAGGACGAAGGGTTCCTCGAACAGGAACTCGGTATGCAGCTGGTCGTCGGTCACCGGCAGGGCCAGCAGGCCGGCGTCGAGCTTGCCTTCGCGCAAGCGTGAGAGCAGCACGTCGCTCTTCTCCTCGACCAGCAGCAGCTCAAGGTCAGGGAAGCGCGCACGGATACGCGGCACCACATGCGGCAGCAGATACGGGCCCAGCGTGGGGAAGATGCCCAGCCGCACCGTGCCTGCCTCGGGATCCTGGCTGCGGCGGGCGGCTTCCTTCATCTGCTCCACTTCGGCCACGATGCGGCGCGCGCGGTCGGCGGCATCGCGTCCGGCCGGGGTGAGCATCACCTTGCGTGGCGCGCGCTCGACCAACGGCACGCCGAGCTCGTCCTCCAGCTTCTTGATCTGGGTGGAGAGCGTGGGCTGGCTGACGTAACACGCCGCGGCGGCCCGGCCGAAATGCTTGTGGTCCGCCAGGGCCACCAGGTACCTCAGGTCGCGCAGATTCATCGGAACCCTCCCTCAAGGAACCGCGGTGCGGGCGGCAGCGCCGTCCGCTCGGTACATCATGCCGCGACGGCGTCCGCCGCTTCCACCGGGGCGGAGGTGCGGATCAGGTGGTCGAAGGCGCTCAGCGCGGCCTTCGAACCTTCGCCCATCGCGATGACGATCTGCTTGTACGGGACGGTTGTGGCATCGCCCGCCGCGAACACGCCGGGCACGCTGGTCTGGCCGCGGTCGTCGACGATGATCTCGCCGCGGGGGCTCAGGGCCACCACGCCCTTCAGCCATTCCGTGTTCGGCAGCAGGCCGATCTGCACGAAGATGCCTTCCAGTTCCACGCGATGCGTATCGCCGCCCACGCGGTCCTTGTAGACCAGGCCATTGACCTTGCTGCCGTCGCCCAGCACTTCCGTCGTCTGCGCGCTGGTCACGATGCGCACGTTCGACAGGCTGCGCAGCTTGCGCTGCAGCACGTCGTCTGCGCGCAGCTGGCCGTCGAACTCGATCAGGGTGACATGCGCGACGATGCCGGCCAGGTCGATCGCCGCTTCGACGCCGGAATTGCCGCCGCCGATCACCGCCACGCGCTTGCCCTTAAACAGCGGGCCGTCGCAGTGCGGGCAATACGCCACGCCCTTGTTGCGGTACTCGTTCTCGCCGGGCACGTTCATCTGCCGCCAGCGCGCACCGGTGGACAGGATCACCGTCTTCGACTTCAACGATGCGCCATTGGCCAGTTGGACTTCCACCAAGCCGTCCTTTCCGGCGGGAACGAGCTTCTCCGCGCGCTGCAGGTTCATCACGTCGACCTGGTAGTCCTTCACGTGCTGCTCCAGCGCAGCGGCGAGCTTCGGGCCTTCGGTGTACGGCACGGAAATGAAGTTCTCGATCGCCATCGTATCCAGCACCTGGCCGCCAAAGCGCTCGGCCGCCACGCCGGTGCGGATGCCCTTGCGGGCGGCATAGATGGCCGCCGATGCACCGGCCGGGCCGCCACCGACGACGAGCACGTCGTACGGCGCCTTGGCCCTGATCTTCTCGGCTTCGCGCTTGCCGGCGTTGGTGTCGAGCTTGGCGACGATTTCTTCCACGCCCATCCTGCCGGCGCCGAACACCTCGCCGTTGAGGAAGATGGTCGGCACCGACATCACTTCGCGCTGCTCGACTTCCTGCTGGAACAGCGCACCGTCGATCGCCACGTGCTGGATCTTCGGGTTCAACACCGCCATCAGGTTGAGCGCCTGCACGACGTCGGGGCAGTTCTGGCACGACAGCGAGAAATAGGTTTCGAAGCGGTACTCGCCGTCGAGCGCGCGGATCTGGTCGATCACGTCCTGCGCCAGCTTCGACGGATGGCCGCCGACCTGCAGCAGCGCCAGCACCAGCGAGGTGAACTCGTGGCCCATCGGCAGGCCGGCGAAGGTCAGGTGGATGTCATGCCCCGGCGAGGTCAGCGAGAACGATGGGGTGCGCTCGCCGCCGCGCCGTTCGTCGACGCGGATCTTGTCCGAGACCTCCTGCAAGTCCTTCAGCAGCGCCTGCAGGTCGGCCGAACCGGCGCTGTCGTCCAACTGCGCGGTGATGTGGATGGGGCGCACGGCCTTCTCGAGGTAGGCCTTCAGCTGCGTCTTCAGATTGGCGTCCAGCATGGCGAACGTCTCCGTGGAGGGAATTCGGGGAAGGGAAGCGGGGAACGGGAGGTCAGGCGTTTGCAGGAGCGGCATGCGCCGTGGGGAGGGAGCCGGTCAGGGAGGAGGGAACCGGCGAGCGGCGCATGCCGCTGCTGCAAACGTCCGTCGGGGAAGCCGACCTCCGGGCGCGTGGCCCGGAGGCGGTGTGATGCGTGTCCTTGGAGCAAGGCGCATCCGTGGTCCGGATGCGCCGGTGTCGCAGGACGGCTTAGATCTTGCCGACCAGGTCCAGCGACGGGGCGATCGTCTGCGCGCCTTCCTTCCACTTGGCCGGGCAGACCTGGCCGGGATTGGCGGCGGTGAACTGCGCGGCCTTCAGCTTGCGCAGCGTTTCCGACACGTCACGGGCGATCTCGTTGCTGTGGATCTCGGCGGTCTTGATGACGCCTTCCGGGTTGATGACGAAGGTGCCGCGCAGGGCCAGGCCTTCTTCCTCGATGTGCACGCCGAAGGCGCGGGTCAGCTGGTGGGTCGGGTCGCCGACCAGCGGGAACTGGGCCTTGCCCACCGCCGGGGAGGTTTCGTGCCACACCTTGTGCGAGAAGTGCGTGTCGGTGGTGACGATGTAAACCTCGGCGCCGGCCTTCTGGAACTCGGCGTAGTTGGCGGCGGCGTCTTCCACTTCGGTCGGGCAATTGAAGGTGAAGGCGGCCGGCATGAAGATCAGGACCGACCACTTGCCCTTCAGGGTGCCGTCGGTGACTTCGACGAATTCGCCGTTGTGGAAGGCGGTGGTCTTGAACGGCTGGACCGCGGTGTTGATCAGGGACATGGAAGATCCTCGTGAGTGGAGTGGGTGGTGAAGCGATGGGGCCATGGTAGGCAGGGGCTATTGATATCTCAAATCGATTGATGGAATTGAATAGATAGTCACTGGCTATCACTAAATGGAGTCGGGACGTGCTGCCGACAAGGCCTCCGCAAAGATCAGGTTTTTCAGCGACTTGAACGGTCCTGATCCCCCCGGACCTGAGCGCCGCCCAGCCTTGGTCATCCATCTGCGACGGCGTATGGCTTCCAATAGCCCCGCCCGAAGCGTTTCTGGCGCCATACGCCATTGAGCACCATGATGGTGCGCCGCGGCGATGCCCAGGCGTGTGGGGACGGTCGCCCGGTACCATGCGCGCCATGCCCGCCTATGCATCCCTCCGTCTCGACCACGCCCTGCGCGACGCCGCGACCCGACTGGTCGGCGCGGAGGCGCGGCACGAAGCCGAGCAACTGCTGCTGCACGTGATCGGCCGCGACCGGGCCTGGCTGTTCGCGCATGGCGATGCCCCGCTGTCGGGCGCGGACGCGGCCGCTTTCGAGGCGCTGCTGGTGCGCCGGATCGCGGGCGAGCCGGTGGCCTACCTGGTGGGGCACCGTGGTTTCTGGACGCTCGACCTGCAGGTGTCGCCCGCCACGTTGATCCCGCGCCCGGAAACCGAGCGCCTGGTCGAACTCGCCCTGGCGCGTCTGCCGGCCGACACGCCACTGCGCATCGCCGACCTGGGGACCGGGACGGGCGCGATCGCGCTGGCGCTGGCCAGCGAGCGGCCGCGGGCTTGCGTGGTGGCCACCGACCTCAGTGACGACGCCTTGGCCATCGCTCGGGCGAACGGCAGCGCCAACGACCTGACGAACGTCGACTTCCGCGCTGGTAGCTGGTGGACGCCAGTGGCGGGCGAACGCTTCCACCTGATCGCCAGCAATCCTCCCTACATCGCCGAAGGCGATGCGCACCTGGCGCAGGGCGACCTGCGTTTCGAACCGCCGGCGGCACTGTCGTCCGGTGCGGACGGCCTCGACGCGATCCGCATGATCGTGGCGGGCGCGCCGGCGCACCTCCTGCCCGGCGGCTGGCTGCTGCTGGAGCATGGCTGGGACCAGGGTGATGCCATTCGCGCGCTGCTGACAACGGCTGGCTTCGTCGATGTCGCCACCGAGACCGACCTGGAGCAACGCGACCGTGTGACCCTCGGGCGCGTAACGGAAGGGCAAGACGCGAGCCGCTAGACTGTCGCTTTCATCCAGGACTTGCCGCCCATGCGCACGCTGTACCCCGATCTCGAGCCCTTCGACACCGGCACGCTGAAGGTCGACGACCGCCACACGCTGTACTACGAGCAGTGCGGCAATCCGCAGGGCAAGCCCGTGGTGCTGCTGCATGGCGGGCCGGGCGCGGGCTGCAGCCCGAAGATGCGCCGCTTCCACGACCCGGCCAAGTACCGCATCGTGCTGTTCGACCAGCGCGGTTCCGGGCGCTCCACACCGCATGCGGACCTGGTGGACAACACCACGTGGGATCTCGTGGCCGATATCGAGAAGCTGCGCGAAACGCTCGGCATCGACCGCTGGCAGGTGTTCGGCGGCAGTTGGGGCTCGACGCTGGCCCTGGCCTACGCCGAAACACATCCGCAGCGCGTGACCGAGCTGGTGCTTCGCGGCATCTTCATGCTCCGGCGCTGGGAACTGGAATGGTTCTACCAGGAAGGCGCAAGCCGCCTGTTCCCGGATGCCTGGGAGCACTACATCACCGCGATCCCGCCGGTCGAACGCCATGACCTGATCTCCGCCTTCCACCGGCGTCTGACCTCCGACGACAAGGCCACGCGCCTGGCCGCGGCGAAGGCGTGGAGCGTGTGGGAAGGCGCGACGAGCTTCCTGCACGTCGACGCGGATTTCGTCAGTGGCCACGAAGAGCCCGAATTCGCGCTGGCGTTTGCGCGCATCGAGAACCACTACTTCGTCAACGGCGGATTCTTCGAGGTCGAAGACCAGTTGCTGCGCGATGCGTCGCGCATCGCCGACATCCCGGGCGTGATCGTGCACGGCCGCTACGACGTGGTGTGCCCGATCGCCAACGCATGGGAGCTGCACAAGGCCTGGCCGAAGGCCAAGCTCGAGATCACGCCGGCGTCGGGACATTCGGCCTTCGAAGCGGAGAACGTGGACGCGCTCGTGCGCGCGACCGACGCCTTCGCCTGACGGTCCTGCATCGCACCCCGGAGAACGCCATGGAATCGTCGCGCGCCACCGCCGGCACATTCGACCAGCGCGTGCTGGACCTGTACGACGATTACGTCCACGGACGCGTCGATCGCCGCGGGTTCCTGGCCGGTGCGGCGCAGTTCGCCGTTGCGGGCACGACGGCCGCGGGCTTGCTGGCGGCACTGATGCCGCAATACGCGTTCGCGGCGCAGGTGGCGGCGGAAGATCCGCGCATCAGCACCGTCTACCGCACGTTCCCGGCACCGCACGGCCACGGCGAAGGCCGTGGTCTGCTGGCGATGCCGCGCGCACCGGGGCGCCATCCGGTGGTGCTGGTGGTGCACGAGAACCGCGGACTGAATCCCTACATCGAAGATGTCGCCCGGCGCCTGGCGGTGGCCGGCTTCATCGCCTTCGCCCCGGATGCGCTGTATCCGCTCGGCGGCTATCCCGGCAACGACGACACCGGGCGCGAGATGCAGGCGAAGATGGATCGCGACAAGGTACTGGCCGACCTGGAAGCCGCCGCACGCTTCGCCCACGCGTTGCCACGCGGGAACGGCAAGCTGGGCGTGGTCGGGTTCTGCTTCGGTGGACTGGTGACCAACCGGCTGGCGGCGCGCCTGCCGGACCTCGTCGATGCCGGCGTGCCGTACTACGGTGGCCAGCCCTCCGCGGACGAAGCGTCGCGGATCCGGGCGCCGCTGCTGCTGCAGTTCGCCGCGCTGGACACGCGCGTCAACGCGGGCTGGCCCGCGTACGAGCAACAGCTGAAGGCGGCCGGCGTGTCGTACACCGCTTACGTCTATCCCGACGTGAACCACGGGTTCCACAACGACACGACGCCGCGCTACGACGCCGCAGCGGCCGCCCTGTCGTGGCAGCGCACGCTGGCTTTCTTCGACCAGTATCTGCGCTGAGCAGGCGCTATGGCGACGCGCGCTCCGGTGCAGCCACGTCGACGTTCATGCGGCGATACGCACGCTGCAGGCGCGCGCTGCCGCCGGGCAGGCGATCGCCTTCGACGGTGATGTCGATGCGCAACGCGCCGGAGGCCGCATCAGGCAGCGTGTAGCGATACGTGGCGCGACACCCGTCCGGGATATCCAACTGCAGCGTCAGCCGGCCGCCATCATCGCGCAGCGTCGCGCGCGTGCCGTCGGCGAGCTCCAGCGTGCCTGAGAGCGGCACGACCACCACGCCGCGGCCGTCCGAGGTCCCGAACACCACCGCTTCGCGCATCCGTTGCAGCACCAGAACGGCATCCTCGGGTGCAGCGAAGGCGCCTTGCGTGGGCAGCAGGCCTTTCAGACTGGGACGGCCACCGCTGGGGGGAGGGCCCATGGGCCTACCTCCTGCGCCGCCCGGGGGCGGGCCCATCGGGCGGTCGCCACCGCCGGGAGGCGGTCCACCGGCGCCGCCAGGGCCGCCACGTCCGGGACGCGGACCCCGCTCCGGACGCACACCTACCGGCATGGCTCGCTCGGCCTCTTGCAGTAGTTGCGCGTTCGTCTCCACATCGGGTTGCCACTCACCGGAGGGATCCTGCGGAGCGGCCTGCGCCAGCGCGGGCGGGACGATGGCGATCAGGGCAGCGAAGAAGCAGGCAGTCAGGCGCACGTCTTAGGCTCAGGTGGGATCGCCGGCGGAACGTTTGGCGCGGCGGCGGGATGACGCGTGCCCGCATGTCGTTGCCCGATATTCAGCTGGCGGCCCCGCGCGTGTCCGGTGCGCATGTGCGGGAGCGAACCTTCCGCATGTACGCGGCGAAACGGGCCAGCCGCTTCGGGAGATAGGGTGGTGACGATCGAGCACGCCGCGTCGGCGCAGGCCGGCAGGATTGGATTGGAGGACGTCGACATTCCCCGCCTGGGCATGTCGGCCATGCGCTTCATCAAGGCGATCGAGCAGGGCCAGCACGAGATCCTGTGGGAGGCGGCGTCGGACACGATCCGGCGCACGATGGGCCGAGAGGCCTTCATTGCATTGCTCGCGCAACGCCATGGCGCGCTCGGGCCCGGCCTGGATCGGCGCTGGGCGGCGGTCCGCGTCGACCAGCCAGAACAGCGGCCGCGCTGGCAGCCAGGCACGTATGCGGTGCTGGAGTTCTCCGTGGCGTTCGGTGAAGCCGCCGCGCCGCATCGTGAAACCGTGACCCTGCGCCGCGAGGATGCCGGCGTCTGGCGCCTGGCCGGTTACGCCGTCAAGGCCTCCTGATCCGTTACAGGCGCGGCGTTCCGTCGAGCGTGTGGTCGATCATCCACAGGCCCGCCCAGAGTTTCGCGTCCAGTTCGTAGCCTTCGGCCATCTTCTGCGCCAGCCAGGCGGCGGCGCGCGTGCGGGGAATGGCATGCACGGTGATGTCTTCGTCGCCATCGCCGCCGCCTTCGCCCACCTTGCGCAGATCGGTCGCGCGGACGAAGGCGATCTTCTCGCTGCTGCTGCCCGACGACGTGGGGCCGATCATCAGCACCTCGGCATGCGCGGCGGTCCACCCGGTTTCTTCTTCCAGCTCGCGGATCGCCGAGACCTCGATGGACTCATCGGCATGGATATCGCCGACCAGGCCCGCCGGCATTTCAATGGTCAGCGCCTGCAACGGCACGCGGAACTGCTCGACGAACAGCACTTCGTCGTCCGGCGTGACCGCGATGATGATGGCCGCCAGCCCGCCCGCATGCGCGCGCTCCACGTACTCCCAGGTGCCGCGGACCATCATCCGCTGGTATTTGCCCGACCAGACCACCTGCGGCGGTGCCTTGCGCTTGTCGTGTTCGTCCATGGCCCGATGCTAGCCGCTGTCGATGACGATTTACAGGCGACCGGGGCCGCCTTCTTCCAGGCCGGCGGCCACCCGTAGCCGCCGCCGCGTCATCGGGCCGAAGCGCAAGGCGTCGGACAGCCCCGCGAGCATGTCGCCGTCGGCCTCGCCGCGCGCATGACCGTGGGCGATGTCGCCGAGCGGCGCGTCCAGCGCGATGGTGGTGAGCTGGCGCCAGAGCAGGGCGTGTTCACGCTGCTCGCGCAGGCGCGTGGCCAGGGTCGCGGCGCCGCGCAGGCGCAGGAACGCCACTTCATCCACGCGGGCGAGCAGGGTGTCGAGATCACCGAAGTGCGCGAGCAGGATGGCGGCCGACTTCGCGCCGATGCCACTGACGCCCGGGATGTTGTCCACCGCATCGCCCGTCAGTGCAAGGTAGTCGGCGATCTGCCGCGCCTCCACGCCATGACGGGCCTTCACGCCGGCCATGCCCCAGCGATGGCCGCGCGCGAAATCCCATTGCTCGTCGTGGTCGCCCAGCAGCTGCGAGAGGTCCTTGTCGGCGGAGACGATGACGCCACGGAAGTCCTGCGGCCGTGCCGCATGCAGCGCGCTGCCGATCAGGTCGTCGGCTTCGTATTCGCCATGCGACAGCACGCTCAGCCCGAGCGCGGCGCACAGCGCCTTGCAATGGGTGAACTGCCGGCGCAATTCCTCCGGCGCGGGGTCGCGGTTGGCCTTGTAGGCCGGGTAAAGACGGTTGCGGAAGCAGCTGTCCAGCGCTTCGTCGAAGGCGATCGCGATGTGCGCGGGGCGCTCCTTCTCCAGCAGTTCGAGCAGGAAGCGCGCGAAGCCGTGCACCGCGTTGGTGGGCCAGCCGTCGGCGTCCTGGAATTCGTCCGGCATCGAATGCCAGGCGCGGAACACGTACAGGCTGGCGTCGACCAGGTAGAGGGCGCGCACGCCGTCGGCCTCAGGGCGTCCAGTCGGTCAGCAGCGCGGACGGATCCGGGCGGTCGCGCTCCGGGGCTTCCCGTTGTGGCGTGCCGATGTGGATGAAGCCGGCGACGCGCTCGTTGGGCGCGAGGCCGAGCGTCGCGGCGATTGCGTCGTCATAGGCCATCCAGCCGGTCAGCCATTGCGCGCCGAACCCCAGCGCCTGCGCTGCCTGCAGCAGCGCGAAACACACGCTGCCGGCCGTCAGCAGCTGCTCCTGCTCCGGCACCTTGTGGCCGGCCGTCAGGCGCGCGATGACGGTGACGATGGTGGGCGCGTGCGAGAAGCGCGCGCGGTCCTTCTCGAGCACCGCGTCGGCGGCATCCGGGTCCAGATGCAAGGTGCGTGCCGCAAGCCGCTCACCGAGCGCCTGGCGCGCATCGCCCTGGATGCGGATGAAGCGGAACGGCACCAGCTTGCCGTGGTCGGGGACGCGCACGGCCGACGCGAGCATGCGCAGGAGGGCGTCGTCGTCGGGACCCGGCTCGCCGAGCTGTTTGGAAGGCACCGAACGGCGGGCGTCGAGGAATTGGAGGGGGGACGTAAGCGACATGCGTCAAGTTTAGCGTGTCACATCTTGTTGCATGGCACTAAAATGCTGAGCCCATCACGGTTGCCCGTCCCGCGGATTCCCTACGATGGCAGTGCGGACTCACGTCCGCTTCCCCCGAACTCCTTTCGCCTGCCAAGGCGGGGATCCTTGTGCATGTCGAACGTCCTCAATATCGCCGATCGTACCGGCCGGGAAACGCGCATGCTTGACCAGGCGCGCGACGCGGCCATTCCGCCGTTGGTGGATGCCTTCGCGGTGGCGCTCGGCCGTTTCGACGACGCACTGTTCGACCGGGCCGAGCGGGCGGGCCCGTCGCAGATGGCGTTCCTGGACGCCATGCGCGAGCTGCGTCGGCGGCGGGAAGACATCGTGGTGCGCTTCCGTGCACACCTGCAGGTGGCCTGGAAGGCGCTGCAAGATGGCCGCCCGCTCTCGATGGAGGACGCGTTCGCGCAATCCAGCGAGCATTCGCTCACGCTGATGACCGACCAGGAGCTGGAATCCCGCCTGGCCGTGCGCAACCTGGCCAGCGTGATCCTGCGCGACTGCAAGCCGGTGCTGACCCGCCTGGACCGCCGCCTGGGCTGGCTGGCCGGTCAGCCGGCGCTGGAGTCCGAGTACAACCCCATCGGCCCCGAGCACATCGGCGTCGCTGTGCACCAGGGCTTCGTCGGGTGCGATCTCACCCCCGAAGTGCGGCTGGTCATCATCAAGCTGTGCGAGCGGGACCTCGTCCCCGCGATCGCCCGCATCTACGCTGCGCTGGACCAGCGTCTGGCCCAGCTCGGCGTGGCGCCGGACGTGTCCGAGCCGCGCCGTGCGCCCAAGTCCGAAGCCGCGCAGGACATCGAAGACCTGATGTCGGGCGACGACCCCGGCGCGCCGGCCTGGGCCGCCCGTTTCCTCAACCGCATGGCCGGCATGAACCGCGGCCTGCAGGCGTCGCACGCCGCGCCGCCGCCCGCTGCCGGCTTCGGCGACGTGCCGCCCGGTTATTCGTCCACCCCCGGCACGCAGGGCGTCCTGCTCGAAGCCCTGCATCATCTGTTGCAGGAATCCCGGCGGGGCCGCGATGCCGCGCAGGAGGAGCCGCGCCCGTCGCATCCGCAGCGCGATCTTTCCCAGCGCGAGATGCTGTCCGTGCTGTCCCTGCTGCAGGCCACGCCCAGCGCCACGCTGCGTGCCGCCATCGGCGACACCGGCGAGTCGCTGTCGCAGCGGTTGAAGAACGAAGTGCTCAGCAGCGCCATGCAACTGGGCGTGGACCCGTCCACCGCGCGCCTGGCGCCGGTCGACGAGGACGCCATCGACCTGGTCGGCATGCTGTTCGACGTGATGCTGGACGAACGCGACCTGGACGGCCGTCCGCGCGAACTGATCGGGCGTCTGGTCGTCCCGTTCGTGAAGGTGGCCCTGCTGGACCGCCGCATGTTCGTGCAGAAGACGCACCCCGCGCGTCGCCTGCTGAACGTGCTGGCCGAGGCTTGCGAAGGCAACAACGGCGAGAGCGCCGCCGAGCGCACCTTACTGACCAAGGTCGAGGAAGTGGTCGACCGTCTGACCGCCGAGTTCAACGAGAATCTCGCGATCTTCCTGACCCTGGAAGAGGAGTTCCGCTCCTTCCTGGAACAGCATCGCCGCCGCATCGAGATCGCCGAGCGCCGTGCCGCCGAGATCCAGCGCGGGCAGGAGCGCCTGGAAGCCGCGCGCGCACGGATGAACGCCGAACTGGACGAGCGCCTGGCCGATCGCACCGTGCCCCAGGCGATCGAGGATTTCCTGCGCCAGCCCTGGGCCCACCACGTCACCATGACCGTGCTGCGCGAGGGCGAGGACGGCGACGGTCTGCGCGAATCGCTGGCGCTGGCCGACGGCCTGCTCGAGGAACTCACCGAGGCGCAACGCCACGTCATTGGCAAGCCGTGGCTGCAGGCCTGGCGTCCGGCGCTGCTGAAGGTGTTCTCCAGCGTCGGCATGAACCTGGATGCCGCCGCCGGTGCGGTCGACGCGCTGCACGACACGCTGCAGGCGGTGGCCGCGGCGCGCCCCGATCTGGAGAAGGCGCTGCCCGAACTGCCGCAGGTGGTGCTGCCCAAGCCGGCCGTCGACGAGGAAGCCACGCCGATCCAGCTGGTCGCCGGTGCCGACACGCTCGATTTCGACCACAGCGATGCCGACCATTTCCGCGGGTTGGCGATCGGCACCTGGCTGGACTTCATCGACAAGGACAACAAGGTGCAGCCGGGCAAGCTGTCGTGGGTCAGCCCGATCTCCTCGCGCCTGTTGTTCGTCAACCGCCGCGGTGTGCGCTTCTGCGTTGCTTCACCGGAAGAACTGGCCGCGATGGTCCGCCTGGGCCGCCTGCGCACGCACCAGAGCGAGGATGCGTTCGACAGCGCCATGCAGGGCGTGATCGAACGCCTCGAACCGGTCACGCCGACCCCGCTGACCTGAGCCTGCGCGGCTCTGCCGCGCTCTGCTAGCATCGTCGTACGGATGGCCTAACGACGAGGGGCGCATGGCGGTCGAAGTGCGGGTACTGAAGGAGTCCGCGGCCGGTGAGCGCCGCGTGGCCGCCACGCCGGAAACGGTGAAGAAACTGATCGCCGCCGGTGCGCAGGTCGTCGTGGAGCGCGACGCAGGCGCGAGTGCCGGTTTCATCGACCAGGCTTACGCCGACGCCGGCGCGACGCTGGACGGTGGCGAGGGCCGGGCGCAAGCCGACGTGCTGCTCTGCGTGCAGGCGCCGCCCGCCGACGCGATCGCCACCCTCAAACCGGGCGCCAGCCTGGTCGGCGTGCTCCAGCCCACCGCCGATGCCGCGCGCGCCGAGGCGTTGCAGGCGCGCGGCCTTCAGAATTTCCCGCTCGAACGGCTGCCGCGCACCACGCGCGCGCAGGCGATGGACGTGCTCAGTTCGCAGGCCGGCATGGCCGGCTACAAGGCCGTGCTGATCGCCGCGCAACTGGCGCCGCGCTTCTTCCCGATGCTGACCACGGCGGCCGGCACGATCCGTCCGTCGAAGGTGTTGATCGTCGGCGCCGGCGTGGCCGGCCTGCAGGCCATCGCCACCGCCAAACGCCTCGGTGCACAGGTGGAAGGGTTTGACGTGCGCCCGGAGACGCGCGAGCAGATCGAATCGCTCGGCGGCAAGTTCCTCGACCTCGGCGTGAGCGCTGCGGGCGAGGGCGGTTATGCGCGCCAGCTCACCGAGGAAGAACGCGCGTTGCAGCAGCAGCGCCTGGCCGATCATCTCAGGGGCATCGACGTCGTCGTCTGCACGGCGGCGGTGCCGGGGCGTCCTGCGCCGAAGATCATCAGCGCGGCGATGGTCGCGGGCATGAAGCCGGGCAGTGTCATCGTCGACCTGGCCGCGGAGACCGGCGGCAACTGCGAGCTCACCCGGCCAGGGGATACCTACGAACAGCAGGGCGTCACGATCGCCGGGCCGTTGAACCTCGCCAGCCTGGGCGCGGTGCACGCCAGCGAGATGTACGCGCGCAACGTGTTCAACTTTGTGTCCTTGTTCATCAAGGACGGCGCGCTGCAGTTCGATTGGAACGATGAATTGCTGGCCAAGACGGTCTGGCCGGAACGGTCCGACGTGCCCGCGCAGGCGGCCTGAGGCCGCAAGAAAACAGGATCAGCGCTCCTCGCGCTGCGGCCTGCGCCGCGGCGCGTTCTCTTTCATCCAGGCATCGCGCTGCTCGGGCGTCATCTTCTTCCACTCGTCGCGCAACGCGGCGCGCTGTTCGGGCGTGAGCTCCTTCATCCGGCCATAGAGCGCGCGGGCCTGACGGCGCTGCTCGGGATTCATGCCTTCGAAGCGCTTCATGCCGTGGCGCGCCTGCGCGCGCTGTTCGGGCGTCATCGCCTGCCAGCGCTGGGCGCGCTCCAGCATGCGCGGGCGGTCTTCCGGCTCGCGGTTCCAGCGGTCGCGCAGTGGCGCGATCAGCGCTTCGCGCTGCTGCGGGGTCAGCTGCTCCCAGGTGGGCAGGGGCGCGGGCGGGGCGGATTGCGCGAACGCCTGCGCGGATGCGAGGACCAGCAGGCAGAGGGCGAGCAGGCGGGCGGTACGGGATGTCATGGGTCACTCCATCGCAAGAGGCTGCGCATCCGCAGACGCGAGCCACAGGTACAGGTCGGGGTCTTCTTCCAGCGTGCCGGCCGTGGCTTCGTCCAGCGACGCCTCACCGTCGGTCACGGCCACCGGCGTCGCCGTGCCGGGCGCCGGTGCGGTCGATGTGCGCGGCAGGAACTGCAGCCCGATGCCCACGGCGAGCACCGCGCTGAAGGCGGTAGCCGTCAGCCAGCGCCAGGGGCGCGCGCCTTCGGGCTCGGCGCGTTGGACCTCGTGGCGCGCGCTGCGCAGCCGCATCAGGGTCTGCGGGGACATCTGCGCCAGCGATGCACGATGCAGGCCGCGGGCCTGCGCGTCGAAGCCGGCATCGTCGCGGGAATGGACGGGGTTCATCGGAATTCCTCCAGTTGCTTTTGCAGGGCCTCGCGCGCGCGGGACAGATGGGTCTTCACCGATCCCTCCGAGCAGCCCATGACGCGCGCGGTGTCCGCCACGTCCAGTTCTTCCAGTACGCGCAGCGTGAACGCTTCGCGCTGGCGCGCCGGCAAGGCGCGCAGCGCCTGCACCAGACGCGCATAGGCCTCGCGCTGGTCGTGCGCCTGCGAGGGGCCGGCGCCCCGATCGGGCGCCCAGTCCACCGGGCTTTCCTCGCCGCGGTCGCCGGTGGGCAGCAGCCAGCGCAAGCGGAAGCCGGCACGGCGCTGCAGGTCCACGATCCGCCGGCGCAGGATGCTCCAGAACAGCGGCGTCCACTCGTCCGCCGGCCGGTCCTTGTAGACGAGCATTTTCATCATCGCGTCCTGGACCACGTCCAGGGCGTCGTCGCGATGGCGCAGGCCCGCCTCGGCGAAGCGGAACGCGCGCGGCCCGATCTCGGCCAGGAACAGCTCCAGCGTCGCCGCGGGCGCAGGCGATACAGGCGTGTCCGGCAACGGGTTCGGCGTGGCACTCACCAACATAGCTTAGCGACCGGTGCCGTGAATCAGCTGCAACGGCCCGGCCGCAAGACGCGGCAGGCCATCAGCGGGGACAGATCGGGCGGGCACGGCATGGTCGGTTCTCCGCGAGGGGTGCAAGGTGGAACGCGCCACGCGGGTCGCGGTTGACACGGCAACGACGGGGTCTCGGCGGGTTCAGGTATGGTTATGATGCGGGACACGCCCCGCCGAGCGCGGTGGCGCCGACAACGTGGACAGGATGGGGGAGCGGATGAGCGACGGGTTCGTGGCGCTGTACATCTTCATGCTGGCGGCCATCGCCGGGCACGTGATCATTTCGCGGGTGCCGGTGATCCTGCACACGCCGCTGATGTCCGGCTCCAACTTCATTCATGGCATCGTCCTGATCGGCGCGATGGTCGTGCTAGGCCACGCCGACACTCCGCTGGAGAAAGCCATCGGCTTCATCGCCGTGCTGCTGGGGGCGGGTAACGCCGCCGGCGGCTACGTGGTCACCGAGCGCATGCTGGAGATGTTCAAGAGCAGCAAGCCTGCGGGTGGCAAGTGAGCAGCATGCCGATCACCCCCGTACCTGCGCGCGCCACCGCGCGTGACCTCTTCCAGTGGTTGAGTTACCTGCAGTACCCGGCGCTGCTGGTGGCGCTGGGGTACGCGGCCAGAGCGGGTTGGTCGCTCGCGATGGTCGGCACCGACAGCGGGACGACGGTTTACGACGACTTCAACTACGTGCTGCTCTACGCCGGCATCGGCATCGGCCTGTCCTCGCTGCAGGACCCGACCCGAACCCAGAATGACCTGTCACGACGCGTCTGGCAGGACCCGCGCAAGGGACGCTGGATGCTCGTCTTGCTGTCCTTCTACACGCTCACCTCCATGGTGGCCGGACTGGTCGGTGCGTACCTGGCCGACACGACGGTGGTGAACCAGTTGTCGCTGGGCTTGGTCGCGTTCGGGCTGGGCATGGTGGGCTTGCTGAAGACCGCCATCGAGATGCGTGAGCACCATCGGGTGGACAAGCAGGTCGCGTCGTCGTCGGAGGGGAACCGCGCATGATGAGTGCGTTGACGCTGGTGAAACTGAGTTACTTCGTGGCCGCCACGCTGTTCCTGCTGGGCCTGCAGCGCATGGCTAGCCCCAAGACGGCACGCAGCGGCATCCAGTGGGCGGGCGTGGGCATGCTGATCGCCACGATCGCCACGTTCTTCCTGCCGGGTCTGCACAACATCGGCCTGATGATCGCGGCCATCGTGATCGGCGTGGGCTTGAACTGGATCTGGGGCAAGAAGGTCGCCATCACCGACATGCCGCAGATGGTCGCGCTGTTCAACGGCATGGGCGGCGGTTCGGCTGCGGCGATCGGTGCGGTGGAACTGGTGCGCTATTCCGCTGGCGAACCGGCACCGTCGACCTTCACCCTGTCGCTGGCCGTTATCGGCGCGCTGATCGGTGCGGTGTCGCTGACTGGTTCGGTGATCGCCTGGGCCAAGCTCGACGGGCGCATGGACAAGCGCTACACCTTCCCGGGCCAGCAGTGGTTCAACGCACTGGTGGCGCTTGCCGCCATCGCCAGCGGCGTGATGGCGCTGACCACGCTGGCAATGCCGTGGGTCGTCGCGTTCTTCGTCCTCTCGCTCGCGCTGGGCGTGCTGATGACGCTGCCCATCGGCGGCGCCGACATGCCGGTGGTGATCTCGCTCTACAACGCCTTCACCGGCCTGGCGGTCGCGTTCGAAGGCTACGTGCTGGGTAACGAGGCGCTGATCATCGCCGGCACCATGGTCGGCGCGGCCGGCATGCTGCTGACGCGGCTGATGGCCAAGGCGATGAACCGCAAGATCACCAACGTGCTGTTCTCGAACTTCGGCGGCGGCAGCGCGGCCATGCAGGAGATCGGCGGTTCGATGAAGCCCATCGAGGCCGCCGACGTGGCCGCGATGATGGCCTACGCCGAACGGGTGGTGATCGTGCCCGGCTATGGTCTTGCCGTGGCGCAGGCGCAGCACAAGATCTGGGAGCTGACGCAGAAGCTGATTGAGCGCGGGGTGAAGGTGAAGTTCGCCATCCACCCGGTCGCCGGCCGCATGCCGGGCCACATGAACGTGCTGCTCGCCGAAGCCGGCGTGCCCTACGACCTGATCGCCGACATGGACGACATCAACCCCGAGTTCGCCAACACCGACGTGTCGCTGGTGATCGGCGCCAACGACGTGGTGAACCCGGTGGCGAAGACCGATCCGGCCAGCCCGATTTACGGCATGCCGATCCTCGATGTGGTGAATTCCAAGAACACCATCGTCATCAAGCGCGGCAAGGGCACCGGCTTCGCCGGCATCGAGAACGCCCTGTTCTACGCCGACAACACCCGCATGCTGTACGGCGACGGCAGCGAGATGGCGAACGCGCTGGTCAGCGAACTGAAGGCGCTCGACGGCGGGCACTGAGCCCGCCGCTCGTCAGCGCGACCACCACGCCGCCAGCCACGGCGCGACGGCCAGGGCCAGCCACTCCAGCGGCGTGGTGGCCAGCGTCAGCAGCGTCCAGCCGTGGTGCACGCCCAGCTTCAACGCCGAATCCCAGGGTGCGAGGCCCAGCGCGAAGCCCAGCTGGGTCGCCACGATCCCCCACGCCGAGACGGCGCAGATCACTGTCGTGGCGAGCAGCGCCAGCACGGCGCGGCTCTTGCCAGCGCGCATGCCGCCCAACCGCAGCACCACGATCACGTCCAGCGCCGCCAGCAGGGCCATCCAGCCCGCCTGCCGTTGCAGGTAGAGGGCGACGGTCACCCAGATCAGCACCAGGCTGGCGCCGCCGAGCAGCAACATCACGGGGACCAGCCAGGGGAAGGGGCGACGCGCGACGGGGGACATGGGGACTCCGGCAGGGGCCGCCAAGGATACGGCCTCGGCCCGGCCCCGTCCCCGGGGGCGGGGGCTACAATAGGTCGCCTTGCAGCGCCCCACGCGCGTCCCCATCTGATCCGGCATGTATTCCCGCAGCAGCGAACCCGTCCAATTCTCCCGCGACTGTGCGGCCGTCCTCGTCCCCCAGGGCGAGCTCGTCACCCTGCCGGCCGGCAGCTACGGCTACATCACCCAGGCGCTGGGCGGCAGCTACACGGTCTTCGTGGAAGGCAACCTGTTCCGCATCGCCGGCAAGGACGGCGACGCCATCGGCAAGGAGCCCACCGAACCGCTGTCGCTGCCCGACAACGCCAGCGATGAGGAAGTCGAAGCCCTGGTGTGGAACCAGCTGCGCACCTGTTTCGATCCGGAAATCCCCTTCAACATCGTCGACCTCGGCCTGGTCTACGAAGCCACCCTCAGCACCCGCGACGACGGCCAGCGCGGCGTCGAGGTGAAGATGACGCTGACCGCGCCCGGCTGCGGCATGGGCGAGATCCTCGTCGATGACGTGCGCAGCAAGCTGGAGATGATCCCCACCGTCGCCGAGGCGGACGTCGAACTGGTGTTCGACCCGCCGTGGGGCCGCCACATGATGTCCGAAGCCGCCAAGCTGGAAACCGGCATGCTCTGAGCCCCCGGCTCGCCCCTTGCAGAACCCGTCAGGAAGGAAGAGATGAACGTGATGAATGCCGCCCCGTTGACCTACCGCGTGAACCGCTCCGACAAGGCCCGCACGGCGGCCGAGCGCGACGCCATCCTCGCCAATCCCGGGTTCGGCCTGCACTTCACCGATCACATGGTCGCCATCACCTGGGACAGGGCGCAGGGTTGGCACAGCGCCGAAGTGCGCGCCTACGGTCCGCTGTCGCTCGACCCGGCGGCCTCGGTACTGCACTACGGCCAGGAGATCTTCGAAGGCATCAAGGCCTATCGTCACGCCGACGGCTCCATCTGGACCTTCCGCCCCGATGCCAACGGCAAGCGCCTGCAGCGTTCGGCCGCGCGCCTCGCGCTGCCGCAGCTGCCGGTGAACGAATTCGTCGAATCGTTGCGCCAGCTGGTCGCCATCGATGGCGACTGGGTGCCGTCGGCGCCGGAGACCAGCCTGTACTTCCGTCCCTTCATGATCGCCACCGAGGCCTTCCTCGGCGTACGCGCCGCGCATCAGGCCGGCTACTACGTCATCGCCAGCCCGGCCGGCGCGTACTTCGCCAAGGGCGTCGCGCCGGTGTCGATCTGGTTGTCGGAGGACTATGCCCGCGCCGCGAAGGGCGGCACCGGCGCCGCCAAGTGCGGCGGCAACTACGCCGCTTCGCTGTTGCCGCAACAGGAAGCGCAGGCGCAGGGCTGCTCGCAGGTGCTGTTCCTCGATCCGGTGGAAGGCAAGTACCTGGAAGAACTGGGCGGCATGAACGTGTTCCTGGTCTACAAGGACGGCCGCATCGTCACCCCTGAACTCTCGGGCAGCATCCTGGAAGGCATCACCCGCGACAGCATCCTGCAGATCGCGCGCGACCGTGGCCACACCGTCGAAGAGCGCAAGGTGTCCATCGACGAATGGAAGCAGGGCGTCACCTCGGGCGACATCGTCGAAGTCTTCGCTTGCGGCACCGCCGCGGTGATCACGCCTATCGGCCAGCTCAAGGGCAAGGACTTCGCCGTGGGCGATCTCAACGCGCCCGCGGGCGAGGTGACGATGGGCATCCGCAAGGAACTCACCGACATCCAGTATGGCCGCCTGCCGGACCGCCATGGTTGGTTGGTCAAGCTGCGCGACTAAGGTTTCGCTTCGACCAATACGGGCCGGTGAGGATCGGCCCGTATTGCGTTTGCCGGGTCATTGACGATGTGGCGATGTATCACCGCCGTGGTTTCGCAGGACGATACTGGCGCTTCTCGCCGCGGGCGGGCGCCGCCGCATCTGTGTTCACGCAGAGATGACCATCGCATAGCACAGCGTCGGATGCGGCGTAGGCCCGAAGGATGGGAATAGCTTGTTCATGGCGCTGCAGCTCTGATTGCGCTGCATCGAGCTCGCGCCGGTAGTAGCCAAGCAGCAACCACCCGACGATCAGGAGCAACAGCAAAGCGCTACTCGCCAGTGCGAAGACGACGGAGACCGTCCGTTGTGCTGTCTGGAGTCTCGCGCATGCACCCTCGACGGTGCGCTCGTACTTGAGCGCGGCGGGCGCGAGGGCCAATTGGGCCTGTTCTTGCAGTGTTTTCATCTGTTGGTGGAATCGATCCGCCATCTGCCGATCACGCTGTTCGAGCTTCGTCGTCAGAGCCGCCTGAAGCCTGATGCTGTTTTGCAGCGCGGCTAGGACTTCTTCTGTTTCACTGTGCGTCATGTCCACGTCCTTGTTGGTGGAAGCCTAAATCGTCCTTACCGGTCCTTGCTGTTCAAGCGCAGGCCCGTGCCCTATCGACTGTGCCCTGTCTAGCATCCGATCTCGCGCGCTCGCCTCTTGGGCGATCAAGGACGCAGCAATGTCTTCGCAAGCGGTCGAGATAGCGCGCTCATCGCCAGAGCGCAATGCGTCAGCCAAACGGTCGAGATCTGCACTCCCGGTCCCGCTCGAGCTTGTCCTTCGTCCGTTAACGGGCGGGGGAAGCGGGTTCGGCAGCTCCGGGCGATGGTCAGGATGGCTGGGGTGCCCAGGTGCACGGGGGCCAGGAGGATGGATATCGTCAGGCAGCGCGTGCCGGCCACGAAGCGCCGGGTCGAATGGCGGTGGCATACGTTGCGTGTCAGGAGGTGCAAAGCGTGATGTCGGAAGATCGATGTCGCCCGTCTGGGGAATGCCGTGGGTGCGCTGGAAGTCCAATACGGCTCCTTGCATGGATGCACGGTACACGCCGTCTTGGACCAAGGTGTCGCCTTCCGGGCCAGAGTATCCCTCGATGTCCATGACGCGTTGCAGATCAAGTACGCGGGGATCCGATTCGCCGAGGCGCAACGTGCCGTCATCGACAACGTGTCTTGGGCCTATGTTCTCGCGATACTCGGCCTGGACAGGTAGTCGTCCGCTGACCAGATCGCCGACATAGTTCTCGTATTCCTGGTAATAGCGCGTATCGACTTCCATATGCACGTGAGTCGCCCCGGTCTGCTGCGTTCCCTGGGTTCCCAGGGATTCGCCATAGGCAACCGTCTGCCCCTCTGAGACGGCGATCGGGTGCATATGTCTGATGCGTGCGATGACTTCGCCATCCTGCCGGTCGTAGATGTCTACGAGGCCCTGGCGCTCGTTCACGCGACCGATATAGCCTGCGACGGGGGACGGGACATCGACGGCACGCGCGGCAGCGGACATGGGCGGCTGATCCGGATCTTCCAGGATGAAATCCTTCTTCAGCAGCACCTGGTTCGGCCCCAGGTTATGTGTTCTGCCTGGCCGGGCTATGTCGACTTCTTCGATCTCGCCACCGATGATCGCGTGGGTACGGCCCGGCTCGCCATTGACGATCCGGCCGTCTAGCATGTGCGCATGCCGATTTGCATTCGGGTGGTGCGTTACCAGGCTGTCGAAGTCGGAAACTGTCTCGTTTGACTGCAGGCCGTCCGGTTCACGTGGCGCGCCCAACTGCGTGACGCGGTAGGTTGAAGGCGTCCTCGCATTCGTCATGACATGACCTCCGTCGCCTTCTCGTCGATCTCGGGAGGGTAGAGGTCCTGCCTGACCGCGTCGCACCTGAAATAGGTCGCTGGGGCGCCACCGAATCGAGCGGGCGACTCCCATTCGAGCTTCCCGTCATGCAATGAAAGTCGGGACATCTCGCGATCTGCCACGGATTGCCCATTGGGCATGGCATCGATACCGACTCGCGTGGTAACACGCCAAGCGTCCCCGCCATCCGGCTCGGAGCGCTCGACGACCAGGAAATCCCCTTCGCCGTACTCGGCGAACACGTGAATCAGGTCGGGACTCACTACCAGGCTGCCGACAAGAACGACTAGCGCCTCGTCATGCCCTTCTGCGGCGTTCAAGAGCGCCCGATATCTTCGACAGCTCGAGACGCCCTCCGCGTCATCGGAGTACCAAACGCCCGTCAATACGTCCGGCAAACGGGGTGTGGTTGAGTGATTCTCTCGTGCCGTGATCGGGATGCTGTCGGGCGCCCTGCTCGATGCACGGCATCCCGGGCCTACCACCATCAGGGCCAACAGCAAGCATTCCAGCATGCGTCCTTTCATGTTGCCTCTCCCTTTCTGGAGTCTACCGAACTTGTCTGGCATCAATACACGGTGGAATCGTCGATGGCGAGTCACAAATGCGCGCACCCTATAGTCCAAGACGACCGCCTGCTTATCGCCAGTGCTGGTCGGTGAAGCTGCGCGACTGATCGCTACACGTATGTACGAGGAGCCCGCGCCATCGCGGGCTCTTTTTTTGCGTAGTGAAAAGAGATCCTCACGAATAAAAAATTCGCGCTCATCACGCATGCGCCACGTAAATGAATCTACGCGCCGATGTCCACCGGTGACTTCCACTTCATGCGTGTAGCCCGATGATTACGTTTGTAACGTGATGCCATGAAGTGTGTCCTTCATCGCTGATTCACGTTGTCGCGAACCGCTAGCGTCGACATGTGCCGTGCATTGCACCGTGCGACACCCGGTCGAACGCAATAGCCCGTGTCACCCCCTCCCGCGCCAGCCCCTGCGCCCCCGACCGGGCTCTTGCCGTTTTTCGGCTTTCGACAACTTTGAGGGAGAGTCTGATGTCTGGATTTGCAAAGCGTGGTTCGCGTGTCCGCCTGCTGTGCCTGTCTTCGGCCGTGCTGGCGTCGTTGTACGCATTGCCCGCCATGGCCGGGCGCGTGGACATGAGTGGCCTGCAGGTGGAAGAACCGGGTGGCTACGACCGCTTCATCGTGAAGTACCGCGACGGCAGCACCGAAAGCACCAACGCGACGCAGTTGCAGCGCTCGCTGACCAACGCGGCCAGCACCGGCGTCGCCAAGCGCGGCGGCCGCGCACTGGGCCTGCAGAAGCTGCGCCGGCTGGCCGCCGGTGGCGCGGAGGTCGTGCGCGCCGACCGCAAGCTCGACCGCGTCGAAGCCGAATCGCTGATGCGCCAGCTGGCCGCCGATCCGAACGTGGAATACGTGGAAGTCGACCAGCGCATGTATCCCGTGCTGACCCCGAACGACACCCGCTTCTCCGAGCAGTGGGGCTTCGGCACCACCGCGTCTGGCATCAACGTGCAGCCGGCGTGGGACAAGTCCACCGGCGCGGGCGTGGTGGTGGCGGTGATCGACACGGGCATCACCAACCACGCCGACCTCAACGCGAACATCCTGCCGGGCTACGACTTCATCAGCGACACCTTCGTGTCGCGCGACGGCAACGGTCGCGACTCCAACCCGAACGACGAAGGCGACTGGAACCCGGTGGCAGGCGAGTGCTACAGCGGTTCGCCGGTGACCAATTCCAGCTGGCACGGCACCCACGTGGCCGGTACGGTCGCGGCGGTCACCAACAACGCCACCGGCGTGGCCGGTACCGCGTTCGGCGCGAAGGTGGTGCCGGTGCGCGTGCTGGGCCGTTGCGGTGGTCTGACCTCCGACATCGCCGATGCGATCACCTGGGCCTCCGGCGGCACCGTCAGCGGCGTGCCCGCCAATGCCAACCCGGCCGAAGTGATCAACATGTCGCTCGGTGGCGGCGGTACGTGCTCGGCCACCTACCAGAACGCGATCAATGGCGCGGTCGGTCGCGGCACCACGGTCGTCGTCGCGGCCGGCAACAGCAATACCAATGTGTCGAGCGCGGTGCCGGCGAACTGCCCGAACGTCGTGGCCGTTGCGGCGACGACCTCATCGGGCTCGCGTGCCAGCTTCTCCAACTACGGCACGGGCATCGACATCTCCGCGCCGGGCCAGAGCATCCTGTCCACGCTCAACACGGGTACCACCACGCCCGGCAGCGCCAGCTACGCGTCGTACAACGGCACGTCGATGGCGGCGCCGCACGTGGCCGGCGTGGTCGCGCTGATGCAGGCCGCCGCGCCGTCGCCGCTCACCCCGGCGCAGGTGGAAAGTCTCCTGAAGAGCACCGCACGCCCGTTGCCGGGCACCTGCTCAGGCGGCTGCGGCGCGGGTATTGCCAACGCCGACGGTGCGGTGGTGGCGGCGCAGGGCGGCACGCCGCCGGGCGGCGGCACGACCACCTACAGCAACGGCACGGACTACGCGATCCCGGACAACAACACCACGGGCATCAGCAGCACCATCGCCGTGTCGGGCCGTACGGGCAATGCGCCGAGCAATGCGCAGGTGGCGGTCAACATCGTGCACACCTACATCGGCGACCTGATCGTCGATCTGATCGCGCCGGACGGCTCGGTGTACGTGCTGCACAACCGCACCGGCGGCAGCGCGGACAACATCAACCAGACCTACACGGTCAACCTGTCGAGCGAAGCGTTCAACGGCAGCTGGCGCCTGCGCGCCCGCGACCGCGCCAGCGTCGACACCGGCTACATCAACAGCTGGAGCATCACCTTCTAAGGTTCCCCGCTGGGGGCACAGGGAGGTGCAGGAAGAACCCCGGTCTAGGCCGGGGTTCTTTTTTGTCACTTTCCCCATTGGAGGCGGAGGCTGCGTCAATCACATTCTCTGCAGATGCTGCCGAGTCGCATCGGTCTGTGGAGTCAATCGGGATGAGGCACATGCATTCGATGAGCGACTGATGTAGATATGGACGTGAGCGCGGACTTGCTCTGGCGGAATTGAAGTACCAGCGACGGCGCGCCAGCATGATCAACAGGAGGTTGTAGATGCAAAGGAAGCTTCTCGCCATTCTCGCAACAGTGGCCGCCATGAGCGCATGCGGCGCCGTTCACCGCAACGCATCCGACCGGCCGGGGGCGATTTCTCCAGGACCCGTCTCGCTTGGCTCGACACTTCCGAGTGCGCCACCCAGTACTCCCGATCCCTGGACTCCCTATGAAGTGGAGAAAGGGATGGGTGCGCAGTGGTGTCCGGAAGACCCCAACGACGATAGCGGTAGAACGCGATATGGCGGGCTCAACAGAGCATGCTTGGGTTTGCTGCCCCGGCATCTTGCCGAAGTACTCGTCGCGATCCCGACCGAGCACATCTTTCTCCCAACTGACGTCCGCGCGGATCAGACGCGCCGATCGCAGCCCTACTTGGCGCTGCCAGGGCGCGGGAAACGGCCAGACTTCATGGCCAATATCGATATTCTGGAAGGCATCCAGATACGCTCGTTCGAGGGAACGCAGCCATCCGACACCGTCTATCTGGTGATCGGTCCTTTCAAGTGCATCGATCACGATCCCTTGATAGCACGGGAAGGCGAATATCTGGTCGAAACGGAAGCCTGCAAGGCGGCGCATGCCGAGCCGCGGCTTTACAGGTGGTCGCGCAAAGGGAGCCTGCGTGACGTTACCGGGGAGTATCTCCCAGCGCCTGCGATGACGCAGGCTGAGCAGGCATTGACCGCGCCCTTCGTGCCCTATCTGGAGACCACGAGACTGGCGCGTGCGCCGGTCATGCGGTGGACCATATCCCTCAAGGACGCCTCTCCTCCTGGCCGGACAGACGACCATGACTACGATCCGGTCCCGATGCCCGACTGGGTACCTGAGGCCCGGCGATTGGGAAGTGACTTGCATCTTGGCTTTGTGGTCTGGAACGGGAAGAACTTCGAGCTCCGGCAGCGCGTCCCCAGAGCGCTATGGCCCCTGCCCAACTGCGATCCACTGCGGCCGGATGTGAGGTGTCTTGCTGGTGACCCGTCTCAAGGCCGAAACGAGGATCCGTTCGTCGACGAGGACGATATTGAGCAAACGAGGGGGGCAACGCCATGACCAACCCCCATCCCACGAATGCATCGGATATCGACATTCGTGCCGTCGCGGATCGAGTGATCGCACGGATGCGGCAAGGCCAACCCGACCAGGCATTGCACCTACTTGAGACCGAAAGGCAGGGTGAGCGCAGAATCGTGCAGGAGGCGTTGGATCGGTACGTGTCCGTCGGTGCACGGGCACAGATCGATGAGATTCATCAGTCTGGTGGATTGCGATCGCCAGCGTTCGTGCCCGCGCTCGAACGTCTGAGGCAGGCTGGGCAGCCCCCCAGAGTCCCGGACTACAACGGCCGAGAGATCAACGAGCCCAATGAGCTGATTGGCCTGACCACGGCGCAAAAGTTCGACGTCTATGCCAGCATCGTGGCGACGCGAGGAAGCCAGGCGGCATCGGATGCACTGCAGAACGGGGAGAGCGTGCTGCTTGGGTTGCGCAAGGAAACATCCACGTTGGCCTCGATGGGTGATCGTGACTCGCGTGGGACTGGGGTCTATGACGACCATATCGTTGTGCTCCGAAAGCAGGCCAATGGCGAGCGTCACGTGTTCATCGCCGATCGCGCGAGTACCGAGCCCACCGCCCAATATGACGAACGCGCGCAACCTGGTCCGCGCCGCGAGAACACGCCGTACGCCAATGTGGCATGGCGCCGAAGCGAGGGCGAGGACGTTAACCGTGACGGCATCATGGATATGGGTAGACTGGCCGAGGGGACCATCGAGATGGCGGATGCCGACCATCCGAACCCACGATTGGCCGGGACGACTGACGCATTCAGGCCTTCAGCCGAACAGTTGAGGGCGCCGCGAGACGCGCATCGGTTGCAGCGCGACAGCAATGGCGATGGCTGGTTCACCCACAATGACATCAACGGTGTGCAGGACCTGAATCGAAGCTTCAAGATTCATAGTGGCTCGCGCGGGAACACGGATTCGGCCGGTTGCCAGACGATCCACCCCGAGGATTACCTCGCTTTTAACAATGCTGCCCGAGCCAATCCCCAACAGACCCGCTGGCAATACGTGCTCACGTCGACGGAGGGAGGTCTCTTTCATGACGTGAACCGCGGCGGTGAGGAGGAGCAGGAGCCACGGCAACTACCCCTCCCTCGGAGGCCCGATGCTCCCGCTGATGACCGGCAGGGCCGACAAGGGCATGAGTTGGGGGCGAGTGACTCCTCGGTAGATCGCTACCTCGCTGCGGTGATGTCCGGCGATAGTGCAGCCGCCGACCGTGCCGCAACCGAATTCGCCCGCTCAGCAGAAGGCCGGCACATGGAAGCACAGGGAAACCAATGGCTCGCCCAACACCAGGCCGTAGAGCAGGCGCAGTCGCAGGACCGGCAGATGGCGCGCTAGGTGATCGCCGGAAAATTTCATCCACACGGAAATCGAGAACAAGGAGTTGTCATGGAAGACATCAACGCCATACCTGCTGCCGCGATACCACCCGAGGCCATCAAGGCGCTGATGACGCTGCGTGCCGAAATGGTCCAGCGTGAGGCGCGCATGAGCGCGACGATCAACGAGCACGTGCAGTCGTTGCGGCAGGAAGCAGGCCAGTTCCGTCGCGATGTGGCGGCTATCGTGGAAGGGGCCGGCACGCGGATTGTGCAGGATGCCCGAGAAGCAGTTTCCCCCGTCGCCGCCGAGTACACCCATGCCGTATCCGCCACGTCCGCGCAGTTGCGCGGCGTGGGAACAACGGTGTGGCTGTGGTTTGCCGCTATCGGCACGACTCTGCTGCTGGTGGTGCTGGTCGCCTCGATGGTGCTGGGCTATTACCGCCGTGAACTGTCCACCGCGAAAGAGGAACTCCAGCGCTATGAAGACGCCATACCGGTCGTGCAGGCCTTCTACGCTTCCGATGCGGTCCTATGCGGGGGCGTCATCTGCACCCATGCCGACCCGGGCGGAATGCGGGCCGGCGACAAAGGCCAGTACCGTGCGGCCAGGGCCAGAAGAACCCCCTGAGGTTGCCGCTCGGCTGCGGATGAGGCTCGCGCCGCGATGAGCAACAAGACCCCAGCCTAGGCCGGGGTTCTTTTTTCCGTGAGCGGGCTGTCTTGGCGGTGGCGGTTCGATGGGGGCGGGAAGAACGGCACGATTGATCAAGTTTCCGGGACGTTCGGTAGCCGATAGTCCGGGCGGGCGTCGCACAGTAGCCGTGCCGGCCGACGCGCCGCCTCCCTACTCACGCCAAGGAAACCACCATGTCCAAGCTGATTCCCCTCCTGTTCGCGGCCACCTTGGCTGCCGTCCTTTCTCCGTTGGCCCGGGCCGGCGATGCCGGGCAGGGCACGACCGCTGCGGTAAAGAACGTGGTGCTGGTGCACGGCGCCTTCGCCGATGGCGCCGGCTGGCGCCCGGTCTACGACGACCTGACCGCGCGCGGTTACCGCGTTTCCATCGTGCAGAACCCGCTGACCTCGCTCGCCGACGACGTGCAGGCCACCCGCCGCGTGTTGGACCGCCAGGACGGCCCGGCCATCCTGGTCGGCCATTCGTGGGGCGGCACGGTCATCACCGAAGCCGGCGTGCACGACAAGGTGGTCGGTCTGGTCTACGTGTCGGCACTGGCGCCGGACGCGGGCGAAACCACGGCCCAGCAGTACACCGGCTTCGCGCCGACGCCGGAATTCGTGATCGAGACCTCCAGCGACGGGTTCGGCTTCATCCGTCCGGACAAATTCAAGGCAGGCTTCGCCCACGACACCACCGATGCCGATGCGGCCTTCCTGCGGGATTCGCAGGTGCCCATCAACATGGCCGCGTTCGGCACGAAGCTGACGCACGCCGCCTGGCGCAGCAAGCCCAGTTGGGCCGTGATCGCCACCGAGGACAAGGCGTTCGACCAGGCCATGCTCATCCACATGGCCGAGCGCATCAACGCGCGCATCACCCGGGTTTCCGCCAGCCACGCGGTGTTCATGACCCAACCCAAGGTGGTCGCCGACACGATTGACCAGGCGGCACGGCACGCGGGCCAGGCAGCGAAGTAAGCGCACCGCGACAACGGCCCTGCGAGGCGGGGCCGTCGTCGTGCGCCGCAAAGCGGGGCGGCGACCGTGGGTGCCCTCGCGCCTACCGAAATCCTCGTTGGCGCGTTATCGGTGCTCTTCTCACACCGAGGGCGTTTCGGCCTTTCTTCTCACACTCAGGTGGAACGTTGACCCTTTTGGGGTGTTTCTTCTCTCACTAAGGTCCAGCGTTGCATGTTTTTCGGCCTTTCTTCTCACACTAAGGTCCAGCGTTGGATGTTTTTCGGCCTTTCTTCTCACACTAAGATCCAGCGTCGGATGTTTTTCGGCCTTTCTTCTCACACAAAGATCCAACGTTGGATGTTTTTTGGCCTTTCTTCTCACACAAAGATCCAACGTTGGATGTTTTTTGGTCTTTCTTCTCACAAAAAGGTCCAACGTCGGATGTTTTTCGGTGTTTCTTCTCACACAAAGATCCAACGTTGCCTCTCTTCGGCGCGTCTTCTCACGTTGAGGCCGATCGCGGGATGCGCCAGGCGCGGCTGAGTCGGTTCTGCGGAACGGCAAGCCGGTGGGCGGGCCGAACGCGCGTGACGAGGCGGCGCGTATCGATGCACAGGGCGGTCGGCGCGAGCGCGAACCCGCATCGGGGCCGCAGGTGTTGGGAGTCCGCCGACCGTGCGTGCCGGTGGGAGCGTGCTGCGAATTTAGACGATGCCCCAGCCCTGCCGACGCGCGATCTTGAGGATCTCGTCTTCGGCGGCCTCGGGCGTGGCGTGGAGTTCGCGGGTGACGACGTAGACAGTGCAGGGCGCTTGCGCGCTCCTGAAGTTCGCGCGTGCCTGTACGTAACCCATGCCGAGGGCGTTCTTGCGCTCGGCGAATTCGATGCGCAGCACAATGCCCGCTTCGCACGCTTCTTTCGGTTGCATCGTGGGCGCTCATAGGCGCCGAGAGTGTGCGCGCAACCCTTCTACGCCCTTTCATGGGGCATGGCAAGGACAGCCAGGCGCCGCGCGGAGGGCAGCCGGCGGCGGCATGTCGATCTCAGGCACGCAGTTTCGTCGAACACGCATGGCGGTATCCCGGCAGCCAATGGGGCAGCCGCCGCCAGCCACGAGGAGAGACCCGCATGACGACGAATGAAAAAGTGAAAGGCCCGGCGTCCTACTTCCCGTCGATAGAGAAGCAGTACGGCAAGCCGGTGGAGCACTGGTTCAAGGTGCTGGATGCCGTCAGCGACCGCAAGCACATGGAGCAGGTGGCGTTGTTGAAGACCGAACACAAGCTGGGCCATGGCCACGCGAATGCGTTGGTGGCGTACCACAAGGCGAAGCGAGGGGGGTGAGCACTTCCCGCACACCGGCGACCTGCGGCGCCGTTGCCCGCGCCGGTCGGCGGGGACGCTTGACGCAGCGATGACATCGGCCTTTCGAAGATGCGGGCACTATCACCGGAGCCCCGCTCATGCCCACGCGAATCCTTGCCACCGGTTTGCTCGCCCTCGCCTCGGCCTCTTCCTTCGCGAACGACCCCACGCCCCTCGCCGCGCAGGCGAACGATCCGGCCGTGCGGGAGGGCGTGGCGGGTCTGGTGCGTGCGCAGGTGCTGCTCGACCGGGCGCACTTTTCGCCTGGTGAAATCGATGGCCTGTCCGGGTCCAACCAGCGGCGCGCGCTGCGGGGCTACCAGGCCGCCAAGGGCCTGGCCGTCACCGGCGAACTCGATCAGGCGACGTGGGCGGCCTTGAACGCAGGCGCGCCCGCCGTCATCACCGCCTACACCTTGACCGTCGAAGATGTGGGCCAGCAGTACGTCCGCATTCCCAACGACATGATGGCGCAGGCGAAGCTACCGTCGCTGGGCTTCGCATCGCTGCGCGAAGCCCTCGGCGAGCGCTTCCACGTGGCCCCGGCGCTGCTCGAAAAACTGAATCCCGGCGTGGACTTCGCCCAGGCGGGCACCGAGATCCGGGTGCCAAACGTGGCCGATGTCGGGGCCCCGCCCAAGGCCGCCCGCGTGCTGATCGACAAGTCCGACTCCACGCTCGCCTTGATCGATGCCGCGGGCAACGTCGCCTCCCAGTTCCCGGTGTCCTCGGGCAGCGAGAAGGATCCGCTGCCGCTGGGCGAGTGGAAGATCCTCGGCACCGCGATCCATCCCACCTTCCACTACAACCCGGCCTTGTTCTGGGACGCCGATCCTTCGCATGCCAAGGCCAAACTGCCTGCCGGCCCGAACAGTCCCGTGGGCACGCGGTGGATCGATCTCTCCAAGCCGCATTACGGACTGCACGGCACGCCCGAGCCGGCCACCGTGGGCAAGGCGCAATCCCATGGCTGCGTGCGGCTGACGAACTGGGATGTCGAACGCGTGGCCGCGGCCGTTGCGCCGTCCACCCCTGTCGTGATGCAGGACTAGCATGAAGTACGTGCTGGTCCTGCTGCTGGTGGTGACGCTGGGTGCGGTGGTGTGGAGCGGCGTGGAGATCGCGCCCACGCCGCGCACCGAGGCGGCACGCACGGTGGCACCGCCGATGATCGAACCGCGCGGCGCGGGAGCACCATCGCGCGCGGCGAGTACGCCTGCGGTGGCGAGCGACGCAGGCGTGCCGTCCGTTGCGGTTCCGCCGCCGCGTGCAGGCACCGGGGTGCCCACGCCCGCCGCGCTGCTGCTTCCCGTGCAGGGCGTAAGTGCGGCAGAGCTCACCGATACCTACACCGATGCCCGCAGCGAGGGGCGTTCCCACGACGCCATCGACATCATGGCCGCCAAGGGCACGCCCGTCCTCGCCGTGGCCGACGGGCACGTGGAAAAACTCTTCACCAGCGAACGCGGTGGCCTGACGATCTATCAGTTCGAGCCCACCGGTCGCTACGCCTACTACTACGCCCACCTGGACCGCTATGCCGACGGACTGGCGGAAAAACAGCAGATCCGGCGCGGCGAAGTGATCGGTTACGTGGGTGCCACCGGCAACGCCAGCCCCGATGCACCGCACCTGCACTTCGC
Organism: Pseudoxanthomonas sp. G3; assembly: GCF_057654715.1. NCBI lineage: Bacteria > Pseudomonadati > Pseudomonadota > Gammaproteobacteria > Lysobacterales > Lysobacteraceae > Pseudoxanthomonas > Pseudoxanthomonas sp. G3. Next base: position 1,117,693 of record NZ_CM172805.1, read on the forward strand.
CATCTTCCAGCTCGGCCCCGAAAAACAATGGTGGAAGGGCACCCCGATCAATCCCTACCCGGTATTGACCGCGCGCTGAGTCTGTAACGGGGAGGCGCGGCGGTGGATGCTGTCGCCTGCGGGGCGCATGCATGACCCATCATCTTCTTAGGCATGTCGTGGAGGATGTTCAGGAGGGCGATGATGAGCCTGCTGCGCCCGAGGATGTCCAGGGCAGGGGGAACTGAGATTTCCTGGTGTCTTTCGCGCCCGTTTGGTGGCCCGCGCTGTGGGCTTTCAGGCGCCGGCGTTCCTGGCCTCGCCTTTTCTCTTTGTGGGAACCGTTGCGGCCTTGGTCTACGGGGTGTTTTCGTTTTTGGGCTTCGCGATCCTATTACCTATCGAGGCACACGGCATATTCATCGCGCCGCAGCTCGAAGCGGCCGACATCGCCCATGGGGCATGGCTGGTAGGCATCTCGCGCTTCTTCGCCGATTACTGGTGGCTACTGATCCCGCCGGTGCAGTTCGCGCTGACCGGGATCATCACGCGGCAGGTCGGTCGGCGGTGGGAACACATCTGCGCGGCCCCGCCTGGTGACCCACCCGGGCCGAATCCGCTTCGCGATGCGACGGGGCTTGGGCGCGATTTCGCATGAAAGGTTGCCAGAGGCTCTAGGCCCGAAGCCCGGATGTTCGATCTTGCCGGTGCCGTGGTAACCGGCACGCGCCGCACCGACTGCGCGGCGATTCAGCTCGGGACAGGTATCCTGCGTGCCCCTTCCGGCCTGACTCCCTTCGCCCAGGCCGCGGCCCGGCCCGGCGTGACGCGGGTGTGCGGCCATCGCAGCCAAGTAGACCCTGATTGAAAGCAACCCCTCTCCAATGGAAAACAGACTGGCGCTTCGAAGAAAGCCAGCAGCGGCGGCACTACGTCATCGAGCCGTGGCTTGATGGCCGCCGGGTAGGGCGCGCCCACGGCTGGTTCGAGTCCGGCGAACGCTTCGTCCTGGAGAAGATCGAGATTGATTCGAACATGCGCTCGCGTGGCTTTGGAAGTACGGTGATCGAGCGACTGCGACAGAAGGCACGTGACGAGGGATGTCGCGAACTGTTGATCAACAACGTGCGTTCCAACAACCACAGGGCGATCTCGCTCTACGAGGCCCTGGGCGCAAAGGCGGTCCCGCTGTCGTCGAGCCTCTGCGCGTTTGCCATCTCGCCGCCGTAGGCGTGGCGCTTGGAAAGACGGAATAGCATCGGCGTGCGTTTGCCGATTGCGCCGCAAGGGTCGGAAAACACTTCCTTCTTCCGCAAAGCACAAGGCCCGCATCAGCGGGCCTTGTCGTTTCAGGGAGTGCGTGTGTTACCGCCTCACACCGCTTCGAACCGATTCGCCGCCACGTTCTTGCGGACCTTCGCCGGGTCCCAGATGCGGCCGTTCATGGCGATGTAGACGCCGGTGGGTAGCGACTGCACGGCGCCGATGGCGCAGCCGATGTTGAATTCGGCATCCGAGCCGCGGAAGCGGGCCGGGCTCAGCGCGCCGGTCATCACGATGGTCTTGTCCGGGATCGAGGCCAGCACGTGGCCGGTCTGCACCATGCTGTCGGTGCCGTGCGTGACCAGCACGTGCTTGGTCGGCTGCGCGGCGATGGTCGCGCGGATTAGCTCGCGGTCCTCGTCGGTGATGTGCAGCGAATCCTTGCGCAGGATCGGGATGACCGTGAAGCGGAACGTCACCCCCAGCTCGCGCAGGATCATGCCGATCTGCGGGTCGCCGATCTGGTAGTCCGACTTGTCGTCGAAGTAGATCTTGTCGATCGTGCCACCGGTGGTGACGATCAGCAGCTCTTCCATCTCGTGGCTCCTGCCGGCGCTTAGGGCGCGCCTGGCGTTGTGTCCGGGGGTGTCAGGTCGTAGGGCTCGCCGTAGTGCTCGCAGATCGTTTCCAGCGCGCGCGAGGGCGGGGCCACCACCTGCGGATTATCGCCGCTTTGCCGGGTGAACGTGCAGGCGACGCGGGTCACGTTGCCGGCGTCGTCGCCGCTGGCATCCACCTGCACCATCAGGTCCATGCTGCCGTACTCCAGCGGCAGCGCACGGGGCATGTCGAGCTTCCACAGGTGGAATTCCCAACTGCAGCAGCTCGAACGCCCGGCCTCCACCAGCCAGCCGTCGATCACCCGCAGTTCGTAATAGCCGCCGGTGAAAAAGTGCACCAGCGTGCGCGTCGCTGGATCGATGCGGTAGAGATCGCCGTCGCAGTTGGGGCCGGCACCGCACATGCCGCGGACTTCGACTTCATGCCATCCGTCCTGGTCGATGTCCGCCAGGGCCGCGTGGCCCATCGGCGTCTCGGCGGCGTCCTGCTCGATCTCCCGTCGGTCGCAGACGCGGCCCGCTTCGCAACCGAGCACGGCGACATAGCGGCGCGTTTCCGGCGAGTGACATTCGGTGGACAGCGACAGCGTGCTGCCGTCGCGGTTGGCCACGCGGACCGGATCGGCCGGTTCGCAGACCGCGTCCTGCGCCCACGCGCACGGCGCCAGCAGGCATAGCAGCAGGGCGGCGACGAAGCGCATCACGCCTTCTTGCCGAACCGCTTGGCGAAGGCCGGCCAGCTGGTGGCGATGACGATCCCGATCGACAGCACGATGCCGGCCCAGGCGAAGGGGGCCTTCACCGGATCGGCCCAGGCCACCATCACCGCATGCGAGAACCAGAACAGCGCCGCCACGCCGGCCCAGAACGCCGCAGTGCGCCGCCGCGTCATCACGCCGATCATCAGCAGCAGGGGCGGCAGCGAGAACAGCAGCAGGGCGAGCGTGTACTGGCGGTCGCCGTAGAACCACACGGCATAGAGGATGGCCAGCAGTTGCAGCAGGCCGGCCAGGATCAGGCGGGAGCGTTCCATCAGCGTGCCTCCAGGCGGCGGGCGATGTCGGCCACGCGACGGCCGAGCGCGCGCGCGAGGGCGGCTTCCTCGTCGCTCGGGTGCGGATCGTTCTCGCCGCCGGCGACATGGCTGGCGCCGTAAGGTGTGCCGCCGGTGCGCGTGGTGCTGAGCTGCGGTTCGGTGAAGGGAATGCCGACGATCACGCAGCCGTGATGCAGCAAGGGCACCTGCATGGAGAGCAGGGTGGACTCCTGGCCGCCGTGCTGGGTGGCGGTGGAGGTGAACACCGCCGCCGGTTTGCCGACCAGCGTGCCGCTGGCCCATTCGGCACCGAGCCCGTCGATGAAATGCTTGACCGGTGCGGCCATGTTGCCGAAACGGGTGGGGCTGCCCAGCACCAGGCCCGCACACTCGACCAGGTCCTGCCGCTCCACGTAGGGCGCGCCGTCCTCGGGCACGGGCGGTGCGGCCTGCTGCGTCACTGCGGCCACCGGCGGCACGCTGCGCAGGCGGGCCGTCATGCCGTCCACTTCGCCCACGCCCCGCGCGATCTGCCGCGCCAGCTTCGCCACGGAACCGCCGCGGCTGTAATAGAGCACCAGGATCTCGGGCATGGGCCGTCTTCGTCGTTCGGGGAGTGCCCAGTATCGGCGATGTCGTGCCCTTGGCCTATCGGTTACGCTTCCGCCCATGGAGCCCCTGGACTCGTTGAACCGCTGGACCGAACGCGTGCGAGACCGCGCGCGGATGGGCACGTTCTTCCGTTTCCTGGCCAAGCGCTTCCTCGACGACCGCCTGTTCCAGGCCGCCGGTTCGCTGGCCTACACCACGCTGTTCGCGCTGGTGCCGCTGGCGATGGTGGTGTTCGGCGTGCTGTCGGCGTTCTCCACGTTCCAGGAGTGGAGCGACCAGTTGCGCGACTACATTTTCGCCAACTTCCTGCCGGGCGCCGCGGCAAGCCTGAAAACCAAGCTGGACGGCTTCCTCGACAACACCGGCAAGCTCACCGCGGTGGGCGTGATCGCGCTGGTCGTGTCGCTGCTGATCACGCTCAACAGCATCGAGGCGACCTTCAACCGCATCTGGCGGGTGCACAGCGCACGGCCGAAGCTGTCGCGCTTCCTGGTCTACTGGACCGTGCTGACGCTGGGCGCGCTGATGGCCGCGGCCTCGCTGGCGCTGTCGGCGCGCTTCTACGCGCTTCCCGTGTTCGCGACCAGCGGCGGCAAGTGGCTGCAGACGCTGTCGCTGAGCCTGGCGCCGGTGCTGATCGAATTCGCCGCCATCGTGGTGATCTACCGCGTGGTGCCGCACCGGACCATCAAGTGGCGCTATGCCGTGGCCGGCGCGCTGCTGGCGACGGTCTTGCTGGAACTGGCGAAGTGGGGCCTGGGCGTCTATCTCGGCAGCTTCAGCGCGTACCAGAAGATCTATGGCGCGGTGGCCGCCGCACCGATCCTGTTGCTGTGGATCTTCCTCTGCTGGGTGGCGGTGCTGCTGGGGGCCTCGCTCGCCTCCGGCATGGCCGCGTTCCGCTACCAGCCGGTGGCGCTGCGCCTGCCGCTGGGCTACGAGCTGTACGGCCTGCTGCGCATGCTGGGCCGGTTCGCGCAGGCGCGCGAGCAGGGCAGGGGCCTGCACAGCGATCAGATCCTGGCGATGGAACCCATGCTGACCGATTCGCTGATCCAGCAGATGCTCGGCCAGCTTGCGGGGATCAACCTGCTCCGCCGCGACGAGGAAGGCGAGTGGCTGCTGTCCCGCGACCTCGACGACCTGACCCTGGGCGACCTGTACGAGGCCTGCAAGCTGCGCGTGCCCGTCGCCGAGGCGCACCTGCCGTTCCACGACGATGCGCTCGGCCGCGCCGCACGCACCGCGCTGGACGATCTGCGCGTGCCGCTGCGCGAATTGCTGAAGAAGCGTGTCAGCGACCTGTACACCGATACCCACCAGGAGCCCGCATGAAGTCCGTTTCCGCCTTGTCGCTTGCCGTCGTGCTGTCGCTTGCGGCGTGCAACGCCGGCTCTGCACCGTCCGAAGCGGCGCAGCCCGCCATCGAGGCGCATGTGCAGGACGTCGATCCCGATGCGGAGAAGCCCGCCGAGCGGACGGCGGAGATGCCGACCTTGCAGGTGAAAACCCTGGACGGTGCCGACTACACGCTGGCCGCGCATCGCGGCAAGTGGGTGGTGGTGAATTTCTGGGCCACGTGGTGCGCGCCGTGCCTGAAGGAAATGCCGGACCTGTCCGCGCTGGACAGGGACAACGCGCACATCGAGGTGATCGGCCTGGCCTACGAAGAAATCGAGGCGGACGAGCTGAAGGCCTTCCTGGCCGAGCGCCCGGTGGTGTATCCCATCGCCGTCCTCGACGTGTACAACCCGCCTGCGGATTTCGCCACGCCGCGCGGCCTGCCGCTGACCTACCTGATCTCGCCGGACGGCAAGGTCGCCAAACAGTTCCTCGGCCCGGTGACGGGCAAGGAGATCGAAGCCGCGATCGCCGCCGCGGGCGGGCCGCAAGCGAAGGCCTGATGCCGGCCGTGCGCTTCCTCGTCAGCGGCAAGGTGCAGGGCGTGTTCTTCCGCGCGTCGACGCGGGAACGTGCGTTGGACCTGGGCCTGAGCGGGCGCGCGACCAACCTGCCGGATGGGCGCGTCGAAGTGATCGCCGACGGCGATCCCGCTGCGCTCGATGCGCTGGAGGCCTGGCTGCAGCACGGGCCGCCCGCGGCCCGCGTCGACGCCGTGGCGCGCAGCGCGTGGGACGGGGTCGTGCAAGCAGGCTTCGTGACCGGCTGAAGCGTCCTTCGTCACGACAGGCAAGGAAGCGGCCCTGCGGCCGCTTCCCTGCGCTGACGGCGGTTACTCCAGTCCCGCACTCATCGTCTTGGCCAGGGTGCCCTGCGCATCGTCGCCGCTGAGCTCCCAGAAGAACGCGCCACCCAGTCCCTGCACCTTGGCGTAGTTCATCTTCTCGGTGACGATCGCCGGGTTGTCGAACGACCAGAACGTGGTGCCGTTGTAGATCCAGTGCGCGCGCGCCACTGGATCGATGAAGCTAGGCCAGGCCAGGTTCTTCAGCACCCGGTAGTCCTCGTTGCCTGCTTCGTACGTGCCCGCGGCGGCGCTGCCGCTCTGGTACAGGCCGTTGTTGACGTTGGGCACGTTGGTCCAGCCCCGGCCGTAGAAGCCGATGCCCAGGTTCAACTTGGAGGCCGGCACGCCGCGCGCCAGGAAGGCCTCGACCGCATCGTTGCTGTTGTAGAAGCGGACGTCACCCGTGGAAGGATCGTTGGGCGAATCGAACAGCGCCGAGTGGTGGTTGGTGCGCGGCTCCCATGTGCCGTGGAAGTCGTAGCTCATGAGATTGATGAAATCCAGGTACTGCGCGTACTGGCCCGGATCGGTGGCCGCGATCTTGTCCACGCCGGCCCCCACTGCCACCGTGAGCAGCAGGCCGGGGCGCACCGCGTTGAGCTGGCTGCGGAACTCGGCGAGCAGTGCCGTGAAGTTGGCGCGGTCCTCCGCCGTGCCGCAGCTGAGGCCGCAGGCATTCGGGTACTCCCAGTCCAGGTCGATGCCGTCGAACACGCCCAGCGCCGCGCCCGTACCGCCGGCGCCGTCGGTAACGGGCAGGTTGCCGCGGATGTAGGCATCGATGCACGAGGCCACGAAGGCCTGACGGTTGGCCGGCTTGGCCGCTTCGGAGAAGCCGCGCGACCAGGTCCAGCCGCCCAGTGAGATCAGCACCTTCAGGCCGGGATGCTTGGCTTTCAGTTCCTTCAGCTGGTTCCAGTTGCCGCGCAGCGGCTGGTCCCAGGTGTCGGCCACGCCATCCACGCTTTCCGCCGCGCTGAAGGCCTTGGTGTAGTCGGCGAACGCATCGCCGCCCGCACCGGTGGCTTCGTTGCTGGGCTGGGTCACGCCGACCTCGCACCGGTTGTTGCGGACGTTGCCGAAGGCGTAGTTGATGTGCGTGAGCTTGGCGGCCGTGCCGCTGATGTCGATGTTCTTCACCCGGTAGTTGCGCGCATAGATGCCCCACTGCACGAAGTAACCGAGCAGCCGCTTGTTGCCGCCCCCGCCGCCGGACGTGGTGCTGCCGCTGAGGGCGCTGCTCTGCGCCGACGCGTTGCCGGCCACATCGCGGGCGCGCACGGTGAAGCTGTAGCTGGTGGCCGCGGCCAGGCCGGTCACGGTGTAAGTGTTGCCGCTGGGTGATCCGGCAAGCGCGCCATTGCGGTAGACGTCGTAGCCGGCCACGCCGCTGCCGCCGCTGTTGTCCGTGGAGGCGTTCCACGCCAGCGAGATGCTGCTGCTCGTCTGGGCGACGATTGCAAGACCGGTGGGCACCGAGGGAGCGACGGTATCGCTGGCCGCCGATGTGGTCACGCTGAGGGCGCCGCTCTGCGCGGACGCATTGCCGGCATTGTCGCGCGCACGGACGGTGAAGCTGTAGGTCGTGTTGGCCGCCAGCCCCGTGCTGGTGAAACTGGTGCCGCTGGCCGAGCCCGCGAGCGTGCCATTGCGGTAGATGTCGTAACCGGCCACGCCGCTGCCGCCGCTGTTGTCGGTAGAGGCATTCCATGCCAGCGACACGCTGGACGCGGTTTTCGCAGGCGCGTTCAGGCCGGTCGGCACGCTGGGGGCGATGGCGTCGGAGGGCGTGGCCACGGTGATCGTGGCAGTGGCCGACTGCGCGGTCGCGCCACCGTTGTCGGTGGCGACGGCGCGGAAGGCGTGGCTGCCGGCCGTCGCATTGGTCCAGGTCGCGGCATACGGCGCCGTGGTGTCCACGCCCAGCGACGCTGTGCCGCGGAAGAATTCCACGCTCACGACGGTGCCATCGCTGTCGCTGGCGGTGGCGCTGACGGTCACCGTGCTGCCGGTGGCGACGGTGGCGCCGTTGGCGGGCGCCGTCAGCGCAACGCTGGGCGGCTGGTTGGTGCCGGTGCCGCATGCGCCGAGGTCCTGATACCAGCCGCAGGTCGTGCAATGCGTGGGTGGCGCATTCCAGATCTGGACCTTCGCCTCGTACAGCCGGTTCTGGTACACCAGCTTGTCGCCGGGGTTGTAGATGGTGGATGCCGTCCACGCGGGTATGCCGCTGCAGCTGACGGTCTGCGCGTAGGCGCTGCCGCTGCCGGCCATCGCCAGTAAGGCGATCAGCCCGTAAGTCCTGCCCAAGCTCCTCAACATGTTCACTCTCCCATAGCCTTGCCTAAGGTGAAGGTCGCGGACTGCAGGGCAGTCCCCGTCGTGCCGGGTAGTGCGGTGTGGGGGTGGACGGGCCGCGTCGGTCCGCCGGATGCCGGTATGCCGCACGCACGCGTGAACCGATGTGATGCAGTTGGGCTATCGCAATTGTTGGCGCTGCGATGTCCTGCCTGCGTTGGTAAGCAGACGGAACATGCGGACGCGCGACACGCGGCGCGTCACCCGCGAAGACGCGCGTGCGCGCAGGCCATCGCTGCGCATGCCGCCTGGTGCGCGGCGCACCGACACGTCATGACCGTGTCTTGTCCGGTGGCGACCCGTGGATGGCACGTCGGGTGCGGGGACAGGTCGTGGTTGTCAGGAAAGAGGTTCTACGGACACGGGACTGACGTCCGGTGACGCCCTGGTCGCTGACATGCAGGGCGTCGACGGTGCGTGCGGGTTGTGTCATCGGCTGACGGACGCCTCAGGGCTCGGTCGCTTCCTGCAAGCGCAACGCGCGCGCGGCCTGGTCTTCGCTCAACGGCGGTGGCCGCGCGACGGCCGCCTGCACGGGCTCCTTCCAGCCGGGTATCTTGCGCGCACCCTTCTGGATCTGCTGCGCCGCCGTGCCGGCGAGCACCGGCACGATGCCGCCGTTCTTGCCGAGCTGTTCCAGGCTGGGCGGCTCGCGCCAGCGCTCGTCGAGTGCGCCGGCGTCGACGTCGATGGGATTGCGGAAGCGGTAGAGATCCACCACTTCCTCCGGCTCCGGCCGGACGATCATCGTTTCCAATGTTGTTGCCGAGGCGTCGTCCTTGGGCGCTTCTTCCGCGCCGGCCGCGTCCTGCGCCATCGCGCGCGAAGCCGCCAGCCACAGCGCGGCCACAAAGGGCAGCCGCACGATCAACCGCCGCGCTGCGGCTTGATCGGCTTGAGCACGCCGTAGCGTTCCTTGTGCAGCTTGCCCCGCAGGGGTGGCAGGCCCAGGGGTTCGATCGGCACCCGGGTGTCGGGCAGGCGGTCGAGCAGGTCGCGCAGGAGGGTCAGGCGGCCGACGCGCTGATCGTTGAAATCCACCAGCGTCCACGGGGCATGCGCCGTATGGGTGGCCTTGAGCATGGCTTCGCGCGCGGCGGTGTAGTCGGCGTACTTCTCGCGCGCCTTCAGGTCGATGGGCGACAGCTTCCAGCTCTTCAGCGGCTCTTCCGCGCGCTCGGCGAAGCGCTCTTCCTGCTGGGCCTGGTCCACGCACAGCCAGTACTTGAACAGCAGGATGCCGTCGTCGGTGATGCCGCGTTCGAACACCGGCGCCTGCTGCAGAAAGCGCTCGTACTGGTCGTCGGTGCAGTAGCCCATCACCTTCTCGACGCCGGCCCGGTTGTACCAGCTGCGGTCGAACAGCACGATCTCGCCCGCGGCCGGCAGGTGCGAGATGTAGCGCTGGAAATACCACTGCGTCGCTTCGCGTTCGCTCGGCTTGGGCAACGCCACCACACGGCACTGGCGCGGGTTGAGGTGTTCGGTGATCGCGCCGATCGCGCCGCCCTTGCCGGCGGTGTCGCGGCCTTCCATCACCACCACGATGCGCGCGCCGCAGTGGGAGGCCCACCGCGCCATCGCGGCCAGTTCCAGTTGCAGCGGTTTCAGACGGGCTTCGTAGTCCTTGCGCTTGAGCGGCTTCATCGCGTCGTCCTGTGCGGCGGGGAGGGATCAGCGTTTGCGGCGTGCGGGGTGTCCGGCCATGCTGCGCGCGACCTCCAGCAGGGCGCCCTGCTGGCGGGTGTTGAGGGCGCGGTAGGCCGCGAGCAGGTCGTGTTCGCCCTGCGTGCGCGCGGGATCGAACGTGGAGGCGAGTTCGGACAGCAGTGCGCCGGCGGGCACGCCGAGCGCGCGTGCCAGCGCATTGAGCTGGTCGCGGCCGGGCAGCTTGTCGCCGGCCATCCAGGATTTCACCGTGGCCACGCCGGCGCGCGGGATGGCGGCGGCGAGATCCGCGGCGGTCAGGCCGCTGGCCTTGGCGAGCAGGCGCAGGGTGGTATCAAGCGACATCGCGGATCTCCTGGCTCATTCCTTCAGGCGGGGACGCAGCGTGGCGAGGTTGCAGGGCTTGGTGCGCGCGTCCAGCTGCGCGCGGATGATGCTTTCCCACGCGGTACGACAGGCGGAGGTCGACCCTGGCAGGCAGAACAGGAACGTCTGGTTGGCGAGGCCCGCGAACGCGCGCGATTGCAACGACGAGGTGCCGATCTCGTCGAAGCTGATCTGCCGGAACAGTTCGCCGAAGCCCGGCATTTCCTTGTCCAGCAGCGGCAGCAGCGCTTCGGGCGTGGAGTCGCGGCCGGTGAAGCCGGTGCCGCCGGTGACGAGGATGCCGTCCACCGCGGGATCGGCGATCCATTGCGAGACCTGCGCGCGCAGGCGATAGCGGTCGTCGGGCAGCAGGGCGCGGGCGTACAGGTGGTGGCCTTCGTGTGCGAGGGCGTCGGCCAGGTAATCGCCGGAGCGGTCATCGGCGAGGGTGCGGCTGTCCGAAACGGTCAGCACGCAGAGGTGCAGCGGGATCAGGTCGTCGGCATGGCTCATGCCGCGAACGATAGCGCACTCGCGCGTCAGCGGAGCGGCAGGCGGTAGCGCAGTGTGCCGTCGTACAGCGTCCAGCCCAGTGCCTGATAGAGGGCCTGCGCCGTGTGGTTGTCGTGGTCGGTTTCCAGTTCCAGGCGCAACGCGCCGTCGTCGCGTGCGAAGTCGGAGGCGGCCGACAGCAGGGCGCGCGCCGCGCCGCTGCGACGCGCCTCGGGCAGCACCAGCAGATCGTTGAGGATCCAGACGCGGGCGGCGCTGACGGAGGAGAACGCGGGGTAAAGCTGCACGAAGCCGACGGCGTGTTCGCTCTGCCAGGCGAGCAGGACCACGGATTCGTCGCGCTCCATGCGTGCCCGTATGAAGTCGCGCGCCAGCGCCGGGTCGCTCGGCTTGCCGTAGAACTGCCGGTAGAGATCGAACAGCTGCGACACGGCATCCAGGTGGTTCAAACCGGCGCGGCGGACCATCGTGGTTGTCATGCGGACTCCGTCAGGCGGGCCAGTTCGTCGGCCAGATGCTCACGACCAAGGCGGTCGATCAGTTCGTCCAGATCGCCCTGGATGATGTTGGGCAGATCGTACAGGGTCAGGCCTTCGACGCGGTGATCGGTGATTCGCCCTTGCGGGAAGTTGTAGGTGCGGATGCGTTGGCTGCGGTCGCCGCTGCCGACCTGCAGGCGCCGCGTCTCGGCCTGCGCGGCCTGCTGCTTGCTGCGTTCGGCCTCCAGCAGTTGCGCCTTCAGGCGCTTCATCGCCTTGTCGCGGTTGGCGTGCTGGCTGCGCTCGGTCTGGCACTCCACCACCACGCCGGTGGGCACGTGGGTGATGCGGATCGCCGATTCGGTCTTGTTGACGTGCTGGCCGCCCGCGCCGGAAGAGCGGAACGTATCGACCTTCAGGTCGGCCGGGTTGATGACGATGTCGTCCACCTCGTCCACGTCCGGGATGATCGCCACGGTGGCGGCCGAGGTGTGGATGCGGCCTTGCGATTCGGTCTCCGGCACGCGCTGCACGCGATGGGTACCGGATTCGAACTTCAGCTTGGAGTACGCGCCGCGGCCGACGATGCGGGCGACGATTTCCTTGTAGCCGCCGTGTTCGCCGGGGTTGTCCGATTCGACCTCGACCTTCCAGCCGTGACGCTCGGCGTAGCGCGCATACATCCGGAACAGGTCGCCGGCGAAGATCGCCGCTTCGTCGCCGCCGGTGCCGGCGCGCACTTCCAGGAACAGGTTGCCGTCGTCGCGTCCGTCCTTGGGCAGCAGCAACAGCATCAGGGCATCGTCGAGCTCGGCCAGGCGCCGTTGTGCGGCCTCGATCTCCTCATCGGCGAGTTCGGCCAGTTCGGGGTCTTCGCGCATCGCGCGCGCCGCGGCCAGGTCGGCCTGCGCGCGCTTCTCGTCGGCCATCGCAGTGGCCACGGGTTCCAGCTGGGCGAATTCGCGCGAGAAGGCGCGGAAACGCTCGCCATCGCCGATCACGCCGGGATCGGCGAGCAGGCGTTCGAGTTCTTCGCGGCGTTCGGCCAGCGCTTCGAGCTTACGGCGCAGCGTCGGCGTCATCGTCTTTCTTCGAATGCGAATACGGCGCCTGCGCGGGGAACAGGCGATCGGCGGCGCGCACGAGGTCGCCGTCGCCGCTGAGCGCGGCTTCGCGCAGCGCGGCGGTGGGCGGATGCAGCAGGCGGTTGGTCAGCGTATGGGCGAGGAACTCCAGCACCTGCTCCGGCTCGCGGCCGTTGGCGAGTTGTTGGCGGGCCTTGGCCAGCACATCCTCGCGGGTCGACTCGCCCAGCGCGCGCAGGCGCTTGAGCGGTTCGGTGCAGGTGCCGGCATGCAGGCTCTCCATGAAGCGGCCGACCTGCACGTCGATGATCGCCTCGGCTGCATCGGCGGCTTCACGCCGGCCGCGCCGGTTGTCTTCGACGGCGCGCTCCAGGTCGTCCACGGTGTAGAGGTAGGCATCGCGCAGGTCCGCCACCGAGGACTCGATGTCGCGCGGCACGGCCAGGTCGAACAGCAGCATCGGCTTGTGCTTGCGCTTGGCCAGCGCGGCGGCGACTTGCGCCTGCAACACGACGGGCTCGCGCGCGGCGGTGGCGGAGAACACCACGTCGGCTTCGGCCAAGTGGCGGTCCAGTTCGGTCAGCGGCAGCGCGTAGCCGCCGTGGCGGGTGGCCAGCTCCTGCGCGTGGGCCAAGGTGCGGTTGGCGACCAGCAGGCGGCGTACGCGGCCTTCGCTGAGATGCTTGGCGGCCAGCTCGATGGTTTCGCCGGCGCCGACCAGCAGCACGGTGGAGTCGCTGAGCCGGGAGAACGAGTTCTGCGCCAGCCGCACGGCGGCGGAGGCGACCGAGACCGGGTTGGCGCCTACGCGCGTGTCGGTGCGCGCGCGCTTGGCCACGGCGAAGGTCTGCTGGAACAGGCGGTCCAAGCGGTTGCCCAGCGCGCCGTGTTCGCGCGCGATGGCCCAGGCGTCCTTCACCTGGCCCAGGATCTGCGGTTCGCCCAGCACCATCGAATCCAGGCCCGTCGCCACGCGGAACAAGTGGCGTACGGCGTCCGCGTCACGGTGGCGGTACAGATAGCCGTCCAGCCCGTCGGCGTGCGTGGCCAGCCAGCTGGCCAGCACATCGCCATCCTCGGCTACGGCATAGAGTTCGGTACGGTTGCAGGTGGAGAGCAGGGCCGCTTCCGCCACCGCCGGCAGCGCGCGCAGCGACGACAACGCGTGCGGCACCGTGCCGGCGTCGAAGGCCACCCGTTCGCGCAGGTCGACCGGCGCGGTCTGGTGGTTCAATCCGAGGACCCACAACGTCATCGTTCAGGTGCTTGCAGTAAGCTGCTGGCTCATCAGGGCCGCCATTTTACGGCCGACATGACCTTCATGCCCGAAATGATGCGTACCACCCTCGCCGCGCTGGTCCTGGGGGTCTTGGCCCCACTGGCGACAGCCGCGCCGTCCGGCGCGCGCGTCGAGCGCCAGGACGATGCGCTGACCACGGTGATGGCGGGCGAGTTCGCCCTGCAGGCCGGCCAGTTGCCGGATGCCGCCCGCTGGTACCTTGATGCCGCTCGCCGGGACGACGACGCCGGTTTGGCCGAGCGGGCCACGCGCATCGCGCTGCTGGCCAAGGATGACGCCCGCGCCGCCGAGGCCCTCAAGCTGTGGCGCGCGCGATCCCCACGCACGCTGGCGCTCCGTGGCGCCGAAGCCACGCTGGCCCTGCGACAAGGGCAGGCGCGGGTCGCGCGGCGGGAACTGGCCGCGTTGATGAAGGAGCCGGAAGAATTGGGCTGGCGCCACGCGCTGACCGCGCTGGCCAGCGGCAGCAAGGACCCCCAACTCGCCGCGCGACTGCTGCGCGAGCTGGTCAACGACGGCGCCATTCCCAACACCTTGCAGGCGTGGCTGGCCTTTACCGGCCTGGCCCAGCAGCTCGACCAGCCGGCACTGGCCGAGCGCATGGTCGCCGACGTAGTGAAGCGCTTCTCCGGCGAGCCCCAGGTGGTGCTGCTGCAGGCCAGCCAGTTCATCCAGGCCGACCGCAAGGACGAGGCGCGCAAGGTGCTGGATGGCTTGCTGCCCAAGGCCGCCGGCGACAGCGGGCTGCGCCTGAAACTGGCCGAGGAGTACGACCGCCTGGGTGATTCGGTGGCGGCGTCGCGCGCGCTGGGCGAAGGCCCGCAGGACACGCTGACCTACGGACTGCGCGCGCGTCTGCTGGCGAAGGCGGAGGACACGGCGGCGCTCACCGCACTGTATGAAGAGGTGAAGAAGACGGCGAACGGCGCGGACCAGCCCACGGAGTTCAGTCCGGATCGGCGGCTGCTGCTCGGGCAGATGGCCGAATTCCTGAAGCGACACGATGAAGCCCTGGCCTGGTATCGCAGCGTACCGGCCGGCGAGCAGCGGTCCGAAGCGCGCTTGCGGGCGATTTCCGCGCTGTTCGACCTGGGCCGCAAGGACGAGGCGTTCGCCGAAGCGCGCGCGCTGCAGGCCGACGCCAGCGTCGAGGATGGCGCGCGACGCGATGCTTACCTGATGGAAGCCGAGTTGCGGCAGAAAGACGGTCAAGCCGAGGGCGAACTGGATGTGTTCGCGCGCGGCTTGGCGGCTTATCCGGATGATCTTGCGCTGTTGTACTCGCGCGGCCTGGCGTGGGAGCGTCGCGACAGCATCGAGCATGCCGAGGCCGATTTCCGCCGCATCTTGGTGATCGAGCCGGACAACGTCGCCGCCTTGAATGCCTTGGGCTACACGCTGGCCGACCGCACCACGCGCTACCAGGAAGCTCTGGAACTGATCGATCGCGCACGTACTGCCGCGCCGGACGATGCGGCGATCATCGACAGCTACGGTTGGGTGTTGTATCGCCTGGGTCGCAACGCGGAGGCGCTGGTGGAATTGCGTCGCGCCTTCACGATGCAGAAGGACGCCGAGATCGCCGCCCACGTCGCCGAGGTGCTGTGGGTGATGGGGCAGAAGGACGAAGCGCGCCGGTTCTTCGAAGAGGCGCGCAAGATCGACCCCGACAACCGCTCGCTGCTGCGGGCGCTGGAGAAGACCGGCGCATGACCACGTTCCGTTTTCTTGCGGCAGGGCTGGTCGCCCTGTCGATGGCAGGCTGCGCCACGCGCGGCCCCACCTCCGATGCGCCCGTGCTGACCGATGCGGCCGCCCTGGCGTCGGCACGCACCGCGCAGGCAAGCCGGCAGGCATGGCTGGAAGCGCGCACGGACTGGACGTTCGCCGGGCGCGTGGCGGTGAACGCCAACGGCAAGGGCGGCAGTGGCCGGATCGATTGGAAACAAACGGCCTCGACGGCGTACGAAGTCGCCCTGAGCGCACCGGTGACCCGGCAGAGCTGGCGTCTGAGTGGCGACCTGGCGTCCGGCGCAGCACGGCTGGAAGGGCTCGAAGGCGGCACACGGGAAGGCGCGGATGCGGAGCGCCTGCTGGGGGAGGCCACCGGATGGAATATTCCGCTCGCCTCGCTCGCGCGCTGGGCGCGCGGCCTGGAGGACCCTACCGCGCCGACCGAGCTCGCCGAATATGGCACCGACGGCTACCTGCGCACGCTTCATCAGCGCGGATGGCGGGTGGACTACCTGGAGTGGACACCTGCCGAAGGCGCCCAGCCGGTTATGCCGCGCCGCATCGAGGCGCGCCGAGAGGGCGCGACGGTGAAGCTCGCCATCGACCAGTGGCAGCTGGGGTCGCCGTGACCGCATTCCCCGCGGAACAAGGCTGGTCGGACTGGCCGGCCCCTGCGAAGCTGAACCTGTTCCTCCAGATCACCGGCCGACGCGCGGATGGCTACCACCTGCTGCAGACCGTGTTCCGCTTGCTGGACTGGGGCGACACCGTCCACCTGCGTCTGCGCGACGACGGCCAGGTGCGCCGCATCGGCGAGTCGGTGCCAGGGGTGGCAGAGGCCGATGATCTGCTGGTTCGGGCAGCCAAATTGCTGCAAGTGGAAGCCAATATCGGCCAAGGTGTCGATATCGGCATCGAAAAGCGTATTCCGGCGGGTGGCGGCTTCGGCGGCGGCTCGTCCGATGCGGCCACCGTTTTGGTGGCCCTGAACCATCTCTGGGGCGCAGGTCTCGACACGGCCACGCTGTGCGGGTTGGGTGCGCGCTTGGGCGCGGACGTGCCGGTCTTCGTGCGTGGTGAGAATGCCTGGGCCGAGGGGGTGGGAGAGGTTCTGACGCCCCTGTCGCTGCCCGAGGCCTGGTATTTGCTGGTCGACCCCGGCGTCCACGTGCCCACCGCGGCCCTGTTCCAATCTCCGGATTTGACGCGTGATGCTGCACCCGCGAAAATATCGGACTTCGTTTCGGGATCGTTGCTCGGCAATGCGTTCGAGCCGGTCGTGCGTCGCCGGGAGCCTGCCATCGAGGCGGTGCTGTCGGCACTTTCGCATGTCGGCCGTGCGCGTCTGACCGGCTCGGGTGGTGGCTGCTTCGTGCAGTTCGCCGACTGGGCCGCTGCCGACGCTGCGCTGATGTCCCTGCCTGCCGGGCTGCGCGCCTGGGTGGTGCAGGGCGCGGCGCGCTCGCCGCTGCTGGATGCGCTGGCGCAGGTCCGCGGGATGGAGAAAAACGCCTAGGGGCGTCGCCAAGTGGTTAAGGCACCGGGTTTTGATCCCGGCATTCGTAGGTTCGAATCCTTCCGCCCCTGCCAATCCATAGTCCAGCCGCATCCGCCGAGACGACCCATGCAAGACGAACGTAACCTGCTTGTGTTCTCCGGCAACGCCAACAAGCCGTTGGCGAGCAGCATCTGCCGCGAGCTGGGCGTGCGTCCGGGCAAGGCGCTGGTGTCCCGGTTCTCCGATGGCGAAGTGCAGGTGGAGATCCAGGAGAACGTGCGCCGGCAGGAAGTGTTCGTCGTGCAGCCGACCTGCGCGCCGAGTGCCGAGAACCTGGTGGAGTTGCTGGTCCTGATCGACGCGCTCAAGCGCGCATCGGCCGCCAGCGTCACCGCGGTGGTTCCGTACTTCGGCTACGCCCGCCAGGACCGCCGCATGCGCTCTTCGCGCGTGCCGATCACGGCGAAGGTGGCGGCGAAGATGTTCGGTGCGGTGAGCGCGGACCGCGTGCTGACGGTGGACCTGCATGCGGACCAGATCCAGGGGTTCTTCGACATCCCGGTCGACAACGTGTATGCGTCCCCGCTGCTGCTGGCCGACATCTGGCGCGCTTACGGCACGGAGAACCTGCTGGTCGTGTCGCCCGACGTCGGTGGCGTGGTGCGCGCCCGCGCGGTCGCCAAGCGCCTCGATGATGCCGATCTGGCGATCATCGACAAGCGCCGTCCGCGCGCCAACGTTGCCACGGTGATGAACATCATCGGCGACGTGGAAGGCAAGGACTGCGTGCTGGTGGACGACATCGTCGACACCGCGGGCACCCTCTGCGCCGCGGCGGCGGCGCTGAAGCAGCACGGCGCCAAGAAGGTGGCGGCGTACTGCACCCATCCCGTGCTCTCGGGCCCGGCGGTGGACAACTTGAACAACTCGGTGCTCGACGAACTCGTTGTCACCGACACCATCCCGCTCTCGTCGCAGGCGCAGGGCTGCAGCAAGATCCGCCAGCTGTCGGTGGCGGAACTGCTGGCGGAAACGATCCGCCGCATCGCCTTTGGCGAGTCGGTCAGTTCGTTGTACGTCGATTGAGTCTCCGCCGCGCGCCAGTTCATCGGGGCGTGGCTTTCCGGGTTCATCTGGTCGCGGATGAGCCTTTCATCAGATCGCCGCAGGGCGATCCAACAACCTAGGTAGTGAAGCAAATGGCTAAGACACATGAAATCAAGGTCGAGCGCCGCGCAGACGAGGGTAAGGGTGCGAGCCGCCGCCTCCGTCACGCGGGTGCCGTGCCTGCCATCGTCTACGGTGGCGAACTCAAGCCGGTCAGCATCCAGCTGAACCACAACGAAGTCTGGCTTGCCAGCCAGAACGACTGGTTCTACGCGTCGATCCTGGACCTGAGCCTCAATGGCGACATCCAGAAGGTCCTGCTGCGCGACATCCAGCGCCATCCGTACAAGCAGCAGATCATGCACCTGGACTTCCAGCGCGTGAACGAGAACGAGACGCTGCGCACCGCGGTGCCGCTGCACTTCCTCAACGAAGACAAGTCGCCCGCCGGCAAGTCCGCCGAAGTCGTGGTCACCCACGAACTGAACGAAGTCGTCGTCGAGTGCCTGCCGAAGGACCTGCCGGAGTTCATCGAGATCGACCTGGCCGACCTGGCCATCGGCGCGGTGATCCACCTGTCCGACGTCAAGCTGCCGGCCGGCGTGACCATCCCCGAGCTGAAGCTGGGCAAGGAACACGACGTCGCCGTCGTGATCGCCAAGCACGGCAAGGAAGAGGCCGAGGAAGCTCCGGCGGAGTCGGCCGAAGTGCCGGCGTCGAAGGTCGCCAAGAAGGACGACAAGTAATCGCGTGAGCCTGCGCCCGCTCGCGCGGGCGCAGGTGCGCGGTGCGTCCCCATGGCAGGCTTGCGCCTCATTGTCGGACTGGGCAATCCCGGTACCGAACATGCCCGAACCCGGCACAACGCCGGGTTCCATTTTGTCGACGCCCTGGCGGACCGGCAGGGTGAGCGGTTCGGGCTGGAGAGCAAGCTGGTCGGCGAGACCGCCAAGGTCATCGTGGCCGGGCAGCCGGTCTGGCTGCTGAAGCCGGCCACCTACATGAACCTGAGTGGCAAATCGGTCGCTGCGGCGTTGCGGTTCTGGAAGATCGCCCCCGAGGAAGCCTTGCTGGCGCACGACGAGCTTGACCTGGCACCGGGCACGGCGCGACTCAAGTTCGATGGTGGCCACGGCGGCCAGAACGGGTTGCGCGACACCATCCAGCACCTGGGCCACGGCAAGTTCCACCGCCTGCGGATCGGCATCGGCCATCCTGGGCACAAGGACCGGGTGACCGGCTGGGTGCTGGGCAAGCCCGGCAAGGACGACGAGATCCTGATCGCGCGGGCGATCGACGATGCCATTGACGTGCTGCCGCTCGCGGTGGCGGGCAATTTCATGGATGCGATGACACGCTTGCACACTGCAAAGCCGGCGTGAGTGGAGAGCAGTGAGGAGTGAGGGGCGCGCGCGTCACTCACTCCTGACTTCTCACGACTCACTTCTCGAATATGGGCATTAAATGCGGCATCGTCGGTCTGCCGAACGTCGGCAAGTCGACCCTGTTCAACGCGCTGACCAAGGCGGGCATCGCCGCGGCCAACTTCCCGTTCTGCACCATCGAGCCGAACGTGGGCGTGGTGCCGGTGCCGGACCCGCGCCTCAACCAGCTCGCCGAGATCGTGAAGCCGCAGAAGGTCATCCCGACCGCGGTGGAGTTCGTCGACATCGCCGGCCTGGTCGCCGGCGCGGCCAGCGGCGAGGGCCTGGGCAACAAGTTCCTGGCCCACATCCGTGAGGTCGACGCGATCACCCATGTGGTGCGCTGCTTCGAGAACGACGACGTCATCCACGTGAACAACCGGATCGACCCGATTTCGGACATCGAGACCATCGATACCGAGTTGGCGCTGGCCGACCTGGAAAGCGTCGAAAAGGCGCTGAACCGCGCGGAGCGCTCGGCCAAGGCGGGCGAGAAGGACGCCATCGCGCGCAAGCCCGTGCTGCAGAAGCTGCAGGCCGGCCTCAACGACGGCAAGCCCGGCCGCGCGCTGGGCCTGGACGAGGAAGAGAGGGCGCTGGTCCGCGACCTGTTCCTGCTCACCCTGAAGCCGGTGATGTACGTGGCGAACGTGCTGGAGGATGGCTTCGAGAACAATCCGCACCTGGAGGCCGTGCGCGCGCGCGCCGCCACCGAGGGCGCCCAGGTGGTGCCGGTTTCGGCCGCCATCGAGGAAGAGCTGTCCCAACTGGACGACGCCGACCGTGACGCCTTCCTGGCCGATCTCGGCCTGGACGAGCCGGGCCTGAACCGGGTGATCCGGGCCGCCTACACGCTGCTGGGCCTGCAGACCTATTTCACCGCCGGCGTGAAGGAAGTGCGGGCCTGGACGGTGAAGGCCGGATCCACCGCGCCCCAGGCGGCTGCGGTCATCCATACGGACTTCGAAAAGGGCTTCATCCGGGCCGAGACCATCGCGTTCGACGACTTCCTCAAGTACCGGGGTGAGGCGGGCGCGCGCGACGCGGGTCGCCTGCGCCTGGAAGGCAAGGAGTACCGCGTGCAGGAAGGCGACGTCCTGCATTTCCGATTCAACGTCTGAGAAAAAAGTGCATCGGGCGCGTTGACAGACGGTCCGGTACACGCCAAAATCTCGGGCTGTTTCACCCTGGTTTGATTTGGCCGCCTGGCCGGTCAGTCCGGTGATCCCGGAGGGATACCCAAGCGGCCAACGGGGGCAGACTGTAAATCTGCTGGCTTACGCCTTCGGTGGTTCGAATCCACCTCCCTCCACCAGTTTTTCGTTGTTGTTTCGAGTTGTGTGGTCTCCCGGTGCGGGAGTAGTTCAATGGTAGAACTGTAGCCTTCCAAGCTACTAGTGCGGGTTCGATTCCCGTCTCCCGCTCCACTGAACGCCAGTACAGGGTCTGCAGCAAGTCCAGGCAACACCAACCGGTTCCACGCTCACGTAGCTCAGTCGGTAGAGCACCTCCTTGGTAAGGAGGAGGTCGAAGGTTCGATTCCTTTCGTGAGCACCACTTCCCATTGACGATCCACTCGAGAACTAGCAGCCATGGCAAAGGGTAAATTCGAACGCACCAAGCCGCACGTGAACGTGGGCACGATTGGCCACGTTGACCACGGCAAGACGACGCTGACGGCGGCGCTGACGAAGATTGGCGCGGAGCGTTTCGGTGGCGAGTTCAAGGCGTACGACGCGATCGACGCGGCGCCGGAAGAGAAGGCGCGCGGCATCACGATTTCGACGGCGCACGTGGAATACGAATCGGCCTCGCGCCATTACGCGCACGTGGACTGCCCGGGGCACGCCGACTACGTGAAGAACATGATCACCGGTGCGGCCCAGATGGACGGCGCGATCCTGGTGTGCTCGGCCGCCGACGGCCCGATGCCGCAGACGCGTGAACACATCCTGCTGTCGCGCCAGGTGGGCGTGCCGTACATCGTCGTGTTCCTGAACAAGGCCGACATGGTGGACGACGCCGAGCTGCTGGAGCTGGTGGAGATGGAAGTCCGTGAGCTGCTGAGCAAGTACGAGTTCCCGGGCGACGACACCCCGATCATCTCGGGCTCGGCCCGTCTGGCGCTGGAAGGCGACCAGAGCGAGATCGGCGTGCCGGCGATCCTGAAGCTGGTGGACGCGCTGGACACCTGGATCCCGACCCCGGAGCGCGACATCGACAAGCCGTTCCTGATGCCGGTGGAAGACGTGTTCTCGATCTCGGGCCGCGGCACCGTGGTGACCGGTCGTATCGAGCGCGGCATCATCAAGGTGGGCGACGAAATCGAAATCGTCGGTATCCGTCCGACCCAGAAGACCACGGTCACGGGCGTGGAAATGTTCCGCAAGCTGCTGGACCAGGGCCAGGCGGGCGACAACGCCGGTCTGCTGCTGCGCGGCACCAAGCGTGACGACGTGGAGCGCGGCCAGGTGCTGGCCAAGCCCGGTTCGATCACTCCGCACACCGAGTTCGAGTCCGAAGTCTACGTGCTGAGCAAGGACGAGGGCGGCCGCCACACGCCGTTCTTCAAGGGCTACCGTCCGCAGTTCTACTTCCGCACGACCGACATCACCGGTGCGGTGCAGCTGCCGGAAGGCGTGGAGATGGTGATGCCGGGCGACAACGTGAAGATGACGGTGACCCTGATCAACCCGGTGGCGATGGACGAAGGCCTGCGTTTCGCGATTCGCGAAGGCGGCCGTACCGTCGGCGCCGGCGTGGTGGCCAAGATCATCAAGTAAGCCCCTGCGGTCCCGGCGACGGGTTCGCCGGATAGCGCGAAGGGCGGGCCGGAACCTCGGTCCGCCTTCGCCGTCTAAGGGAAGGTTGTAGCTGTACCGATACGCCAGTAGCTCAATTGGCAGAGCAGCGGTCTCCAAAACCGCAGGTTGGGGGTTCGAGTCCCTCCTGGCGTGCCACTTCCTTCCCCGGAGTGCGGGTTTCCCGGCGCTCCCTCCAGAGCAAAGAGCGACACTGACTTGAACAGCAAGGTCGAACAATCCAAGGCGGCCGCCACCTCCGCGGGCGATATCGCCAAGTACGCGCTGGCGCTTGCGCTGGTCGTCGCGGGCCTCGTGGCCTGGTGGTTCTTCAATGGCCAGTGGGCTACGCCGCTGCGTTCGCTGGCGGTAGTCGCGGGCCTGGTGCTGGGCGCGCTGGTGTTCCTGGGTACCGCCAAGGGCCGCGATACGCGCGAGTTCCTGGCCGAGTCCCGTTTCGAGCTGCGCAAGGTCGTGTGGCCGACCCGCGAGGAAGCGACCCGCACCACGTGGGTGGTCATCGTGGTCGTCATCCTGCTTAGCCTGATCCTGGCCGGCTTCGATTTCACCATCCAGTGGCTGATCGAGAAGTTCCTGAATTTTGGCCGTTGAGGAGAGTGTCGCAGTGAAGCGTTGGTATGTCGTCCATGCTTATTCGGGCTTCGAGAAGTCGGTAGCCCAGGCCCTGCGCGACCGCATCGTCCGCGATGGCATGCAGGAAAAGTTCGGCGACGTGCTTGTCCCGACTGAAGAAGTCGTGGAAATGCGCTCCGGCCAGAAGCGCCGTTCCGAGCGCAAGTTCTTCCCCGGCTACGTGCTGGTGCAGATCGAGACCCACGACGAAGGCGGCATCCCGCGCATGGACAGCGAAAGCTGGCACCTGGTGAAGGACACGTCCAAAGTGCTGGGCTTCATCGGTGGCACCGCCGACCGTCCGCTACCCATCCGCGATGAAGAGGCTGCGGCCATCCTGGACCGCGTCCAGGAAGGCGTCGAGAAGCCGAAGCCGAAAGTGCTGTTCGAGCCGGGCGAGATGGTCCGCGTCACCGATGGTCCGTTCAATGACTTCAACGGCGTGGTCGAGGAAGTCAATTACGAGAAGAGCCGCCTGCGTGTGGCAGTGCTGATCTTCGGCCGTTCCACCCCGGTGGAACTGGAATTCGGCCAAGTCGAGAAGGCCTGAGTCGGCGGCCGGGCCCGCCCAAGCGGGCCCGCCAAAACCCTGTTATACTGCGCGGCTCCCTGAACGGTTGAGCCGGGCAGGAGCCGTGGCCGCCTCAGGGCGGCCATTGACGCGTTCGAGATACGCGATGCCGGGACGCGTGATTTTCCCGGTCCGATGGGGAGCCTTCACAGGCGCTAGCACCCGGAGAGTACTCACA
This sequence comes from Pseudoxanthomonas sp. G3, assembly GCF_057654715.1. Taxonomy (NCBI): domain Bacteria; kingdom Pseudomonadati; phylum Pseudomonadota; class Gammaproteobacteria; order Lysobacterales; family Lysobacteraceae; genus Pseudoxanthomonas; species Pseudoxanthomonas sp. G3. The sequence continues at coordinate 1,141,166 of NZ_CM172805.1, forward strand.
TGGCAAAGAAAGTTGTCGGTTACATCAAGCTGCAGGTGAAGGCCGGTCAGGCCAACCCCTCGCCGCCGGTCGGTCCTGCGCTGGGCCAGCGCGGCCTGAACATCATGGAATTCTGCAAGGCGTTCAACGCCGCCACACAGAAGCTGGAGCCGGGTCTGCCGATTCCGGTGGTCATCACGGCCTACTCCGACCGTACCTTCACCTTCATCACGAAGACGCCGCCGGCGTCGATCCTGTTGAAGAAGGCCGTTGGCATCACGTCCGGCTCCAAGCGCCCGAACACCGAGAAGGTGGGCAAGGTCACCCGCAAGCAGCTCGAGGACATCGCGAAGGCGAAGGAGCCCGACCTGACCGCGGCCGATCTGGACGCAGCGGTGCGCACGATCGCGGGTTCCGCCCGCTCCATGGGCCTGACGGTAGAGGGTTAAGAGATGGCACAGAACAAGCGACAGAAGGCCATCCTGGCCGCCGTGACCCCCGGCAAGGCGTACGCCATTGACGAGGCCCTGAAGATCATCAAGACCGCGGTGAAGTCGAAGTTCGTCGAGTCCGTCGACGTCGCCGTGCGCCTGGGCGTGGATGCCAAGAAGTCGGACCAGCAGGTCCGTGGCTCCACCGTGCTGCCCGCCGGCACCGGCAAGTCGGTCCGCGTGGCGGTGTTCGCCCCGGCTGGCGCCAAGGCTGACGAAGCCGCCGCCGCTGGCGCCGAAGCCGTCGGCATGGACGACCTGGCCGAGAAGATGCTGGCCGGCGACATCAACTACGACGTGGTCATCGCCACGCCGGACGCGATGCGCGTGGTCGGCAAGCTGGGTACGGTCCTGGGCCCGCGCGGCCTGATGCCGAACCCGAAGGTCGGCACCGTGTCCCCGAACCCGGCCGAGGCGGTCAAGAACGCCAAGTCGGGCCAGGTGCGCTACCGCACCGACAAGGCCGGCATCATCCACTGCACCATCGGCAAGGCCAGCTTCGATGACGAAGCGCTGAAGTCGAACCTGCAGGCGCTGCTGATCGATCTGGTGAAGGCCAAGCCGGCCACCTCCAAGGGTCAGTACCTGCAGAAGATCTCGGTCAGCTCGACCATGGGCCCCGGCGTGACCGTGGACCAGTCCTCGCTGTCCCTGAAGTAAGCAATAAGCAGGAACGAGAGGAGAGGAGTGAGAAACGAGTAGAAGCGGCACTGCCAAGGCCCACTCGTTCCTCGTTCCTCAACACTCGTTCCCAACCTTTTGAGGGCAGTCGCTCAGGCCGGAATCCCGGTGCAAGCGACAGCCGTCAAAGACCGCAGGTGCGGTCAGCGCGCAACGACGACGGGCAGGGAAGCTCGTGCTGGCAGGGAATCGCCGTCGTGGCTAGCGGGATCGCTTAATCCATTCCCCCGGGAATGCGCCTGCGCAGATGGTGCCGCCTTCTGGAAGTTTTCTGGAGCACGACCGCAGGGTCGCCAGTCAGACAGGCCACCGCCGGGACCTCTGCGTCCCCGGGACCCAGGGAAGGGTGCCGTCCAGGACCGCGAACGGCAGGAGCCGCGAGCGGAGTCAATAAGTGAGGAGTGTATGGCTCTCAATCTGTCCCAGAAGCAAGAAGTAGTCGCCGAACTGGCAGACGTCGCCGCCAAGGCGCACTCCCTGGTCGCCGCCGAATACGCAGGCACCACGGTCAGTCAGATGACCGCGATGCGCAAGAAGGCCCGCGAGACCGGCGTGTACTTGAAGGTTGTCAAGAACACGCTGGCCGTGCGTGCCGTGGCCGGTACCGAGTTCGAGGTTGTCCAGGACAAGCTCGTCGGTCCGCTGCTGTATGCGTTTTCGACCGAGGAGCCCGGCGCCGCCGGTCGCCTGATCAAGGAATTCGCCAAGGGTAACGACAAGCTGCAGCCGAAGGTCGTCTCCGTGGGTGGCCAGCTGTATCCGGCCAGCCATGTGGAAGTCCTGGCGTCGCTGCCGACCCGCGATCAGGCCCTGGCCATGCTGGCCCGCGTCCTGGCCGAACCGGCCTCGATGTTCGCCCGCGCCGTCAAGGCCGTGGCCGACAAGCAGGGCGGTGGCGAAGCGCCGGCGGAAGCCGCCGCCGAAGCCCCGGCCGAAGCCTGATTCGACGTCTTCTACGGTTCTACGAACCCTAATCCCAGATAATTTCCAAAGGTAAACACAATGTCCCTTTCCAACGAGCAGATCGTCGACGCCATTGCCGGCAAGACCCTGATGGAAGTGATGGAGCTGGTCAAGGCCATCGAAGAGAAGTTCGGCGTCTCCGCCGCCGCCCCGGTCGTCGCCGCTGCCGGTCCGGCCGCCGCCACCGCCCCGGTCGAAGAGCAGACCGAATTCACCGTTGTCCTGAAGGACGCCGGCGCCAAGAAGGTCGACGTGATCAAGGCCGTCCGCGCCATCACCGGCCTGGGCCTGAAGGAAGCCAAGGACCTCACCGAGGCCGGCGGCGTCCTGAAGGAAGCCGTGTCGAAGGAAGACGCCGACAAGTTCAAGAAGGAACTCGAAGCCGCTGGTGCGAGCGTCGAAGTCAAGTAAGTCGTATCCGTCGCCGGATTGCTCAGGCGACAACCCGAGGCCGGGGGCGAAAGCCCCTGGCCTTCGGTCGTTTCAAGACGTAGCGATGTAAATGCGAGTTTGTAGTTGGAAGTAGCGGCAGAAGGCGTGCTGGTGCCGGCAATACCAGCGACTTCCAACTGAAAATTCACCCGTTCGAAAGAATGTCCCCCCGTGCGGTCGCGGACGCGCGCCCCACGCTGCCAAAGGCACAGCCACATGACGACATATTCGTTCACCGAGAAGAAGCGCATCCGCAAGGATTTCGGCAAGCAGCGGTCGATCCTCGAGGTCCCGTTCCTGCTGGCCATCCAGGTCGATTCCTACCGCGAGTTCCTGCAGGAGCATGCCGATCCCGCCAAGCGCGACGACAAGGGCCTGCACGCTGCGCTGAAGTCGGTTTTCCCGATCGCCAGCTACAGCGGCAACGCGGCGCTGGAATACGTGGGCTACAAGCTCGGCGAGCCCGTGTTCGACGAGCGCGAGTGCCGCAACCGCGGCCTGTCCTACGGCGCCCCGCTGCGCGTGACCGTGCGCCTGGTGATCTACGACCGCGAGTCGTCCACCAAGGCCATCAAGTACGTGAAGGAGCAGGAGGTCTACCTGGGCGAGATTCCGCTCATGACCGACAACGGTACCTTCATCGTCAACGGCACCGAGCGCGTCATCGTCTCGCAGCTGCACCGTTCGCCGGGCGTGTTCTTCGACCACGACCGCGGCAAGACGCACAGCTCGGGCAAGCTGCTGTACAGCGCCCGCATCATTCCTTACCGCGGCTCCTGGCTGGACTTCGAGTTCGATCCGAAGGACGCGCTGTTCACACGTATCGACCGCCGCCGCAAGCTGCCGGTCTCCATCCTGCTGCGCGCGCTGGGCTACTCCAATGAGGAGATGCTCAACGAGTTCTTCGACGTCAACACCTTCCACATCCTGCCGGAAGGCGTGCAGCTTGAACTGGTCGCCGAGCGCCTGCGCGGTGAGACGCTGAACTTCGATCTGGCCGACGGTGACAAGGTCATCGTCGAGGCCGGCAAGCGCATCACCGCGCGCCACGTGAAGCAACTGGAACAGTCGGGCATCGCCGCCCTGGCCGTGCCGGACGAATACCTCGTGGGCCGCATCCTGTCGCACGACGTGATCGATGCGAACACCGGCGAACTGCTGGCAGCCGCCAATGACGAAGTCACCGAAGACCAGCTGGCCAAGTTCCGCAAGGCCGGTGTCGACGCCGTGGGCACGCTGTGGGTGAACGACCTGGACCGTGGCCCTTACCTGTCCAACACCCTGCGCATCGACCCGACCAAGACGCAGCTCGAAGCGCTGGTCGAGATCTACCGCATGATGCGCCCGGGCGAGCCGCCGACCAAGGATGCCGCGCAGAACCTGTTCCACAACCTGTTCTTCACGTTCGAGCGCTACGACCTGTCGAACGTCGGTCGCATGAAGTTCAACCGCCGCGTGGGCCGCAAGGAAACCACCGGCGAAGCCGTGCTGTACGACAAGAAGTACTTCGGCGCGCGCAACGATGAAGAAGCCAAGCGCCTGGTCGCCGAGCTGGGCGAGACTTCGGACATCCTGGACGTCATCAAGGTCCTGACCGAGATCCGCAACGGCCGCGGCACCGTGGACGACATCGACCACCTGGGCAACCGTCGCGTGCGTTCGGTCGGCGAGATGGCCGAGAACGTCTTCCGCGTGGGCCTGGTCCGCGTCGAGCGCGCCGTGAAGGAGCGCCTGTCGATGGCCGAGTCCGAGGGCCTGACCCCGCAGGAACTGATCAACGCCAAGCCGGTGGCCGCCGCGATCAAGGAGTTCTTCGGCTCCTCGCAGCTGTCGCAGTTCATGGACCAGAACAACCCGCTGTCGGAAGTCACGCACAAGCGTCGCGTCTCGGCCCTGGGCCCGGGCGGCCTGACCCGCGAGCGCGCCGGCTTCGAAGTGCGCGACGTGCACCCGACCCACTACGGTCGCGTCTGCACCATCGAGACGCCGGAAGGCCCGAACATCGGCCTGATCAACTCGCTGGCCGTGTACGCGCGCACCAACAGCTACGGCTTCCTCGAGACGCCGTACCGCAAGGTCGTGGACGGCACGATCACCGACGAGATCGAGTACCTGTCGGCGATCGAGGAGAACGAATACGTCATCGCGCAGGCCAACGCGCTGCATGACGCCAAGAGCCGCCTGACCGAGCAGTTCGTGCCTTGCCGCTACCAGGGCGAATCGTTGCTGAAGCCGCCGAGCGAAGTGCACTACATGGACGTCTCGCCGATGCAGACCGTGTCGGTCGCCGCGGCGCTGGTGCCGTTCCTGGAGCACGACGACGCCAACCGCGCGCTGATGGGCGCGAACATGCAGCGCCAGGCCGTGCCTACGCTGCGTGCGCAGAAGCCGCTGGTCGGTACCGGCATCGAGCGCGCCGTGGCGCGCGACTCGGGCGTGACCGTGAACGCCCGTCGTGGCGGTGTGGTCGAGCAGATCGACGCCGGCCGCATCGTGGTCAAGGTCAACGAGAGCGAGATCTCCGGCGAAACCGATGCCGGCGTCGACATCTACTCGCTGATCAAGTACACGCGTTCCAACCAGAACACCTGCATCAACCAGCGTCCGCTGGTGAACGTGGGCGACGTGGTCGCGCGCGGCGACGTGCTGGCCGACGGTCCCTCGACCGACATCGGCGAGCTGGCGCTGGGCCAGAACATGCTGATCGCGTTCATGCCGTGGAACGGCTACAACTTCGAAGACTCCATCCTGCTCTCCGAGCGCGTGGTGGAAGAGGATCGCTACACCACCATCCACATCGAAGAGCTGACCTGCGTCGCGCGCGACACCAAGCTGGGGCCGGAAGAAATCTCCGCCGACATCCCGAACGTCTCCGAGCAGGCGCTGAACCGCCTGGACGAGAGCGGCGTGGTGTATATCGGTGCGGAAGTCCGCGCCGGCGACATCATGGTGGGCAAGGTGACGCCGAAGGGCGAAAGCCAGCTGACCCCGGAAGAGAAGCTGCTCCGCGCGATCTTCGGCGAGAAGGCCTCCGACGTGAAGGACAGCTCGCTGCGCGTGCCGCCGGGCATGGACGGCACCGTCATCGACGTGCAGGTCTTCACCCGCGACGGCATCGAGAAGGACAAGCGCGCGCGCCAGATCGAGGAAAACGAGATCAAGCGCGTCAAGAAGGACTTCGACGACCAGTTCCGCATCCTGGAAGGCGCGATCTACGCCCGTCTGCGCTCGCAGCTGGTCGGCAAGGTCGCCAACGGCGGTCCCGCCGGCCTGAAGAAGGGCGACGCGATCACCGACGCCTACCTGGACGGTCTGAAGAAGGCCGAGTGGTTCACCCTGCGCATGAAGGACGATGACGCGTCCGACGCCATCGAGCGCGCCCAGATGCAGATCCAGGCGCACGAGAAGGAGTTCGAGCGTCGTTTCGCCGACAAGCGCGGCAAGATCACTGCCGGCGACGACCTCGCCCCGGGCGTGCTGAAGATGGTCAAGGTCTACCTGGCCGTGAAGCGCCGCATCCAGCCGGGCGACAAGATGGCCGGCCGCCACGGCAACAAGGGCGTCGTGTCGACCATCGTGCCGGTCGAGGACATGCCGTACATGGCCAATGGCGAGACGGTGGACATCGTGCTGAACCCGCTGGGCGTGCCGTCGCGTATGAACATCGGTCAGGTGCTGGAAGTGCACTTGGGCTGGGCGGCGAAGGGGCTGGGCAAGAAGATCCAGGACATGCTGGACGCCCAGGCCAAGGTGGCCGACCTGCGCAAGTTCCTGACCCAGATCTACAACCACGACCAGAAGCTGGGCGAGGACCGCGTGGACCTGGATCAGTTCAGCGACGCGGAACTGATCGCGCTGGCCAAGAACCTGACCGACGGCGTGCCGATGGCCACCCCGGTGTTCGACGGCGCGGCCGAAACCGAGATCAAGCACATGCTTGAGCTCGCGGACCTGCCCATCAGCGGCCAGACCCAGCTGTACGACGGCCGCACCGGCGAAGCGTTCGATCGCCATACCACGGTCGGCTACATGCACATGCTGAAGCTGAACCACCTGGTGGACGACAAGATGCACGCGCGTTCCACCGGTCCGTACTCGCTCGTCACCCAGCAGCCGCTGGGCGGCAAGGCGCAGTTCGGTGGCCAGCGCTTTGGTGAAATGGAAGTCTGGGCGCTGGAAGCCTACGGCGCGGCGCACACCCTGCAGGAAATGCTGACGGTCAAGTCGGACGACGTGCAGGGCCGCAACCAGATGTACAAGAACATCGTCGATGGTGCCCACGAGATGGTCGCGGGCATGCCGGAATCCTTCAACGTACTGGTGAAGGAAATCCGCTCGCTCGCCATCAACATGGAACTGGAAGACTGATCGCGACGGCGCGGAGCATTTCGTTGCCTCCGCGCCTTGCGAACACCGTCATCCCGCCCCCGACAAAGATTCCTCCTGACGGAGAAACAAAATGAAAGACCTGCTCAACCTCTTCAACCAGCAGCGCCAGACGCTGGACTTCGACGCGATCAAGATCGCGCTGGCCTCGCCGGACCTGATCCGCTCGTGGTCCTTCGGCGAAGTGAAGAAGCCGGAAACCATCAACTACCGTACGTTTAAGCCCGAGCGCGACGGCCTGTTCTGCTCGGCCATCTTCGGCCCGATCAAGGACTACGAGTGCCTGTGCGGCAAGTACAAGCGCATGAAGCACCGCGGCGTGGTCTGCGAAAAGTGCGGCACGGAAGTGACGCTGGCCAAGGTGCGCCGCGAGCGCATGGGCCACATCGACCTGGCCAGCCCGGTCGCGCACATCTGGTTCCTGAAGTCGCTGCCTTCGCGCATCGGCCTGATGCTGGACATGACCCTGCGTGACATCGAACGGGTGCTGTACTTCGAAGCTTATGTCGTCACCGAGCCGGGCCTGACCTCGCTCGAGCGCCGCCAGCTGCTGACCGAAGAGCAGTTCATGCAGGCCCGCCAGGAGCACGGCGACGATTTCGACGCTGCCATGGGCGCCGAGGCCGTCTACGACCTGCTGCGCACCATCGACCTGCAGGCCGAGATGGTGAACCTGCGCGAGGAGATCGCCAGCACCAACTCCGAGACCAAGCTCAAGCGCCTCACCAAGCGCATCAAGCTGATCGAAGCGTTCCTGGAATCGGGCAACCGTCCGGAATGGATGGTTATGACCGTGCTGCCCGTGCTGCCGCCGGACCTGCGTCCGCTGGTGCCGCTGGATGGCGGCCGTTTCGCGACTTCCGACCTGAACGACCTGTACCGCCGCGTCATCAACCGTAACAACCGCCTGCGCCGCCTGCTCGAGCTCAACGCGCCCGACATCATCGTGCGCAACGAAAAGCGCATGCTGCAGGAGTCCGTTGACGCCCTGATGGACAACGGCCGCCGCGGCCGCGCCATCACCGGTACCAACAAGCGCCCGCTCAAGTCGCTGGCCGACATGATCAAGGGCAAGCAGGGCCGCTTCCGCCAGAACCTGCTGGGCAAGCGCGTCGACTACTCGGGTCGTTCGGTCATCGTGGTCGGTCCGACCCTGCGCCTGCACGAGTGCGGCCTGCCGAAGAAGATGGCGCTTGAGCTGTTCAAGCCCTTCGTGTTCGCCAAGTTGCAGCGCCGCGGCCTGGCCACGACGATCAAGGCCGCCAAGAAGCTGGTCGAGCGCGAAGAAGCCGAAGTCTGGGACATCCTGGAAGAGGTGATCCGCGAGCACCCGGTGCTGCTGAACCGCGCGCCGACCCTGCACCGCCTGGGCATCCAGGCGTTCGAGCCCGTGCTGATCGAAGGCAAGGCCATCCAGCTGCATCCGCTGGTCTGCACCGCGTTCAACGCCGACTTCGACGGTGACCAGATGGCCGTCCACGTGCCGCTCTCGCTGGAAGCCCAGCTGGAAGCGCGCGCGCTGATGATGTCGTCCAACAACATCCTGTCGCCGGCCAACGGCGAGCCGATCATCGTGCCCTCGCAGGACGTCGTGCTCGGCCTGTACTACATGACCCGTGCCCTGGAGAACAAGAAGGGCGAGGGCATGGCGTTCGCCAACATCGCCGAGGTCAAGCGCGCGTACGACAACCGTGCCGTCGAGCTGCATGCCAAGGTCAAGGTGCGCATTACCGAGACCGTGGTCGACGAGCAGGGCGCGCGCAGCAAGCAGACCAGCATCGTGGACACCACGATCGGCCGCGCGCTGCTGGCGGAGATCCTGCCGGAGGGCCTGCCGTTCGCGCTGGCCAACACCGAGTTGAACAAGAAGGCCATCAGCCGCCTGATCAACTCCAGCTACCGCATGCTGGGCCTGAAGGACACGGTCGTGTTCGCCGACAAGCTGATGTACACCGGCTTCGCGTACGCCACGCGTGCAGGTGTCTCGATCGGCATCGACGACATGCTGATCCCGGCCGAGAAGAAGGGCATCCTGGGCGAAGCCGAACAGGAAGTGCTGGAGATCCAGGAGCAGTACCAGAGCGGCCTGGTCACCGCCGGCGAGCGCTACAACAAGGTGGTCGACATCTGGTCGCGCACCAACGAGCGCATCGCCAAGGCGATGATGGACACCATCGGTACCGACAAGGTGAAGAACGCCAAGGGCGAGACCATCAACGAGAAGTCGATGAACTCGCTGTACATCATGGCCGACTCCGGCGCCCGTGGTAGCCAGGCGCAGATCCGCCAGCTGGCCGGCATGCGCGGCCTGATGGCCCGTCCCGACGGTTCGATCATCGAGACGCCCATCAAGGCGAACTTCCGCGAAGGCCTGAACGTGCAGGAGTACTTCAACTCCACCCACGGTGCCCGCAAGGGCCTGGCCGATACCGCGCTGAAGACCGCGAACTCCGGTTACCTGACCCGCCGCCTGGTCGACGTGGCGCAGGACGTAGTGATCACCGAGGTCGACTGCGGCACGCTGGAAGGCCTGACCATGACTCCGATCGTGGAAGGCGGCGACGTAGTCGAACCGCTGCGCGACCGCGTGCTGGGCCGCATCGTGGCCGAGGACGTGTTCCTGCCGGGCAACGACGAAGATCCGATCGTCACCCGCAACACGCTGCTGGACGAAGCCTGGGTGCAGAAGCTGGAAGATGCCGGCGTGCAGTCCCTGAAGGTGCGCTCCACCATCACCTGCGAATCCGAGTTCGGCGTGTGCGCGCACTGCTACGGCCGCGACCTGGCCCGTGGCCACATCGTCAACATCGGCGAAGCGGTCGGCGTCATCGCCGCGCAGTCGATCGGCGAGCCCGGCACCCAGCTGACCATGCGTACGTTCCACATCGGTGGTGCGGCGTCGCGTGCGGCGGCGGTGGACAACATCACCGTCAAGACGACCGGTTCGATCAAGTTCAACAACCTGAAGTTCGTCGAACACGCCAACGGCAGCCTGGTCGCGGTCTCGCGTTCGGGCGAACTGTCGGTGCTCGACGGCCATGGCCGCGAGCGCGAGCGCTACAAGCTGCCGTACGGCGCCACGATCACCGTCAAGGATGGCGACCAGATCACCGCCGGCCAGGCCGTGGCGAACTGGGACCCGCATAACCACCCGATCGTGTCGGAAGTGGCCGGTTTCGTGCGCTTCGTGGACTTCGTCGACGGCGTCACCGTCATCGAGAAGACCGACGAACTGACCGGCCTGGCGTCGCGCGAGATCACCGATCCGAAGCGTCGCGGCTCGCAGGGCAAGGACCTGCGTCCGATCGTCCGCATCGTGGACAAGGACGGCAAGGACCTGAGCATCCCGGGCACCGACCTGCCGGCGCAGTACCTGCTGCCGCCGCGCTCCATCGTCAACCTGCAGGACGGCGCGCCGGTCGGCGTGGGCGACGTGGTCACCAAGGTGCCGCAGGAAGCCTCCAAGACCCGCGACATCACCGGTGGTCTGCCGCGCGTGGCCGACCTGTTCGAAGCCCGCAAGCCGAAGGACCCGGCCATCCTGGCCGAGCGCTCCGGCGTCATCAGCTTCGGCAAGGACACCAAGGGCAAGCAGCGCCTGATCATCAAGGACACCGATGGTTCGGAGCACGAGGAGCTGATTCCGAAGTTCCGCCAGATCATCGTGTTCGAAGGCGAGCACGTGGCCAAGGGCGAAACCATCGTGGACGGCGAGCCGAGCCCGCAGGACATCCTGCGCCTGCTGGGCGTCGAGCCGCTGGCGGCCTACCTGGTCAAGGAAATCCAGGACGTCTACCGCCTGCAGGGCGTGAAGATCAACGACAAGCACATCGAGGTCATCACCCGCCAGATGCTGCGCAAGGTGGAAATCACCGATGCCGGCAACAGCAAGTTCCTGGCGGGCGAGCAGATCGAGAAGCAGCGCTTCATCGAAGAGAACGCCAAGCTGCTGGCTCGCAACGAGATTCCGGCGAAGTACGACCCGGTGCTGCTGGGCATCACCAAGGCGTCGCTGGCGACCGAGTCGTTCATCTCCGCGGCCTCCTTCCAGGAGACCACCCGCGTGCTGACCGAGGCGGCCGTGCGCGGCACCCGCGACAGCCTGCGCGGTCTGAAGGAGAACGTCATTGTCGGCCGTCTGATCCCGGCCGGTACCGGCCTGGCGTACCACAACCAGCGCCGCCGTAACGCCTCCGGTCTGACCGAGGCCGAGGTGGACGCCCTGTCGGGCGGCAGCAGTGAAGCGCCGGCCCCGGCCGCCGCCGTGGCGACCGATGACGCCGGCGAGGAGTCCAGCGCCAGCTAAAACGCACCATCCGGCGGCCTTCGGGCCGCCCCAGACCACGAAATGAGGCGCAGGGAGCGCCTCGTTTTCGGCCCAGGAAGGGCGGGATCGCAGTCGGTTGGCAGGCATCCACCCCCGTCGCGTTGACGGTCGGGCGGATGGCCGGCTATACTTTTCCGTCTAGGTGGGCCGTCTCGCGGCCTGCCTTCGTTTTCATGTCAAACAAGGCTCCGGCCTTCACACGAAGAATCCATTATGGCAACCGTCAATCAGCTGGTCCGCAAGCCGCGGCAGGCCCCCACCTACAAGAGCCAGTCGCCCGCGCTGGACAACTGCCCGCAGCGTCGCGGCGTGTGCACCCGCGTCTACACGACGACCCCGAAGAAGCCGAACTCGGCTCTGCGCAAGGTCGCCAAGGTGCGCCTGACCAACCAGGAAGAAATCATCAGCTACATCGGCGGTGAAGGCCACAACCTGCAGGAGCACTCCGTGGTGCTCGTGCGCGGCGGCCGCGTCAAGGATCTGCCGGGCGTGCGTTACCACACCGTGCGCGGTTCGCTGGACGCCTCGGGCGTCGCCAAGCGCCGCCAGGGCCGTTCCAAGTACGGCGCCAAGCGTCCCAAGGCTTAAGGAATAAACGAACATGTCGCGCAAAGGCTCTGCCCCCCAACGTGAAATCCTGCCGGACCCCAAGCACGGCAGCCAGACGATCGCCCGCTTCATCAATATGGTGATGCTGAGCGGCAAGAAGTCCGTCGCCGAGAAGATCGTCTACGGCGCCATGGACGTGATCGGCGAGAAGAATCCGAACGCCCTGGAGCTGGTCGAGAAGGCGTTGGACAACGTCTCCCCGGCCGTCGAAGTGAAGTCCCGCCGTGTCGGCGGCGCCACCTACCAGGTGCCGGTCGAAGTGCGTTCCTCGCGCCGCATGGCGCTGGCGATGCGCTGGCTGATCGAGTCCGCCCGCAAGCGTGGCGAGAACTCCATGCCGCGCAAGCTGGCGGCCGAGCTGCTGGACGCCTCCGAGAACCGCGGCGGCGCCATCAAGAAGCGTGAAGAGACCCACCGCATGGCGGAAGCGAACAAGGCGTTCGCGCACTACCGCTGGTAACGGCCTGCGGGCCCTTGCAAGCAAGGGCCTTCGGCACCATCTCGGTGCCCCTGGGACGCGCTTCCGCGCCCCGCCCCCGAAGGCCGCCGAAAGGCGGCATTCGGCCATCTGAAGATCCGCCCTCCACGGAAGGCCACGGCATCCTGCCGGCCCTCCATCAGAAAAGAGAGACTGTCGTGGCTCGCACCACTCCCATCGAGCGTTACCGCAATTTCGGCATCATGGCGCACATCGACGCCGGCAAGACCACCACGTCCGAGCGCATCCTGTTCTACACCGGCGTCAGCCACAAGATCGGTGAAGTGCACGACGGTGCCGCGACCATGGACTGGATGGAGCAGGAGCAGGAGCGCGGCATCACCATCACGTCCGCCGCCACCACGGCGTTCTGGACCGGCATGGACAAGTCCCTGCCGCAGCACCGCTTCAACATCATCGACACCCCCGGCCACGTCGACTTCACCATCGAAGTCGAGCGTTCGCTGCGCGTGCTCGACGGCGCGGTGTTCGTGCTGTGTGCCGTCGGCGGCGTGCAGCCGCAGTCCGAGACCGTGTGGCGCCAGGCGAACAAGTACGCCGTGCCGCGCCTCGCGTTCGTCAACAAGATGGACCGCACCGGTGCGAATTTCGACAAGGTCGTCGAGCAGCTGAAGGCCCGCCTGGGTGCCTATCCGGTGCCCATGCAGGTGCCGGTCGGCGCCGAAGACGGATTCGAGGGCGTCATCGACCTGCTGAAGATGAAGTACATCCATTGGGATGTCGCTTCGCAGGGCACCAAGTTCGAGTACCGCGACATTCCGGCCGAGCTGGCCGAGCGCGCGGCGACCGACCGTGCCTTCATGGTCGAGGCTGCGGCCGAGGCCAGCGAAGAGCTGATGGACAAGTACCTCAACGAGGGTGACCTGTCGGAGGCCGAGATCATCGCGGGCCTGCGCGAGCGCACCCTGAAGGTGGAAGTGATTCCGGTCTACTGCGGCTCCGCGTTCAAGAACAAGGGCGTGCAGGCCATGCTCGACGGCGTGATCCAGTTGCTGCCGTCGCCGACCGATCGTCCGCCGGTGCAGGGCATCGACGAGAACGAGAAGGAAGACAGCCGCAAGGCCGGTGACAACGAGCCGTTCTCCGCGCTGGCGTTCAAGATCATGACCGACCCGTTCGTCGGTTCGCTCACGTTCTTCCGCGTCTACTCGGGCGTGCTCAACTCCGGCGACCAGGTGTACAACCCGGTCAAGTCGAAGAAGGAGCGCGTGGGCCGTATCCTGCAGATGCACTCCAACCAGCGCGACGAGATCAAGGAAGTGCGCGCGGGCGACATCGCCGCGGCGGTGGGCCTGAAGGACGTCACCACCGGCGACACGCTGTGCGCGCAGGATCACATCATCACGCTGGAGCGCATGGTGTTTCCGGAGCCCGTCATCTCGATGGCGGTCGAGCCGAAGACCAAGTCGGACCAGGAAAAGATGGGTCTCGCCCTGGGCCGCCTGGCGCAGGAAGACCCCTCGTTCCGCGTGCGTACCGACGAAGAGTCCGGCCAGACCATCATCTCCGGCATGGGCGAGCTGCACCTGGAAATCATCGTTGATCGCATGAAGCGCGAGTTCAACGTGGAAGCCAACGTCGGCAAGCCGCAGGTGGCCTACCGCGAAACGATCCGCAAGGCCGTCAAGCAGGAAGGCAAGTTCGTGCGCCAGTCGGGCGGTCGTGGCCAGTACGGCCATATCGTCATCGAGATGTCGCCGGTCGAGCGCGGCGTGGGCTTCTCCTACGAAAGCGCCATCGTGGGTGGCGTGGTGCCGAAGGAATATGTCGCTGCGGCCGGCAAGGGCATCGAAGACGCGATGAAGAGCGGTCCGCTGGCCGGCTTCCCGGTCGTGGACGTGGCGATCAAAGCCGTGGACGGTTCGTTCCATGACGTCGACTCCAACGAAATGGCGTTCAAGGTCGCCGGCTCGATGGCGTTCAAGGAAGCCTTCAGCAAGGCGCAGCCGGTGCTGCTGGAGCCGATGATGAAGGTCGAGATCGTCACCCCGGAAGACTATCTGGGTGATGTGATGGGCGACGTGAGCCGTCGTCGCGGCATCCTGCAGGGCCAGGACGACAGTCCGTCCGGCAAGGTGATCAACGCGATGGTGCCGCTGGGCGAGATGTTCGGCTACGCCACCACGCTGCGTTCGATGTCGCAGGGTCGCGCCACGTTCTCGATGGAGTTCGACCACTACGCGGAAGCGCCGGCCAACATCGCCGACGCGGTCGTCAAGAAGAACTAAAAGGCGTGATGGATGATTCGGTATCCGTGATTCGCGAGAGCACGGTACCGCGTCAAGCCAGCCACGAATCACGAATCACGAATCACAGAGGTAAAGACAATGGCAAAGGGTAAATTCGAACGCACCAAGCCGCACGTGAACGTGGGCACGATTGGCCACGTTGACCACGGCAAGACGACGCTGACGGCGGCGCTGACGAAGATTGGCGCGGAGCGTTTCGGTGGCGAGTTCAAGGCGTACGACGCGATCGACGCGGCGCCGGAAGAGAAGGCGCGCGGCATCACGATTTCGACGGCGCACGTGGAATACGAATCGGCCTCGCGCCATTACGCGCACGTGGACTGCCCGGGGCACGCCGACTACGTGAAGAACATGATCACCGGTGCGGCCCAGATGGACGGCGCGATCCTGGTGTGCTCGGCCGCCGACGGCCCGATGCCGCAGACGCGTGAACACATCCTGCTGTCGCGCCAGGTGGGCGTGCCGTACATCGTCGTGTTCCTGAACAAGGCCGACATGGTGGACGACGCCGAGCTGCTGGAGCTGGTGGAGATGGAAGTCCGTGAGCTGCTGAGCAAGTACGAGTTCCCGGGCGACGACACCCCGATCATCTCGGGCTCGGCCCGTCTGGCGCTGGAAGGCGACCAGAGCGAGATCGGCGTGCCGGCGATCCTGAAGCTGGTGGACGCGCTGGACACCTGGATCCCGACCCCGGAGCGCGACATCGACAAGCCGTTCCTGATGCCGGTGGAAGACGTGTTCTCGATCTCGGGCCGCGGCACCGTGGTGACCGGTCGTATCGAGCGCGGCATCATCAAGGTGGGCGACGAAATCGAAATCGTCGGTATCCGTCCGACCCAGAAGACCACGGTCACGGGCGTGGAAATGTTCCGCAAGCTGCTGGACCAGGGCCAGGCGGGCGACAACGCCGGTCTGCTGCTGCGCGGCACCAAGCGTGACGACGTGGAGCGCGGCCAGGTGCTGGCCAAGCCCGGTTCGATCACTCCGCACACCGAGTTCGAGTCCGAAGTCTACGTGCTGAGCAAGGACGAGGGCGGCCGCCACACGCCGTTCTTCAAGGGCTACCGTCCGCAGTTCTACTTCCGCACGACCGACATCACCGGTGCGGTGCAGCTGCCGGAAGGCGTGGAGATGGTGATGCCGGGCGACAACGTGAAGATGACGGTGACCCTGATCAACCCGGTGGCGATGGACGAAGGCCTGCGTTTCGCGATTCGCGAAGGCGGCCGTACCGTCGGCGCCGGCGTGGTGGCCAAGATCATCAAGTAAGCCGGTTCGGCGCGTCTCGCTTTCTTGCGAGACGCGTGTTCGATCAGGCCGGCTCGCCCGGCCTGATCGCAGTAAAGGTGGCGGCGCAAAGCGCTTGCGACCTTGGCAATACGCGGCTACAATGCCGGCCCCCGAATGGCGACCGCTATTCAGGATCGCAATACCCGCCGGCGCCCCCTGGGAGGCCGCCGGCCTACCGCGAAAAGAGGTGCAGGAAGCACCTCGTGTTCGCCAGACACGGAGTGTCGCGTGCCATCCTGCAGGCCTCGGGCCGGGCAGGGCGTCCCGGTGGTTGACGGGATATGTCACGCGTCCTATACTTTCATGTCTGGGCGGGCCGGTTTACCGGCCTGCCTTGTTTTTCAGGAAGAATCCCCAGCCGATTCAGGCGCTGCCCGTCCGTGGAGTCCTCGCGGGCGGTGGGGAATGAATCAGCTTGGACTAACCGGGGCAAGGCATCCCAGAGGCCGCGCCCGTCGCTCTTTAACGAAGGAACACCGTCATGGCGGACCAAAAGATCCGAATCCGGCTCAAGGCGTACGATCATCGTCTGATCGACCGCTCGGCCAGCGAGATCGTTGAGACGGCCAAGCGGACCGGCGCGCAGGTGCGCGGCCCGATCCCGCTGCCGACCAAGATCGAACGTTACACCGTCCTGGTGTCCCCGCACGTCGACAAGGACGCGCGCGACCAGTACGAGACCCGCACGCACAAGCGCGTGCTCGACATCGTCGACCCGAACGACAAGACCGTGGACGCGCTGATGAAGCTCGAACTGGCTGCCGGCGTCGACGTCCAGATCAAGCTGACCTGAGGCCACGACCATGACCGCGAAGAAATATTCGTTGGGTCTCGTCGGCCGCAAGGCTGGCATGACCCGCGTGTTCACCGAAGATGGCAGGTCCATCCCGGTGACGCTGATCGAAGCCACCCCGAACCGCATCACCCAGATCAAAACCCCGGAAACCGACGGCTACAGCGCCGTGCAGGTTGCCGTGGGCGCGCGCCGCGCCTCGCTCGTCACCAAGCCGGTCGCCGGTCACCTGGCCAAGGCCAAGGTCGAAGCCGGTCGTGGCCTGTGGGAACTGCGTGTCGAAGCCGACAAGCTGGGCGACTTCGCCATTGGCGGCGAGATCAAGGCCGACATCTTCGAGGTCGGCCAGAAGGTCGACGTCCAGGGTGTGACCAAGGGCAAGGGCTTCCAGGGCACCATCAAGCGTTGGAACTTCACCATGGGTGACGCCACCCACGGTAACTCGCTGTCGCACCGCTCGCCGGGTTCGCTC
The DNA here is from genome assembly GCF_057654715.1 of Pseudoxanthomonas sp. G3. Lineage (NCBI taxonomy): Bacteria > Pseudomonadati > Pseudomonadota > Gammaproteobacteria > Lysobacterales > Lysobacteraceae > Pseudoxanthomonas > Pseudoxanthomonas sp. G3. Next base: position 1,158,337 of record NZ_CM172805.1, read on the forward strand.
GGTCAGCGCCAGACGCCGGGTCGCGTGTTCCCGGGCAAGAAGATGTCCGGCCACATGGGTGCCGTGCAGCAGAGCACGCAGAACCTGGAAGTCGTCCGCGTGGACGCCGAGCGCGGCCTGATCGCCGTCCGCGGCGCCGTGCCGGGTGCGCCGGGTGGCGACGTGATCGTGCGTCCGGCGAGCAAGGGTTGAGGAGAACGACCATGGAACTAGCCATTAACGGTAGCGCCAACAAGCTGTCGGTCTCCGACGACGTGTTCGGCCGCGAGTTCAGCGAGGATCTGGTTCACCAGGTCGTCGTTGCCTACCGCAACGCCGGTCGTGCAGGCACCAAGGCGCAGAAGACGCGCGCCGAAGTGAACGGCACCACCAAGAAGTCCAAGAAGCAGAAGGGTGGCGGTGCCCGTCACGGTGCCCTGACCGCGCCGATCTTCGTCGGCGGCGGCGTCACGTTCGCGGCCAAGCCGCGCAGCTTCGCGCAGAAGGTCAACCGCAAGATGTACCGCGCGGCCATCAGCGCCATCCTGTCGGAACTGAACCGTCAGAACCGCCTGACCATCGTGGAAGCGTTCGACATCGACGCGACCAAGACCAAAGGCTTGGTCGAGAAGCTGAAGGGCCTGGACGTTGGTCAGCGCCCGCTGATCGTCACTGAGGACGCCTCCGAGCACCTGTACCTGTCCGCCCGCAACCTTCCCTATGTGGAAGTGCGTGACGTGCAGGGCCTAGACCCGGCGGCGCTGGTCGGCGCTGACTCGGTCGTGATCACGACCGACGCCGTCAAGAAGATCGAGGAGTGGCTGGCATGATCAGCAACGAGAAGATTTTTGCCGTGCTGCGTGCTCCGCGTGTCTCCGAGAAGACCGTGCGCCTGCAGGAAGTTTCCAATCAATACGTCTTCGAAGTCTCGAGCGATGCCACCAAGGCCGATGTGAAGGCCGCGGTCGAGCAGCTGTTCGACGTCAAGGTCGAGACGGTCAACGTGGTGAACGTGAAGGGCAAGAACAAGTCCTTCCGTAACCGCGCCGGCCGCCGCGGCGACTGGCGCAAGGCGTACGTGCGTCTGGCCGATGGCCAGGCCATCGACGTGTCGGCCAAGGCCTGAGGTAGACCCACATGCCATTGATGAAGTTCAAACCCACCTCCGCCGGCCGCCGTTCCGCCGTCCGCGTGGTGACGCCCGACCTGCACAAGGGTGCGCCGCACACGCCGCTCCTTGAGAAGCAGAGCAAGACCGGTGGCCGCAACCACCACGGTCGCATCACCACCCGTCACATCGGTGGCGGCCATAAGCAGCACTATCGCCTGATCGACTTCAAGCGCGACAAGGAAGGCATTCCGGCGCGCGTGGAGCGGATCGAATACGATCCCAACCGCACCGCGCACATCGCGCTGCTGTGCTACGTCGATGGCGAGCGCCGCTACATCATCGCCCCCAAGGGCCTGAAGGCCGGCGACCAGGTCATCGCCGGTAGCGATGCCCCGATCAAGGCCGGCAACACGCTGCCGCTGCGCAACATCCCGGTCGGTACGACGATCCACGGCATCGAGCTGAAGCCGGGCAAGGGCGCGCAGATCGCCCGCGCCGCCGGCGCCGCCGTGCAGCTGGTCGCCCGCGAACAGGGTTTCGCCACGCTGCGCCTTCGCTCCGGCGAAATGCGCAAGGTGCAGGTCGAGTGCCGCGCCACCGTCGGCGAAGTCGGCAATGACGAGCACAGCCTGGAGAAGTTGGGCAAGGCCGGTGCCAAGCGTTGGCGCGGCGTCAAGCCGACCGTCCGTGGTGCGGCCATGAACCCCGTCGACCACCCACACGGTGGTGGTGAGGCCAAGGCCGGCCAGGGCAACCCGCACCCGGTCACCCCGTGGGGTGTCCCGACCAAGGGTTACAAGACGCGCAAGAACAAGCGCACGCAGCAATTCATCGTCCGCGATCGTAGGGGCTAATCGACCATGGCACGTTCACTCAAGAAGGGCCCGTTCGTCGATCACCACCTCGTCAAGAAGGTGGAGGCCGCGGGCGGCAGCAAGAAGCCGATCAAGACCTGGTCGCGCCGCTCCATGATCCTGCCGGAGATGGTGGGTTTCACCATCGCCGTGCACAACGGCAAGAACCACGTTCCGGTGCTGGTCAACGAGAACATGGTCGGCCACAAGCTCGGCGAGTTTGCCGTCACGCGTACCTTCAAGGGTCACGGTGGCGACAAGAAAGCCGGCGGCAAGAAGTAAGGAGAGATGACCATGGAAGCGAAAGCCATCCTGCGCACCGCGCGCATCTCCCCGCAGAAGGCCCGCCTGGTCGCCGACCAGGTGCGTGGCCTGTCGGCCGAACGCGCCGTCAACCTGCTGAAGTTTTCGGACAAGAAGGCCGCCCACCTGATCAAGAAGGTCGTGGAGTCCGCCATCGCCAACGCCGAGAACAACCAGGGTGCCGACGTCGACGAGCTGAAGGTCAAGACCATCATGGTCGACGAAGGTCCGGTGCTGAAGCGTTTCATGGCCCGTGCCAAGGGCCGTGGTACCCGCATTCTTAAGCGCACCAGCCACATCACCGTGGTCGTGGGCGAGGGCAAATAAGTATGGGTCACAAAGTTCATCCGACCGGCATCCGCCTGGGCATCGCCAAGGACTGGAATTCCAAGTGGTTCGCCAACAAGCGCGACTACGCCGACTACCTGGCTGCGGACCTCAAGGTGCGCGAGATGCTTCGCAAGAAGCTGGCCCAGGCCGGTATCTCCAAGATCCTGATCGAGCGTCCGGCCAAGACGGCGCGCGTGACCATCCACACCGCCCGTCCGGGCGTGGTGATCGGCAAGCGCGGTGAGGACATCGAGAAGCTGCGCAAGGAAGTGAGCGACCTGATGGGCGTCCCGGCGCACATCAACGTCACCGAAGTGCGCAAGCCCGAGCTGGACGCCCAGCTGGTGGCCGAGTCGATCGCGCAGCAGCTGGAGCGCCGCATCATGTTCCGTCGCGCGATGAAGCGCGCCGTGGGCAACGCGATGCGCCTCGGTGCCCTGGGCATCAAGGTCAACGTGGCTGGCCGCCTCAACGGTGCCGAAATCGCCCGTTCGGAGTGGTACCGCGAAGGCCGCGTGCCGCTGCACACGCTGCGTGCCGACATCGATTACGGTTTTGCCGAGGCGAAGACCACCTACGGCATCATCGGCATCAAGGTGTGGGTCTACAAGGGCGAAATCTTCGATTTCAGCCAGGTGGGTCAGGAGAAGCAGGACGACGCGCGCCCCGAGCGCAGCGAACGTCCGTCGCGCCCGGCTCGTGACCGCGACGCGAGGTAATCAGTCATGTTGCAACCCAAGCGAACCAAATACCGCAAGATGCACAAGGGCCGGAACGAAGGCCTGAGCTGGAGCGGCAACCTCGTCAGTTTCGGCGAGTACGGCCTGAAGGCCACGGCGCACGGTCAGCTGACCGCGCGCCAGATCGAAGCGGCCCGCCGCTCGATCAGCCGCTACGTGAAGCGCGGCGGCAAGATGTGGATCCGTGTGTTCCCCGACAAGCCGATCACCAAGAAGCCCATCGAAGTGCGAATGGGTTCGGGTAAGGGCAACGTCGAATACTGGGTCGCCCAGATCCAGCCGGGCCGCATGATCTATGAAATCGAAGGCGTCAGCGAGGACATCGCGCGCGAGGCGTTCCGCCTGGCCGCGGCCAAGCTGTCGGTCACCACCACTTTCGTGACCCGGACGGTGCGCTAATGGAACTCAAGCAACTCCGCGAGAAGTCGGCTGACGAGCTCAAGGCCCACCTGACCGAGCTGCGCAAGGAGCAGTTCTCCCTGCGCATGCAGAAGGTGACCGGCCAGCTGCCGAAGACGCATGAAACCCGCCGGGTCCGCCGCGAGATCGCTCGCGTCAAGACCCTGCTGGGCAGCCAGAAGTAAGGAGCGACCAAGATGAGCGATAACAAAGACAAAGCGCAACGCACCATCGAAGGCCGCGTCGTCAGCAACAAGATGGACAAGACGGTCACCGTCCTGGTGGAGCGTCAGGTCAAGCACGCCCTGTACGGCAAGTACATCAAGCGTTCCACGAAGCTGCACGCGCACGACGCGGACAACAGCTGCAAGGAAGGCGACGTGGTGCGTGTGACCGAGATCGCCCCGTTGTCCAAGACCAAGAACTGGCGCGTGGTGGAAATCATCACCCGTGCGGCTGAATAAGAGGAGATCTGAATCATGATCCAGATGCAGAGCTACCTTGACGCGGCCGACAACTCCGGCGCCAAGGAACTGATGTGCATCAAGGTGCTGGGCGGCTCGAAGCGCCGTTACGCCGGCATCGGTGACATCATCAAGGTGACCGTGAAGGACGCCATTCCGCGCGGCAAGGTCAAGAAGGGCGAAGTCTACGACGCCGTGGTCGTGCGCACCCGCAAGGGCGTTCGCCGTCCCGACGGTTCGCTGATCCGCTTCGACGGCAACGCCGCCGTGCTGCTCAACAACAAGCAGGAGCCGATCGGCACCCGCATCTTCGGGCCTGTGACCCGCGAGCTGCGCTCCGAGAAGTTCATGAAGATCGTTTCGCTCGCGCCTGAAGTGCTCTGAGCGGAGGACATAGAAATGGCAAACCGTATCAAGAAGGGCGACCAGGTCGTCGTCATCACCGGCAAGGACAAGGGCAAGAAGGGCGACGTGGTGCGCGTGGACGGTGACCGTGTGGTCGTCTCCAACGTGAATGTCGTCAAGCGCCACACCAAGCCGAACCCGCAGGCCGGTATCGCGGGTGGCGTGGTGGAGAGCGAGCGCTCGATCCACATCTCCAATGTCGCGCTGTTCAACCCGGCGACGGGCAAGGGCGAGCGTATCGGTTTCAAGGTGCTGGAGGATGGACGCAAACTGCGTGTGTTCCGCTCCAGCGGTGAGGCGCTCGACGCCTGAGGAATGAGGACATGACCACCCGTCTCGAAAAAATCTACAAGGAAGAAGTGGCGCCGGCTCTGATGAAGAAGTTCGGCTACACCAATCCGATGGAAGTGCCGAAGATCACCAAGATCACCATCAACATGGGTGTGGGTGAAGCGGCGACCAACAAGAAGATCCTGGAAAACGCCGTGGCCGACCTGGCCAAGATCACCGGCCAGAAGCCGATCACGACCAAGTCCCGCGTGTCGGTGGCTTCGTTCAAGATCCGCGATGGTTGGCCGATCGGCTGCAAGGTCACCCTGCGTCGCGCCAAGATGTACGAATTCCTGGACCGCCTGATCAGCATCTCGCTGCCGCGCGTCCGCGACTTCCGTGGCGTGTCCGGCCGTTCGTTCGACGGTCGCGGCAACTACAACATGGGCGTGAAGGAACAGATCATCTTCCCGGAAATCGATTTCGACGCCGTCGACGCGATCCGCGGCATGGATATCGCCATCACGACGACCGCCAAGAACGACGCCGAAGCGAAGGCGCTGCTCGAAGCGTTCAAGTTCCCGTTCCGCAACTGATTCGCTAGGAAAAAGACATCATGGCAAAGACCTCGATGGTCAACCGCGACATCAAGCGGGAAAAGCTGGCCAAGCAGTACGCCGCCAAGCGCGATGCGCTGAAGAAGATCGTGTCCAGCACGACGGCGTCGTACGAAGAGAAGATCGACGCGGCCACCAAGCTGCAGAAGCTGCCGCGCGATTCCTCGCCGAGCCGCCAGCGCAACCGCTGCGAGTTGTCCGGTCGCTCGCGCGGCGTCTACCGCAAGTTCGGACTGGGCCGCAACAAGCTGCGCGAAGCCACCATGCGCGGCGACGTGCCCGGCCTGCGCAAGGCCAGCTGGTAACGACCTCCGGCGGCGCCCGCAAGGGAGGTCGCACGGGATGAAGAGACAAGTCCGGCACATGCCGGACTAGTTGTTGTACAATGTTCGGCTCCCACGGCTTGGCCGGGGAGGGCGGGCCACCCGCCACCCACCTGGGGGTGTCCAGGCACAACCTAGATTTTCGCGAAAGCGGATATCGGTGCTACTCATAAGGCAGACTCTAATGAGCATGACTGATCCCATCGCCGACATGCTGGTGCGCATTCGCAATGCCGCCGCTGTGGGCAAGCCGACGGTGAAGATGCCGTCCTCCAAGATCAAGACCTCGATCGCCAACGTCCTCAAGGCGGAAGGCTATATCGGCGACGTCCGCGTGACGAAGACCGAGAACAACAAGGCCGAGCTCGAGATCGTTCTCAAGTATTTCGAAGGCAAGCCGGTCATCGAGAAGCTGAGCCGCGTGTCCCGTTCGGGCCTGCGCCAGTACCGTGGCAAGGCCGAACTGCCGAAGGTCCTCGGTGGCCTGGGCGTCGCCATCATCTCCACCTCGAAGGGCATCATGACCGATGCGCAGGCCCGTGCGGCCGGCGTCGGTGGCGAAGTCCTGTGCTTCGTGGCCTAAGCGAAGGAGCCCACACATGTCCCGCGTAGCCAAGAAGCCGATCAATCTCCCGAAGGGCGTCGAACTGAACGTCCAGGGTGAGACCCTCAACGTCAAGGGCCCGAAGGGCACCCTGTCCATCGCCAAGCCCGCTGGCGTCGACATCAATGTCGATAACGGCGTTGCGAACCTGTCGCCGGCGACCCCGGCCGACGACGCCCTCACCGGCACCATCCGCGCGATCCTGGCCAACATGGTCAAGGGCGTGTCGGAAGGTTTCGAGCGCAAGCTCGAGCTGGTGGGCGTGGGTTACCGCGCTGCGATGCAGGGCAAGGACCTGAACCTGTCGCTGGGTTTCTCGCACCCGATCCTGTTCAAGACGCCGGAAGGCATCACCATCGCCACCCCGACCCAGACCGAAATCCTGGTCCAGGGTGCCGACAAGCAGCGCGTTGGCGAAGTCGCCGCCAAGATCCGCGGTTTCCGTCCGCCGGAGCCCTACAAGGGCAAGGGCGTGAAGTACTCCGACGAAACCATCATCCGCAAGGAAGCAAAGAAGGCCTAACCGGGCCTTCGGCTTCGAGGAACCAGATCATGAGCATCAAGAACATCGCCCGCCTGCGCCGTGCCAAGTCGACCCGCGCCCACATCCGCGAGCTCGGCGTGCCGCGCCTGTCGGTGCTGCGCACCGGCCAGCACATCTACGCCCAGCTGTTCACCGCCGACGGCGCCAAGGTGATCGCGTCGGCGAACACCCTGCAGGCCGACGTGAAGGATGGCCTGAAGAACGGCAAGAACAGCGACGCCGCCGCACGCGTCGGCAAGATCATCGCCGAGCGCGCCAAGGCCGCGGGCATCGAGAAGGTCGCCTTCGACCGCTCGGGCTACCGCTACCACGGCCGCATCAAGGCGCTGGCCGATGCCGCCCGCGAGGGTGGCCTGCAGTTCTAAGCTTGGAAGGCATGGGGCGATCCCATGCCCTGACCTGCCGGCGCAGGCTGCGCCGGGCGCGTCCGCTCTTCTGCAGCGAACGACGCTTCACCGTTCCACACCACAACCATAAGCGGCCCAGCCGTACATACCCATCAACCAAGGAATTCAAGCAATGGCAGAAGAACGTCAACCGCGGGGCCGCGATCGCGATCGCAACCGCGAAGAGAAAGTCGACGACGGCATGATCGAGAAGCTGGTCGCGGTCAACCGCGTCAGCAAGACCGTCAAGGGCGGCCGCCAGTTCACCTTCACCGCGCTGACGGTGGTGGGCGATGGCAACGGCAAGATCGGTTTCGGTTACGGCAAGGCGCGCGAAGTGCCGGTCGCCATCCAGAAGTCGATGGAATATGCCCGCAAGGGCATGCTGAATGTCGATCTGAACAACGGCACGCTGTGGCACCCGGTGAAGGCCGGCCACGGTGCGGCGCGCGTGTTCATGCAGCCGGCCTCGGAAGGTACGGGCGTCATCGCCGGCGGCGCCATGCGCGCCGTGCTGGAAGCGGTGGGCGTGAAGAACGTGCTGGCCAAGGCCGTCGGTTCGCGCAACCCGATCAACCTGGTGCGCGCCACGCTCAAGGGCCTGAGCGACATGCAGTCGCCGTCGCGCATCGCGGCCAAGCGCGGCAAGAAGGTGGAGGAACTCCTCAATGGCTAACGAGTCCAACAAGACCGTCAAGGTGCGCCTGGTGCGCGGCCTGCGTGGTTCCCAGTCGCGTCACCGCCTGTCGGTGAAGGCGCTGGGCCTGAACAAGCTCAACGATGTGCGTGAACTGAAGGACAGCCCGCAGGTGCGGGGTCTGATCGCCAAGGTTCACTACCTCGTCAAGGTCGAGGAGTAATCAACATGCGTCTCAACACACTGAAGCCCGCCGAGGGCGCCCGTACCGAGCGCACCCGCGTCGGTCGCGGTATCGGTTCCGGCCTGGGCAAGACGGCGGGTCGCGGCCACAAGGGCTCGTTCGCGCGCGCCGGTAAGGGCAAGATCAAGGCGAAGTTCGAAGGCGGCCAGATGCCGCTGATCAAGCGTCTGCCGAAGGTCGGTTTCCGCTCCAAGCTGAAGCTGGATTGCGCCGAAGTGCTGTCGTACCAGCTCGAGAAGCTGGAAGCCGGCGAGATCGACTTCGCCGCGCTGCGTGCCGCCAAGCTGGTGCCGAGCACCGCCAAGCGCGCCAAGATCGTCAAGAAGGGCGAACTCACCAAGAAGTTCGTGCTGAAGGGCGTGGCCGCCACGGCCGGTGCCAAGGCCGCCATCGAGGCTGCCGGCGGCAGCGTGCAGGAGTAACGGACGCATGGCGCAGGGTAATGCCGCCAGTGCGCTGGCAGGCGCAGGCAAGTTCACCGAACTCCGCCAGCGCCTGCTGTTCGTCCTGGGCGCGTTGATCGTCTACCGGATCGGCTGCTTCGTGCCGGTACCGGGCGTCAATCCCGATGCCATGCTTGCGATGATGCAGGCGCAGGGCGGCGGCATCGTGGACATGTTCAACATGTTCTCGGGCGGCGCCCTGCACCGTTTCAGCATCTTCGCGCTCAACGTCATGCCCTACATCTCGGCGTCGATCGTGATGCAGCTGGGCGTGCATATCTTCCCGAGCCTGAAGGCGCTGCAGAAGGAAGGCGAATCCGGTCGCCGCAAGATCACCCAGTACTCGCGCATCGGCGCCGTGCTGCTGGCGGTCGTGCAGGGCGGCAGCATCGCCACCGCGCTGCAGAACCAGGTCGCTCCGGGCGGCATGCCGGTGGTGTACGCGCCGGGCATGGGCTTCGTGCTGACCGCCGTTGTCGCGCTGACCGCAGGCACCATCTTCCTGATGTGGCTGGGCGAGCAGGTGACCGAGCGCGGCATCGGCAACGGCGTCTCGCTGATCATCTTCGCCGGTATCGTGGCGGGGCTGCCGGGTGCGGTCATCCAGACTGTCGGGGCGTTCCGCGACGGCACGCTGAGCTTCATCTCGCTGCTGGTGATCGCGCTGGTCGTGCTGGGCTTCACGTTTCTGGTCGTGTTCGTCGAACGCGGACAGCGCCGGATCACGGTGAACTACGCACGCCGCCAGGGTGGCCGCAACGCGTACATGAACCAGACGTCGTTCCTGCCGCTGAAACTCAACATGGCCGGCGTGATTCCGCCGATCTTCGCCTCCAGCATCCTGGCCTTCCCGGCGACGCTGGCGATGTGGTCGGGCCAGGGCACGGGCGCCGCCACGTGGTTGCAGCGTATTTCCAATGCGCTGGCTCCGGGCGAGCCGCTGCACATGATCGTGTTCGCCGCGATGATCATCGGCTTCGCGTTCTTCTATACGGCCCTGGTGTTCAACTCCCAGGAAACCGCAGAGAACCTGAAGAAGTCCGGCGCGCTGATTCCGGGCATCCGTCCTGGCAAGGCCACGGCCGACTATGTGGACGGCGTGCTGACCCGCCTGACGGCGATCGGTTCGCTGTACCTCGTGGCGGTCTGCCTGCTGCCGGAAGTGATGCGCACGCAGCTGGGCACCTCGTTCTACTTCGGTGGCACCTCGCTGCTGATCGTGGTGGTGGTGGTGATGGACTTCATCGCGCAGATCCAGGCGCACCTGATGTCCCACCAGTACGAGAGCCTGCTGAAGAAGGCCAATTTGAAGGGCGGTTCGCGGGGCGGTCTTGCCCCCCGTGGCTGAGGTATAATCGCGGGTCATTCCGCACCAGTCCGGCCCTTCGCGGCCGGCTGACTTAGATGGGCGGCCTCCGCGGCGATCCGGCGCGGGGGTGAGAGCCAGCCAGTCCCTGCGCCAGAGTAGCGCGGGCGGGGCGGGGCAGGGGGAAATCCCCGATCCCGCACCAGGCAGGTTCCGGCGCCGGAGCATGGGCACACTCCCCATGCCGGGTCTGCCGCCGGCTTTGCCGGCACGGACTTCCTTGGAACCCCGGATCTTGCTACAATTTCCAGTTCACTCCGCCTGTCTGTGCGAAATCCCGCCCGGGATGATCGTACACGGGCCAATACTCACAGTTGGAGAACCGCGTCATGGCGCGTATTGCAGGTGTCAACCTGCCTGCCCAGAAGCATGTCTGGGTCGGTTTGCAAAGCATCTACGGCATCGGCCGTACCCGTTCCAAGAAGGTCTGCGAAGCCGCTGGCGTCGTGTCGACCACCAAGATCCGCGACCTGTCGGAGCCGGAAGTCGAGCGTCTGCGCGCCGAAGTCGGCAAGTACGTGGTCGAAGGCGACCTGCGTCGTGAAGTCGGCATCGCCATCAAGCGACTGATGGACCTGGGCTGCTACCGCGGCCTGCGTCACCGTCGTGGCCTGCCGCTGCGTGGCCAGCGCACCCGCACTAATGCCCGCACCCGCAAGGGTCCGCGCAAAGCCATCAAGAAGTAAGGGGCGACCATCATGGCCAAGCCAGCTGCTGCCAAAGTCAAGAAGAAGATCAAGCGCGTCATCACCGACGGCGTCGCCCACGTCCACGCTTCTTTCAACAACACCATCGTCACCATCACCGATCGCCAGGGCAATGCGCTTTCCTGGGCGACCTCGGGTGGTGCCGGTTTCCGCGGTTCCCGCAAGTCCACGCCGTTCGCGGCGCAGGTGGCTGCCGAAAAGGCCGGCCGTGCCGCTCTGGACTACGGCGTGAAGTCGCTGGAAGTCCGCATCAAGGGCCCGGGTCCGGGTCGTGAGTCGGCCGTGCGTTCGTTGAACAACGTGGGCTACAAGATCACCAACATCATCGACGTGACGCCTATCCCGCACAACGGGTGCCGTCCGCCGAAGAAGCGTCGCGTCTAAGGGGGCGATAAGAAATGGCTCGTTATATCGGTCCTACCTGTAAGCTCGCGCGCCGCGAAGGCGCCGACCTGTCGCTCAAGAGCCCGGCCCGTGCGCTGGACTCCAAGTGCAAGCTGGAGCAAAAGCCCGGCCAGCACGGCGCCACCGCCCGCAAGGGCAAGCTGTCCGACTACGCCACCCAGCTGCGCGAGAAGCAGAAGGTCAAGCGTATCTACGGCCTGCTGGAGCGCCAGTTCCGCAACTACTACAAGAAGGCCTCGACCAAGAAGGGCAACACCGGCGAGAACCTGCTGCAGTTGCTGGAAACCCGCCTCGACAACGTCATCTACCGCATGGGCTTCGCCGTGACCCGTCCGGCCGCCCGCCAGCTGGTCTCGCACCGTGGCGTGCTGGTCAACGGCAAGCCGGTCAACCTGCCTTCCTACCAGGTCAAGGCCGGTGACGCGATCGCGCTGTCGGAGAAGGCCCAGAAGCAGCTCCGCGTGCAGGAGTCGCTGACGGTCGCCGAGCAGCTCGACCTGAACCCGTCGTGGGTCGAAGTCGATGCGAAGAAGTTCAGCGGCGTGTTCAAGGCGGTTCCGGCGCGTTCGGACCTGCCCGCCGACATCAACGAAGCGCTGATCGTCGAGTTGTACTCGAAGTAATTCATTCACGCACCCCCGGGCGACCGGGGGACCGCAGGAGACAAAGCAACATGACGGGTATTACTCAGCAAGTGCTGCGCCCCCGCGGCCCGCAGATCGAGCGCCTGACCGGCAACCGTGCGAAGGTGGTCATCGAACCGCTGGAGCGTGGTTACGGCCATACGCTCGGCAATGCGTTGCGCCGCGTGCTGCTGTCGTCGATCCCCGGCTTCGCGATCACCGAAGTCGAGATCGATGGCGTGCTGCACGAATACAGCACCATCGAAGGCATGCAGGAAGACGTGCTGGAAGTGCTGTTGAACCTGAAGGATGTGGCCATCCGCATCCACTCCGGCGATTCGTCCACCCTGAGCCTGGCCAAGCAGGGCCCGGGCGTGGTGACCGCCGGCGACATCAAGACCGACCACAACGTCGAGATCCTGAATCCGGAACTGGTCATCTGCAACCTGACCAAGGACACGGCGCTGAACATGCGCCTGAAGATCGAGCGTGGTTTCGGCTACCAGCCGGCTGCCGCCCGTCGTCGTCCGGATGAAGAAACCCGTGCCATCGGCCGCCTGGTGCTGGACGCCTCGTTCTCGCCGGTCCGTCGCGTCGCGTACGCGGTAGAAGCCGCGCGCGTCGAGCAGCGCACCGACCTGGACAAGCTGGTCCTGGACATCGAGACCAACGGCACGATCGACGCCGAGGAAGCCGTGCGCACCGCCGCCGACATCCTCAGCGACCAGCTGTCGGTGTTCGGTGACTTCACGCACCGCGACCGCGGCGCGCCGAAGCAGGCTGCCAGCGGCGTGGATCCGGTGCTGCTGCGCCCGATCGACGATCTGGAGCTTACGGTGCGTTCGGCCAACTGCCTGAAGGCCGAGAGCATCTACTACATCGGCGACCTGATCCAGAAGACGGAAGTCGAACTGCTCAAGACCCCGAACCTCGGCAAGAAGTCGCTGACCGAGATCAAGGAAGTCCTGGCGCAGCGCGGCCTGTCCCTGGGCATGAAGCTGGAAAACTGGCCGCCGGCCGGTGTCGCCCAGCACGGCATGCTCGGCTGATGATGTAACCCGGAGCTCCTGCGTCCGCGCGGGAGCTCCGTTGCAACACCCACGTCGACGGACCTGAAGGCCCGCGGCGCTCCGGTCAAGGATGGCCGGTTAGGACCACCCGCAGTCCACAGTTGCAACGCCTGGATGGCGACAGCGAAATCCAACGTCCCACTCTTCTTCAGGAATCCAACCCATGCGCCACCAGAAAGCCGGCCGCAAGTTCAGCCGCACCAGCGCCCATCGCGAAGCGATGTTCCGCAACATGGCCGCCTCGCTCATCAAGCACGGCCTGATCAAGACCACCCTGCCGAAGGCCAAGGAGCTGCGCCGCGTCGCAGAGCCGCTGATCACCCTCGGCAAGATCGATGGCGTGGCCAACCGCCGCCTGGCGTTCGCCCGCCTGCGCGACAAGGAAGCCGTCGGTACCCTGTTCACCACGCTGGGCCCGCGCTACCAGTCGCGCCCGGGTGGCTACCTGCGCATCCTGAAGTGCGGCTTCCGCGCCGGCGACAACGCGCCGATGGCGTACGTCGAGCTGGTCGATCGTCCGGAAGCGGCGACCGAGTAAGGTGCACGCAAAGGCATCAAGCGAGAGCCCCGACCATCGTCGGGGCTTTTGCGTTTTGGGGCAGGTCGCGCGTTCCCGGGGTGCGGCGGATGGCCGCAGGTGACGTGGATGCGTCCGCTTGTGGATAATGCGGCAACCCCCATGCGACCGGTGCCGATGAATCCTCTCCGTTGGAGTTTCCGCGCGCAGTGCTTTCTGGGCTTCGCGATCTGCGCGAGCCTGCTTGGCTACGCGCTGTATGTGCAGTTCGTGCAGCACCTGGAACCCTGTCCGTTCTGCATCTTCCAGCGGCTCGCCTTCGCGGCGACGGGCGTGCTGTTCCTGCTGGGCGCGCTGCACGGCCCGCGTCGCGCCGGTGGCCGCAGGATCTACGGCACGCTGACGTTCATCGCCGCCGCCGCGGGCATCGGCATCGCCGGGCGGCACGTATGGGTACAGGTGTTCCCGCCGCTGATGCCGAGTTGCGGGCCGGGTTGGGACTACATGATCGAGACGAACACCTGGCTCGGTGTCGCGCAGAAGGTGCTGTCCGCCAAGGGCGACTGCAGCACCGTCGACTGGAGTTTCCTCGGCCTGACCATGCCGATGTGGAGCCTGGTGTGGTTCGTGCTGCTCGCCATCTGGGCGCTGTGGATCGGCTTCCGCGCCCGCAAGACCTCGACCTTCCGCTGATTTGACGCGGCGCACCAGTCTGTCAGGATGGTGGGCCGCAAGGAGTCCTGCCATGAACCCCACCGACCGCCCCCTGCGCGCCGTCAATCTGCCGCCGAACTGGGCGCCGGACACCTGGCGTTCGCGTCCCGCGATGCAGATGCCCACCTACCCGGATGCCGGGGCGCTGGAGGCCGCGCTGGGCGAACTACGCCAGTTGCCGCCCCTGGTGACGTCGTGGGAGATCTTCTCGCTGAAGAAGCAGCTTGCCGAAGCGCAGGAAGGCAAGCGCTTCTTGTTGCAGGGCGGCGACTGCGCGGAGAACTTCTCCGACTGCGAATCCGGGCTGATTTCCAACCGGCTCAAGGTCCTGCTGCAGATGAGCCTAGTGCTGGTGCACGGCCTGCGCCTGCCGGTGGTGCGCGTGGGGCGGTTCGCCGGTCAGTACGCCAAGCCGCGTTCGGCCGACATGGAGACGCGCGATGGCGTCACGCTGCCAAGCTACCGCGGCGATGTGGTCAATGGGCCTGAGTTCACGGCCGAGGCGCGGCTTCCCGATCCGCGACGCATGATCAAGGCGCATGCGCGCTCGGCAATGACGATGAACTTCGTGCGCGCCCTGATCGATGGCGGGTTTGCCGACCTCCATCACCCGGAATACTGGAACCTCAACTGGGTGGGCTACTCGCCGCTGGCCAACGAGTACCAGCACATGGTCACCTCGATCGGCGATGCGGTGAGGTTCATGGAAACCCTGTCGGGCTCCGAGGTGCACAATCTCAACCGCATCGACTTCTACACCTCGCACGAAGCGTTGTTGCTGCCGTACGAAGAAGCGCTGACGCGCGAGGTGCCGCGCCAGTGGGGCTGGTTCAACCTCAGCACGCACTACCCGTGGATCGGCATGCGTACGGCGGCGGTGGATGGCGCGCACGTGGAGTACCTGCGCGGCCTGCGTAACCCCATCGCGATCAAGGTAGGCCCGTCGGTCACGCCGGATCAGTTGCTGCGTCTGATCGACGTGCTGAATCCGGAAGACGAAGCCGGACGCCTGACCTTCATCCATCGGATGGGCGCGGCGCAGATCGCCGAGAAACTGCCGCCGCTGCTGGACGCCGTCCGTCGCGACGGTCGCCGCGTGCTGTGGGTCTGCGACCCGATGCACGGCAATACGGAAAGCACCAGCAATGGTTTCAAGACCCGTCGTTTCGACAACGTCCGCAGCGAGGTCGAGCAGTCCTTCGACCTGCATGCCGCGGCGGGCACGCGCTTGGGCGGCGTGCACCTGGAACTGACCGGCGAAGACGTCACCGAGTGCACGGGCGGCGCGCGCGAGCTCACCGATGCCGACCTGGAGCGCGCCTACCGCTCGACGGTCGATCCGCGCCTCAACTACGAGCAGTCGCTGGAGATCGCGATGTGCATCGTGCGCAAGCAGAACCAGGCGGCCGCGCCCGCGACGCGCTGAGGCGTTGCGTCACGCGCCGTGCGTAGGCACGGCGTGCGGCGCCGGCGGGATGGTCCATGTCTTCGCCCGCGCGTACATGCGCGCGAACTCGGGCGCCGGCACCGGCGTACTGAAGTAATTGCCCTGCAACTCGTCGCAGCCGTTGGCGGCCAGCCAGGCGGCCTGCGCGGCGGTTTCGACGCCTTCCGCGATGGTGCGGCACTGGAGCTGGTCGGCCAGGCCGATGATCGCCCGTGTGATCGCCGCTTGGTTCGGTTCCGAGACGTCGCGGATGAAGGACTGGTCGATCTTCAGCACGTTGAAGCCATAGTTGCCCAGGTAGCTCAGGCTGGAAAAGCCGGTACCGAAGTCGTCGATCGCAATGCGGACCCCCAGCGCCTTCAACGCGCGCAGCGTGCGATCGGTTCGCTGGACATCGCGCATCAGCGTGGTCTCGGTGACTTCGAGTTCGAGGAACTCGGCGGCGAGCCCACTGTCTTCCAGCGCGCCGACGACGGTGTCGACCAGGTCGTCGGTATCGAAGTTCGCCGCGGCGATGTTGACCGATACCCGGATCGGCGGAAGCCCGGCCTGCTGCCAGATGCGGTTCTGCCGGCAGGCGGCGCGAATCGCCCACTGGTCGATGTCGACGATGAGGTTCGTCTCTTCCGCGATCGGCAGGAATTCGCCCGGCATGACGAGGCGTTCGCCGCGCTGCCAGCGCGCGAGCCCCTCGACGCCGACGATGCGGCCGGTCAGGCAATCGATCTGCGGCTGATAGTGGAGGACGAGGTCGCCATTGCGCAGGCTGCGACGCAGGCTGTTCTCCAGTTCGATGCGCGCGTCGACACTCGACGCCAGTTCGCGCGTGTAGAAGCGAGTGGCGTTGCGGCCGTTGCGCTTGGCCAGGTACATGGCGGCATCCGCGCGCATCATCAATGTGCCGGCGTCGTACCCGTCTTCCGGGAACAAGCTGATGCCGATGCTGAAGGCCTGGTGCAGTTCGTGCGAGGCGACGGTGTAGGGCGTGCCACTGAGCGCCAGCAGGCGGTCGGCGACCTGCAGCACGTTCTCGCGCGTCACCACGTTCGGCAACAGCACCACGAATTCGTCGCCCCCGGTGCGATAGACCGTGCCGAGGTTGCCGATATTGCGCTGGATGCGGCGCGCGACCTGTTGCAGCAACTCATCTCCGGTGTGGTGGCCGAGCGCGTCGTTGACGTGCTTGAACAGGTCAAGGTCCAGGAACAGCACGGCGATGCCGTTGCCGTGATTGGTGGCGTGGGTGATCGCCTGGCCCAGGCGCTCGTTGAGCTGCAGCCGGTTCGGGAGCCCGGTGAGCGCATCGTGGTGGGCGAGGTAGGTCATGCGCGAACTCAGCGCGCGGGATTCGGTGATGTCCCGGAGGACCATGACGCTGCCGATGAGTCGCTCATCGCGATCGTGGATGGGCGACAGCGAGCGCTCGACCAGAATGCGCGAGCCGTCGCGGCGCGCCAATTGCAGATCGCCCGGCTGCGCGAGCGGGTGGTCCGCGTCCGCTTCCTCGGAGGCTTCCACGCGCGCCAGCGGCGCGATGCGGTCGAGCGACTCGCCGAGCGCCTGCTCCAGGTTCCAGCCGCTCAGCGCTTCGGCCGCGGGGTTCATGTAGGTGACGTGGCCCTGCACGTCCACCGTGATGACGGCTTCGCTGATCGACGTCAGCGTCACCTCCGCCAGCTCGTTCGCATTGTGCAGTGCGTGTTCGAGGCGTGCCTTCTCGGTGATGTCGATCGCCATCACGAAGAAGCCCGATACCACGCCGTCCTCGTCCACGTCGGGCGTGTAGAAGCTGTGCAGACGGCGCACGCCGTCCACCATGCTGAAGCTGCTTTCGAAATCGCCGTCGCGCCCGGCCAGTGCGGCCTCGATGTGCGGCAGGCGCCGCGCGTAAGCGTCTTCGCCGAACAGGTCGCGCATATGCGCGCCGATGCGCAGCGGTGCGCGCCACTTGACCTGTTCGGCGCACGCGCGGTTGGTGAAGACCAGACGCTGTTGCGTGTCGAACTGCGCGATCAGCGCGGGGAGACGGTCGGTGACGCGCTTCAGGTGGTCGCGCGCCATCGCGAGCTCACGGTGCGCCTGGCGCTGCTCGCTGACGTCGTTCCCCATCAGGTACCAGCCGGCGATGCGCTGGTTGGGCTCCACGTCGGGCACCAGGTAGAGGTGCACGGGACGCGCGGGTTTGCCGATCTCGGCATCCCAGGCGACCCAATGCTCGGGTGTGCAGTCGCGCATCGCCTGCTTCAGCGAGGCCAGGAACGCCGGATCGGCCGCATGCACCTCGTCCAGCGGGCGCTCGCTCCAGGCCTCGTGCGCGCCAGACCACGTGCGGCTGGCGCGATTGGCGAAACCGTAGCGGCCTTCCGCATCGATGTAGGCGATCAGGGCGGGCAGGTGGTCGGCCACGGCATCCAGAAGCGCGCGACTGCGTCGCTCGGTGCGTGCCAGACTGCGCAGCAACAGGAACAGCAGCACGCCCAGGCCGATGCCGCACAACGAAAGCAGCAGGATGGGCAGTTGGCCTGGCAAGGCTTCGCGCATCGGCGGCGACTGCAGCACCAGCCGCCACGAGCTGCCCAGCAGGCGCAGGTCGCGCTGCGAGGTGAAGGCGGGCTTCCACGCCTCGCCGTGGCGGTCGCGCAACGTGCGGGTCTGGTAGATCGGTTCGCCGCCATGGTCGCGGGCGAGCAGTTGCAGGTCGAACTCGCCGCCGTCCGTGCGCCCGATCGCGTCGTCCATCACCTGCTGCCAACCGAAGCCGGCCGTCGCGAACCCGCGCAACAGCGACCGCCGCGCTTCCACACCCTCGCGCGCGGCCACCGAATCGGCGTAAACGGGTGCGTACAGCAGAAAGCCGGGCAGGCCGATGCTGCCGCGGGAGGCGTCGCCGAGCGCGACCAGCGGTGCGGCGGCGAGTTCGCCGGTATCGCGTGCGGACTCGATCGCGCCCCGACGGACGGTTTCCGCCATCACGTCCTTGCCCAGCAGCGGACGCATGCCGGGCGCATCCGGGTACAGCAGGTCGATCACCACGTATTCGCCGCGGTCGCCGGCAGGGTGGATGGCGAAGGCGTCGCCGTAGCGCACGCGTTGCGCGGCGACGTAGGCATCGCGATCGGCCGCGCGCACGTAACGGGCAAAGCCCAACCCGTGTACCCCCGACTGGCGGGTGGGCACCTGCAGCTTCTCGACGAAGGCGTAGAAGCTGTCCTGGTCGATGTCCTGGCGGCCCTCTAGCACCGCAGCGGCGGCGCGCACGGTGTCCTCGTAGGCATTCATGTGGGTCGCGACCGCGGTGGCTACGGCGTCGGCGCGCGCGTCGAACTGGGCGTGGGCATGGTCTCGGGCCTGGCGCCAGGCGATCAGGCCTGTCCACAGCGACAGCAGGCAGGCCACGACCAGGACGCCCCACGCCAACGAGTTGAGGTTGCGCTCTCGCCGGCGTGCGGTGGATCCGGATCCACCGAATGCCCGCCGTTCCGACCCCCGGTCCGCGCCAGACGCCACGCGTGTCGTCCCCACCTGCTGGTTACCGGCTATGACGCCACGAACCCGGTACGCCTGCAAGCACTCCCTTGCGCCGGATGGCTCACAGTGAAGCCTGGTCAGCGCCCGTCGGCACGGGCAGGCAGGCTGGGCCAGTATTCGGGCGGCTTGCGTGCCCGCGTGCGCTGCTCATAGTCATAGCCCAATGCGATCAGGCGCGCCTCGCTCCAGGCCGGCCCCATGAAGGTCAGGCCGAGCGGCAGGCCATCGCTGTGGCCCATGGGCACGGTGAGGCTGGGATAGCCCGCCACCGCTGCCGCGCCATAGCCCGCGCCAGGGAAGTGATCGCCAGCGTTGTGGTCGGTCAACCACGCGGGGCCGGTGGTGGGTGCGATGAGCGCGTCCAGTTGCTGCGCCTTGAGCGCCGCGTCGATGCCTTCAGGCCCCGCCAACCGCCGCGCACGGCTGCGTGCGGTGATGTAGTCCGCTTCGCCGAGGCCGCCTTTCTCGTTGGCGCGCTCGAACAGGTCCTGGCCGAAGTAGGGCATCTCCGACAGCCGGTACTGCTGGTTGTAACCGATGAGCTGGGTCAGCGTGGTCAGCGGCGCTTTGCGTTCGGACAGGTAGCGCTCGAGCCCGTGCTTGAACTCGTAGAGCATCAGGGTGAGCTCGTCCGCGTTCCACTGCCCGTCGGTGGGGATCTCCGTGTCGACGACGGTGGCACCGGCCTCGCGCAGCACACGCAGGGCCTCCTCGAGGGCGGCCGCGGCGTCGGGATGGATGTCCGCCTTGCTGCGAAGCACACCGATGCGTGCACCCTGGAGCGCACCGGGTTTGAGGCGCGCGCTGTAGTCCAGCGTGGTGTTCCAAGTGGCGTTCATGGTCGCGGCGTCAGCCGGGTCCCGCCCGGCCAGCACGCTGAGCAGCAGCGCCGCATCGGACACGCTGCGGGCGATGGGGCCGGCCGTGTCCTGGCTGTGCGAGATCGGCAGGATGCCCTGCCGGCTGACCAGTCCCACGGTGGGCTTGAGCCCGACCACGCCGTTGACGGCCGCCGGGCACAGGATGCTGCCGTCGGTCTCGGTGCCCACGCTGACCGCCGACAGGTTCGCCGAGACGGCGACCGCGCTGCCGGAGCTGGAGCCGCAGGGATTGCGATCCAGCGCGTAGGGATTGCGCGTCTGTCCACCGCGCCCGCTCCAGCCGGAGGTCGAGTGCATCGAGCGGAAGTTCGCCCATTCGCTCAGGTTGGCCTTGCCCAGGATGACCGCGCCGGCTTCGCGCAGGCGGCGCACGAGGAAGGCGTCCTGACCCGGGCGGAAGTCCTTCAGCGCCAGCGAGCCGGCGGAGGTCGCCATGGGCACGGCGTCGATGTTGTCCTTCAGCAGCACCGGGATGCCGTGCAGCGGGCCGCGTACGGCGTTGGCGCGGCGCTCCACGTCGCGCAGCGCCGCTTCCTTCAGCGCGTCCGGGTTCACTTCGATGACGGCATTGAGCTGCGGTCCCGCTTTGTCGACGGCGGCGATGCGGTCCAGGTAGGCCTGCGTCAGGCGTCGGCTGTCGAGTTCGCCTGCCTGCATGCGCGTCTGCAGGTCGGCCACATCCAGTTCGGCATAGATGAAGTCGGTCGGTGCCGGCGGCGTGGCGGCCTGCGGCGGCGCCGGCTGGCAGGCCGCCAGGGCGAGCATCAGGCCGAACGGCAGCAAGAATCGACGCATGCGGATACCTTCGCGAAGTTGCCGCAGGCTACGCAGCGGCTACCTGCGCGTCAAATCCGCTTGCGCCGGCGGATGTCGCGCCACAGCACCCACACGACCAGCAGATTGACGATGAGCAGCGCCCAGGTGTGCCAGCCGGGGTGGTGGTAGAGCGCGTAGACGTCCAGCGGCAGGTAGGCGGCCGAGCCGATGCAGCCCAGCCACGAGGCCCAGGCGCGGGCGCGCCACAGTCCCCAGGCTTCCAGCAGGCGCAAGCCGGCGTAGACGGCGATGATCAGCACGGCCACATGGACCGACTCGGGGTTGATGCGGTCGAGCCACTGGCTCATCACGCCGGGACCGGCGTCGGGGATGAAGCGGGCAACGATCGCCTGGACACTCTCGCGCAGGCGATCCGGGCCGAACGCCAGCAGTCCGCCGGCGAAGGCCAGAGCCAGCACGCCCTTGGCGCCCTCGAACAGGGCGATGGCGTGCAGGCCGGGATGCGCCTTGGGATCCGGGTTGTACGCGGAGGGCTCCAAGACGCGGTGCGGCGATCAGGCGGCGCGCGAGGCGCGCTTGCGGTCGCTTTCGGTCAACAGCTTCTTGCGCAGGCGGATTTCCTTCGGCGTGATCTCGACCAGCTCGTCGTCGTCGATGAAATCCAGCGCCTGTTCCAGCGAGAACTTGATCGCCGGCGTCAGCTGGATCGCATCGTCCTTGCCCGAGGCGCGCATGTTGGTCAGCGGCTTAGTCTTGATCGCATTGACAGTCAGATCGTTGTCCTTGGAATGGATGCCGATCAGCTGGCCTTCGTACACGTTGTCGCCTTCGGCGGCGAACAGCTTGCCGCGCTCCTGCAGCGGGCCCAGCGAGTAGGCCGGCGTGGCGCCCGGCGCATTGGCGATCATCACGCCGTTCAGACGCTTGGCGATGGCGCCCTGTTCCTTCGGGCCGTAATGATCGAACACGTGGAACAGCAGGCCCGAACCCTGGGTCAGGGTCTTGAACTCGTTCTGGAAGCCGATCAGGCCGCGCGCCGGAATCATGTAGTCCAGACGCACGCGACCCTTGCCGTCCGGCTCCATGTTCTTCAGCTGGCCCTTGCGGACGCCGAGCTTCTCCATCACGCCGCCCTGGTGGGTTTCCTCCACGTCGACGACGAGCTGCTCGATCGGCTCCATCAGCTGGCCATCGATTTCCTTGATGATCACTTCAGGACGCGACACGGCCAATTCGTAGCCTTCGCGGCGCATGTTCTCGATCAGCACCGACAGGTGCAGCTCGCCACGGCCGGAGACCAGGAACTTGTCCGCGTCATCCAACTGTTCGACCTTCAGCGCCACGTTGTGCACGGTCTCGCGCTCCAGGCGCTCCTTCAGCTGGCGGCTGGTGAGGAACTTGCCGCCCGAGAGGTCCTTGTTGCCGGCGAACGGCGAGTTGTTCACCTGGAAGGTCATGCTGATGGTCGGCTCGTCGACGGTCAGCGCCGGCAGCGCTTCCGGGGTGTCCAGCGCGCAAACGGTGTCGGAGATCGTCAGGTCCTGGATGCCCGAGATGGCGACGATGTCGCCGGCCTCGGCGCTGTCCTGCTCGATGCGCTCCAGGCCCAGGAAGCCGAGCACCTGCAGCACCTTGCCCTGGCGCTTCTTGCCTTCGCGGTCGATGACCGCGACGGGCATGTTCTTCTTCAGCGTGCCGCGCTGGATGCGGCCGATGCCGATCACACCGACGAAGTTGTTGTAGTCCAGCTGGCTGATACGCATCTGGAAGGGGCCGTCCGGATCCACTTCCGGCTTCGGCGCGTGCTGCATGATCGCTTCGTACAGCGGGGTCATGTCGCCGCCGCGGACGGTGTCTTCCAGGCCGGCGTAGCCGTTCAGCGCCGAGGCGTAGACGATCGGGAAGTCCATCTGCTCGGGCGTGGCGCCCAGTCGGTCGAACAGGTCCCACACCTGCTCCACGACCCACTCCGGACGCGAGCCCGGGCGGTCGACCTTGTTGATCACCACGATCGGCTTGAAGCCCATCGCGAACGCCTTCTGTGTCACGAAGCGCGTCTGCGGCATCGGGCCGTCCATCGCGTCGACCAGGATCAGCACGGTGTCCACCATCGACAGCACGCGCTCCACCTCGCCACCGAAGTCGGCGTGGCCGGGGGTATCGACAATGTTGATGCGGTTGCCGTTCCAGGTGATGGCGGTGTTCTTCGCCAGGATCGTGATGCCACGTTCCTTTTCTTGGTCGTTGCTGTCCATCACGCGCTCGGCCAGCACGGTGCGCTCGGAGAGGGTGCCGGACTGCTTCAGCAGCTGGTCGACGAGGGTGGTCTTGCCATGGTCGACGTGCGCGACGATCGCGATATTGCGGAGGTTTTGGATGGACATGCCGAAGGGGCGCGAGCGGGCGCGCACAAGTGGGGAAAGGAAGCGGCGTATTATAGCGGGCTCTTGTGTCCTAAGCACCTGATTTGGCGGAAAACCTCCAAGATGAACACGGCCAGCGTCGGGTTCCCCTTGAAATCGCTCGTCGGCGCCGTGATCTGGCAGCTGGCATGGGCGTCCGTCCGCGGCTTTGGCCTGTTCCTGCACTACAACCCCGACCATCCGCTGGTCGGGAGGGTGGGGCCCTCGCTGGGCCTTCCCCTGGCGCTCGTGGCCGGCCTGATGCTCGGGCTGGGCATGGCCTGGGTGGTCTGGCTGGCGTGGCGCATCACCCGTTTCCTCATTTCACCCCGGAGAACCATCCCATGAGCCAGCTGATCGCCACCTTCGATACCTCCCGCGGCCCGATCAAGATCGAGCTGTACCCCGACAAGGCCCCCCTGACCGTGGCCAACTTCGTCAACCTGGCCAAGCGTGGCTTCTACGACGGTCTGAACTTCCACCGCGTCATCGCCGACTTCATGATCCAGGGCGGCTGCCCGGAAGGCTCCGGTCGCGGCGGCCCGGGCTACCGTTTCGAGGACGAGACCACCAACGGCGTGCGCCATGAGCGCGGCGTGCTCTCGATGGCCAATGCCGGCCCGAACACCAACGGCAGCCAGTTCTTCATCACCCACGTGCCCACCCCGTGGCTGGACGGCAAGCACACCGTGTTCGGCAAGGTCGTCGAAGGGCTGGACGTGGTCGATGCGGTGAAGCAGGGCGACCTGATCACCAAAGTCACCATCGAAGGTGACGCGGACGCCGTGCTGGCCGCCAAGGCCGAGCGCGTGGCCGAGTGGAATCGCTTCCTGTCGGCGTGATGGAATGAAGGGCCGGCCGACCGTGGCCGGCCCTTTCCCGTCAGGAGCTCCGAATGAAGGATCGCCGCCGGCGCGCAATGCGCATGGCCCTGCTGCTCGCCACCGCCCTGGTGCTGGGCGCCTGCAGGAACGACAACGAGGCTCCGCCGACCGACCCCGCCGCCGCGACCGCCGTCGACGCATCGGCGGAGAGCTTCCAGCAGAGCCTGGAAGGCCTCTGGAGCACGGACCACAGCGAAGGCGACGATGCCGAAACCCTGTACGCCATCGCCTGGCAGCCTGACACGGGCCTGCGGATCGCACGCGACGGTGCGTGGCTGAATGGGCAGGTCGAGGATGTCGACCTGGACAACGGCACGCTGGCCCTGCACCTGACCTCCGAGACCGGGCCCAGCGAGACGGTGACCCTGCGCAAACTGCAGGACCAGAGCGGAAACGGCTTCACCCTGCGCATTACGTGGGGTGCCGGCCAGACCGACGACCTGGGCTTCGTGCGCCGGCTGACCGAGCGCGATCGCAGCGAACTCGCTGCGGCCGTCGAGACCGCCCACGCATCGTCAGCGCCCGCCGAGTGCGACACCGACGCCCCGGCCGGCAGCGTCCGCGCCGCGCTGGTCTGCGGACACGAAGAATTTGGTGCGCTGGACGCCGGCATGCGCCGGCAGTTCAAGGAATTGGCTGATCGCTATCCCGACGGCGACCGCACGGTCCAGGCCGCCACCCGCCAACTCGACGCCTGCCAGACCCCCGCCTGCCTGCGCGGCGCCTACGCACAGTGGCAGGCCTATTTCGACGAGAACTACGACCTGGGCGACGTAGTGGACTACCAGTGACGCCGGGGTGTTGACCCGATCGACGTAGACCATGGGCTAGTCGGTCGAAGTGGGGTGGCGTGATACCATTTTGCGCCGCAAAAAGACGGCGGCGACGCTCTCTAATCGTTTCCACGCGAGGTTGTGCAATGCCCCTGCTTGCCCGGCGCATCGGTCGCGCCAAGCCCAGTGCGATCATGGCGGTGGCCGAAAAGGCCAAGAAGCTCAAGGCCGAAGGCCGCGACATCATCAGCTTCTCGATCGGCGTCCCCAATTTCCTGCCCGGCGACCATGTCTACCAGGCCGCACGCGAAGC
The DNA here is from genome assembly GCF_057654715.1 of Pseudoxanthomonas sp. G3. NCBI lineage: Bacteria > Pseudomonadati > Pseudomonadota > Gammaproteobacteria > Lysobacterales > Lysobacteraceae > Pseudoxanthomonas > Pseudoxanthomonas sp. G3. Next base: position 1,183,397 of record NZ_CM172805.1, read on the forward strand.
GCTGGCGAAAGACTCCGGACAGTACGGCAGCAACCGCGGCACCGATGCGCTGCTCGACGCCTTCCTGCAGCACATCGAGGCGCTGGGCCTGACCGGCTACACGCGCGCCAACGTGTCCACCGGCATCGGCGCCAAGCACATCCTGTACAACCTGGCCGAGTCGCTGCTGGACGAAGGCGACACCCTCGTCTATCCGTCGCCGTACTGGACCACCTACGCCGACATCGCCGACATCGTCAACGCCAATGCGGTGCCGCTGCCGTGCGCGGCGAACCAGGACTACAAGCTCCCGCCCGCGCAGCTCGACGAGGCCTTGGCGACGCACAAGCCCAAGGTGTTCCTGTTCAACAACCCGTCCAATCCGACGGGCATGGTCTACACGCGCGAGGAAGTCGCCGCGCTCGCCGACGTGCTGGTGAAGTATCCGGACACCTGGATCGTCACCGACGACATCTACAACCGCATGCTGTTCGACGGCCTGGCGTACACCAATTTCGTGCAGGCACGGCCGGAGCTGCGCGACCGCACGGTGTTCGTCGATTCGCTCTCCAAGACCTATGGCATGCCGGGCTGGCGTGTGGGCTTCATGGCTGGCCCCGAGTCGGTCGCGAAAGCGCTGACCACGATGAACTCCAACCACATCACCAACGTGCCGGAAGTCGTCACCGCCGCGGCGATCGCCGCGCTGACTGGTCCGCAGGACGTGCCCGTGGCCAAGAACGCCGAGTTCCAGGCCAAGCGCGACCAGGTGCTGGCGGCGATGGAGGCGATCCCCGGCGTGGTCTGCCCGCGGCCGCAGGGCGCGTTCTATGTGTTCCCGGACATCAGCTGCGCGTTCGGCAAGTCGCACAACGGCACGCCGATCGCCAACGACGTCGATTTCTGCAATGCGCTGCTCGATGCCAAGGGCGTGGCCTGCGTGCCGGGTTCGGCGTTCGGCGAGCCGCGCGCGCTGCGCATCAGCTACACCTGCCCGACGCCGCAACTCGCGCCGGGCTTGCAACGCTTCCAGGAATTTTTCGCCGAGTTGAAGTAATCGCACTGTGGGCTACGGCCCACGCTGTCCCCACGCGGTGGGCCGACGCCTGCCCTACGAAACCTTGAGGATCCGCACCATGAAAACCCCCGTCCGTGTTGCCGTCACCGGCGCTGCTGGCCAGATCGGCTACGCGCTGCTGTTCCGCATCGCCTCCGGCGAAATGCTGGGCAAGGACCAGCCGGTCATCCTGCAGCTGCTCGAGCTGCCGCTGGAGAAGGCCCAGGCCGCGCTGAAGGGCGTGATCATGGAGCTGGAAGACTGCGCGTTCCCGCTGCTGGCCGGCATCGTCGGCACCGACGATCCGGAAGTCGCGTTCAAGGACGCCGACGTGGCCCTGCTGGTCGGCGCGCGTCCGCGCGGCCCGGGCATGGAGCGCAAGGACCTGCTGCTGGAGAACGCCAAGATCTTCACCGCCCAGGGCGCGGCGCTGAACAAGGTCGCCAGCCGCAACGTCAAGGTGCTGGTGGTCGGCAACCCGGCCAACACCAACGCCTACATCGCGATGAAGTCCGCGCCGGACCTGCCGTCGAAGAACTTCACCGCGATGCTGCGCCTGGACCACAACCGTGCGCTGTCGCAGCTGGCCAACAAGGCCGGCGTGGCCGTGGGCGACATCGAGAAGCTGGTCGTGTGGGGCAACCACAGCCCGACCATGTACCCGGACTACCGCTTCGCCACCGTCAACGGCCAGTCGCTGAAGGACAAGATCGGCGACGCCGACTGGAACGCGAATACCTTCATCCCGCAGGTCGGCAAGCGCGGCGCCGCGATCATCGAGGCGCGCGGCCTGTCGTCGGCCGCGTCGGCTGCCAACGCCGCCATTGACCACGTGCGCGACTGGGTGCTGGGCAGCAACGGCAAGTGGGTGACGATGGGCATTCCGTCCGACGGCAGCTACGGCATCCCGGAGGGCGTGATGTTCGGCTTCGCCGTCACCACCGAGAATGGCGAGTACACCATGGTGAAGGATCTGCCGGTCGACGACTTCAGCCAGAAGGCCATCGACAAGACGCTGGCCGAGCTGGAAGAAGAGCGCAGCGGCGTGGCGCACCTGCTGGACTGATCGCGGACCGCAACTGACAAGAAAACGCCGGGTTAACACCCGGCGTTTTCGTTTGGGTGCGACAGCATGTCCCATGCGACCAAGGTAGGAAGGTCGCCGCCGGGGTGCAGGACTATGCTGCCCGCAGTCGCTGCATCTGGGAGGATCGCATGGCATACGAAGACGTCTACCGGCGCTCGATCGAGCAGCCCGAAGCCTTCTGGGGCGAGGAAGCCAAGGCCATCCACTGGCACATGCCGCCGCAGCAGATCCTCGACTATTCGAAGCCGCCCTTCCGCCGCTGGTTCGTCGGCGGCCAGACCAACCTCTGCTACAACGCGGTGGATCGCCATCTCGCCGAACGTGGCGAACAGCTGGCGCTGGTGGCGGTGTCGACCGAGACCGATGTCACCCGCGAGATCACCTATCGCGAGCTGTACCGCGAGGTGAATGCCTTCGCCGCCGTGCTCAAGCGGCTCGACGTCGGCCGCGGCGACCGCGTGGTCATCTACATGCCGAACATGGCAGAAGCCGTGTTCGCGATGCTGGCTTGCGCGCGCATCGGCGCCGTGCATTCGGTGGTGTTCGGCGGTTTCGCCGCGCACAACCTGGCGCTGCGCATCGACGACGCGCAACCGAAGCTGCTGATCGCCGCCGATGCGGGCAGTCGCGGCGGCAAGGTCATTCCGTACAAGGCGCTGGTCGACGAAGCCTGCATGAAGGCCGTGGCGCCGCCGGCCAAGGTGCTGATCGTCTCCCGCGGCCTGGATCCTGCCGAACCCAAAGTGCCCGGCCGCGACGAGGACTACGCCGCGTTGCGTGCGCAAGTAGGCGAAACCGATGTGCCGGTCGAGTGGCTGGAATCGAACGAGCCCAGCTACCTGCTCTACACCTCAGGCACCACCGGTAAGCCGAAGGGCGTGCAGCGCGACGTCGGCGGCTATGCCGTCGCGCTGGCGCTGTCGATGCGCACGGTATTCGACGTGGGGCCGGGGCAGGTGATGTTTTCCACGTCCGATGTCGGCTGGGCGGTGGGACACTCCTACAACGTGTACGGCCCACTGATCGTCGGCGCCACCTCGGTGCTGTACGAGGGGCTGCCGATCACGCCGGACGCAGCCATCTGGTGGGCGCTGTGCGAGCAATACGGCGTGCGCACGATGTTCTCCTCGCCCACGGCGGTGCGCGTGCTGAAGAAGCACGACATCGACTTCATCAAGCGCCACGACCTGTCAGAACTGAAGTACCTGTTCCTGGCCGGCGAGCCGCTGGACGAGCCCACCGCGCACTGGATCACCGATGCGATCGGCAAGCCGGTCATCGACAACTACTGGCAGACCGAGACCGGCTGGCCGGCGTTGACGCTGTTGCCTGGCCTGGACATGAAGCCCGTGCGCTTCGGTTCACCGGGCTTCCCGAATCTCGGCTATCGCATGAAGGTGATCGACGAAAGCACCGGCGAGGAAGTCGGCCCTGGCCAGAAGGGCGTGCTGGTGATGCCGCCGCCGCTGCCACCCGGTTGCATGACGACGATCTGGAACGACGACGCACGCTTCCTGTCCAGCTACTTCAGCCACTTCAAGGAGCTGCTGTACAGCTCGCTGGACTGGGCGATCCGCGACGAGGACGGCTACACCTTCATCCTCGGCCGCACCGATGACGTCATCAACGTCGCCGGGCATCGCCTGGGCACGCGCGAGATCGAGGAATCCGTGTCCGGATTCCCGGCGGTCGCGGAAGCCGCCGTCATCGGCGTGGCGGACGAACTGAAAGGGCAGGTGTCCGTGGTGTTCGCCACGTTGCGCCAAGCCACCGACGAACCGCACGAGCGCGTGCAGGCCGCCGATGGCATGCGTCGCACGGTGGAGCAGAGCCTGGGGGCGGTCGCGCGCCCGGCGCGCGTCTACATCGTCAACGCGTTGCCGAAGACGCGTTCGGGCAAACTGCTGCGGCGTTCGCTGCAGGCGCTGGCGCAGGGTGCGGATCCCGGCGATCTCTCCACGCTGGACGATCCCAACGCGCTGGAAGAAGTGAAGCGTGCCCTGCAGCGCGGGCCTGAGGTCGGCAGCTGACGGTCAGCGGGCCGGAGGCGACGGCGTCGCCGGGTCCACGCTGCCATCGAGCGTCCACACCACGTCGCGGCCGTGCGGATCGCGGCTCAGCACGAAGCGCGCGCTTGCACCGGGCGTGAGCGGCAGGGGTGAGCGCGGTTCGTCGTTGTCGCCGTCGTCGTTGGCTTCGATCACCGTGCGCTCGCCCGCATGCCCCGGGATCGGCACGATGAACAGGTCGCGCGCATCGAGGGTGCGACGGGCCTTTTTCGCGCGAAGGTCGCCGACATCGGCGATGGCACCGTCGGTTTCCGTCAGCGGATTGCGGAAATTGATCAGCAGATCGGCCTTCATCGGCGGGCGACCCGGCACGGCCAAGGTGCCGCCGCGCACCAGCAGGTCCGGCCAGACATCGCCGTTCTCCGGCAGTTCGCGATAGAGCGCAGGCGATACGCCTGCGTGGCTGCTGGTCGCGATGCTGTCGAGCGCGGCCACCAGGCCGAGGAAGTAGAGCTTGCGCAGGCGCTGCTTCTGCACGTCGCCCTCGATGCCGCCGGCCTCGATCAGCACGGTGCTGGTACCCCACTGCGTGGTGAGGTCGCCGAACGCGCGCGGATCGAAGGTCTCGTCCCAGCGCGCGATGTGGCCGGCGAGGTAGGGCTCCAGCGCGGCGCGGATGACGCCGGCCACTTCGATGGCGCGCGTGCGGACATCGTTGACGTCGGCGGCGTGGTTGTACGGCGGCGATAGCAGGGCGATGGCAGTGCCGCGGTCGGAGTCGCCGGCGCGGTAGCCCACGCGTTGGTCGTGGAGGTTGAAGCCGTACACCGGCTTCACCTGGTCGTACAGCGCCTTCAGCGTGCGCGCTTCCGGTGTGGCCAGCATCCGCGCATCGCGGTTGATGTCGATGCCCTGCACGTTGCGGCGCTGGAAGCGCGCGGCGCCGTCGGGATTGACGATGGGGAAGACGTGCAGCGTGGTGTTCGCGCGCAACCGCGTCACCAGCGGATGATCGGGGTGTTCGCCGAGGAAGCGGAACAGGTCCGCCAGCACCATCGTCGCCGTGCTCTCGTCGCCGTGCATCTGCGACCAGAGCAGTACGGTCTTCTTTCCGTCACCCCAACGGACATGCCGCAAGGGACGACCTTCCACGCTGCGGCCGATTTCCTCGATCCGGAAGCCATGCGCCGGCGCCAGCAGCGGCGTGGCCACCGACCACCAATGCTCCGCGGTGAAGACACGGTCCTCCAACCCCGGCGCGCGCAGTTCGGCGTCGTACAGGGCATCGAGCGCGGGCAGCCACGCGGGCAGCGGTGGAACCGGCGTCGACGTGCTGGCCGGTGGGTGCGGGTTGTCGGCGTTCCGGGCGATGGTGGTCGGAGTCATCATCGTCAGCAGCAGGCACAGGACGAGGGCAGGGCGCATTGCGGGCGATACGGTGGACGGACGTCCGCAGGGTCCCTGCCCGCGCGCGCGATGTCAAACCTGCGCGCGGACATCACGCCGGAGGCGTGATGCCGGTGTAGCTGGCGCGTGGACGGATCAGACGGCCCTGCGCCTGTTGTTCCAGCGCGTGCGCCAGCCAGCCGGCAAGGCGGCCCGCAGCGAACATCACCAGCGCGGGCGTCGCCGGCAGGCGGTTGAGGTGGCAGATCGCCGCGAGCATGAAGTCGATGTTCGGACGCAGGCCGCTGATGTCTTCGGTCGCGGCGATCAGCGTTTCCAATGCGGCCATTTCGCGCTCGCCTGCGTGGCGCTCGCGTGCGCGCGCCAGCAACTCGTTGCCGCGCGGATCGCCCTGCGGATACAGCGCGTGGCCAAAGCCTGGAAGATCATCGCCACGCTGCCAGCGCTCGCTGATGAAGCGGCGCGCGTGTCCTGCCTCGCGTGCATCGGCGATGAGCGCGTACGCGCGCGCCGTCGCGCCGCCGTGGCGTGGCCCGGACAGCGCGGCGAGGCCGCTGCAGACGGTGGCGTGCAGATGCGCGCCGGTGGAGGCCACCACGCGTGCGGCAAAGGCCGAGACATTCAATTCGTGGTCTGCGCAAACGACCAGCGCGGCACGGACGAGATCGGCGAATCCATCGTCGCCCGGGTGCCAGGCCTGCGCGAGCACGCGGTGCACCGGCGCATCCGACGGCGCTTGCGCGACCAGCAGCGCCGCGTTGTGGCGCAGCAGGCCGGCGGCGATCTCGTGGCGCACGCGCGGCGCGGAGTTGAAGGAGTGGCGCACGTCCAGCGCCAGCAGCGGAATGCCGGCCATCGCGCGTTCCAGCGGCGGCAGCGCGGCGTCGGAGGCGAGCGGCGCCACAACGGCGGGCCACTGTGCCAGCGTGGGGGCGGCGAACGGGTCCTCGTCGCCGCAGTCCCACAGTTGCCGCGCGACGTCTTCCAGCGTGGCGCCGTCGTGGACCATGCCGATCGCCGAACGCCCGCGGTAGTACGGGCCGTCCGGGCGGATCAGCGATATCCGCGTCTCCAGCACCGGCAAGCCGCGATCCAGACTCTGCGCGGCGCCCCGGGCCGCCCCGCGCCCCACCTGCTTGCGCTGGGCCAGCCGTTCCACGTCCTGGCGCAGGTAGAGGCGGCTGCGGTGGTCCTTGCCCGGGCGCGATTCCAGCAGGCCGCGGCTCACGTAGGCGTACAGCGTGGCCTGGCTGATGCCCAGCAGGCGGCAGGTGTCGCGGGCGGAGAGCAGGTCGGTCGCGGAGGCCATGGAGAAATATTGATTCGTTCGATCAAGATTGATCAACCCTGCGGATGGTGCCAGATTTGCCCCCCGAAGAGGGGCGTACCCTTCACGCACCTCCGGTCCCGGCCTAGCCGGGACCGCTCGCTCACCGAGAGGAGTCCGTCGCAATGAGCACCCCGTCCGCCGGCGCGACATTCCGCGCCGCGCTCGCCGCCGAATCGCCGCTGCAGGTGATCGGCGCCATCAACGCCAACCACGCGCTGCTGGCCAAGCGCGCCGGCTACAAGGCGATCTACCTGTCCGGCGGCGGCGTCGCCGCAGGATCGCTGGGGCTGCCCGACCTGGGCATCAACACGCTGGAAGACGTGCTCATCGACGTGCGTCGCATCACCGACGTCTGCGACCTGCCGCTGATGGTCGACATCGACACCGGCTTCGGTCCCAGCGCGTTCAATATCGAGCGCACGGTGAAGTCGCTGATCAAGGCCGGTGCCGCCGCCTGCCACATCGAGGACCAGGTCGGCGCCAAGCGCTGCGGCCATCGTCCGGGCAAGGAGATCGTCTCGGCCGGTGAGATGGTCGACCGCGTGAAAGCCGCCGCCGATGCGAAGACCGACGCGGACTTCTTTCTAATCGCGCGTACCGACGCCATCCAGGTCGAGGGCGTGGACGCCGCCATCGAGCGCGCCATCGCTTGCGTCGAGGCGGGTGCCGACGGCATCTTCGCCGAGGCCGCCTACGACCTGCCCACCTACCAGCGCTTCGTCGAGGCGGTGAAGGTGCCGGTGCTGGCCAACATCACCGAGTTCGGCAAGACGCCGCTGTTCACCCGCGACGAACTCGCTTCGGTCGGCGTGGCGATCCAGCTGTACCCGCTGTCGGCGTTCCGCGCGATGAACAAGGCCGCCGAGAACGTGTACGAAGCGATCCGTCGCGACGGCCACCAGAGGAACGTGGTCGATACGATGCAGACGCGCGAGGAACTGTACGACCGTATCGGTTACCACGCGTTCGAGCAGAAGCTCGACGCCTTATTCGCGACAAAAAAATAGCTTTCCCCTTCTCCCATCGGGAGAAGGTGCCCCGTAGGGGCGGATGAGGGTACGGCGAAGTCAGTGATGTCCGAGCCACTGCGGACTTCGCCGTACCCTCACCCCAACCCCTCTCCCGGTGGGAGAGGGGCTTTACATCATCAAGAGGTGTTGCAATGTCAGACGCTGCCGTTCCCTTCAAACCCAAGAAATCCGTTGCCCTGTCCGGCACCGCCGCCGGCAACACCGCGCTGTGCACGGTCGGCCGCAGCGGCAACGACCTGCATTACCGCGGTTACGACATCCTCGACATCGCCACCACCAGCGAGTTCGAAGAGATCGCGCACCTGCTGGTGCACGGTAAGCTGCCCAACCGCGCCGAGTTGGCCGCGTACAAGGCCAAGCTGAAGTCGCTGCGTGGCATCCCGGCGGCGGTGAAGGCGGCGCTGGAGGAACTGCCGCCGTCCGCGCACCCGATGGACGTGATGCGCACCGGCGTGTCCGTGCTGGGCTGCGTCTCGCCGGAAAAGGACGACCACAACCATCCGGGCGCACGCGACATCGCCGACAAGCTGATGGCGTCGCTGGGTTCGATGCTGCTGTACTGGTACCACTGGAGCCATAACGGTCGCGCCATCGACGTGGAAACCGACGACGACTCCATTGGTGGCCACTTCCTGCACCTGCTGCACGGCGAGAAGCCGCGCGAGTCGTGGGTGCGCGCCATGCACACCTCGCTGATCCTGTACGCCGAGCACGAGTTCAACGCCTCCACCTTCACCTGCCGTGTCATCGCCGGCACCGGCAGCGACATGCATTCGGCCATCGCCGGCGGCATCGGTGCGCTGCGCGGCCCGAAGCACGGCGGCGCCAACGAAGTGGCCTTCGAAGTGCAGAAGCGCTACGAATCGCCCGACGAAGCGGAAGCCGACATCAAGGCGCGGGTGGAGCGCAAGGAAGTGGTGATCGGCTTCGGCCACCCGGTGTACACCGTCGCCGACCCGCGCAACCAGGTCATCAAGCAGGTGGCGAAGGACCTGTCGGCCGAGCAGTCGAACATGAAGATGTACGACATCGCCGAGCGCCTGGAGTCGGTGATGTGGGACATCAAGAAGATGTTCCCGAACCTGGACTGGTTCAGCGCGGTCAGCTACCACATGATGGGCGTGCCGACGGCGATGTTTACCCCGCTGTTCGTGATCGCCCGCACCAGCGGCTGGAGCGCGCACGTCATCGAGCAGCGCATCGACGGCAAGATCATCCGCCCGAGCGCCAATTACACGGGGCCCGAGGATCTGGCCTTCGTGCCGATCGACCAGCGCTGAAGTCCGCGCATCGCCGTCCCGCGGGGCCGTTCGACGAAGGTCGGGCGGCCCCGTGCCGTTTGTGTGACCCGCGTGGCAGCGGGGGAGGGCCGGGCCGGGGTACTACTGGCGGACAGGGGAACGCCGTAGCCGTGGGAGGGGCCCACCGCGCGGCGTGGGGGAATGCCATGCAGACCAGATGGTGCAAGACCGAGGCCGGACGCAACGAGATCCAGCAGCGCACGCGCAAGCTGCCTGCGGGGCTGCGTTCGATCCTGTTGCTGGTGGACGGCCAGCGCAGCGACGACGAACTGCAGGCGATGATGAGCGGCCTGCATGCTCCGGACGATGCGCTCAGCCTGTTGGCCGCCGATGGCCTGATCGAACGACGCTCCGGCGCGGCATCGATGCTGGCGGCAGTGGCGGCAGTGGCGGCCCCGAAGGCGCCCGCGGTGGCGATGACCTCGGCCGAGCGCTACAACCTGCTGTATGCGCGCATCACCGACGACATCCGGTCGCATATCGGACTGAAGGGGTACTTCCTGCAGCTCAAGGTCGAGCGGTGCGCCAACGCCGACGATCTGGAAGCGCTGCTGCCGGATGTCGCCACCGCGCTGACGAAGGCGCGCGACCACACCTTCGCCACGCGATGGCTGGAGGACGTGCGCGCGTCGCTGGCGTGACGCGCGCCGGGCGGAATCAGACCAGGCCTTCGGTTTTCAACGCGGCCTGCACGCCGGCATCGGCCTCCATGCGCTGCTTGAATGCGGCGATGTTCGCCAGACCCGCGAGATCCACACCGGTGCGCTCGGCCCAGCGCAGCGTGATGTAGAAGTAGGGATCCGCGAAGCTGCGGAAACCCGCGAGCCAGTCGCGGCCTTCGAGCTGCCTGTCGGCCTGCTCGAACAGCCCGCGCAGGCGCTTGCGCGCGGCCTGCTTCACCGCCTCGAACTGCGCTTCGTCACCGATGAAGCGCGCCGGCCCGAACAGCGGATGGAACGCCGGATGCACGTCGGAGTTGACGAAGGCCAGCCATTTCGCCGCCTGCGCGCGCTGCTGCGGCGAGCCGTCGCCGGCGAGGCGCGCCTGCGGATACGTGTCGGCGATGTAGCCCATGATGGCCGCGTTCTGGGTCAGCACGAAGTCTCCATCGACGATCGCCGGTACCGCGCCGGTGGGATTGATCGCCAGGTAGGCCGGCTCCTTCATCTCGGCGGCCGTCATCACCTGCACGTCGAACGGCTGGCCGGTCCACTGCAGCGCGATGTGGTCGGCGGTCGAGCACGCGCCGGGCTTGGTGTAGAGCTTCATGGTGTCCCCTGCAATGAAAGGCCCGCGATTATCGCGGGCCTTCAACGTTTCCAGCGTGATGCGCAGTGCAACGGATCGTGTTGTGTACGAACCGCAGGCATCGTGGCGGTTTGCCCTCACCCCTTGCCCTCTCCCGCAGGGAGGGGAGAGTAGGGGCCATGCGGGTCCTGCTGCGGCGAACGGATCGGTGCGCTGGCTCGCGTGGCTTCGAAAGCGCTCGTTCTCAGGAGCGGGGCTTGAGCTTCTGCACGCGCAGGAACGTGTGATCGCCGATCGTCGCCACGTGGTAGGCATTGCGCCAACTTGGGCTGGCGATCTGGTGCGCCATGAAATGGCTGGCGCCCGGGACGATCTCCTTGCGCTGGCCGGGCGGCAGGGCCCAGTTGCGCTCGGCGTTGAGGGCCACGCTCACTGACTTGGCCCAGGCATCCGCATTCTGCAGGCGGGTGTTGGGGCCGACGATGGTCGGAGCGAACTGCTTGCGGGCGGTGACCACGGAGCAGACGGAGTCGCCCCACAGGCCGCTGTCGCGGCGGCGCAAGGCCACTTCGGCGACGGCCTGTTGGCCGCGCAGGGTCTGGTCGCGGGCTTCCAGGTAAACGGTGGTGCTGAGGCAAAGCGAATCGGCGGCCGGCTGCGGCAACATCTGCGACAGCCATAGGATCCAGGCCAGTTTCATGGGAACTCCTTGCTCCGTCTTTCCCGCGCCCCTGCCTCTCCCAATACGCAGGGAAGGACATCGATGGGACGCGGCAGGGCGTTATGGGGAGGCAGCCTTCACACGGGCTGCCCGGGGACCGGCAAGGCCGGATCGAGAAGGGATCCGGGCGCCGGGCTCAGCCCGCCTGAACTGGGCGGCGGGCCGGAAAGTGCGCGCAAGGTAGGCGGGGGCGACCCAACTCGGCCTGAACGGGGCGGCTTGACGCGGCCCCCCGGCGTCTGGCTGGAATTGTGAAGGGTGTCGCAAGATGCGGCACCGTAGAGCGGAGCTTGCTCCGCTGCTTTTGGGGGGATTTCCCGGATTCAAAGCGTTCGGTGTCGAGCAAGCTCGACGCGACGGCAGGAGGATTACAGGCGCGCCGCCAGCCGGCTGCCTTGGTCGATGGCGCGCTTGGCGTCGAGCTCGGCGGCCACGTCGGCGCCGCCGATCAGGTGCGGCGTGCGGCCGGCGGCAAGCAGGTCGGACTGCAGGTCGCGGCGCGGCTCCTGGCCGGCGCAGACCACCACGTGGTCGACCGGCAGCAGCTGGTCGGCCCCGTCCACGCGGATGCGCAGGCCGGCGTCGTCCACGCCCAGGTACTCCACCCCGCCCAGCATCTTCACCTGCTTGGCCTTCAGCGTGGCCCGGTGCACCCAGCCGCTGGTCTTGCCGAGGCGGGCGCCGGGCTTCCCGGGGCTGCGCTGCAGCAGCCAGATCTCCCGGACCGGTGGCTCCGGCTGCGGCCGGACCAAGCTGCCGCGGGCCTCGAAGCTCGGGTCCACGCCCCATTCGGCCATCCAGCGAGCCGGGTCCAGCGAGGGCGAGTGGCCTTCGTGGGTCAGGTATTCGGCCACGTCGAAGCCGATGCCGCCGGCGCCGATCAGCGCCGCGCGGGCGCCCACCGTCACCCGGCCCGAGAGCACGTCCACGTAGCTGACCACCTTGGCGTGGTCGGCACCCGGAAAGGCCACCTTGCGCGGGGTGATGCCGGTAGCCAGCACGACCTCGTCGAAGCCGCTCAGGTCGGCCGCCGCGACGGGCGAGGCGAGTTTCACCTCCACCCGGGTTTCCTCCAGCCGATGGCGGAAGTAACGCAAGGTCTCGTGGAACTCCTCCTTGCCCGGGATCCGCTTGGCGTAGTTGAACTGCCCGCCGATCTCGTCGGCCGCGTCGAACAGGGTGACGCGGTGGCCGCGCTCGGCGGCGACGGTGGCGCACGCCAGACCCGCCGGCCCCGCACCAACCACGGCGACGGTCTTCGGCGCGAAGGTCTTCTTATAGATGAGGTCCGTTTCGTGGCAGGCGCGCGGGTTGACCAGGCAACTGGCCAGCTTGTTCTCGAACACGTGGTCCAGGCAGGCCTGGTTGCAGGCGATGCAGGTGTTGATCGCCTGTGGCAGACCGCTACGAGCCTTGTTCGCCCATTGCGGGTCGGCCAGCAGCGGACGCGCCAGGGAGACCATGTCGGCCTTGCCGGCGGCGAGGATGCCTTCGGCCACCTCCGGCATGTTGATGCGATTGGTCGCCACCAGCGGCACGCGCACGTGTGTCTTGAGCTTGGCGGTCACGTCCACGAAGGCCGCGCGCGGCACCGAGGTGACGATGGTCGGCACGCGCGCCTCGTGCCAGCCGATGCCGGAATTGATGATCGTCGCGCCCGCCGCTTCGATGGCCTGGGCCTGCAGGACGATCTCGTCCCACCGGTTGCCGTCCTCGACCAGGTCCAGCAACGAGAGCCGGTAGATGATGATGAAGTCCGGGCCGACGGCCTCGCGCACGCGCCGCACGATCTCCACCGCGAAGCGCATGCGCTTCTCCGGCGTGCCACCCCAGGCGTCGTTGCGCTTGTTGGTGCGGGGCGCGGTGAACTCGTTGATGAAATAGCCTTCCGAACCCATGATTTCCACGCCGTCGTAGCCGGCGTCGCGCGCCAGCTTGGCCGCGTTGGCATAGGCGCTGATCTGGCGCTCGACGCCCCGTGCCGACAGGGCGCGTGGCGTGAACGGATTGATCGGCGCCTTCAACTTCGACGGCGCCACCGTCAGCGGGTGGTAGCCGTATCGGCCGGCATGCAGCAGCTGCGCGCAGATTTTCGCGCCGTGCTCGTGGACGGCCTTGGTCACGAACTTGTGCGGCCGCGCCTCCCACGGCCACGACAGTTTGCCGCCGAACGGCTTCAGCCAGCCCACCAGGTTGGGCGAGAAGCCGCCGGTGACGATCAGGCCCACCCCGCCGGCGGCGCGTTCGGCGAAGTACGCGGCCAAGCGCGGGAAATCCTTCGCCCGATCCTCCAGCCCGGTGTGCATCGACCCCATCAGCACGCGGTTGCGGACCGTCGTGAAGCCCAGGTCCAGCGGGGTGAACAGATGGGGGTAGGGCGTGGAGTCGGTGGCGGCGGCGGTCGACGTCATGCGGGCGATGGATACGCGTGCGTATGGAAGGAGCGAACGATGCCGCGCCAGCGCGTCCGGCGCAAGCGGCATCCGCGGCGCGAAGCAGGGCACAGACCCGGCCGGCTTGCAAGAGTTGTCCGGCGTCGGCGGCTCGGGGACCATGGGCTACCCAGGTTCCCGGCTCTTCATGGATACCGCCTCACCGCCCCTGCACGACTACCTGCGCGCCGGCATCGCCGCCGCGGACCTGCCGGACCTCCATCCCCTGCTCAACGCCCGCGACCTGCTGCGGGCCTTCTCGACGCTGTTCCACGGCGGCGAGGAGAGCGTCATGGTGCGCCTGCTGGTCCTGCGCACCATCGGCGAGCGCGGACAGGCGCCGGACTGGTCGCCGCAGGAACTCCGCGAGCAGTTCGCCTACCTGGACCCCGTCAAGTTCGACACCGTGCTCGGCCGCCTGCGCGAGAACGGCCTGCTGCTGTGGGACGCCCCCAGCCAGCGCTATCGCATCAGCCCGGTCGGCCGCCAGGCGCTGGCGTCGATCGGCCTGTTGCTGCAGTTCAACCGGGAGGGCGATGAACTGGCCTACGTCACGACGCAGCTCGCCGCGGGCCAGGCGATGGGCCGCGTCGGTGCCGACGACCTGCAACACCTGCTGTCGCGGCTCAATGAATTGCGCGAGGACTTCGACCAGGCCGTGCTCAGCGGATCCGAGCACCGCATCCAGCGCGCCGCCGACACCCTGCAATCGGTCTGGCAGTGGGTGGAGAAGGGCACGGCGCTGATCCGCGATATCGCCGCTGATGGCGAACTCGACACCGCGACCCACCGCGTCGCCCAGCAGATCGGGCGCGCTCAGAGCGCGCTGCTGCGGCAGGCGTCGGTGTTCCAGCGCGCCCTCAACCAGCTCGACCGTCACCGCGTCCACCTCGGTGCGAGCGGTCTGTCGTCGTCCGACGTCAACCGCTACCTGCGCGCGACGGATGCCAGCGCGCTGGTGGCGCTGGCCGACGACGTGCTCGCGCGGCTGCCGCAACCGGCATTCGCGCTGGGGCCGATCGCACTGGACGTGGCCGAATACGAACTGGTGGAGCGCGAACGCGCGGCGCAGGACGATGCCTCGCTGCCGCCGGCGCAGGCTGCGCCCGTGGAGTCGCAGGCACCGGTGGTGCAGAACGACTACGGCCATGCCGAGCAGTGGTTCGATCAGTTGGCGGCGCTGGATGCCGAAGCGCCGCTGTCGGACTGGGTGCCGCAGGACGGGTTCGCGCTCAGCGCGTACCGCCTGTCGTTGCTCGGCCTGATCGGCGATGCCGGTGCCGAGAACCGCCATGGCGTGGCCGCGTCGCTGGCGCAGCTGCCGATGCAGTGGCATGTCGATGCCGAATTCGAACCCGTGCAGCGCGCCGGCGTGGCCTACATGAGCCGCGGCCGCCTGCTGCCGCAGACCTCCGAGGCGCAGGCCGAGCCGGCGCCCTCCCGCAAGAAGAAAGCCCGCACCGCATGAACGACCCCATCGCTTCCCTGATCGCCCGGCTGCTGGCCGAGCGCTGGCTGCCGCGCGAAGACCGCGCCGTGCGCCAGGTGCTTGTAGACGCCGACCTGCGCGACGACCTGGACCGCCGCCTGGCGGCCGCCGGGCTGCGGTTGCTTGAACATCCCTACGCGGCGCATGTCGCCGTCGGCATCGCGCGCGGCCAGGAGAGCGACGTCTTCGGCCACGGCGACGCGTGGGCCGCCAGCAACCTGTCCCTGGGCCGCGACGCCATCGCGTTGCTGGTGGTGCTGTGGGCGCTGCTGGTGCTGCCCAAGCGCCAGCGCCAGATCGCCCGCCAGGAAGGCGAGCGCCAGCACGAGCAGGAACAGATGTTCGCCGAACTGAAGCCGGTGCCGGTCGGCGGCGACATGGTCGAGCCGCTCAACGAGCGCACGCTGCTCGCGGATTTCGCCGACCGCCTGGGTGGCAAGGGCCGCCTGCAGATGAGCCTGGGCACCTTGCAGCGGCACGGCTTCATCGTGCGCCGTCGCGAGCGCATTCACGAAGGTCCGCTGCTGGACCTGGCGTTCGACTACGAGCGCATCGCCAGCCGCGTGATGGACGGCGCCCTCGCGCACGTGATCGAGGAAGCGCGCGCCTCGCAGGCGAATGCGCCCGCGCCGGTGGACGAAAGCATGGATGAAATGAACGAGGACCAAGCCGATGTTTGAATTCCGCAGCCTGGAAGTCGTCCATTGGGACTACTGGCAGCGCTACACGCTGCCGCTGGACGCCTCGATCATCACCGTCGTGGGGCCGAACGGCTCCGGCAAGACCACGCTGCTCGATGCCTTGCGTACGTTGCTGGCCATCGACGACCGCGACATGGCGCGCGACTACAAGACCTACCTGCGCCACAACGGCAAACCGTACGCCTGGTTGCGCGCGGTGGTCAGCAATCCGGTCGACCGCCGCGGCAAGCGTGCGTTCTTCCCGCACATGGACGAGCAGGTGACCATCGCCTGCCGCATCCGCAAGCGGGGCGGCGACTGGTCGCGGGACTACCAGATCGTCGCCGGCGATGTGCCGGTGGAAACCCTGGAACAGGGCGGCGATTGGTTGGGCGTGCGCGACTACCGTGTGCGCCTGGCGGGTGCCGGCTTGAGCCGCGCGATCTGCCGCGTGCTGACGCTGGAGCAGGGCGCCACCGACAAGCTGTGCCAGCTGTCGCCGCGCGAGCTGCTGCAACTGGTCTTCGACGTGTTCGAAGACAAGGCGGTGCTCGACGACTATCAGCGCGCCCGCAACGAGCAGTTTGACGTGGAGAAGGAGATCGCCCAGCTCCAGCAGGGCTTGGCCGAGCTGCACGTCAGGCTGGAATCGTCGCGCGCCGACGTGCGCTCGTTCGAGGATGGCCTGTCGTTGCGCTCGCAGCGCAACCGGCTGCAGACCGAGATCGCGCCGAAGGTGGAACTGGCCGACCAGCGCGCCGCCATCGAGGGTGCGCGCCCGCGCCTGACCGGCCTGCGCCGCGCCTTGCGGGAACGCCAGCGCGCGCACGCTAACCTGTTGGCGCAGGAAGTGGCTGCGCAAGTGCAGCGCGATCGCGCCGGATCCGATCTGGCCGACACGCGGGCCCGGCTCAGGCAGGCGGAAGCGGTGTTCACCCAAGCGCGCGACCGCGCGCGCGACGCCGAGTCGTTGGTGCGTCGCCACGACGAACTAGCCAGGCTGCAGGCCGAACGCGGCGGCGCCGATGTCAATGCCCTGAGCCGCGAACTGGAAGATGGTCGACGCCGCCAGGCCGAACTGAAACTGGAGGCCGAACGCGATCGCCAGCGCAGCGGCGAGATCGCCGCGCAGGTGGCGGCCATCAGCGGCGGTGGCCGGGTGGTCGAGCCGTTCGAGCGCGACTTCCGCGCCGCGCTGGATCGTCAGGGCATCGCCCACCGCGTGCTGACCGAGCTGGTCGACGTCGTCGATCCCGAGTGGGCGACGGCGGTCGAAGCCGTGCTCGCGCCCTACCGGCACCTGGTACTGCTTGAGCACCCCAAAGACGCGCGCGAGGCCTGGCGCCTCGGCGAACAGCTGCAATACCGGCACTTCGTCGTCGCCGACCGCACGCCGGTGGAGAAGGCGACGAAGGGCTCGCTGCTGGAGGTGATCCGTTTCTCCGACGATCCACCCGCGTGGCTGCCGCGGCATCTCGATCGCCTGCAGCGCGTGGCCGATGTCGAAGCGGGCCATCGATTGCCGAAGGGGCAGGACTGGATCACCGCCAAGGGTTATCTGCGCGAGCAGCGTGGTGGTCGCCACATCGGGGGCGGTGCGCATCATTTTGGTGCCGGTGCGCGCCAGGCGAACCTTGCATCGCTGCGCTCGGAGCAGGCGATGCTGCAGGATCGCGCGCAGGTGCGCGAGGATGCACTGGCGTCGCTGCGTCGCCAACTCGACACCGCCCAGTCGCGCCTGCTCGGCCTCGATGCCGGGCAGGAACTGGTGACGCGCGCGGCCGAGTTCGCCGACGCCGCCGAGCGGATACCTGCACTGGCGGAGGCGGCCGCCGAGGCCGGCGCCGCACTGGCGGAGGCGCGCCAGCAACTCGACGCACTCGAAGCACAAGACAAGGCCGAGGGCATTGCAGCGGCCAGCCGCGCCGGCGAGATCAAGGCACTCGCCAGCGAGCTGCACGAGCGTGGCCAACAGATCGGCCAGGAGCGTCTCGCGCTCGCGCAACGGATCCTCGACTTCCGCAAGCGCCGTGCACAGATGCCGGTGGCGTGGCGCAGCGCAGCGGCGCTGCGTGCGGCGCGGGAGGAGTACGAGAGCGCCAGTGCGGTGCGGCGTGAACTCGAACGCATCGACGAGCGCATCGCGCGCGGCGGTTATGTCGAGGACGAGGGGTGCGTCGCGTTGCGGGACAAGTTCGCGGCGGACCACGCCGGGCTGGAGGCGGCCATTGGCAAGCGCGAAGCCCACCTGCACCGTGCGCGCCGTCTGACCGAAGAAGCGCGCGGCGCCTACATCAATGTGTTGCGCGCAACGGTGCGCCGCTACAAGCGCAACCTGGCCTCGCTGGGAGAACTGGCAGGCATCGGCGTGGATGCGGAACTGCCCGAGCTGGTGAACGAGGATACGGCGCTGGCCCAGGCCGGCCTGACCGTGCGCTTCGATTTCGACCGCAAGGGCTGGATCGGCCTGGACGACGGCGAAGCGTCCGGTGGCCAGCAGGTAATGAAGTCGCTGCTGCTGCTGGTGGCGCTGCTGCGCGATGAGGAACAGCCGGGCGGCTTCGTCTTTATCGACGAACCGTTCGCGCACCTGGATGTGGCCAATATCGAGAAGGTCGGCCGTTTCCTGCGCTCGACCGATGCGCAGTACATCCTGACCACGCCGATCACGCACAACGTCAACGTGTTCGAGCCGTCCGACCTGGTGCTCGCGACCAGCAAGCGACGCGCCGCGAGCGCCTGGGCGGAGCCGGTGGCGGTGTTGAAGCGCGACCGCAGCGGAGACGCCGCGGCCGCGTGATCCCGGGTGATGCTGTGGGAGCGACATGAGTCGCGATGGACCCTCAGGAGATGCACGCATCTCCGTTGTCCAGTCGCGACTCATGTCGCTCCCACAGTCAATCCTCGTTTACCAGCCGGCGAGCACCAGCTTGCCGATGGTCGTGCCCGACTCCAGCCGGCGATGCGCTTCGCGCAGGTTGGCGGCGTTGATCGGCGACAGCGTGTCGGTCAACGTGCCGCGCAGTGCGCCGGCGTCGATCAGGTCGGCCACGCGATCCAGCAGCGCGCCCTGTTCGCCCATGTCGGCAGTGCGGAAACGCGGCCGCGCGAACATCATCTCCCAATGGATGCCGATGCTCTTGGCCTTGTACGGGTCGCCGATGCGGAGCTCGCCCTTGGGTTCCACGATCAGTCCGACATGGCCGAGAGGCGCCAGCAGTTCGCCCAGCTCGGTCCAGTAACGGTCGGTGTCGGCCAGGTTCAGTGCCGCATCGATCGTGTCGAAGCCGAGGGCCTTCAGCTGCGGGCCAAGCGGCTGGCGGTGGTTGATCACGTGGTCGGCGCCCAGCGCCTTGCACCAGTCGATCGTGTCCTGGCGCGATGCCGTCGCGATGACGCTGAAGCCGGCGCGCTTCGCCAACTGGATGGCGATGGAACCTACGCCGCCCGCGCCGGCGATCACCAGCAGCGACTTGCCGGCGCCGCCGTCGTTCGGTGCGTACGGCATGCGGTCGAACAACAACTCCCACGCGGTGATCGTGGTCAGCGGCAATGCCGCGGCCTGCGCGAAATCCAGTGACGCGGGTTTGCGGCCAACGATGCGCTCGTCGACCAGCTGGAACTGGGCGTTGCTGCCGGGGCGGGTGATGTCGCCGGCGTAGTAGACGGTGTCGCCGGGCTTGAAGCGCGTCACCGCGTCGCCGACGGCTTCGACCACGCCCGCAGCGTCGTAGCCCAGCACTTTCGGCTGCGCTTCGACCTGCGGCTTGGGGGAGCGCACTTTCGTGTCGACCGGGTTTACCGACACCGCTTCCACGCGCACGAGGAGGTCATGGCCGGTGGCGGTGGGGGTCTCGAGTTCGACGTCCAGCAGCGATTGCGGATCGTCGATGGGCAGGTAACGGGTCAGGGCGACAGCTTTCATGGAGGATCCTCGTGGTGAGTCAGGGCGCGCGCCGGGATGCGACGCGCGAAACGATGGGACGATGCGACGAAGGGAGCGTCACGCGCAATCGGCGGCAAGCGCGAAGCGCTGGCGGCGCTCCAGCGTGAGCGACCACAGGGCGACGGCAAAGGCGGAGGCCGGAACCAAGGCAGCGACCCAAGGCAAGGCCGACAGGCCCAGCCCCTGCGAGATCACCACGCCGCCCAGCCATGCACCGAGCGCGTTGCCGAGGTTGAAGGCACCGATATTGAGGCTGGACGCCAGGCTCTGCGCGTCGCTCGCTTTCTGTAGCACCCACAACTGCAGCGGCGAAACGGTCGCGAAGGCGGCGGCGCCGAGCAGGCCGGTGAAGAGGATCATCGCCCAGCGGCTGTACAGCGCGAAGCTCATCACGCCCATCACCAGCGCCAGCAACGCCAACGTGCCGAGCAGAGCCGTTGCCAACCGGCGATCGGCGAAGCGTCCGCCCAGCAGGTTGCCGACGATCATGCCCACGCCGAACACGAGCAGGATCGGCGAAACGGCCGCATCGGCGAAGCCGGTCACCTGCGTCAGCAGGGGTTGGATGTAGGTATACACGGTGAACATGCCGCCGAAGCCCAGCACCGTCATCAGCAGGCCCAGCAACACCTGCGGACGGGTGACCACGCGCAGCTCCTCGCGGAACGGCAGCGGCGTCGGCGCACTTCGATCGGCCGGCACCAGCGTGGCGATGATGACGGTGGCGAACACGCCGATCGCGGTCACCGCCCAGAACGTCGCGCGCCAGCCGTACTCCAGGCCCAGCCAGGCACCCGCAGGCACGCCGAGCAGCGTGGCCACGGTCAGGCCGGTGAACATGATGGAGATCGCAGATGCCTTGCGCTCTTCGCTGACCAGACCGGTCGCCACGACCGCGCCCACGCCGAAGAACGTACCGTGCGCCAGCGAGGTGACCACGCGCGCCACCATCAGCAGTTCATAGCTGGGTGCCAGCGCACAGGCCAGGTTGCCGAGCGTGAACACGACCATCAGCGCGACCAGCACCGCCTTGCGCGGCATCCGGTTGGTGGCAGCCGTCAGCAGCGGGGCGCCGACGAACACGCCCAGCGCGTAGCCGGAGATCAGCAGGCCGGCGGCGGCGATGGACACATGAAGGTCGGCGGCGACCTGCATCAGCAGACCCATGATGACGAACTCGGTGGTGCCGATGCCGAACGCGCCGGCCGTCAGTGCGTACAGGCCCAGCGGCAGCCGCGAAGAGGAGGGGGCGGGGGTCATGGAGGTAGCGGGAAGGGAAACAAGGCGCGCAGCTTGCGCCTTCCCTTCACGATGAGAAACGGTGAATATGTCGAATCACTATCAATGGATTGTTGATAATGGACCGTGTCGGCGACCTCGCCCTGTTCCTGCGTGTGCTCGACCTCGGGTCGATCACGGCGGCGGCCCACAGCCTCGACCTGTCGGTCGCGGTGGCGAGCCAGCGTCTGAAACGGCTGGAGAAGGAGTTGGGGGTGCGCCTGCTGCACCGGACCACGCGCCGTCTGCACCCGACGCCGGAAGGTGCCGCGCTGGCCGAGCAGGGCCGGGTGCTGGTGGAGGAACTCGAAACGCTGGGCACGGGCCTGCGCGAAGCCGCGCGCGAAGTCGCCGGTACGTTGCGGGTGACCACGTCCGCCTCATTCGGACGCCAGTACGTTTCGCCGCTGCTGCCGGCCTTCCTCGCGCGCCATCCGAAGCTGAGGCTCAGTATCCACCTCAGCGACAACGTGGTGGACCTGGTCAGCGAAGGCTTCGACCTGGCCATCCGGATCGGCGCACTCGATGACTCACGCCTGGTCGCGCGGCGGATCGCGCCTAACCGGCGCGTGCTGTGCGCCTCGCCCGACTATTTGCGTCGGCGCGGCCGTCCACGTGTACCGGAGGACTTGGCCCAGCATGACTGCTTGCTGCTGTTCGGCAGCGGCGGCCGCCAGGACGTGTGGCGGCTGGGTTCGCCGACAGGCGGCGAGGTGGCGGTGCGCGTGCAGGGCCGCTTCGAAAGCAACTTTGGCGAAGTCCTGCGCGATGCCTCGCTGGCGGGCGAGGGCATCGTCATTCACTCGCTGTGGCACGTCGCCGATGACCTGCGTGCCGGTCGGTTGCAGGTGGTGTTGCCGGACTATCCGCTGGCCACGACCGCGATCAGCGCGGTGATGCCGCAACGCCGGCTGGTACCGCCGCGTGTTCGGGCCTTCACCGACTTCCTGATCGCGCAGTTTGGCGACAACCCGCCTTGGGAGCGTGGCCTGCAGGCCTGATCAGGCGGGTTCGAAGGCGAACGCATCCAAGGCCAGTCCGCCCATTTCGACGTCGTGGTGGAGCAGCCTGCCTCGGGCATTTTCGCCGCCGGCACCGAGGGCGACGTACAGCGGGAACAGGTGCTCGGTGGTCGGGTGGTTGCGGTGGGCGTCGGGCAGTCCGGTCCAGTCCAGTGCACCGGCGATGTCGCCAGCCAGCAGCCGCTCGCGCAGGGCATCGGTGAACGCCGCCACCCAGTCGTACGGCGCCGCCTTGGCATGTTGCCAGTCCAAAGCGCGCAGGTTATGCGAAAACCCGCCGGATCCCACCACCAGCACGCCTTCCGCGCGCAGCGGCGCCAAGGCCTGTCCCAGCCGGTAATGCCATTCGGCTGTCTGTGCCGGGTTCACCGACAGCGCGATCACGGGGATGTCGGCGTCGGGATACATCCGCCGCAGCGGCACCCAGACACCATGGTCCAGTCCATGCGCCGCATCGACCTGGGCCGGAAAGCCGGCGTTCTGGAGTTGCGCGGCGACTTGCTCCGCCAGCGCCGGGGCCCCCGCGGCGGGGTACTCGATGCGGTAGAGCGCCTCGGGGAAACCGCCGAAGTCGTGGATCGTGCGGGGCGAGGGCGTCGCCGTGACGGTCGGGCGCGCATGGATGAAGTGGGCTGATGCCACGACGATGGCGCGCGGGCGGTGCATTCGTTCGCCAAGGTGGTCCAGGAAACGGCCGGTGGGGGAATCCTCGAGCGCCATCATCGGCGAGCCGTGAGAAAGGAAGAGGCTCGGAAGCGAAGCGGGAAGTGGCGTATCCATCTACCCAGCATCGTGCCTACGGGCGGTCCTACCAAGGCGCGTGCACGCATCAGTGTGTTGCCGGGAAAGTGACTTGAGGAGCTTCGACAAAGGACTGCCTGGTCCCCTTCGGCCGCGATCCGTGCCAGTTCGCGGGAAGAGTGTTAACCTTGCCCAACTTGTTATGGTACCGTTAACACAGTCTTCACGTACCCACGCATAATCTGTTCAGCAAGGCGACGGGAGTCTGTCGCCTCGAATAACAAAAAGAATCGCCGGAACCACGAAGCAACGTTTTTGGTTTTCTACAACTGAACCTTTCCAAGGAGCTGCAAATGAACAAGAAGATTCTCTGCGCCGCGCTGCTGGGCGGCCTGAGCCTCGCGAACACTGCGATGGCGCAGGAATTCGATGACCGTTGGTACCTGACGGGTTCGGCCGGCTGGAACCAGCAGGACAACGATCGTCGTACCGAAGACACCCAGTTCCTGACCCTGGGCCTGGGCAAGTTCATCAGCCCGAACTGGTCGCTCGATGGCGAACTGAACTATCAGAATCCGAACTTCTCCTTCAACGAAGACCTGAATTGGAGCCAGTACGGCCTGTCGCTGGATCTGCGTCGCCACTTCATCAAGGAAGGTCGCGGCTGGAACCCGTACATCGTGACGGGTCTGGGCGTGCAGCGTTCAGAAGAAGAGTACGTGATCAACAGCCCGAACTCGCCGGCCCAGCGCCGTGACAACAACCTGGCCGCGAAGCTGGGCCTGGGTCTGCAGACCACGTTCGACAAGCGCGTCGCCGTGCGTGCCGAAGTGGCCTACCGCGCTGATTTCGACGACCAGAGCTACACCGCCGAAGGCGGCATCCACCAGCAGGAAGAGAGCTGGTTCGGCGACGTGCTGGCTTCGGTCGGCGTCGTGATCCCGCTGGGTCCGAAGGCGGAAGCCGCCCCGGCTCCGGCTCCGGCTCCGACCACCACCTGCGCGGACCTGGATGACGACGGCGACGGCGTCAACAACTGCGACGACAAGTGCCCCGGTTCGCAGGCTGGCCAGACCATCGGTCCGGACGGCTGCCCGGTGCAGGTGTCGATCGACCTGAAGGGCGTGAACTTCGACTTCGACAAGTCGACGCTGCGTCCGGATGCGATCGCGATCCTCAGCGAAGCCGCCGAGATCCTGAAGCGCTACCCCGACCTGCGCGTCGAAGTGGCCGGCCACACCGACCTGTGCGGTGCGGACGCCTACAACCAGTCGCTGTCGCAGCGTCGTTCGCAGACCGTGTACGACTACCTGACCAGCAACGGCGTCAACGCTTCGCGTCTGGTGGGCCCGGTGGGTTACGGCGAGAGCCGTCCGCTGGAGCCGACCGCGCAGACCCTGCCGGGCTGCAAGAGCGAGCGCAACCGTCGTACGGAACTGAACGTCCAGAACTGATCGGACGCTCTTCCCGCAGTACCGAAGCCCGGCTTTGTGCCGGGCTTCTTTTTTCCGGCGCCGTTCGCGCACCTTGCGTGATCGAGCGCCGCGTTTTTGCATCGGTGCACGCGCTGCCCCGCATTTTCTTGCCATGCCCGGACGCGCTGCCTAAACTCCCGGCACGTTGAGAAATCCAGGAGTTGCCCGATGCGCCGCCACGTTCTTGCCAGCCTGCTGTGCATCGCCGCCATTCCTGCCGCCTACGCCGCCCCGGATTGCGCAAGCGGCCTGGTGCCGGCGCCGCTGAAGTCCCCGGCCACCGTGATCGCGCCGGTCGCGCCGGAATTCACCGCTACCGCGACGCAGCTCGGCGCACCGTCGGGCGTGTTGGCTTCGCATGTGTTCGATGAAGCGCAGTCGGTCGACCGCGTCCTGTTGCGCCTGCGCATCGAAGGGTGCCGCAACGTCGCCAAGGCGCTACCTGCGCCGACCGGCGCACCGGCCGCTGCCGTTGCCAATAGCCCGGCCGCCTACCAGCCGAAGACCGCGCACGACAACACGCCGTGGCGCTTCGACATGAGCCAGAACGGCAAGCGCATGACGGCCGACGAGTTCGATGCCTGGATGAAGTCCCGCGGCGTGCGCGTCGTGAAGGCGCCGGGCACCCCAGCGGCCGCGCCCGCACCGGCGCCGGCCGAACCGGCGAAGAAGAACTGATTCCCGACGGCCGGTATCCCGGCCGTTTCTTTCTGCATCCACGCAATGCCTGCACCGCGACCGCCTCGTGACCTTCGAGGGCGCGCTCGTTCGCGCCCTCGCGCCGATGCGACGCCCGTCGTGCGCCATGGCCTGGCGCGCGTGCTGTCCAAGCAGGGTGTGTGCTCGCGCAGCGAAGCCGCGCGCTGGATCGAAGAAGGGCGCGTGTCCGTGGATGGGCGTATCGTCCGCGATCCTGAGTTCCCCATCGTCGCCGGCCGCCATGTGGTGCGGGTCGATGGCCAGGCGCCTGCCACAACGCCACGTCATTACCTGATGCTCAACAAGCCGCGCGGCCTGGTCACGACCACCCGCGACGAGCAGGGGCGCGACACGGTCTACCGTTGCCTGGAAGGCACGGGCCTGCCGTGGATCGCGCCGGTCGGCCGCCTGGACAAGGCCAGCGAAGGACTCTTGTTGTTCACCAACGATCCGGAGTGGGCCGCGCGCATCACCGATCCGACGCATGGCCCCGACAAGACCTACCACGTGCAAGTCGATCGCGTGCCGGATGAGGCATTGCTCGAGGCGTTGCAGGCGGGCGTGGACGTGGAAGGCCAGCATCTGTCGGCGCGCCATGCGCGGTTGCTGCGTTCGGGCGAACGCAACGCGTGGCTGGAGATCGTCCTGGACGAAGGACGCAACCGGCAGATCCGCCGGTTGCTCGAGGCTTTCGACATCCGCGTGCTGCGGCTGGTGCGGGTGGCGATCGGGGGCATCGAACTGGGTACGCTCGCCAAGGGCGCTTGGCGCCTGCTCGACGCGCAGGAACGCGACGCGCTCGCGCCGACGGGCGGACGCTGATTGCGCGACCAACGTCCGGGTTCCGCGCGTGGCGCCTGCCTACACTCGCTGGCGACAGACCAATGGGGAAAAGTCATGTTGAACCTGATCGCGCGCCCGTCGGCGCGTTGTGTACTGCTGCTTGCCTTCGGCCTGCTGGCGGGGTGCGCCAGCCATGCGCCGGGCACCGGCGGCAAGAGCGCGCCCAAGGAAGATGTCGTGACCGTCACAGCGGGGCCGCATGGCCATCGCTTCGACATGCAGCAGAACGGCCGCAGCATGACGGCCGAAGAGTTCGATGCCTGGATGAAGGCGCGCGGCATCCGCGTCGCCAAGGGTGCGCCGGCCAAGCCGAAGAGTTCGACCAGCTCGACCAAGCGCGCGCGTTGAGCGCTTGAGGACGGGGTGACGGTTATGCCGGCACCACGCCCAGTTCGCGACCGATCCGGATGAAGGCGTCGATGGCGCGGTTCAGGTGCTCGCGCGTATGCGCCGCGCTCATCTGCGTGCGGATGCGCGCCTGACCCTTGGGCACCACCGGGAAGAAGAAGCCGATCGCGTAGATGCCCTCTTCCAGCAAACGCTCGGCGAAGCGCTGCGCGAGCGGCGCGTCGTACAGCATCACCGGACTGATCGGGTGCACCCCCGGCTTGATCTCGAAACCCGCCGCCGTCATGCGCTCGCGGAAGTACGCCGTGTTTTCGCGCAGTCGCTCGCGCAGCTCGCCGGCCGAGGACAGCATCTCGAATGCCTTGATGCCCGCGGCCACGACATGCGGCGGCAACGAGTTCGAGAACAGGTAGGGGCGCGAGCGCTGGCGCAGCAGTTCGATGACTTCGCGCCGCGCCGTGGTGAAGCCGCCGAGCGCCCCGCCCATCGCCTTGCCCAGCGTGCCGGTGAAGATGTCGATCTTGTCCAGCACGCCCTTCACTTCGGCCGAACCGCGGCCGGTCGCACCCAGGAAGCCGGTGGCATGGCATTCGTCGATATGGACCAGGGCGCCGTACTTCTTCGCCAGCGCGGTGATCTCGTCCAGCGGCGCGATGAAGCCGTCCATAGAAAACACGCCGTCGGTGGTGATCAGCTTGGTCCTGCAGCCGGCGGCGTCCGCGGCCTGCAGCTGGGCTTCGAGGTCGGCCATGTCGCAGTTGGCGTAACGGAAGCGCTTGGCCTTGCACAGGCGCACGCCGTCGATGATCGAAGCGTGGTTCAGCGCATCGGAGATGATGGCGTCTTCTTCGCCCAGCAGCGGCTCGAACAGACCGCCATTCGCATCGAAGCAGGCCGCGTAGAGGATGGTGTCCTCGGTGCCGAAGAAGTCGGCGATCGTCTTCTCCAACTGCTTGTGCAGGTCTTGCGTGCCGCAGATGAATCGCACGGATGCCATGCCGAATCCGTGCGTATCCAGCGCGTCCTTCGCCGCCTGGATGATGTCCGGGTGGTCGGCCAGGCCCAGGTAGTTGTTGGCGCAGAAGTTCAACACCGTGCGGCCGTCTTCCAGGGTGATCTCGGCCGACTGCGGGCCGGTGATGATGCGTTCGGACTTGAACAGGCCCTGGGCGCGGATCTCGTCCAGGGTGGCGGCGTAGTGGGCGGTCAGCGGATGGGACATGAGGGCGGGTATCCGGGAAAGCGGCCATTCTACCCGTCCACTCCGACCGTCCCCGCCGTTATGCAGCGCGGGAATAAGCGTCCGCCGTTTCCTTATTTCCCTGCCTGCATGTGCGCCCGCAGCATCGCCTCTCCGGCCCACAGCGGCCATTTCGGGGACATGCGGTCATGCGGATACCTCCAAGGCTCGGCAAGCGGAAGGGCAAGGGCGTCGCCATCCTGGGCGCGCTGGCCTGTTCGCTGGCCATGCCGGCTTCCGCCCAGAGCCAGCCGACAGTACAGGAGCTGCTGAAACGCCTGGAGGCGCTGGAGCAGCGCGTCGGCGATGCGCCCGCGCCGGTAACGGCCGAGGGCGAAACCGGGCCGGCCACGTTGGGGGATCTGGACCAGCGCTTGCGCATCCTGGAGCGCCGCCTTGAATTGCAGCAGGAAGAAGCGGCGGCCAAGGCCAAGGAGGCGCCGGTGGTCGCGGTGAACGACAAGGGGGCGTCGCTGAAGTCCGCCAACGGGGATTTCGAGTTCAAGTTGCGGGGACTGGTACAGGGCGACGCGCGTTTCTTCTTCGATGACGATGCGGTGCCCCAGAACGATACGTTCCTGTTCCGCCGCATCCGCCCGACGATCGAAGGCTCGCTGGGCAAGCTGGTCGCGTTCCGGCTGACGCCCGAGTTCGCCGGCGACAGCGCCACCATCGTCGATGCCTATGTCGACGTGAAGCTCGACCCCGCCTTCACGCTGCGCGCAGGCAAGGTGAAGGGGCCGATCGGGCTGGAGCGGTTGCAGTCCGGAGGCGCGATCGCCCTGATCGAGCGCAGCTTCCCGACCGAACTGGCGCCCAACCGCGACCTCGGTGTCCAGGCGCAGGGCGAATTCGCCGAAGGGCGCGTCAGCTACGTGGCGGGCGTCTACAACGGTGCGCCGGATGGCCGCGACGCGGCCACGACCAATCCGGACGACGAGTTCGAATACGCCGGCCGGATTTTCTTCGAGCCCTTCAAGAACACCAGCAGTTCGTGGTCGGGGCTCGGTTTCGGCATCGCCGGCAGCATCGGCGACAAGCAGAGCACGGGCAATAACTTCCTGCCGCGCTACCGCACGCAGGGGCAGGCGCAGTTCTTCAACTACCGCACGGCGGTTGCCGCCGAAGGCGAACACAGCCGGATCTCGCCGCAGGGCTACCTCTATCGAGGACGTTTCGGCCTGCTGGCCGAATACATCGCGTCCAAGCAGGAACTGTTGGTCACCAGCGGCGCGGCAGCAGGCACGCGCGCCGATCTGGAGAACACCGCCTGGCAGGCGACCGCCAGTTGGGTGCTGACCGGCGAAGACGCCAGCTATCGCGGCGTGGTCAAGCCGTCCGCACCGTTCAGCCCCGGCGGCGGCTGGGGTGCATTCGAGCTGGTCGGGCGGTATGGTGAACTGGAGATCGACGACGGCGCCTTTCCGCTGTTCGCTGATCCGGCCGTATCGGCGCGGCGCGCCAAAGCCTGGACGCTGGGCGTCAACTGGTACCTCACCAGCAACCTGAAGCTGGTCGTCAATTATCTGGATACGCAGTTCGAGGGCGGGGCCGCCGCGGGCGCGGACCGCGAAGACGAAAAAGCCGTGTTCTCGCGACTCCAGGTCGCCTTCTGATTCCCGGAGACAAGCCATGAAGATTTCCCTCCGCCGTCATCTCCGCAACGCCCTGCTGGCCTTCGGCCTGACCGCCGCCGCCGCCGCTGGCGCCAAGGACGTCAAGCTGCTGAACGTGTCGTACGATCCGACACGCGAGTTCTACCGCGAGTTCAACACCGCCTTCGCCGCGGACTGGCAGAAGACCAAAGGGCAGAAAGTCAGCATCGAAACCTCGCACGGCGGTTCCGGCAAGCAGGCCCGCTCGGTCATCGACGGTCTCGAGGCCGATGTGGTGACCTTGGCGCTGGCCTACGACGTCGACTCGATTTCCCAGCGCGCCAAGCTGTTCCCGGCGAACTGGCAGTCGCGCCTGCCCGAAAACAGCGCGCCTTATACCTCCACCATCGTGTTCCTGGTGCGCAAGGGCAATCCGAAGAAGATCCGCGACTGGCACGATCTGGTGAAGCCGGGCATCTCGGTCATCACGCCGAACCCGAAGACCTCGGGTGGCGCGCGCTGGAACTACCTTGCCGCGTGGGCGTATGGCCTGAAGATCTTCAAGGGCGATGAAGCCAAGACACGCAACTTCGTGCGGGCCCTGTTCCGCAACGTGCCGGTGCTAGACACGGGCGCGCGCGGTTCCACGACGACCTTCGTCCAGCGCGGCATCGGCGATGTGCTGCTGGCGTGGGAGAACGAAGCCTTCCTGTCGATCGAGGAACTGGGGCCGGACAAGTTCGATATCGTGGTGCCGTCGCTCTCGATCCTGGCCGAGCCGCCGGTCACGCTGGTGGACCGCAACGTCGACAAGCATGGCACCCGTGACGTCGCGCAGGCCTACCTGAAGTACTTGTACTCGCCGACCGGGCAGCGGCTCGCGGCCAAGCACTACTACAGGCCGCGCTATCCGCAGTACGCCGCGCCGGAGGATGTCGCGCGCTTCCCGAAGCTGGAACTGGTGACGATCGACGGTGTCTTCGGTTCCTGGGCCAAGGCGCAGGCCACGCATTTCGCCGACGGTGGCGTGTTCGACCAGATCCAGGCGAAGTAAGCATGGCGGTCGTGTCGTCCGTGTTGCCGGGGAGGGCGCGCCATCGTCGCGTCATTCCCGGCTTCGGTCTCAGCCTCGGCTACACGCTGCTGTGGTTGGGGCTGATCGTGCTGATCCCGCTGGTCGGTCTGTTCTTCAAGGCCAGCGGTCTGGGGATCGCGGGACTGTGGTCGGTCTGGACCGAGCCGCGCGTGCTCGCCGCCTTGCGCATCAGTTTCGGCACCGCGCTTGCGGCGGCGGCCTTCAATGCGGTGATGGGCACGCTGGTGGCGTGGGTGTTCGTGCGCTACCGCTTCCCGGGCAAGCGCGCGTTCGACGCGATGATCGACCTGCCCTTCGCGTTGCCGACCGCCGTCGCCGGCATCGCGCTGACGGCCCTGTATGGCCCGACCGGGTGGCTCGGGCAATGGCTGGAAGCGGCGGGCATCAAGGTGGCCTACACGCCGCTCGGCATCACCGTGGCGCTGGTCTTCATCGGCTTGCCGTTCGTGGTGCGCGTGGTACAGCCGGTGCTGGCGGAGGTCGAGACCGAGCTTGAGGAAGCGGCCGCCACGCTCGGCGCCAGCCGCTGGCAGACCGTGCGGCGCGTCGTGTTGCCTACGCTTTGGCCCGCCGTGCTCGCGGGATTCGCCCTGGCGTTCGCGCGCGGCGTGGGCGAATACGGTTCGGTGATCTTCATCGCCGGCAACCTGCCCGGGGTGTCCGAGATCGCACCGCTGCTGATCACGATCAAGCTGGAAGAGTTCGACTACGAAGGCGCCACCGCCATCGCCGCCGCGATGCTGCTGTTGTCGTTCGCGCTGTTGCTGGTGATCAACACGCTGCAGGCGCGTTTGCAGCGCACCGGCAAGCGGGCGGGGGGGTAACATGGGCGACTCCCTTTCGGCCGTGATCGCCTTGCCACCGGAGTCCGTATCCGTGGAGCCCCGCGTATCCGCTCCGCCGCGTCGCCATGCCGTCACCACCGAGCCCGCCTGGGTGCAGGTGCTGTTGGTGCTCGGCGCGCTCGGCTTCCTGCTCGCGTTCCTGCTGTTGCCGCTGGCGTTGGTGTTCGTGGAAGCGCTGCGCGGTGGATGGGACGCCTTCCTCGCCGCCGTCAGCGAGGCCGATGCGCTCGCCGCGGTGAAGCTGACGCTGCTGGTCACCGGCATCGTCGTGCCGCTCAACCTGGTATTTGGCGTGGCGGCCGCCTGGGCAGTCAGCAAGCATGAGTTCCGGGGCAAGCGCTGGCTGGTGACGCTGATCGACCTGCCGTTCGCGGTGTCGCCCGTGGTCGCCGGCCTGATCTACGTGCTGATCTTCGGTGCGCAAGGGTGGGCCTATGCCCTGGTGGACGAAGGCTGGCGCCTGTCGTTGCCGCTGCTGGGGGAACTGCACCTGCAGCTGCCGAAGATCATTTTCGCGTTGCCGGGCATCGTGCTGGCCACGATCTTCGTGACGTTCCCCTTCATCGCGCGCGAACTGATGCCGTTGATGGAGCAGCAGGGCACCGATGAGGAGCTCGCCGCGCTCAGCCTGGGCGCCAGTGGATGGCAGACCTTCTGGCGCGTGACGTTGCCCAACATCCGCTGGGCATTGCTCTACGGCGTGCTGCTGTGCAGTGCGCGCGCGCTGGGCGAGTTCGGTGCCGTCTCGGTGGTCTCCGGCCATATCCGCGGCCGTACCAACACGCTGCCGTTGCACGTGGAAATCCTCTACAACGAATATGCCTACAGCGCCGCCTTCGCCGCGGCCTCGCTGCTGGCGCTTACCGCGCTGCTGACGCTGGCGCTGAAGACCTGGCTCGAATGGCGGCACGGCGAAGCGCTGGCCGCCAACCATCGGCACTGAGACGACACCATGAGCATCAAGATCGATCACCTGCAGAAGCGTTTCGGCACGTTCGCCGCGCTTGACGACGTCAGCCTCGACATCCGCCAGGGCGAATTGCTTGCGTTGCTGGGGCCTTCGGGTTCCGGCAAGACGACGCTGTTGCGCGTGATCGCGGGCCTGGAGCAGGCCGATGGCGGCCGCGTCCTGTTCGATGGCGAGGATGCCACCTCACTGAGCGTGCAGGCCCGGCGCGCGGGCTTCGTGTTCCAGCACTACGCGCTGTTTCGCCATCTGACGGTGGACGAGAACATCGCCTTCGGCCTGCGCGTACGGCGCGGCAAACAACGGGTGGCTGACGCGGCGATCCGCGCGCGCGTCGCCGAGCTGCTCTCGCTGGTGCAGCTCGATGGCCTGGGCGGACGTTATCCCGCGCAGTTGTCGGGCGGCCAGCGCCAGCGCGTCGCGCTCGCTCGTGCCCTGGCCATCGAGCCGCGCGTACTGCTGCTGGACGAACCGTTCGGCGCCCTCGATGCGCAGGTGCGCCGCGACCTGCGCCGCTGGCTACGCGAACTGCACGACCGCACGGGCCTCACCACGATCTTCGTCACCCACGACCAGGAAGAAGCGCTGGAGCTGGCGGACCGCGTCGCCATCCTCCATCGCGGCCGCATCGAGCAACTGGGCAGCCCGGCGGATGCCTATGACGCGCCCGCGTCGCCGTTCGTCTATTCCTTCGTCGGCGCGGTGAATCGATTGCCGGCGCGGTGGGAATCCGGTGCGCTGCATGCGGCGGGCCTGCCGCTGGCGGCGCACGACACGCGCGGACAGGGCGACGCCGAAGTGTTCGTGCGACCGGAGGATCTGCGTCTGGTCGATGACGGGACCGGCTGGCCGGCGACGATCGTCGACGCTCAGCGCAATGGGCCGCGGTTGCGGCTGCGCGCGCGGCTGGAGGCAGGGGACGAAGTGGAAATCGAGCTGCCGGCCGATCATGACGGTGACGCTACCCGCCCCGGGCAGGCAATCCGTTTGGCACCAAAACGGTACGGGTGGTTTCCCCGCGCTGGTGCGCCGGCACCAGTGTGATGCGGCGTAAGCGCATGAATTAATTGAAAAAGAAACCAATTCTCCGCTCGTCCGGCGGGTACTTGACGTGAGTGATTGCTGCGTCGCACTATCAAGGCGCAGTTAAAAAATAGTGAAGTCGTGATGACGGTTGTACGACGTTCCACGCGCTTCGCCTGCCCACGATCACTCGACTAAGGAGAATCCGGATGAAGCCCGTCAAGCTCTACACCGCCCTCGCCACTGCCCTGCTGCTGGCCCTGCCGATGTCCGCTTTCGCTCAGGAGGCCGAGGAAGAAGAGTCCCCGTTCAGCGCCACCTTCACCGCCACGTCCGACTACGTGTTCCGCGGCGTCTCCCAGACGGACAACAAGCCGGCGTTCCAGGTGGGTGCAACGTACTCGGCGCCGTTCGGCCTGTATGCGGGTGCATGGGCGTCGAACGTGGACTTTGGCCGGGGTGGGCCTGACATCGAAGTGGATTACTTCGTCGGCTGGAACAAGGATCTCAACGATTCCTGGAACATCGACCTGGGCGTGAACCGTTACACCTACGAGCGCGCTTCCAGCGACTATGGCGACATCGATTACAACGAGTACCTCGCGAAGGTGACCCGGAGCGGCCCGGTCACGGTCGGCGGCATCCTGGCCTACGCGGATGACTACAGCAACACCGGTGCCGAAGAAATCTACGCCGGCGTTTCGGCGAGCTACGACATCGGCGACACCGGCTTCTCGGTAGGCGCGAGCACGGGCTACACCTCGATCGATTACGGTAGCGATGGCCGTGCGGACTACTACGACGGCTCCATCACGCTGTCCAAGTCGTTCGGCAAGGCGACCGCGACGCTGGGCTACTACGACACCTTCGGTTCGGACGCCTCGGACCTGCGCAGCGCGTCGGACATCTACAAGCCCGGCCTGGTGCTCACGATCGGTATCGCGGTTCCCTGAGTTCCGACACGGGGATAAAAAAGGGCGCCTCGCGGCGCCCTTTTCTTTGTCTGAAGATGATGCGACGTCAGTTCCAGCTCAATACCACCTTGCCCGCCTTGCCCTGTTCCATCAGGTCAAAGCCCTTCTGGAAGTCGTCGATCGGCAACTGGTGCGTCAGCACCTTGCCCAGCGGGAAACCACTCAGTACCAGCTGGGTCATCTTGTACCAGGTCTCGTACATCTTGCGGCCGTAGATGCCCTGCACGGTGAGACCCTTGAAGATGATGCGGTCCCAGTCCACGCCGGCGCCCTTCGGCAGGATGCCGAGCAGCGCGATCTTGCCGCCGTGGTACATGCAGTCGAGCATGTCGTTGAAGGCACGCGGATTGCCGCTCATCTCCAGGCCCACGTCGAAGCCTTCCATGTGCAGGTCGGCCATCACGTCCTTCAGCGACTGGTTGGCCACGTTGACCACGCGGGTCGCGCCCATGTCGGCGGCCAGCTTCAGGCGGAAGTCGTTGACGTCGGTGACCACCACGTTGCGCGCGCCGATGTGCTTGCAGATGCCCGCGGCGATGATGCCGATGGGGCCGGCGCCGGTGATCAGCACGTCCTCGCCGACCACGTCGAATTCCAGCGCGCAGTGCGCCGCGTTGCCGTAGGGGTCGAAGAACGCGGCCAGCTCGCTGGGGATCTGGTCCGGGATCGGCCACAGGTTGCTCGCCGGCATCACCATGTACTCGGCGAAGGCGCCATTGCGGTTCACGCCGATGCCCACGGTGTTCGGGCACAGGTGCTGGCGGCCACCACGGCAGTTGCGGCAGTGGCCGCAGACGATGTGGCCCTCGGCCGACACGCGCTGGCCGACTTCGTAGCCGGTGACGGCGGAACCGAGTTGCGCAATGCGGCCGACGAACTCATGACCGATGGTCAGGCCGGGCTTGATCGTGCGCTGGCTCCACTCGTCCCACAGGTAGATGTGCAGGTCGGTACCGCAGATGGCGGTCTTCTCCAGCTTGATCAGCACCTCGTTGGGGCCGGGCTGGGGGACGGGCAACTCCTCCATCCAGATGCCTTTGCCGGCCTCGCGCTTCACCAGCGCCTTCATCGTCTGTGCCATCGGGCGTCGATCCAGGGAATGAGGGCGCGGATTATACGCCCCGCCTCCGGGCGGCCCTGTTGCAGGGCGCCTTGACAGGCATACGTGCGCGGACGCCCCTGTTCCTAGGACGAAAGTCATGGGTCGGCCGCGGTGACAGGTTCATTACAATCGAGACTTTCCTGCCAGTCCCGGGGTTTCCATGCGTCCGAACCTGCTCGCCGCCGCCATCGCGGTCCCGCTGTCCCTGCTCGCCGCCCAGGTCGCCCAGGCGGGCGAGGGCATGTGGGTGCCGCAGCAACTGCCCGAAATCGCCGGACCGCTGAAGAAGGCCGGCCTGAAGCTGTCGCCCAAGCAGATCTCCGACCTGACCGGCGACCCGATGGGTGCGGTGGTCGCGCTGGGCGGCTGCACCGCCAGCTTCGTGTCGCCGAACGGCCTCGTGGTCACCAACCACCATTGCGCGTACGGCGCCATCCAGTTGAACTCCACCGCCGAGAACAACCTGATCAAGAACGGCTTCAACGCGCCGACCCCGGACGATGAAGTCAGCGCGGGACCGAATGCGCGCGTGTTCGTGCTGGACGAGATCACCGACGTGACGAAGGACGCGAAGGCCGCCATCGCCTCGGCCGGCGGCGATGCGTTGGCGCGCACCAAGGCGCTGGAGACGTTCGAGAAGAAGCTGATCGCCGACTGCGAGGCCGAGGCCGGTTTCCGCTGCCGCCTTTACAGCTTCTCCGGCGGCAACACCTATCGCCTGTTCAAGAACCTGGAGATCAAGGACGTGCGCCTGGCGTACGCGCCGCCGGGCAGCGTGGGCAAGTACGGCGGCGACATCGACAACTGGATGTGGCCGCGCCACACGGGCGACTTCGCCTTCTACCGCGCCTACGTGGGCAAGGACGGCAAGCCGGCGGCGTTCTCCAAGGACAACGTGCCGTACCGGCCGAAGCATTGGCTGAAGTTCGCCGACAAGCCGCTGGGCGCAGGCGATTTCGTCATGGTCGCCGGCTACCCGGGCTCGACCAACCGCTACGCGCTGGCCGCCGAGTTCGACAACACCGCGCAGTGGACCTACCCGACCATCGCGCGCCACTACAAGAACCAGATCGCGATGGTGCAGGAGGCCGGCAAGAAGAACGCCGACATCCAGGTGAAGTACGCCGCGACCATGGCCAGTTGGAACAACACCAGCAAGAACTACGATGGCCAGCTGGAAGGCTTCAAGCGCATCGACGCCGCCGGACAGAAGCAGCGTGAAGAGGCCGCCGTGCTCGCCTGGCTGAAGGGCCAAGGCGCCAAGGGCCAGCCGGCGCTGGACGCGCACGCGAAGCTGCTCGCGCTGCTTGAGCAGAACAAGGCCACGCGCGAGCGCGACCTGACCCTGGCGATGTTCAACAACACGGCGATGGTAGGTTCCGCCACGCAGTTGTATCGCCTGTCGATCGAGCGCGAGAAGCCCAATGCCGAACGCGAATCCGGTTATCAGGAACGCGACCTGCCGGCCATCGAGGGCGGCCTGAAGCAGCTCGAGCGCCGTTACGTGCCGGCGATGGATCGCCAGCTGCAAGCGTACTGGCTGGGCGAATACCTGAAGTTGCCGGCCGACCAGCGTGTCGCTGCGGTGGACGCGTGGCTCGGCGGCAACAACGCCGCGGCCGTGAAGCGCGCGCTGGATCGCCTGGCCGGCACCAAACTGGGTACCACCGAGGAGCGGCTGAAATGGTTCGCCGCCGATCGCAAGGCGTTCGAAGCCAGCAAGGATCCGGCGATCCAGTACGCGGTGGCGGTGATGCCGACGCTGCTGAAGCTGGAACAGGAGCGCAAGACGCGCACTGGCGAGAACCTCGCGGCGCGCCCGGTCTACCTGCAGGCGCTGGCCGACTACAAGAAGAGCCAGGGCGAGTTCGTCTATCCGGATGCCAACCTGTCCCTGCGCATCACCTTCGGCAACGTGATGGGCTACACGCCGAAGGATGGCGTGGCGTACACCCCGTTCACCACGCTGGAAGGCGTGGTGGCGAAGGAGACCGGGCAGGATCCGTTCGATTCGCCGAAGGCGCTGCTTGATGCGGTGGCCGCCAAGCGCTATGGCGGACTGGAAGACAAGCGCATCGGCTCGGTGCCGGTGAACTACCTCTCCGACCTGGACATCACCGGCGGCAATTCCGGTTCGCCGGTGCTCGACGCGCACGGCAAGCTGGTCGGCCTGGCGTTCGACGGCAACTGGGAGTCGGTGAGCTCCAACTGGGTGTTCGACCCGAAGATGACCCGCATGATCGCCGTCGACGGCCGCTACCTGCGCTGGATCATGCAGGAGGTCTATCCGGCGCCGCAGTTGCTGACGGAGATGGGGGTCGGCAAGTAACACCTGCAACTGAGCGGCAGGCACGGGACGGGAGCGGTTATCATCCGCTCCCTTCTTCGTTTCCGGCGTATGGAAGCAACGCCGGCTCACCTTCAACGGACATCACCACGCATGCGCATCCTGCTTGCCCGTCACGGCGAAACGCCCTGGAACGCCGAAGGCCGCTACCAGGGCCAGATCGACATCCCGCTGTCGCCGGTCGGCGAAGGGCAGGCGAACGCATTAGGCCTACGCCTGAAGGATGTTCGCATCGATCGCGCGGTGGCCTCGCCGCTGGCACGCGCGCAGCTAACCGCCAAGCTTGCCCTGGGAGACGCGCGCGCGGACATGCTGCAGACCGACGCCGACCTGCAGGAAATCGCCCATGGCGAATGGGAAGGCCTGCTGGCCAGCGAGATCCAGGACAAGGACCCGGCCCGCCTGCTGGCGTGGCGCGAAGAGCCCGATACCGTGCTGATGCCGGGCGGCGAATCGCTGCGCCAGGTGCTGGACCGCTCGTGGCGCGGCCTTGCCCGCGCCGCGGAAGGCCTGGGCGATGACGACACCCTGCTGATCGTCGCGCACGACGCCGTGAACCGCGTCCTGCTGTGCCGCATCCTCGGCCTGCCGATCGCCAAGCTGTGGAGCTTCCGCCAGGCGCCAACCACGCTCAACCTGCTGGAAGGCCCGAGCGTCGACCAGCTGGAGGTTGTGCGCCTGAACGACTGCGCGCACCACACCCCGTTCTTCGGCGAAGCGAAGCACCGCGCGCTGTAACGCATCTGCAGGCCGGCATGGCGCGTACCGATCTCCCGCAGTGGCTCGCCTACATCGAGCAACAGCATCCCAAGTCGATCGACATGGGCTTGGAGCGCGTGCGCGAGGTCGCCACGCGGATGGCGCTCGGCAAGCCTGCCGCGCGTGTCATCACGGTGGGGGGCACCAATGGCAAGGGTTCCACCGTCGCCTTCATCGAGGCCATCGCGCGCGCCGCGGGCTGGAAGGTGGGCGCGTATACCTCGCCGCACCTGCTGCGTTACAACGAGCGCGTGCGCATCGACGGCACCGAAGCCGGCGACACCTCGCTGGTGGCCGCGTTCGACGCGGTCGAAGCCGCCCGCGGCGCTACGCCGCTGACCTATTTCGAATTCGGCACGCTGGCGGCGTTGTGGTTGTTCGAGCGGGCCGGTCTGGACCTGGCGGTGCTGGAAGTGGGATTGGGCGGCCGACTGGATGCCGTCAACCTGGTCGATCCCGACGTCGCGGTCATCACCACCGTCGACATCGACCATACCGACTGGCTGGGCGAAGACCGCGAGGCCATCGGCCGCGAGAAGGCCGGTATCGCGCGCGCCTGGAAGCCGCTGGTGCTGGGTGAGGTCGATTCGCCTGCCAGCGTACTGCGCCATGCGTACGCCATCGGGGCGAACGCTTTGCGGTTGGGCAGCGACTTCTTCCACGAGCCCGTCGACAGCAAGCGGTGGCGCTGGCGCGAGGTAGGCGGCGAGTTGCTGCTGCCGATGCCTGCGTTGTCTGCGCCGGCGCAGCGGGCGAACGCCGCCAGCGCGATCGCGGCGCTGCGCGCGCTGCCGGGCGAGGCGATCCCTGACGAGGCCTTCGCCCAGGGCGTGGCGAACGCTGCACTACCGGGACGCCTGCAGCGCATGCCGCAGGGCGAGGTGGACGTGGTCCTCGATGTCGGCCACAACCCGCAGGCGGCGCGCGAACTCGCGGCCTGGCTGCAGCTGCATCCCGCCGCGGGCGACACCCATGCCGTGTTCGCGGCGCTGGCCGACAAGGACGTGACGTCCGTGGTGGATGCCTTCGCGGGCGCGCCGTTGCGATGGCACCTGGCCGGGCTCGATGCGGGCCCACGCGCGCAGTCCGCCGACCAGCTCGCCGCACGGCTCGCCGACACCGCGGCGGCGGACGCGAGCCGTCATGCGCGTGTCGCTGACGCACTGCATGCCGTCCTGGCGGTGGCGAAGCCGGGCGATCGCGTGCTGGTGTTCGGTTCCTTCCACACCGTCGCCGACGCGATGCAGGCGCTGCATTCAGGTCGATGACGAGGAGCGGCCGAAACCGCGCCGTATAATCGCCACAGCATTCCCGCCGCTGCTGCCCTGGACCTGGATGGATACCGCCCTGAAACAGCGCCTGATCGGCGCCGTCGTGCTGGTCGCACTGGCCGTCATCTTCCTTCCCATGCTGGTCAAGGGACCGGCGCCCGACAGCGGCGTGTCCGACGTGCCGCTCGAGGTGCCCGCAGCGCCCGATGGCGAGTACGAAACGCGCGAACTCCCGCTGGTCACGCCCGGCAACGCACCGGCCAATGGCGCCGTGGGGCTGGATGGCCAGATCGCCGCGCCCGCCGCCGAGCCGGCGCCTGCCGAGGGCGCGCTGCAACCACCGGCCACCGCAGGCGGCGATTTTGCGGTCAGCTTCGGCGCATACGCCACCCAGGCCGATGCCGACGCCGTAC
This sequence comes from Pseudoxanthomonas sp. G3, assembly GCF_057654715.1. Lineage (NCBI taxonomy): Bacteria > Pseudomonadati > Pseudomonadota > Gammaproteobacteria > Lysobacterales > Lysobacteraceae > Pseudoxanthomonas > Pseudoxanthomonas sp. G3. The sequence continues at coordinate 1,223,152 of NZ_CM172805.1, forward strand.
TGGCCCGGGTGAAGCAGGCCAAGCTGCCCGGCTTCGTCGAACCCGCCACCATCAATGGCAAGCAGGCCTTCCGCGTGCGCGTGGGTCCCTATGTCGATCGTGCGCAGGCCGAAGCCGCGCGCCTGGACGCGGTCAAGGTGCGCGGCGACGTCAACGCACAGGTGGTGACCCTGGATGCGTCGACCACACCAGCGCCCACCGCGCCAACGCCTGCGCCTTCTGTCGCCAACGCCGCGTCGTCGACGCCGGCGGTGACCACCCAGGCGCTGCCGCCCGAGCCGGCCAAGCCGGTCGCCAAGCCCGCGCCGACGGAGACCAAGCCGGTCGTGGCCGAGACCAAGCCCACGCCGGCTCCGGTGGCCAAGCCTGCCACCCCGGCGCCGAAGCCGGCAGAACCGGCCAAGCCCGCCGCCGCCGGCGTGGGCTACGCCGTGCAGCTCGGCGCGTTCTCCAACGTCGCCGACGCGAACAAACTGCGCGACCGCGTGCGCGCCGCCGGCTTCAGCGCCTTCGTCGAACAGGTGCGCACCGACAAGGGCGCCCTGAGCCGCGTGCGGGTGGGCCCCGTGGCCGATCGCGCGGAAGCCGACCGCCTGAAGGCGCAGGTCGCTGCGAAGGTGGGCATCGACGGCATGGTGCGCCCGCACCCCTGATGCCGACGCGCCTCCTCGCGACCGCAGGGCGCGCCGCGTGAGCGTGCTCGACCTCACCCTGGTCGCCATCATCGGCGTGTCGACGCTGTTCGGCGCGATGCGCGGCTTCATCGGCGTGCTCGCCTCGGTGATCGCCTGGGTGCTGGCGGGGTGGGTCGCGTTCCACCACGGTGCCGACGTGGCGACCTGGCTCTCCGATGACGGTCCGCCGGGGTCCGCCGACCTGCTGGGGGGCTACGCGCTGAGCTTCATCGGCGTGATGGTGGTGGTCGGCCTGACCAGTTGGTGCGTCAGGAAGATGATCAAGTCCGTCGGACTGTCCGGCGTCGATCGGGTGCTGGGGCTGGTGCTGGGGCTGCTTCGGGGCGGATTCGTGGCCAGCATCGTCCTGTTGCTCGCGGCGTTCACCGATTTGCCGCGCGAACCTGAATGGCAACGTTCATCCGTCGTGCCGGTCTTGCTGCCCGGGGCGCAGTGGCTTTCACGCTGGCTGCCGGAATGGACCGTGCAGGAACTGGACTTTGGCAACCACGTCCCCACGGGCGATAATGCGCGCCTGCAACCCTTGCCCCTGCCGCTGGACGACTCCGGCGCGTCGCAGGAGCGCGTCCCCCCTGCAGCTTCGCCCGAGTCGAAACCGGAGTAGGTCACCATGTGCGGCATCGTCGGAATCGTCGGCAACCAGAACGTTGCCGGCCAGCTTTATGACGGGCTGACCGTCCTCCAGCATCGCGGCCAGGATGCGGCCGGCATCGCCACCGCGGACGGCACGCGGCTGCGCGTGCACAAGGACAACGGGCTGGTGCGGGACGTCTTCAGCGCCAAGGCCATGAGCGTGCTGGAGGGCCGCGTGGGCATCGCCCACTGCCGCTATCCCACCGCCGGCTCCGAAGGCATGGACGAGGCGCAGCCGTTCTACGTGAATTCGCCGTACGGTATCGCGCTGGCGCACAACGGCAACCTGATCAACACCGATGCGTTGCGCCAGGAAGTGTTCGCCCAGGACCGCCGCAACATCAATACCGACTCGGACAGCGAAGTGCTGCTGAACGTGTTCGCGCACGAGTTGGACCTGCAGCGCACGCTCAGCCCCGAGACCGCCATCCGCGCCGTCGCCGGCGTGCATCGTCGCGTGAAGGGCGGCTATGCCGTGGTCAGCGTGGTGCTGGGCCTGGGCCTGGTGGCGTTCCGCGACCCGCACGGCATCCGCCCGCTGGTTCTCGGCAAGCGCGAGCACAACGAAGGCATCGAATACATCGTGGCTTCGGAGTCCGCGGCGCTGGACATCCTCGGCTTCGCGCGCGTGCGCGACGTGCAGCCCGGCGAGGCCCTCGTCATCACCGCGCGCGGGGAGCTGTTCAGCGAGATCGTCGCCGAGCCGCAGGAGCACGCGCCCTGCATCTTCGAGTACGTCTACTTCGCGCGTCCGGACTCGATGATCGACAACGTGTCGGTCCACAAGGCGCGCATGCGCATGGGTGTGAAGCTGGGCGAGAAGATCCTGCGCCTGCGTCCCGACCACGACATCGACACGATCATCCCCATCCCGGATACCTCGCGCGATGCCGCGCTGGAGATCTCCAACGTGCTGGGCGTGAAGTACCGCGAAGGATTCATCAAGAACCGCTACGTGGGCCGCACGTTCATCATGCCGGGGCAGGGCGAGCGGGTGAAGTCGGTGCGCCGCAAGCTCAACCCGATCAATCTGGAATTCCGCAACCGCGTGGTGCTGCTGGTGGACGACTCCATCGTCCGCGGCACGACCTCCAAGCAGATCGTGCAGATGGCGCGCGACGCCGGTGCGCGCAAGGTCTACCTGGCCAGCGCCGCCCCGCCGGTGCGCCACCCCAATATCTACGGCATCGACATGCCGGCGGCGGACGAACTGGTCGCGCATGGCCGCAGTGTCGAGGAGATCGAGAAGCTGCTCGGCTGCGACTGGCTGATCTACCAGGACCTGGACGACCTCGAGGCCGCCGTGCGCGAGGGCAACCCGAACCTGCCGCGCTTCGATTCGTCCTGCTTCGACGGCAACTACGTCACCGGCATCGAACCCGGTTATTTCGAGCGCATCGAGCAGATGCGTTCGGACGAGGCCAAGCGCAAGCGCCGCGTCGGCTGAGCCGGCGCCCGCCGCATGGCCACGCTGTTCGAGGCCGCACGCGCCTGTCTTGCGGCGGCGGACGTCGATGAGAAGGTCGCACTGACCCAGCGCCACGCCGACGCATTCCTGCGCGGCGAACTGGCGGTGCCCGACGATGCGCCGGCGCCTGAGCCGATCCGGATGCCCGGCCGACCGGCCCGGCCTGTGCTGGTTCATCCGCGCGAGCTGCCGCGCCGCGGTCTGGGCAGTCCGCAGGGCCGCGCCGCCTTCATCCATGCCATCGCGCACATCGAGCTCAACGCCATCGACCTGGCGTGGGATGCGGTCTACCGCTTCCGCGGCCTGCCCGCGGCGTTCTATGCCGACTGGGTACAGGTGGCGCATGACGAATCACGCCACTTCGTGCTGTTGCGCAACCGGCTGCACGAACTCGGCTACGCGTACGGCGACTTCGATGCCCACAACGGCCTGTGGGAGATGACCGAGAAGACCGCCCACGATGGCCTGGCGCGGATGGCGCTGGTGCCGCGCGTGCTCGAGGCGCGGGGGCTGGACGTCACGCCGGGGATGATCGTGAAGCTGCGCGAACTCGGCGACGACGCGACGGTCGCGATCCTCGATCTGATCCTGCGCGAGGAAGTCGCGCACGTGGCCGCCGGTTCGCGCTGGTATCGCTGGTATTGCGCGCAGCGGGGCATTGAACCTCGTGCGCGTTTCCGCGAGCTGTTGAAGGAATACGCCGGCGGTTACCTGCACGGTCCGTTCAATATCGAAGCGCGCCTGCTGGCCGGCTTCGACGAGGATGAGCTAGCGGCGCTTGAGGCCCCGTAGAGCCGAGCTTGCTCGGCTGCGCTGTCCCAGAGAACGGCAGCGGAGCAAGCTCCGCTCTACAGCGACATCGAATCCAGCGTCATCCCGTCGGGTTCCACCCGCAGCACCGACCCCTGGTCGTACCAATCGCCCAGCACGACCCGCCTGCAGTCGCGATCACCGACCATGAGATCGTGGATCGCTGGGCGGTGCGTATGGCCATGGATCAGCATGTCGATGCCGAACTGGGCCAGCGTGGCCTGCACGGTCGCGGGCGTCACGTCGGTCAACGTCTCGAACTGCGCCTTGTCGTTCTGCTTCATGCCGCCCTGGTGTGCGGCGCTGGCGGCCCGCGCCTGCGCGGCGAACGCGAGGCGCGCGGCCAGCGGCTGCGCCAGGAACTGCGCCTGCCAGGCCGGGTTGCGCGTCTGCGCCCGAAACGCCTGGTACGCCACGTCGCTTGTGCACAGCAGGTCGCCGTGCATGAGGATCGCCGGCTTGCCGTACAGCATGACGACCGCGGGGTCGGGCAGGATCCGCATGCCCGCGCGTCGTGCGAACGCGTCGCCGACCAGGAAATCGCGGTTGCCGCGGATGAAGAACACCGGCACGCCTGCATCGGCCACCTCGCGGATGCGGGCCGCGACATAGGCGCCGGTCTCAGAGGGATCGTCATCGCCTACCCAGGCCTCGAACAGATCGCCCAGGAGGTAGAGCGCGTCGGCGCGACGGGCTTCCCCCTGCATGAACGCCCCGAACAGCGCGGTCACGGCGGGGCGTTCGGCGTCCAGGTGCAGGTCCGAGATGAAGAGCATGGTCATGCGGGGATTCTAAGCCCTCCGCCTGAACGAGCAGGGGAAACGCGCCGCGCGCGGGTTAAAATCGGCGGCATTCCGTTCCCCGAGTTCCCCATGGCCTGCCGTACCCGTTTCGCCCCCAGTCCCACCGGCTACCTCCACATCGGTGGCGCCCGCACGGCGCTGTACTGCTGGCTGGAAGCGCGCCACCGCGGCGGCGAGTTCATCCTGCGCATTGAGGACACCGATCGCGAGCGCAGCACGCAGGCGGCGATCGACGCGATCCTGGAGGCGATGGACTGGCTGGGCCTGGGCTACGACGAAGGCCCGATCTACCAGACCCACCGCATCGACCGTTACCGCGAGGTGGCCGAGCAACTCGTCGCCGCCGGCAAGGCCTACTACGCCTACGAAACGCGCGAAGAACTCGACGCCATGCGCGAGGCCGCCATGGCGAAGCAGGAGAAGCCGCGCTACAACGGCGCCGCGCGCGAGCAGAACCTGCCGCATCGCGACGATCCGAATCGCGTCATCCGCTTCAAGAATCCGCTCGATGGCGTCGTCGCCTTCGACGACCTGATCAAGGGCCGGATCGAGATCGCCAACAGCGAACTCGACGACATGGTGATCTTCCGCCCGGACGGCTACCCCACCTACAACTTCGCCGTGGTTGTGGACGACTGGGACATGGGCATCACCGAGGTCATCCGCGGCGACGACCACATCAACAACACGCCGCGCCAGATCAACATCTACGAAGCGCTGGGCGCGCCGGTGCCGACGTTCGCCCACATGCCGATGATCCTGGACGAGCAGGGCGCCAAGCTGTCCAAGCGCACCGGCGCGGCCGACGTGATGCAGTACAAGGACGCCGGCTATCTGCCGCACGCACTGATCAACTACCTGGCGCGGCTGGGCTGGTCGCACGGCGACCAGGAACTGTTCTCGCGTCAGGAGCTGATCGACCTGTTCGACGTGAAGGACGTGAACTCCAAAGCCGCGCGCCTGGACATGGCCAAGCTCGGCTGGGTGAACCAGCACTACCTGAAGACCGACGCGCCCGGGGACATCGCGCCGCACTTGGTCTACCAGTTGGAGAAGCTCGGCGTGGACCTGGCCCGCGGTCCCGCGCCGGCCGACGTGGTGGTCGCTCTGCGCGACCGCGTGCAGACGCTGAAGGACATGGCCGAGAAAGCGCTGGTCTGGTATCAGCCGCTGGAGGCCTACGACGAGGCGGCCGTGACCAAGCACCTGGTCGCCGCCGCGCACGCACCGCTGGCCAAGGCGCGCGAGGTGTTGGCGGCCGTGGGCGAGTGGACCGCCGACGCCGTGGGCGTGGCGCTGCACGACGCCGCGGGGGCGCTCGGCATCGGCATGGGCAAGGTCGCCCAGCCGCTGCGCGTGGCCATCACCGGCACCCAGGTCAGTCCCGACATTTCCCACACCGTCTATCTGGCCGGTCGCGACGAAGCCTTGAAACGCATCGACGCCGCACTCATCAAGACCGGTGTGACCGCCTGATCCGGGACCGCCCATGCCGCACGCCCACGCCTGCACCGACCCGAAGCACCACGTCCACGACGCCCGCGCGTTCGTGGCGGCGGTGGAGCGTGCGTGCCATGAGCGCGGCCTGCGTCTCACGCCCATCCGGGCCCGCGTGCTGGAACTGATCGCCGAAGCCGGCAAGCCGGTCAAGGCTTACGAACTGCTGGAGTGGGTGCGATCGACGAAGGGCGTCGGTGCCGATGCGCCGCCAACGGTCTACCGTGCGCTGGATTTCCTCATGGCGAACGGCTTCGTGCACAAGCTCGAGTCGATGAACGCCTTCGTCGCCTGTCATCACCCCAACAGCGCACAGCATTCGGTGCCATTCCTCATCTGCGACCGCTGCCACAGCGCAGTGGAGCTGGAAGATCGCGACGTCGTCGCCGCGCTCGACGCGCGCGCCAAGGCGCTGGGCTTCCAGCCGCAAGCGCAGACGCTGGAAGTGCATGGGCTGTGCGCCCGTTGCGCCGAAGCCTAGCGTATTGATAGATGTGGGAGCGACGTAAGTCGCGATGACACGCCGCTGTGGTCTATCGCGACTTACGTCGCTCCCACAACCAACCTGTTTATGCTGCTGCCGGCACCGCACTCGGTGAGCGTTCGCGGATCGGCAGGTTGGCCGCCGCCGCGATCAGCGCCAGCACCATGTCGAGATACCACATCCACGTGTAGTCGCCCGAGCGTTCCAGCGCCAGGCCGCCAAGCCATGCGCCGAAGAAGCCGCCGATCTGGTGCGACAGCAACGTCAGGCCGAACAACGTGCCCAGGTAGCGCGGCCCGAACAATTTGCCGACCAGGCCCGCGGTCGGCGGCACCGTGGCCAGCCAGGTGAAGCCGAGCGCGGCGGCGAAGATGTAGAACGTCAATGGCGTGGGCGGCGAGATCAGGTATAGCGCGATCATCACCGCACGACTGGCGTACATCACCGCGAGGATCCACTTCATCCGCACGCGTTGGCCGAGTGCGCCGGCGATCAGGCTGCCCGCCACGTTGAACAGGCCAATCAGCATCAGCGCGACGGCCGACACGCTTGCCGGCAGCCCGCACAATGCCACTTCGCCCGGCAGGTGCGTCACCAGGAAGGCGATGTGCACGCCGCAGGTAAAGAAGCCGAGGTGCAGCATCCAGTAACTGCGATCGCGCAGGGCGATCGCGATCTGCTGCTTGAGGCTGATGTCGCCGATCGCGGTGGCGGTCGCCGCGCCCGCTATCGATGCGGTCTTCTTGCGCAACGGGAACGCGAGCGGGATCGCAAGCAGCGAGGCGACGGCCAGCGTGTACATGGCGCTGGCCCAGCCGGCGAACGCGATGACGGCCTGCACCAGCGGTGCGAACACGAACTGGCCTAGCGAACCGCCTGCGTTGATGAAGCCGGCGGCGAAGGAACGCTTCTCGGGCGCCAACTGCTGCGCGGTGGCGCCGATCAGGATCGAGAAGCTGCCGGCGCCGGCGCCAGCGGCGGTCAGGACGCCCAGGGTGAACATCAATCCCCACGGCGAGGTCAGGTGCGGAGTGAGCGCCAGCCCCAGCGAAAGAAGTACCGCGCCGAGGATCAGCACGCCGGTCGAGCCGCGCTTGTCGGCGACCGCGCCGAACACCGGTTGCACGGCGCCCCAGGTGAACTGGCCGATGGCGAGGGCGAAACTGATCGCGGCGATGCCGATGCCGGTGTCCTGGTGGATCGGGGCGACGAACAGCCCCGTCGTCTGGCGCGCACCCATGGTGATCATCAGGGTGGCGGAGGCCGCGAGCAGCAGGCCCCAGTGCATGCGTGGCGTGGTCGATGACGCGACGGTATTCATGCGGCCTCCCCGAGATGCTGGCGCAGCAGGCCATCCAGGCGGTCCAGTTCGCCGTGCAGGCGTTGGACGGCGGCGTCGCCCATCAGGTCGTCGATGACGGCTTGGGCGCGCTGCCAGCGCGGCTTCGCGCGGGTGAGGCGGGCGCGGCCCTCGGTCGTCAGCGCCACCAGGCGTTGGCGAGCATCTTCGCCGCGCACGGTTTCCAGCAGACCCGCATCCACCAAGGGCGACAGGTTGCGCGTCAGGGTGGTGCGGTCCATGCCGAGTTCCTCGGCCAGTCCGCCGAGCGCGCGCGGTTCGCGTTCGGTACGGCGGAGGATCGAGTACTGGTTCAGGCTGAGGCCGACCCCGGCCAGTTCATGGTCGTACACCTGCGTCACGCGCCGGCTGGCGCGCCGGAGGCGGAAACAGGTGCACACGCTGGGCGTGGGGGAGGGCGACATGGCGACGGCTCGCGTGGCGGGGGGTAAATTATGTGTATATGCACCTAATTGCTGTCAAGAAGGGCGGCTGCCATCACGGCCAGCCGCCCGGGGGAGGAACCTCAGGACCCGATCAGAAGTACGCGCGCAGGCCGAACGCGACGCCGCGCCCCGGCAACGGCGCGTAGTCGCGCAGCAGCGAGGTGTGCGGACGCGCTTCTTCGTCGGTCAGGTTGCTGCCATCGAGAAAGACTTCCCAACTGGACGCGGTGCGGTCCCAGCGATAGGCCAGGTGCGCATCGACCAGCGTATAGCCATCGCTCGGCGCCTCGTTCTGCGCCACATCGTCCTGCTTGCTGTAGCGCACCGCACCCAGCGACGCGCGCCAGCCACCCAACGACCAGCCGAGGTCGGCACCGAAACGCATCGGCGAAATGCGGGGCAGGTAGCCGCCCTGCGCGATGTCGACTTCGTAGCCGTGCGTGTGGTCACCATGCGGCACTTCGAATGCCACGGTGCGCGTACCGCTGCCGTCGAGTTCTGCACGCACGTAGTCGCCGTACACGCGCAGGTCCCAGGCGCCGGCGGCCGTGTCGGCCAGCTGGATCTTCGCTTCGGCCTCGGCGCCGGTGAAGGTGGCGTCGTCCTGCGTCCACAGGCGCACCGGATAACCTTCCTCCTCCACGCCGGTGTCGGTGAGGTAGATGAAGTCCTTGAACTTCGTCTGGTACACCGCCAGCTTTAACTCGACGCGGTCGGTGTGCCAGTGCGCACCGATCTCCGCGCGCACGCCCTTCTCGGTGTCGAGCGTCGCGTCGCCGATCTCGATGGATTGCGTGGCCACATGCGTGCCGCCGGCGAACAGTTCCTCATTGGTCGGCGCGCGTTCGGAACGGTCCAGGCCGAAGCGCAGATCGAAGCCGTCGCTGAGGCGCCAGATCGCCGCTGCCGACAGATTGACCGCGTCGAAGTCGGTCGATGCGCGATCGTCGGGCTTCAGCTTGACCTGGTCGTAGCGCCCGCCGAGTTCGAGTTTCCAAGGGCCGAAGTCCTTCTCCTGCACGACGAACAGGCCCAGCGTGTCGGTCACCGTCGAGGGCACGAACGCTTCTTCGCCGACCGCGCTGAAATCGGTGCTGCCGAACTGTAGGCCGAACGCACCACGCCAGCCGTTCCACGCCTTCTGCACCGCTTCCAGGCGGGCGTCGTAGCCTTCGTTGCTGAAACGCGTGCCGATGTCGCCGCCTTCCAGTTCGACGTGCTCGTAGTCGTTCCAGGCCGCGCGCAGGTTGACGCTCTGCAGGAACGACACCGGCTCGTAGACGCCGGCCTTCAGGTCGAACCGGTTCTGTGCCATGTCGATGCGGACCGGGCCCTCCTCGTGGGCTTCTTCGTCATGGTCCGCTTCGCCGTCGTGGTCATGGTCGTGGTCTTCCTCGCCATGTACGTGTGCGCCGGCGGGGATGCCGTAGTTGCTGCGGTACGTGCTGGCGGCCACGCCGAAGTAACCGCGGTCGCCGAGATAGGTCGCACCGACCGCACCCGCGCGCGTCTGCACCGAACTGTTTGGCAGCGTGCCGTTCGGCTGGGGTTCTTCCTCGTGCTCTTCGCCTTCCTCATGGTCGTGCAGGATGGCGACGCCGGGGATGTCATAGTCATCGGTGTCGCGGACCAGACCATCGACGTGCAACACCCAGTTCCCGCTGACACCATCAAGGCGGAACATGCCGGTGCGCTCGTCGTTGACCGTGTTGCCACGCACTTCCGCGCGGCCACTCAACGGCTCGTCGGGGATCGATTCGGCCAGGCGGCCGTCGACCACGTTGACCGCACCGCCGATGGCGCCGCTGCCGAACAGCAGGGTGGCCGGGCCCTTGAGCACTTCGATCTGGTCGGCGAGGAAAGGCTCGATGCTGACCGCGTGGTCCGCGCTGACGGTGGAGGCGTCCATCGAGCCGATGCCGCCGGACAGCACCTGCACGCGCGGGCCCTCCTGGCCGCGGATGATCGGCCGACCGACGCCGGTGCCGAAATAGGTCGTCTGCACGCCCGGGAGCTTGGCGACCGTTTCGCCCAGCGTGCCGGCCTTGGCCTTGTCCAGGTCTTCGCCGTAGAGCACCTCCACGGGGGTCGCCACGGATTCGGTGTTGCCCTTCAGCGGCGAGGCGGTGACCACCACCGCGTCCAGGTCTTTGGCCTGGGGCGCGCCGGCGTCGTTGGCGAAAGCGGCCGGGGAGGCGAGCGCCAGGGTCATGGCGGTGGCAAGCAGACGGGGGGTGGGACGGGCGACGCGGCGAAGGGATGGCATGGGCTGGGGGCACTCATCTGGGGTTGCTGATGATGTTATAATATACCAATAGTGACAATATAACCCTCCCGGAAGTCATACTTGTGGCCATGAAGTCCTCCCTCCGCTCCTTCATCGACCGGTTCGCCGCCGCGGGCTCGCTGGTCTGCGCCCTGCACTGCGCGATCACGCCCCTGCTGCTGGCGGCGATCCCGTCGCTGGGGCTGTCGGTATGGCTGGGCGACGGGTTCGAGCGGGCCTTCGTGACCTTCGTGACGATCCTCGGCCTCTTCAGCCTGGTCTGGGGCTACCGTCGCCACCGCGCCTTCCGCGCGCTGGGCATGCTGCTGTTCGGCCTGGCGGCGCTGTGGGCCGGGGTGTTGTACACGCCGCTGCACGAATCCGTCGTGCCGCATGCGATCGTCATGACCGTGGGCGGCATGCTGGTCGGCCTGGCCCACCTCCTCAACCTGCGCCTGAACCACTGGCACATCCACGACGCCAGCTGCGCCCACTGAGCCCGCCCGTCAGCGCGGGCAGAAGGGAAAAGGCCCGGCTGTGGTAGGCTTTGCGGCCCTGCGCGGGCGCCCCGGAACGGTCGGCGCCCCTGCTACCGCCCTTACCCCCGGGCGGACTTTTCAATGAATCAGGAGAACAACGATGGGCAAGGGTGATCGCAAGACGGCCAAGGGCAAGCGCTATTCGTCCAGCTACGGCAACGCGCGCAAGCGCACGGTGGCCAAGGCGGGCATCGCGGCGACCGCGACCGCCAAGAAGGCGGTGGTGAAGGCGCCGGCGAAGAAGGCCGTGACCAAGAAGGCTGTCGCCAAGTAAGCCCTCCGCGCCGGCCATGCCGGACGCGACCACGAAACCCCGGCTCCGGCCGGGGTTTTGCTTTTCAAGGCGTACCCACTGCACGTCCACCGACATGCACGGCCGACACCAGATCGCCGCCCAGCCAGTACGCCAGCTGCGCCGGCTGGCCGATGCGCCAACGGACGAAGTCCGCACGCAGCCCCACGGCGAGGCGTCCACGGTCGGTGAATCCCAATGCCTGTGCCGCATGTACCGTCGCGCCGCGCAACGCTTCTTCCGGGGTCAGCCGGAAATGCGTGCAGGCCAGCGACATTGCCAGGCGCAGCGACTGCAGTGGCGAGGTGCCGGGATTGCAGTCGGTCGCCACCGCCATCGGCACGCCATGCGCGCGGAACGCATCGAGCGGCGGCAGCTTCGTTTCGCGCAGCACGTGGAAGGCGCCCGGCAACAGCACGGCAACGCTGCCCGCGCACGCCATCGCCGCAACGCCGGCCTCGGACGCGTATTCCACGTGGTCGGCCGACAGGCCCTCGAAGCGCGCCACAAGCGCGGCACCATCGCCATCGCTGAGCTGGTCGGCATGCAGCTTCACCGGGAGGCCGAGTGTGCGCGCCGCTTCGAACACACGCTGCGTTTGCGCCGCGGAAAACCCGATGCGCTCGCAGAACGCATCCACCGCATCGACCAACCCTTCCTCCTGCAGGTTGGGCAGCCAGCGGCAGACCGCGTCGATGTAGTCGTCGGCGCGTCCGGCATACTCGGGCGGCAGTGCATGCGCGCCGAGGAAGGTGGTGCGGACCGAGATACCGAGCACCTCGCCCAGGCGGCGCGCCACGCGCAGCATCTTCCGTTCGTTGTCGAAGTCCAGGCCGTAGCCGGATTTGATCTCCAACGTGGTCACGCCGTCGTCGCGCAAGGCGCGCGCGCGCGGAAGTGACGCGGCCAGCAAGGCGTCCTCGCTCGCGGCGCGGGTGGCGCGCAAGGTGGACACGATGCCGCCGCCCGCACGCGCGATGTCTTCGTAGCTGGCGCCCTGCAGGCGTTGCTCGAATTCGGCGGCACGGTCGCCCGCGAACACGACATGGGTATGGCAATCGATCAGACCGGGTGTGACCCAATCGCCTTGTGCGTCCAGGACCTCGCCGGCCAGCGCGTCGGCCGCGGCAGGCAGCGCGTCCTGGTGGCCCGCGAACACGAACCGGCCATCGCGCCAGCCGAGGGCGCCGTCTTCCACCACGCCATAACCGGCATCGCCGGCCAGCGTGACCAAGCGTGCGTTGACCAGCAGGCCGTCCCAGCGCGTCTCCATGGCGTCAGTCGCCTCCGCCGCCATCGCAGCCGCCGCCATCCGAGGCGCACCCCATCTCGCCATGCCCGGAATGACTGGCATCGCCGGCATGACCACTCGCGCCATGACCTGCCTGAGTCTTCTTCTTCTGCGCGTGTACGGCAATGAACACCACCATCAGCGAGACGGCGACGGCGACCAGTGAGAGGACGATGGCGAGCATGAGTATGGGCAGCCCTTGCGGGCGTGTCTTGGCAGGGACGACGCGGTAGCCTAACGCACCCCTGTCGCCGGCCGTAAGCACCGCCATGTCGAATCCCGATTCCCTCGCAGGCCAGGTCGTCGCCACCGACGCCGGATGGCGCGTGCCCGGCATCGCCAACCTGCATTCGCACGCGTTCCAGCGGGCGATGGCGGGGCTGGCCGAGCACCAGACGAACCCGGAAGACAGCTTCTGGACGTGGCGCGAGATCATGTACCGCTTCGCAGCGCGGATGACGCCCGAGCGCACCTACGCCGTCGCGACGCAGCTGTATGCCGAAATGCTGGAAGCCGGCTACACCCGCGTATGCGAATTCCACTACGTGCACCATCAGCCCGATGGCACGCCGTACGACGATCCGGCGGCGATGTCGAAGGCCCTGATCGCCGCCGCGCGCGACACGGGTATCCGCATGACCCTGTTGCCGGTGCTGTACATGACCGGCGGCTTCGATGGCCGCGAACTGTCGGTGCGCCAGCGCCGGTTCGGTCACGACGTGGACGGTTTCCTTCAACTGCTCGAGATCCTGCGTCCATTGCAGGACGAGCGCCTGCGCATCGGCTGCGCCTTCCACAGCCTGCGCGCGGTGCCGGAAGCCGCGATGCGCGAGGTGCTCGCTGCGCTGCCGCCTGACGCGCCGGTGCATATCCACATCGCCGAGCAGGTGGGCGAAGTGCAGGATTGCCTGGCGCTGCGCAATGCACGCCCGGTGGAATGGCTGTTGCGCGAGTTCCGGGTCGACCGTCGCTGGACGCTGGTGCACGCCACCCATTTGACGCCGGAGGAAACGCGCGGCATCGCCGCCAGCGGCGCCACCGTCGCGATCTGTCCCACAACCGAAGCGAACCTTGGCGATGGCCTGTTTCCGCTGCGCGATTTTCTGCACGCCGATGGCCGCTGGGGCATCGGGTCGGATTCGCACGTGTCGGTGTCGCCGGTGGAAGAACTGCGTTGGCTGGAATACGGCCAGCGGCTCTCCACGCGCCACCGCAACATCGCGGTGCTGCCGGGCTCACCCAGCGTCGGGCGAACGCTGCTCGCCGGCGTGCTTGAGAGCGAAGCCGATGCGACCGGCCTGCCGCACGACGCTGAGGAAGGCGTCTGGCTGGACGCCGATGCGCCGGCCCTGGCGGGTGCTTCGGTAGAGGATCTGGTCGATCGCTGGCTGTTCGCCGGCAACCGACCGTTGGTCAGGCAGGTGCGCGTCGGGGGACGTGACGTGGTGACTGAGGGGCGGCATATCGATCGCGACGCCATCGCACAGCGCTACAGCGCAACGGTGCGCCAGTTGCTGGCCGACTGACGGTGGCGGGCCGGTCGTCGCCCGGATCGCGGGGTTCGTCGTGGCCACCGGGTCGCCCATCGCAGACCCACACGCGGCTCGGCGGCGTCCGTCAGCATGGCGACCATCCCGACAGGAGCACGGCCATGGCTTACGCCCACACGATCGCCCTCACGCTGGTCGCCGCCGGCGCCAGCGTCTTCACGCCCGCCCACGCCATGACCGAAGACGCCCTGGCCGGCGTCGTCCGCCAGCGACTGCACGAAGACCGCACCGGGGCCTGCATGGCCGTGGCCGTTGTCGAAGCCGGCACGGTCGCCCGCACCTACCAATGCGCGCAGGCGAAGGACGCCGCGCGCATCGGTCCCGACACCGCGTTCGAGATCGGTTCGGTCAGCAAGACGATGACGGCGGCGCTGCTCGCCGATCTCATCGACCAAGGCAAGGGCTCGCTGGACGATCCGCTGTCCGCGTGGCTGCCCGAAGGTACGAAGCTGCCGGACTATCAGGGCAAGCCGATCCTGTTGCGACATGTGGTGACCCATACGTCGGGACTGCCCGCGCTGCCTGCGCGCATGGCAGCGCCGGACATGGCCGACCCGTACGCGAAGCTGGACGAAGCCGCGCTGCTCGCCTCGCTCGGTGACGTTACCCTGACGACCGCGCCGGGCACAAAGTTCGAGTACTCCAACTTCGCCTCGATGGTGCTGTCGTACGCCGTCGCGCGTCGTGCTGGCACCGACATGGAGACGCTGCTGAAGCAACGCCTGTTCGCGCCGCTCGGCATGCGCAGTGCCTACGTCAACACGGCGCCCGCGGGGGTGCGTGCGGCCGTGGGCCACACGCCGAATGCGCGGGCCGCGTCGGCCTGGCACTTCCAGACCAACCTGGCAGGCGTCGGCGGCGTGCGCGCCACGCTCGATGACATGGTGCGCTACGTGCAGGGCCAGCTGGGAGCCGCATCCACGCCGATCTCGGCCGCCCTGCAGCGGTCGCAGCAGAAGGTGTCGGATACCCCCCCGATGGCGATGAACTGGATGCTGATGCCCGTCGCGGGGCGTACGGTGCACGTGCATGAAGGAGGCACGGGCGGCTTTTCATCGTTCGTGTCGTTCGACAAGGACAAGCAGCGCGGCGTCGTGATCCTGTCCGACACCACGTGGAATTCGATCGGCAGCCTGGGGTCGCTGGGCCTGCACCTGGTCGATGCCAGCTTCCCGCTCGGCACGCCACGACGCGAGGCCACGCCCGACGGCGCGTTGCTGGATGCGCTCGTGGGCGAGTACCGGCTGCCCAGTGGCATGAAGATGACGTTGCGTCGCAAGGGCGACACGCTGGAGGTCCAGGCCGCCGGGCAGGGCGCGTATGCGATGGGGTACGACAGCGCCGGCGATTTCTACCCGCGCGAGTTCGATGCCGTGCTGCGCCCGCAGCGTACGGCGGACGGTCAGACGTTCACGTGGATGCAGATGGGCGGTGTGATGCCGGCCAAGCGCATCGATGCGGCACCGAAGCCAGTGCTGAAGGTCGACGCGGCTGCGCTGCGCGAGTACGACGGCGAGTATCCGTTGGTGCCAGGGTTTTCGCTCACTGTGAAGGCGCAGGGCGAGACGCTGACCATTCAGGGCACCGGCCAGCCGGCGCTGCCGGTGCAGGCGGTCGAACGCGATGTGTTCGTGATGGACGCGGTCGGCGCCGAGATCCGCTTCGAACGCGACGCCGCGGGCAAGGTCATCGCACTGACCCTGAAGCAGGCCGGCCAGCAATTGCGCGGCGCCAGGAACTAAGCATGGAGCGTACCTACGCCCTGCGCCAGAAGTTGCCCGCGGAAGTGCTCGTGGGGGGCAACGCAGTATGGAGCCGCTACCGCCAGTACCCCGTGTTCGGCCTGCGCTGGCTGCTGGGTCGCAGCCTCCTGTTTTGCACGGTGATCGCGGTGGTCGCTGCATTCATCGGCACCGGCACTGGCGTGGCGGTGCAGGACGCGGGCGTCGCGATCAAGGTGGCCCTCACGCAGTTCATCGCCTTCAGCCTGATGGCGACGCTGGGCCCGGCGCTGGCCACCGCCGTGCGCCACCGCGCCTGGCCGGTGGCGCACGAACGCAAGGCGGTGGTGATCGCGGTGCTGCTCGGCATGGTGCTCAGCTTTTTCGTCGATCGCGTGGCGTCGTCCTACATCGAGCAGCTGATCAAGCCGAGCCTGGCGGCCGCGGGCCTGGCGATGAAGCCTCCGACGCCCACGCCGCTGGTGCAGGCGATCGGACTGGCGATCAATGTCGCCGCGTTGGTGGTGATCTACGGTCTGTTCGGCGGCGGCCTGGCGTTGCGTGCGTATTTCAGCGAACACCGTCGCTGGGACGAGCACCACCATGTGCGCGAACTCAGCGCGCTGGAAGGCCGCGTGCACGAAGCCGACCTCCGCCTGGGCGTGCTGCAAGCGCAGGTGGAACCGCACTTCCTGTTCAACACGCTGGCCTCGGTGCGTGCCCTGGTACGACAGGATCCCGCGCAGGCGGAAGCCACGCTGGATGCGCTGGTCGACTTCCTGCGCGCCACCATCCCCAAGTTGCGGGACGACCGCGGTCTGCACGCCACGCTCGGCCAGCAACTGGATATCTGCAGCAGCTACCTGGCACTGATGCAGGTACGCATGGGCGGACGGCTCGCCTATGCCATACGCGCCGACGACACCCTGCGTGCGCTGCCTTTCCCGCCCTCGTTGCTGATCACGCTGGTGGAGAACGCGATCAAGCATGGCATCGAGCCGCGTCCCGGTCCGGGTCGGATCGAGGTCGACGCGTCCCGCGAGGGCGATGTGCTGCGTGTGCAGGTACGCGACGACGGTGCCGGCCTGCAGCCCGGCCTGAGCACCGGCGTAGGCCTGGCGAACGTGCGCGAGCAGCTGGCGGCACGCTATGGGACGCGTGCGGGCTTCGCATTGGCGCCCGCCACCGGCGGTCGCGGCGTTTGCGCCGAAATCCGTGTGCCGCTAGGGTCGATGGCATGAATGCCGTCACCGCCCTGATCGCTGAAGACGAAGCGCCGCAGCGCCGTGCGTTGCAGCAGCAGTTGCGCGCCGCCTGGCCGGAGCTCGACGTCGTCGCGGTCTGCGAAGATGGCCTTGCCGCTCTTGACGCCGTGGCCCGACACCGGCCACACGTCGCCTTTCTCGACATCCGTATGCCGGGCGTGAGCGGCCTGGATGTGGCGCGGCAGGTCGTGGCGCAGGGCGGGCTGGTCGTCTTCACCACGGCTTACGAGGATTACGCCATCCGCGCGTTCGAGGCCGGCGCGGCGGACTACCTGCTCAAGCCGGTGCAGGACGCACGGCTGGCCCAGGCGGTCGCCCGGGTGCAGGCGCGCCTGGTGGATGCGCGTACGCCGGACATGCGCGCGCTGATCGATGACCTGGAAGCACGACTGCGTCCGCAGGGCGACCGCCTGATCCGCTGGATCACGGCCAGCGTCGGCGACAGCGTACGCATGATCGCCGTCGACGACGTGCTGTTCTTCCAGGCGCAGGACAAGTATGTGCGCGTGGTGACCGCTGACGATGAAGCCATCATCCGCATGCCGTTGAAGGAGCTGCTGGGCGGTCTGGACCCCGACGTGTTCTGGCAGGTACACCGCGGCGTGCTGGTCCGCGTGAAAGCCATCGACCGCGTGCGAAAGGACGAACTCGGCCGCCACCAGCTCAGCGTCAAGGGACGCAGCGACGTGCTGCCGGTTAGCGGTGCGTTCCAGCAACGCTTCCGCGGGATGTAGGCCTCAGCCGAACAGGTCGTTCGCGCGCGGCAACGCGCCTTCGAGTTCCAGCAGGAACTGCTTGGTCGGCAGGCCGCCGCCGAATCCGGTGAGCGCGCCGTCGGCCCCGATCACGCGATGGCAGGGCAGCACGATCGGCAGTGGATTGCGCCCATTCGCCGCGCCCACCGCGCGCATCGCCGTGGGCTTGCCGACTCGCTGCGCGAGCTGCGCGTAACTGATCGTCTCGCCATAGTCGATGCCGGCCAGCGTCATCCACACGGTGCGCTGGAAGTCGGTGCCGCGTGGCGCGAGCGGGAGGTCGAAATCGCGACGCTTCGCCGCGAAATAGTCGTCCAGCTGCCGCGCGGTCATGTCCAACACCCGATGCTCGCCGCGCACCCATCCTTCTCGGTCGGCCGGATGCCGGTTGCGCGGGAATTCGATCGCATGCAGGCCGTCGTCGGTCGCGGCCAAGGTCAGCGTGCCGACGGGGCTATCGAGGTGGCGGAACAGGATCATGGTGGGGGCAGGGTAGGGGAACTGACGGTGAAGACGTGCGAGGTGTTTCCTGTGGGAGCGACGTAAGTCGCGAAAGGCTACCGGTAGAGCCTCATCGCGACTTACGTCGCCCCCACAACAGCGGGAGGTTTCGACGCCGACATACTGCCCTTCCACAGATGGATCACGGCGTACGCGCGCCACGGCCGCCACGCCTCCGCGCGCGCCGTCAGCGCCTTCGCCGTCATCCGGGTGCCATCGGTCGGCACGGCCTTCTGCAGCACCAGGTCATCGGCGGGAAATGCATCCGGATGGCCGAGCGCACGCAGGGCCATGTAGTGCGCCGTCCACGGGCCGATGCCGGGCAGGGCGACCCAGCGCGAGGTGAAATCGTCCAGCGTACGCTCCGGACGGAAATCGACGCGACCGTCGAGCAGGGCGCGCGACAACCCGCGGATCGTGTCGGCGCGCGCGCGGGTCAGGCCGATGTCCGTCAGGTCGACATCGACGAGGGCGTCCGGCGTGGGGAACAGGTGCGTCAATCCCGCAATGTCCATCGCCAGCGGCACGCCATGCCGTTCGGCCAGGCGCGCGGTCAGTGTGCGTGCCGCGGCCACGCTGACCTGCTGGCCGATCACCGCGCGCACCGCGATCTCGAAACCATCCCAGCCGCTGGGCAGGCGCAGGCCCGGACGCGCCGCGATCAAGGGGTGCAGGCGTGGATCGTCGCCCAGCGCATCGGCGATCGCGGAAGGATCGGCGTCCAGATCGAACATGCGACGCAGGCGATGGACGATCTGCAGCAGCTCGGCGGGCGCGCCGCCGTGCAGTTCGAGCTTCAACGCGTGCGTGGTGGCATCCCAGGCACTGACCCGCAGCCAGCCCGGCGCGTCCGGCGTGCCGATCACGCGCAGGTAGCTGCGCTCGTCGACGACTTCCACCCCGGGCAACGCGCGGCCGCGCAGGAAGTCGAGCATCGCGGTGAAGTCGTACGGCGGACGGTAGCCGAGCCGCAAGGTCATCACGTCGTGCATCGGCGGCGTCTCGCGCTTGCGCAGATCGCGCGGCGCCATCCGGTATTCGTCACGGAAGGCCGTATTGAACCGGGTCAGGCTGCCGAAGCCGGCAGCGAGGGCGACCTGCGTGATCGGCAGCGTGGTTTCCGTTAACAGTTGTTTGGCGAACAGCAGGCGGCGCGTGCCGTGCACCTCGACGGGGGTGGCGCCGAGGCGATCGGTGAACAGGCGACGCAGCTGCCGCTCGCCCAGCCCCACGCGATGCGCGAGATCGACCAGGGGCGCGTCGACCAGCGCGCCCTGGTCGATCAGCTTCAACGCGCGCGCCACCACTTCATCGCCGCGGCGCCAGGCGCCGTCGCCGGGTGCGAGCTCCGGGCGGCACCTCAGGCAGGGACGGAAGCCTGCCGCTTCGGCAGCGGCGGCGTTCCGGTAGTAGACGATGTTTTGCGGCTTCGGCGCGGGCGCCGGGCACACCGGCCGGCAGTAGATGCGCGTGCTGGTGACCGCCGTGAAGAACAGGCCGTCGAAGCGCGCGTCGCGGCTCAGGCGCGCCTGTTCGCAGACGTGACGGTCGGGCAGGGCGGTGGCGTCGGGTGGGGCCATGGACGCAGGCTAGCACCGCCCCCGCGCACCGACTCACCGTTTCCGGACATCAATGGGTCGGGGCTGTCCGCGGTGCCAGCACCGGCGTAAACGTCTCTGCGGTACCGTCGTTGCGCGCAGGGGCGAGACCCAACAGTTCCGCCAGCAGCGGATACACGTCGACATTGTCGAACGCCGGCAGCGTCGTGCCGCGCCGGAAGCTGGGGCCGGCCGCGATGAACACGGCGCGCATCGAGGGCAACGCGTTGTCGTAGCCGTGCGAGCCGCGATTCAACCTGTCCTTCGGGACGCGGCGCAGCTGCTCGGCCGGTAACCCATTCCAGCCCTCGTCGAACTGGCAAACGATCGCCGGCACGCGCGGATGCGTGCCGTAATGCCAGCGCGCAGGCAGGTCCTGCTTGCGCCAGCAGGTGTAGTGGTCATGGCGCCCCAGCAGGCGGCGCTCAGTGGACGCCTCGTGACCGGCGCGAGGATTGAAGCCGATCACCTGGCCGGTGCTGACCGCTTCGGCCTGTTCGATCGTCGCCATGTCCTCCAGTGCGATGTACTGGTCCGGCCGCACGGGCGCCATGCCGTGATCGGACACCACGACCACGTCGGTCGTGTCGCGCAGCCCGTGCGCGTCCAGCGCCTGCATGATGCGACCGACCGCCGCATCGACTTCACGGATCGCCGCCCGCGTTTCCGGCGCATCCGGGCCCTTGTCGTGGCCCACGTTGTCGACGCGTTCGAAATACAGCGCGGCCAGCCGCGGGCGCGTGGCGACAGGTTCGGTCAGCCAACCGGCGACCTGGTCGGCGCGCTCGGCCGCGCCGACCTCGGGCGAGTACGGCACCCAGCGGGTCGGCCGACGACCGTTGATCGGAGCGGCGTTGCCCGGCCATGCCCAGATGGCCGTGCGCAGGCCGGCCTTTTCGGCGGTGTTCCAGATCGGCTCGCCTTGCCACCAGCGCGCATCGGCGCCGGCGGCCTTGTCGGCGACCTTGAAGCCGCCGACAGCCTCGTCGCGCATGCTGTTGTGGATGATGCCGTGGCGGTCGGGCCGCAGCCCGGTGACCAGGGTGAAATGGTTCGGAAACGTCAGCACCGGGTACGACGGATTCATCCATGCTGCGCGCGTGCCGGCGGCGGCAAGGGCATCGAGGTGCGGCGTATCGCCCTGTTGCAGGGCGCTGGCGGGCAGGCCGTCGATGGAGATGAGGACGACGCTGTGCTGCGCGGGCGGGGGCGGGGGGGCGGGAGCGGTGGCGCAACCGGTGGTCCAGAGCAGGACCGCCAGCAGCGTCACCCTGACCAATGGCAGGCGCATGCGGTGCGTGGAAAAGCTGGAATCAGCCACAGCTTGGCAGACTCCGGGACATTCCGCATGACAATGCTCGTCCGACTTTCGTTCACGCTGGCTCTGGCGCTCGCCACGGGCCAGGCCGTTGCCGCTATGCCTGAGGCCGCCCGCGAAGCCGAATGCGCGGTCTGGCAGCGCGAACTGAGCTTCGCCCGCTCGGTTGCGGACCACGACGCCGCCGCGTTCGCCGAGCATCTGCACCCGGATGCCGCTTTCGGCGTGAGCCAGAAGCCCACCCGCGGCCGCGAGGCCATCACGCGCGAGTGGACGCCGCTGATCGAAGGCACGGCCTTGAAGCTGAGCTGGTACCCGGCCGTGGTGACCCTGGGCGGCGACGGGCGCACGGCCTATTCCAGCGGTCCAGCGCTGTACGAGGCCCCGAAGACCGGCGAGGCCCGGATCGGCCGCTTCGGCTCGGTCTGGCACCTTAGCGACGAGGGCGTCTGGCAGGTGCTGTTCGACGATGGCGTGGCGCCGCAGAAAGCGGATGCGGCCGCGGTGCAGCGCTTCCACGACGGGCGCAGGGCGCAGTGCCCGGCGGCCTAAGGGTCGCCTGAACCAGTCCGGGAACGGCTGCGACGCGGTGGCACGCTGGGGCGTACCGTGTAGACCAAGCCCCTCCAGAGCCCCCCCATGAAACACCTCACCCTCCTGGCCCTGGCCGCCTGCCTGATGACGGCCACCGCGCAGGCCCAGTCCCCGGCCTCGACGCCGGAGCCTACGCCCGCCCTCGTTGCAGATCGTGCGGTGGAGATCGCAGCGTCCGCCCCCGCATCGGGCAAGACCGAAGACAAGCCGCGCCTGTCCGAAGCCAATTGCGTTCGCCAGACAGGCAGCCGCATCCGCCAGCGCGATGCCAAGACGGTATGCAACGGCCAGCCCGGGCGTTCCTACTCGAAGGACGATCTGGACCGCACCGGCCACACGAATCTCGCCGACGCCTTGCGCACGCTAGATCCGTCGGTCCATTGAGGCGCGCGCGCTGTCCCCTTCGCCGCCCGAGGAAGCGCGAAGGGGTCAGCAGTCGTCGGAACGTCCCGACGCGTAACGCAGGCCGCGCACGAGCTGCGCAATGAAATGCGAATCGGCGTACACCGCCGCATCGTGGCCGAGCCCGGTGTACCAGCTGCGGCCACCATCGAAGGCGTGGCACCAGGCGATGGGATGGTCCGCGCCCATCGTGCCGCCGTCGTATTCGCGCTCATCGACCGTGGCGATGACGCGTACCTTGCCGCGCGGATTGGCGCGGTAGTTGTAAAGCTCGTCGGTGATGGGCCAGCGTGCTCCCGCGGGTCTGCCCTCGCGCTCCGGCTGCACGTGCGTGGACTGCAGGCCGGGCGGGTGGCTCTTGAAGTACGCGCCGACCAGGTCGCCATACCAGGGCCAGTCGTACTCCGTGTCCGCGGCCGCGTGCAGGCCGACGAATCCGCCGCCCTGGCGCAAGAAGCCTTCCAGCGCCGCCTGCTGCTGCTCGTCGAGGACGTCGCCCGTCGTGCTGGCGAAGACCACCACGCGGTAGCGCGCCAGATTCGTGGCGGTGAAGGCCTGTGCATCTTCGGTGTGGTCCGCCGTCATGCCTTCGTCCGCCGCGAGGCGCTGTACCGTCGCGACCGCCACCGGAATCGCGTCGTGGCGGAATCCGGCCGTCTTGGTGAAGACGAGCACGCGGTCGGGGACCGCGGCGGGTGCGGGTGCCGCCGCCAGCAGGCCGGCCAGCAGGATTACGGAGATAAAAGGGCGAAAGGTCTTTATGGCCGGATTCTGCCACGCACACCATCGCGCACTGCAGCATCGTCGTGGCTCGCGCGGGGCGGGGCCTCCCGCCGATAATGGGCGCATACCTGCATCTGGAACCCGCCATGTCCGAACCCCGCCACGACCCGTCCCGGGACATCCGCGCGCCCCGCGGCGCCACGCTCACCTGCAAGTCTTGGCTCAGCGAAGCGCCGTACCGGATGTTGCAGAACAACCTGGACGCGGAAGTCGCGGAAGATCCCACCTCGCTGGTCGTCTACGGCGGCATCGGCCGCGCCGCGCGCGACTGGGCCTGCTACGACGCCATCCTGACATCGCTCCGCCAACTCGACGACAACGAAACCCTGCTGGTGCAATCCGGCAAACCGGTCGGCATCTTCCCCACGCATCCCGATGCGCCGCGCGTGCTGATCGCCAACTCCAACCTCGTGCCGCACTGGGCCACCTGGGAGCACTTCAACGCGCTCGATAAGAAGGGCCTGATGATGTACGGCCAGATGACGGCCGGCTCGTGGATCTACATCGGCAGCCAGGGCATCGTGCAGGGCACGTATGAAACCTTCGTGGAAATGGGTCGCCAGCACTACGGTGGCGACCTGACCGGCAAGTGGATCCTTACGGCCGGCCTCGGCGGCATGGGCGGCGCGCAGCCGCTGGCGGCGGCACTGGCCGGCGCGAGCTCGCTCAATATCGAATGTCGGCAGTCCAGTATCGACATGCGCCTGCGCACGCGCTACGTGGACGAACAGGCGACCGATCTCGACGACGCCCTCGCGCGGATCGCGAAGTACACCGCGGCCGGCGAGGCGAAGTCGATCGCCCTGCTCGGCAATGCGGCGGAGATCCTGCCGGAGCTGGTGAAGCGTGGTGTGCGCCCGGATGCCGTCACCGACCAGACCAGTGCGCACGATCCGGTGCACGGCTACCTGCCGATCGGCTGGACGGTGGAGCAGTGGCTGGCCGAACAGAAGGCCGAACCCGAGCGCGTGCGCGATGCGGCCAAGCAGTCCATGCGCGTGAACGTGGAAGCGATGCTGGCGTTCCATCAGAGGGGCGTGCCCACGTTCGACTACGGCAACAACATCCGCCAGATGGCGTTCGACCAGGGTTTGAAGAACGCGTTCGACTTCCCCGGGTTCGTCCCGGCCTATGTGCGCCCGTTGTTCTGCCGCGGCGTGGGCCCGTTCCGCTGGGTCGCGCTGAGCGGAGATCCGGAAGACATCTACAGGACCGATGCCAAGGTGAAGGAGCTGATCCCTGACGATGCGCACCTGCACCGCTGGCTGGACATGGCGCGCGAGCGCATCAGCTTCCAGGGCCTGCCGGCGCGCATCTGCTGGGTCGGCCTGGGCCTGCGCCACAAGCTGGGCCTGGCGTTCAACGAGATGGTCCGCAACGGCGAACTGAAAGCACCGGTGGTGATCGGCCGCGACCACCTCGATTCAGGCAGCGTGGCCTCGCCGAACCGCGAAACCGAAGCGATGAAGGACGGCAGCGATGCCGTGTCCGACTGGCCGTTGCTCAACGCGATGTTGAACGTCGCGGGCGGCGCCACCTGGGTGTCACTGCATCACGGCGGCGGCGTCGGCATGGGCTACAGCCAGCACAGCGGTGTGGTCATCGTCTGCGACGGCAGCGTCGCCGCCGACAAGCGCATCGCCCGCGTGCTGTGGAACGATCCCGGCACCGGCGTGATGCGCCACGCCGATGCGGGCTACGAGGTCGCGCAGCAGTGTGCCAAGGAACAGGGGTTGAAGCTTCCGATGGTCTAACCGCCGTAGCCCGGGTAGAGCGCAGCGAAACCCGGGGCACCCGTGATGCAGGTTCCAGCCACGTAGCCCGGGTAGAGCGCAGCGAAACCCGGGGCCTCCGAGGTGCACGTTGCAGCGAGCGGCCTAAGATCGCGGACCCCGGGTTTCGCCTGCGGCTCTACCCGGGCTACGTGAATCCGTGCTTTTCCTCACTTTGCGAAGAGATATTCTCCGATGTGCGTCGGCTTGCCGGGCCGGTAGTTTGGCCCCCATGGTCCAGTACCGCCGCTCACGTGTCCCGGGTGGGACGTACTTCTTCACTCTGACGCTCGCCAACCGGTCGGCCGCCACGCTGGTGGATTATGTGGACGAATTGCGGGCCGCGATTCGTTCTGTACGCGGTCGGCATCCGTTCTCGATCCTTGCCATGGTGATCCTTCCGGATCATCTGCATGCCGCGCTGCGCTTGCCGGAAGGCGACGATCGCTATTCGATGCGCTGGCGGCTGATCAAGCGCGAATTCACGGTACGCCTGCTCGCGCGCGGCATCCGGATCGCGCGACGGCCTGGCGAGGAAAGGCAGCTGTGGGCACGCAGATTCTGGGAGGCCACGATTCGCGATGCTGAAAGCCTCGCGCGGCGCATCGACCACGTACATTTCAACCCTGTCAGGCATGGCCTGGTCAGCCGCGTGGCGGATTGGCCACACTCCACGTTCCACGCCTTCGTCGCCCGCGGTAACCTGCCCATCGATTGGACAGGCGACGCGTGCCCGGCAACAGCCGCGGACGGCGAATAGCTCTTTATCTCTGCGCAGCCCGGATAGAGCGCAGCGAAACCCGAGGATCGCGGTCTCCCAATCGCCGCCGTGCCACGTATAGCGCAGGACGTGGTTTTCGCTGCGCCCGTCGGCAGGCCCCGGGTTTCGCTGCGCTCTACCCGGGCTACCGCTGCGCGCTCACTGCGGCACGCGCCGGATCTTCGAGATGTCGTAGCCCAGCGCTTCGATCTGGCGAAGGCGGGCCTGGTAGTCCGCGTCGGAGATCGTTGGCGTGCGCGCCATCAGCCAGACGTAGTCGCGCTTGCTGCGTGCGACGATCGTCTGCTGGTAATCGGCATCGACGTACGAGATCACGTACTCGGCCTGGATCGGCCACACGAACTGCATGCCCCAGACCGCACCGCCGGTGCCGGGCGCCACGGTGCCGACCGGATGCATCGTCTTCTCGGGGCCATCCAGCGCGCCCTTACGGTAGCGGAAGGTCGTCTGGATGCGGCCATCGGGCAGGCGCGCGTACGACTCCACGGCCTTGTAGGCGTCGCGCTCCGGGAACGAAGGGATGTGGGCGATCACGTACCAGTCGCCCATGAAGCGGTCCACGTCCACCGGCGCGGCCGTGGTGATGGAAGGCTTGACGTTGCCCGGGCGGCAGCCGACCGCCGTCGCGGCGACCACCAGGGCGAGCAGGGTGAGGGGTAGGGCGCGCATGTCAGGCCTCCGTGGTGCCGCGCTGGAAGCGGTAGTGCGCCACCAGCCATTCCTGGCCATCGCGATAGCCGAACAGTTCCGCGCACGCCATCCAGAACATGCGCCAGCGCTGGTTCCAGAGGGCGGCCGCGTCGCCGTAGGCTTCGCGCAGCACCGCCATCACCGCATCGCGATTGGCGTCGTGGCGGGCCAGCCAGTGGTTGGCGGTGCGTTGGTAGTGCGTACCGTCCAGCAGCCAGCGTTCCTGCAGTTTCAGGTGTTCCTGGAAGAACAGCAGCAGGTCCGCCGACGGCATCATGCCGCCGGTGAAGAAGTGCCGGCCCATCCAGTTGTCTTCGCCCTGGGTCTCGAAGGGATACATCAGGTCGCGATGGACGAAGATGTGGACGAACAGCTGCCCGCCGGGCCGTAGCGCATCGTGGATGCGACGCATCAGCGCGGCATGGTTGCTGACGTGCTCGAACATCTCCACCGACACGCAGCGGTCGTAGCGTCCGGCTTCGAGCTGCAGTTGATTGACGTCGCAGGTGATGACGTTCACGTTGCGCAGGCCGCGTTCGTTGCAGCGCGCCTCGATGAAGCGGCGCTGCGAGTGCGAATTGGAGACCGCGGTGATGCGCGCGTTCGGATAGCGTTCGGCCATCCACAACGTCAACGAGCCCCAGCCGCACCCGAGTTCGAGGATCTCCTGGCCATCCTCCAGCGCGGCGCGTTCGCCGTACAGCGCGAGCATGGCGTCCTCGGCCTGGTCCAGTGTCTCCTCGCCCGTGGGGTAGAAGCAGCTGCTGTACTTCAGGCGATGACCGAGGCAGTGGCGGAAGAAATCCGCGGGCAGTTCGTAATGCTGTCGGTTGGCGGCGTCGGTGTGCACCGCCAGCGCGCCCTGGCGCAGACCGCGCAGGCGGTGCGCGAGCAGGGCCGACTGCGCCTCCTGCCCGCCCGCACGCTCGTCGTGCAGGCGTTGCGCGCACAGCCGGCGGATGCCGGCGCGGACCAGTGCATCCGGCAGCAGGCCGCGTTCGGCCAGGCCCAGCAGGCCGGGAGCGGCGCGGTCGGCAGCCAGTTCTTCCACCATCGCGTTCATCGTGTCGCCTCCTTGGTGGCGGATTTGGGAAACCAGGGGAACAGCATCGGCGTGGTGCGCTGGTACTCGCGGTACTCGTCGCCGCGGGTGCGCAGCGCCTGCGCCTCGGTGTAGGGGATGCCGCTTATCCAGCGCAGGAACACGTACATCACCACCGGCCCGCACCACGACAGCCAGGCCCAAGGCGAGCCGATGGCGAGCGCGACGTAGGCGAACCAGTGGAGCCATTCGAAAAAGTAGTTGGGGTGACGCGAGTATCGCCACAGGCCGTCGCGGCATGTCCTGCCGCGGTTGGCGGGATTGGCGCGGAAACGCGCCAGCTGGCGGTCAGCGATCGCCTCGCCGACCACGCTGCCCACCCAGATCGCCACCGCCAGCGCGATCCAGGGCCATACGGTGGCGACCGGACTGCGTGCCGCGGCGGCGAAGGGCAGCGCGAACAGCACCACCAGCAGCGCTTGGGCCATGAAGAACAGGAAGAACTTGCCCTGGTGGCCTTGCCAATGGTCGCGCAGATAGCGGTAGCGGCCATCTTCCGGCTCGCTGCGCACGCGGTGCCACAGGTGCAGGGCCAGCCGCGCGCCCCACAGGCCGCCGAGCACGGCCAGGGCGACGCGGGCCTGCCAAGCGCCATCGCCCAGCGCGGCCAGCAGCACGGCACTACCGCCGACGCAGGCCGACCACAAGACGTCGACGATGCCGGCGTTGTGTCGTCGCCGCTGCCACACCCAGCCCAGCGTCATGATCGCCGCAGCCAGCAGCGCGACCATCGCCAGCGCGTGCAACAGGTTCATGTGGCCTCCGACGCGTGGCCGGGACGCGCCATCAGCAGGTGCGACACGCCGATGGAGCGCTCGAGGAAACCGCCTTCGCAGTAGGCGAGGTAGAACTCCCACAACCGGGTGAAGCGCTCGTCGAAGCCCTGTTCGCGCACCTCGTGCAGCCGGGTCATGAAGCGGCGCCGCCAGGCGCGCAGCGTGTAGGCGTACGACAGGCCGAAATCTTCCTGGTGCACGACCTGCAAGTCGCTGGCGCGGGTCTTGGCGGCATACATGGCGTTGAGCGACGGGATGAAGCTGCCGGGGAAGACGAAGCGCTTGATGAAGTCCACCGAATCGCGCGCCTGCACGTAGCGGTGGTCCTCGATCGTGATCGCCTGCAGCAGGGCGTGGCCCCCGGGCCTCAGCAGGCGCCCGAGCTTGCCGAAGAAGGTATCCAGGTACTGGGCGCCGATCGCTTCGATCATCTCGATCGACACCAGCTTGTCGTATTCGCCCTGCAGGTCGCGGTAGTCCTGCAGCAGCAGGGTGACGCGGTCCTGCAGGCCCGCTTCGGCGACGCGCTGGCTGGCCAGGGCATGCTGTTCGCGCGAGATCGTGGTGGTGGTGACGTGGGCGCCGTAGTGGCGCGCCGCATGCAGCGCGAATCCGCCCCAACCGGTACCGATCTCGATTACCCGGTCTTCCGGCGTCAGCGCCAGCTTGCGGCAGACCGCGTCGAGCTTGCGGTACGACGCGGTCTCCAGATCGTCGTCGGGCGAGGCGAACATTGCCGAGGAGTACATGAGGTCCTTCGACAGGAACAGCGCGAAAAAGTCGTTGCCCAAGTCATAGTGCGCGGCGATGTTGCGTCGGCTGCCCTCACGCGTGTTGCGGCGAAGCGCATGCCAGCTGCGCAACGCCCAGCCGCCGAGGCGCGCCAGTCCGGTTTCCATGCCATCGAGCAACGCACGATTGCGCACGAGCAGCCGCACCAGCGCCACCAGATCGTCGCAGCGCCATTGCCCCGCGATGTAGGCCTCGCCCGCGCCGACGCTGCCCTGGGCCGCGACGGCACGGTAGAACGCCGGGTCGTCGATCCACAGGTGTATCGTCGGCAACGCGTCAGGCCCGGCGTGTCCGAAGCGGTGTTCGCCCAGGGCATCGCGCACGACCAGCACGCCGTGGTCCAGCGCATCGAGACGGGCCAGCAGTTGCGAACGCAGCAGGCGGTCGAGGGCGCCGAAGGTGGGGGACGCGGCGGAAGCGGCGATCTCGTTCATGGGGTCTCGCGGGCGAGGGAAGGGTGGTCGTGGACCGGCGTGCGCTTGAGCCATAGGCGTAGCGCTTGCCAGTGGATGCCGGTCATCACCTGGGCGGTCATCAGCGGGTAGCGCCACAGCACGCGCGCCAGCGAGGCGCCACCCAAGGGTCGACGCAGCAGGGTAAGCGTGGCATCGAACGCGCGCTGGCCTTCGCGGTCGACCTGCATGTGGACGCGCAGGGCTTCGTCGGGCGCATCAAAACGCCAACGGTAGGCGCACTCCATCGGCAGGAATGGCGAGACATGGAACGCCTTGTCGAAGCCCCATTCCCAGCCTGCGCCGTGCGGAGTGCCCTCCCGGATCGGCAACACGTAGCTGTGCCGCTCGCGCCAGGGGGTGTTGGTGATCTCGGCTAGGACGGCATCGAGCGTCGTGCCGTCGGGCTGAAAGCAGTAGTAGAAACTCACCGGGTTGAAGACATACCCGCCGTAGCGGAGGTGGGTCAGCAGCCGCACCGGACCGGCAGGACGATGTCCGAGGTGTCGGGCGACGCGGTCGCGCACCGCCTCGGCGAGCGGCTGGTCATGCGGGGCGAGGTAGTCGTCGCGATGGAACGCGGCCAGGTTGCGCCGATTCACCGACCACAGCCAGCGACGGTCGAACACATGGTCGAGTTCGTCCAGGTCCAGGTAGAGCTGCGCCATCCGGTACCGGAAGGCGTGCGGTCGAGGCGCATGGCGGCGATGCCGGACCCAGCCCTCATAGACCGCACTGGCGAGCGCCGTACTCATGCCGGCACCGCCTCGGCATGTGGCTGCGGCGTCGCCGCAGGGCGCTGCGCCTCGAACGCATCAACCAGTGCCCGCGCGCTGCGGATGCCGTCTTCGTGAAAGCCCCAGCCCCAGTACGCGCCGGCGAACCACGTGCGCCGATGCCCCTGGATCTCGGCTTTGCGGGCCTGCGCCGCGACCATGGCCCGGTCGTAGACCGGGTGCCGGTAATGCATGCGGCGCAGGATGCGCGCCGGATCGATGGCCTCGCTGCGGTTGAGCGTGACGATGAAGGGCGAAGGCGAATCGACGCTTTGAAGCAGGTTCATGCAGTAGCTAACGGTGCAGGGGGCCGAGGGGTCCCGCGGTACATGCGCGTTCCAGGCGGCCCACGCCTTGCGGTTGCGCGGCAGCAGGCGCGCATCGGTGTGCAGCACCGTGTCGTTGGACTGGTAGCGGATGGCACCCAGCACCTCGCGCTCGGCCGCATCGGCGTCCTGCAAC
Organism: Pseudoxanthomonas sp. G3; assembly: GCF_057654715.1. Classification (NCBI taxonomy): domain Bacteria; kingdom Pseudomonadati; phylum Pseudomonadota; class Gammaproteobacteria; order Lysobacterales; family Lysobacteraceae; genus Pseudoxanthomonas; species Pseudoxanthomonas sp. G3. The sequence continues at coordinate 1,253,805 of NZ_CM172805.1, forward strand.
AGGGCGAGCATGTCGTCGCTATGCCCGGCCATCACCACGTGGTCGAAGCGTTCGCGGCCTTGCCGCGTCTCCACGTCCACGCCCTCGGCGTCGCGGCGGACCGCCAGCACGGGACAGGACAGCCGCTCCTGCACGCGCCAGCGTGCCCGCAGCGCGGCCACATACGTTGCCGAGCCACCCGTCACCACGCGCCAGGGCGAGCGTTCGCCGAGGATCAGCATGTGGTGGTTGGCCATGAACTGGACCAGGTAGCGCGCCGGGAAAGCGAGGATGCCCTGTGGCGGTGAGGACCACAGGGCCGAGGCCATCGGTACCAAGTGCTCGTCGCGGAACGCGGCCCCGTACCCGCCATGCTGCAGATACTCGCCCAATGTGGGGCCAGCGTCGTGGCTCTCCAGCAAGGCGGGTGCTTCGCGGTAGAAGCGTGCGAGATCGCGCAGCATGCCCCAGAAACGCGGGGACAACAGGTTGCGCCGCTGGCAGAACAAGGTGGACAGCGAGGTGGCGTTGTACTCCACGCCACTGCGCTCGCTGTGCACCGAAAAGCTCATCGTGGTCGGCTGCGAGGCGACGCCGAGCTCATCGAACAGTCCGCACAGCAATGGATAGTGCAACGGATTGAACACGATGAAACCGCTGTCGATGCGGTAATTGCGCCCGGCCTGTTCGACGGTATGGGTGTGGGTGTGGCCGCCCAGGTAGTCGTTGGCTTCGAACAGCACCACCTCGTGCCGCTGCGACAGCCACCAGGCCGAGGCCAGACCCGCGATGCCGGAACCGATGACGGCGATGCGCATGCTCAGGACCTCGCCTTGGCCAGCACCCAGGCGGGGACAGGCTTGAGGTCGCGTACCAACCCGAACAGGGCAAGCAGCCGCAGCCCGTACCAGGTGAGGTCGATTTCCCACCAACGAAAGCCCTGTCGCGCGGTACCGGGGAAGAAATGGTGGTTGTTGTGCCACCCCTCGCCGAAGGTCAGCAGGGCCAGCCAGAGGTTGTTGCGGCTGTCGTCACGCGTGTCGAAACGGCGGCGCCCGAACCGGTGCGCCAGCGAGTTGATGGTGACCGTCGCATGGAACAAGACCACGGTGGAGACGAAGAAGCCCCACACCAGCAACTGCGGGCCGTTGGTGCCGAGCCCGGGCGCGAAGCGTTCCAGCCCTTCGCCGAAGGCATAGAGCGCGGCCGCGAGCAGCACCGGCACCGCGGTGTCGTAGCGGTCCAGCCAGCGCAGTTCGGGATAGCCGGCCAGGTCAGGGATGCGCGACCAGTCGGTGCGGAAGCCCTCGCGGGTCAGGAACCAGCCGGCGTGGCTCCACCAGAAGCCGCGCTGCGTCGGCGAATGCGGATCGGCGGCCGTGTCCGCGTGCCGATGGTGGTTGCGGTGGTGCGCCGCCCACCACAACGGGCCGCGCTGCACGCTGGACGCACCGACCAGCGCGGCCAGGAACTGGAGTGCGCGCGAGGTACGGAAGGTGCGATGCGAGAAATAGCGATGGTAGAACGCGGTGATCGCGAACATGCGCACGGCATAGAGCGCGACGGCCACGATCACGGCCACGGGCGAGACGCCGACCCAGAACACCGCGATGCAGGCCAGATGCAGACCGATGAAGGGAATCGCACGCAGCCAGTCGATGCGATCCCCGCGCGCGTCGTCGTCGTCCGCGTGCGCCTGGGTGTCGAACCAGCGCCGGAGCGTGGAGCGCCGGAGGGCCGGCGTGCGGGGGGATGAAGCACTGGCCGGCATGGCGGTCTCTCCGCTGCGTTGGTGGGGCATACGCAGGGCGGCGACGATCGGATGCAGGACGCGCTCAGCGTCCGCAGCTGCGCACCAATGGCGTAGCGCGCGCGCGACCGAGCGCATCGGCGTCGGCGGGCGCGGCCGGGTCCGGAAACACGATGCGCACGTCCTGGTGCTTGCCCGCGTCGTCGCGGATCGTGGCGATGCCGGCGAATTCGAGCAGGCGCTGGTCGGCGTCGGCGTAGGTCAGCTGCATCGTCGGGGCGACGAAGCCGTACCACCGGTCCAGCCGCATCGTCAGGCGTTGCGCGGGAATGCCGGACCAGCGCACCGCGCCGCCCGGGCGCAGGCTCACCGGCATGAAGGCCATGCGGCTGGGTAGCAGGAAGGGCTGATCCACCTCGCGCCCTGCGCGCAGCGCCTCCCAGTGCCGGCGGACACTGGCATCGAAGCCGGCATCGATGACCGCGCCCGGCGGCAGCGCGATCGTGCGTTCGCGAGGAGACGCGCCGGACGAAGCGCGCACGTAGACCGTGCGTCCCCGGGGGCCGCTGCGCACGCCTTCGCGATAACCGTCGCGCGCATCCTCGAAGTCGAAATCCGGCGCCTGCGCCGAGGCGCGTTCCACGACCGTTTTCCGGGCGAAGGCGCGGCCGTCGGGACAGCGGTACAGCACCAGACGGTGGGCGAGCCCGTCCTGCCGGTAGCGCCAGTGCGACTCGCGGTACAGCAGGGTGTCGCCCTTGCGCGCGTAGGCCCGCGCCTCCTGCCGCAGGATGTCCGTCGTCGCGGCCGCGGGGACGGCCAGGCAGGCGAGCAGGAGGCCCAACAGGGGACGGTAAGCGGGCATCGATCGTTCCTTTTTGGGGAGCCCCGCCTCTACGCGCGCGCGGACCCGGCGGATGCAGGCAGCGGGGTGCATCCAATCGGTCCGCTCCCGCGTACACGCCGCCATCACGCACCACAACGGGATCTCTGGCTTACCATGCCCTCCGACTTCACAAGGAGACCGTCGTCCCCCGGGACGACCCGGCCGGTGTCCACACCCACGCCTTCCCCGCGGGATGCCCACGACTGGGCCGGCGACATGGTCGCCGTCGCACGCCTGCGCGACCGCGCCAGCTTCATGCGCCTGTACGACCACTTCATGCCGCGGCTGTGCCTCTACCTGCGCGGCCTGGGCAATCCCGAGGCGGTCGCCGAGGACTTGGCGCAGGAAGCGATGCTGCGGCTGTGGCAGCGCGCCGCGATGTACGACCCGCAGCAGGGCGCAGTGTCCACCTGGCTGTTCCGGATCGGGCGCAACCTGCACATTGATCGCGTCCGGCGCGAGCCGGGCTGGGTCCAGGTGCTGGAAGAGGGCGGCCCCGCGGCCGACGAGGACCTGGCCCGCCCGTTCTCGTCGGCGGAGGATTACGCCGAGCATGCCCATCTGCAGCGCCGTATCGAGGAACTGCCCGCCGTGCAGGCGCGCCTGATGCGCATGTCGTATTTCGAAGCCAAGAGTCACCAGGACATCGCCGACGAACTCGGCATGCCGCTCGGTACGGTGAAGTCGCACCTGCGGCGCGCGTTCCTGCGCCTGCAGGGCCAGGTAAGGGGTACGTCGTGAATCCGCACCATCATCTCGATCCGTCCACCGTGGTCAGTTACGCCGCCGGCGCGCTGACCGTGGAAGTGGCGATCGTCGCCGCTACCCATCTGGAGACCTGCGCGCATTGCCGTGCGCGGGTGCAGGAGGCCGAACGCATCGGCGGCCAGTTGGTCGAGCACCAGCAGCCGGCGCAACCGTCGACGGGCCGCCTGGCCGATCTGCGCGCGGCCATGCTCGACCGGCTGGATGCGCCGCTCCCGGTGGCTGCGGCACCCGCGCCGCGTGGCGCGCCGTACGAGGACGACGACCGCCTGCCGACGCCGCTGCACCCCTACTTCGGTCCGTCCTATCGCGCGCTGAAATGGCGCTGGATGGCGCCGGGCGTGCATTGCATCCGTGCCACCGGCACGAAGACGGGCACGCTGCTGATGCTGAAGATCGGCCCTGGCCGCAGCATGCCGGTGCACAGCCATGGCGGTACCGAACTGACCCAGATCCTGCGCGGCGCCTACCACGATGCGCTTGGCCATTTCGCGCCTGGTGATGTCGCCGACCTCGACAGCGATGTCGAGCACCAGCCGGTGACGGTGCCCGGGGCCGCGTGCATCTGCGTTTCCGCGCTGGATGCGCCACTGCGGTTCCCCGGCTGGCTGGCGCAACGGTTGCAGCCGCTGTTCAAGCTATAGCGTCGTCGCCGCCAGGGACCTCGCGGAGGCATTCCCGGGTCGGCCCAGTGTTGTTCGCGCGCGAACGCGCTCCTGTCTGGCCGAGGGCGTGCGATCAGCCGATGCCCGGCAGCGGCGCGTCCACAGCGACCAGGCCCGCGCTGCGCAGGTCGCGCCAGAACTGCACGGGCACGATTTCCTCCAGTGCGGCGCGGTCTTCGGCGATGCGGCCTGGCTTGCTCGCGCCGGGGATGACGGCGGCGACCGCGGGATTGGCCAGCGCGAACTGCAGGCCCGCCGCCTTCATGCTGATGCCGTGGCGGTCGGCGAGCGCCTTGATGCGCGCCACCTTGTCGAGGATCTGCGGCGTGGCCGGCGCGTATTCGAAGTTCGGTCCGCCGACCAGTGCGCCTGAGCTGTACGGCCCACCGACCACGATGCCGAGTCCGCGTTCGGCGACCTTCGGCATCACCCGCTGCAGGGCGCGGCTATGGTCCAGCAGGGTGTAGCGGCCCGCCAGCAGGAAGCCGTCCGGGCGCGGGCCTTCCAGTTCCAGCAGCAGTTCGATCGGCTCCACCCGGTTCACGCCCAGGCCCCAGGCCTTGATGGTGCCCTCATCGCGCAGGCGGTCCAACACCCTGAAGGCGCCGGTGCGCGCCTGTTCGAACATCGCCAGCCACTCATCGCCATAGAAGTCCTGCGCCACGTCATGCACCCAGGCGATCTCGATGCGGTCGGTCTTCAGGCGGGCGAGGCTGTCGTCGATCGAACGCAAGGTGGCGTCGTAGGAGTAGTCGTTGACGATCTTGTTGGGACGGCCGTACTTGAAGACGTCGCCCTTCTCGCCGAGGTCGCGCGCGCTGACGTCTTCCACCTCGTCCAGGACCAGGCGCCCGACCTTGGTGCTGATGACATAGGCGTCGCGCGGCTTGTCGGCCAGCGCCTCGCCCATGCGCAGTTCGGCCAGGCCGGCGCCATAGAACGGGGCGTTGTCGAAGTAGCGGATGCCGTCGTTCCAGGCAGCGTCGACGGTGGCACGCGCTTCCGCCTCCGGAATGTCGCGGAACATGTTGCCGAGCGGGGCGGTGCCGAAACCGAGCTTGCCGGGAAGCAGGTCGTGGAGGGACATGGTGGACTCCTGGATGCGTGAGCGTGGATGAGGGTGGCCGCAGTCAGGCCGCGACGGCCTCGGGCAGGGTGAAGTGCGTATAGCCTTCGGCGCTACCCCCAAAGTAGGCGGACAAGGGTGCATCGAACAGCGGCGCATCGGTGCGCAGGCGTTCGACCAGGTCGGGGTTTCCGATGAAAGGCTTGCCGAAGGCGATCATGTCGGCATGACCGTTGGCGGTAGCGTCGAGCGCGCGCTGCCGGTCGTAGCCGTTGTTGCCGATGTATGCGCCTCCGAAAGCGGCGCGCAGGGCCTGCACGTCGAAGGCGTCGGCGCCGTTGCCGGCGTGCAGCTGGCCCTCGACCACATGCAGGTAGGCCAGCCCCATCTCGCCCAGGCGGCGGGCGACGTACAGGTGTGTCTCCATCGTGTGGCTGTCCAGCGGCGTGTCGCCCACGGCGGTGGACAGCGGCGACAGCCGCAGGCCCACACGGTCGGCGCCCCACACCTCGGCGACGGCGGCGGTCACCTCCAGCAGCAGGCGCGCGCGGTTCTCCAGCGAGCCGCCGTAACGGTCGTCGCGATGGTTGGTGCTGTCGCGCAGGAACTGCTCCAGCAGGTAACCATTGGCGGCGTGCACTTCCACGCCGTCGAAACCCGCCGCCTTGGCGCGGATCGCCGCCTGGCGGTAGTCCTCGATGATGCCGGGAATCTCCTCGGTGGCGAGCGCGCGCGGCATCGTCGGCGGCTGATGGCCGGCTTCGGTGAACACGCTGCCGCCGGCCTGGATCGCGGAGGGCGCCACCGGCGCCGCGTCACCTTCCTGCAGGCTGCTGTGCGACATGCGGCCCACATGCCACAACTGCACGACGATGCGCCCACCCTGGGCATGCACGGCGTCGGTCACCGGCTTCCATGCCGCGACGTGGGCATCGGTATAGAGGCCGGGCGTGTAGGCGTAGCCGCGACCCTGGCGCGAGATGTTGGTGGCCTCGGTGACGATCAGGCCGGCCGAGGCGCGCTGCCGGTAGTACTCGATGGCCAGCGGCGTCTGCACGCCATCCATACCGGCGCGCGAACGGGTGAGCGGCGCCATCGCGATCCGATTGCGGACCTCGAAGGCACCCAGGCGGGTGGGGGAGAACAAGGCGGGGAGCGGGACGGCGGACGACATGGCAGCACTCCGGAAGAAGAGGGAGGAGGGGCGCCTTCGCTTGCCGGACCGGCGCCCCGCCGGTGTGAAGGCAGGATGCGCGCCCGCAAGGCATTCATCCAATTTATTCGTTGAATTCCAGATATATCCACATCAATATGACTGGGTGCGCTACGACCTCAACCTCCTGCCGGTGTTCCTCGCGCTGATGGAAGAGCGCAACGTCACCCGTGCGGCCGAACGGCTGGGCATCACCCAGCCGGCGCTGTCGAACGCGCTCGCGCGCCTGCGCGACACGCTGCAGGATCCGTTGTTCATCCGCGAGCGCTACGGCATGCAGCCAACCCAGAAGGCGATCGCGCTGGCGCCCGGCATCGCCGCGGCGCTGTCGCAGGTGGATGCGCTGGTGTTGGGGCAACGGCAATTCGATCCATCGAAGGCGGAGCGCCTGTTCACGCTGGCGCCGAACAGCTACGTGGAATTCGTGCTCGTGCCCGCCATCGTCGCGCGGCTGCGCGAACGCGCGCCCGGTATCAGGCTTCGGCTGACGCCCTATGGGACCGACCTGGCCGAAACCGGCGCGATCTCCGGCGAGACCGCGATGGTGCTGGGACGCATCGTGGCACCCCCCGACAACCTGGTGGTGCAGCACCTGATGGACGACGGACTGGCCTGCGTGGTGCGCGCGGATCATCCGGTGGTCAACAAGCGCCTGTCGAAGGTGCAGTACGAGCAGCTCAAGCACGTCAATGTTTTGCCCCCCGGCAAACTGCGCGCGGGCCTGTTCCAGGCGCTGGAGAAGCAGGGGCTGCGCCGCGACGTCGTCGTGTCGGTGACGCACTTCCTGTCGATCCCCGAGCTGGTCGCCGCCACGGACTATTGCGCGACGCTGCCGAAGTTGATCTGCAGGCACCTGGCGCGCGATCCGCGCCTGAAGGTGCTGCCGGCGCCGGTGGACCTCGGGACGTTCCCGCTCGAGATGGCGTGGCACGTGCGCTATCGCCACGATCCCGCGCACCAGTGGTTGCGTGGACTGGTCGCTGAGGTGGCCGTGGGTGTCGCCCGCGACACGTCGCCGCGTTAGACGTCAAAGAAAAAAGCCGGTGCCCGCGAGGGGCACCGGCCTGGGGACCGGCAAACCGGTCAGGATGGATCAGAACTTCCAGCCCACGCGTGCGTAGTAGAAACCGCCGTTGAAACCGTAAGGCGAATGCACCGGATAAGCTGCGCCGGCCACGGCCGCACCCCACGGGTTGTCGTCCGGGGTCTCGTCGAACAGGTTCTGCGCGCCGACGTTGACGTACAGGCCGGAGGCGAACTTCCAGCCCACCTCGGCATCGACGATGACCGTGCTGTCCTCGTAGATCGGCAGACCGCCGTCTTCCACGGTGATCGCGCCGCTGTCCAGGTGATCCTCGTACCAGGAGCCGTAGTAGCCGAAACGCAGATTGGCGTGGAAGACCGGACGCTGGTGGTTGATGCTGAAGTAGCCCTTGGTCTTCGGCAGCGATTCCTCGATCTTGTAGACGCGGGCTTCGTTGATGAAGTTGGGGTCGTACCGGTCCACCTCGGTCTTGTTCCAGTTCGCGGCCAGCGAATAGGTCGTCGTGCCGCCGAAGTGGTCGGTTTCCACGCTGGCCACCAGGTCCACGCCGGTGGTGGTGGTATCGAACGCGTTGCCGAAGTAGGTGACCGAACTCAGCGAGGCCGCTTCCGGATTGCCGGAATCGACCAGCGCATCGCGTTCCTCGGGCGTCAGTGCGAAGCTGGTGCTGAGGGCGATGCGGTCTTCCACCTCGATCCGGTAGCCGTCCAGGGTGACCAGCCAGTCGCCGCTGCTCCACACCATGCCCAGCGAGATGTTCTTCGACTCTTCCGGCGTCAGCGGGCGGGAGCCTTTGAGGATCGCGATGGGATTGGTTGGCGGCAGGGTGGCGATGTCCTCCAGCACGCTGCCGTTGAAGGCGGTACTGATCTGGCTGATGTTCGCCTGGCCGGGCGTGGGCGCGCGGAAGCCGGTGTTGTACGCGCCGCGCAGCGCGAACGTATCCGACACGTCGAAACGCGCCGTCAGCTTGCCGTTGGTGGTGCTGCCGAAGTCGTCGAAGTCCTCGTGGCGGATGGCGGCGGCCAACAGCAGCTGCTCGGTGAACTGGGCCTCCAGGTCCAGGTACACGGCCCAGTTCTTGCGATCCCATTCACCCGCCGTGCGCGGATTGAAGCCGTTGAAGCCGTTGGAGCCGAGCGCGAAGCCCTGCTCGGTCAGCGGCCCGATGCCGGTGGAGGCGGCATCGCCCGCCTTCACCTCGAAGCTTTCCTCGCGCCATTCCGTGCCGGCCGACAGGCGCACCGGTTGGGCAGTGAACGACGTCTCGAAATCGGTGCCGACATCGAAGTTCACGCCCTTTTCGGTCTGCGTGTTGCCACCCGGCGAGAAACGCAGGCCAGCGGGCTGCGCGGCGCCCAGTGAGGCGTTGACCGTGTTGTAGATGACGAAGTCGATGTCGTTGCGGCCGTAGGTGACGCTGGCATCCCAATGCCACGCATTGCCCCAGGTGCCCTTGACGCCACCGACCACGGACATGTCTTCCAGGCTGCCGCCGAAGCGCGGGGTGAAACCTCCCGGCAATGACGACAGGAAGGTGAAGCAGTTCGACGGCAGGGCCGCGACGGCGGCGCTCACGGTGCTGTAGGGAATCAGGTTGCCGGCGCCATCGCGCAGAGCGATGGTGGGGCAGCCGCCCGCGCCGGTGGTGTCGCCGATCAGCAGGGTCGCGCCGCCATCGTTGGAGTACACGCCCGAGCGCGCGGTCGGGTTGCGGTAGTAGAAGCCGCCGTCCACGTCGCGCTGGGCGTAGTTGCCGAACAGGTAGACGTCCACGCTGTCGCCACTGATGCCCAGGTTGGCGACGAACTTCAGATCGTCGTCCACTTTCGGCGAACCCCAGATCTGCGCCGGCACCGGCACGTCCGGATATCCCGCCGCGATCGCGGCGGCGGCATCGTCGCGCTGCACGCTGCGCGAGGTGTCGTCGGCCTGGCGCCATTCGGCGGTCAGCGTTGCGTAGCCGCGCGCGGTGAGCGGCAAGCCGATCTGCGCCGAGTATTGGGTGGTGAAGCCGTCGCCTTCGTAGTACTGGCCGGCGAAGGCCTCGAACGCGCCGCCTTCGCTGATCTTCTTCAGGCCGAAGTTGACCACGCCGGCAATCGCGTCGGAGCCGTACTGCGCCGCCGCGCCGTCGCGCAGCACTTCCACCTGCTCGAGCGCCAGCGACGGGAATACGGACAGGTCGGGGCCCTGCGAACCATCGGACAGGCCGTGGCCGAGGAAGGTGATGACCGCGGAGCGATGGAAGCGCTTGCCGTTCACCAGCACCAGCGTGTTGTCCGGCGGCAGGCCGCGCAGGTTGGCCGGACGGATCAGGCTGGCCGCGTCATCGATCGGGATGGTGCTGACGTTGAACGACGGCACCAGCACGCGCAGCTGGTCCAGAGCATCGGTCGAGCCCTGGTTGCGGAACTCCTCGGCGCTGATGATGTCGATCGGCACGGCGGAGGAGGAAACGCTGCGCGGTTGGCCGCGGCTGCCGAGCACCGACACGGTGTCCAGTGTCGTCGCTTCTTCGGTGGTGGGCGTGGGTGTCGGTGCGGGCGGTGTCTCCGCGGTCTGCGCGACGGCGGTACTGCTGCCGACCAGCGCGGCGGCCGCCAAGGCCCATTTCACGGCGGACGCCAACGGCGCCCTGGTCATTCGTACGTACGGTTCCGCTCTCTTGCCCATGTGCTGCGCCCCTAAACAAGTGTGGTGGTGAAGGCCCTCTCTCTTCGGCACTGGAATGACGCACTGCAGTGCCGCCTCTGAACCTTAGGCGGCGATAAATGGCGGAAAGTGTGGCTCATGTCACATCACGATACGCGCTGACACAAAGGTAATTTTCGTTATTCCATACGCTTTGGGCGTGTCGCACAGCGCTGGTGCGAATAGCGGCGCCTGGATCGCGCCATGAACCGTTTGCGTGCGAAGGGCCGAGTGGAGGGACGCGAAGAGGTCCCGCGAACGCAACGCAGCCGCTGGGCGACGGCCTTCACGCTGACGAGAGGGCGGCATCACGTTGATGAATGCCGTAGCCCGGTTTCCGTCTCACGTTTGGAGATGCCGGCGGATAGAATCGGCGCATGCATTTGAAGGACAAGCTGGCGATCCTGGCCGACGCGGCCAAGTACGATGCCTCCTGCGCGTCCAGTGGCGCCGGCAAGCGCCATTCGCTGGGCAAGGGCGGCGTGGGAAGCACGGAAGGGATGGGGATCTGCCACTCCTACACGCCGGACGGCCGCTGCGTGTCGTTGCTGAAGATCCTGCTGACCAACTTCTGCATCTACGACTGCGCCTACTGCGTCAACCGGGTGTCCAGCAACGTGCCGCGCGCACGCTTCGCCACGGCCGAAGTCGTACGGCTGACGCTGGAGTTCTACAAGCGCAATTACATCGAAGGCCTGTTCCTCTCCAGCGGCATCATCCGCAACGGCGATTACACGATGGAGCAGCTCGTGGAGGTCGCCCGCAGCCTGCGCGAGGATCATCGGTTCGCAGGCTATATCCACCTGAAGACCATTCCCGAGGCCTCGCCGGAACTGCTCGCCGCCGCCGGCCGGTATGCCGACCGCCTCAGCATCAACGTGGAACTGCCGACGGAAGCCGGTCTGAAGCAGTTGGCGCCGCAGAAACAGGCGCACGGCATCCGCGCTGCGATGGGCGAGCTGCATACGCGCATCCAGGCGGCGAAGCCGACGAAGCAGGAGGCGAAGCCGGGGCGCAAGCGTCCGCCGAAGTTCGCACCGGCCGGGCAGAGCACGCAGATGATCGTCGGTGCCGACGCGGCGGACGATCGCGACATCCTGGTCAGCAGCGACGCGCTGTACCGACAGTTCCGCATGCGTCGCGTGTACTACTCCGCCTTCAGTCCCATCCCGGATGCCTCCACGCAGTTGCCGCTGCGGGCGCCGCCCCTGCAGCGCGAGCATCGTCTCTACCAGGCCGACTGGCTGTTGCGGTTCTACGGGTTCGAGGTCGGGGAAATCGTCGGCGAAGATGCCGCGCAGGGTGGCATGCTCGACCTGGACATCGACCCCAAGCTCGCGTGGGCGCTGCGCCACCCGGATCGTTTCCCGGTCGACCTCAACGCAGCGCCGCGCGAGATGCTGTTGCGCGTGCCTGGCCTGGGCGCGCGCAACGTGCAGCGGATCATCGACTCGCGTCGCCAGGGCCGCCTGCGTGTGGCCGACCTCGCCCGACTGCGCGCGCCGCTGCAGAAAGTGCTGCCGTTCATCGTGCTGCTGGACCACCATCCGCGGCAGCGCCTGGACGATCCCGTACGACTGCGGCGCGAACTCGCCCCGGCACCACGCCAAGCCGATCTGTTCGGCTGAACACGAGCGTGTTCCGCGCCACCGTCATGCCGGCCTGGGACCTGGATGCTTGGCGTGCGCAGGCGCGGCAGGCCTGGGAGGCCGGACTGCCTCCAGACGCCGTCGAGTGGCAAGCCGATGCCCAGGGCGGACTGCTGGGCGGCGACGAGGTGTCCTCGCAAGCGGCACGGCGCACGGGCCTTTCGGTACCGGCGGATTTCATGGCGCTCGCCGCCGCCGTGCTGTGCCATCGCGACATCGGCCGTCATGCGTTGCTGTACCGCCTGCTGTGGCGGATCGGCGAGGGCCAACGCGCGCTGCTTGACCGCGCCACCGATGCCGACGTGCATCGCGCCACGCGGCTGGCCCAGGCCGTGCGCCGCGATACGCACAAGATGAAGGCGTTCGTGCGCTTCCGCCAGATCGAGGGCGAAGACAACGCCTACCTGGCATGGTTCGAGCCGGACCACTTCATCGTCGACCGGGTCGCTCCGTTCTTCATGCGCCGCTTCGCCGGCATGCGCTGGGCGATCCTCACGCCGTATCGCAGCGTGCAGTGGGACGGAGCGCAGCTGTGGGCGGGCGAAGGTGCGCAACGCGCCGACGTGCCGGGTGACGACGCCGAGGATGCACTGTGGCGGACGTACTACGCCAGCATTTTCAATCCCGCGCGCTTGAACGTCCGCATGATGCGGCAGGAAATGCCGCAGAAGTACTGGAAGCACCTGCCCGAGGCGCACCTTCTGCCAGACCTGATCCGTGAAGCCGGGCGTCGCGTTCGCGACATGGACGAACGCGAAGCGCAGGCGCCGCGTCGGCGGATTCCCGGTCGCCCGCGTCCGCAGGAGGACTGACTTACGGTTGTCGCGGGAATGCCTCCAGCGCGGGATCGATCATGGCCCACGCCGGCGCCGAATCGGTCCAGATGACGGTGGTCGGCACGATGTCGGTGCCATCGTCGAGGGTGCCCACACGGATCACCATGCGTTCGGGGGTTTCGCGCGCTTCGCTGAACACGGGCGTGCCGCAGCGCGGGCAGAACGAACGGCGCATGTGGTGGCCGCTGTCCGCGACGCTGTCCCAACCGGCCAGTTCACCGTCTACCCGCACGGCATCGCGCGGAACGAGGATGTTCACCGCCGCATTGCCGGTGGTCCAGTACTGGCAGTCGCGGCACCAGCAAAGCCTTACCGCGAGGGGTTCCGCGCTCAAGGTGTAGCGCACCGCGCCGCATCGGCAACCGCCTGTTCTGATCATGTTCGTCTCCTTGGAGTTGCGTACCCTAGCCAGTCGCAGGCTTGAACGGAACCCGGCGTACCTTGAAGCCGGCTCAAGGCTGGGTTGCGCAATGCTCGCTACGTCCCGGCGCACGGGGACTGTACGGTCGCACGTGATCCAGAGGAGATATGGCATGTCCGTCCGTTCGGCGTTATGGCTTCCGTTGGTGCTGCTTGCTGCGATGTCCCACGCGGCGCCCGCGTCGGATATCGTGGTACCCACGTCGCCCGTGCGGTGGACACCACCCGCGCTTTCCTCCGACCAGTACGAATCGTCCCCGGTGTTTTCCCCCGATGGTCGCGAACTCACCTTCTTCCGCGCGCCGCCCGCGTTCGATCGGTATCGGTTGCTGATCTCGACGTGCGAAGGCGGGCAGTGGGGCGCTCCCCGAGAGCCTGCGTTCGCGGGTCCGGCTCCCGCGCTGGAGACGGACCCCGCCTACAGCCCCGACGGCGCCTGGCTCTATTACGCCAGCGACCGCACGACGCCGGGCGATCTCGATATCTGGCGCGTCACCCGCCTCGCCGACGGGCGTTGGGGCGAACCGGAGCGGTTGCCCGCCCCCGTCAATACGCCGCATACCGAGCTGCTGCCGCGTCCGCTGGCGGATGGGCGCCTGCTGTTCGGTTCGCATCGCGCCGGGGGCGTCGGAGGCCGCGATCTCTGGTTCGCCACGCCACATGACGATGGGCGGTGGAAAGTGACGCCGTTGCCTACGCCGGTCAATACCGCGGGCGACGAGTACGAAGCCGATCTTTCGCGGGACGGGCGCGTGCTGGTCGTGGTGGCCAACCGCGGCACGCGATCACATCTTTACGTATACGACCGCGAAGACGATGGCTGGCGCCAACGCGGTCGGGTGCCTGCGCGCGACGATGTCTTCCAGGTGGGCCCTCTGTTGTCGCCGGATGGGAAGCGCGTGCTCTTCGCCCAGGCCGACGGCGCCGCCTCGGGCGAGTTCTTCCTCGTGGATCTGGCGCCTGGCGCCGATCCGGCGTGGCCCCCGGCGTGTGCGGGTCCGCCACGCCGGGATGTCATCGGGGCAGAACATCCGTAGCGTGCTCGTCGCAAGCCCTGCGAGCCGGCTCGTGTAGGGTGCGATCATCGCAACCCATCCCGGAGTGATGATGTCCAGTCTGCGCGCGTTGTCGTCCTGTCTTCTTCTTGCGTTGCTGTGCACGGGCATGGCGCCTGCGCTTGCCGCGGATTCGCCCCGGCCTACCTATCCCTGGTCCACGTCGGAGGCGTTCGATGCGTCTCGCGTGCCGGCCTATCCCGGCAAGCATGACGCGGTCTACGCAAGGATCGATGCCGACATCGACGCGCATACCTTGCAGCTGCAACGCTGGGTGAGGCAGCGTTCCATCAGTGCGCAAGACGACGGCATCGACGCGATGGCGAATCTGGTCGCCGACGACTTGCGCGCGCTGGGTTTCCGGGAAGTGCGAAAGGTGGAGACGCCCGGGCATCCGGGCGTACTGGGTTACTACGATGCGGGCGCCGAGAAGACGCTCGTCGTCTACATGATGTACGACGTGCAACCGATCGAGGACAACTGGCAGATCGACGACCCCTTCGCCGGTTCCCTGGTCAGGAATGAGCACGGTACGGTGCTGATGGCGCGCGGCGCCACCAACCAGAAGGGGCCGCAACGCGCGTTCCTGAATGCGTTGGACGCCATGATCAAGACGGATGGCACGCTGCCGGTGAACCTGTACGTGATCGCCGAGGGCGAGGAAGAGCTGGGTTCGCCGAACTTCGGCAAGGTCATCGAACCGTGGTTGGATCGCCTGCGCAAGGCCGATGGGGCGTTCTTCCCGATGAACATCCAGCGGCCGGATGGCTCGGCGTCGCTGAATCTCGGCGTGAAGGGCATCGTGTACTTCGAGCTCGAATCCAAGGGTGGCGCGTGGGGAGGCCCTGCGAAGTCCGAGGTGCACGGCTCCTTGAAGTCGTTGGTCGACTCGCCGACGCTCCGGCTAGTGCAGGCGATCGCCTCGATGACCACGCCCGACGGCAACACCATCGCTATCCCGGGGTACTACGCGTCGGTGAAGGCGCCGACGGTGGAGCAGCAGCGCCTGATCAACGCCCTGGCTGCGGGCGCCGACGACGCGACGGTGCAGCGCAGCTTCGGCGTCTCGCGCTGGATCGACGGGCTGACCGGGCGCGATGCGATCGTGCGCGACCTGTACGACCCCACGCTCAATGTGGATGGCCTGTGGAGCGGCTACACCGGGGAGGGCATCAAGACCATCCTGCCGCATGTGGCCACCGCCAAGATGGACTCGCGATTGCCGCCCGGTCTGGAACCGGATGACGTCTACCGGATGATTCGTACGCATCTGGACGCCAAGGGTTTCAGCGATATCGTGCTGCGTCCGATGTCTGGCTATCCCGCCGCCTCGACCTCGGTCGAGGCACCGCTCGTGCAGGCCATGCTGGGCGTGCTGAACAAGTACGGCGCCAGGACGCGGGTCTCGCCCTGGCTCGGAGGCAGTGCGCCGTTCTACCAGTTCACGCGCACGCTGGATCTGCCGTTCGTGTTCGGCGGACTGGGTTACGGCACCGGTGCGCACGGGCCCGACGAGTTCATGCTGATCCACCCGGCCGAAGGCGTGAAGGCGGCGGGATTGGCCGATATCGAAAAGTCCTATGTCGACATCCTGCACGCCTTGTCGGAGACCCGTTGAGCCGCCCTGCAAGCCAACACCCTGCGACGGCCCGGCCGCCGGGCCGTCGCGTACTCCGCACGTCTAGCCGCGCAGCTCCACGACGGGCGTGAAGCCGCCGTAGACCATGCGCTGGCCGTCGAACGGCATCGGCGGGTTGTCCTTGTTGGACGGATCCATGCGCGGGTCCTCCATCATCTTCTGCATACCGGCGTCGCGCGTGGCCTTGTCCGGCCACTCCACCCACGAGAACGCGACGGTCTCGTCATCCTTCGCATCCACGGCGCGGAAGAAGTCGGTCTGCTTGCCGCGCGGTACGTCGTCGCCCCAGCCCTCGACGATGCGGGTGGCGCCGTAGCCCATGAAGATCGTGTCGAACGTGGTGGCATAGTCGGTAAACGCCACCTTGTTCTTCGTCGGCACGGCGAGGATGAAGCCGTCCACGTAGGACGACGTGCCCGCGCTGTCGCCCAGTTCCAGCGTCGGCACGAAGCCGCCGTAGATCAGGCGCTTGCCATCGAACGGCATGGGATTGTTCTCCGGCGACATGCGCGGGTCGTCCATCATCTTCTGCATGCCGGCGTCGCGCGTGGCCTTGTCGGGCCATTCGATCCAGGAGAACACCACGCTTTCGTCGGACTTCGCCTGCACGGTCCTGCGGAAGTCGGTGACCTTGCCATCGGGCACGTCGTCCTCCCAGCACTCGACCACGCGCGTGGCTCCCTGCTCGATGAACACGGGATCGCCAAGATGGGCGTGTTCGATGAACTTCTGCTTGTTCTCGTTCGGCACGGCGGCCACGAAACCATCGATGTAGGGCATGGGAACCTCCGGGAAAGCGGCGTCGGAATGACGCCTTCCTGAACGCGACGAACGGACGGGACGGAATTCGACAGGCGGCTGGCCGGTGCCTGCCGGCGCGGGCGTTCAACCTGCCACGATCAAGACAAAGGTGGCGTGATGGCGGTTTCTGCAACGGGCGCGGTGCCGCGCCGATCCGGTCCGTGGGGCATCGGCAGTGGCGTATGGATGTGGGGCCTGGTGGCGCTGGTGGGCGTGGGCTTCTGGAAGACCTATTTCAGCCGGTTGGGCCTGGCCGACGCCGTTACTCACCTGCATGCAGGCCTGATGATCGCCTGGCTGGCGATGCTGCTGGTGCAGCCCTGGCTCATCCGCACCCGCCGCATGGCGCTGCATCGCCAGGTGGGGCAGTTCTCCTATGGCGTGATGCCGGGCGTGCTGATCACCGCGCTGTGGCTGTCGCATCTGCGGATCGCGGCCGCGCCGCCGGAGATGTTCGGGCTGCAGTCGATGCTTCTGTACCTGGGTACGGCGGCGTCGGTGATGCTGGCGCTGTTCTGGGGCCTGGCGATCGTGCACCGGCGCGACTCGGCCCTGCACGCACGCTACATGGTGGCCACGGCACTGGTGATGATCGATCCCGCGGCCGCCCGCCTGATGCTGGCGCTGCTGCCGGAAGGCGCGCGTTTCAATCCCTCGTGGGGCGGCTATGCGCTGACCTTCGCGATCCTGGCGGTGCTGATCGTGTTCGATCGAGCGGCGCCGCGCGGGCGCGGCGTGTTCCGCTTCGTGGCGGCCGTGTTCGCGCTGAATTTCGTGCTGATGCATGTGGTGCCCGGCACCGCGGCCTGGCAGGCCTACGCTCGCTGGTGGGCGGGACTGGGCGGCTAGCGCTGCAGGCAGCGCCGGTAGCGCTCATCCACACGGGTGGCGAACCAGGCGGTGGTCAGCTCGCGGGTGATCTTCGGGCTTTCCAGCGTGATGCCGGGGATCATCGCGCGCGGCAGCGGCTTGCCAGCGCGTGCTTCGGCCAGCGCATAGAGCCGGCTGTAGAGCGGGGTGTCGTCGAAGTCGAGGCGGTTGCCGCGTTGGAGCGCGTCGCGGATCTCGCGTTCATCCATGCGCAGGTCGCTGGCCAGCGTGCGCACGGCGCGCTCGGTCTGCCCGGGCTTGTCCATCGGCGCTCCCGGATTCAACAGGTCGCCGTCCAACGCCAGCCTCGTTCCGGCGGCGATCCCGACCGCGCTCTGGAAGGCCGCGTTTCGGCTGGCATACCAACCGGCGTTGTAATCGGCGAAGCGGTGCACCTTGCGTGTGTACGGCGTCTGGTAGCCCAGCAGGTGGGCGATGCCGAAGTAGAGGCCGCCGCGCCGCGTGAAGACCTCGTCCCGGATGCTGCCTTCGACGGGATAGGGATAGCGCGTTGCGTTGGCTTCGGCGAACGGGATGGACACCTGCATCGGTCCGCCGGTCTGCACCGGGTTGTAGTCCGCGAACAGGCGCTTGCCCAGCGGCAAGCTGCCGATCATGTCTTCGTAGATGTCGCTCAGGTCGCGCTCGGTACGCACCGTGCGCAGGCGATCGGCGTACGAGCGGCCGTCGGGTGAGCGGAGCGCCAGCGCGGCATCGACGAGGAAGGTCGGCACATGCAGGGCGGCCGCGCGGCGGTCGATCTCGCCGCGGGCGATCTTCGGCAGGTTGGCGACGGCCGGGTTGGCCACGTAACCGGATTCCTGCTCGGTGACCGCGAGGACCGCGCAGATGTTCTCGCTGTTGGGCTCGATGCGCTGCGCGGCAAAAGCCGTCTCGATGTCGGCCGCCCAGCGCTCGCGCTCGGCGACCTTCGTCGGCATGCGCCGCACGATCTCGCTGCGCGTATCCGCCGGAGGGCGCGTGGGCGTGGGTGGTGCGGTGACGCAGCCGGCCAGCAGCAGGACGGACGCGCAGGCCGCGGCGCGGCGCAGGAAGCGGAAAGCGGGCGATGTCGTCATGCGCGCAGCATACGGAGCGCCCCTGTCGGATGCACGAGGGCCCGGTGCATGGATAATCGGGGTTCTTCCCGCGTGCATGCCGATGACGACGTCCCTCGACAACCCGTTCTGGTCCGCCCTCGATTCGATCCACCGCGGCATCGCCCTGCGTGCCGGCGATGTCGCGCGCTACCCGGCCGACTACGCACCCTTCCTGGGCGTGCCCGCGAGCGATGCGCGCGTGGACGATGCGCTCGACCGGCTGGTGGCGTCGGGGGAGTCGGTGTATCTGCTGGGGATCGCCCCCGTCTTGCCGGCGGGGTGGCAGCTGAAAGGCTTTCGTCCGCTCGCACAGATGGTCTGCGATGCACCGCTCGCGCCGATGGACGGCCCGGACATCGTGCCGCTGGGCGAAGCGCAGCGCGCCGATGTGCTGGCGCTGACGGCGCTGGTGTATCCGCACTACTTCCGCGCGCGGACGATGGACATGGGCCGCTACTTCGGCATCTACCGCGACGGTCGCCTGGCCGCGATGATCGGCGAGCGCCTCGGCGACGAGGGCCATCGCGAGATGAGCGCGATCTGCACGCACCCGGAGTTCAACGGCCACGGCTACGCGCGCCAGCTCACTACGTGGCTGACCAACGACACCCTCGCGCACGGGCGGCAACCGTTCCTGCACGTCAGCTACGAGAATCCGCGCGCGCTGGGGTTGTACGAACGCCTCGGTTACCGCGTGCGGCGCGACATCGGCTTCTGGTCGCTGCGCCGCCAGGGCGCGGAGGCGGCCGCATGACGCACATGGCGGGGTTGCTGTGGGCGTCGGCCCTCGTTGCGCTGGCGCTACCGCTGGCTTGGCTGTTGCGGAATGCCTGGCGCGCGCGAACCACCCGCAACCATGTGGCGGCGGCACCTTTTCCTTGGCGCGCCCTGTTCGGTTCCCTGTTGCTCTACGTGCTGGCGTTCAACCTGACGTTCTTCGTGCAGGAAGTCTTCCTGGTGCTGCCGAAGGCACTGACGCCAGGGCTGATGCCCACGCTGTTCCACAACAACCACCGCTGGGAAGGCGAACACCCGCTGGCAGCGCTGTTCCAGGGCACGGGCGCGTTGGCGACGGCCGTGATGGGGCTGGCCTGTCTGTGGGCGGCACGCCGCGGAGCGGGGCGCACGCCGGTGCGGCGCATGGCGCTGGTCTGGCTGGCGTTCTGCGGCCTGCTGATGGCATTGCCGCAGGTCGTGATCGGCGCCCTGAGCGGTGGCAGCGATGTCGGCATGGCGATGGATTATCTGCAGCTGTCCATGGCCACCAAGTCCCTCCTCGCGGTGCTCGCGCTGGTGGCGATGCCGTGCGTGGCGCTGGCGTTGCTGCCCCCGGCGCTGGCGCTGGCCGAGGATGCCGGTACGCCACGCGCCCGCATGCGGCATGTCGGCGGGTGGATCGTGCTCCCTGCGCTGCTGGGAATGGTGGCGGTGCTTCCCTACCGCGTGCCGCGCGAATGGCTGGAAGTGGTGCTGCTGCCGGTCCTGGTGACCGTACCCGGCGTGCTGTGGATGCTCGCGGGCGCCGCGCAGGCCCGCGCGGCCACGCCGCGGGTAGTCGGACGCGTGACACTGGGTGCCTTGCTCATCGCGGCGCTGGCGTTGCTGGCCTTCTTCCACGGCGTGCTGCGGCCGGGCGTCGCGTTCTACTGAGCCCCCGCTCGCTGCAGCATCCGCCGCATGCCGCCGAAGCGCCGGCGGTACTGCGCGGGCGACAGCCCCACCTTGCGGCGGAACAACCGGCTGAAGTACGCCGCATCCTCGTAGCCGACCGCCTGCGCGATGGCTTCGACGACGTCGTCGCCGGCTTCGAGTTGCTGCTTGGCTTCTTCCAGGCGCAGCGTATGCACGTAGTCCAGCGGCGACAGCCCGGTCGCCTGCTGGAAGCGGCGGGCGAACGTGCGCTCGGCCAGACCGCTGGCCTGCAACATGCCGGCGACGGGCGAGGGCGCGTCGTAGTGCTGCGCGATCCACACCTGCGCGTGCGCGACCGCCGCGTCCGACGTCGTCCGCGTGCGTGCCAGGCTTGCGAACGGTTGCTGGCCGGTCTGGTGCCAGTCGATCAGGAACACGCGCGCGGTCTGCATCGCACACTCGATGCCCGCCACGCGTGCGATCAGGTACAGCGCCAGGTCGTGCCAGCTGGAGCCGCCGCCCCCCATGACCAGCCGCTGGTCGGGTCCGGCGGTGACGACCACGCGCTGCGGATGCACGCGGACGCGGGGATGGCGCGCGGCGAGCGCGTCGCAATAGGCCCAGTGCGTGGTGGCATCGTGGCCATCGAGCAGACCGGTTTCGGCGAGCAGCATCGCCCCGGTGCAGGCGGCGGCGATCACGCTGCCACGCGCATGGCAATCGCGCAGCCAGCGCGCTTCTTCCTCGTAGCCGTGCAGCGCGATGTCGCCGGGATAGATGGCCAGGTCCGGAATGCAGATGAAGTCGGGCGCGGGCAGGTCGCGCAGGGCGATTTCCGGGGTGACCACGATGCCGTTCACGACGTTCAACGGCGCGGTGTCGCGGGCGGCCAACAACGGCCGGAACACCGATTCGCCCGGCGGCAGGCCGATCATCGGCGGCCAGTCGCGCCCGGCCGAATGGAACAGGTCGTACATGCCGTACAGCACCGAAGCGGCGGCGCCGTGGGTGGCGAGCAGGGCGATGGTGGGGCGTTCGCGGCGCGGCATGACGGAAATGTCAGGTTGGCGGCGGAAATGGCTGCGGTGTCAGGGCGCGGCAGCCCCTATCGTGCCGCCTCCCCCGTAGTAGACCAGAGCCGTCGCCGCCATGCCAACGCCCCTCGAACTCCTGCTTCATCCGCTGTCCTTCGCCTTCTTCGGCATGTATGCCGCGCTGATGCTGTGGGAAGCGATCGCTCCCGCCCGCGCCTTGCCGCGCATCGCGCGCTGGCGCACGCGCGGCCTGCTGGCGACGGTGTTCTACTTCCTGCTGTCCTCATACCTGCCGCTGCTGTGGACGCAGTTCCTGCTGCCGCTGCAGCTGTTCGACCTGAGTCATCTCTGGTGGCCAATCGGCGGGCTGGTCGGCCTGTTGGTCTACCAGGCCTGTGCGTACGCATGGCACCGCGCGATCCACGGCAACGACTGGCTGTGGCGCTTCGGTCACCAACTTCACCACAGCACGGAACGCCTGGATACGTTCAGTGCGTTCTGGTTCAGTCCGCTCGACACGCTGGGTTGGACGGCGGTCGGCAGCCTCGCGCTGACGGTGATCGTCGGCCTCAGTCCGCAAGCCACGACGGCGGCGCTGCTGTCGGCCACGTTGCTGGCGATGCTGACCCATACCAACGTGCGCACACCGCGCTGGCTGGGCTGGTTCGTCGAACGGCCGGAGATGCATTCCTGGCACCATGCGCGTGGCCTGCATCGGCAGAACTATTCGGAGCTGCCCGTGTTCGACCTGCTATTCGGCACGTTCCACAACCCGCGCGACTTCGCGCCGCAGACCGGATTCCATGAAGGCGGTTCGGCGCGCGTGATCGAAATGGTGATGGGGCGCGACGTGGCCCGCGATCCAGCTTCGTGAAGCCCTGTTGACACCCTGATGTGCAGCGGCGGCTATGGTCGCCGCTTCCGCACGAGGGAGTGTCTGCATGATCGAAACCCTGACCAGTCCGCCGTATGTGGCCGCGTACCGGTTCACCGGCCAGCTCAGCGGCGAGGACTACGACGCCTGCATCGCCGACCTGGAGGCGCGGCTGGCGCAGTTTCCGCGCATTGCCGTGCTGAGCGACCTCAGCGACATGCAGGGTGTGTCGCTGGAGGCGATCGGGAAGGACCTGCGCTATGCGGCATCGAAGCTGGGCGAATTCGGTCGCTTCGCGCGCGCGGCCATCGTCACCGACAAGCGCTGGCTGGTGGCGGCCACCGAATTCGCCGCGCATCTCTTGCCGACTACCGAGGTGCGTACGTTCGCGCAGGAGGAGCGTGCGAAGGCACTGGCGTGGGCAGCGGATCTTGATCCGCACGCACCATCACGCTAGCGTCGCTCAGGGAAACAACGCGCTGCCGAGCACCGCCAGCGAGACGCCGAGGCCCATGAAGGCCAGGCGGTGCAGCAGCGGGAACGGGGCGGGTGTGCGGTGCATGGCGCTATCCAAACCTGAGTGGCGCGAACGCGCCGTGAAGCCCCTGTGTCAGTTCCAACGCGGCCGACAGGCGGTAGCGGCCACCCTCCTCAGGCAGGCAGGGCGCAGCCTTCCCGGCCACATCCCGGTTCCGTACTGAGTGCAGATTTCGTTGCCTGCGTAACCATCTCCGCCTCATGCACCAGCGCCGCGATCTGCGCGCCCAGCATCAGGTCGCTGACCTGGCCGAAATGCTGGTGGCGGATCCGGCCTTGCGCATCGATCAGCACCAGTGTCGGGGTACCCCGCATGGCGTAGGCGTCCATCGTCTGCGCGACGGGGCCGTGCGTGCCGGGGCGGTCCACGCCGACAGGGAAGGCGATGCGGTACTCGTGCAGGAAGGCTTCCAAGGCCACCGGCGTCATCGCCGCGTGGTGTTCGAACACGGTGTGCAGGCCGACGACGGCGACCTGATCCGCAGGGAACGTCGCGTGCACGCGCGACGACTGCGGCAGGCCGTGCGACACGCAGCCCGGGCACAGCATCTGGAAGGCCTCCAGCACGATGACCTTGCCGCGCAGCGCTTCCAGCGACAAGGGACGGGACGTGTTGAACCAGCGGTCCACCTGCCAAAGTGGCGCCGGGCGATCAAGGGCGGTCATGGGGAGTATCTCTGAGGGTCGCAGCCGGTCCGGCGTGGACCGGCGCGACGGGGGATGGGCTTACTTGTTCGGCTTGCCGGGCAGGCTCAGGTTGCTGGAGGCGACCTTGAACACGTCCACCACGCACAGCAGCGGCGCATGCACGCTGGCATTGACGCGCAGGCCGGCAGTGACGCCGTCGAAGCTGCCGGCGGTGACCACGCCGATGTCGTCGAACGGCACCTTCACTTCCACCGTTTCGGCATTGAGCGTGGGACTCCAGCCCGGGCTGTCGAGCAGGATGGGGAAGCCCGGCCAAGTCTTCGGCAACCGCGGCTTGCTGCCTTCGGGGATATCAACCACGGCGAGCGCACCCGGGCCGCAGGTCTCGTTCGGCTTCAGCACGACCCAATGGCTGTGCCACAGGTTGCCATCGTTGTCGCGCTTGCCGTCGCCGTTCTCGTCGTACAGCGGCGTGTCGTCGAAGTCGGGGTGGGCGGTGACCGCCATCGCCAGGATGCCGGCGCCTTTCTCGAAGCCGACTTCGTACGGATCGATGGTGGTCGGCCACACGTAGGAGAACACATCGCTGCCGGCCAGCTTGCCGGTGGCGGCCGGCGTGCTCTTGCCGGCCTTGCCGGACACGGCCATGTGGAACGTGGCGATGTTCTTGTCCGTGGTGATCTTGGTGTGGACGATGTCGAAATCGGCGGTCACCGCCTGGTTGGCGGCTAATGGGATGCCGCCGGTGTGGGCCTTGCCGTCGTGGGCGTGCACACCGCCGATGGCCAGCGCGAGTGCGGCGGCCAACGCGAATCGTCGGGGGGTGTTCTGGCGCATAATGAAATTCCTCTTGCTTGCTCTCGCTAGGGTGGGTGGGAGGTACAGGGCGGTGTCCGATGGCAGTCGGGCGCCGTCCTTCTTTTTCCGCTACGGCGGAGTCGGTTGGCGGAAGCGAAGCACGCTTCCGCGGCGGATGTCGTCGTCCGCGGGCCGCTGCTCCGCGCAGTCCACCCGCAGTTCGGCATCGCCGAAGGGCTTGTCGACAAATGCGCAGACGTGCGGGGCACCGCGTTCGCCCGAGGCGAACGGCCGGAAGAACTCACAGCCCAGGCAGGTCCGCAGACCGGTGGCCAAGCCGTGTTCCTGCGCTTCGTTGACGAGCAGTTGGGTGACGCGCAGCAGTGCGGCGAGATCGGCGTCGCCCAGTGATTCGACCAGCGATCCCATGCCCTGGTCTGGGCGCTGCAACTGGCTGGCCAGGCGCGAACCGGCCGAGGTCAGCTTCACGCGCGCGGCGCGCGCATCGTCGGGGTCGGGCGTACGGCGGATCCATTGCTTGCCTTCCAGCGCCTTCAAGGAGTCGCTGAGGCTTGCCGGTGACACGCCCAGGCGCTCGGCGATCTGGCGGGCACGCAGGCCGTCCTGCACGCCCTGCAGCATCCGCAGCACCGCGGCCTGCGTGGGCGGCAGCGAGGGCGTGCCGTCCTGGCGCCACGATTGGGCGCGCACCAAGTGGGCCAGCTGTTCCAGGCCACGCGTCGCCTGCCTGCGTTGGAAGGGAGTATCGATCATGGCACGTAAGTTAGGAGTCCTAACTATATTAGTCAATGACCGTTCGTCGGGATGGCAGGCCTATCGCCTCACCAGCGCATCATCGGCAGCGGATCCAGCGGATGCCGCCGCCATTGCTGCAGCGTCAGCATCGCCAAGCGCCGGTGGAAACCCGCATTCGGGAACGCGGCGATCACCTCGCGTACCGCAGCGCGGGGCAGTCCGAAACGGCGCACGCCGCGGCTGACATCGATCCAGTCCGCACGACGAAAGGCCTCCACGCTCGCCTGCGTGTCGGCGGGCAGCGTGCGGATCCGGTGGTGGGCATTGATCATCGCGTCGATCTCGTCGCGCCAGGCTTCGCGGCCGTTAGCCTGAAGGTGCGCGCACGCCAGCTGGCGCGACGGCGGCAGATAGTCGAACGTGCCGGCCGTCCAGATCCCGAGATCGTGGAAGGCGAGGACGATACTCAGTTTTTCAAGCGCATCCGCGTCGCCGGGCGCGAGCAACCAGTAGAAGTTCGCCACCCGGTAGGCGTGGTGGCGGTATCCGATGGCGTCGGCGCCCAGTGCCGCGGCGTGCGTATCCAGCAGCGCGTCCAGGGTGGGCAACGCGGTCAGCATGGCCGCGTCTGCGGCTCAGGTCGCGGGCTGGGCCAACGTCGTGCGTCCGCGGCGCAACGCCCGCACCTGCAGCGCCATGCCGACGAGGAACACCAGGAAGGTGCCGCCCACCAGCTTCTGCAGCAGTGGATCCTGCGGACCGGATACCAGCGGTGCGCCGATCGGCACGCGGGTCAGCGTTTCGGTGAAGCCGGGAATGAAGTGGAAATACACGGTCAGCGTGAACGCCAGCGACGCCGCCACGTGGCGCCACGATCCCAACACGGCGTTGCGGCCGAGCAGGAGCGCCACCGCCAGCACGATCAGCGTCAGCACCGTCAGGCCATGCGCTTCGCTAAGCTTGCCGGTGCGCATCAGGAAGAAGCTGGTCAGGCAGGTCGCGACGGTGAACCAGGTGTACGTCTTGCCCAGCGGCGTCGCATAGCGGATGTCGTGGTAGCGCAGCAGCGCGTACAGGCCGCCGAACAGCGAGACCAGGCTGATCGCGGTATGGAACCAACCGAACGGGGTGATGTTGAGCATGGGATGTTCCTCAGTGGGCAGGCGGCGGCGGATCGGGAAGATCGAACTGCATGAGGTTCCAGCGGGTGACGTCCTCTTCCCACTCATCGCCGACGGCGGCGGTGAGCGGCAGGGCCAGATTGGCCACAATCATGCGGCGCCCCTGCACGCCGCTGGCCGCGGGAAACAGCAGCCCGAGGGGTGCGCCCTGGTCGTCCACCCCGAGGAAGTCGCCGGCACGATGGCGGACGCGGCCACGCTCGTCCAGTGCCACCAGCGTGTCGATCTGGTTGGCCGACACCCACAGCAGGCCGGCATGGAACAGCAGGCCGTCGGCACCGTAGACGCCGTCCGCGAGCACTTCGATCGCACCCTCGGGCATCCGCTTGCGTAGCAGGCGACCGTCGCCGGCGTTGTTGATGTAAAGGATCGATTCGTCGGCGTTGAACGCCATGCCGTTCGCACCGAACGGCAGCGGACCGGTGGTGCCCAGCAACGGATCACGCGCGAACACGTCTACCGTGCACGGGCGGCAGGCGGTAGCGTTCGCGATGCGATAGATCGCGCCCTGGAACGAATCGGACACGTACAGCGTGCCGGCGCGGTCGAACACCATGCCGTTGATGGCCGGGAAACCCTGCGAGCCGAACGTGATCGTGTCGTGGCTACCATCGGGATTGTCGATGCGCCGGGCGGGCGGTGCCGCCGGCGACAGCGCCGCGAAGGTGGCGACGTCTTCGATGGCGCTGTCCGTATCGAAACGTGCCGGCAAGCGTTGCAGCTTCGACGCGCCGAAATTCAGCACATAGACATGGCCGTCGCGGAAGGCGACGCCGGTGAGCGGCGTGGGCCCGAAGCGGCGCTGCGCCAGCAGGCGACCGTCGGCGGCGAAGCGCAGCAGCTGATTGTTGCGTGCGGACTCCGGCACGCGTGCATCGAAGGTGCCGACGTAGACCTCGCCGGTCGCCGGATCGACGTCCAGGCTCTCCGGATGTCGCGCATCGGAAGGGAGCGTGGCGAACGGCGTCACCGGCAGGCGACCGGCCTCCGCCGCAAGGGACGATCCGGCGACCGACATGGCGGCAAGACCGAGAACGAGCAGGAGGCGAGCGCGCATGCGACGTTCCGCGAAGGGACAGCGTGCACGCTGGCATGCGGCATCCGTGCCGGCTTGTACCCGCGTGCGGGCACATGCGGAAATAAAGAACGCCGGCGTGCGCCGGCGTTCCTCGTGGTCCGTGAAGCATGCGGGCTTCAGCGGTTGTCGATGCTCCAGCCGCCGGCGCCGCGGGCGGCCAGGGTGATGAAGCCGCCGGCCAGGGCGAAGTTCTTCAGGAACATGATCTGCTGGATCTGGTCGCCCAGGTTGCTGTGGAACAGCACCGCGCTGGCGATCGAGAACACCGCCAGCAGGCTGGCGACGATGCGGGTCTTGTAGCCGGCGACGATCGCCAGGCCGCCCAGCACTTCCAGCGCGATGACCAGCGGCAGCAATGCGCCAGGGACGCCGACGGACGCCATGTAGCCGGCGGTACCGGCGTAGGCGGCGAGCTTGCCGAGGCCGGAGATGATGAAGAGAGAGGCGAGCAGGCTGCGGCCGACGAGGTCGGCAGCGCCACGCAGGGCGGGAACGCGGGTGGTGGTCGGGGTGACGGTAACGGTGGACATGGTGGACTCCGGGGAATGGGGTGGTGGGTACAGCGGGTACGGGGCGCAGGTTAGGCCGTAGCGACACATCCCGGAAGCCTATATATTTCGATGATATCCATCGTCTGGAGCGATACATGCTCGATGCCGTCACGCTCGACCAGCTCCGCACCTTCATCGCCGCCGCCGAACAGGGCAGCTTTTCCGCCGCAGGCCGCAAGCTTCGGCGCGCCCAATCGGTGGTCAGCCAGACACTGGCCAACCTCGAACTGCAACTCGGCGTCACCCTGTTCGATCGCAGCAGCCGCTACCCGCAGCTGACCGAAGCCGGTCGCTTGCTGCTGCTCGAAGCGCGTGCGGTCGCCGAACACATGGACACCTTCAAGGCGCGTGCGCGCAGCGTGGCCGAAGGGCTGGAGCCTGAACTGTCGGTCGCGGTGGACGTGATGTTCCCGATGGACGCGCTGACGCGTGCCGCGGCGCACAGCGGCCGCGCGTTCCCGCACACGCCGCTGCGGTTGTACGTGGAAGTGCTGGGCGGCGTGATCCAGCCCGTGCTCGACGGTACTTGCCGGATCGGCGTGGTGGGCTCGCTGCCCGAGCTGCCTGACGACGTGGTGGCGGAACCGCTGCTGTCGGTGCCCTTCGTCACCGTCGCCGCGCCCACGCATGCGATGGCCGGCCTGCGCGGCACCGTGCCGGCAAAGACCGCGGCGAAACACGTGCAGCTGGTGCTCACCGACCGTACGCCGCTGACCGCCGGTCGTGATTTCGCGGTGCAGTCGCCGTTGACCTGGCGATTGGCCGATCTCGGCGCGAAACATGCGTTCCTGCGCGCAGGCCTGGGCTGGGGCCACATGCCGCTGCACATCGTCGAAGAGGATCTCGCGGCCGGCCGCCTGAAACGCCTGCGCATCGCCGACGCCGATCCGCGGTACGCGCAGATGCCGATGCGCGCGGTGTGGCGGAAGGACACCCCGCCGGGGCCCGCCGGGCGCGCGTTCATGGCGCAGTTGCGCGCGGGATAGCGCGGCTGTCCGTCAGCCCATCGCCTGCCGCAGTTGGCCGCGGGCGAGGGTGGTGGCTTCGTCGACCTCCATCGGACGACCGAAGAAGTAGCCCTGCATCTCGTCGCAGCGCATCTGCTGCAATGCGCTCATCTGCTCGGCCGTTTCCACGCCCTCGGCGATCGTGCGCAGGCCCATTTCGTGCGCCAGCACGAGGATCGTGCGCGCGATGGCGCGATCCGTGCTTTCGGCGGCGATGCCGTCCACGAAGCTGCGGTCGATCTTGATGATGTCCAGCGGCAGGCGCTGCAGGTAGGCCATGCTGGAGTAGCCGGTGCCGAAGTCGTCCAGCGCCAGGCGCACGCCCAGCGCGTGCAATGCCTGCAGCATCTGCTGCGCCGCGCCCATGTCCTCCACCAGCACGCTCTCGGTGAGTTCCAGCGTCAACGCGTTCGCCGGCAACGCATGCCGTTGCAGGCAGTCGGCGATCCACGGCGCCAGTGTCGGCTGGCCGAGCTGGCTGGGCGACAGGTTCACCGCCATGCTCAGCGTGCGCAGGCCCATCGCGCGCCAGCGTGCGAGTTGCTGGCAGGCCTGTTCCAGCACGAAGTGGCCGATGTCTTCCATCAGGCCCGCGCTTTCGGCCAGCGGGATGAACACCGATGGAGGCACGTCACCCCACGCCGGATGCCGCCAGCGCGCCAGCGCCTCGAAGCCGTTGAGCTGCAGTGTCCCGCCGTCGACGACGGGTTGATACACCAACCGCAATTGGCCGCGCGCGACCGCTTCGCGCAGCGCGGTGACGCGGCTGAGACGGTCGTTGGCTTCCTGCAGCGCACCGGCGGAAGGCAGGCGCACCTGGTTGCGGCCGGCGCGCTTGGCCAGGTGGCGCGCGTCGTCCGCGCTGCGCAACAGGCCCTGCAGGTCGGTGCCGTGCTCCGGCGCATGCGCCAGGCCGATGCTGGCGGTGACGGTGAACGAGGGATGGGTGGAATACAGCGCGATGGGTTGCCCCACCGCGCGACGGATCTCTTCGGCCCAGTGGCTGAGCTGGTCGATGTCCGTATCCGGGAAGTGCACCAGGAAGCCTTCGCCGCCGTAGCGGTAGACGCGGCCGTGTTCGCCGCAGGCGCCGGAGATGCGCTGGCCCATGCGGCGCAGCACTTCGTCGCCGCCGTCGTGGCCGAACGAATCGTTGACCATGCCGAAGCCGTCCAGGTCGACGATGGCCAGGCCGTGGCCCGATGGCGTCTGCGCGGCGATCTGCTCGGTGATCAGCGTGGCCTGCGCGGAGAAGCGCGGCAGGCCGGTGGCGTTGTCCATCGCGGCGGCTTCGTTGAGCCGGCGCTGTGCGTCGAGCCGGCGCTCGGTTTCGGTCAGCAGCGAACGCGCGGTTTCCGCCGCCTCGGTGGAGCGGCGACGCGACAGATCCAGCAGGAACAGCACGAATGCGATCAGCAGGCCGCTGCTCAGGCCGCCGACGACGAGCGCGCGCGGCAGCGCGAACGAGGTCAGCGCCGGCGGTGCCCACAGCGCGAGTTCCACCTCGTGGCCGGGCAGGGCCACGGTCTGCAACGACAAGGGTTCGCCGATCGGCTCGCCCTGCTCGACGGTGGGCATGCCGTCGGCCGTGGCGCGCACGGGGCGGTCGGAGAAGACCGCCTTGTTGAGCGTGCGGATGAAATCGTCCAGCGCGATGAAGGCCTGCGTGCGGCGACCGCCGTTGTCGACGGTCAGCCACCAGCCGCCCGGCACCGGCAGCAGGTGGCCCTCGTCGGCGACAGGCAGCGGCGGCGAGGGCGCCGCCGGCGCATCGAAGCCCGGTGCCATCCAGCGGAATTCGCCGGCATCGCCGACGCTGCGCACCACGCGGAAGGCGGCGTACGTTTTCACCATGTCGGCTACGTGGCGGTTGAACAAGTCTTCGGCCGCATCGGGGCGCGCGGCCACCAACGAGGACGACAGCTGCCGCAATGCGCTGCGACGCAGTTCGACGCCACGCTGGAAGGTCGCCGATGCGCTGGCGGTCTGCGTTTCCATCACCCGCCGCGCCATCGCGTCGCGATCGGCGGTGGCCGCCAGCCAGAACATGCCGCCCAACACCAACGCTGCGGCCATCGGCAGCACGCCGAACAGGCGCTCGCGCAACGAATTCTCGCCCGCCACCGCCAGCGCCAGCCCCATCGCGCCGAGCTGGGCGGTGGCGGTCAGCGAGATCTGGTACATCGACATGCCTTCCCGGTGGTACGGCAGCTGGATCAGCAGGCCCAGGGCGGCCATGCCGGCCACCGAGGCCATCGCGATGCCCAGGCCACGCACGATGCCCCACCGCGCGTTCTCCCACCGCTGCAACGGCTCCGGCAACAGCGCCACCGCCAGCCAGGTGGTCAGCACGCCGTAATCGGTATAGCCCCCAATCATGGGCGAGGTGGCGCGCGGCAACCAACCCCAGGCATGGAGCAGCGCGTTCAACGGTGTGGTGATGCCGGCGACCGTCTGCAGCAGGGTCAGCACCAGCGGCATGGCCACGATGCCCATCAGGGTCCAGGCCGCGCGTTCCTGGTCGCGCTGCCGCAGCAGCAAGGCCATGGCGAGCAGGGCCAGGGTCAGCGTCGAGATGGGTCGCATCGGCGTGTACGCCACGCCCATCCGGCCGACCAGACTGCCCGGGGCGTGCCAGCCCACCAGCGCCACCACACTGAAGGCGAGCACGAACGCGACCAGCTCCGTGCTGGTATCCAGCGCCCGTCCTGCACGCAGCGACGGCGTGTAGACCAGCAGGAACATCGCCAGTGCCGACAGCGCCAGCGACCAGCCGATTTCGGCCGGCGCGCTGGCCGGCTGCAAGGCGCCCAGCACCGGTTGCACCGCCAGCAACAGTAGGGCCGCGGCGAATACCCGCATGATGAATTCAGGCCAGTAGCCGCGCCACAGCCGTGCCCACGCGATGATCGTGGTGGCCGCCAGCACCAGGCAGCTGCCGAGGGCGTGGAACTGCCAGGCATGCACGAGGAACAGCACCGACAGCAGCCCCGCCACCGCGACGCGCACTTGACGCTGTTCGCTGCGCCAGGTGGCGATGGCCACCAGCACGCCGACCACCGGCACGCTGTCGTCGACGAAATGGCCGCTGTCCATGTTCACCAAGGTGAACCCGGCCGCCATCACCCACGCCAAGGCAGCCGCAAAGCGCTGTGCCCATTGCATGGGACGCCGTAGGTCCTGGTGTATTGCCAATGCCTTCCCCTGCGGGGCCGACGCCCCGGGCACCGTGATACCGAAATCGCCGCCGGCCCGCAAGCGGCCCGTGCAATGGGTGAACGGGGTTGGCAGAACCGGCGCGCACTCATGCGCGCCGGTGCGGTGCGGCGGTCAGCTCTTGGCGAACGCCAGCATGTCGGCGTTGAGCTTGTCCTTGTGCGTGTCGGTGATGCCGTGCGGTGCACCGGGGTAGACCACCAACTGGCTGTTCTTCACCAGCTTGGCCGAGGCGCGCGCGGCGGCGTCGATCGGCACGATCTGGTCGTCGTCGCCGTGGATGATGATGGTCGGCACGTCGAACTTCTTCAGGTCCTCGGTGAAGTCGGTTTCCGAGAACGCCTTGATGCTGTCGTACGTGTTCTTGTGCCCGCCCGTCATGCCCTGCAACCACCACGCATCGATGACGCCCTGCGACGGCTTCGCGCCGGGCCGGTTGTAGCCGAAGAAGGGACCGGTGGGGATGTCCTTGAACAGCTGCGAGCGGTTGGCAAGCAGCCCGGCACGAATGCCGTCGAACACGTCGATCGGCAGGCCGCCGGGATTGGCCTCCGTCTTCACCATCAACGGCGGCACGGCGGAGACCAGGCCGGCCTTCTTCACCCGCTTCGTGCCATGGCGTCCGATGTAGCGCGCCACTTCGCCACCGCCGGTGGAGAAGCCGAACATCGTGATGTCCTTCAGGTCCAGGTGTTCGATCAGCTGCGCCAGGTCGTCGGCATAGTGGTCCATGTCGTTGCCGTCCCACGGCTGGCTGGAGCGCCCGTGGCCGCGGCGATCATGCGCGATCACGCGGAAGCCGTTGGCCGCCAGGTGGTAGGCCTGCGATTCCCAGCTGTCCGCGTTCAGCGGCCAGCCGTGGCTGAGCGTGACGACGGGGCCGTCCTTCGGGCCCCAGTCCTTGAAATAGATCTGCACGTCGTCTTTGGTGGTGAACAGGCCCATGGCGGTTCTCTCGAGGGTGGAGGAAGGGGGAGGAAGCGGCGATGCGGCGGAAGCGGGCGCCTCGCTGCGGCTGCACGCGGCCAGCGGCAGGAACGCCGCGCCGGTGATGGCCGCGCCGGCCAGCATCAGCTGCCGTCGTTGCAGATCGATGTCGTGGGGAGTGTCCGGCATGAGCGGTAATCCGGGGTGACGGTGGCGGGGCCCACCTTCCCATCCCCGTTCACACCTCGATTGCACCGCCGTGCGCAGATGAGGCCGGCGCGCGGATGCGGCAGCGGGGCTTATATTCCGCGGACCCTTCACTGGAGCGTCCGCGATGCCGATCGAACTGAAGATGCTGGCCTGGTCCGTCGCCCTGGGCCTGGTGCACGTGCTGCTGGGTGCGGCGCTGACCACGCACCAGCGCGGCCTGAAGTGGAACGTGGGCGCGCGCGATGCGGTGCTGCCGCCGGTGACCGGCGTGGCGGCGCGGGTGGATCGCGCGCTGCGCAACTTCCTGGAGACCTTCCCGTTCTTCGCTGCCGCCGTGCTCGCGGTGGTCGTGCTGGAACGCGGCGATGCCACCACCGCGCTGGGTGCGCAGTGCTATTTCTGGGCGCGCCTGGTCTACGTGCCGCTGTATGCCGCCGGCGTGCCCTATCTGCGCACGGTCGTGTGGGCGGTCTCGCTATGGGGCCTGCTGCAGGTGCTGTGGGCGCTGCTGTAAGGACGTGCGCCCCAGGTTCATCGCAGGGCAGGGCTGGCGTATCCGATTCACACTAGACTAGGGGCGAACCCCCTCAGATCCGCGCGCAGGCGCGCGGGCGTTGTGCGACCGACCGGATGCTGTCCCGTATCTCCCCCCTGATGCCCCTGTTGCTGCTGGCCGCCCTGATGCTGTCGGGCTGCCGTGTGGGCTCGCAGGACGTCGCGCCCGACGCGCTGGCGCAGGCGCCGGTCGAAGCGCCGAAAGACACGCCCGCACAGCAGGCCGAACGCGGCGACGGGGCGGTGTCCACCGGCCCGGTCTCCACTGAATCCAGGAAGTCCGGCGACGGCCTGCCCACCGAATGGCCGACCGCCAAGGTGACCTCGGGCACGGCGTACGTCAGCTGCCAGGCCGACTACACCACCGAGGACGGCGATGGCATGCCGCTGGAATCGCTGGCCTTCTTCAGCGTGGTCGACGCCTTGTCGCCGTGCCAGAAGGGTGGCGTGCTGCGCCTGCGCTACCAGGGCAAGATCGCGGCCGATTTCACCGATCTGGTCACCCGCGTGGCCGACATCGCCGACCGCATGGGCATCCACAAGCGCATCCTGGACCTGGACTCGGCCGGCGGGCAGGTGGAGGACGCCATCCGCGCCGGCGACGCGATCGGCGCCAACGGCTGGACCATCTGGGTGCGCGAAGGCTCGGTCTGCCACAGCGCCTGCGTGTTCGTACTGGGTGCGGGCGACAACCGCATGATCTCCGGCAAGGTCGGCGTGCACCGGATCATCCGCATGAGTTCCACCGCCACCACCCGCAGCGAACTCAACGAGGAACTGCGCGGCGTCTACGACCGGGTGAAGGACTATCTGTCGCGCAACGGCGTGGCGGTGGCCGTGGCCGACCTGATGATGACCGTGCCGAACCGTAGGCTGCGCCTGCTCAGCAAGGACGAACTGCAGGAATACGGCCTGGA
This sequence comes from Pseudoxanthomonas sp. G3, assembly GCF_057654715.1. NCBI lineage: Bacteria > Pseudomonadati > Pseudomonadota > Gammaproteobacteria > Lysobacterales > Lysobacteraceae > Pseudoxanthomonas > Pseudoxanthomonas sp. G3. The sequence continues at coordinate 1,288,159 of NZ_CM172805.1, forward strand.
CGGCACCAACGCCGCACAGGACGACCTCGACCGCCTGCAGCTGATGCGCCGCTGTGGCGAGGATTTCGTGATGCGCCGCGACGCTTTCATGCGCAGCTTCGATACCGAATGCAAGACCGCCGGCGCCGGCCTGGACGAAATGCAGTCCTGCGGCCTGAAGCTGCGCGAGCAGTTCCGGTTCCCCGACGCGAAGTGCCCGGCCGACAGCCCGCTGTCGGAGTTCGATCGCATGGCGGACGTGGAAACCGTGCCGGAGGCGCCGGACGACGCGAACGCCGCGCCGCCGCCGGAAGCCGGCACCGCCGACTGACGAGCGCCTGGACGAGGCTTTTTAACTCGAGCGCGAGATAAAAAGACTCAACGCCGAGTCTTAGTGTGAGTAGAGCGAGACTTTTTTACTCACGCGCGAGGGAAAAAGACTCGACGCCGAGTCTTAATGTGAGTAGAGCGAGACTTTTTTACTCACGCGCGAGGGAAAAAGACTCGACGCCGAGTCTTTGTGTGAGTAGAGCGAGACTTTTTCACTCACGCGCGAGGGAAAAAGACCCAACGCCGAGTCTTGGTGTGAGTAGAGCGAGACTTTTTCACTCACGCGCGAGGGAAAAAGACCCAACGCCGAGTCTTAGTGTGAGTAGAGCGAGGCTTCGTGTGAGAACGGGGCATCGACACGCGGGGAGGGCGGGTCAGCCTTCGATGCCCACCACCCGGATCTCCGCATCGCCGAGGCGGACGACCTGGCCGGCGCGGATCTTCGCGGTCTTGCGCAGTTCCACTTCGCCATCGACGGTCACCTCGCCGCTGGCGACGAGGGCCTTGCCCTGGCCGCCGCTGTCGGCGAGGCCGACCAGCTTCAACAGTTGGTTGAGTTCCACGTGGTCGCGGTCGAGATCGAAGTCGATGGTCTGCATGCGGGCAGTGTAAGGCAGCGCCCGTTCACTCGCGTTCGAAGCGCGCAATCTCTTCCAACTGGGCGCGGGCGCGGCGGATGCCCTCGCTTTCCTCCCAGCCGGCGGCCGTCGATGGCCGGCGTGCGCGCCGCCAGAACACGATCGCCACCGTGCCCAGGAAGCCTGCCAGACCCAGCAGCAGGCTGTAGCTGATCCATGCGGGCGTGCCGGCCGCCGGATCGACGTCGCCGAGGCCGGCGAAACCCACCACCACCAGCACCCACATGATCCACCACGGTGCGCCGCAGACGGTTGCGTTGATTGCATGGAAACGGCGCAGCAGGGCGAACCGCTTCTGGATCTTCAGCACCGGGGCGGTGTAGTCCATGGTGCCGATCAGGCTCATGGTGATGAAGGCCATCACCAGGGTGATCACGCCGAAGGCGTGCAGGGCGATACCGGTGGCGAACAGGCCGGGTACGCCCGTGTTGCGACCCCAACAGGCCACGCCCAGCACCAGCAGGCCGATACCCAGCGCAGCCTGCAGCGCCTGTCCCCAGAACAGTGGACGCACGCTGGCGCGCACCCGGTCCAGCTTGCGGTCGCGCAGCAGTTGCCACTGGATGGCTTCCTGCCGCTCAAGGCGGTCGCCCAGCCTCTGCCAGGCCGCTTTCAGATCATCGAGTTCCATGAGGAGGTTCCTGTCGTCGTCAGGTCAGAGTTCGTTGCGGACGCGCTGCTTCAGCCGGCTGATCTTGGTGGCCACGTTGGTCTCGCTCAGGCCGAGCACGTCGGCGATCTCGCGGTAGCTGCGGTCCTCCAGGTAAAGCAGCAGCAAGGCGCGGTCGAGCGGCGGTTGCGCGTGGATGAAGCGGTACAGCAGGTCGACCTGCTGGCGGCCCTCGTGGTCGTGCGCATGCGGGTCCACGAGGTCGTGGTGGGCCTCGTTCCACGTATCCGGCTGGACGCCACGGGTACGGCTGCGCACGTAGGAAATCGCCACGTTCAAGGCGATCCGGTACATCCACGTGGCGGCGGGGCGCTGCGGGTCGTAGCCGGGCCACGCGCGCCAGAGCTGGGTGGCGATCTCCTGCATCAGGTCGTCGCGGTCGTCCGGGTGCCAGGCGTAGGTGCCGGCCACCTTGGCGACGATGCCGCGGTGGGCCTGCAGCAGGGCCTGGAAGCCGTCGCGGGCGTCCGTGTCCGTCGGGGAGGTCATGGCGAGGGTCGTTTCCATTCCGGCACCGGGTCGATTGTGCGGTCAGGAGGGTGATTCGCCACGGCGGGAAAAACATCACAGGCCCGTTTGCACTGACTCGTCCGCACCGGTACGAGCCGGTTCCGCGCTTCGTCCGTGCCGGTGCGTCCGATATGTGAAAATGTGGCATCGGGTCCGTCACGGGCTCCCGCCAGCCTTCGACGCTCTCCATCATGACGACCCACCTCGACCACGTGCGCGTGCGCTACGACAGCGTTCCCTATGCGTCGTACGCTTACCCCCAGTGCGCCCCCGAACACCTCGCCGCCGTGGCCTGGCTGTTCGGCCACACCGCACCGGACCCGCGCACGGCGCGGGTGCTCGAACTGGGCGGGGCGTCCGGCGGCAATGTCATCCCGTTTGCGGTCCGCAATCCCGCGGGGCAGGCGGTCTGCCTGGACCTGTCCGAGGTGCAGGTGGAAGCCGGGCGTGCGCAGGTGATCCGGATGGGCCTGCAGAACATGCGGATGATGGCCGGCGACCTGGCCGCGCTCGATGTGGCGGCGCTGGGCCGGTTCGACTACATCGTCTGCCACGGCCTCTACAGCTGGGTACCGACGGAGATCCAGGACGAGATGCTTCGGGTGTGCAGTCAATGCTTGTCCGAGGACGGCGTGGTGTTCGTCAGCTACAACACGTACCCGGGCTGGAAGGCCAAGGAAATGCTGCGTGACGCGATGCTGCTGCACAGCGAAGGTCGCGACAGCACGCAAGAACAGGTGGCGTACGCGCGTGCCATGGTGGGGTTCCTGCATCAAGTGGCGCCGCGCAACGGGCTGATGGCGCATGTGCTGGAGGAGAACCTGCAGTACCTGCGTGATCCGAACGACCACTACATCGCGCACGAGTACCTCGAGCCCGATAACCGGCCGTGCTATTTCCGGGATTTTCTCGCCCGCGCACGCGGCCACGGGCTGGATTACCTGGCCGAAGCGCAGCCCTCGATGATGGTGCCGGCGAACTACGGCGCGCAGATTGCCGAGCCGCTGCAGCGCGCCTTCGGCCACGACCAGGTGCGGATGGAGCAGTACCTGGATTTTGCGATCAACCGCGCGTTCCGGCAGACGTTGCTGGTGCGCGCGGCGCATGGTACGCGCGACTTCGTCCTGGACCGCGCGCGTCTGAAGGCGCTGCATTTCGCCGCTCGCATGCCATGCCGCGACGGCGCGACGCGACAGGATGGTTCGGTGCAGCAATTCGGCACGCAGGACGGCACCAGCATCGGCACCGGTCTGAGCGCGGCCAAATGCGCGTTCGACCTGCTCACTGCCCGCTGGCCGGCGACGGTGTCGCGGGATGAACTGGTCGCGCATGCGTTCGAAGCCCAGCGCGGCCCGGACCGCTTGCCGCGGGAGCGGGTTGAAGCGGCAACCGACGAACTGCTGCAGTTGCTGGTGGTGAAGGGCGTGGCCCGGATCCGGGGCCAGGCCGTCCCCGGACATACCTCGCTGGAGCGGCCACACGTGGATGCGGGCGTACGGGCCATGGTCGCCGCGCAGGCGCCGGACAGCCCCCACGCCGCCGACCTCTGGCACGAGGGCCTGGAGCTGTCGCCGGCCGCGCGCGCGCTGCTGCCCCTGATGGACGGCACGCGGGACCGCGCTGCCCTGGTCGCGCAATGGGCCAGCGATCCGACGCGCACCGGCGGAGCGGCTACAGGTAGCGCCGAACAGGACGTGGATTCCCTGCTGCGCTGGCTGGCCGGTGTGGCGGTCGCCGCAGCGCCCAACGGCTGATTTCACGCCGTTTTCGCTGCAACGCGACACGAAGGGCCCCCAAGGCGCACAATATGCGGCTCGGCGTGCGGCTCCGCGACGCCCCGGAGTTCCCGCATGTCTACCGAATCCCCCTCGTCCGCCCCTCTGCTGTTCGCCGATCTCGGCCTGCCCGCGCCCGTCATGGCGGCGGTCACCGAGGTGGGGTACGAAAGCCCGTCGCCGATCCAGGCCGCGACCATCCCGGCCATGCTGGCCGGCCGCGACGTGCTGGGCACGGCGCAGACCGGTACCGGCAAGACCGCCGCGTTCGCGCTGCCGGTGCTGGCCAACATCGATCTGAATGCCGGCAGCCCGCAGGCGCTGGTGCTGGCGCCCACGCGCGAACTGGCGATCCAGGTGGCCGAGGCGTTCCAGAAATACGCGGCGAAGATCCCCGGCTTCCACGTGCTGCCGATCTACGGCGGCCAGAGCTACTACCCGCAGCTGCAGGCGCTGAAGCGCGGCGTGCACGTCGTCGTCGGCACGCCCGGCCGCGTGATCGACCACCTCGAACGCGGTTCGCTGGACCTGTCCGGCCTGACCACGCTGGTGCTGGACGAAGCCGACGAAATGCTGCGCATGGGCTTCATCGACGACGTCGAGACCGTGCTGAAGAAAACGCCGGACACGCGCCAGGTGGCGCTGTTCTCCGCGACCATGCCGCCGGCGATCCGCCGCATCGCGCAGACCTATCTGAAAGAGCCGGTCGAGGTGAACATCGCCTCGAAGACCACCACCTCGGCGAACATCCGCCAGCGTTACTGGTGGGTCAGCGGCATGCACAAGCTGGATGCGCTGACCCGCATCCTGGAGGTCGAACCGTTCGACGGCATGATCGTCTTCGCCCGCACCAAGGCGGCGACCGAGGAACTGGCCGACAAGCTGCAGGCGCGCGGGCTGGCCGCCGCGGCCATCAACGGCGACATGCAGCAGGCGGCGCGCGAGAAGACCATCCAGCAGCTCAAGGATGGCAAGCTGGACATCCTGGTGGCCACCGACGTGGCCGCGCGCGGGCTGGATGTGGAGCGCATCAGCCACGTGCTGAACTACGACATTCCGTACGACACCGAGAGCTACGTGCACCGCATCGGCCGTACCGGCCGTGCCGGCCGCACGGGTGATGCGATCCTGTTCGTGACCCCGCGCGAGAAGGGCATGCTGCGCGCGATCGAGCGCGCCACGCGCCAGCCGATCGAAGAAATGCAGCTGCCCAGCGTGGAGGCGGTGAACGATCGTCGCGTGGAGAAGTTCCTCGGCCGCATCACCGACACCCTGGCCTCGGGCAAGGCGGGCGAGTACCGCGCGCTGATCGAGCGCTACGAGCGCGAGCAGAACGTGCCGGCGGTGGACATCGCCGCCGCACTGGCGCAGCTGGTGCAGGGCGACACGCCACTGCTGCTGTCGCAGGAGCGCACCCCGCGCGAGGCGCGCCCGACCCGCAGCGAGACCTACGGCAACGCCCCGCGCCGCGAGCGCGACGACCGTCCGCGCCGCCATGACGACGCTGCTGGCGATCGGCCGGCGCGCAGCTTCGACAAGCCGGAGCGTTCGAAGATTGAACGCCCGGACACCGACCGTCCGCGTGCCGACAAGCCCTCGCGCGGTGCGCCGGAGGTGGGGATGGAGACCTATCGCATCGAAGTGGGCCACGCGCATGGCGTGAAGCCCGCCAACATCGTCGGCGCCATCGCCAACGAAGCAGGCCTGGAAAGCCGCTACATCGGCCGGATCGACATCCAGCACGACCACACCACGCTGGACCTGCCCGAAGGCATGCCGCGCGAGGTGCTGATGCACCTGAAGAAGGTCTGGGTGTCCGGCCAGCAGCTTCGCATCCACAAGCCCGGCGAGGGCGCCGGGGCCGGCCCGGGTTCCGCGCCGCCGCGCAAGTTCGGTGGTCCGGGCAAGGGCAGGCCCTCCGGCGGCAAACCGTTCGGAGCAGGCAAGCCTGCCGCCAAACCGCACCGCAAGGGACCGCCGCGGCAGGAGTGACGGGATGCCGGCGCAGGGGCGCCGGCGAGTGGCATGGAAGTTGCATTTCGTAGACGCAAGCCAGCGCACCGGATGTCGGGAAGCGGCGACGTACCGGAGTGTTCGTGAAGGCAAGGGGGAGGCAACGAGGCGTGATCGCAGGGTGGCTGCTGCTGCTCTGTGCACTGCCGTGCCTGGCCTTCGCCGCCCCGCAGGTCGGCCGGGACTACTTGGTCGCCGGCGCACCGACGTCCGAACAAGCCCCTCAGCGTCACTGCACGCCCGCGATGCAGGCCGAACTGACCGAACGGGTCGAGATTCCCGCGCCGCCCGAGGGCTGGTCCGGCGCGCCGCAGGCGGTCAACGTCTTCAACATCTTCGCCGGTGAAGTCCGGGTGCACCACGGCGACCGCGAGATCTGCGGGCGGATGCACGATGCGCGCACGCGCGATTCCCGTTTCCGTGCCGGCGTCGGCATGGTGGTGGTGCCGCCGGCCGGCAACCACGAGCCGATCCAGGTGGCATGGGCGACGCCGCTGAAACCCGGCTGGATCCCCACCGTGCGGATCGGCGCGCCCAGCCCGGTGCAGCAGGTCGACACCGCGCGCCTGCTGGTACGCACGTCCTGCCTGGCCATCGCGATCGCGCTGGCCTTCATGGCCTTGATGGGCTTCCTGAGCACGCGCGACCGCGTGTTCCTGGGTTACACGCTGCTGTGCACGCTCACCGTGTTGGGCCAGGCGGTGCTCAGTGGCCTGAGCGGCTATCCCGAACCGTGGTTGCCGATCGGTGACCAGGAATCGCGCTGGCTGGTCGCGTTCTCGTGCCTGGCCTTGCCGGTGCTGCTCTACGTGATGTGGCTGCTGGTCGGCGCCGCGCGCGCCTGGCCAGCCACGGAGCGTTGGCTGCCCTGGCTGACCGCCGCAGTCTGCGCCACCGCGGTGGCCGCGTTGTGGCTGCCGCTGAGCGCGCTGTCGCGGCTGGCGGTGGGCATGGACACAGGCTTCGCGGTGGGCTGCACGGCGATCCTCGCGCTGGGACTGGCGAACCTGCGCCGCCGCCGTGCGGATGCGTTGGCGGCGATCGCCGCGGTGCTGCCGTTCCTGGCGATGATCCTCATGGATCTGGCCCACAGCGCAGCGCTGATCGAGTACCGCGTCGAAGCCATCCAGCTGTCGATCACCTGGTTCCTCACCGTCAGCGCTTACGTGCTGAACCTGCGCCTGGGCCACCTGCGTCGGCAGCGCGACGAGATGCGCGCGCTGGCCGATACCGACGAGCTCACCGGGCTGCCGAACCGGCGCGCCGGCCTCAAGCGGCTCGAGCAGCACATGGCCGACGCGCGGGGCGGGGCGGGCGCGCTGTCGGTGGGCTTCCTCGACATCGACCTGTTCAAGCGCATCAACGACATCCACGGGCATGCGGTCGGCGACCGCGTGCTGGTGGCCGTGGCCACCATGCTGACGTCTGCGGTGCGTACGCCTGCGGACGTGATCCGGATGGGGGGCGAGGAGTTCCTCGTGCTGCTGCCCGGCGTTGGCGGCGAGGCCGCTCGCCGACGCCTGGAGCAGATGCGCGCGCAAGTCAGCGCGGCTGGCGACGGCCTGGCGATCCCGGGCCTGGCGGTGACCGCCAGCATCGGGCTGGCCACCTTCACGCTGGAGGATGTCGATGCGGCGTCGTTGCTGCGCCGTGCGGATGCGGCGATGTACCGCGCCAAGCGCGCCGGGCGCGACCGAGTGGTCGAGGCGGAAGTCGCCCTGGACGGCGACACCTGACGCAGCACGACCACTGGTCGGTCCATCAGGGCGGCGAGGCGCCCGTCGCCTCAAGCCGGAGCCGCTGGGGCCGATGAACGAGCGCGGGGGCCTGCGACTGTGGTCCCTGCGCAGCGGCAGCACCCACGGGAGCGGTACGTGGACAACAAGGATGCGGCACCGGTCGGCGACCCCGCCGGCACCGACAATGACCGGGGACTCAGGCGTCTGCCCGCGCGGGTGATGGTGCTGATCCTGCTGTCCGCGCTGGGCGCGCTGTCGACCGCTGCCATCCTCGAGAGCCAGGCGGGCGCGACCGCGTACATCATCGGCGAGAGCCATTGGTCCAAGGCCCAGCAGCGCGCCGTGCACAGCCTCTACCGCTACGCCAGCCACGGCAATCCCGCCGACCTGGCGGAGGCGCGCAGCGCCTTGCAGGTCCCGCTGGGGGATCGTGCGGCGCGGCTGGCGCTGGAACAGGAGCCGGTCGACCTGGCCGCCGCGCGCGCCGGCTTCCTCCAGGGCGGCAATGCGCCCGGCAATCTCGACCGCATGATCCGGATGTACCGCGCGCTGAGCAACGCGCCGTACTTCCGCGATTCCGTCCGCCTGTGGCGCGAAGCCGAAGTCGAGATCCTGCACCTGGTGCGGCTGGCCGATGCCCTGGAGGCGCAGCAGGCCGCGCGCAGCCTGGACGCGCCGCAAGTGCGGGCGTACCAGCGCGAACTCACCGCGATCGACGCGCGCCTGCGTCCGCGCGAGATCGCGTTCTCGCGTTCGCTGGCCGAGGGGGCGGACTTCATGCGGCACGTGCTGCTCGCGCTGAGCGCGTTGGCGTTCCTCGGGCTGTCGGCCTACGCGCTGCACGTGATGCGCAAGACGCTGCGGCGCGTGCGCGAGACGGAAAGCGAATTCCGCATGGCCTTCCACCAGTCCGCGGTCGGCATGCTCAAGCTGGATCGCGACGGCCGCTTCGCCCAGGCCAACGAAGCGCTCGCGCAGATCCTCGGACGGCCGCTCCAGGAACTCCGCGCGCTGTGCCTGCACGACGTGCTGCATGACGACGACGTGCGGCTCGATGCGCAGGGCGGCATCGACTGGGAGCGACTGCTCGCGCCCGGCGAGCGCCGGCTGGTGCGCCAGGATGGCGCGACGCGCTGGGTGCGTTGGACGGCATCGCTGGTGGCGCATGCGAAAGGCGACGACCGCCTCTTCGTGCTGGTGGAAGACGTGTCCGATGCGCACGAACTCGCTTGCGAGATCGCCCACCAGGCCAGCCACGACGAACTCACCGGGCTGATCAACCGCCGCGAGATCGCGCGGCGCCTCGCGGGCGCGTTGGGCCAGGCGCGCGGCTGCGCGGGACGGCACACGCTCTGCTACATCGACCTGGACCAGTTCAAGCTGGTCAACGACACCTGCGGCCATGAAGCCGGCGACCGCTTCCTCTGCCATTTCGTCGGCTGTATCTCCGCCCAATTGCGTGGCGACGACTGGCTGGGCCGACTGGGGGGCGATGAGTTCGCGATCCTCTTGCACGACGCCACGCTGGAAGAGGCCGAAGCGGCGATGGCGCGCATCCAAGTTTCGCTCGCGGAGGCTTCGTTCCTGTGGAACGGACGAGCCTTCGGACTCAACTGCAGCATCGGCGTGGCCGAGATCAACGATGCGGCGGTCGACGTGGACTGGCTGCTGCGCGCTGCGGATGCGGCCTGCTACATGGCCAAGGAAGAGGGCCGCAACCGCATCCGTTGCTACCGCGATTCGGACCCGAGCCTGGCGCGCCGCCGCCACGAACTGGAGTGGGTGGCGCACACGCAGTTGGCGATCGCGGAGGACCGGCTGCTGCTCTACGCGCAGCGCATCGTCGCCCTGGACGGCAGCGACCGCCTGCAGTACGAGGTGCTGGTGCGGCTGCGCGATACGGCGGGCCACGTTCACGCTCCCGGCGTGTTCCTGCCGGCCATGGAACGCTACGGGCAGGGCATGTCGGTCGACCGCGCGGTGATGGATGGCCTGTGCAAGTACTTCGCACGGCACCCCGCCGACCTGCTCCGCCTCGATCTGTGCCATGTCAACGTGTCCGCGCAATCGATCGCCGATCCCGCGTTCCTCGACCACGTCAATCTGCTGCTCGACCGGCATCCGGGGGTGGCGCAGCGGCTGTGCTTCGAGATCACCGAAACTGCGGTGATCGCCAACCTGGACGATGCGTGCCGCTTCATCGGCACGATGCGCGCACGTGGCTGCCGCATCGCGCTGGACGATTTCGGCAGCGGGCTGTCCTCGTTCGGCTACCTCAAGCGGTTGGCGGTGGACATTCTGAAGATCGACGGTGCCTTCATCCGCGACCTGGCCAAAGGCGAATCCGACCTGGCCCTGGTGCGGTCGATGAGCCAGATGGGGCAGGCGCTGGGCAAGGTCACGATCGCCGAGTGGGTGGAGTGCGAGGGCGTGATGGCGCAGCTCCGCGAACTCGGCATCGGCTACGTGCAGGGCTTTGCGGTGCACGTGCCGTGCCCGCTGGCGGAGCTGGGCGCGGACGCGCCGCGTCCGGCCGTGGCCGAACCGGCCTGACGCGGGCGGCGACGCGGGACGGCCGATCCCGGATAATGGCGGCATGACTGTCCGCCTCAACAAATACATCGCCGAAACCGGCTTCTGCTCCCGCCGCGAAGCCGACCGCCTGCTGGCCGAGCGGCGCATCACCGTCAACGGCATCGCCGCCGGTACCGGCGCGGTGGTGGGCGAGGGCGACGAGGTCCTCGTCGATGGCCAGCCGTTGAAGATGCGCGCGGCGAAAGCCGGCAAGCGCCGGCACGTCTACATCATGCTGAACAAGCCGGTCGGCATCACCTGCACCACGGAATCCTCGGTGAAGGACAACATCGTCGACTTCATCGGCCACGAGCAGCGCATTTTCCCGATCGGCCGGCTCGACAAGGATTCGGAAGGCCTGATCCTGCTGACCAGCAACGGCGACATCGTCAACCAGGTGCTGCGTGCGGAGAACCGCCACGAGAAGGAATACCTGGTGGCGGTGAACAAGCCGGTCACCGACGAGTTCCTGCGCGGCATGGCGCGCGGCGTGCGCGTGCATGGGCAGATGACGCTGCCGTGCAGGACCAGCCGGATCGCCAAGTTCGGTTTCCGCATCACCCTGACCCAAGGCCTGAACCGGCAGATCCGCCTGATGGCCGCGGCCTTCGATTACCGCGTCACCCAGCTGCGGCGCGTACGCATCGACAACGTCAAGCTGGGCGACCTCAAGCCCGGCCGTTGGCGCAACCTGACCGACCAGGAACTGCGCGGCCTGCTGCCCCAGCAGGAAAGCTGGTGACGTCATAGCGTGACGTCAGCCCCTGTGGGGAGGACTTCCGCCGTTGCGGACTGCAGGCATACTCCGCCGGTCCCTGCACTCACCGCGCCGGCATGAGTCGTCCGCCCAAGCCCGACAACGAAGAACAACGCCTCGCTGCCCTGCGCAGCTTCGACATCCTCGATAGCGAGCCCGAACGGGCTTTCGACGACCTGGTCCGTATCGCCGCCGGCATCTGCGGCGTGCCGATGGCGGCGGTGACGCTGATCGACCGTGACCGCCAGTGGTTCAAGGCGCAGGTCGGGATGGAGAGCCCCGACCCCTCGCTGGACACCTCGTTCTGCGCGCACACGGTGCTGGACCCCAATGCCGCGACCGTGGTGTCCGATGCGACCCGCGACGAGCGCTTTGCCGACAACCCGCTGGTGACCGCGGCGAACGGCATCCGTTTCTACGCCGGTGCGCCGCTGGTGACTCAGGACGGGTTCGCGCTGGGTGCGCTGTGCGTGGTGGACGACCAGCCGCACGAGCTGGCGCCGTTCCAGCTGGAGGCGCTGGATGCGCTGTCGCGGCAGATCGTGCAGTTGCTGGAGCTGCGCCGCGTGAGCAAGCAGTTGAGACACCAGCTTCAGGAGCGCGACTGGTACGAGCAGCAGATGCAGCGCTACCAGGACCAGCTGGAGCAGCAGAACGCCGATCTTTCCGAACAGACGCGCACCGATCCGCTGACCGGATTGCCGAACCGGCGCGCCTTCACCGCTGCGCTGGACGGCGCCATGCAGAAGGCCGCGCAGAGCGGCGATCCGCTCGCCGTCGCGGTGCTCGACGTGGACCACTTCAAGACGGTCAACGACATCCATGGCCATGACGAAGGCGACCGCGTACTGGTGGCGCTGGCCGACATGCTGAAAGCGCAGGCCGCCGGCCGGGGCCTGGCGGCGCGCCACGGCGGCGAGGAGTTCGTCATCCTGATGCCGGGCGCCACCCTGGAAGAAGCCCGCCTGCAGTGCGAATTCATGCGCCAGAGCGTGGGCCTGCTGCCGATGGGCCTGCCGATTTCCGTCAGCATCGGCGTGGCGGCACGGCTGCGCGACGACACCGCCGAAACCATGTTCCGCCGCGCCGACCAGGCCTTGTACGAGGCCAAGCGCAATGGCCGCGATCGCGTGGTGGTCGCCGCCGCTTGAGTTGATCCGGATCAATGCGGTCTGCGGCGGACTGACGCATCCTGCCTCCGTCGGCGGCGCAGCGTGCGGCCGCCCCCAACGGAGCACGACGATGAAGATCCTGTTGGCTGTGGACGGAAGCGAGATCGGCCTGGCGGCCGTCCGCCATCTGGTGGAGCTGAGCAAGTCGCTGGCGGACACGCCGACCGTGACCCTGCTGTACGTCGACCCGCCGCTGCTGCGGTCGGTCGCCCTGGAGCTGGGCAGCGACGGCGTGGAGCGCTACCACGCCGAGAACGGTACCTATGCGCTGAAAAAGGCGCGCACCGCGCTGAAGCGCGCGCAGATTCCTTTCATCGAAAAAGTGCTCGTCGGCGAGCCTGCCGAGAGCATCGTCAAGCAGGCCAAGGCCGCCAAGGCGGACCTGGTAGTGATGGGCACGCACGGCCGCGGCGCGTTGAAGCAACTGCTGATCGGCTCGGTGGCGCTGAAGGTCATCGCGACCAGCCCGGTACCGGTCGTCGTCGCCCGCTGAAACGCGTCAGTCGACGATGCCTTTCGCCTCGGAGGTGCCCAGCACCTCCGGGTGCTCGATGTGCTTCTTGCGCTGGCTCAGCGGGTGCAGGAACACCGCGGCCAGGATGATGCCGACGCCGAGGTAGAACAGCGGGGTCAGTTCGCGCTGTTCGCCCAGCAGCACGATCGCCAGCACGATGGCGTAGACCGGCTCCAGGTTGGTGACCAGCTGCACGCCATACGCGCTCAGGTGCTTAAGCGCGACCAGCGACAGCGCGAACGGCAGCAGCGTGCAGGCCAGCGACAGGATCACCAGCAGTGCGCCGTCCTTCCAACCGGGCAGCACGAACAGGTCGCCGGCGAAGGCGGGGAACAGCATCGGCATCAGCGGTGCGAGCGCGGTCAGCAGCAGGGTGCCCGCGCCCAGTTCCAGCCCGGTGATGGTCAGCGGTTCGCCGTGATCGATCAGGCGTTTGTTGAGCGGGCCGAACACCGCGACCAGCAGCGCCGACAGCGCGCCCACCAGCACGCCCAGGCGCATGCCGTCGGGAATGCCGCCGACCACCAGCGCGACGCCGGGCAGCACCGCGATGCCGAACAACAGTTCGCGCCACGAGAACGGGCGCCGGGTGAGCCAGGGCTCGATCACCGAGGTGAAGGCGGGCGCCAGCGCGATGCAGGTCACCGCCACCGACGCGTTGGACAACTTGATGGCGCCGTAGAACGTCAGCCAGTGCAGGGCGACGATCAGGCCGATGCCGCAGTAGGCCAGCACCAGCCTCAACGGCATCGCGCGCAGGCCGCGCCAGACGCGCGGCAGCAGCGCCAGCGCCGCGACCACGATCAGCATGCGCCACCACACCAGAGGCAGCGCCGACAGGCTGATCAGCTTGCCCAGGATGGGAGTGAAGCCCCACAGGAGTACGCACAGGTGGATCTGCAGCTGGGCCTTGGCGGTCGGTGTCATCGGCATGGGCGCATTGTCGCCGAAGCCACGGGACGCTGGCGACGGGACCACTCGCCGATCCGGGTTGGCCGTGGCAAGCTTCGCCGATCGCCGTGAACGGGAACACCGCCGATGCCGCCCGCTCCGTTGTCCCTGGTGTCCCGCGTGTGCGCTGGCCTGGTCGGCAGCCTGGCGCTGGCGGCGTTAGTCCTTCAGTACGTACTGCTCGTGCAGCTGACCCGCGACAACATAGGAATCGCGCTGGGCACGGTGCGCTTCCTTACCTACTTCACGATCCTCAGCAACATTGCGGTGGCGCTGGCGGCCTTCACCGCCGCCACGGGGCGGGTCGGCTTTTTCGCGCAGGCGCGCGTGCGGGGCGCGGTCGCGCTCTACATCGGTGTCACCGGGAGCATCTACTTCTTCATCCTGCGTCACCTGTGGCAGCCGCAGGGCGCGCAGTGGTGGGCCGATACCGGCCTGCACTATGCCGTGCCGCTGGCGTATTGGGCGTGGTGGCTGGCCTGCGTGCCGCACGGGACCTTGCGCTGGCGCGACGTAGCGGTATGGCTGTTGTTTCCGCTGGCTTATGTGGTCTGGGTATTCGTGCGCGGCGCTTGGCTGGGCGAATACCCGTATCCCTTCATCGATGTCGGCCAGCTGGGTTGGGCGAAGGTGGCGATCAATGCGGTGGGGGTCATGGTGGTGTTCGTGGCGCTGGGGGTGCTCATCGTGGGTGTGGATCGCGTGCTCGGCCGTCGCCTTGCATCCTCCCTGTAGGAGCGACGTCAGTCGCGACCGCACGTTGTCCGATCAGATGAAGCTGCATCGTCCGCGGTCCGTCGGTTCGCCGATGTCTACGGACGCGTTGGGGGGACGGTCGCGACTGACGTCGCTCCTACAGGGAGGCGAGGGTGCTAGACGCATGTCGGTTGGCATGCAATGTTCGCGCGCAACGCCCGTGCTGACATCCAGGACCTCCGCATGACCGCCACCACCGCATCGCCTCCGATACCGCGCCCTTTCGACCGGCGCGACGCGAAGACGCTCGGTCTGTCGGCGCTGGGCGGTGCGCTGGAGTTCTACGACTTCGTCGTGTTCGTCTTCTTCGCCAAGGTGCTGGGCGCCTTGTTCTTCCCGCCCGGCACGGCGCCGTGGTTGGCGCAGCTGCAGGTTTACGGCATCTTCGCCGCGGGTTACGTGGCGCGCCCGCTGGGGGGCATCGTGATGGCGCACTTCGGCGACCGGCTGGGACGCAAGCGGATGTTCACGCTCAGTGTCTTCATGATGTCGGTGCCCACGCTGCTGATCGGCCTGTTACCCACGCACGCGCAGGTCGGCGTGCTGGCGCCGTTGCTGCTGCTGGCGATGCGGATCGTGCAAGGCATCGCCGTTGGCGGCGAAGTGCCGGGCGCGTGGGTCTTCGTCGCCGAGCACGTGCCCCGCAACCGCGTAGGCATTGCCTGCGCCACGCTGACGGCAGGCCTGACCGCCGGCATCCTGATCGGCTCGCTGCTGGCGGCGTGGATCAATGCGCGCTACAGCGCTGCCGAAGTGCAGGCGTGGGTGTGGCGTATGCCGTTCCTGCTCGGCGGCGTGTTCGGGTTCGTCGCCGTGTGGCTGCGGCGCTGGTTGGAGGAGACGCCGGTGTTCGTCGAAATGCGCGAACGCCGCCAGCTGGCGCGGCAGGTGCCGGTGAAGCAGGTGCTGGCGGAGCATCGGCCGGCGGTGCTGCTGTCGTTCCTCGCCTCCTGGCAGCTGACCGCGGCGATCGTGGTGGTCGTGCTGCTGACGCCAACCCTGGTGCAGACCAGCTTCGGTATCGCTCCGGCGGTCGCCTTCCGTGGCAACAGCCTGGCGACGCTGGCACTGGTGTTCGGCTGCCTGGCCGCCGGGTGGGCGGTGGACAGAATCGGGGTGGGGCGTGCGCTGTTGTCCGGCTCGCTGGGATTGGGCGTGGCCGCGTATGCGCTCTACGGCGCGTTGCTGTCGGGCCATGAGGCGCAGTTCGTCGCCTGGTATACGCTGGCCGGCTTCTGCTGCGGCGTGGTCGGGGTGACGCCGGCGCTGATGGTCGCGGCGTTTCCGCCGGAGGTGCGCTTCTCCGGCCTGTCGTTCTCGTACAACGTAGCCTATGCGGTGTTCGGCGGACTGACGCCACCGCTGATCGCATGGTTGTCCGCCGCCTGGGGGCCGTTGGCGCCGGCGCACTACGTGGCGTTCACCTGCATGGTCGGCATCGGCGTGGCCACGTGGATCATCGTGAAGCGGCCCCTGCGCTACTGACGCACTACGCCGCGAGCTTCCGGATCAGCGCCATCGCCGCGGCCGGATTGCGTTCCTTCGCGCTGCTGATGAAGTAGACGAACACATCGCGTCGCGGCAGCGTCGGCCCGGGTTCGCCCACGTGCGGCAGCTCGGCGATGTCTTCGCCACGCGACCATGCGCGTGCACGTTCGGCCCACAGCGCGAGTTCCTTTGGCGGGTAGCCGGTGTCGATCGGCTGCGAGCGCATCAGGCGCGCATAGACGAAGTCCGCGGTGAGGTCGGCGAAGGAAGGATAGTCGGTGGAATCGGTGAAGACCGTGGCGACCTGGTGGCGACGCGCGAGGTCGATCAGGTCGGCGTCGACGGCTGCCGGATCGCGGATTTCGAGTGCATGCCGCAGCGGTCGTCCGTCGATCTCCCGCGGGAGCAGTGCCAGGAAGGCGTCCAGTTCCTCGCGGTCGACGCGGCGGCCCGCTTCGAACTGCCACACCAGCGGCCCCAGCTTCGCGCCGAGTTCGGCGATGCCGCCGACGAAGTCCTCGACCTGCGCACGCGTCGATGCCAGCGAACGCGACTGCATGATCCGCTTGGGCGCCTTGGCCGAGAATACGAAGCCGTTCGGCGTCTGGTCGCGCCAGCTGGCATAGGTCGCCGGCTTCTGCGCACTGTAGTAGGTGCCGTTGATCTCGATGGCGGTCAGCTGGCGGCTGGCGTATTCCAGCTCGCGCCGTTGCACCAGGCCATCGGGATAGAAGTTCTTGCGCCAGGGCGCGAAGGTCCAGCCGCCGATGCCGACACGGATGCCGTCGGTGGAGACAGGGGGCGGGGAAGCGAAGAGGTCGTTCATGCGCGAAGCATAGCCCGGTGTGCGTCGTGCCCGCGTTACCATGCGGTCAACCCGCGCCCTCGGAGATGCCGCATGTCTTGGACCACGCCCGACCTCTGCGACCACTTCCCAGACGTGCGGGTCGCCGAGCCGGTGTTCCGCGGCTATGGCGGACGCGTTGCCTTCGCCGGATCGGCGGTGACGGTGAAGTGCTTCGAGGACAACTCGCGCGTGCGCGAACTGGCGGCCTCGCCGGGCGAAGGTCGGGTCATCGTGGTCGATGGCGGCGGGTCGCTGCGCCGCGCGCTGTTGGGCGACCAGATCGCGGCGAACGCGGTGGCGCACGGCTGGTCCGGCTTCCTCATCTTCGGCTGCGTGCGCGACGTCGATGCGCTCGCCGCCTTGCCGCTCGGCGTGCAGGCGCTGGCTTCGCATCCGATGAAGACCGAGAAGCTCGGCCTGGGCGAGGTGGACGTGCCCGTGGCGTTCGCTGGCGTGTCGATCGCGCCGGGCGACTGGATCTACGCCGATGCCAACGGTGTGATCGTGGCGACGTCGCGCCTGGCGTAGCGCCGAGCTTGCTCGGCTGCTTTTTCCGCGAAGGAGCGGAGCAAGCTCCGCTCTACGCCGTGCTGCGGGAGAATGAGCGGAGCAAGCTCCGCTCTACACGGTGCCGGGAAGTCGCTGGATCCCCGCGTTCGCGGGGATGACGTCCCGGCAAAGGCGCGCTGTGCGCGCGCCGGGACGTCACTTGATCGGCTCGTCCAGCATCAGCTGGCGGACGAAGCGCACCGGCGGTGCGCCGTACGACAGCACCTGGTCGTGGTAGGCCTTCAGGTTGAACTGCGCGCCCTGCTTGGCTTCCGCCGCCTTGCGCATGTCGAAGTGCTCCTGCACGCCGACGAAGTACGTGGGCAGTTGCGCGGACGTCAGCTGCGCGCGCGTCCACTTGCCGGCGGCTTCGCGCTCCTGCTGGAAGGTCTGGCGCACCATCAGGTCCATCGCCTGTTCGCGCGTCCAGCCATCCACCTGCACGCCCTGGTCGAGGATGGCGTTGGCGATCGTGCGCAGGTAGAACTTCATCTGCACCAGGCGGAACAGCGGATCGTTGTCGAGGTAGCCGGCGTCGGCCATCATCTTCTCGGTGTAGACCGCCCAGCCTTCGGCGAACATGCCCGAGCGCAGCACGGCGCGCAGCGTGGACGGGAACTTGGCCGAGTGCCAGCCTTCCAGGTAGTGGCCCGGCGTGCCCTCGTGGATGCTCAGCAGGTGGATCATCCGGCTGTTGTATTCGCGCAGGAACGAGTCGACCTGCTTCTGGTCCCATTCCTCCGGGATCGGCGAGACGGCGTAGAAGGTCTTCAGGTTCTTGTCGAGCGGGCCGGGCGAATCGCAGTACGCCACCGCCACGCCGCGCTGGAACTCCGGCATCTCGATGATTTCCACCGGCGCGTCCGGCAGCGTGACCAGGTCGTGCTTGCGGACGAACTCGGTGGCCTGCGCCAGCGCCGCTTCGGCGTCCGGCACCACCTTGTCGCGCGCCGGGCGCTCCGCATAGGCCAGCTCAAGCGCGGCCTCGATCGCCTTCTGTTGCTCGTCGGCGGTGGGCGTCTCGGGCAGGGCCGGCGCGCCGGGCTTGTCCTTCAGCACGGTGCGGGCGATGCCGTACATCTCCTCGCGCACGCGCTTGAGCTCGCCTTCGGCGCGCTGCTTGATGTCGGCGCGCGACAGCGAGGAGAGCAGGGCGAACTGCAGCTTCTGGTCGTACAGCGCCTGGCCGATGCGGAAGTCGCCCTTGGCGTTCGGCACCAGCGTCCTGTCCAGCCACGCCTGGTGTTCGGCCACGGCGGCCTTCAGGCCGTCGATGGCGAGCTGCGCCTGCGCGCGATCGGCCTCCGGCAGGTCCTTGAGGTTCGGTGTGATGAAGGTGTCGACGATGCTGAGGATCCCGGCGTTCTGCTTGGCGACGGTCTCGGCATGCACCTTGGGTACGCGCGCCGGATCGAGATTCTCGCGCGCCTGCGCCAGCAGCGCGGGAATCTTCTGCATGCGTGCGGTGGCGGACTTCAGGCGCTCGGGCAGCGGCGCGAACTCGCGTGCCATCAGTCCGTAGATCGCGCCGCCGGCGACGTTGTTGTAGACCTGCGGATCCCATGCCCAGCTCTGCAGTGTTTCCGCCGTCCAGATGTCGTACTGCAGCTGGTTGCGCAGGATGGCCGCATCGACCTGGTTCTCGCGCGACAGCGCGGCGACGTCGGTGGCATCCAGTTCGGCCAGGATCTTCTTGCTGAAGTCCAGGCCCTTCTGCCGGCCGGCCGCGCTCAGGTCGTCGAGCTCGCCGTCGTACTTGTGTTCACCGATCTGGGTGGCGCTGACGGGCGAAAGCTGCAGCCAGCCCTCGAGCGCGCGCTTGGACAGGTCGGCGAAGGCGGCATCGGCCTTGGCGGTATCGGCCGTCGCGGACGCGGTGTCGGCGCCCGGGGCGGCGGTGGGGGCTTCGCTCTTCTGGCAGGCGGCCAGCGAGGCCAGGAGGGCGGCGGCGAGCAGGGTCTTGCGCATGGGAGTCCTGTTGCAGTGCGGCGGTGATCGGAACGCAGAGCATAGGCCGAAGGTCATGCCTGCGCCCGTGCCATTCGATATACGCTGGCCCCCCGGACCACGGAGAACGCTGTCATGAAGCACGAAGGAAGCTGCCACTGCGGGCGCATCGCGTTCGAGGTCGAAGGCGAGGTCAACGAAGTGATCGACTGCAATTGCTCGCTGTGCCGCCGGCGCGGGGGCCTGCTGTGGTTCACGCCGCGCGACGCCTTGGTGTTGAAGACGCCGGAAGCGGCCCTGTCCACCTACACCTTCAACAAGCACCACATCCAGCACCACTTTTGCGCCACCTGCGGCATCGCGCCGTACGGCGAAGCCGCACACCCGAAGACAGGCGCCATGATGGCGGCCGTCAATGTGCGCTGCCTGCCGGGCGTGGATCTCGCCTCGCTCAACGTGAGCCCGTTCGACGGCGCCAGCCTCTAGCGATGGGCGCGGCCCAGGAAGTCGTCCGGCATCGGAGGCAGCGGCGTGCGCTCGTCGCGAGCCTCTTCCTTCAGCCAGTCGATGAAGGCCTGCGCCGCGGCGCTCGGCGGCTTGTGTGCCGGATGCACGGCGTAATACGCAAAGCGAGCTTTTAACGCGGGGCCGGGCAGGCGCACGAGTTCGTAACGCTGCAGATAGGGCTGGGCGACATGCCGGCGCGCCAGTGCGGCGCCTACGCCATACACGGCGGCGCGCATCGCGTCGGTGCTGTCGTTGAAGCTGTGCATCGGCGGCAGCCGCAGCCCTCGCACCCCGGCGGCGCGGAACCAGTCGCGCCAGCCCTGCAGTGCCAGGTCAGTCACCAGCGGCAACTGGGCGATCTGGCGCGGCTCCTGGATCGCTTCGATGCCCGGCAGGGCCGGCGAGGCGACCGGGAACAGTTCGTCGTCCATCAGGTGGTGCGCGGTCAGGCCCGTCCAATGCCCGGGGCCGTGGCGGATGCCGAGCTCGGGCCCTTCGTCGTCGAACCGGGTCAGCGCGATGCCGGTGTCGACGTGCAGGCGGATGTGCGGATGCCGCGCGCAGAAACGGGGCAGCCGCGGCAGCAGCCAGCAATAGGCCAGCGAGTGCAGCGTGGTGATGCGCAGCGTGGTCGTCTTGCCGGACAGTTGCAGATGGGAGGCGACCGCATCGATGTCGCC
The DNA here is from genome assembly GCF_057654715.1 of Pseudoxanthomonas sp. G3. Lineage (NCBI taxonomy): Bacteria > Pseudomonadati > Pseudomonadota > Gammaproteobacteria > Lysobacterales > Lysobacteraceae > Pseudoxanthomonas > Pseudoxanthomonas sp. G3. Next base: position 1,308,555 of record NZ_CM172805.1, read on the forward strand.
CAGCGCTGCATTGGCCGCATCCGCCAGTTGCCGGCCTTCCATCGTCAGCTTCACGCCGCGCGCATGCCGCTGGAACAGGACCACGCCCAGCATCCCCTCCAGCTTGCGCACATGATGGCTGACGGCGCTGGCCGTGAGGTGCAGCTCGTCGGCGGCGTGCGCGAAGTTCTGGTGGCGCGCGGCGGCGGCGAATACGCCCAGGGCGGGCAGCAGGGCGGGGCGCAGGCTCATGACGGCTCCAGGCACAAACCAGATTTGTCGCTTGCCCGTATGGTACGCGCTTGTCGGGTCTGCCGAATCCGCCAGAATGACGGCAGACACGAACAAGGGTGCGGCGATGGCACAGGCAACGACGACCGTGGGCGCCTCCCCCGAGGTGGTGGGGCGCGACTGGCGCACGCCGCTGGAACTGCTGGCGCTGGGCGCGATCTGGGGCAGCTCGTTCCTCTTCATGCGCATCGCGGCGAATCCGTTCGGCCCGTTCGCGTTGGTCGAGGTGCGGCTCGCGCTGGGCGCGCTGGTGCTGCTGCCCTTCCTGTGGCGCGAGCGCGCGCATTTCCGTGCCGGCATGTGGCCGCGGCTGGCCATTATCGGCGCGATCAATTCGGCGATCCCGTTCCTGCTGTTCGCGTGGGCGGCACAGCGTTCGCCCGCGGCGATCGGCGCGATCTGCAATGCGATGACCGTGTTGTTCACGGCGCTGGTGGGCTTCCTGTTCTTCGGGCAAAAGATCGGTACGCGCCGGTCGCTCGCGTTGTTGGTCGGCTTCGTGGGCGTGGTGGTTCTGGCCACCAGCAAGGCCGGTGGCCTGAGCGTGGGCGGTGCGGTGGTGGCTGGCTCCACGGCGGCGTTGCTGTATGGCGTAGGCGTCAATCTCGTGCGCAAGCATCTTGCGGGCATTCCGCCGGCCGCCGCCGCGGCGGCGACGCTGGGTTGCGCGGCACTGCTGGTGCTGCCGTTCGCGGTGACGCACTGGCCGACCGGGGCGATTTCCAACAGCGCATGGGGCGCGGCCATCGCCATCGGCGTGGTCTGCACCGGCTATGCCTTCCTGTTGTATTACCGGCTGATCCAACGCATCGGTCCGGCGCGCGCATCGACGGTGACCTACCTAGTGCCGCTGTTCGGCGCGGGCTTTGCGTGGGCGTTCCTGGGCGAACCGGTCACACTGGCGATGCTCGCCGCCGGCGCACTGATCCTGGGCAGCGTGGCGGCCAGCCAGCGCGCCGCCTGAGCGGCGTCAGGCGAACAAGCCCTGCGCGAGCGTCAGGGGCGCGTGCCGCTGCGCCGCGCCTTCCACCGCCATGCGCAGCATCGCCGGCGCGATGTAGGCGTGGTGCACACCGCTGATGGCGGCCATGTACGCGCGCCCGAAGACATTGGCGCACTGCACGCGTGTGCCCAGGCTGATGTCCACACCGGCGTCGGTGATCTGCACGCCCACGCAGGAGCGGAACGCCAGATGGCGATCGTCCGCGCCGAGGATCACCTGTGCGCGCCGCCCATCCGCATCGATCCGCTGCGCCAGCACGGGATAGCGCCCGGCGAACAGCGGCCCATCGCCCGACGACAGCAGCGAGGACACCGGGCATCCCAATGGCGAGGTACGCAGGCGCAACGGCCGTACCAACACATTCCTCAATCGCATCAGCTGGGTAACGCCGGTCGGGCGGTACTGGAGGAAACCTTCCAGCACGTCGGCCAGCAGGGCCGATGCCGTCGCGTTCGCCCTCCCCTGCAGATGCAGGCTGAAGGTGTCTTGGTGGTGGAAGCCCGCTAGTTCGTCCAACAGCAGCGATCCGTCCGGCGGCGAGGGCAGCGACTTCACGGCTGATGCGCGGCCTTCGACGAAGCCGATCTCGCCGCACCAGCCCGCCAACCGCGTGCGGACGCGACCGGCAGGTGCGCGCAGGCCGGCACAGAGATGCTGCTGCCAGCTGCCGGGCGGCGCATGTAGGGCAAGTCGAACGGTCGGGATGCGCGCCACATGCGCGGGATGCGCGGCCAGCCACGCCTGCACGGAAGGAGGCAGCGTTTCGGTCAGCGTCGCGATGTTCGCCTCGCCGGCGAGCACTTGGTCCTGCAAGGCGCCGTGCGGCAGGCCACCGAGTTCGTCCGTGTGGCAAGACAGTGCGAACAGTACCGGATGCGTGCTAGCCGCCTGCAACGGTGCGAACTGGTGCCAAGTGCCGCCGCCGAAGCGCACGCTGAAAAGCGCATCGGCCGGCAGGTCGACATGGTGGAGGGCGGCGGCGAAATGCGCGGGGTCGCGCGCGAGCTGTTCGTCGGATGCGGTCGAGAAACGCAAGCGCGCGCCGCCGCTGCCAGTGACCGCGGTGAACGTGCGGTGCCCGGCGTGGCGATGGAAGGGGTGGCCGTTGGCGCCGACGGTAAAGGTGTACAGCGCGCTGCGTTCGCCCGCCTCGAAATCCGGCGCCGCGATGCGCGCCGAGGGTTCGTCGAGCGCATCCACGAAGCCGGGATGCGCGCGCTGCAGCGCGCCGGCGTCCGCGTGCAGTCGATCGCCGGCGCCCGGCCCCAGCTGCGCCAGCAGCACCACCTCCACCGGCAAGCCGCCCGAATACGAACGGATGCGGGCGGTCGGGAAACCCGGGACGACGTCGGCATGGCGGTGCATGGAGGCTCCTCGAGGATTCAGCGGGGTTTGGGCGTGGCGGTCTTGCGCGCGCGCGCCTTGGCTTCGCGCTTCAGCGGGCCGGCGGTGGGGCAGACTTCGAACGCGAAGCCGGTGAGCGTGTTGACCAGGTTGTCGGGCGCCAGCCGGTAGAAGACGAACTGGCCGCGCTTGTCGCTGCTGACCAGGCCGGCGGCCTCGAGCACGGACAGGTGCCGCGAGATGGCCGGCGCGCTCATGTCGAAGCGTGCGGCGATCTCGCCGGCGGTGAGTTCCTGTGCGGACAGGTAGGCGAGGATTTCGCGACGCGGGCGGGAGGCGAGGGCGTCGAAGATGCGGTCGACCGTCATATGCACTTAGATAATTAACGTATTTGCTAAATATCTAAGTGAAGGGCGCCGCTGTCAAGCGCCACCGGTCGGGGCAGCGCTCGGGAAGACTCAGCGGGTCGGCGGCGTGCGCACCGGCAGCGGCACGTTGCACAGGTCGATATGGCCGGCAGGGCGCACGTACCAGCCATCGCGGCGATTGCGGCGCGCTTCGGTGGCCGCGGCGAAGGTCTTCGAGTCCGTGCGCAGAACCTGCAGCGGCGTGCGTTCGTTTTCCGGCACGTCGCTGGCGAGGCGGATCGCCGCGATGGGCGTGCGTTCGCCCGCGTTCTCGTAGAAGCCCATCGGCTCCGGGCCGCGGGGAATCGCGCTGAGCAATTCCATCCCTTTCACCACGCGGCCGACCAGGGTGATGTTGCGGTCGAGTTGCCGCGGCGACTGGCCGGTGACCACGTAGAGTTCGCTGCCATTGCTGCTGTCAGGCGGACCGCCCCGGCCGGCGCCCAGCGCGCCGTAGCAATGCGCCAGCCAGACCTCGCTCGTCTTGGGGTCGCGTCCCGCCGGGAAGCCATCGACAAAGCCGACTTCGGGCGCCCAGCCGTCCGCGTCCGGCAGTCGGGTGAAAGAAACACTCTTGGACGCGCGTGCGAACTCCGCCGGCAGTTTCGTCTTCGCCGTGCCGAGTGATTTCGCCTTCGCCGCGTCTTCGGCATCGGCATCGCCGAACTGCACCACGAAGTTGTCTTGAGAGCGGTAAATGCCCAGTCCGTTCCAGAAGCCCTCGCGCGCCAGCGTGCGGATGTTGGCCACGTGCTCGGGCGCAAAGGGCGGCGCCAGCTCGATCACGACACGTCCACCTGGCACGTCCATATAGAGCGTGTTCGCCGGATCCAGTGTGCGCCAGTCGGCGTCCGGCGAGGCGTCCAGGATCTCCTTGGCGCTGAGGTACTTCGGCGGCTCGGCCGCATGCGCGGTGGACAGGGCGAACAGGCAGGCGAGCAGCAGGAGGGGCAGGCGCATGGCGGATCCGGGGCGGAAGGTGGACCGATTGTAGGGAGGCCGCCGGTCCCAGTGACTACTGGCACATTCGCTATATCAAAGTTCGCAATAGCATCCTCTCCAACCTAGCGGCCGGTCCGCAAAGGGGGAGCGATGAACGAGCCCGATATCCATCTGAAGAAGTTCCAGAAAGAGCTCAGCGCCGGCACCGTATCGCTGGCGCTGCTGGCGGTGCTGGCCCGGGCCGGCGAGCCGCTGTACGGCTACCTGATCGCCAAACAGCTGGAGCGCGTGGGCGACGGGGTGCTCAGCGGCAAGCAGAGCGCGCTGTATCCGGTGCTGCGCAACCTGGAGGGCGGCGGCATGCTGGACAGTTTCGTCGAGCCTTCTGTCGCCGGCCCGCCGCGGCGCTACTACCGCATCACCGAGGCAGGGCGGCAGACCCTGCAGTCCTGGGCCGCCGCCTGGCGGGCCACCCGCGATTCCGTCGATTCCGTGCTTGAGGGGATTCCTGCATGAACACCACCACCACCGCTTCGGGCAGCCGCCTGCCCACCACCATCCCCGAGTACCTTGATCAGTTGCGTGCGGCCCTGGCCGGCGCCGACAAGGCGATGATCCAGGATGCCGTGTACGACGCCGAGGAATACCTGCGCTCGGAACTGGCCGAAAACCCCGGCAAATCGGAAGCCGAGGTGATCGCGTCGGTCGCGGGCAGCTACGGCGCACCGGAGGAGGTCGCCGGGATCTATCGCGAAACCGAGGTCACCGTCGCCAAGGCGCTGCGCCCACCCGTCCCGCCGAAGCGCACGTCGACGCTCGGCCGGTTCTTCGGCGTCGCCGCCGATCCGCGGACCTATGGCGCGTTGTTCTACATGCTGCTGTCGCTGGCGACCGGTACGTTCTACTTCACCTGGGTCGTCACCGGCGCCAGCCTGTCGCTGGGTCTATTGATCCTGATCATCGGCATCCCGCTGTTGCTGCTGTTCCTGATGTCGGTGCGGCTGCTCTCGCTGGTCGAGGGACGTGTAGTGGAGGTGCTGCTTGGTGAACGCATGCCACGCCGTCCGCTCTACACGCAGCGCGACAAGCCGTGGACGACGCGCTTGAAGGAGCTTTTCACCGACGGCCGCACGTGGACCGCCATGCTGTACCTGCTGCTGATGCATCCGCTGGGCGTGCTGTACTTCTCGGTCGCCATCACCCTGCTGGCGCTGTCGCTGGGACTGATCGCCGCGCCGGTGGCGTACTTCCTGCCCTTCGACTACGTGCTGAGCTTCGGTAACTGGAGCGTCGTCGACGATGCGCCCTGGCTGCTGCCGCTGTTGTCCCTCATCGGCTTCGTCCTGCTGTTCGCGACGCTGCACCTCGCGCGCTTCGTGGGTATTTTCCACGGCTGGCTGGCCAAGCATTTGCTGGTGCGCTCGCCTGTGGTGTGAGATCGCCCCGAGTATCACGCCAAAAAAGCCGCCCATCGGGCGGCTTTTTTCGTGCGTCGAGCGAAGCTTGCTTCGGTGTTTCCCGTCACCGCGCGGAGCCGAGCGAGCTCGGCTCTACGTTGTGACGTCAGCCCGCGTACCGGGCGATGAAGTCGCGCACCTGCGGATAGACGTTGTCGCGCCAGCGGCGGCCGCTGAAGATGCCGTAGTGGCCCGCGCCCTCCACGGTCAGGTGCTTGTGGTGGGCCTTCGCAATGCCCGTGCACAGATCGTGCGCCGCAGCGGTCTGGCCCTGGCCGGAGATGTCGTCCAGCTCGCCCTCGATGCTCATCAGCGCGGTCTTCTTGATGGCCGACGGCTTCACCAGTTCGCCATTGACCTTCCACTTGCCACGCGGCAGCAGGAACTCCTGGAACACGGTGCGGATCGTGTCCAGGTAATACTCCGCCGGCATGTCGAGCACGGCGTTGTATTCGTCGTAGAACTTGCGGTGCGATTCGGCGTCCTGCAGATCGCCCTTCACCAGGTCTGCATAGAAGTCCCAGTGCGACATGAAGTGGCGGCTGGGGTTCATCGCGATGAAGCCCGCATGCTGCAGGAAGCCGGGATACACGCGACGGCCTTCGCCCGGGTAAGGCATCGGCACCGTGTTGATTACGTTGTTCTCGAACCACGACAGCGGATTGCGCGTGGCCAGGCTGTTCACTTCGGTGGGGCTGCGGCGCGCATCGATCGGGCCGCCCATCATCACCAGCGAACGCGGCGTGGCTTCGCCGCGCGCGGCCATCAGCGAGACCGCGGCCAGCACCGGCACGGTCGGCTGGCAGACGCTGATCACGTGCAGCTTGTCGGCGCCGATGTGGCGGATGAAGTCCTCCACGTAGGCCACGTAGTCGTCGAGGCTGAAAGCGCCTTCCGACGACGGCACCATGCGCGCGTCGACCCAGTCGGTCACGTAGACCTTGTGGTCGCGCAGCAGCGTGCGCACGGTATCGCGCAGCAGGGTGGCGTGGTGGCCGGAGAGCGGTGCCACGACCAGGACGACGGGATCATCCTTCAGCGTAGTGATCGTTTCGGCGTCGTCGGTGTAGCGCTTGAAGCGCAACAGCCGGCAGAACGGCTTCTTGACGATCTCCTGTTCCACCACCGGCACGGTGCGGCCTTCGACGTCGACCTCATGGATATCCCACGCGGGCTTCTCGTAGTCCTTGCCGATGCGGTAGATCAGTTCGTTGCCGGCGGCGATGCGCTCGGCGCCCGGCATGTTGGACAACCAACTGGTCGGGGCGGAGAAGATGCGCGCGTTCGCTTCGGCCATGTAGGCCAGCGGCGCCATCCATGCGCGTCCGAGTTCGTGCAGTTGGTACAAGGTCATGGCTGTCCGGAATCCCGCTTTTGGTGCGTGGTGCTGCGGCGCAGCATACCCCAAAGGCGAGGGTGCCGCGCGTGGCCTGTTCAGGTTATCGGCCGATAGTCCGCCGCCTCCAGTACTGCGACATCGCCCGCCAGGCGGGGAGCCAGCCAGCAGTGGTTACCGATCGACTGGAAACCTTCGCCATTGAAGGCCTGCCGGTACCAGGCGGCCTTGCGCGGCTGGAAGTCCTCGTGGTCGCCGTCGAACGCGTCTTCCCTGGCGAAGGTTTCGAGGAACGCCACGCCGCCGCACAGTTCCGCCAATCCGGGGAGGCCGCGCTTCAGTTCGCGGGTCGGCACGTAATGCAGCACGTCCGAACACACCAGCAGGTCGACGGGCTCGCACGGGCGCAGGTACTGGAAGTCCTCGAAGCGCGCGTAGTGCAGGTTGCGCGTGCGCCCGAAGCGGCGGATCGCGTACTCGCTGCTGTCGAAGCCCAGGTACTGCACCTTCGGCCGCAGCTTCAGCAACGGCGCGCGCCACGCGCCTTCGCCGCAGCCGATGTCGAGCACCGTGCGGATCGGCCGTTCCAGGTGGTACTCGGCTACCGCCACTGCCATCGCGACCTTGCGCGCGAGCCGCGGTGCGCCGCCGATGTCGCCATCGCGGTACCAGCGCTTGAAGTAGTCGGCGTCATAGAGCTTGGTCATGCGCGTCCCCGGGCTACGGAAGGCGGCAAGCTTACGCGATGCGGCGCGGTATCCTATGCGTCGCACACTTCGCGCAGCCAGTCGGAGCCAGCCGCATGTACCTGTGGGTCAAGACTTTCCATCTCGTCTTCGTCATCGCCTGGATGGCGACGGTGTTCTACCTGCCGCGCATCCTGGTCAACCTGGCCGAGACGACCGGACAGCCCGACGTGCAGGCCCGCCTGTTGCTGATGGGCCGTCGGCTGTACGGCTTCGGCCACAGCATGTTCGGTATCGCGGTGATCCTGGGCGGCGTGCTGTGGTTCTACTTCAGCATCAGCGGCGGTTGGCTGCACGCGAAGCTGACGCTCGTCGCGCTGGTGCTGGGGCACTTCATCATCACCGGCCGCTGGCTCAAGGGCGTGGCGAAAGGCAAGTCGCTGCCCTCGCCGACGGCATTGAAGTGGTTCAACGAACTGCCGCTGTTCGCGTTGATCGCGATTGTGTGGCTTGTGCTCGCCAAGCCGTTCTGAAGCGCGGCGCCGGGCTTGCCGGCGCGTGGGTTCACTTCTTCTCGAAATCCCCGATCTTCGGCAGCTCCACCGGCACGCCGTTGGCGTCGCAGGTGCCGGCGGCGCACAGGCGCGCGCGCAGCTTGGGCGTGGCCTGGACGATGACGTGGTAGATCGTGTTCTGCTCCAGCGTGCCGCGGAAGGCGTCGCTGCCGGGGCCGATGGCCCAGATGCCCACATCTTCGCCACCGTGCGATTCGGACTTCAACGGCACGAGAGCTTCCTGCAGGTAGTCCGGATGCTCGGTGTCGACATGGCTCAGGTCGGGACGGCCTTCTGACGGTTCCACGCTGCTGGGCGCATGCAGGAACGTCTTCGGACCGGCCGGTTGGCGGTTGCTGGCGCCGGTGTAGCCGGGGCCGTTGGCGTAGGTCAGCGTGGTGAAGGTCATGCCGGTCTGGTCGCGGGCGAGGTCGCCGGGCGTGTCGTCTTCGCCGCCCTGGCCGCGCACCTTGCCGAGGATGGGATTGCCGCGTACCGGATAGCCAACGAAGTTCAGCGTGTGCGAGTGGTCGGCGGTGACCAGGATCAGCGTGTCGTCGCGCGAGGTCGCGGCGAGCGCGGCCTGCACGGCGTCGGACATCGCGACGGTCTCGTCGAGCGCGCGGTACGCATTGCCGTAGTGGTTGGCGTGGTCGATGCGCGCGCCTTCCACCAGCAGCACGAAGCCCTCGGGATTGCGTGACAGCGTGCGGATCGCGGCGCGGGTGAGGTCGGCGAGCGAGGGCTCACCCTGATCGTCCTTGCGGCGGTCGTGCTCGAACTGCATGTGGTCGTACTCGAACAGGCCCAGCAGTTGCGGTGCATCGGCGGCGGCTTTCAGCTGCTGCGTGTTGGTGACGTAAGCGCCCTGCGGATGCGCCTGCTGCCATTCGGCGACCAGGTTGCGGCCGTCCAGGCGCTGACCGACCTTGTCGTCTTCTTCCGGATCGCGCACGTCGACGGGGAGGAACTCGCCGCGGCCGCCACCCAGCGCGACCGTCGGGCCATGGCCGAAGCGCGCGGCCGCAAGCAGCTGCTGCGCAATGTCCGTGCAGCCCTGGGCAATCGCTTCTTCGGGCAGGTCGCTGTCGTTTTCCCAATCGCGGTGCGGGACATGCGCATACGTCGCGGCCGGTGTGGCATGGGTCAGTCGCGCGGTGGTGACCACGCCCGTCGCCAGGCCCGCGCTGTCGGCGAGCGTCAACCAACTGAGCAGGTGCTTGCCGCGGCTGTCGGCGCAGTCGTTCTTGCGGCCGGCCGAGACACCGATGGCGCCCATATGGGATTTCACGCCCGTGGCGACCGCCGTCATCGTGCCGGCGGAGTCGGGCGTCTGCGAATCGGTGTTGTAGGTCTTGCTGAAGGCGGTGTGCGGGAAGCGCTCCCAGCTCAGCAGGTTCTCCTCGCCCGGCGCCCCCTTTCGCTGCCCTTCGAAGATGCGCGCGGCAGCCACGGTAGTGAGGCTCATGCCGTCGCCAAGAAAGACGATGACGTTCTTCGCGCGGCCCTGCATCGCCCCGTTGCCGGCGGCTTTCGCGGCGCCGCTGCGGTACCACCATTGCGGTGTCTCGCCCTGCGGGTGGGCCACCGGCGCGACTTCGACGCGAAGGGCGGACGGCGCGGCGGGCGAGGTGCTGGCGCAGCCGGCCAGTGCGGTAAGCAGGGTCATGCCGGCAAGCGGCGAGACGAGGGAACGCAGATGCATGATGAACCGGGGGAGGACAGACGGATCATTATGCCGTCCGGGCAGTGTCCTGTTCATGACACCCGGCATTCCGCCCGCAAGGTCGCCCCATCGAAGGGCTTCGGCTAAGGTGTTCTGTCCGCTTACGTGAGTCGTCTGGATGAAGCTGGTCTCGGCCTGGTTGAAGATCCCGTTCTGGCAGCGCGTGGTCGCCGGCTTCGTGCTGGGTGCGCTCGCGGGCTGGCTGCTGGGGCCGGCCGCAGGGACCTGGCTCAAGCCGTTGGGCGATCTCTACGTCACCCTGATCAAGATGATCGCGGTGCCACTCGTGTTCTTCGCCGTGATCAATGCGGTGTCGAGCCTGCACGGGCAGAAGTCGGTGGCCGCGCTCGGCGGGCGCACGTTCTTGTGGTTCGCCGCGACCGCGGCACTGGCTGTCTGCGTGGGCCTGGTCGTGGGCTGGGTGGTGCAGCCGGGCAAGGGACTGACCGGGCTGATGATGGCGCCCGATTACCAGGTGCGCGAAGTGCCGACGCCGGTGCAGGTGCTGCTCGACATCGTGCCGGCCAATCCCTTCAAGGCGCTCACCGAAGGCAAGATCCTGCAGGTGATCTTCTTCGCAGGCCTGCTCGGCTTCGCCCTGGTGAGGCTGGGCGAGCGCAGCGCGGGCCTGCGCAAGCTGGCTGGCGAAGCGAGCGACACGATGGTGCAGGTCACCCGCTTCGTGCTGGAGATGACGCCACTGGGCACGTTCGGCCTGATCGGTGCGCTGGTGGGTACGTACGGTTTCGAAAAGCTGCTGCCGCTGGGCAGCTACATCGGTGCGCTGTACGTGGCCTGCGCAATCCACATCGTCGTGGTCTACGGCAGCCTGCTGCTGGCGCATGGCCTGAACCCGTGGAAGTTCTTCCGTGGTGCGGCGCCGGGCATGCAGGTGGCTTTCGTCAGTTCGTCCAGCTTTGCCTCGATGCCCGTGGCATTGCGCAGCGTCACCCACAACCTGGGCGTGGACAAGGATTACGCGGCGTTCGCCGTGCCGCTGGGCGCGAGCATCAAGATGGACGGTTGCGGCGCGATCTACCCGGCGCTGACGTCGATCTTCGTAGCCCAGTACTTTGGGCTGGACCTGTCGATGAACCAGTACTTCGTCATCCTGTTGGCGTCGGTACTGGGCAGCTTCGGTACCGCCGGCGTGCCGGGCACGGCCACGGTGATGGTCACGCTGGTGCTGAGCGCGGCCAACCTGCCGCTGGAAGGCATCGGCCTGCTGGTGGCGATCGACCGCATCCTCGACATGATGCGCACGATGACCAACGTGACCGGGCAGATGCTGGTGCCGGTGCTGGTGGCGAAGGAGACCGGTTTGTTGGACCGCGAGATCTACGAATCGGCATCGACCAATGTCGGCCTCGCGGATGACCCCTCGCCGACACCATGAGTGACACGGAAGCTATCGAACTCGTCGCGTCATTCCCGGACGCGACGACCTATCGTCGCCTGCGCGCCGAAACCGGCCTGTCGCCCAAGTCGCACGAAGCCGCCGAACGCGGTCTGTCGAACACGCTGTATGGCGTCAGCCTGGTGAAGGCGGGCGAGGTGATCGGCATGGGTAGGATCGTGGGAGACGGCGGCACCGTGTTCGTTGTCGTGGATATCGCTGTGCAGCGCGACCACCAGGGGCTGGGCTTGGGCAAACGCATCATGGCGGCGCTGGATGCATGGCTGCGCGCGAATGCTCCGCCGTCGGCGTACGTCATGCTGGTCGCCGATGGCGAAGCCCGCCACCTCTATGCGCAGTTCGGTTTCGCCGAGACCGCGCCCGCGTCCATCAGCATGGCTTACGTGGCACGCGGACCGGGAAGCGACAGCTAGGCCACGGTGTCACGCGTGCCGCGCGATACCCACCAGGCGAACACGCCGGCCGTAACGAACATCAACAAGCTGTAGACCGCGGCCGGCACGGAGATGGTCGGCTTCTCCAGCACGTTGAGTGCGATGAAGATCGCCAACGTGCCGTTGTGGATGCCGATCTCCATGGCGATGGCGATCGCCTGCTTCTTCGGCAGGCGCAGGGCCAGCGGCGCGACGTAACCGGTGCCCATGCTGATCAGGTTGAACAGCAGGCAGGCCAGGCCGACGGCTGCGAAGTAGGTCGCCAGGGTGTCCCATGCCTGTACGACGGCGGCGACCACCAGCAGGGCGAGCACGAGCACCGACAACAGCCGGATCGGCCTCTCCGCCCGTGCTGCAAAGCTCGGCGCCTTCGCGCGCAGCAGCATGCCGATCGCGACCGGCAGCAGGATGATGGCGGCCACTTCGACTACCTTCTTCGTCGGTGGCGGAACGTACTGGCCGGCACCGAGGAAATACTCCAGCGACAGATTGAGGATCACCGGCAGCGTCAGCAAACAGAGCAGGCTGTTGATCGCGGTGAGGGTGATGTTGAGTGCCACGTCGCCGCGGGCGAGGTGGCTGTAGATGTTGGCGGTGGCGCCGCCGGGCGAGGCGGCGAGGAGCATCAGGCCGACGGCGAGTTCGGCCGGCAGGCCGAAGCCCAGCGCCAGTCCGAACGCAGCCCACGGCAACAGCAAGGTCTGCAAGGCCAGGCCGAGCAGCACCGCACGTGGATAGCGCGCGACGCGGCGGAAGTCCTCCAGCGTCAGTCCCAGTCCCAGCCCGAGCATGATGATGCCCAAGGCCAACGGCAGCAGCAGATTGGTCAGCAGTGAGGCCTGCATCGCGTACGACTCCCCTTCGGCGCGAAGAAAACAGGTAGTGCGCGCAACTTGGTTGCGCATGCCGGAGGATGGCGGCAATCGACCGTACGGCGCAAGTTGCGCTGCACCGTCACGTGCAAAAGAAAAAGGCCGCACAGGGCGGCCTTCATCGTGCGCGGATCGCGTGCCGCTTACATCGCGACGCGACGCCCGCTGAGGTAGCGGTTGCCCCAGTAGCCGCTGAGCAGCGTATCCACGCGTACGTCCTTGCCCCGGCTGGGCGAGTGCAGGAAGCGGCCTTCGCCGACGTAGATGCCGACATGGTTCACGCGGCCCTTCAGGCCGAAGAACACCAGGTCGCCCTGACGCAGGTCTTCGCGGGTGCCGACCAATTGCGCATCGGCCTTGCTGGCCATGTCGCGGGACACGCGCGGCAGTTCGATGCCGAGCGCCGTGCGGAATACGTAACCGACCAGGCCGCTGCAATCGAAGCCGCTGTCCGGCGAGGTGCCGCCCCAGCGGTACGGTGTGCCCATGAGGGCGAGTGCGCGCTGCAGGACGGCCTGGACCTTGCCGCCTTGCTGTTCCTGGGCGACGACGCCTTCCTTGCTGAGATCGTAGGCGGACAGCAGCTTGCTGATATCGCCGGCGACCATCGCCGAGCGGTCGACCAGCGGCAGCGTGTCGCTGGCGGCCAGGCGCGGAAGCAGGGCGGAGAGGGTGGCAGTCGCCGCTTCGGCGGCCTTTTCCTTGACGCTGGTGGTGACCGATTTGGTCGGCGCCGCCGCGGCCGGCGCTTCAACGACGTCACCGCTGGGTAGGGCGGCGTCGGTGTCGCTGGCCGCAGGCGCGGTCTGGGCGACGGCCGTGGAGGCGACGACGCAGAGCGACAGGCTGAGGAGGATTCGGGTGACCCCCCGCATGGAGCGGTGGGTGGCGGCTGGCAGGCCTGGCGGCAGGTCGTCGGTCGTCACGCGCGGATGGGTTTCACAAGATGATCACGATAATGCCGACTGATCGGACCGATTTGGTTCAGAAATCGTTATTTATTCGTTAAGTGTGAACGTCGGCTGTCACAGAGTTGACCGATTCCTAACGAAGGACGCGTTTCGCACCCGTGTAATGGTCCCGCCAGTAGCTCCCGTCCAGGTGGTCCAGTCGGACGGTGCCGCCGGTGCTGGGGGCGTGGACGAACCGGCCCTCGCCCACATAGATGCCCACGTGGGTGACGCTGCCGCGGCTGCCGAAAAACACCAGGTCGGCCGGCGCCAGGCGACGCGGCTCGATCTTCGGCCCCTGGACCTGGGCCAGTTCTCGCGAGGTGCGCGGCAGGCGGACATCCAGCATGTCGCGGAAGACGTAGGTCACCAGGCCGCTGCAGTCGAATCCCGACTCCGGGGTGTTGCCGCCGTACCGGTAAGGCGTGCCCACCAGGCCGATCGCCCGCATCAGTACGGCCGTGGCGGCCGCGGGATCCTCGGCCTGCACAACCGGCCAGTCGCGCTGGGCGGGCGGGGGCGTAGCTTTGCGGGCCTGGGGCTTGGAGCCGCCGCACCCGGCCAGGGCCAGTGCGCCGGCGCACAGCGCCAGGGCGATCCAGCGCCGAAGTGGCGCGGGCATGGGCAAGCCGGGATAATGTCGGGCCTTCATCGCGGCGCATCTTCGCCGCATTCCCTCGCGGCCCACAAGCCGCTCCTGTCCTGCCGGCCGGCAGGCCCCGCCCAGAGTCCCGCATGAAAATCGCAAAAGACAGCGTCGTCCGTTTCCACTACACCGTCTCCGAAGCCGGCCAGGAGCCGATCGAAAGCTCGAAGGACCGCGAACCGCTGGCGATCCTGATCGGCCACGGCAACATCATCCCGGGCCTCGAGAACGCGATGCAGGACCGTGAAGCGGGCGAGAGCTTCGGCGTCGATGTCGCCGCGGCCGATGCCTATGGCGAGCGTCGCGACGGCCTGACCCAGCGCGTGCCCAAGAAGCACTTCGGCAACCAGCGCCTGATCCCGGGCCAGCAGGTCGTGCTGCAGACCAACTTCGGTCCGCGCGCCGTCACCATCGAGAAGGTAGGCATGAGCGTGGTCGACGTCGATCTCAACCACCCGATGGCGGGCAAGGACCTGCACTTCGACGTCGAGATCGTCGAAGTCCGCGAGGCCAGCGCCGAAGAACTCGAGCACGGCCACGTGCACGGCGACGGCGGCCATCACCACTGAGCCGCGTCCGACGTGCCTTCCGAACGGCCCGCGAACGCGGGCCGTTCCTTTTGGCACGCAGGTTGCCTCACGCGGCGTGTTCTAATCGGGCCTCGATCCGGGGGGAACGTAATGACAGCGACGATCACGGAGAACCTGGCACCTGTGGCGGTGTCGGAGCGCATCGGCGCGATGGACGTGCTGCGCGGTTTCGCGCTGCTCGGCATCCTGCTGATGAACCTGGAGGGTTTCGTGGGACCGGTGATGGCGTCGGCCAACGGCCTCGATCCTACGCTGACGGGGGCGGACCGCGCGGTGGACCTGCTGGTCTACGTGCTGGTGCAAGGCAAGTTCTACACGCTGTTCTCGCTGCTGTTCGGCATGGGCTTCGCGGTGATGTCGCAGCGTGCCGAGCTGGCGGGGCGGCCGTTCGCCGGCGTTTACTGGCGTCGCGGACTGGTGCTGCTGGCGATCGGCATGGTGCATGCGATCTTCATCTGGGCGGGCGACATCCTGATGATGTACGCGCTGTGCTCGTTCCTGCTGCTCGCGTTCCGCCCGCTGTCGCATCACTGGTATCCCTGGTTCGGGCTTGGCGCCTACGTCATGCCGATCGGTTTCATGTACCTGATGGGGGCCATGGGCTCGCTGCTGGGCGGGACCGAAGGCTGGGACAAGGCGATGGGCGAGATCGGCGCGCAGATGCAGGCGCTGATCGAGAGCGAACGGACGGCTTACGGCAGCGGCAGCTATGGCGAGGCCACGTGGCAACGGCTGAAGAGTACGGGCATGGCGCTGAGCAATATCACCATGTTCGGCTTCATCGCGTTCGGTCTTTTCCTGCTGGGTGCGTGGTTCGTACGCAGCGGCGCCATCGCGCGGCCGCGCGAGTTCGGCCGTCTCTATGCCCTGTTGCGCTGGGTCGCCTTGCCGGTGGGCCTGCTGGCCATGCTCGGCTCGGTGGCACTGTCGCCGACGATGGAGCCGACGACCTTCAACCTGCGCGTATCGACGGCCTTCGCCCTGCAGATGACGGCGAACCTGTTGATGTGCCTGGGGTACCTCGCGTGGATCCTGAAAGCCTTGGAGACGCCCGCGGCCGCACGCATTCTTTCGGTGCTGGCGCCGGCAGGACGCATGGCCCTGACCAACTACCTGATGCAGTCGCTGGTCTGCACGTGGATCTTCTATGGCTACGGCCTGGGATATTTCGAGCAGCTTCCGCGTGCCTGGCAGCCGTTGTTCGCGGTGGCGCTCTTCAGCGTGCAGGTGGCGCTGAGCCACGCATGGCTGTCGCGCTTCCGCTTCGGACCGATGGAGTGGGCATGGCGTTCGCTGACGTACGCGTCGCTGCAGCCGATGCGCCTGCCATCGCGGTGATTGGGACTACACTATCGGGGTGAATCCCCCCCACGACGACGTCCTCATCATCGGTGGCGGCGCCATCGGCCTGGCGACCGCGCTGGCGTTATTGGAATGCGGCCGCGGTGTGCGCGTCATCGATGCCGGCCGCGCGGGCGGCGGCGCGTCGCACGGCAACTGCGGCACGATCACGCCCAGCCATGCGCCCCCTCTGGCGGCGCCCGGCGTGGTGGCGCAGGCGTTGCGCTGGATGTTTACGCCCGACGCGCCGCTCTACCTCAAACCGCGCATCGATCCCGGTCTGTGGCATTGGCTGGTGCGGTTCGCCGCGCGCTGCAACCTGCGCGACTGGCGGCAGAGCACGCAGGCGCGTGCGGCGCTGCTTAACGATGCGCGTGCTCGGCTGGTGGACTGGGTGGACCGCTACGGCCTGCAATGCGAGTTCGAGGAAGAGGGCCTCGATTACGTCTTCCGGGATGCTCGCAAGTTCCAACAGTACGTGGACGAAAGCGTGGTGCTGAAGGAGTTCGGCATCGCCACGCAGACCTTCGATGGTGGCGAATACGAGCGCGAGGAGCCGGCCATGCGGCCAGGTATTGCGGGCGCGATCCGGTTTCCCGGCGATGCGCGCCTGCGCCCCGACCGCTACGTGGCCGAGCTCGCTCGGGCGGTCCGCGCGCGCGGCGGCATCATCGACGAATACTGCCGGGTGGAACGCCTGGAGCCGGCAGACGATGGGGTGCGCATCGCGACGGACCAGGGTCCGCGTGCAGGTCGCGACGCCGTGATCGCGTTGGGTGCGTGGACGCCCGCGTTCGCCAAGACGCTGGGGGTGCGCGCGCCCATCCAGCCCGGCAAGGGGTATTCGATCACGTATTCGCGGCCATCGACGGTGCCGCGTCATCCGATGGTGCTGAAAGACCGCTCGGTGTGCGTCACCGTGTGGGACAGCGGCTTCCGGCTGGGCAGTACGATGGAATTCTCCGGCCACGACGACAGCCTCAACGCGACCCGGCTCGCCGCGTTGGAGCGCGGTGCGCGTGAGTTCCTGCATGACCCCGTGGGGCCGGAGGTGCGCGAACGCTGGTGCGGCTGGCGGCCGATGACCTGGGACGATCTGCCGCTGCTCGGTCGCGCACCGAACCAACGCCACGTCTGGCTCGCCGCGGGCCACGGCATGCTCGGGATCAGCATGAGCACCGCCACCGGCCAGTTGATGGCCGACCTGATGACGGGCCGCGCGCCGGCCTTCGATCCCACGCCTTATCGACCGGAGCGATTCGCATGACGCCTCAAGAGTTCGACCTGGTCGTGATCGGCGGGGGTTCTGGCGGACTCGCCGGTGCTTTCCGCGCCGCATCGCATGGCGCGCGCGTAGCGCTGTTGGAGCCGAAGGAACTGGGCGGCACTTGCGTCAATGTCGGCTGCGTGCCGAAAAAGGCCATGTGGCTGGCCGCCGAGTTGTCGCAGAAGATTGCGCTCGCCTCGTCGCTGGGATTCGATGTGCCGCCGCCGGTGCTCGACTGGAAGGAGTTCATCGTCCATCGCCAGCGCTACATCGCGGGCATACACGCCAGCTACCTGAAGCGGCTCGACGAAAGCGGCGTCGTGCTGATGCCGTGCCATGGGCGGCTGCAGGACGCACATACGGTGGTGAACGCCGACGGCGTTCCGCTTCGCGCCGCGCACCTCCTGCTCGCCACGGGCGGAAGGCCGTCGCGACCGGACATTCCCGGCGCGCGGCTGGGCCAGGTATCCGACGACTTCTTCAACCTGTGCGCGGC
This sequence comes from Pseudoxanthomonas sp. G3, assembly GCF_057654715.1. Lineage (NCBI taxonomy): Bacteria > Pseudomonadati > Pseudomonadota > Gammaproteobacteria > Lysobacterales > Lysobacteraceae > Pseudoxanthomonas > Pseudoxanthomonas sp. G3. Next base: position 1,326,293 of record NZ_CM172805.1, read on the forward strand.
GCCGCGGCGCGTGGCCATCGTGGGCGGTGGCTACGTGGGAGTGGAACTGGCGGGCGTGTTGCAGGCGTTGGGTAGCCAGGTCGAGTTGTTCGTGCGTGGCCCACGGCTGCTGGACGGTTTCGACGAGCAGATCGCGCTGGAGCTGGCCGACGACATGCGCCAGCATGGCGTGCGCGTGCAGTTCGGCTATGCCGTTGCGGCGCTGGAGGAGGCGGCCGATGGGGGCGTGACCGTGCTGGCCGAAGACGGGACGCGAAGCGAGCGCTTCGACGGACTAATCTTCGCCACGGGACGCACGCCGAATACGCGCGGGATCGGCCTGGAGGCCGTCGGGGTGACGCTGGATGCCCGTGGCTTCGTGCAGGTGGATGCGTGGCAAGATACCGCCGTGGCGGGCATCCATGCCGTCGGTGACGTCACCGGCCAGGCGGCGCTCACGCCGGTGGCCATCGCGGCGGCGCGACGCCTGATGGATCGCGTGTTCGGTGGGCAGGCGGAGGCGCGCCTCGATTACCGGGACATCGCCACGGTCGTGTTCTCGCACCCGCCTGCCGGCAAGGTCGGCCAGACCGAAGCCGAAGCGCGTGCAGCGCATGGGGAAGGCGTGAAGACCTACACGGCACGGTTCCGTCCGATGTTGCATGCCTTGGCCGATTCGCCGCAGCGCAGCCTGTTCAAGCTGGTCTGCGTGGGCGAGGAGCAACGGGTGGTCGGCATCCACCTGTTGGGCGAGGGCGCCGACGAAATGCTGCAGGGGTTCGCGGTGGCGCTGAAGAAGGGCGTCACGCTCGCCGACCTTCACGACACCGTTGCCATCCATCCCACCAGTGCCGAGGAAGTGGTGCTGATGCGCTGAATGCGCGGACAGGGCGCGGCGATACAATGCCGGCATGGATACCTACACGCTGCATCCGGGCACTGCGCCCCTGCTCATCAGCTTGCCGCACAACGGCACGCGCGTGCCCGACGCGATCGCCACGCGCCTGACGCCCGAGGCGCGGCGCGTCCCGGACACCGACTGGCACGTCGCCGAGCTGTACGACTTCGCGCGAGCGCTCGGTGCGTCGATCATCGTGCCGGCATACTCGCGCTATGTCGTCGACCTCAACCGGCCGGAAGACGATGTCTCGCTGTATCCCGGGCAGAACACCACCGGCTTGTGCCCCGTCGTCCGCTTCAGCGGCGATCCGGTGTACCTGCCGGATCAGGTGCCGACGCCGGAGGAGATCGCCGAGCGCGTCGATACCTATTGGAGGCCGTACCACCTGGCGCTCGAGCAGGAGCTTGGGCGCATCCGCGACCAGCATGGCCGCGTCGTGCTGTGGGAAGGGCATTCGATCCGCAGTGAAGTGCCGTTCCTGTTCGAGGGTCGGTTGCCCGATTTCAACCTGGGTACCGCGGGGGGCGCCAGCTGCTCGCCGGCCTTGCAGCAGGCGTTGGAAAACGTGCTGGCGTCGCAGTCGGATTACAGCTTCGTCGTGAACGGGCGGTTCCGCGGCGGTTACATCACCCGGCACTACGCCGACCCGGCAAACCACGTGCAAGCCGTGCAGCTGGAATTGGCGCAGCTGAACTACATGGACGAGGACAGCTTCGTCTATCTGCCCGAACGTGCCATCCGCACGCAGGCGCTGATCCGTCGGTTGCTGGAATGCACGTTGGCGTGATGGCGCGCGAATGACTCGGCCCAAGGCGGACGACGAACTCGCACAACCGCTGGATGTGGCCCCCGCGGCCGCGGTGGACGCGCCGCCTGCGCGGCCCGTGCTCCAGGCGGTCAGTCGCTCGGGCCTGGTGCTCGCGGCGCTCGGCGCTATCGCGTTCTCCGGCAAGGCCATCATCGTCAAACTCGGTTACCGCTACGGCACGGACGCGATCACGCTGCTGGCGCTGCGCATGCTGGTGGCGTTCCCGTTCTTCCTGGCGATGGGCGCGTGGGCCGCGCGTCGTAGCACGCCGCTGAGCAAGGCGGATCGCGGACGCATCCTGTTGCTCGGCTTCCTGGGCTATTACCTGGCCAGCTTCCTGGATTTCGCCGGCCTGGCCTACATCACGGCCACGCTGGAACGGCTGATTCTCTATCTCACCCCGACGCTGGTCGCCCTGATTGGTTGGCTGGCCTTCGGTCGCCGCATCTCGCGTCGGCAGGCCGCCGCGCTACTGGTCAGCTATGCGGGCGTGGCGCTCGCGTTCGGCCACGATCTGCAGGTGGGCGGATCCAACATCGCGCTGGGCAGCGCGCTGGTGTTCGGTAGCGCGCTGGCCTATGCGTTGTATCTCGTTGGCAGTGGCGAACTGGTGCAGCGTGTGGGCGCGGTCCGCCTGACGGCCTATGCGAGCAGCGTGGCAAGCGTCCTGTGCCTGCTGCAGTTCGTCTTGCTACGACCGATGGAGGCGCTCGCTCTGCCGTGGCAGGTGTACGCCCTGTCGCTGGTGAACGGTACGCTGTGCACGGTGCTCCCCGTGCTGGCGGTGATGATGGCGGTGGCGCGGATCGGCTCGGCGCTGGCGGCGCAGGTCGGCATGATCGGACCGGTGTCGACCATCATCCTCAGTATGCTCCTCCTTGGTGAGCCGATGGGGCCCTGGCAGGTCGCGGGCACGCTGCTGGTCATGGCCGGTGTCTTCGTCGTTTCGCAGCAAAAGACGACGGCCCCGCGCTGAGTCCCGCTAGGCCGTCGCGGTCGCGTCGGCGAGCCACTGCACGACGTGGCCCAAGGCCTCGGCGTGGGTGTCGCCGGCCTGTCGTCGGTCGCGATAGCGCTGCAGCTGTCCGTGCGCGCTGGTGCCGTCCTCGAGGATGCGCCACACACGCTCGACCTGCGTCGTGCACGCCAGTGCCCGGATGTCCTCGTCCAGCGCCTCTAGCGTGTTCTCCAGCATCTCGCGCACGCCGACCAGACGATGGCTGCCCAGGTCGATCAGCCCGGCGTCGAAACCGTAGCGCTGCGCGCGCCACAGATTCTCCGCGATGATCGCCTGGTCGCTCGCGCGCAGCGTGGCGTGTAGCGAGGGCCGACGTTCCAGGTGTCGCACCAGGCAACGGTAGAGCTGTGCGATGGCCAGCGCATCGCATACGTCGGTGCAAGCATCGGTGACGCGCAACTCCAGGGTCGGGAAAGCAAGCGAGGGACGCAGCGCCCACCACAGGAAACTCGCATCCTGGATCGCACGCCCCTCCGTCATGCGCTGCACGTAGTGGTCGTATTCGGCCTGGTTGGCGAACAGGGGCGGCAGCCCGGTGCGGGGGATTTCCTGGTAAGCCGTCTGGCGGTAGCCCATCAGGCCGGTGGCATGACCCATCCAGAAGGGCGAGGACGTGCTGAGCGCCAGCAGCAGGGGCAGGAACGGCTGCGTGCGCGCCATCAGCGTAATGCGTTGGTCCGGGTCGGCAGGCTGCACGTGCACATGCAATCCGCACAGCAGGTTGCGCTGACCGAGCATCTGCAGTTCGCCCATCACCTGATCGTAGTGCGGCTTCTCGGTGCTGCGCTGTCCGCGCCATTGCGCGGACGGATGCGTGCCGGCAGCCAGGATCCCCAGCCCGTGCCGATGCGCGATGTCCGCGACGGTGCGGCGAAGCGTGCGCAGATCACGCTCGGCGGCCTGCGGATCGTCGTGCACGCCGGTCTGGACTTCGACCTGGGTCTGCAGCATTTCACTGCCGAAGCGTTCGCCCAGGGCGTCGCGGCAGTCGGCGAAGAAAAGGCGCGGCATATGGCGCAGCCGGCGCCCGTTGCGGCGCACGAGGAAGTATTCCTCCTCCAGGCCGAAGGTGTAAGCGTGTTGATCCAACGAGGACGTCGAAGCCATGCCGGCGTTATCGCACCGGCAGGGTGAACGCGGCGTTCAATGCCGGCGGAACGCTCCCGCCGACACACGATCGCGGGTCGTCAAACTTCGAGCGAAGCCAAGTCGCCCTTGGTTTCCAGCCACGTCTTGCGGTCGCCCGCACGCTTCTTCGCCAGCAGCATGTCCATCAGGCCGCGCGTCTGCAGATCGTCGTCGACGGTGAGCTGCACCAGACGGCGTGTATCGGGGTGGATGGTGGATTCGCGCAACTGCGCGGGATTCATCTCGCCCAGGCCCTTGAAGCGGGTGACGTTGACCGAGCCGCGGATCTTCTCGCGCTCGATCTTTTCCAGCAGCAGGCGCTTCTCTTCTTCGTCCAGCGCATAGAACACCTGCTTGCCCACGTCGACGCGAAACAGCGGCGGCATCGCGACGAACACGTGGCCGGCCGCGACCAGGGCGGGGAAATGGCGCAGGAACAGCGCGCTCAGCAGGGTCGCGATATGCAGGCCGTCCGAGTCGGCGTCGGCGAGGATCACCACCTTGCCGTAGCGCAGCCCGCTGATGTCGTCCTTGCCGGGGTCGCAGCCGATCGCGACGGCCAGGTCGTGCACTTCCTGCGACGCGAGCACGCTGCCCGAGGCGACTTCCCAGGTATTCAGGATCTTGCCGCGCAGCGGCAGGATGGCCTGGAAATCCTTGTCGCGCGCCTGCTTGGCCGAACCGCCGGCCGAGTCGCCCTCCACCAGGAAGAGCTCGGTGCGCGACAGGTCCTGGCTGATGCAGTCGGCCAGCTTGCCGGGCAGGGCGGGGCCCTGGGTGACTTTCTTGCGGACGACCTGCTTCTCGGTCTTCAGGCGGGCGCTGGCGCGCTCGATGGCGATCTGCGCGATCTTCTCGCCCAGGTCGACGTGCTGGTTCAACCACAGGCTGAAGGCGTCGTGGGCGGCGCCCTCGATGAAGCCGGCAGCCTGGCGCGAGGAGAGCCGTTCCTTGGTCTGGCCGCTGAACTGCGGGTCGGTCATCTTCAGCGAGAGCACGAAGGTCACGCGGTCCCACACATCTTCCGGCGCCAGCTTCACGCCGCGCGGCAGCAGGTTGCGGAAGTCGCAGAATTCGCGCAGCGCATCGGTCAGGCCGCTGCGCAGGCCGTTGACGTGCGTGCCGTGCTGGGCGGTCGGAATCAGGTTGACGTAGCTCTCCTGCACCAGTTCGCCTTCCGGCACCCAGGCCACCGCCCAGTCGACGACTTCGCTGTCCTTCTTCAGCTGGCCGACGAAGATGTCCGGCGGCAGCAGTTCGCGCCCCGCCATCTCGCCCTTCAGGTAGTCGCGCAGGCCATCCTCGTAATGCCAGCTGTCGCGCTCGCCGGTGGCTTCATCGAACAGGGTGACGTTCAGGCCCGGGCACAGCACGGCCTTGGCGCGCAGCAGGTGGCGCAGGGCGCGTACGTTGAATTTCGGCGTGTCGAAGTACTTCGGATCGGCCCAGAACCGCACGCGGGTGCCGGTGTTCTTCTTCCCGACGCTGCCCACGACTTCCAGCGGTGTGGCGCGGTCGCCGTTGCGGAAGGTGATGCGATGTTCGCTGCCTTCACGCTTGATATGCACTTCCACCAACGTCGACAGCGCGTTCACCACGCTCACGCCCACGCCGTGCAGGCCGCCGGAGAACGTGTAGTTCTTGTTGCTGAACTTGCCGCCCGCGTGCAGGCGCGTGAGGATCAGTTCGACACCGGGGATCTTCTCCTCCGGGTGGATGTCCACCGGCATGCCGCGCCCGTCGTCGGACACTTCGCAGCTGCCGTCCTTGAACAGGGTGACCTCGATGCTGCCCGCGTGGCCGGCGAGTGCTTCGTCCACCGCATTGTCGATGACTTCCTGCGCCAGGTGGTTGGGACGCGCGGTGTCGGTATACATGCCCGGCCGGCGCTTGACGGGGTCCAGGCCGGAGAGGACTTCGATATCGGCGGCGTTGTAGCGACTGCTCATGATGCGTGTGTGTCTTCCGGGTGCGGGCCGGGGTCTGGCCCCAGCGACGGCGCAGTGTGCCGCCTGACCCGGATTTTTGCCATGTTCAGTCGCACCGGCTGAAACTGCGCGCGTGGACAGGGATGCCCTTGGGATCGCCGCCCGGCGCCCCCAGATTTCCACCATCCACGAGGAGCCTTTGCCATGAAGTCGCGCAACCTGTTGCTGCTCTCCGCCGCCGTCGCCGGCGCGCTGTTCGCGGTCCACGCGTTCGCCCAGTCCAAGGTGGGCGCCGATGCCGACAAGCCGAAGCAGGACCAGTCTCAGACCAGTGATCCGTCTGATCCGGAGGCCAAGGCGCGCCGCCGTGCGGCCAACGAGGCTGCCGCCAAGCGCAAGGCCGCCGAGGGCCAGCAGAAGAAGGCCGGCGAGGAAGAGGAAGAGCGCAAGCCCTGATCCATTCCATCTCGAAAGCCTTGCGCAGCAAGGGTTTCGCGCCCATCTGACGATCTAGGACGCCCCGCTTCGGCGGGGCGTCGCGCTTTCGGGCGACACGCGTTGCCTGTAGACTATGGCTTTCCGGAGCCCCGCCCATGACTCCCCTGATTTTCGTTACCGGCGGCGTTGTGTCCTCGCTAGGCAAGGGCATCGCCGCGGCTTCGCTTGCGTCCATCCTTGAAGCACGTGGCCTGAAGGTCACGATGATGAAGCTGGACCCCTACATCAACGTCGACCCGGGCACCATGAGCCCGTTCCAGCACGGCGAGGTGTACGTCACCGACGACGGCGCCGAGACCGACCTGGACCTGGGCCATTACGAGCGCTTCGTGCGCACGCGCCTGAGCCGCAAGAACTCGGTCACCACCGGCCGGATCTACGAGAACGTGATCCGCAAGGAGCGCCGCGGCGACTACCTCGGCGCCACGGTGCAGGTGATCCCGCACATCACCGACGAGATCCGCCGCTGCATCGACGAGGCCACCGAAGGCTTTGACGTGGCGCTGGTGGAGATCGGCGGCACGGTGGGCGACATCGAATCGCTGCCGTTCCTGGAAGCCATCCGCCAGATCCGTACCGAGCGTGGCCCCGAGAAGGCCCTCTTCATGCACCTGACGCTGGTGCCGTACGTGGCGGCCGCCGGCGAGTTGAAGACCAAGCCGACGCAGCACTCGGTGAAGGAGCTGCGTTCGATCGGTATCCAGCCCGACGTGCTGCTGTGCCGGTCCGAGCAACCGATTCCGGATTCGGAGCGCCGCAAGATCTCGCTGTTCACCAACGTGCCCGAGCGCGCCGTCATCAGCGTGCCGGACGTGGACGTGCTGTACCGCATTCCGATGGGCCTCCACGGCCAAGGCCTGGACGAGATCGTCCTGCGCCAGTTCCGCATCGATAACGCGAAGTCCGCGGATCTTTCCGAGTGGGAAGCGGCGGTCGACGCCACGCTCAACCCGCTGGATGAGGTCACCATCGCCGTCGTCGGCAAGTACGTCGACCACCAGGATGCATACAAGTCCGTGGGCGAGGCGCTCAAGCATGGTGGCCTGCGCCAGCGCACGCGCGTCAATCTGAAGTGGATCGAGGCGCAGGATCTGGAAGGCACCGACATGGCCCTGCTGCAGGGCGTGGACGGCATCCTGGTGCCGGGCGGTTTCGGCGATCGCGGTTTCGAGGGCAAGGTGCTGACGTCGCGCTTCGCGCGCGAACAGAAATTGCCTTATTTCGGCATCTGCTACGGCATGCAGGCGGCGGTCGTCGACTATGCGCGCCATGTGGCGGGCCTGGACGATGCCAACAGCACCGAGAACGACAAGCAGTCGCCGCATCCGGTCATCGGCCTGATCACCGAGTGGCGCACCGCAGCCGGTGAGATCGAGAAGCGCGATGAACGCTCCGACCTGGGCGGCACCATGCGCCTGGGGCTGCAGGAGCAGCGCCTGAAGCCCGGCACGCTTGCGCGCGAGCTGTATGGCAAGGACGTGGTGGCCGAGCGCCATCGCCACCGCTACGAGTTCAACAACCGGTACCGCACGCAGCTGGAAGACGCCGGCCTGGTGGTCGCTGCCAAGTCGATGGACGACCTGCTGGTGGAAATGGTGGAGCTGCCGCGCGCTGTGCACCCGTGGTTCCTGGCCTGCCAGGCGCATCCGGAATTCCTGTCCACGCCGCGCGACGGCCATCCGCTGTTCGTCGGCTTCATCCGCGCCGCCCGCGAGAAGAAAGCCGGCGGCAAGCTGTTGAAGGAAGCGCGCGCGTAACTGTCCTGCACCGGCGCCGCCCGCGGCGCCTGCAACGAAGGAGTGATGAATGAAACTCTGTGGATTCGACGTCGGTCTCGACCAGCCCCTGTTCCTGATCGCCGGCCCGTGCGTGATCGAATCGATGCAGTTGCAGATCGACGTGGCTGGCCGCCTGAAGGAAATCACCGGCAAGCTGGGGATGAACTTCATCTTCAAGTCGAGCTTCGACAAGGCCAACCGCACCTCCGGCACCAGCTTCCGCGGCCCCGGCATGGAAGAAGGCCTGAAGGTGCTGGATGCGGTGAAGAAGCAGGTCGCCGTGCCGGTGCTGACCGACGTGCACGAGTACACGCCGATGGATGAGGTCGCTGCCGTCGTCGACGTGCTGCAGACGCCTGCTTTCCTCGTGCGCCAGACCGACTTCATCAAGAAAGTCTGCTCGGCGGGCAAGCCGGTCAACATCAAGAAAGGCCAGTTCCTGTCGCCGTGGGACATGAGGCCCGTGGTTGACAAGGCCAAGTCCACCGGTAATCAGGACATCCTGGTATGCGAGCGTGGCGCGTCTTTCGGCTACAACAACCTCGTCAGCGACATGCGTTCGTTGAGCGTGATGCGCGATACTGGTTGCCCGGTCGTGTTCGACGCGACCCATTCGGTGCAGTTGCCTGGCGGGCAGGGCACCAGCTCGGGTGGCCAGCGCGAATTCGTGCCGGTGCTGGCGCGCGCGGCGGTCGCCGTCGGGGTGGCCGGCCTGTTCGCGGAGACGCATCCGGACCCCGCCAAGGCCCTGTCCGATGGCCCGAACGCGTGGCCGCTGGACAAGATGGAAGCGCTGCTGGAAACGCTGCTGGCGCTGGATACGATCACCAAGAAGAACGGGTTTCTGGAGTCGACGGTCTAAGCCATGAATCGAGCGACTGGCGGGATGCTGGTTGTGCTGGTGGCCGTAACGGCGGCGGTGCCACGCGCGGACGCCTGTCAAATGGGTTCGGGCGACCCGACCCAAGACTTGTCCAAGGCGTACAGCGAAAGCCATGAGATCTTCGTCGCAAGGCTCGAGAACTACGCTGAGCGCGCGCAGGAGGCACGAAATCCCTACTTCCTCGCAACCGCCGACTTTGAAGTGGTGGAGATCCTGAAGGGCAAACCACCGGCTCGAGGGACTTTGACGGGTGGCGTGGTTTGGCGTGCGGTTCCCGACATGCCAATTCCGCCCCCGCCGCCCCCGCCTTCATGCGGACCCTGGATAACTTCGCCAGATGTCGAAGGGAAAACAGCGTTAATCTTTGTTTCTTCGTACGCGCGCGCAGGGCAGCCACAGGGTCTGCGCGATGTCCACCCGTTTTCGGTTCGATTTTCCCAGCACGATCCCGCCCATACCCGAGCTACCTTGACGTTCGTACGACAACTCCAATCCACGGACCCCCGATCGACACCATGACCACCATCGCCAAGATCCACGCCCGCGAAATCCTCGATTCCCGCGGCAATCCCACCCTCGAAGCCGAGGTCACGCTGGACGACGGTTCCTTCGGTCGCGCCATGGTGCCGTCCGGCGCCTCGACCGGCACCAAGGAAGCCGTGGAACTGCGCGATGGCGACAAGACGCGCTACCTGGGCAAGGGTGTGCGCAAGGCGGTGGAGAACGTCAACACCACGATCGCCGCGGCACTGAAGGGCTTCGATGCCGCCGACCAGGAAGGGCTGGACCGTCGCCTGATCGACCTGGACGGCACCGAGAACAAAGGCCGGCTGGGCGCCAATGCGCTGCTGGGCGTGTCGCTGGCCAACGCGCATGCGGTGGCGGCCTCGAAGAAGCAGCCGCTGTGGCAGTACCTCGCCACCGGCGACGTGACCCTGCCGGTGCCGATGATGAACATCATCAACGGCGGTGCCCATGCGGACAACAACGTGGACTTCCAGGAGTTCATGGTGCTGCCGGTCGGCTTCGATTCGTTCGCCGAGTCGTTGCGCGCCGGTACCGAGATCTTCCACTCGCTGAAGTCGGTGCTGAAGGGCCATGGCCTGAGTACGGCAGTCGGCGATGAGGGCGGCTTCGCCCCGGATTTCCGCAGCAACGTGGAAGCGCTGGACACCATCCTCGAGGCGATCGGCAGGGCCGGTTACACCGTAGGCGAGGACGTGCTGCTGGGCCTGGACGTGGCCTCCAGCGAGTTCTTCGACAACGGCAAGTACCACCTGGTGGGCGAGAACAAGCGCCTGACCAGCGAGCAGTTCGTGGACTTCCTGGCCGATTGGGCCGCGCAGTACCCCATCATCACGATCGAGGACGGTCTGGCCGAGGACGATTGGGCGGGCTGGAAGCTGCTGACCGACCGGATCGGCAAGAAGGTGCAGTTGGTCGGCGACGACCTGTTCGTCACCAACCCGAAGATCTTCAAGGAAGGCATCGAGTCCGGCACGGCCAACGCCATCCTGATCAAGGTCAACCAGATCGGCACGCTGAGCGAGACGCTGGAAGCGATCTCCATGGCGCACCACGCAGGCTATGCGGCGATCGTGTCGCACCGGTCCGGCGAGACCGAGGACACTACCATCGCCGACATTGCGGTGGCCACCACGGCGACCCAGATCAAGACCGGCTCGCTGTGCCGCAGCGACCGCGTGGCCAAGTACAACCAACTGCTGCGGATCGAAGAGGCGCTCGGCAGCAAGGCGCGCTATGCCGGCCGCAACGCCTTCGTCTCGCTGAAGAAGTAATCCATGCGCAAGGCGCCCTGGCTTCTGCTGGTGCTGGTACTGCTGCTGGGATGGCTGCAGTACAAGTTCTGGTTCGGCGTCGGCAGTTCGGGCCAGGTCGTCGCGCTGGAACAACAGGTCGAGCTGCAGAAGCGCGAGAACGCAGGCCTGCAGGAACGCAACGACGCGCTCGCCGCCGAAGTCGAGGATCTGAAGTCCGGCGAATCGGCGGTGGAGGAGCGTGCCCGCAGCGAGCTGGGTATGATCAAGCCGGGCGAGAAGTTCTATCGCGTGGTCGAATCGGTCCCCGCCGCGCCGACCGGCGATGCGGCCGCGGCCGAGACGGAAGAAGAGGCCGCTCCCTGATGGCGGGTGTCTGGGCGGTGGTGCCGGCCGCCGGTCGCGGCACCCGGTTCGGCAGTGAGCTGCCGAAGCAGTACCTGAGCGTGCGCGATCGTCCACTCATTGCCTGGACGCTGCAGGCACTGTTCGCGCACGACGCGTTGGAAGGCGTGGTGGTGCCGGTGTCGGAGAACGATCCGGACTGGCCGGGCTGGAGCGAGTACGACGGACGGCCCCTGATCACCTGCACGGGCGGCGCGACACGCGCTGCTTCCGTGCTGGCCGGGCTGCAGGCGCTGCCGGCCAGCGTGCGTGCGGACGACTTCGTCCTGGTGCATGACGCGGCGCGACCGAACCTCGGTCGCGAAGACTTGGCGCAGCTGCTGGAACGTGGTCGAAACGACCCCGTCGGTGCGATCCTGGCTGCCCCCGTGCGCGACACGCTCAAGCGGGCGGGCGATGACGGCGGTATCGACGGCACCGAGCCGCGCGAACGGCTGTGGCGCGCGTTCACCCCCCAATTGTTCCGCCGCCTGCAACTGACGCGTGCGCTGGAAGCGGCGACCGCCGACGGCATTGAAGTGACCGACGAGGCCATGGCGATGGAGCGGCAGGGCCTGCGGCCGTTGCTCGTCGAAGGCGCGGAAAGTAACTTCAAGATCACCACGCGCGCGGATCTCGAACGGTTCGAGTTCGAGCTGGCGCGTCGCGCCTGACCGATACGGGATTGCCATGCCTGACACGTTGAACATCCGCATCGGCCATGGCTTTGACGTGCATGCCTTCGGCGAGGGCGACCACATCATGCTCGGCGGCGTGCGCGTGCCGCACGTATGCGGCGTGCTGGCGCACAGCGATGGTGATGTCGTCCTGCACGCGCTGTGCGACGCCATGCTGGGCGCGCTGGCGCTGGGCGATATCGGCAAGCATTTCCCGCCTTCCGATGATCGCTGGAAGGGCGCCGACAGTCGCGCCTTCGTGCGCCATTGCGATGCCCTGCTGCGGGAGCGCGGCTGGTGCGTCGGCAATGCGGATGTCACCGTCATCTGCGAGCGCCCCAAGGTGGGGCCGCATGCCGAGGCCATGCGCGCCTGCGTGGCGCAGGATCTTGGGATCGGGGTGGATGCGGTGAGTATCAAGGCCACCACTACCGAGACGCTCGGCTTTACCGGTCGGGGCGAAGGCATCGCCGCGCAGGCCGTCGTGTTGCTGGTGAAGGCGTGAGCGAAGCCCTGCCGCGCGCATTCGGCGCGCCCGTGCTGACGGCATGTTTCCGCCGCACGCCCGAGGATTTCTTTGTCGAGGAGCTCCCCGGTTTCGAACCCTCCGGGGAGGGCGAGCACCTGCTGCTGACGATCGAGAAGCGCGGCATGAATACCGCATTCGCGGCCAAGCGCATCGCGAGCTGGGCGGGCATCGCCGAGATGGGCGTCGGCTACGCGGGCCTGAAGGACCGGCACGCCGTCACCCGCCAGCGTTTCAGCGTGCACCTGCCGCGCAAAGTGGCACCGGACCTCGCCGGCCTGGTGTCGGACGACATGAAGGTCATCGGCGCGTCGTGGCATGCCCGTAAACTCCCGCGGGGCGCGCTGGCCGGCAATCGCTTCGAACTGGTGTTGCGCGACGTGACCGGCGAGCGGGATGCCATCGATGCGCGGCTTGGCGAGATCGCGGCCCGGGGATTGCCGAACTGGTTCGGCGAGCAGCGCTTCGGTCGCGATGGCGGCAACGTGGCGGCCGCGCTGGCGATGTTCGCCGGGCGCCGGGTACGACGCGATCAGCGCTCGATACTGCTGTCGGCGGCGCGCTCGGAACTGTTCAACCGCGTCCTCGCGGCCAGGCTCGCGGATGGCAGTTGGAACCGGGGCCTCGACGGCGAGGTGTGGATGCTCGCCGGCAGCCGCAGCGTGTTCGGCCCGGAGCCATGGAGCGAGGCGCTGGCGCAGCGCCTGGCGGACTTCGATATCCACCCGACCGGCCCCTTGTGGGGCGAGGGCGAATCGCGTGCACAGGCCGCCGCGCGGGCGTGCGAGGACGCGGCGATGCTCGCTGATGATGCGCTCGCGTTGAAAGCGGGGCTGGAGCGCGAAGGGCTCCGGCAGGAACGCCGTGCGCTCCGCCTCAGGCTCGATAGCCTCGCGTGGGACTGGATCGGTCCGGACGCGCTGCGGCTGACGTTCGCGCTTCCGCCTGGTAGCTACGCGACGGGCGTGCTGCACGAATTGGGGGATGTCAGCGAGGCGCCCCGTTCCTGAGCCGTTCGTCGGAAAGCGCAGGTCAGCACTGCCGGCGCGTGTAAGCGGGCGTATAAGCGGAAACAGCGGCGGCGGATCGCCTCATCGCCGGCCGTGAGGGTCGTAGATCGTTCCCGCTTCTAGGAGGTCGCCATGAGTCGCCTCAACTGCCTTGCCTCTACCCTGTTCCTCACCGTATCGCTTGTGGGCTGCGCCAGCACCCAGACGGCGCGCACGTCGGATGCGCCGCTGATGCAGCGCCAGACGCAGGTGGATGAAGATTACGTGGGCTACGTCAACACCGTGGCCAAAGTGCGCGGTACCCGTGTCGTCTGGGTCAATCCCCCCACGAAGACGGTGATGGTGCCGATCGCGACCGCCCACTGACCATCCGCAGCACGCTCAACGGCGCGCCAGCAGCACCAGCACTGCACCGGTGCCGCCCTGCGCGGGCGGCGCCGAATGAAACGCAAGCACGTCCGCGCGCTGGCGCAGGACGCGATCCACCACGTTCTTGAGCACCGGCGCGCCGGCGTCCGAACGCGCGCCCTTGCCGTGAATGATGCGGACGCAGCCGTGGTCGTGCTGGTGCGCTTCCGCCAGGAACTGCCGCATCAAGCCCTCCGCCTGCAAGGCCGTGGCCCCGTGCAGGTCCAGTTCGTCCTGGGCCGAGAACTGTCCGCGCTTCAATCGCTGGAACACCCGCGGTGGTACCGAGTCGCGCCGATGGCTGAGCACATCGCCCGCCGCGAGGAGATCCACCGCGTCCAGGCCGCGTTGGAACTCGCTGCGTGCGTCCAACTCGTCCCGTTCCGCCATACGTGCGCGCGGCTTCGGCGGCGCCTTGCGAGGCGGTAGCGGCGTGTCGTCCAGCCGTCGCACATCGCCGATCGCGTCGCGGAACAGGGCGGCATCGTCGTCGTCGGGGGGCGAGGGCTTGGCCATGCCGTCAGCGTAGCGGCATCACCGGATCGCGACCAGATCGCGTGAGTGCGGCAAGCGTAGGCGCGGTTCCGGTATCATGGGGCTGTCCCCGAGGAAACCCATGCGCGTACTGGTCAGCAACGACGACGGCGTCGACGCCCCCGGCATCCGAATCCTGGCAGAGGGCCTGCGCAGCGCGGGCCATGAGGTGTATGTGGTCGCGCCCGACCGCGACCGCTCCGGCGCCAGCAACTCGCTGACGCTCGATCTGCCGATCCGGCTCAAGCGCATCGATCACTACACGTGCAGCATCGCGGGCACGCCGACCGACTGCGTCCACCTGGCCCTGACCGGCATGCTGGAATTCGAGCCGGACATCGTGGTGTCGGGCATCAACAACACCGCCAACCTGGGCGATGACGTCATCTATTCGGGCACCGTGTCGGCCGCGATGGAAGGGCGCTTCCTGGGCCTGCCGGCGGTGGCGATGTCGCTGGCCACCAAGAACCACGACGCGAAGCACTACGAAACCGCCGCGCGCGCTGCCGTGGAAATCGTGGCGCGCCTGAAGTCCGACCCGTTGCCCGCCGACACCATCCTCAACGTCAACGTGCCGGATCTGGCATGGGCCGACGTACGCGGTTTCGAAGTCACCCGCTTGGGCAATCGCCACCGCTCCGAGGCCTGCGTCCCGCAGCCCGATCCGCGCGGCAACACGGTCTACTGGATCGGACCCGCCGGTCGCGAGCAGGACGCTGGCCCCGGTACCGATTTCCACGCCGTACGCACCGGCCACATCTCGATCACGCCGATCCACGTCGACCTGACCCGCTACCAAGCGCTGGAGAAGGTCGCCGGCTGGGTCGGTGGACTCACCGCAGCGCTGGAGGATTCGGCGTGACGCCGCGCTTGCGGCTGCAGCCCGAAGCGGTGGGCATGGGCATGACCTCGCAGCGCGTGCGCGACCGTCTGGTCGAACGCCTGCGCGAATCCGGCATCGCCGACGAGCGCGTGCTCAACGCCATCCGCACGCTGCCGCGCCATCTGTTCGTCGATGAAGCGCTGGCGACGCGTGCGTACGAAGACACCGCACTGCCGATCGGACACAGCCAGACCATCTCGCAGCCGTGGGTGGTCGCGCGGATGACCGAAGTGCTGCTGCAGAACGCACCGAAGAAGGTGCTCGAGATCGGGACCGGTTCCGGCTACCAGGCCGCGGTGCTCGCGATCCTCGGGCTGGAGGTCTACACAGTCGAGCGCATCGGCGATCTGCTGCGCCAGGCTCGCAAGCGCCTGCGCCAATTGGGCATGAACGTGCGCAGCAAGCACGACGACGGCCGCATCGGCTGGGCCGAGCATGGTCCGTACGACGGCATCATCGTCACCGCCGCCGCGCCGGCGCTGGTGCCGGTGCTGGTCGAGCAGCTCGCGGTGGGTGGGCAGCTCGTCGCGCCGGTGGGCGGCAGCGGTTCGCAGTCGCTGGTACGGCTGGTGAAGCGCGAGGACGGCAGCGTCGAGGAAACCACGCTGGCGCCGGTCGTGTTCGTGCCGCTGCTGTCGGGCACGCTGGACTGATATGACCGAGACGCCACGCACCGGAAGCATCGACCCGACCGCTTCGCTGGGCCAGCAGCTCGAGGGCATCATCGAACGGCTGCCGCCGGACACCTTGAGCCTTGGCGAGTTGCTGGAAGTCTTCAGCGACGAAGGCCTGCTGCTGCTCACCATCCTGCTGACGCTGGTGTTCCTGATTCCCGTATCGATCCCCGGCGTGAGCACGGTGTTCGGCGCGGCCATCCTGCTGGTCGGCATCAGCCGGCTGTTCAATCGGCCGCTGTGGTTGCCGGCACGCGTGAAGCACAAGGCGTTGCCTGCGGACCGACTGCGGCCGGGCCTGACGGGCGGGCTGGTGTGGGTGCGCAGGATGGAGAAGATCAGCCGTCCGCACCGGCTGCGTTTCCTCGTCGACGGTCCGGGGCAGGGCGTGTTCAACAACCTGGCCTTCATCCTTGCCGCGCTGCTGCTGATGGCGCCCTTCGGATTCGTACCGTTCAGCAATACCCTGCCAGCCTTGGCCCTGCTGCTCTACGCCATCGGCTTCATCCAGCGCGATGGCGGCGCGATCCTGCTGGGCCATCTGGCGAACATCGGGACGATCGTCTACTTCAGTGTGCTGATCGGCGGCGGTGGGGTGGCCGTACGCGAACTCTTCCAGCGGCTGACCGGCTGACGCCGCGCCGCCGCGCCCAGCGAGGACACGACCAAACGCATGACCACGACGCACCGCATCGGCTTCCGCATGACACGCGCCCTTTTGATCGGCCTGGCCGTGGCGATGCTCGCCGCCTGTTCGACCACGGTGGTGCGTGAGCCCTCGGCATCGTCGTCCACACGCAAGCCCTCGCAGGCCAAGCCGGGCGCGACCGTGCGCGTGCAGCGCGGCGACACGTTGTACGGCATCGCCTTCCGCAACGGCGTCGACGTGAAGGATCTCGCGGCCTGGAACGGCATCGCGCCGCCGTACACGATCTACCCCGGGCAGTCGCTCAAGCTCTATCCCGCCAGCGGCAGCCGTCCTGCCGTGACGACGACTCCGACGCGCCCCTCGACCGGCACGACCACGCGCCCGACGCCTCCTCCCGCACCGATCACGCGTCCCGCGGCAACGCCCGCGCCGGCGAACAGCGGTTTCGCCTGGCGGTGGCCCGCGGACGGCCATCTCATCGGCCGGTTCGTCACCGGCGATGCCACCAAGCAGGGCATCGACATCGCCGGCAGCGGCGGCCAGTCGGTGCGCGCGGCGGCCGATGGCGTGGTGGTGTACTCCGGCGCGGGCCTGGTCGGCTACGGCGAGCTGATCATCGTCAAGCACAGCGAGCAATGGCTGTCCGCCTACGGCCACAACCGCAAACGTCTGGTCAATGAGGGGCAGAGCGTGAAGGCCGGCCAGCAGATCGCCGAAATGGGCAGCAGCGGCGCATCGCGCGAGATGCTGCACTTCGAGATCCGCCACAACGGCAAGCCCGTCGATCCGCTGCAATACCTGCCGGCGCGATGAACGTCGGTCCGGCGCGACGCGGCCGCCTTGCCGCCGCGCTGTTGATCACTGCGCTGTGGGCGCTGGCCGGTTGCGCGTCGGCGGTCCGCGAACCGCCACGCAAGACCATGTCGCTGGACGTGGTCACGCTGAACCTCTGGCACGACAAACAGGACTGGCCGCGTCGTCAGGACCTGATCGTGGCCGAATTGCGCACACTCCCGCCCGACGTGATCGTGTTGCAGGAAGTGCTGCAGGACGCGTCGCTTCCCAACCAGGCGCAGGTGCTGGCGTCCCGGCTCGGGTACGAGTACCGCTTCTTCTCCGCCGATGCGCCCGCGCAGGCGCGCCGCTATGGCAACGCGATCCTGGTGAAGGGCAAGATCGACGCATCGCGCGAAGTGAAGCTGGCGCCACTGGACGACTACCGCACCGCCGGCTGGGTCCGCGCCACCGTGCAAGGTCGGCCGTTGAACGTCTACGTCACCCATCTGCACTACACGCCCGCGGGCGGCGCGATCCGCGCGCAACAGATCGCGGGGTTGCTCGACCTGGTCGATGCCACGGCGGGCGACGTGCCATCGGTGATCGGTGGCGATTTCAACACCCGCTCGCACACGCCGGAACTGACGGCGCTGGTCGCGCGTTTCGCCGACGCCTATGCGGAGGCGCACGCCGGCGAAGATCCCAACACGCCTGCGCACGCCACCCTCAATCCGTACCTCGGCCATCCGCCGGTGCGCATCGATCATGTGTTCGCGCAACGCGGCGTCTTCCGCGTGATGGATGCGCGCATCATCCTCAACCAGGCCGACGCGACTGGCGCATGGCCATCGGATCATTACGGCGTCTGGGCGCGGCTGATGCAGAGCGACGTGCCGCGCCGATAGTCGTTGCCCCAGGTGCGGTACCCGGACGTGTCGATGTGGATCTTCGTCGGCGTGTAGAAACCCAGGCCCATCGCCAGGGCAGGGCCCTGGGTGCGCCAGAACCGGCACAGGTCATCGACGTGGGCGTCGCTGGCCAGGTCGAAGTCCAGCGCGGTGTTGTGCAGGTGCCGGCTGCGCGAACTTCCGCCGGAGCACGCATTCAGCTCAACGGACCGGTAGCCCGATCGGATGCCCCGGCCCTCCAGCCACCCCGCCGCCTGCAGGCGCTGCACCACGCGCAGCGTGGGGACGATGGCGGCGGCGCGATCCGCGGGCGGCAGCAGGAATTCTTCCGCCCCGCAGGCCTTCCATCGCCGGCTCGAACGCAGCAGGGCCTGCATCGGCACGACGTCCGCGACGCGGCCTTCAGCCAGCACACGTTCGTAGTCGGGCAGGCGCGCGGCCTGGGGCGTGGCCTGCCATGTGGCGAAGCGCGCGGCTTCGTCCGGTCCGGGAGCGAGGCAGGCCGCCATCGGCAGGCAGGCGAGGAGCAGTAAGAAGGCGCGACGCATTCGTCGCGGCCGAATCAGCGAGGCGCCAGCAGGAAACCCGCGACGACGCGCCGCGATTCGCCGGCCAGCACATTGAACGTGCGGGCGGCGGCAGCGTTGGTCATCACTTCCAGGCCCACGCCCTGGCGCAGGCACGCCGCCATCGCCGCAGCAGGCGGGAATACCTGACGCTCACCCGTGCCCAGCAGGATCACTTCCGGCTGCAGCGCCAGCAGCGGCGCCAGGTCCTCGGCGGTCAGCGTCGCGCTGTCATGCACCGGCCAGTCCTCGACCAGTTGCTGCGGGGACAGGATGAAGCTCGCCACCAGCGTGCGGTCATTGACGCGCGCGTGTTGCCCGTCGGCGGAGCGCAGGGTGAAGGCGTAGTCGGGAAGTTCGTGGCTCAGCTGCATGGCGGTCGGCCTGCGCTGGGATCAGCCGCGCGGCAGCACGATGTGCCGGCGTTCCTTGCTCGGGCGGTACAGCACGGCGGTGTGGCCGATCCGCTGCACCAGGGCCGCGTCGGTCCTCTCGGCCAGGTCGCCGATCATGGCGTCGCGGGCGTCGCGGTCTTCGCCTGCCACCTTCACCTTGACCAGTTCGTGCTGCTCCAGCACGCCATCCAGCTCCGCGATGAAGGCAGGGGTGACGCCCTTGTTGCCGATCTGCAGCAGCGCCTTGAGGTCATGGGCCTGTCCGCGCAGGAAACGGGTCTGGGCGGCGGTCAGGGCGACAGGCATGCGGCACGGTACGGGTCGAAAAGGGGGATCAGGGTATCATGGCCACCCCCCCCCCCAGAACGGCTCCGGCGGCCCCCGTCGCAGCGTGCCCGGAGACCTCGCCGTCATGGCTACCCGCAGCAAGAGCAGCCAGCGCTGGCTGAAGGAACACTTCTCCGACCCCTACGTGAAGAAGGCCCAGGCCGAGGGCCTGCGCTCGCGCGCGGCCTACAAGCTGGAGGAACTGCTGGAGCGCGACCGCCTGCTCAAGCCGGGCATGGTGGTGGTGGACCTGGGCGCTGCCCCCGGCGGCTGGTCGCAGTTCGTCCGCCAGGCGATGGGCGACAGCGGCCGTGTCGTGGCCATGGACATCCTGGACATGCCGCCGCTGGCGGGGGTGGACTTCCTTCATGGGGATTTCAGGGAGGACAGCGTTCTATCCCAACTGGAAGCCATGCTGGACGGCGCGCCCGTGGACCTTGTGCTGTCGGATATGGCCCCCAATAAGAGTGGTGTGGATGCGGTCGACCAGCCGCGGATGATGCATCTGGCCGAACTTGCCATGGAGTTCGCCGACGCCCACCTGAAGCCGGGCGGGGCGTTCCTGATCAAGCTTTTCCAGGGTGCCGGTTCCGACGACTACATCCGCGAGCTTCGCCGCCGCTATGACAAGGTGGCGATCCGCAAGCCGGATGCCTCCCGCAAGCGCTCCCCCGAGGTCTACGCCCTGGGGCAGGGCAAGCGAATCCAGATCAAGTAAGGTGACGTAAAGTGCGTATTACGAAAGAGGAACGCCGGAGCCGATGAGGATGAACGACCTGACCAAGAATCTGCTGCTGTGGGTAGTCGTCGCCGTCGTGCTGATGGTGGTCTTCCAGAGCTTCTCGCCCAAGGGCGGCGCGAGTACCGCCGGGGGCGCCGTCACCTATTCCGAGTTCCTGCAGGAAGTCGAAGCGGGCCGCGTGGCGTCGGTGAAGTTCACCAATGAAAGCAACCTGTCGACGAACGCCATCACCTTCAAGCGGAAGGATGGCCAGACCGGCACGGTCTACGGCCCCCAGGACCCCAGCCTGGTCAATGAGCTGATCAGCAAGAACGTCACCTTCGACCGTGAGCAGCCGGACAGCGGCATCTCGCTCGTCGCGATCCTGTTCAACTTCCTGCCCGTGCTGCTGATCATCGGCTTCTGGATCTTCATCATGCGCCAGATGCAGGGCGGCGGTGGCGGCGCGAAGGGCGCGATGTCCTTCGGCAAGTCGCGCGCCAAGCTGCAGGGCGAGGACCAGGTGAAGGTCACCTTCGCCGACGTCGCCGGTTGCGACGAAGCGAAGGAAGAAGTGGGCGAGCTGGTCGAGTTCCTGCGCGACCCGGGCAAGTTCCAGAAGCTGGGCGGCAAGATCCCGCGTGGCGTGCTGATGGTCGGCCAGCCCGGCACCGGCAAGACGCTGCTGGCCAAGGCCATCGCCGGCGAGGCGAAGGTCCCGTTCTTCAGCATTTCCGGTTCGGATTTCGTCGAGATGTTCGTCGGCGTCGGCGCCAGCCGCGTGCGCGACATGTTCGAACAGGCCAAGAAGCACGCCCCGTGCATCATCTTCATCGACGAAATCGACGCCGTCGGCCGCCATCGCGGCGCCGGCCTGGGTGGCGGTCATGACGAGCGCGAGCAGACGCTGAACCAGCTGCTGGTCGAGATGGACGGCTTCGAAGGCGGCGAAGGCGTCATCGTCATCGCTGCGACCAACCGTCCCGACGTGCTCGACCCGGCGTTGCTGCGTCCGGGCCGCTTCGACCGCCAGGTCGTGGTGGGCCTGCCCGATGTGAAGGGCCGCGAACAGATCTTGCGCGTGCACATGCGCAAGCTGCCGCTGGCCGACGACGTCGAGCCGATGGTCATCGCGCGCGGCACCCCCGGCTTCAGCGGCGCCGACCTGGCCAACCTCTGCAACGAGGCCGCCCTGTTCGCCGCCCGCGAGAACGCGAAGGAAGTCCGCATGGACCACTTCGACCGCGCGCGCGACAAGATCCTGATGGGCGCCGAGCGCCGTTCGATGGCGATGAGCGAGGACGAGAAGACGCTGACCGCCTATCACGAGGCCGGCCACGCCATCGTCGGCCGTCTGGTGCCGGAGCACGACCCGGTCTACAAGGTCACCATCATCCCGCGCGGCCGCGCGCTGGGCGTGACGATGTACCTGCCCGAAGGCGACAAGTACTCGATGAACCGCGTCGCCATCGAATCGCAGCTGTGCTCGCTGTACGGCGGCCGTGTGGCGGAAGAACTGATCTTCGGCGCGGACAAGGTCACCACCGGTGCCTCGAACGACATCGAACGCGCCACCAAGATGGCCCGCAACATGGTCACCAAGTGGGGTCTGAGCGACGAGATGGGCCCGATCGCCTACGGCGAGGAAGAGGACGAGGTGTTCCTCGGTCGCTCGGTCACCCAGCACAAGAACGTCTCCAACGAGACGGCGCGTCGGATCGACGAAGTGGTGCGCGGCATCCTGGATCGTGCGTATGCGCGGACCAAGACCATCCTCACCGAGAACCTCGACAAGCTGCACACGATGTCCAACCTGCTGCTGCAGTACGAGACCATCGATGCGCCGCAGATCGACGCCATCATGGAAGGCCGCGATCCGCCGCCGCCGATGGGCTGGAACAAGTCCGGCAAGGACGACGACAAGCCCGAATCGCGTCCGCTGCCGCCGATCGGCGGTCCGGCCGCGCAGACCTGAGGCGCGTTGCCAGCATGACGATGAAAGGCCAGACTCGCGTCTGGCCTTTCTTTTTTTCCCGCCCATGTTCGACACCGTTCCCCAGCTCGACTGTGCCGGCCGCCTCCTCAGACTCGACCGCCCGCAGGTCATGGGGATCGTCAATGTCACCCCGGACTCGTTCTCCGACGGCGGTGCGCACGACACCACCGACGCGGCTGTCGCGCACGCGCTGAAACTGGTGGAAGAAGGCGCCGACCTGCTCGACATCGGCGGCGAGTCCACCCGCCCCGGTGCCGCGGATGTCGACGTGGAGGAGGAACTGCGCCGCGTCGTGCCGGTGATCGAGCGCCTGGCCGCGCAGGTACCGGTGCCGATCAGCATCGACACCTCCAAGCCCGAGGTCATGCGCGCCGCCGTGCAGGCGGGCGCAGGCATGATCAACGATGTCTACGGCCTGCGCCGCGATGGCGCGCTCGATGCCGCGGCCGCGCTCGGCGTACCGGTGGTGCTGATGCACATGCAGGGCGAGCCGCGTTCGATGCAGGCCGCACCGCGGTACGACGACGTGGTCGGGGAGGTGCACCGCTTCCTGGCCGAGCGCATCTTCGCCGCAGAAATGGCTGGCATAACGAAGAAACGCATCGTCGTCGATCCGGGTTTCGGCTTCGGCAAGGACACGGCGCACAACCTGCAGTTGCTCGCGCAGTTCGAGCGCTTCGTCGAACTCGGCGTGCCGGTGCTGGCCGGGCTGTCGCGCAAGCGCAGCATCGGCGAGCTGACCGGTCGCGACGTGCCGGCGGACCGCGTGGCCGGCTCCGTCGCCGCCCACCTGATCACCGCCCAGCGCGGCGCGATGATCGTGCGCGTGCACGATGTCGCCGCCACCGTCGACGCGCTCAAGGTCTGGAACGCCGTCGCCGCGGTGCCGTCGCTGCGCAAGGCTGCCGCCACGCCGACGATCCGTTGGCCCGACGACGAATAGCCTCGGCCCGCTCTGATGGGGACGCCTGGCCGCGGATGCGACAATGCCCGCATGCCGCTCGCCGATCGTCCCGCCGCCATCGCCATCATGGGCCCGACCGCGTCGGGCAAGACGGCGTTCGCGCTGGAGGTGGCGGAGCGCTTCAATGGCGAGATCGTCAGCGTCGATTCCGCGCTGGTCTATCGCGGCCTGGATATCGGCGCGGCCAAGCCCACCGCCGACGAACAGGCGCGCGTGCCGCATCACCTGCTGGACGTGCGCGATCCATGGCAGGCGTATTCGGCCGCCGATTTCGCTGCGGATGCGCGCCGCGCGATGGACGACATCGTCGCCCGCGGCCGCTTGCCGGTGCTGGCCGGCGGTACCGGGCTGTACTTCCAGGCCCTGCTCGAAGGGCTGGCGGCGATGCCCCCCGCCGATGCCGCACTGCGCGAACAGATCACCGCACAGGCGTTGCAGGTGGGCTGGCCGGCGCTGCACGCCGAACTTGCGCGCGTGGATCCCGAGGCCGGTGCACGCATCCACGCCACCGACCCGCAACGCATCCAGCGTGCGCTGGAAGTGTTCCGCCTGACCGGCACGTCGATCAGCCAGTGGCAGCGCGAAGCGCGCCGCGCGCGTCTGCCGTTCCGCGTGCTCAAGCTGGTGCTGGCGCCGGCCGATCGCGCCGTGCTGCACGCGCGGATCGCGCAGCGCTTCGACCTGATGCTGGCGCAGGGCTTCCTCGACGAAGTCCGCCGCCTGCGCGCCTTGCCCGGCCTGCAGGCCGTGGCTGCGCCGTTGGACCTGCCCGCCGTGCGCGCAGTGGGCTACCGCCAGGCATGGGAGTTCCTGGACGGGCAGAGCGATGCGGCGGCCTTCCGCGAACGCGCCATCCAGGCCACCCGCCAGCTGGCCAAGCGGCAGCTCACCTGGCTGCGTGGCGAGCTCGATGCCCGCTGGTTCGACCCCGCCACCGACGGCGCGCGGCTCACCCAGGCGCTGGACCTGTTCCTGCCGCGTGGCTGAGCCTGCCGGGTCCCCGTCGCGGAACTGGGACCGGCTGCCTGACTTGGCGGCGCCCCCCGGGGCCGGAGTTGTGTAACATCGGGGCTCCGGGTCGGCAGGGGAGCTGTTTGCCGCACCGGGGTCAGCACCACCCATACCTACTATAAGAACGCAAGGCGGGAGTACGTCATGTCCAAGGGGCAATCCCTGCAGGATCCTTTCCTGAATGCACTGCGGCGCGAGCGCGTGCCGGTGTCGGTCTACCTGGTCAACGGCATCAAGCTGCAGGGCACCATCGAATCCTTCGACCAGTTCGTGGTCCTGTTGCGCAACACGGTCAGCCAGATGGTCTACAAGCACGCCATCTCCACGGTGGTGCCGGCCCGCAACGTGCGCGTGGGGCCCGGCGGCGGCTACGTGCAGCAGGGTGAAGACGGCGTGGAAGGCGGCGACGACGAAACCGCGTGATAATGCGTGCCTCGCTTGAAGAGGCACGACCCCATTGTTTGAAAGATCCCGCAAGGGCGAGCATGCGCTGCTGATCCAGCCGTATGCGAGCGGCCGTCTCGACGACGGCGTCACCGAGGAGTTCAGCGACCTGGCGCGCTCGGCGGGCGCCAGCATCGCCGCGCTGATCACCGCGCGCCTCGATCGCCCCAATCCGTCCACCCTGATCGGCAGCGGCAAGCTGGATGAAGTGAAGGCCGCCGCCGATGCGACGGGCGCCGACCTGGTGCTGGTCAACTTCCCGCTCTCGCCCGGCCAGGAACGCAACCTGGAAAAACTTCTGCAGCGCCGCGTGCTCGACCGCACCGGGCTGATCCTGGACATCTTCGCCCAGCGCGCCCGCAGCCACGAAGGCAAGCTGCAGGTGGAACTGGCGCAGCTGCGCCACATGGCCACGCGCCTGGTCCGCGGCTGGACCCACCTGGAGCGCCAGCGCGGCGGCTCCATCGGCCTGCGCGGCCCCGGCGAAACCCAGCTGGAAACCGACCGCCGCCTGCTGCAGAAACGCGTCGAACAGTTGCAGAAACGGCTCGAGAAGGTGGAAGTGCAGCGTACCCAGATGCGCCGCGCCCGCGTGCGCAGCGAACTGCCGCGCGTGGCCCTCGTCGGCTACACCAACGCCGGCAAGTCCACGTTGTTCAACGTGCTGACCGGCGCGGAGGCTTACGCGGCCGACCAGCTGTTCGCCACCCTGGACCCCACCGTGCGCCGTATCGACCTGCCCGGCGGCGCGGTGGTGCTGGCCGACACCGTGGGCTTCGTGCGCGACCTGCCGCACGAACTCGTCGCCGCGTTCCGCTCCACCCTGAGTGAGGCGCGCGAAGCCGACCTGCTGCTGCATATCGTCGATGCTGCCGATCCGCACCGCGAGGAGCGCATCGCCCAGGTCGATGAGGTGCTGCAGGAGATCGGCGCCGGCGACCTGCCGCAGATGCTGGTGTTCAACAAGATCGACCGCATCGAAGGCGCCGGGCCACGCCATGACCAGCCCGATCCGGATGCCGGCGAAGAAGGCAGCGACGCCGTCGGCATCGGCCGCGCGCGCGAACGCGTGTGGATTTCCGCGCGCGACGGGCAGGGCATCGACCTGCTGAAGGGCGCGCTGGCGCAGCGGCTGGGCTTCCAGCGCGTGCGTGGCGAACTGCAACTGCCCGCGCACTCGGCCCGTCTGCGCTCGCGCCTGCACGCGCTGGGCGCGGTGCTGTCGGAGGATTTCGACGAACACGGCTGGCGCGTCACCGTCGACCTCGCCCTGGCCGACGCGCAACGCCTGGCCTCGCAGGCCGGCGGCCACCCGCTGGAAGCGCTGTTGCCGAAGGCGGCTGCGGAAGACTGGCAGCAGTAGGGCGCCGGCGCTGTCGTGCTGTTGTAGGAGCGACGTGAGTCGCGACCGCGGCGTCTCCGCGCACGGGTACGTATCTCAGGCGATCCACCCGTGCGGTCGCGACTTACGTCGCTCCTACAGGGAGCCGGTTCCCGGATCCCATGACCTCCCGGCCTTGCCTCCCGGCCAGGGTGCCCCTATCTAGTAGAATCGAGAACGCGCCGGCCCCGCGGCCCGCGCGAACCTTTCAAACGGAGTGGGCATGGCCTGGAACACCCCTGGAAGCGGCTCTGGTAGCGGCGGATCCGGCAACAACGGCAACCGGAACAACAGCTGGAAGCCCCGCAAAGGTCAGGGCGGCGGCCTGGGTGACGTGATCGACCGCCTGCGCGGCCTGTTCGGCGGTGCCGGTGGCGGCGGTGGCGGCAACCCGTTGCGCTGGGTGCTGATCGGACTGGGCATCCTGGTCCTGTTCTCCAGCTTCCAGCTGATCGGCGAACAGCAACGCGGCGTGGTCCTGCGCTTCGGCCAGTACGCCCGCACCATGCAGCCCGGCCCCAACTTCAAGTGGCCCTGGCCCATCGAGAGCGTGACCAAGGTCAATGCCACCCAGGTCAACAATTTCAACAACACGGTGTCCGTGCTGACGCGCGACGAGAACATCGTCCGCATCCAGTTCAACGTGCAGTACCGCATCAGCGACCCGCAGCTGTACCTGTACGGCACGCGCGGAGCGGTGGCCGTGCTCGAGCAGGCCGCGCAGAGCGCCGTGCGCGAGCAGGTCGGCCGTTCGGACTTCAACGCCGTGATCAACCAGCGCGGTCCGCTGGCCGAAGCCGCTCGCGAACGCCTGCAGGCGTCGCTGGCCGCGTACCGCACCGGCCTGGTGGTCAATACGCTGGAACTGCAGGACGCCCGTCCGCCGGAAGAAGTGCAGCCCGCCTTCGACGCCGTCAACGGCGCGCAGCAGGTACGCGAGAGCCTGATCAACGAAGCCCAGGCCTACGCGGCCAAGGTGGTGCCGGAAGCCCGCGGTGAAGCCGCCCGCCGCCGCACCGCGGCCGAAGGCTACAAGTCCGCCATCGTCGCCCGCGCACAGGGCGATGCGCAGCGCTTCGCGTTGCTGCAGGACGAATACAAGAACGCGCCCGAGGTCACCCGCAAGCGCCTGTGGCTGGAAACCGTCCAGCAGGTGCTGGCCGACAACCGCAAGGTGATCGGCGGCGATGGCCGCCAGCTGATCTATGTGCCGATGGCGGGCGCCAGCTCGCCGGCGTCGACGCCGGCCGCGCCGCTGCCGGCCGATGTGGTGATGCCGCAGGTCGACAGCACCCCGTCCACTATCCGCAGCCCGGTGCGCACGCCGCGACCGGCTGGCCGCGAGGAGGCCCAACGATGAGGATTTCACTGCTGGTGGGCATCGCCGTGGCCCTGCTGCTGGGCCTGATGGGCTCGGTCTACGTGGTGCGCGAAGGCGAAACCGCGATGGTCTTCAACCTCGGCCGCGTGGTCCGCACCGACATCAAGCCCGGCCTGCGCTTCAAGCTGCCGCTGGTGGAGAGCGCGCGCGTGTTCGACACCAAGCTGCAGGTGCTGGAGATGACGCCCGCGCGTTACTTCACCTCCGAGCAGAAGGACGTGCTGGTCGACTTCATCGCCATCGGCTACATCCAGGACGTGGGCGCGTTCTACCGCGCCACCGGCGGCGTCGACACTGTCGCCACCGATCGCCTCTCGCCGATCATCACCAGCTCGCTGCGCAACGAGATCAACTCGCGCACGCTGCGCCAGCTGGTCTCCGGCGACCGCAACGAGCTGATCGCCAAGCAGCTGACCGCTATCAACGAAGACGCCAAAGCCCTGGGCATGCGCATCGTCGACATCCGCCTGAAGCAGGTCGACCTGCCGACGGACAACGACGTGCTGCAGAACGTGTACGAGCGCATGAGCGCCCAGCGCCGGCAGGAAGCCAGCCGCCTGCGCGCCGAGGGCGAAGAGCAGGCGCGCACGATCCGCGCGCAGGCCGACCGCGACCAGACCGTGCTGGTGGCCGAAGCCGAACGCGACGCCCAGAAGCTGCGCGGTGAAGGCGACGCCGAAGCCGCCCGCATCTACGGCACCGCCGCCAACCGCGACCCGGCGTTCTACGCCTTCCAGCGCAGCCTGGAGGCCTACCGCGCCTCGTTCGCGGACGGGCAGGGCGTGATCGTCCTGGACAAGGACGACCCGTTCCTCCAGTACATGAAGAACGATCGCTGATCTCCGCCGCCGGCCGCCCCCCAGGGCGGCCGGTTGCATTCCGGCCCCTCCGCTTTTCCCCGTCGCCCGCCGCACCGCGCGGGCCAGGACACGCCCCCATGCCCGAACTCTGGTCCGCCCTGTGCCTGGTCGCCATCCTGGAAGGCCTGGTGCTGTTCGCCATCCCCGCCGGCTGGAAGCGCGCGGCCGTCCAACTGCTGCAGATGTCCGACGGCCAGGTCCGCGCCGTGGGCGGCTTCATCCTGATCTTCGGCCTGACGTTCCTCTGGGCGCTGAAGCGCTGAACGCGGCACGCTTCTCCCCGCAAGCGGGCCCATGCTTTCCCTTCTCCCCGCAAGCGGGCCCATGCTTTCCCTTCTCCCCGCAAGCGACCCCATGCTTTCCCTTCTCCCCGCAAGCGGGGAGAAGGTGCCCGGAGGGCGGATGAGGGGCGAGCGCGGCAGCGATGGCGTCCAGCACAGCATCCGTCTCGCGTAGCACGTCATCGTTCCAGAATCGCAGCACTCGAAATCCCCGCGTCTCCAGGAACCTCGTGCGCGCCGCGTCGTGCTCGACCGCATCGAGATGCTGGCTGCCATCCAGTTCCACGATGAGATGTCCTTCCGTGCAGGTGAAATCGGCGAAGTAGGGCCCTACCCGGCGTTGCCGCCGGAACTTCCACCCCAGCAGGCGCCGGTCGCGCACGTGTTGCCACAGCACCCGCTCCGCTTCGGTCTGGTCGCGCCGTAGCCGACGTTCGCGCGCGTGGTTTGTCTTTCCCCGCATCGTGTTGTCCTCCTGATGCAGGGAGGGTCGGTGCACGGCAATCTGCGCTGTATCGGGCAGCGCAGCATGGGCGGATCGGAAAGCGCCCCTCATCCGGCCTTCGGCCACCTTCTCCCCGCTTCGCAGGGAGAAGGGGAAAGCCGCGTCCTGCTGCTTTGCCTTCTCCTCCACTTTTCAGGAGAGGGAGGCACTCCCCGCGGCTTCCTTCTCCTCGTAAGCGGGAGAAGGGAACCGAAGGCCGGATCGGCGCTGCTCTTCGCCTGCGGGGACAAGGTGGCCGAAGGCCGATGAAGGGCGCTCTTCGCGTGGACTTTCACGGCACGCTTCCTTCTCCCCGCCTGCGAGGAGACGGTGGCCGAAGGCCGGATGAGGGGCTGCTTTTGGCGCGACTCCTGAACCCCCCAGCGCGGCCGCTGGCCCAGGGTAGCCCCCGCCCCCGGAAACCCGGATAATGCACAAAAGCCGGACGGGCCCCCTGCGTGGGATACCCGCCGGCTTTTTCCGTGTCTGGGCCCGGCGTGGCGGGCGGCTCCCCGATGGAGCCTGCCGGCAGCAACGGCGCCAAGCCCGACACGACCCTTCCCGGCGGCCCCGATGGCCGCCACCAAGCGAGGAGTTACCCGTCATGGGTCAGTCAGTCGTCGTTCTCGGCGCCCAGTGGGGCGATGAAGGCAAGGGCAAGATCGTCGATCTGCTCACCGAGGAAATCGGTGCCGTCGTCCGCTTCCAGGGCGGCCACAATGCCGGCCACACCCTGGTCATCGGTGGCAAGAAGACCGTGCTCCACCTGATTCCGTCCGGCATCCTGCGCCCCGACGCGCTGTGCCTGATCGGCAACGGCGTGGTGCTCTCGCCAGCGGCCCTGATGAAGGAAATCGCCGAGCTGGAATCGGCCGGCGTGGAAGTGCGCTCGCGCCTGAAGATCTCCCCGGCCACCCCGCTGATCATGCCGTACCACATCGCCCTGGATCAGGCCCGCGAGAAGGCCGCCGGCGGCAAGGCCATCGGCACCACCGGCCGCGGCATCGGTCCGGCGTACGAAGACAAGGTGGCGCGCCGCGGCATCCGCGTGGCCGACCTGCATTACCCCAAGCAGCTGGAAGAGCTGCTGCGCACGGCGCTGGACTACCACAACTTCGTGCTGACCAAGTACCTGGGCGTGGAGGCGGTCGACTTCCAGAAGACCTACGATGAAGCGCTCGCCTTCGGCGAGTACGTGCAGCCGATGAAGTCCGACGTGGCCGGCATCCTGCACGACCTGCGCAAGCAGGGTAAGCGCGTGCTGTTCGAAGGCGCGCAGGGTGCGCTGCTCGACATCGACCACGGCACCTATCCCTACGTCACCAGTTCCAACACCACCGTCGGCGGCGCGTTCGCCGGCACCGGCGTGGGCGCGGACGCCATCGACTACGTGCTGGGCATCTGCAAGGCCTACGCCACGCGCGTGGGCGGCGGTCCGTTCCCGACCGAGCTGGACGATGAGATCGGCCAGGGCATCCGCGATCGTGGCCAGGAATACGGCGCCTCCACCGGCCGTCCGCGCCGCTGCGGCTGGATGGACATCGTCGCGCTCAAGCGCGCCGTGGCCATCAACGGCATCTCCGGCCTGTGCATCACCAAGCTCGACGTGCTGGACGGCATGGAGAAGCTGAAGATCTGCATCGCCTACGAGTACCGCGGCAAGCGCACCGAGTACGCGCCGCTGGATGCCGGCGGTTGGGAAGAGTGCACGCCGGTGTACCTGGAGTTCCCGGGCTGGGAAGAGAACACCCACGGCATCACCGAGTGGGACAAGCTGCCGCCGGCCGCCCGTGCCTACCTGCGCGCGCTGGAAGAACTTTCCGGCTGCCCGCTGGCCATCGTCAGCACCGGCCCGGACCGCGACCACACCATGGTCCTGCAGGATCCGTTCGCCTAAGCCGTCGTCCCGGCGCACGCCGGGACCCAGCGACTGGAGAGCCCCGCCACAAGCGGGGCTTTTTTCATGCGCGCGCCTGCTTCCGGCACGCGGCTTGCATCGACCACAGCACCCTAAAAAGCGGCCGCGACCGGCCGTTACAAGCCACAGAGATCGCTGTCGTCGTTGGAGCCCCCATGCATCGCCCTGCCGCCCACGCTTCCGTCATCACCGGCCCCTGGCCGGCCTCCGCCCCGCAGGCCGCGGCGCCGCGCACGCCAGAGCGCCGCAAGGGCGCGTCCATGCAGAACGCGGACGCCTTGCGCGCCGGCCTGACGCCCGCGCAGTTGACCACGCTGGAAGCGCTGGAAATCTTCCAGTGGCGCCTGGCCTTCGTGCGCCGTCCGCTGTTCCAGGCGCCCATCCCGGTGCTGTTCGACCGCGACTACACCCGCCACGTGGTCATCCACGAAGACGGCACCCTCGACGAAAGCCAGTCCCTCGTCCTGCGCGCCTGATCCCATTCCTTCCCATGCTGTTCCTTCTCCCCGCAAGGCGGGGAGAAGGTGCCGAAGGCGGATGAGGGGCGAGCGCGAACCTCGCCGCTCCCCTGAACCCATCCCCCCCACGACAACGCCACCCTCACGCTTCCTTGAACTCGGCCGATACAAGGTGGCGTCCTGCCGCATGGCAGGCATTCCCGTTCCCGTTCCACGCCATCAGGAGTTCCCCCACCGGATGTCGGATCCGCACCGCCCAGGCAGCCCCCCTCCGCCGGACGCCCCCGGCGCCGCCCCCCGCACGCCCGAGCGCCGCACCGGCGCCAACAAGATGGACGACGCCACGCTGCTGGCCGGCCTCACGCCGGAGCAGCAGGCCACCATCCACACCATGGAAACCTTCCACTGGCACCTGAAGTTCGTCCGCCGCCCGCTCTTCAAGACCCCCATCCCGGTGCTGTTCAACCGCGAAGGCGACCGCTACGTGGTGGTGCGGGAAGACGGCACGATCGATGAGAACCCGACGTTGAAGCTTCGGGACTGACCGCCCTGCGTGCTGGTTGCGCTCGAACGACTGCGCCACAAACGCGGCAATTGGGCAAAGGCGCGTGCGCTGCCGCTAAGCGGAAGGGAAAGAGATGACATATCTTGCTAGGGGAGATTTCCCTAGCGAGGTAGGTGTAGTGAGGATCACCGAACGGTTCAATCTCGGCGTTACGCAGAGTCAGGTTGATTTCGTTGATATTGACACCGACAGAGACACTCCGCTTTTCTTGGACCCATTCTTCATCGGGATTAGAAGTGATGCCTGGTCTAGGGGGGCTAGTCAAACAATAAAGAACTTCTTTCAAACTTTCGTCGAGCTAGTGCGCGCAGGCGAGCTAGTCAGGGCTCGAGCCATGTTCGATCACCTGCACGAACCTAATGAGACATGCCTGGGGCTTTCTAGAGGTGATCCCCAAGGTCGGGCCATCGGGCAGTTTGATGCTGATCGTTTATTTGAGAGCATCATTGGCAGTGATGCTATTAGTTCAGGAGTCGTAGGGGACCTGGAAGACTTCAGGCTCTTTATTCCTGGCATCGATAAAGACAAAGTCTCCGACATGACGACCAATATTGTTCGTCGTCACCTCATCGACTACACCAAGAGTCAGTGCGATCTCTGGGGGATCCCGCAGGATCTGCAGAGACCAACGGGATTCTTCTGGAATTCAGCCGAGCGCCGATGGAAAAGCGACTATTCAGAGGCCCTTGTAATCGAGGGTAGAAAAATTCTGCTTACCCCCAAGTCGGTCGTGTCCTTTGTAAAGAAGTACACGCCAAAGAAGTACTACAGCGGCTTCGTTCTTGAGTACTTGCAGCACGAAAACATCGAGATGATGACCGCGCTTGTTCAGCATAGAAGGGACGGCGCGCCCTTCGTCACCAAGGCATCCCTTGAGCAGACCATTGCTCCATACTCGAAAGAGTTTGTTACCGAGTTCACGAGGAACCATCCTCGGGTATTCGCTGACTTCAAAAATTGGGTGGCTACGAATTCTTCGTCACTGCAGAACTATGAGCTGTCTGACGAGGATCCTGCCGCGGTAGTTAGCTACTTGCTGGATCAGCTTGCGAGTATCGATTCTGGTCCAGTTGATGCATCTAGGTATCACAGATTGTGCGTGGGCGCGCTGGAGTTTCTCTTCTATCCAAACCTGACGTCCCCGATAGTTGAGTGCGAGA
Organism: Pseudoxanthomonas sp. G3; assembly: GCF_057654715.1. NCBI lineage: Bacteria > Pseudomonadati > Pseudomonadota > Gammaproteobacteria > Lysobacterales > Lysobacteraceae > Pseudoxanthomonas > Pseudoxanthomonas sp. G3. The sequence goes on from NZ_CM172805.1 coordinate 1,359,334, forward strand.
TAAACGAAGGTAGAAAGAGAATAGATGTTGTGTTCGACAACGCGGCGAGATCTGGATTTTTTTATAGAATTCATCAGGTCTCTCACGTGCCGGCGCAGTTCGTGAAGGTTGAATGCAAGAACTACTCGAGAGAACTAGAGAATCCGGAGGTCGATCAAATGATCGGAAGGTTCTCTGTAAACCACGGATGTGTTGGCCTTCTTCTATTTAGGGCGGTCGACGATATGGATCGGCTTCTGGCTAGATGTAGTGATGCGTGGAGGGCGAACCATCATCTGATCGTTCCCATCTGTGATTCGGATCTAGTCTCACTCCTTAGGGGCGTTCTGGAAGAGGGCGGGCAAGCAGTTGAAAACTTTCTATCAAGCCGATTTCGGTTGATATCTATGAGGTAGCAGCTTCAAAGAAGTCTGTAGCTGTACGCGGTCGCCGTCAGTCGGCTCTCTTCAACGAGCCATGGGATCCAGTATTTGACAGTTCCTCCTGTGCAAAGTGGACCATTGCTTGTGCGCAAGAGATTGATGTTATGAACTACGATTAGTGCGTTATTGGGGTTTTCGCCACGATGGAGCTCGACTTCGTTAGCCGTTAGAAGTATTGAACTTGCAGTTCCCGTGGTGCCTTTTACTTCTACCTTTACTTCCATGCCATCCTTCGTTGCCAAGAGATCGAAAGATCCGCTTGAGCTCACGTCTTTGCAGATGTATCCAAGCGACTCAAGAAGCTCGGTTGCAGCTTTCATGGCTTGAAGCTCGACAGCTTTGCGTTCGGCACTTGAGATGATGAATCCCTGGCCCTGATTTACATTTGGCTTTGCGATCTGCTCGATCAGCTTTCGTGCCGCCAGTACATCAGGGTTCTCAGACAGTGGACTCCTTCCTAGTTGTTCGGCTGCGTAAAGTCGACCAAGTAGTGAGGCCATCGTAAGAACATTCTTGTGGATCTCCTGGTCGTCAGGAACCTTTCCAGAACGATAGAAAAACGCAACAACGCAAGATTGTTCATATGCTCTCCCAAGTCCGCCCTTTGCGGCGAGCACTACATCGCTTGTGATGCCATCTAAGTCGAGCTCATCCGCGGGAAGCTGCTTTCTGGCCCAGGACATCAGTCCCGCCAACTCGGCGGAAGATCGAGAGACAAAAGAGCCGCCAGAGAAATGAGTGGATCCGTGCGCTAGGGCTAGGTAGACCCCTGCGCCGTCCTTTCGGAAAAGCAGAACCACATACCAGCCTTTCGTTGCGCTGGGTGATCTTGATCGCGATGAGAATCGCACCCAGGGTATCTCTGCCATTCGTCCGGTCGCGTCTCTCCCCTTGATCAATAAGTCGGAGGGCGATATTCCGGATACATCGCTGATCTCTCTCTGGATACTCTTAAGGAGATTGGGGGTGCTGGTTCGGATATGGAAGCCACGCTCCTTCATTTCCGGCGTGCTTCTAGAGTTATATTTCTTCTGGAGCTCGATTACGCGCTCCAAGGTCTCGCTGAGATTCATTGATCCGTGCTCACTAAGATCTGCTTGACCTCACGGCTCGATGCTTCGTCTGAGAAGTAGACAAAACATCCTTTCATGCCGCGCGTCATCAAGGTCTTGTAGGTATTCCTAACAATCAATTCGCCCAGAGACTTGGTGCTGGGATCTCTCTCCATTCTTGATGCGTACCCGCGAACAGAGCGATCTTGCTTCGACCTTTTTGTTGGGTCGGCAAATGATTTGCCATCGCGCCAGGATAGATCGGGCCCAACGATTACTCCCACGTAGTCGAGTTCCAGCCCTTGGCACGTGTGAATGCAGCCAATCTGCTCCACTGAGTTGCTTGCCATGATCCAGAGGCTTCCGTCGTAGCCGAGATTCCATTGCGCCCTGTAGTCGAACTCTGGAATCACAATGTCGTAGGCGCTCCTATCCTTTTTGCTCTTCCAGTCCCAGCAATAACCAGCCACAACGCGCGATCGGTTGTTGGCCTTGTTCTTCTCTCTAATCAGGTTGTGCAGCTCCACGGGCGAGTCGATGATCCGGAAATCGAAGTCGCCACGGTCGAAATTGAGATTCGCCGTTTCTCGAACGCCAAGCAAATTGTCCAGCCAAGCGATGTAACCATCCGAGCCACCGCACCGGAACTGGGACGAAAGCTCGAGCGTCGTGATCTCGGCGCCGGCAGCGGAGGCCCAGCGCTTTAGTTCTTCGGTGTGGCCGATATCGGCGAGTGTCACAATCTGGTCGTCATCCACGAAGAAGATCGTGCACTTGGCACTACGGATGATCTCCATTACCTGGTTCTCGCCGAGATTCCCATAAAGACCACTCTTGGCGTTAAGCCGATGCGCTTCGTCGACAACCAATGTGTCGAATACATTCGGCTCGGTTTCGAAGAACCCGCCTGAGCCGGAAAACATGTTCTTGACTTCCGCCGTACGCACCTGGCCGGCCAACCTTTCTGCATACACAGCGCGAGGCGCAGCATTCTTGGATACGTACTTGGTTACCTGGCCGCGCTTGGTTAGTGCGACAAGTAGATTGACTGCCACAACGGATTTTCCGGTTCCGGGTCCGCCCTTGACGATGACGACTTGCTTGCGGTTATCACTGGCATGCTCCGCGCGGGCGAGACAGGTCTCGTAAACGACCTTCTGGTCGTCTACGAGCACAAACTCGTCATTGCCCTTGAGCATCTTCGCGAGGCTGTCAGCCAGCATCTTCGAGGGACGGATGCGGCCGTTCTCCATCTTGTAGAGGAGATCTCCGTTGTCGCCCTTCTTGACGTGTTGCTTGATGAACTCTCGGAGCTTCCTTAATTCGCCTTCCCCCTTCAAGAAGGTCGGAGCTTTCTCAAGGTATGGGGTATACCGAGCGTCACGAATAACCGCGTCATCCCGGTAGTTGTGCAGGTATGCGCATGGCTTAAGCGCCGTGCCGGATTCGTAGACCGCTTCGTTGAAACCATTGAGCAGCGCTGCATACGACCAAGCTTGATAACTGGGATGGGGGCCTTCAGTTTCGGCTCGGCCACCACGCTGCGCGATGATGAGTCCGTCCTTCTCGCTAAGTTTCGCCGAGGACCATTGCTTCAGTTCAACGACTATTGCGTGAGGGACGCCAGCTTCGTTCTCTCCGGAGAGTACGAAATCGATGCGTTTAGCAGTCTGTGGAATGCCGAACTCAACGCCAACACCTATGTCCGCAGGAATGTCTGGATCGCGAAGCACACGGGCCATCTCCCTCAGTGATGCTGCCCAGGAGTTGAACTCGGCATCGGATACGCGCCGGCCAGTCTTCAGCTGATAAGCCTCGCTCACGACATCTTCGATATTGCGGTTGTCTGCTTCATCCAAGAACTTCGTCTTGGTGGCCTGATAGACGATCACGCGTGCCTTCCCCTTGGCGGTATTTTTTACAACTCGGTGTACTTCTTGCTGCTTCCCTTTGCCTTCTCAACAGGATACTTGGCGGCGTTGAGGGCCAACTTTTCTTCTGCCACTTTCAGTGGGTCTATCTCCAACTGATCTGCCAGTTGCAGCAAGTAGAGGAGGACGTCAGCGATCTCATGACCGACCTTCTCGCGTGCTTCTGGCTTGAGATTTCGGCTCTGCTCGTCGGTTAGCCACTGGAAGTGCTCGAGTACCTCCGCAGCTTCGATGGATAGCGATGCCGCCAGGTTCTTTGGCGTATGGAACTGCTCCCAATCCCTTTCGGCAGCGAACTGCCTGAGTGCTTCCTGTAGCTCCGAGATCCCCATGGACAACACTCTGGTAGAACACCAAATGTGAGTATATGGCGTGGCCAGCGGCGTCTGACAGGGGTGGCCTGTCTAGGGGCGTCCCGCCGATAGTGTTTGTCGGAGCCTCGAAACTCCCCAAGAAGCGGTGCCACCTCCGGAACCGGGTGGCTTTCTTTTGCCCCTGCGGGCAGAGCCGACGTAGCGCTATGTCGGGAGTGGGCCACAACACCCGAAAGGGAAATACGCCCGCCGTCCTCTTGCGGTTCGAGCCTCCCGACACCCCGCTTCGCACCAGCGAGCGGGCCGTATCCAAGGATTGGAGTACACCTATGTCTACCTACGTTGTCCCCGCGGCTGGCTACCTGCTGAGCGAAGAACGCCACGCCCAACTCTGTCGTCTTACTGAGCACCTCTGGCTGTTGGCAGAGCTCGCCAAGGGCTACACGCCGCCTGCCGGCAGCCCTTCGTCCCCGATCGAGGGGTTTCACTGGGGTGCGGGGCTGGAAACCATCGCCGACGGTCTGGATGACATGTTGGGTGGCTTGCAAAGGCAGGGCGAGTTCCCGCCATAGATGCATTTGCCTCCACGCAGCGGAAACACCTAAGGGACTAGTTTCAAAACCCCTCGGTTGGGGCAAAGGCATCATGACCAAGGCCGTGTCCAAGCACTCCGCCCGGCTGGGGCCGCATGGGAAGTTGAGCCTTCAACAAGTGGCGCGTCTGCTGCGGAGGCTCGAGGAGGGCGAAACCAGGTCATCCGTAGCTCGGGCGTTCGGCATTTCACCCGACGCGGTGAGTTGGTGGCGGCCCTACATGGGCTTGAATGCGGAATGGTTGACGAGGGTTCGGACCCTCGAGCATGCAAATTGGAATCTCAACCAACAGCTGAAATACAAGTCGGATGGCTTGAAGGCAGCCACCGCCATCATCAAGCGTTTGGAGCCCCGGCCTGCTCGGCGCGGTCTCTACGCAGCCACCATCCAGGCCGGTCACGGCCTGTCGAGGCGACAGGCCAACATGGTGTGCGGCATCAATGAAGCTGTTGGGCAGAAGTGCGAGCGTGGCCAAAGCGATGAGCGATTGGTCGCCTCAATGAGGGCGTTCCTCGAAGAGAACCCAGGCAGGGGATTCCGCGGCATGTTTGATGCACTCCGCTACTACCACGGTATCTCTCGGGCCGAGGCGTTGTTGACCTATCAGCGCGCCCGCCTGCAGATCAAGTGGCGGAACAAGCCGGTGGACGTACCGGTGCGCGTGGTAAAGCGCTTGCTACCAGCGGGGGCGCGAGACCAGACATGGGCGATGGACTTTCTGGTTGATGCATTGCCGAACGGCAAGCGCTACTACGTACTGTCAGTCATCGATACCTACAGCCGGGAGTGCGTTGCGTGCCGCGTGTTTCCGCGAGAGACGGCGGCAGCGGTGGTGGCGGTGCTGGAGGACCTCGTTTCCCAGCAGCGTTGTCCCCATGTCCTCCAGACAGACAATGGCGTGCAGTTCAAGAGTTGCGCCTACGAGGAATGGGCCAAACGCAACAAAGTGAGAAGGCACTATTCCCGCGTTCACCAGCCATCGGACAACGCTTACGTTGAGCGCTTCCATCGGACGATGCGGAAAGAGGTCCTGGACTGGTACAGGTTCCGCAGCCTGGCCGAGGTGCAGCGGATGCTTGATGACTGGAGGGTTCGCTACAACATGTCGCGACCCCACATGTCCCTGCATGGCCTGTCGCCGTTGCAGTTCGTCGAGTTGTACGCCAAGCGTTGATGCTCCTACTGGCAGTAGTCCAAACCTGAACGAACTGACAAGGAATACTTACTAGTTCAGAGGGAGAGCGCGTCTCTCCTTGCACAAGCATCCACCGTCGGGTGTTCTCCGGCCTCTCTTCTCACACAAACATCCACCGTCGGATGTTTTTCGGCCTCTCTTCTCACACAAACATCCAACGCTGGATGTTTTTTGGCCTTTCTTCTCACACATAGATCCAACGTTGGATGTTTTTTGGCCTTTCTTCTCACACTAAGGTCCAACGTTCCCTCTTTTTCGGTGTTTCTTCTCACACATACATCCAACGTTGCCCCTTTTTGGTGAAACGTTGGATGTTTTTCGGCCTCGCGTCGCTCTTTTTTGCCTAATCGTGCAGCGTCGTGTGAGAACTACTCCATTAGCGGGGCAGGGCGTCGCAATGCGGGTGCGCGGCAGTAGGCTGCCCATGCCGGCCGGACCCGGCCGGTACAACCTGAAAGGACGCAATCACATGACGCAGAACCGCATCGCCCTGACGTTCCAGCCCGACCGCCTGGAGCGCATCGACGGCGCCCTGGCCGCCCTCGAAGCCGAGCTCGACCTCCTGATCGCCCTCACCGTCGAAGAACGCTCCGACCTGGTGAAGATGGGCAACAAATCCCGCGCCTTCTGCACCAGCGCACTGGCCGTCGCCCAGCAACACGCCGGCCTCATGCCGCGCGACTTCGACTTCGAGGCCTTCCGCCAGGACCACCTGGCCTTGGACGCCCTGCGCCCCCGCGCCGCCCGACTCGCCCACCTCATGCAACGCGCGTCCGATACCGAACTCGCGTTGGGCAGCGACCTGATGAATGCCGCCCTCGAGGTCTACGGCGTCATCAAGGTCGCCGGCAAGGACAAGGGCGTGGACGAAGCCCGCCGCGAACTGGCCTCCCGCTTCAGCCGCCGCAGCGCGGCGTCCGCCGGGGCCGACAGCGGCGGCAACGGCTGAGCCCTGCCGCAGCGCGTCACCAAAGGCCCCGCACGGGGCCTTTCTTTTGCGCGTTTTCTGAACCGGAGCCGCGCCGTGCGCTTGCCCCCTGCCAAGTTTCACAGGTCGAGCACGCCGACGGGCGGTAGTGTGAGCCATCGCCACATCAGACCCCGTCTTTCAATGGATCGCTCCTTGATGGCAGGCGGTGCGCACGCCCCCGCAGAACAGCGCGTTCGCCTGTACGAAACCCTCCTGCAAACCACGCCCGACCTGGTCTACATGTGGGACCTGCGGCACCGCTTTACCTACGCCAATGCCGCGCTGCTGGCCATGTGGGGCAAGACCTGGGACGAAGCCATCGGCAAGAACTGCCTGGAACTGGGCTACGAACCCTGGCACGCCGCCATGCACGACCGCGAGATCGAACAGGTCGTCGCCACCCGCCAGCCCGTGCGCGGCGACGTGCCCTTCAACGGCACCAACGGCCGCCGCATCTACGACTACCTGCTGATGCCCGTCCTCGGCCCCGACGGCGAAGTGGAAGCCGTCGCCGGCACCACCCGCGACGTCACCGAGCGCAAGCTGCACGAAGAAGCCCGCCGCCGCAGCGAAGAACGCCTGGCCGCCATGGTCGATGCCACCTCCGACCTGGTCTACCGCACCAACGCCGACTGGAGCGAGGTGGATATCGTCGGCGGCAGCCTGCTGCTGGGCCGGCACGGCTCGCTGACCCCCGACTGGCTGGAGGTTCTGGTGCACCCCGAGGACCGCGCCCGCGTGGCCGACGCCATCGCCCGCGCCCGCGCCTCCCAGACCACGCTCAATGTCGAACACCGCGTCCGCCGCGAGGACGGCGCCTGGGTGTGGATCGCCTCCCGCGCCGTGCCCATCCGCCCGATCGGCGGCGAGGTGAGCGAATGGTTCGGCGCCGCCACCGACATCACCGCGCGCAAGCAGCACGAAGAACACCAGCGCCTGCTGCTCAACGAGCTCAACCACCGCGTCAAGAACACCTTGGCCATCGTGCAGTCCATCGCCCTGCGCACCCTGCGCGGCGCCACCGACATCGGCCCGGCGTTCGACCGCTTCGAATCCCGCCTGCATGCGCTGGCGCAGGCGCACGACGTGCTGACCCGCCAGGAGTGGGACCACGCGCCGCTGCACGACATCGTGCGCACCGCCATCGCGCCCTGCCTGGAGGACGATGCCGACCGCTTCGACATCGACGGCCCGGCCATGCAGCTGGACCCGCAGCGCGCCCTGGCCTTGTCGATGGCCCTGCACGAGCTGTGCACCAATGCCATGAAGTACGGCGCCTTGTCCGGCCGTACGGGGCGCGTGCGCGTGCACTGGGCGTCGGAGCTGCGCACCGGGCACCGCGTACTGGTGCTGCACTGGCAGGAAAGCGACGGCCCGCCCGTGGTGCCGCCCGCGCGCCGCGGCTACGGCTCGCGCCTGATCGAGCGCGGCCTGCGCCACGACCTGGGCGGCGACGTGGAACTGAACTTCGAACCCGCCGGCGTGCACTGCCGGATCACCGCTCCCATGCCCGACCTGGACGTAGCCGCATGACGACCTCCGATACCGCCCCGCGCGTCTTCATCGTGGAAGACGAATCCATGCTGGTGATGCTGCTGGAAGACCTGCTGCCCACGCTGGGCTACGAGGTGGCCGGCAGCGCGGCGTCGGTGGATCAGGCGCTGGCCGATCTGCCCGATGCGCAGACCGATCTGGTCATCATAGACGTCAATCTGGCGGGCACGCCGTCGTTCCCGGTGGCCGACGCGCTGCGCGCGCAGGGCGTGCCCTTCCTCTTCACCACCGGCTACGGCCAGCAGGGGCTGCCCGAACGGTTCGCCGATGCGCCGGTGCTGGCCAAGCCGTTCCGCCGGCAGGACATCGAGAACGCGCTGACGCGCGTGTATCCCCGGCAGTAAGCGCGCGGCGCGCCGCGTCGTCGACACGTGCCGTCCGCTCAGGGTGGGGCAGGGCCGCCGTCGCCGTGCACGTAACTGACCCCGAGGCGCCGCGACAACGCATGCAGCCGTCGCAGCACCGACGAACGCAGATGCATCGGTGCGCGGTCGTAGACCTGCATCCACAGGCCGCGGAGGAACTGCTGCGGGTCGCCGACATCGGCGCCGGAAAGGACGAGGAATTCGGCGTCGTTCAGACGCGCGTCGATGCGTTCTTGGCAGAGCATGGGTGCATGCTGGGTCGCATCGCGTAAAGAGATCGTGCGCGCGCAGTCCACGCGTTCAGCGTGCAGTGGTGCTAGCGCCCTGCGCGTGACCAGAAGCTGAAAATCACAACGCTCTCATCACGGATCGAAAACACGGAGGTCGCGAGGCTGGACGCTCGCAAACGAGGACGCCGCCATGATGTCTCCCCACGCCCACGTGACGCCTGCCGCGCCCGATCTGGCCGCGGCCATGCGCTCCGACCTGCGCGCGGCGGCGATGCATGGCACGCCCGAGCCCACGCCGCCCGGGACGCCGACCGAACCGGGCAGGCCGAGCACGCCCGGCACGCCGTCCGAACCCGGGAAGCCCAGCGAGCCCGGCACGCCCAGCGATCCCGATGCCCCCGAGGATCCGGGCAGGCCGCCGATGCCGCGCGACCCCGGCGATCCGGACGACGTGCCCGTCGGCCCGGATCCGCCAGAGGAATCCCCGCACATCGACGATCCCCGCGATCCGCGCAGCCTGACCGACTGACCTGTATCCACTCATGACCGGGGGACCGACTGACACCACCTATTCGACACCGTATCTGCAACACGGAGTGCTCATGCGACTTGCCGACTTCATCCAAGCCAATACGCAACGGATCCTCGACGACGCCGTGGAGTTCGCCATCACCCAGGCGCCCAGTCACGCGCGCTTGAACATGCAGCGCCTGCGCAACGATATTCCGCACATCCTGCAGGAGATCGTGGCGGACCTGCGTACGCCGCAGACCGCGGCGCAGCAGCGCGCCAAGTCGCTCGGCCGCGCACCGCTCCATGCCGGGCCGGAATCGGCCGCCCGCAGCCACGGCCGCAGCCGCGCCGACGACGGCTTCGGCGTCAATCAGATGATCGCCGAATACCGCGCCTTGCGCGCCTCGGTGTTGAGCCTGTGGGCCGCCGACAAGGCGTTGATGGCCGACGCCGTGGACGATCTGATCCGCTTCAACGAAGCCATCGACCAGGCCGTGGCCGAATCGCTGGTGGAGTTCTCCCGCACCGTGGAGTCGTGGCGCAATGTCTTCCTGGGCGCGCTGGGCCACGACCTGCGGGGGCCGCTGACCGCCGTGGTCGGCCGGGCGGAACTGCTGGTGGAGAGCACGAAGGGCACGCCGCATGCGCGGGCCGCCGAATTCATCCTCCGGGGTGGCGTGCAGCTGAGCCGCCTGGTGGATGCGCTGCTGGACTACAGCAAGAGCACGGTGGGCGCGGGTATCAAGTTGCAACGCGTCGCCTGCGATCTGTCCGTGCCCGTGGCCGAGGAAGTCGACCTGCTGCGCGCCACGCTGCCCGATGCACGCATCGCGCTGCAGGTGCAGGGCGAGGCGCACGGGCAGTTCGACGACACGCGCATCCGCGAGGCCGTGCACAACCTGGTGACCAACGCCGCGAAATACGGTGAGCCCGACAAGGAGATCCGCGTCGCCGTGGCCGGCGAGGAGGATCAGGTGCTCATCACCGTGAGCAATGCGGGCGCCCCGCTGTCAGCCGAGGCGCTCAACACCTTGTTCGACCCCCTGCGACGCGGTTCGACGGCCGCGAACAAGGGCGAGCATGCCAGCCTGGGACTGGGCTTGTTCATCGTGCGCGAGATCGCCCGCGCGCATGGGGGCGAGGTGAGTGCGCAGGTCGACGCCGGCAGCACCGTGTTCGTCATGCGCCTGCCGGTGGGGCAGGACCCCGGCGGGCACGGTGACCGGACGGGCCTCGCGCATGCGGCGCGGGCAGGAAGCGGACAGGAAGTGGCGGACGCGTCGTGACGGCCGGCGCCTGCGGCGCGCGCCCCGCGGAGGGGTCCATTCCGTGACGCAGGCCGCACTCCCGGACATGCGCGCCGTGTCGCTGCGCTGACGGCATCATGCTTCCGGGGCGGCGGCCGCTATCACCGTCAGCAAGGGGAAGGGTCAGTGCGTTTCCATGGATAAGGGGCTGGTCGCAACCTATGTGCCGGAGTTGGTGGCCACGTCGTTCGTCGTGGCCGCCCTGGCCTCGTATGCGGCGCTGAAGACCACCGGCCGCATCCGCGCCAGCGACGCGGTGGCCAAGCGCTGGTGGCTGGCCGGCGGCGCCCTGGCGATGGGCATCGGCGTGTGGTCCATGCACTTCATCGGCATGCTGGCGCTGCGCCTGCCGATCCGCCTGGGCTACGACATCGGCATCACCCTGCTGTCCCTGCTGCTGGCCGTTGCCGCCAGCGGCTACGCGCTGTGGCTGGTCACCCGCGAACAGGTCAGCCGCGCGCGCCTGTTCAGCGGCGCCGTGGTGATGGGCATGGGCATTGCCGCCATGCATTACGTGGGCATGGCCGCCATGCGGATGGACCCGCACATCGTCTACCGCCCGGGCTGGTTCATCGTCTCCGTGCTGATCGCGATCGCCGCCGCCGGCGGCGCGCTGGCGATCGCCTACCGCCTGCGCGAGGACGTCCACCACGAACGCCTGCACCGCGCGCTGGCCGCGGCGGTGATGGGCGTGGCCATCGTCGGCATGCACTACACCGGCATGGCCGCAGCCCACTTCCCGGAAGGCTCGATGTGCGGCGCCGCCCTGCGCGCGGGCCTGTCGCCGGATTCGCTGGCGTGGCTGCTGGTGGTCATCAACGCCGCCGTGCTGGGCACCGCCATCGGCGCCAGCGTGCTCGACCGCCTGCTGCACGAACGCACCGCGCGCCTGTCGGCCTCGCTGCAACAGGCCAACCAGCAGCTCACTCATCTGGCGCTGCACGACGCGCTTACCGGCCTGCCCAACCGCCTGCAGCTGGTGGACTACCTGCAGCAGCGGATCGCGCGGGCGCAGGGCGACGGCAGCCGCTTCGCCGTGCTCTTCATCGACCTGGACGGCTTCAAGGGCGTGAACGACGGTTTCGGCCATCACGTGGGCGATGCGCTGCTGGTGCGCGTGGCCACCACGCTGCGGCAGATGATCGCGCCCGGCGACACCGTGGCGCGGCTGGGCGGGGACGAATTCGTCATGGCCGCCGCCGTGGGCGGCGCCAGCGAGGCCACGGTGCTGGGCCAGCGCCTGCTGGCGCGCCTGGGCGAAGCGATGAAGCTGGAAGACCACGACGACGTGCGCGTCACCGCCAGCATCGGCATCGCGCTGTATCCCGGCGACGGCCAGGACGCGGACGCGCTGATGGCGCACGCCGATGCGGCGATGTACTGCATCAAGGAATCCGGTCGCAACGGCATGGCCTTGTACGAGCCCTCGATGAGCGAAGGCGCGCAGGGCCAGTTGCAGCTGACCTACGACCTGCGCCGCGCGCTGGAGCGCGGCCAGCTGGTGCTGTACTACCAGCCGCAGATCCGCGCCCTCGACAACGGCCTGGCCGGCATGGAAGCGCTGGTGCGCTGGCGCCATCCGCGCCTGGGCCTGGTGATGCCCGACCGCTTCATCGCCCTGGCCGAACGGGTGGGGCTGATCGTCGAACTCGGCGCCTGGGTGCTGGACGAAGCCTGCCGGCAGTGGGCCGCCTGGCAGCGCGCCGGCGCGCGCGTGCCGACCGTATCGGTGAACCTCTCCGCCGCGCAGGTGCGCAGTGAACATCTGGTGGCGCAGGTGCGCAGCGCGATGCGTCGCCATGGCCTGCCCGCCGGCGTGTTGACGCTGGAGATCACCGAATCGATGGCGATGGTGGAACGCGAACGCACCGCGCGCGTGCTGGAGGCCCTGGCCGAGGCCGGCGCGCGTATCTCGGTGGACGATTTCGGTACCGGCTATTCCAGCCTCTCGTACCTGGCGCACCTGCCGGTGCACGAATTGAAGATCGACCGCCAGTTCGTGCACCAGCTGGTCCCCGGTTCGCGCCAAGCGGCCATCGTGCAGTCCGTCGTGCACCTGGGCCGGCAACTCGGCCTGGACGTGGTGGCCGAAGGCGTGGAAACGCCCGAGCAGAAACAGCTGTTGGCTGGCATGGGCTGCACCCGCCTGCAGGGCTACCTGATCAGCCCGCCGCGCCCGGTGGAAGAACAACCCGAGCGCACCGCCACCGTCGCCGCGTACGGGTTGCTCGGCTGACGCACGCCGCGGCTGCTCGCGGCGATGCATGTTCGGGCCGTTATGATCCGGGCATTCCATCCCCGGAGTTGGCATGCCTGCTTACATGATCCTCAGTTGGGCATTCATCGTGGCGGGGCTGCTGTGCAGCGGCGTGGTGCTGGTGCTGCAATGGCAGGCCTGGCGTCGCTTCAGGCACGTCAGCTTCTGTCTGCTGGTGGTGTCCACCGCGATGGCCATCGTCAACCAAGGCCTGATGGCGCTTCCCTGGATGCGGCCGATGCAAGGCGATGCCTTGGTGTGGCTGATGGCCGTGGCCGCCGTGCCGTTCGCGCACGCGCTGGTGCTCGGCGTCTGGGGCACGTGGTCGCTGTTCCGCGCTTACGGACGGCTGGAAGCCGAGAACGCCCGGCTACGCGCAGGGTTGCCGGTCACGGACATGCCCGCCTGATGCAGGCAAAAGAAAGGCGCCTGCGGCCTCGTCACCGCAGGCGCCGGCGCACCTGTCCCACAGGGCAGGGGCGTTAGCGGTACACGCGCTCGCAGCGGCGTTCGACGATGCGATCGCCCTTGCTTTCCTGGCTGTTGCCCTGGACCTGGCGGCCGATCGCACCGCCGGCGACGGCGCCGCCCACGGTGGCGACCTTCTTGCCGTTGCCGCTGCCCACCTGGTTGCCCAGCAGGCCACCGATCACCGCGCCGATGGCGGTGCCGGCCACGCGGTTCGGGTCGCGGCTGTTCTTCTGCACTTCCACGTTGCGGCATTCGACTTTGCTGCCGTCACTGAAGCGGCGGCCCTCATCTTCCGGGCCGTAGTAGCTGTTCTGCGCGGCGGCGGCCGACATCACCGACAGCAGGCCGAGCGACAGTACGATGCGGGAGGTCTTCATGCGCTTCTCCTGGTGGGTATCGCGGCGCCAGCCTGCGCGCGCGTTTGCGAACCTCAAGTGAAAGCCGATCGTGCGCATTCACCTGCCAGTGCGCGGCGTGAGGCGCACGCGACAAACATGACCCTTCACTGACGCTTCCACGCCACGTTGACATCTGCCCTACATCCGCCCGCCTACGGTAAGGCGCATCCATCGACGAGGACACCGCACATGCATACCCCCGAAGAACTCGAGAAGAAGCTGTGGAAGGCGCTGAAGTCCGACCGTACCCTGATGCTGGGCCTGGACGGTGCCGAAGACGGCCACACGCGGCCGATGACGGCGCTGCTGGAGCATGAAGGCCGCGGTCCGCTGTGGATCTTCACCGCCACCGACAACCTGCTGGCGCAGCGCGCCACCACGCCGCAACGCGCCATCGCCACGTTCGCTTCGATGGGCCATGACCTGTTCGCCAGCCTGCAGGGCGCGCTAGTGCGCGACGACGACCGCGAGGTGATCGACCGGCTGTGGAATCCCTTCGTCGCGGCTTGGTACGAAGAAGGCAAGGACGATCCCAAGCTCGCCTTGCTGCGCTTCGACGCCGAGCACGCCGAGATCTGGCTCAACGAGCACAGCCTGTGGGCCGGCATGAAGCTGCTGTTCGGCGTGGATCCCAAGGAGGACTACGAGGACAAGGTGGCCGAGGTGAACCTGCGCGGATGACGCGCAGGCGCACGGCGTAGGCCGGAAGTCACGCCTTCCCCAACGGCGCCTGACTCCGGCCGCCCAACGGTGGCCGGATGCCGTGGCACCGCCCGTGACAGAGGAAAACCGACGCGCTGGAACAGGGGCCAGGCCGCGGTGATCACGCACCGGATGCCACGCCCCATGTTGCTGTACTCGCAAACCCATCTGCACAACCTGCTGGATCGTCTGGAAACCAGCGACGCCCGCACCACCGGCCAGCTCGAAGCGCTCACCGTCTGGGTGGCGGCGCTGGTCCAGACCCATCCCGACGGCCAGCAGTTGCGCGCCACCGCGCAGGCGCTGTCCGCACGCAATCCCTTCCGCGCGCTTTGCCAGTACCAGGAAGAAGTGGCCGCCTATGACGCCACCTTCTGCCAGCTGCAATCGCTGGCGTCGCTGGCCGAGCCCACGCCGCGCGTGCGTTTGCCGCCGCCGCCCAACGTATGAAGCGCGGGTCGCCCGACGCGGGCCGTCGTCGCGTACGGCGCGCACGTCGCGGCTGCGAAGGCAGCGTGCCCGGTAACGGGCCGTTGTCGACGGCGGGTCTGCTGGCGATGGCGGTGAGGGCGGTGGGCGCGCAGATGGACACATCAAGCGTGTCCCTCATCCGGCCTTCGGCCACCTTCTCCCCGCTGGGCGGGGAGAAGGCATGAAGCACGGCAAGTGCACTGTCTCCATCATGATGCGCAATGCGCAGTGCCTCCTCGCCCCACGCTGCGGGAGAGGGTGACGACGGCGTAAGGGCAACGATGCCGGAGGCACCGAAAGGCACGCGATGGGTCCAGCGACACACTAATGACGCGAAAGCGTCGATGCTCAACGCGTGTGCCTCATCATCTGGCCTGCCGCCCCCTTCTCTCCGCCAGGCGGAGAGAAGGGAGAAGGAGCAGCGCTTGTGCGCCGCCAGGAATAAGAGGACACCGCGCCAGCGATCCTATCGACGGGGACGCAATGCTGCAGCCATGCTGGGCGAAGCTAGGGCTTCGCACAACGGTGTCCTAGTGGTCGCCGTGGCTGTTCACCTGGATCCGGTTGGCCGCGACGCGGCACCGACCACACGTGCAGTGTCGCGGCAGGTACGCAAAGACGATGTCAACGCGCGCCCGCACTGCGCGTGAAACTGCGTGCCGCATCACACGAAGGCGTGAACCCGCGCTGTCTTGCCGCGTCGTGCTTTGTCAGGCTCAGCGTGCGGCGTCGCGCGGGACCTCGACGAACACCGGGTTGGCATAGAACGCGAGGTCCTGCCACGGGTCTTCGCCCGGCACATCGGGCAGCGGCGTGGGCTCCCGCGTGCTGCTGCCGCGCGCACGGACGAAGGCGCCGCCCTCAGGCACGGGCAGGTCCCAGCGCACGATCTTCCACCGGCCTTCGGTGCGCCATTCGTGCGCGTTCCAGCGTCGCGTCTGCATGCGCGGCGCCTCGCCGCCACCTGCGTGGCCAACGATCAGTTCCAGCTGCGCCAAGGCAGGATGCTGGCCGTGCGCGTTGGGCGTGGCAGGCTGGCGCACTTTCAGTTCGACGTGCATCGTGCTGCCCGCCGGCAGCGTCAGCGTGTCGCCGAGCGTGGCCGCAGGCGTGCTGCCGTCGGCGGCGCGGACCGTCAGTTCCAGTGCGTCGATCAGGTCGCCGGTGACGGCGAACATGCGGCCATGGCGCAGCCCATCGAGGATGTCGTGCGCGTCGCGGCGAGCCCACACGTAGGTCTTGCTGTACTCGCCGGGGTCGTAGTCGCGCCCGCCATCGCGCACGTTGTGGTGCGAATCCGAGGTCGCGGTGATCCAGAAGCGCCGGCCTTCGGCGAGCAGCGTGTCCCAGACGCCGCCGACCTGGGTGGTCATCTGGTCGAAGCCGCCGAACGTCGGCGCTGCCGCGTTGCGGTACAGGCCGCGCTCGCTGCGGATCGCCTGATGGCCGGGCGCACCTTCCATGCCGACCAGCACGCGTGGCGCTGTGTCGTGCCACGCGCGCAGTTCGGCCGGTTCCACTTCGCCCCACTGGCCCACGCCGGTGGCGGTGCGCGAGGGATGGTTGACGACCATCAGCGGCGGCGCAGGCAGGGTACGCATGTGCGCCAGCGCCGCGAGCATGGTCTGCAGGTCGTCGCGCTGCACGCCGTCGACCGGTTCGTTGCGGCTGAAGCGACGTTCGATCTCCACCAGCTCATCGCGCTCCCGCGCGCTTGGCGCGATGATCAGCGAGGCGTGTTCGGCAGCGGGCACATCGAATTCCATGCCGTTGAACTGGACCAGCGCGGGCACATCGCGGCGCGCCTGTTGCAGCGCAGGCCAGGCATGGTCGCGGGTGACCACGGAATGGCCTGGGCCGCCGT
The DNA here is from genome assembly GCF_057654715.1 of Pseudoxanthomonas sp. G3. Taxonomy (NCBI): domain Bacteria; kingdom Pseudomonadati; phylum Pseudomonadota; class Gammaproteobacteria; order Lysobacterales; family Lysobacteraceae; genus Pseudoxanthomonas; species Pseudoxanthomonas sp. G3. The sequence goes on from NZ_CM172805.1 coordinate 1,375,943, forward strand.
GATCGGTGTGGACCATCCACGTCAGGCCGTAGCGCGACGCCTGCTGCGCATTGCGCGTGCGCGTGTACGGCGAATCGCCGCCGGGCACCGGCGTGGGCGGGGTGGTGGAACGGTCCCAGTCCACGCTCCACTCGCTGTGCACGTGGTGATCGCCCGGTTGCCAGGTGCGGCCCGCGCCGGCGTCGGCGGCACAGGCGGAGAGGGGAGCGGCCAGCACGGCCACCAGCAGGAATGCGCGCATCGGATACCTCGCAAGGCACGGCGATGCCGCCGCGCGTGCGGCGGGATCGCAGGAAGAAGAAGCGCGCCGCAGCAGCTGCCGGCGGCGCGCCGGGGCTCAGAAGTCCGCGCGCAGGCCCAGACTGATGCGGCGGCCCGACTTCTCGTACATGGTCGGGAACGACGGATCCATCGTGTAACCGCTGGTCGCTTCGTCGGTCAGGTTGATGCCCTTCAGGCTGAGCTTGAGATGGTCGCTGATCCGGTAGCCGATGGACACGTCGAGCTGGCCGTAGGCGTCGCGCCAGATCGGGTACATGTTGTAGCCGATCGACTCCACGTACTCGTCCTTGTGGTTGTACGACACACGCGCGTCGAAGCGCGCGTTCTCGTAGTACGCGGTGAAGTTCCAGGTCTGTTCGGCCAGGCCGGGCATCGGCGTGCGGATGCCGAGGTCGGATTCGCCGGCCAGCGAGCTGTCCAGCATCGTGAAGTTGGCGTTGATGCCGAAGCCGTCCAGCGCTTCGTGCACGCTGCCCAGCGGCAGGTTGGCGATCAGCTCGATGCCGCCCACGTCGTACGAGCCCTTGGCGTTGACCGGCTGGTACACGTCGAAGTCGTAATAGCCGTTGAGGGTGCCGTTGGCGTTGTAGACGGCCACGTCCTCGACCACGCCGGTGAGCGCGTTCACCACCACGCCGTCGATGCGCTTGCGGAAGTACGACGCCGCCAGCAGGCCGCCGTTGGACAGGTACTTCTCCAGGCCGATTTCCCATTGCTTGGCGTAGGTGGGCTTCAGGTCCGGGTTGCCGTCGGTGAAGCGGAACGAGCTCCAGCTGGCCGTGCGCTTGTAGGCCACGTCGGTCAGCGCGGGGCGGATCAGCGTCTCGGAGGCCGCCGCACGCAGCAGCAGGCCGTCGGCGAGTTCGGCGGTAACGTTCATGCTGGGCAGCACATCGGTGTAGCTGCCGTCCTTCGACACCGGCGTATCGGTGTAGCCGGTGGAACCGTCGGGATTCTGCACCGGGTGGTACCCGAACGACACCACCTGCGTATCGACGTAGCGCGCGCCGGCGTTCACCGTCATCGGTACACGGCCGAGGTTGAAGCCGAAGTTGGCCATCGCGTACAGCCCAGTGACTTCCTCGTCGACGCGGTAGTACTGCGCATCGTCGAACGGGGTGCGGAAGCCGGGATAGCGAAAGTAGCCGCGGGCGAAATCATTGGAGACCTGCTGCCAGTCGAGATCCTTCACGGTGTAGTGGCCGCCGGGGACGATGTCGCCGATCGCCTGCAGCGGGCTGTCGGCCAGCGTGCGCGTGTTGACCCAGGACGTATCGCCGGGACCGGGGCCGGTGATCTTCAGTTCGCCGTAGTTCCGCTCCTTGGACTTGTCGGTGTAGCGGCCGCCGAACTGGATGTTCTGCAGCGCCGGCAGGAAGGGCAGGTCCAGCGTGCGGGTCGCGTTGACCTGCGCGGCGTACTTGTCGTCGCTGATCTTCTCCAGCGTGGTTTCGTAGGCCTCGAACAGATAGCGCGACGGCGAGTTGTACATGTCGAAGCCTGCCGAACTGGCGCTGGGGATCGTTTCGCCGCTGCGGCCGGTCCAGCGCGTGCGCGACGGCGCGTAGGCCACGTGCTTGAGGTTGGCGTAGTCCAGGGTCTTCTCGGCGCCGGAGTAGCCGGCCATCGCGTCTACCGCCCAGACGTCGTTCTTCCAGTCCAGCGCCAGGCTGTACTGGGCGTAGTCGGTCTCGTTGATGCGTTCCTTGCTGAGGAACTCATGCTGGGTGGCGGTGTAGGAGACATCGCGCAGCACCAGCATGCCGTACTCGGACAGGGTGGTGTCGTCGTACGCGTGGATGGTCTCCAGCGTGCTGCGGCTGGAGGCCGAGTAGGCCGCGGCGTCGTACTCGTCCTCGGTGGTGTCGTAGCCGCCGAGCATCGCGTCGAACGTCAGGCTGAAGGTGTTGCTGGGCTTGTACTGGAGCGAGGCGGTGGCGCCCCACTTCTCCTGGTCGTTGAGGTAGACGCGGTCGCCCACCTTGTCCTGGAACACGATCAGGTTGCTTTCGTCCGTGTTGGCGCGGTTGTTGATGACCCAGCCGGTGTCGCGTTCGATCACCGCTTCGGCCTGCGAGCCGCGCGTGCCGGACGCGCCGAGGAAGCGCGACATCGGGCGGAAGTTGATGCCGGAAGTGGAATCGGTGCGGTTGGTGCGCTCGGCGTGCGAGAACGACACCAACGCGCCCCAGTCGCCCCAGGTATCGCTGGCCAGGAACGCGAACTTCGGGTCGGTCTCCTCGGAGATCGAGTTGTGCGCGCCTTCGGCGGAGGCCACCAGCTTGCGGCCGGTGTAGTCGAACGGGCGCGCGGTGGAGATCTTCACCGATCCGGCGATGCCGCCTTCTTCGTCGGCCGCCGTCGGCGACTTCTGCACGGTCACCTGCTGGATGATCTCCGACGCGAACAGGTCGAACTCCACGTCGCGCCCGCCGCTGCCGGACGCGGTGGCCAGGTCGTTGATGGAGACGTGGGTGTACTCGGACGGCAGGCCGCGCACGTTGACCTTGCTGCCCATACCCTTGTTGCGCTCGATGGTCACGCCGGGCATCCGCTGCAGCGCTTCGGCCAGGTTCTGTTCGGGAAAGTCAGCCACGTCGGTGGCGACGATCGAATCGGAAAAGCCCACGTTGTAGCGCTTGATGTCGACGGCCTGTTCCAGGCTGCGGCTGTAGCTGCCCACCACCTCGATGCTCTCCAGCTCCTGTGCCTGCGGCGCCTCGGCAGCGGCGGTGGGTGCGGGAACTGGCGTGGCGGGCGCGGGCGCCGGTGCGGGCGTCGCCGGCGACGTGGCCGTGTCGGGTTCGATGGTCACGGTGCCCGCATTGAGGTAGCGGTAGCGCAGGCCGGTGCCGTCGAGCAGCTGCGCGAGCGCCTGGTCGGACGAGAGCCCCGCGGGAATCGCGCGCGTGCGTGGATTGCCGGCCTGCGCGTGGTAGACGAACTGCAGACCCGTCTGGCGCGAGAGTGCGTTGAGCGCACTGTCGAGTGACTGCGAGGGAATGGCATCGGTCGCGGGCTTCGCCGCCTGCGCGGCAACGGTGGACGTCGCGGCCTGCAGGGCGAGCGCGATGGAAAGGACGAGGATTCGGCGCATCGTGGGATCCGGTGATGTGGGGTGGTGGCGTGCGATCGCTCGCGCGCACACCTCACTACGAGGGTGCACGGCGTCGATCGGGCACCGGTTTCCTCGTGAATTTTTTCTTACAGCGCCGGCGTCAGTCCGTGCCGTGCGCCGGTGAACGCTGCGAACGCACGCGGATCTCGTGCGCGTCGACGCTAACGGCGAGCGCGGGTTGTTCTTCCAGGAATGCGCGCAGCGAGGCGACATCGTCCGCGCGCAGGTTGCCGGTCAGGCGCAGGGCGCCGGCTTCGCTGTCGTCCACGCGCAGGCGCATGGTGTTCATGCGATTGAAGCGGTCGGCAATGTCCCGCAGCGGTTCGTCGCGGAATACGACGCGACGTTGCCACCAGGCCGTCATGGCCTCAACATCTTCTTCCACCACACTGACCTGGTGGTCGGCATAGGCCACACGCGCGGATTGCCCGGCCGCCAGGTCGGCGAGCAGGCGACCTTTGCCGTCGCGGTCGACCACGTGGATGCGGCCCTCGGCCACGCTGAAGCGCGCCTGGTCGCGTTGCAGCGACACATCGAAGGTGGTGCCGATGTCGCGCACCTCCAGCCCGGCCGCCTGCACGGTGAACGGACGCCGGTCGTCGGCGACGACGAAACTCGCCTGGCCACGTGTCAGCGCGATGCGCCGGCGCAGCAGGCCGACGGTGGCGGTGACTTCGCTTTCCGCATTGAGGTGCATCACCGTGCCGTCTTCCAGCGTCACCACGCGCGGCACGCCCTGCTGGGCGACGTAGTAGCGTGAAGAGGGCTGTGCGACATGCAACACGATGCCGACGCCGAGCAGCAGCGCGGCTGCCGCCGCGATGCGCGGCAAGCGGCGGGCCGGTGTGCGTGGGGCGGCAGGGCGCGAAGGACGCAGCGGCAGCGGCACGACGTTGTCGCGCGCCTGCGCCGTGGCCGTGTCCGCTGGCAGGCTGCGCACCGCATCGCCGATCTCGGCGGCGACGCTGGCGATGGCCAGGTACTCGCGCAGGTGTATGGGCGAGGCCACCAGCCAATCCATGAAGCGCTGCTGGTCGACCGCGCTCAGCGCGCCTTCGCGCTGCATGACATGCCAATAGGCGGCTTCGCGCGTGGCGGCTGCGGCGGCGCCGGGCGGGAACAGGGACGCGCTCATCCGCCCGCTCCCATCGCGCGGCGGCAGACCGCCAGGCCGCGCACCACGTGCTTCTTGACCATGTGCGGCGACACGCCAAGGCGCTCGCCGATCTGGCGGTAGGTCAGGCCGTCGCGGTACTGCATGACGAGCACGGCGCGGGTCTGCGCCGGCAGGCTGGCCAGCAGCGCCTGCATGTGCTGCCGGCGTTGCGCGCGTTCCGTTGCGTCCTCCACGCCTTCGGCATGGCTGACGAGCGCGGCCACCTGCTCGATGTCCTCGATCGGCACCGGTGAGCGTTGCCGGCGCGCGGCCTGTTCGCGTGCCAGGTTCAGGGCGACGGTGAACAGGTAGGCCTCGGGATTGGCGATGCCCTCGCCGTGTCCCTGATGCGCGCGCAACAAGCGCAGGTAAGTTTCCTGCACCAGGTCGTCGGCTTCGTCGTTGGCACCGCGACGAGCGAAGAAGCCGCGCAGCGCAGGGGCTTGGTCGGTGAACACGCGCGTGAGCGCGCGGATCGCGTGTTCGGCCAAGGTCCCGTCCCGCCCGTCGGAAAGGGCGGCAAGGTACGCGGCGCGGATGACGGTTCGGTGACACCACCCTCGCGCGGCGCGCTCAGAGCCGGCTGATCGTCCGCAGGCGGACCGCGCCGACCTCCACGCCCTGGTGTGCGGCGGCTTGCGTGCGCAGCGCCTGCACCGCAGTGTCCGGCGTGCAGGCCAGCGTTACCTGGCCCCAGGCGACGCAGTGGCCGCCGTCGTAGACCTCGTAGTCGGCGAAGTAGTGGGCGATCGACGTGGGGTTCTCAGGTGCCGACGTGCACATCGCATTCGCACTCCGTACAGCCCAGGCGTTCAAGCGCGATCTCCAGCGCCAGCGCATAACTGCGCGCGCCGTAGCCTTCGACAACCGCCAGGCGATGGCCGGTGGCGGTGGGCAGGGCGGGTTCGTGCGTACCGAGATCGTCGTGCACTTCCACATAGGGATGGGTGAGGCCCTGCACGGCGCGCTGCACTAGGGGATGGTCGGTGAGCGCGCCGGGGTCGAGCAGCGTCGCGCGCACGCCCCACTCGTTGGCCAGGCGCAGCGCGGTCAGCACCTCGGTGGCCGAACCGCAACTGCGCACGGCGAGGGTCTGTCCGGCGCAGCCGGCGCGCTGCACCAGCGCACCCAGCACGGACGGCGGCAACGGCGGCGGCGAGTTGGTGAACGCATCATGGCGCTCGGGGCCGCGGATGACGAGGATGGACATGAGGGGCTCCGGCTCAGGCATGGAGGGTCTCCGCGGTGGCGGAGCGGTGCAGGCGGCGCAGCGCGATGTCCAGCGCCATCGCGTAGGCGCGCGGCAGGTCGTCGCGCAGGATCACGGTGACCAGCGGTGCGTGCTGGGGCTGCACGCGCGGTTCCAACGCATGCGTGGCGTCGTCGTGCACTTCGATGTAGGGCGCAGGCAAGCCGTCGAGGGCGTCGCGCACGGCGTGGGCCTGCGATACGTCACGCATCGCCAGGTCGCCGACATCGAGCAGCAGCAGGTCGGTGCGTTCGCGACGCGCGCGGCGCAGGCCGGTCACCAGCTCGCGGGCATTGGCGAAGGCGCGGCAATGCAATGACTGGCCGGCGGCCTTCGCGCGCTCACGCAGCGGGCGGTCGAGGAAGGGGGTGTCGGAAAGCACGGCATGCGGGCCGCGCAGGATCAGGATGGACATGGAACGGGGTGTGGCGCACGTCGCGTGCGGTGTGGCCACGATAGGTCGCGGTGGCGTAAAGCCGCCATGCCATCGCGCCCGCGTCGGCGTAAAGAACGCGTAGCGTCTTCAGCGCAGCACGATCAGCGCAACGCCCGTCAGGGCGAACAGCGGCGTCCACACGGCCTCCAGCAGGAATGCGCGATGGCGCAGTCCGCGACACATCCCTCGGGCGATAAGCTGCGTGGTGGCGAGCATCGCCAGCATGTGCAGGGCGACCGCCGCCAGCATCCATGCGAACGAGCCGGTGGCGGTGATCGCACCGGCGGGCCCGTTCGTCATGCACAGCGGCAACAGCGCAGGCACCAACATCAGGCCGCTGCCGTGCGCGGTGCCCATCAGGCAGGACCAGGCCGCCAGGCCTGCACGCGATCAATGCGCGACCGAGGCGCGCGGCCGTCGCACGCATCGCCACGCCGCGAGCGCAAGCAGGCACCCGCCCGCCACCCCGTACAGGTGCTGCGGCGCGCGCCAGACACCTTGCATCACCAGCGCCACCACCAGCACCACCGAGGACGCGTGGCCGAGGGCGATCGGCAGCAGGGCGCGGCGTACGTCGTGTGCGTCGCCGCTGCGCGTGGCCTGCGCTGCGGCGAACATCCAGCCGTTCGCCGGACTCAGGCCATGCAACGCACCAAGGCCTGCTACGGCGAGCCACGGCCACGCATCGGACAGCGGCACGACGGTGGGCCTCAGGGCTTGGCCGCGCAGCATCCACCGGCCGCGGCGACCGGTGCCGTGTCGTAGCGGTCGTGGTGGCGCACCCACGCCATCGGATAGTCCTCTTCGTCCTCGTCGCGGCCCTGCGGAGTGAGGTCCAGCAGGGAGTAGGTGTGCATCATCGTTTCGACGCCGCGGCCGAAGCGCGAATAGGTATGGAAGACCTGGCCGTCATCGTCCCGCACGAACACGCTGATGCCGGGCGCTTCCTCGTGCGGGAACGGCTGGCGCACGTAGTTGTAGTCCACCGCACCGCGCGCCATCTCCTCTTGGGTGAAGTTCACCCCGAAGTCGTGATTGAACGAGGTGCCGAATGACGAGACCCACGGGAACGTCCAGCCCATGCGGCGGCGGAACGTCTCGATATCCGCCAGCGGTGCGCGCGACACGGCGATCAGGGTGAGGTCGCGCTGGGCAAGGTGCGCAAGCGACCCGGCGTGATGGTCGGCCATGAAGGAGCAGCTCTTGCAGCCTTGTTCCCATCCGGGCGCGAACATGAAGTGCTGGACCATCAGTTGGCGACGGCCGTCGAACAGCTCCGCCAATGTGCGCGTGCCTTGCGGTGTGTCGAACGTGTAGGGCGTCTCCACCCGCACCCAGGGCAGGGCGCGCCGTTCGCGTGCGATCGCATCGTGCAGGCGGGTGAGTTCCTTCTCGCGCGCGAGCAGGGCGAGGCGGGCTTTGCGCCAGGCATCGTGGGACACGATGGCAGGTGTGTCGTGGGCAAACATGTTCATCGCGGACTCCAGGTGGTGGGGGAAGGCGGGCGATGCAGGCACGCATCGCCCGTACCGATGCCATGGGGCATCGGGAACGCGGTCGAAAAACGGGACCGCCAGGTGGCGGGCGATCAGCCGGTGCGTGCGGGACGACGCACGGCACGCACCAGGCCGCTGCGGCCGCCGCCGCAGTAGAAGAGGTCGCCGCCATCGGACTCCAGGCCGCTGACATGCACGCCGTCGGGCAGCGCGAGGCGTTCCAGCACGCGACCATCGTCGGGGTCGATGCGGCGCAGGTCGCTGTCGTCGCCTTCCCAGGTGCCGTGCCAGAGTTCGCCGTCGACCCAGCTGACGCCGGTGACGAAACGGTCCGACGTGATCGTGCGCAGCACGGCGCCGGTGGCCGGGTCGATCTGCACGATGCGGCGGTCGCGGTACTGGCCCACCCAAAGACTGCCGTCGGCCCAGGCCATGCCGGAATCGCCACCCAGGCCCGGCGCGGGGATCGACGCGAGCACCGCGCCGGTGGCGGGATCGATCTTGTCGATGCGCGCTTCGGCGAGTTGGTAGAGGTGGGTGCCGTCGTACGCGGTGCCGGCGTCGGCCGGACGCGCGAGGCTGCGCGCGATGTCGCCGCTGGCCGGATCGATGGCGATCAGGCGCTCGCCGGTGGCGGCCCAGACGTGCGTACCGTCATGGGTGACGCCGGCAATGCCGCTGCTGGTCTCGAACGGGCCGTATTCGCGGGCGATCTCGGCGGTGCTGACGGCGGTGTCGTGATGCGGGGTGTCGTTCATGGCGTGCTCCGGTTGCGCGGGGATGGGGCCAATCTACGCAGCCGTCGGCGAGGCGGGGAGTAACAAGATCGTCGTGAATCCCACCAGCGGCGGCACCACCCATCGCTGGGCGCGGCCCCGACCGAGGGCGCGGACCTGGCCGGCGGTCTCCATGCTCGCGAGCGCGCGTTGCACGGCACGCTGGCTGTCGCCGGTGGCCAGCGCCAGCGCCGAGGTGGACCAGGCCATGCCGTCGGCGAGCAGGCCATGCAGCGCGCCCTGTTCGCCTTCGACCGGCGGCGCCAGCACCACCACGCCGCGCCGGCCGTGCGGCGCGAGCTGGAAGCCACGTGCGGTGGCGAGAACCTCGGCGAACGGCGCGAGCAGGCGCCGCAGGCGCCCGATCTCCACGCGCAGGCGGGCGCGGTGCGTTTCGTCCGGATCGCGCATGCGGAAGACGCGCGCGATCAGCGTCGAGCGTTCGACATCGTCGGGCCAGCCGAGGGCGAGCGCACGCAACAACGCGAACAGCACCGGCCGCCGCGCAAGCGATTCCACAGCGTTGGCATCGCGCACGGCGTGGCGCACGGCATCGACGACCAGCGACGCACCGGAGGCGAGCAGGGCTTCCACCTCGTCCAGCGTGACCGGTTGTTCGTGGCCGGCATGCAGGATGCGCGCCGCGGGACGCTGCAGCAGGGATTCGAGTTGCGCGATCTCCGTCGTCAGCGACGGAATGCGCGCCTGCGCCGCGGCGGCCTGTGCGCGTTGCAGGGCCCGTCGCGCCTCGCGCGTGCGCAATGAGCGCATCGCCAGCTCCGCCGCCGCGAGGCCGGCCAAGGCATGGTGGGACGCGGGAGCGCCGTCCAGATCCAGCGCGGCCAACGCGGCGCGCGCGGCCTCCAGCCGCCCGAGCAGCAGCGAACGGCGCAGCGCGATCAGCTGCGCATGGCGGGCATTGGCGCGGTCGCCGCGCGTCGACAGGGCCAGGGCGGCTTCGTCCAGGCGCTGGGGCGCGGCGCCGAAATCGCGCAGGGCGAGGGCGACCTCCGCTTCGGCGACCACGCAGCGTGCGCGTGCGAGCGGCTCCCGTGGACCGAAGCGGCGCGCGGCGCGACGCAACAGGTCGCGTGCGCGCGGGTAGTCGCCCAGCTGCGCCATGGCGATGCCGCGCACGGCCAGCGCCGCGGGATCCTCGCGCCAGCCGACGTGCTTCAGCGCGCCGAGCACGTCTCCCATGTTCAGAGCGCGTCCGGCAGCGGCGATCAGGGAGTCCATGCGCGCAGCGTAGCGCGTCCCCGCGCCGGACGAGCCCCGGCCCGCTCATCACGCGCTGTCGAGGCCGCCTTAACGGCGCGTCGCGGACACTCGCTGTCCACAATGCGCGCGGATACTGCCGCGACCATCACCGGAGGTCCTGCCATGGAAACCCATGAACTGCACCGCGGTCGCCTGATCGACCATATCCAGCTGGTCGTGCGCGACCTGGAGGCCAGCCGTACGTTCTACGCGGCCGTATTCGAAGTGCTCGGCATTCCGATGGCGGGCGAGGGCGGAGACTATTTCTGGGCCGACGAGTTGTTCGTGTCCACGGCCGACAGTGAAGCGGCGGAAGGCAAGCTCACCGGCCGCCACCATCTCGCGTTCCAGGCGCAGGATCGCGCGATGGTGGACCGCTTCCACGAGGTCGCGCTCGCGCACGGCGGCAAGGACAACGGCGCGCCCGGCCTGCGCGATTACCATCCCGGCTACTACGGCGCGTTCGTGCTCGACCCGGACGGCAACAACATCGAAGCCGTCTACCACGGTGAGGCGAAGCGCAGTGCGCCGTCGGTGAAGGTGGAGTTCTAGCGCGTGCTGCTGCCTTCTCCCCGCGTGGCGGGGAGAAGGTGCCCGGAGGGCGGATGAGGGGCAAGCGCCGCACGCGGAAGCACCATGGCGATGTTTCGTTCGTGCTGGTTCCGTTCGCCCCTCACCCGCCTTCGGCACCCTCTCCCCGCTGACGCAGGGAGAGGGGAAGGACGCCCGACTGCTTACAGGAACATCCCCCCCGACGCTTCGATGCGCTGCGCGTTGACCCAGCGGTTGGCCGGCGAAAGCAGCGAAGCCACCACGCCGCCGATGTCGTCGGGCACGCCCACGCGGCCGAGCGCGGTCTGCGAGGCGATGAGGGCGTTGAGCTGCGCGTTGTCGCGCACGGCGCCGCCCCCGAAATCGGTTTCGATCGCGCCCGGCGCGACGATATTGACGGCGATGCCACGCGCGCCCAGTTCCTTGGCCTGGTAGCGCGTCAGTACTTCCATCGCACCCTTCATCGCCGCATACGCCGCGTAGCCGGGCAGAGCGAAGCGGGCCAGGCCCGACGAGATGTTGAGGATGCGGCCACCATCGGCGATCAGGGGCAGCAACGTCTGGGTCAGGAAGAAGGGTCCCTTCAGGTGTACGTCGACCAGCGCATCGAACTGCGCGCGCGTGGTCTCGGCGAATTCCGCGTGCACGCCCATGCCGGCGTTGTTCACCAGATGGTCGAAGCGATCGCGGCCCCAAGCAGCGAGCTGCGCGCGCACGGCGTCGGCGAAGGCGTCGAAGGTGTCGCTCTGGCCCACCTCCAGCGGCAGCGCCGCGGCGCGCTGGCCGAGCGCTTCGATTTCGGCGACGACGGCCGCCGCTTCGGTCTGCTGGCTGCGGTAGGTGATCAGCACGTCGTGGCCCTGGCGGGCGACAGCCAGCGCCATGTTGCGGCCCAGGCCGCGGCTGCCGCCGGTGATCAGGGTGAGGGGGGAGGAAGCGGTCAGGGTCATGGCAGGTCTCCAGTCGGGAAAGGCGGTGGATTCACCGTGGAGGCACTGTATTGGGCGGGAATATTTGGATAAATCGGCTTAGACTGATTGGACCGTTCGTCCATGACGAACAATCTTCGGAGCCACCATGAACCGCCTCGACGCCATGCAGGCCTTCGTCCGGGTGGCCGAGATGGCCAGCTTCACGCATGCCGCCGACAGCCTGGGCCTGCCCAAGGCCAGCGTGTCCACCGCCGTGCAGCAGCTGGAAGCCTGGCTGGGTACGCAACTGCTGCACCGGACCACGCGCCGTGTGCAGCTGACCCAGGACGGGCAGGCGTTCTACGAGCGCTGCCAGGATCTGCTGGCGGACATGGACGAGGTGCAGCATCTGTTCGCGCGCTCACCGCAGGCCTTGCGCGGGCGCCTGCGCGTGGACATGCCGGCGCGCTTCGCACGGAATTTCGTGCTGCCGCATCTGCCGGCGTTCCTGGACGAGCATCCACAGCTGGCATTGGAGTTGAGTTGCACCGACCGCCTCGTGGACGTGGTGCGCGAAGGCTTCGACTGCGTGGTGCGCGTGGGCACGCTGGCCGATACCAGCCTGATCGCGCGGCCGTTGGGCCAGTTGCGCGTGGTGACCTGTGCCAGCCCCGCGTATCTGCAGCGTCATGGCGTGCCGCAGTCGCCGGACGATCTGCATGCGCATCGGTTGATCCACTACGCCAGTCAGTTCGGCGGCAAGCCTGATGGCTGGGAATATTGGGACGGCGTGCGCTACACCAGCGTGCCGATGGAAGGCGCACTGACGGTGAACAGTTCCGACGCCTACGAAGCCGCGTGCATTGCCGGGCTCGGGCTGATCCAGGCACCGATCGCCGGCCTGCGCACGCTGGTGGACCAGGGGTTGCTGGTGGAAGTGCTGTCGCAGTACGCGGCCGAGCCGATGCCGTTGACGCTGCTGTACGCGCATCGTCGCCATCTGCCGCAGCGGGTGCAGGCCTTCATGGCGTGGCTGACGGAGACGACGCGTCCCTATCTGGATGCTTGAGCCGGACGCGTAGCGCGGTCACACCGGCTGGCGATCGCCTGCCTCGGCGGTGACCCGACGCTTCACTAGCGCGCGGAAGAACGGGCCGGTCAGCAGCGTCGACAGCACGGCTAGGGTGACCAGCGCGGCGAAGGCGTGTTCGGACAGCAGGCCCTGGTCGCGCAGGATGGTGGCCGCGACGATTTCCATCAGGCCCTTGCATTGCAACAGCGCGCCGACGGCGAGCGCGTCGCGGCGCGATAGCGTGGACGAGGGCGGGCAGGCGAGCACGGCGACGAGTTTGGCGACCACCGCCACCCCCAGCAGCACCAGCGAAGCCTGCAGTGACGCCCAGCCCAGCACGCTGCCATCGATCTTCAATCCGCTGTGGCCGAAGAACAGCGGCGCGATGCCGATCAGGGCGAACTGGCCGAGGCGTTCCACCGGCACGCGACGCGACCACGTGGAGGGCACCATCGCGCCACCGAAGTAGGCGCCGAGCAAGGCATGCAGGCCCAGTTGCGAACTGGCCCAGGCACCAGCGACGAGGAACAGCGGCAAAGCGATCCACACCGCCCATGCGGGCGGTACCGCCTGCGCGCGCTGCGCCAGGCGACCCGCGAAGGCGAGCACGACCAGCACGCCCACCGCCACCGCAGAAACCGGCGAAGCGCTGGCCAGCAGCGAGCCGCCTTCGGCCGCGAGCAGCAGCAGCGCCAGGCCGGTCCACAGCACCGCGTCGTCGATCACGGCGATGCGCAGGGCGATCTGGGTGAGCGGGCGATGCAGCGGACCGAGCTCGCGGATGATGCCGATCAGCACCGGCAATGCGCTGACCGCGATGCACAGGCCGATCGCCAGCGAACCCATCCACGCGCCGCCCTTCGGGGCATCCCAGCCCGGCAGGCCGGTGAAGTAGTAATGCGCCGCCAGCGTGCCGGCGACAAACGGCAACAGCAGCGCCATACCGGCGCTGGCGATGAAACGCAGCGCCTGCGCGCGCGGTAGCGGCGCGGCATTCGGTGCACTGGGCAGATGCGCGGACTGGCGCGTTTCCAGGCCGGCGGTGAAGGCGAGCAGCAGCACGCCGATGAAGCCGATCTGGTCGCCGAGCTTCGACGGCACGCCCCAGCCGGCGGGCAGCACGCCGGTCGCCGCCAGCAGCAGGCCGAGGATGATCGGGATGACCGCGATGGGGATGGAGCGCTGCAGCGCGCGCCAAGCCACCCAGGCCAGGCCGATGAAGATCAGGGCATCCAGCGCGAGCGCGGTGAGGTCGGTCATGGCGGCGATGATAGCCGCGCGTCGCGGGGCGTGGCTTCGTGCTGGCGCGCGTAGCGGCGGGGTGGCATGCCGGTGTGGCGATGGAAGGCCATGCTGAAGGTGCTCACCGAGCGGTAGCCCACCTGTTCGGCGGTGTCGGCCACGCTGGCACGTCCCTCGCGCAGCAATTCGCGTGCGAGCGCCATGCGCCACGCGAGCAGATAACCCATCGGGGCCACGCCCAGCGCACGGGTGAAACGCTCGAAGTAGGCCGAGCGCGAGAGTGCGGCGCGCTCGGCCAACTGCTCGACGGTCCACGCATGCGCCGGACGCGCATGCAGTTCCCGCAATGAGGGCGCCAGACGCGCATCGGCCAATCCGCGCAGCAGTCCGGGCGGCGCGGACGCGCCCGGCGTGGCGCGCAGGGATTCGACCAGCAGCAGATCCACCAGTCGCGACAGCACCACGGCGCGCCCCGGCCAGTCGTGGTCCGCTTCATCGCTCAACAGGGTCACGAGGTTCGACAACCGCGGCACGCCGCGCACGTGCACCAGCGTGGGCAGCAGCAAGGCGAGCAGTGCGGGCTCCTGCGATTCGGAGCGGAACCAGCCGCCCAGCAGCCGCACCTCCGGCGGACCGTCCTGGCGGCCATGGCGGACGTCGCGGTCGGGCAGCGGATCGCGGACGGGATCGATGTGGGTGGGCAGCTGGGTCAGGCCGTCCGACAGCAGGAAGCCCGGTGTGGCCGGCAGCAGCACGAAATCGCCAGCCTCGAGGGTGATCGCCTCTTCCCCGTCCACGGCCAGCACGCACCGGCCTTCCTGGACGATGCAGAAGCTGGGCTCGCCGAAGGTGGCGTAGCGCACGGCCCAGCGGCCGGCGGCGCTGATCCCCTTGGAGAACGCGGCGTGGGGCCGGAGCAGGCGGACGATGTCGGAGAGCGGGTCGGACATCCGGACGATCCGAGAAGAATGGTGGACGGAATGTAATGGAGCATCCGGTGATGCTCGCCTATCGTGGCGGCCTGTTCAACCACCCGGGACCTCCCCCATGAAGACCATCCTCATCACCGGCTGCTCCTCCGGCTACGGGCTGCAGACCGCGCGCCACTTCCACGCCCAGGGCTGGCGCGTCATCGCCACGATGCGCACGCCGCGCGCCGATCTGCTGCCGCACGACGAACGCCTTAGCGTGCTGGCGTTGGACGTGACCCGCCCGGACAGCATCGCCGCCGCGCTCGACGCCGCCGGTCCGCTGGACGTGCTGGTGAACAACGCGGGGCTGGGTCTGTTCGGCGCGTTCGAAGCCACGCCGATGGCCACGGTGCGCGAGATCTTCGAGACCAACACGTTCGGCACGATGGCGATGACGCAGGCGGTGATCCCGCAGTTCCGCGCGCGCCGCGCCGGCACCGTCGTCAACGTCACCTCCAGCGCGACGCTGGCGCCGATGCCGCTGGTGGCGGCGTACACCGCCAGCAAGACGGCGATCGAAGGCTTCACCGCCTCACTCGCCCACGAACTCGGCGCGTTCGACGTGGCGGTGCGCCTGGTCGAACCGGGCTACGCACCCACCACGCGGTTCGCGGCCAATGGCGAAGAGCGCATGCGCGGCCTGGTGCCGGAGGCATACGCGCGCTATGCGCAGGACGTGTTCGCCGGGTTTGCCGGCGCCAGCGCGTTCACCCAGGAAACCGATGTCGCGCAGGCGGTCTGGGACGCGGTCCACGACGCGACCGGGCAGCTGCATTTCCCCGCAGGGGCGGACGCGGTCGCCTTGGCCGCGTTGCGCTGAAAGAAGAAGCCCCGCATCGGCGGGGCTTTTTCGTCACGCTCGGCGTCGCCCTCAGGCTTCGACGTCTTCCTTGTACGCATCCACCGGGATGCAGGCGCACATGACGTTCTTGTCGCCGTAGACGTTGTCCACGCGCGCGACCGGCGGCCAGTACTTCTGCAGCTTCAGCGTGGCCAGCGGGAACGCGGCCAGCTCGCGCGGGTAGGCGTGGGTCCACTCGCTGGCCATCACCATCGTGGCGGTGTGCGGCGCGTTCTTCAGCGGGTTGTCGTCGCGGTCCAGGCGGCCGTCTTCGATAGCGCGGATCTCTTCGCGGATCTCGATCATCGCGTCGATGAAGCGGTCCAGTTCGTGCTGCGATTCGCTTTCGGTCGGCTCGACCATCAGCGTACCCGCGACCGGGAAGCTCAGCGTGGGCGCGTGGAAGCCGAAGTCGATCAGGCGCTTGGCCACGTCCTCGGCGCTGATGCCGGTGGCGTCCTTGATCGGGCGCAGATCGAGGATGCACTCGTGCGCGACCAGGCCGTTGCGGCCGGTGTAGAGCGTCTCGTAGTGCGCTTCCAGGCGCTTGGCGATGTAGTTGGCGTTGAGCAGCGCCACCTGGGTGGCCTTGCGCAGGCCGGAGGCGCCCATCAGGGTGACGTACATCCAGCTGATCGGCAGGATGCTGGCGCTGCCGAAGCTGGCCGCGCTGACCATGCCGACATCGCCTTCGCCGCCGAGCTTCTTCGGCAGGTAGGGCGCCAGGTGCGCCTTCACCGCGCACGGGCCCACGCCGGGGCCGCCGCCGCCGTGCGGAATGCAGAAGGTCTTGTGCAGGTTGAGGTGCGAGACGTCCGAGCCCCACTTGCCGGGCTTGGCGACGCCGACCAGCGCGTTCATGTTGGCGCCGTCGGTATACACCTGGCCGCCGTGCTGGTGGACGATGTCGCAGATCGCGACCACGTCTTCCTCGAACACGCCATGCGTGGACGGGTAGGTGATCATGATCGCGGCCAGGCGGTCGCTGTATTTCTCGGCGGCGCGGCGGATGTCTTCCACGTCCACGTTGCCGTTGGCGTCGCACTTGGTCACCACCACCGTCATGCCGCACATCTGCGCGCTGGCCGGGTTGGTGCCGTGCGCGGATTCGGGGATCAGGCAGATGTCGCGGTGGCTCTCGCCGCGCGCGCGGTGGTAGGCGCGGATCGCGAGCAGGCCGGCGTACTCGCCCTGCGCGCCGGAATTCGGCTGCAGGCTGACGGCGTCGTAGCCGGTGCATTCGACCAGCATCGCTTCCAACTCGTCGATCAGCTGCGTGTAGCCCTGCGACTGCTCGGCCGGCGCGAACGGATGGATGTTGCCGAATTCCGGCCACGTCACCGGGATCATCTCGGCGGTGGCGTTGAGCTTCATGGTGCAGCTGCCCAGCGGGATCATGGTGCGGTCCAGCGCCAGATCCTTGTCGGAGAGCGCCCGCATGTAGCGCAGCAGTTCGTGTTCGCTGTGGTGCGTGTTGAACACCGGGTGGGTCAGGAACGCGCTGGTGCGGCGCAGGGCGGCCGGGATCAGCGAGGGCGCGCTGGCGTCCAGCGCGTCGACCGACGGCAACGCGGCGCCTTCGCCGGCAAACACGGCCCACAGCGTCTCGACATCGGCGCGGGTGGTGGTCTCGTCCAGCGAGATGCACAGCGAGCCATTGCCGCGTTCGCGCAGGTTGATGCGGGCGGCGCGGGCGCGGGCGAGAATGGCGTCGCGGGCATCGCCCGGTTCGATGCACAGCGTGTCGAACGCGCTGGCGTGCACGGCCGGGTAGCCCAGCGTGCGCAGGCCTTCGGCGAGGATGGCGGTCAGGCGGGCGACGCGGCCGGCGATGCGCTTCAGGCCTTCGGGGCCGTGGTAGACGGCGTACATGCTCGCCATCACCGCCAGCAGCACCTGCGCGGTGCAGATGTTGGAGGTGGCCTTCTCGCGACGGATGTGCTGCTCGCGCGTCTGCAGCGTCAGGCGGTAGGCCGCCTTGCCTTCGGCATCGACCGACACGCCGATCAGGCGGCCCGGCATGCTGCGCTTGTAGGCGTCGCGGCAGGCCATGAAGCCCGCGTGCGGACCGCCGAAACCGAACGGCACGCCGAAGCGCTGCGAATTGCCGACGACGATGTCGGCGCCCATTTCGCCCGGCGACTTCAGCAGGGTGAGCGCGAGCAGGTCGGTGGCGACGACGAACAGGGCGTTGTGCGCGTGGATGGTCTCGGCGTCCTTCGACCATTCCTCGACCCAGCCGCTGGAAGCGGGGTACTGCACCAGCACGCCGAAGTAGTCGCCGGCGGCGAGCTTTTCGTGGAAGGCGTCGGTGGAGCGCACCACGTCCACGGTGATGCCCAGCGGTTCGGCGCGGGTAGCGAGCACTTCGAGCGTCTGCGGGTGGGTGTCGCCGGCGACCAGGAAGGTGTTCGACTTCGACTTGGCCGACCGCTTGGCCAGCGTCATCGCTTCGGCAGCGGCGGTGCCTTCGTCCAGCAGCGAGGCGTTGGCGATCTCCATACCGGTCAGGTCGGCGACCATGGTCTGGAAGTTGATCAGCGCTTCCATGCGGCCCTGCGAGATCTCGGCCTGGTAGGGCGTGTAGGCGGTGTACCAGGCCGGGTTCTCGAGGATGTTGCGCAGGATGACCTTCGGCGTGTGCGTGCCGTAGTAGCCCTGCCCGATGAAGCTGCGGAAGACCTGGTTGCGGTCGGCGACGGCGCGGATCTTCGCCAGCGCCTCTTCTTCGTTGATCGGCGCGGGCAGGGCCAGCGGCTGCGCGGACTTGATGTTGGCCGGCACGATGGCGTCGGTCATCGCGTCCAGCGAGTCGTGGCCGACGACGCGCAGCATGTGCGCGATCTCGGCATCGTTGGGGCCGATGTGGCGTTCGAGGAACGCGCCGTGGTGCTCGAGCTCGCGCAGGGTGGGGGTGTTCGACATGGCAGGCATCCGGGAAGGGCAAGAAGGACCGGCGCGCGGAAACCGCACGTGGGATGCCCCTCTGTCCTTTTGCCTGAGAGTTTGGAAGCGCGCCGACGAGGGTCGCGTACTTCGTGCCCCTTCGGCGCCGGCGCTGCCGCGAGGCGGCCGGTCTCTCCAGAGTGTCTGCTGCAGTGGTGGTATCGGGCCTGAGCGATTACGGGCGTTTGCGCCTTCGGCAGCCGGTCGCGTGCGACGGGCTTCTCCCACCGGGTAGTGCGGGGCGATTATAGCCCGTGATGGCCCGGCGACGGGACGGCCGGCGGTTTCGGCGTACCATGTGCCGCCGGCGCGGCCTGTTCATGGTGGCCCGCCGCGCCCGTCCGGAGCGTCCCGCGCAATGAGTGCCCCCCACGCCATCTCCAACCGCCGCCTGGCCCTGCTGCTGGGCGGGCTGGCGATGTTCGGCCCGTTCTCCATCGACACCATCTTCCCGGCCTTCCCGGCGATGGGCGCGCAACTCGGCGCGGACAAGGTGGCGATGCAGCAGACCATCAGCGCTTATCTGCTGACCTACGCCCTGATGAGCCTGGTGCATGGGCCGCTGTCGGACGCGTTCGGGCGCAAGCGGGTGATCCAGGGTGGCCTGTTCGTGTTCCTGCTGGCCTCGGCCGGCTGCGCACTGGCGACCGACATGGCCACGCTGCTGCTGTTCCGCGCGCTGCAGGGCCTGTCGGCGGGCGTCGGCTTCATCGTCGGCCGCGCGGTGATCCGCGACGCGCGCCAGGGCGACGATGCGCAACGGCTGATGAGCCAGGTGTCGATGATCTTCGGCATCGCGCCGGCCATCGCGCCGATCGTCGGTGGCTGGATCCTCGGCTGGAGCGCCTGGCCGATGATCTTCTGGTTTCTGGCCGCGTTCTCGCTGCTGCTGCTGGTCGCGGTGGCGGTGTGGCTCCCTGAGACCCATCCGGCCGAGGTGCGCCTGAAGGTGTCGCCGCGCCATCTGCTGCGCGATTACGTCGGCATCGTCCGCAACCGCCGCTTCCTGCGCCTGGCGCTGGCCGGTTCGCTGAGCTTCGGTGGCCTGTTCCTGTACATCGCCTCGGCGCCCGCCTTCGTGATGGACCTGCTGCACCTCAACGAGCAGCAGTTCGCGTGGCTGTTCCTGCCGACCATCGGCGGCATGGTGCTGGGCGCGTTCCTCTCGGGACGTGCGGCCGGCCGCGTGGAAGGTGCGCGCCTGGTGAAGATCGGCTACGCCTGCATGGCGTTGGCGATGGTGGCGAACGTGGGCTACAACGCGTGGGCCGGCGCGGACATCCGGGTGCCATGGGCGGTGCTGCCGATGATGCTGGCGGCGTTGGGCGTGGCGCTGGTGTTCCCGATCCTGACCCTGGCCATCCTCGACATGTACCCGCGCCAGCGCGGTGCGGCGTCGTCGCTGCAGGCCTTCAGCAACCTGGTGGTGAACGCCATCATCGCCGGCGTGCTCTCGCCGCTGCTGAGCCACCATGGCCTGCACTTGGCGATGGGTATGGCCGGCTTCGTGCTGGTCGGCTGGCTGATGTGGCAGTGGGAGGCGCACGCCAGCCGTCGCCAACCCGCGTGTCCGCGCGCACCGGCCGCGCTTGAGCCCACCGATCACCTCTGACCTCCCGCGAGATATCCCCATGTCCATCCAGTCCAAGGCCCGACGCGAAGCGAAGAAGCGCAAGGCGACCCGAGAACGCAACGTGGCGCGCGCCAACGCACCGGCGATCGAGCCGCACGCGGAATTGCGCAATCCGCAGGGCGACCTGCTCGCCGGCATCGTGCGCCAGGCGGGTGTGTGGGTGCTGGGCATGGATGGTCGCATCGCCGGCAGTTCCGACAGCGCCGCCGAAGTGCTGGCGATGATCAAGCAGGCAGCGGCGCTGCACGAGGCGCAGGGCAATGCGGTGCGCCTGGTGTACTCCGATGAGCTGCGCGATACGGCGGTGATCGAAGCCGCGGCGCAGGGCCTCACGCTGGAGCAGTTCGAGCAGCAGATGGCCGAGCAGATGAAGGCGAACAAGCCTGATGCCGCACCGGACGTGAACTGATGCCGCCGCGATGTAGCGCTAGAAGCCGCGGCTGATCGAAACTCCCGCGCCCCAGTCCGGGCTGCCGTCGGTCAAGCCGTGCCGGGCATACACCTGAAGGCGGCCGCCGGATGCGTTCGGAAGCGCGTAGAACAGCGTGGCTTCCCGGCGGTCTTCGCGACCGCTGACGCTGGCAGTGCGGTGCTCGAACATCGCCCCCCAGCGTCCGTCGCCGACAGGCCGGCTTACACCCACATTGGCGCTGTTGACCCGGTCCAGATCGATGTACCGGGAATCACCGAGCCGCGTGTGACCCACGCCGCCGAACAGCACGGTGCCGCCGAAGTCGCGGTACAGATCGAGCGCGGCGCCGTAGTCGTTGGCGCCGGTGCCAAGCCCCTTGTCCTCGTCAGCGGTGGCGATCTTGGCGTTGACGCCCAGGTCGATACCGGCTTTCGCCCCCAGCGATTGCGACCACGTGAGCGTGGTGGTGACGTCCCCCACGCCGGATGCGGTGCCGCGTTGGCGCTGCGTGGCCGGCGGCTGGCCGACATCGCCGATCAGCGGCAGTCGGCCGCGGCCCAGCGGATTGGTGTTGTCGACGCCGCCCAGGCCGGGCAGAACGTTGGGGTCCCCGGAGACGCGCAGCCAGGGCACGCTGACGCGTGCGGTGAGCGCGCCGCGCGTCCAGGTGGCGGCGACCGGCACGGCGAAGATCTCGGTGGTCGTATCGCTGCCGTAGCGGCCGCTGCTGTAGTCGATGCCAGTGGCCAGCGTGACGCCGTCCTCGGCCTGTACGGTGCCGCACAGGGACAACGCGAGCGCGGCAGGAAGTAGGCGCAGCATCATGATGGGTAACCTGTGATGGGAAGGGAGATGGGGCGCTTCCCTGCGCCCGGCTCACGTGGAACGTGGGTCAGTTGCCCAGCAGCGGCCGCAACACCGGCAGGTTCGGTCGCACATCGGCGCCCACACCGATACCGCCGTTGCCGCGCAGTTCGGCCGCCGGCCTGGCCGCCTCGCTCCGGCCTGCGGCAGTACCGCCCACGTCGATGCGCGCATTGCCCTGATCCGTGCGGACATCCACGCCCGCCTGGCCCGACGCGCCCACACCCACTCCGGACGAAACGCCACGCACCGTCTGGCCCAGCCGCGAAGTCGCATCGTTCACCGTGGAGGTGGCGCTACCCAGCTTGCTCTCCACGCTGCGCACGAGCTGGTTTCCGGTCAGCCGATCGGCACGAAGATCGAGCACGGCATCGACGGCGCCGTCCAGACTGGCGGCCTTGCCATCGGCGACCAGCTTCGAGGCCAACGCCAGCGTGCTGTCGATCTCGGCATACCCCATCGCAGCCCGGCCCGCGGTGCCGTCGCGCAGCTCGTTGACCAGGCCGGTCGCTGCGTCGAGAGAGCCAGCCGCTTCCGCATAGCGCTGCGCCAACGCGTCGATGCTGGCGGTGTTCGCCGCGCCTTGAACGGCAGCCTCGGCGGATGCGGCCGCGCTTCCGTTGGTGGAAGCGTTCTGCGCTTGCGCGGTAGCGGTGAAAAGGCCGGTGGCGAGAAAGGCACTGAACAACAGGGCAGTCTTCATGGTTCGATCTCCTGGGGGCCGCGGCCAATCCGCGGCGCTCAGGAGGGATACGAGCCGGTGCGCGGATTTAATCCCGCGTGGACCTGAAAACTCAGAAGCGATTCAGTTTTCCAGAATGCCTATTCCGAAGATATCGTCGCGGCCGGGTGCACCTGCGTCGCGTGCGGCGCGCCCCAGCGTCTGCACGACGGCGTCCGCGTTGCCTGGCCGCAGTTCGCCACTATGCGATGCCGCCAGGTGCGCGACCCGTGGCGCAGCGAACGACGTGCCCCGCACGGTGACCCATCCGCCCTTCGGACCTGCCGCGCGCAGTTGGCTTCCCGTGGCGGCGAAATCCACCTGCTGGCCACGCCCGGCTTCGGGCAGGGGGCGCTGACGGCGATCGACGGCGGTCACGCCGATCACGCCCGGGTAAGCCGCCGGGTACAACGGCAGCGCGGCAGGTCCATCGTTGCCGACCGCCGCCACCAGCACGTGGCCCCGCTCCACCAGGGCGTTCACCGCGCGATGCAGCAGCGCATTGTCCGGGCCGACCAGACTGACATTGATCACGACCACCTTCTCGCGCGCCATCCAGGCCAATGCCTGCGCCAAGCCGGTCGACGCGCCTCCCACCGGTTGTCCGCACCACAGATCGGCGGCATACAGCGTGCCCGCCGAACCCGCCATCAACAGTGACGCTACCGCCGTACCGTGCGCGTCGGGCAGACGTTTGCCGTTGCAGCCCCATGCCTGCGTGCGCGTATTGGCCAGCGCCGGATGCGTGCTGTCGACGCCCCCATCGAGCAGGCCCACGCGCATGGATGCCGCAGGCGCCGATACCGTCGTCGTGGCAGCTTCCGCCGCAGAAGGCGCGTCCGCGCCGCTCCGCAGATACAGGTGGTCGTAGTCGTAGCTGCCGTCCGGGTCGAGTTCTCGCAGCAGGGCAATCGCTGCGCGCGTGTCGAGCTTTGCCGGCGCCTGCAGGACGACGACCCGGATATCGAGTTCTTCCAGATTCCGGCGCTCCACCTCGATGAAGCCTGCGGCGAAAGAACGCGCAAGCGCATCGGCGGAGGGTTCGATCGCCACCACGCGCTGCTTCATGACCAGTTCGCCCGCGGGATCGCGATCGAGCAGGTCAGGGTGGCGACGGAGCAGGCGCCGGCTTTCGCGCGCACGATCGATCACGGGTCGCAGCGTGGCGCCGGTCAGCGGGTCCGCCACCTCCTGCATGTCACGGAGCGCCTGGCCGGGCAGTCGCAGGACTTGGTCCACGCCCGGGACCGTGCGCGTGGCTTGCGCCAACGCGCGCTGTGCATTCGCGGGAGCGGCCAGGGCAAGTGCCATTGCGAGGAGGACCAGACGTAGGAGCAGACAGGACATGGCGGAGGGGCGAGGTACCATGCGGGAACGGGCGCAGCTTACGACGTCATAGCTGCGCGGCGCATGAGCCGGATCTGAATCTGGATATTCTTGGGCGGCGATGGAACAAACCCGCATTCTCGAACGTATGACCAGATGAAGCAGACAACGGATGCCTGGATGCGAGAAAACCTCTGCGCGATGCTGCCGCGCTTGCGGCGGTTTGCGCGCGGCCTTACCGGCGATGCGCACGATGCGGACGATGTCGTGCAGATCGCGCTGGAGCGCGCGCTGGCCCGCGCGGAGCAGTTCCGCGAAGAGTACGGACTCGAACCGTGGGTCTTCGGCATCGTCCGCAATGCCTGGCTGGACGAAGTGCGCGCCCGCCAGCGCCGCGGCCAAGTGCTGGCGCCGCAGGAGTGGGGCGAGCACGTGGGCGAGTCGCCGTTCGATGCACGGAATACGGCGATGTCGGTCGAGGCGGCGGTGGCGCGTCTGCCGGCAGAGCAGCGCGAAGTCGTAATGCTGGTGCTGGTGGAAGGACTGGCCTACCGGGAGGCCGCCGCGGCGCTGGACGTGCCGATCGGCACGCTGACCAGCCGACTGGCGCGTGCGCGGACGGCGTTGCAGGACATGCTGGGAGACGATGCGTGAGCGAACTGAGCGAAGAACGATTCATGGCCTGGCTGGACGGCGAGCTGGACGAAGCGGCCGCCGCCGACGTGGCGCGTGTCGTTGCGGCCAATCCCGCGCTGGCCGAGCGTGCCCGGCGCGAGCGCGCGTTGCGCGCGCGGCTGCAGGCGACATACGCGCCGATCGAGGACGAAGCTCCTCCGTCGCGTTTGCTGGAGACTTTGGGCATGAGGGCCGATGCAATGCCCCATGCGCCAGCCGCCGACAATCTCGTGGCCCTGCGGCCGTCGTCGCTGGGGGGACGTGTCCGCCACTACCGCTGGCCCGAGTGGACGGCGTTGGCGGCGTCGGTGGTGCTGGGCGTACTGTTCGGGGCGTACTTTTTCGGTGGACCGTCGCAGGCGCCAGTACGAATGCAGGGCGGCGCATTGATGGCGGGTACAGACTTGGCGCGTGCGCTGGATCGGCAATTGGCCGCCGACGCGAGGCCCGACGCTGCGCTTGCGATAGGCCTGAGTTTCCGCGATGACAAAGGACGCTATTGCCGCACCTTCACTGCAGACGGCGCGCAGCCGCTGGGTGGCTTGGCCTGCCGTGATCATGATCAATGGCGCGTGGTGGCGCTGGGGCAGGCGGAGCGGAAAGAGGGCGAGTTCCGGCAGGCAGCGAGTGCGTTGCCGCCGTCGGTGCTCGCCGAAGTGGAGGCGCGGCAGCAGGAAATGCTGGATGCCGCGGGTGAACGCGCCGCACGCGATGCCGGCTGGCGTTGACTCGCAGCGGACATCAGCCAGGATCGCGGCGCAGCGCTCGTCTCGTTAGCGCCAAAAGTGCGGCCGCAGCCAGAGCCGGCCCTATGATCCAGCGCACTTCCGACCTCAACACTTCAACTCCCCGTGCACTGAAGAAGTGGTTCGCGAACGGCGAGACTTCGATCATCCGCCAAGGGGCAAAATGGCGCACGTCGGACCACGGCCAGAGCAACGCCACGCCCAGCCCGCCGTCGGTCAGCATGTCCAGCAGGGGATGGGACGCGGCGGAGGCCGTGACGAAGAGCAGCGTCGTGATGGACGGTGCCTTCAATCGCCGCGCGAATCGCGTTGCGACGAGCCCACACGCCAGCGCGAACACCAGCGAGTGGCTCGCGCCGCGATGGCCGAATGCGTGCGCGTAGTCGATGCCGAACGCGAACATCGCGACATCCGCATCGGGCAGCATGGCGACGGCCATGCCGGCCAGCATCAGCCGCGCAGGCACGCGGTGCCTGCCGAGCGCGATGCCGGCGGCGAGTGGGAGGATGGCGTGGGCGAGGACGGTGGGCATGAGCGGCCGAGTTGGTTCGGGAAGCCCAGCGTTGGTCGGTGACGTGTGCCTTGGATGAAGTCCCTATGTGTCCAAAGAAAAAGGCCGGCGTGCGCCGGCCTTTCTCGCGATCTTCCTGGTGCCCCGGATCAGCGTTCGCGCTGCGTGCGCATCGGTTTCGCGTCTCGCGGGCTTTGGATGATCGACGGACGCGTGCCGGATGCCGGGGCATCCACGGAGCCTGCCACGCGCGCACCCTGGGTCTGCGCGGTGGCGCCGGCCGTAGCGCCTGCGCCGCGGACCAGCGGCTGCGAGCCGTTCTCGCGCACGGGATCGGCGGCGATCCACTGCTTGATCTGCGGGAAGATCAAGTCGAGGCGGGAGTAATGGTCGCGGTTCGTCGTGGTGGAGAGGCTTCCGGTGTTGAGGCACGACGCGCTTCCGCCGTAAAGGCCGCCGCGCACCCGGTAGGTGTTGTCGGTGTAACGGGTGAACAGGCCGGAACCGCTGCTGCCGCCTTCTGTGGTGCCTTCCAGCCAGCCCACCGTGAACTGTTGGCTATAGGCATCGGTGACATGCTGTCCGCGCGAATACTTTTTGGCGTCGCCCGAGGGGTGATGGATGGCGATGACCTCGGCATTCGCGGCGAGTGTGCTGGCGTCCCAGCCGGCGAACGTCGCGATCGCCGGCGCGGGACTTTTCAGCCGCAGCAGCATGGCGTCGGTGTTGGCATCGTAGAACATGATGTCGGCGCCGCCTGACACTGCATTATTCTTGCTGCCGTTGGTGGGCGAGCATGTGGTGCTCTCGTAGCCCCAATAGGTGGTGAGGCTGGCCGCTACCTTGTTCCGGTCCTGTACGGGCAGGTCGCCGCCACCGCGGAAGCAGTGATCGGCCGAGTAGAACCAGGGAACCTGCGTCGCCGGGGTCGTGTCGTTCAATAGGGTGCCGGTGCAGATATAGCTTCCCAACACGCTGCCGCTGGTGTTGTAGAGGTTGAACACCATGTGGGCCACGGCATTCTTGGCCTCGACATAGGCCGAGCCCAGCTGGTCGACGCGGCAAACGGCGTTGATGTTGCAGCCGCCCGATTCGCCGACCTTTTCGACAATCTTGAAATTGTTGGCGCTGTTGGCGAGCAGATGCGACGCCTGAGGTGCCATCACGCGCGCCTGCGCCGCCTTGACGTGGGCCGGACGATAGACCTCGATGATCTGCGCATCGCCGTCGGTCGCAGGCGTCCAGTAAATGCCATCGGCATCGGCGAACGCCTGCGCCTCGGTGGCGGTGAGCATGGCGATGATGCGCTGCGGAGCGTCGCTGCCCGCGATGCGCAACTCCACATGGGGGTGCAGCTCCTTCACCTGCAGGCCCACGCGCAGACCCAGTGCATCCGGCGAGCCGACCCTCAGACGCGCAACTGCGCCCCCCGACTTGAGGGGTACCCAGCGCAATGCGGGCGTGGTGCGGTCGATGCCTTCGCCGCTCAGCGTGCGGCCGATGCCGATCTGCACGGCCTTGACGCCTTGGCGTGCGTTCCGCCGCTCCATGTCGACGAGGCGCTCGATGGCCATTTCGCGATAGCCCTGATGGCTGACACTGCGTGCAGGAAACTGCGCCAGCTTCCATGCAGGTGCGGCTTGCGCCGGCGTGCGGCTGGCTTCACCAGACACCTGGGTCACCGCGGCGCTGGCGGCCAGGGGCAGGGCAACCAGCATCAGGCTGGCCAGGCATCGCAGGGTGTTCGATCGCGTCATTCTTCGGACCTCCGTGTCGGAGCGTGGATCGGGAATGGGCGGGCCGAGGGTGGCCCGCCCAAGGGATGTACTCAGGGCTTGGCCGGTGCCGCCGCCGCGACCGGCGCGGCCGCCGGCCAACCGCAGGTCTGGCCTTCATTCTGCTGCTTCAGCCAGTCCTGCAGCGGAGCGAAGTATTCCAGCACCGGGCCGGCATCCATCTTCTCGCCGCTGGTGAGCTCCTTCAGCGTGGCCTGCCACGGCTGGCTGGCGCCCTTCTCGAGCATCGCCCAGAACTTCTGGCCCGCCGCCTTGTTGCCATAGAAGCTGCAGTTGTACAGCGGGCCCTTGTAGCCGGCCGCGTCGCACAGGCCCTTGTAGAACTGGAACTGCAGCACGTGCGAGAGGAAGTAGCGCGTGTACGGCGTGTTGCCCGGCACGTGGTACTTCGCGCCCGGATCGAAGAACTCCTCGCCGCGCGCGGTCGCCGGGCCGACGCCCTGGTACTTCGCCTTCAGCTCCCACCAGGCCTTGTTGTAGTCGGCCGGCTTGATCGAACCGTCGAACACGCCCCAGCGCCAGCGGTCGATCATCAGGCCGAACGGCATGAAGGAAACCTTGGCCAGCGCCATGCGCATCTGCGCGTTGATCAGCGCTTCGTTGCTCTGCTGCTGTTCCCCCACCATGCCGATCGACTTCAGGTAGTCCGGCGTCATCGCCAGCACCATCGTGTCGCCGATGGCTTCGTGGAAGCCATCGTGCGCGCCGGTCTGGAACAGCGGCGGCAGCTTGTTGTAGGCCAGGTAGTAATACACGTGGCCCAGCTCGTGATAGATCGTGGTGAAGTCTTCTTCGTTCGGCTTGATGCACATCTTGGTGCGCACATCGCCGGCCATGTTCATGTCCCAGGCGCTGGCGTGGCAGACCACGTCGCGGTCCATCGGCTTGATGAACTGGGTCTTGGTCCAGTAGCTCTCGGGCAGCTTGGGCATGCCCAGGCTGGTGTAGAAGTCCTGCGCGCGCTCGGTCATCTGCTTGGCCACCTGCAGCTGCGCCTCGCGCTCGGCCTGGAAGAGCTTCTCCGTGCCCGGGCCGGGGCCGGCCTTGGCGAGCGCCGTCTGGTAGTCGGCCTGGTACTGCTTCTCCAGCGCGCCGGTGATGTCGAGGCTGCCGGCGCCCTTGTACGGCTCCAGCATGTCCCACAGGTTGCCCCAGTCCTGCTGCCACATGTTGCCCATCAGGTGCGCAGGCAGCAGGCCGTTGACCTGGCCCTTCTCCACGCCGTAGGTGGCTTGCAGCTTGGTGCGGGTGTAGCAGTGCAGCTGCTCGTAGAGCGGCTTGACCTGGCCCCAAAGGCGGTCGGTCTCCGCGGCGATCTCGGCCGGCGTCATGTCGTAGCCGCTGCGCCACATCTCGCCGGCGTCGGCGAAGCCCATTTCCTTGGAGCCTTCGTTGACCAGCTCGACGAAGCGCGTGTAGTCCTTGCGCATGGGCTGGGCGATCGTGTGCCAGCCCTGCCATGCGTCCAACTGCGCGTCGTAGTCGCGGCTGCTGCGCAGCACGTCCTCGAGTTCGCCCAGCTGGCGGCACGTCTTCGCGTCGCCTTCGCCGGTGCAATATGTGCCGGCGCCGTAGGTGCCTTCCATCTTGGTGGCGATCTGGGTCAACTCGGCCAGCTTGGCCGGATCCTTCGGCGCGGGCATCGCGGTGGCGAGCTTCAGCAACTGGATGGCGCGCGCGGTCTCGGGCGACATCTTCTGGCCTTCGAACTTCTTGGCCTGTTCGATCCAGCTGTTGAGCTGGGTCAGGTAGCGCTCGTTGCCCTTGGCGGCCAGCAGCTGGCTGTCATCGTTGATGTAGGTGCTCGACAGCCACTGCGCGGCGGTGAGCTCCGGGTACATCTTCTTGAATTCGTCGTTGACGCGCGCGATGAACTGGTCGGCGGTCTCGCCCTGCGGCGCGGCGGGTGCGGCGGCCGTATCCGCGGCAGGTTCGTCCTTCTTGCAGGCGGCGAGCGTGGCGATGCCGGCGCCGATGGCGAGGGCGAGCAGGAGGTGGCGGTGCTTCACGGGACGTCCTTCAGGGTGCGGCGGGCACGGGAATCCGAAGGGTAGTGAGACGGCGGATGGGCGGCAAGTGCGGGGGCCTTCCTCCTTTGGGAGCGACGTGAGTCGCGAGCGCTCGACGTCGGCGTCCCGGTTCCCTCCGCAGCTGGATGCCCCGCACGTGGCCGGAAGGTGCGCGGTCGCGACTCACGTCGCTCTTACAAGGGGAGAGCGGCCTCAGCGGTGAGGCAACCCGCGATCTTTCAGAAAGGCGCGGGCATCATCGGCATCCTGCTCGAACCACGCTTGCGTGGACCCGAGCCGGTACGTATACCCCCAGGCATCCATATCGGCCATGAGGCGCTCGCGCCCCACGCCGGGCAGCGCATCGGCGAGGATGATCTGCAGGCAGCAGGTGGCGTCCTCTTCGATCACCGAGTCGGTAGCATCGGTATGCACCTGGGCGCGCCTCTCGGGCGGGAGCACGATCAGATGGCACGACTCGTGCAGCATCGAGTGCACGGGCGTATCGGCGCGAACGTAGACGTTGTGGGCGATCACGCCGGCCTCCGGCTCGCCCCAGAAACTGCCGGGGATCGGTGCGCCCTCATCGACGACATGGAGCAACAGGCCGTACGACGCAAGCAGCGCATCGGCAGCGCCGGGTGGCAGGTCGCGCACCCGCATCACCCCGGCGTTCTCAGCGTTGGCAGCAGCGTCGTCGGGCGTCATGGATAGAGCGGAGCGTGCTCCGCTGCCTTTCGTTACGAACGGGCACGTTGCGAGCGGAGCAAGCTCCGCTCTACGGCGTTCGGCGCGTCAGTTGTTGCCTTCCGGCAGCGCCACGGAGATGTCCAGCACGTCATGGTCGCCGTCCTTGATCAGATCGACCTTGACCGCGTCGACGTCGACGTTGACGTACTTCTTGATCACTTCCAGCAGTTCGCGGCGCAGCAGCGGCAGGTAATCGGGTGCGCCACGCGAGCTGCGCTCCTGCGCGATGATGATCTGCAGGCGGTTCTTCGCGGTCTCGGCGGTGTTCTTCTTCGCCTTGAGGAAATCGAACAGGCCCATGCTCAACCTCCGAACAGCTTGCTGAAGAAACCTTTCTTCTCCAGGGTGGTGAAGCGCAGCGGGCGGTCTTCGCCCAGCAGGCGCGCGACGGTGTCGTCATAGGCCTGGCCAGCCGGCGACTCCAGGTCGAGGATCACCGGTTCGCCCTTGTTCGATGCGTTCAGCACGTCGCCCGATTCCGGGATCACGCCGAGCGTCTTCAGGCCCAGCACGTCTTCCACGTCCTTGATGCTGAGCATCTCGCCGCCTTCCACGCGCGCCGGGTTGTAGCGCGTCAGCAGCAGGTTGGCCTTCAGCGGCTCGCCGTTCTCGGCACGGCGGGTCTTGGAATCCAGCAGGCCCAGGATGCGGTCGGAGTCGCGCACGGAAGAGACTTCCGGATTGACCACGACGATGGCCTGGTCGGCGAAATACATCGCCAGGAACGCGCCCTTCTCAATGCCCGCCGGCGAATCGCAGACGATGAAGTCGAAGCCGTCGTCGGACAGGTCCTTCAGCACCTTCTCCACGCCTTCTTTCGTCAGTGCGTCCTTGTCGCGCGTCTGCGATGCGGCCAACACGTACAGCGTCTCGAAGCGCTTGTCCTTGATGAGGGCCTGCTTCAGCGTGGCCTCGCCCTGGGTGACGTTGACGAAGTCGTACACCACGCGGCGCTCGCAGCCCATGATGAGGTCGAGGTTGCGCAGGCCGACGTCGAAGTCGATGACCGCGACCTTCTTGCCGCGGCGGGCCAGCCCGCAGGCGATGCTGGCGCTGGTGGTGGTCTTGCCGACGCCGCCCTTGCCGGACGTGACTACGATGATTTCAGCCAACGGTGTTCTCCTTGGTCTTTCTTATGTTCGGGGGCGTCGCGCATCAGTCCTGCGCGGCGATCTTGAGTTGGTCCTGGTCCAGCCAGATCTGCACGGCCTTGCCGCGCAGTTCCTTGGGCACTTCTTCCATCACCTTGTAGTGGCCGGCGACGGCGACCAGTTCGGCATGGAATTCGCGGCAGAAGATGCGCGCCTCGGCGTTGCCGCGCGCGCCGGCCAGGGCGCGGCCGCGCAGCGCGCCGTAGATGTGGATGGAGCCGTCGGAGATCACTTCGGCGCCTGCGCCGACGGTGCTCAGCACGGTGAGGTCGCGATTCTCCGCGTACAGCTGCTGGCCCGAACGGACCGGCGTCTTCTGGACCAGGCCGGGCTTGGTCTCCGCGGCCTTGGCGGCGGGCGCGGGCTTCGCCGGCGTGGGTTCGGTCGCTGCCGGGCGCGGGGCGGCGGCCGGGGCAGGCGCCGCGGTCGTGGATTCGTACTGCGCGCGGAACTTGGCCAGTAGCGGCAGGCCGAGCTGTTCGGCGAGGACCTCGGTTTCGCGCGAGCCGTAAGCCAGCGCCACCGGGATCACCCCGGCGCCGCGCAGGCCGTCGATCAGCGATTGCGCCGTGGCGGCATCGGGCATCCGTGCCAGGCCGCCGAAGTCGACGATCACCGCGGCGCGGCCGAACAGCTTGGGTGCGCGCTCGACCCGCTCGCGCATTTCGCGGACGAGCTGGTCGACATCGAGGGTGCGGATGCGGAGGTTGGCGATGCCGACCTGGCCGATCTTCAGTTCGCCGGCCTGTTCGTAGTCCATGTGCGTCCGGGTCACGCTCATGTTCCGGTCGGGCGCTGTGCGCCGGCGTCCGCCAGCAGGCGGGTACGGGTCCAGGGGGTATCCGGCAGCGCATCGCCGTAGGTTTCGCGTACCCAGGGGTAGCTGCAGAGCTCCTTCATCAGCATGCTGGCGCGGACGTTCGCCTCGGCCATCACGTGCTGTCCGACTTCACGGAAGCCGAAGCTGCCGTGGAAGAGCAGGGCCGGATCGGCGCCGTGGTCGAGGAAGACCTCGCAGGCCAACTGCGGGTAGCGCAGTTCGGCGAAGCTCTGGACATCGGCATAGAACGCGCGGCCCACGCCACCGCCACGACGGCGGCTGGCGACCACGATGCGGTCGATGTAGAAGAACTGCGGATAACGCTCGCGGAACCAGGCGAAGTTGCTGCTGTCATGCCCGGCCGATGAGCCGAAACCGACCAGGAAACCGGCGAGGTTGCCGTCGCGCTCGGCGACGCGGAAATATTCGGCCGTCTCGTAGAAGCGGCGGACCTTGGCCGAATCCAGCGGGAGGATCGCCAGTCCGGCATTGTTGTTGAGGGCTAGGACGGAATCCAGCTCGTGCTCGCGCACGTCGCGGATGACGATCGACATTACCTGACTCCGTACGGGTCTTGCAGGGCGGCACGCGGCCAAGCCGGGATTATCGCATGGTGGCGCCGAAGCCGGCGAGGCAGTGGGTGAGCGGGGCATGAACCCGGCGGCTCGGCGTGCGCTGATGCCGGCATGACTTTAGTTGGGGCATGGCCGCCGGGGATTCCGCCTACTATGCCCGGATGTTGGGACGACTCAGCCATACCCGCCTGCTGCGCGCCGCAGGCCTCTACACGTGGGCCCTGGTGGGGATTCCCATCATCCTGAATGTATGGGTGCTGCCGCCTTCGAGCGGCACGGACGGGCAGGGCGTGAACCTGCCCCTGACCGCGTTGAGCTATTTCGCGTTCGGCGCGGTGTACTGGCTGGCCACGCGTGCCCTCGACGGCCGTCGGGACAGCTTGCCGGTCGCCTGGAACGTGCCACTGGCGATGGTGCTGACCGCGACCTCCATCGGCGTGGGCTTCTACACCCAGACCGGCCTGGGGGCCGTGCTGCTGCTGATCATGGCGGGCGTGCTGCCCTGGTTGCTCGAGCTGCGGTTCGCCGTGGCCTGGCTGCTCGCCGCCCACGTGTTGCTGGTGCCGTCGTTCATGGCCCGCGACGACTTCAACTTCTGGGAAGCCCTGTTCCAGTCCATGTTCTACGTGGGCTTCGCGGCCTTCGTGCTGATCACCACCTACGTGGCGCGGCAGCAGGCCCAGGCGCGCGAAGAGCAGCGCCGGCTCAATGCCGAATTGCGCGCGACCCGCGTGTTGCTGGCGGAGAGTGCCCGGGTGAACGAGCGCACCCGTATTTCCCGCGAACTGCACGACCTGCTGGGCCACCACCTGACCGCCCTCAGTCTCAATCTGGAGGTGGCCGGGCACATCACTGAAGGGCGGGCGCAGGAGCACGTCCGCCAGGCGCATACGCTGGCACGCCTGCTGTTGACCGACGTGCGGGAAGCCGTCAGCCAACTGCGCGACAGTGGGGCGATCGACCTGGGCGCCGCGCTGGTGCCGCTGGCCGAGAAGGTGCCCTCGCTGTCCATCCACATGGATATCGAGGAGCCGCTGACCCTGGAGGACCCGCACCGCGCCCACGTGTTGCTGCGCTGCACCCAGGAGATCATCACCAATGCGGTGCGCCATGCGGGCGCCCGCAACCTGTGGCTGCACTGCCGGCGCGAGGGCGCCAGGATCCTGATCGACGCCCGCGATGACGGTGCCGGCAGCCCGCGTGTCGTGGCTGGCAACGGCCTGACCGGCATGCGCGAGCGCTTGGCCCAGTACGGCGGCGAGTTGCGCTTCGAGACGCAACCGGGGCAGGGCTTCTGCCTGCACGTCGTCCTGCCGGTCAGCGAGGCCACGCCGGCCCTCGCGCCGCTTCCTGTTTCCCCACCCGAACCCACACCCGAGCTCAGCTCCGGAGGAACCCCGTGATCCGTGTCTGTCTGGTCGACGATCAAACCCTGGTGCGCCAGGGCATCCGCTCCCTGCTGGCGCTGGACGACGGCATCGAAGTGATCGCCGAGGCGGCGGATGGCCGCCAGGCCGTGGAGCTGGTACCCCAGGTCCAGCCGGACGTGGTGCTGATGGACATGCGCATGCCGGTGATGTCGGGCCTGGAGGCCCTGCAGGCCCTCGCGCGGGCCGGCCAGCTGCCGCCCACCATCATCCTGACCACCTTCGACGACGACCAACTGGTCCTGGCGGGCCTGAAGGCCGGTGCGAAGGGTTACTTGCTGAAGGATGTCTCGCTCGAGCAGCTGGTGGGCGCGATCCGCACGGTGGCCGACGGCGGTTCGCTGGTGCAGCCGGCGGTCACCCAGCGCCTGTTGTCCGGCCTGGAGCACATGCGCAACGAATTCGTCAGCCTCGACCGTCCGGATCCGTTGACCGACCGTGAAACCGAGATCCTGCGCCTGATGGCCAGCGGCTTCTCGAACAAGGAGATCGCCAATTCGCTGGGCGTGGCCGAGGGCACCATCAAGAACCACGTGTCCAACATCCTCTCGAAACTGGGCGTGCGCGACCGCACACGGGCCGTGCTGAAGGCCTTCGAATTGCAGTTGGTGTGACGGCAGGCCGAGTTCCCGCCAGGAGCCTCTGGCAGGGAGCTCGAACGCGGGCTCCATACGCCCCGGAATAGGGGTGCCAACCGGTGTCAGGTGGGCTGCCCGAAGCCCGGCAACCCTGCTAGGATGCGCGGTGCATTTTTTTCACGGCCGTGGCACCGGCCCCCGGAGACTTCCTGAATGACCCGTTTGATCGAGTTCGTGATTGCGTTGGCGCTGGTTCTGGCGCTGTTCCTGGTGATCGGCCTGGTTCTGCCGTCCTCGCGCGAGCTGCAGGAAAGCGTTGAGACCAACCGCCGCATGACCATCGTGTTCGACACGCTGAACAACGTGCGCCGACTGAAGGACTGGAACCCGCTGATCCCGAGCGCCGCCAACGAGCTGAGTTACTCCGGTGGCGAGAACAACTCCGGCGTCGGCGCCAAGGTCGATTTCAATTCCGCCAACGCCGCCTGGGGCCAGGGCAGCTGGGAAATCGTCGAGAGCGAGCGCCCCGCGCCGTCCGGCGGTTCGGGCAAGATCGTGTACGCGATCACCGACAAGCGCATGGGCACCGACAAGCGCAGCATTTTCTCGCTGGAGCCGTCGGGCAAGAACAACCGCAACGTCAAGATCACCCAGCAGTACGAAGTGAAGTACGGCTGGAACCTGATCGGCCGTTATGCGGGCATGTACGTCAGCCGCCACGTGGGCGACAGCGTGAAGGCCGGCCTGTCCAAGCTGACCAACATGCTGGCCACCGTGCCCAACTTCGATTACCGCACCGAAGGCAGCCCGCTGACCGACCTCAAGATCGTCGACGTGCCCGCTGAAGACCTGCTGGTCGTCAACGCCGGCAACATCGACCGCACCAACGACGCCATCAAGGCCTCGATCAAGTCCAACCAGGAATGGATCAAGCGCGTGATGGACGCCAATGGCCTGGTCGCCGCCGGTCCGCTCCGCATCATCACGACCGACTTCGGTGCCGAAAAGTACGCGTTTGACGTCGCCCAGCCGGTCCGCAAGGGCAGCGCTGCGCCGAAGCCCGACGCTGCCGCGGCAGAGGGTGCGGCGCCGGTCGCCGCGCCGGCCGCACCGGTCGCGTCCACGGGCGAGCTGAAGGTCACGATCCCGGCGGGCGCGCCGGTGACCTACGTGCACCTGGATGCACGCAAGTCTGCCTT
Source organism: Pseudoxanthomonas sp. G3 (assembly GCF_057654715.1). NCBI lineage: Bacteria > Pseudomonadati > Pseudomonadota > Gammaproteobacteria > Lysobacterales > Lysobacteraceae > Pseudoxanthomonas > Pseudoxanthomonas sp. G3. Next base: position 1,411,444 of record NZ_CM172805.1, read on the forward strand.
CGCCAGCTACACCGGCTACATGGCCGAGCTCGACAACCAGCGCAATGCGCTGCGCGCCTGGGCGGTGACCGCGGGCCACGAAGTCGTCGATCGTCCCTACGAGTCGTGGAAGTCCGGCGTCGATGGTTCGTTCGAAGCCGACGGCAAGTTCGACATCTACTGGGCCGTCAAGCAGTAAGCCTTCCCGGACCGCTGTCCCGGATGGTCAGCTCCACGCCAACGCGCCGCTTCTTGCGGCGCGTTGCGTTTGTGGGGTCGCCGTTCCGATTCGGTCCCTCCACGGGGCAGGACGCCCGCCCGATGCCGGGATCCGCGCACCGATGAATTACGACCGACGCCAACGCAAACCCTCGTTCCTCGCACTGGGCGGCGGCCTGCTCGCCGCGACCGCCGTGGGCCTGTCCGCGTACGCCTCGCACGGCATCGCACTCGCACAGGCGCAGTCGCATGTGCAGACCGCGGCCCTGTTCGCCTTCGGCCATGGGCTCGCGCTGGCGGCGCTGTCGCCGGGAACCACGCGGCGCCTCGGCAAGCTGGCGCTCGGGCTGCTGTTGCTGGGCACGCTGCTGTTCTCCGGCAGCCTGGTCGGCGGAGCGTTGGCCGGCTTGCCGACCCGGCTCGCACCGGCCGGCGGCATCACCCTGATGCTGGGGTGGGTGCTGTGGGCGCTCGACGCGGTGCGGCGCTGACACCATGCCCCGGCACGCGCGTGGCTTCGACACCGAGCAGGCCTGGGACCACCTGGCGCGGCGCGACCGCAAGCTCGGCACATGGATGAAGCGAATCGGCTACATCGAGCCGCAGCCCACCTGGCGAAAGCCGTTCGATCCCGTGGACGCGCTCGCGCGCGCCATTCTCTACCAGCAGCTCAGCGGCAAGGCGGCCAGCACGATCGTCGGACGCGTCGAGACCGCCATCGGCAGCACGCGCCTGCATTTCGACACCTTGGGCCGGATCGATGACGCGGCGCTGCGCGCTTGCGGTGTGTCCGGCAACAAGACCCTCGCGCTGCGCGACCTGGCCGCGCGCGAACAGCGGGGCGAGATCCCGACCCTGCGGCAGATGTCGGTGATGAGCGAGGACGACATCGTCGCTGCGCTCGTGCCCATCCGCGGCATCGGCCGCTGGACCGTGGAAATGATGCTGATGTTCCGCCTCGGCCGCCCCGATGTGTTGCCGATCGACGACCTGGGCGTGCGTAAGGGCGCGCAGTTTGTCGACAAGCAAGACGTCATGCCGACGCCGAAGGAGTTGTTGGCACGCGGCGAGAAGTGGGGCCCGTACCGCACCTATGCGGCACAGTACCTGTGGCGGATCGCGGATTTCGGCACCGAGACCAAGACGGCGACGAAGCGGTCGCAGGGCTAGGTTCGAAAACCGGCGTCAGCCGGCGAGCGCCTGCAGACGCTCGGTCTGGCGTTGCCACTGCATGCGGTGCACGCGCGTGATGATCAGCAAGAGGACGAAGCACAGCGGCACATTGATCGCATCGCACGTGATGGAGGCGAGCGCGGCGTCCATTTCCGCCTCCGGTGTCTGCGCTCGCCAGGACATGCGGCTGGCGAAGTTGCTGACGATATTGAAAGCGAGCCAGAGGAACCACCACAGCGGCAGCCAGCCCGGGACGTCCGCGGCATCGATCTTGTCGGGGCGCGCGCTGGCCCGCCAGATTTCCTTCATCGCCTGGTAGGGCTTCCATAGGTTGGCGAAGGGAATGAAGTACCAACCAACCGACCAGCCGGGGGTGAAGTCGAGTTGCCGTGCGCCAGCGAAGCCGCGCCCGTTCCACGCAGCACGATAGATCCACATGCCAATGAACACGAACGACGCCATCATCGTGACGAATTGCAGTAGTGCCGCGGCGAGGAAGGTCAGGCCCGATGCCGCGTAAACGTCGTCGACTGTCCAGCCATTGACCGCGGCTTCTTCGAACAACGAGTACTGGCGCGCCATCACGGCGATCATCAATAGCGAAACCAAGGCGCCGGCGAGCAGGGAAGCGCGGCAGACCCAGGTCAGCCAGGTGGGATCCTTGAAGGCCCACGTCGTGTGCGTGGCAGGCGCCGCGATCACGTCCGCCGCTGGCGTTTGGTACGGATTCTCCATGCGACCCCCTGGTGGCCGGCGTTCGGCCTTGGCTTCAGCGGTCCCCACCGCCGTCGTGGCCCAGATAGTACCAATGCCACGGCTCGTACACGATGCCATGCGGGTTGTCGCGCGGGTAGCTCATGACGAATCCGAAGTCCCCCGCGTGAGCGGTAAGCCAGGCGAAGGCGGGTGTGCGCTCGAAGGATTCCTCGGCGGGCGGTTCGCCGGGCGTACCGATGTCGAGGGCGCGGCCGCTGTGGTGTTCGCTGTAGCCGGGCGCCGCGTTGACCGTCAGGATCTGCTCGACGGTCTGTCCGCGATCCAGTTTGCGCTCGAAGATACCGAGCTGGTAATCGTGGCTGCGATAGCCGGAGATGGCCTCGAGCACGATGCCATCGCGCGCCGCGACCGCGCGCAACGCCTGCCATCCGCGTGCCGCGGTGCGCGTCAGCCAGAGTGGGCGGCGATAGCGATCACGACCGGCGAAGGCGAGGGCAGCAGGCTCGGCGACCAGTGCCAGGCCCGTGCGCGTGCCGTAGGCATCATCGAGTCCCAGCGCATGCAGGCGCTCCTGCAAGGCGTGCAGGGGCAACAGGCCTTGGGCGTCGGCGTCGAATCCGCGCGTCGCGGCTTCGAACCGTTCCAGCGCGTCCCACGCTTCGTCCAGGCCGGGTTCGCGCGACAGGCCCGTCACCAGCGGGTGCACGCCGCGCGAAGACACCGCCGCGAGATATCGGCCGTCGGCCTTGCGGCGCAGGACCGTGTGCGCGCCGGTGAGAATGCGCGCATCCGTATTGCTGCGCACGCGCAAGGTGTCGGCCGGCCACAGCTCGATCTGCGCGGTGTTGAGCAGGACGGACTTCAGCGGCTGGGCTGGCAGGCGGGGCATGCCCGCAGCTTAGCGACGCGGCGAGGGCGCCGCCAGTTCGCGCAGCCGGGCCAGCAGGTCGGCCGGGCGCGCCGGGCTGACCAGCATCAGGCTGCCATCGCGCAACGGCAGCGTCAGCACGCGGGTGCGGTCGGTGATCAGGCAGAACGCCTTGTTGAGGTTGCGCAGCCGGAAATGCCCGGCCTTGAAGCCCGGCAGGCTGAAGCCATTGGTCTTCAGCGTCGGCGCGAGTTCGGTGTGTTCCTCCAGGCTCACCACGCGGGCCTTGTCCAGGTCGATCGATTCCACCGCAAGCTTCTTGGTGTAGAACGTCGCGCGCACCTGCAATTCGCGATTATCCAGCACGATCGCCCGCCGACGCAGCGCAAGCGCGAGGACCCCGCCGACGAGCAGGAGGAAGGTCGCCGTCAGCCAGGCCGCCAACGGCGGCGCGTCCGATTCCATCGTCGTGGCGGCGACGCCGGCACCGCTGGCGAGCACCAGGGGCAACCATAGCCACCACGCTGCGTGGGCGGACAGCGGAGCGACGGGGAAGTACTGCGGGTGGTGCATACATCGGCTCCGTGCGGGGAAGGGTCAGGCGGGCTTCTTGAAGAACAGGCGCACCGACACTTCATGTTCGATGAAAAGGGTGCTGACCAGCTCCCATCCCTGCGTGCTCATCTTGTCCAGCTCCTGCTGGATGCGGTCAGTGAGCTTGCCCGCGAACATCTTGTACGGGACTTCGATGACCTTGTGGTTCCATCGGGCATTCATGGCGATTCCTTCTTGTCGTTGTCCGGCGTCGAGCCGGTCTTGGGCAACCGTCCCGCCTTGCGCAGCGCGTCGCGCAGTACGTATTCGATCTGCGCGTTGAGCGAACGCAACTCGTCGTCGGCCCAACGCTGTGCCGCGGCCAGCACGTCGGCGCTGATGCGCAGCGGATAAGCCTTCTTGTCCTGCTTCTCGCTCACCGGCGCTTCCCGTGGCGGCGCAGTTGCAACACCATCGACACGATCAGCGCGTTGACCAGCACGACCATCGCGATCACGATGCCCCGCGCCAGGCGGTCGTCATCGCCCGCCCAGTACAACCCGACCGCGCCAGCCTGGATGGCCAGGCCGATCAGCACCCAGTGCAGGCCCATGCCCCGGGAACGGGGGTCGCGCGCCCGGCTCACCCACGCGCCGATGAGCAGCGCGGGCAGGCCGGAGAGCGCGAGGATGAGCGGTGCGAGCGCGTGCATGGCGTGGCGCCGGTCAGTAGATCGAGCCGGTATTGACGATCGGCTGGGTACCGCGCTCGCCGCAGAGCACGACCAGCAGGTTGCTGACCATCTGCGCCTTGCGCTCTTCGTCCAGCTTCACGACATCGTTCTTCTGCAGTTCGGCCAGGGCCATCTCGACCATGCCCACCGCGCCGGCGACGATCCGCGTACGTGCGGCGATCACCGCGTTGGCCTGCTGACGTTGCAGCATGGCCTGGGCGATTTCCGGCGCGTAGGCCAGGTGGCTGATGCGCGCTTCGATCACGTCCACGCCCGCCTTGCCCAGGCGCTCCGCGATCTGCTCCTGCAGGTGCTGCGAGATCTCCTGCGGATGACTGCGCAGCGCGATCTGGCCTTCCTCGTGCTGGTCGTACGGATAGCTGGAGGCCATCGCACGCAGCGCGGATTCGGACTGGATGTGCACGAAGCTCTCATAGTCGTCGACGTTGAACACGGCTTCGGCCGAATCGACGACCTGCCAGACGATGACGGCGGCGATCTCGATCGGGCTGCCGTCCAGCTCGTTGACCTTCAAGCGGCTGCTTTCGAAGTTGCGGATGCGCAGCGAAATCTTGCGCTTGCTGAAGAAGGGGTTGTTCCAGCGCAGGCCGTTGTCCTTCACCGTGCCGACGTACTTGCCGAACAGGCTGAGCACGGCGGACTGGTTGGGCTCCAGCTTGTAGAGGCCGGCCATCAGGAACATGACGACGAAGCCGAGCAGGGCGGCCACCACCATGTAGGCGGGCTGCTTGTCGGCGGCACCCATCACGAACAAGGCGATGACCCCCAGCCCCAGCACCAGCAGGCCGAGCAGGGTCGGGATTCCGGGCAGCGACGACGTGGCGTTCTCTTTCATGGTCATGGTCTCGGGCAGGGTCACAGCAGCGACAGGCCGGCGCCCACGGCGAGCAGGGCAACGGAGAGGAGAAGGAAGGCGGGGACGACCCGGTGCGCATGGGCCGGCCAGCGGCGTTGGATCTGATGGATCACGTGGATCATGGTCGGTCCGCGGGGATGTCCTCGATGGATCAAAAGATATCAATTTGATATCAGATGTCAACAGGACTGCCAGCGCCGTACGTCGGGCCGACCGGTACACTGGCGCCCCCTTTTCAGGATCGCCCCCGATGACCACGCTCGGCACCCCGTTGTCCCCCCACGCGACCCGTGTCTTGCTGCTGGGGTCGGGCGAGCTGGGCAAGGAGGTGGCCATCGAGCTGCAACGGCTGGGCGTGGAAGTGATCGCCGCCGACCGCTACGCCGATGCACCGGCGATGCAGGTCGCGCATCGCGCGCACGTGCTGGACATGCTGGACCCGGCCGCGATCCGCGCGCTGATCGCACAGGAGCAGCCGCACCTGGTGGTACCGGAAATCGAGGCGATCCACACCGAAACGCTGGTGGCGCTGGAAGCGGAGGGCGCGGCCCGGGTCATCCCGACCGCGCGCGCGGCACGGCTGACGATGGACCGTGAAGGCATCCGCCGGCTCGCCGCCGAAACGCTGGGCCTGCCGACCTCGCCCTACCGTTTCGTCGACACGCAGGACCAATACCGCGACGCCGTGCGCGAGATCGGCCTGCCGTGCGTGGTGAAGCCGGTGATGTCGTCCTCCGGCAAGGGCCAGAGCACGTTGCGCGCCGAAGCGGACATCGACCCGGCCTGGGACTACGCGCAGACCGGCGGCCGCGCCGGCGCCGGTCGCTGCATCGTCGAGGGCTTCATCGACTTCGATTACGAAATTACTCTGTTGACCGTGCGCCACGCCGACGGCACCTCGTACTGCGAACCGATCGGCCATTGGCAGAAGGACGGCGACTACCGCGAGAGCTGGCAGCCGCAGCCGATGTCGCCACGCGCGTTGGAACGCGCGCAGCAGATCGCCAAGGCGGTGACCGACGATCTCGGCGGCTGGGGCCTGTTCGGCGTCGAGCTGTTCGTAAAGGGCGACGAGGTATGGTTCAGTGAAGTTTCGCCGCGCCCGCACGACACCGGCCTGGTGACGCTGGTCTCGCAGGAACTGTCCGAATTCGCGCTGCATGCGCGCGCCATCCTCGGCTTGCCGATCCCGGTGATCCGGCAGAGCGGTCCGTCCGCGTCGTGCGCCATGCTGGCGCACGGCCATGGCGTGCCCGTGTTCGGCAATGTGGAAGGCGCGCTCGAAGAACCCGACACGGCGCTGCGCCTGTTCGGCAAGCCGCGCGTGGAAGGCCACCGCCGCGTCGGCGTGACGCTGGCGCGGGGCGAGGACGTCGACGTCGCCCGTTCCAAGGCCCGCGCCGCCGCGGCGGCCATCACCATCGAACTGAAGTGAGGGGCCCCGCATGAACGGCCATGGCGGTTACGCAGTGTTCTTTTTCCCGCAGGCGCTGGAAGCGCTGGGCGAAGCGATCAAGCCCTACCTGACCAACCAGCCCGAAGGGCCGCACATCTTCTGCAAGGAGATCGATACCGGCGGCGCCTTCACCGAAATGACGCTGGTGGGCAAGGACGCCGAAGGCCACGACGTGCAGGTGGAACTGATGGTGCCCGGCAGCATGATCCGGATGATCGTGTCGGCGCAGAGCGAGGCATTGTTCGGTTTCGGGCCGCGGGTAACGGCTGCTCCGGCCGCGTCCACGCCGCCTACAGCGTAAGGTCCACCCACACGAGGTGATGGTCGCTGCCATCGGCGATGGCGGCGTGCGGGTCGGCTTTCTTCGGCCAGTACACGCCGCTGCCGATCAGGGCGAAGCCGGTCGAGGGCAGCACGTAGTCCAGGCGCATCGCGCCCGAGCGCGGGCCGAAATCGCCGGTGACGTGTGCCGGCGCGCCGCGGCGCTGCAGGCCCTTGGCGGCGTACGCCAGTGCGGTTTCCTCGCCGCCTTCGCTGCGTGGCGTGGCCATGCGCATCACGCGCGGATGTTCGAGCAGTTCCAGGATAGCCTCATGGTGGCCATCACCATCGACCGGATCGTTGTTGAGGTCGCCGGCGATGACGAAGCGCGCGTCGCTGCCCAGGCGGCCGCAGCGGCCCTGGTCGTCGCATAGCCATGGCGCGTCACCGGTAGCGAGGTATTCGCGCCACAGGTGTAGTTCGGCGGCATTGCGGTGGCCGTTGCGGTCTTCGGGGCCGTCGAACACGGGCGGCGTGGGATGCGAGACCAGGAAATGCACCGTGCCCGTCGGCGTGCGCACGGGCACGTCCCAATGCGACTTCGAGGACAGGCGTAGCTGCGACCAGATGGTGTCCGGATAGAACGGACGCCCCTTGGCGGGGTCGAGCGGATTGACTGCACCCGGCAGCGTGCTCCAGCGCAGCCGTTGGAACGTGCGCACCTGCGCCTCGTCGATCGGGAACTTCGACAGCACCAGCATGCCGTACTGGCCAGGATGCAGTCCGTAGCCCCACGCATCGTTGCCGCGGTCGCGGCCGGTGCCGCCGACAGTGCCGTTGCCATCCAGGTCCAGCCCGCTCTGCACGCCCGTGTTGACCGGCGCCAGGTAGCGATACGGATAGTGCAGGGGTTCGCCACCGCCGGGCTGGGCAACTTCGAGATAGCGCTGCTGGAACAGATCGGCCGCGCGATGCTTCTCGTCGAAATCGAATTCGTTCAACAGCACCAGGTCAGGTCGTACCTTCTGAAGCACGGCGGCGATCTTGCGCGCGTGCGCACTGTCGCCTTGCAGCTCGCGGATCACGCCGCCGGCCTCGTCCGAATACAGCGAGGTGTTGTAGGTGGCCACGCGCATCGAAACGGTTGCCGGCGCGGCACCGTCGCGGTGCGGGGCGGCGCTGCAGGCGGCCAAGGCAAGGATCATCGGGAACAGGGCGGTGAGGGTTCGCATGCCGCCATGATGCCACGCGCGGATGACATCCCCGTGCCGGCACCGCTCACTCGGCGGGGCGCCATTGGCGGCCGTCGAAATGTTCCAGCGGCCGGAAGCGCCGCTTGTAGTCCATCTTGCGATGGCCGTCGATCCAGTAGCCGAGATAGAGATGCGCGTAGCCGTCGCGACGCGCCCACTCGATCTGCCGCAGGATCGCCAGCGTGCCCAGGCTCCGCGCTTCCAGCGTCGGGTCGTAGAACGTGTAGACGGCCGACAGCGCGCCCGGGATCACGTCGGTGACGGCTACGGCGAGCAGCTGTCCATCCTCGCGCAGCTCGACGAAGCGGCCGCGCGACCAACTGCCCACGAGAAACTGGTCGAACTCGGTCGCGCCATGGTCGTCCATGCCGCCGAGCGGGTGGCGTGCGGCGAGATAGCGCTGGTACAGCGCCAGGTGCTCATCGCCTCGCAGCGCGGCGACGATGCGCGTCTCCACGCGCGCGTTGCGTGCGGCGCAGCGCCGCTGGCTGCGGTCGGGCGCGAAGCCGGCCACCGGGATGCGCACCGCCACGCAGGCGCGGCATTGCCGGCAGTGCGGGCGATAGACGATATCGCCCGAGCGGCGGAAGCCCCATGAGAGCGCGTCGGGATAGAGCTGCGGCAGGCGCGGATCGCGCGGGTCCAGTACCAGGTCGCGCGCTACCCGGTCCGGCCAGTAGCCGCACGGATGCTCGCCGGTGTGGAACAGCCTCAGGTCGTCGATGGGGTGGGAATTCTCGCCCATCGTCAGGACATCCAGCGGGCCGCCAGCGGCCAGAATGCAGCGCCGGCGGCCGAGCCCGCGAGCGCACCGGCGATCAGGTCGCGCGGCGCGTGCCGGTGCAATGCCAGGCGCGACCAGGCGATGGCGACTGCGAACAGCAACGCCGCCAGCATCCACGGCGTGCCGAGTTCGCGCAGCAGCCAGGCCGCGAACACCGCGAACGCCAGATGCAGCGACAGCTTGCACCATCGCGCCGTCAGCATCGCGACCAGGATCACCGCCGCCGACAACGCCATGCCCAGCGCGAACACGGGTTGCGTGCCACGCCAAGCCACCAGCACCGCGCCGACGACCAGCGCCGCGAGGAGGAAGCGATTCAGGTGATCGCGTTCGTGGTGCGCGCTCGCATCCACGTGGTGCCAGCGACCGCACCGTACCTGCCAGCCCGAGTACCCCATGACGATCGCAGCGAACACGCCGAAGCCCAGCGCCGACCAGACGGCCGCCGCACGGTCGCCGCGGCCCGCGGCGATCACCACCACGGCCAGCGGCAGCACCAGCATCGGGTGGCCGAAGATCGACAGGGCGCGGGCGAGGGCCTGGGTCATGCCCGCAGCATACTGCGGCGCCTCCGTCGCGTGGGTCGCGACCGTCCGCCGGCTGAACGCGTCCGTCAGCGCGTCAACCGCGCCCATGCGCAGGCGTTTTCCCGGCAGTGGCGCAACGGGCGCCGCGTCTTCAGGAGAACATGATGAATCGCAAGACCCTGCTTTTCGTGGCCGTCCTGGCCGCCCTCGGCGCCGGTTCCGCGCTGGCCGCCACCCAGGCGGGCGATGCGCACAAGCCGGCGCGCGCGAGCCTGGACACGAACAACGATGGCGTGATCGACAAGGCGGAGGCCGCCGCGCACCCGCGCCTGGCCGAGCGCTTCGCCGAATTGGACAAGAACGGCGACGGCAAGCTCAGCGCCGACGAGCGTCCGCACCGCAAGGGCATGCGCGGCCCCGGTCGGCATGGCGGCGGTGAGCGTGGCGGGATCGCCTTCAAGAAGCTGGATGCCGATGGCGACGGCAAGGTCAGCCGTGTCGAAGCGGCGGCCGATCCGAAGTTCGCCGAGCGTTTCGATACGCTGGATGCGAACAAGGATGGTGCGATCGATCGCGTCGACCGCGACCTGCGCGGCAAGCAGCACCGCGACGCCTGGTTCGCCAAGGCCGACGCCGACAAGGACGGCAAGCTGACCCGTGCCGAGATCGACCAGGCCGATGCCGCGCGCCGTGCCGAAGCCCGGCAGCGGATGCAGGCGCGCATGGACGAGCGCTTCGCGACGGCGGATGCGAACAAGGATGGCCGCCTGTCGCGCGACGAGGTGAAGGACGGCCGCCTAGCCGCACGCTTCGATGCGCTCGACGCGAACAAGGACGGCTTCCTGTCGAAGGACGAGCTGGCCGCCGGCACATCGGCTCGCCGCTGAGACGAAGCGTGCACCCGGCTATCCGGGTGCACGCTTGCCATGCTCAGAGCACCAGCCGGCCTGACATCAGCAGGCCGGCGAACAGGCCGGCGGTCGCCAGCGTGACCGCCAGGACGCAACCCAGGATCCGCCACGTGCGCTGCCGTTGCATCCTGCGACGCTCGCCCTCGGGGTCGCGCAGCAGGTCGCGCGCCTGCCTGCGTTGCAGGATGCGCGGTAGCCAGCGGCCCGACGTCCAGACGATGATGGCCATGTAGGCCAGCGTCAACGCGGTGTGCGGGACCCAGCCCGGTATCCGCGCCAACGCGCTGATGCCGGCGATGAAGAGCACGATGGCGAGCGTGTTGACGGTGCCGTAGCGCAACAGCTGTTCGCGTTCGCGCGCATCCAGTGGATCGCGCAGGTATTTGCGGATGCCGAACCACACGGCGCCGATGCCCACCAGCGTGCCGAAGGCGGTCGCGCCCAGCGCGCCACCCACCAACTTCAACACGCCCTTGCCGGCGATGGCACCGCCCGTGCCCAGCACGACCGCACCCGCCGACGGCGGCGCCGCGATCGCGAGCATGCCGAGCACGCCGCTGGCGAAGCCGGCGGAGGGTGCCGAAGATCGGGCGAATTCCCCGAAGCGGACTATCAGCTCCTCGCGCACGTATTGGCGCGCACGCGACAGGCGCTTGCGCACAGCGGCATCGGTGATGCCGAGCAGCGCGGCGACCTGCTGCGAACGCTGGCCTTCGCGGTAGTACAGCAACAGCACTTCGCGGCTGTCCTCCGGCAGGGCCGCGATCACTTCGCGCGCTGCGGCTTCCTGTTCGGTCTGCAACAGCGTTTCCGCCGGCGTGGGCGCGGTGTCGGCGGCGAGGGTCAATGCGATCTCCGCGGTTTCGCCCGTCATCGGTCGGCGCCGCTGCGCACGCAGGTGGTCACGGGCCAGGTTGCGAGTGATTTCGCGCAACCAGGGCAGGAAGCTGTCGGGGTTCTTCAGCGTCGACAACTGCCGCCAACCTTTCAGGAAGGCCTCCTGCGCGATGTCCTCGCTGGCCTGCACATCGCGCGTGATCGCCAGGGCGATTCCGGTCACCGCGTTCTGGCACAGCGCGACCACGCGGCCGTAGGCGGCCTGGTCGCCGCGCGCGGCCGCGGGCAGGGCATCGCGCAGGGAAAGTTCGATCGCCAGGGTGTCCATCCGGTCTCCGTGTTCGGCCCGGCGCATCCGGGCCCGACAGGCACGACGACCGACGGACCGAAGTGTGACCCACCCCGGCGTACGGCGACACTACAGCGGCAGGCGGCCCGTGCGCACCAGCACGAACACGATCGCGCCGATCGCCAGCAGGCTGCTGAACGCCACGGCCTTGCGGCCGATGACATAGTCGTAGCCGCGCTTGCGCTTCGCGTTCGACGGATGGGCCAGGATGGGGTCCATGATGCGCGGCAGCGTGACCAGGTACTGGTAGTTGAGCGCGCACATGCCGAGGACGGCGACCACCATGATTGCCATTCCCCCACGGGCGAGCACGGTCGCCAGCATCAGGCAGAACAACCAGGCCGAGCCGGTGACGGTGTTGAGCACCATGAACCGTCGTACCTGCAGGCGCTCCTGCGCCGTCACGCAGAAGCGGGCGAGATACCACCAGGTGAAGGCGTAGCCGACCAGCCCGCCGATCACGCCGCCGAGCATCCCGCCAAGGGCGGCCGGGTGCTGGGTGAGCTGTTCAAAGATGACGCCCAGCGAGCCACCGGCCACGCCGCCGGTGATGCCGCCGGTGGTCACCCCGCCGGTACCCAGCTTGCCGAGGCCGATGCCGCTTCCGAGGACGCCCGTACCGATCACGGTCGCCGCGCTTGCCGCCGGCATCGCGCCCACCAGCCCGCCCAGCACGATCATCGTGAAAGCGGCGCCGGGCGCGGTGGAGCGGGCGAACTCGCCGAAGCGCTGCATCAACTCGTCGCGCACCATCGTGCGTGCGCGCGACAGACGCTTGCGCACGGCGGCATCGCTCAGGCCGAGCAGGTCGGCGACCTGTTGCGAGCTCTGGCCCTCGCGGTAATAGAGCAACAGGGTTTCTCGGCTGTCCTCGGGCAGCGCGGAGATGATGTCCGTGGCGACGAGCTCTTCCTCGGTCTGCAACAGGCGCTCCGCCGGCGTCGGGCCGGGATCGGCGGCCATGCCGATCGCGATCTCGGCCGCTTCGCCCGACAGCGGGCGGCCGTGCTGTGCACGCAGCCAGTCGCGTGCGAGGTTGCGGGTGATCTGGCGCAGCCAGGGCAGGAAGCTGGCGCTGTTCTTCAACCGGTCCAGTTGTTGCCACGCCTTGAGAAAGGCTTCCTGCGCGATGTCTTCGCTGGCCTGCACATCGCGCGTGATCGCCAGGGCAATCGCGGTGACGGTGTTCTGGCAGGCGTGGACGATGCGGCCATACGCTTCCTGGCTGCCGCGCGCGGCAGCGGGCAGTTCGGCTTGCAGCATCAGGTCCAGGGCAAGGGCGTTCATGGCGTATGGATCATCGGGTGGGCCGATGACCCTGACGGCCCGGGAGGACGGATGTGACCGATCGCCCCCGATCCCATGCTTCAGCCGCCGGTGGCAGGCTGGATGCGGATGCGGTCTTCCTCGGGCGCCTCGTCTGCAGGGGCGGGCGTTGCAGGTTGCTCTTGCGGAACCGGAACGGGCGCCGGGGGCGCAGGCACCGGGCGCCGCATCCACATGATGGCGGCGGCCAACGCGATCAGCGCCAGCAGGACCAGGCGGATGCGCCAGGCCCAGGAGCGCTGGGGCGTCGCGGCAGGCTCTTGGTCGCTGCGGAACGTCAGCGAGGGGCCGTAGCCCGGGCGCGTGGTCTCCATCAGGCCGGCCTCGCGCAGCAACTCGCGCGCCCGCGGCTGGTCTTCGGCATGGCGCACCCAGACCGCCGGCTGCAGCTGCGGCTTGACCGGTTCGGTATAGCTGAACTGGCCACCGCGCTTGCTGTGGTACGAGCGGCCATTGCTGATGAAGACCGGAATGCCTGCATCGCCCAGCATCTTGGCGACGCCTTCCACGGTCTCGATGCGCTGGCTGGAAAACACTTGCCGCATGCGTCAGTCCTCAGTCCTTCGCCGGGACGGCCGAGGCCGCTTCGGCATCGGGCACCACGCGGATCAGGCCTTCCTGCGCGGTGCTGGCCACCAGCCGGCCCTGGCGGTCGAAGATCTGCCCGCGCGCCAGTCCGCGCGCACTGCTCGCGCTGGGGCTGTCGATCGAATACAGCAGCCAGTCGTCGGCACGGAACGGGCGGTGGAACCACAGGGCATGATCCAGCGAGGCCATCTGCACGTTCGGCTGGTAATAGCTGATGCCGTGCGGATAGGTCGCCGTGCCGAGCAGCTGGAAATCGGACGCGTAGGCGAGCAGGGCGCGATGCAGTTCCGGCGAATCGCCGACCGGCTCGCTCAAACGGAACCACACCTGTTGGAACGGCGGGCGCTTGGGCGGGTTCAGTTCGTCGCGCGGGTAGACGTGGCGGAACTCGAACGGGCCGCGCCGCGACAGCCAGCGCTGCACCTTCGGCGGCAGCGTGGCCATGACCTCGGCGGGGACGGGCGGCGCCGGTGCGATGTCTTCCGGTTGCGGCACTTCCGGCATCGACAGCTGGTGCTCGGCGCCTTCTTCCTGGGCCTGGAACGAGGCCGCGCAGAAGAACACCACGCGGCCGTGCTGGATCGCCGTGACCCGACGCACCGAAAAGCTGCCGCCGTCGCGCGTGCGGTCCACTTCGTAGACGATCGGCGCTTCGATATTGCCTGCGCGCAGGAAATACGCGTGCAGCGAATGCGCGCGGCGCTCTTCCGCGCCGCCCTCCACCGTGGCCTGCGCGGCCGACAGGGCCTGGCCCAGCACTTGGCCGCCGAACACGTACTTGGTGCCGATGTCGCGGCTCTGGCCGCGGAACAGGTTGTCTTCCAGCCGCTCCAGCGACAACAGTTCGATCAGTTCGGAGACGACGGGTTCGGGTGCGGGCACGTCAGGGCCTGGAATCTTGGCGACAGCCGATTATAGCGGCCGCCCGTGCGTGGCCCGTCAGGGCACCAGGCGCTCCAGCGGGGTCGCACGCAGCACCACGTCCCACGGGAACAGGGGCCCCGGATCCATCTTGCGCGGCACGGTGACGGCCGGATCGTCCGTGGCGGGCTCGCGCGCGGTATCCAGGTCTTCGTGCCCGGCGATGTAACGCAGCGCGGGCAGCTCGCGTCGCAGGTGCTCCAGCAGTGCGGCCAGCGCCTCGATCTGTGCGTCGGTGTAGGGCTCGGTCATCGTCTGGCTGCCGGTGGCAAGCCAGTCGGGGTAACGGCCGCTATTCACCAGCTCGATGCCAACCGAACGCGGGTTGTAGCCGCGCACATGGTGGGCGATGCGCTGCGGCCGCACGTAGAGATGCACGCTGCCGTCGCGGTCGATGTAGTAGTGGCCGCTGTTGCCGGTGCCGGACGCGTGCAGGATGCGTTCGCCATAGTGCCGCGCCGTCGCCAGGTCGGGCAGTTCCGTGCAGTGGATGACGACCAGGTCGATCTGCTGCAGCGGGCGTGCTTCCAGTCGGTCCTCGTACGGCAACAGGTCCACGTGGGGGGCGAAGACGGGCGGGTCGGTGCGCATGCGTCGATGCTAGCAGGCGGCGCACGGAACGGGCCGGGGACGGGCCGGTCCGGTAAACTGGCGGCCTTTCCGACGCGCGGGTTTCCCATGCCGCTCAACCCCGACTCCCCCCTGGCCAAGCTCATGGCCACCCTGCCGCGTGCCGGCAAGGTGGAGTGGATCGGCCTGCGGCCGGCCCGCGATGAGATCATGGTGGCCACCGACGCGGTCGAGGTCGTCACCGGTGGCGGCCTGGTTGGCGACCGCTACAAGGGCGGCAGCGGCAAACGCGGCATCACCCTGATCCAGGCCGAGCACCTGCCGGTCATCGCCGCGCTCGCGCAGCGTCCGGACTTGGCGCCTTCGCTGCTGCGCCGAAACGTCGTCGTCTCCGGGATCCCGCTGGTCGCGCTGAAGGAACGTCGCTTCCGCATCGGCACCGCGGTGTTCGAGGGAACCGAGGACTGCGATCCCTGTTCGCGGATGGAAGACGCGCTGGGCCCGGGCGGCTACAACGCGATGCGCGGCCACGGTGGCCTGTGCGCGCGGATCGTCGAAGGCGGCACGTTCCGCATCGGCGACGCGGTGGAGGCGCTGTGATGCGCGGCCACTGCATCCTGTCGCACGGTTTCGAGAGCGGTCCCGACGCCACCAAGGTCACCGCGCTGGCCGATGTGGCCGAACGCCTGGGCTGGAGCCACGAGCGGCCGGACTACACCGATCTCGACGCCCGTCGCGATGTCAGTTCGCTGGGCGATGTCGTCGCGCGTCTGGAGCGCCTGCGCACGCTGGCGCAGGCCGCCGCGTCGCGTGGGCCGGTGGTGCTGGCCGGTTCCAGTCTGGGCGCCTACATCGCCGGTCGCATTTCGCTGGAGGTGCCGGTGCGCGGGCTGTTCCTGATGGCGCCGCCGATCAGCATGGGCCCGCTGCCGCTGTTGGACGCTGCAGCGGTGCCGGTTTCGGTCATCCATGGCTGGGACGACGAACTGATTCCCGCGCAGGCCGTGGTGGACTGGGCGCATGCGCGCCGCGCGCGCCTGTTGCTGGTCAACGACGGGCATCGTCTCTCCGATCATGTCGACGCTTCGGCGCAGGCGTTCGGGCAGCTGCTCGCCGCTCTCTGAAAACCGTCGTCCCGGCGTAGGCCGGGACCCAGCGACGTTGATCGCGGCGGACAAGTCACTGGGCCCCAGCCTGCGCCGGGGTGACGTCCATAACGAGGTTCCACTTTGAAGTTCTTCGTCTCCTGCGCCAAAGGCCTGGAATACCTGCTCGCGGACGAGCTGCTTGCGCTCGGCGTGCCCAAGGCTACCGCCACCATCGCTGGCGTCAACGCCGAGGGCGAGCCGGTGGATGCGCAGCGCGCCGTGTTGTGGTCGCGCCTGGCCAGCCGCGTGCTGTGGCCGATCGCCGAGTTCGAATGCGCGAACGAACAAGCGCTCTACGACGGCGTGATGGCGATCGCGTGGGAAAGCCACACCCGGCCGGAACTGACGCTGGCCGTGGACGCGCATGTTTCCGGCGAGGCGATCACCCACGCGCGCTATGCCGCGCAACGGGTGAAGGATGCCGTGGTCGACCGCCTGCGCCAGCAGGGCCTGGAGCGCCCCTCGGTGGACGTGGAGCAGCCGGACGTGCGCATCAACCTGTCGCTACGCAAAGGGCGCGCGACGGTGTCGATCGACCTGGGCGGCGGCCCGATGCACCGTCGCGGTTGGCGGCAGGCCCAGAACGACGCGCCGCTCAAGGAAAATCTGGCCGCGGCCGTGCTGATGCGTGGCGGTTGGCCGGTGATCTACCACGAGGGCGGCGCGCTGCTCGATCCGATGTGCGGCAGTGGCACGCTGTTGATCGAGGGCGCGTTGATGGCCGCGGATGTCGCTCCAGGTTTGCAGCGACACGGCAACGCGCTGCCGACCCGCTGGTCGGGCTTCGACGTGGCCGCGTGGCGCGCGCTGTTCGCCGAGGCCGTGCAGCGCGAATCGGACGGGCGCAAGGCGCTGCGGCCGGTGTTCTTCGGCAGCGACATCGATCTGGGCGCGATCCGCGCCGCGCGCGACAACGCGGTGTTGGCCGGCCTGGCCGGCCAGCTGCAGTTCGAGGCCCGCGACGTGGCGCAGCTGCCGACCCGCGAGGAGCCGCGCGGATTGGTGGTCTGCAATCCGCCGTACGACGAGCGCTTGGCGGCCGACGCCGAGCTGTACCACGCCCTCGGCGATGCGTTGCAGCGCGCCGTGCCGCAGTGGCGGGCCAGCCTGCTGTGCGGCAATGCCGATCTCGGCTATGCCACCGGCCTGCGCGCGGCCAAGAAGTACCAGCTGTTCAACGGCGCCATCGAGTGCGCGTTGATCGTCTGCGATCCCGTCGCCACGCCCGTCCGCGAGCCGCGCGAACCCAGGCCGTTGTCGGACGGTGCACAGATGGTCGCCAACCGCCTGCGCAAGAACATGAAGAAGTTCAAGCGCTGGCGCGAACAGGAACACGTGACCTGCTACCGCGCCTACGACGCCGACCTGCCCGAGTACGCGGCGGCCATCGATGTCTATGAGGAAGCGGGCGGGCAGGGCCGTACCTTCCTGCACGTGCAGGAGTATGCCGCGCCGGCGAGCATCCCCGAGCACGACGTGCGTCGCCGCTTCAGCGAACTGTTGGCCGCGACGCGCGAGGTCTTCGGCGTGCCGCAGGAACAGATCGCGGTGAAGGCGCGCGAGCGCGGCAAGGGCGGCTCCAAGTACGGACGCATGCAGCAACGCGACGAGTTCATCCTCGTGCGCGAGTCCGGCGCGTTGCTGCGGGTCAACCTGTTCGATTATCTCGATACGGGGCTGTTCCTCGACCATCGCCCGCTGCGCCGACGGATGGCCCAGGAAGCGCGCGGCAAGCGGTTCCTCAACCTGTTCTGCTACACCGGCGTGGCCAGCGTGCAGGCCGCCGTGACGGGGGCCTCCAGCACGACCAGCGTCGACCTGTCCGGTACCTACCTGCAGTGGTGTGCGGACAACCTCGCCGAGAATGGCCTGGGCGGCGCCAAGCACCGCCTCGTACAGGCCGATGCCGTGCGCTGGCTGGAAGCGGAGCAGGCCGAGTACGACCTGGTCTTCTGCGATCCGCCGACGTTCTCCAACTCCGCGCGCGCGGACGATTTCGATGTGCAGAAGGAGCACGTGCGGTTGCTGCGCGCCGCAGTGGCGCGGCTGGCGCCGGGCGGCGTGCTGTATTTCAGCAACAACTTCCGTCGCTTCCGGCTGGACGAGAACGCCGTGGCGGAATTTGCGCGCTGCGAGGAGATCAGCGCGGGCACGATCCCGCCGGATTTCGAGCGCAACGCCCGCATCCACCGCGCGTGGCGGCTGACACGGGCGTAAGCCGGCGCGTCAGCCGACAATCAGGACGAAGTCGCCGCGCTGCGAGGTCATTGACAGCGCCAGCGTGCTGCCCGTCGCGGCCAGGTCCGCCGCCGACAACCGTGTGGATGGCGGCTGCGCGCGGTACGCGGCGTCGTCGGGCAACGTGTCGCGTACCACGTAGCCCATCAGCACGTTGACCAGCTCGCCCAGTGCGTCCAGTGCGAGCTCGTCGTCGCACTGCTCCGGCGAGAGCGAGAGCAACGCGCAGGCCATCGCCTGCATGGTGGCACGGCTGCAGCCGACGCCGACCAGCAACGATTCGGAGGCGGAGGCGATACGCACGTGCGCGGTGACCTCGCAGGCATCGAGCGCGGCGTCGTTGGCGATGCCGGCGGCCTGGCACTGGCTGCCCACCAGACGCGGGAACAGGCGGTTGCAGACGCGGATCGCGCTGGTGACCGCATCGGCCCGGCCATGGCCGGCGATGCCCAAGGCGAGCGCGTGGTTGGCTTCATCGAGATCGCGGCGGTGCGCAACCAGTTCGGCCTCCAGTTGGTCGGCGCTCAATGCGCCCTGGTCGACCAGGATCTGGCCGAACAGCTTGCGGCCCTTCTTCTGCGCGGCGAGCAGCACATCGAGCTGGCCCTCGTTCAACCAGCCCATCTCGAGCGCGATGTCGCCGAAGCGTCGGTCCTCGGCGCGCTGGCGTTCGTTGATGCGGCGTGCCTGGGTGGCATCGAGCATGCCGTGGTGCACGGCGAGCTCGCCGAGCAGGGGATTGGAGGCGCGTTGCGCGTCGAGCGCGGCAAGGAGCTGCGCCGGGGAGATGGTGCCGCGTTCCAGCAGGAACTGGCCCAGGAATTTTGCTGCCATGGTGTTCGTCTCGTACGGAAGTGGGAAGGACGTGCGTGCGGTCAGGCGACCGCTTCGTGCAGCACGCGATCCATCACTTCCGGATCGATGGGTTTCTGCAGGTAGGACTTCGCTCCCAGTTTCAGGCATTCCTCGATATCGCTCTGCGCGCCGAGCGAACTGAGGATCACCACGCGGGCATCGGGATCCTGCGCGAGGATCCGGCCGAGGGCCTGCTTGCCATCGCACTCGGGCATCACCAGGTCCATCAGCACCACGTCCGGCTTCAGCGCCTGGTACTGGCTGACGGCTTCAAGACCGTTGCCGGCCTCGCCCACCACCTGGAAGCCGCAATCGTCGAGCTGGCGCGCCGCCAGCATGCGCAGCGCGCGTGAATCATCGCAAAGCAGAACCGTCGGACGTGACGTCATTTCAAGATCCCCCTGTGGATCGTGTTGGCCGCGCGCGGATGCGACGCGGGGCGACATGTAGGCCTTATCGGCGGGTCCAGGGAGTTCTTGAGTCGATCCGGTGTCAGTGCGTGGTGCTGTCCGCCAGCCTTTCTTCGATGCGGCTGAATGCGGAGTGCGCGCCGGCCGGCGAACCTCCGGCATCGGTCGCGAAGTACGCCACGCCGTTGCCGGTGCGCATGTCCACCCACAGCCCCGACCGCAAGCCATAGGCATCGCCGGAGTGACCGATGCGGGCCACGCCGTCGCCAAACGGATCATCGCCGCAGCCGGCGACCGGCGTCGCCAGCGTCTGCACGGCCAGGCCGTAGCGGCAGAAGAAGGCGTTCGCCGCGCTGATGCCGGTGTCTTCTTCATGGGTGACGCCGTTGCGGCCGTCGAAGGTCCATTGCGGCGTCACCAGCGTGGTAACGGAGGCGGGCGACAGCAAACGCACGCCGTCCACCTCGCCGTTGTTCAGCAGCAGCCGGCCGATCTTCGCCAGCCCGTTGGCGGAGATGCGTAGCCCGCCCTGGGGCGAGAACAACGCACCGTTCTCGCCGGCCTTCCAGCGGGCGAGGTCGCAGGGTTCGCCGTCGGCGACGACCACCGGGCAAGCCGGTTTGCCCGCACGGTTGTCGTCGCGGACCACCGCGCCGTCGCGGTACAGGACGACGGCGCGCGTCGCGGTGGCGTCGTCGCAGCCTGCCCAGTTGTAGCAGGCGTCGAGCTTCAGTGGCGCCAGCACCAGGCGGTGCATCAGCAGGTCGAAGCGCTCGCCGGTGGCGTTCTCCATCGCCATCGCGACCAGTGGGAAGTTGAGGTTGGTATAGCGGAAATGCGTGCCCGGCGCGTGCGCCTCGTCCCAAGCCTTCGGATCGTCGAGGATTGACTTCAGCGGCGTGCCCAGCGGCGTGGCGTAGTAGCCGGCGGCATCGGTCAGGCTGGAGCGATGCGAGAGCAGCAGGCGCAGGGTGATGGGCGTGTCCGGGTGGCGGGGATGGCGCAGCGTCCAGCCCAGGTAGGTCGAGACGTCTGCGTCGAGGTCGAGCGTGCCGGCTTCGACCAGCCGCATGACGCCGATCGACGTCAACAGCTTGGAGATCGAGGCGACGCGAACCGGATCGTCGGCCGTCACCCTGCGGCCGGTGGCCAGGTCGGCCGAGCCCTCTGCGCGCGTGGCGACGATGCCGTCGCGATCGAAGGCGACGCGAACCTGGGCGACGGGCTCGCCCGCCGATGCGACCGATGACGCCATCAGGCAGGCCAGCGAGGCGAAGACGCGGGGACGGGGGAAGTACATGGGCCAGTACCGTGCAGGAGCCGGCCCCGACTTTACTTCATCGTCGGCATCACAAACTCGGCCGCGTGGGTCTCCGGCCAGCGGGCGGTGATGGTTTTCAGGCGCGTGTAGAAGCGCACGCCGTCGGGGCCGTGCACGTGCAGCGAGCCGAAGATCGAGCGCTTCCAGCCACCGAAGCTGTGGAAGGCCATCGGCACCGGGATCGGCACGTTGATGCCGACCATGCCGGCCTGCACCCGATGCGCGAATTCGCGCGCCGCGCCGCCGTCACGGGTGAATACGGCGGTGCCGTTACCGTACTCGTGTTCGTTCACCAAGCGCAGCGCCGCGTCCAGATCCGGCACACGCATCACGCACAGCACCGGGCCGAAGATTTCTTCGCGGTAGATCCGCATGTCGGGCGTCACCCGGTCGAACAGGCAGCCGCCGAGGAAGAAGCCATCGGCGTGGCCATCGACGATGAGGCTGCGGCCGTCGACGACGAGGTCCGCACCCTCGGCGACGCCGGCATCGACGTAGCCGCGCACTTTGTCGCGGTGCGCGCCGGTGACCAGCGGGCCCATCTCGGGATCTTGGCAGCCGGGGCCGATCTTCAGTGCCGCCACCTTGGGTGCGAGCGTGGCCACCAGTGCATCGGCGGTGGCATCGCCCACGCAGACGGCGACCGAGATCGCCATGCAACGTTCGCCGGCCGAGCCATAGCCGGCGCCGAGCAGCGCGGAGACCGCGCCGTCGAGGTCGGCATCGGGCAGCACGACCATGTGGTTCTTCGCGCCGCCCAGTGCCTGCACGCGCTTGCCGTTGGCGCTGCCGCGCGCGTAGATGTATTCGGCGATCGGCGTGGAGCCGACGAAGCTCAGCGCCTGCACGCGCGGTTCGTCCAGCAGCGCATCCACCGCCACCTTGTCGCCGTGCACGACATTGAACACGCCATCCGGCAATCCCGCTCGCTTCAGCAGGTCGGCCATGAACAAGGCCGCAGACGGATCGCGCTCGGACGGCTTCAAAACGAAGGTGTTGCCGCACGCCAGCGCCACCGGGAACATCCACAGCGGCACCATCGCGGGGAAGTTGAACGGCGTGATGCCGGCCACGACGCCCAGCGGCGCGTATTCGCTCCACGAATCGACGTCGCGGCCGACGTTCATCGAATGCTCGCCCTTGAGCAGGTGCGGGATGCCGCAGGCGAACTCCACCACTTCCAGCCCGCGGGTCACTTCGCCACGGGCATCGGACAGCACCTTGCCGTGTTCGGACGTGATGATCTTCGCCAGGTCGCCGGCGTGCGTCTCCAGCAATTCCTTGAAACGGAACATCACCCGCGCACGATTCAGCGGCGTCGTTTCGGCCCAGGCCGGGAAAGCGGCGGACGCGGCGTCCACCGCCTGTTTCACGTCATTGGCCGAGGCCAGCGGCACGCGCGCGGTGACGGTGCCGGTGGCGGGGTCGTAAACATCGCCGAAGCGGTCGCCCGCGCCGGCGGCTGTGTGTCCGTTGATGAAGTGGGAAATCGCTTCGGCCATGGCGGACTACCTGGTGGAATCCCTCGCCCCGCGTGCGGAGAGAGAGTGCCCGGAGGGCGGGTGAGGGGCGACGGCGCCCTTGTCGAGAATGCGATGCGGTGTATCGAGTGTCCGAACGTTCGAGTTCCGGTTGCCATGCGGAATGAGGCGGCTCCGGCGTGCCCCTCATCCGCCCTTCGGGCACCTTCTCCCCGCTCGCGCAGGGAGAAGGAAACAGCGGCTTACGCCAGCGCCTCGCGCGCCGGCACGTACGCGTAGCCCAGGTCGTCGGCGACGGCCTTGTAGGTCACCTTGCCGGCGTGCACGTTCAAGCCGTTGAGCAGGTGCTCGTCGTCCAGCAGGGCCTGCTTCGCACCCTTGTTTGCCAGCTGCACGGCGAAGGGCAGGGTGGCGTTGGTCAGCGCGAACGTGGACGTGCGGGCGACGCCGCCGGGCATGTTGGCCACGCAGTAGTGGATGATGCCGTCCACTTCGTACGTCGGATTCTGGTGCGTGGTGGCCTTCGAGGTCTCGAAGCAGCCGCCCTGGTCGATCGCCACGTCCACCAGCACCGAGCCGGGACGCATCAGCTTCAGCTGGTCGCGCGACACGAGCTTGGGCGCGGCGGCGCCGGGGATCAGCACCGCGCCGATCACCAGGTCGGTGTCCGGCAGGCGTTCTTCGATGGCGTCGCGGGTCGAGTAGATGGTGGTCAGCTGGTGGCCGTACAGCTCGTCCAGGTACTTCAGGCGGTCGAGCGAGCGGTCGAGGATGGTGACGTGCGCATTCATGCCCATCGCCATGCGGGCGGCGTTGATGCCGACCACGCCGCCGCCGATCACCAGCACTTCGGCCGGCTTCACGCCGGGCACGCCGCCGAGCAGCACGCCGGAACCGCCCTGCGCTTTCTCCAGCGCATGCGCGCCGGCCTGGATCGACATGCGGCCGGCCACTTCGGACATCGGCGCGAGCAGCGGCAGGCCGCCCTTGCGGTCGGTGACGGTTTCATAGGCGATGCAGGTGGCGCCGGAGGCGACCAGCGCTTTCGTCTGTTCCGGGTCGGGCGCGAGGTGCAGGTAGGTGTAGAGCACCTGGCCGGGGCGCAGCATGGCGCACTCGTTCGGCTGCGGCTCCTTCACCTTGATGATCATGTCGGCGCGGGCAAAGATCTCTTCGGCCGTGTCGACGATCTGCGCGCCCGCCTTGACGTACTGCTCGTCGGTCAGGCCGATGGCCTTGCCGCCGTCGCGCTGGACGATGACCTGGTGGCCATTCGAGACCAGCTCGCGCGCACCGGACGGGGTAAGTCCGATGCGGTATTCGTGGTTCTTTATTTCCTTGGGGACGCCAATCAGCATGTTGCTCTCCAGTAGCGGGATGGGGCTTCGCGCGCGGGGGAGCGCTGTGGCCGTTGGTCCGTAATTTTACGCGGTTGCCCGTATGGTGTCCGCCAGGATGTTCACGATCCGGTCGATGTGGTCCTTCTCCACGATCAGCGGAGGCGACAGGGCGATGACGTCGCCGGTCACCCGGGTCAGCAAGTGGCCTTCGTGGAAGGCGCGGGCGAAGACGTCGTAGGCCCGGGTCCCAGGCGCGCCCGCGCGCGGCGCCAGCTCGATGGCGCCGACGAGGCCGAAGTTGCGGATGTCGATGACGTTCGGCAGCCCCTTCAGCGAGTGCAGCGCGTCCTGCCAGTAGTCGCCCAGGCTGAGCGCCTTGTCGAACAGGTTCTCTTCCTCGTAGGTATCCAGCGTGGCGAGCGCGGCGGCGCAGGCCAGCGGATGCCCGGAGTAGGTGTAGCCATGGAACATGTCGATGGCGTTGTCCGGCCCGCTCATGAAGGCCTCGAACAGGCGTTCGGAGACGAAGGTGGCGCCCATCGGCACGCAGCCGTTGGTGATGCCCTTCGCCGCGGTGATCATGTCCGGCGTGACGCCGAAGCGCTGCGCGCCGAAGGCATGGCCGACGCGGCCGAAGCCGGTGATCACTTCGTCGAAGATCAGCAGGATGCCGTGCTTGTCGCAGATCTCGCGCAGCCGCTGCAGGTAGCCCTGCGGTGGGATGACCACGCCGGCCGATCCGGAGATCGGCTCGACGATGACGGCCGCGATCGTGGAGGCGTCGTACAGGGCGATCTGCCGCTCAAGATCCTCGGCCAGTTCGATGCCGTGCGGCGGCAGGCCCTTCGAGAATGCGTTGCGCGACACGTCCAGCGTGTGCCGGATATGCGACACCGCCGGCAGGCCGGGACCGAACCATTTGCGGTTGTTCGGCAGGCCACCTACGGACATGCCGCCGAAGCCGACGCCGTGGTAACCCTTCTCGCGGCCGATGAAGCGCGTCCGCTGGCCTTCGCCGCGCACGCGGTGGTAGGCCAGGGCGATCTTCAGCGCGCTGTCGACGGCTTCCGACCCGGAGTTGCTGAAGAACACCTTGTTCAGATCGCCCGGCGTCAGCGCGGCCAGGCGCTCGGCCAGCTTGAACGGCAGCGGCGAGCTCATCGAGAAATTGGGCGCGAAGTCCAGCGTACCGACCTGTTGCTTCACCGCTTCGACGATGCGCGGCCGGGCATGGCCGGCGTTGCAGCACCACAGGCCTGCGGTGGCATCCAGCACCTCGTGGCCGTCGACATCCTTGTAGTACATGCCCGACGCGCTCGCCAGCAGGCGCGGCTTGGCCTTGAACTGCTTGTTGGCGGTGAACGGCATCCAGAAGTGGTCCAGCGAACCGGGCGCTTCCAGGTTCTGGCGTGCGTAGTGGTCGGCCAGGGCGGCTGAGGTGTCGTCGGCGCTCATCGCGGCTCCAGGGGGGGACGGGACGGATGCGGGCAGCTTAGCGCGTTGAAAAAACTTTACAACCGTGCCGGAGGTTGGATTCCCGGTTCAAACGTGCGCCAGCCCGCCATCGTTCATCGGCCGAGCAAATCGCCGGAAAAGCCCGGATTGACCGGCCGGTCCCCGGGTGTAAAGTATCCCGCAACACTTTCCGCTTTCCTGTCAGGGTGGTGATGGACATCGGCGCACGCCTGCAACTGGTCCGCAAATCCAAAGGCCTCAGCCAGCGCGAGCTGGCCAAGCGCGTGGGCGTTACCAACAGCACCATCTCGCTGATCGAGCAGAACAAGGTCAGCCCGTCGGTCAGCTCGTTGAAGAAGGTGCTGGACGGTATCCCGATTTCGCTGGCCGACTTCTTCACCCTGGACCTGGAGAAGGGGCTGCCGGACAGCCCGTTCTACGTCGCGGAGGAGTTGCCCGATGTCGGGAGCAACGGTATCCACTACTTCCTCGTCGGACAGCACCGCCCGCAGCGGCAGATGTGCATCCTGCGCGAAGTGATGCCGCCGGGCAGCGATACCGGCGACAGCATGCTGGCGCACGACGGCGAGGAAGGCGGCGTGGTGATCGCCGGCGAAGTGGAAGTCACTGTCGGCGAGCAGGTCCGCGTCTTGAAGGCCGGCGAGGGCTATTACTTCGAAAGCCGGACGCCGCACCGCTTCCGCAATGTCGGCGATGTCGACGCGGTGATCGTCAGCGCCAATACACCGGCGACGTTTTGAAATCATCCCCCTCTCCCAACGGGAGAGGGGTTGGGGTGAGGGGCGATGGAGTCCGGATGATTCGGACAACGCATCTCCGCTCTCCCCTCCATCCGGCGCTTTGCGCCACCTTCTCCCGCTGGGAGAAGGGAACACAGCCAGGAGCTTCGATGAGCAATCCCCGCACGCAACAGGACTGGCAGGCGATGGCCGGTGCGCTGTCGATCCGTACGCAGGCTTTCATCGACGGCAAGTACGTCGATGCCGCTTCGGGCAAGACGTTCGAGTGCGTCAGCCCGATCGATGGGCGCGTGCTGGGCCAGGTGGCCGACGGCCAGGAAGAGGACATCAACCGCGCCGTCGCCGCTGCGCGCCGCAGTTTCGAGGCGGGCGCGTGGTCCAACGCGCGTCCGACGCATCGCAAGAAGGTGCTGCTCAAGCTCACCCAGCTGATCGAACGGCACGCCGATGAACTGGCATTGCTGGAATCGCTGGACATGGGCAAGCCGGTCGGCGACGCGCGCAGCGTCGACATCGCGGCGACCATCCGCTGCATGGGCTGGACTGCCGAGGCGCTGGACAAGGTGTATGGCGAAGTCGCCGCCACCGGTCAGGACGAACTCGGCCTGGTGACGCGCGAGCCGTTGGGCGTGATCGGTGCCATCGTGCCGTGGAACTTCCCGCTGCTGATGGCGACGTGGAAGCTGGCGCCCGCGCTGGCGATGGGCAATTCCATCGTGCTCAAGCCGTCGGAGAAATCGCCGCTGACCGCAATCCGCCTGGCCGAGCTCGCGATCGAAGCCGGCATCCCCGCCGGCGTGCTCAACGTGGTGCCCGGCTTTGGCAAGACGGCCGGCGAGCCGCTGGCGCTGCACATGGATGTGGACGGGCTGGTGTTCACGGGCTCCACCGCGGTCGGTAAGCGCCTACTGCAGTGCGCCGGCCTGTCGAACATGAAACGCGCCTACATGGAGTGCGGCGGCAAGAGCCCGAACATCGTCTTCGCCGATGCGCACGACCTGGAGGTCGCGGCGAAGGCCGCGGCCGGCGGCATCTTCTACAACCAGGGCGAAGTCTGCACGGCGGCCTCGCGCCTGCTGGTCGAGCGCTCCATCAAGGACGAGTTCGTCGCCCGCGTGGTCGAGGCGGGCAAGGCGATGCGTCCGCGCCATCCGCTCGATCCCGGCGCGCCGATGGGCGCGATGGTCGACGAAGGGCAGACGCAGCGCGTGCTCGGCTACATCGAGAAGGGCAAGGCCGAAGGCGCGCGCCTGGCGCTGGGCGGGCAGCGTGCCGAGGTGGTGAGCGGTGGCTGCTACATCGAGCCGACCGTGTTCGACGATGTGGCACACGAGCACACCATCAGCCGCGAGGAGATCTTCGGGCCTGTCCTGTCGGTGATCGCGTTCGACAGCGAGGAAGAAGCGCTGCGGATGGCCAACGACAGCGAGTACGGCCTGGCGGCTGGCGTGTGGACGCGCGACATCAGCCGCGCGCACCGCGTGGCGCGCAAGCTGCGCGCGGGCAGCGTGTGGGTGAACTATTGGGACGGCGGCGACATGACCGCGCCGTTCGGCGGCTACAAGCAGTCCGGCAACGGCCGGGACAAGTCGCTGCACGCCTTCGACAAGTACACCGAGATCAAGGCGACCTGGATCAATCTGGGCAGCTGAGCGTGTTTCCTGTGGGAGCGACGTAAGTCGCGATGCCGATGTCTGCCAAACCGGACGGAGGTCGCGACTTACGTCGCTCCCACAGCCCCTTGTCCGTTCTGCCAGAATCGCCCACGTCCCACCGACAGGCCCGTCCATGACCGCTACCGTCGTTGCCTCCGCGCCTGCCAACTCGCCACGGCGCGTGCTGTTCGCCAGTCTGATCGGCACCACGATCGAGTTCTTCGATTTCTACATCTACGCCACGGCGGCGGTGATCGTCTTTCCGAAACTGTTCTTCCCGCAAAGCGACCCGGCCAGCGCCACCCTGCAGTCCTTCGCCACCTTCGCGCTGGCTTTCATCGCGCGGCCGGTGGGCTCGGCGCTGTTCGGTCACTTCGGCGACCGCATTGGCCGCAAGGCGACCTTGGTGGCGGCGTTGCTGACGATGGGCATCTCCACGGTCGTCATCGGCCTGTTGCCGACATACGCGCAGGTGGGCGTGCTGGCGCCGGCGTTGCTGGCGCTGTGCCGGCTGGGTCAGGGCATCGGTCTGGGCGGCGAATGGGGTGGTGCGGTGTTGCTGGCGACCGAGAACGCACCGCCGGGCAAGCGCGCGTGGTACGGCATGTTCCCGCAGTTGGGCGCGCCGATCGGCTTCCTGTGCTCGACCGGCATCTTCCTGCTGCTGACCGAAATGATGACCGACGCGCAGTTCCTGGCATGGGGTTGGCGCATCCCGTTCCTGGCCAGCGCGGCGTTGGTGTTCGTGGGCCTGTGGGTGCGCCTGCGGATCACCGAGACACCGGATTTCAAGAAGGCGCTGGACAAGGACGAGCGCGTGAAAGTGCCGATGCTCACCGCGGTGCGCGAGCATCCGTTCGCGCTGCTGGCGGGCACGTTCGCGCTGGTGGCGACCTTCGTGCTGTTTTACCTGATGACCGTGTTCGCGCTCAGCTGGGGCACGTCCAAGCTCGGTTATTCGCGTGAGCATTTCCTGATGCTGCAGATGGTCGGCGTGCTGTTCTTCGCACTGACCATCCCGCTGTCGGCGCTGTATGCGGACCGCTACGGCCGGCGCAACGCGATGATCGTGGCGACGGTGCTGATCATCGGCTTCGGTTTCGTCTTCGCGCCATTGCTCGAATCGGGCAGCGACCTGGGCGTGCTTGCCTTCCTGGCGCTGGGGCTGGGCGCGATGGGGCTGACCTACGGGCCATGCGGGACGATCCTGGCGGAGATGTTCCCTACCGCCGTGCGCTATACCGGCGCGTCGCTGGCGTTCAACCTGGCTGGCATCCTGGGCGCGTCGCCGGCGCCCTACATCGCCACGCGGCTGGGCGAACGTTATGGGCTCGCGTCGGTGGGCTGGTATCTGGCAGCGATGGCGGTCATGACGTTGCTGGCGCTGGTGGTGATGCCGCGCCGCCGGTGAGGCGCGCATGCGGCGCCATGCGTTCGTGCGCATGGCGCACGCTACGATCTCCCCGTCGTGATCCACGTAGCGTGCGCCCCGCGCACGACCGCAAGATCTGTCCCCAAACGCATAACGCCCGTCACCCGAACAGTCGCTTCACCGTGCGGCTGAGCCAGCCACCCTGCTGGTGCTCGCGTACGAACTGGTTGAGGTGTCGTTTGACCGTGTCCGCATAAGCCTTGTCGTCGTTGCGGATATGGTTGAACAGCCAGCGCGACAGCATGCTGCGCAGTTCGTCGACGATGTCCTCGCCAGCCTGGAAGCGCAGGCGGTACTCGGACACGCGTTTGGTGAACACCTCGTGCACACGCTTGTGCGCGGCGCTGAACGGGTAGCCCGCCTCCTCCATCAGCTCTTCCTCGAAGGCGAAGTGGGATAGGGTGTAGTCGACCAGTTCGTCGATCACCTCGCCAACGGCGAAGCGTTCCATCGATTTCTGGGTGACGTGGAGGTGGTTGATCATCTCCACGATGCGGCGGTGCTGGCCATCGATGATGTCGATGCCCGTGTCCATGTCGTCCTGCCAGATCAGCAGTGTCATCGCGCGTCCCCTGCCGGCGGATGCCGGAATGCAGGGAAATCTAGGTGCGCGCCCGCGCCGCGGCATTGATTGGGATCAATGCTGCGACAGGAAGTCGCAGGACGTTGTCGGGATGCAAAGTGTGGGAGCGACGTAAGTCGCGAGCTTTTACCTCAGCGAAGGCAGAGCTCGCGACTTACGTCGCTCCCACAGAAGAGGTCCCTCCTCAAGGAGAGGGTCTCAGCCGTTCGACACCACGCGGTTCCGGCCACCAGCCTTAGCCAGGTACAGGCGTCGGTCGGCTTCGCTCAGCAGGTGGTTGAGGGTCTGCCCGGGGAAGCGCGTGCGGAACGCGCCGATGCTGACCGTCATCTTCAACTTGCGTTCGCCGATGTCGACCTCGAGCGCCTCGATGGCGGCGCGCAGCGACTCGAAGTACTCCACCGACTCGCTTTCTCCCAGATAGGGCACCAGCGCGCAGAACTCTTCGCCGCCGAAGCGTGCGACCAGGTCCTGTGTTCCGGCATGGCGCGCGATGGTCTGCGCGACCGCCTTCAGCGCCACGTCGCCCGCCTCGTGGCCGTAGGTGTCGTTGATGTGCTTGAAATGATCGATGTCGATGATGGCCGCGGTTACCGCCTGCTGCCGGCCCAGCGTGTTGGGCAGCAGCGCGTGGCACTCGGCCAGGAAGTGGCGGCGGTTCGGCAGGCCGGTCAGGAAGTCGCGCGTGGCCAGATCCTGCAGCGTGCCGATCAGCTCCAGCTGGTCGATGTTCTGCGATACACGGCAGAAGAACTCTTCGCGCGAGAACGGCTTGTGCAGGAAATCGTTGGCGCCGCTCTTCAGGAAGCGCGGCACCAGGCTGCCGTCGCTGGTGCCGGAGATGCCGATGATGGCCAGGTGGTCGCGGGCGTGGCGGGCGCGCAGGCGACGGGTGAATTCGTGCCCCTTCATGCCGGGCATTTCCTGGTCGACGATGGCCAGGCGGATGTCGGGATTCGCATCCAGCATGGCCAGGCCGGCCTCGCCATCGGCGGCCTCGACCACGCGGAAGCCGTACATCGACAGCAGCGCGGCCGCGTGCTGCCGGGCGGAGCGCGAGTCGTCGACGATCAGCGCCGCGATGCGCCGGTTGCGCTCCAGCCGCTGCACCAGCCACACCAGGTAATCGATGCTGCCGGGCGTGTTCTTCAATACGTAGTCCACCACCTGCCGACGCAGCACCTGTTCGCGCATGGCGTCGTCATAGACGCCGCTGACCACCACGGTGGGCAACTGGCGGGACAGGAAGAACTCCACGACCTCGTCGTGGCTGCCGTCGGCCAGCACCAGGCTGGTGACCGCCATGAACCAGTCCGGGTGCCGCTCCAGCGCCGCGCGTGCTTCGGCGAGCGTGGCGGCGTAGACGACGGGCAGGTTGAGCTTCTGCTCGATCGCCTCGCCGATCAGGCGGGCATGCGTGCGCGAG
This sequence comes from Pseudoxanthomonas sp. G3, assembly GCF_057654715.1. Classification (NCBI taxonomy): domain Bacteria; kingdom Pseudomonadati; phylum Pseudomonadota; class Gammaproteobacteria; order Lysobacterales; family Lysobacteraceae; genus Pseudoxanthomonas; species Pseudoxanthomonas sp. G3. The sequence goes on from NZ_CM172805.1 coordinate 1,442,432, forward strand.
TTCTCCACCACCAGGATGCGCTGGGGCAGCGGGGACGGGCTGGCGGGTGCGGGCGAAGCACGCAGGGGTGTCGGCATCGTCATGGGCGTTACGGAGGTTCCATGCCTCCCTATCGGCACGCCGGCCGTGGACTTGAGAGCGCCATCACGAAAATGAAGCGCGCTGGCGGCGACCTACCAGAGCGCGTCGCGCAGCTTGTACCAGGCCATCGCGGCCACCAGCAGCGGCGTGCGCAGGGCGCGTCCGCCAGGGAACGGGTGGTGGTCGATCTTCGCGAACAGGTCCAGTCGCTCCGATTGTCCGCGGATCGCCTGGGCGAGGGTGGTGCCGGCCAGGCCGGCGGCGATCAGTCCGTGTCCGGAGAAGCCCTGGGCGAAATAGAGGTTCGGCGCCAGCCGACCCCAGTGCGGCGCGCGGTTGAGCGAGATGTCGATCATCCCGCCCCAGAGGTAGTCGATACCGACGTCGCGCAACTGCGGGAACACGCGGTGCATGCGCCGGGCCATCACTCCGCGTAGGTTGGGAGGAGGCAGGGTGGAGTAGCTCGCGCGGCCGCCGAACAGCACGCGGTGGTCGCGGCTCAGACGGAAGTAGTCCAGCGCCCAGTTGGTGTCGGCCACCGCCATGTCGTTGCGGATCAGGGCGCGCGCGCGCTCCTCGCCCAGCGGCGGTGTGGCCGCGATGTAGGTGCCCACCGGCATCACCCGCGACTCGAGTTCCGGCGCGACGCCGCGCACCAGCGCATTCCCGGCCAGGATGACGTTGTCGCAGACGACCTCGCCGGTCGCGGTCTTCAGCACGGGCCGTGCACCACGCACCAGTTGCGTGACGCGCGAGCCTTCGAAGATCCGCACGCCGGCCTCCAGCGCGGCGCGGCCCAGCCCCAGCGCGTAGGCGAGCGGATGCAGGTGGCCGCTCACCGGGTCGTACATCGCCCCAAGGTAGCGGTCGCTGGCCAGTTCGCTACGCAGCCGCTCGCGGCTCCACCACTGCACCGGGTGGCCGTAGCGGGTGTTGAAGTCCTCGATGGCATGTTCGACCTCGCGCTGCTGGCGCGGCTTGATCGGGACGGTCGCGTGGCCGTCGCGCCAGTCGCAGTCGATCCCGTGGCGGTCGATGCGGCCACGCAGCCAGCGCAGGCCGTCGACGGACAGGTCGAACATCTTCTTCGCGTCGTCGAAGCCGACCAGCGCTTCCAGCTTGGCTTCGCCGCAACCGAAACCCGCGATGGCCTGGCCGCCGTTGCGACCCGAGGCACCCCAGCCGATGCGCTCAGCCTCCAGCACCACGACCTTGTAACCGGCCTCGGCCAGCTCCAGCGCCGCCGACAGTCCGGTATAGCCGGCGCCGAGGATGCAGACGTCGGCGTCGATGCGTCCTGCCAGCACCGGCTGCGCGGGTAGCGGTGGGGTGCTGGCGGCGTACCACGACGCAGGGTAGCTACCGGAACTCATGGACACCTCGTGCCGTCGTTCCGGCGTACGCCGGAATCCAGTGTCTTTGTCCTTGTTGTCTGGGCGGCTGTGGATGTCGCAGAAAGCAAAGGCGCTGGGTCCCGGCGTGCGCCGGGATGACGGAAGGGGCGCCGGAGTGGGCGGGTCCGCGCCTCATCACACCGCCCGCAGGTACCACGCGTACTCCAGGTCGGTCACCTCGGTGTAGAAGCTGTGCATTTCCTTGAGCTTCTGCTGGCCGTAGATGTGCAGGAACGCCGTGCCGAACTGCTCGCGGATGAATTCGCTGCCCATGAAGGCGGCGATCGCTTCGCGCCAGAACGGCGTGCGGATCTCGGTCTGGTCGTAGGCGTTGCCGGTCACCGGCGGGCCGGGGTCGAAGCCGTGTTCGATCCCGTGCAGCATGCCGGCCAGCACGGCGGCGGTGACGAGGTAAATGTTGGCGTCGGCGCCCGCGATGCGGTGTTCGATGCGGGTGTTGGCCTCGTCGCTGTGCGGGATGCGCATGGCGACGGTGCGGTTGTTGTAACCCCACACGTCGTTGAGCGGAACGAAGGCGTTGAGCACGAAGCGCCGGTAGCTGTTGGCATGTGGGGCGAACAGCAGCAGGCAGTCCTGGTCGCTGCGCTGCAGGCCGCCGATGGCGTGCTTCAACGCGTCGGCGGGGGCGTCCTGTGGCGAGGCGAAGATGTTGCGGCCCTCGCCATCCAGCACGCTCGCGTGGATGTGCATGCCGCTGCCGGCCTGGCCGGCGAACGGCTTGGCCATGAAGCTGGCCATCAGGCCCTGCTGCTGCGCGACGGCCTTGATCGCGCGCTTGAGGTAGATGGCGTCGTCGCAGGCGAGCAGCGCGTCGTCGCGATGCTTGAGGTTGATCTCGAACTGGCCCGGCGCGTACTCGGCCACCGCGGTGTCGGCGGGAATGCGCTGTGCGCGGCATGCCGCGGCGACCGCGTCGGTGAAGCCGCGGTAGTCGTTCAGGTCTTCCATGTAGTAGACCTGCGTGCTGGTGTTGCGCTGGCCCGTCGCCGGATTGATCGACGTGCGCGGGCGGCCGGCATCGTCCATCCGCTGGTCGAACAGGTAGAACTCCAGTTCCACCGCGACCACGGGCTTCAGCCCATGCGCGGCGTAGCGCGCGAGCACGCGCTTCAGCACTTCGCGCGGGTTAGCCTCGAACATGCCGCCCTGCGCATCCTCCATGCTCAGCAGCAGCTGTGCGGCCGGACGGGGCGACCACGGTACCGCCCGCAGCGAGCCCGGCACGGGGCGGCAGACGCGGTCCTCGTCGCCGATGTCGTACCCCAGTCCGGTCTCCTCCACCGTGTTGCCGGTGATGTCGGTGGCGATCAGCGACATCGGCAGGCAGACGCCGTCGCGGTACACCTTCTCCAGCGCGTCGCGGGTCACCCGCTTGCCGCGCAGCAGCCCGTTCATGTCCGGCAACAGCAGGTCGATCTGCTCGCAGTCGGGCAGGGAGGCCAGCGTGGCGGCATCGTCGGCAGGCAGGGGAGACGCGGCGGAATCGGGGCGCATGAGGGCGTTCCTGGAGGCTGCGGCGCAGCTTAGCAGAGCAGCGGGCGCGTCAAGAATACTCAACGCAGGAATTCCCGCGCACCACGAAAACGCCCTAAATGGGTGCCGCGCCGCACCATATCGGCGCCGAAATCGTCGCGAGAGGAGTTCGTGTTGTAAAAATAAAACGGCCGGGTTAACTTCCTTGGAAGCCACTCCCGGGCTTCCTGCATGACCCCGCTGCCGCGGGTCGGTCTGCCGACCGACCACAAGCAAATCGGTGCGCATCCCTTCCTCGCCGTGGGCGAGAAGTACGTGCGCGCGGTGGTCGACGGGGCCGGCTGCCTGCCGCTGCTGGTGCCGACGCTGGACCCGGTGCTTCCGCTGCACGAGGTGCTGGCCGGCCTGGACGGGCTGCTGCTGACCGGCGCCGTCAGCAACATCGAACCGCACCATTACAGCGACGAGTCCAGCTACGAGGGCAACCTGCTGGATCCGCGCCGCGATGCGACCAATCTGCCGCTGATCCCGCTCGCCATCGAGATGGGCGTGCCGGTGCTGGCGATCTGCCGCGGTTTCCAGGAAGTGAACGTGGCCTTCGGTGGCAGCCTGTACCAGAAGGTGCACGAGCAGCCCGGCTTCATGGACCACCGCGAGAACAAGGACGATCCGCTGGATGTGCAGTACGGTCCGGCGCACGACGTCGTGCTGGTGCCGGGCGGCTTGCTGGCCACGTTGGCCGGCGACACACGGGCCGTCGTGAATTCCTTGCATGGCCAGGGCGTGCGTCGCCTGGGCGAAGGCCTGGTGGTCGAAGCGCAGGCACCGGACGGCCTGATCGAAGCGTATCGCCATGACGGCCCGGCCTTCATGCTCGCCGTGCAATGGCATCCGGAATGGAAGGTGCGGGAGAACCCGTTCTATCTCGCGATCTTCCGTGCCTTCGGCGATGCCTGTCGCGTGCGCGCGGCGCGGAGAACGTCATGAGGCGGCGGCACCCGCCGCCATGGGAGGGCGGACGCTGACGCGTCCGTGCGGCTTCGTGCCCGGCGACACCACGCCGGCCTTTCCTCCTGACCGACTTCGTTCCCATGAGCCAGAAACAATCCCAACGCAAGAAGACCGAAACACCTGAACCGTCCGAGAGTTCGCTGCGACGTTGGCTGAAGGAACGCCGCATCACCGAGGTCGAATGCCTGGTGCCGGACATCACCGGCAACGCGCGCGGCAAGATCATCCCGGCCGACAAGTTCAGCCACGACTACGGCACGCGCCTGCCGGAGGGCATCTTCGCCACCACGGTCACCGGCGATTACCCGGACGACTATTACGAACTGACGTCGCCCTCGGATTCGGACATGTTCCTGCGGCCGGACCCGGACACCGTGCGCATGGTGCCGTGGGCGACCGACCCGACCGCGCAGGTCATCCACGATTGCTACACCAAGGAGGGCAAGCCGCATGAGCTGGCGCCGCGCAGCGTGTTGCGTCGCGTGCTGGCCGCCTACGAAAAGGAAGGCCTGCGCCCGGTGGTGGCGCCGGAGCTGGAATTCTTCCTGGTGCAGAAGAACACCGATCCGGATTTCCCGCTGTTGCCGCCCGCAGGCCGCTCCGGACGTCCGGAGACGGCACGGCAGTCGTATTCGATCGACGCGGTCAACGAGTTCGACCCCATCCTCGACCTGATGTACGACTACTGCGAGGCGATGGAGCTGGACGTGGATACGCTGATCCACGAATCCGGCGCCGCCCAACTGGAAGTGAACTTCACCCACGACGATGCCCTGTCGCGCGCCGACCAGGTGTTCCTGTTCAAGCGCACCATGCGCGAGGCGGCCCTGCGCCATGGCGTGTACGCCACCTTCCTGGCCAAGCCGATGGAGAACGAGCCTGGCAGCGCCATGCACATCCACCAGAGCCTGGTGGACATCAAGTCGGGCCGCAACGTGTTCACCGGCAAGTCGGAAGGCAAGGGCAGCAAGGTTTTCGGCCACTACCTGGCCGGCCTGCAGAAGTACGTGCCGATGGCGATGGCGTTCTTCGGCCCCAACGTCAATTCCTACCGCCGGCTCGCGCTGGGCCAGGTGGCGCCGATCAACGTGCAGTGGGGCTACGACAACCGCACCTGCGGCCTGCGCGTGCCGATGGACACGCCGGAGAACATGCGCGTGGAGAGCCGTTTCGCCGGCTCGGACGCCAATCCCTACCTGTCCATGGCCGGCACTCTGGCCTGCGGCCTGATGGGCATCCGCGAGCAACTCAAGCCCACCGAGCCGCTGACCAGCAGCGCCCAGGACATCGGCTTCGAGCTACCGCGCTCGCTGGGCGAGGCGCTGGACGAACTGGAAGGCTGCAAGCCGCTGCAGGAGCTGATGGGCGCGCGCTTCGTCCGCGCCTACATCTCGGTCAAGCGCAAGGAGTACGAAACCTTCTTCCGCGTGATCAGTTCGTGGGAGCGGGAGTTCCTGTTGTTGAACGTCTGATAGTTGTTCCCTTCTCCCGCCGGGAGAAGGTGGCGCGAAGCGCCGGATGAGGGTGTGGCGACATCGGGAGGGTTCACCTTTGATGATGCCGCCGGACCCTCACCCCAACCCCTCTCCCGGTGGGAGAGGGGCTCGATATCACGGAGCCCTTATGACCCGACTCGACACCCGCACCCTGCAGCAGCTCGACGCCGAGCACCACCTGCATCCGTTCAACGACAACGCCGCGCTGGCCAAGCGAGGCACGCGCATCCTGACCAAGGGCGAGGGGTGCTATGTCTGGGACGCGGAGGGCAACCAACTGCTCGACGCGTTCGCCGGCCTGTGGTGCGTCAACATCGGCTATGGCCGCAAGGAACTGGGCGAGGTCGCGTCGAAGCAGATGACACAACTGGCGTACTACAACAGTTTCTTCCAGTGCACGACCGAGCCGACCATCGAACTGGCGGCCAAGCTCGCCGAACTCGCGCCGGGCGATCTCAACCACGCCTTCTTCGTCAACTCCGGCTCGGAGGCGAACGATACGATTCTGCGCCTGGTGCGGCATTTCTGGGCCGTGCAGGACAAGCCGCAGAAGAACATCTTCATCGGCCGCCACGATGGTTACCACGGCACCACCATGGCCGGCGCCAGCCTCGGCGGCATGAAGGGCATGCACAAGCAGGGCGGCCTGCCGATTCCGGATATCCACCACATCGATCCGCCGTTCTGGTTCGCCGACGGCGGCGATCTGTCCGAGGACGAGTACGGCTTGGTCGCGGCGCGCCGGCTGGAACAGAAGATCCTGGAACTGGGGCCGGACCGCGTGGCGGCCTTCATCGGCGAACCGATCATGGGCGCCATCGGCGTCTACATTCCGCCGAAAACCTACTGGCCCGAGATCGAGCGCATCTGCCGCAAGTACGACGTGCTGTTGGTGGCCGACGAAGTGATCTGCGGCTTCGGCCGCACCGGTGAGTGGTTCGGTTCGCAGTACTTCGGGTTCCAGCCGGACATCATGCCGGTGGCCAAGGGCATCACCTCCGGTTACATCCCGCTGGGGGCGGCGATGTTCAATGACCGCATCTCGAAGGTCCTGAAGGAGCAGGGAGGAGAACTGGCGCACGGCGCCACGTATTCGGGCCATCCGGTCTGCGCGGCGGTGGCGTTGGAGAACATCCGCATCCTGCAGGAAGAAAAGATCGTCGAGCGCGCGAAGACCGAAGTGGCGCCGTACCTGGCCCAGCGCTGGGCCGAACTGGGCGAACACCGGCTGGTGGGGCAGGCCCGCATTGCCGGCATGGTCGGCGCGCTGGAGCTGGTGCCGGACAAGGGCAAGCGCGCGTTCTTTCCCGAACGCGGCACGGTCGGCCCGCGCTGCCGCGACCACGCGCTGAAGCACGGACTGATCCTGCGCGCCACCTGGGACGCGATGCTGCTGTCGCCGCCGTTGGTGATCACCCGCGCGCAGGTCGACGAGCTGTTCGACAAGACGTGGAAAGCGCTCAACGACACCGCGACGGACCTGGGGTTATAGGTGCGGGCGAGCGTGCGCTGCCTCACGGCGCCGCACCCCGGGCGTATGATGGTTCCCTCCCCCGATCCTGTTCCATGGAGACCCCGATGAAGCTCAAGACCCTCACCGTCATGCTGGCCGCCGCCGTCCTGGCCGCCTGTGGCGGCAAGGACGAAAAGGCCGCCGCCGACGCACCGTCCAAGGCGCTCAACGTCTACAACTGGTCCGACTACATCGCCGAGGACACCATCCCCAATTTCGAGAAGGCCACCGGCGTCAAGGTGACCTACGACGTGTTCGACAGCGATGAGATGGTCGAGACCAAGCTGCTGGCCGGCAGCAGCGGCTACGACGTGGTCGTGCCGTCGCTGAGTTTCCTGGGCCGGCAGATCCAGGCCGGCGTGTTCCTGCCGCTGGACAAGAGCAAGATCCCCAACCTGAAGAACCTCGACCTGGCCATGCTCAAGCGCATCGAGCAGCAGGACCCGGGCAACCAGTACGCCGTGCCGTACCTGTGGGGCACCAGCGGCATCGGCTACAACGTCGACAAGATCAAAACGATCTTCGGCGATACCGCCATTACCGGCAGCTGGGACGTGGTGTTCAAGCCTGAGAACGCGGCCAAGCTGAAGGACTGCGGTATCACCGTGTTGGATACGCCGTCGGAACTGATCCCGATCGCGCTGAACTACCTGGGCGAAGATCCGCACAGCTTCGACCCGGCCGTCATCGACAAGGCGGCGGCGCTGCTGAAGACGATCCGGCCGTACATCCGCAACTTCCATTCGTCCTCGTACATCAACGACCTCGCCAACGGCGACGTCTGCCTGGTGGTCGGGTGGTCGGGCGACGTCATCCAGGCGCGCGACCGCGCCGCCGAAGCCGGCAACGGCGTCAACGTGGCGTATTCGATCCCGAAGGAAGGCGCGCCGCAGTGGTTCGACATGCTGGCGATCCCGAAGGACGCCAAGAACGTCGACAGCGCCTACGCCTTCATCAACTACCTGTTGGACCCGAAGGTCGCGGCGGCGAACACCAACTTCGTGACCTACCCGAATCCGGTGCCGTCGTCCAAGCCGATGGTGGACAAGGCGATCGCGGACGACCCGACGATCTATCCGCCGGCCGACGTGGACGCGAAACTCTTCACCTTCGCGATCCTGCCGCCTGAGGTGGATCGCCAGTACACGCGCATCTGGACGGAACTGAAGACCGGACGCTGAAGCACACGAGGGCGCGGGCCGTGACGGACGCGCCCTTTGCCATGGTGGCGCCGCACGCGCGAGCGGACGGCGCCACCGCAGAGGGAGGGGAGAAGGGGAGCAACGACGGCACGGAACCGGCCACTGCAATGACAGCACGCCCGCGGCGACCATGAGCCAACGCGGGGACCACATCAAGCCGCCCTCGCGGGCCGAATGGAGAGAGATTGATGAAACTGCGCGTACTGGCAACCACCCTGGCCCTCTGTAGCCTCGCGGCCTGCGGCAAATCCGGCGAAGGCGACGCCGCCAAGCCGGCCGATGGCGGCGACAAACAGGTCAACGTCTACAACTGGTCCGACTACATCGCCGAGGACACCATCCCGAACTTCGAGAAGCAGTCGGGCATCAAGGTCACCTACGACGTGTTCGACAGCAACGAGGTCCTGGAGACCAAGCTGCTGGCCGGCAGCAGCGGCTACGACGTCGTCGTGCCGACGATGAACTTCCTCGGGCGGCAGATCCAGGCCGGCGTGTTCCTGCCGCTGGACAAGAGCAAGATCCCCAACTACGCCAACCTGGACCCGGCCATCATGAAGCGCCTGGAGAACCAGGACCCGGGCAACCAGTACGCCATTCCCTACATGTGGGGCACCACCGGCATCGGCTACAACGTCGACAAGGTGAAGGCCGCGTTCGGCAACACGGACATCGCCGGTAGCCTGGACATCGTGTTCAAGCCTGAGAACATCAGCAAGCTGAAGGACTGCGGCGTGACCTTCCTCGACACCCCGTCGGAGATCATCCCGATCGCGTTGAACTACCTGGGCGAGGATCCGAACAGCCAGGATCCGGCGGTGATCGACAAGGCCGCCGCGCTGCTCAAGACCATTCGGCCGTACATCACCAACTTCCATTCTTCGCAGTACATCGACGCGATGGCCAATGGCGACACCTGCCTGGTGGTCGGCTGGTCGGGCGACATCATCCAGGCGCGCGACCGCGCCGCGGAAGCCAAGAACGGCGTCAACATCGCCTACGCCATTCCGAAGGAAGGTGCGCCGCAGTGGTTCGACATGCTGTCCATCCCGAAGGACGCCAAGCACGTCGAGGAGGCCTACGCCTTCATCAACTATCTGCTTGACCCGCAGGTGATGGCCAACAACTCCAACTTCATCAGCTATCCGAACGCCCTGCCGAAGGCGAAGGCGTTGATGGACAAGTCGATCACCGAAGATCCGACCATTTACCCGACCCCCGAGGTCGAGGCCAAGCTCTTCACCTTCGCCATCATCCCGCCGGACGTGGACCGCCAGTACACGCGCATCTGGACGGAACTGAAGACCGGCAAGTAAGTCCCGCGGCCGGGGCGGGCAGGGCCTGCCCCGGATCCGGCGGTCCACGCACGACATCACGGCTGGCGCCGATGCAGCGCCGGCGATCGGGGAACTCCATGGCGGCAGAACAGGGCAACGGCGCGGCACCGAACGGCAAGGCGACCGCGCAGGAGTACCTGCGCATCGTGGACGTGCGCAAGGAATTCGACGGCTTCGTGGCCGTCGACGACACCAACCTGACGATCCGCAAGGGCGAAATCTTCGCGCTGCTGGGTGGATCGGGCAGCGGCAAGTCCACGCTGCTGCGCTGCCTGGCCGGCTTCGAGAAGCCGACCTCCGGCAAGATCTTCCTGGATGGCCAGTTGCTCAACGACCTGCCGCCCTACGAGCGGCCGCTCAACATGATGTTCCAGTCCTACGCGCTGTTCCCGCACATGACGGTGGAGCAGAACATCGCGTTCGGCCTTAAGCAGGACGGCCTGGCGAAGGACGCCATCAAGAAGCGCGTCGAAGAAATGCTCGCCCTGGTCCAGCTGGGCAAGCTGGCCAAGCGCAAACCGCACCAGCTGTCCGGCGGCCAGCAGCAGCGGGTGGCGCTGGCGCGGTCGCTGGCCAAGGGGCCGAAGCTGCTGCTGCTGGATGAGCCGATGGGTGCGCTGGACAAGAAGCTGCGCTCGCAGATGCAGCTGGAACTGGTCAGCATCATCGAGAAGTCGGGCGTGACCTGCGTAATGGTCACTCACGACCAGGAAGAAGCGATGACGATGGCCACCCGCATCGCGCTGATGGACCAGGGCTGGATCCGCCAGGTCGGCACGCCCGATGAAATCTACGAGCAGCCGACCAGCCGTTTCGCCGCCGAGTTCATCGGCTCGGTCAACCTGATCGAAGGCGCGGTGGAGGAGGACGAAGCGAACTACGTCACCATCCGCTCGCCGCAGCTGCCTGACCCGATCTACATCGGTCACGGCATCTCGGGTTTCGAAGGCCAGGAAGTGGCGTTCGCGGTGCGGCCCGAGAAGCTGGGCATCGGCAAGGCCGAGCCGCCGCAGCCGCACAACAAGGCCAAGGGCGTGATCGAGGACATCGCCTACTTCGGCAGCCACTCGGTTTACCACGTGCGCCTGCCGAGCGGCTACAAGTTCATGGCCAACTTCGCCAACGTGCAGCGCTGGGCGAGCGAGGGCATGACCTGGAACGATGAAGTGTGGGTGTGGTGGGGCGACAACGACGGCGTGGTGCTCACCTCATGAACATCCTGCGCTCCCTCCAGAAACGCCTGCCGGGGCCGCGTTGGGGCGTGATCTCGGTGCCGTACGTGTGGCTGCTGCTGTTCTTCGCGATCCCGTTCCTGATCGTGCTGAAGATTTCCTTCGCCAAGCTGGCGATCGCGATGCCGCCGTACACCCCCATCCTCGAGTACATCGACGAGGCGCTGACGCTCAAACTCAACCTGGGCAACTATGCGGCGCTGTTCACCGACTCCCAGTACATCGCGGCCTACCTCAGTTCGATCAAGATCGCGGCGATCTCCACCTTCCTCGCGCTGCTGGTGGCGTATCCGATCGCCTACGTGATCGCGCGCCTGCCACCGTCGTCGCGCAACATTGCGATGATGCTGGTGGTGCTGCCGTCGTGGACATCGTTCCTGATCCGCGTCTACGCGTGGATCGGCATCCTGAAGAACAACGGCCTGCTCAACAACCTGCTGATGAAGATCGGCCTGATCGACGAACCGCTGCAGATCCTCTATACGCCGATGGCGGCCTACATCGGCATCGTCTACTGCTACCTGCCGTTCATGGTGTTGCCGCTGTATACCAACCTGGTCAAGCACGACCATCGTCTGCTGGAGGCGGCCTACGACCTCGGCGCCAAGCCGTGGAAGGCGTTCTTCACGATCACCCTGCCCTTGTCGAAGGCGGGCATCATCGCCGGCTGCATGCTGGTGATGATCCCGGCGGTCGGCGAATTCGTCATTCCCGAGCTGCTCGGTGGCCCGGACACGCTGATGATCGGCCGCGTGCTGTGGGGCGAGTTCTTCAATAACCGCGACTGGCCTGCGGCATCGGCGGTGGCCATCGTCATGCTGATCCTGCTGCTGATCCCGATCCTGATCTTCAACCGGGTGCAGCAGCGCGAGATGGAAGGGAGGCTGACATGAGCCGGATCGGACAACGTGCGGTCAACTGGACGGTGCTCGGCCTGGGCTTCGCCTTCCTCTACATCCCGGTCTTCATCCTGATGGTGTACTCCTTCAACGAGTCGCGCCTGGCCACGGTGTGGTCGGGCTTCTCGTTCAAGTGGTACGGCGAACTGTTCCGCGACAAGCAGATGCTCGATGCGGCCTGGGTCAGCATCAAGGTGGCGTTCTGGACGGCGACCGCCGCGGTCGTGCTCGGCACGATGGCGGCGCTTGTGATGACGCGCATGCGGCGCTTCCCCGGCAAGACCTTGTTCGGCGCGCTGATCACCGCGCCGCTGGTGATGCCGGAAGTGATCATCGGCCTGTCGGTCCTGCTGATGTTCGTCTCGCTGGGCCAGGTGGTCGGCCTGCAGCCGCGCGGCATCCTTTCGATCTGGATCGCGCACGTGACCTTCACCCTGGCGTTCGTCACCGTGGTGGTGTCTTCACGGCTGTCCGAGCTGGACAAGTCGCTGGAAGAAGCCGCGATGGACCTCGGTGCGAACCGGATCAAGGTGTTCTTCCTGATCACCCTGCCGATCATCGCGCCGGCGCTGGTGTCGGGCTGGCTACTCGCCTTCACCCTGTCGCTGGACGACGTGGTGATCGCCAGCTTCGTCGCCGGGCCGAGCTCCACGACGCTGCCGATGAAGGTGTTCTCGTCAGTGCGCTTGGGCCTGAGCCCGAAGATCAATGCGCTCGCCACGCTGATGATTCTGGTGGTGACCGTGGCCGCCTTTCTGGGCTGGTGGCTCATGTACCGCGAAGAGAAGCGGCGCCAGCGCGACATGCAGCTGGCCTTGCAAGACAACGGGTAGCAAGCGGCAGGGCAGGGAGGGCATGTCGAACGCTGGTGCGACCGCAATCCCTTGTCTCGTCATCCCAGCGTACGCTGGGACGACGGCAACGGACGTCCAGCGACGGTCGAGAGGTTCCGCAACGGCGTCATAACCTCGTCGCGTCCAGAATCCTTTCTCTTCCGGCAGACCACGACTTAGAAGAAGCCATGACCGTCGAAACCATCAATCCCGCGACCGGGCAGGTCGAATACCGCCACGAACTGATGACGGCCGCGCAGGTCGATGCCACGCTCGCCGCTGCGCAGCGCGCCTTCCCCGCGTGGGCGGCGCTGTCGCTGGCCGAGCGCGGCAAGGTGCTGCGCGCCATCGGTGCGGAGTTGCGCCGACGCCGCGACGACATCCAGCGCACCATGACGGCGGAGATGGGCAAGCTGCGCAAGGAAGCCCTGGCCGAAGTCGACAAATGTGCCGGCGCTTGCGATTACTACGCCGATCACGCCGCCGATTACCTGCTGGACCAGCCCGTCGCGACCGATGGCCAGCGCAGCTACGTGCGTTACGAGCCGATTGGCTGCGTGTTGGCGGTGATGCCTTGGAACTTCCCCATCTGGCAGGTATTCCGCTTCCTGGCGCCGGCCCTCATGGCCGGCAACGTGGCCGTGCTGAAGCATGCGAGCAACGTGCCGCGCTGCGCCGACGCGATCGCGGAGACGCTGGCAGCGGCCGGATTGCCGGATGGCGTCTTCGGCGTGCTGCACATCGACAACGAGCAGGCGGCCGAGGTGATCCGCGACGCGCGTGTCGCCGCGGTGACGCTGACGGGCAGCGAGCGGGCCGGGCGCTCGGTGGCGGCCAATGCCGGCAGTCAGCTGAAGAAGAGCGTGATGGAACTGGGCGGCAGCGATGCCTTCATCGTCCTGGACGATGCCGACCTGGACAAGACCGTCGCCGGGGCCGTGGCCTCGCGCTTCGGCAACGCAGGCCAGACCTGCATCGCGGCCAAGCGCTTCATCGTGCAGGAGGGCATCGCGGACGCGTTCGTGCAGCGCTTCGTCGAGGCGGCGGCGAAGCTGCAGCTGGGCGACCCGCAGGATGACGCGACCACGCTCGCGCCGATGGCGCGACAGGACCTGCGCGACGAACTCCACAAGCAGGTGCAGGCCAGCGTCGCCAAGGGCGCGAAGGTGCTGCTCGGCGGCGCGCCCGATGCCTCGCATGCCGGCTATCCGGCCTCGATCCTCGATGCCGTCGCACCGGGCATGCCCGCGTACGAGGAGGAACTGTTCGGTCCCGTCGCCAGCATCCTGCGGGTGAAGGACGATGCCGAGGCCGTGCGCGTGGCGAACGACACCACCTTCGGCCTGGGCGGCAGTGTGTGGACGCGCGATGCCGACCGTGGCGACCGCATCGCGCGGCAGCTGCAGGTCGGCGCGGCCTTCGTCAACGCCATCGTCCGCAGCGATGTGCGTCTGCCGTTCGGCGGCACCAAGCGCTCGGGTTTCGGTCGCGAACTGGCCGAGCATGGCATCCACGAGTTCATGAACATCAAGTCGGTCTATATCGCCTGATCGGAGATCGCTCAGAAGAGCCGAGCTTGCTCGGCTCCGTGGTGACGGAAGCGGGAACAGCGGAGCAAGCTCCGCTCCACGATGTCCATGGGTGGAACGGATGGTTACGGTGGCTGCCGTTCCTAAGTGGCCATGCCGGTGCCATCTTGTCGGCAGTTGACCAGGAGGCAACATGCCCACCCTCACCGATACCACCCCCGCCCGCGTGATCCGCACGGTCCGCGGCCGACCCACGTCCGACGGCGCGGGCGTCAAGCTGACGCGCGTGATCGGCGGCCCCGACCTGCCCGATCTCGATCCGTTCCTGCTGCTCGACGAATTCGGCACGGACAAGGCCGAGGACTACCTCGCCGGCTTTCCGGAGCATCCGCATCGCGGTTTCGAAACGGTCACCTACATGCTCGATGGCCGCATGCGCCATCGCGACAACCACGGCAACGAAGGCCTGCTGACGCCGGGCGCCGTGCAGTGGATGACCGCCGGGCGCGGGCTGGTGCATTCGGAAATGCCCGAGCAGGAGTCCGGCCGCATGCGCGGCTTCCAGCTGTGGGTGAACCTGCCGGCGCGCGAGAAGATGACGGACCCGAAGTACCAGGAGTTCGCCCCCGACCGCATTCCGGTCGCCACGCCGGCGGCGGGCGTGGAGGTGAAGGTGATCGCCGGCACCGTCGGCGACGTGCAGGGCCCGATTTCGCAGCCCGCCACCGATCCGGTCTACCTCGACATTGCGCTCGAGGCCGGCAAGGCCTGGGAATATGCGTTGCCGGTCGGGCACAACGCGTTCGCGTACGTGTTCGAAGGTGCGCTGACCGTCGGCGAGGGCGACCAAGCGCGGCCGCTGGATACCCACGAGATGGGCGTGCTCGGTGGCGGCGACGTGTTGCAGGTTCGTGCAGGCAGTCGTCCTGCGCGCCTGATCGTGGTGGCAGGACGGCCGTTGCGCGAGCCGGTGATGCGCCACGGCCCCTTCGTCATGAACACGCGACAGGAGCTGATGCAGGCCTTCGTGGATTTCCAGGAAGGCCGCTTCTGACCGATGCGCGAAGGCGGGACGCTGTCCCGCCCCGGGCGGTCAGTTGCCGGCGGACAGCTGCGCGCTGGTAGCGCGCACGTCGAGTTGCTGCGCCAGCGAAATCAGGCTGCCGAGTTCTTCGGGCGAGTTGGCGTTGATCCACACCTGCGCGTAGCGGTCGTTGTCCAACTCGACGACGGTGATGCGGCGCGAGGCCATGGCGGCCGAGGTTTCCTGGCCGGCCAGATCGGGGCGGTACCAGAAGATCTCTTCGCCAGAGAACGAGCTCTCCTCCTGGCGCAGGCGACGCTCCAGGCGGATCTTCGGGTCGCGCGACGTGAGCATGACGTTGAGGACCTGGCGCCCGTCGGCGGCGACCGCCTTGCAAGCGATGAAGTTGGCGTCAACGCGTTGCTCCCACTGCAGCCCGGCGCTGGCGGGCAGGGTGGGACAGGGCGGGGCTTCCTGCGCCGCTGCGACGGCGGAAGCGAAGAAGAGACTGGCGGCGATCACGAGCTTCATGGCATTCCCCTGGATGGTCGCCCTTCGGGCGGTTCCGCGTTCTTGCGCGCACCGCGGCAGGCCGTGCGGCCGATTCCATCCCTTGGTCATCCCCGGTGTCGCCTGCCGTTTTCCCCCGGCAATGGCCCGACCATAGCCCATGCTGCGCCGCAAAACAACGCGTTATGCGCGGGAACGGCGATCCCAGTCACACCCCCTGTCACGCGGGCGCCCGGCGCGAGGCCGGGCACCGCGCGGCGGCTCAGGTGCGCTCGCGCCCCAGCCAGCCGTACAGCATGCCGCCGATCAGACCGCCCAGCACCGGCGCCAGCCAGAACAGCCACAGTTGTCCCACGGCCGTCGGGCCGGCGAACAGGGCGACGGCGGTGGAGCGTGCCGGATTCACCGAGGTATTGGTGACGGGGATGCTGATCAGGTGGATCAGGGTCAGCGCCAGGCCGATCGCGATGGGCGCGAAGCCCGTCGGCGCGCGTCCGTGCGTGGAGCCCATGATGACGATCAGGAAGAACGCGGTGAGGACCACTTCGGTGAGGAACGCCGCCGCGACGCTGTAGCCGCCCGGCGACATCGCGCCATAGCCATTGCTGGCGAAGGCGCCGGCGGCATTGGGATCGATCGCGAAACCGGCCTGGCCCTGCGCGATCTGCAACAGGATGAAGCCGGCCGCCAGGCCGCCCACGACCTGCGCCACGATGTACGGCAGCAATTCGCGCGCCTGGAAACGCCCGCCCGCCCACAGGCCCAGACTGACCGCAGGATTGAAGTGGCCGCCGGAGATGTGGCCGAACGCATAGGCGCCGGTCAGGACAGTCAGGCCGAACGCCAGCGATACGCCCAGCAGGCCGATGCCCAGCGGGTTGCCGTCGCCTCCGAAGCTCGCCGCGAGCACGGCGCTGCCGCAGCCGCCCAGTACCAGCCAGAACGTCCCCAGGAATTCCGCCGCGAGTTTCTTTGCCAGACTCATGCCAGCCCCCAATGCGTGCGTGCCCGTCACATGACGGTGCGCGCACGATAGCGGAACGCGAAAGGGATGCGTGTTTGCTTTGCGTTAGCCGCGCGGGATTCAAACGCGACTGAAGTAAAACTCACATTTCGTCCGCCCGTGGCTCATCGCTCCGGCAGGGGAATGAATTCGGTTTCGCCGGGCACATGGCCGAAGCGGCCGTCCAGCCAGTCCTGTTTGGCCTGGTCGATCCGCTCCTGCGAACTCGACACGAAGTTCCACCACATGTGGCGCGGGGCATCCAGCGGCTCACCGCCCATCAGCAAGCCCTTCACCGGCGTCTTGGCCCGCAGGATGGGACGGCTGCCCCGATCGAACACCACCAGGTGCTTCTCCGGGATGTCGGCGCCATCGACCTGCGCGTCGCCTTCCAACACGTACAGCGCACGCTCGACGTGGCCCGCGTCGATCTCCAGTTCCGCATCCGGCTGCAGATCAACGGCCACGTTGAAGGTGCCGCTGAAGACCTTCACCGGAGATTCCTCGCCGTAGGCGCGGCCGGCGATGATGCGCAGACGCACACCGGCCCGGTCGACGACCGGCAGGGTCGCGGCCGCGTGGTGGTGGAATTCGGGGGCGACTTCCTCGTACGACTTCGGCAGGGCGACCCATGTCTGCATGCCGTGCACGTCGTGGCGGCCGGTGCGCACGTCGAGGGGCGTGCGTTCGGAATGGGCGATACCGCGGCCGGCGGTCATCCAATTGACGTCACCCGGCGAGATCACCTGTTCCGAGCCCAACGTGTCCTTGTGGTTGATCGCGCCCGACCAGAGGAAGGTGACCGTCGCCAGGCCGATGTGCGGGTGTGGGCGCACGTCGATGCCGCGTCCGGGCTCGAACACGGCCGGCCCCATGTGGTCGACAAAGACGAACGGCCCCACGCTGCGGGCCTGCAGGCTGGGAACGGCGCGGCGCACGTTGAAGCCGCCGCCCAGGTCGTGCACGCGTGGTGCGATGATCGTGGTCATGGCATGTCCTCGGTGGGAGGCGCGCAGCATCGCATGGCGTGGCGCCGACCCGGACGACGATACGGAAACGGTCCGTTGCGCGTCATCCCCCATCCGGGCGGGGCGTGCTCAGGGCGCGGTGACGCCGTAGCGCTCGACCTCGAGCGTCGCGCGGCCGGTCGCATCCACGCGCACGATGGAAAGCCGGTCGTACTCGCTGTCGTCCATCGGTTGCACGGTACAGCCGCACAGTGCCGCCACCAGGTCGGGCACGGTATTGCTATGGCCGACGACCAGCACGGTGCCGGCGCGGTGCGTCCGCTTCCATTGCGCGGCGCTCTCCCTCGCCGGGCCCCGCGCGAAGTAGGCGCCGACCGGCATGCCGTGGGCGTCAGCGGTGGGGCGCGCGGTCTGCTGGGTACGGCGGAACTCGGTCGCATACACGGCCACCAGCGGCGCGTCCTTCAGGCGCACCGCCAAGGCGTCGGCCCGCGCGCGCCCGGCGTCGGACAGGCGGGGATCCTGGGGGTCGTCGCTGGCCTTCTCGGCATGGCGGACGACGATGAACGTCAGCGGCGCGTCCGCGGTGTCGCGCGAAGGTGACGTACTGCAGGCGGCGACCAGCAGGGCCATCGCCAGCAGGACTACGAGACGGAGCAGGGGCACGGGGCACATGGCGATCCTCGGCGAAGGCAGGAGGCGAGGGTGCAACGCCGGGATCGGGGGTGCAAGCGTGGCCCTCACACCGCAAGCCCTACGATAGGGGCACGCGAGGGGAGGAAACGGAATGCGTAAGTGGCTACGCCGAATCGGCCTGGGTCTGCTGGTACTGGTGGTGGCGTCCGCCGTGGCGCTGTACAGCTATGGTCGGTTTGCCGAGACCGCACGGGGCGCGCCCGCGCATGCGCTGCCGACGGCCGCGGACGCCACACCGCTGGACCGCGCGGTCGCGCCGATGCTGCGCGCGCACCCACGTCAGAGCGGCATGGCGCTGCTGTCCGACAACCTCGACGCCTTCACTGTCCGCGCCGCCGCCGCACGTGCCGCAGGTCGCAGCCTGGACCTGCAGTACTACATCTGGAACCACGACTTCACCGGCAACCTGCTGGGCTACGAGGTACTGCGCGCGGCCGACCGCGGCGTGCGTGTGCGCCTGCTGCTCGACGACATGACCGCGCACGGCAAGGACTCGCACCTGGCCGCGCTGGATGCGCATCCCAACATCGAGGTCCGTTTGTTCAATCCGTCGCGCAGCCGGGTCGGGGTGCTGGGCCGGGCCAGCGAGATGCTGCTGCGGCCGGTGGCGATGAACCGCCGCATGCACAACAAGGCTTGGATCGCCGACGGACGCGTGGCGGTGGTCGGCGGGCGCAATGTCGGCGACGAGTATTTCGATGCCGCCGCCGAGACCAACTTCCTCGACCTCGACGTCGCGCTGATCGGGCCCGCCGTACAACAGACGTCGGCGATCTTCGATGACTTCTGGAACAGCGCCTCGGTCATTCCGCTGGCCGCCATGACCCAGGCCGAGGAGGGTGCGCTGGAGCGCCTGCGTGCCCATGGCGATACCGGCTACCGTTCGGCGCGCGCCGGCGCCTATGTCGCGCGCTTGCGTTCGACGCCCGGCCTCCCCGCGTTGCTGGGCGGCAACGCGCTGTACTGGCTGGATGAGGTGGGGGTGTACTCCGATCCCGCCGCCAAGGGCGAAGGCGAGGGCCAGGCACGCTGGCTGGTCCATCGGCTGGGCAAGGCGATGGGCGAAGCGCGTCGCGAACTGCGCGTGATCTCGCCGTACTTCGTCCCCGGCGACGAAGGCACCCGCTGGCTGGTCGGCAAGCGTGCCGAAGGCGTCGACGTCAGCGTGCTGACCAACTCACTGGCGGCCAACGACGTGATGGCAGTGCATGGCGGCTACGCGCCGTATCGCATCCCGCTGCTGGAAGGCGGCGTGACGCTGTACGAATTGATGCCGCACGGCGACCAGGACAGCAGCCTGTTCGGTTCCAGCGGCGCCAGCCTGCATACCAAGGCCTTCGCCGTGGATGGCGAACAGGGGTTCATCGGCTCGTTCAACCTGGATCCCCGCTCGGTCAACCTCAACACCGAGATGGGCATCCTGTTCCGCGACCGGGGCGCGGCGGCGGCCCTGCTGCGCAGTTACGACGCGAAGATCGCACCGGACAAGAGTTATCGCGTCCTGTTGCACGACGGTGCGCTGCGATGGGAGGACGCCTCGTCGACGCCGCCCAAGATATGGGAGCGCGAACCCGAAGCCAGCCTCTGGCGCCGCGGTGTCGCGCGTGCGGTCGGCTGGCTACCGATCGAGTCGCAGCTGTAGCGTGCGCATGGCGCACGCTACGGTCATGTGGCCAGGGTGGCCAGGAGGCCTTTTGCGGCATTGAACCGGTCGGGCGCATCCGGCAGCGGCACCTTGATGCGGAGCTTGTCGGGGCCGTCCATCGCGTACAGCTTGGGTTGTTTCTGGATCAGCTGGATCACGGCCATCGGATCGATGTTCGGCTTGCTCTCGAACACGATGCGGCCGCCGTGTTCGCCCAGTTCCAGTTTGCGGATGCCCAACTCGTTGGCCGCCAGCTTCAGCTCGGCGGTGGCGAACAGGTACTTCGCCGGGTCCGGCAGCAGGCCGAAACGGTCGATCATCTCTACCTGCAGGTCGCGGAGGTCCTCCTTCTGCGGCGCGCTGCTGATGCGCTTGTACAGGGTCAGGCGCGTATGCACGTCAGGCAGGTAATCCTCGGGAATCAAAGCGGGCACGTTCAGCTCGACCTCCGCGCCGCGACGCTCCTGGCCCACGTCCACATCGGGCAGATGGCCGGCCTTGATGGAGCGCACCGCGCGCTCCAGCAGTTCGGTGTACAGGCTGAAGCCGACCTCGGCCATCTGACCGCTCTGGTCCTCGCCCAACAGTTCGCCGGCGCCGCGGATCTCCAGGTCGTGCGTGGCCAAGGTGAAGCCCGCGCCCAGTTCGTCCATCGAGGCGATCGCTTCCAGCCGGCGTTGCGCGTCGGCGGTGATGCTGCGCTTGTCCGGCACCACCAGGTATGCGTACGACCGGTGGTGCGAACGGCCAACGCGGCCACGCAGCTGGTGCAGCTGCGCCAGGCCGAACTTGTCGGCACGATTCATGATGATGGTATTGGCGTTCGGGATGTCGATGCCCGACTCGATGATCGTCGTGCACAGCAGCACGTTGAAGCGCTGCTTCTGGAAATCCAGCATCACCTGTTCGAGCTCGCGCTCGGGCATCTGCCCGTGGGCGACGCCGATGCGCGCTTCCGGCACCAGCTCCTGCAGCTCGCGCTGCATGCGGCCGATGCTCTCCACGTCGTTGTGCAGGAAGTACACCTGGCCGCCGCGCGACAGTTCGCGCTGGAAAGCCTCCTTCAGCAGCGCGTCGTCCCACGGCGTCACGAAGGTCTGCACCGCCATGCGGTTGGCCGGCGGCGTGGCGATGATGGACAGGTCGCGTAGGCCCGCCATCGCCATGTTGAGCGTGCGCGGGATCGGCGTGGCCGTCAGTGTCAGCAGGTGCACGTTGGCGCGCAGGGCTTTCAGTGCTTCCTTCTGGCGCACGCCGAAGCGCTGCTCCTCGTCCACGATCACCAGGCCGAGGTCGGCGAACTTCACGTCCGGCTGCAGCAGGCGATGGGTGCCGACGATGACATCCAGCTTGCCTTCGGCGAGTTTCTCCAGTTCGGCCTTGATCTCCTTGGCGGTCTTGAAGCGCGACAGCACCTCGACCTTCAACGGCCAGTCGGCGAAGCGGTCGCGGAAGTTGCGGTAGTGCTGCTCGGCCAGCAGCGTGGTCGGCACCAGCACGGCCACCTGCTTGCCCGCGCTGGCAGCGGCGAACGCGGCGCGCACGGCCAC
This sequence comes from Pseudoxanthomonas sp. G3, assembly GCF_057654715.1. Classification (NCBI taxonomy): domain Bacteria; kingdom Pseudomonadati; phylum Pseudomonadota; class Gammaproteobacteria; order Lysobacterales; family Lysobacteraceae; genus Pseudoxanthomonas; species Pseudoxanthomonas sp. G3. The sequence goes on from NZ_CM172805.1 coordinate 1,463,846, forward strand.
TTCGGTCTTGCCGAAGCCCACGTCGCCGCAGACCACGCGGTCCATCGGCTGGCTGGACTGCAGGTCGCGCAGCACCGCTTCGATGGCCGCGCGCTGGTCGGGCGTCTCTTCGAACGGGAAGCCGGCGGCGAACGGCTCGTACATCGGCCGGTCCACATGCAGGGCCAAACCGGCGCGCGCCTGCCGGCGCGCCTGGATCTCCAGCAGTTCGGCAGCCACGTCACGGACTTTTTCTGCTGCGCGCTTCTTCGCCTTGGCCCAGGCTTCGCCGCCCAGCGAATGCAGCGGCGCGGTCTCCGGCGATGCGCCGGAGTAGCGGCTGATCAGATGCAGCTGTGCGACCGGCACGTAGAGGCGGTCGCCCTTGGCGTATTCGATCTCCAGGAACTCGCCGGGCATGCCGCCCACGTCCATCGCGATCAGGCCGCGGTAGCGGCCCACGCCGTGGTCTTCGTGGACGATGGGCGCGCCTTCGGTGAGTTCGCCCAGGTCGCGGATGATCGCTTCGGGCTCGCGCCCGGTGCGCTTGCGCCGGTGCGCCTGGGTGGCGCGCTCCGGGAACAACTGGCGCTCGGTGAGCACCGCAATGCGCGGATCGTCGAGGGCGAAGCCGTCGGCCAGCGGTGCGACGGCGATGGCAAAGCGTGTGAGCCCCTCTCCCTCCGGGAGGAGGGTTGGGGTGAGGGTACGGAGCGTGCGCGGTGGTTCGGCTGCCGTGGTCTTCGCCGCACCCTCATCCGGCGCTTCGCGCCACCTTCTCCCGGCGGGAGAAGGGAGAAATGCGCCGAAGTCGGCCACTACCTCCGGCTGCAACTCCGCGGCCTGCAGGACTTCCAGCAAGGCTTCGCGGCGGCCGGGCGAATCGGCGGCCACCAGCACGCGGCCGGGGTAATGGCCCAGGAACGATTTCAGCGCTTCGCCCGCCGGCGCGTCCTTCGCCGCCACCGGCAGCGGCGGCAACGGCTGGTCGCCCAGCGGCAGCGCATCGGCGTGACGGCTGTGCTGCGGGCCGCACACTTCGATGCGCGATTGCTGGTTGAGCCGCTCGCGCAGGCCGTCCGGCGAGACGTAAAGCTCGTCCGGCGGCAACAGCGGACGCTCGATGTCGTGGCGGCGCTGTTCGTAGCGATTGCGTGTCTGCGCCCAGAACGCTTCGGCGGCTTCGCCAAAGCCGTCGGTCAGCACCGGCAACGCGTTGGCGCGCAGGTAATCGAACAGCGTCGAGGTGGCATCGAAGAACAGCGGCAAGTAGTACTCGACGCCTGCCGGCGCCAGCCCCGATTTCAGGTCCTGATAAAGCGCGCTGCGACGCGTGTCCACGTCGAAGCGGTCGCGCAGCAGCGTCATCGCGCGGTCCACCGATCGCTCGTCCAGCGGCACTTCGCGGCCGGGCAGCAACTGGACCGATTCGACCCGATCGAGCGAGCGCTGGCTCTCCGGATCGAAATGGCGGAGCGAGTCAACCGTGTCGTCCAGCAATTCGATGCGCAGCGGCGCATCGGCGCCCATCGGGTAGACATCCAGCAGCCCGCCGCGCACGGCGAAGTCGCCGGGGTCCAGCACCTGCGGCACGTGCCGATAACTGGCGGCCTCGAGCCGGCGCTTCTCCGCATCGAAATCCAGCCGCTGGCCCACGCGATAGTCGAAACTGCCCCCAGCGATATGCCGCAGCGGCGACAGGCGCTGCATCAGCGTCTGCACGGGCACGATGACGATGCCGCGCGCCAGCGCGGGCAGGCGGTGCAGGGCGGCGAGACGCTGCGACACGATGTCCGGATGCGGACTGAACTGGTCGTACGGCAGGGTTTCCCAGTCCGGGAACGGCACCACCGGCAGGTCGTCGCCGCTGCCACCCAGCAGCGTGTGCAGATCGGCTTCTATCTGGTGGGCCTCGTGGTTGTCGCGGGCCACGACCAGCACCGGGCCGTCGTGGGCGCGGGCAGCAGCGGCGATCGACCAGGCCAGCGCGGTGGGCGACGCGGGCGCGCGCCACCAGGCACGCGATTGGCCGCCACGCGGCAGCGGGGGAGCAGGGGAGGCGATGTTCTTGGCGTCGGTCATGGGTACACAAAACAACGGCAGCGCCGGACACCGTGGAGTGCCCAGCGCGAAGGGATGCGCAGTGTACCAACAGGGCCGCGGGCGGCCTTCACCGCCGCGGGCGATGCCTCATTCGGCGGTCAGCGGGTCGATGATCGCCACCACCGGCGAAATGCGATTGGCGGGAAAACCGCCGCGCAACGCGTGTTCGCGCACCAGCGCTTCGCTGGGCGCGCGGTAAACGCAGTAGACCTTGTCGTCGGTCACGTAGCTGTGCTCCCACTGCACCTGTGGGCCCAAGTCGGCCAGCACACCGCAGGACTTCTGGGAAACGGCTTTCAGCTCGGCCGGCGTCATCAGGCCGGCGCCTTCGATGTCGCGTTCGATCAGATAACGGGGCATGAGGCACTCCAATGCGTGGCGGGGGCCACGTCCATGCCATCGACTACGCGGAAACCACCGTCGTGCGCCGACCGCCGGTCGGCGGTCAGGAGTCCTCGTTGAGGTCCAGCACCACCCGCACCAGGCCCGCGCCATCGGCCTCGCGCACGCGCTTGAAGCCCAACGACTGGGCGAGCTGCAGCATGGGTTCATTGCTGTCGAGCACATCACCGTAGAGGCGGTCCAGCTTCTTCGAGCGCGCCCACTTGGCCAGCTTGCGCATCAGGTGGCGGCCCAGGCCCTGGCCGGCGATGAAATGGCTGACCAGGATCGCGAATTCGGCATCGCGCGTGCGCGCCACCATCGACGCACGCGCGACTGCACCCACCAGCGCCTCGCCCGGCGGCAGCGGTTCGGCGGCCACGAGGGCGAACTCGGTGTTGGGGTCGGGATGGGTCAGGCGCTGGGCCATCTCCGGCGTCAGCTCTTTCAACGCATAGAGGAAGCGCTGGCGAATCTCCTCCGGGCCCAGCAGGCCGAAGGCGCCCTGGATGGGGCCGGCGTCCTCGGGGCGGATCGGGCGGATCAGCAGTTCGCGCCCGCTGGGCAGGCGGAAGTGTTCATGCCAGGGCGGCAGGCGTTTCGGCGCGGTCATGGTCGGATGCTCGCATGAAAGCCGGAGGGTCGGCGAGGGCCGTTCAGGCCGCGGTTCAGGCGGCGTGGCGTTTGCCGCGCAGGCGCTGGACGGTCGTGACCACGGCCAGGATCACCGCGCCCGCCACGACGCCCACGCCGGCGTTGAACAGGTTCTCCCACAGCACGCCCCAGCCGCCGTGCGTGTACGGTTCTATGACGTGGTGCAGGGCGGGGATGCTGTGCACCAAGATGCCGCCGCCGACCAGGAACATCGCGGCGGTGCCGGCGATGGAAAGGAATTTCATCAGGTAGGGCGCGCTGCGCAGGATGCCGCGACCGAAGGCGCGCTTGAAGCGCGCCCAGCCGCTTTCGCGCGTGTCCGCACTCAGCGCGAGCCCGGCGTCGTCCAGCTTCACGATGCCGCCGACCAGGCCGTACACGCCGACGGTCATGATCGCCGCGATGGCGACCAGCGTCAGCACCTGCTCCAGGAAGGTGCGGCCACCCAGCGTGCCGAGCGAGATCACGATGATCTCCGCCGAGAGGATGAAGTCGGTGCGGATGGCGCCGCGGATCTTGTCCTTCTCGAACGCCACCATGTCCACGTTTTCGTCCTGCACGGCGGCCAGGCGCTGGGCATGTTCCTGTTCGTCCTCGCCCTTGTGCAGGAACTTGTGGGCCAGTTTCTCCACGCCCTCGAAGCAGAGGAAGGCGCCACCGATCATCATCAGCGGCGTGACCAGGGGGACGCTGTAACCGCGCCCGTGCAGCCAGGTCTCCAGGGCGCTGATCGCCAGGGCCGCGGGCACCAGGATGGCCTTGTTGACCACCGAGCCCTTCGCCACCGCCCACACCACGGGCAATTCGCGATCGGCCTTGACCCCAGTGACCTGCTGCGCGTTGAGCGCCAGGTCGTCGCCCAGCACGCCCGCGGTCTTCTTGGCGGCCACTTTCGTCATCACGGACACGTCGTCCAGCAGGGTGGCGATGTCGTCGATCAGGGCGAACAGGCTGGATCCGGCCATGGAAGAGGTCTGTGGAATGAAGGGGAGGGGCCGATTCTCGCACAGGCCCGTGGACACGCCGTGCGCGTCAGGCTGCCGCGCGCAACCACTCCAGCCGATGGCTGGCGCCGGCTTCGCCTAGGGTCGCCGCCAGCACGGGCAGCACCGGGGCCAGAGCCTCGGCCAATTGCCAGGGCGGATTGACCACCAACATGCCGCTGCCGTTGAGGCGCAGCGGGGAATCGTCGGGCCGCACCTGCAGCTCCGCCACGAAGGCGCCTTTCGACGGTAACGCGGCCATCTTGCGGAAGAACGGCAGCAGGCTGCGCCGCTGCTTGATCGGGTACCACACGGCGTAGGTCGCGGCGGGCCAGCGTGCTAGCGCATCGCGCAGGGCGGCGGTGATGGCCGGGTACTCGGCATCCTGCGCTTCGTACGGCGGATCGATCAGCACCAGGCCGCGGGCGATCCGCTGGCTGCCCGCGCGCGGCGGCAGCAAGGCCTTCATCGCCGCATAGCCATCCCGTGCATGCACGGCCACGCGCTCGTCGTGGGCGAACAGCTCCTTCAGCGCAGCCGCTTCTTCGGGCTGCAGTTCGCAGGCGGCGAGCCGGTCCTGCGACCGCATCGCCTGCGCGACCAGCAGCGGCGAGCCGGGATAGGCGACCAGCGCGCCGACCGGGTTGTTGGCTTCCACCGCGCGCAGGTAACGCTCGGCCAGCTCGGGCAGTCGAGGCACGCCGGCCAGCTTGAACACGCCTTCATCGGCTTCGGAGGTCTTGCGGCTCTCCGCCCCGCCCAGCAGGTAGCGGCCGCGGCCGGCGTGGGTATCCAGCACGAAGAACGGGGCGTCCTTGCGCTTCAGCGCGTCGACCATGGCCAGCAGGACGAGGTGCTTGAGAACGTCGGCATGGTTGCCGGCGTGGAAGGCATGGCGGTAATTCATGGCGCGCAGCATATATGCTTGCGCCATGCCGCGCGTACTGATTGCCGAAGACGAAATCGCCATCGCCGATGCCGTGCTGTATGCGTTGCGCAGCGAAGGGCTGGAGGCCGACCACTGCCTGCTGGGCCGCGACGTCGCCCCGCGCGTGCGCGCCGGCGGCGTGGACGTGGTGGTGCTGGATGTCGGCTTGCCGGATATCAGCGGCTTCGACGTCTGCCGCGAGCTGCGCGGGTTTAGCGACGTGCCGGTGATCTTCCTCACCGCCCGCAACGACGAGATCGACCGCGTGCTGGGTCTGGAACTGGGGGCCGACGATTACGTCACCAAGCCGTTTTCGCCGCGCGAGCTGGTCGCCCGCGTGCGGGCGCGCTTGCGCCGCGCGGGCGCCACGACGCAGGCATCGGCGGGGGACTGGATCGCGCGCGGCGCGTTCGCCATCGACCGCGAGGGCCACCGCATCCGCTATCGCCAGCAGCTGCTCGACCTGACCCGTTACGAGTACGCCGTGCTGGATGCGTTGTTGCAGCGTCCCGGCGCGATCCTCAGCCGCGCGCAGCTGATGGACCGCGGCTGGGACAGCGATGCCGACAGCGCCGACCGTACCGTCGACACGCATGTGAAGACCTTGCGCGCCAAGCTGCGCGCGGCCGGTGCCGACCCCGACCCGATCCGCACCCATCGCGGCCTGGGTTACGCCGTCGAGGCCTGACCGATGCGGCTCGGGCTGAAGCTGGTCCTCGGTTTCTTCCTGATCGTCGGCATCGCCGCTTTCTTCGTGATGCGCGTCTTCGTCAATGAAGTGAAGCCCGGCGTGCGCCAGGCGATGGAGTCCACTCTGGTGGATGCCGCCAACCTGCTGGCCGAAGTGGCCGCCGACGACCTCAAGGGCGGACGCATCGCCGACGGCGCATTCGCGCGCCATGTCGCGCTCGCCCAACAGCGCGACCCGAAGGCGTGGGTGTGGCGTTTCCGGAAGCGCACCGTGGACTACCGGGTCACCGTCACCGATGCGCGCGGCGTGGTCGTGTTCGACTCGCAGGGGCGCGATGTAGGGCGCGACAACTCCCGCTGGAACGACGTCTACCGCACGCTGCGCGGCGAGTACGGCGCGCGGTCCAGCCCGGAGGCGCCAGGCGATACCGCGCACACCGTCATGCACGTCGCCGCGCCCATCTACGACCCCGACAATCGCGCCACGCTGCTCGGCGTGCTGACGCTGTCGCAGCCCAACCGCAGCATCGAGCCCTTCATCGTCGCCAGCCAGCGCAGCATCCTGCTGCGCGGGGCCTGGCTGATCGGCATCTCCGCGCTGATCGGCGTGCTGATGACCTGGTGGCTGGTGCGCGGCATCGGCGGGCTCAACCGTTATGCGCAGGCGGTCAGCGCCGGCGAACCCGTGCCGCCGCCGCGACCCCGCGCCGACGAGATTGGCGACCTGGGGCGCGCGCTGGAGACGATGCGCCGCAAGCTGGCCGGCAAGGCCTATGTGGAGCAGTACGTGCAATCGCTGACGCACGAGATGAAAAGCCCGCTGGCCGCCATCCGCGGCGCCGCCGAACTGCTGCAGGAGCCGCTGCCGGAGGCGGACCGGCAGCGCTTCGCGCGCAACATCCAGGCGCAGGAGCAGCGGCTCACCGAGACCATCGACAAGCTGCTCGCGCTGGCGGAAGTGGAACAGCACGGTTGGCTGCAGCGGCGCGAGCGCGTGCAGGCCGACGCGCTCGCCGACGACGTCGTGCAGGCAATGGACGACCGGCTGACGCCGCGCGGCGTGCAGGTGGTGAAGGCGCCGGTGCAGGGGGCATGGACGGTCGAAGGCGACGGTTTCCTGCTGCGCCGCGCGTTGGGCAACCTGCTGGACAACGCCATCGCGTTCTCGCCGGCCGGCGGCACGGTCGAGCTGGCCGTCGAAGCCGACGCCGAGCAGGTGCGCTTCTTCGTGCGCGATCGTGGTCCTGGCGTGCCGGACTACGCGCATGAGCGGGTCTTCGAGCGTTTCTATTCCCTGCCGCGTCCGGACAACGGCCAACGCAGTTCCGGCCTGGGCCTGCCGTTCGTGCGCGAGGTGATGCGCCTGCATGGCGGCGAAGCCACGCTGCGCAACCGTCCCGATGGCGGCGCCGAGGCGATCCTTTCGCTTCCGGCGGTCTGACGCCGCACTTCACACAGTCTTCAAACAGGCCACCTGCCCGTTGCACACGGGCCGGGGACGATGCACCGCGTATCCAATCGGGGCATCGACATGAAGTCACTGAAATTGCTGTTGCGTTTCCTCACCATCGGCGGGCTGGTCCTGCTGCTACTCATCCCCCTGATGATGATCCGGGGCACCATCCAGGAGCGCGAGGCCTACCGGCACCAGGCCGTCGAGCGCGTCATCGAAGGCACGGCCGGCAAGCAGCGCGTGACCGGGCCGATCCGCGTCGTGCCATGGACCGAGGTCCGTCGCACTGAATGGCTGGACGACAAGGGCATCAAGCGCCTCCGCGAAGACAAGACCACGGGCCATCTGCTGCAGATGCCGAAAACGCTGGAGGTCACCGGTCGACTCGAGCCCGCCGAGCGCGCCGTGGGCCTGTACAAGGTCCGCGTCTACGAGTGGCATGCCGATCTTGCCGCCACGTTCGAACCCGCGCTGCCGGGCCCCTCGGCGAACGGCGCGGAGCGCCAGTACGGCGCGCCGTACCTCGTGTTCGGCGTTGCCGATGTGCGCGGTGTCGCCGACACGCCGGAACTGACGGTCGATGGCGCCATGCTGCCGCTGAAGTCCGGCACCGGCTACCTCGGCGCGCGCCTGGACGGGATCCATGCCGAGTTGCCGCCCGTCGCGGCGGGCCGGGCGGCGGGCCAGCGCGTGGCGATGAAGCTGCTGCTCAAGGGCACCGAGTCGCTGTCGGTCGTGCCGCTGGGCGACAACAACGACATCCGTATCAAATCGAAGTGGCCGCATCCGAAGTTCGAAGGCTATTCGCCCACCAGCGAGGTCACCGGGTCCGGCTTCAATGCGACGTGGAAGATCTCTTCGCTGGCCAGCAACGCGCAGAAGCAGCTGCGGGGTGAGGACGGCCCGGATGTGCGGGCGGAGCGCATCGTCGACGGCCGCGTGCTCGCGGCGCCGCTCACTACCAGCGTCGACGCGCTGCACGTCAGCCTGGTCGATCCGATCGACGTCTACACGCAGGCCGACCGGGCCAGCAAGTACGGCATCCTGTTCGTGGTGCTGACCTTCGTCGGCTTCGCGCTGTTCGAAATGATCAAGCGCCTGCCCATCCATCCGCTGCAATACCTGCTGGTTGGCCTGGCGTTGGCGATCTTCTTCCTGCTGCTGCTCAGCCTCTCCGAGCACATCGCGTTCTGGCAGGCCTACCTGGTGTCGGCGGTCGCCTGTATCGGCTTGCAGTTCGTCTACCTGTCGGGTGTGTTGCATAGCTGGGCGCGTGCGGCGGGGTTCGCCACGATGCTGACGCTGCTGTACGGCGTGCTGTACGGGTTGTTGGTATCGGAGGACAACGCGTTGCTGATGGGCTCGCTGCTGCTGTTCGGCATCCTGGCCGTGATCATGTGGGTCACCCGCAAGGTGGACTGGTATGCGCTGGGCACGGAACTGCGCTGAGCCATGGCGCGCCAGCGGCAACGCCATCGGGGGAGGGCCGCGCTCGCGGTCCTTCTTCTCCTGCTGGCGGCGGGGTGGGCCATGAACCGCGTCCGCATCTACCACCGCGCCCAGCAGGTGCTGCCGTCCGCCATCGAGACCTCGGGCATGCAGCGCTTCGCGATGTCGCCCGGACAGCTGGAGTGCATGCTGCTGGGTCTGCTGGTGAGGTGCGAGTCGCATGGTGCGGTCATGCTGGAACTGTCCGACGCCGCGGCCACCGCGATCCAACGCGAAGGATTGGACTACTTCGACGGCGCCACCATCGCGCGCGGTGTGCTGTCGTCGCGTGGACCGGCGCGCTACGAAGCCTGGCGACCGTCGCCGCTGCCGGAGACGTGGCGCAAGTGGGATGACGGATCCGGCCTGTGGCCGGGCGTCATGCACGTGGACGTCGGTCCCGGCATGCGCCGCAGGCTCTCCTCCGCCTGGCAGGAAGGTGCGTACTTCACCCGTGATACCCGCGGCGGCACCTGGCTGGTGGTGCTGCCGAGCGAACGCCTCGTCGTCTACAGCTGGTGGGATTGAACGTCCCCGGGCTGTCTCGCCCCGGCCGATGGCGTGCGCTAGAGTTCAGGGATGACCTCTGCGCACACCATCGGCCTTTTTCGCGGGCCGGAGATCACGCCCTGGCTGGACGACGTCGCGCGCCTGCGCGTAGCGGTGTTCCGCGACTGGCCTTACCTCTATGAAGGCGACCTCGCCTACGAGCGCGACTACCTGGCGGCGTATGCGGCCTCGTCGGAAAGCCTGTTCGTGCTGGCCATGGAGAACGCGCAGGTCGTGGGCGCATCCACCGGCCTGCCGTTGGTCGATGACACCGAAGCTTTCCGCCAACCTTTCCTCGACAGCGCCTTCGATCCGGAAGACGTGTTCTATTTCGGCGAATCCGTGCTGCTGCCGGGGTATCGCGGTCGCGGCATCGGCCATGCCTTCTTCGATCATCGCGAGGCGCATGCACGCGCGCTGGGTAGGTTCGCCTGGACCGCGTTCTGCGCGGTGGATCGTGATGACAATGATTCGCGCAGGCCGGCCAACCATCGCGGCAACGAGGTGTTCTGGGGCAAGCGCGGCTACGAGCGGCGCCCCGGCATGACGATGCGCTTGCGCTGGGACGAAATCGGGCAGGGCGAGACCGATCACACGCTGACGTTCTGGCTGCGCCCGCTGGAGACTGCCCGATGAAAGTCGCCGTCGCCAAATATCCGATCCAGGCGCCGGCGGATTTCACTGCGTTCGCGCAACGCCAGGCGGCCGTGCTGGGCGATGCGGCCGCGCAGGGCGCACACATCGCCGTATTGCCGGAGTACTTGTCGCTGGAACTGGCCGCTACGTTCGATGCCGCCACGCAGGCAGACCTGCATGCCTCGCTCGCCGCGATCCAGTCATACCGCGATGCATGGTTGGCGCTGTACGCGGACCTGGCGAAGACGCTGGACCTGCACATCGTCGCCGGCACCTTCCTGCTGGCGAAGGCGAACGGTCGCTACCGCAACCGCTGCGATGTGTTCACCCCGCACGGTGCGCACCTCTGGCAGGACAAGCTGCAACTCACCGGGTTCGAGAAAGGCCTGGGCGTCATCGACGGCGGCGACGCGCTGACCGTATTCGACGTGGACGGCGTGCGCGCCGGTGTGGCCGTCTGCTACGACAGCGAATTCCCTTTGCCCGTGCGTGCGCAGGCCGAAGCCGGTGCGCGCCTGCTGCTGGTGCCCAGCTGCACCGACACCGAGGCCGGCGCCACCCGCGTGCGCGTGGGGTGCCTGGCGCGCGCGTTGGAGAACCGCGTGTTCGTGGCGCAGTCGGTGACGGCGGGCGAAGCGGCTTGGAGTCCGGCGCTGGACATCAACACCGGCGAGGCCGCGATCTTCGCGCCGATGGATCGGGGCCTGCCTGCGGACGGCGTGGTGGTGCAGACCTCGGGAGACCAGGTCTGGGCCTTCGCCGATCTCGACTTCGACGCGCTGGAGCGCAGCCGCGACGACGCGCAGGTGGCGAACGACCGGGACTGGGCGGGCCAGCTGAAACCCGCGATCACGCGCGCCCGACTGGACAAGCGCTGACGCGTTCCGATCAGCCCAGCAGGCTGACGCCGGGCACCAGCCAGATCGACAGTCCGGCCAGCGCCGACCCGATCACGGTCGCCGCCAGCACATCGCTGGGGTAATGCAGGCCGAGCACCACGCGCGAGGCCGCCACGCAGCCGGCGAACGGGATCAGCAGCGGCGCCAGCACGGGGTAGTGCGCCAGCGCGACCAGCGTGAACGCGACCGCGTGCAGCGTGTGCCCGGACGGGAAGCTGAATTCGTCCAGCGGTGCGATCCACGCACGGATGCGCACGTCGGAGGCGAACGGGCGCGGACGCCGCGTCCAGCGCTTGAGCAGCTTGTACAGCGTCAGCGCGATCACGCCCGTCCCGGCCAGGTGGGCGGAGGCCGCCAGGCCGTCCAGGCCGTCGGCGACGATCAGCGCGGCCATCAGCACGTACCAGAACACGCCGTCGCCCAGGCGGCTGACGACGGCGAAGAAACGGCGCACGCCGGTCCACTCGCCCCAGCGATTGGCGCGCAGGCACCAGCCGGTGTCCCGGCCCATGAAGGCATTACGCGGCAACAGCGGACGCATGGTGGCTTCTCCGGGTCAGGGCGAGATCGGTCAGCAGGGCATCGAAATCGGCGGCGACCTGTTCGGGGCGCAGGGCGCGCATCGCCGTGGCGGCCGCGGCGCCCATCGCACGGCGCCGCGACGGGTCCGCCGCCAGGCGCAGGGCGGAGGCCAGGAACGCCTCGTCGTCGTCCACCGCCGCGCCGTGCACGCCATCGATCAGATGCTCGCGCGCGGCGCCGTAGTTGAAGGCCACCGTCGGCACGCCGCTGGCCATCGCTTCCAGGGTGACGTTACCGAAGGTTTCGCTGTGGCTGGAGAACAGGAACAAGTCGCCGCTGGCGAAGTGGCGCGCCAGCGCTTCGCCGCGCTGGATACCGCAGAAGATGAAGTCCGGATGCGCCTGCGCCACCGGTTCGCGGAGCGGGCCGTCGCCCACCCAGACGAACTTCGCGGTCGGGTGCTGTTGCCGGATGGCCTCGAAGGCCCGGATCGACAGGTCCAGGTTCTTCTCCGCCGCGATCCGACCCACGTAGATCACCGCCACATCGTCCGGCTGCAGACCCCATTGCGCGCGCAGCGTGTCGTCGCGGCGTGCCGGGCTGAAGTGCTGTGCGTCGACGGCACGCGCCAGCCGCACGACGTGCTGAAAGCCCTGCGCCTGCAGGAAATCGGCCAGCTCGCGCGTGGGCACCAGCGTGGCCTGCGCGCCATTGTGGAAACGGCGCATCCAGCGCAGCGCGGTGTGTTCGAGGAAGCGCGCGCCATAGTCGCGCATGTATTCGTCGAAGCGTGTGTGGAAGCCGGTGGCCACCGGGATGCCCAGGCGGCGCGCGGCGCGCACGGCCGACCACCCCAAGGGGCCTTCCGTGGCCACGTAGATCGCGTCCGGCGGGGAATTTTTCCACTGCGCCAGCAGGCGCCGGGTGGCCGGAAGACCGAATTTCAGGCCGGGGTAGCGCGGCAGGCGGGCGCCGCGTACCAGCAGCGTATCGTCCGGCGCCACGGTCTCGGTCGTCTGCCGCGGGCGCACCAGCGACACCGCGTGCCCCCGCTGGCGCAGGCCGGTTTCCAGCCCCTGCACGGTGAGGGCGACGCCGTTGACTTCCGGCGGGTACGTCTCGGTGACGATGGCAAAGCGCATGCGCAGCTCCACGTTTTGCGCATGCTGGGGGCGAGAGATGTAGCGGATGTGTCGGATCGGTGACCGTGGGATGACGGTGTGCGCTGGGCCCGTTCTGGGCGCGGGGACCGTTCAGGTGGCGGGGGTCTCGTCGGCAAGCAGATGCGCCAACCAGCGGGTCCTCACGTGTGGGGACAAGGCGCGCTTGACGCCGACATAGTCGCTGTCATGCGAAAGCGCATGGGCCACCGCCTGCAGCACGCGCTCGAAGAGCCCGGCATCGCCACCACCGATGAGCACCACGTAAGCCGTGTCCTCGTCCTCATCGACCAACTTGCGCACACGTACCCAGTCCGCTCCCTCACACAGATCCACCGCGTAGCCGGTCCCGCCACGAAACGCGGGCCACGCACGCAGGCCGTCGGCCAGGTCCGTGGGTCTGGAGAAGTAGGACAGCAGCTGCGCTTCGTGGGTGTGCGCCATCACCGAGGTCACGTCGTGTAAAGAACGAAGCCGGTGCCACTGCCCGGCAGGCTGGACGTGCAGATGATCGTGTTCGTGTTCGAACCAACCTCGTCGATCGACGTGTGCAGCCGATGCAGGATGTCGTCGAAGGCCTTCCGCCTCGCCGGCATGGAGATCTCCCAGGTGACCACCCAGAATTCGTTGTTCTTGCTGCCCTCGATCTTGCCGGCCAGGCCCGGATAGTTCACGCGTGCGCGGCAGTCGATGGCCATCGCATGCTCGAGGAACCGCGCGGAGAAGCTGAAGGTGTGCGTCTCCCCGACCGGCAGCGCATAGCGGTGGCCCAGGGTCCAGATGCGATACCTGCGCAGGTAATGCTGATACATCCGCCACCCGAGCGTAGCGAGGGCGGCCAGTGCGCCGATAAGGATGAGCGTTTCCATGGCGCGATCGTACAGCCCTTCGGTGTCAGCGCGTCCGGCGCGTGCGGGGCGGTCCCGCATCCTTGCGCACGCGGGCCTTGTAGGCCTTGGTCACCAGCGCCCTGACGACGCTGGGTGTGGCCTTCGCCAACGCGATCCGCAGGCCCAGCACCTTGCTGCCCCAGAACAGCTTCTCGACGAACGCGGGATACATCGCCAAGGCCTGCTCGCGGTCTTCCTCGCCGAGAAACACATGTACGTGTGTTTCCTCCGGCGGGACGGTCACGAAGATCTTGTCGCGCACACGGAACGAAGAATACGTGTGGTGCGGCGCCTCGGTCACCGCTTCCAGCGACAGCGCATGCGTGCGGACGTCGTCCAGTTTCATCTGAAGTGCCCCGCGGTTGGACCGCGTGCCTTCATGCGGGCCGCGTGCCCCGTGCCAACCGATGCCCCAGCCACGCCATCGGCAGGTAGCCGAGCACCAGGTCGACCACGGCGAACCACAGCGGCGAGGGCAGCATCGCAACCGCGGCGATGCCGCCGGTCAGGAACAGGGCGCCCACCACCCAGGCCGGGCCGCGGGTCCGCCCGGGTGTCGCCAGCGTGGCGACGAACGCGCCGACGAGCGTGCCGATCGCATGGGCCAGGAACGGGAACAGGAAGTGCTTCGGCGCGAACAGCGGCATCGCTGCTTTCAGGCCTTCGGGGGTGGTGGTGTCCACGCCAGCAGGGGGCGGGATCACATGGCCGCTGAGCATGACCAGCGCCATGTTGACGAGGCTGCCGACGAACAGCCCGGCGATGACGGCCAGGATCAAACGGAACACACGCTTCATGACAACCTCCGGCAAGGAACGCGAGGGACTGCCCGTCGGCGTGGGGCCGGCCGTGACTGTGGGCGACTATAGCCGAGCCTATACGTGTCTCGGGACCTATGCCGTCGCATGGGCTTTGATACCACTTCGCATGGCCGCCCATACGCTCGCATAAGGCGCGCCACACGGCCGCATATGGACGGTGACGTGCCATGTGTGTCCATTGATACCAATAGGTATCAAGCGAGACATGCACCGGTATCGACAGCCATGATCCGGAGCATCGCCGGCCAGTACTTCGCCCATGGCAGCCGATACGGCCAAGCAACGCGCGCGATGCCGGAAAGGACGCGAATGAGGCCATTCGGTATCCACGAAGAGACCAATAGGTGTGGTCCTTCAATACCCGTTCCATGGCGTGCCATGCCGTGACGTGTGTGGCGCGACCCGACAGTGGGGGTCTGAGGTCCGATCGCAGGTGAGGATGAAGATCGCCGGATCCGCGTCGGGAGCGGGAGGCCATGACATCCCATTGACGCGCTATCCGGCGCCCCATGTGGGGCGCGGGGTTTCCCGTTCTCGACGCCTATAGAGGGATGCGACGCGCGTCGGACGCGATGTGCCCGGGTGCGACGCGCATGGCCCGCATGCCTTGCGCGTATGTGACGCCCGGTCGGTGCCGACACTCTCCCGTATCTACAACGAGTCCCATGGCGCTCGATGCGGACCGCGCTACCAGGCGAACCCTTCCTTCCAGTCGTCCTGCGGCAACCAGGTGGTCTGGTCGGGCGATGCGGCATCGACCTGGCCGGCCGCCACGCTGCGCGCCACGGCCGGTTCGATGTCCGAGAAGCGGGCGGCGCGAGAGCCGATGCCGGCGCCCAAGAGGTTGTTGTGGATGTCCATGGCATTGGCGCGCTTGCCGCGCCGTTCCATCACGCCGTTGACCAGATTGATGGCACGCGCGTCCAGCGTATAGGCCACGACCGCACTGGCGAGCGTGTGCCGGTAGGCATCCAGCGGACCGTGCCGGCCGCCGGGCAGCGGGCTCTGCAGGACGTGGGACCAGGTATACGTCAGCACGAAGGCGGGATACACCGCCAGCACCAGGGCGAGCAGCACGAGCCGGCGCAGCCAGGGGCGTTTGTTTTTCGACGGCTTCATCGGGTCTAGAAATCCTGCGGTTCGACCACCACTGCCGTGCCATAACACAGCACCTCGGTAAGGCCGGCCATCACGTCGGTGGCGTCGTAGCGCACGGCGACGATCGCATTGGCGCCCAGTTGCCGGGCGTGCTGCAGCATGTCGCGGTAGGTTTCGTCGCGGGCCTGTTCGCACAGCTCGGTATAGATGGTGATGTTGCCGCCGAACAGCGACTGCAAGCCTCCCAGGAAGTTGCCCACGATCGAACGGGAGCGCACGGTGATGCCGCGCACCATGCCGAGGTTGCGGCGGATGCGGTAGCCGGGCAGGTCCATGGCGGTGGTCACCATGGCGTCGCTGAGGTGCGTGCCGGTGGCAGGCGAAGGCGCGTAGGCGGAGGACGAATTGTAGGGATCGGTCATCGGGCGTCCAGAAGAGGCGTCGTGCGGAGAAGGTTGCTACGCGGTGGGTCAGGGGTCGAGGTGGCTAAGGAGTTCGGTGACGACGGCCTGCCAGTCCTGGAACTCGTCGGTCTCTTCCCACAGTTCCCGAAGTTCGGAGTTGTCGGCCAGGATGCGGGTCAGCGCCGTCCGCGCCCGGGTGGCGAGGTCGGCATCGAGGGTGGGGCGGATGCGGGCAAGCCACTCCGTCAACCCTTCTTCCTGCTGCGCGGCAGGCGTGGGGCGCCCGAGCGCAGCCGCCACGATCTCCGCCGCGGCAATGGCCACGGTCGCATCGGACGCTTCTACATACTCGGTCGACGTCAGCACGTTGTCGAACACCTCACCGAGCAGCGACAGGTCGCCGCTCTCGAGTGCGTCGATCATGAAATCCGCCGCGTCGTCGTTCTCGAACGAGCCGATACCCCAGGTGCCCATGCATTCCCCTTGTTCGAAAGGCGCGGTTTGGCTAACAGGAGAGAAGTCTACGGGGCCAGGGAGTGCAAGCGCGCCGCGTCGCGCAGGCGGAGGGCCTCCTGTCGTTCCTCAAGCGGACGCATGAAGACCCCCGGCTTGATGCCTTCGAAGCGTGGGCCTTGCAACAGGATTAGGCGCGGTTCGGAGGGAGTGGCATGCGCGCCCTGGATCTGACCCAACGAATAATGGAGGTGGGAGGCCAATGGCACATACACGTGCGATGGTACGTGGGAGGCGTTTGTCAGCAGGACTTCGTCAACGGTGATCCGAAGCCTGATCTGGTTTCGCAATCCGGGTCCGGTTCGTGCCTTGGGGTTGGTGATCTGCTTCCCCTCGCCATCGATCATGTCAACGCCGGTGACGCGGCCGACGAAGATATGGTCGGCACCTACCGCCATTTCCTCCAGCGTTGCCTCGAACGGAAGCCCGGCCAAAGCCGTGGCAGGAGACAACGCCAGCAGCATAATGAGGATCAGTGACATCCATCCGTTGGTGAGTCGCATCAAGATGATTCTCCATTCAATGAGATCAGTATCCGATCGGACACTAGGCATGACACGCGTAAGGCATCCCGTTACGGCACCCGTCCGCCCCGCGCCGCCGTAAACAACGCATACCACTCCTCGCGCGACAGCGGCACGTCGTCCGCTGCGGCGCAGGCCACCAGACGGACGGCGTCGGTGGTGCCGACGATGGGTTGGATGCCCGCGGGATGACGCAGCAGCCAGGCGAGTTGGATCGCTTCGGGTGCTACGCCCTTCGCATCGGCCAGTTGGCGAAGCAGGGTCGCGGTCTCGCGGATCACCGGGTCGGAGAACTCGGACGTGCTGGCGAGCTTGCCGCTGGCCAGGGGCGACCAGGCCTGCACGCAGATGTCGTGCAGACGGCAATAGTCCAGCGTGCCAGCGGCGGAGGCATAGGCATGTCCAGTGGTGTTCGCGACCACGCCTTCGTCGATCAGCGGCAGGTGCAACAGGCTGATTTCCACCTGGTTGGCCACCAGCGGCTGTCGCACATGGCGGCGCAGCAGCTCGATCTGGCAGGGCGTGTGATTGCTGACGCCGAAGTGCCGCACCTTGCCGCTGGCGTGCAAGGCATCGAAGGCCCGCGCGACTTCTTCCGGCTCTACCAGCGCATCGGGGCGGTGCAGCAGCAGGACATCCAGATACTCCACGCCCAGCCGCGCCAGACTGCCATCGACCGACGCCACGAGGTGGTCATGGCTGAAGTCGTAGCGCTGCGGGGTGCCCGGCGGATCATCGGCGAAACGGATGCCGCACTTCGATTGCAGGACCATCCGCGCGCGCAGGCTTGGCGAGCCCCGCAGCACATCGCCGAACACCCGCTCGGACTTGCCGCGCGCATAGATGTCCGCATGGTCGAACAGGGTGATGCCGTGGGCCAGCGCGGTTTCCACCAGCCGTTGCGCGTTGCGGCGCTCGTCCGCAGTGACCGGCGAGGCATCCCAGGCACGGCTCAGGTGCATGCAGCCGTAGCCGATGCGAGACGTGGCCAAGCCATCGGCGAGGGGATAGGTCTTCATGGAGGAAGCAGGGAGGACGGGAACGGCATCATGCCAGAGCGTCGCGCCGGATCAGTTGCGCGTTCGTTCGGCGGCCAGCATCTGCGCCAGCATCTCCACTTCCAGCGGCCGTGCCAGGTGGTAACCCTGCACGTCGTCCACGCCCAGCGCCTGCAACGCCGCGAGTTCCGTGGCGGTCTCCACCCCTTCGGCGACGACGTGCGACTGGGTCTGGCGCGCGAACTCGATGAGGGCGGCGGCCAGGGCGCGGCGTGGCGAGTCGGTATCGATGTCGCGGGTCAGGCTGAGGTCCAGTTTGATGATGTCCGGGTGGATCGCCAGCACGTGGCGCATGCTGGCGTAGCCCGCGCCGGCGTCATCGACGGCCACGCGCACGCCGGCCTCGCGCAAGGGCGCAAGGTGCTTGTTGAGCAGGCCGTAGTCGTCCACCAGCGAGTGCTCGGTGATTTCCAGCACGACCCGGTGCGGGTCGAGATCGTCGATGTAACCGTCGATGCCCCCGCTGATGATCGTCTGTGGCGACACGTTGAGGGCCACGTAGAAATCGCCCGGAAGGCCGCGCAGGCCATCCAGCGCCGAGAGGATGGCATTGAGCTCCAGACGCACGCCCAGGCCGATCTCGCGCGCTTCGGCGAACCACACGTCCGGCGTGCGCTGCGGTTCCAGCTTGAAGCGCGAGAGGCATTCCACGCCGACGATGCGACGCTCGCTGCTGCGGAAGATCGGCTGGTACACCACGTGGGGTTGGCCGAGCTCCAGTACGGCGGTAACGCGCGCCACTTTCTCTTCATGAGCGTGCACGGCGTCCAGGTCGCCGTCGATCTGGTACGCCAGCAGGTCGGCGAAGGCGCGCATCATCTGCAGGTCGCGCTGGCCGAGCGACAGATTAGAGGCCAGGCTGAAGCAGCAGAAGGTGCCGTACACACGGCCATCGCGCAGCTGGATGGGCACGCTGAGGTGGGCGCCGATGGGCAGCAACGCGGTTTCGGGAATATGGGCGAGCAGCGGCACGGCCGCCGTATCGGGGATCAGCTGCGGAATCTGCCCTTCGACCACCCGCATGCAGTAGCCCTCTTCGAGCGGGCTGGAATCGCCGGGACGGATCGGGGCCGGGTCCAGCCGGCTCGCCACGTGGCGGAAGATGCGGTCGCGGCCGTTGAACTCGGAGACGAACGCCACGTCCATGTCGAGGTGGCGGCGCACCGCATCCAGCATGCGATCCACGTTGCGGCCGATCGCGGCGGCACCGGGACCGCCTTCGAGCCAGGCGTCGGACAGCAGGTCCTCATGGGTTCTTCGATCGATCACGGCTTCCTCCTGAAGACAGGCATACGACGAAGTACAACAGCCGTCGGGCCTGCTCCCGCCGCAGGGGCGGACGGGGAGGATGGCGTGGGAGCAACGGGCGACGGGCCACGCCGCAGACCTCTCGGCAGCCCCGAGTGTACCTTCAAGTCACAGAAGTGGAGGTGGAGGGCCGGCCCGACTCAGGCCACGAACGGCTTGAACGCCACGCCCAGGCCCTGCATGTCCTCGGGCTCGCCCAGCAGGTCCGAGCGCAGCAGCGGGCGGGCATCGATCCATTTCTTGCTGACCACCAGGTCCAGGCGCTCGCCCTGGGCGGTCAGGTCCAGCCGGGGGATCGCTTCGTTGTCGTGCGAGCGGTGCAGCAGGACGGCCAGCCGTAGCAGCGCGGCCTTGCGCTTGGCGCTCAGCAGCAGGCGGTCGGGCAGGGCGTCGAAGGCGTTCTTTGGGACGTTGCGGCGATGCGTGCGCACGAGCGCCGAGAGCACCTGCTGTTCCTGTCGGGAGAAACCAGCGATGTCCGAGTGCTCCAGCAGGTAGGCACCGTGCACGTGATACTGGCTGTGCGCGATGACCAGGCCGATCTCGTGCAGGCGCGCGGCCCAGCCGAGCATGCGTGCATCGTCGTCGTCCAGGCCCCAGCTCTGTTCGACCTGTTCGAACAGGCGCATCGCGGTGGCTTCCACGCGCGCGGCCTGGAACTCGTCAATGCCGTAGCGCTGCATCAGCGCGGCGGTGGACAGGTCGCGTGGGTCGTTGTCGCCGCCGCGGCCGAGCATGTCGAACAGGATGCCTTCGCGCATCGCCGCCTTGCTGACCATCAGGCGCTGCAGGCCCAGCGCTTCGAACGCGGCCTCCAGCACCAGCACGCCACCGGCGATGATCGGCCGGCGGTCGTTGGACAGCCCGGGCAGGTCGATGTCCTCGATGCGGTCAGCCTGCAGCAACTTGTCGCGTACCTGCGGCAGCGCCTCGGCGGTTACGGCGCCCTTGGTGAGCTTCATCGCCGCGCAGATCTCGCCGATGGCCTTGTTGGTGCCGGAGGAGCCGATGGCTTCCTGCCAGCCCAGGCTGCGGTAAAGGCCGGCGAACTGCTGGAACTCGGCGCCGATCTCGGTGAGCGCTTCCTTCCAGCGCTTGCGCGAGAGCTTGCCGCCGGGGAAGAAACGGCGCGTGCTGGCGATGCAGCCGGCCTGCAGGCTTTCGCGTTCCAGCGTCTCGAAGCCGCGGCCGATGATGAACTCGGTCGAGCCGCCGCCGATGTCGATCACCAGCCGTCGCTGGTTGGGCTTGGGCGGCTGCGCATGGGCGACGCCCAGATAGATCAGGCGCGCCTCTTCGCGGCCCGAGACCACTTCGATCGGCTTGCCCAGCGCGGCTTCGGCCGGGACCAGGAAATCGAGCGGCTCGCGCAGCTGGCGCACCGTGTTGGTGGCCAGCGCGCGCACGCGCGTGGACGGGATGTCGCGGATGCGCTGGCCGAAGCGCGAGAGGCAGTCGAGTGCGCGTTGGCGGGCGGCGGCGGAGAGGCCGCCCTTGCCGTCGAGGCCATCGGCCATGCGCACGGTCTCGCGCAGGCGGTCCACGACGCGCAACTGGCCCAGGACGGAACGCGCGACCACCATGTGGAAGCTGTTCGAACCCAGGTCGATGGCGGCCAGCATGTCCCCGTCCTGCAACGGCGGGGAGGTGGGGGATGAGAAGGGCACCATGCGCGCAGTTTAGCCGGTGGCGGCGCCGCTGGCTTCTTACACTTTCGCCAACAGTGTGCCCTGCGCCGAGTGCGGCGCGTCGTCGCCGGGGGTCAACTTCAGGTAGCTGCCATCGGCCTGCAGTTCCCAGGCGTTGCAGTTGTCGTCCAGGTAGTTCTGCAGCCCGTCCTTGAACACGCGCGCGGCGATGTCCTTGTCGAGCAGGGGGAAGCAGGTCTCCACGCGGTGCAGCAGATTGCGTTCCAGCCAGTCGGCGGAGGCGCAGTACAGTTCCGCCGAACCGTCGTTGCCGAACCAGTAGATGCGGCTGTGTTCCAGGAAGCGCCCGACGATGGAGCGCACGCGGATGTTGTCGGAAATCCCGGGCACGCCAGGGCGCAGCGCGCAGGCACCACGCACGATCAGGTCGATCTGCACGCCGGCCTGCGAGGCGGCGTAGAGCGCGCGGATGATGCGCGGCTCGTTGATCGCGTTGATCTTGGCGATGATGCGCGCGGGCTTGCCGGCCCTGGCCAGCTTGGCCTCGCGTTCGATCTTCTTGATCAGGCCGGGGTGCAGGGTGAAGGGCGATTGCAACAGGCGCTTGAGCTTGGTGGTCGGCGCCAGGCCGGACAGCTGCTGGAACAGCAGGTGCACGTCGTTGCCGACGTCCGGGTCGGCCGTGATCAGGCCGATGTCGGTGTACGCGCGCGCCGTGCCGCTGTGGTAGTTGCCGGTGCCCAGGTGCACGTAGCGGCGCAGCTTGCGCCCCTCGCGGCGGACGATGAGCAGCATCTTGGCGTGGGTCTTGTAGCCCACCACGCCGTACACGACCTGCGCGCCGGCTTCCTGCAGGCGGTCGGCGACGCCGAGGTTGGCGTCCTCGTCGAAGCGCGCGCGCAGCTCGACCACCACGGTGACGTCCTTGCCGTTGCGCGCGGCCTGGACCAGTGCATCGACGATGGCCGAATCCTTGCCGGTGCGGTACAGGGTCTGCTTGATCGCCAGCACCTCGGGATCGACGGCCGCCTGCTTGATCAGTTCGTGCACCGAGGCGAACGAGTCGAAGGGGTGGTGCAGCAGCACATCGCCGTCGGCCACCTTTTCGAAGATCGCATCGCTGTCGCGCAAGGTGCGCGGGGTGAAGGCGGGGTATTTCAGCTCCGGGCGCTGCACCAGGTCGTAGACCTGGATGACGCGATTGAGATTAACCGGCCCGTTGATCGGGTAGACCGCGTTGTCGGGCAGGGCGAAGTTCTGCAGCAGCGTGCGCACGATGGGCTTGGGGCAGTCGTGCGCGATCTCCAGCCGCACGGCGGGGCGGTAGCCACGGCCGACCAACTCGTCGCGCAGCGCCAGCGCGAGGTTCTCCACTTCCTCCTCGTCAACCACGACCTCGGAGTTGCGGGTCACGCGGAACTGGTAGGAGCCCTTGACCTCCATGCCCGGGAACAACTCGTCGACGAACACCGACAGCACCGAGGACAGCAGGACGAAATCGTGCTCGCCGCCGGACACGCGCTGCGGCAGATGGATGATCCGCGGCAGCGAGCGCGGCGCGCGCACGATGGCCAGGTGGCCGGCGCGGCCGAACGCATCCTTGCCCTTCAGCACGACGACGATGTTCAACGACTTGTTGAGGATCTTCGGAAACGGATGCGCCGGGTCCAGGCCCAGCGGCGACAGCACCGGCATGATCTCGTTGCGGAAGTAGGCGCGCAGCCAGCGCGTCTGCCGCGCGTTCCAGCTGTCGCGGCCGAACACGCGCACGCCCGCTTCGGCCAGGCTGGGGCGCAGGACTTGGTTCCAGCACTTGTATTGCGCGTCGACCAGTTCGGCGGCGCGGTCGTGGATCTTGTTGAGCACGGTGGCCGGGCTCATGCCGTCGGCGCCGGGTGGCAGGCCGAAGTCCTGCGCGTGGCGGACGGTGGCGGCGCGGATCTCGAAGAACTCGTCCAGATTGGTGCAGGAGATGCACAGGAAGCGCAGGCGCTCCAGCAGCGGCACCGACGGGTCCTGCGCCTGCGCCAGCACGCGGAAGTTGAAGTCCAGTTGCGACAGTTCGCGATTGAGGTAGAGCGCGGGATCGCGCAGCACGTCTTCACCGGTCGGGGCGGCGGGCGTCGTGTCGAGGGCGGCGTTCATGCGGTCTGGTCCGTCAGGGCGGGGGTGGGGGCGTCGAGGCGCGGTTCCACGCGATCGGCGCCGAAGTGCACGGAGAATGTGCTGCCGTGGCCGACTTCGCTTTCGATCTCGAGCCGGGCCTGGTGCAGGTTGAGCACGTGCTTGACGATGGACAGGCCAAGGCCCGTGCCGCCGCTTTCGCGCGAGCGGCTGGTCGACACGCGATAGAAGCGCTCGGTGATGCGGGGCAGGTGCGAGGACGGGATGCCGTAGCCGGTGTCGCGCACGCTGAGCACGGCGCCCTCGCCTTCGCGTGCGAAGCGGACCGTGATGGTGCCGCCGACCGGGGTGTAGCGCACCGCGTTGCTGACCAGGTTGGAAAACGCGCTGTGCAGTTCCTTGTTGGAGCCGGCCAGGTCCACGCCGGCGTCGTCCTGCACGACGATGGTGTGCCGGCGCTGGCTCAGTGCTTCGGCTTCGCGGCGCAGCGTGGCGAGCATCGGCGCCATCGCGACGTTCTCGTCGGGCAGGCTCTCCTGCGCTTCCAGGCGCGAGAGCGTCAGCAGGTCTTCGACCAGCTGGGTCATGCGCTGGGACTGCTTCTGCATTTCGCTGAGCATCGGCGCCCAGTCCGGGTACTCGGTTGGCTCCAGCATGTCGAGGTAGCCGTGCACGACGGTCAACGGAGTACGCAGTTCGTGCGACACGTTGGCGACGAAATCGCGGCGCATCTGCTCCAGGCGCAGCATCTTGCTGACGTCGCGCGCGACCAGCAGCCAGTACTGGTCGGAATAGGGGATCAGGCGCAGGTTGAGGCGCAGGTCCGGGTCCACCGGCGAGGCGGCATCGAGCATCGGCTCGGCGTTGCGGCCGGCGGCCAGCCAGTGCGACATCGGCAGGGGTTGCAGGCGGTCGCCGACCGGCGCGCCGATATCCGCCGGGTACTGCAGGCCGAGCAGGCTGCCGGCGGCCTTGTTGAACCACTGCACGCGCTGGCTGTTGCGCTCGACCACGACGACGGCGTCGGGCAGGGCCGCGGCCGCGGCGCGGTAGGCGCGCAGCATGTCGAGCAGCCGGCGCTTGCGGGTGCGCATCTCGGCCTGGCCGCGGAACAGCAGGCGGTCGAGTTCGTTCCACACGCCCTGGCCCTGGGCCGGTTCAAGCCGTTGCCGCGCGGTCAGCCGGAGCAGCACCTTGCGCAGTCGCCAGTAATGCCAGGCCACCACGCCCAGCGCGGCCAGGGTGACCACCGGCCATACTTGGCCCAGCAGCAGGCCGACGACCACGGCCAGCGCCAGGATGCCGGCCAGCTGGCCGAGCGTCTTGAACCACGCGGAACGGATGTGGTGGGGCATGGATCGATTGTAGGCAGATATGTATGACAGCGACGCGCGGCGCGGGCCGTCGATCGCCTACATCGCCGCCGAGAAGCGGTAGCCCGAGCCGCGCACCGTCTGCACCATGTTTTCCAGGCCGTGCGGTTCCAGCGTCTTGCGCAGGCGCCGGATGTGGACATCCACGGTGCGCTCCTCCACATAGACGCTGCCGCCCCAGACGTGGTCCAGCAGCTGCGTGCGCGAGTAGACGCGTTCGGGGTGGGTCATGAAGAAATGGAGCAGGCGGTATTCGGTCGGGCCGATCGGTACCGGCGTGTCGCCGGCGAACACCCGGTGCGCGGCACCGTCGATGCGCAGGCTGCCTACGGCCACGCTGCCATCCTCGTCGTCGTCGCGGGAGCGGCGCATCACGGCACGGATGCGGGCCAGCAGTTCCCGCGCCGAGAACGGCTTGACGACGTAGTCATCCACGCCGGCCTCAAGCCCGCCCACGCGATCGTTCTCCTCGCCGCGGGCGGTCAGCATGATGATCGGCACATCGCGGGTCATGGCGTCCTTGCGCCAGCGCCGGGCCAGCTCCAGGCCGCTGGTGCCGGGCAGCATCCAGTCCAGCAGGATCAAGTCGGGGACACGGTCGGCGATGGCATTCTGGGCCTCGCGGGCGTCGCCGGCATGGATGGGCTCGTACTCGCCCTTGCGCAGGGCGAACGCCACCATGTCGCGGATGGCGGGTTCGTCGTCGACGATCAGGATGTGCTTCTGCACGCGGCGTCCGGTGGCGTGGGGGGGCTGCGCCAGTAGACGACAATTTTATGACGATTACATGACGGGCCACGGGGCTGTCACACGGCCCATCCGGAGGGGTCAGCGACGCTCCACGTCGGGGTCCCGGATGCCCTGACGGCGCAGTTCGAGCACCTCGGGGGTAATTGCAGCGATCCGGGCATCGACCCGCGCCCGGGCGTAATAGTCCAGGTCGCTTTGCTTCTTGAGATTCTGCAACTGGATCAGGGCCTGTTCGGGGCGCCCGTTGAGGTAGGCGGCTTCGGCATAGGCCTCGCCCGCCCGGGCGGTGTCGCCGGCCAGTTCGTTGGCGCGGGCAAATTGTTGCTGGAAGACCGGGTCGTCGCCTGCCCGCGCCATCAGCGGGCGCAACACGGCCTGGGCGCGGCGGCCGGCCTCGGCACCGCCCTGTTCGTTCAGCACCTTGGCGTAGGTCAGGGCCACGGGGCGGTTTTGCGGCATGCGCTGGACCAGGGCGTCGAAGCGCCGGTTCGCCGCGGCGGTGTCGCCGGTCCGGGATTCGGCTTCGCCCAGGGTCAGGGAAACCCACAGGCTGTCCGGGTAGTCGTTCTCCAGCCGGCGCAGTTCGGCCAGCGCCGTGCGCACGTCGCCGCCCTGCAGGTGGGCGATGGCCAGGCCGTAGCGCTGCGGCCCGCCCAGGGGCTTGCCGGTCTGGCGACGCAGGGTCTCGTACTCGCGCACGGCGGCCGACGGGGTGTCGGCGCTCAGCGCGCGCAGGCGTTCGCGGGCCCAGTCGAAGTCCCCGGTGTCGCCCTGGCCGAAGGCGAGCGACGGCAGGGTGACCGGGACCGGCAGCAACGGATTCGCGCTGCGGGTTTCCGGCAGCGTGATGCCCCGGCGGTCGAAGCGTTCCACGCGTTCGCCCCCGGGCACGGCGGTGACCGTGGTGACCTGGTCGCCGCGCAGCTGATCGGCACGCTGGCGCGCTTCGCTGATGCGAGTGGTGGTGACGGGGTGGGTCTGCAGGTAGTCGGGAATCGCTTCACGCCCGCTGCCGCGCGCCACCCGGGTGGCCTGCTGCAGCTTGGCGAAAAAGCCGGCCATCGCGTCGATGTCGTAGCCCGCGCGCGAGAGCGTGCGGATGCCGACCCGGTCGGCCTCGGATTCGTTGGAGCGGGTGTAGTCGATCTGCCGCTGCTGCATCAGGCCCATCGCGGAGGCGATGGCCGCCTGCGACGCATCGCCGCTGGAGCTGCCGCCGGCGGCCTGCGCCAGCACGATGGCGCCCAGCATGCCCAGCAGGATCGGCACCTGGTCCCGCTGCGCCCGTTCGACGCCGCGCAGCACGTGCTGCTGGGTGACATGCGCGATCTCGTGGGACAGCACCGCGGCCACTTCGTCCTCGCGGTCGGCGGTCAGCACCAGACCGGCGTTCATGCCGATGTAGCCGCCCAGGGTGGCGAAGGCGTTGATCTGCCGGTCGCGCATCATGAAAAAGGTGTAAGCCTGCTGCGGGTTGTCGCTGTCGGCGCCCAAGCGGTTGCCGACGCTCTGCAGCCAGTCGGTGACCAGCGGGTCTTCCAGTAGGTAGCCGTAGTTGCGCAGCTCGCGCAGCATCATGCCGCCGTACTGGGCTTGACGCGCCGGGGTGAGCAGCTCGCCGGCGGAGGAACCGATGTCCGGCAGGCGGCTGTCCTGCGAAGCTGCCAGCGGGGCCGCGAGGGCGAGGGTCAGGGCGGTGGCGAGCAACAATGGGCGCAAATGGAGGCTCCGTGGCGGATAATGACGCCGTCATCAGGATGACCGGTCGTCGATCCAGGCGAGTGAATACGTGGTTAACCGGGCCAGTACCGGTCCGCACTGTTCCACGTCGCCCGCTGGAACCCGGCCCGGTCGGCCCGATATTGGCTGGGACCGCATACGTCCTTTTTCGTTCCGGAGAACTCCCTTGAGCGACACCCCGCAAGGCGCCACCGCGCCGGAAATCACCCTCTACAGCACGGCCATCTGTCCGTACTGCGTGGCCGCGAAGAACTTCCTGAAGAGCAAGGGCCAGGCCTGGACGGAAGTGCGCATCGACCTGGACCCGGCCGAGCGCGAAAAGATGATCGCCAAGGCCAAGCGCACCAGCGTGCCGCAGATTTTCGTCGGCGACGTCCACGTGGGCGGGTACGACGACATGATCGCGCTGCACCGCGCGGGCAAGCTCGACGCGCTGCTGGCGGGAGAGACCGCATGAGCGCCGCCGACGACAGCCAGGATCGGGTGAAGGCGTTCACCGAATTCCGGCAGCGCATGAACAAGCGCATCCTGGACGAACCGAACCAGGTCGTGCGCCGCTTCTTCGCCCTGGACACGCAGACCTACCAGGCAGGCGCGCTCGACGTGAAGACCAAGGAGCTGCTGGGCCTGGTCGCCTCGATGGTCCTGCGCTGCGACGACTGCATCAGCTACCACGTCGCCCAGTGCAAGGAGGCCGGCGTGACCCGCGAGGAATTCTTCGAAACCTTCTCGGTGGGCCTGGTGGTGGGCGGTTCGATCGTCATTCCGCACTTGCGCCGTGCCGTGGATTTCCTGGACCAGCTGGAAGGTGGCGAAGCTGCCGCCCCTGCGGCCCACGACCACGGTTGAGCCGTTCCACCCGGCCCGTGCGCCGGGTGTCCGACCATCGTCGATTTGGGGCCCCGAGGGGCCCTCGGGCATAATGGCGGGCACAGACCTTCCCCATAGCGCCCGCTCCGGCTCCGGCCAGCACGCGCGCCCCTGTTCGGAAACCCCATTCAATGACCCAGACGATTACGGTCATCCGCGGCGACGGTATTGGCCCGGAGATCATGGACGCCACCCTGTACGTGCTCGACGCCCTCAAGGTCGGCCTGACCTATGAAGAGGCCGATGCCGGCATGGTCGCGCTGGAGAAGCACGGCGACCTGCTGCCGCAGGCCACGCTGGACTCCATCCGCAAGAACGGCGTAGCCCTGAAGAGCCCGCTGACCACGCCGGTGGGCGAGGGCTTCAGCTCGATCAACGTGGCGCTGCGCCGCCATTTCGACCTGTACGCGAACGTGCGCCCGGCGAAGTCGTTCCCGAACACCAAGTCGCGCTTCCCGACGGGCGTGGACCTGATCACCGTGCGCGAGAACACCGAAGGCGCGTACATCGGTGAGGGCCAGTCGATTTCCGAAGACGGCGAGACCGCGCTGCTGACGCAGAAGATCACCCGAAAGGGTTCCGAGCGCATCGTGCGCTACGCCTATGACCTGGCCCGCAAGACCGGCCGCAAGAAGGTCACCATCGTCCACAAGGCCAACATCCTGAAGACGACGTCGGGCCTGTTCCTGAAGGTCGCCCGCGAAGTGGCCGCGCAGTATCCGGACATCCAGACCAACGAGATGATCGTGGACAACACCTGCATGCAACTGGTGATGCGTCCGGAGCAGTTCGACATCAT
Source organism: Pseudoxanthomonas sp. G3 (assembly GCF_057654715.1). NCBI lineage: Bacteria > Pseudomonadati > Pseudomonadota > Gammaproteobacteria > Lysobacterales > Lysobacteraceae > Pseudoxanthomonas > Pseudoxanthomonas sp. G3. Next base: position 1,492,192 of record NZ_CM172805.1, read on the forward strand.
CGTCACCACCAACCTGTTCGGCGACATCATCTCCGACCTGTGCGCCGGTCTGGTCGGCGGCCTGGGTCTGGCGCCGGGCGCCAACATCGGCGTCGACGCGGCGATCTTCGAGGCCGTGCACGGCTCGGCGCCGGACATCGCCGGCAAGGGCGTCGCCAACCCCTGCGCACTGCTGCTGGGCGCGGCCCAGATGCTGGACCACCTGGGCCAGCCGGAGAAGGCCGAGCGCCTGCGCGCGGCCATCATCGCCACGCTGGAAGCCAAGGATTCGCTGACCCCGGACCTGGGCGGCGAGGGCACCACCATGTCGTTCGCCAAGGCGATCGCCAGCCGCGTCTGAGTCCTGCGGACAACGCGGTGAACGAGAACGGGACGCTCAGCGTCCCGTTTTTGTTCGCCTATGTCCCATCCATGGGGTTGGACGCTACGCTGGCGGCACGCACAATCCGCGGCCCCACGCAGAAGGCCCTGCCATGTCCGTCCGTCCCAGCGCCCTGGCGCTGACCCCGCTGCTGCTGTTCCTCGCGTTGTTCTTCGGTGCCGGGCTGTACTACACCGAACAGGGCGATGCGATGGGCTTCTACCGCCTTCACGCGCCGGTGGCGATCCTGCCAGCGATCGCGCTGGGCCTGTGGATCGCGCATCGCGCCGGCATCAAGGCGATGGACACGCTGCTGCAGGGCATCGGCGACAGCAACATCATCCTGATGTGCCTGATCTTCCTGCTGGCGGGCGCGTTCGCCATGGTCACCAAGCAGATCGGGGCCGTGGACGCGGTGGTCGCGTTGGGCGTGGGTGCGTTGCCGCCGGCGCTGATCCTGCCGGGCCTGTTCCTCGTCGCGGGCTTCCTCTCGCTGGCGGTAGGCACCTCGATGGGCACCATCGCGGCGGTCACGCCGATCGCGCTGGGCGTGTCCGATGCCGCCGGCATCGACCGCGCGCTGGTCGTGGGCGCCGTGCTGGGCGGCGCCACCTTCGGCGACAACCTGTCGGTGATCTCGGATACCGCGATCGCTGCGGCGCGCACCCAGGGCTGTACGGTGCGGGAGAAATTCCGCGAGAACGTGAAGATCGCGCTGCCCGCCGCCCTGCTGACGCTCGTGGTGCTGGGCGTTGTGGGGGACGCCTCGCCGGTGGAGGCCGCCGAGCCGACCTCCGCCTGGCTGGTGCTGCCCTACGTGCTGGTCTTGGTCCTGGCCGTCACCGGGCTGGACGTGCTGGTCGTGCTGACCATCGGGCTGGTGGTGGCGGGGCTCTTCGGCCTATGGTTCGGACCGACTGACTACGCGTTGCCCAACTTCGCCGACGACATCTATGCCGGTTTTGAGGGCGTCGTGGAAATCACCCTGCTGGCCTTGTTTATCGGCGGTCTGGGCGCACTGATGAAGGCGAGCGGGGGCCTGGACTGGCTGGCGAGGCAGATCACCCGCATCGCCCGCGGAAATACCGGCCGTCGCACCGGCGAGTGGTGCATCGCCGCGCTGGCCTCGCTGACGGACGTGTTCACCGCCAACAATACGGTAGCCATCCTGATCAGCGGCGGCGTGGCCCGCGACATCGCCGAGCGTCATGACGTCCCGCCCGCGCGCGCGGCCAGCGTGCTCGATATCTTCGTCTGCATCGTGCAAAGCCTGCTGCCTTACGGCGCGCAGATCCTGTTGGCCGCCTCGCTGGCCAGCCTGTCGCCGCTGGCGCTGATGGGCAAGGTGCACTACTGCTGGCTGCTGGCTGGCGTAACCGTACTGTTTATGGTCTGGCCGTCGCGCCGGGGTAGGGCCGCCGCCGTCGGCGGCGCATAAAAAAAGGGCGCCCGAGGGCGCCCTTTTTCTTTCTGCATGCCGCAAGCGTCAGTCGCGCGACTGCAGCTTGGCCAGCAGGCGCAGGAACTCGACATACAGCCACACCAGCGTGACCATCAGGCCGAAAGCGCCGTACCATTCCATGTACTTCGGCGCGCCGGCCTCCACGCCCGATTCGATGAAGTCGAAGTCCAGCACCAGGTTCAGCGCTGCGATCACCACCACGAACAGACTGAAACCGATGCCGATCAGGCCGGATTCGTGGATATAGGGCACTTTGATGCCGAAGAACGAGAGCACGAAGCTCACCAGATAGATCAGGAAGATGCCGCCGGTCGCTGCGGCAACGCCGAGCTTGAAGTTTTCCGTGGCTTTGATGAGGCCGCTGCGATAAGCGGCCAACAGCGCGCCCAGCGTGCCGAACGTCAGCAGTACCGCTTGCATCACGATGCCCGGGAAGCGCAGTTCGAACATCGCCGAGATGGCGCCCAGGAAGAAGCCTTCCACCAGCGCATACAGCGGCGCGGTGACCGGGGACCATTCTTTCTTGAAGGTGGTCACAAGCGCCAGGACGAGGCCGCCGATCGCGCCGCCCAGTGCGTAGATCGCGATGCCGGGCGCCACCATCGGCTGGCCGTCGGGGCCGGTGACGACGGACTGGCTCCAGGCGAACGCCGCGGTGAGCACGGTCAACAGGAGCAGGATGCCGGTCTTGTTGACGGTACCGTTGAGCGTCATCGTGCCGCCGTCGCGCGACACCACGCTGCCTGTGCCGAGGTCGAGGAAGGTGGATTCCTTCAGTGCCGGATTGCCGCTGCGTATCATGGTCCCCTCATGTGGTCATCGGACGTCTGTCCCCAACGCAGGAGCATATCCCAAGCCGTGGATCTTCATGTTTCGTTTGACAGGCGGGCCCCGTGTTCCGACAATACGCGGCCTCGTTGGCGTCCAGACGCCACGCCGGGACCCTCGTCGGGGTATAGCGCAGTCTGGTAGCGCATCTGCTTTGGGAGCAGAGGGTCGGGGGTTCGAATCCCTCTACCCCGACCAGCTGATGGACTGCCCTGGCGTGACCGACAGGGTAGGGCGAGAATCCGGACCGGGCGCCCGTAGCTCAACCGGATAGAGCACCGGCCTTCTAAGCCGGCGGTTACAGGTTCGAGTCCTGTCGGGCGCGCCACTTCCGGTGTGCGGCGGCAGGGAAAGTTTCAGTGGTGGCTGTAGCTCAGTTGGTTAGAGTACTGGATTGTGATTCCAGATGTCGGGGGTTCGAGTCCCCTCAGCCACCCCACTGATCAGGAACGTCCGCGGTTGCGGGGGTTCACACAAAAAGAAGATGCGGTTACACTACGCAGCCAGTTTTTCGGGGCCGTTAGCTCAGTTGGTAGAGCAGTTGACTCTTAATCAATAGGTCCAAGGTTCGAATCCTTGACGGCCCACCAAACCCGAAAACGCCCGGTTTCCCCGGGCGTTTTTCTTTTGCGTGGTAGTTCACCCATCGGGCGCGCTGCGGCGCGTTCGGGGTCAGGGTGGCTGGAGTTCGGTCCAGGCGCGGTTCGAATCCTTGACGGCCCACCAAACCCGAAAACGCCCGGTTTCCCCGGGCGTTTTTCTTTTGTGCGGAAGTGGGAGTAGCACGCCGCGCCGAAGGTCTTTCTTCCGGCACCGGCCGGCGCGCGGTTACAATCCTCCGCACTGCGAAAGTGGCGGAATTGGTAGACGCACTGGATTTAGGTTCCAGCGGGTAACCCCCGTGAGGGTTCGAGTCCCTCCTTTCGCACCACCCCCTGGCAATCCTCTGCGTGTCGTTGGCGTCGCCGCCAGCGCGTTGCGGTGCCTTGCGAGACCCGCCATCCGGGCGAGGCGACAGGCCCTAAAAGGCGGCCCAAGCCCGTTCCGTGCCCAATGCTGGCAGCCAGCCCCGGAATCGGCGAAACTAACAAGTTCCGCCGGCCGGGCCTCGCGCCCGTGTCCCAGGCGTCCCGGATTATCAACATCGCCCCGGCTGTGCCGTGGCCGCAGGAGTCAGTGAGTATGCAAGTTTCGGTCGAATCGATCGGCAATCTCGAACGCCGCATGAGCTTCAGCCTGCCGGCTGACCGTCTGGACACCCACATTGGCGGCCGCCTGCGCGAGTTGTCGCGCACCGCGCGCATCAAGGGCTTCCGGCCGGGCAAGGTGCCGGCCAAGGTCATCGAGCAGCGTTACGGCGACCAAGTGCGCGCCGAAGCCCTGGACGGCTTGCTGCGCGAGACGTTCAGCAATGCCGTGCGTGAGCAGGACCTCCAGCTTGCCGGCAACCCGCGCATCGAGAAGCAGGGTGAGGGCGAACTGGATTTCGTGGCGACCTTCGAGGTCGTGCCGGACTTCGGCGACATCGATGTGGCCACGTTGAGCGTGGTCCGCCACACGGCCGACGTGACCGACGCCGACATCGAGCAGATGGTGGACAACCTGCGCATGCAGCGCCGCACCTTCCAGGTTGTTGAGCGTGCCGCGCAGACCGGCGACCGCGTTTCGCTGGAAACCTGGTCGCAGGCGGGCGACGAGCGCATGCCGGCCGAAGGCATCGAGAAGGGTGCCACCCTGATCGGTTCGGGCGTGATGTTTGGTGAGATCGAGCAGGCCCTAGTCGGCCTGTCCAAGGGCGAAGAAAAGACCGTGTCGGTGACGTTTCCGGCCGACTGGCGCGTGCCGCAGCTGGCCGGCCGGCAGGTCGACGTCCACGTGAAGGTCACGGAAGTGGCGGAGTCCGTCGTGCCTGAGGTCGATCGCGACTTCATCCGCAGCTTCGGCGTGAAGGGTGGAGATGCCGAACAGTTCAAGGCCGACATTCGCAGCAACCTGGAGCGCGAACTCAAGGGTGCGCTCATGACCCGCCTGCGCCGCGAGGTCGGCGAGCAGCTGATCGCCGCCTATTCGCATATCGAGATGCCGCCGCGCCTGGTCGAGAACGAGGCCCGCGTGATGGTCCAGCAAGCTGCCGAACAGGCGCGCCGCCAGGGCCAGCAGGTCCAGATTCCGGACAACGCCCATGAGGGTTTCATGGATGCCGCCCGCAAGCGCGTGCTGGTCGGCCTGCTGGTGGGCGAGGTGGCCCGCCGCAACCAGCTGCGCCTGGACCCCAAGCGCCTGAACGAGACCCTGCGCCTGATCGCCTCCACCTACGAAGAGCCGGAACAGGTCATTGAGTTGTACCGGAACGACCCCCAGTTGATGAACAGTCTGCAGGGTCGTGTCATGGAGGAGCAGGTGATCGACTGGATCGCCGAGCGCGCCCAGCACACCGAGCAGACGCTTTCCTTCCAGGAAGCCATCCGCAACTGAGCCGGGCTCCCGTCCGGGCAGGCGGTCCGGCTATCCTAGGCCGGACCCCTACCCCCGAACGATAGGCGCGAGAACAGATGAGTATCGAAACCAAAGCCCTCAACCTGGTGCCGATGGTGGTCGAACAGACCAGCCGTGGCGAGCGCGCCTACGACATCTACTCGCGCCTGCTGAAGGAGCGCGTGATCTTCCTGGTGGGCGGCGTGGACGACCACGTGGCCAACGTCATCGTGGCGCAGATGTTGTTCCTCGAGGCCGAGAATCCGGAGAAGGACATCAGCCTGTACATCAACTCGCCCGGCGGCGTGGTGACGGCGGGCATGGCCATCTACGACACCATGCAGTACATCAAGCCCGACGTCAGCACCATCTGCGTGGGCCAGGCGGCCAGCATGGGCGCGTTGCTGCTGGCGGCCGGCGCGAAGGGCAAGCGTTATGCCCTGCCGAACTCCCGCGTGATGATCCACCAGCCGCTGGGCGGCTTCCAGGGCCAGGCCACGGACATCGACATCCACGCCCGCGAAATCCTGACGCTGCGTGCCCGCCTGAACGAAATCCTCGCCAAGCATACCGGCCAGGCGCTGGAGACCATCGAGCGCGACACCGAGCGCGACAACTTCAAGAGCGCGGTGGATGCCCAGGCCTACGGACTGGTCGACCAAGTGCTGGAACGCCGTCCGGACGATTCCATCCAGGCCGGCTGATTGCCCGGATTGGCCCGGTTTCACGCGCAAATCCCCCTGTTCACGGGCCCGGCTGACAAGCCGGGACCGTGTGCTATTCTCCGACCGAAAGCCCCCTGGGGCAGGTTGAGCGACCGAGTAATACCAGCATGAGCGAAGATCGTCAGGGCCGTTCCGGCGACAGCACCAAAATCCTGTACTGCTCGTTCTGCGGGAAGAGCCAGCACGAGGTCCGCAAGCTGATCGCGGGCCCCAGCGTGTTCATCTGCGACGAATGCGTGGAGCTCTGCAACGACATCATCCGTGAGGAGCTGGAGGAGAAGGCCCAGTCCGCGCGCAGCCATCTGCCCAAGCCGCGCGAGATTCTCGAGGTTTTGGATCAATACGTGATCGGCCAGAACCGCGCCAAGCGCACGCTGGCCGTGGCCGTCTACAACCACTACAAGCGCATCGAAAGCCGCCAGAAGAACGACGACGTCGAACTGGCCAAGTCGAACATCCTGCTCGCCGGTCCGACCGGCTCCGGCAAGACCCTGCTGGCCGAGACGCTGGCGCGCCTGCTCAACGTGCCGTTCACCATCGCCGACGCCACCACGCTGACCGAGGCGGGCTACGTGGGCGAGGATGTCGAGAACATCATCCAGAAACTGCTGCAGAAGTGCGACTACGACGTCGAGAAGGCGCAGCAGGGCATCGTCTACATCGACGAGATCGACAAGATCTCGCGCAAGAGCGAAAACCCGTCGATCACGCGCGACGTGTCCGGCGAAGGCGTGCAGCAGGCGCTGCTGAAGCTGATCGAAGGCACCGTCGCCAGCGTGCCGCCGCAGGGCGGTCGCAAGCATCCGCAGCAGGAATTCCTGCAGGTCGACACCAAGAACATCCTGTTCATCTGCGGCGGCGCGTTCGCCGGACTGGACAAGATCATCCAGCAGCGCAGCACGGAAGCCAGCGGCATCGGCTTCGGCGCGAAGGTGAAGAGCGCCGAGCGCAAGACCGAGACGGGCAAGTTGCTGACCGACGTTGAGCCGGAAGACCTGATCAAGTTCGGCCTCATCCCCGAATTCGTCGGCCGCCTGCCGGTGGTCGCGACGCTGGAGGAGCTGGACGAGCCCGCGCTGGTCAAGATCCTGACCGAGCCCAAGAACGCCATCACCAAGCAGTTCAAGAAACTGTTCGAGATGGAGGGCGTGGAAATCGAGTTCCGCCCCGACGCGCTGTCGGCCATCGCTCGCAAGGCGCTCAAGCGCAAGACCGGCGCGCGTGGTCTGCGCACGATCGTGGAATCGGTGCTGCTGGACACGATGTACGACCTGCCATCGATGGAAAATGTCAGCAAAGTGGTCGTCGACGAGTCCGTCATCGAGCACAAGTCCGAGCCGTACCTGATCTACCAGAGTCCGCCGCCTCCGAAGGTCGCCGCGGCCGAGTAATCCGGCACGGAAAATGCATCAGAACGCAGGCGCCCACGGGGCGCCTGTTCACTTTCTGGCCGTCCCGCAAGTCGCTGGTTTTACTGGCGTTTCCTGACCGCTATTGCATCCCTGGCCAGATGGCCCCATAACGGGCCCATTGGTGTTTCGACACCCCCGAATTCGAACTTTTCTGGAGCCCCCATGCCCCGCCGCCCCCAGACTGAAATCCTCGACCTGCCGGTCCTGCCGCTGCGCGACGTGGTGGTGTTTCCGCACATGGTCATTCCCCTGTTCGTCGGTCGCGACAAGTCGATGCGCGCACTGGAGCAGGCGATGGAAGCCGACAAGCGCATCATCCTGCTAGCGCAGAAATCCGCCGAGACCGACGACCCGGCCGCTGCCGATCTGTACACCGTCGGCACGCTGGCGCAGGTGCTGCAGTTGCTGAAGTTGCCCGATGGCACGATCAAGGTCCTGGTCGAGGGCACGGCGCGTGTCAACGTCAGCAACGTGGTCGAACGCGACGGATCGCTGTACGGGCAGGGCGAAGAGGTCGATTCCACCGACGCCCGCGAGCCGCGCGAGATCGAAGCGGTCGCGCGTTCGCTGATGAGCCTGTTCGAGCAGTACGTGAAGACCAACCGCAAGCTGCCGCCGGAACTGCTGCAGACGCTGGCCGGTATCGACGAGCCGAGCCGCCTGGCCGACACGATCGCCGCGCACCTCGGCGTGCGCCTGAGCGACAAGCAGCGCCTGCTGGAGACCATCGAAGTGGGCGAGCGACTGGAATTGCTCGTCGGTTTCGTCGATGGCGAAATCGATGTGCAGCAGCTGGAAAAGCGCATCCGCGGCCGCGTGAAGTCGCAGATGGAGAAGAGCCAGCGCGAGTACTACCTCAACGAGCAGATGAAGGCCATCCAGAAAGAACTGGGTGAGCTGGACGAAGCGCCGAACGAGCAGGAAGAACTCGCCCGCAAGATCGCAGAAGCCGGCATGCCCAAGCCGGTGGAAACGAAGGCGCGCAACGAGCTCAACAAGCTCAAGCAGATGTCGCCGATGTCGGCCGAAGCCGCCGTGGTCCGCAACTACCTCGACTGGCTGCTCGGCGTGCCCTGGAACAAGCGCACCAAAGTGCGCAAGGACCTGAAGGTCGCCCAGGACACGTTGGATGCCGACCACTATGGCCTGGAAAAGGTCAAGGAACGCATCCTCGAATACCTCGCGGTGCAGTCGCGGGTGAAGAAGCTGCGCGGCCCGATCCTGTGCCTCGTCGGTCCTCCCGGCGTGGGCAAGACCTCGCTGGGCCAGAGCATCGCCAAGGCGACGAATCGCAAGTTCGTCCGCATGTCGCTGGGCGGCGTGCGGGACGAGGCCGAGATCCGCGGCCACCGTCGCACCTATGTGGGCTCGATGCCGGGCCGCATCGTGCAGAACCTCAACAAAACCGGCAGCAAGAATCCGTTGTTCGTGCTGGATGAGATCGACAAGATGTCGATGGACTTCCGCGGCGACCCGTCCTCGGCGCTGCTGGAAGTGCTGGACCCCGAGCAGAACAATGCCTTCAACGACCATTACCTCGAAGTCGACCTGGACTTGTCCGAGGTGATGTTCGTCGCGACGTCCAACTCGCTCAACATCCCCGGCCCACTGCTGGACCGCATGGAAGTGATCCGCATCCCCGGCTATACCGAGGAGGAGAAGGTCAACATCGCGCAGCGCTACCTGGTGCCGAAGCAGTTGAAGGCCAACGGCCTGAAGCCGGAAGAACTGAGGATCGCCGAGAGCGCGATCCGCGACCTGGTGCGGTACTACACGCGTGAGTCGGGCGTGCGCAATCTGGAGCGCGAAGTCGCCAAGCTTTGCCGCAAGGTGGTGAAGGAGATCGCGCTTGCCGGGCCCAAGGCGCTGGCGAAGAAGAAGGCGAAGGCGGCGGCTGTCCAGATCAGCTCGAAGAACCTAGAGAAGTATTCGGGCGTCCGTCGTTACGACTTCGGGCGTGCCGAAGAGCAGAACGAGATCGGCCTAGTGACGGGCCTGGCGTGGACCGAAGTGGGCGGCGACCTGCTGCAGATCGAAGTCGCCTTGGTTCCGGGCAAGGGCGGCATGCTGCTGACCGGCCAGCTCGGTGACGTGATGAAGGAGTCCGGCTCCGCTGCGCTGTCGGTGGTCCGTAGCCGTGCCGCGAGTCTCGGCGTGGATGCGGAGTTCCTGCAGAAGCATGACGTCCACCTGCACGTGCCCGACGGCGCCACGCCGAAGGACGGGCCCAGTGCCGGTATCGCGATGGCGACCGCGCTGGTATCGGCGCTGACCAAGAATCCGGTGCGGGCCAACGTCGCCATGACGGGCGAAATCACCCTGCGCGGGCGCGTGACTGCGATCGGCGGCCTGAAGGAAAAGCTGCTGGCGGCGCTGCGTGGTGGCATCACCACCGTCATCATTCCCGACGAGAACAAGAAGGACCTGGCCGACATTCCGGCGAACGTAACCGAAGGGCTGAAGATCGTGCCGGTGAAGTGGATCGATGAAGTGCTCGATCTCGCGCTGGAACGTCCGCTGACGCCCGTTCCGGCGGAAGGCGCAGGCGGTACCGAACGTGGCGTGCCCGGCTCGGAGAAGGACGGCGACAAAGCGTCGCAGCAACCCGGCGTGAAGCACTGAATGCGGTGACGAACGGTCGCTAAAAACCCCCGAAACCCGCGTCATTACAGGGTTTTCGGCTTGCGTGGCATTTTTCGCACTGGTATAACAACGTCACCCGCGCGCATCAGGCGACGCCTCGAAACGCGTGGAAACAACGACCGGGTCCCGAGGGCGCGCGAAGCTCCGGGGTCCGGTTACTCATTCCGCGGTTGTTCCGCAAAGGGAGTTACTCAATGAACAAAACCGAATTGGTCGATGCCGTCGCCGACGAAGCAGAAGTCTCCAAGGCCGAAGCCGGCCGTGCCGTCGACGCCGTCATCTCCAGCATCACGAAGGCCCTCAAGAAGGGCGACAGCGTGACGCTGGTCGGCTTCGGCACCTTCCAGGTCCGCAAGCGTGCCGCCCGCACGGGCCGTAACCCGAAGACGGGTGACACCATCAAGATCAAGGCGTCCAAGAACCCCGCGTTCAAGGCTGGCAAAGCCCTGAAGGATGCCGTAAACTAATCGACTCGCTGCCGATGGCAGGGTGCTTGATGCACCTGGGTGCTTAGCTCAGCGGTAGAGCGTCTCCCTTACACGGAGAGGGTCGGGGGTTCGAAACCCTCAGCACCCACCACCTCGGGGCGATGCGATGTTAAAAAATTTTGTCGGATGGTCTAGCGGAAAGTACGCAAACCACCTTACAATGTTCGTCTTGATGCGGAGTGGTAGTTCAGTCGGTTAGAATGCTGGCCTGTCACGCCGGAGGTCGCGGGTTCGAGTCCCGTCCACTCCGCCACTAAGACCCCAAGAAGCCCGCGAAAGCGGGCTTCTTGCTGTCCGTGCGCCGGGCACGTCCCTCCACGCTCCGCGTTGCACGGTAGCGGAACCTAGCCGTCGGGCGGCGAGACGCCGGTGAGCGGGCGCGCTAAACTGCGCGGCTGAACGAACTCGGGTCCCGTCCGCACATGCTGCAGAAACTCCGCGATAAAACCTCCGGCTGGATCGCCAGCCTGATCCTCGGCTTGCTGATCATCCCGTTCGCCTTTGTGGGCGTGAACGAGTACATGACCGGCGGTACCGCCGGCGATGTCGCGGTCGTCGAGGCTCCGCCGACGTGGTGGGAATCCGCGCCGCAGTGGTGGCCCGTGTCGATGGTCTGGCAGCGAGAACAAGTCACGCAGGATGAATTCCGCGCGGCCTTCGAGCAGGCGCGTCAGCAAGCGCGCCAGCAGGCCGGCGAGGCATTCGATCCGCGCGAGTTCGAAAGCGCCGACAACAAGCGCAAGGTCCTCGAGCAGTTGATCGACCAGAAGGTGCTCGCGCTGGGTTCCAAGCGCGCCGGCATCGTCGTCGGCAATGCCGCTTTGCAGAAGATGATCGCGAGCGAGCCGGCGTTCCAGGTCGACGGAAAGTTCAGCCCCGAGCAGTATCAACTGATGCTGTCCTCGCAGGTCCCCGCCTTGTCGCCGCAGAAATTCGAGGAAGAACAGCGCGAGCGTTTGCGCATGATGCTGGTGCCGATGGCGATCAACGATTCCGATTTCGTCACCGAGGGTGAGCAGGAACGCATGTGGAAGTTGCTGGGTGAGACCCGCGACATCGGCATTGCGCTGTTGCCGCCGGTCGCCGAGGATGTCGCTCCGGTCAGCGATGCCGACATCAAGGCCTGGTACGACGGCCACAAGAACGACTTCAAGCAGCCCGAGCAGGTGGCGTTGGAGTACATCGAGATCAACGCCGCCACGCTGCCAGCCGGCGCACCCGCCGACGAGGCCGCGCTGCGCAAGCGTTACGAGGCGGAAAAGTCGCGCTTCGTCTCGCCGGAACAGCGCGTCGTCGCGCACATCCTGATCGCTGCCGATGCGGATGCCGCTACCCAGAAGAAGGCCGAGGAGAAAGCGGCCGCGCTCGCCAAGCAGGCGCGCGAAGGCGCCGATTTCGCCGCGCTTGCGCGCGCCAATTCCGAGGACCCGGGTTCCAAGGACTCAGGAGGCGAACTGCCGCCCTTCGCCAAGGACGGATCGATGGTCAAACCTTTCGAAGACGCTGCGTTCGCCATGCAGGCAGGTGAGATCCGCGGGCCGGTGAAGTCCGATTTCGGTTATCACGTGCTGCAGCTGAAGGAGATCAAGCCGGGCGCGGGCCGCAGCTTCGAGGAAGTGCGCGGCGAACTGGCGGCCGAAGAAGTCGGCAGCGAGCGCGAGCGCGCCTACAACGACCTGGCCGGCAAGGTGGTCAACGAGACGTTGAAGAACCCGACGGCGTTGGCGCCCGCCGCGCAGGCGGTGGGCCTGCCGTTGCAGAAGGTCGGTCCGTTCTCGCGCAATGCACCGGAAGGTATCGCCACGGTGCCCGCTGTACTGCGCGCGGCGTTCTCCGACACGTTGGTGCAGGACGGTACCGTCAGCGACCCGATCGAGATTGCGCCCAACCACAGCGTCGTGATCCGCGTGGCCCAGCACACGCCGGAGCAGGCGCTTTCGCTGGACAAGGCGCGTGAGGCGGTCATCATCGCGATTCGCGCGGATCGCCGCGAGAAGGCTGCGGTCGCCGCTGCGGACGCGCTGGTCGCCCGTCTGCAAAAGGGCGAGTCACTCGCCACCATCGCTGCTGCCGAGGGCCTGCGTTTCAACGAGCTGCCGGGCATGCGCCGCGGCATGCCGATGCCGACGGCCGAGGCGAACGAGGCCATCTTCGCAGCGGCACGTCCGGTGGAAGGCAAGTCGACGCCGGGCAAGGTGGCGCTGGGCAACGGCGCCTACGCCGTGTTCACGGTCAACAAGGTGACCGAGGGCGTGCTGGCCGACATGCCGCCCGAGGAGCGCGCGACGATGCAGCAGCAGATGACTCAATTGAACGGTGGCATCGCCACGCAGGCCTACGTGGACGCGCTGCGCAAGCGCTTCAAGGTCAAGGTGTTCGAAGACCGGCTGTAACGGTCACGATGCAACCGCTCCAGGATCCCGCCGAAAGGCGGGATTCCTGTTTCAGGGGGTATCGTCCGAAGCTTCGTCCAGTTGCAGCACCATGCCTGGACGCAAGACGGCCCCAGGCTTCAGTCCGTTCATGCGCAGCAGGCGGGCGGCGGGTATGCCGTGCCGCTTGCCGATGCTCCACGCCGACTCGCCGCTCTTGACCGTGTGCGTGCGCCCCGGCGACGACGCATCCTCGTCCTGCGGCGGAGCGGTCGTCGCTGCGCTCGCCGTTGCGACGAGGGCCCCGCTTGCGGCGTCGGTCTCCGCAACCAGACTCGGCGCCAGCAGCCGCAGGGGGCGCGTACCGCGACTGAAACGCCCCGCCAGGGCCGGATTGAGGCGGTTGAGCAATGTCGGGGAATGTCCATGCGCGGTGGCCCACGAGGCCAGCGTGCCGCCGTCGGGCAGGGTATGGGCGGCCAGTCGCGGAACGGGGCGATCGAGCTGGTCCAGCCAGGCATCGCGGTCGTCCGCCTGCTGGAAGATGCAGGCCAGTGCGTGCAGCTTCTCGACATACGCATAGGTGATGCTGGAAAGTCCCGGCAGCTCGGCCGGGCGCGCGTTGCGCGCGTTCATGCCGGCACGGCGCATCGATTGGAGCACGCGGTACTCGCCCGCGTTGTAGGCCATCACCGCCAGCCGCCAGTCGCCGCCGAACATGCCATGCAAAGTCTTGAGGTAGCGCACGGCCGCCTGGGTGGAATCAACGGGCGACAAGCGGCCGTCGTAGCCTTCGCGCATCGGCACGCCGTGATTGCGCGCGGTGATGCCGATGAATTGCCACAGCCCCGCCGGACCGTTCGGATTTCGGGCGCCGGGCCTGTAGCCGCTTTCCACGAACGGGATGAGCGCGAACTCGGTGGGCAGCTGCGCGTCGCGCAGCGCGTCGACGACGTAGCCGAACAACGGCAGTAGATCGTCCTCGGTGCGCGCGAGCTGTCCCGGCGCATGGCCGAACTGCTTTTTCCAGCGGCCGTTGGTCGCGGCGCTGTCGCACTCGGGATCGGCCAGGCCATCGCGGAAACGTTGGTAGATCTCCAGACCGCTACGCTGATGGCCCGTCACCAAAGCGGTGGGCGCGAGGCTCTCGGATGACGGGGATTGCGCCGGCTCCGTCGTCGCCATGGGATCGGCGGCCAGCGCCATCGACGGGGCGGCGCCGAGCAGCGCTGTCAGGACTGCGGCGCGCAGGGAATTACCGATGCTCATGCGCGGAATTCGTTCTTCCACTGCCGCAGCGTGGCGAACGTCTCCACGCGATCGGTCGGCGCGCGCCCCAGGCGGTGCGCGACGGCATCGCGTACCGGTGCGGTATCCACGCGAAGGAAAGGGTTGGTGGCGATTTCGCTGCCCAGCGTCACCGGCAACGAGGGACGCCCCGCCTGGCGCATCGCGCGGGCTTCCTCGACGCGTCGGCGCAGGGCTGCATTGTGCGGGTCGACGGCCTGGGCGAAGGCGCCGTTGGCGAGCGTGTACTCATGGCCGCAGCAGACCAGGGAGGCAGGCGACAACGATGCCAAGCGGTCCAGAGAATCCAGCATCTGCGGCGGCGTGCCCTCGAACAGACGGCCACAGCCCAGGCTGAAAAGCGTGTCGCCGCAGAAGAGATGGGGCGGCCCTTCCGATCCCCCGCCGTGGAACGCGATATGGCTGCGGGTGTGTCCGGGGACGTCGAGCACTGCGAGTGTCCAGTTCTTCAGCCGCACCGTATCGCCAGCGCCGACCCGTTCGGTGGCATCCGGAATGCGGTCGTCGTCGGGCGCGAACACCGGCAGGGTAGGCCAGCGCTCCCGTAGTGCGCCCAGGCCGCCGGCGTGATCGGGGTGGTGATGGGTGACCAGCACCGCGGCCGGCCACAAGCCATTACCGGTGGCTGCCAGCACCGGTGCGGCGTCGCCAGGATCGATCACCAGCGCATCGCCGTCGTCATCAACCAGTGCCCAGATGTAATTGTCCTCGAAGGCGGGCAGGGCGAGCAGGCGCATCGGTGGACGAACTCCGGGATAGTGACGGACGCCCAGGGGCGGCGTCCTCTACAATCCGAACATGCCTGCCTTCGCGTTTACCCGTCAACCCGATGCCCTGGCATGGTTCGGGACCGGGCGCGGCGGACCGGTGCTGGCGTCAGAGCACGCCCGCGTCAGCCAGGCGCTCACCAGTCGCACCCCCCAGCCCTGGCTGTGGATTTCGCCCGAAGGGGCGGAGGTCGCGGCGACGGCCGCCCCGTCCACCCGCGGCGTGCACCTGCGGGCCCGGGCGGGTTCCTCCCGCCTCTCTGGCCAGGTCCAGTGCGCGCTGCCGCTGCCGCTGCCGACCGAGGCGTACGGCGTCATCGTGCTCCAGCACGCGCTGGATGCCGGCGATCCCCAGCCGCTGTTGCAGGAGTGCGCCCGTGTCCTCGAGCCGGGCGGGCGCCTGTGGCTGTTCGTCCTGAATCCGATGAGCCCCTACCGCTGGCGATGGCGCCGCACCGGTCTGGTGCCTCGGACATTGGGCCAGTGGCGGCTGCAACTGGCCGCCGCCGGCCTGACCGCTTCCCAGCATGTCCTCCATTACGGCCCGGTCTGGCGCGGACTTCCTGACGCCCCGGGCAGCAGCCCCGCGCCGCTGCGGGCCGCCTGCCTGCTGGAAGCGGAAAAGCGCGTCGCCGCCCTGATTCCCCCGGCACCCGTCGCCCGCGCCTGGCGTGCGGCGCCGGCCGCCTGAACCTTTACGAGATCGCATGAAGCACATCAGCATCCATACCGATGGTTCCTGTCTGGGCAATCCCGGCCCCGGCGGCTGGGCCGCCCTCCTGCGCTACGGCGAGAAGGAGCGCGAACTGGTGGGCGGCGAGGGCCAGACCACCAACAACCGCATGGAGCTGATGGCGGCCATCGCTGCGCTGGAAGCGCTGACCGAGACCTGCCAGGTGACCCTGCACATCGATTCGCAGTACGTGCGCCAAGGCATCACCGAATGGATGCCCGGTTGGGTGCGCCGCGGCTGGAAGACCGCGGGCGGTGATCCGGTGAAGAACCGCGATCTGTGGGAGCGCCTGCATGCCGCCGCCGGCCGCCACCGCATCGAATGGAAGTGGGTGAAGGGACACAACGGCGACCCGGACAACGAGCGCGTCGACGTCCTGGCCCGCAACGAAGCCATGCGCTTCCGCAGCGGAGCCATCGCATGACCGCGGCCTCGCTCGCGCCGGGATCCCTGGTGGCTGAAACACCGCGGTTGCGCCTGCGTGCAATGGACGACGGCGTCGACGCCGACGCCGCCATGATGCTGGCGCTATTGAACGAACCGAGCTTCATCCAGAACATCGCCGACCGCGGCGTGCGAACGCTTGACGAGGCGCGGCAGTACCTGCGCCAGGGTGCGCTGCGCAGCTATGCAGACCATGGTCTTGGCATGTACGCGGTCGAGGTGAAGGAAACGGGCGCGCTGATCGGCAATTGCGGCCTTGTGCGCCGCGAGGGCCTGGATGCGCCCGACATCGGCTATGCGCTGCTACCGGCGTACGTCGGGCAGGGCTATGCCGAGGAAGCGGCGCGGGCCGTGATCGCCGACGCGCGCGGGCGGCTGCAAGCCCGTCGCCTGCTGGCGATCGTCAATCCCGATAACGCCGCCTCGATCCGCCTGTTGCAGAAGCTGGGATTCGTCTTTGAGAGAATGGTCATGCTGCCCCACGTAGAGCGTGAGGTCGGCTTGTTCCATCTGAATCCCATCCCGGAAACCTTCGCCTGATGCGCCAGATCATCCTCGACACCGAAACCACCGGCCTGGAATGGAAGAAGGGCAACCGGGTCGTCGAAATCGGCTGCGTCGAACTGCTTGAACGCCGGCCGACCGGGCGCACCTACCACCAGTACATCAACCCGCAGCGCGAATTCGAACAGGGCGCGGCCGAAGTCACCGGCCTGAGCCTGGAGTTCCTGTCGGACAAGCCGCTGTTCGCCGATATCGCGGATGAGTTCCTGGCCTTCATCGAGGGGGCGGAGCTGGTGATCCACAACGCGGCGTTCGATGTCGGCTTCCTGGATTACGAGCTGTCGCGCCTGGGCGAGCGGTACGGCCGGCTGGCCGATCGCGTGACCGTCGAGGACTCGCTGCTGCTGGCCCGCCAGCGCTTCCCCGGGCAGCGCAATTCGCTGGATGCCCTGTGCAAGCGGTTGGGCGTGGACAACACCCACCGCCAGCTCCACGGCGCGCTGCTCGACGCCCAACTGCTGTGCGATGTCTACCTCAACCTGACCGCGGGCCAGAGCGAGATCGGTTTCGGTGGCGCGGAAGAGGCGACGGCAGGTGCCACCGTGGCGACGGTCATCGCCTTCGACGCTGCAAGCGCTGGGCAGCGCCCGCGCGTGGTGGTTTCCGCGGAAGAACTGGCCGCACACGAGGCCCGCCTGGAAAAGCTCAGGAAGAAAGCGGGCGGGCGTTGCCTGTGGGATCCGCCGGTACTGGAGCAGGCCGGCGCCTGAGCCGGGTCAGTGGCAGCGCACCAGGATCGCGGTGACGTTGTCGGAACCACCACCATCCAGCGCAGCGGCAATCAGGGTGTCCACGCATTCCTGCGCGCTGCAGTCGTCGTGCTTCAGCGTGCCGGCGATGCTGCGGTCGTCCACTTCCTCGGTCAGGCCGTCGCTGCACAGCAGGAGCTGCATGCCCGGGCGTAGTTCGCCGGTCATCGTTTCCACGTTGAGATGGTTCGGGTCGGTGACTCCCAATGCCTGGGTCACGACGTTGCGGTGAGGGTGCGAACGCGCTTGCTCCGCCGTCAGCGCGCCTTGCGCGATCAGTTCCTGCACGTAGCTGTGGTCCTGGCTGAGCTGGGCCAGTTGGCCCTCGCGCCAGAGATAGGCGCGGCTGTCGCCGACCCAGGCCACTTCGAAGCGGTTGCCTTGGATGCGGGCCGCCACCACCGTGGTGCCCATCGGCAGGGTGTCGTTGCGGCGACGCGAGGTGCGGATGATTTCTTCGTCAGCGATGCGGATCGCCTGCGCCAGCGGCGTGCCGTCGCGCACCTCGCGGACGATGGTTTCGCGGGCCAGCGCGCTGGCCACCTCGCCGCAGGCGTGACCACCCATGCCGTCGGCCACCAGCCACAGGCCCAGCTCGCTGTCGCCGTAGTAGGTGTCCTCGTTCAGCTCCCTGCGGAGGCCGACGTGGGAGATGTGGCCGAATTCGATCATGGTGTCCTGCGCTGTGGGACGGTCTTCGCCTACCCGTTCATACGCAATGATCCGGACGGACAGGACAACCGGCAAGGCCGACGCATGCAGGAGGGCGGTCGGGGTTCATCGATGTGCATGCCGATGGCCGCGGACGCACGTCAATCATGTCCGTCGGCTTGTCCGGAAGCGGCCCGCCACGTATCATTCACGGCCCCGGACGCGTCCGGGGCCACCGGAGAGGTGGCAGAGTGGTTGAATGTACCTGACTCGAAATCAGGCATACGTTAATAGCGTATCGAGGGTTCGAATCCCTCCCTCTCCGCCAGATTCGCGAAAGCCCCCGAAAGGGGGCTTTTTGCGTTCTGGCCTCCGCGCGAGGGATGCCGCGATGGAAGTCGCCGCCTAGAATGGCGTTCTTTGCCGGGAGCCTGCCATGTCCGAAATCCTCGTCCCCGTATCGTTCGGCGAGCTGCTGGACAAGATCGCCATCCTGCAGATCAAGTCCGAGCGCATGACCGATCCGGCAAAGCTGGCGAACGTGCGCGACGAGTTGGCGGCGCTCGAGCAGGCCTGGATGGCGCACCCGGCGGCGGGCCATTCGATTGTCGAACTGCGCGCCCAGCTGAAGGCCGTCAATGAACGGCTGTGGGAGATCGAGGACGAGGTGCGATTGAAGGAGAAGGCGCAGGCCTTCGACGATGCCTTCGTCCGCCTGGCGCGCAGCGTCTACATCGAGAACGACGAGCGCGCCCGTATCAAGAAGGCGATCAACTTGGCGCTGGGGTCGAGCTACGTCGAAGAGAAGTCGTACCAGGACTACCGCACCGGCGACGTCCCGTAAGGCATCGCGCGGAAGCCCTGCGCCAAGGCTTCGGTGACTGCTGCCGCGGGCCGTTCCTCGGAGGCGGGGAAACACCGGCCCGCCCACAGCAGGGAGTAGTCGTCCAGGCCGTGCGGCTCGGCCGCCTCGCGCAGCGGGGCGGAGAAGGCGGTCGCCAGCGGGAACGCGGGCGCATCCGCTGCCATCGGCCCCCAGGCGGCCATCGCATGATTGACGATGCCGCGCGCGGGGCGCCCAGTGAACACGTTGGTGACCGCGGTCGCGCGCGCCTGGCGCAAGGCCTGCCGGTGAACCGCGCGCGTGTCGGCTTCCGGGCACAACAGGTAGGCGGTGCCGACCTGCGCGCCCGCCGCGCCCAGTGCCATCGCAGCGGCCACGTCGCGCGCATCGGCGATGCCGCCGGCCGCGATTACCGGCACGTCGACGGCCGCGACGATCTGCGGCAACAGCGTGGCCAGATCCGACTGTAGGTCCAAGTCGTCGGACAGGAAGTGTCCCCGGTGACCGCCGGCCTCCCAGCCCTGCGCGATCACCGCATCCACGCCGCGCGCCTGTAGCCAGCGCGCTTCGTCCACCGTGGTCGCACTGGCCAGCACGCGGCAGCCTGCGTCGCGCACGCCGGCCAGCAACGCCTCCGCAGGCAGGCCGAAATGGAAGCTCACCACCGCCGGCCGATGCGCCGTGACCAAGGCCAATGCGTCGGCGTCGAAGGGACGTCGACCTGGCGCGGCGACGATGTTCGCGGGATCGATGCCGAAGCGCGCGTAATCGGCGTGCAGCCGCTCACGCCAGGCCTGCTCGCGCGAGGCGTCGGACGCTGGCGGCGCGTGGCAGAAGAAGTTGAGGTTCCAGGGCCGGTCCGTGCCTGCGCGCAATCGCCGGACTTCGGTGTCGAGCGCGTCCGGCGTCAGGGCGGCGGCGGGCAGTGCGCCCAGGCCGCCCGCTTCGCACACGGCGAGCGCCAACCGGCTGCCCTGTACGCCCGCCATGGGCGCCTGCAGCAGCGGCCAGCGGATCCCGAGCAGGGCGGCGAGGTCCACGACGTCAGCCGTCCAGGTCGGCGCGTCGCCGCTCGAACGCCGCCACGGCGTCTTCCACCGTCACGAGGTCCATGACGCCGTCGTGCTCGATCTTCGTGCCCCAGGGGAGGTCGGCGGCCGGCTTGCCGCGGTACTTGCGGGCGGCATCGTCATAGCGATCCACGCAATAGCGCGTGGTGGAGTAGGGGCCGCTGCGATGCGGATTGCTGGCGGCGTGCAGGCCCAGCACCGCGCTGCCCATCGCGTTGGCGATATGCATGGGGCCGGAGTCTGGCGTCACCACCAGGTCGGCGCGGGCGAGCAGGGCGGGCAGCTGCTTCAGCGTGTCCTTGCCGACGAGGTCCAGCACAGGGGCGCGTATGGCCGCGGTGATGGCATCGGCAGTGCGGCGTTCGAGATCGCTGCGGCCACCGCACAGCACGATGCGCCAACCCTGCGTGGCGGCGTGGTCGGCGAGCGCGGCGTAGCGGTCGGCGTACCAGTTACGGCGCTCATGGCTCGAACACGGCGAGATCATCAGCGTGCGCTGCCCGTCCGCAGGCCATTGCGCCGCCGCCCAGGCGTATGCGTCCTCGGGAACCGGCAGGCGCCAGACGACCTCGTCCTGGGTCAGGCCCAGCGGTTCGCAGAAGCTGCCGATCGCATCCAGCACGTGGATGCCAGGACGGTCGGGGATGCGCTCGTTGATCACCAGGCCGTGCAGGTCCTTCGAGCGGCTGCGGTCGTAGCCGATCCGCCGGCGTGCACGGATGAAGGCCGACAGGAGGTTGGCGCGCAGGGCCACCTGCATCTGCAGCAGCGCGTCGAAGCCCTTCGCCGGCAGTTCCGCGCGCAGCGCCCGCATGCCGGCCAGTCCGCTCTTCTTGTCGTAGGTGTGGAAGGTCACGCCCTCCAGCCCTTCCAGCAGCTTGAAGCCTCCCTTGTCGATGACCCAATGCAGGCGCACCTGCGGCCAGTGGCGTTGCAACGTGCGCACCAGCGGCACGACATGGGTCACGTCGCCCAGGGCGGACAGGCGAAGCAGGCAGAGCGATTGGGGAATCGTGGACAAGTGTTGTTAGACTCGCTGAATGGTCGGTTTTGACGCCTCGGAATCCCTGACGCCGTTCCGCGAAGGCAGCGGATACGGTGCGATTCTGTTCGACCGCAAACACCTGCGGCAAGCGAGCCCGGATTGGTTCCTGCCGGAAAAGTGGGGCGAGCGCGCCCGGCCGGTCGACAGCGGCGGCCGCGGCGGCGCCTGGTTCATCGATGCGCCGTCCAGCCAGTGCGTCCTGCGGCACTACCGGCGCGGCGGCCTGGCGTCGCGGTTCAGCAACGATCGCTACCTGTGGCACGGCCCGGACCGCACGCGCAGTTTTGCCGAATTCCGCCTGACCCGCGCATTGCTGGCGCGTGGCCTGCCGGTTCCGCGGCCCGTGGCGGCCAGCTACGTGCGTGACGGCATGTTCTACCGCGCCGCCATCTTGGTCGAGCGGTTGATGGACGTGCGCACGCTCGCCGACATCGCATCGCGGGACGAAGGCCGAGCGCCCTGGGAAAGCACGGGTCGGCTGGTGGCGCGCTTCCATCGTGCCGGCCTGGACCATGCCGATCTCAACGCACAGAACATCCTGTTCGACAGCAGTGGCCACGGGTGGCTGATCGACTTCGATCGCGGGCGCCTGCGCATTCCTGCGACGGCGTGGCGCGAACAGAACCTGGCCCGCCTCAGGCGCTCGTTGCTGAAGCTGCGGGGCGCGCGCAGTACTGAAGAGGTCGGCGTGGATTTCGCCCACCTGCGTCGCGCGTACGACCACGCCTGGTCGCGGGGTTACTGAGATGACGTGGGTGCTGCGCTTCCTCGGCGTGGGCAACGCCAGTGCGGTCGAACTGGGCTCGGCCATGGCCACGCTGGAGCGCGACGGCGCACCGTGGCTGACGATCGATTGCGGCGGCGAGGGCCTGACCGCGTACCATGCCCGCTACGGCGATATGCCTGATGCGGTCTTCATCACCCATGTGCACCTTGACCACGTGGCCGGCATGGAACGCCTGTTCGTTGCCACGTATTTCGACCCGGCCCGACGCGGCAAGGTCCGCTTGTACGTGCCGGCGCCGCTGGTGCCGCTGCTTCACCAGCGCATCGCCAGCTATCCGAACGTACTGGCCGAGGGGGGCGCGAACTTCTGGGATGCGTTCCAGCTGGTGCCGGTCGGCGACGCGTTCTGGCACGACGGACAGCGACTGGAGGTGTTTCCGGTGCGGCACCACTGGCCGGAGACCGCCTTCGGCCTGCGCCTGCGTGGCAGCGTGGTGTGGACGGGCGACACGCGTCCCATTCCAGAGATGCTGGTCCGCCACGCCGATGCTGACGAATTGATCGCGCACGATTGCGGGCTGCACGGGAATCCGTCGCACAGCGGCATCGACGACCTTGAGCGCGAATACCCATCCACGCTGCTGGCCCGCTGCGTGCTCTACCACTACGCCAGCCATGCGGACGGCGACGCCTTGCGTGCACGCGGCCACCGCGTCGCGTCGCCCGGCGAGGGTATCGCGCTGGCCGGGCCAACGCCCGTCGAGCTGCCGTGAACGCCGCGCCCCAGCCGCACGATCTGCTCGGGCGCCCGCTGCATGACCTGCGGCTGTCCGTGATCGATGCCTGCAATTTCCGCTGCGGTTACTGCATGCCGGCCGACCGGGTCCCCGAGGATTACGGCACCGATGCCTCGCAGCGCCTGTCGTTTGACGAGATCGACACCCTCGTGCGTGCGTTCGTGCGCCTGGGCGTGCGAAAGCTGCGTCTGACCGGCGGTGAGCCGCTGCTGCGCAAGCGTTTGCCCGAACTGGTGCGACGGCTGGCTGTGATCCCCGGTCTGGACGACATCGCGCTGACCACCAACGGCGTGCTGCTCGCGCACCAGGCGCAAGCGCTGCATGACGCAGGACTTCGGCGCATTACCGTCAGCCTGGATGCATTGGATCCCGCCGTGTTCGCCGAGATGTCGGGCAGGCGCGGACAGGTAGGCGACGTGCTCGCCGGGATCGATGCGGCCGTGGCGGCGGGTTTCGCGAGCCTGAAGATCAACGCCGTCGTCCAGCGGGGCGTGAACGAAGCGGAGGTGCTACCACTGGTCGATCGCTTCCGCGGCACCGGGCACGTCGTGCGCTTCATCGAGTTCATGGACGTCGGCGACAGCAACGACTGGCGGCTGGAGCGGATGGTCCCCTCGTCCGTGCTGCGCGACCGGATCGCCGCGCGCTGGCCGTTGCATCCGCTGCAAGCGGAGTACCGGGGCGAGGTGGCCGAGCGTTATGGATTCGACGATGGCGGCGGCGAAGTGGGCTTCGTCAGCTCGGTCAGCACGCCGTTCTGCGGCGACTGCCACCGCGCTCGCGTATCGGCGGATGGCAGGTTGTTCACCTGCCTGTTCGCATCGGACGGCACGGACCTGCGCGCGGTCCTGGGCCAGGGCGAAGATGCGCTGGTCGCGCACGTGGCTGGCCTGTGGTCGGCGCGGGGCGACCGCTACAGCGAGTTGCGTGGCCGCCCGGAAGTGCGGGACCGGCGCCGCGTCGAGATGTATCTTATCGGCGGCTGACTCTCAGGACCCGCATGCCCCGCACCGCATTGACCCACCTCGACGCCGACGGCCGGCCTGCAATGGTCGATGTGTCCGGCAAGGCCTCTACCGCGCGCGAGGCGCGGGCGACCTGCCGCGTACGCTTTCCCGCCGAGGTCGCAAGACAGCTGAAACGCAACGGGCTGCGCAGCGCAAAGGGCGGCATTGTCGATACGGCGATCATCGCCGGGACGATGGCCGTCAAACGGACGCACGAGCTGATCCCGTTCTGCCATCCGTTACCCATCGACGGCTGCCGCCTGTCGATCGACTGGGACGGCGAGACCACGTTGTTGATCGAATGCCAGGTGCGCACCGTGCACCGCACGGGCGTCGAGATGGAAGCGCTGACCGGTGCCACGGTGGCCGCCCTGACCGTGTACGACATGTGCAAAGCGTTGTCGCAATCTATCGTCTTGGGCCCGGCGAAGCTGGTGGCCAAGCGGGGCGGCAAGCGCGATGTGGGGTCGCCATGACGGTCACGCTCACCGTGCTCTATTTCGCCAGCCTGCGCGAACGCGCGGGCGCGGCCCGCGAATCGGTCACCACCAGCGCGGCCGATCTTTCCGGCCTGTATGCGGAGGTCCAGATGCGCCATGGGATCGCTTGGCCGCGCGAGCATCTGCGTGTGGCCGTCGATGGCGAATTCGCGCGCTGGCAGGATCCGCTGCGGTCCGGTAGCGAGGTCGCTTTCATCCCGCCCGTGAGCGGGGGCTGATCCATGCCCCGTTTTCTTCTTTCCGCGGAACCGCTCGATGTCGCTGCGTTGGGCGCCGCCCTGCGCGATCCGCGTGCCGGCGGCCATGCGACTTTCGAAGGCTGGGTCCGCGACCATCATGCCGGTCGCGCGGTGAATGGCCTGGATTACGAAGCCTATGGTGCACTCGCCGAACGCGAGGGCGAACGGATCGTTGCCGAGGCGATGGAACGCTTCGACGTGCTAGCGGCGTGCTGTGCGCACCGCGTCGGCGCGCTGGCGATCGGCGACCTGGCGGTGTGGGTCGGTGTCAGTGCCGCGCACCGGGGAGCCGCGTTCGACGCCTGCCGCTACATCATCGATGAAGTGAAGCAGCGTGTGCCGATCTGGAAACGCGAGCATTACCGTGAAGGCGATGCGGACTGGCTTCATCCCGTCGGGGAGGGGCCGTGAGCGTTCTGCGTCGCGTCGTTTTCGGCACGGCTGTCGCCCTCGCGTGCCTGTGCGCACAGGACGCCCGGTCTGCCGAATTGTTGGTCGGCAACAAGTCCGCCGACACCGTCTGGCGCCTCTCGTTGCGCGACGGCCGCCGCGTCGGCGAATACCGGACCGGCGAGGCGCCGCATGAGATCGCGGTGGCGCCGGATGGCCGCGTCGCCGTGGTGACGAACTACGGCGGTGCGAAGTCCGGCAACACGCTGTCCGTGCTGGACCTCGTCGGCGGCAAGCCGACGCGCACCATCGACCTGGGCCAGCACAGCGCGCCGCATGGCGTCCGCTTCCTGGCCGACGGGCGCCGCGTGCTGGTCACCACCGAAGCGTCCGCCAGCCTGATCGTGGTCGACGTGGCCTCGGGCGAGGTGGAGCAGAGCATCGACGTCGGTGGTGGCACCGGGCATATGGTGGCGTTGTCGCCGGACGGGCAGGTGGCTTACCTGACCAAGATCCAGGCCGGGACCATCAGCCGGATCGACTTGACCACGGGCGCGAGGATCGAAAAAGCCGCCGGTAAGGGCGCGGAAGGCGTGGCCGTTCGACCGGACGGCGCCGAAGTCTGGGTGACCAACCGCGAGGACGGCACGCTCACCGTGCACGACCCGCGCACGCTGGCGGTCAAGCGCCGCATGAGCAGCAAGGGCTTCCCGATCCGCGTGACCTTCGCCACCGACGGTGCGCTGGCCTTCGTCACCCATGCGCGCGCGGCTACGCTGGCCGTGTTCAACGCCAGGACCAAGGTACCCGTGGCGACCGTACCGCTTTCGCGCGAAGACATGGACTACCAGCCCACCATGCTGGGCAACGCGGCGCTTCCCATCGGCGTGGTGGTCGCGTCGGACCGCCCCCGCGCTTATGTCGCGATCAGCGGCGGCGACCGGGTTGCCGTCATCGACACCCAGCGCTGGCAGGTGATCGACTATTGGGTGACCGGGCGCGAACCCGACGCGCTGGGCCTCATCGCGGACTGAGTCGCGCGCATCCCGTCGGGCAGAAAAGGCGGTGGTCGCGCCGCGCCTCGCGATAGATCGGACGCGATGGCAACGATGCCGTCGCAACGGCCGTGGAGAGTGAATTCTCGGGCTTCGGAAAGGCGGTGGCCCCGCCGGCTGACCTCGGCGCCCGCGTCGATCGATACCGTTGCTGCCGCGCCCCGCGGTAGTTCCGCTGCGCTGAGAAAGATGCCGTCGCAACGGCAGGGGTCAGTGAATAGCCCGTGGCAGAAAAGGCGGTGGCCCCGCCGGCTGACCTCGGCGCCCGCGTCGATCGATACCGTTGCTGCCTTCCGGCCCTGGCGGGATTTTCGACCTAGCGTCGCGAGGGGCCGACGGGGCCACCATAGAAACGAAACCGCGCCGGAGCGCGGTTCGCCGTCATCCCGATACGCCGGGATGCATCGAATCTGGCGGAGAGAGGGCGGATTCACTCGGCGCTGCGCGCCTTCGCCCTGCGGGCGGCTTCGCCGTGCAAACCGCTACGCGGTTTGTCGAACCCGGGGGTTCTCACCCCCTCTCCACGTCCCGGCGAAACATCACGGACCTGGAGCCATCACTACGTCTTTCAATCTGGCGGAGAGAGGGGGATTCGAACCCCCGAAGCGCGGTTTAGACGCTTACACACTTTCCAGGCGTGCTCCTTCAACCACTCGGACACCTCTCCGGGACCTGAACGCGGCTGCGGGCCGCTTTCAGGGGCGTGAATTCTAGCCTCCGGTGAAGCAGGCCACAAGCGAAGCCGGTGGCGGGCGTCTTTCGGCCGGGGCCGCTTGCCGGCCGTGGCACAATGTCGGCATGTCCTACCTTGTCCTCGCCCGCAAGTGGCGCCCCAAGCGTTTTGCCGAACTGGTGGGCCAGGAACACGTGGTCCGTGCGCTCACCAACGCGCTGGATTCGGGGCGGGTGCACCACGCCTTCCTGTTCACCGGCACCCGCGGCGTCGGCAAGACCACCATCGCCCGCATCTTCGCCAAGTCGCTGAACTGCGAGAAGGGCACCAGCGCCGATCCGTGCGGCCAGTGCGCGGCCTGCCTGGACATCGACGCCGGCCGCTACATCGACCTGCTGGAGATCGACGCCGCGTCGAACACCGGCGTGGACGACGTGCGCGAAGTGATCGAGAACGCGCAGTACATGCCGTCGCGCGGCAAATTCAAGGTCTACCTGATCGACGAAGTCCACATGCTCTCGAAGGCGGCGTTCAACGCGCTGCTGAAGACGCTCGAAGAGCCGCCGGAGCACGTCAAGTTCCTGCTCGCCACCACCGACCCGCAGAAGCTGCCGGTGACGGTGCTGTCGCGCTGCCTGCAGTTCAACCTGAAGCGCCTGGACGAAGAACAGATCCGCGGGCAGATGACCAAGATCCTCGGCGCCGAGCAGATCGAAGCCGATACCGGGGCGATCGCACAGCTCGCGCGCGCGGCCGACGGTTCGCTGCGCGACGGCTTGTCGCTGCTCGACCAGGCCATTGCCTACGCCGGCGGTGCCCTGCGCGACGACGGCGTGCGCACGATGCTGGGCACCGTGGACCGCACCCAGGTCAACGCGATGCTCGCCGCGTTGGCACAGGGGGACGGTGACACGCTGCTGCGCGTGATCGCGGGCCTGGCGGAGTTTTCCCCCGACTGGAGCGGCGTGCTCGATGCCGTGGCCGAAGCGCTCCATCGCATCCAGGTACGCCAGCTGGTGCCTTCCGGCGCAGTGGAAGCCGAAGGCGTGGATGTCGAGGCGTTCGCCGGGCAGTTGCGGCCGGAAGTGGTCCAACTCTGGTACCAGATGGCGATCAACGGCCGGCGCGACCTGCACCTGGCGCCGAGCGGGCGCGCGGGTTTCGAGATGAGCCTGCTGCGCATGCTGGCGTTCCGTCCGGCCCAGAACGGCGAAATGCGTGGCGAAGGAAAACCGGCGCCGGCAGTAGCCGACCCGGGCGCTGCCGTTTCCGCGGCGCCTCCCAAGCCGGCACGCACCCCTGAGCCCGTTCGCGAGGCGATGCCGACGCCGGCCGCGCCTGTCCGTGAAGCGAAGACGGCCGTCTCGCCGCCGCCTTCGTCCGATGATCCGCCGTGGGCGCCCGCCCCCCCGGTGGCGCCGCCGCCCGCTGCGCCGGCTGCACGCACGGCGATGCCGGCGGACATCGGCATCATCGACGCCGAGACCTGGCTTCATTTCGCCAGCACGTGCGGCCTGAAAGGGGTCGGCAAGCAGCTGGTCGAGAACGTGTCCTTCTCCGGTTACGCCCACGGCACGCTGACGCTGGCGTTGGACAGCGGGTTCGACTACCTGCGCTCCGAGCGCACGCTGGGCGAACTGGCCGACGCCATCGCCGAACGCTACGGCGTCGCGCCCCGGCTGGCGTTCGCCACCGCCACGGCCGCCGCAGATGCCGAAACGCTCAAGCAGCGCAGCCACCGGCAGCGCGGGGAGCGGCAGAGCGAGGCCGAGGAAACCTTCATGAACCATCCGGATGTACAGCGCCTGGTGCAGCAGCATGGCGCCAAGCTCGTCCCGGATTCCATCCGTCCTTACGAAGAGTGATCACGACATGCGTGGAAACATCGCCCAACTGATGCAGCAGGCGCAGAAGATGCAGGAGAACCTGCAGCGCGCCCAGGAAGAACTCGCGAAGCTGGAAGTCACCGGCAACGCCGGCGCCGGCATGGTCAGCGTCACGCTGACCGGCGCCAAGGAGTGCCGGAAGGTGCGCATCGATCCGTCGGTGCTGTCCGATGCGGAGATGCTGGAAGACCTGATCGCGGCCGCCTTCAACGACGCATCCAACAAGGTCGATGCCGAGTCCAAGTCCCGGATGGGTGCGGCCACGGCCGGCATGCCGATGCCGCCGGGCATGAAGCTTCCGTTCTGACGCGCACCGGTCCGACGCCCGTGTAGGGCGGGTTCGGATCGGGGGTGACGATGTCCAGTCCGCTGCTCGAACAGCTCATCGAATCACTGCGCGTGCTGCCCGGCGTCGGGCAGAAAACGGCCCAGCGCATGGCCTACCACCTGCTCGATCGCGAACGGGACGGCGGCAAGCGCCTGGCCGCCGTACTCGCCGATGCGCTCGAGCGCATCGGTCACTGTGCGCAATGCCGCGACTTCACCGAAGGCACGTTGTGCGCGATCTGCGCCAGCGGCAGCCGCGATCGTCATCAACTGTGCGTGGTGGAATCGCCGTCGGACCGCCTGGCCATCGAGCAGGCGACTGGGTATCGCGGGGTGTACTTCGTCCTGCACGGGCGCCTGTCGCCGCTCGATGGCATCGGCCCGCGCGAGCTGGGACTCGATGCGCTCGCGGACCGGCTGGCTGCGGGCGAAGCGGGCGAGCTGATCATCGCCACCAATCCCACGGTAGAGGGCGAGGCGACGGCGCATTACCTCGCCCAACTGGCGCGGCAGCACGGTGTCCGGCCGAGCCGGTTGGCGCACGGCGTGCCGCTGGGAGGCGAGCTGGAATACGTGGATCGCGGCACGCTGGCGCATGCGTTCGGCGGCCGCAGCGAAATGACCTGACCCGCCCTGGAAGACGAACCATGACCGACACGATCTTTGCCCGCATCATCCGTCGCGAGATTCCCGCCACGATCGTCTACGAGGACGACGAGGTGCTGGGTTTCAAGGACATCGCGCCGCAAGCGCCGGTGCATGTGCTCTTCATCCCCAAGCACGAAGCCATCCCGACGCTCGACGACGCGCGTCCGGAGCAGGCGGTGCTGGTCGGCAGGCTGGCGCTGGCGGCCGCCGAGTACGCGCGCCGCGAAGGCTTCGCCGAGGACGGCTACCGCGTGGTGATGAACTGCCGCGAACACGCGGGGCAGACGGTGTTCCACATTCACCTGCACCTGCTGGCCGGGGCACCGCTGGGACGCTTCGGCACACCGGGCTGACCCATCACCGGACCCAAAGAAAAAGCCGCCCGAGGGCGGCTTTTTTCATGCGGCGATGGCGGTGTTCACCACCAGCCCCAGCGGCCCCAGCGCGGACCCCAGAAGGGATCGTAGTACGGGTAGGGGCGCACGACCTCGACTTCGCGCACTTCGGGCCACAGGTAGACCACCTCGGCCGCCACGCGCGGAAGTTGGTAGTCGTAGTCGCCGATGCGCGTGCTCTCGTAGCCATCGATCTTGCCGACGAAGGTCACTTCGCGGCCCTCGGCGAACACGGCCGGATCGTAGAAGCCGGCGCGGCAGGCGATGAAGCGGCCGTCCGTCGCGTCCGGCGCGCTCGCCAGCGGGCGGCCCGTCGCGGCAAGCGGACGCGACACCAGCTGGAAGCAGGTGCTGTTCTGGCCCGGTGTGGTGCTGATGATGCGGCCGCCCCAGCGGACGGAAGCGCCCACCTGCGGGGTCGCGACCGAGTCGCGCGGATTGACGGGGGTGAAGCTGCCCTGCAACGGTGCGGGCGCCGTGGCACAGGCGGACAGCAGCACGGTGGCGGAAGCGGCGAGGACAGCGAAACGAAGGTTCATGGCCAGTCTCCAGTGGGTCACGGGCGGTGCCGGCGCAGGTCTTCGATCAGTGCGCGGTGATCCCCCTCATCCGGAGCGTAGCGCGCGGCAGCGAAACGCCGGCTGAGCGAAAACAGGAGGTTCGCGCCGTGCGGACGTCGTGCGGCGACGCGGCGCGCCCAGTCCATGGCGGTTTCGTGCGGCTCGCGGCCCAACCCGAAGCGCGCGTAGCGCCGGCCCAGGCGATGCCAGGCGCGCAGCAGGGGATCGCGTTCGCGCTCGGCGCGCGCCAGCCACCACGCCATCCAGCCGAGCGTGCCGATGGCCGCAAGGCCGAACAGAACGCCGAGCCCGGCGCCGCCGAGTCTGTTCGCACCCAGGCGTTCCAGTAACTGCGTCTGTCGGCGGGCATCGAAACCGAGCACCAGGTCGTTCCAGCCCCGTCGTAGCCAGTCGCTGACGCTGCCAAACCCTTCCAGGGTGAGTGGACCGGCGGCCTCGCCTTCGCCCAACTGATCCTCCAGCGTATCGTAGATGCGCTCTGGCGCCACCGCCGCGGTCGGGTCGACGCGGACCCAGCCGCGCTCGGGCAGCCAGACTTCGGCCCAGGCATGGGCGTCCATCTGCCGGACCACCCAATAACCCCCCAGGCGGTTGTAGACGCCGCCGGTATAACCGGTCACCACGCGCGCAGGCACGCCTGCGGCCCGCATCAGGAAAACGAACGAGGAACTGAAGTGTTCGCAATAGCCCTGCTGCTGGTCGAACAGGAATTCGTCCACGGCGTTCCTGCCGGGTAGGGGCGTGTCGAGCGTGTAAGCGAATTCCTCACGGATCCAGGCCAGCGCGCGCTGGACGATGGCGGCGTCGTTGCCATCCGCTTCCTGTCGCCACTGCCGCCCCAGGCCAAGGGTCCGGGGGTTGAACCCGGTGGGTAACTGCAACGCTTGTTGCCTGAGTGTCAGCGGAAGATCCACTTCGAATCGCAGTGGCGCGGCCGAGCGCATGCGCCAGCGTGTCAGTGCGCTCAAGGGCGCGCGGACGGTCAGGCCATAATCACGAGCCAGATGCGCGCTGTCTGGGGCGGAAGTGGGCAGATCCAGTGCGATCAACTGGCGTCGATCCGTGGGCTCGACTTCCAACTGGTAGTCCCACGCCGTGTCGGCACGGGTTGTCGTGGCGGGCGGCAACCCGCGCAGCCAAGTAGACTGCGTCCAAGTACGGCCGTCGAAATTCCACAGGACCGGGCCACGCCAGTACATCTGTGACGGAGAGGGCGTCCTGCCGAAGAACTGGGCGCGGAACGCGGCGCTGTCGTCGGCCATCAGGTCGATCCAGCCGCCCGGTGACATGTCGTCGGAGAGGCCTGGTCTCGCCTGCGCGCGATCTGGTACGCCCCAAAGCGGAGATGCGAGCCGGGGGAACAACCAGAACGCCGCCAGCACCAAGGGAAGGCCGATCAACACCAAGCGACCGACCAGCGCCAGGCGTGGCAACAACCTAGGCGCGTTTGCGGTCGCCTCCGCCTCGACGTCGGCCAGCCGCTGCAGCGCGATCAATCCGGCGCAAATGCCGAGCAGACCGAGCGTCGTCGTCATCGGTCCTTGGTCGAGCAGAAAAGCCGCAAATGGGGCAAAGAACCCGAAACCGACCAAGCTGCGGTTGTCGCGCAGGCTCAGGGTTTCAGTGGGTTTGATCGCCAGCATCGCAGCCAGCAACGCGCAGCCCGTATCGCGCCCGAAGCGCATGCCACTGGCATAGATCACCGCCGCCAGCATGGCAAACGCCAGCAACACGCGAAGCCAGGCGGGCATCGGGCGCCACCAGGCTGCCGTGGCCAAGCCCACGGCCGCCATACCGAGCCCGAGCGACAGCGCGGGCGACAACTGCAGCAGCAGCGCCAGCAGGCACAGCGCTGCGCTTCCCAGCGTCCAGAGTCGGCTGGTGCGGTCGGGAACGGGCGCGTCAGGCCGGGCGGTCGGCATGTGGCATCAGCGCGAGGGCGCGCAGGCAAAGGTGGCGGTGAAGGGGGCCGTTCGCGGGCCCCAGGGGTGGCTGGCCAGGCAGCGTGAGCCGATAGCGCCGGCCTTCGCGTTCGCCGAGCTCTACCCAGTGCGCGAGGCGCCGGATGCGTTCCTCGTGCGCGAGCGCACCCAGGGCATCCCAGTCCAATCGGATTTCCGCGCCGACCGGTTGCTCGTACTCGCGGACCAGCAGCATGTCGCGCCGCGCGGAGGGCTTCCACGCGATGGTGCGTGGGGCATCGCCCGGGCGATAGCCGCGCAGGTGGTGGACGTCGTCACCGGCCGGGTCCAGCTTCGCGCGTTGACCTGTGCGTCCCCCCTCCGGCAAGGGCGGGCCGAGGACTTCGAGCGCGGGATAGACGAGCAACGGCGGCGGCCAGATCCACGACCAGGCACGCGCCAGGCCGAGGGGCTGCGTGGTCGACACGCGCAGCCGGCCGATGTCATGCCAGCCGCGACGGTGCGTCGGCAAGCGCAGTTCCACCACCGCGCCCTCGGCGGACATCGTGGGCGCGAAGGCAACGGCCTCGGCGCCATCGAGCCTGAGGCCTCGCCGCAGGCGACCGTCGTGCGCGGATAGCGCGACGTGCAACATGAGCGATTCGCCGGCGTGCACCGCGTCGGCCGACACCGCGTCCATGCGCAGGCCGGACAATTGCAGGTGGGCGAAGATCAGGCTCGCCAACCCTGTCGCGCCGAGCAGCAGCGCCATCAGCAACGCCGGATTGTTGTTGTAGTTCAGTGCGCCCAAGGCCATCGTCAAGACGAGCGCGGCATAGAAGAGGCCGAAGCCCGTCGGCAGGACATACACGCGCCGGCGGTCCAGCTGGACGGGCAACACTTCGGCCGCGCGCGGGCGGGCGAGCAGGGCCAGCCGGCGTGCCAGCGATGCGCGCAAACCGGCCACCCTCAATCCACCGGCACCGCGTGCAGGATGGCCTTGGCCAGCGCAGCGGCCGACGCCGCTTCGGCTTCAGGCACGAGGCGATGGGTGGCGACGGCGGCGAACAGGGCCTGGACGTCGTCGGGCAACACGTGGTGGCGGCCGAGCAGCAGGGCGTAGGCCTTGGCCGCCCGCAACAGCGCGATGCCGGCGCGCGGCGACAGGCCTACCCGCACGCCGGGCTGCTGGCGGCTGCGCGTGAGCACGGCTTGCACGTAGTCGATCAGCGCTTCGCTGGCGTGCACATCGCCGACGGCCTGGCGCAGCGCCATCACCTCGTCCGAAGACAACAACGGCATCGCCTGCGCGATCAACATGCGCCGGTCGGTGCCAGCCAGCAGGGCGCGCTCGGATTCCGCGCTTGGATAGCCCAGCGCCAGGCGCAGCAAAAAGCGGTCGAGCTGCGAGTCCGGCAACGGATAGGTACCGGACAGGTCGACGGGGTTCTGCGTCGCGATGACGAAGAACGGGTCGGGCAACGCATGCGTCACGCCATCCAGCGTGACCTGGTGTTCGGCCATCGCCTCCAACAGCGCGCTCTGCGTGCGGGGCGGGGCGCGGTTGATCTCGTCGGCCAGCAGCACGTTGGTGAAGACCGGGCCGGGATGGAAGGTGAAGGCGCGCGCTTGTGCGTCGTACACCGATACGCCCAGCACATCGGCCGGCAGCAGGTCCGAGGTGAACTGCACCCGCTGGAAGGTCAGGCCCAGGGTGGCGGCCAGCGCATGCGCCAGCGTGGTCTTGCCCAGGCCAGGCAAATCCTCGATCAGCAGGTGACCGTCGGACAGCAAGGCGACGAAGGCCAACCGCACTTCATGCGCCTTGCCCAGCACCAGCGAATTGACCTGGGCCTGGGCCCGCTTGAGGGCGTCGGCCAGGCCTTCGGATAGCATAGGGCGGGTGCTGGGAATGGCGGACATCGCGCTCTCGGTTCCGATCGTGGATACGGGCAGTGTAGCGAGATGGACGAAGAACAACGCGCGCGACGATGGTTCATCGCGGTGTGGACAATCGTGACGGTGGTCAAGATCGCGATCGCCGCGCGGTTGCCGCTGTTCGTGGACGAAGCCTTCTACTGGCAGGAAGGGCAGCACCTGGCGGCGGCTTACTCGGACCTGCCCGGACTCACGGCTTGGTTGACCCGACTCGGGGTCGAGTTGGGCGGACATCATGTGCTGGCCGTGCGCGCGCCGTTCCTGCTGTTGGCGGCGGTATTGCCGTGGCTGGTCGCGCGTTGCGCGATGCGCGCCTGCGATGCCACCAACGGTTGGCAGGCCGCGACCCTGACGACGCTGATGCCGCTGACGGGCACGCTCGGTGTGCTGGCCCTGCCGGATGTGCCGATGGCGGTGGCGGCTGTGCTCTGCGCCGACGCGGGCGCGCGTTTGCTGCGCGGTGTGCACGGATGGGCGGCGATCGAACTCGCGATGGGCTTGGCGATCGGTGCGCTGAGCCACTACCGCTTCGCGGGCGTGATCGGCGTGGGCTTGATCGCACTGCTCTGGCTGCCGGAAGGCAGACGGGCGTTGCGCGACGCACGCGTGTGGGTGGCGCTCGTCGTGGGTATGCTCGCGTGGGTGCCGTTGCTCGGCTGGAACATCGAGCACGCGGACGCGGGTTTGCGCTTCCAGTTGCTGGACCGTCACCCCTGGCGCTTCCACACCGACGGCATGCGCTTCCTGCTGGTGCAGGCGGTCATGGCGACGCCGTTGCTGTTCTGGGCCTTCCTGGTGATTTGCGTGCGCGGACTGCGCGGCGATGACGGCCGAGGCGCCGCCAGGCGTTACTTCGCCTTGCTGGGCGCGATCTCCACCTTTGGTTTCTTCGCGCTCGGCTTTTTCGCCGACAACGAGCGCGTGAGCTTCCATTGGACATTGCCTGGCTATCTCGCGTTGCTGGCCATCGTGCCCGTGTTGCTGCGCGAATGGAGCACGCCGCTACGTCGGGCAACGTGGACGCTGACCACCGCAGGTGCGGTGCTCATGCTCGGTTATTACGTGGCCGTCTCGATGCCGGGCGTGCGCCTGCATTTTGCCGGCAGCAAGTACTACCCCGAGAACTTCACCGGCTGGGACACGCTGGCGGACGAAGTGCGGGCCGCGCAGTCGCGGATGCCCGCCGATACCGTGTTGCTGGCCGACAGTTTCAAGACCGGTGCGGAACTGGGATTCGCAGTGGGGAATCCCGACATCCGCGTGCTCGACCATCCCTTGAACCGGAAGCATGGCCGCGCGCCGCAGCTTGAGCTGTGGGGCCTGCACGACGCGGGCGAACGCAGCGCGCCGACGCTGCTGGTCGTCGGCGCGACCGACGTGAAGTTCAGCGCGCTGCTCGCGCACTACCAACACCTGTGCGGTGTCGTCGGCGCGTTGCCGCCGGCGCAGCCGGTGAACATTGATCGTGGCGCGCGCCGGTTCCTGCTGTTCCCATTGCCGGCCGCACGCGGCGAGGGTGCATGCATCACGCCGGTCGTGGCGAACATCGACGTGCCGTCGGCGGGCGCCACCGTGCAACGTCAGTTCAGCGTGGGCGGCTGGGCGGTGAAGGACGTCGTGGGTGTCGCGAAGATAGAAGTCACCCTGGATGGCCGCGTGGTCGCCGTCGCGGAAGACGCCGGAGCGAACGAATGGCTGCGCGGCTTCCTGAAAGACGCATCGCGCGACCCACGAATGCCGCACGTGCAATTCAGGGCAGACGTCGATGTCGGCGCGTTGCCGGCTGGGCGTCATTGGCTGGGGCTGCGGATCACCGGCGGCGACGGCAGCGTGGAGACTTGGGCCGAACAGCCTGTCGTCTTGCGCTGACTGGGCGGATCAGGGCAGGTCGAACCCGGCCTCGCGCAGCATCCGGCACACGGCGATCAGCGGCAGACCGACCAGGGCGGTAGGGTCGGTCGATTCGATGGCCTCGAACAGGGCGATGCCCAAGCCTTCGGACTTGAAGCTGCCGGCGCAGTCGAAAGGCTGCTCGGCGTCCACGTAGCGCTCGATCTCGGCCGGCCCGAGGGCACGGAAGCGGACCGTGGTCAGATCGTGCGCCGCCAAGACCTCGTCGTCCCGCACCAGAGCCACGGCGGTATGGAACCGGACCTGCCGGCCGGCCATGGCGGACAGCTGGGCGATGGCGGCGTCCCGGTGTCCGGGCTTGCCCAGCGGGGCGCCGTCCAGTTCGGCGGCCTGGTCCGAGCCCAGGACCCAGGCGCCCGGGTGCTGGGCGGCGATCGTGGCCGCCTTGGCCTGGGCCAGGCGGGCGGCCATGGCGGGCACGGTCTCCCCGTCCAGCGGGGTTTCGTCGACTTCGGGGCGGGCGATATGGAAGGGCAGGCGCAGGCGCTCCAGCAACTCGCGGCGGTAGCGGGACGTGGAGGCGAGCAGCAGCGGCATGGGACGGGACCGGTGGGAGCGGGGCGGGGAGTCTGCCCGCCGGCTGGGCCGGCGGCAAGCCATCGTGGTCGGGTGGGATGGTTTGACAGTTCAGGGTTTGATCCTTAACATTCAGCGGCTTATGTCCGCGAATACGCCCGAGCTGCTGGATGCGTGGCGCATGGTCGCGAACCGGCGCAGCTTCGAAGGCCGCCTTCCGTTGTCTGCCATGACGCGCCTTCAAGGCCTTCTGGCCGATACCGAAGGCGACGTGCGCTACACGGTGGAGTTCGATCACGATGCGTTGCGGGTCCCGTACCTGGAACTGAAGATCGAGGCCGGCCTACCGTTGGTGTGCCAGCGCAGCCTGCAGCGTTTCGTGCTGCCGGTGACGCTGAAGCAACGGCTGGGTCTGGTACGCAGCGAGGAAGAAGAAGCCGCGCTGCCGCCCGACTACGAAGCGCTGCTGGTGCCGGAAGACGGCATGCTGCGCCCCGCCGACCTGGTTGAGGACGAACTGGTCCTCGCCGTGCCGGTCGTGGCAGTGGACCCGGCGTCCGACGCGGTGGAACGCGAATGGGCGGCGGACGAAGAAGAGGTGGCGAAGGTCAGTCCGTTCGCGGCGCTGGCCTCGCTGAAGAAGAACTAGCCGCTACGGCGGTCTGGCAACACGAACCGAAAGGTTCACCAACAGATACAAGAGCTGGAGCAATCCCATGGCTGTGCAGAAATCCCGCGTCACCCCGTCCCGTCGTGGCCAGCGTCGTTCGCACGACGCGCTGACCGCCAAGCAGCTGTCCACCGACCCGACCACGGGCGAGACGCACCTGCGCCACCACGTGACCGCCGACGGTTATTACCGCGGCAAGAAGGTCATCGCCACCAAGACCTCGGCGGTCGAGGAAGATTGATCCATGCAGCGCGCCCGCCGTTCGGCTGGGCGCGCCTTCCGCATGATCGATGACAACCTGGGCCCGCTGTCGGGCCGGCAATGGGAGCGTGCATGAGCGAGCCGGGCAACAAGGGGCGCATTTACGCGCGCATCGCCGGTACGGGCAGCTATTTGCCTGAGAAAGTGCTGACCAACGAAGACCTGTCGAAGTTGGTCGACACCAGCGATGAGTGGATCCAGTCCCGCACCGGTATCCGCGAACGCCACATCGCCGCCGAAGGCGAGACCGCCGGCGACCTGGGTTACCAGGCTGCGCTGCGCGCGCTCGAAGCGGCCGGCGTGGATGCTTCCGAGATCGACCTGATCGTCGTCGGCACCACCACTCCCGACCTCATCTTTCCCTCCACCGCCTGCCTAATCCAGGCGCGCCTCGGCGCGACCGGCTGCGCTGCGATGGACGTCAATGCCGCGTGCTCCGGCTTCATCTACGCGCTGAGCGTGGCGGAGAAGTTCATCCGCTGCGGCGACGCGAAGACCGCGCTGGTGATCGGCACCGAGACGCTGAGCCGCATCGTCGACTGGACCGAACGCACCACCTGCGTGCTGTTCGGCGACGGCGCCGGCGCCGCCGTGCTCAAGGCCGACCATGAAACCGGCATCCTCAGTACCCACCTGCATGCCGATGGCAGCAAGAAGGAATTGCTGTGGAATCCGGTCGGCGTGTC
The DNA here is from genome assembly GCF_057654715.1 of Pseudoxanthomonas sp. G3. NCBI lineage: Bacteria > Pseudomonadati > Pseudomonadota > Gammaproteobacteria > Lysobacterales > Lysobacteraceae > Pseudoxanthomonas > Pseudoxanthomonas sp. G3. Next base: position 1,530,240 of record NZ_CM172805.1, read on the forward strand.
GGCCGGGTTCAACAAGGACGAGCCGAACAACGGCATCCGCATCCACATGAAGGGCAACGACGTCTTCAAGTACGCGGTGAAGGCGCTCGACAGCGTGGTCGACGAGACGCTCGAAGCCAACGGACTGGACAAGCACGATCTGGATTGGCTGATTCCGCACCAGGCGAACCTGCGCATCATCGAAGCCACGGCCAAACGCCTGGACATGTCGATGGACCAAGTGATCGTGACCGTCGACAAGCACGGCAACACCTCGTCCGGTTCGGTGCCGCTCGCGCTGGATACGGCGGTCCGGTCCGGTCGCGTCGAGCGCGGCCAGCTCCTGCTGCTGGAAGCCTTCGGTGGCGGCTTCACGTGGGGCTCGGTGCTGCTGCGCTACTGAGCAACGACGTCAGGCATCCGCAAGACGAAAGGCGACGCTGCACAGCGTCGCCTTTCGCGTTTCTGACGATGCGTGTTCCACGCGCGCGCGGCCTCCGTCGACCGCATGCGGCGCGATGCCGCATCGTGCGCGCATACGCCCCGGTACAGACAATCCAGTCGATTCGCCCGTATCATCGCCGCCTGATTTTTCGTGCAGGGTATTCGAGTGGCCTCCACGCAACTCGCTTTCGTCTTCCCGGGCCAGGGCTCGCAGTCGGTCGGCATGCTGGCCGAGCTTTCCGAGCTGTACCCGATTGTGCGCGAGACATTCATCGAAGCGTCCGAAGGCGCCGGCGTGGACCTGTGGGCGTTGTCGCAGGGCGGCCCCGAGGAAATGCTCAACCGCACCGAGTACACGCAGCCCGCGCTGCTCGCCGGCGGCATCGCCGTGTGGCGCGCGTGGCAGCAGCAGGGCGGCGCACAACCTGCGCAGCTCGCCGGCCACAGTCTGGGCGAATACACCGCGTTGGTGGCTGCCGGCGCGCTGTCGTTGAAGGATGGTGCCCACCTGGTGCGCCTGCGGGGCCAGCTGATGCAGGACGCGGCGCCGGCAGGCGTTGGCGCGATGGCAGCGGTGCTGGGCGCCGAGGATGCGCTGGTCGCCGAAGTCTGCGCGCTGGCCTCCGACAGCAAGGTCGTTGTGCCGGCCAACTACAACTCGCCCGGCCAGATCGTGATCGGCGGCGATAGCGATGCGGTCGAGCGCGCCATCGCGCTGCTCACCGAACGCGGCATCCGCAAGGTCGTGAAGCTGGCCGTCAGCGTCCCCTCGCATACGCCGCTGATGCGCGAAGCCGCCAACCGCCTGGCCGAGGTGATGGCGGGCCTGGCGTGGCATGTGCCGTCGCTGCCGGTGGTGCAGAACGTCGATGCGAAGGCGCACGACGGCATGGACGCGATCCGCGACGCGTTGGTACGCCAGCTCTACCTGCCGGTGCGCTGGACCGAATGCGTGCAGGCGCTGGCAGCGGGCGGCGCGGCGCGCATCGCAGAGTGCGGTCCGGGCAAGGTGCTCGCCGGCCTCGTCAAGCGCATCGACAAGGGGCTGGATGCGCGCGCCATCGGCGGCGTCGGCGACTTCCAGTCCGCCTTGGCCGACTGGCAATCCTGATACGCGACTGCGCGCGTTCCCTTATCCTGTCCGCCGCCATCGCGCGGACCCGTTCCGAGGACATCCACCATGAGCAAGCCCCTGCAGGGTGAAATCGCGCTGGTCACCGGCGCCAGCCGCGGCATCGGCGCCGCCATCGCGGATACGCTCGCCGCGCACGGTGCGACCGTCATCGGAACCGCGACCAGCGCATCCGGCGCACAGGCCATCGGCGAGCGCCTCGCAGCCGTGGGAGGCCATGGGCGCGAGCTCAACGTGACCGACGCCGGCGCCGTGGACGCGCTGATCGATGCGGTCACCAAGGAATTCGGCGGTATCTCGATTCTCGTCAACAACGCCGGCATCACCCGCGACAACCTGTTGATGCGGATGAAGGACGAGGACTGGCAGGCCATCCTCGACACCAACCTGACCAGCGTCTATCGCACATCCAAAGCGGTGATGCGCGGCATGATGAAGGCGCGCAAGGGCCGCATCATCAACATTGCCTCCGTCATCGGAGTCACCGGCAATGCGGGGCAGGCGAACTACGCCGCGGCCAAGGCCGGCATCATCGCGTTCTCCAAGTCGTTGGCGAAGGAGATCGGCAGCCGGGGCGTGACCGTCAACGTGGTCGCGCCGGGCTTCATCGCCACGGACATGACCAAGGACCTGCCGGAAGACACCAAGAAGGCGCTCGGCGAGCAGATCGCACTGGGCCGCCTGGGCGAACCGGCCGATATCGCCAACGCCGTAGCGTTCCTGGCCGGGCCCTCGGCCAGCTACATCACCGGCGAAACCCTGCACGTCAATGGCGGCATGTACATGCCGTAGTACAAAATAGCTGTAAGTGATTGATTCGGTGGTGGTTGCAGCTGTCTGCCCCACGCCCCCGGTTTCCACTACACTATCCCCCGGTTTGCCCTCGCACAGCGTCGGCAGAGTCCAACAAGTCACCCAATCTCCGTCTGGAGCGAATCCATGAGCAGCATCGAAGAACGCGTCAAGAAAATCGTCGTCGAACAACTCGGCGTGAAGGAAGAAGAAGTCACCACCAGCGCATCGTTCGTCGACGATCTGGGCGCCGACTCGCTGGACACCGTTGAACTGGTGATGGCGTTGGAAGAAGAGTTCGAGTGCGAGATTCCGGACGAGGAAGCCGAGAAGATCACTTCGGTGCAGCAGGCCATCGACTACGTCAAGGCGCACGTCAAGGCGTAAGTCCCGCGTCTGCAGCAAACCGTGTCGGGGCCGCGCATGCGGCCCCGCGCGTATCCGGCCCCCATGCGCCTGCGTAGGGCGCGGCCGCCAAGAGTCATGAGGAATACGATATGAGCCAGCGTCGTCGCGTCGTCATCACCGGCATGGGCCTGGTGTCCCCCCTGGGCAATGACATGGCCACCAGCTGGGACGGCATCGTCAACGGGCGCTCGGGCCTGGGCCCGATCACCAGCTTCGATACCGAGGGCTATACCACGAAGATCGCGGGCGAGATCCGCGGCTTCGATCCCACGACCTTCGTCTCGCCGAAGGACGTGAAGAAGATGGATTCGTTCATCCACTACGGACTGGCGGCATCGCTGATGGCGATGGACGATGCCGGCCTGGAAGTGACCGAAGCCAACGCCGAGCGCATCGGCGCCATCATCGGCGCCGGCATCGGCGGCATCCTCGGTATCGAGGAAACCGCGGTGAAGCTGCACGAGGGCGGTCCGCGCAAGATTTCCCCGTTCTACATCCCTAGCACCATCATCAACATGCTGCCGGGCCACCTGAGCATCATGAAGGGGCTCAAGGGGCCGGGTTACTCCGCGGTCTCCGCCTGCGCCACCTCGAACCACTCCATCGGCATCGCCATGCGCACCATCCAGTACGGCGATGCCGACGTGATGATCGCCGGCGGCGCCGAACGCGGCTCGTCGCCGACCTCGGTGGGCGGCTTCTGCGCAATGAAGGCCATGTCCACGCGCAACGATGATCCGGCCCGGGCCTCGCGCCCGTGGGACAAGGACCGTGACGGCTTCGTGCTGGGCGACGGCGCCGGCATCCTGGTGCTGGAGGAGTACGAACACGCCAAGGCACGCGGCGCGCGCATCTACTGCGAACTGGCCGGCTTCGGCGCATCGCAGGACGCGTTCCACATGACCGCCCCCAGCGAGAACGGCGAAGGTCCGTCGCGCTGCATGCGGTCGGCGTTGAAGGACGCGGGCCTGAATGCGGACCAGGTGGAGTACCTCAACGCGCACGGCACCTCCACGCCGCTGGGCGACCTGGCCGAAACGCTGGCGATGAAGCGCGCGCTGGGCGACCACGCGTACAAGATCATGGTCAGTTCCACCAAGTCGATGACCGGCCACCTGCTGGGTGCGGCGGGCGGTGCGGAAGCTATCTTTTCCGTGCTGGCCATCCACCACGGCATCATCCCGCCGACCATCAACCTGGACGAACCGGGCGAAGGCTGCGATCTCGACTACGTGCCCCACACGGCGCGCGAGAAGAAGATCGATGTGGCCGTGTCGAACGGTTTCGGCTTCGGCGGCACCAACGGCACGCTGGTGTTCAAGCGGATCTGATTTCACTGCGGACAAGAGATCGTCATCCCGGCGAAGGCCGGGATCCATCTTGATTTCGCCTCCTGTTCCTTGAACAAGTAGAGCAATTTGGGTTCAAGCTTTCGCTGGAACGACGATGGCATGATCGAAACCCGCGCGCTTCCCTCCGCTACCGATATGCTGGCCCTGCATCGGCAGGACCCGCAGCGTTATCCCGTCCTGCTGGAATCGGTCGCCTCCGGCACTGCGCAGGGACGCTGGGATTTCCTGCTGGTGGCCGATGGCACCGGGCTGCGCCTCGGCGCCGACGGCGTCACCCGCGACCTGCAGGGCCGGGCCGAAGACGGTGACTTCCTGGCCGCGCTCGACCGTCACTGGCAGGCGCAGCGCACGCTGCGCGAGGAGCCGCGCTGGCCGTTCCGCGGCGGTTGGGCGTTGCTGCTGGCCTACGAGTTGGCGCAGCAGGTCGAACCCGTCCTGCAGCTGCCGCAGGGCCCCGATACCCAGCCCGTTGCGCTCGCATTGCGTTGTCCTGCCGCGGTGCTGCGCGACCGCAGCACCGGCGATTGCGTCGTGGTGGCTGAAGCCGGGGAGGGCGAGCTGATCGCGCGCACGCTCGACGATGTGGCGGCCTCCGCGCAGCAGCCGGCGTTGCCCGCGTGGCGACCGCCGTCCCGGATCGATGAAGACGCGCCCTCCGCATTCACCGACGGTGTCTTGCGCATCCTCGACTACCTGCACGCCGGCGACATCTTCCAGGTCAATCTCTCGCGGGCGTGGCAGGCGCGTTTCGATGCGCTGCTGGATCCGGCGGCGCTGTACGCGCGCTTGCGCACCGCCAATCCGGCCCCGTTCGCGGGCCTGTTCGCCACACCGGACTGGACGGTGGTCAGTTCCTCGCCGGAGCGCCTGGTCTCGGTGCGCGGCGATGTGGTCGAGACGCGGCCCATCGCCGGCACGCGTCCGCGCTTCGAAGGCGACGACGATGCCGCGCGCATCCGCGAACTCGTCGGCCACCCGAAGGAACGCGCCGAGCACGTGATGCTGATCGATCTGGAACGCAACGACCTCGGGCGCGTCTGCACGCCCGGCAGCGTGCAGGTGGACGAACTGATGACCGTGGAAAGCTATGCGCACGTGCACCACATCGTCAGCAACGTGCGCGGCCACCTGCGCGACGATGCCACGCCCGGCGACGTGATCCGCGCGACCTTTCCCGGCGGCACCATCACCGGTTGCCCGAAGGTGCGTTGCATGCAGATCATCGCGGAGCTCGAGCAGGTGCCGCGCGGCGCGTACACCGGCGCATTCGGCTGGCTCAACCGCGATGGCGACCTCGACCTGAATATCCTGATCCGCAGCGCCGAGATCGTCGCCGACGGCGCCGGCAGCGTGGCGCGCTTCCGCACCGGGGCCGGCATCGTGGCCGACTCGGTCCCGGAAAAGGAACTGGACGAGACCCGCGCCAAGGCCCGTGGCGTGCTGCGGGCGCTGGAAGGCTGACGCCACGCCTACAGCCTGAGACGGCGACCGGGTATCCTGCACGGCCTGCTCCCATCGCCGAGGATCGCGTGGCGTCAGCTCTCAAGCGCGGTTGCCGTTTTATCGTCATCCTGTTCTTCCTGCTGCTGACCCTGGCGGTCGGCGCAGGCGTGTGGCTGTGGCAGGGGCACCGCGGGTTCGCCGACAGTCCCATCGGCGGCCCGGCGGAGGCCACGGTCGAGGTAGCCAACGGCGATGCATTCCCCACCGTGCTGCGCAAGTTGCGCGAGCAGGGCGTGACGATGGGCTCCGACCTGCAGTGGCGCTTGCTCGCACGCGAAACCAATACCGCCAGCCAGCTGAAGGTCGGCGAATACGCGCTCGAACCCACCCTGACCCCGCGCGAACTGCTGCAGCGCATGCGCGAAGGCCGCACGCTGCAGTACCGCGTCACCCTGGTGGAAGGCTGGAACATCCGCCAGCTGCGCGCGGCCCTGCGCAACGCCGTCCCGTTGCAGCAGAAGACCGCGCAGATGAGCGATGCCGAACTGATGGCCGCGCTCGGCCATCCCGGACAGCATCCGGAGGGACGCTTCCTGCCGGAGACCTATGTCTACACCCGCAGCGAGTCCGACCTCGACGTGCTCAAGCGTGCGTACGCAGCCATGGAGAAGGCGCTGACGGCCGCATGGGAGGCGCGTGCCCAGGACATCCCGCTGCAGTCGGCCGAAGAAGCGCTGATCCTGGCCTCGATCATCGAGAAGGAAACCGGCATCGCCGAGGAACGGCCGACCATCGCCGGCGTATTCGCGCGCCGGCTGAAGATCGGCATGCCGCTGCAGACTGATCCCACCGTCATTTACGGCATCGGCAGCGGCTACGACGGCAACATCCGCCGCCGCGACCTGACCACCGACACGCCGTACAACACCTATACCCGCAAGGGCCTGACCCCCACGCCGATCGCGATGCCGGGCGCCGATGCGCTGCGCGCCGCGGTGAATCCCGCCGAGGGCGATGCCCTGTATTTCGTTGCCGTCGGCGACGGCAGCGGGCGGCATGTCTTTTCGGCCACGCTGGCCGAGCACAACGCCGCTGTCGCGCGTTACCTGGTGAAGCGCCGCGAGACCCTGCGCAAGGCGGCAGCGCCATGACCGAAGCGCTCCTCTCGCAGCCGCGCCTGGTCACCCTGGAAGGCGGCGAAGGCGCCGGCAAGACCAGCGCCATCGTGGCCATCCGCGACCGCCTGCAGGCCGAGGGGCACGAGGTGGTGCTGACGCGCGAACCCGGCGGCACGCCGCTGGCCGAGCGCATTCGCGAGCTGCTGCTGAATCCGCAGGACGAAGCGCTCGCGCCGGAGACCGAACTGCTGCTGATGTTCGCTTCCCGCGCGCAGCATGTGCGCGAGGTGGTGCGCCCGGCGCTGCGTCGCGGCGCGTTCGTGGTCAGCGATCGCTTCACCGACTCGAGCTATGCCTACCAGGGCGCCGGCCGCGGTCTGGATCCGGAATGGATCGCCGCGCTGGAACGCCGCGCCGTCGGCGTGAAGCCGGGCCTGACGCTGTTGCTCGACCTGGACGTGCGCGAAGGTCGCGCGCGCACCGCCGGCCGCGATCTGTGGCCGGACCGCATCGAAAGCGAGCAGGACGATTTCTTCGAACGCGTGCGGGCCGGGTTCCGCGCGCGCGCGGCCGCCGAACCGCAGCGTTTCCGCGTGATCGATGCCGGCCAGCCGCCGGCCGGCGTGGCGGCGGCGGTCGATGCCGCGATCACCGCCTACCTGCGCACGCTGACGGACAGCGACCTGGCATGAGCACCGCGTTTTCGCCCTGGCAGCAGCGCGCCTACGAGCATGCGGTCGCGGCGCTGGAGGCCGGACGCCTCGGCCACGGCCTGCTGGTCTGCGGGCCGGCCGGGCTCGGCAAGCGTGCGGTGGTCGATCGCCTGGCCCGGCGCGTGCTGGCGCAGCAGCGCGACGCGCAGGGCGAACCCGCGCCGAACGACCGCAGTGCGCACCTGATCGACGCGGGCACGCATCCGGACCTGCAGGTGGTGACGTTCGCGCCCACCAAGGACGGCACCAAGCTGCGCACCGAAATCGTCATCGACCAGGTCCGCGAGATTTCGCAGAAGCTGGCGCTCACGCCGCAATACGGGCAGGCGCAGGTGGCGATCCTCGATCCCGCCGATGCGATCAACCGCGCCGCCTGCAATGCGCTGCTGAAGACCTTGGAGGAACCCGCACCGGGGCGCTACCTGTGGCTGGTCAGTGCGCAGCCCGCGCGTTTGCCGGCGACGATTCGCAGCCGATGCCAGCGCATCGAGTTCCGCCTGCCGCCGCGCGACGAGGCGCTCGACTGGCTGCGCGCGCAGGGTCACGCGGGCGCGGATGCCGAGCGCGCACTGGAGGCCGCACGCGGCCATCCGGGCCTGGCCGACGACTGGCTGCGCCACGATGGCCTGGCGCTGCGGCAGGCCGTCGCGCGCGATCTCGCGCGGCTGGAGCAGGGTGAGATCGGCGTGGTGGAAACCGCGCAGCGGTGGGCCAATGACGAACTCGCCGACGCGCGCCTGCGCCACGCGGCGGACCTCGCGCTGGAACAGGCGGGCCGCGCCGGCTTGACCGATCCGGCCCGATTGACCAAGCTGGCCGCGTGGTTCGACGCCGCCAACCGCACCCGCGATCTGTTGCGGACCACGGTGCGCGGCGACTTGGCCATGGTGGAACTGCTGCTGGCGTGGGCCGGTGGCGATCGCGGACGCGCTGTCGGGGCGCGCCGCTGACCGAAACACGGAGACGTCGATGAATGCAGCAGGTGGACGGCAGGGCATCCTGTCGCTGGCAGTGAAGGACAAGGCCGCGCTGTACAACGCCTACATGCCGTTCGTGAAAGGCGGCGGCATCTTCGTGCCCACGCCCAAGCGCTACTTCCTGGGCGATGAAGTCTTCCTGCTGCTCACCCTGCCCGAATCCAGCGACCGCCTGCCGGTCGCCGGCAAGGTGGTGTGGGTGACGCCCGCGGGTGCGCAGGGCAACCGGGCGGCGGGCATCGGCGTGCAGTTCGCCGAGACCAGCGAAGGCGAAGCCATCAAGAACCGCATCGAGACGATGCTGGCCGGCAGCCTCAACGGCGAGAAGCCCACCCACACCATGTGATGGGCGTGCACGGGGGCGGGGGCTTTCACGCCGGCTTTCGTCCGCGCTGGCCAGCATGCAGGCCCCCCCTTCCCGTGGCAGGCATTCCATGGCGCGCCCGATCTGGACCGGCACCCTCTCGTTCGGCCTTCTCAACATCCCCGTTTCGCTGATGTCGGGCGAGCGCAAGGTCGACATCAGCTTCCGCATGCTGGATTCGCGCGACAAGAAGCCGATCCGCTTCGAGCGCGTCAATGCCGAAACCGGCGAGGAAGTGCCATGGAAGGACATCATCAAGGCCTTCGAGTACGACAAGGGCAGCTACGTCGTCGTCGAGAAGGAGGACATCGCCTCCGCCGCGCCGCAGACGCATGAATCCGTCGACGTCGAGGCGTTCGTCGACCGCGAGGAGATCGGCCTCCGCTTCTTCGAGAAGCCGTACATCCTGGTGCCGGGCAAGAAGGCCGAGAAGGGTTACGTGCTCCTGCGCGACACGCTGGCCAGCACCGGCAAGGTCGGCGTGGCGCGGGTGGTGATCCGCACGCGGGAATACCTGTGCGCCGTGGTGCCGGAAGGCGATGCGATGATCCTGATGATGTTGCGCTACCCGCAGGAACTGGTGGATCCGGAGGAATACAAACTGCCCACCGGCAAGGCGTCGGATTACCGCATCACCGCCAAGGAGCGCGAGATGGCCGAGAGCCTGATCGGTTCCATGTCGGCGAAATGGGCGCCGGACGACTACCACGACGAGTTCCGCAAGCGCCTGGAAGCCATCATCAAGAAACGCATCAAGGCGCGCGGCGCCACCACGACGATCAAGGACGACGACGCGCCCGAGCGCGAGGACGCCGCCACCAACGTGGTCGATTTCATGGCGCTGTTGCAGAAGAGCCTGGATACCAAGAAGCGCACGCCGGCGCAGAAGGCGGCGACGAAGAAGGCGCCCGCGAAGAAGGCCCCGCGGAAGGCGGCCAAGGCCGCGAAGAAGACGCCTGCGAAGAAGGCAGCGCGCAAGACGGCATCGCGCTGACGCATGGCGGGCGGGCGCCGCGTCGTGCCGGTGGAAGGCGTCGGCACCGGCGCCAGCGGACGCGCCTTCCTGTACGTGCTGCCCTGCGCTTACGAAGACCACGCCAAGCTGGGCATCGCCACCGATCCGCTGCGGCGGATGCAGGCGTTTTCGCCGCGCTACTACGCATTCTTCGACCTCGACCGCGGCTGGTTGGCCGAGGCCGGCAGCGTGCGCGAGGCCCGGGGGTGGGAGACGCGTCTGAAGCGCGATCTCCGCCTGCACGCCGCGCCGCCGCCACTCACCGTGCCCGCGCGTGCGGCGGGCCGGACCGAGTGGTTCCGGGGCGCGGAAAGCGCCTTGCGTGCCGCAGGCACTGCCCTCGAGGAGGCGGGTTTCGCCCTGCATCCGCTGCGCCGTTGGGTGGCGGCGCGACTGGCCGCGCAGCGCGAACACCTGCACGCGGGCGAGCAGGCCGCGATCGCTCGCTACGGTCCCGTGGATGGGTGGCCGTTCGCGCGGTCGGGCACACCGTGGGCCACGTTGCGCGACGCGCTCGATGCCTACCGGGTGCTCGACGTGCCGCTCGACGATGCCGTGTCGCCCGCCCTGCGCGCCTGGCATGCGCGCAACAGCCTGTCGCCTGGCTGACCCGCACGTAGTTCCGGCGGCTGCTTGCACGCGCTGTTGACGGGCGTGGCGTCATAACGGAGGCGAGGAGCCTCCATGAGCCTGCAGGAATACCGTCGCAAGCGCCGTTTCGACCGCACCCCCGAGCCGGACGCGGACGCGCCGCGCGGGCGCGGCAAGCGCCCCATCTTCGTCGTGCAACTGCACCATGCCAGCCGGCGCCATTACGATTTCCGCCTGCAGGTGGGCGACACGCTCAAGAGCTGGGCGGTGCCGAAGGGCCCCAGTTTCGACCCCGACGTGAAGCGCCTGGCCGCCGAGGTCGAGGACCATCCCATCGACTACGCCGAGTTCGAAGGCGAGATACCGAAGGGGCAGTATGGCGGCGGCCATGTCGCCACTTTCGACCGCGGCCTGTGGAGCACCGATGGCGATGCCGAGGCGCAGCTGGCGAAAGGACACCTGCGCTTCCGCATGTTCGGCGACAAGCTCAAGGGAGGCTGGCACCTGGTGCGCACGCATACGCCCGCGCGCCAGCCACAGTGGCTGCTGTTCAAGGAGCGCGACGATTTCGCCGGCCCGCGCGAAGCCGATGATTTGCTGGAAGACGTCACGCCGCCACCGGGCTCGCGCCCGGCCAGGCGCAAGCGCGCACCGGCGAAAGCGAGCGCGCGTGCGGCCTCCCGTGCGGGGGAGAATGCCGCGCCCCGCGAGCGCTGGGCGCACCGTGCCGCCCGGCTCGATGGCGCACGCGCCACGTCGAAGCACCCGGGATTCCGCGCCCCGCAACTGGCGAAGCTCCAGCAGGAGGTGCCCGCCGGCGACGATTGGCTGCACGAGGCCAAATGGGACGGCTACCGCCTGATCGCCGAAATCCGGCGCGGACGCGTGCGCCTGTGGTCGCGCAACGAACGCGAATGGACCGGCAAGGCGCCGGAGATCGTCGGGGCGCTGGAAGCGCTCGATCTCGAGGATGCGGTGCTCGATGGCGAACTGGTCGCCGGTGCGGGGCGACAGGAGGATTTCGGCCTGTTGCAGGCCACGCTGTCGGGCGAGAAGAACGCCACCCTGTCCTTCGTGCTGTTCGACATCCTGCAGGTCGATGGCGTGGATCTGTCCGGCAGTCCGCAGTACCAGCGCAAGGCGCTGCTGGCGGAAATCCTGAAGTCGCCGCCGGACCGTCTGGTCTACAGTTCGCACATCGTCGGCCGCGGCGACGAGGCATTGAAGATGGCGATCGAGCGGGGGCTGGAGGGCATCATCTCCAAGCGCGCCGACGCGCCCTACCATGCCGGTCGCGGCGATGCCTGGCGGAAGATCAAGCAGCGCGACGCCGAGGAATTCGCCGTCATGGGCTACACCGCGCCGAAGGGCAGCCGCAGCGGCCTGGGTGCGCTGCTGCTGGCCACGCCCGATGGCCAGAACGGCTGGCGGTATGCGGGTCGCGTGGGTACCGGCTTCAGCGACGCGCTGTTGGCCACGCTGGCCACCCAGCTGGCGAAGGGCGCCAGCGCCACGCCCACCGCGCACGTGGAGGTGGACGACCCGGAACTGCGGCGCGCCCGCTGGGTCACCCCCCGGCTGGTGGCGGAAGTCTTCCACCATGGCCGCGGCAACCAGGGCCTGCTGCGCCAGCCCTCGCTGAAAACCATCCGCCGCGACAAGCGCCCGGCGGACCTGCGCGACGTGCGCGCCCCTGTCGGAGACGCCCCCATGCCTGCCGCCAAGCGCACGCGCGCCGCCCCCGCTGCGATCGAACTGACCCACCCCGAGCGCGTGGTGTTTCCCGACAACGGCATCACCAAGCAGCAGGTATTCGATTACTACCGGGCCATGGCGCGCTGGCTGTTGCCGGAAATCGTCGGGCGGCCGTTGTCGATCGTGCGTTGCCCGCAGGGCGCGGGCCGGCCGTGTTTCTTCCAGAAACATCACACGCCGGGCATGGAGCGCGTCGATGCGGTGCCGCTGGAAGAACAGAGCGGCACGCGCGCCGATTACCTCGTGGTGCGCGACGAGGCCGGCCTGCTTGAACTGGTGCAGTTCAATGCGCTGGAGTTCCACCCGTGGGGCGCGATGGCCGATGCGCCGGATGATGCGGACCGCATCGTCTTCGACCTGGACCCCGGCCCCGACGTTTCCTGGACGCGCGTGGTCGAGGCCGCACGCCTGGTACGCAAGCGCCTGCGCTCGCTGGGCCTCACGTCATTCGTCCGCACCTCGGGTGGCAAGGGGTTGCACGTGGTGGTGCCGCTGAAGCCCGCCGCGTCGTGGGAGCAGGTCAAGGGCTTCGCGCACGCGTTCGCCGATTCGATGGCCGCCTCCGAACCGCTGGCCTACGTCGCGACGGCGACGAAGAAATTCCGCACCGGCAAGATCTTCATCGATTACCTGCGCAACGGCCGCGGCGCGACCAGCGTGGCGTCGTTCTCGCTGCGCGCGCGCGAGGGCGCGCCGGTGTCCATGCCGCTGCGCTGGGAGGAACTGGGCCGGATCAAGGGCGGCAACGCCTACACCTTGTCCACCGCACCGCGCCGCATGAGCCGGTTGGGTTCCCACCCCTGGGGCGACTACACGCGGCGCCGCCAGGACTTGGCGGCGGTCAGCGACGCCTTGAACGCACTGCAGGCCGCGCCCGCTCCCGAAAAGAAACGCCGGCGCCGCTCATGAGGCGCGGCGCGTGCGCTTGAGAAAGCGGACCGCGGCCTGCTCCCACTGGCGCTGGCCCCGTGCACGCGCCGCCGCGCGCTGTACGCGGCCGTCCTCCCAGCCCTGGAACACCCGCGGGTCCACGTAGCAGCGCTCGCAAATGCGCGGGGTGTTGCCCAGGATGGCCGAGGTGTCGCGCAGCACGGCTTGGCGAAGCTGTTGGCGCGCGCTTTCCGCCTCCGGCACCTCCGTCGCCGCCAGGGTGCGGAAGGCGAACAGGGTGGCACCCCAAGTGCGGAAATCCTTGGCCGTGAAGGGGCCGCCCAACGCCTCCTGCAGGTACGCGTTGACGTCGCCGGAGCTGATCCGCTGCACGGTGTCGCCTTCGCGGTACTGGAACAGCGCCTGGCCCGGCAGCTGACGGCACTGGCGCACCAGTTTCACCAGCCGCGCATCGGTCACGCGCGCTTCCAGCGCCTTGCCGCCCTTGCCGCGGAAGGCAAAGCGCACCTCGCTGCCGGCGATGAAACGCGCATGCACGTTGCGCAGCGTGGTGATGCCGTAGGAGCCGTTGGCTTTTTCGTAGCTGGCGTTGCCGACCCGCAGCAGCGTCTGTCCCAGCAGGGCGACCACGAGTGCGAGCACCTTCTCGCGCGGGAAGCCAGGCAAAGCCAGATCGGCACGGATGCGGCGGCGCAGGCGGGGCAGGGCATCGGCGAAGGCGAGCAAGCGATCGTACTTGCGCGCACCGCGTTCGGCCTGCCAGTCGCGGTGATAGCGGTACTGCTTGCGGCCGCGCGCATCGCGTCCGGTGGCCTGCAAGTGGCCGTGTGCGTCGGCGCAAATCCACACATCGGTGTACGCCGGTGGAATGGCGAGCTGGCGGATGCGCGCCAGTGTGGCGGCGTCACGGACCGTGCGTCCCTGTGGGTCCCGATAGGCGAAGCCGCGCCCGCGCCGCTGCCGGCGCAAGCCCGGCATCGTGTCCGTGGTGTAGACCAGCTCGCCCATCGCGCCTCAGAAGTCGTCGACGTATTCGATCACCAGGCCGTACTGGCCGGCGATGTCGTCGGCGGCTTCGCGGACGCTGTCGGCGTAGGCCGAAACCACTTCCACCTCCAGTGCCCGCACGTCGCCGCCCCGGTCGTCCATCAAACCGGCCGAACTCGAATCGTCATCGTCCATATGCGGCATGAGGTCCAGCAGTTCCTCGGCCCGTTCCACGCCATCCAGGCCGTGCAGATCGGCCACCAGGGCGTCAAAACCGGTGCGCGTGCCGGTGGCCCGCAGTCTGATCATCGTCATCGGAAGTCCTCCACGCTTTGGCCGACCATAGGTCGGCCCGGGTCATGCGCCCGTGAAGCGATGCAGTACCGGTGGCCGGATGTTCAGGCGGTGAGGATGCGCCGTGCGGGTCAGGCGTCCGGGTCCTGCGTTGCCGGCCATGGCCGGAGCCTCCACCGGCGCCGGCGGTAGATGCGCCGTGCCGGGACGAACAGCTCGACGCGCGTACCGCCCTCGGGCGCGTTGCCGATATCGAGGCGCCCAACCAGCTGCTGTGCGCGTTCGCGCATGCCGGCGCATCCGAAGTGCCCGTCGCGGTCGGCGCCCGCCGCCGGATGCAGGCCGATGCCGTCGTCGCGGATCGTCATCGCCAGGCCGTCTGCGCGGTAGGCCAGCACCACGCGCGCACTGCGCGCCTTCGCATGCCGCACCACGTTGCGCAGCGCTTCCTCGGCGATGCGGCGCACTTCCTCAGCGGCCGTGTCGATCAGCGCTCGTCGTGCACCTTCCACGGTGACCTGCAGGTCCAGCGCGCCGTCCTCGACGAGATGCGCTGCGGTGTCCTGCAGGGCCGCGGCCAGATCGTCGCCGGTATGCGGCGTGCGCAGGTCGTGCACGCGCTCGCGGCCAGCTTTGAGGGCTTCGTCGGCACGGTCCAGCGCACGGGTCAGAGCCTCGTGCGTGCGTCCCTCCGCGCGCAGGCTGTCTACGGCGCCCTGGAAGCGCAGCGTCAGCGCCTGGAATTCCTGCAGCAGCGTGTCGTGCAGTTCGCGTGCGATGCGCGTGCGTTCGGCGATCTGTCCCTGGAAGCGGTCGCGCAGGCGCGCGGTCTCGTAGCGCAGGCGCAGTGCGTACAGGCCCCACAGCAGCAGGACGGCGGCCAGCACGAGCAACGCCTTGAACCAGGCCGACTGCAGGAACGTCGGCGGCACGGTGAAGGCCAGCGTCGCGCCTTCCTCGTTCCACACGCCGCTGTCGTTCGCCGCGATCACGTGGAAGCGGTATTGGCCCGGGTCGAGATTGGTGTAGAACGCCTGGCGCCGATGACCCGCCTCGACCCAGTCCTCGTCCACGCCGTCCAGCCGGTAGCGGAAGCGCACACGCTTGGGAATGCTCAGACTCAGCGCGGTGTAGTCGATCTCGATCCGCGACACCCCCGCCGGCAACGTGGCAGAGGAGGGATCGCGCAACCGCTGCGTTCCATAGGCCAAGCCCACGATCCGCACCGGCGGCGGCACCGGATTGCGCACCAGATGGGTCGGCTGGATCTGCGCCACGCCATCCGTCGTCAGGAACCACAGCCGGCCGTCGCCGCCTTCCAGCGCGCTGTTGCGTGCGTAGCCGGGCGCGGGCGGTGCGCGCAGGCCGTCGTCGTAGTCCAGCAATTCGACGTCCAGCGCCTGCGCCGGATCGTCGAAGCTGCGCAGGAAGGCGTCGCGCGGCAGGCGGGCGATGCCGGCACGCGACTGCAGCCAGATATGGCCGTCGCGACTTTCCGCGATGCCGGTGATGCCTTGCAACCAGGCGTCCTGACGCTTGAGCAGCGTCACCTTGTCCGCGCGCAGGCGGGCCACGCCGCCGAGGCTGGCCACGATCACGTCCTGCCCGATCGGGTGCAGCACGGTGATTTCATTGCCGGGGATGTCGGCGTGTTTCCACAGCATCCGCGTCGCCGGCAGGTCGGCGCGCATCAGGCCTTGCGAACGCGCGTAGAGCAGCAGGCTGCCATCGGGACGCGCAATCATCGCGGGGATCTTCGGGCCTGCTTCTCCCGTCGCGTCGGGAAGCATGTCCATCCAGGCTCCGTCCTCGTAGCGCATCAGGCCACCGCGGACGCGACTGAAGATGCGGCGGCCATCGGCGGTCACCACGCAATCCAATGCCGCACGGCGCTGCTTGGGAATCGGCATGCGCTCGAAGTGCCCGCCGACCCCGCGGAACAGCGCATCCCCGGTCTTCACCCAAAGCGCGCCACCGCCGTCCTCGCACAACGCCTGCGGATTGGCGAGCCCTTCGAGTACGCGGGTCGCTTCGCCACCCGGGGGAATGCGCAGCAGGCTGTCCGAATCGGCGACATAGACCGTGCCGTCGCGCGTACCCATCAGCACGTAGCCCAGTGGCGAATGCGGTGGCACGCCGGCAGCGGGGCGGATGTTTGCCGCGCGGAAGCGGTCCAGTCCCGCGCTGGTGCCGATCCAGACGTTGCCTTCGCGGTCCTCGAGGATCGCCTGCGCGCGATCGGAGGACAGGCCGTCCTTGGCGGTGAAACTCTCTTCGACAGGCGATGCGCCCTCGTACAGCGCATGCGGTCTGGCGATACGGTAAATGCCCGCCGAATAGGTAACGCCCCAGAGTGCGCCGTCCTGGTCGAACAGGGCGCTACGGTAGTAGTGTTTCGCGTTGGCGACGGGCACGCGGGGCGTATTCGCCGGTTCGCCCGTCGTGGTGGCCGCATCGGGCAGGCGACGCGTGCCGCTCAGGGGACTGGACCGCCAGACGCGCCCGGCGCGATCGGTGACCAGCCCGAAGTTGTCGCCCGATTCGACGACCTCCTCGATGCCGATGCGGCGAAAGCGGCGTTCGCCGGGGGCCAGCACGACGGTTTCCCTTCCTTCGCCCAGCCACAGGCGGCCGTCGGCGGATTCGGCCATCGACCAGGCGTAATTGGCGTCGAAGCCCCAGTCCTTGCCGATGTCTTCCCACCGGCCGTCCCGGTAGCGCATCAGCGGGTGACTGGTGTTGCCGGTCATCGCCCACACGGCGCCCGTGCGGTCCTCGAAGAACTGGAACACCCAACGGTCGCTGGCGGGCAGCGAGCGGTCCAGCAGCGTGCCGTGACGCAGCACCGCCATCCGTCCGGACTGGTAGCCGATCCACAGGTCGCCGTTGCGCGCGACCATCAGCGCGGAGATCGGTGCGTAGCCGGCGTTCCCCGTGGCCGGTTCGGGATCGAAACGCACGCCATCGAAACGATGCAGGCCAGCATCGCTGCCGATCCACAGGAAGCCATCCGGCGTCTGCGCCAGCGCATAGATGCCCTGCGGCACGCCGTCGTCGGCCATCCAGCGGCTGTGTTTGAGTTGGGTGATGCCGGTATCCGGATCCAAGGCGAATGCCGGCGGCGCGCCCAAGGGCACGCCAAGCGCGAACAGCACGACCGTCAGAAAGAGACTGCGTAGCATGGCGGCCCTCCCGCAGGCGGCCAGACGTCGGTCATCGGGGCGGGCACCGGTCATCCCCTCCCGGGCCCGTCGGAATCCTAACCCGGCTTCGGAGCTCCGCGCGACGGCCTGTCGTGCGCGATCGCGCTACCATCGGCGCGGGACGTCGGCGTCCCGATGGGGTGCAGGGATGAAAGGGATACAGGGAAGCCAGCCGCGGTGTCGGGCGCGCGCGTTGGCGGCGGTCGTACTTGTGCTGGGCGTTCTGTTCTGCGCGCCGTTGGTTGCGCAGGCGCCCGCGTTGGCGGGCCTGCGCGTGCTGCCGCATGCGGATCGAGAATCTTCGTTCTCCGGCTGGACGCACGAGGGGCCCGTGCCCGCGACGCTGAACGTGCCCGTGGAACTGGGCGACGATCTGTCCGGCACCACGCTGCAACTGCAGCCAGCGAAGCCTGGCGAGACCTACCGCGTGCGCGTGCAGTACGAAACCAGCCTCGCTCTCGGCGCGGAGGGCCCGCACCTGGACCTCACCGACTGGAAGCACTGCACGTCGACGTGGCAACCCGCCAACGCCATCGATGCGGTGTCGTTCGTCCTGCCGACCCCCACCGCCGAACAGCACAGTTGCTTCCCGGCTTACACACGCGCCGAACTCGACGCCGCCGTGCGCGCCCATGCAGCGAAGCAGGGCGATCCGACGATCGCCGACGGCTGGCTTCCGCATCTCGACAAGGGCGATGCGGTAGGCGCGGTGTCGCCCTACGTGGGCATCAGCACGGTACGGGTGCGGGTGGAGGTCCAGCGAAAGGGCGCGTGGGTGGCGGTGACGACGGTGACGTTCGAGCTGCCGATGGGGTGTTGAGGGATGACGTATTCGGTGGCATCAGTGAGGACAGCATGTTGAGTAGAGAGGATCTTGTCGCCGTCGCGGTCAGGCTTTTTTCGGTGTTCCTGTTCCTGGGCGTGATCAAGCAGGTGCCGGGGGTCGTCCAGTTCTTCGCCGTGGACGATCAGGGCAGGGCGTGGGCGATCTTCAATGCGCTGGCCTTGCTTTCCGGCGCGCTCATCTGCGTGCTGCTCTGGTTCTTTCCGCTGAGCATCGCCCGCAGGCTGCTGCCGGTGATGCGCGAACCGCGCACCGAGCCACCCATGGACGCGTCGCTGGCGCTGTCCACGGGCCTGACGCTGATGGGGGTCTGGGTATTGGCTTATGGCATCGTGGACGCGATCTATTGGCTCACGCTGTTCATCCGTACCCGGCAGGCGCTTGCGGCCTACTTCGAGTGGTCGCACGAGCAGGTGGCCAACGTGCTTGCCACCCTCGCGGAACTGGTCATCGGGCTGTGGCTGGTCTTCGGCAGCACCGGCATCCGGCGTTTTATCTACCGATATCGGTACGGCGCCTCGTTGGACACGCCCTGACCGCGGAAAGGCTTCGACATGGATTTTCAAACGGGAGGTCGCATGCAGCGCGTTCTGATCATAATGCTACTCACCCTGCTGCTGGCAGCATGTCAATCGACATCGGGCCATCGGGAAGGCAGCGCCGAGGCCAATGGCTTGACGGCCGAATCCGCCGTGCGGGTACGCAGCATCCAGGCCGAGCGGCAATGGCTGCAGAAGCACTATCCGGGCGCGGAAGTGAAGTCCCAGGCGTTGCTGATGGGCGCGGTTCCGATGGATCTCATCACCATCCAGTTGCCGTCGCGCGAGGAAAAGAAGATCTACTTCGACATCTCATCGTTCTTCGGGAAGTGGTGAAACGCTGAACGCGGCTTTGCGTCGGGTTACCCGATCCCCGACGCACTGGCGCACAATGCGACGCCCTCATTCGATCTGGACGCGTCATGGATACCGAAGCCATCCTCAGTGCCGCCTTGCGCGAAGCCGGTTACGGCCCGGACGCCATTGGCTCGGCGCTGCCGCGGATCCTGCGCATCCTGGAGGCCGAGGACGTACGCATCGAGGTCGGCCGCGCCCTGTCGCGCAAGGAGCGCGAGTACGTGCGCCTGCAGCTCGAACTGGGCCTCAGCGTGCGGGAAGTCGTCGCGGGGCTGAAGAAGTAGGCCGACGGAATTCAGCTATTGCGCGGGCCGGTACTTGGCCCCCGTCGCAACGACTTCGAACGAACCGTCCGGGTGGGCCGTCACCTGCAGCCCATCCGCGGTGAGGATCTCGGGCGTGCCCTCGACCCACGATGTGCCCCCGACGTCGTTGGCCTGGTGATACGGGGTCACCCGGATCAGGGACACATGCTGGCCCAGCTCGTCCACCACGAAGATTTCTTCCTTCTTGGGTTGCACGATGGCGTCTCCTGTGTGCCTTGGGTTCGTCGCAGGGTGGACGTTGGCGCCTGAAGGACATGTCGACATCCGCCTTGCCGCTCACGGCGCAGTGACGGCCGCGGCGGCAAGCTGTGTGAATCGCATGCGATTCCGGTGGCCCATGAAGTATCGACACGCGCGGATGGGGATCGGCTTCCTTCCCCTCCTTGAATGCAATGGCGTCCAGGCGGCGCAGATGGTGATCAAGCCGGGCGGCCATGAAGGCGGGGCCGGCAACCGCCATCGGGGGGCCGACCAATGGGTCTTCGTCGTGGCCGGGCACGGCATCGCCGTGGTGGAAGGCGAGCGGCGCGCGCTGCGGCTGGGCAGCCTGCTCGTCATCGAGCGGGGCGAGGAGCACGAGATCCGGGCTACCGGACGAACGCCGTTGAAGACGCTCAACGTTTATTCGCCGCCGGCCTACACCGCCGAAGGCAACGAGAAACCCGCCGGCAAGCCATGACAGCGAGAACCGCGATATGGGAGACGTGACGCGCAGTCTGTTCGAACTGGGCATGCCGTGGTGGGAGTTCGTCCTGCGCGCGATCGCCGTCTACGTCGTCGTGCTGCTGATGGTGCGCGCCACCGGGAAGCGCACGGTCGGGCAGTTCACGCCGTTCGACCTGCTGGTCGTCGTGTTGCTGGGCACCGCGGTGCAGAACTCGCTGATCGGCAGCGACACCTCGCTGATCGGCGGCTTGATCCTGGCGGCCACGCTGTTGGCGATGAACGCCGCCGTGGGCAGGCTTTCCGCCAAGAACCGCAAGTTCGATGCCTGGGTCGAGGGCCGGCCGGTGATCCTGGCCCGTCACGGCGAACTGTTCCGGGATGAACTGAAGAAGCAGGCCGTCAGCGAACGGGACTTCGCCATCGCACGCCGCTCCGCCGGCTATGCGAGCCTGGCGAAGGTGGAACTTGCCGTGCTTGAAACCTCCGGCGAGATCACCTTCATCGGCAAGAAGGGCGGCGACTAGCCGCCCTTCGGTGCCTGGACCTCAATGGCGCTTGCGGCCCAGCATCTCGTCCCGGCTCTGCTCGGCGCGCGACGCGCCGATGGCCGTCTCGACCTGCTTCACTTCTTCAGGCGGCGGCAACACGGCCGGCATGCCCAGCGACTGGATCCAGAGCTCCCGGCTCCAGCCCATCGTGTGGTAGAGGTGGTGGTCTTCATCGCTTTCGACCGCCTTGTAGGCCGGCTCAAGGACGTTGGCCAGCGGGCCGCCTTGCTCGACCAGCTTGCCGATCAGTTCCCAGTTCTGGTGGTCCTTCGTCTCGGCCAGCACGACGCATTCGGCGGCGACCAGTTCGGCGGCCTCCGGCGTGCCGGTCTTCATCGCCATCTCGATGGCCTGCACGAGGGATGCACCCAGATGGGCGACCACCTGCCGGCCGGGCGACTGTTCTTCGGTGTCCATGTCCAGCTGTTCGAACACGCGGGTGAGCACCTGCTCGTGGGTGCGCGTTTCTTCCAGGTATTCACCCCATTCCTTCTTGAGGTCTTCATTGACGGCGGCCTTCACGGCGGCGGTGTAGATCTGGATGCCGCCGCGCTCGGTTTCGATCGCCTGCAGCAGCAGTTCGTGGACCTGTTCGGTGTTGATACGGGCAGACCGGGCCATGGGGCGCTCCTGTGTGGGAAGGGGATTCCATGGTTGCGCCGGAGATGAAAAGCGCACGTGAGCGTCGCGTATGCCCAGCCTTCACAAACCCTACGTCGCCGGTCAAGGATGTCGAGAGCGAGTGGGACGGGAGGTGTTGTTCGCACGGTGCTGTTCGCCGAGCGCAAATTCACTGACCAGGCCCGCCAGCTGGGCGTTCAAGCTTTTCGGGTGGCGGTGCTCTTCTCCCACCTCACGCCTCGGCGTGCTGGCCTCGTTCTACTCACACAAAACCTCAACGCCGAGTCTTTTTGCCTGGTTCTTCTCTCACTAAGATTGAGGCGTGAGTCTTTTTGGCTCGTTCTACTCACACAAGGACGCGACGCCAAGTCTTTTTGCCTCGCTCTTCTCTCACTAAGACTGACGCGTGAGTCTTTTGGGCTCGTTCTACTCACACGAAGACGCGACGTTGAGCCTTTTTGCCTCGTTCTTCTCTCACTAAGAGTGGTGGGTGAGTCTTTTGGGCTCGTTCTACTCACACAAAGACGCGACGTTGAGCCTTTTTGCCTCGTTCTTCTCTCACTAAGACTGACGCGTCAATCTTTTTGGCTCGCTCTGCTCACATAAAGACGCGACGCCGCGTCTTACGCCTCGTTCTTTGCTCGCCAAGCCTCGCGCGCCAGCCATTCCGAAAGCGGAAGACGCTGGCGCGCGAGGTACGGTTGCGGCTGCGGATCAGAACCTGAAGGTCACACCGGCCATCGGGCCGTGCACCTTGAACTGTCCGGTGAGCCTGCCTGCCACGTCGACCGTGCCCACGCCGGACTCGGGCGGGGCTTCGAACGAACCCCGGTAGTCGTCGCTCAGCTTCAGGCGGAACCAGTCGTAACCCACGTGGATGCCCAGGCGTTCGGTGACGAGGTACTCGATCAGCAGGCCGCCGCGCTCGAAATGGCCGCGCTCGTCGATGAAGTCGCCCCAGCGCGTATCCAGGTACTGCGCCTGCGCCTCCACGCGCAGCCGCGGCGTCGGCGACCACCCGATACGGGTATGAAGGTTGGGCGAGGTGCCGTCGCGTTTCCAGTCCAGGTCCTGCCATTGCGGTTCCAGCTCGCCGGTGCCCGTGCTCGTGCCGGTGCCGCGCGCGGCCAGCGTGGCATGGGTGACGCCGGCGCCCAGTCCCCACTGGAAACGCGGCGTCTCGACGACGGCGAACTCGTAGTTGAGGCTGGCCAGTTCGAAGCTCAGACGGCCTTCGACGTCGATGGCAGGAATCTCGACGGGTTCGCCCGGGATCTCGACTTCGTCGAAGACGTTGCCGGGATCGACCCAGTCGCCATCGAACTGCCAGGACTGGTCGCGCCGGTAATCGTAGTAGTTCAAGCGCAACGACTGACGCGGCGTCAGGTTGAACGCGAGCTCGCCGCGCGGCCGCCAGCGCCCGTCAGAATCGACCTCGCCCGACGCCGCCAGATCCTCCGTGCGGGTGCCGTCGGTAGCGGTGCCGGTGCCGTCGAAACGGATGTTGGCTTCCGGATTGAACGCCGAGAGCCGCAGTTCGAAGCGCGCGTCATCGGCGGCCTCCTGGGCGGCGGCTTCCAGCCCGATGCAGCAAAGCGGGACGCAGGCCAGCAGCGAGGCGATGCGGGTGGTGCGTGGGGAACGGGGCATTTTCACGAGGTGCTCCATGCGTGGGGGTTCCCGTACCCTTGCGTACATGAGGTCGACACGAAGTGAACTGCGCGATGAATGCACGCAGTGCATTGCATCTTCGCTACGCGATTCCTCGCATCGCAGCGCACGAATGCGCGGCAGTAGCGACGCGCGTGCTCGCACGTCTCCGCATGATCGACACGATGTTCACCTACGTGACCTGCGGTGCACATCGCGGTCACGTGCGGTGTGGAACATGCGGAGTCCGTACCGGATACGCGATTGGCGCGCACCGGACAGCACAGAGGACAACGTACATGGCACGCGACACTTCGCAACGAGATGCAAACAGGGATCCCATCACCGGCGCACCGGGCTCGCACCCGGTCGGTGTGGGCGTCGGTGGCGTAGCCGGCGGCGTGGCGGCGGGTGCGTTGGCCGGCACGGTGTTCGGCCCGATCGGCACGCTGATCGGCGCGGCTGCGGGCACGATCGCCGGCGCGGCCGCGGGCAAGGGCGTGGCTGAGCGCATCGATCCCACCGGTGAGGTCGAATATTGGCGCCAGGCGGCACCGACGCGTCCGTACTACACGGGCGAGTACGACTTCCAGCGCGACTATGCAGGTGTCTACCAGGCCGGCGCCGTGGCGCGCGGCGAGTATCCCAACGAATCGTGGGAAGAGGCAGAACAGCGCCTGCAGGCGGACTGGGACGCCAACCGCGGCGAATCGCGCCTGGACTGGGGGCGCGCACGGCCGGCCGCGCAGGACGCGTGGGAGCGCGCCGACCGCACGTACGGGGCCTACGCCTGGAGCGACGACACGCATGCGCGCCGCTTCGAGCAGGCGGCGTACCGCGAGGATGGCGATGAGTTCGAGGACTTCCGCCCCGCGTACCGCTACGGCACCTATGCGCGCGGCGAGTATGCCGACCGCGAATGGGACGACAGCCTTGCCTCGGACCTGGAGCGCGGCTGGGAACGCTTCAAGGGCTCCTCGCGCCTGGGTTGGGAACGCGCCAAACATGCGGTCGCCGATGCCTTCACGCTGGATCGCCAGCGTCCGCACTGAGTGCGGGAGCGTCGCCACTTCCTGCGGGGAGTGGCGACGCCATCACACCGGGAGGAAGCCATGAAACAACTGCCTGTCGATGCGCTGGTCGTCGTCGCCGATGGTGAAGGCGCGCGCATCTTCCGCAATCGCGGCGAGCGCGGTGCGGTCTCGCTGCATCAGTACGACCTGCTCGAACTGATGAATCTCAACGACGACGGGCCGGCCGGCAGCATGCCGGGCGAATCCACCAGCCGGCAGCTGGATGAAGCGACCTTCGCCAAGCAGTTGGCCAAGGGACTGAACGACGCAGCCCTCAAACAGCAGTACGAGCACCTTGTGCTGGTGGCGGATCCCACCACGCTGGGGCGCATGCGTCCGCTGCTGCACAAGGAAGCCACGCGGCGCCTGCTGGCCGAGGTCGGCAAAGACCTCACCAACGTTCCGCTGGAAGGCATCGAGCGCACGTTGGCGGCGGCATGAGCTACCAAGCGCGTTACGGGGTCGCCGAGCCGCTGCGATCCGAGGTGGATCGCCTGGCGGGGGTGGTTGTCCTGGAGTTCGGCGCGCCGTGGTGCGGACACTGCCATGCCGCGCAGCCGTTGCTGCATGACCTGCTGGCCCGCCACCCCGCCGTCACCCACCTCAAGGTAGAGGATGGAAAGGGCCGTCCCCTCGGGCGTTCTTTCGGCATCAGGCTGTGGCCTACCGTGATCGTGCTGGACGAGGGCGTGGAGCGTGCGCGGGTGGTGCGGCCCGAAAGGCCGGCAGACCTGCAGCCGGTTGAGGACGCGCTCGCTGCGCATGCGAACACGTGACGTGCTGCGCGACGCGCCGCAGACGTTGTCCGAACGCCCGCCGATCGTCAGGCGGAGATAAGAAAGGCTGCCGCGCGGCCATCGCGGGCCGCGAGGACACTATCGCGCGCAGGCTTGTGCGCTCCCTCCACTGATCAAGGAGTACCGCATGGACAACCTCACCGCCAGCTACACCTTCCTCGGATTTTTCCTGCTCGCGTTGGGGCTGGTGCTTTCGATCCTGTGGATCCTGGTGCCCTTTGCGGTCTTCGGCATCAAGGGTCTGTTGCGGCGACAGATCGAGGAGCAGCGCCGGACGAATGAATGGCTGGCGACGCTCGCGCAGCGCCAGCAGGCCCTGGCGGAAAGCTATCCCGCGGCGCCCACCACCGTGGTACGCGAGCGACCGGTCGTACCGCCGCTGTAAGGCGACTGCGCCGCAGATCAGCGGGGCACGCTGTCCCGCGCGCCGGGATAGTCCCGCTCGGGATCGGGCCCGTCCGTTCGTGGGTCGTCGGGTTGGTCGTGCTCCTTCCCGTGCGCCTTGTCGTTCCGGTACTTGTCGGGCGTGTTGGCCTTCTCGCCGTCGCTATGCGGATTGGGTTTGTGGGTGAGGGACTGTGTCATGGTTTTTTTTCGCCTGTTGTCTCGGTGAGCACCGATTGCATGCGGGGCAGGGTTACGAGGGTGTGAGTCCGCGCGCACTGCATTCACTCCGCACTCACTGGATGCGCGCGACAACATCGCCATGAATCACGAATCCGCGCACGCATCCCCTTCTGCCGCAGCCGGCGGCGAGCGTCGGCTGCCCCGTCGGGCGGCCATCCTGCGTTTCTTGTTCCGGTACCGGAAGTCCGG
This sequence comes from Pseudoxanthomonas sp. G3, assembly GCF_057654715.1. Lineage (NCBI taxonomy): Bacteria > Pseudomonadati > Pseudomonadota > Gammaproteobacteria > Lysobacterales > Lysobacteraceae > Pseudoxanthomonas > Pseudoxanthomonas sp. G3. The sequence goes on from NZ_CM172805.1 coordinate 1,555,935, forward strand.
TGTCTTCAACGGGCTCTCGCTCGAACCCGCGATGCTGGAGGAAGACACCATCGAGGAGGGCAGTCCGGAGAAGTTCGCCGACGACCTCGAAGCGCTCGGCCCTACCTTCGTGAAGCTGGGACAGATGCTGTCCACGCGTCCGGACCTGGTGCCCGCGCCCTACGCAGCGGCATTGGAGCGGATGCAGGAAAGGGTCACCCCCGTGCCGTTCGACGTCATCCGCGAGCAGGTGGAAGACGCTCTCGGCGTGCGCATCAGCAAGGCGTACGCCAGCTTCGACGAGACGCCGCTGGGGTGCGCCTCGCTGGCGCAGGTGCACCGCGCCACGCTGCGGGACGGTCGCGAAGTGGCGGTCAAGGTGCAGCGGCCAGGCGTGGGGCAGCAGTTGATGGCCGATCTTGACCTGCTGCGCGGGATCACCGGCACGGCCGACCGGTTCACCGACGTCGGGCGCCATGTGCGTTTCTCCGAATGGATGGGCGAGTTTTCGCGCTCGTTGACCGCCGAACTGGATTACGTGGCGGAAGCGGAGAATCTCGAGCGCTTCAGGGAGCACCTGGCGCCGTTCCGGCAACTGTGGGTGCCCGCGCCCATCTGGGACTACACGGCCAAGCGCGTGCTGACCATGGAACTGGCCGATGGCCGTCGCGTGGACCAGATCTCCGGATTGCGGCGCACGGAGCAGGGCATGACGCCGCTGGCCGAGGATTTGCTGCGGGGGTATCTGGACCAGGTGTTCGTGCATGGCGAGATCCACGCCGATCCGCACCCGGGCAACCTGCGCGTGACCGAGGACGGACGGCTGGCGATCTTCGACCTCGGGATGGTGGCCAACGTGCCGCCGCGGCAGCGCGACCGGTTGCTCAAGCTGCTGTTCGCCGCCGTCGATGGGCGAGGCGAGCAGGTGGCGGAGGAGTGCATTGCGCTCGGCATCCGCCTGGAGGATTACGACGAGCCGCGCTTCCTGCGCGAAGTGGGCCAGCTGATCGCGCGCTATGGCGCCCACCAGTCATCGATGTCCGAAGGACGGGTGGTGTTGGACCTGGTGCGCATCGCCACCCAGTGCGGGCTGCGCCCACCGCCGGAGCTCAGCCTGCTGGGCAAGACGTTGCTCAACCTGGACACCGCCTGCCAACTGCTGGCGCCGGGTCTGGACACGCAACGGGTCGTGGAAGACCAGCTGCAACACGTCATGCGGGCGCGGCTGCGCAAATCGCTGTCCTCGCCCAGCCTGGCCAGCGAGCTGATGGAGCTGCAGGCGTTGCTGCGGGACGGGCCGCGCAAGTTGTCCGACATCCTGTCGCTGGTGGCCGAGAACCGCTTCCAGATGCGGGTTACCGGCCTAGAAGAGTCGCGCCTGATGGAAAACCTGCAGAAGATCGCGAACCGCATCTCCGTCGGCGTCATCACTGCCTCGCTGATCCTCGCCTCGGCGATGATGATGCGGGTGCCGTCGTCGCACACGGTCTGGGGCTACCCCGTGGTGGCCCTGGTGTTGTTCCTGCTGGGCGTGGCTCTGGGGACGAGCATCATCGTCAGTTCGCTGCTGAGCGATCACCGCGCACGATCGCGCGAGGAGCGCGGGCCACGATAGGAGAGAAGAAGCGCGCGTGGCGGGTCGCCCGAATGCCGTGTTCACGTCGTGATGACGCGCGATACGGCACGTTCACGGGGTCGATTCAGGAAGAGGGGACGCGATGTCCATTTTGGCCAGCATTCTGATCATTGAAGATAACCGCGGGCTCGCCGAGACCGTCGGCACCTATCTCGAAACGCGCGGGATGGAAGTCGATTACGCCGCTGACGGCGAAGAAGGGTATCGGCTGGCAGCGGAGAACCGCTACGACGCGATCGTGCTGGACGGCCATCTGCCCCGGATGGACGGGTTGGAGGTGGTGCGCGGCCTTCGCGAAGTCGCGCGCGTGGCGACGCCGATCATCATGGTCACCGGGCGCGACGCGTTGGAAGACAAGCTGGAGGGGCTGGAACGCGGCGTGGACGATTATCTGACCAAGCCCTTCGCCACCCAGGAACTGGAAGCGCGCCTGACCGCGGTGATCCGCCGGAACCGCAAGGAAGTGGGGCGCGAAGTACTGACCGTCGGCGATCTGACGTTCGATCCGGCCTGCCACCGCGTACGCCGCGGCGACAAGGAGTTGGAGCTGTCGCCGGTGTCGGTCAAGCTGCTGACCATCCTGATGCGCGAATCGCCGCGCGTGGTGTCGCGCCGCGAGATCGAGCGGGAGATCTGGGGCGACGACCTGCCCGAATCGGATACCCTGCGCAGCCACCTGTACAACCTGCGCAAGGTGATCGACAAGGGCTTCGACCAGCCGCTGCTGCATACCGTGCAGAACACCGGCTACCGCATCGCCGAGATCGGCCTGCCCCCTCGCACGAACAAGGCCGCGGCCTAGCCGCGACGCGCGCCTAGAAGGCGCGGCTGTCCCAGCCCGGATATCCGGCGAGCATGATGTCGGCGACGCGTTCGTCCATCAGCACCGCACCATTCGTGCGCATGTGGTTTTCGATGAAGGTGCGGCCTGCCGTGTCGCGCGACAGGAACAGCATGTCGGGCGAGCGGCCCTGGAGTTCGGCGTGGGAATCGGGGACACGCTTGTCGGCGGGGCAAACGAAGTAACCACCGTCGACGCGATAGAGGTGCAATCTCATGGGCAGGGCCTGTGCGGTCCTGACCGCGTAGGGCTGCGGATGCAGCAGAAGCTTCGGACACTAGCATGCGTGTCGCGCGGCATGTCTGAACCGTTCAGCTGGCGCCCCACCCGTTGCTGCGTGCCAGCGCCAGGGCTGCGCGTTCGGCGCTCTCGCGGGTGGCGTGGTGCGCGGTGGTGACCACATCAACGCGTGCACGTGCGTCAGCGACGCGGAACATCGCCCGCCCCTGCCAGTAGACCGCGCCGAAGGCGTCGGTCTTCTCGACCGTCTGCACTGTGAGCGAATGCCCGTTATCTGTGATCGTCCTGACGCTCATCGACCTGCCGTCCACGCCGTCGCACGAGACTACGCCGATCGCGCTCAGGCGGCGATGGCGCGCGGACGTCAGCCCTGGGTGGACGCCTGCAGCGCCGCCGCCAGTCCGGCATCGCCCGAGAGCACGTCCTTCCAGCGCAGTTCGACGCCGTTGCGGCGTCCTTTCTCGACCAGTTTCAGACCGGTCGGATCGAGGGTCAGGGTGTAAGCCTTGTCGTCGACGGTGATTTCGCGGCGCAGCGGTTTATCCAACGGTGTCGTCATGGGCAGCTCAGATCTGGGCGGGATGGTTGCGCGGCTGGCCGTCGGTCGCGCCTGGTTCGCGTTCGGGGTCGTTGCGTTCTTCGTTGGTCCGTTTGCCGGGCGCTTCGCCCGGCACGCCGGGCCTGTCGGGACGACGGGATTTTTCGAAGGCGTTGGGTGCGTCCGGTGCCGGTCGGGAGTCGTGGGTCATGGCTGGGTGTCCGATGCGTGTCGCTGCACCATGGGCTCCACGGCGTAAACGCATCGTGAGGCGTTGCGTACGCGGCGGCCGATACTCTGAGCGTGCGGATGCTCGTGCGTGGTGGCCTCGTCGGCATCGACCGGCCGACAAGCGATGGGGCTCGGGCCGCAAAAAACCTGCCGGCGTTGAACCGCAACATAGATCGTGGGCCGCAATCATTGCCGCCAGCATTGGCGAGGGCTGCCGGCGCGCGATGCTGTGGCTGTTCCGCGATGCGGGGCCGGCGTGGCCCCGTTGGCGTGGCTGAACCGTAACGGCGTTCACGGAATGGGACCGGTCGTCGGATGAACGGGCTTCGTGTAACACAACGGGCATGCAGCCCCCTTACGCTGGAGGCATGGACACGTTGGCCGACATCCGGGCCGTCCTGGCCCTGGCGGGAGAGCGCATCGAACGCGGTGCGTTGCGGGAGGACCCGCGTGTGTTCATGGACCAGCTGTGGCGCCAGGTCTACGACGCTGCGCCCGACGATCTGCAGCCTTACGTCTGGTCGCGCCTGGCCGATTTCGCCGCCCAGCTGGGCACTGCGGGCGATACCGAGCCAAGCCGTCGCCCGCTGCGTGCGCCGCCCGAGGTCCATGCGCGCCGCTGAGCGCCGCGGCATCGCGTCTGGCCTTTCCCGTGTGCGGCGTGCGTTATGGTCGGCATGGATGGCAACAAGGACATTGCTCGCGGCATGAAGGCCGGTACCGTGGTCCGCCCAGCGCGGGCGAATGAGGCCGCCGAACTCTCGGCGATAATGCGGCGCACGTTCGTGGCCGCCAACGGCCATTGCAGCACGCCGGAGAACGTGGCCGCCTTCCTCGATGCGGTGTATACGCCGGCGCGGCAGGCCCAGGAAATCCGCGACCCCGATACGCTCACCCTGATCGTCGAGCACGACGGCGTGTGGGCGGGTTTCGCGCAACTGCGCTGGGGCACGGTGCCGCCGGCCGACGTGCTGGTGCGGCCCACCGTGGAACTGGGCCGCATCTACCTGGACGAGGCCTTCCACGGCCAGGGCATCGCCGCCGTGCTGGTCTCGCATCTGCTGGCCGCCGCGCAACTGCGCAAGTCGCGTTCGGTGTGGCTCAACGTCTGGCAGGAATCGGCGCAGGCCATCCGCTTTTACCGCAAGCATGGCTTCCAGATCGTGGGCCGTTCGATCTTCTACGTCGGCGACGACCCCAAGGAAGACTGGGTGATGACGCAGGCGCTGCCGGGCGGGTGATCGGCCCGGCTCAGGATTCCGCGCGCTTGAGCTGCAGCGTGTAGTCGCCCGGCGGCAGACCGTCGATGTGCAGGCGCACGTTGACCGGGCGGATGCAGGCCGGCACCGGGCGGCCGGGTTCGATGGGCGCGACGTGGACGTTCACCGTGGCGGTGAGCGTGCTGCCGTCGCGCTTGACCTCCAGGACGTCCATCGGGTCCAGCGATTCGCGCGCGGACAGCCAGACATCCTGTTCGAAGGTGGTACGCGTGCCATCGACCTGCACGCGCAGGTCGGTGTTCGCGCTGCCGCTGCAGCCGCTGTCGTGCTCGTGCACTTCCAGCAGGCCCGACAATGTGGCGGTCTCTGGCGCCGCTTCGGGCGTGGCGCCCAGCAAGAGCGCCAGGATCAGGGAAGCGAGCGGCATGGCGCGCGTCCGGTGGTCAGACGGTGGGCGTGCGCAGGGCGGGGTTGTCCCAGCCCGGGCGCGGTGCGAAGCGGTCGCCGTGGCGGGCCTGCAGCGCCTTGAGCTTCTCCAAGAGCGCGTCGGGGCCGACGGCCTTCACGTGTTCAATCGGGCCGCCACGGAACGGCGCGAAGCCGGTGCCGAAGATCACGCCGGCATCGAGCAGGTCCGCATCGGCGACCACGCCATCGTGCAGGCAGGCGACCGCTTCGTTGAGCAGCGGCAGGATCAGGCGGTCTTCCAGGTCGTCCGGCGCCTTGTAGTCGGACGGTACCTGCGGCTTCACTGGCTTTCCGTTCTCCCACTTGTACAGGCCCTGGCCATCTTTCTTGCCGCGCTTGCCGGGTTCCACCGTCGCCAGTGCTGCGGGCAGCTGCAGGCCGAGGAACGGCGAGAGTTCCGCGCCCACGCCCTGCGCCACATCCAGGCCCACGGTGTCGATCAGTTCGATCGGGCCCATCGGCATGCCGAATTTCACCGCGGCCTTGTCGATCACCGGGCCGGGGATGCCTTCGGCATAGGCGGTGGCGGCTTCCAGCATGTACGGGAACAGCACGCGGTTGACCAGGAAGCCCGGCGTGCCGGCGACCGGCACCGGGAACTTGTCCAGCGCCTTGCAGAACGCGGCCAGGCGACGGACGTTGGCTTCGTCGAGCGCATCGTGCTGCACGATCTCCACCAGCGGCATCAGCGCGACCGGATTGAAATAGTGCAGGCCGGCGAACTGCGCCGGACGCTGGATGTGCTCGCGCAGTTCGGTCAGCGGGATCGACGAGGTGTTGGTGGTCAGCAGCGCGTCGGCCTTCAGGCGCGGCTCGACGGTCTGGTAGAGATCGCGCTTGGCTTCCGGGTTCTCGATGATCGCTTCGATCACCAGATCGGCTTGCGGCACGCCGTCGCCGGCCAAATCGCCCTTCAGGCGCGCGGCCACGGCGGGACGCTTGCTCTCGTCCTTCACCTTCTTCGCGAACAGGTCCTGCGCGCGCGACAGCGCGCCGTCGATGAAGCGCTGCTCACGGTCCTGCAGGGTGACGTTGAAGCCCTTGTAGGCCGACCACGCGGCGATGTCGCCGCCCATCACGCCGGCGCCGACGACGTGCACGTTCGCGATGCCATGGTCCTTGCCGCCGAGGCCCTTCAGACGCTCGGTGAGGAAGAAGATGCGGATCAGGTTGCGTGCGGTCGGCGTACCGGCGAGCTTCACCACCGCCTTGCGCTCGGCATCCAGGCGCGCCTGGATGCCCTTGCCGCCGGCGGTCTTCCACACATTGATCAGCGCATAGGGCGCCGGGTAGTGCGCCTTCGGCGCCTTGCGCGCGACCTGCTTGAGCATCTGCGGCGCCAGCAGTTGGCGGGCGAGCCAGCTGTTGCTGATCCAGCCGGTGAAGCGCTGCTTGAACGGGCGTTGCGGGCGCGAGGCGATCAGCGCGACCGCGGCGTCGACCAACACGGCCGGCTCGGCGATCTTGTCGACCAGGCCCATCGCCTTGGCCGAGCTCGCCGACAGCGTGCGGCCGGTGAGCATCATGTCCATCGCCTTCGGCGCACCCATCAGGCGCGGCAGGCGCGCGCTGCCGCCCCAGCCCGGGAAGATGCCCAGCTTCACTTCGGGCAGGCCGATGCGGGTGGACGGATCGCTGCTAGCCACGCGGTAGTCGCACGCCAGCGAAATCTCCGTGCCGCCGCCCATGCAGAAGCCGTGGATCGCGGAGACCGTGGGGCAGGGCAGTTCGGCCAGTTTCTGGAACACGGCCTGGCCACGGCGGATGGCGTCGTTGACGGTGCCCTTGCGGTCGAACTCCTGGAATTCCTTCAGGTCCGCGCCGGCGATGAAGCCCGACGCTTTCGCCGAACGCAGCACCACGCCCTTGGGCGGATCGATGGCCAGGCGTTCGATGATGTCAGACAGTTCGATCAGCACGTCCTGCGAGAATGCATTGACGCTGGCGCCCTGGCGGTCGAAGGCCAGCACCACGATGCCGTCCTCGCGCAGCTCGGTCTGCCAGTGACTGAATCGCAGCCCATCGAAGTTCGCGGCCATGCAGGGACCATCCGTTGACGTATGGATAAGGCCGCTATCATCCCGAGGTTGTTTCGTCCCCGTCAAATCCACATATGGAAAGGGAACGTCGTCACGGGCGTGACCACGGCACCGGGGATGTTCCCGTTGCGCCGGTTAAATTCTTGATAGGGCAACGGTTTGGACAAGGCGTTGAACTTTCCCCCGCTAGCGCGGTCACAGGGCACGGCCACCGCCGAGCCGACAGGAGTGCGGCCCGGCATGGCCGAAACAGATCCAACCCAGGAGCTGGACCTCGAGCTGGTCAGACGCGTGCAACGCGGCGACAGCGCGGCCTTCGACCTGCTGGTTCGTAAGTACCAGCATCGCGTGGTGGCGCTGATCGGGCGTTACATCCATGACTGGAGCGAGTGCCAGGACGTGGCCCAGGAGACGTTCCTGCGCGCTTACCGCGCGCTGGGCAACTTCCGGGGCGATTCCCAGTTCTATACGTGGCTGCACCGCATCGCCGTGAACACCGCCAAGAACCACCTGGTCGCGCACAACCGCCGTCCCCCCACGGACGACGTGGATGCCGCCGACGCCGAGCAATACGACATCGGCGTGCGGCTGCGCGATACCGACACGCCCGAACGCGAGCTCATGCGCCAGGAGCTGGAGACCACGGTGATGAAGGCCGTGGACGGTCTGCCGGAAGAGCTGCGCACCGCCATCACCCTGCGCGAGGTGGAGGGGCTGAGCTACGAGGAAATCGCGCAGAAGATGGATTGCCCGATCGGCACGGTGCGTTCGCGCATCTTCCGGGCGCGCGAGGCCATCGACGAACAATTGCGTCCCCTGCTGGACACCGACAGTGCAACCCGGGAGCGTGCCCGCTCATGACGGCCCGTAACGAGACTCCGACCATCGACAAGCTCGATATCCACCACCGCCAGCAACTGTCCGCCCTGATGGACGGCGAGCTGGTGGCGGACGAAGCCCGCTTCCTGCTGCGCCGCCTGCAGCACGACCAGGAGCTGGCCGGCTGTTGGGAGCGCTGGCAGCTGTGCGCCGACGTGCTGCGCGGCCAGGGCCGTGCCCCGGCGCCCAGCGGTTTCGCCGAGCGCGTGGCGAAGGCGGTCGCCGCCGAGTCCGCGAACACCGCGTCCGGCGCGCTGGCCTCCACCGGCCGGTCGCGCAACCTGCTGGCCCGCTGGGGCGGCGGAGCGCTGGCCGCGTCTGTTGCCTTGATCGCGCTGTTCATGGCGCGCCAGCAGGGGCCGCAACCGGCGCCGGCGGGCGAGGAAACCCAAGTTGCTTCGGCCCAGGCCACGCCGTCCGTGGCTCCTGCCCAGAATCCCGCCGCGCCTGCGCCGGACGCGGAGGCCTATGCGGCGGCGGCCGTTGTCGCCGCCGCCAGCTTGCCGCGCCGCCAGGACAACGCGACCCGCCGCAGCGCCACGCGAAGCCAGCAAACCGCCCGGTCCGCCCAGCGCGTGGCCCGGGCCGAATCGTCCGTTCGCGCGACCGGCACGCTGCCTGTCACGGCCGGCGCCACGAACGCGCTGGCCACCGCGCCGCTGCATGCGTCAGCCAACCCGTTCTCCCAGCCGTCGCAGGACACGTCCGCCGTGCCCGCACGACCCTGGCCGCGCTCCGCGCTGTCGGCCTATCCGTCGGCAACGGGCGCGTTGACGACCGGGTACAGCAGCGAATCGGCGGGCAGGACGTTCTATCCGTTCGAACCGCGCCTGCAGCAGGTGCCGCCCGTCGAGCTGCCCAGCGACGCCACGCGCGACTGATCTTTCCCGGGTGCCGGTTGTTGCCGGCGCTTCTTCCCCTGTTCCCTTTCCTATCGAGGCTTGCGTTCGATGACTCCCCACGCCCGTCATGGCCTGTTGACTCTGCTGATGCTGACGACGCCGCTGGCCGCCTGTGCCCAGCAGGCCGCGTCGCCCGCGCCAGCCGCCGCCGTCGCACCGGCCGTTGCCCAGTCCTCTGCCCCGCAACTGGTGACGGGCCTGCCCGACTTTACTCAGCTGGTCGAGCAGGTGGGCCCGGGCGTGGTGAACGTCGAGGCCAAGGTCGGGACGCGCGCCAGTGCGCAGGCGGATGAGGGGAATATCCCTGAAATCTTCCGCCGCATGCTGCCGCCGGAATTCCAGATGCCGGGTCCCGGCCAGGGGCCGCAACGCCGCGGCGGCACGTCGATCGGTTCGGGCTTCATCATTTCCGCCGACGGCTACGTGCTAACCAATCACCACGTGGTGGACGGCGCCGATGAAGTGAAAGTCACCCTGCCGGACCGCCGCGAGCTGACCGCGAAGGTGGTGGGCAGCGACCAGCAGTACGACGTGGCCCTGTTGAAGGTGGAGGCCAAGGGCCTGCCGACGGTGCGCATCGGCAACTCCGCGGTGCTGAAGCCCGGCCAGTGGGTCGTGGCGATCGGTTCGCCGCTGGGCCTGGACCACTCGGTGACCGCCGGCATCGTCAGCGCCGTGGGCCGCAGCGCCTCGCCGGAGCAGCGCTACGTGCCCTTCATCCAGACCGACGTGGCGATCAACCAAGGCAACTCGGGCGGTCCGCTGCTCAACACCCGCGGCGAAGTGGTGGGCATCAACTCGCAGATCTTCTCGGTGTCCGGCGGCTACATGGGCATCAGTTTCGCGATCCCGATCGACCTGGCGATGGGCGCGGTGGAGCAGCTGAAGAGCACCGGCAAGGTCAGTCGCGGGCAGTTGGGTGTCATCGTCGAGCCGCTCGATGCCGCCAAAGCTCGCGGCCTGAACGTCCCTGATGCCCGAGGCGCGTTGGTCAACCAGGTGCTGTCGGGCAGCCCCGCCGGCAAGGCCGGTATCGAGATCGGTGATGTGATCACCTCGTTCAATGGGGCGCCGATCAACCAGTCCAGCGACCTCCCTCCGCTCGTGGGGGTGCTGCCGCCGGGTTCCAAGGCCAAGGTGACCCTGATTCGCGACGGCAAGCCGCGTGAGGTGTCGGTGACTTTGACCGAGCTCGACGAGGGCCAGACTGCCTCGGCCGGCCCGGCATCCTCCCCTGACGCGCCCCCGGCGACGTCGGGCGGCAATCCGCTGGGAATCGTCAGCCAGCCGCTGGATGCCACGGCGCGCAAGCGCCTGGGCATCGACGGCAATGACGGCGTGCTGGTGACCCGCATCAACAATGCGGCCACCCGGGAAGCGGGTCTCGATGCGGGCGACGTGGTCCTGCAGGTGGGGCGTGCCAAGGTGAACAGCCCGGCTGCACTGGATCGCGAACTCGCCGCCGCCAAGCCCGGCGACACGGTGATGTTGCTGGTTCGTATCCGGGGTGGCGTGACCCGATTCATCGCTGTCACGGTGGAAAAGGGCTGATCGGCCTGTATTGCCGGAATCCGGAACGCCCCGCGACTGCGGGGCGTTCCCTTTTCAGGGCGGCTAGCGGGCTTCGGGCCGGGTCCGTGCGATAATGTCCCGTTATTCCTGACGACGGCACAGGCCGCCGCCCCCCATGTCTTCTGATTCCATGCGGAATATCCGCAACTTCTCGATCATCGCGCACGTCGACCACGGCAAGTCGACCCTGGCCGACCGCATCATCCAGCTCTGCGGCGGCCTCGAGGCCCGCGAGATGGAAGCGCAGGTGCTCGATTCCAATCCTATCGAGCGCGAGCGCGGCATCACCATCAAGGCCCAGTCCGTGTCCCTGCCGTACAAGGCGAAGGACGGTCAGGTCTACCAGCTCAACTTCATCGACACCCCCGGCCACGTTGATTTCTCCTACGAAGTCAGCCGCTCGCTGGCCGCCTGCGAAGGCGCGCTGCTGGTGGTGGACGCCGCCCAGGGCGTGGAGGCGCAGTCTGTCGCCAACTGCTACACCGCGGTGGAGCAGGGCCTGGAAGTGGTGCCGGTGCTGAACAAGATCGATCTGCCGACCGCCGACATCGAGCGTGCCAAGGCCGAGATCGAAGCCGTCATCGGCATCGACGCCGACGACGCCGTCGCCGTCAGCGCCAAGACCGGCCTCAACGTGGACCTGGTGCTGGAAGCCATCGTCCAGCGCATCCCGCCGCCGCAGCCACGCGACACCGACAAGCTGCAGGCGCTGATCATCGACTCGTGGTTCGACAACTATCTGGGCGTGGTCTCGCTGGTGCGCGTGATGCAGGGCGAGATCGGCCCGAAGAGCAAGATCCTGGTGATGTCCACCGGCCGCACCCACGAGGTGGACAAGGTCGGCGTGTTCACCCCCAAGCGCAAGGAGCTGAAGAAGCTCGGCGCGGGCGAGGTGGGCTGGATCACCGCCTCGATCAAAGACGTCCACGGTGCGCCCGTCGGCGACACCCTGACGCTCGCGGGCGACCCCGCGCCGGGCCCGCTGCCGGGGTTCCAGGAGATGCAGCCGCGCGTGTTCGCCGGCCTGTTCCCGGTGAACGCCGAAGACTACCCGGCGCTGCGCGAAGCGCTGGAGAAGCTGCGCCTCAACGACGCCGCGCTGCGCTTCGAACCGGAGAGCTCCGAGGCCATGGGCTTCGGTTTCCGCTGTGGCTTCCTCGGCATGCTCCACATGGAGATCGTGCAGGAGCGCCTGGAGCGCGAATACGACCTGGACCTGATCACCACGGCGCCGACCGTCGTGTATGAAGTCCTCAAGACCGATGGCACGGTGCTTTCGCTGGACAACCCGGCCAAACTGCCGCAATCCAACCTGATCGACGAGGTGCGCGAACCCATCATCCGCGCCAACATCCTCACCCCCGAGGCCTACATCGGCGCCATCATCAAGCTGTGCGAAGAGAAGCGAGGCGTGCAGATCGGCATCCAGTACCTGGCCAGCCAGGTGCAGATCAGCTACGAGCTACCGATGGCCGAGGTGGTGCTGGACTTCTTCGACAAGCTGAAGTCGGTCAGCCGTGGCTACGCCTCGCTGGACTATTCGTTCCTGCGCTTCCAGCCCGGCCCGTTCGTGCGCCTGGACACGCTGATCAACGGTGACAAGGTCGACGCGCTCAGCCTGATCGTGCACCGCAGCCACGCCGACCGGCGCGGCCGCGAGCTGTGCGAAAAGATGAAGGAGTTGATTCCGCGGCAGATGTTCGACGTCGCCATCCAGGCCGCAGTCGGCTCACAGATCATCGCCCGCAGCACGGTCAAGGCGATGCGCAAGAACGTGCTGGCCAAGTGCTATGGTGGCGACATCACCCGCAAGAAGAAGCTCCTCGAGAAGCAGAAAGAGGGCAAGAAGCGGATGAAGCAGGTGGGCCGCGTGGAGATTCCGCAGGAAGCCTTCCTGGCAGTGCTGCAGGTGGACAGCAAGTAGTGAAGCCGGGAATGGGGAGTCGGGATACGGGATTCGGAACAGCCGCTCCGGCCCCGCCTTCGCGAATCCCGACTCCCTAATATCGAATCCCGTTCCGAAGGAACACAGATGGTCTGGTTTGAAACGATCCTGGTGGTGCTCACCCTGCTGACCGGCGTGGTGTGGTTGGCCGACAAGCTGTTCCTCGCCAAGCGCCGCCAGGCCAAAAGCGGGTTGCTGGACGAAGAGCCCGTGCTCGTCGATTACTCGCGGGCCTTCTTCCCGGTACTGGCGGTCGTGCTGGTGCTGCGCAGCTTCATCGCCGAGCCGTACAAGATTCCCTCCAGTTCGATGATGCCGAACCTGTTGATCGGCGACTTCATCCTGGTCAACAAATTCTCTTACGGCCTCCGCCTGCCGATCACCAACCAGAAGTTCTTGGCCCTCGGCGAGCCGGCCCGCGGCGACGTGGTGGTGTTCAAGCCGCCGCACGACCCGGAAAACAACTGGATCAAGCGCGTCATCGGCCTGCCCGGCGACAGGATCGGCTTCCACGGCGACACCGTCTATCTGAATGGCCAGCCGCTGAAGTACCAGACGCTGGGCCCCTACGAGGGGACGGGCGGCAACACCGAGGCGCCGGGCGCCACCTTGCTCCGCGAAGACCTGCCGGGCCGTCCGCATACGATCCTGGAGAGTGTCGGGGTGCCGCCTCCGGGCGGCGGCGAGGGCGACTGGATCGTGCCCCCGGGCCGCTATTTCGTGATGGGCGACAACCGCGACAACAGCCTGGACGGCCGGTTCTGGGACTACCATTTCCTGCCGGAGGAGAATCTCCGCGGGAAGGCCTTCCTGATCTGGCTGAACTGCGAAGGCTGGGTCTGCAAGAATGGCTTCGATGCCTCGCGGATCGGCAACGGCATCGAATAGGCAATCCAACCGCAACAGGGGTGCTGGGGAGATGGCAATGAAGCGCAATCAAAGTGGCATTACGCTCATGAGTTTTATCGTGGTGCTGGTGGTGGTCGGCTTCGCGGCCTTCATCGCCATGCGGTTGTTCCCGATGTACCAGGAGTACTACTCCGTCAAGTCCGCGCTCAAGGGGCTTTCTTCGGAAGCAGGCGTGTCCGACATGGACCCGGCGAAGATCCAGGATTTGTTCTTTCGGCGGCTGTACATCAACTATTCCGAGAACGTGAAACCCGCCAACGTCAAGATCGAGCGCATGGACGGGGGCTGGAAGATGAGCGTCAACTATGAAGTCCGACGCCCGCTGGTGGGTAACCTGGACGTCGTCGGCAAGTTCGATGCGTCGCAGGATCTGACGCGCCGCGCGCCGGAATAAGGGTTTGGCGGTTGACCGCATCGGCCACGCCTTCGCCGACCAGGGCCTGCTCGCGCAGGCCCTGACGCATCGCAGCGCCGGCGCGCCTCACAACGAGCGGCTGGAGTTCCTCGGCGACAGCGTGGTCAACCTGCTGGTCGCCGAAGCGTTGTTCCAGCGCTGGCCCAAGGCCGATGAAGGGGCATTGACGCGCGCCCGTGCCGAACTGGTGCGCGAGGCCGCGCTGGCCGTCATCGCGCGCGAACTGCAACTGGGTGAGCGCCTGACCATGGGGCCGGGCGAAATGAAGTCCGGGGGCCATCGCCGCGATTCCATCCTGGCCGACGCGCTCGAAGCCGTGGTTGCCGCGGTCTACCTGGACGCCGGCTTCGAGGGCTGCCGCCGCGTGGTGCTGCCCTGGTTCGAAGCCTCGCTGGCCGCCCTGCCGGTCGGCCGACCGGAGAAGGACGCCAAGACGCGCCTTCAGGAATGGCTGCAGGGCCGCCAGCGTCCGCTCCCGGTCTATGATCTGGTCTCCGAAAGCGGCGACGACCACGCCAAGGTCTTTCTCGCGCGCTGCACCACGTTGGATCCGCCGCTGACGGCGGAAGGCGAGGGCACCTCGCGCCGCAATGCGGAACAGGTGGCCGCAGCGGCCCTGCTCGACAAGCTCGATATTTCGAAGTGAGTACCCCCCGGTGAGCGATTCCTCTCCCTACCGCAGCGGCAGCGTGGCGGTCATCGGCCGTCCCAACGTCGGCAAGTCCACCCTGACCAACGCCCTGGTGGGCGCCAAGGTCAGCATCACGTCCAACCGGCCGCAGACCACACGGCATCGCCTGCTCGGCATCGCCACGTTCACGGCAACGAAGGAGCGGCCTGCGGGGCAGATCGTGCTGGTGGATACGCCGGGCCTGCACAAGCAGCAGGGCAAGTTCTCGGCCTCGGCGATGAGCCGGGTGATGAACCGCGCCGCGCGCGGTGCGCTGGAGGAGGTCGATGCGGCCCTGATGGTCGTGGAGGCCGGTCGCTGGGACGAGGAGGACACGCTGGCCTACAACGTCCTGCGCGACGCCGGCATCCCGGTCGTGCTGGTGGTCAACAAGGTCGACCGCATCAAGGAGAAGGCGGCGATGCTGCCGTTCCTCGCAGAGGTAGGGCAGGGCCGTGAATTCGCGGCGGTGCATCCGGTGTCCGCGCTGAAGCGCAATGGCCTGGAGGCGCTGGTCAAGGACGTGCTGGCATTGCTGCCGGAACAGCCGCCGATGTTCGGCGAGGACGAGATCACCGACCGCAGCGAACGCTTCCTCGCCGCCGAACTGGTGCGCGAGCAACTGATGCGGCAGTTGGGGGCGGAACTGCCGTATGCCACCACGGTGGAGATCGAACGTTTCACCACCGAGGATTCGCCGAAGGGCGAGCTTGCGCGGATCGGCGCGGTGATCTGGGTGGAACGCGAAAGCCAGAAGGCCATCGTCATCGGCAAGGGCGGTGCCCGGCTGAAGGAGATCGGCAGCAA
Source organism: Pseudoxanthomonas sp. G3 (assembly GCF_057654715.1). NCBI lineage: Bacteria > Pseudomonadati > Pseudomonadota > Gammaproteobacteria > Lysobacterales > Lysobacteraceae > Pseudoxanthomonas > Pseudoxanthomonas sp. G3. The sequence continues at coordinate 1,571,226 of NZ_CM172805.1, forward strand.
GTCGCGCCAGCAGATGGAGCATCTGTTCGGCCGCAAGGTCTTCCTGGAAACCTGGGTGCGCGTGCGCGAAGGGTGGTCCGACGACGAAACCGCGCTCAAGGCATTCGGTTACGAATGACGCGCTGATGCGCATCACCGGCGAGACCGCCTTCGTCCTGCACGCGCGTCCCTGGCGCGAGACCAGCCTGCTGGTCGAGGTACTCGGCAGCGAGCAGGGCCGCATCGGTTTGGTCGCCCGCGGCGTGCAGGGGCCGAAGAAACATGTGTTGCGCGCGGCGCTGCAGCCCCTGCAATGCATCCGGTTGGACGTCGACCTGCGCGGCGAACTGGGACGGCTGGTGGCGGCCGAGGCGCTGGACGCCGCGCCGCAGCCGGCCGGCGACGGGATGCTGGCGGCGTTCTACCTCAACGAACTGGTGTTGCGGCTGGCGCCGCGCCACGACCCGCTACCGGCCCTGTTCGAAGCCTATGCGGACGCGCGCGAGGGCCTGCGCCAGCGCGACGGGCTGGCGTGGACGCTGCGCCGCTTCGAACGCGACCTGCTGGAGGCGCTCGGCGTGGGCTTCGCGCTCGACGCAGATGCCGATGGCGAGCCGATCGATCCCGCCGCGCGTTACCGGCTCGATCCCGAGCAGGGTCCGCGCAGGATGTTCAGCGACCGCGGCCACGAAGAGCGCAGTCGCGCCGCGACCGGTCGTGCGTTGCTGGCGCTCGCAGGCGATACGCCACCACCGGCCGACGATCTCGCCAGCTTGCGCCTGCCGCTGCGTGGCGTGCTGGCGCACCACCTGGGGCCGCGCGGCCTCAAGTCGTGGGAAATGATCGGCGACCTGGGAAAGCTGCGCCGCACGCCGGCGCCGCGCGCGGACTAATCCTGCCGGCTCGCCAGCAGGCGGTCCGTGGCGGTTGCGAAGGCATCGCGCACCTCGGCATCGCCCGGCGATGCGTGCCAGCGGGCTGCGATGCCGGCCAGCGCACGCGCGCCGGCGAAGCCGCAACTCGCCTGCAGGCGATGGAGATGGCCGCGCAGCGCGGCTTCGTCGCCATGTTCGAAGCTGGCAAGACAGGCGGTGCGTGTCGCCGGCAATTCCGTGAGGAACAACTGGCGCAGGAGCATCGCGTGCTCGCGGTGACCGCCCAGTGCGGCGAGCGCGGCGGCATCGTCCCAGTCCTGGTCCGTCGGCGCGCGCGCGCCAAGCGCCGCACGCACGGCGTCCTGCAGTGACTGCACACCCATCGGCTTGACCAGCACCTCCAGGAAACCGGCCTCCCGCAATGCCGTGCGCAGTCCGGGCGTCGCGTCCGCCGTGTGGGCGAGGGCAGGCGTATGCGCGTGACGCGCGCGCAGGTGCTGGAGCAGGACGCTGCCGCTGGCATCGGGCAGGTTGGCGTCGATCAGCCACAGGTCGAACGCGCCGCCCGCGGCCAGGGCCTGGGCGCCGTCGGTCGCCAGTTCGACGGCGGCGGGCAGCGCTGCCAGCGCGGCGCGCATGAACTGGGCGCTGATGGGGTCGTCTTCCACCAGCAGCAGGCGGGGAGGGGTGCCGGAAGAGGCGGACATGGGGGCTTCCTGCAGGGGTGTGGTCATCTTAGCGCCGGCAGGGCACGCCGTCGGCCATGCGACAATGCGGCCCCGCCGACACACGCAGCCTGACGCCACGTGGCACGTTCACGCTCCCCCCGCATCGACAAGACTCCCTTTGAAGCCCAGATCACCGACCTGACCCATGACGGGCGCGGCGTCGCCCGCCGCGACGGCAAGGCCGTTTTCGTCGCCGGCGCGTTGCCGGGCGAGCGGGTGATGGCCGAACAGACCGCCAAGAACCGCCATTTCGACGAGGCGAAGACGCTGGAGGTGCTGGAGGCTTCACCGGACCGTGTGGCGCCCCGCTGCCCGCATTTCGGTACCTGCGGCGGCTGCGTGCTGCAGCACCTGGACGAAGACCGCCAGATCGAAGCCAAGCAGCGCGTGCTGCTGGAGAACCTGGAACGCATCGGCCATGTCACGCCCGGCACCGTGCTGCCCTCATTGACCGGCGCCAACTGGGGCTACCGCCGCAAGGGTCGCTTCTCGGTGCGTCGCGTCAACAAGAAGGACAAGACGCTGGTCGGCTTCCGCGAGCAGGATCCGCGCTTCGTCGCCGACCTGGCCGAATGCCACACCGTCATTCCCGAGATCGGTGGGAAGGTGACGGCCTTCGCGCAGCTCGTCGAAGGGATGGAGGCGCGCGAGCACATCCCGCAGATCGAGTTCATCGCCGGCGATGCCGAGGCCGACTTCGACGGTGTCGCGCTGGTGTTCCGCCACCTGCAGCCGCTGGGCGATGCCGACCGTGCGCGCCTGGTCGCCTTCGGTCAGGCGCACCGGTTCGCGATCTTCCTGCAGCCCGGTGGCGTGGAGAGCGTGCATCCGCTGTGGCCTGAAGCGCCGCAGCTGGCGTTCCGGCTCGCGCTGTGGGAGGTCTCGCTCGCGTTCCGTCCGCTGGACTTCATCCAGGTCAACGCGGCGCTCAACGAGAAGATGATCGCCCACACCTTCCACCTGCTCGACCTGCACCCGAACGACCGCGTGCTCGACCTGTTCTGCGGCCTGGGCAACTTCACCCTACCCATGGCGCGCCTGGTGCGCGAGGTGGTGGGCGTCGAGGGCGATGCCGGGCTGGTGGCCCGCGCCCGCGAGAACGCCGAGCGCAACACGTTGCCCAACGCGCAGTTCCATGCGGCCGACCTGACCCAGGACCAGCGCAATGCGCCGTGGATGCGGCAGGGATTCGACAAGCTGTTGCTGGACCCGCCGCGCTCCGGTGCGATCGAGGTGCTGCAGCAGCTGCCGCTCAAGCAGTTCGGCCGCATCGTCTACGTCAGCTGCCACCCGGGTTCGCTGGCGCGCGATGCCGGTTACCTGGTCAATGAGCAGGGATATACGTTGGTGTCGGCGGGGGCCATGGACATGTTCCCGCATACGGCGCACGTGGAATCCATCGCGTTGTTCGAGAAGCGCTGATGGGCGTCGAGATCGAGCGGAAATTCCTGGTGGCGGGCGACGGCTGGCGTGCGGCCGCGCGCGAGATCGTGCCGATGGCGCAGGGCTACATCAACGACGTGGGCGCGATGGACCGTGGCGAACAGAAGGCCTCGGTGCGCGTGCGGATCCAGGGCGAGACAGCCTTCCTGAACCTGAAATCGCGCGAGCTGGGCCACACGCGGCAGGAGTTCGACTATCCGATCCCCGTCGACGATGCGCGTGCGTTGCTGGCACTGTGCGTGGGCGGCGTGATCGAAAAGCGGCGCCATTACGTGGAGCACGCGGGCCATCTGTGGGAAGTCGACGAGTTCCTGGGCGACAACGCCGGACTGGTGGTAGCCGAGATCGAACTGGGGCACGCCGATGAGGCCTTCGAGCGGCCCGACTGGATCGGGAGCGAAGTGACCTACGAGCCCCGCTACTACAACCTCGCATTGGCCAGCCACCCGTACGTGCGGTGGGCCGCTGGCTGACCGACGCCGCATGCGCGCATCCGCCCAGCCGGGTGGTGCGTAGGAGAGGGGACGTTTTCTTCCTCGTCCCGCCATGCGCCGCAAGTCCGACCTGCCCAGCAAGCCCTGTCGTACGTGCGGACGTCCCTTCGCCTGGCGCCGCAAATGGCGCGATGTCTGGGACGAGGTGGCCCATTGCTCGGAACGCTGCCGGCGCCAGCGCGGCCGCCGCACATGACCTCGTCCGCCCGGCCGGGGGCACGGCCCGCGCACACGGTGCGCCTCATCCTGGGTGACCAACTGGACCCGCAGCATCCGTGGTTCGCGCGCGTGGACGCCGGTGTCCTTTACGTCCTGATGGAAGTACGACAGGAGACCGACTACGTACTGCACCACGCGCAGAAGATCCTGGCGATCTTCGCCGCCATGCGCGCCTTTGCCGCCCGCCTGCGTGCGCGCGGACACCGGGTGCGTTACATCGCCATCGATGACCCCAGCAACCGGCAGCGCCTCACGGCCAACCTCGATGCCGTACTGGCCCTGCATGGTGCGTCGGCGTTCGCCTACCAGCCTGCCGACGAGTGGCGGCTGGATACACAGTTGCGGCACTGGGCGGCGACCTTGCCGATCACGGTGGAACGCGCGGCCGATACGCATTTCCTCGCGGCGCGCGAAGAGGCGGCCCGTTTGTTCGGCACGCGCCGGCAGTGGCGCATGGAAACCTTCTACCGCCAGATGCGCCGTCGGCACGGCGTGTTGCTGGAGCCCGACGGGACCCCGGCAGGCGGACGCTGGAACTTCGACCATGACAATCGCGCCGCCTGGCCCGGCACGCCGCCTGCGCCGGCGGACTGGCGGCAAGCGCACGACCACCGCGCGCTGTGGGAGACGATCGAGGCGGCCGGCATCGCCAGCTTCGGCGATCCACAGGCTGATGCCTTGCGCTGGCCCCTGGATCGCGATGAGGCGCTGGCCGATCTGGAGGCGTTCATGGAGCAGGCATTGCCCTGGTTCGGACAGTACCAGGACGCGATGAGCACGCTGGCGCCACGGATGTTCCACTCGTTGCTCTCCTTCGCGCTCAACGCCAAGATGCTGCGCCCGGCGGAGGTGATCGCACGCGCGGAGGCGGCCTGGCGCGAGGGACGTGCGCCGCTGGCGGCAGTGGAGGGGTTCATCCGCCAGATCCTTGGATGGCGAGAGTACGTCCGCGGGGTGTACTGGGCGAAGATGCCGGACTACGCCGAGCAGAATCATTTTGGGCACGACACGCCGCTGCCCGACTGGTTCTGGACCGGCCGCGTGCGCATGCGCTGCATGGCCGAAGCGATCGGCCAGTCGTTGTCCCAGGCGCATGCGCACCACATCCAGCGGTTGATGGTGATCGGCAATTTTTCGCTGCTGGCGGGTCTGGATCCGCAGGCGCTGCATCGCTGGTACCTGGGGGTGTACATCGATGCGTTCGAGTGGGTCGAACTGCCGAACACGTTGGGCATGAGCCAGTTCGGCGATGGCGGCCTGTTGGCCAGCAAGCCCTACGTCAGCGGCAGCGCTTACATCCACCGCATGAGCGATTACTGCGCCGGCTGTCCCTACGACCGCCGCCAGCGTACGGGCGCGCGCGCATGTCCGTTCAATGCCCTGTACTGGGATTTCCTGGACCGGCATCACGACGCGCTCTCGTGCAATCCGCGCCTCGCGCTGCCTTACCGCCAGCTTGCGCGGATGGACGCGAGCACGCGCGAAGCACTGTCCGCGCACGCCCGCCGTGTGCGGGCTGCGCTGGAGACCCTGTGAGGCCGCGCGTCCCGCCCGCCACGTGAATGGCCGCGATCTGACGGGCGCGCAGGCTTCTGCGACAATGCGGGCTCCGCGCCCCGAGGGCGCCGTCACGAGGCTTCCCCCGCAATGCTCGTCATCGGCATCGCCGGCACCGAACTCACCGCGCAGGAGCGCGACTGGCTGCAGCACGACGCCGTGGCCGGCGTCATCCTGTTCACCCGCAATTTCGCCTCGCGCGCACAGATCGCCGAACTCTCGCAGGCCATCCGCGCCGCCGCGCCGCGCCCGCAGCTGGTCTGCGTGGACCAGGAAGGCGGGCGTGTGCAGCGCTTCCGCGAGGGCTACAGCGACCTGCCCGCGCTGGAAGGCTTCGGTAAGCTGTATGCGCAGGACCCGTCGCTGGCCCTGCAGCGTGCGGAACAACACGCCTGGTTGATGGCCAGCGAGATCATCGCCAGCGGTGTGGATCTGAGCTTCGCCCCGGTCGTGGACCTGGCGCGCGGCAACCGCGCCATCGGCAACCGGGCGTTCGACGCGGATCCGCAAGTCGTGGCCGAATTCACCCGCGCTTACGTGCGGGGCATGCACAGCGCCGGCATGGCCGCCACGCTGAAGCACTTCCCGGGCCATGGCACGGTGCTGGAAGACACGCACTTCGACGATGCCGTCGATCCGCGACCGCTGGACGTGCTGCGCGCCGAGGATCTCGTCCCGTTCGTCGCCGGCATCGAAGCCAAGGCCGACGCGGTGATGATGGGCCACGTGAAGTATCCGGCGGTCGCCCCGGAACCGGCCGGCTATTCGCCGTTCTGGATCCAGAAGGTGCTGCGCGACGAGATGGGTTTCCGCGGCGTGGTGTTCTCGGACGACATCGGCATGGCCGCGGCGTTCTCGGCCGGTGGCGTGAAGCAGCGCATCCACGATCACCTCGACGCGGGCTGCGACGTGGTGCTGGTCTGCTCGCCGAAGCTGGTGGACGAATCGCTGAAGGCGGTGGAAGGCCGCGCGCTGAACACCGCCGCCGTGCTCGGCGTGCTGGGTCGTGGCGCCCTGGGATGGGATGGGTTGATCGCGGACGTGCGCTACGGCGAAACGCAGTCACGCGTGGTCGAGAGTTTGAAAGGAGTGGCTTGATGGAATCGCTGGGCAATCCGAGGCCGAAGCTGGCCGATGCGCTGGCCAACGCCGACCTGCTGGTCGACCGCGCGACGATCGACCGTGCCATCGCGGAGATGGCCGCGCCGATCGCGCGCGACTACGCCGGCGAGGTGCCGGTCTACCTGACCATCATGCATGGCGCGCTGCCGTTCGCCGGCCAGCTGTCGCTGGCGCTGGGTGCGCTGGGCCTGGACCTGGAGTTCGACTACCTGCACGCGACCCGTTACCGCGGCGAGACTACCGGGGGCGAACTGGTATGGAAGCACCGGCCCGCCACCGCCCTGTACGGCCGTCGCGTGTTGCTGGTGGACGACATCCTCGACGAGGGGCATACGCTGCTCGCCGTGAAGCAGTGGTGCCTGGAGCAGGGCGCCACCGATGTGCGCATCGCCGCGCTGGCCACCAAGCAGCACGACCGCTGCGTGGCGGGCATCTGCGCCGACTACGTGGGCCTGGAAGTCGCCGACCGTTACGTGTTCGGCTTCGGCATGGACTATCACGAGCAGGGCCGCAACCTGCCGGGCATCTACGCGTTGAAGGACTGAGCCATGGGCGACATCGCGCTCGCCGTCATCGGCGGTACCGGCGTCTACAAGCTGGCAGATCTGCAGGACGTGCAGGCCCATGACGTCGATACCCGCTTCGGCGCACCGTCGGGACCGGTCCGTGTCGGCCTGCTGGGCGGGCAGCGGGTGGCCTTCCTCGCGCGCCATGGCGAGGGTCATTCGGTGCCGCCGCACAAGATCAACTACCGTGCCAACCTGCAGGCGCTGAAGGACTTAGGCGCCACCCGGGTGCTCGCGTTGAACACGGTGGGCGGCATCACCGATGCTTGCGGTCCGCGTGTGCTGGCATGTCCGGACCAACTGATCGACTACACCTGGGGCCGCGTCTCGACGATCTGCGAAGAGCCGGGCACCGACGTGCTGCATGTCGACTTCGGCGATCCATACACGCATTTACTTCGCCAGCAGATCCTCGCGGCCGCCCGCACGACGGGCGTGGCGCTGGTCGATGGAGGCTGCTACGGCGCCACGCAGGGGCCGCGCCTGGAGACCCGTGCGGAGATCCGCCGCATGCGCCGCGACGGCTGCGATCTGGTTGGCATGACCGGCATGCCGGAAGCGGGTCTCGCACGCGAAATGGGCCTGGAATACGCGTGCCTGGCCATCGTCGCCAACTGGGCGGCGGGGTGCGGGACCGATGAGGAAATCACGATGGACGAGGTGCTGGCGAATGTCGCCGCGGCCTCGGCGGGCATCCCGGCCCTGATCGGGGCGCTGGCACGCGGGTGATTGTCAACTTGCGCCGGGCTTTGCATACTCGGCGCGTGTGACGCTCTGTCACACACACCACCCGCATCCAGAAAAGGAAACGCAAGCGCTATGCCGTACGGTACCGTGAAATGGTTCAACGATGCCAAGGGCTTCGGATTCATCGCGCCAGAAGATGGCAGCGCCGATGTCTTCGTGCATCACACCGCCATCAATGCCAAGGGCTTCCGCAGCCTGCAGGAAGGCCAGCGCGTCACCTATGAAGTGACCCAGGGTCCGAAGGGCGCACAGGCCGGCAACGTCGCGCCCGCTGCCTGAGCCCGCACTTCTCTTTTCTTGAACCCCGCTCCGGCGGGGTTTTTTACGGGCGCGATTCCTGCGCCACTCCACGCCCGGCGCGATGACCGCCCCCGCATGAAGCCCTTGCATATCGCGATCGTCGGCTACGGCACCGCCGGCCAAGCGGCCGCGCTGCTGCTCGCGCGCGATGGGCATCGCGTCGAGGTCTTCGAACGCGCGCCGGAACCCGGGCCGGTAGGCGCGGGATTCCTGCTGCAACCGACCGGCTTGCAGGTGCTGTGGGAGATGGGCCTGTTCGCGGATGCGATGGCGCACGGCCGCCGCGTCAACCGGCTGTACGGCGAAACGCCGTGCGGGCGTGCGGTGATGGACATGCGTTATCGGGGGCTGGATGCGCGCCTGTTCGGCCTCGGCATGCAGCGCGGCGCGTTGTTCACGCTGCTGCATGAGGCCTGGCGTGGGCAAGGTGTGTTGCACCGCGGCCATGCCATCGTCGGGATCAGCGAGGACACGCGCCGCGTTCACGACCAGCATGGCCAGTGGCATGGCCCTTTCGACCTGGTGGTGGCGGCCGACGGTTCGGCGTCGCGCCTGCGCGCCGGGACCGGTGCGGTGAAGCGCCAAGCGGACTATCCCTGGGGCGCGCTGTGGCGTCTGGTGCCGCAGCACGCCTGGCCGTGGCCCGACGAGTTGCGCCAGCGCTACGTGGCCGCGCGCAAGATGATCGGCCTGCTGCCGGTGGGCACGCGCCCGGGCGATCCGGTGCCGCGGCTGAGTTTCTTCTGGAGCCTGCCGGTCGCCGAGTTCGACCCATGGCGCACGCGTGGCCTGCCGGCATGGCGCGACGAGGTGGCTCGCCTGTGGCCCGAAGCGGATGCGTGCCTGGCCGACACGGTGGAGTCCGGCCAGTTGGCGCGAGCGAGCTATCGGGACGTCACCTTGAGGCAGTGGTACCGCGATCGCCTCGTGGTGCTGGGTGATGCCGCGCACGGCATGAGCCCGCAGCTGGGGCAGGGCGTGAACATGGCACTGATGGACGCGACGGCCTTGCGCGATCAGCTGCGCGCACACGAGGAGATCGGGTCGGCATTGGCGGCCTACCAGCGCGTACGCCAGGCGCACGTGGGCGTCTACCAGTTCTGGAGCCGCTGGCTGACGCCGATCTTCCAGTCGGACCACGACTGGATCGCGCATGCGCGCGATGTCGCCTTCCTGCCCGCCGGCCGCCTGCCCGGTGGGCACGGCCACATGCTGCGGGTGCTGAGCGGCACCCAGCACGGATTCTTCGGCCGACTGAAGCTGCAGGCCGCGTTCCTTCGCGCGCTCGACGACCTGCCTCCAGCCCCCTAGGCGCATCGAACGCGAATCCGGTGCGCATCAGCGGCGATCAGGCGCTTTTGCGTACGTGCCGATCACCTCGATCGGATGGCAGACCGGCCGGCTCGGTCCCTGCTTAAGCCAGCGCAGTGCGCGCGATTGCGCGAGAATCGCGACATGCACCAGGAGCCGACAATGGACGACCTGCCTCCGTTCGAAACGCATCGCGTGGACAATCAGCCGCCGCCATTCGAGCCGCGCAACCTGTGGGCGGACGATGTCGCGCTGCGCGAGGCCTTGCAGCGCGAGGGAGGCGGCGCGTTCGCCGCGCGTCTGGCAGCCTACGGTTCCCTGGCCGGCGACGAGCTGTACCGCCTCGGTTTCGACGCCAACCGCGACCGTCCGCGGCTGCGCACACATGATCGCCATGGGCACCGCATCGATGTGGTCGAGTTCCATCCGGCCTATCACCGCCTGATGGAGCTCGCGAAGGCCCACGGCGTCGCGGGACTGTCATGGCACGAACCGGCGCCTGGCGCGCACGTTGCGCGCGCCGCGCTCAGCTACCTGCACCACCAGGCCGATGCCGGCACCAGTTGCCCGCTGACGATGACGCATGCGGCAGTGCCCGTGCTGCAACGTGTCCCCGCGCTGCAGGCATGGGCCGCGAAAGCTGCAGCCCCCCACTACGATCCGCGCGACGTGCCCATCGCGGACAAGGCCGGCATCAGCCTGGGCATGGGGATGACGGAGAAGCAGGGTGGCTCGGACGTGCGCGCGAACGCCACCGTCGCCACGCCACAGGCCGACGGTAGCTACAGCCTGGTCGGCCACAAATGGTTTTTCTCCGCGCCGATGTGCGACGGCTTCCTGGTGCTGGCCCAAGCCCCGGGCGGGCTCACCTGCCTGCTGATGCCGCGCCGTCGGGAGGACGGAACGAAAAATGCGTTCCGGCTGATGCGCCTGAAGGACAAGCTGGGCGACTGGTCGAACGCGTCCAGCGAGGTCGAGTTCACCGGCGCGCACGCGTGGCGCGTGGGCGATGAGGGGCGCGGCGTGGCGACGATCATCGAGATGGTCATGCTCACGCGCCTGGATTGCATGTTGGGCTCGGCGGCCGAGATGCGAATGGCGCTGGCGCAGGCCCTGCATCATGCGCGGCACCGTCGGGCATTCGGGAAGCGACTGGTGGAGCATGCCCTGATGCAGCACGTGCTCGCTGACCTGGCGTTGGAATCGGAGGCGGCCACGGCATTCGCGCTTCGGGTCGCGCGTGCGGTCGATGCCGCCCCCCGCGATGCGGGCGAAGCGGCGTTCGCGCGTATCGCCACCGCGGCGGGCAAGTTCTGGATCTGCAAGCGCGCGCCGACGTTCGTCAACGAGGCGCAGGAATGCCTGGGCGGCGCGGGCTATGTCGAGGAATCGATCCTGCCGCGCCTCTACCGGCAAGCGCCGTTGAACTCCATCTGGGAAGGCAGCGGCAACGTGCAATGCCTGGATGTACTGCGTGCGCTGGCGCGCGAACCGGAGGCCATACGCGTGCTGGAGGCGGAGCTGCAGGTTGCCGCGGGCCGCGACGCGGTCTTCGATGGTTTCGTGGCCAAGCTGCCGGCACAGCTCGCGCATGCGAACGAAGCGGGCGCGCGCCTGCTGGTCGAACGCCTGGCGTTGGCGCTGCAGGCCGCGGTGTTGATGCGCGCGGACAGTCCCATCGCGGCCTTGTTCGTCCGCAGTCGCCTGGGCGGCGAACGGGGACAGGTGTTCGGGACGTTGCCGCCGGAGGCCGCGGTGGCGGAGGTACTCGAACGGGCGCTGCCCGCGTGAGCCGTCGCCTCGCAAGCGGACTGACCGCTCTTTTGGTGGCCTGCGGGCTGCGGCCGGTGCAGGCGCACGACGAGGGCCATCCCGCGCCCGCGTTGCTGCCTGCGGCGCAGCAGGCCGATGCCATCCGCGTCTACAAGGCGCAGCGGCGCATGGACCTGCTGCGCGGCGGGCGCGTCATCGCCACGTACCCCATCGTGCTGGGCGGTGCACCGGTGGGCCACAAGCGGCAGCAGGGCGACCAGCGCACGCCGGAAGGCGATTACCGCATCACTTACCGAAACGACCGCAGCCGCTTCCACCTGTCGCTGCGCATTTCCTATCCGAGTGACGCCGACCGTCGCCAGGCCGTGTCGCGCGGCGTGGACCCGGGCGGCGACATCATGATCCACGGGGCGACGCCAGCGGGTTCGCGCACGGACTGGACCGAAGGCTGCATCGCGGTCACCGATGCGGAGATGGAAGCGATCTGGCAGCGCGTTCCGGTGGGAACGCCGATCCGCATCGACCCCTGACGCCGCGTCAGCGCGGCGCCGAGCGCGAGGCGAGGGCGCGCGAGCCGGTCAGGATCAGGCGCACCATCTCGGAGAGTTCGTCGATGAGCTCGCCGTCGCGTTCGGGCGGCAGGTCCATGGCCGTCGCCCCCATTGCGAACACCAGACGGGTGATCGCGCGGGACACCAGGGCCGGCTCGTGCAGCGGCGCATTGTCGCGGGCGGCCAGGCGGACCAGGTCCACATGCAGTTCCTCCTCGAAGAACTGCAGCTCGCGCTCCACCGCGTGCTTGAATGCGTCCGAGCCGACGTTGCCCTCGCGCAGCAGCACGTGCAGCAGTTTGTCGTCCGCCCGCAGCTGCTCGATGAACGCCTCCACCGAGCCCCGCACGACGCTGCGGTCGGTGCTGGCGGCGCGGTGGCGCGCCTCGCCGATGATCTTGCGCAGCGAGCGGCCGGCGAGGTCGATCAGCGCCACGGCCAATTCGTCCATGTCGCGGAACTGGCGGTAGAAACTGTTCGGCGCGATGCCGGCTTCACGGGCCACCTCGCGCAGGCTGAGCGTGGAGACGCTGCGGTGCGGGCCCACCAGTTTCAGCGCGGCCGCCAGCAGATCCTCGCGTGAAATCGTGGCCTTCCGGCCGGGGCCGTGGTCATCGTGGGTCAGCGGGTGCGGGTGCAGGGTCACTCGGGCGGGCCGGGCATACGGGGTGGTAGGGGCATCATAGCCGGGTAAATTAATGTACAACTGTATACACAATCGTCTCCCGGTGGGTATAGTGGGGCCATGAACGCCCAGTTCCGCCCGTCCCCCCGCCGGCCCGGTGCCCTGAAACGCCTCATTCGGCCGCTCGTGAAGCCGGATGTCTTCGATTTCTGGGCCACGCGCGTCCACCGCACCTGGACCTGGGAGCGGCCGCTGGCGCGCCTGGTCTCGCGCGAAGCCGCCTCGGCCGATGCCGTCACCCTCCTCTTAAAGCCCAACCGCCACTGGGCCGGCCATCGCGCCGGCCAGCACGTGAACGTGGGCGTGGAGATCGGCGGGGTGCGCGTGACGCGCAGCTACAGCCTGACCGCGCCGCCGCGCGCGGACGGCTTGTTGCCTATCACCGTGAAGGCGATTGAGGGTGGCAAGGTCAGCCGGCATCTCTGCCACGACGCCCGCATCGGCGACGTCGTCGAACTCGGCCAGGCCTTCGGCGACATGACGCTGCCGACGCAGCCGCAAGGCGCTTACCTGTTGCTGGCGGCAGGCAGCGGCATCACGCCGATGATCGCGCTGGTGCGTGAGCTGGCCTCGCAGGGCATGCCGGCCGACGCTACGCTGCTGTATTGGGTCCGCACGCGGGAGGAGGCCTGCTTCCTGCCGGAACTGCGCGCGCTCGCCGCCACCCAGCCGCGCTTCCGTTTCCGCCTGCTGCTGACGCGCGAGGCCGCCGCGGCCGCCGACGAAGCCGAAGGCCGCATCGGTGACGCCTTGCTGGCCGCCCATGCCGGCGATGTGGCGACCTCAACGGTGCTGGCCTGCGGCCCAGGCGGCTTCGTCGAAACGGCGCGCGGGCTGCTCGCAACACAGTCAGCTTCGTTCCAGGCCGAAGCCTTCACGCCGCCCCCTGTCACCGTGGTGGACGAGGGCGAGGTCGACATCCGTCTGCAACGCAGCGGGCGCACGCTGCGCGTGGCGCGCGGCGAATCCCTGCTGGTCGCGCTGGAGCAGCACGGCCTGAAACCGCCATCGGGCTGCCGCATGGGCATCTGCAACACCTGCGCCTGCGGCAAGTCCGCCGGCAGCGTGCGCCACCTGCCCAGCGGCGATCTGTCCCATGAACCCACCCAGGCGTTGAAGCTGTGCATCCACAGCGCCGCCACCGATCTCGAGCTGGATCTCTGATGGCCACTTCCCCCTCCCGCAATCGCAAGCTATCGGTCGAAGAACTGGACCGCTTCGGCGAAGAGCTCGATGCGCTGCGCGCACGCACGATCGCCACGCTGGGCGCGCGCGATGCGCGTTACATCCGGAACGTGGTGAAGGCGGTGCGTTTCAGCAACCTCATCGGCCGTGTACTGCTGTTCGCCGCTGCCATCGCCGGTGGACTGTGGCTGGCCGACAGCGCCGTCGGCTGGCTGTTCTGGGTGCTGTGGGCGCTGGGCGCATTCTCGCTGGGCCTGGGCAAGATCCTGGACAACATGGAACTGGGCCACAACGTCATCCACGGGCAGTACGACTGGATGGGCGATGCGCAGCTCAACGGCAAGACCTACGACTGGGACATCGTGGCCACCTCGGAGAACTGGCGCCACACCCACAACTTCCGCCACCACACCTACACCAACGTGCGTGGGCTGGACGATGACATCGGCTATGGCCTGCTGCGCATCTTCCCCGAGCAGAAATGGCGTCCGTTCTACCTGGTGCAGCCGTTCGTCGCCGTGGTGTTCGCGCTGCTGTTCCAGTGGGGCATCGCCATCCAGGACCTGAAGCTGGGCCGCTGGTGGAGCGGCAAGATGAGCAATGCGCAGCTGCGCCGCAAGTCTGCGCCGGTGGTCCGCAAGATGGGCAAGCAGCTGGCCAAGGACTACGTGATCTATCCGGCCCTGGCCGGTCCGTTCTTCCTGCCGGTGCTGTTCGGCAACATGGTCGCCAACGGCCTGCGCAACGTATGGACCTACGTGATCATCTTCTGCGGCCACTTCACCGCCCATGCGGAGACGTTCCCGAAGGAATGCATCAAGAACGAATCGCGCGGCCACTGGTACCTGCGCCAGCTGCGTGGTTCATCGAACCTGCGCGGCGGCTTCCTGATGAACGTCATGTCGGGCAACCTGAGCCACCAGATCGAACACCACTTCTTCCCCGACATCCCGGCCAATCGCTATGCGGAGATGGCCAAGGAAGTGCGCGCCATCTGCGCGCGCTACGGCCAGCATTACAACACCGGCACGCTGCTGACCCAGTTCGGCCAGGTGTGTTGGCGGATCCTGCGCCACGCCTTCCCCAGCCGTCCGCGCCGCATGCCGGCACTGGCGACGGCCGACGCCGTCGCCTGAGCGTCTAGGACGCCTCCGGCGGCGCGGTCGCCCGCGCCGCGCGCGCGATGCGGCGCTTGAGCCGCCATTCGGCGAAGAACGACGACGCGATCAGGCCGGTGCCCAGCAGGCCCAGCCATTGGAACCACGGGTTCTCGAAGACATCATCGGCCAGGTCGTTGTCCTGCAACTGCAGGCGCAGCAGCCGAACTTCGGTGGCGAGCGCGTTCGCGTCGCCGGGGGGCTCGGGCAAAGACGCTTCTGCCTTCGATGCGAGCCGCGCAAGATGGATCTGTTCCGCCCGGTGCGCGTTGTCGCGGCGCTCCACGGTGACGACCAGCGCGCTGGTCAGCAGGATCAGCAGCGTGCCCAGGCCACGCAGCAGCGGCGGCAACGATTCGGACATCGGGCGGGGCTCCCGGAGGCGACGCCGGCATCCTAGACCACGCGCGGCAGGATGTCGTGCCGCGATGGCCTCAGTCGAGGAATTGCAGACGCGCGAGTTCGGCGTACAGGCCGCCTTGCGCCAGTAGCTCGGCATGGGTGCCTTGCGCGACGATGCGGCCGCGGTCCATCACGACGATGCGGTCTGCCTTCAGCACGGTGGCCAGGCGATGGGCGATCACCAGCGTGGTGCGGCCGTCCATCAGGCGCTCCAGCGCGTGCTGCACCGCGCGTTCGCTTTGCGCGTCGAGCGCGCTGGTGGCTTCGTCCAGCAGCAGCACCGGCGCATTCTTCAACAGGGCGCGGGCGATGGCGATGCGCTGTTGCTGGCCGCCGGACAGGCGCGCGCCGCGTTCGCCGAGCGGGCTGTCGAACCCTTCCGGCAGTTCGCGGATGAAGTCGTCCGCTTCGGCGGCTTCGGCCGCGGCCTGCAGTTCGGCATCGGTGGCGTCCAGCTTGCCATAGCGGATGTTCTCCGCCGCGCTGGCCGCGAAGATCGTCGGCTGCTGCGGCACCAGCGCGATCTGTTCACGCAGGTCGGCCGGGTCGAGCTCGCGCAGGTCCACGCCGTCCATGCGCACGCTGCCGGTCTGCGCGTCATGGAAGCGCAGCAGCATCGAGAACACCGTGCTCTTGCCGGCGCCGGACGGGCCGACCAGGGCGACGGTCTCGCCCGGATGGATGGTCAGGCTGAATTCGTCCAGCGCAGGGAGGTCGGGGCGCGAAGGGTAGTGAAAGGAGACGTCGTCGAAGCGGATCTCACCCTTCACCGGTGAGGGCAGGGCGCGCGGCGTGGCGGGCGCATGGATGGCCGGAGACTCATTGAGCAATTCGGCGATGCGGCCCATGCCGCCGGCCGCGCGCTGCAGTTCGTTCCAGACTTCCGCCAGCGCGCCCACCGAGCCGCCGCCGATCAGCGCGTAGAACACGAACTGACCGAGTTCGCCGGTCGTCATGCGCCCGGCGATCACGTCGTGCGCGCCGGACCACAGCACCAGCACGACCGCGCCGAACACCAGGGTGATGACCGTGGCCGTGACCAGCGACTGTGCGCGGATGCGCTTGCGGGCGGTCTCCACGGCGACCGCGACGGCATCGCTGAAACGCTTGAGCTCGTAGCCCTCGCGCGCATGCGCCTGCACGGTGCGCACCGCGCCCAAAGTCTCACTGGCGAGCGTGTTGGCGTCGGCCACGCGGTCCTGGCTGGCGCGCGAGGCCTTCTCCAGACGGCGTGCGCCGAGCACGATCGGCAGGACCGCGAGCGGAATGCCGACCAGAGCATAGGCCGCCAGCTTGGGGCTGGTGACGAACAGCATCACGACGCTGCCGATGACGGTGATGCTGCTGCGCAGGGCCACTGACATGCTGCTGCCGACGACGCTGCGCAGCAGTTCGCTGTCGGCGGAAAGCCGCGACACCAGTTCGCCGCTGCGGGTGCGGTCGTGGAATTCCGCGTCCAGGCCGACCAGGTGTCCGTACAACTGCCGACGCAGGTCGGCCACGACCCGTTCGCCCAGCAGGGAGACGAAGTAGAAACGCGCTGCGCTCGCCACGGCGAGGACGAGCACGACAATGAAGACGCCCAGGAACACCCGGTCGATGTTGCCGCCGCTGTGGAAGCCGCCATCGATCATCTGCTTGAACGCCACCGGGAAACTCAGTGTCGCTGCCGAGGCCAGGCCCAGTGCGCACAACCAGGCGGCAAACAGGCCGCCGTGCTGGCGCACGAACGGCCACAGCGCGCGCAGCGTGCCGAGCTTGGCCTTTTGTTTCGAGGTGGCGGAGGTGTCGGCGGCGCTGTCGTTCATCGGGAAGGTCGGATCAAGGCGGCTGTGGGAGGCGCTGCACGTCCGTTGACGGTCGCAACGCCTCCCGCATGCGCCTCGCGCACCGTCAGGCCATGGTCGGCATCACGCGCACCCGATTACGGGTGGCGTCGCGCAGCAGGGTTTTCAAGGCATCCACGCGGTCGGCGGGCAGTTCGAGCACCAGCCGGGCGCCGGATTCGTCGAACGATTCCTCGCGTTTCACCGCATGATGGGCAACCAGTGCCGCATGCACGCTGCCGAGATCGTCGAACGGGCAGGCGACCTCAAGTGTCGCCATCGCCACCACCGGCAAGCGCTCTGCCTGCCGTAGGCACTCCGCCGCGGCACCACCGTAGGCGCGGACCAAGCCGCCAGCCCCCAACTTGATGCCTCCGTACCAGCGGGTCACCACCACCATCACCCGGTCGTAGCCTTGGCCGTCGATGGCGGCCAGGATCGGGCGGCCCGCGGTGCCGGCCGGCTCGCCATCGTCGCTGGACCGGTATTCGCCACCGATCCGGTACGCCCAGCAGTTGTGCGTGGCATTGGGCGTGGCGACCTCGCGCGGGAAGGCCAGCGCGTCGTCCGGTCTGGCGACCGGGGCGGCCAGGGCGCGGAAACGGCTGTGTTTCACCTCCAGCAGATGGGAGGCCCGCGCCGCGAGCGTGTCGGTCACGGGGTGCCCAACAGCGGCCGCAGGTCGTCCGGTACGCGCTGGAAGGGATGCTCCTGCACGAACAGCTGCAGGCTCCGCAGGGCATTGGCGCTGTCGCCCAGGTCGCGGCGCAGGCGGATGCGGTCCAGCCATTCGTCCGGTGCCAGCCGGGTATCTTCGTCCACCGGCACCTGCAGTTCGGTGCGGCGCAGGGTGTTGCGCGCGACGCTGGGTGCCGGGGCGCCGCCACTCACGGCCGGAGCCGGCGGAGGCGGGGGCGGTGGCGCCGCGGCAGGCGTGCTGCTGAAGCCGTCCTGCCGGGAGATGCGGGATCCGGTGACCATGATGGAGTCGAGGGTGCCCGAGGTGTCGGCGGCGGCCTTGGCCTCGCTTGCGCGTCGTTCGCTTTCACTGCGCTGCTGTTGCTCGCGTTGCTGTTCGGCCAGGGCGCGTTGGCGGGCCTGCTGTTGCAGGACGCCTTCCTCCACAACAGCGCGGTCCTCGACGGCCTCAGGAAAGGCCTGCGGCGCCGTCGCCTTGCGCGCCAGCGTCGGCTCGGCGGGTGCGGGCAAGCCCGGGACAGCGGGAATCATCGACAGCGGCCCGCGCTTGGGCGGCGCTTCCTGGCGCGCGGCGGCCTCGGCATTCCGGCGGGCCGGGCTCGCGGATGCGGGCGACGCCGGCGGGGCCTCAATGGTGGGTGGGGCGAGCTGTCGGACGGACGGCGAGGGGTCGTAGGGCTCGACGGCGGGCGCTGCCGCCGCCGCGTCCAGCTCCGGAGCGGCCGCCGCATCGGCGGCCTGTTCTGCGGGCGCGGACATGACAGCAGTCTCGGGCGTGGCCAGCGCCGGCACTTCGCTGGCGACCGGCACCTGCTGGGTGGGTCGCAGTTGCCAGGCGATCCCGGCGGCCAACAGCACCGAAGCAGCGACACCCATGCCCAGCGGCCAGCGCCGGCGCGTCGGCGGCACCGTCGCGCCGTGCGCGGCGGGCGCCTCCTGCACGGCGGCACGCGCGGCGCCGAGGATGCGGGCATCCAGGCCGGGCGACGGTCCGCCGTGGGGGCCCAGCTTGGACAGGGCCTGCGCGAGGGCGCGCTCTTCGGGCGACAGGGGTTCGTGGGGCGTCTTCATTCGTTCAATCTCGTCCGCAACCGGTCCATCGCATACCGCAACCGCGATTTCACGGTTTCCCGGCCCACGCCGGTGATCTCGCCGATTTCCTCCAGGGTCAGTTCCTGCTCCAGCCGCAGCAGCAGCACCTCGCGCTGCTCGGGCGGCAATGCGTCCATGGCCACCTGCAAGCGCCGGCGCTGCTCGAATTCCGACAGCTGACGCTCGGGCGTATCCGGGTCGGGCACGCGTTCCGTGCGGGCCTCGGCGTCCTCGGGCGCCGCCGGCCGGTGCTTCAGGGCGCGCCAGTGGTCGTTCAATCGATTGTGCGCGATCCGGTACAGCCAGGTCCCGAACGCAGCTTCCGGTTTCCAGCCTTGGCGCGCGGCGATCACCCGCTGCCAGGTGTCCTGGAAGAACTCGTCCGCCATCGACGCGTCGCGCAGGTGGCGCAGCAGGAAGCGATAGAGCGGGCCGCGATGGCGTGCATAGAGCTGCTCGAAGGCCGATGCGTCACCGGCCGCGTAGGCCAGCATCAGGGTCTCATCGGCAGGTTCGGCAAGGTCGTTCACCGCCACCAGCGTAAGCGGTCCGTGCACGGGCGTGAAGCCGCCGCAGGGGTGCGAGGCGGTCTGGTTCAGCCATCCGGTCGCGCGGATTCGCTCGGCTGCGCGGGACGACATGGCAGGGACGATAGGCGGGCACACAGGGAAAAGAACGCCTCGCGGCCGAGGATGGGGTTGGGCGGCGGTTTCCGTTCAGGGGGTGGCAGGCGGTATGCTCGGCGGGGGGATATCCAGATACAGCACCGTCTCTGTCGGGACACGGTCATGCCTACGCCATCGGTCAGCGCAGACAATCCGGCCAGCACGCCCGCGTCGCCCGCAGAGCGGATCGCGTCGATCCTGCGTGCGCTGCTGCCGGCCGGTGCCGAGCTGGCGGTGTGCTGGCGAGACTGGGCGCTGGGTAACGGCGCCGGCGCCACGCCGGGCGCGTCGGCCGCACTGCGCCGACGTGCCGAACACGCCCTGGCCGAGGCCATCGTCGAACATGACGGTCCCGAGCTGCGCGTGCACGCCTGGGACAACGCCGACGGCAACGCGCGCGTCGCCCTCGCGCTGGCGCTGCCGAATCCGCTGTCGACGGTGGAAGAGGAATCCTGGCTGCTGCTGGCCCGCACCCTGCTGGTCACCACGCTGGATGCATCGCGCGCGCAAGCGCGCATCGTCTCGCTGGAGAAGTCCAAGCGGTTGCAGCAGGCGCTGTACGAAATCGCCGACCTGGCGGGCGCCGACCTGGAAATGCCGGAGATGCTTCGCCGCATCCACGCGGTGGTGAATTCGCTGATGTATGCGGAGAACTGCTACATCGTCCTCTACGACGACCAGCGCCGCACGGTCCGCTTCCTGTACTTCGCCGACCAGCGCGACCCGTATATCGCCGAGCCCGAGCGCGAGTTCGGCGAAGAGGAAATGGCCAACAGCATGACCTTCGCGCTGCTGCGCCACGGCCAGCCGCTGCGCGGTCCCTCGGCGGTGATCCGGCAGAAGCTGGGCGTGATGCGCGATCCGTCCCACGGCCCCGACAGCCTGGACTGGCTGGGCGTGCCGATGCGGCGCGACGACCGCGTCTGCGGCGCCATCGTGGTGCAGAGCTACGACACGCCGGCCAGCTACGCGGACGAAGACCGCGCACTGCTCGGCTACGTGGCCCAGCACATCCTGACCGCGCTGGACCGCAAGCATGCGCATGTCGAGCTGGAGCACCGCGTGGCGGTACGCACGCACGAGCTGCAGCGCGCCAACCGCGAACTGCAGGCGGAGATCATGGAGCGCAAGCGCGCCGAGAAGCTGCAGCGCGCGCTGTTCCGCATCACCGACCTGGCCATTACCTCCGAGACGCTGGAGCGCTTCTACGCCGACGTGCACGTGGTGGTGGACGAACTGATCAACGCGCGCAACTTCTACATCGCGCTGGTCTCCGACGATGGCGAGGAGCTGACCTTCCCGTACTCCATCGACGAACGCGACCCGATGCGAAAGTCGCGGCGCATGACCAACGGCCTGACCGAATACGTGGTCGCCACCGGCCGCCCGCTGCTGGCCGATCGCGAGGTCATCGGGCAACTGGCCGAGGCCGGCAAGGTGCTGCAGCACGGCCCCCCGGCGCACAGCTGGCTGGGCGTGCCGCTGTTCCGCGGCGAGGACGTGGTCGGTACGGTGGTCGTGCAGAGCTACACCGATGAGGTGAAATTCACCTCGCACGACCAGAACCTGCTGACGTTCGTCGCCCACCACATCGGCAACGGCCTGGACCGGCAGCGCACGCAGGACCGCCTGCGTAGCGCGCACGCGGACTTGGAGCGCCGCGTCGACGAGCGCACCCGCGAATTGAACGAGGCGAACCACCAGCTGCGCGCCCAGATCAGCGAGCGCCTGCGTGCCGAACAGCAGCTCACCTACCAGGCCACGCACGACGCCCTGACCGGGTTGCCGAACCGGCCGCACCTGCTCGACCGCCTCTCCGCCGCCATCGAACGCGCACGGCACGGAGACGGCCAGGCGTTCGCCGTGCTGTTCCTGGACCTGGACCGCTTCAAGCTGGTCAACGACAGCATGGGCCATGCCGCCGGCGACGAGTTGCTGGTGGAGGTCGCGCGCCGGATCACCATGAGCGTGCGCGGCGACGACGTGGTCGCGCGGCTGGGCGGTGATGAATTCGCGTTGCTGGTCGAGTACGCCGACGGCGTGGAGAACGTGCGCGATTTCGCCCAGCGCCTGCTTGCCGTGCTGGGCCGGCCGATGTGGGTGGCCGGGCGCGAGCTGTTCCCGTCGGCCAGCCTCGGCATCGCGATCTGGCATCCGCGCTACCGCAATGGCGAAGAGCTGCTGCGCGACGCCGATGCGGCGATGTACCGCGCGAAGGAGCAGGGACGCGATCGTTCCGCGCTGTTCGACGAGGCGATGCGCGAAGCGGCCATGCAGAGCCTGGACTTGGAAGCCGACCTGCGCCGCGCCATCAATAATCGCGACTTCCTGCCGTTCTACCAGCCGATCCGGCGGATGGACGACGGCCGCGTGATCGGCCACGAAGCGCTGCTGCGTTGGCAGCACGAGCGGCGCGGTCTGCTGCTGCCGGCCGAGTTCATCGGTCTGGGCGAGGACAGCGGACTGATCGAGCAGGTCGACTGGCTGCTCTACGAACAGGTCGTGCGGCAGATCGCCCGCGGCGTGGAAGGCTACATCTCGGTCAACGTCTCGCCGCGGCATTTCCGTTCACCGGATTTCGCCGACCGCTTGCTGGCCATGTTCGACGCCCAGGGCGCCGACCCGGCCCAGCTGCGCCTGGAAATCACCGAAGTCGCTCTGCTCGACGACGCGCCCCGCACGCTGCGCATCCTGCGCACGCTGCGCCAGCACGGCATCCTCGCCCAGCTGGACGACTTCGGCACCGGCTTCTCGGCGCTGTCCTATCTGCACCGCTTCCCGATCTCGGTTCTCAAGATCGATCGCAGTTTCGTTTCCGGACTGGGCAGCGAAGCGCGTCCCGAGAGCCTGGCGCTGGTGCGCGCGATCCTCGCGCTGGCCGGTACCCTGGGCATCGAAACGATCGCCGAGGGCGTGGAAACCGAAGAGCAGCGCCAGTCCTTGGTGGAACTGGGCTGCCATCTGGGGCAGGGCTACCTGCTGGGACGCCCGGCGGCCAGCCTAGACCAGGCCGCGGCGCTCGACACACTTTGAGGCGCCTGCCGAAGGCGCGGCGCGGCATCCCTGCCGCCACCGCTTGCAGCCTTACTCGCCGGCGATCGCCGGCGCATCCGTCTGCGTGGCGACCAAACGGTGCGCCTGGTCAATCATGCCGATGAACTCGGCCTTCAGCCCGTGCGGATCGCGACCGGTTGCGCCACGCGCCGTGCGTGCGACATCGGTCCAGGCCCAACCATCGATGCGCTGACCGCCGCGGAGCAGGTCCGCATACGCGGCGACCGCCGCGGCGAAGCGGAACGCCTCGCTGGGCTGCGACGTCAGCGTGCTGCGCGCGATCGGGGCTTCGATCAGCCGGCTGGTGTCCTGGCCGGGCAGTTTGTAGCGCAGGCGCAGGTGGGCGACTTCGTCGGTCGCCGTACCCGCCGCCAACGCTTTGCCACCGTAACGCAGCGCCGGCAGACGATCCGCACCGGAACCCACCGGAGTGATCTCGTACAGGGCGGTGACCTCATGCCCGGCGCCGATATCGCCCGCGTCGACCTTGTCGTTGGCGAAGTCCTCGTTCGCCAGCACGCGGTTTTCGTAACCGATCAGCCGGTACTCGGCAACGACCGCCGGATTGAACTCGACCTGGATCTTCACGTCGCGCGCGATGGTCAGCAAAGTGGATTGCATCTCTTCCACCAGCACCTTGCGGCCTTCCTGCAGGGTGTCGATGTAGGCGTGGTTGCCATCGCCGACATCGGCCAGCTTCTCCGCCAGCGCGTCGTTATAGTTGCCGGTGCCGAAGCCCAGCGTGGTCAGGGCGATGCCGGACTTGCGCTGGTCGGCCACCATCGTCTCCAGTGCGTCCTGGCTGACGGTGCCGACGTTGAAGTCGCCATCGGTCGCCAGGATCACCCGGTTGACACCCTCGGGCACGAAGGCCTGCTTCGCCATCGCGTAGGCCAGGCGGATGCCGTCGCCGCCATTCGTGCTGCCGCCGGCCTGCAAGCGGTCCAGCGCGGCGAGGATCTCGTCGTGGCGGTCACCCGGCGTGGGTGGCAGCACCAGACCGGCCGAGCCGGCGTAGACCACGATGCTGACCCGGTCCTGCGCCCGTAACTGCGGTACCAACTGGGCGAAGGACTGCTTGAGCAGCGGCAGCTTGTCGGGCGACTCCATCGAGCCGGACGTATCCAGCAGGAACACGAGGTTCGCCGGCGGCAGCGTCGCCTTCGGCACGTCGTAGCCCTTGATGCCGACCATCAGCACTTGGCGCTTGGCGTTCCACGGCGCAGGCGCGAGTTCGGTGCTCACGCGGAAAGGCCGGCTGCGGTCGGTGGGAGCGGCGTGGCCGTAGCGGAAGTAGTTGATGAACTCCTCCGCGCGCACCGCATCGGCGGGCGGCCGCTGGCCATCGCGCAGCATGCGCCGCACGTTGCTGTAGCTGCCGGTATCCACGTCCACGGAGAACGTCGACACGGGCTCATCCAGCGTGCGCCGCACAGGATTGTCGTCGCGTTCGGCGTACTTCTCCGTATTGGCAGGCTGCGCTTGCGGGTACGCCAGCACGCCCGCGGAAAAGTTCTCCTGATAAGCCACCGCGGCCGGCGCGGGCGGCGGCGGGGGCGCATACGCATACCCGGGCGCGACGGTCTTGGCCTGTCGCGAGAGGCGTGCGCCGGTGACGACGACGCTATCGAGCGTCGCGCGCTCGCGGCGTTCGGCGTCCGCGCTGGCAACGGCGGACGCTGCAGCGGCATCCGCTTCGGCGACCACAAGCTCGGCGGGCAAGGTGGTATCCGCTTTCCCAGTGGGCGCTTGCTGGGCGGTGGGGTTCGAATTGCAGCCGGCGAGGACGGCGACGGCAAGCAGGGTGAAGCTCAGACGACGGTGCGACATGGCGTGACTCCGTGGCGGGGACGGAAGGTCGAACGCATGGGGTTGGGAAGTGGGGTTAGGCCGAATGTCGAAGCGTTGCGTATACCGCCGGCCAGCGCAGGCGGAGTTTCACCGGCAGCGCGACCGCTACGATGAGTGCGCAGGCGGCACCCACCCAGGTACCCACTTCCCGGGAGACCAGAACGATGACATTGGCTGTGGCGTCATGTCCGGCGTTTATCAGCGACGGCGCAGCAAAGGTGGCGAACATGTCGAACGGCAGAAACAGGGCATCGACCATCAGCACCACGCCATAAGTGAGCAATCCGCACACCATGGCGAACGAACGACGGAGGCTGCGCGTCATACCGGACCGCCAAGCGACAATCCACGCAAACCACAGCGGGAATGCGACGGCGATCATCAGGCCGAGGGTCATCAGCAGGGTGGGAATCCAGGTGGCGGGGTGCATGGTTGGTCCTTCGTCTCGAGATCTTCATTCCCTTCGTGCCGACATTCCACTAGCGCTAGACCATGTTGACCCTACGTTTTCGATGCCACACGTAGCGCGATCTGCCCATCGGCGACACGCGCCGTGACCCGGTCTCCCGTCTCCACCTGCGTCACCGACCGCACGAGCGTGCCGTCGTCCTTCGTTACCAGCGCATAGCCGCGGGCGACGGTGGCCAGGGGGCTGACGGCTTCCAGTGAGCGGGCGAGGCCGCGCAGGTGCAGGGCTTCGCGTTGCAGGGTGCGTGCGATCGCGGCTTGCGGGCGCGGCGCGAGGGCGAGCAGGCGTGCGCGCAGGTGCTCGAGGCGGCGCTGGGGCGCGTGCGCGCGCAGGATGGCGTCGGCATGCCGGAGCGCGGCCAGGCGCCGTGCGTGGCGGTCGCGCCACAGCGCGTGCAGGCGACGTACCGCGTCGTCCTGACGCCGCCGCAGCAGGTCCAGCCGTGCCTGAGGGCGCAGTGCGTTCAAGCGCAGGGCGGCGCGATCCGCGCGCTGCATCAGGTTGCGCAGGCGATGCGCATGCGCGGTGGCCAGGCGGCGCTGCAGGTGGTGCACACGGGTGAGCAGGTCGCGGCGATCCGGCACCAGCAGCTCGGCGGCGACCGACGGCGTGGGCGCGCGCAGATCGGCGGCGAAGTCGGCCAGGCTGAAGTCGGTTTCGTGGCCTACGGCGGACACCACCGGTACCGGCGAGGCGGCGATCGTGCGTGCCAGGCGTTCATCGTTGAACGCCCACAGGTCTTCCAGCGATCCGCCGCCGCGGGTGACCAGCACCACGTCATAGCGACCGCTGCGCGCCGCCCTCTGCAGCATGTCCACCATCTGCGCCGCGGCCGTCTCGCCCTGCACCTGCACCGGCAGCACGTCCACCTCCAGCAACGGGTAGCGCCGCTGCAGCACGCTCAGCACGTCGCGCACCGCCGCGCCGGTGGGCGAGGTCAGCACCGCAAGGCGCCGCACATGCGCCGGCAGCGGGCGCTTGCGGTCCGCATCGAACAGGCCTTCGGCCGCGAGTTTCGCCTTCAAGTCCTCGAACGCGCGCCGCAGCGCGCCTTCGCCGGCCTCTTCCATGTGGTCGACCACCAGTTGGTAGTCACCGCGCGCCTCGTACAGCGTCAGTCGGCCGCGCGCGAGCACGCGCAAGCCTTCGCGCGGGGCGAACTTCAGCCACTGGCTCTTCGGCTTGAACATCGCGCACTTCACCTGCGCGCGCGCGTCCTTCAGGGTGAAGTACAGGTGTCCCGACGCCGGCCGGGTGACGTTGCCGAGCTCGCCTTCCACCCAGATCAGCGGGAACGTGTCCTCCAGCAGGTTCCGCGCAAGCGCGTTCAACTGGCTGGGCGAGAGGATGTCGCGGGCGGTGTCGGTCATGCGGAAAGGATAAACGCTGGCGCCGGACGCCGCCGCGAACGCTTGCGACACGCGGTCGCGGTCGCCCGGGCGCAATCCGTGGTGGAATGCGTGGGTCCCGACGGTCGGAGTCGTCCGCATGCCCCTACGCCGCTGGTGTTTCCCCGTGGTGCCGCTTCTTCTCGCTGCGCTCACCGCATGCGCTCCAGCCGACGTGCCGCCCACGGTAAAGGCCGATGCGTCGCCGCGGGTGGACGCGCAGGGGCTGCCGTCGACCGCGGGCGCGGCGCAGCCCGATCTGGTCGCCACGTCGGACGGGTCGCTGCTGTTGAGCTGGGTGGAGCCGATCGGCGACGGCGGCCACCGCTTGCGCTTCAGTCGCCTGGCCGAAAACGAAGCCGCGTGGACGGCCCCGCGCACCATCGCCGAAGGGTCGGGCTGGTTCGTCAATTGGGCCGATACCCCGCATGTCTACGCGTTGCCGGACGGGTCGCTGTGGGCGCACTGGTTGCGCAGCACGGGGCCGTCGCGGATGGATTACGGCATCGATCTGGTCCGCTCCGCCGACGGCGGTGCCACCTGGTCGGCGCCGACGCTGGTGCCGCCCACGGCGAAGCAGGGCGACAACGGCTTCGTGACGTTCTGGCCGCAGGGCCGCGATCGGTTGGGCATCGCCTGGCTCGACAGCCGGCAGAAGTCGCCCGGCGATGACCACGCGCATCACGACGATCACGGCACTGGCGCGATGATGCTGCGCGCGGCGCTGTTCGACACCGAGGCGACGCAGCAGGCCGAATGGGCCCTCGATGCCTCCACCTGCGACTGCTGCACCACCGCGTCCGCGATCACCGACCGCGGCACCGTGGTCGTCTACCGTGGCCGCAGCGCCGGCGAAGTCCGCGATACGCGCCTGGTGCGCTTCGATGGCAACGCCTGGACCGTTCCGCGCGATGTGCACACCGATGGCTGGGAAATCGCGGGCTGCCCGGTCAACGGTCCCGTCGTGGTGGCCGATGGATCACGCGTGTGGGTCGCGTGGTACACCGAAGCCGAGGGACTGCCGGAAATTCGGGCGGCGCGTTCCGACGATGCCGGCGACACGTTCACCGCCCCGGCCACCCTGGCCAAGGGTGAGCAGGTACTGGGACGGGTGGGGTTGGCGCGGGGCGACGGGCACCTGCTGGTCAGCTGGCTGGAACAGGCCGGCGAGGCGCAGCGACTGGTGCTGACGCGCTACGACGGCGAGTGGACGGGCGCACGGCGCGCCGAGGTCGCCACGCTCGCCGCGCGGGGGCGCGCCAGCGGCATTCCGCGCCTGCAGTGGTCGCATGGCGCCGCCTGGCTGGCCTGGACCGATGTGGCCGAGGGCACTCCGCAGGTGCGCGGCGCGCGGGTGACGTTCCCGCCGTGACGCGGCCACGACATTGGGTTGCAGCCGGTTCGGTAAGGTAGCGCTCGAACATCCGGAGGACTCCTGCCATGCGCGGTCTCGACTTCAGTTCATGGCAAGGCCTGCTGACCACGCTGGCGGGCCTGGCGCTGATCACGCTGATCGGCGTGGGCATCCGCTTGCTGGTCATGCAGACCGTGCAGGAGCGGCGCGCACGGGAGAACCGGCAGATCAACGAGCGCCTGCGCACGCTGATCGCCGCCTACAAAACGTTGGGCGGCTCGTTCAGCGGTGACCTGGAAGTCGATCCCACCCATCTGCGCGAACTGCGCCAGCGCATGCGCGACGAAGGTGTCGAGGAGGAGAGCGGAAGCGATCGCGCACGCCGCATCCGCGATGCGGTGGAAGCCGCGTTGTCGGACATCATCCTGCTGGGCACCGACGAACAGGTCAGGCTCGCGGCCCAGGCCGCCCGCGATCTTGCCGCGGGGAAGCCGATCCACACGCATACGCTGGTCGTGTCGCTGCGCGATTTCATCCGCGGCGTGCTGGACCTCGAGCCGGTCCCGTCCGATCTCGACATCCCGCGCCAGGGGCCGGCGCGTCCGGTGCCCAACGCGAAGGGCAAGGGCGAGGGCGGGAAGGGCGAGGATCGCCAAGGCAGCGGGCGCGGCGGTGGCGGTGCAGGCGGCATGGGTGCTGGCATGGGGGCGGGCGCCGGCATGGGCCTGGGCGCAGGGCTGGCGGTGGATCCGGACCGCGATCCACCGGGTTGAAGGCTACTCGTCGATCCAGCGGCGCTCGGGACCCGGACGCTTGGCCAGCTTGCGCTGCAGCGAACGCCGGTGCATGCCCAGCAGGCGCGCGGCGGCGGAGATGTTGCCCTCGGTTTCGGCCAGGGCCTGCTGGATGTGCTCCCACTCCAGCCGGCTGAGCGGTGTCATGGTGTCCTCGGCGGCGTCGGCATCGTCCACGGGCGTGGTCGGCGCTTCCAGGCCGAGCGCGCGGAGGATCGTCGGCACCGTGGCCGGTTTGGGCAGGTAGTCGTCGGCGCCGCGCTTGATCGACTCCACCGCCGTGGCCACGCTGGCGTAGCCGGTGACGAGCAGGATCTGCATGTCGGTACGGATGCCGCGCAACGGTTCGATCAGGGCCAGGCCGGAATCGCTGCCGAGCTTGAGGTCGACCAGGGCGAAATCCGGCTGGAATTCGCGCGCGCGCGCCAACGCGCTCGGCGCGTCCAGCGCGATCTGGGTCTCGATGCCCTTGCGCGCCAGGCTGCGCTGCAGCGTGCGGGCATAGAGTTCGTCGTCGTCGACCAGCAGGCCTTTCATCCGGAACCTCGCGTCAGGGTGTTTCGTCGTGGCCGGCCACCGGCAGGCGGAATTGCACCTGCACGCCCTTGGGCGGCACGGCGCGCATGGTCATGCGCCCGCCCAGCCGCTCGATCGTGGCGTGCGACAGGGCCAGGCCCACGCCCATGCCCTCGGGCTTGCTGGTGCGGAAGAGTTGCTCGGACTGGAACGGCAGCGCTTCATGAAAGCCGTTGCCGTAATCGCGCACCGTGCCGACGAGTTCGTCGCCCTCGCAGCGCAGGTCCAGGTCTACGCGCTGCGAGCCGGCCTGCCGGCTGGCATCGGCGGCGTTGTTCAGCAGCGCCTGCAGCAGGTGGCCAGTGGAGGCATCGGTCGCCAGCCACGGCGGCAGCGCGCCGGTGCGCTGCAGTTCCACGGTGGGGCGGATCAGCTGCCAGCGCTGCACGACGTCGTCCAGGTCCACGCGCTGGCGCACGCCCATGTCGGCGGACGCAGCGAGCGCGCGCACGCGGTCGCGGCACAGGTCGATCAGCTGGCGCATCGTGGTGGCGTCTTCGCGAATGTCCGGCTCGCTTGCATGCTCGCGGATGTCCTCGGTGAGCAGCGTCATCGTCGCGAGCGGCGTGTTGAGTTCATGCGCCACGGCGGCGGCATGGGTGGCCAGCGCGACAATGCCTTCGTTGCGCGCGAAGCGCTCGCGCAAGCGTGCCAGCTCCTGTTCGCGCATGCGCAACGCGGCCACCAGCCGCGTGGAGAAGTACAGCACCACGCCGGCGGAAAGCACGAAGTTCACCGCCATGCCCCACAGGTGCACGTTGAAGTTGTTGCCGTGCAGGTGCGGCAGCGGGCGGCCGAAGGCCGCGGTCAGCACATAGCCCAACAGGCAGGCCACGCCGGTGGCCAGCACCCAGCGCAACGGCAGCGCCAGCGAGGAGACCGCGATCAGCAGCAGGAACATCGAGCTGAACGGATTGCCGATGCCGCCGCTCCAGGCCACCAGCCAGGACAGCACGGCCACGTCGACCAGCATGTGGGTGAAGGCCTCGGCGGGGGTCTCCTCGCCGGGGTGGCGGCTGCGCCAGGTGGCGTAGACGTTGAACAGGGCCAGCGCCGCGATGCCGCCCCACAGCGGCCAGCGGGGCAGGGCGATACCTAGCGGGCCCAGTGCGACCAGCACCGTCACTGCCTGGCCCACGATCGCCACCCAGCGCAGATTGCACAAGGTGCGCAGGAACGACGGCGTGGTGGTCAGCAGGGTATTCGGCATCGGTACATGCTAGAGCAAGCGTGCGCGCGGGGCCTGCGGCATGGCGTCGCAGGGCGGCGGGGCGCCCACGCTACAATGGCGCCATGCACGACGCCGTCACCCGCCCCACGCCCCCCACCGACGCCGCGCCTTGGCCGCGCCGCATCACCCAGGCCGTCCAGATCGGCAACGCCGTCGTCGGCGGCGGCCGCCCGGTGGTGGTGCAGTCGATGACCAATACCGACACCGCCGACATCGCCGGCAGCGTGAAGCAGGTGGCCGAACTCTGGCGCGCCGGCTCGGAAATGGTCCGCCTGACCGTCAACAATCCCGAGTCCGCCGCCGCCATCCCGCGCATCCGCGACAAGCTGGAGATGATGGGCATCTCGGTGCCGCTGATCGGCGATTTCCACTACAACGGCCACCAGCTGCTCGCGGGTGAGCCGGCCTGCGCCGAAGCGCTGGCCAAGTACCGCATCAACCCGGGCAACGTTGGCTTCGGCAAGAAGAAGGACACCCAGTTCGCCCAGCTCATCGAATTCGCGATCCGTTACGGCAAGCCGGTGCGCATCGGCGCCAACTGGGGCTCGCTGGACCAGGCGCTGGCCGCGCAGCTGATGGACGAGAACCACGCGCGCGAGACGCCGTGGGATGCGGGGCGCGTGCTGCGCGAGGCGCTGATCCGCTCGGCGGTGGATTCCGGCGAGCGCGCCGTCGAACTGGGATTGCCGCGCGACCGCATCGTGCTGTCGGCCAAGGTCAGCGGCGTGCAGGAACTGATCGCGGTCTACCGCGACATGGCCAGCCGCACCGACTTCGCCCTGCACCTGGGCCTGACCGAGGCCGGCATCGGCAGCAAGGGCATCGTCGCCTCGAGCGCCGCACTGGCGGTGCTGCTGCAAGAAGGCATCGGCGACACCATCCGCATCTCGCTGACGCCGGAGCCCGGCCAGTCGCGCACGCAGGAAGTCATCGTCGCGCAGGAGCTGCTGCAGACCACCGGCTTGCGCGCCTTCACGCCGATGGTCACCGCCTGTCCCGGCTGCGGCCGCACCACCTCCGAGTTCTTCCAGGAATTGGCGAAGGTCGTGCAGGAACACGTGCGCGGCAAGATGCCCGAGTGGAAGATCACCCATCCCGGCGCGGAGACCATGACGCTGGCCGTAATGGGCTGCGTGGTGAACGGGCCGGGCGAATCGCGCCACGCCAACATCGGCATTTCCTTGCCGGGGACCGGCGAGGCGCCTGCGGCGCCGGTGTTCGTCGATGGCGAGAAGAAGGTGACGCTGCGCGGCGAGAACATCGCGCAGGAGTTCGTCGCGCTGATCGACGACTACGTCGAGGCCAAGTACGCGCGTGTCGCCGGCTGAGAGGCTGGTCCAAGGCGGGCGCTTCATCGCCAGCCTGCTGCGCGAGCATGGCGGCCGCCTGGTCCTGTTGTTCCTGTGCCTGCTGGCGCCGCTGTGGCTGTTCGTCGAACTCGCCGATGAAGTCCACGAACTGGAAGTGTTCTACTTCGACGACCCGCTGCTGTGGCGCGCCCATGCGCTGGCAGGCCCGGCGCTGGACCGGTTCTTCGTCTTCATCTCCGCGATCGGCTACCAGTGGGGTGTGGTGCCGGCGGATATCGCGCTGACGGTGGGCTTGCTGATTGCGCGACGCTGGCGCGAAGCGACGTTCGCCGGGGCGTCCTTCGCGGGGTCGGCGCTGCTGAACATGGCGACGAAACAGTTCTTCCAGCGCGACCGGCCGACGCTGTGGGAATCCATCGCGCCCGAACACACCTTCAGTTTCCCCAGCGGCCACGCGATGGGGTCGGCCACGCTGGCGATGGTGGTCGTGCTGCTGTGCTGGCATACGCGCTGGCGCTGGCCGGTCGCCGCCCTGGCGGCGCTGTTCGCGCTCGCCGTGGGTGCTTCGCGGATCTACCTGGGCGTGCATTACCCATCCGACATCCTCGGCGGCTGGGCCGCCGGCGTCGCCTGGGTGTCCGGCGTCTACCTGGTGCTGTACCGCATTCGCGAGCGGCCCTGGCAGGTCAGAGGCTAAAAGGCCGGTCGTGGGAGCGACGTGAGTCGCGATGGCCCACCTGTAAAGCCTCATCGCGACTTACGTCGCTCCCACACCTGTTTCCGCATGCACCAGTTCTTCAGGGCGCATACGCCCGTTCGCGTTCTTTCTGCAACCGCTGGCGCAGGTACTGATCGCGGGTGAGGCCGGCCGGGACCGACGTCATCGACATCACTTCGGCCACCACCTGCGCCTCGCGCGTCTTGTAGGCCGTGAAGCGGGGATCGTTCGCCTGCTGCGCGACGAAGGCGGCCATGCGCTGGTCGGCATGCGTGCGGTAGCGCTCGGCAATGGCCGCGACTTCCTCGGCCTGCCGCGCGGGGTCGTCGACTGTTGCTCTCACCAGGGCGGTCCACAGCAGCACCGCTTCGCCAGCGGACAGGCCACCCGCGGCTTCGTATGCATCGATCTGGCGTGTCAGCGAGTCGGCGCGTTCGCTACGCTCCACGGCACGCAGGGAGGCAGCGCGCGCGAAAAAATCCCTCGCATCGGCTTCGAAGCGTTGCCGGTCGCGGTACGCCCGTGCTTGCGGCGTCGCCTGCAACGACGCCAGCGCCGGCGAGGGTGCGTCGAGTGTCGCCGAGGATGGGTGGGCATCTGCCGACACGCCCGCATCCTCGCGCTTCCACCAGAACACGGCGGCGGCGAAAACCAGGCAGGGCACCAGCAGCGTCAGCAGCTTCTTCATGCACGACTTCCTGGACGCCGGGACCGTCGCTGTGGAACGGTCCCGGCCGTTGACATCAACCCAGCAACTGATCGACCAGCCAGTACAGTGGATTGAATGGTTTGGCCTTGTCGGCCTTATCGTCCTGCTCGCTGGCGTCGATCACCTTGCCCTGACCATCGAGCACGCTGTCGATGAAGTGCTTCAGCTCCAGGTTCTGCGCCTGCACGTCGGCGTTCTTGAAGTCGACGATGGTGGTGCAGTGGCTTTCGTTCAGCGCGCGATACTGCGGGAAGTAGCCGCCGAAATTGTTCAGCGTGTTCAGGCGGTCGCGCAGGCGCGTCGTGTCGGTGTTCCAGCGTGCGTGGATGCGGGCTTCCTTGGTCGCCTGGTCCGGTGCATTGGCGATGTCGGGATAGAACCGCTCGTACGAGTACGAGGAGTAGTTCAGGTCCTTCCAGAAGTGCGTGTGGCCAAGACGATCGTTGGCGTACTTGCTGGACAGCGCCGGGTACAGGCTGCCCAGTTCGTTGAGATCGAGCTGCGGCAGGCCGCTGGCGAGGTAGGGCAGTGGGCCGTTGGGCTGGTCCAGGCCCCAGGCGCTGCGGATCAGCGCCATCAGCGGTTGCGACGGGTAATCCACCGGACTGCCGTTCTTCAGCGTGGGGAAGATCGGGCCGGAGTCGTCGATCAGGAAGCTGCGCGTGGGCGCCAGGTCGCGGCGCAGCGGGTGATAGCTGGTCAGGCTGCCGGCGCCGCCGGCGCTGCAGCCGGTGGACAGCATCTGGGTGGGACGCGGCAGGTTGTCCTTCAACCAGCCGACAACCGCGCGCACATTGCGTACGCCATTGTGGTGCCACACCAGCGGTGCGTTCTGGCCGCTCGGGTCGTTGTACACCGCGACGCGGTCGCCGCTATAGATGTCGCCGGTGCAGTAGGGCACGTAGACCATGTTCCAACCCTGAGTCTTCACCGCATCGAAAGGACTGACGCGGGTGACGAACGGGCTGACCAGGCTCGCACCGGGATTCAGCAGGCTCATGTAGTCGTCCGGAATCCCGTTGGGATTGCGGGCGCCACGCACGCCGGTCTGCCCGGTGCAGCTGGCGTAGTCCCAGCAGGCGCCGCCGCCTTCCATGTAGATGATCGTGTTGCGCGTGTCGGCCACGCGGTTGACGAAGAACTTGAACGGCGAACCATCGCCACAGACCGCGCCGGTCTGCGGGGCGAGCTGGATGGTCTGCCAGGCATCGTAGCGGCCGGGCTGGAACCCGTCGTTGAAGCCGGCGGGATTGGCCAGCAGCGGGTAGGTGCCGGTGCGTTGCGCGGCGGTGACCTTGTTGTCGGCCTTGGGCGGCGACACCAGGTTCACCAGGGTTTGCCAGAAGCTGTAGTCGCCTTCTTCGGCCTTCAGCGGCGCCGCCACCATCAGGGTGAGGCCGGCGGTGGCCAGGACGAGGGACAGGCGCGCGGGTCGTACGGGTGCAACCATGATCGGATCCTCCGGCGAGAGTCTGTGGACGTTCAACGGGATGGACTGCCTTGGCGTGCGGCACGCGTGGGGGCGACGACCGTACAGCGGCGCATGGTCGGCCGCTACCGCGGCAAGGGGATTAAGCCGGCGTGAGGGGAACGGCTTTGGCTGCCGATGCCCCCTCGATTGGCCGGAATGCCCCCCCTTCCGGCGCGTTTCGAAGCCCCCGCAGACGGCCGCGATCATGCAGCGCAGCAGACGTGGGGCGCAGCGGGGTGGTACAGGCGTGCGCGATCCCGCCGGGCAACGGATCGTTGCAGGCCCGCCGCTTGCCCGCGCTGCGCGCGGGGTCGAACATGCCGATGCACGCCGTGGGACGCGGCGTGGACTTTCGGGGATGGCAATGCAGGAACTGGTCGACCGATACGGCGTGCTGCTGGTATTCGTCAACGTGCTCGCGTTGTCGCTCGGCCTGCCGGTGCCCGCGATGCCCACCCTGATCCTGGTCGGCGCCGGCCTGGCGCTGCACGCCGATCCGCTGTGGCTGCCGCTGGCGGGCGTGCTCGGGGTGTCGGTGCTGGCCAGCCTGATCGGCGACAGCGTGTGGTTCTATGCGGGCCGCCGTTATGGCAACCGCACGCTGCAGTCGCTGTGCCGGCTGTCGCTGTCGCGCGATACCTGCATGAAGCGCACGGAACGTTTCTACGGCCGCTTCGGCATTCGCGTGCTTTCGGTGGCGAAGTTCATTCCCGGCTTGTCGATGGTGTCGGTGCCGCTGGCCGGCGCAATGCAGGCGGGCGTGCCGCGCTTCTTGCGCTACGACGGTCTGGGCGCCGCGCTGTGGGCGGCGTTGGGCCTTGGCTTGGGCGTGGTATTCGCCGACCAGGTGGAGTCCGTGATCGACGCCCTGTCGCAACTCGGCACCGGCGCGGGTGTGGTGATCGGCGTGGCGCTGGCGGCCTATGTCGGCTGGCGCTGGTGGCGCCGGCGCACGCTGCTGAGATCGCTGGAAGCCGCGCGCATCGATCCGCCGGCGCTCGACGCGCTGGTGCGGGCCGGCCAGCCGCCGGTGGTGTTCGACATCCGCGCGCCCGGCTTCCGCGATGTGGACCCGTACGTGATTCCCGGTGCGGTGTTCGCCGACGAACGCCAGCTCGACGGCATCCTCGCCACCTATCCGAGAGATGGGAAAATCGTCATCTATTGCGCCTGCCCGGACGAAGTATCGGCGGCCTGGATGGCCGGCCGGCTGCGCGCGGCGGGCTTCCGCGACGTGCTGCCGCTGCGCGGCGGCATCGATGCCTGGCGCGCGGCCGGCTACGGGGTGGACCGGCTCGGCGACTGATCTCCCCCGGCTCAGTGCTCGATGCAGACCCGGTTGCGGCCTTCGCTCTTGGCGCGGTACAGAGCGGCGTCGGCCGCCGCCATCATCCGGCTGCAGGTATCGCGCTCCGGCGTCAGCGAGGCGATGCCGATACTCACGGTGATGCGCTGCGCTTCGCCGCCGGGGCGGAACACCACCGCTTCCACCGCTTCGCGCAGACGCTCGGCGAATCCGTAGGCCGCCTCCGGCCCGCATTCGGGCAACAGCACGGCGAACTCCTCCCCGCCGATGCGCGCGGCGGCATCGTCGTTGCGCACGTGCCGGCGTACCAGCCCCGCGATCTGCTTCAGCACGTGGTCGCCGGAAATGTGGCCGTAGCGGTCGTTGATCGGCTTGAACAGGTCCACATCGATGATGCACATCGTCAGCGCCCGCTGGTGGCGCATCGCCCGCGCGATCTCCTTCTCCACCGTCTCGATGAAATGCCGGCGGTTGTACATCTCCGTCAGCGCATCGTGGGTGGCGAGCTGGTAGATCTCTTCGTGGTAATGCGCTTCCACGCTGCTGTGGCTGATGAACTTCAGGACGCTTTCGCCCAGCGTCAGGTGGTCGCCGTCGGCCAGTGCGGCTTCCTGCACCGGCACATCGTTCAGGCGCGTGGCGTTGGTGGCGCCGAGATCGCGCACGCGGTAGGTCTCGCCCTCGCGCCACAGCTCGCAATGCAGGCGCGACACGCTGTTGTGCGGGATATGGAGGTCCGCTTCCTGCGAACGGCCCACCACCACGCGCCGGTCGCCGATGTCGGCCCGCCGGCCCAGGCCCTCGCCCTGGATCACCACCACGCAGGCGGAGCGGGGCGAGAGCGGGCGCGGGCCGTCGCTGAGGACGGTCCGGAGCGTGGTATGCGGGTCGAGAGGGTCCCGGGACATGCGAGGGCGGCAGGCAGATGCGGGGCCGAGTGTACCGGATCGGTCGGTCAACTCACGCTTCCGCTACCATGGCCGGGACCACCGGGGATAGTGGCATGACTTCGCAACCTTACGACGAGCTCGCGCCTACCGAGCAGCTGGCCACGCGCCTGCAGGACGCGCCCACCGCGCCCGACGGCACGCTGGCGCCCGGCGCGCGGCTGGGCCATTACCGCATCGAGGGTCTGCTCGGCCGCGGCGGGATGGGCGAGGTCTACCGCGCCGCGCAGTTGGAACCGGTCCGCCGCGAGGTGGCGCTGAAGCTGCTGCGCGCGCAGAAGCTGCAAGCCCGCCATCTGGCGCACTTCGAGGTGGAACGGCAGGTCCTGGCGCAGATGCGCCACCCGGCCATCGCCCAGATCTACGACGCGGGCGCCACCGAAGAGGGCTTCCCCTTCTTCGCGATGGAATTGATCGAAGGCAGCCCGATCACACGCTATTGTCGCGAGCAGCGGTTGTCGCTGGACGCGCGCGTCGCGTTGTTCATCCGCGTCTGCGAAGGCGTGCAGCACGCGCACCACAAGGGCGTGGTCCACCGCGACCTGAAACCGGGCAACCTGCTGGTCGATACGTTGGATGGCAGGCCGGTACCGAAGATCATCGACTTCGGCATCGCGATGGCGGCCTCGCTGGCCGGCGAGGCTGCGTTGGAGCGCGCCGGCACCCCCGAATACATGAGCCCGGAGCAGGCGCACGGCGATGCGCACCAGGTGGACACGCGCAGCGATGTCTATTCGCTCGGCGTCGTGCTGTACGAACTGATCGCCGGCGTGCGTCCGGATGCGGTGGGCGAGACCTGGGCGGCGGAAACGCCGACCGCGGTGGCGCCTTCATCCCGGCTGGCGGCCTTGCCCGCGGAACAGGCCAAACAGGTCGCCGACGAACGCCAACTGTCCTTGTCCGGCATGCGCGAGCGCCTGCGTGGCGACCTGGACTGGATCGTGCTGAAGGCGATGCAGCACGACCGCGACGCGCGCTACGGGTCGGTCGCCGCGCTGGCGGACGACCTTCAGCGGTATCTCGATGGGCGCGTGGTCGGTGCGGTGCCGCCGAGCCGCGGCTACGCTGCGCGCAAGTTCCTCCGTCGCCACCGCACCGCGACCGCGGCAGCGGCCGTGGTGCTGCTCGCGCTGTTCGCCGGATTGGGGCTGTCGCTCTACGGCCTGCAGCAGGCACGGGCGCAGCGTGCGGTGGCCGAGTCGCGCAGTGCGGAGCTGGAAAAGGTCGCCGCGTTCCAGCAATCGATGCTGGAAGGCATCGACATCGAGACGATGGGCGTGGGCCTGTCCGAGGGACTGGTGCGGCAGATCGCGAACGTGGATCCGGCGGCCTCCGCGACCTTCGGTGCGACGCTGGCCAAGGCCAGCACCGGCGACCTGGCGCGCGACCTGGTGGACCGCCAGCTGCTGGCCAATGCCGAGGACGCGATCGCCCGCGACTTCGCCGACCAGCCTGACGTCGCGGCCAGCCTCCGCGAATCGGTCGCGCGGGTGTATGCCGCCATCGGCCGCTTCGACAAGGCGGCGGAGCACTTCGGCCGGGTCGCCGAGCACCGCGCGGCCACGCTTGGCGATGCCGCACCGGAAACGCTGCGCGCGCGCAACGAACAGGTGCAGGCGTTGCTGGAGGGCGCCCACATCGACGAAGCCGAGGCGGTCCTGCAGAAAGCGCTGCCGCGCGCGTTCGGCCTGCCCGTGAACGATCGCGTGCGGGTCAAGCTGGAACTGGCGCAGGCGCAGGTCATCTCGGCGCGCGGTGACCGCCCGCGCGCGAAAGCCGTCGTGCAGGCCATCCAGGCGCGCCTGCTCGCCAGCGCGGGCGAAAGCGATCCGGCTACGCTGGAAGCCACCAACAACCTGGCGGCCGTGCAGCGCAACCTCGGCGAACTGCCCGAGGCGCGCGCCAACATGGAGAAGGTCGTCGCGCTGCGCACGGCCACCCTGGGGCCGGACGACGAGGAGACCCTATCCGCGATGGGCAACCTGGCGGTGTTGCGGATCATGAACCGCGAGCGCGACGAGGCGATCGCGATGCAGCGCGACCTCACCCAGCGCTACACGCGCAAGTTCGGCAGCGAGCATCCCACCACGCTGCAGGCACGCAGCACGCTGGCCACGATGATGATCGATGGCGGCGACCAGAAGGCGGTGAAGGCCGCGCTTCCCGCGCTGCAGGAGGTGCTCGCCGCGCGCGAACGCGTGCTCGGTCGCGACCATCCGCAGACCGTGCGCACCCGCCTGAACCTTGCGACGGCCTACGCGAGGCTCGACGACTTCGCCGCCGCCCTTCCGCTGGAAGAGCAGGTCATCACTGCGCGCAGCCGCACCCAGGGCGCCGCGCATCCGGACACGCTGTCGATTCTGGTCAACCACGCGGGCACGCTGCTCAATGCCGGCCAGGCGGAAGCGGCGCTGCGCCTGCTGGGCGACGTGCAACCGCTGGCGTTGAAGACGCTCGGCGAAAAGCACCCGCAAGCCCAGATCACCATGGTCATCCGCGCCGAAGCACTGCGCGTGCTGGGCCGCACCGAGGAGGCCGTGCCGGAGTATCAGCGTCTGTTCGAACTGCGCCGCCGCGTGCTGGGCGAGACGCACCTGGAAACCCGCATCGCCGCCTGGAACCTGATCGACACGTACAACGAATTGGGACGCAAGGCGGACGCTGAGCCGCTGTACCGCCAGTACGTCGCGCCGCTGCTGGCGGCGGATCCGAAGACGCTGGGCGATGACGATGCGCGATTCGTCGAGCTCTACCGCGAAGGCAAGCGGCCCGGCAAGCAGCCCACCCAGCGGGGCTGAGCGGTCGCGTCATTCGCCCGGCTTGGCCGCGGCGCTGGGTGCCTCGGAGGCGGCGCGGCGCGCCAGCACGGCCTCGCGGTGCGCGATGTAGGCATTGGCGCCGAAGATGATGCCGGCGCCGACCAGTGTCCAGGCGTCGAGCGATTCGTCGAACAGCAGCCAGCCGAACAGCGCGACCACCGGCAGCTGCATGAAGCTGATCGGCGTCAGTGCCGACACTTCGCCCAGCTTCAAAGCGCGCGTCCAGAGCATGTGGCCGCCGGTACCGAGCACGCCGGCGGCGATCACCCAGACCCAGGTGATGCCTTGCGGCCACTCCCATACGGCCAGCGCCGGCAGCAGCGACATCGGCACCCACAGCAGGGTGGTGTAGATGACGATGCGGTCGGCCGGTTCCGTGTGGGACAGCTGCTTGATCTGGATGGCGACGAGCGCGCTCATCACCGCGGCGAGTACCGCGATCAGCGCGTCCACGGTGAACTCGGCGGTGCCCGGCCGCACGATCACCAGCACGCCGATGAAGCCGAGCCCCACGGCGGTCCAGCGTCGCGCACGGACTTGTTCGTTGAGCATTGCCGCCGCGGCCAGCGTCACGAACAGCGGTGTTGAGTAGGACAGCGATACCGCCTGCGCCAGCGGCAGGTGGCCGATCGCCCAGAAGCCGGCGAGCATCGAGCAGATGCCGATGAGGCAGCGGAACAGGTAGCGCGGGAACTGGGTGGTCTTCAGGAAGCCCGGGCCGTGCCGCAGGATCAGCGGCGCGGCGGCGATCAGGCCGAAGAAGTTGCGGAAGAACGCGATCTCGAACGTGTGCAGCGTCGCCGAGGCGAGGCGGATCGCCACCACCATCAGCGCGAACAGCACCGTGCTGCCCAGCATCAGCAGCGCGGCGCGGAAGTGGGCGGGAACGACGGGCATGGGACGGGGACGGCCTACCAGCGGGCGCCGATGATCTTGGGCTCGGGTTCGATCGCCACGCCGAAGCGGGCCTGTACCGATTCCGCGATGCGCCGCGCCAGCGAGAGCAGCTGCGCGCCCGTGGCCAGCCCGTGGTTCACCAGCACCAGCGCATGCGCGGCGGACACGCCGGCATCGCCGTCGCGATGGCCCTTCCAGCCGCAGGCTTCGATCATCCACGCCGCGGACAGCTTGCGGTTGTGCTCGGCATTGCCGCGGAACACGGGCAGGGTGGGATAGTCGACCTGCAGCGCGTCGGCCTGCGCCTGCGAGAGGATCGGGTTCTTGAAGAAGCTGCCGGCGTTGCCGACGATGGCTGGGTCCGGCAACTTGCGTTGGCGGATGCGGACGACGGCGTCGCCTACGTTGCGCGCAGTGGGCGAGGTGATACCCATCGCGGTCAGTTCCTCGCGGATGCCGGCGTAATCCAGGCGCAGCTGCGCCGTGCGCGGCAGCACGAACTCCACTGCCGTCACCAGGTAGCGGTCGGCCTCCCGCTTGAACACGCTGTCGCGGTAGGCGAACGCGCAGGCCGTGCGATCGAGCCGCACCAGCGTGCCGGTGCGGCGGTCGAGCGCTTCGACGATGTCGATGAACTCGCCGACTTCGGTGCCGTAGGCGCCGATGTTCTGGATCGGCGATGCACCCGCGGTCCCGGGAATGAGCGCGAGGTTCTCCAGCCCGCACAGGCCCTGTTCCAGCGTCCACATCACCAACGGATGCCAGGCGACGCCGGCATCGGCGCGCACACGCGCTTGCTGGCCATCGTCGGAGAGCACCTGCAGGCCACGCGTGGCCATCGTGATGACGGCGCCCGGCGCATCGCCGGCGAACAGCAGGTTGCTGCCGCCGCCGATCACCAGACTGTCGGTGCCGGCGACCTGCGGCAGCGCCAGCACGTCGGCCAGGGCCGCGGCGTCGTCCACCTCAATCAGCCACGGCGCCCTCGCCGGTACGCCGAACGTGTTGCGATCCCGCAGCGACGCGTTGGCGGTGAGACGGTACCCCTGGGTCATTCGGGCGCCACCGGCCCGCGGCTCGGTGCTTCGCGGCGACGACGGATGGCTTCGACGCATTCGCGCACCAGTTCCGGCCCACGGTAGACCAGGCCGGTGTAGCACTGCACCAGCGACGCGCCGGCGGACATCTTCGCCACCGCATCGGCGCCAGACAGGATGCCGCCCACGCCGATCAGCGGGATGGTGTCGGGCAGGCGCGTGCGCATGCGGCGCAGTACCAGCGTGGCCTGGCCCATCAGCGGAGCACCGGAGAGGCCCCCGGTTTCGCGGGCCTGCGGGTGCTCCTGCACGCTCAGGCGCGAGACGGTGGTGTTGGTGGCGATCACGCCATCCACCTGCATGTCGCCCAGGACGCGGGCCACGGCATCGATGTCGCTGTCGGACAGGTCCGGTGCGATCTTCACCAGCATCGGCACGCGCTTGCCGTGCTGGGCCGCGAGGTCTTCCTGCGCGTCGCGCAGCGTGCCGATCAGCTGGCG
This sequence comes from Pseudoxanthomonas sp. G3, assembly GCF_057654715.1. Lineage (NCBI taxonomy): Bacteria > Pseudomonadati > Pseudomonadota > Gammaproteobacteria > Lysobacterales > Lysobacteraceae > Pseudoxanthomonas > Pseudoxanthomonas sp. G3. The sequence continues at coordinate 1,613,033 of NZ_CM172805.1, forward strand.
CAGCGCTTGCTCTTCCTGCAGTTCGCGCAGCCCGGCCGTGTTGGGCGAGGAGATGTTGACGGTGATGTAGTCGGCCAGCCGGTAGACGCGTTCAAGGCAGTACAGATAATCCGACGCCGCGCGTTCGTTGGAGGTGTCCTTGTTCTTGCCGATGTTGATGCCGAGCAGGCCACGGTCGCGGCGCGCGGCTTCGACATTGCGCACCAGCGCGTCGACGCCCTCGTTGTTGAAGCCCAGGCGGTTGATGACGGCCTGGTGCTGCGGCAGGCGGAACATGCGTGGCTTCGGGTTGCCCGGCTGCGGCTTTGGCGTGACGGTACCGATCTCGACGAAGCCGAAGCCCAGCGCGAACAGCGCATCGATGTGCGCGCCGTTCTTGTCCATGCCGGCGGCCAGGCCGACAGGATTGGGGAAGGTCAGCCCCATCACCTTGGTCGGCATCGGCGTGATCGGCCGAGCCACCAGCGGCGTGGTACCGGTGCGGTAGGCGAGATCCAGGGCCTTCAAGCCCAGGCCATGGGCGGTTTCGGCATCCAGGCCGAACAGGAAAGGTCGGGCGAGGGGATACATGGAGGCGGGCGGGCTCAGTTCAGCGTCGCCAGCCAGGCCAGCCCGCCCAGGAACATGAAGATCACCACCAGGCCCACGATCCACAGCAGCGCCGACAGCCAGCCCAGGATCAGGCCACCGACCGCGAGTCCATCGCCGTCCAGCGCGCCACCGCTGCGGCGGATCTCGCCGCGGGCCATGTGCCCGGTCACGATGGCCACGATCGTGCCGATGAAGGGCAGCAGCGTCCAGCCGAGGATGCCGGAGACGAGGCTGGCGATGGCGAGGCTGCTGGTCGTGCGGGCTTGGTTCATCAGGAGCTCCGTGCAGGGGTCAGGGAGACGCGAGGGCGCTGAATCGGGCACACGAAACAAAAGCGCCACCCGTTGGGGTGGCGCGATTATCCCAGATGACGGCCCGTTCAGGGCGGCCGGCATGCGGACATGCCGGCCTTGCGTGCATCACAGGTCGAACTTGATGCCTTGGGCCAGCGGTAGCGAGTCGGAGTAATTGATGGTGTTGGTCTGGCGGCGCATGTAGACCTTCCAGGCATCCGAGCCGGACTCGCGGCCGCCGCCGGTCTCCTTCTCGCCGCCGAACGCGCCACCGATCTCGGCGCCGCTGGTGCCGATGTTGACGTTGGCGATGCCGCAGTCGCTGCCGGCCGCCGACAGGAACTGCTCGGCCGCCTTGAGGTTCTGGGTGAAGATCGACGACGACAGGCCTTGCGGCACGGCGTTCTGCATGTCGATGGCTTCGTCCAGCGTCTTGTACTTCATCACGTACAGGATCGGCGCGAAGGTCTCGTGCTGCACGACTTCGTCGGAGTTCTTCAAGCCGGTGACGATCGCCGGAAGGACGAAGTTGCCCGGACGGTCGATCGCGGTGCCGCCGGTCTCGACGGTGCCGCCGCTGGCCTTGGCCTTGGCGATGGAATCCAGGAACTGCTGCACCGCGCCGTGGCTGTTGAGCGGCCCCATCAGGTTGGCCGGGTCGGTCGGGTCGCCGATCTTGCCTTCCACCTGCTTGTACGCCTTGATCAGCGTGGCCAGCACGGTGTCGTAGATGGATTCGTGCACGATCAGGCGGCGCGTGGTGGTGCAACGCTGGCCGGCGGTGCCGACGGCGCCGAACACGATGCCGGGGATGGCCAGCTTCAGGTCGGCGGTTTCGTCCAGGATGATGGCGTTGTTGCCGCCCAGTTCCAGCAGGCTGCGGCCCATGCGGCGCGCGACGCGCTCACCGACGGTGCGCCCGACCTGGGTGGAGCCGGTGAAGCTGATCAGCGGGATGCGCGTGTCGTCGACGAACTGCTGCGCCAGTTCGACGCCGGCATCGTTGATCAGGAAGAAGATGTCCGGGAAGCCGCCGGCCTTGAGCGCGTCGTTGCAGATCTTCATGCTGGCGATCGCGGTCAGCGGCGTCTTGTTGGACGGCTTCCAGATGCAGATGTCGCCGCAGATCGCGGCCAGGAAGGAGTTCCACGCCCACACCGCGACCGGGAAGTTGAACGCGCTGATGATGCCGACCAGGCCCAGCGGCTGGTACTGCTCGTACATGCGGTGGCCGGGACGCTCCGAGTGCATGGTGTAGCCGTACAGCATGCGGCTCTGGCCCACGGCGAAGTCGGCGATGTCGATCATCTCCTGCACTTCGCCGTCGCCTTCCGGCTTGCTCTTGCCCATTTCCAGCGCGACCAGCGAACCCAGCGCGTCCTTGTGCTTGCGCAGCGCTTCGCCGCACAGGCGCACGGCTTCGCCGCGGCGCGGCGCTGGCGTGGTGCGCCAGATCTTGAACGCGGCCTGGGCGCGGGCGATGACCTTCTCGTAGTCGGCCTGGCTGCTGGCGTGGACCTCGGCGATCACCTCGTTGGTGGTCGGGTTGATCGACTGCAGCAAGCCGGCGTCCGTGGTCGTGGACCACTCGCCGCTGCCGAGGTAGGTGCCGGAGTTGGTGCTGGCAAGGCCAAGGGCCTTGAGAAGGTCTGCGGGCATGAAGTGCTCCAGGGATCGAATGCAGGGGATGCGGCCGAAGGGCCCCATCGCGGGGGCATGATTCTACCAGAGCGGCCGCGCCCGACCTGCTGGAAACCCTGTGTATTTCAATCGGTTACAGCGCCGTTGATTCGCTGTCGGCGTCTGTTCGGATTGCCGAGCCGGAACTGGCGTTGTCGGCGATCTGCCGATGCGGTGCGGAGCCCGCACGAGGAGAAGTGGCGGCCCCGACACGATTCGAACGTGCGACCTTCCCCTTAGGAGGGGGACGCTCTATCCAGCTGAGCTACGGGGCCAAGATGAGCGGAAGGATAGCGCATGGCTGCGGGGCCGCCCAAGAAATCCACGGGCCATACGATGCGGCGGGACGCGTTTTGCGTTACATCTGGTCCGACTCAGGGGAAGGGGGCGATGCATGCGGCGATGGGGAACGGTGCTGATGGTGGCGTTGCTGGCCGGCTGCTCCGAGCATCCCGACGGCATGCCCGGCCCCGATCCCGGCCTGTTCGCCCGCTTCAAGGACGGATGCCCCGATCTGCGCGGCACTTACACCTTCAATCACGCCGAGGGGCGGCGGCAGCGGTTCCTGGGCAAGGCGATGGAAGGCGCGTTCGACAGAGTGCCGGATCGCTACGGCGTCTGGAGCGTCGACGCCATCGACGAGGAGCAGATCGTCCTCAGCAGTTGGAGCAGTACGGAAGACACGCACGAGGCGTTCAAGGCATGGCGTCGCGAAGAGCCGTACCAGTACGCCCTGTGGGCCGGATCCCTGGTGGCGCGCCAGGCCGTGGGCGGGCTGCGCCTGGAGCGTGATCCCCGCAAGGTGCGCGTCCCGCCACCGATGTTGACGCAGCGGCTGACCACCTCGATCAGCAACATGGCCTACACCTGCGAGCAAGGTTGGGTGGTCTTCAGCGGTGAAGAAAGGCCGGAGGCCGATCACATGGGCCAGGCCGAGGTGAGGATGACGCGGGCCGAAGATGGCGGCCTGGTGGCCGTGGCGCGCTACAAGGTCCGGCAGAGCTTTTCTCTCTGGTGCGGCGACGGCTGCAAGCCCGATATCGACTTGGGAGAAGGCGAACGTGCGTATTGGTGGCATGCCGCGCCCGCGCCGGCCGCCGAGATCACGCCGATCGACTGGGCGAAGTGGGTGGCCAACGACGATCGACCGCTGGCGGCGCGCGAGATGTACCAGGACGGCGTGTTCATGCCGTACCAGACCCAGGAGCAGCGGGATGCGCGCCTGCTGGCTCAGAAGTACCTCAGCGGCGCCATGGACGAAGTGCCCGCCCCCACGCCCGATGCCAGCGTGGCGATGTGCGCCCCACTGACCCGGAAACTGGGCGAGCACGTGGGCGGGCTGCTGGACATTACCCGCGTGCAATGCACCGCGCGGCGCTGCACGCTGGAAGGGCACGCGGAAACGCAATCCCGGGTTTCCGATGCCATGCGCGCGATGGATGATGGCGGCGTCAGGGGCGTGGAGCTGGCGGAGCTCGAACAGACGCGCCAGGGGCAGCGCTTCGTCTTGAACCTGGACCACGACTGCGCCGAATGAGCCTGGACGCCATGGACCTGCGCCTCGATGACCTCCGCCATCCTGCCGTGATCGCGCTGCTGCAGGAGCACCTCGATTGGATGCATCGCATCTCGCCGCCCGAGAGTGTGCATGCGCTCGACCTGGCGGCGCTGCGACGCCCCGACATCACCTTCTGGACGCTGTGGGACGGCGACGCGCTGGCGGGCTGCGGTGCGCTGCGCGAACTGGCGCAGGGGCATGGCGAAGTGAAGTCGATGCGCACGGCGCAGACGCACCTGCGGCGTGGCGTGGCAGCGCGCATGCTCGAGCACATCCTGGCCGAGGCGCGTCGACGCGGATACGGGCGCCTCAGCCTCGAGACGGGCTCGATGGCCTACTTCGCCCCAGCACGCGCGCTGTATGCGCGCGCCGGTTTCAGTCCGTGCGCGCCGTTCGGCGACTACATCGACGACCCGAACAGCGTCTTCATGACCCGCACGTTGTAGTGCAGTGGATTGGTTTCAGTTGCATCCAACTGAAATCATTGGCTTTGTTGCGTCGCAACGCTTGACAGCCCCCGGGGGTGCCGTGGTTTTCTTCACCCATGCGCTCCATTGCCCACGCATCCGCGAATTCGACCACGGCCCCGATGCCGGTGTCGGTGCGCGCGTCCGGCGGACGCACGACCCTGATTACGACCATTACCACCCTGACTCGTCGGGTGCGGTTGGTCGTGTTCGCGTAACTCGCAACCCACGGCCCCGCACCCGGATCAGGATGCAGGGCCACCCCGATTCCTGATGCGTGCCGGGCCTCCCAACCGAGGTTCCTGACCCATGTCGTCCCGCAGCGCCGAAGTCGAACACGCCAAGCCCCGCACCGTCGTCCACAAATTCGGCGGCACGTCCGTCGCCGATGCCGAACGCTATCGCCATGTCGCGAAGCTGCTGCTGGCGCGCGACGAGGAGGTGCAGGTCACCGTCGTGTCGGCCATGAAGGGCGTGACCGATGCGCTGATCGAACTTTGCGAACTGGCCGCCGCCAATCGCCCGGAATGGCACGAAAGCTGGCATGCCCTGCGTGCGCGACATCGCGGCGCGGCGGTCGCGCTGCTGGGCGAAGAAGCGGGTCCGGTGATCGAATGGGTCGACGAGCGCTTCCAGCGGTTGGAGGAAATCCTCAATGCGCTGATCGTCATCGGTGGCCTGCCGGAAGTGGTGCTGCAGCGCGTGCAGGGCCTGGGCGAAGTGTGTTCGGCGCGCCTGCTGGGCGAGTACCTGAAACTGCAGGGCGAAGATTGCGCTGTGCTTGATGCGCGCGACGTGCTGCGCGTCGACCACGGCGAGCTCGGTGTGGTGGTCGACTGGGAAGACAGCGCACAGCGCTTGGCGGTGTGGCGCGCCGCGCATCCGCAGCGCCGCGTGGTGGTCACCGGCTTCGTTGCCCGCGATCGCGAAGGGCGTTTCACCACGCTGGGCCGCAACGGCAGCGATTACTCCGGCGCCATCTTCGCCGCGCTGTACGACGCCGCCGAATTGCATATCTGGACCGACGTGGACGGCGTGCTGTCGGCCGACCCGCGGGTGGTCCCGGAAGCCGTGCAACTCGGCGCCCTGAGCTACGACGAAGCCTGCGAACTGGCCTACTTCGGCGCCAAGGTCGTGCATCCGCAGACCATGTCGCCGGCGATGGAGCGCGGCCTACCGATCATCATCCGCAACACCTTCCATCCGGAACACCCGGGCACGCGCATCACCGCCGAACGCGATGCCGTCGGCCCCGTGAAGGGACTGACGCTGAGCGCCGACCTGGCCTTGCTGAACCTGGAGGGCACCGGTCTGATCGGCGTGCCCGGCACGGCCGAGCGCGTCTTCGCCGCGTTGCGCAATGCGCACGTGTCGGTGGTGATGATTTCGCAAGGCTCGTCGGAGCATTCGATCTGCTGCGTCGTGAGGGCCAGTGAGGCGGCGAAAGGACAGGCTGCATTGCTGGACGCCTTCGCCCACGAACTCGATACCCGCCAGATCCAGCGCGTCCAGCGTCGCGATGGCGTCAGCGTGCTGGCTGCGGTCGGCGACGGCATGGCCGGCACGCCCGGCGTGTCGGCGCGGCTGTTCGGCGCACTGGGCCACGCCCAGGTCAACATTCTGGCAATCGCCCAGGGCTCGTCGGAGCGGAACATCTCCGTGGCCATCGACAGTGCCGATGCCACCAAGGCCTTGCGTGCCGCGCACGCCGGGTTCTGGCTGTCGCCGCAGACGTTCGCCATCGGCGTGATCGGGCCGGGCAACGTGGGCGCGGCGCTGATCGAGCAGCTGCGTGCCGAGCAACCGCAACTGCTCGCCAAGGCCAATCTTGACCTGCGTCTTCGGGCCGTCGCCTCGAGCAGCAAGATGCTGCTGGACGAGCGCTCGCTGGGCGACGACTGGCGCGCGCGCTTCGATGCCAGTGCGCAGGCCACCGATCTCGACCGCTTCACCCAGCACTTGCTGTCGGCGCACATGCCGCACGCGGTGATCGTGGATTGCAGCGCGAGTCCGCTCGTGGCGGACCGCTACGCGGAGTGGCTGGCCGCCGGCATCCACGTGGTCACCCCGAACAAGCAGGCCGGCGCCGGCGCACTCGAGCGCTATCACGCCATCCGCGAGGCGGCATCGACCAGCGGCGCGCGCTTCCGCTACGAGGCGACGGTCGGCGCGGGCCTGCCGGTGATCTCCACATTGCGCGACCTGTTGGATACCGGCGATGTCGTGGTGTCGGTGGAAGGCATCTTCTCCGGCACGCTGGCCTGGCTGTTCAACAAGTACGACGGCAGCGTGCCATTCTCGCAGCTGGTCACCGAGGCGCGTGGCCTGGGCTATACCGAGCCGGATCCGCGCGACGACCTGTCGGGCACCGACGTGGCCCGCAAGCTCGTGATCCTGGCCCGCGAAGCCGGCCGCGAACTCGCCCTGGACGATGTGCAGGTGGAAAGCCTGGTGCCGGAATCCTTGCGGCAGGCCAGCGTGGACGATTTCATGGCGCGCCTGGGCAAGGTGGACGCGGCGTTCGCTGAGCGGCTGGCGCATGCGCGCGCGGCCGGCAACGTGCTGCGCTATGTCGCGCAGCTGGATGCCGAGGGCCGGGCCCGCGTCGGACTGGTGGAACTGCCGGCCAGTCACGCGTTCGCCAATCTGCGCCTGACCGACAACATCGTCCAGTTCACCACCCGGCGTTACTGCGACAATCCGCTGATCGTGCAGGGCCCGGGCGCCGGGCCGGAAGTGACCGCCGCCGGCGTGTTCGCCGATGTGCTGCGCGTGGCGGCCGGGCAGGGCGCGAAGCTGTGAAGCGGAATCTGGGCACGTCATCGGGAGCGTCGTGGGCATGAGGCAGCAGGCAAGTGCGTTTTCGCCCGCGTCGGTGGGCAATGTGGGCGTGGGGTTCGACATCCTGGGCCACGTGATCGAAGGAGTAGGCGATACCGTTACTGTGCGGCGCATCGACGCGCCGGAGGTACGCATCGCGTCCATCACCGGCGCCACCGTGGATCTGCCGCTGGACGCGCCGGGCAACACCGCCGGCGCGGCGCTGATCTCGCTGCGCGAGGCGCTCGACCTGCCGTTCGGTTTCGAGGTGGAAATCGAGAAGGGCATTCCGCTCGGATCGGGCATGGGCGGCTCTGCGGCATCCTGCGTGGCCGCGTTGGTGGCCGCCAACGCGCTGCTCGATGCACCGCTGTCTCGCGAACAGTTGTATCCGCATGCGCTCGTGGGCGAGGCCGTGGCCAGCGGCGGCAAGCACGGCGACAACCTCGGCCCGATGCTGCTGGGTGGCCTGGTGCTCGCCACGGCCGAGCACCTGGTGCGCATCCCCGTGCCGGAGGCCTGGCACAGCGTGCTGGTGCATCCGGACGCGATCCTGGAAACGCGCCGCGCGCGCGCCGCGCTGCAAGGCGACTACGCGCTGAAGGACTTCGTCGCCCAAAGCGCGAACCTGTCCCTGGTGCTGGCCGGCTGCCATGCCGGTAATGCTTCGCTGGTCCGCGCGGGCCTGCAGGACATCCTGGTGGAACCGCGCCGCGCGCCGTTGATCGCGGGCTTCGATGCCGCCAAACAGGCCGCGCTGGATGCCGGCGCGATGGGCGCCAGCATTTCCGGTGCGGGCCCCAGCGTGTTCGCGTGGTTCGCGTCGCGCGCCGAGGCCGAAGGGGCCGCGCCCGCGGTGCAGGCCGCGTTCGCCGCCGCCGGTTTCGACAGCCAGGCCTGGGTGTCGCCGATTAATGCCACGGGCGCGCAGCTCGTGTCCGCCTCCTGACCTTCATTGCTCATGAACTTCATTTCGACCCGCAACACCGCGCCCGCCGCCAGCCTCAGCCAGGCCATCGCCGCCGGATTGGCGCCCGATGGCGGCCTGTACGTGCCCGAAGCGCTACCGGCGCCACGCGACTTGGCACCGGGCCACGACATCGCCGAGACCGCAACGACGCTGTTGGCCCCGTTCTTCGCCGGCGACGGCCTGGAAGGCGAACTGGCGGCGATCTGCCGCGAAGCGTTCGATTTCCCTGCGCCGCTGCATGCGCTCGGCACGCCGGGCGACCATGTGCTCGAGCTGTTCCATGGTCCGACCGCGGCCTTCAAGGATTTTGGTGCACGCTTCCTGGCGGCCAGCATGGCGCGCCTGCGCCGCAGCGAAGCCAAGCCGCTGACGATCCTGGTGGCGACCTCGGGCGATACCGGTGCGGCCGTCGCGGCCGCGTTCCATCGCCAGCCGGGCTTGCGCGTGATCGTGCTCTACCCCGACGGCCGCGTGTCGCCACGGCAGGCGCACCAGTTGGGCTGCTTCGGCGACAACATCACCGCACTGCGCGTGGCCGGATCGTTCGACGATTGCCAGGCACTGGTGAAGCGGGCGCTCAACGACGCTGAGCTTCAGGCGCAGGCACCGCTGAGCTCCGCCAACAGCATCAGCCTGGGTCGCCTGCTGCCGCAGATGAGTTACTACGCCCACGCGTCGCTGACCCACCACGCGGCCACCGGACATTCGTTGAACCTCGTTGTCCCGACCGGCAACCTCGGCAATGCGCTCGCCGCGATCCTGGCGCGCGCGCTGGGCGTGCCGCTGGGCCGCATCGCGCTGGCCACCAATGCCAACCAGGTGCTGCCGGATTTCTTCGCCGGCAACGACTACGCACCTGCCGCCAGCGTGCCGACCCTGGCCAACGCGATGGACGTGGGGGCGCCGAGCAATTTCGAACGCCTGCGCTGGCTGTATGCCGGCGACGACGCGGCGCTGCGTGCGGCGTTCACCGCCACGCGTGTCGACGACGCCACCATCCGCGAGGTGATCGCGCGCCGCTATCGCGACCATGGCGAAGTGCACTGCCCGCACACCGCCACCGCGATCAAGGTGCTGGAAGACCTGCGTGCGCAGGGCGAGGCCGGCGACTGGGCCGTGGCCGCCACCGCGCATCCGGCCAAGTTCGAGAGCGTGGTCGAGCCGCTGATCGGGCGGGAGGTCGACGTGCCGCCGGCGTTGGCCGACCTGCTGGCCCGGCCTGCCCGCGCCGCGCCGGTGCCCGATGCGTACGCAGCCTTGCGCGATGCCGTGCTGGCCGGCGTGTAAGCTGGACGTATGTCCCGAATCCTGACGCCGCTCGCCCTCGCTTGCCTGCTGGCCTTCGCCGTGCCCGGCGGGGCGCAGACGAAGCCCGCAACCGCCATCGCCGTCTCCACGCCGGACGTGCGCGCACTGAAGCCGGGCGAATTCCTCTGGTATCCGCAGATCGCACCTGACGGTCCGGTGGTGCTGGTAGTCAGCCTGGATGAGCAGCGCGCCTACGTGTACCGCAACGGCATCGCGATCGGCGTCTCGACGATCAGTTCGGGCAAGGAGGGCAAGGAGACGCCCACGGGCGTGTTCACCATCCTGCAGAAGAACAAGGACCACCGCTCCAACCTCTACAACAACGCGCCGATGCCGTACATGCAACGGCTCACCTGGGATGGCATCGCCCTGCATGGCGGCAACCTGCCGGGCTATCCGGCCTCGCATGGCTGCGTGCGCCTACCCCAGGCGTTCGCCGAGAAGCTGTTCGGCATCACCCGGTATGGCGATTCGGTGGTGGTGGCCAATGCGAAGGCATCGCCGGCGAGCGTCGTGCATCCGGCGGTGCTCGCACCGGTCACGGCGGCCGGGCAGTCGGCGCATCCCGAGCTCTCGGCCTACGAGGTGTACTGGAACGAAGCCGCCTCGCCCGAGGGACCGGTGAGCATTCTCGTCAGCCTTTACGACCAGCGCGTCTCGGTGCTGCGCAACGGCGTGCTGATCGGCTCGGCGCCGTTGCAGATGGTCCAGGACTTCGCGCTGAACGGCACCGTGTTGCTGGTGATGACGACGGAAATGGAGGACATTCCCAGCCTGCTGGATCCGCGGCAGAAGGAGCACCGCTGGGTCGCCCACCGCGTGCTGGGCGAGGCGGACGCGCCGATGCCGCCGTTGCGGCGACTGGGCGAGGCGTTCTGGATTCCGCAAGACTTCGCCCGCCGGCTGTACGGCATCCTGACGCCGGGCACCACCGTGTTGTTGTCGGACCTGCCGGGCGTTCACGCAACGCCGGCCGAACAGGCGCCCGTCCCGGTGTTGGAATCGGACGAGGCGGCCCCCACAACGGCCGTACGCTGAGTCGCGGACGGATTCGGGAGGTCGGCGTTGTTTCCCCAGGTCTGTCCGCCATGAATCTCCGCCCGATCCCGTTCCTGCGTCGTCTTTCCTTCGTGGCCGTGTGCCCGGTGGCATTCGCCGTGCCCGCGATGGCGGCTACGGCCAACGACAATACCGAGCGCTTGGTTGAGACGCTCCATCGCGCCGCGCCTGCGCTGGACCGCAAGGTGTTGTCGATGGCGGCGCGGGCGATGGCCTGCTCGATCAAGCGCGATGGGCCCGTGCCGTCGCAGCGACTCAGCGTGATCGATTACTCGCGACCGTCCACGCAGCCGCGGCTGTGGGTGTTCGATCTGGAGCGCCAGCGCCTGTTGTTCGAAGAGTGGGTGGCGCACGGGCGCAACACCGGCGAGAACCTGGCGAAGAAGTTCTCGAACGCCAGTGGCAGCTACATGTCCAGCCTGGGTGCCTTCGTGACGCAGGAGTCCTACAGCGGATCCAACGGCTATTCGCTGCGCCTGCAGGGCCTGGAGCCCGGCTTCAACGACAATGCCCGCGAGCGCGCGATCGTCATCCACGGCGCGCCCTATGTGAGCGATGCGCTGATCCGCGCGCAGGGTCGCCTGGGCCGCAGCCTGGGCTGCCCTGCGGTGCGCACGGCCGTGGCGCGCCCGCTGATCGACACGATCCGCGGGGGCTCTTTCGTGTTCGCGTATTACCCGGATGCCGAATGGCTGAAGCGGTCCTCGCTGCTGAGCGTCGATTGCGGCGAAGGCGTGGCCACGCATCCCTCGGCGGCGGGTGCGGGCGGCTGAGCGCCGCTCAGAGCTTGAGCGGGATCTTCAGATAGCGGCGCCCGTTGTCTTCCGGGTCCGGCAGGCGGCCGGCGCGGATGTTCACCTGCAGCGCAGGCAGCAACAGCACCGGGGCCGACAGCGTGGCATCGCGCGCTTCGCGCATGGCGACGAAGCTGGCCTCGTCCACACCGCCGCCGACGTGCACGTTGCGCGCCTTTTCGTCGGCTACTGTGGTTTCCCAGGCGAAATGGTCGCGACCGGGCGCCTTGTAGTCGTGGCACAGGTAGAGTCGCGTCTCGTCCGGCAGGGCGAGCAAGCGTTGGATCGAGCGGTACAGGGTGCGCGCGTCCCCGCCGGGGAAATCTGCGCGGGCGGTGCCGTAGTCGGGCATGAACAGGGTGTCGCCGACGAACACCGCATCGCCGATGCGATACGAGACGCAGGCCGGGGTGTGGCCGGGGGTGTGGATCACGTCGACCCGCAGGTCGCCGAGCGGAAAACTGTCGCCATCGCGGAACAGGCGATCGAACTCGCGGCCGTCGCCGCTGACATCGTCCATGCCGAAGACCGGCGCGAAGGTGCGCTGCACCTCCGTGATGTGCTCGCCGATACCGATGGGGGCGCCGGTCTTCTCTTTCAGGTAGGGCGCCGCACTGAGGTGATCGGCGTGCGCGTGCGTTTCCAGAATCCAGGCGACGGACAGCCCCTGGTCCGCGACGAAGCCGAGCAGCGCATCCGCCGAGCGGTACGACGCGCGGCCGGCACGGTGGTCGTAGTCGAGCACCGGGTCGATGATCGCCGCCTGGCGCGTGGCCGCATCCCATACCACGTAGCTGACGGTGTTGGTGGCTTCGTCGAACTGGGCGTGCAGGGTGGGGATGGCCATAGACCCTCCGGCAGCGAGAGGCGGCCATTCTAAAGCTTTGCGTCATCATCAACGCCGGGAGCATGCGCGTGGGATGATGTGCGCCGACGCCAACCATGCCAGGACACCGCCATGAGCGACACCCAACGCATCAGCCTCACCCTGGAGCAGGAGGACGACTACGCCTTCCGCATCCGATTCGACGAAACCGGCATTGCCGATCTGATGACTGATGAGCCGCCGCCGCTGGGTCAGGGCGAGGGGCCGAATCCGACCCGGCTGCTGTTGTCGGCTGTGGCGAACTGCCTGTCGGCCAGCCTGTTGTTCGCCCTGCGCAAATTCAAGAACACGCCCGGCAAGCTGGTGACCCACGCCACCGCGGAGCTGGTGCGCAACGAGCAGGGCAGGCTGCGCGTGGGCCATATCCATGCCGATATCCGCCTGGCGGAACCCGGCGCGGCGCACGCATCGTTGGAACGCATCCTGGCCCAGTTTGAGAACTTCTGCGTGGTGACGGAGAGCGTCCGCCACGGCGTCGAAGTCTCGGTCAGCATTACCGATGCCGACGGCGTCCAACTGCATGGCGTCGCGCCCGCACCGGTCGCGTGAACAGATGTAACCGCTTACGGCCCGGTGCGGGGTCGAACCCCTGCCGGGGGCATGTCATCATTCTGGCTCCCGTTGCCTGGTTCCTGAGTCCGTGATCGCGCCCATCAAGGGGAAAGCCACTTCCCTGGACATCGCCCACCTGGCGGGCGTCTCCCAGCCCACCGTGTCGCGCGCGCTGCGCGGCAGCCCGATGGTCAACGAAGAGACGCGCAAGCGGATCCTGGCGATCGCGGAGCAGCTGAACTACAAGGTCGACAAGAACGCCTCGAACCTGCGCCGCCAGCATTCGGGCACGCTGGCCCTGCTGTTCTTCGAAGATCCGACCCCGGACGAATCGGCGATCAATCCCTTCTTCCTTTCCATGCTGGGCAGCATCACCCGCGCGTGCGCGTTGCGCGGCTACGACCTGCTGATCTCGTTCCAGCAGCTGTCCAACGACTGGCAGGCGGATTACGAGGACAGCAAGAAGGCCGACGGCATCATCCTGCTCGGCTATGGCGACTATCTGGAATCGCGCAGCCGGCTGGAGCGCCTGGTGGAGCAGGGCACGCATTTCGTGCGCTGGGGTGCCGTGCAGCCGGATACGCCGGGCGTGTCGATCGGCTGCGACAACACCCAGGGCGGGCACGACATCACCGCGCACCTGATCGCGCAGGGGCGTCGCCGCATCGCCTTCCTCGGGCACGCGTCGAACCACTACCCGGAATTCTTCGAGCGCTACCTCGGCCACCGACAGGCATTGGAAGAAGCCGGTCTGACCGCCGATCCGCTGCTGCAGGTAGATGCCATCACCACCGAACAATCCGGCCACGAAGCAGCGACCGCGTTGTTGGCGCGTGGCGTGCCGTTCGATGCGATCTTCGCCGCCAGCGACCTGATTGCCGTTGGCGCAATGAAGGCCCTGCTGGAGCGTGGCCTGCGCGTGCCGGACGACGTCGCCGTGGCCGGCTTCGACGACATCCCGCTGGCCAGCTTCGTCAACCCGGGCCTGTCCACCGTGCAGCAGGACACCAAGCTCGCCGGCGCGTTGCTGGTGGAAACACTGCTCGCGCTGATCCATGGCGAGCCCGCCGAGAGCCAGACGATCCCGGTCAGGCTGGCGCTGCGCGGATCCACCGCTGCGAAGTGAAGGCGCCGTAGTAGGAGCGACGTGAATCGCGACCGGATGCCATCAGCCTGCTTGGTGCTTGATGTCGTGCGCGAAGTTTCGTTGCGAACATGCGCTCATGGCGTGTGAGGTCAGCGGTCGCGACTTACGTCGCTCCTACAGACAGCACCGACCTTAGTCCGCTTTGGGCGCCTTGCGGGCCATCAGCTCCGCAAGTCGGGCGCGGGTGTCGGCACGGGTAATCGGCGCATCGAGCAGGAACACGCGCACGCCATGCGCCGGCACTTCGGCCTGCAGGCGGTTGCGCACGCGCTGCTGCTTGCCGGTGAACGCATCGCGCCATTGGCCTGGTTGCAGGTGGTCGGAGACCGACAGCTTCGCCGGCGTGTCGGCCTTGTTCAGCAGCACCAGTGCGGTCTGATTGACGCCTTCGTGCTGCAGGACACGGTAGAAGATGGCCTGGTCGCCCTTCATGCGGATATTGAGCTGCAGGCCGCGCTGCAGCGCCGGCGTATCGCGGCGCAGGTGGGCGATCCGCTTGAGCGGAGAAAAGATGGGGCTCTTCGGCGCGGCGTCGATGCGTTCCTGCCCGAAATAGTTGCGGTTGCCAGCGTGTTCGGCGCGGCCGCGTTCGAACCCGATCTCCGAGCCGTAATAGACCACCGGAATGCCGCGCGCGGTGAACAGCCAGTTGTGCGCATCGATGAAACCCGCATCGCTGGCATTCATGCGCGCCATGTCGTGGTTGTCATAGAACGTCATCAGTTCATACGGATTGGCATACGGGCCGTCTTCGAGGTACAGCGCCTTGCCGATCTCCTCGTAGCTGCTGCCCGGCTTCTCGAAGACCTCCGTCAGCTTTCCCTTGAGCGGGAAGTCCAGCACGCTGTAATTACCGTTGCGGGCCCAGGTGTGGCCGGCAATGCTGGCGGCGTCGTAGTTGAAGTTCTCGCCGAACATGAAGAAGCCGGGCTTCTTCGCGCGGATGCGGTCGGCGAACTCCTTCCAGAACGTGTGCGGCATCCACGCAATGGTATCCACGCGGAAGGCCGCGGCACCCTGGTCGATCCACTGTTCGTAGGCGCCGACCAGGTATTCCATGACGGCCGGGTTGTTCTCGTTGAAGTCCGATAGTTGGGCCAGTCCGCCGCCGGTGTTGTAGAACGCATGCAACGGCTTGCCGCGTGGGTCCAGCTTGTCCGGATCGAGGTTCTGGTGGTCGGCGACCAGCGTCCCGTCCTTGTCCCAGACCTTGCCGTACTGCGCCTGCTTCTTCGGCATGGAGTACGCAGGCGAACCGTGGTTGCCGACGATATCCAGCACGACATCGAGCTGCTGTTCCTTCATGGCGCGCGTGAACCCGGCGAAATCCAGCCCTTCGCTGGGCAGGTGTTCGTCGAGCTTGTAGAAGTTGATGCCCCAGTAGCCGTGGTAGCCGGTCTTGCCGCGGTCAGTGAACATGCCGGCCCACTTCACCTCTTCGCCACCGGTGAAGGCCTCATCCGGATTGTCGATGATGGGCGTGATCCAGACCGAGGTGAAACCGAGGTCGCGGATGTAGCCGGCGTTGTCGAGCACGCCCTTGAAGTCGCCGCCGAGGTAGCCGACGTTGTCGGTCTGGCCTGCCGGCGCGCCCGGGGTCGGGCGATCGAAGGTACGGTTCGCGCCACCCTGGTCACGGTGGTCGTTGGACGGATCGCCATTGACGAAGCGATCCGTCAGCACGAAATAAACCGCTTCCTTTGCGAAGGGCTCGGTGGTGCCGTAGAAGTCGTCTGCGGCCAGCGCAAGGCCGGGTACGCCGAGGACGGCGAACAGGGCGGTGGTCAGGGCATGGCGGGCGAGCGTCATCAATGGGCCTGCGAGGGAAGGGGGGCGGGAGCGCCGGGGGCTTCGTGCACGCGGAACAGGGCCAGCGCGGCCAGCAGCAGGCTCGCGCCGCTGATGACCAGGGCGAAGATGGCCTGATTCGCGAAGAACGCGCGCAGTGCGGGACCCAGCAGGGTGGCGGCGACGATCTGCGGGATCACGATGAACATGTTGAAGATGCCCATGTAGATGCCCATCTTCTCGGCCGGCACGTGGCTTGAGAGCAAGGCATAGGGCATCGACAGGATGCTGGCCCAGGCGACGCCGACCAACGCGAAGGAGCCGATCAGCCACGCCGGGCTGGGCACGAGCCCCATCGACAGGAAACCGAGGCCGCCCAGAACCAGCGAGCCCGCGTGCACGGCCTTGCGGTTGAGCGGGAAGCGCGCGGCATAGAAACTCAGCAGCAGCGCGACCAGCATCGACGACAGGCCGTAGTAGCCCATGTAGGAGCCGACGAGGTCGGCCGCGTTCTGGAAGGCGGCATTCGCAGACTGGAACGCGGCGGCTTGCGCGGGCATGGCCATGTCGAACGCGGCAGGGTCGGGCGCGGGCGCCTTGAATACGTGTTCGGTCAGGCCGGGCGTGGCCATGCTCCACATGGCGAAGAACGCCAGCCAGCTGAAGAACTGCACCAGGCCCAGGCGGCGCATCTGCGCGGGCATGTGGACCACGTGGTGGACGATCTCGCCCGCAAAGTTGCCGCGCCGCTTCTGTTCGTCGCGGAAGCGCTGCAGATCCTCCGGCGGATACTCCGGTGTGGTGAGGATGGTGACCAGGATGCTCACCATGAAGACGAAGGCGCCGATGGCGAACGCCACCTTCACCGAGGGTGGCACCACGCCCGGTCCGGCTTCGTTCGGTACGCCGAGTTGGGTGATGAACCACGGCAGGTTGCTGGCCACCCAGGTGCCCACGCCGATGATCAACGTCTGCAGCACGAAGCCGAAGGAGCGTTGTTCTTCGGGCAGCTTGTCGGCCACCAGCGCACGGAACGGTTCCATGCTGATGTTGATGCTCGCATCCAGCACCCACAGCAGGCCCGCGGCGATCCACAGCGTGGGCGAGTGGGGCATGAACACCAGGGCGATCGAGCTGAGGACGGCGCCGATCAGGAAGAACGGCCGGCGACGGCCCAGCCGCGGATGCCAGGTGCGGTCGCTGAGGTAGCCGATGATGGGCTGCACCAGCAGACCAGTGAGCGGGGCGGCGATCCACAGCAACGGCAGCGCATCCTTCTCCGCGCCGAGCGTCTGGAAGATGCGGGACATGAAGCCGCCCTGCAGCGCGAAGCCGAACTGGATGCCGAGGAAGCCAAACGACATATTCCAGATCTGCCAGAAGGACAGGCGCGGCTTGGCGGTCATGCAGGTTTCCTGGCGGAGCGGAAGGAAGACGGCGCGAAGGTGCGGGCGTGGCGGCATCTTGCCGACAAGCGCAGGCGTTTCCATGCTGCACCGCAAACAAGCCGGGCTTTGCGTGCATCCCCTGCGTCGGCAGTGCCGAATGCCACGCGGCATGCGCAAACCCTTGCGCTGCATGGGTTTGCGCGCATAGTCCCGCACGCTGCCCGTAGCCGCGTGGCGTGCTGCGCGTGCGCTGGCGGCGGATGCCTGCATACGTATTCATGCGGGACGGGGCCGTGGTGGTCTCACGTATGCGGGTGGCGCGTGGAATAGTGGCGCCCGCCGTGCGCACCGGAGGGGTGCGCCATGCATGCGAGCCGGTATTGCGATGAAGAAGAACACGTGGTGGCGCGGCGCGGTGATCTACCAGATCTACCCCCGCAGCTTCCTGGACACCAATGGCGATGGCGTCGGCGACCTGCCGGGCATCGTCGAGAAGCTCGACTATATCGCCGGCCTGGGCGTGGACGCGATCTGGATCTCGCCGTTCTTCAAGTCGCCGATGGCCGATTTCGGCTACGACATCGCCGACTACCGCGACGTGGATCCGCTGTTCGGCACGCTGTCCGACTTCGATCGCCTGCTTGCTAAGGCTCATTCGCTGGGCATCAAGGTCATGATCGACCAGGTGCTGAGCCACTGTTCCGTGGAGCACGCCTGGTTCAAGGAAAGCCGCGAGAGCCGGGACAACCCGAAGGCCGACTGGTACGTGTGGGCGGACCCGAAGGAGGACGGCACCCCGCCGAACAACTGGATGTCGCTCTTCGGCGGCGTGGCCTGGCGTTGGGAGCCGCGCCGCGAGCAGTACTACCTGCATAACTTCCTGGCCAGCCAGCCGGACCTGAACTTCCACAACCCTGCCGTGCAGGACGCGACGCTGGACAACGTGAAGTTCTGGCTCGACAAGGGCGTCGATGGTCTCCGCCTGGACGCGATCAACTTCTGCTTCCACGACGCGCAGCTGCGCGACAACCCGCCGAAGCCGAAGGAAAAGCGGGTGGGGCGCGGTTTCAGCCCGGACAATCCTTACGCCTATCAGTACCACTTCCACAACAACACGCAGCCGGAGAACATCGGCTTCCTCGAGCGCCTGCGTGGGCTGCTGGACCAGTACCCCGACGCGGGCGCGCTGGGCGAGATCTCATCGGAAGACTCGCTGGCGACCACTGCCGAGTACGTCACCGACCAGCGCCTGCACATGGGCTACAGCTTCGAGCTGCTGACCGACGACGGCACGGCCGCGTACATCCGCGACACCGTTGAGCGTCTGGAAGCGGCCATGGTCGAAGGCTGGCCCTGTTGGGCGATCTCCAACCATGACGTGCAGCGCGCGGTGACGCGCTGGGGCCGCGGCGACCACTCGCCCGCGCTCGCTGCGCAGCTGGTCGCGCTGGTCTGCTCGCTGCGCGGCTCGGTCTGCCTGTACCAAGGCGAAGAACTGGGCCTGCCCGAGGCCGATGTGCCTTACGAGGCCCTGCAGGATCCCTACGGAAAGACGTTCTGGCCCAAGTTCAAGGGCCGCGACGGATGCCGTACGCCGATGCCGTGGCAGGACGGCGCACAGGCTGGCTTCAGCAGCGGCCAGCCGTGGTTGCCGATCCCGGCGGAACATCGGGCGATCAATGTCGCCGTCCAGGAGCACGATCCCGACTCTGTCCTCCATCAGGTGCGGCGTTTCCTGGCGTGGCGGCGTAGCCAGCCGGCCCTGCGCGTGGGCACCATCCGCTTCCTCGATGCGCCTGAGCCGGTGCTTGCCTTCGTGCGCGAGGTCGAGGACGCGTCCATGCTCGTCGTATTCAACCTGTCGTCGCAGGACACCCGTTGGACGCTGCCGGACGGCCTGTCGCCGCGTCCGCTGGAGGGCCCTGGCCTGCTGTCGGGCACCCTGCATGAGGACACGCTCGCGTTGCCGGCCCGCGGCGTGTACTACGCTCTCATCGACTGAGCAACGAGGCATGAAGATGGGCATTCGCATGGGCGCCTTCGGCATCGCACTGCTGATGCTCGTCGCAGCGACCGCGCACGCGCAATCGAAACGGGCTGCCGCTCCCGGCGCCCAAGCAGTGACCGGCGAAGGCGTGACCGGCACGCTGCTGCGTCATGCGCAGTTCCCCTCGCGTCACGTGGCCGCGCGGAACGTAGATGTGTGGTTGCCGCCCGGCTATGCGGAGGCGACCGGCACGCGGTACCCGGTGCTCTACATGCACGACGGACAGAACGTGTTCGATCCGTCGACCTCGTACACGAAAGTGGATTGGGGCGTGGATGAGGCGATGACCCGCCTGATCGCCAACGGGTATGCACGTGCGGCCATCGTCGTCGCTGTGTGGAACACGCCCAAGCGCCTGCAGGAGTACATGCCGCGCAAGGCGATCGAGGGCGACGCGTTCGTCCCTACACCGGGCGATCCGCCCTTCCCGACGGCCGAGATCGTCGCGGACGACTACCTCGCCTTCCTCGTCACCGAGTTGAAGCCGTTCATCGATGCGCAGTACCGCACGCTGACCGGTCCGAACAACACGTTCGTGATGGGCTCCAGCATGGGCGGGCTGATTTCCGCCTACGCGGTGCTGGAGTATCCGCAGGTATTCGGCGGGGCAGGGTGCGTATCCACGCACTGGCCGATCGCCGGCGGCATCGTCGAGGGCTATCTCGCGGAACACCTGCCAGCGCCGGGCGGCAACCGTTTCTACTTCGACTACGGCACCGAAGCCATCGATGCGATGTACGAGCCCTACCAGCAGCGCATTGATGCGCTGATGCGCACGCGCGGTTATCGGCCGGGCGTCGATCTGTTGAGTCATCGCTACCTGGGCGCCACCCACAACGAGGCCGCGTGGCGCGACAGGATCGAAGTGCCCCTGATGTTCCTGCTGCAGCCCTGAATCCGTAGGCGCCCTGGCCATCTCCAGCACGTAACTGAACCGGGTCGCGCGTCGCTGCGACATGCATACGCGCGCCTGCGCGGGCGTACGGAACGCGCGTTACACCGCCGCGCGGAATATGCATGAATACGTATGCAGGGCGGTTTGTGCAGCTGCACGCACCACTACCATGGCCGCACGTTTCGGGGCCCCGTGTCCCAACGTGTAAGACCCGGGCGACCGCACCATGCGGCGCACCCGGTTCGTCGCATACAACGTCCTTGGAGAGGGGAACATGCAACTCAAGCGCAACCTGCTGAGCGCGGCGTTGGCGTCTGCCATCGCGCTCACCGCGACCGGCGTGAACGCCCAGACGGCCCAGCCCGCCGAACCAACCAACGAACAGGCCGAAGCCACCGAGCTGGACACGGTGGTCGTCACCGGCATCCGCCGCGGCATCGAGAGCGCGATCTCGGTCAAGCGCGATTCCACCTCCATCGTCGAAGCGGTATCCGCGGAGGACATCGGCAAGCTGCCCGACGTCAGTATCGGTGAGTCCATCGGCCGCCTGCCGGGTCTTGCCGCTCAGCGTGTTGCAGGCCGTGCGCAAGTGATCAGCGTCCGTGGCCTGTCACCCGACTTCGCCACCACGCTGCTGAACGGCCGTGAGATGGTCAGCACCGGCGACAATCGCAGCGTTGAGTTCGACCAGTATCCGTCGGAACTGGTGGCTGGCGTGACGGTGTACAAGACGCCCGACGCCGGCCTCATTGGCCAAGGCCTGTCTGGCACGATCGACATGCAGACCGTGCGCCCGTTGAGCTTCGATGCGCCTGTCGGTACGGTGGGCGTGCGCGGTCAGCGCAACTCGCTGGGCAATGCTGCGAATGCCTCTGCCTATGGCGAGCGCGTCAATGCCAGTTACATCACCCAGAACGAAGCGCGTACGTTTGGTTTCTCGATCGGCTATTCGCACACCACGACGCCGATCCAGGAGAACCAGGTGGGCCTGTACGAGCCGTGGCAGGCGATCGGCGACAACTGGCGCCCGGGCGTGCCGGCTGGCACGTTCTACTCAGACGGCATCAAGGCGCTGCGTCGCACCGGCGAGACCAAGCGTGATGGCGTGATGGCGACGTTGCAGTTCCGCCCGTCGAACGCATGGACCAGCACGCTGGACCTCTTCCATTCGGAAGCGGAGCAGGTCGATACGGCGAACCAGTTCGAAGTCCACATCGGCGACTACAACGGTGGCTATGGCCGCCTGGAGGTGGCCAATCCGGCCATCAATGGCGACAACACGTTCACCGGCGGCACCGTCGGCAACGTGTATCCGCTGGTGCGCGGCATGTACAACCGCCGCGAGGACGAGATCAATGCGTTCGGGTGGAACAACGAGTTCACGGTGGGCCAAGCGCGTATCGTGGCCGATCTTGGTTGGTCGCGCGCCAAGCGCGATGAGCTTAATCTTGAGAACAACACCCAGATCCTGCCGGCGCCGCAACTCGATACCCTTCAATTGCAGATCCGGAACAACGGGTTCTCGCAGTTGAACCCGGGCCGCGACTACTCGGATCCCAATTCGCTGTACCTGACCGGCACCATCTACGGCTCGGGTTACGGCAAGGTGCCGAACGTGGTCGACGAGCTGCGGACGGCCAAGCTTGCGGCGTCGCTGCCGGCGCCGGGTTTCCTCAAGGGTTTCTCCGATATCGACCTCGGTGTGAATTTCGCCGACCGCGAGAAGAACAAGCGCCAGCCCGAGGGCAACATCAATCTTGGCGCCCAGGGCATCACCACGATCGCCTCCGACCTGCAGTACGCGCCGGTCGACTTGAGGTTTGCCGGCATTGGCTACATTCCGTCCTGGAACGTACCGGGTGCGGTGGCGCGCTACATGACCTTCGAGCCGAGCGATTCGGCCTTCCCATACCTCGTCGCCAAGGCGTGGGACGTCAAGGAGAAGACCACGACCGCTTATCTGCGAGGCAACATCGACACCCAATGGGGTAACGTCAGCGTGCGCGGCAACGCGGGCGTGCAGGTCCAGCACGTGGACCAGTCCTCCGACGCGATCCGCCTCTCGAACGGTGGCAATCCGCAGCCGATCAGCATTGGCAAGACCTTTACCGACGTGCTGCCGAGCATGAACCTGGCGTTCGGATTCGAGAACGATCAGACCCTGCGCGTCGCCCTGGCCAGGCAGGTCGCGCGTCCGCGCGTTGACCAGCTGCGCGCGTCGCTTGAGGTGAGCGCTTCGGATAATGTGAACACCGAGACCGGCTTGCGCGACAGTTTCGCCAATGGCGGCAACCCGGAGCTCGATCCGTGGCGTGCCAACGCATTCGATATTTCCTACGAGAAGTATTTCGGTACCCGGGCGTACGTGGCAGCAGCCTACTTCTACAAGGACCTGAAGTCGTACATCTATACGCAGGACGATCCCTTCCACGATCTGTCCGAATATACGGCCGGCTTCGCCCCGATCAACGGTATCGAGGTCAACCCGATCGGCAAGCTCACCACGCCGCAGAATGGCAAGGGCGGCAGGCTGCAAGGCCTGGAGCTCACAGCTTCGCTGCCGTTCGAGATGTTCAGCGACGCGCTGCAGGGCTTCGGTGCGATCGCCAGCGCCACCTTCAACGACAGCAACATCAAGATCCGCGACCCGGAAAGTGCATCCAGCGTGGGTAGCGGCGACATCGACCTGCCGGGGCTGTCCAAGCGCGTCTACAACCTGACGGTGTACTTCGAGAAGAACGGCTTCGAAGCACGCATCAACCAGCGTCGGCGTTCGGACTTCATCGGCGAGATCGGCAACTTCAACGGCAACCGCACGCTGCGCTACGTGGTCGGCGAGAACATCACCGACGCGCAGGTCAGCTACTCGTTCCCGGACGGGCATGCCCTCAGCGGCCTGAGCTTCCTGTTCCAGGCCAGCAACCTGACCGACGAGGCTTACCGGACCTACGCGGGTACCAAGGACCGGCCGCTGGAATACGTCGAGTGGGGCCGCACCTACCTGCTGGGCGTCAGCTACAAGTTCTGAATCACCGGTTACCTTGCTCTCCCAGCCCGCCGGCGTTCTGCTGGCGGGCTTTTTCTTTGGGAGGAGGGGAGGGCACAAAGAAAAAGGCCAGGCATTCGCCTGGCCTTTCGTATTGGATGGTGGAGCCAGGGAGGATCGAACTCCCGACCTCGTCATTGCGAACGACGCGCTCTCCCAGCTGAGCTATGGCCCCACAAGAGCGGCGCCATTCTAGCCCGCGGGGGCTGGTTGTGCCAAGCCTGCGCCCTCGAGCACCGGCGCCAGGACGGGCTCCAGTTCGCGGCGCCGCCAGCCACTGAGTGCGGCGGGCCACTGGCCCGATTCCAGCAAGCCTTCCAGGTAGCGGCGCGAGGCGAGCACGCCGTCGGGCAGGCCCAGTTCGCCGCTGCGGAGGGCGACGGCGTCCTGCAGGCGCTTCAAGCGGGCCTTGTCGCCGTCGGTCGCGTTGCGCGCCACCGGCATGGCCGCCTCATCGTCCAGCGGGCTCTCCAGCGCCTGCCAGATCGCGTCCGCGAGCTTGCGCGGCGCCTTGGGCTGGGTGTCGAAGAAGCGCAGCAACGCCGCCTTGTCGATCGGCGGCGTGCGTGCCAGCGCCACGGCCAATTCGTTGTCGAGGATCCAACTGCGGGGCTTATCGCTATGGCGCGCCTGTCCCTCGCGCCAGCGCAGCAGCCGCACCAGTCGGCGCTGCGCGTCGATGTCGAGGAACTGCGCGCTGCGCATCGACAGGTGCGGCCAGCGCTCGCCATCGTCCTGCGCGGCGTTTTCGACGAAGCGCGCGCAGTCTTCCTCGAGCCAGCCCAGGCGATTGACGGACATCAGTTCGGTCCGCAGCGCGTCATGGACGGCGAACAGATAGCGCACGTCATCCGCGGCGTAGTGCAGCTGCGCTTCGCTGAGCGGACGGCGCAGCCAGTCCGAACGCGTCTCGCCCTTCGGCAGCACCACGCCCGTGACGCGTTCGACCAGCTTCTGGTAACCGATCCCGGCGGCGACGCCGGCCAGCGCGGCGGCGATCTGCGTGTCGAACAGCGGTGCGGGCAGCACGCCGCATGCCACCTTGAACGCCACCAGGTCTTCGCTGGCGCTGTGCATCACTTTGGTGATCGACGGGTCGGCCAGCCAGGGCCGCAGTGCATCGGTCATGGCGGGCGCCAGCGGGTCGATGAGCAGCACATCGTCATCGAGGGCGATCTGCACCAGGGCGAGCTGGGGCCAGAAGGTGCGTTCGCGGACGAACTCGGTATCCAAGCCGATCCGCGTCGGGCGGCGTTGCAGATGCGCGTCCAGCGCCGTGGGCGTGTCGATCCAGTGGGGCACGTAGTCTCCGCGTGATGCGTCGTTTGCTCAGTCAGGGGACAATAACCTAAGGTCCGGTCTCTGCCGGTATCGTCCGCAGGCATTCTCTCATGGGTGCCGGTGGCCCCCTTCACGGAGGATGTTTGCGCGCGCTCCCTGCCGCCCTGTTGATCCTGCTGACGTGCCTGGCTGCGTGTTCGCGTGACGACGTCGCATCGCACGACGCGCAGGCCACCGACGACGACGTGCGCATGCCGCGCGTCACCGTCAGTGGCGACGACAGCAGCATGGACGAACTGACCTGGCGTCCGCCGCCCATCGTGCTGACTGCCGATGACGTGGCCGGCGCACGCCAGCGCGCGGCGCGCGCCTTGGCCGAGGGTCGCCTGTTCGACGGGGCGGACGATGCGATTCCGCTGTACCTCGCCCTGCAGCGGCTGGACCCCGCCGATGCGCGGACCCAAGCCAGTCTGGAGCGCAGCCTGGACGCCCTGCTGGACCAGGGCGCGCAGGCCCTGCGGCACGCCGAGGACCGCACCGAGGCCCTGCGCCGAGCGCGCCAGATCGCCGCCGTGGCCCGCACGCTGGCGCCGACCGATCCCGCGGTCACCGTCTACCTGGCACGGGTGGACGATGCCGACCAACTGACCCGTCTCAACGTGGCTGCCGAGCGCGCCTTGCGCGAAGGGCGCTTGGGCGAGGAGGGCGGCGGTGCGCTGGCGGGTTTCCGCGAAGTACTGAAGTGGAAGCCGGGCCAGCCCCGGGCGATGCAGGGTGTCGCCGCCGTGGAAAGCGCGTTGATCCGGCGGGCCGAGGATGCTGCGCTCGCCAGCGACTTCGATACCGCCCGTCGCTGGCTGGAGGCTGCGGCGCACGTGCGCGAAGACGCCCAGACCGTGGCCGACGCCCGCGTCCGGGTCGAGGCCATCCGCATCGCCCGCATCGTCGAGCTGCGCGATGCCGGTGTGCGCGATATCGCGACGCCGCAGGGCCTCAAGGCTGCCCGTGAAAAACTGGCGGAGGTGCTGCGCATTGCCGAACCTGGCAACCGCGTGGCCGCCGACTTCCGCCAGCGCATCGATCTGGCAACGTATTACGGTCTGTTCCGACCGGGGCAGGTCTTCACCGATGCGCTGCACTACGGTGGCCGCGGGCCGGAGATGGTGGTGGTGCCGCATGGCGGCTTCCTGATGGGCGCGGCCGACGACGAGGCCGCCGCCGCCGATGCCGAGAAGCCTGCGCATTACGTGCGGTTCGACCGCGGTTTCGCGATGGCACGGCACCCGGTGACGGTGGGCGAGTTCCGCCGTTTCGTCCAGGCGACCCAGTACCGGCCGCGCGCGACCCGTCGCGGCCACTCCATCGTCTACGACGAGCGCAGCGGCAATTTCGTCCGTCGCAGCGGGGTGGACTGGCAGTCGGACTATGCCGGCGACCCGGCCAGCGACGATATGCCGGTGCTGCACGTCAGCGTGTACGACGCCGAGGCCTACGCCGAGTGGCTGGCGGGGCAGACCGGCCGCGGCTATCGGTTGCCGAGCGAGGCCGAATACGAATACGCACTGCGCGCAGGGCAGCAAGGGCGTTACCCTTGGGGCAATGCTCAACCTCCGCGCGGCGTGGCGAACCTGACGGGCGGCAACGACCGTTCGCCCAGCGGGCGGTCGTGGAACAACGCGTTCATCGGCTACGGCGATGGCTACTGGGGACCGGCGCCGGTGGGGCGTTTCCGGGCCAATGCCTTCGGCCTGAAGGACCTCGACGGCAACACCAGCGAATGGGTCGGCGACTGCTGGCATGCCAGCTACCGCCGTGCCCCGGCGGACGGTGCCGCGTGGTTCAATCCGGGCTGCCGGTCGCGAGTCGTGCGCGGTGGCTCCTGGGCCAGTTCGCCGGCGCAGGCGCGCGCTGCGTGGCGTTCGTCATCGGATTCGGATATGACTAATGCGCGGGTGGGTTTCCGCGTCGTTCGCGGCATCTAGCCGCCAGGGAGAGGGTGATGAGGCAAGATCCTTACGGGCGCTCGCAGTACGGGCAGGGCGGCGGGCGGCGGGGTGGCGGACTGGGCAACCTCCGCTGGATCATCCTGCTTGGGTTCCTGGTCTACGGCGGCTGCTACTACCTGAATAACCGCGTTGTCGATCCCTACACCGGCGAGAAGGTGCTGATCGACAACTCGATCGGTGTGGAGGAGGAGAAGGCGCTCGGCCTGCAGGCCTACGAGGAAATCCTGCAGCAGGAGCGCCCGGTCGATCCCAACTCGCAGATCGCCCAACAGGTACGCAGTATCGCCGAGCGGCTGATCGCCAAGGTGCCCGAGGTCGAGGCCGCCATCGCGGCGGAGAAGGGCACCCAGCCCAGCGGCAACTGGAAATCCTTCGATTGGGACGTGAATGTCATCCAGTCCGACCAGGCCAACGCGTTTTGCCTGCCCGGCGGCAAGATGGCGGTCTACACCGGGTTGATCCCGGTGGCGCAGAACGCCGACGCGGTCGCCGTGGTGATGGGCCACGAGATCGCCCACGCCCTCCTTCGCCACGGTGCGCAGCGCATGTCGCAGCAAAAGCTCACCCAGATCGGCCAGATGGCGGGCGCGATGAGCGGCATGGACCCGCAACAGCAGCAGATGGTGATGGCCGCGATGGGCTATGGCTACCTGCTGCCCTACGCGCGCGAGCACGAGACGCAGGCCGATGAAGTCGGCCTGATGCTGGCCGCCGCCGCCTGCTTCAATCCGGAAGAAGCCGTGCCGCTGTGGCAGCGCATGAGCGAAGCCAGCGGCGGGCAGGCGCCACCGGAATTCTCGTCCACTCACCCCAATCCCGGCACGCGCATCCAGAACCTCACCGCACTGATGCCCAAGGCGATGGCCTACCGCGCCAAGTTCTGCCCGCAGGGAGCGGCGCAGTGAAGGCGCTCGCCGGGCTCGCGTTTGTTGTCGCCGGGGCACTCGCGCTGCCGGCTCAGGCGGCGATCAAGGACGCACAGCCGAACGGGTTCACCATCGAGAATTCCGAATGGGTGCCCGTCGCGCCACAGGTGGCGTACGCGGCCCTGGTGAACGATGTCGGCCGCTGGTGGCCGGCCGATCACACCTGGTGGGGCGATGCGTCGAAACTGTCCATCAGCGACAAGGTCGGCGGCTGCTTTTGCGAGATCAACGGCGCGCAGCAGGCCTGGCACATGACGGTGACATTCACCGATCCGGGCAAGCTGATGCGCATGACCGGCGGCCTCGGCCCCCTGCAGGGCATGGGCCTGCACGGGGCGCTGGAATGGCGCTTCGTCGAAGAGAAAGGCGGCACCCGCATCACCCTGTGGTACCGCGCCGGCGGCTATACGCCGGACGACATGAGCAAGTTCGCGCCCGTCGTGGACAAGGTGCAGGGCCTGCAACTCGGCGGGCTGGCCGCCTTCCTGCGGCAGGATACCGCTGGCGCTCCACGCTGACATCCCTCCCAACGTCGAGGAAAGGAAGACCGCATGAGCATTCGTTTGTCTGAAAAGGACAGAGGCCGCACGCTGGGCAGCATCTCGCAGGCGGACTTCCAGATGCTGGTGGACTACATGGAGGAAGAGTCCTCCAAGGACCAGGATTACTACGTCGAACACACCGCCATCGATGCGCTGGAAGGCCTCGGTGCGAGCGCCGGTTTCGTTGCGCTGCTGCGCGCGGCGGTGGGCGAGTCGGAGGGCGTGGATGTGGTGTGGGCGGCGGAGTAGGGCGTCGAGCGAGGCATCCGCGTGTCCCACATCATCCCCATGCAACCCGTCCGCCATCTGCCGAGAGCGATCGCGTTCTACGAACGGTTGGGCTTCACGGTCGAGGACCGGCGCGACGATTGGGGCTGGGCGAAGCTGCGCTGGGGCGATTGCCGGGTGATGCTGGACCAGTCGATCAACGTGGACCGGGGCGCGCCGCGCAGCGCGGTGCTGTACCTGTATCCGGACGACATCGCCGCCTTTCACGCGCAGGCACGCGCGAGCGGCCTCGACGTGCCCGACCTGGACACGACGTTCTACGGCATGCGCGAGTTCCGGATCGAGGATCCTGACGGCAACCGGTTGTGGATCGGGCAGGCGACCTCCGCCTGACCTCTGCGGGCAAAGGATCGCGTTGGGAGGAATGTGCCCGCGCGTGGGCATCCCCCTTCCCACATGGAACCTTGCCATGCCTGTACAGCGCGATCGCCCCTATGCCGGAATGAACTTCCACGTCGATCTGGGCCTGGGCGATGGGCCCGATGCGGGTGTGGCGGAGGTGCTGTTTCCCGAAGCGCGCCTACAGGTCAACGAGTACCGCAACGGCAACGACAAGGTGCTGGAGGCGACGAAGCTCTCCACGCTGACCCACTACGACAACCTGGTACTGCGCCGGGGCGTGATCGGCTCGCTGGCGTGGTACCAGTGGTGGGATGAGGCACGCAACGGCGGCGACGCGCGGCGCAACATCACCATCACACTGCTGGACGAGCAGGGCAACCCGGCGATGCGCTGGCTCTTGCTGCGTGCGCGGCCGGCGGCGTACACGCCTTCGCCGCTGGAGGCAGCGGCGGGGGACACGCTGTTCGAGACGCTGGAGATCGCATTCGAACGCTTCGAGATGGAGTGACGTCAGGCCGACGGATCGTCCGGTTCGCGCAGGTATTCCAGCGCGAATCCGATGAGCAGGCTTAGGAGGATGCACCCCGCGGCCATTGCCGCGGACGAGGGCTCCTGGCCCGTCAGGTGGAACAGCGCCAGGCCGGCGCCGATCCCGAGCAGCAGCGGGATGGCGAAACGCGGCCTGAAACACAGCTCGCCTACCCATGAAGCAACAAGATCCATTGGCTCAGGGCGAGGACTTTGCATTGGTGCAGGTGCCGGGACTACCGGTTTCGTACATCTGCAGCCGCCACCCATCCAGCGCGTGCACATAGCGGCGCGAGGTCTGCACGCCTTCCGCACACTGGACGATGAGCACGGTCGAGCCGGGGCCGGCCAGCGCAAGATCGAGTGGTTCGATGCATCCCGCCGAGGTACACCGGAGTGCGTCAGTGCGTGCGGTAGCGTTGCTGGCGCAACCCGCCAAGGTGGACAGGATGAGTGCAGCGGACAACATGCTGAGCGAACAGGAAATACGCACGCATCCTCTCCGGTGGGGCCTTCTGCACACCATCTTCGGATCACGCTACCGCGTCGCCCGCAAGGAGGCAACCGGCCGACGTCAGAGCTTGCTGAAGACCGTCGCGGCCACCAGCAGGCCGAAGCCCGCGACCACCAGCCAGAACGCATGCGGAGCCAGTACGGGCACGTAGCCGAACTTCGCAGCGATACCGCCGCCGCCGAGCAGCAGCGCGATCAGCCAGACACCGAAGGTGGGAGGGGTCAGTTTCATCGGAGTGCCTCGTGAAGGTTTGTGAAAATGTCGTGGTGCGACCGGAAATCCGGTCAGAAGCTCATGAACAGGCCGCCGTTGACCGGCAGGTTGGCGCCGGTGATGTAGCCGGCGTCGTCGGCGGTGAGGAAGGCGACGGCACGCGCGATGTCGTCGGGTTGGCCGATCCGGCCCACCGGCACGGCGGCGACGGTGCGGTCACGGACGTCGTCGGGCATCGCCCGCGTCATCGGCGTTTCCACGTAACCGGGCGAAACGCTGTTGACGGTGACACCCTTGCGCGCGACCTCGCGCGCCAGCGACATCGAAAAGCCGTGCAGGCCCGCTTTGGCCGCGGCGTAGTTCACCTGGCCGAAATTCCCGGTCTGGCCGCTCACCGAGCTGATGTTGACGATGCGGCCGAAGCCACGTGCCTGCATGCCGTCCACGGCGTGCCGGCACAGGTTGAACACGCTGTCCAGGTTCACGCCGATGACGGCGTCCCACTGGGCCTTGTCCATCTTGCGCAGGGTCGCGTCGCGGGTGATGCCGGCGTTGTTGACCAGGATGTCGAGCGCACCATGCCTCGCCTCGACGCCCTTCACGAACGCGGCGCAGGCATCGAAGTCGGCGACGTCGACGGCGGCGGTCTCGATGTCGAGCGAGGCCGTCTGCGCGCGGAACTGGGCCAGCCGCTCCGGCGAGGCGGGCAGGTCGGCGGCGATCACCTTGCGGCCGGCCCGGGCGAGCGCCTGGCAGATGGCCAGCCCCAGGCCACCCAGGCCCCCGGTCACCACGGCGATGCGTTGGGTCATGCGGAATTCCTGTGTCGCGGACTAAAAAAAGGCCCGCGCAACCTGCGCGGGCCGGGTTTCACTACGGGGAGGGTCAGCGCGCGCGCGTCTTGGGTGTTTCGCGCTGCGGCGCTTCCTTCGGCTTGACCGTCGTCGGACGACCCAGGCCGCCGCTGAGGTTGCGCTGGAACTCCTGCCACAACTCCAGGTTGCGCTCGGTCAGTTGGTTCATCATGGTCCACGGAGTCTGGCCCAGCAGGTTGCCCATCTGGCTGCGGAACTGCTGCTGCTGCTCCATGAACAGCTGCATGCTGCGCTCCAGGTAGTTGCCCATGAAGCCCTGCAGCGAGTCGCCGTAGAAACGGATGATCTGGCTGAGCAACTGGGTCGACAGGACCGGCTCGCCGTCCTGTTCCTGCTCGCTGATGATCTGCAGCAGCACGGTGCGGGTCAGGTCGTCGCCGGTCTTGGCGTCGCGGACCTCGAAATCCTCACCGTCGACGATCAGCTGGCGCACGTCCTCGATGGTGATGTAGCTCGAGATCTCCGTGTCGTACAGACGACGGTTGGGGTACTTCTTGATGATGCGGATCGCAGCCATTGAGTCTTCGCTCTAAACGCGTATGGCGGCAGCATGACGCAGCGCAACAGCCCTTGCAACAGGCCACAAGGCAGGGACTCCCTGTTCAGGCAACCGAAAAATGCTGCGCAGCATCGAAACGTATGACGCCCCTTGCGGGGCGTCGTGGGAGCGGGCGTGGCCGGGCGGGCCGGCTTACCAGCCCATGTGGTGGCCACCGTTGATGTCCAGGTTGGAGCCGGTGATCCAGCTGGCCTGCTCGTCGACCAGGAAGGCCACGGCGTATGCGATTTCCTCGGGCTTGCCGAGGCGGCCGGTGGGGATGTCGGCGGCGATCTTGGCGCGTACTTCTTCCGGCACGGCCATCACCATGTCCGTGGCCACGTAGCCGGGGGACACGGTGTTGACGGTGATGCCGAGCTTGGCGTTCTCGCGCGCCAACGAAATCGTGAAGCCATGCATGCCGGCCTTCGCCGCGGCGTAGTTGGCCTGGCCGTATTGGCCCTTCAGGCCGTTGATCGAACTGATCTGGATGATGCGGCCCCACTTGCGCTCGCGCATCCCGTCGATGACCGGGCGGGTGACGTTGAACACCGAATTGAGGTTGGTGTTGATGACATCGCCCCATTGGGCGGCGGACATCTTGTGGAAGGTGCCGTCGCGGGTGATGCCGGCGTTGTTGATGAGCACTTCGATCGGGCCCAGTGTCTGCTCGACTTCCTTCACCATCGCCTGGGCTTCATCGGGCGAGGTCACGTCGCCTTTCACCAGCGCGATGTCGTAGCCGTCGGCCTTCATCTGCGCCTGCCACGCACGCGCCTTTTCCTCGTTGCGGTAGTTGGTGGCGACCTTGTGGCCCATGTCGGCCAGCTTCTTGCAGATGGCGGTACCGATACCTCCGGTGCCGCCGGTGACCAGGGCGACGCGCGCTGTCATGTGGGGAATCCTCCAGATACCGTCGCAAGCCGACGGCCCCTCGATTCTAGACAGCGCCTGCGACAGGTTTGTTGTGCGCTGCAGCGAACGTCACGCGTGTCACTTTAGGCAGCCGTGCCGGGTCGAAATGCCGTTGTGCGGTGGTCAGCGCGCCGGCGACGGAAGCCGCACCGGCCAGCACGCCCTCCGGCTGTCCCAGAACGTGCCAGGCGGCACGCAGGGCGGGCAATGGGGCATCGTCATCCACCGGTAACGCGGCCATCGATTTGGACAGCTTCTGGCCGTCGGCATCGACGATCAGCGGCAGGTGCAGGTAGCGTGGCGTGGGCAGGCCGAGGGCACGTTGCAGCAGGATCTGGCGCGGCGTCGAATCGAGCAGATCCGCGCCGCGCACGATGTTGGTGATGCCCTGGTCGGCATCGTCGACCACCACGGCCAGCTGATAGGCCCAGAAACCGTCCGCCCGGCGCAGGACGACGTCGCCGACGTCGCGGTCGACCGCCTGTTCGACATGGCCCTGCAGGCCGTCGATGAAACCGACGCAGCAGTCGTCGGTCACGCGCAGGCGGAAGGCCGGCGCGCGCGCGCGGTCGCGGGGGACGCAGGCACGGTGGATGCCGCCGACGGCAGCCAGGTCGGTACGGCTGCAGCGGCATTCGAACGCAGCCGCGTCGGCCAGCAACGCGTCGAGAGCTTGTGCGTAAAGGTCGTGCCGCCGGCTCTGCCACGCGACCGGCAGATCGGAGGTCATGCCGAACGCGGCCAGTGTCGCCAACTGCGACTCCGCCGCGCCCGGGACTTCACGTGGCGGGTCGAGGTCCTCCACGCGCACCAGCCACTCACCATCGTGGTAGCGCGCCAGCAACCAGCTCCCCAGTGCTGCGACCAGCGAGCCGAAATGCAGGCGGCCGGTGGGCGAGGGCGCAAACCGTCCGCGGTAGCGGGGGGAGGGATCGGCGTCGGTCATTCGTCGGAAAGTAAGGAAAGCTGAACCATGCAGTCAGGCGGCTGCTTGAATTCACCCGTCGGCAACCGCAGGTCTGCGTCCGTATACCTTCGCATATTCTTCTGGAGTACCTGTCGTGTTCACGCGTGTCGCGTTGTTCCTCGCCACCAATCTCGCCGTGCTGGTCCTGGCGGGCGTCGTCATGTCCCTGCTGCGCGTCGATCCCAACCAGATGGGTGGCCTGCTGGTGATGGCAGCGGTGTTCGGCTTCGGTGGCTCGCTGATTTCCCTGCTGACGTCGAAGTGGGTGGCCAAGCGCGCCACCGGTGCGCAAGTGATCGAGCAGCCGCGCAACGACGCCGAGCGCTGGCTGGTCGCGACCGTGCAGCGCCAGGCCCAGGCGGCGGGCATCGGCATGCCGGAAGTTGCCATCTACGACGCGCCCGAGATCAACGCCTTCGCTACCGGCGCCAACCGGAACAACGCGCTGGTCGCGGTGTCGACCGGCCTGTTGCGCTCGATGAGCCGCGATGAAGCCGAAGCCGTGCTCGGCCACGAAGTCAGCCACGTCGCCAACGGCGACATGGTCACCATGGCGCTGTTGCAGGGCGTGCTGAACACCTTCGTCATCGTGCTGGCCCGCGTGGTGGGCGGCATCGTCGACGGTTTCCTGTCCGGCAACCGCGAGGGCGGCGGACGCGGGTTCGGCTACTACATCATCGTGATGGTGCTGGAGGTGGTGTTCGGCCTGTTCGCCACGATGATCGCGATGTGGTTCTCGCGTCGCCGTGAATTCCGTGCCGACCATGGTGGCGCGTCGTTGGCGGGCCGCCAGAAGATGATCGCCGCGCTGGAGCGCCTGTCGCAGCAGCAGCGTCCCAGCACGCTGCCGGCGCAGGTCGAGGCCTTCGGCATCGCCGGCGGCATCGGCCAGGGCATGAAGAAGCTGTTCCTGAGCCACCCGCCGCTGGAAGAGCGCATCGCCGCGCTGCGCGCGCAGCAGGGCACGTTCGCCTGAGTCACGTCGCCGGCACGAAAGACAAGAAACCCGCCTTCCGGCGGGTTTCTTTTTTCTGGTCGGGATAACGCGGACCTCAGCCGAAGTCGTAGTTCATCGCCGGTCCGGGTGCCGCCAGGAAGTTGCCTTCCACGTAGTCCACCCCGGTGGTGAACAGGAACGCCATGGTGGCTGCATCCTGGACGTGCTCGGCCACGGTGAGGATGCCCAGCGCCTGCGCACGCTCGGCGATCTCGCGGATCTTCTGCTGGTGCTCCGCCGTCTTGCCCAGGTCTTCGCTGAAAACGCGGTCGATCTTCAGGAAGGTCGGCTGGAAGTGCGAGAGCAGCTGGAACGAATCCAGGCCCGCGCCGAAGTGCTCCAGGCCCACCTGGCAGCCGAGCTTCGCCGCCGCGGCCTGGAAGGCCTGCGCCTGGCGCAGGTGGGTAAACACCTTGGCCTCCGGCGTCTGCAGCCACAGGCGGTCGCCAGGCACGTCGAGCGCGGCGAGCTGGCGGGCGATCAGGTCGAGCAAGCGGTTATCGGCGAAGGACGCCGGGCTGACCTTCACCACCATGCGCGTGTCGTGGCCGGCGCGCTTGCGTTCGGCCAGCACGTCGATGGCGCGGTTCACCACCCAGCGATCGATGTCGTCCAGCAGGCCGTTGTCCTCGGCGATGCCGATGAAGGACTGCGGCAGCACCACCTCGCCGTTCGTCTCCATCCGCAGCAGGGCCTCGTAGACCTCGCCGGGCTCGCCCTGCAGACTGACCACGGGCTGGAAGTGAAGACGGAAGCTGTCGTCCTGCAACGCTTGCTGGATACGCTGGACCCAACTCTGCACGCGCTCTTCCTCGGCGCGGTCCACGGCGCCGGGGTCGAAGATCTCGGAGCGGTTGCCGCCCAGATTGTTGGCGGTCTGGAGGCAGTCGGTCGCCCGCGTCAGCACCTGGCCGACGCTGGCGATCTTTTCGCCGATCTGCACGCCGCCGATGCTGGTGGTCACCGAAGCCGAGCGCTCGCCCACGTTGAAGACGTGCGAGGCGTACGCCGCGCGCAGCTTGTCGGCCAGCGCGGCGGTGTGCGCGTGGTTGCCCCGGAGCAGGATGGCGAAGGTGCGCTCGCCGAAACGGGCGGCCGTACACGTGTCGTCGAGCTTCTCCGACAGGCGGGCGGCCAGCGCGGCCGCCAGCGCGTCGGCGGAATCGATGCCGATGTCCTGCAGCAGCCGCTGGTAATGGTCCGGTTCGACCAGCAACAGGGCGTATTGGTCCTCGCCGCGGGCGACCTGGGCGACCGCCGTCTCCAGTTCGCGCAGGAAGGTGGGGCGGTTCATCAGGCCGGTGACCATGTCGCGCTGGCGCAGGTCTTCGACCTCGCGCGCCAGTTCCGGGTCGAACTCCTCGCGCCGGCGGAACACCACCTGCACGCAGGGTTCGCCCTCGTAGGTGGCGGTGGCGAACTCGAGCGTGGCCGGGAAGCTGTCGCCGTCGATGCTGCGTGCCTCCAGCTCGAAGCGCGGCGGTGGCGGTTCGCCCTTGCTGAGCTTCTTCAGCAGGGTCTTGAAATCGTTGACGTACTGCGGCCCCACCAGGTCGAGCAGCGACAGGCCTTCGACATCCTCGAAGGATTCGAAGCCGAACATCTCCAGGTAGGCGTCGTTCGCCCGGATGTGCATGCCTTCGTGGATGTAGGCGATCGGGTCGCGCGACGAAGAGATCAGCGCATCGCAACGGCGTTCGGTTTCGCGCAGCTGGCCTTCCAGGCGGCGTTGGGAACGGCGCGCATCCAGGTCGCCCCATTCGCGGCGCAGCACCGTCAGCACGTGGTCGAAGCGTCCGCGCAAGGCGCTGGCCCGGGCGCCGGCGGCCTGGTCGGCGAGCAGGTCGGCTTCGTTCAAGCTGTCGGCCAGCACGATCACCGGGATGTCCTTGCCGCTGGCATCGACTTGCGACAGCACGGTGGCCAGCGGAATTCCCTTGGCCGAGCGGGACGCCAGCAACAGGTCCATCGGCTGTGAGGCGACCATCTGCGCCAGTTCGGCCGGGTCCAGCGGGCGTAGCGGGCGAACGGCGATACCGCCGTTGCGTAGGGCGGAGACGATGGCCTCGGCGTCCTCGGCGCTGTCGTCCACGAGGGTCAATCGAAGGGTGGTGTCTTTGCCGATCTGCATGCAGCGGGTCCGCCGGAGGTGCGGGTTTAATACACGATGGGGCGCGGAGCGTCCAATGCAGGCGTCGCAGATGCGGCGCGCCATCGCAGCTTGCGCGGCCTAGAGTGGGCGCTTGCCCGTGTCGCCGGGGACTTCACGCACCAACCGGGGCACCAGGTAACCCGACAGGCGCGCGGCGAGTGCGGCGTGAAGCTCCCGCGCCTGCGCATCGTCCACTTCGAAGTGGGCCACGCCGGCGACGCGGTCGAGCTGGTGCAGGTAGTACGGCAGCACGCCGGCGGCGAATCCGCGTTCGCTCAGGGCAGCCAGCGCGTCCACGCTATCGTTCACGCCCCTGAGCAGGACGGCCTGGTTCAAGAGGTGCACGCCGGCCCCGCGCAGGCGGGCGAGGGCGGCGTCGACGGCAGGGTCGAATTCGTTGGCGTGGTTGGCATGCACCACCAGGGCGACCGGCCAGGGCAGGGCAGCCAGCCAGGCCAGCAGGCCCTCGTCGACGCGTTCGGGCAGCACGATGGGCAGGCGGCTGTGGATGCGCAGGCGACGCAGGTGCGGAACACCGGCCAGGGCATCGGTCAACTCGGCCAGCTTGCCGTTGGACAGCGACAGAGGATCGCCGCCGGACAGCAGCACTTCCTCGATCGTCGGATCGTGGCGGATGAGCTCCACGGCCTCGCGCCAACCCTCGCGGGCGGCGGTCTCGTCCGCGTACGGGAAATGGCGCCGGAAGCAGTAGCGGCAGTTGATCGCGCAACTGCCGGTGGCGACCAGCAGGGCGCGTCCACGGTATTTCTGGATGACGCCGGTCCCGGTCCGGGCCGCGCCGTCGCCGACCGCGTCCAGGCCGTAGCCGGAGGCCGGTTTCATCTCATCGTCCAGTGGCAGCACCTGCCGCAACAGCGGGTCGTGCGGGTCGCCATGGCGCATGCGGGCCACGAAGCCCCGAGGCACGCGCAGCGGGAACTGCGCCGCGGCGGCATTCGACAGGCGCGGGGCCAGCGAGGCCAGTCCCAGCAGGTCCAGCAGCTCGCGCGGATCGCGCACGGCCTCCCTCAGGGCCTGCTGCCAGCGGGCGGGCTGCAGCGCGGCAGGCTGTCGGGGGTCGGGGGCTGCGGTTATCATGTCGGGTCTGGAAACAAGCACCCGCCGGGTCCGGCGGGCTCCCCATTCTATCCGGCCGGCCGTGTCGCGCGGCGGGTTTGTCTTACCCAAGGAGTTTACCCATGGCCAGTTACGGCATGAACGACGTCAAGAACGGGATGAAGATCCTGATCAACAACGAACCGGCGGTCATCAGCGACACCGAGTACGTCAAACCGGGCAAGGGCCAGGCCTTCACCCGCGTGAAGTACCGCCTGATCAAGAGCGGCCGCGTGCAGGAAATCACCATGAAGAGCACCGACTCGGTCGAGGCGGCGGACGTGGTGGATACCGACATGCAGTACCTCTACTCCGATGGCGAGTACTGGCACTTCATGCAGCAGGAAACCTTCGAGCAGGTGCAGGCCGACAAGAACGGCATGGGCGGCGCCGAGAAGTGGTTGAAGGGCGAGGAGGACTGCGTCGTGACCCTGTGGAACGGCAACCCGATCCAGGTGACCCCGCCGAACTTCGTCGAACTGCAGATCACCGAAACCGACCCCGGCGTGAAGGGCGACACCGCCGGCACCGGCGGCAAGCCGGCGACGCTGGAAACCGGTGCCGTCGTGCGCGTGCCGCTGTTCGTCGGCCAGGACGAGGTCATCAAGGTCGACACCCGCACCGGCGAATACGTCAGCCGCGTGAAGTGATCCCGACGTGATCCCGCCATTGGCGATCTATCTCGGCGGCTGGGCCGTGGGCGTGCTGCTCGCCGGTCTGGGCGTGATGCTGTGCTGGAACGCGACCCTTCCGCGGCTGTTCCCCAGTGTGCCGCGGCTGGGCTATGGACGTGCCCTGGCCCTGATGCTGCTGTGCTGGCTGCTGTTCGGCGCCGGCGCCATCGGCCTGAGCTACACGCTGGGATTCTGAGCCGAGGCCCCATGAGCGACCGCACCCCCGACGCCTGCGACCTGTTGATTGAAGCCGGCTTCGTGGTGCCGGTCGTCCCGCACGGGGTCGTGCTGGAAGACCATGCGGTTGCCGTCAGCGGCGGCCGCATCGTGGCGATCCTGCCGCGCCAGGACGCGCGGTCCCGCTTCGCGCCTCGCGAGACCGTGTCGCGCCCGGACGCGGCGCTGATCCCCGGTCTGGTGAACGCGCACACGCACAACCCGATGACCCTGCTGCGTGGCGTCGCCGACGACCTGCCGCTCAAGGTATGGCTGCAGCAGCACATCTGGCCCATCGAGGGCGCGGTGATCGGTCCGGATTTCGTGGCCGACGGCATCACCCTGGCCATCGCGGAAATGCTCCGCGGCGGCACCACCTGCGTCAACGAGAACTACTTCTTCCCGGATGTGCAGGCGGCCACGTACAAGCGCTACGGTTTCCGTGCGCGGGTCGGCCTGCCGGTGATCGACTTCCCCACCGCCTGGGCGACCTCGGACGACGAATACTTCGAGAAGGCCGGCGAAGTACACGACCAGTGGCGTGACGACGCCCTGATCGCGACCGCCTTCGCCCCGCACGCGCCTTACACCGTCAACGATGCCAACTTCGAACGGGTGCGGATGCTGGCCGACCAGCTGGATGTGCCGGTGCACCTGCACCTGCACGAGACAGCGCAGGAAGTGGAGCAGTCGATCGAGAAGCACGGCCAGCGTCCGATCGCGCGCCTGGACCGGCTGGGCCTGGTCAACGACCGCCTGATCGCCATCCACATGACCCAGCTCACCGAGGCCGAGATCCATCTCTGCGCCGAGCGCGGCGTCAGCGTGGTGCATTGCCCGGAATCCAACCTCAAGCTTGCCTCCGGTTTCTGCCCGGCCTGTGCGCTGGAGCGCGCCGGCGTGAACCTGGCCGTAGGCACCGACGGCTGCGCCAGCAACAACGACCTGGACATGTTCAGCGAGACCCGCACGGCCGCGTTGCTGGCGAAGGCGGTCGCCCAGGATGCGGCGGCGCTGGATGCGTTCTCCGCACTGCGCGCGGCCACGCTGGGCGGCGCGAAGGCGATCGGTTTCGACGACCAGGTGGGTTCCATCGAACCGGGCAAGCAGGCCGATCTGGTCTGCGTGGACCTGTCCGCGCTGGAAACCCAGCCGCTCCACCACGTGGTGTCGCAGCTGATTTACGCAACCGGGCGTCAGCACGTCAGCGACGTGTGGATCGCGGGGCGGGCCAAGCTGCTGCAGCGCACCTTGGTGGATATCGACATCGACGGCGTGATCGCGAACGCGCGCCAGTGGCGCGAGCGGATCGCCGGCATCCGCCTGTCCTGAGCCGTGCGTGACGGCGTCGTGGCCGGGTCCGATCTACAATGACCCCATGACGACCACGACTGCGCCCCGCGACGACAACTTCAGCCAGGCCGAGCTCGACAAGTTCGGCGCGCTCGCCAACCGCTGGTGGGACCCCGATGGTCCCCAGAAGGCGCTGCATGCGCTCAACCCCGTCCGCGTGCAGTACGTGCGCGACCGCGCCCGTCTCGCCGGCGCCACCGCCCTGGACGTCGGCTGCGGTGGCGGGTTGCTGAGCGAAGCCCTGGCGCGGGAAGGCGCGCAGGTCACCGCGATCGACCTGGCGCCCGAACTGGTGAAGGTGGCGCGCCTGCATCGCCTCGAGTCCGGCGTACAGGTGGACTATCAGCTGCGCTCGGTGGAATCGCTGGCCGAGGAACGTCCCGGCACCTTCGACGTCGTCACCTGCATGGAAATGCTGGAGCACGTGCCCGATCCGGCCTCGATCATCCGCGCCTGCCACACGCTGCTGAAGCCTGGCGGCCGGCTGTTCCTGTCCACGCTCAACCGCACGCCTGCCGCGTTCGCGCTGGCGATCGTCGGCGCAGAGTACATCGCACGCCTGCTGCCCAAGGGCACGCACCACTACCAGGAATTCATACGGCCTTCCGAACTCGCTCGTTGGCTGCGCGAAGCGGGGTTCCAGTTGGAGAACGTGACGGGACTGGCCTACGAGCCGTGGCGCCACCGCGCGCGGTTGTCCTCGCGTACCGACGTGAACTACCTGGCCTGCGCGGTGAAGGCATGACCGTCGCGGGGTTTCCGCGCGCTGCGTTGTTCGACCTGGACGGCACTCTGCTGGACAGCGCGCCGGACATGCTCGCCACCGCCAACCGCATGCGTGCGTCGCG
Organism: Pseudoxanthomonas sp. G3; assembly: GCF_057654715.1. Taxonomy (NCBI): domain Bacteria; kingdom Pseudomonadati; phylum Pseudomonadota; class Gammaproteobacteria; order Lysobacterales; family Lysobacteraceae; genus Pseudoxanthomonas; species Pseudoxanthomonas sp. G3. Next base: position 1,653,613 of record NZ_CM172805.1, read on the forward strand.
CGGCGTCGCGCCGATGACGCTGGAGGTTCTGCGGCCGCACGTGTCCAAGGGCGCGCGCGCGATGCTCGCCGCCGCGTTCCCCGATATGGAGCAGGCGCCCCGCGAGGCGATGGTTCCCGAATTCCTGGCGATCTACCACGAGGAACTGGGCCGGCACAGCGTGCTGTTCGACGGCGTCGCCGAGATGCTGGCCGCGCTGGAGGCGGCGGGCAGCACGTGGGGTATCGTCACCAACAAGCCGGAATACTTGGCGCGCGACATCCTGCCGCAGCTCGGCTGGGAAACCCGCTGCGCCGTGCTGATCGGTGGCGACACCTTGGCCGAGAAGAAGCCGCATCCGCTGCCGCTGCAGGTCGCGGCCCAGCGCATCGGCATCGCCATCGCTGACTGCGTGTACGTGGGCGACGACGAGCGCGACATCGTGTCCGCGCGTGCCGCGGGCATGCCGTCCATCGCAGCGTTGTGGGGATACCGGCAGGCGCACGAAGAGCCTGCGCTGTGGTTGGCGGACGTGATGGTTGAAGAGGCCCGGATGCTGATCGAGCCGGCAGCGTGGCCCACGACCCCAGCCGTTGTAGGAGTGGCCCCGGCATGCCGGGGCCGGTAAGTCGCGACCGCACGGCTGCGGGTTCGGTTGTTTCACTGGCATAGGCAAAAACGCGCTGCGTTCGGTCGCTCGTGTGCATGGGCACCACGGTCGCGACCTACATCGCTCCTACAGAGTTCCACCGCATGTCCGATTCCGCCGCCCTCGACAGCTTCATGGACAAATGGCGTGCCCGCTGGCCGGAATGGTCGGTGGCCGAAGTGTTCGTCGCGCCGGCTCGACGCGACATCGCAGTGGCGTGGTTCGCGTTGCTGCAGGAGTTCGACGCCGTCCTGAACATCGCCGGCGATCCGCTGCCGGCGGACGCCAAGCTGGCGTGGTGGGGCGAGGAATTGCGTGGCTGGGCTACCCACCGCTCGCGCCATCCTTTAGGGCGTCGCCTTGAGCCCGTGCGCGCCGAATGGGCGCGGCTGGCCGACGCGCTGCCGTCGCTGGCCGAGGCGCGCGCGCGCGCGGTGAGCACCGACGCGGCTTTCGGTTCCCTATCGCATTACGGGGAAGCGGTCGCAGCCGTGGAGGCTGGCGTACTCGGCCGTGCGCCCGCGTCGAAGGCGGTCGTGGCGCAGATGCTGGCCACGCGACTCGCGGAAGTGGGGCCGAGCGCGGTTCCGATGGACGTCACGCAGGGCAGGGGCGATACCGACAGCCTGCGTGCGTGGTCTGCATTGCTGGACGAGCGGTGGCCGTCCGCCCCGTGCGCCCGCGAGCGTCGCCTGTTGTCGGCTTACGCGCAGGGGCGCTTGCGTCGATTCGCCCGCCGCGGCGAACCCGCGCCGCTGCCGTCGCGAGCGGCGCTGCTGTTCACCGGCTGGCGTGCCGCGCGCGGCGACTGAACGCGCAGCCTATCGCCGCGATAGCCTGCGGAAGGTGTCGTAACGGACTGTTTCATCTGGCGATTCAGGGCTGGGGGTACAATGCGCGGCACCCACTCCCCCGTGCATGACGATGACCTCCTCGCTCCCCGTAGCGCCCCGCGCCGACCTGCCTGACGTCGCCCACCAGCGCGTGCCGCTGGCGCGTCCGCTGGACTGGGTGGGCATGGAGAACATCGCCTTGCCGGTCCGCATTCCGGACGGGCAGGGCGGGCAACTGCAGGTCGCCGCCAGCATCGACCTGTCGGTGAACCTGGCCAATGCGGATGCACGCGGTATCCACATGTCCCGGCTCTACCTAGAACTGCAGGACGGCCTGGCGCGTGAGGCCATCACCCCCGCAGGGCTGCGCCACCTGCTGCAGACCAGCGTCGAGTCCCAAGCGGGCCTGGCGACGCAGGCGCGCCTGCGCATCCGCTACGAAGCCCTGCTTCAGCGCAAGGCGCTGGAGAGCGATTACGCGGGCTGGAAGCGCTATCCGGTCGAGATCGAAGCCACCCTTGCCGATGGCCATCTCGTGCTGGCGCTGTCGTTCGCCGTCGAGTATTCCAGCACCTGCCCGGCGTCGGCCGCGCTGTCGCGCCAGGCCAACGCGGAGCGCTTCGCCGAAGATTTCGCCGCCGCGCGCCCGCTGTCGGTAAACGTGGTGCATGACTGGCTCGCCTCCGAGCGCGGCCTGGCCGCCACGCCGCATGCGCAGCGCAGCCGTGCCAGCGTGCGCGTCGAACTGCGTCCGCAGTTCGACGAACTTCCGCTGGTGGCCTTGGTGGATGCGCTTGAGGCCGCGCTGGCCACTCCGGTGCAGACGGCCGTCAAGCGCGTGGACGAGCAGGCCTTCGCCCGCCTCAACGCCGAAAACCTGATGTTCTGCGAAGACGCGGCCCGTCGCGTCGCTTCCGTGCTCGCCGGCGATCCGCGCATCGCCCGTTACGACGCCACCGTGGCGCACTACGAGAGCCTACACCCGCACGACGCGGTCGCCCGCGTCAGCGGCAGCAACGACTGAGGCCTCGGTTGCCGGATGTGGGAGCGACGTAAGTCGCGATCGCTCTCAAAGCAAAGCTTCGCGACTTACGTCGCTCCCACGACAGCAGGGTGGGTCACTTCCCGCGTTCGAGCACCAGCAGCGGGTCGATGCGGGTATCGAACCAGTTCATCCCCCAATGCAGATGCGGCCCCGTCGCGCGGCCGGTGGCGCCGACGGCGCCGATCACCTGTCCGGGCTCGATGCGGTCGCCCACCTTCACGTCGATGCGCGACAGGTGCAGGAAGTTCGAGCTGATGCCATACCCTTGGTCGAGCAGCACCGTGCCTCCCGTGAGGTAGAGGTCCGGCGCGGCGAACGTCACCACGTCACCTGCCGGTGCCTTCACCGGCGTGCCGGTCGGCGCGGCGATGTCCATCCCGGAATGACCGGCGCCGGGCTGCCCGTTGTAGACGCGCGCATTGTCGAAGCGTCCACTGATGCGGCCCTGCACTGGCCACTGGAAGGGTTAGGCGAAATCGGTGCGCTCGTCGTCGCGCAGGCGCGCGGCGGTCACCAGCGCCTGTTCGCGCTCGACGCGCGCGGCGATCTCGGGCGGTGGATTGACCGCTTTGGGTGGCACGCCGTTGACGTGCTCGACGGGCCAGTCGCGCGGCGTCACATGGACCGTGGCCGACTCGCTGCGGCCGGACGGCGAAGTCACCTGCACCAAGAGCGGCCCGGTTTCGTCGCGGCCCACGCCGAATACCACCGTACCGTAGGCCGTTGTGCGCAGGATCCGTCCCCGGTAGTCAACCTGACTGCCGGGCGGCACCTTGCCGAAGACCAGGGCTCCTTGGGACACGCTTGTAGGGAAGATCACGCGTTCGTCGGTCGCCGGCGCGACCGAGACGTCCTGCGCCACCACGCGCGCCGAACCGCCCATGCAGATCGCGGCGAGCAGCGCCGCGACCGCCGTCTTCAACGTTCGAACTCCAGACGCTGGCCGTTCGGCGTGCCCACGAGGTGTTCGCCGTTCCAGACCATGCGGCCGTTGACCCAGGTGGCGCCGATCCGCGAGCGGAAGGTGCGGCCCTCGAACGGCGACCAGCCCACCTTGGACAGCACGTCCTCGCGCTTCACCGTGAAGGGCTCGTCATCGATCAGGACCAGGTCCGCGAAATAGCCTTCGCGCAGGTAACCGCGCTCCTTCACGTCGAACAACTGCGCCGGCGCGTGGGCGAACTTCTGCACCACGCGGGTGACGTCCATGCGCTTCTCGTGCACCAGCTCCAATGCGGCGACCAGCGCGTACTGCACCAGCGGCAGGCCGGACGGCGCCTGCACGTAGGGCTTTTCCTTCTCTTCCAGCGTATGCGGCGCATGGTCGGTGGCGAGCACGTCGATCACGTCGTCCACCAGGGCCTTGATCAACGCCTCGCGGTCGCTGGCGTCCTTGATGGCGGGATTGCACTTGATCAGGTTGCCCAGCGCGGCGTAGTCCGCGCGGTCGAAGCGCAGGAAGTGGATGCAGGTCTCTGCGGTGATGCGCTTGCGCGCGCCGTCCGGGTGCACCAGCGGGCCGGGCGTGAACAGCGCCAGCTCGTCGGCGGTGGAGATGTGCAGCACGTGCAGCCGGGTGCCGTGCTTGCGCGCCAGCGACATCGCCAATCGCGTGGACTTTATGCAGGCCTCGCGGCTGCGGATGTCCGGGTGGTGTTCCGCGTTCAACGCGTCGCCGTACTTGGCCTGGAACGCGGCAAGGTTGGCGTCGATGGTCGGCGTGTCTTCGCAGTGGGTGATGATCGGTGTGGGCGCCTCGCGGAAGATCGCGTCCAGCGTGTCCGGATTGTCGACCAGCATATTGCCGGTGGAGGCGCCCATGAACACCTTGATGCCCGGCGCAGTCTTGGGGTCCAGCGTGCGGATCGCTTCCAGGTTGTCGTTGCTGGCGCCCAAGTAGAAACCGTAGTTGCCCCAGGCCCGGCCCTTCGCACGCTGGTACTTGTCCTCCAGCGCCGCGGCATCCAGCGTCGGCGGGCTGGTGTTGGGCATGTCCATGAACGTGGTCAGGCCACCGGCCACGGCCGCTGCCGATTCGGTGGCCATGTCGCCCTTGTGGGGCATGCCGGGCTCACGGAAATGCACCTGGTCGTCGATCATCCCCGGCAGCAGCAGGCGGCCGGCGGCGTCGATCACGGTGTCCTCGCCCTGGGGACGGATCTCGGCGGCAATGCGGGCGATGCGGCCGTTTTCGATGCGCAGGTCACCCTCGGTGACGCGACCTTCGTTGACCAGGCGGGCGTTGACGATGACGGTGGCGGGCATCAGGAGTTCCTGGAGGAGCGGGGGGAAGAGGGGTGCGCGTGGCCGCACGCGGACGGTACAGGATCATGGCCGCCGGGGTGCAGCGGGTGGCAGCGGGCGATCCGCAGCATCGCCAGCCAGCCGCCCTTCACTGGTCCGAACCGGCCGATCGCCTCCATGGCGTACTCCGAACAGGAGGGCACGAAGCGGCAGCGCGGCCCTAGCATAGGGCTGATGAAGCGCTTGTAGCCCTTCAGCAAAAGGATGAGCAGGCGGGAGAGCATGCGTCCGATGATACCCCGTCGGGTTGCCGCTGCCTCCCGGGTAGGCTATAAAAGCGCGCTTTCCCGATGCTCGGGAAGAACAAGGAAGCGCTGTTCGTGGCTGCAAAGAAACCTGCGAAGAAGGCCGCCAAGGCCGCCAAGAAACCCGCTCAGACCGTCGCCAAGAAGGCTGTCGCCAAGAAGGCTGTCGCCAAGAAGCCGGCCCCCAAGCCGGTGACGAAGAAAGCGGCCGCCAAGCCCGTCGCCAAGAAACCCGTCGCCCAGAAGGCGGCGCCGGTGAAGAAGCCGGCTGCCAAGCCGGTGGCGAAGAAGGCCGCACCGGTCAAGCAAACGGTCAAGCCCGCAGTCGCCAAGAAGCCCGCACCGGCCCTCAAGGCGCCCGCGGCCAAGGCAGCGCCCGTGAAGGCGCCGGCTAAGGCCACGAAGCCCGCTCCCGCCAAGCCTGCACCGAAGCCCGCCGCCAAGCCGGCTCCGGCAAAGTCCGCCCCCACCGCGGCAGCGACCAAGTCTCCCGCCCCGGCGCCTGCCCCCAAGGCAGCCGCCCCGGCTCCGGCCCCCGCCGCCAAGGTTCCGTCCCCCCCGAAGCCTGTGCCAGTCCCGAAATCCAATAGCAAACCCGCCAAAGCCCCGACCCCCGCTGCAGTTCCCGTGAGCGCACGTCCCGCCGTCACCCCTCGCCCCGTGGGCAAGGTCGCGGTGGCCGTGGCCGCCAAGCCTGCGGCGCCGGTCGTGCGCGGCAAGGTGAAAGAAGTGCCCTACAAGACCGACGAAGCCACCGGCCGTCCGATCGTGCCGACCGGTTACAAGCCCTCGCCCGAAGAGGAGTACATGAGCCCGTTGCAGCTCGAGTACTTCCGCCAGCGCCTGTTGCAGTGGCGCGCTGATCTGGTCGAGGAGTCCAAGCAGACCATCGAGAACCTCAAGGACGAAGTCCGCGACATCGGCGACGAAGCCGAGCGTGCGACCCGCGAGACCGAGAACTCCCTGGAGCTGCGCACCCGCGACCGCTACCGCAAGCTGATCGGCAAGATCGACAGCACGCTCAAGCGCCTGGAAGGCGGCGACTACGGCTACTGCGTCGACACCGGCGAAGAGATCGGCCTGGATCGCCTTGAGGCGCGCCTGACGGCCGAGCGCACCATCGATGCCCAGGAGCGCTGGGAGCACCTGCAGAAGCAGCAGGGCGACTGAGTCCTGCCGGTTCCGCACATGAAGAACCCCGCCTCGGCGGGGTTTTTCTTTGCGGGGCTGCGGCGTGCCGGCTATTGCAGTTCGCGCAGGTCCAGTCGCCGCAGTCGCGGCGCCGTCCAGGCGGTGATACCAGCGACGGAGAGGATGGCGAAGCCCCCGATGATGACGGCAGGCACCAGGCCGAGCAGTTTGGCCATCGTCCCGGCGTAGAACGCGCCCAGCTCGTTCGACGAGCTGACGAAGATGCCATTGATCGATGACACGCGCCCACGCATCTCGTCCGGCGTGGACAGCTGCAGGATGGTCGAGCGCACCACCACCGACACGCCATCGCACATGCCGTAGAACAGCAGGATGGCCGCCGACAGCCAGAAGCTCCGCGACAGGCCGAACGCGATCACGCTCAGGCCGAAGCCCATCACCGCGAACAGCAGCACACGACCGGCGTGCTTCTGAAGCGGGTGGCGCGCCAGCCAGAGGCCGACGCAGACCGAGCCCGCCGCCGGCATCCCGCGGAGGATGCCCAGGCCCTCCGGGCCGTAATGCAGGATGTCGTGGATGAACGCCGGCAGCATCGCCACCACGCCGCCGAGCAGTACCGAGAACATGTCCAGCGCCATCGCGCCGAGCATGATCTGGTTGTTCCAGACGAATCGCGCGCCCTGCGCGATGCTCGCGAACACGGGCAGGCTCACGGCCGGAGGACCGGGCTCTTCCACCTTCAGCCGGGCCAGCACGCTCGCGGCCAGCAGGGCGAACACCACGGCGATCGCATACGAAAGCGTCTTGCCGCCGAATCCCACCAGCACGCCGCCCAGCGCCGGCCCGGTGACCAGTGCGGCCTGGAAGATCACACTGCCCAGACCGGCTGCGCGCACGAAATCCTCGCGTGGCAGTACCTTGGCGAACAGCGCGTTGTAGACGGGACTGAGGAACGAGCGCGCCATGCCCGTCAGCGCGATCGCAGCGTAGATCGGCCAGGTCCCGCGGAAAGGCAGCCAGCCGGCGGACACCGCCACCAGGATCACCGCGGTCGTCGCCAGTGCCGCGCATGCCACCATGCCGACGCGGCGCCGCGGCAGGTGGTCGACCAGATAGCCCGCGAACGGCGCCACGCAGAAGAACGGCAGCACTTCAGCCAGGCCCACCAAGCCCAGCGAGAAGGTGTCGCGGGTCAGTTCGTAAATATGCCAGCCGACCGTGACCGCGACGATCTGGTACGACAGCAGCGCGCAGATGCGGTACGCCAATACCGCCGCATAGCCGCGGTTGCGCAGCAGCGAGAAGGCGGAAGGGGCCCGGCCGTCGCTCACTTCGCGTGTGCGGCCGTCTCGCGGATGAAGGCCAGCAGTGAGGCCAGGCCGTTGCTGCGGGTAGGCGAGAGGTGCTTGGCCAGGCCGATGTCGGCGATGTAGTCCGGCGTGGTTTCCAGGATCTCGGCGGCCGATCGTCCCGAATAGACGCGCAGAGCCAGGAAGATCAGGCCCGAGACGATCGCTGAGTCGCTGACGGCGTGGAAATCCAGCTTCGCGGCATCGCCCTGGGGCACGATCCAGACCATCGACTGGCAGCCGAGCAGGCGATGCTCCTCGCGCTTCCAATCGTCCGGGAACGGCGGCAGCTTGCGGCCCAGGTCGATCAGGTACTGGTAGCGTTCGGACCAATCGCTGAAGAAGGCGAATTCGTCCTTGATGGCCGCTTGCGCATCGGCGGCGGTCGGTTCGAGCGGGAAGATCGTGTCGGTCATGGGAATTCCGGGAGCGCGGCGTCGCCGGCTCCCTGATGGGGATGGATCAGGCCCGCTTCCAGCGCACGCCCTGCGGCGTGTCTTCCAGCAGGATGCCCTCGGCCGCCAGCTGATCACGGATTGCGTCGGAACGGGCGAAGTCGCGCGACTGCTTCGCCGCCGCGCGTTCGTCGATCAGCGCCTGGATGCGCGCGTCGTCAGCGGACGAGGTGCCACGGCCGAACCATTCGGCGGGATCCTGCTGCAACAGGCCGAGCACGCGACCGGCGCCGAGCAGCTCGCTTTTCAGGCGCTGTTTCTCCGCGTCGCCGAACGCCTTGCGTGCCTCGGATGCGATGCGCGCGATCTCGGCCAGCGCCTGCGGCGTATTCAGATCATCGTCGAGTGCGTTCTCGATGACCTGCGGCGTCACCGCGACAGCCTCCACAACGTCCAGGTCGCGCAAGGTGCCGTACAGCCGATCCAGCGTGTTCTTCGATTGCTCCACCAGCGCCTCCGACCAGTCCAGCGGCTGCCGGTAGTGCGCCGAGAGCAGGGCGTAGCGGAGCGCTTCCGGCGGATGCTGCTGCAGCAGGTCGTTCACTTTCTCGATATTGCCCAGCGACTTGCTCATCTTGGCACCGCCGAAATTCAGCATGCCGTTGTGCAGCCAGAAGCGCGCGAACGTCTTGTGCGAGCCATCGGCGTGCTTATGCGCGCATTCGCTCTGCGCCACTTCGTTCTCGTGGTGCGGGAACTGCAGGTCCACGCCGCCGGCGTGGATGTCGATGGTCTCGCCGAGGTGCGCGGCGGCCATCGCCGAGCATTCGATATGCCAGCCGGGTCGGCCGACGCCCCAGGGCGAGTCCCAGCCCGGCAGGTCCGGCGTGGAGGGCTTCCACAGCACGAAATCGCCCGGGTCGCGCTTGTACGGTGCCACCTCGACGCGGGCGCCGGCCAGCATTTCTTCCGGATCGCGACGCGAGAGCTTGCCGTACTCGGCAAAGCTGCCTACCGCAAACAGCACATGACCTTGGGCCGCATAGGCGTGCCCGCCGGCGATCAGCTGCTCGATCATCGCGATGATGTGCGGGATATGAGCGGTCGCCGCCGGCTCGATGTCCGGAGCGAATTCGCCTGTCACGCCAAGCCCGGCCATGTCCTCGCGGTAGGCCGCGGCGTAGCGGTCGGTGATGGCCGAGATCGCCACGCCCAGTTCCTTGGCGGCGGCGTTGATCTTGTCGTCCACGTCGGTGATGTTGCGCGCGTAGCGCAGCTGGCCGTAGCGGCGCCGCAGCAGGGCGGCCAGCACGCCGAACACCACGGGGCCACGCGCGTTGCCGATATGGACGTAGTTGTAGACGGTGGGCCCGCAGACGTACATCGTGGGGCAAGCGGGATCGAGCGGCGCGAACGGCTCGACCCGGCGCGTCAGGTTGTTGTGCAGGCGCAGGGTCATGGGCGTGGGGCAGGGGATACCCGACCGATTCTACCTTTTGCGTCCGCGGCGGGCACTTGGTCGCGTTCGATGTCCGATATTCAGCCCCACTCAAGGCGCGACGCCTACACTGTGACACCGGGATACCACTTACAGGCCACATGCACCGCTTCCGCGCCGTCCTTCTCCTGTCCTGCTTGCTCGCCTGCGCGCCCGCCATGGCGCAGGAGCGGGTGATCCCGACGGAGAACGTGCGGCTGGACTACGCACAGGTGCTGAGCGTGGAGCCGGTGTACCAGACCCTGCGGGCGACCCGTACCGAGCAGCGGTGCGACGAAGTCCCCGCGCCCAAACCCGAACCCGTCACCCAGGACGAGAGCCGCTGGTCGAAGGTGGTCAGTTCGGTGAAGGGTTGGTTCGGCGGTGGCGAGCAGGCGGCGTCGCCGCCGGTGGCTGCGCCGACCACGACGGTCCGCACCAACTGCCGGGTGGTGCCGGTGGAACGGGAGTTCCAGCGCCCCATCGCCTATGACGTGGACTACATCTACAAAGGCGTGAAGTATCGCTCCCGCCTTGCCGAGGATCCCGGCAACCGTCTTCGGATCCGAGTCTCCGTGGTGCCCTACGTCACCCCGATGCAGCCAGCCGCCAGCACGCCCTGACTGCGGCTCCGACCAACGTAGCCTTGCGCTGCGCCGCAGCACATGCGAGCATTCGCGCCCATGAAGATGAACGCACACGCCCATGCAGCCAGCGCGGCCTCCCAGGCCTCGAGCATGACGTCGCGTGCCCGTCGACCGGAATCCTGCCACTAGCTGGGTACCCCGGACGTCGTCGCTTGTTCACCGGAAACCCAGCCAGAGGCTGGGTTTTTTCGTTTCTGATCCCCGCAATGCCACATTCCCGAAACCAGGATGCCGTAATGAAGCACTTCTTGAACACGCAGGACTGGAGCCGCAGCGAACTGGACGCCTTGCTCACGCAGGCCGCCCTCTACAAGCAGCACAAGCTGGGCGATGCGCTGAAGGGCAAGTCGATCGCGCTGGTGTTCTTCAATCCGTCCATGCGCACCCGCACCAGCTTCGAACTGGGCGCGTTCCAGCTGGGTGGTCATGCGGTGGTGCTGCAGCCGGGCAAGGACGCATGGCCCATCGAGTTCAACCTGGGCACGGTGATGGACGGCGACACCGAAGAGCACATCGCCGAGGTGGCCAAGGTGCTCGGCCGCTACGTGGACCTGATCGGCGTGCGTGCGTTCCCGAAGTTCGTCGACTGGGCCTACGACCGTGAGGACATTGTCCTGAAGTCCTTCGCCAAGTACTCGCCGGTACCGGTGATCAACATGGAGACGATCACCCATCCCTGCCAGGAACTGGCGCACGCGCTGGCGCTGCAGGAACATTTCGGCACGTCCGATCTGCGCGGCAAGAAATACGTGCTTACCTGGACCTACCACCCCAAGCCGCTGAACACCGCGGTCGCCAACTCCGCGCTGACCATCGCGACCCGTCTGGGCATGGATGTGACCCTGCTGTGTCCGACCCCGGACTATGTGCTCGATGAGCGCTACATGGGCTGGGCCGAGCAGAACGTCGCCGAAAGCGGCGGTTCGCTGCGCGTCAGCCACGACATCGAGAGCGCCTACCGCGGTGCCGACGTCGTCTACGCCAAGAGCTGGGGGGCGCTGCCGTTCTTCGGGAACTGGGAACCCGAGAAGCCGATCCGCGACCAGTACAAGCACTTCATCGTCGACGAAGCCAAGATGGCGCTCACCAACAACGGCGTCTTCAGCCACTGCCTGCCGCTGCGCCGCAACGTGAAGGCCACCGACGGCGTGATGGACTCGCCGCAGTGCATCGCCATCGACGAAGCCGAGAACCGCCTGCACGTGCAGAAGGCGATCATGGCCGCCCTGGTGGGCGGCCGGGATTAGGGATTCGGCATTAGGGATTCGCAAAAGCGCATCCGAAGTTCGACCAGATCTTTACCTCACAGAGATACCCCCATGTCGCAGCAAAGCACTTCTACGAATCCCGAATCCCGAATCCCCAATCCCGCGGCTGAAAGCCGCGACATCGTCCTCGCCTTCTCCGGCGGCCTCGACACCAGCTTCTGCGTGCCCTATCTGAAGGAACGCGGCTGGAACGTGCACACCGTGTTCGCCGACACCGGCGGCGTGGATGCCGAAGAACGCGCCTACATCGAACAGCGCGCCGCTGACCTGGGCGTGGCCAGCCACGTCACCGTCAATGGCGGTCCTGCGATCTGGGACGGCTTCGTCAAGCCGTTCGTGTGGGCGGGCGAGGGCTACCAGGGCCAGTACCCGCTGCTGGTGTCCGACCGCTATCTGATCGTCGACGCCGCGCTGAAGCGCGCGGCCGAGCTGGGCACGAACGCGATCGCGCATGGTTGCACCGGCATGGGCAACGACCAGGTGCGCTTCGACCTCGCCGTGAAGGCCAGCGGCGACTACCGCATCGTGGCGCCGATCCGCGAGATCCAGAAGGAACACACGCAGACCCGCGCCTACGAGCAGGCCTACCTGGAAGAACGCGGCTTCGGCGTGCGCGCCAAGCAGAAGAGCTACACCATCAACGAGAACCTGCTGGGCCTGACCATGTCCGGCGGCGAGATCGACAAATGGGAAGCGCCGGGCGAGGGTGCCCGCGGCTGGTGCGCGCCGCGCGCCGAGTGGCCGGTGGAGCCGCTGCGCGTCAAGGTCGGCTTCAAGAACGGTGAAGCGGTCAGCCTGGATGGCCAGGCCATCGGCGGCGCCGCGTTGCTGGCGAAGTTGAACGCCTTGTTCGCGCCGTACGGCGTGGGCCGCGGCGTGTACACCGGCGACACGGTGATCGGCCTGAAGGGCCGCATCGTGTTCGAAGCGCCCGGCCTGGTGTCGCTGCTGGCCGCGCATCGCGCGCTGGAAGAAACCGTGCTGACCAAGCAGCAGAACCGCTTCAAGCCCGAGATCGCGCGCAAGTGGGTCGAGCTGGTGTACGAAGGCTTCTACCACGATCCGCTGAAGGCCGACCTGGAGGCGTTCCTGCAGTCCTCGCAGGCCACCGTCAACGGCGAGGTGGTACTGGAGACCCGCGGCGGCCGCGTCGATGCGGTGGCGGTCAAGTCCCCGCACATCCTCAACGCCAAGGGCGCGACGTATGCACAGTCCGCCGACTGGGGCGTGGAGGAAGCCGAAGGCTTCATCAAGCTGTTCGGCATGAGCTCGACCCTGTGGGCCGAGATCAACCGCTGACCGGAACGCCCCGATGAGTGCCCTGCGCATCAGCACGGACAAGGCGGAACTGGACCTGCCGTTGATCCATCGTTTCCTCTCGACCCAGGCGTACTGGAGCCAGGGCATTCCGGAGGAGACGGTGGCGCGTGCGGTCGCGGGCTCGCTGTGCTTCGGCGGTTACGTCGAAGGCGTGGGACAGGTCGCGTTCGCGCGGGTCGTGTCCGACTATGCGACGTTCGCCTACCTGGCCGACGTGTTCGTGTTGCCAGAGCATCGCGGCCGCGGCTACAGCAAGACCCTGGTCGCCGAGGTGATGACGCACCCGCAGCTGCAGGGGTTGCGCCGTTTCATGCTGGCCACGTCCGATGCGCACGGGTTGTACGCGCAGTACGGCTTCGCCGCGCCGGCCAAGCCGCAGACGCTGATGGAAGTGTCCAAGCCGGACATCTACGCCGAGACAAAAACCGCATGACCTTGCTCGCGACCACGCTCAAGCACCTCGAAGCGCTGGTGTCGTTCGACACCCGCAATCCGCCGCGCGACATCGGCACCGGCGGCATCTTCGACTATCTGCGCGCCCAATTGCCGGACTTCCAGGTGGAGGTTATCGACCACGGCGCCGGCGCGGTGACCCTGTTCGCCGTGCGCGGGCAGCCCAAGCGCGTGTTCAACGTGCACCTGGATACAGTGCCGTCTTCGCCCGCGTGGAGCGCCGATCCGCACACCCTGCGCATCGAGGGCGACCGCGCCATCGGCCTGGGTGCGTGCGACATCAAGGGTGCGGCGGCGGCGCTGGTGGCGGCGGCGCAGGTTACCCAGGGCGATGCGGCTTTCCTGTTCACGACGGACGAGGAAGCGAACGACGCGCGCTGCATTGCCGCCTTCCTCGCGCGCGACCATGGCTTCAGCGAAGCCATCATCGCCGAGCCGACGCAGTGCCAGGCGGTGCTCGCGCATCGTGGCATCAGCGCCGTCCGCATGGCGTTCAAGGGCCAGGCCGGGCACGCGTCCGCCGAGAACGCCCTCACGCTCAGCGCACTGCACAACGCGATGCGCTGGGGCACGTCGGCGCTGGATTTCGTGCAGACCCAGCACCACCTGCGTTTCGGCGGGTTGACCGGCCTGCGCTTCAACATCGGCCGGGTGGAAGGCGGCATCAAGGCGAACATGATCGCGCCGAGTGCCGAAGTGCGCTTCGGCTTCCGTCCGCTGCCCTCGCAGGATCCTGCCGAACTGCACGCCACGTTCCGCGGCTTCGCCAGTGCCGATGCGCTGGCCGAGTACGAAGAGACCTTCCGCGGCCCCTCGTTGCCGTCCGGCGACGTCGCCCGCGCCGAAGAGCGCCGGCTGGCCGCACGCGACCTGGCCGACGAGCTCGGCCTGCCGATCGGCAATGCCGTCGACTTCTGGACGGAGGCCTCGTTGTTCTCCGCTGCTGGGCTGACCGCCTTCGTCTATGGCCCGGGCGATATCGCGCAGGCGCACACCGCCGATGAGTGGGTCGCCCTGGCGCAACTCCAGCAGTACGCCGACAGCGTCGCCCGCATCCTCGCTTGATCCACGCACCCCGAACACGCACCGAAACGACACGATGGAATCCAACAAGCAAACCCGCCAGACCATCATCCGGTTGCTGTCCAGCATGGCCAGCGCAAAGGAGATCTCGCAGTACGTCAAGCGTTTCTCGCAGCTGGACGCCAAGCGCTTCGCCGTGGTCAAGGTCGGCGGTGCGGTGCTGCGCGACGATCTCGATGCGCTGACCTCTTCGCTGACGTTCCTGCAGGAAGTCGGCCTGACGCCGATCGTCGTGCATGGCGCCGGGCCGCAGCTGGACGAAGAGATGACGGCGGCGGGCATTACCAAGCAGACCGTCAACGGGCTGCGCGTGACGACGCCCGAAGTGCTGGCCATCGTGCGCAAGGTGTTCCTGCAGCAGAACCTCGCCTTGGTCGAGGCGCTGCAGCAGGTGGGTGCGCGCGCGACGTCGATCGTGTCGGGTGTATTCGAGGCGGAGTACAAGGATCAGGCCACCTACGGCCTGGTCGGCGACGTCACCCGGATCAACCAGGCGCCGATCGAAGCGAGTCTGAAGGCCGGCTCCATCCCGGTGATCGCCAGCATGGGCGAAACCGTCGGCGGGCAGATCCTCAACATTAATGCCGACTTCGCCGCCAACGAGCTGGTGCAGGTCCTGCAACCGTACAAGATCATCTTCCTGACCGGCACCGGCGGTCTGCTGGACGCGGAAGGGCGGGTGATCGACTCCATCAACCTGTCGACCGAGTACGACGAGCTGATGGCGCAGCCATGGATCAACGGCGGCATGCGGGTGAAGATCGAGCAGATCAAGGATCTGCTGGACCGGTTGCCGCTGACCTCCTCGGTGTCCATCACCAAGCCGGCGGAACTGGCCAAGGAGCTGTTCACCCATCGCGGTTCCGGCACGCTGGTGCGCCGTGGTGAGCGCGTATTGCGCTTCGAGGGCGGTTGGGAAGGCGTGGACCTGCCGCGCCTGCGGACGCTGATCGAATCCAGTTTCGGACGCACGCTGTTGCCGGACTACTTCGAGCGCACCACGCCTTATCGCGTCTACATCAGCGAGAACTACCGCACCGCGCTGATCCTCACGCAAGAGGAAGGGTTCGCTTACCTGGACAAGTTCGCCGTGCTCGACGACGCACAGGGCGAGGGCCTTGGCCGCGCCGTGTGGCATGTGATGCGCGAAGAGAATCCGCAGCTGTTCTGGCGCTCGCGCCACAACAACCAGGTCAATATCTTCTACTACGCCGAGTCCGACGGCTGCTACAAGCAGGAGAAGTGGAAGGTGTTCTGGTACGGCATCGAGGATTTCGCCGATATCGAGCGCTGCGTCGTGCATTGCCGCACTCGCCTGCCCACGCTGAAGGACTGAGATGGCCGCCACACTCCCTACTGCTTGGCAGCACGTCCCGACCCTGGTGGGGCGCCATGCACGCCTCGAGCCGATGTCGTCCGACCATATCGAGGGCCTGCGCGCCGCCTTGGCGGGCGATGAACTTGCGGCACTGTGGTTCGCGCAAGTGCCGAAGGCAGCGGACGTGGACGGCTATGTCGATGCAGTGCTGGCGGCGCAGGCCGACGGTCGCGTGCTGCCGTTCGTGGTGCGGGATGCAGACGATCGCGTGGTCGGCAGCACACGCTTCTACGGACTGGAAGCCGACGTACCCAAGCTCAGCATCGGTTATACCTGGTACGCGCCGGATGTGCAGCGCACCGGCATCAATACCGAGACCAAGCTGTTGCTGCTCACGCATGCGTTCGAGACGCTGGGCTGCATCAGCGTGGTGTTCGAGACCAGCTGGTTCAACCATCGCTCGCGCGCGGCGATCGCGCGGCTCGGGGCGAAGCAGGACGGCGTGCTGCGCAACCACAAGCGCCATGCCGACGGCTCGCCGCGCGACACCGTCGTCTTCTCGATCATCGATGGCGAATGGCCGGCGGTGAAACGCAACCTGCTGGCGGAACTCGCCCGGCACGAACAGGACACCCCATGAGTACCCCGAAGACCGTCGGCATCGTCGGCGCCCGCGGCCATACCGGCGCGGAGCTGATCCGCCTGATCGCCCGCCATCCGCGCCTCACGCTTGCGTTCGTGTCCTCCCGCGAGCTGGACGGGCAGAAGGTCAGCGACCACATCGAAGAATTTTCGGGCGAGCTGCGCTACGAGAACCTGAGTCATGAGCAGGTCGGCGCGAAGGGCGCAGACGCGGTGATTCTGGCTTTGCCTAACGGTAAGGCGGCCGAGTTGGTGGCAGCGATTGATGCGCGCGCGCCTGACACGGTCATCGTGGACCTGTCAGCGGACTACCGTTTCGACCCGCACTGGTACTACGGTTTGCCGGAATTGAGCCGACAGGACTATGCCGGCCAGGCGCGGATCAGCAACCCGGGCTGCTACGCCACCGCGATGCAGCTCGCGATCGCGCCGCTCCTCGGTCGTCTGGCGGGCCCGCCGCAGTGCTTCGGCGTCTCCGGCTATTCCGGTGCGGGCACCACGCCCTCGGACAAGAACAATACCGAGCTGCTGCGCGACAACCTGATGCCGTATGCGCTCACCGACCACATGCACGAGCGCGAGGTCAGCCGTCACTTGGGCGTGCCGGTGGAGTTCATGCCGCATGTGGCCCCGCACTTCCGCGGCATCACGATGACGATCAATCTCTGGTTGCAGCAGGCCGCCAAAGTCGACGACATCCGCGCGCTCTATCGCGAGCGCTACGCAAACGAACCGCTGATCCGCGTGCTGGACGAAGCCCCCTGGGTCAGCCGCATCGCCGGCCGGCACGGCGTCGAGATCGGTGGCTTCACCCTGGCCCCCGGCGGCAAGCGCCTGGTCGTGGTCGCGACGCTCGACAACCTGCTCAAGGGTGCGGCGACGCAGGCGATGCAGAACCTCAACCTGGCCTTCGGATTCGACGAATTGGACAGCATTCCGCAGGAGACGACGGCATGAGCGACCTGTTGTGGCAGAAGCCCGGCGTGGCGGTGGATGCGGAAATCCAGCGTTTCCTGGCCGGCGACGACGTGGTGTTGGACCGCGAGTTCTTCCTGCACGACATCCAGGCCAGCACCGCGCACGCGGAAGGCCTGCAGCGCATCGGCATCCTCTCGGGCGACGAGCTCGCCGGCCTGAAGCGCGAACTGGCAGTGCTGGCGGACGACTTCCGTCGCGGCGATTTCGTGCTGGACGAACGCTTCGAAGACGGACACTCGGCCATCGAGGCGCGCCTGACCGAGCGCCTCGGCGATGCCGGGCGCAAGATCCACACCGGGCGCAGCCGCAACGACCAGATCCTGGTCGCCACCCGGTTGTGGCTGAAGGAAAAGCTCGCGCGCGTGGCCGTGCTCTCGCGCGAAGTGGCCAAGATCGCGCTGGATCGCGCGCATGCCGAGCGCGACCTGCCGATCCCCGGCTATACGCACATCCAGCGCGCCGTGGTGTCGTCCGCCGGCATGTGGTGGGCAGGCTGGGCGGAAGCCTTCATCGACAACACGGTGCGCGCCCGCGACACGCTGAAGCTGGTGGACGCCAATCCGCTGGGCACGGCCGCCGGATACGGCGTCAACCTCAAGCTGGACCGCGAACACACGACCGCCGCACTCGGTTTCGCGCGCATGCAGGTCAGCCCGATCTATGCGCAACTCTCGCGCGGCAAATTCGAGCTGGCCGCACTCGAAGCGCTCGGTGGCGCGACCCTGGACCTGCGTCGCATCGCCTGGGATCTGTCGCTGTTCACCAGCGCCGAATTCGGCTTCGTCGCGTTGCCCGCGCAGTACACCACGGGCAGTTCCATCATGCCGAACAAGCGCAACCCCGACGTCATCGAGTTGATGCGCGCCACCCACGCCAGCGTCGCGGCGGCGCGGATGGAGATCGAACAGCTGCTGTCGCTGCCGTCCGGCTACCACCGCGATTTGCAGGCCAGCAAGGGCGCGATCTTTCATGGTTTCGGCCGCGGCCTGCCGGCGCTCGAACTGCTGCCCGCGCTGCTCGCGAACCTGGAGTGGCGCGAAGACCGCCTGCGTGCGGCGATCGATTCGGGCATGTACGCCACGGACGTGGCCGTGGAAGCGGCCGTGGCCGGCGTGCCGTTCCGCGAAGCCTACAAGGCCGCTGCGGCATCCGCAGACAGCGCGGGCCAGGGCCGCACTCCCGAGGGCAGCCTGGCGGCGCGGGTATCGCCGGGCGCGGGCGCCGACCTGCGTCTGGAGGTGCTGGCCGCGCGTTGGGACGCCCTATGAAGCGCTACCTCGTCATGGCGATGCGCCGGCCCACGTTCGACGAGGGCGTGGTCGCCCCACACCTGGCTTTCCTCGACGAACTGCGTGCCAGCGGACACCTGGAGATGACCGGGGGTTTCAGCGACAAGACCGGCGGCGCGTACGTGCTCGTCAACGTCGACTCGCTGGAGCAGGCCCGTGCAATCGCCGCGCGCGATCCGCTCGCGACCCGGGGCACGTCCGACCTTACTGTCTACGAATGGAACACCCGCTGAGTTGATCCCATGACCCACGCCGCGCCGCTCGCGTTCGAAGAACAACCGCTGCCGGTGTGGCGCCGCGCCGTGTTGAAAGTCGGCAGCAGCCTGCTGGCCGGCGGCGACGAGGGACTGACGCCGCGCCATGCACTGAATCTGGCGCAGTTCGTCTCTTCCAGCATCGCGGCAGGCAAGGAAGTGGTGATCGTCTCGTCCGGCGCGGTGGCTGCCGGGCGCGGCTTGTTGCATAGGAAGCCGCAGGCAGGCACGGCGATGGCCGAACGCCAGGCACTGGCGGCGTTGGGCCAGGCCCAGTTGATCGCGCTGTGGCAGCGCTTCTTCGATCGGCCGGTCGCGCAGGTGCTGTTGACCCATGACGACCTGCGCAACCGCCGGCGTTACCTCAATGCGCGTGCAACCTTGCAGGAACTGTTGTCGCTCGGCGCGATGCCGGTGGTGAACGAGAACGACACCGTATCGGTCGACGAGCTCAAGCTGGGCGACAACGACAACCTGGCGGCCGTTGTTGCCGCGCTCATCGATGCCGATGCGTTGTTCATCGCTACCGACATCGACGGCTTCTATACCGCCAACCCGCGCACGTACGCCGATGCGCAGCCGATCCAGGACGTCGAAGCGCTGACCCCCGCGTTCTACGCGATGGCCGGCGGTGCGGGCAGCGGCGTCGGCACGGGTGGCATGCACACCAAGCTGGAGGCGGCGGCCAAGGCGGCCGCAGCGGGCATCGAGACCCTGTTGTTCAACGGTACCCAGGCGAGCACGGTGTCGGCGCTCGCGCGGGGTGGCCTGGTCGGCACTCGATTCCGGCCAGCGCAGAACCGCCTTGCCGCACGCAAGTACTGGTTGCGCAACGTGCCGGTCGAGGCGGGCGCGATCATCGTCGACACTGGCGCCGCCGACGCGATGGCCGGGAAGGGCGCGTCCTTGCTGCCGGGTGGCGTGACCACGGCCGAAGGCGATTTCCGCCGTGGCGACATGGTCGAGGTGGTGCTGCGCGACAGTGAGGGCGACCGCCCCGTGGCGCGTGGCGTGAGCCAGTACTCGGCAGTGGACATCCGCCGCATCGCGCGGCGCCACTCGCGCGACATCGAAAGCATCCTCGGCTATACCTACGGCGAGAACGTCGTGCATCGCGACGATCTGGTCCTTCTCTGACGCCTCCCCGGAGTCCGCATGACTGGCGCGATCACCCAGCAAGCCCTGCAGTGCCGCGACGCTGCGAACGCCATCGCCACACTGGCGACCGACGCGAAGAACACGCTGTTGCGTGCCATGGCAGATGCGTTGCTCGCCGACGAGGCCGGCATCCTGGCGGCCAACGCACGCGACATCGCGGCGGCGGAGGAAAAGGGCATCGGCAGGGCCATGCTCGATCGCCTGCGCCTGGACGCCAGGCGGCTGCAGGGCATTGCGGCCGCCGTGCGCGAGGTCGCCGAACTCCCGGATCCGGTCGGGCAGGTTACCCGTGCCTACGACCGGCCCAATGGCATCCACGTGGAGCGCGTGCGCGTGCCGCTGGGCGTGATCGCGATGATCTACGAGGCGCGGCCCAACGTGACGGCGGACGCCGCCGCGCTGTGCCTGAAGGCGGGCAACGCGGCGATCCTGCGCGGGGGGGGCGAGGCCATCCATTCCAATACCGCCATCGCGGGTGCATTGCGTCGCGCCCTGCGCCAGGCCGGATTGCCCGAGGCCGTGCTGACCCTGGTGGAAGACCTGCGCCGCGAGACCATCCTCGAACTGATCCAGCTCAGCGACATCATCGACCTGGTGATCCCGCGTGGTGGCGAGGGCCTGATCCGCTTCGTCGCCGAGCATGCGCGCGTGCCGGTCATCAAGCACTACAAGGGCGTGTGCCACCAGTACGTCGACGCCGATGCGGACGAGGATGTCGCGCTGGGCCTGCTGTTGGACGGCAAGGTGTCGCGTCCGTCCGCCTGCAACGCGCTGGAAACGCTACTGGTCCATCGCGACATCGCACCGACGTTCCTGCCGCGTGCGGTGGAAGCCTTGCGCGCGCGTGGCGTGGAAGTGCGCATCGACGAAGCCGGCAGGGCATGGGTGCCCGATGCCGCCGCAGCGACCGAAGACGACTTCGCTGCCGAGTTTCTCGACCTGGTGCTCGCTATCGGCGTCGTCGACGACCTGGACGCCGCGATTGCCCATGTGCGCAAGCACACGTCCGACCACACCGAGGTGATCGTGACCCGCACCCCGGCGCACGCGGAAGCCTTCATCCACGCCCTGCGTTCCGCCGTGGTCATGGTGAATGCGTCTTCCCGTTTCTCGGACGGCGGCGAGCTGGGCCTGGGTGCCGAGATCGGCATCTCCACGACCCGCCTGCATTCTTACGGTCCGATGGGGCTGGAGGCGCTGACGGTGGAGCGTTTCGTCGTCCGCGGCGAGGGCCAGGTCAGACACCCGGACCTGCGCTGATCGTAGGCGTCAGGCGGGCTCGGACAGCGCCGTAAAACCTTGCGGGCGGGCGTCATCGCCCATGTGCAGCAGGGTCACCTTGCCATGCACGAGGGCGCGCGCGACCGCGGGCGGAGCGCCGAGGGCGTTGGCGACTTCGGGCAAGGTCGCGCTGCGCGGTTGGCTGCGCCGATCCGCACGCCCGAACCGGAACCGGTTGTACTCGGCCCACGCGATCAGCAGCAGCGCGCATGCCACCGCGAGCACAGGCAGGGTGAACAGCAGGAACGGCTCGATCGTGTGCTCGCGCACATAGAGTTCGAAGAACGCCGTGCGGACGCCCAGCAGCCAGAGCACCAGGGTGACCAGCGGCGTCCACAGGTAGACATACATCATCCAGAAGCCCAGGGTGACGAAACCCCATGCCGCGCGTTGCAGGCGCGGCTGCTTCATGGGTTTGCGGATCAAGCGCGAATCGAATTTCATCGTATCCCCCGGTCAGGGCTGACCCATGTGGCGCGTCCGCGCCGGCGACGCATCAGCGTCTTCGGCACCGCCACGACGGTGGTGAACAAGCTCAGCATCCAGTACGCCATCGGGTACCAGATCATCCAGAAATAGTTGCGGCCGACGGCCGTTTCGTAGCGGCGGTCGATGACGATGCTGCTGGCGAACTGCAGCATGCAGATCAGGGCCAGAATCACGCCGTGCCAGGATGGCAGCAGGGTTTGCACGTAGAGGCCGGGCGGCATCGGCACGAACTTGCCCAGCGCCCAGAGCACGATGATGAGCAGCATCGTGTAGGCCCAGACCACGCTGAGCAGGTATTCGACCAGCACCGCCCACATCCGGCGCTTGCGCCAGGTGAACATGTCTACGCTGTGGCGGATCAGGACTTCGACGCCGCCTTGCGCCCAGCGCAGGCGTTGGCGCCACAAGCCCTTGAGGGTCTCCGGCATCAGGATAAAGCACAGCGCATTGGGCTCGTAGCGGATATCCCAATGGTCGAGCTGCAAGCGCCAGCTGATGTCGATGTCCTCGGTCACCATGTCGTCGGCCCAATAGCCGATGCGGTGCAGGGCAGTGCGGCGGAAGCCGCTGATCACGCCCGACACGGTGAAGATCCGGCCGTAGACGCGTTGCGCGCGCTTGATCATGCCGATGATCGACGAAAACTCGCCGACCTGCAGGCGGCCGAGCAGCGTGGAGCGGTTGCGGATGCGTGGATTGCCGGTCACTGCGCCCACGCGGGGGCCGGATGTCAGGTGCCAGATCATCCAATGGGTGGCGTATTCGTCCAGCAGCGCGTCGCCGTCGATGCAGACGAGGTATTCGCTGCGCGCGGCCAGGGCCCCCATGCGCAGCGCATTCGCCTTGCCGAGGTTGCGGTCCAGGTGGATCACGCGCAGGCGCGGGTGCTTTGCCGCCAGGGCGTTCAGCCGGTCGCCGGTGTCGTCGCGGCTGCCGTCGTTGATGGCGATCACCTCGAAGTCCGGATACTGCTGCGCGAGCGCGCCGCCGATCGTGTCCTCGACGTTGTCGCCCTCGTTGTGGCAGGGAATCAGCAGCGTGGCGAACGGCATCACCGCCATCGGCGGCGGATCGTTGCGCGGACGCGCGTGCCGTTCGCGGCGGAAGTAGTAATAGAGCCCACCGGACATCCAGAAGAAGGACATCACGATCGGATACAGGAACGCGAACTGGAACAGCGTCTCGAGGTACGTGCCCATCATCGTTCCTCGTACGGGAAGCTGCGCGCCGACAGGCTGCCGCGCACGTCGGGCAGGCGCGGGTGGTCGCCGATGAAGTCGTCCGGGTACCAGCCGAGGTGGCGCACGCCGTCCGCCTGCAACTGGCGGACCAGGGCCTGCAGCTTCTCGCCCTGAATCGGCGTGTTGGTCCGCCAATCGCGCGTCTGCAGTTCGAACAGGGTCTTGTTGAACGAGGGATCGTGCGTGCGCACGGCGTCGGCCAGTTCGCGCATCCAGGCGGCGGGACGGCGATGTTCGCCTTCCATCCACGGCATGGCCATCAGGGCGGTGTAGTCATAGGCGGTGAGGAACGTGTCCAGGCGCTGACCGAACCATTGCTGGCTCTCCGGTTCCAGCACCGTGCGCGCATAAAGGTTGCGTACGGTGAGCAGCTTGGGGCGCCAGCGCTCGGCGGAGCGCTTCAGCTCGAGGGTGAAGTCCACCAGCAGCTGCGCGCGCGCGTCGGCATCGCCGACCGCAGGCACTTCGTCGTCGCGCAGATAGGCGTCATCGTGGAACAGCAAGCCCTCGAAGTAGCTCGCGATCGCGAGGTCCTCGTAGATGTCGCTGATCATCGCGCGGGCGCGCGGATTGCTCGGATCGAGGCGGAAGACGTCGCCCGTGCGCTCGGGCAGGGCGAGAGCCCGTCGCTGCGCCGGATCGGCTGGCTCGAAACCCAGCACCGGCAGCCACGCCAGCACCTTGACGCCTGCGCGCGTGCGCAGCTGCCATGCCACGCGGTTGAACAGGTCGGCGCGCACCGGTAGGTGGCGGTTCGGGAAGTACAGCGCATCCGCGGAGCCGTTGCCGTCGGGGTCGGCGAAGGCCTGCAGGAACACATGGGTGGGGCCGATCCGCTTGACGCGCTCCAGCAGCACGTCGAGATTGCGATTCAGCTGCGCCGGGTCCGCGTCGTAGACGTAGTCCAGGTCGACCTGCATGGCGCGCACGCCGGCCACGTTCTCGTCGCGTCGCAGCTCGTAAGCGAGGTCGTTGACGCTCGGGTTGTCGCTCAGCAGCAGGCGCGCCAGTCCGTGCAGATCGCTGCCCAGCAGCTGCTCACGGCCTTCCAGATCGAACGAGACCGTCATGCCAAGCGTTTCGGCGATCCCGTTGCTGATGCTGTTGTAGGCGGCATACGGCCAGACGATCGCGCGCGGCCGCACGCCAAGCTCACGCTGGAGCAGGTCGGCGCTGGTCTGCAGGTCGGCCCGGATGCGTGCGCGGTAGTCGGCTTCGCTCTCGTAGCGGTGCGTGCCTGCGTCGTAGCGGCGGGTGATGGCCGCCGGCGTCATGTTGCCCTGCGGGTTCGACTGCACGCCGTGGTGAAGGTCGTGGCTGTGGGAGGCGACTTCGACCAGGCCGGTGGCCTGCATTTCGCGCAGTTGCGACCAGGTCAGGAAATCGTCGCGTGTGAACATGCGCGGGCCGTAGTCGACCTGGCGGTCCTTGGGCAGTTCGACCCAGTCGGTCACTACCGCCACCAGTGCCGGGTAGCCGTATGCGCGCAACAGCGGAAACGCATGCGTGTACACGCTGCGGAGGCCGTCGTCGAAGGTGAGCAGCACGGCCTTGTCCGGCAGTGGGCGTTCGCCGCGGGAGGCGGCCATCACATCGCCCAGGCTGACCGGGTGATAGCCATGACCCGACAGCCAGTCGAGGTGGGCGGCGAAGTTCTGTGCACTGACGGCGTAACCGTCCGGGTCTCCCTTGCGGGCGACGTCGTCGCGGATGTCGTGGTAGCTCAGGACCAGCAGGCGATTGCCGCCCACCTGGAGCGTACTGGCGCCCACGCCCGTACCGCCGGCGAAGGCCGCGAGGGGCGATGCCGCGACCAGGGCGAGGCAGGCGCGCAGCACGAGTGCGAACAGGATGCGCGTCATGGTCATTCTCCCCACCGGTATTCGATATCCAGCGCAACGCGCTGTTCCCGCTGTCCGTCGTACACGGGACGCGACCAGGACACGCCGTAGTCGAGCAGGTGGCCCATGCCCAGCTTCCATTCGTGCCGATAGCTCGCCCGCGGCACCCAGGCGGTGCCATACCCTTCCTGCCAGTACGTGCCGGCGGTGACCTCCAGGCGTTGCCGCAGGTGGCGCTCGTAGCGGCGCCAGGCGATGTGGTCGAGGCGCAAGCCGCCGTTGAAGGCGTGGTCGCTGGAAGGATTGAAGTACGGCGCGTCGTCCCGGCTGCCGCGCGAGGCATACGCGTCACCGATCACGTCGATCAGCAGGTGCGGCCGGGTGATCCATCGGCGCTGGCCGACAAGCCCTAGTTCCTGGCGCCGGTTGCCGTCGTCGTAGTCCCAATGCTTGTAGCGAAGACCCAACTGGCCCTGCTCGGAAGGCGTCCACGTCACCGCCGCCTGCCATGCGTCCGCACCGATCCCGCTGCGGCGCGCCTGCAAGGAAGCCTCCGGATCTGCCCGGAACGCCGCGGCGCTGGCAGACCAAGTGTCGCTGAAACGCCAGCCGGCCTGCAGGCCGATGGCCGTATCATCAAGATAGCGATCGTCGGGGCGCAGGGCCTGCGCCTCCAGCGAAAGGCGATCGTGCACATAGCGCAGCCCCATGCCGGCGTAACGACCATGGACGCGCTCGCCCTGGAAGTCCGCCCACGCGTCACTGGCCTGTGCGGTGACGCGCCAGCGGTCGCCCAGTAACGGACTCTCCACGGTTACACCGTACTCGCCATCGCGATTGCCGAGCGGCGACGCGGTGCCGCCGTTGCCGGTGGCATCGCTTCGACCCGTCGCCGCCCACGCGCGCCCGTGCCAGCCTTGGCGCGCATTCCAGTAGCGTTCTAGCCGGCGCACGTGCGTATTGCCGGGGTATTGCTGGATCAGTCCGTCACGGAGCGCTCGCGCCTCTTCGACGCGGTCGAGCGACAACAGCGACTCGGTCGCGCCGATACGCGCTTCGGTGCTGCGCGGATCCAGGGTCATCGCCATGCGCTGCCGTTCGAGCGCGCGCTCGGTCCACCCGCGCATGCTGAAGACCGCGCCGAGGCGCGACTGGAGGCCGGCGTTGTTGGGCGCCAGCGCGACGAGCGCCTGGAGTGCCGCTTCCGCCTCGCGAAGTCGATTGCCGTACGCGGTCACCATCGCATGGTTCGTGTCGGCTTCGAATCGCTGCCAGTTCTGGTGGCCACGACGCGCGCCCGCGGCGCGCGGCCAGGGGTCGTTGGCCTTGGCCAGGGCTTCGAGCTGCGCCAGGGCGCGCTCGTGCTGTTCCGATTCGAGGTAGGCGTAGGCAAGCAGCAACTGGATGTCGAACTCGCCCGGCATGTCCGCCAGGGAAGCTTCGAGCGCCGTGGCGGCTTCTTCGGGGTGGCGCGTCGCCAGCAGCGAATCGCCGACCTTCGCCAGGGCGTACGGCGGCACGCGCACGCCGTCGGCCTGGAGGGCGCGATAGGCGGCGACCACCTCTTCATGCTTTTCCAGTGTGTTGAGGATGATCAGCGTATCCAGGCGCGCGCGTGTCGCATCGGCGCGTTCGCCTGGTGTCAGGCCGGCGAGATGCTTGGCCATCGCGCGTTCGGCATACCGCATCTCGTCGAGCCGCGACGAGGTTTCCTGCGCGTACAGGCCCCCCCATACGATCAGTCGCGCCAGACGATCGTTCTCCAGGCGGGCCGCTTGTTCGGCGGTGAATGCGTCGGGTCGCTCGCTGTACAGCTGCCAGGCGCGCTGGGCATTGCCCAGATCGGCCAACGTCAGCGTACGCAGCCGATAAGCCTCGTCGTCCCCCGGCGTCGCCGCGAGCAGGCGCTCGTAGATCGACAACGCCGCGAGCCAGCGGCGTTCGTCGCGCAGCCGCGCGGCGTCAGCCAGCTGGGCATCGCGCGACGCGGGCTGGGCGTCGACGGAAGCCGCCAGGGCGGACGGAAGTTGCAGGGTAAAACCCGAGGCGCAGGCGAGGGCGAGCGGTAGCAAGCGGAGTTTCAAGAGCGGGCCTGGTGTACGGGCGCGGGGGGCGCGGTCCTTCAAGGACCGTTTAAAGCAAAAACTCTGCCAATTCTCCACACGTGCGCCTGGCAGGTCAGCTGGGCCGCGAAAATGTTTATTTTTCGTAAATATACATGAACAATTCTTCTGGGAAATTCGCGCAAGACATGCGGCAGGGCTCCAGGCAGCGCCGGAATGCAGCATTCAGCAGGACACCCGGTGGTCATGATGCCGTCATGTGCGGACAAAGAGTGACGCTGGGCGGCACGTTTCTGTGATGATCGACACTGTTTGAGCGATGTGGCCGCGCGCTGTCCGGCGTGACGGAACGTGGCCGAAGGGTGTCGGCGGAGGACACGCCGGCACGCGTGAACGGCGCCGGGGTGGCTACCAGGCGGGCAACAAAAAACCCGGGAAACTTTCGTTTCCCGGGTTTCATGTGTTGGTCGGGGAGACAGGATTCGAACCTGCGACCTCTACGTCCCGAACGTAGCGCTCTACCAGACTGAGCTACACCCCGTGAGCCGCGCATTGTATGCAGTCGTCGCACGGGCGGCAATAGGGCGGATGCTTTTCCTGTCGGCCCGCAGCCTTCCCATTTAGAATGCGCTGTTGCCTTTTGCCGGAGTGTTTCGCTTGATCAAGCCCCGTACGCCGCCTGGAGTGATGGAACTGCTTCCGCGCGAGCAGATTGCCTTCCAGCGCATGCTGGACACCATCCGCCGCAATTACGAGCGCTTCGGTTTCCTGCCGGTGGAAACGCCGGTGTTCGAGCTGTCCGAGACACTGCTGACCAAGTCCGGCGGCGAAACCGAGCGGCAGGTGTACTTCGTCCAGTCCACCGGCGCGCTGGCGAAGGAAGGCGAAGGCCTGCCCGAACTGGCGTTGCGTTTCGACCTGACCGTGCCGCTGGCGCGCTACGTGGCCGAACACGAGCACGCGCTGACGTTCCCGTTCCGTCGCTACCAGATCCAGCGCGTCTATCGCGGCGAACGCCAGCAGCGCGGTCGCTTCCGCGAGTTCTACCAGTGCGACATCGACGTGATCGGCAAGGACGCGCTCAGCGTACGCTTCGATGCCGAAATCCTGGCGGTGATCCACGCGGTGTTCAGCGACCTGGGCATTGGCGAATTCACCATCCAGTTGAACAATCGCAAGCTGATGCGCGGCTTTTTCGAAGCACAGGGCGTGACCGACGGCGAGCAGCAGGCGCTGGTGCTGCGCGAGGTCGACAAGCTCGACAAGCGCGGCGCCGACTACGTGCGCGAAACGCTGACGGGGGAAGGCTTCGGCATGTCGGCCGAGGGCGTGGACCGCATTCTGGACTTCGTCGCCATGCGCAGCAGCAGCCACGCCGATGCGCTGGCCAAACTGGACGCGCTGGGGCAGGGGAGCGAGATCTTCAACCAGGGCATCGCCGAATTGCGCGAGGTACTGGATCTGGTGAAGGCGTTGGGCGTGCCCGAAAGCGCGTACTGTCTCAACTTCTCCATCGCTCGCGGCCTCGATTACTACACCGGCACGGTGTACGAGACGCAGTTGGACGGCTATCCGCACATCGGCTCGATCTGCTCCGGCGGCCGCTACGAGGACCTGGCCAGCCACTACACCAGGTCGAAGCTGCCCGGCGTGGGCATCTCGATCGGGCTCACCCGCCTGTTCTGGCAACTGCGCGAAGCCGGCCTGATCGCCGGCAGCGACGAGAGCAGCGTACAGGTGATGGTTGCCCTGATGGACGAGGACCCGTTGGCCGAATCGCTGGACATCGCCCGTCGCCTGCGCGCGGCCGGCATCAACACCGAAGTGCAGATGGAAGGCCGCAAGCTGGCCAAGCAGTTCCAGTACGCCTCGCGGGCGGGCATCCGCTTCGTGGTGCTGGCGGGCGAGGACGAGCGTGCGCGCGGCGCAGTGACCGTCAAGGACCTGGTGCGCGAGCAGCAGTTCGAAGTGAAGCGCGAAGATCTGGCCAGCAGCCTGAAGGTCGAGCTGGAACAGGCCCGCGCACTGGCGGGGCGCTGACATGAAACCGATCCTGCTGGATGGCACGTCGCTGACGCGCGATAGGTTGGTCGAGATCGCGTTCGGCGCCACCGTCGAACTCGACAGGACGGCACTGAAAGCGGTGGCACGCGCCGCCGATTTCCTGGCCGAACAGGTCCGCCGGGAGGAACCGATCTACGGCGTGTCCACCGGCTTCGGCAGCAATGCCGACAAGCTGCTGGGCGCGCATCCGCTGCGCGACGAACTGCCGGGCGCGGCGAAATCCGGGCGCTCGCTGCATGAGGAACTGCAATACAACCTGATCGTCACCCATGCCGTCTGCGTGGGCGAACCGATGGCGCCGGAGATCGTCCGCGCCATGCTGGGCATCCGCATCAACACGTTGTTGAAGGGACACTCCGGGATCCGCGTGGAAACGCTGCAGGCCCTCGCGGCGATGCTCAACGCCGGCATCGTGCCGGTGGTGCCGTCGCTGGGCTCGGTGGGTGCGTCGGGCGACCTGGCGCCGCTGTCGCATCTGGCCATCGTGCTGCTCGGCGGCGGCGAAGCGTTCTATCAGGACGAGCGCATGCCGGGCGCCGACGCCCTCAAGCGAGCCGGGTTGGCGCCGGTGTCGCTGTCGTACAAGGAGGGCCTGGCGCTCAATAACGGCACCGCGCAGATGCTCGCCATGGGCGTGCTGGCCACGTACCGCCTGGACCAATTGCTGGATACCGCGGATCTGGCCGCCGCGATGACGATCGACGCCTTCGCCGGCCGCCTGGGTGCGTTCGCCGAGGAAGTGCATGAGTTGCGCCCGCATCCCGGGCAGGTGCATGTCGCTGCGCGGCTGCGCGATCTGCTGGCCGGCTCGACGCTGGCCGACATCCCGTACCACCTGGTGCCGCGCTTCCGCACCTGGCTACCCGGCAGCTGGGATACGCCGGAAGCGCAGGCGCTGCGCTTCGACATCGGCTGGGACTGGGTGCCGACGGGGCAGCGCCACGGGCGCGAGAAGTTCTACCGACGCTTCATGCCGTTCCGCGGCGGCAAGAAGCACCAGCCCCAGGACAGCTATTCGCTGCGCTGCATCCCGCAGGTGCATGGCGCCGTGCGCGATGCAGTGGAGCAGGCCAAGCGCGTGCTGGAGATCGAACTCAACGCGGTCACCGACAACCCGCTGGTGTTCCCGGATCGCGAAGCCGCGCACGTCGAGGAGCAGGTGATCTCGGCCGGCCATTTCCATGGCATGCCGCTGGCGTTGGCGATGAGCTACGTGAAGGCCGCCATTCCCACGTTGGCGTCGATCTCTGAGCGCCGCCTCAACAAACTGGTCGATCCGGCCACCAATGACGGCCTGCCGGCCTTCCTGATCGGCAACGAGGACGGCACCGAGTCGGGCCACATGATCGTGCAGTACACCGCAGCCGCCATCGTCAACGACCTGGCCAGCCGCGCGCATCCGGCCAGCGTGTTTTCGGTGCCGACCAGTGCGAACGCGGAAGATCATGTGTCGATGGGTGCCAACGAAGCGCGCCACGTGCTGGCGATGACGCAGGATCTGGGCAAGGTGCTGGCGCTGGAGCTCTATACCGCCGCGCAGGCGCTCAACCTGCGTCGGGACATGATCAACGCCGCGCGTGCGCTGGCGGCCCGCACCGATGCCGAGGGGCTGGCGACCAAGGTCGCGGGCGGCCCACTGCCCGGTGCGGACGGTCGCGAAGGCTTCCTGCGAGAAGTGGATGCGCTGCGCGCCGCATTGGCGGACAGCGAGGCCTTCCATCCGGGCCATGCCGTGGCGGCGGCGCATGCGGCGATACGCGCCCGGATTCCCTTCCTTGACCGCGATCGCGCACTCGATGGCGAAGTCGCCACCGCCGTGCGGTTGGTGGAGTCGGGCGAGATCCTCTCGGCGGTGCGCAACCGCTGAGTTCCGGTGAGGCCAGGTGTGGGAGCGACGTAAGTCGCGAGCTTTGAAGCCATCGCGACTTACGTCGCTCCCACACTTGAAATCCCCGGCCCTATAGCGTCCGCACGCAGTCGCGCCCTTCCGCCTTTGCGGTGTAGAGCGCCTGGTCCGCGACCTGCAGTGCGGACTCCAGGCTGTTGCGCGCTTCCAGGTCCACGCAGTGCACGCCGATGCTCGCGGATACCGCGATCTCCAGCGCACCGCTGCGGCACGGCTGCGCCCTCAGGGCCTGGCGCAGATCCTCGGCCACCACGCTGGCCTCGCCCAGGCCCATGCCGGGCAGGGCGGCGATGAATTCCTCGCCGCCGAACCGTGCGAGCAGGGCACCATGCGGCCGCAGCGTCTCGGCCAGTGTGTTCGACGTGCAGCGCAGGCAATCGTCTCCCACCAGATGGCCGTAGGTATCGTTGATGCGCTTGAAGTGGTCCAGGTCGATCATCAGCAGCGAGATCGGTCGACGCGAATTGCGCGATTGCGACAGCAGGTGCTCGAAGGCCTCGCGGAAGTGCGTGCGGTTGTACAGGTCGGTCAGGCCGTCGAGGCGGCTGGATTCGCGTAGCCGGTGGTGCGCGCTCTCCAGTTCGGACATCGCCTGGCGCAGCTCGGCCGTGCGGGTGATGACCTGTTCCTCCAACTGGTTCTTCGCGTCGCGCACGATACGGTCGTTCTCGTTGCGCAGCGCTGCGTAACGGTAGCCCAGGGCGACCGACAGCAGCAGCATCTCCAGCGCGGAGCCGATCTGCACGCCGTATTCGGTCATGAAGGTCTTCGGCAGCAAGCCGAACGCCAACGCCACGAAGATGCCCGTACCCAGCAGGAACATCGTCCAGGCGAGCAGGAACACCTTGGCCGGGCGGTAGCCGCTGCGCACCACCACCAGTGCGATCACCGCGATCCACGCGATGCTCGGGAATACCGCCGCCGACGCGATCGGCGTGGCCACGTGGTACGGGAGTTGGGTAGCGGCGATGCCCAGCAGCACGAAGAACGCGATGATGCCCTTGCTGATGCGGTCGCCCAGCCGCCATCGCGTGCCCAAGCCGAGGAAGGTCCGCGCGAACTGTTGCATGCCGATCTGCGCCAGGCAGACCGACAGCGGCACCGATTTGTCGGCCAACCAGGTGGAGTGCGGCCAGAAGTATTCGAAGCCCAGGCCGTTGAGGGTGAACAGCACCAGCCCGAACGCCGTGATGTGGAACAGGTACCAGAAGTAGCTGCCATCACGCAGCACCAGCCATAGCACCAGGTTGTAGAAGAACAGCGCGACCAGGATGCCGTAGTAGATGCCGATGCCGAGTTGGCCGTCGCGTGAGAGCTCGGCGAAGGCGGCAGGCGTGTAGAGGAACAGCGGCACCTGCATTGAGCTCTGGCTCTGCACCCGGACCAGCAGGTCGACCGGCTGGCCGGTAGGCAGGTCCAGCCAGAAGTTCGGATGCCGGTAGCGGATGCTGCGCTGTTCGAACGGGAAGGTGTCGCCGCCGATGTGGTGGACCGTGCGGCCATTCGGGTAGCGCGCGTAGATGTCGATCCGGTCGCTCAGCGCATACTGCTGGACCAGCAGCCAGCGTTGTTCGCGCGCGTTGGTATTGGTGACCGCCACATGGAACCAGAATGCCCCGGGCTGGAAGCCGAAGGACGCATCGCCGTTCGGCAGCGGAGCGAAGTGGCCGCTATCCAGTAGCCGCTGGGCCTCATCGAGGGTGGCCGCGCCGCCCGCATCGTGCAGGTAGGTGGTGTGCGGTGCCAACGCCGCGTAGCTCGCGTCCGGTCCGATGCGGGCCGATGTGGAGGCCATGGCGGCCATGGGCCACAACAGCGCCGCGAACAACCATACCCTCCAGCGCGGATGGCTTGTCGTGTCGGTACGTCGTCCCTGCATGCCCATCCCCCCCGGGTGGCCTGTCCGCGTGCCGGCGGTCTGGCCCTGCGGCGTCCTTGGCAGTGTACTCATCGTCCTTGCCCACTCCAGCCCATCGTCGTCCCCTGGCACGGCCATGCCGAAAGTAACGGAAAACGGCCTGCATTCCAGACAGCCCCCGGGTTGACGAGTGACCGGGCGGTCGATTAGTGTATTAACACGTTAATACATTAGTGCGTGATCTCTCCCCATGAAGCGCCGCTCGCCCCAGGACGAAGTCGCCGACAACGGCCCGCTCCAGGCCCTGTCCGAGGCCTTGGCGGCGTTGTCGGAACCGGGCGAGGTGCGCGCCTTTCTGGAAGACCTGTGCACACCCGCGGAGCTGGAGGCCATGGCCGACCGTTGGCGCGTGGTGCCCCTGCTGCTCAAGGGCGTGCCGTACCGGGAAATCCACGACCTCACCCAGGTCAGCGTGACCACCATCGGCCGCGTCGCCCGCACCCTCGAGCGGGGCGCGGGCGGCTACGCCGCGGCCGTGCATCGCCAGCAGGCGGCGACGGCGACCGCCTCCCACTGAGCATTCCCCATGAGTCCCACCCTGACCCCCGCGACGCGCGAGCGTCTGCGCATCGCCATCCAGAAGAGCGGGCGGCTGGCCGAGCCGGCACGCACGCTACTGGCGGCTTGCGGCCTGAGCTGGCGCGAAAGCCGCGACAAGCTGTTCTGCTACGGCGAATCACTGCCGGTCGACCTGCTGCTGGTCCGCGATGACGACATCCCGGGCCTGATCGCCGATGGCGTCTGCGATTTCGGCATCGTGGGTCGCAATGAGCTGGACGAGCAGGCGGGCGAACGCGCCCTGATCGGCCTGCCGCAGGCGTACCGCGAACTGCGCCCACTCGGGTTCGGCAACTGCCGGTTGATGCTGGCCATCCCGGAGAGCTGGGAATGGACCGGTCCCGAGCAACTGCAAGGCCTGCGGATCGCCACCAGCTACCCCTCCGTCCTGCGCCAGTGGCTGCAGGCGCGCGGGATCGACGCGGCCGTGGTCGAGCTCTCCGGTTCGGTGGAGATCGCGCCGAAGCTGGGCACCGCCGATCTCATCTGCGACCTCGTTTCCAGCGGCGCAACGCTGGCCGCCAACCAGCTGAAACCGGTGGAGACGCTGCTCGAAAGCGAGGCGGTGCTCGCCGGCCCGGCGCGCGTTTTCGATGATGCCCGTGCAGGCTTGGCCGATATGCTGCTGCGCCGCCTCGATGGCGTGCTGAAGTTGAAGGACAGCAAGCTGCTGATGTTCCGCGCCGAACGCGAGACCGTGCCGGCGCTCGCCCGCCTGCTGACGGATAGCGAGGGCGTGGTCACGCTGCCGGGCAACGGCGAAGGTCCCGTGTCGCTGCAGGCGATGTGCCACGGCGCCATCACCTGGCAGCGGTTGGAGGAACTGCAGCGTGCCGGTGCGCAAGGCCTGATGGTGCTGTCCGTCGAGAGGTCGCTGGCATGAGCGCTTCCATCGCACCGCGTTACGATTGGGCCACGCTCGACGAAGCCGCACGCACCGCGCTGCTCGCGCGGCCGGTGCAGACCGTCGCGCAGCGCACGCGCGACGCCGTCGCCGACCTGCTGGCGGACGTGCGAACGCGCGGCGACGCGGCGTTGCGCGAGATCACTGCGCGGTTCGATGGCGTCGAACTGGCCGACTTCGCCGTCAGCGATGAGGAATTCGCGGCGGCACAAGCGTCGGTGTCCGCAGAACTGCGACAGGCGATGCTGGATGCCGCCGGACGGATCGACGCCTTCCACCGTGCCGGCATGGCGCAGCCGTATGCCGTGGAAACCGCGCCCGGCGTGGTGTGCGAACGGATGATCCGGCCGATTCCGCGCGTGGGGCTGTACGTCCCCGCGGGTACGGCTCCGCTGCCGTCCACGGCGCTGATGCTGGGCGTGCCTGCGCGGCTGGCCGGCTGTCGTGAAGTGGTGCTGTGCACGCCGCCGCGCAAGGACGGCACCGCCGATCCCGCGGTGTTGGTGGCTGCGCAGCTGACCGGCATTCGCCGCGTGTACAAGCTGGGCGGGGCGCAAGCCATCGCTGCGATGGCGTTCGGCACCGACAGCGTGCCCAAGTGCGACAAGTTGTTCGGGCCCGGCAACAGCTACGTCACCGAGGCCAAGCAGCAGGTCGCGCAAAGCGGTGCCGCCGCCATCGACATGCCCGCGGGTCCGTCGGAAGTGCTGGTCATCGCCGACGCAGGGGCCGATGCGGCATTCGTCGCGGCCGACCTGTTGTCGCAGGCCGAGCACGGGCCTGATTCGCAGGTACTGCTGCTGTCCGACGACGCCGGCCTGATCGCGCGCGTGCAGGACGAACTCGCCGTGCAACTCGCAGCCCTGGACCGCGCCGACATCGCCCAGCAGGCGCTGTCGTCTTCGCGGCTGGTGCAGGTCGCTGCGCTGGAGGAGGCGTTCGCCATCAGCAACCGGTATGCGCCCGAGCACCTGATCCTCGCGCTGCGCGAACCGCGTGCGTGGCTGGCACACGTGGAGGCCGCGGGCTCCGTTTTCCTGGGTGACTACACGCCGGAAGCGCTGGGCGATTACTGCAGCGGTACCAACCACGTCCTGCCCACGGCGGGCGCGGCCCGCGCCTACAGTGGTGTCAGCGTCGCGAGCTTCCAGAACTTCGTCAGCGTGCAGTCCGCCAGCCGTGCCGGTATCGGCGCCATCGGCGGCTGCGCGGTGACGCTCGCGCAGGCCGAAGGATTGGACGCGCACGCCAATGCGGTGGCACTGCGCTTGCGCAAGGTGGCCGCATGAGTGCCATCCTGCCGCTGGTGCGCCCGGACCTGCGCGACTTCGCCGGATACAAGTCCGCGCGCAGCGAAGCCTTGCGCGGCGATGTGTGGCTCAACGCGAACGAGTCGGCCTGGGCCAATCCCGCGGATGGGGACGGGCGCAGCCGTCGCTATCCGGATCCGCAACCGCCGGCCCTGCGTGCGCGCCTCGCAGACCTGTACGGCGTTGCGCCTGCCGCGTTGCTGGTCGGCCGTGGCAGCGACGAGGCCATCGATTTGCTCGTGCGCGTGCTGTGCGTGCCCGGCCAGGACGCCATCGTCGTCACTCCGCCTGTCTTTGGCATGTATGCCGTCTGCGCCCGGCTGCAGGGGGCGCCCCTGATCGAAGTGCCGCTCGTGGACGGTGCCGCGGGTTTTTCGGCGGATCTGGATGCGATCCGCGACGCCGCACTGGCACGGCGTGCGAAGCTGGTTTTCCTGTGTTCGCCGTCCAATCCCGCGGGCAGCGCCATTCCGCTCGCGGACATCGCTGCGCTGGCCTCCGCCTTGGAGGGCAAGGCCGTTGTCGTGGTGGACGAGGCCTATGGCGAGTTCGCCGACGGCCCCTCCGCGACGACGCTGCTTGCCACGCACTCCAACATCGCCGTGCTGCGCACGCTGTCCAAGGCGCATGCGCTGGCGGCTGCGCGGATCGGCGTCGTGATCGCCCACGAGGACCTGATCGCCGTCCTGCAGCGCTGCCAGGCGCCGTATCCCGTGCCGACGCCGTGCGCCGATCTGGCTCTGGAGGGCCTGTCGGATGCGGCACTGGCGCAGACGCGCGAGCGGATTGCGCTGGTGCGTCGCGAGCGGGGCCGCCTGCACGACGCGTTGGCGCGCACGCCAGGCGTGGCACGCGTGTATCCGTCGCAGGGCAACTATCTGCTGGCGCGCTTCGACGATGCCGAAACTGCATTCCGCGCGCTGCTCGCCGCGGGTGTCGTGGTGCGCGACCAGCGCGCTGCCCCGCAACTGGGCGACGCGCTGCGCATCACCGTCGGCTCGTCCCTCCAGAACGACCGCGTCATCGCGGCCCTCAACGCCCGGGAGCAGGCCGCGTGACGCCCATCCTCTTCATCGACCGCGACGGCACCCTGATCGAGGAGCCCGAAGACTTCCAGATCGATGCCTACGAGAAGCTGCGCTTCGTCGCCGGCGTGATTCCGGCGCTGCTGAAACTGCGCGACGCGGGCTACCAGTTCGTGATGGTCAGCAACCAGGATGGCCTTGGCTCGGAACAGTTTCCGCGCGCCTCGTTCGAGGGTCCGCACGCGCTGATGATGCAGGTCTTCGAAAGCCAGGGCATCCGCTTCCGCGACGTCTTGATCGATGAGAGCTGGCCGCATGAGAACAAGCCGACACGCAAGCCGGGCATCGGTCTGGTGATCCCGTATCTGCAGGACCGCAGCATCGACTGGGCACGCTCGGCGATGGTCGGCGACCGGCCGACGGACAACCAGTTCGCCGAGAACCTGAAGATCCGTGCGTTCCAGCTCAAGACGGCGCAGTTCGGCGGCGAGTGGGACTGGTGCGGCATTGCACACGCCTTGGCCGATGCGCCGCGACGCGCCGTTGTCCAGCGCAATACGAAGGAGACCAAGATCCGCGTCGAAGTCGACCTGGATCGCGTTGCCGAGCCGGTGGCCAAGACTGGGCTTCCGTTCTTCGACCACATGCTGGAACAGATCGGCAAGCACGGCGGCTTCGCCCTCGACGTGCGCGCCGATGGCGACCTGCACATCGACGAGCACCACACGGTGGAGGACACCGGGCTGGCGCTGGGCCAGGCGCTGAAGGAGGCGCTGGGCGACAAGCGCGGGATCGGCCGTTACGGCTTCACGCTGCCGATGGACGAGACGCTGGCCAGCGCGGCGCTCGATTTCAGTGGACGCCCCTATTTCGTTTTCGACGGCGAATTCCGCCGCGAGCGCGTCGGCGACCTGCCGACGGAACTGGTGCCGCACTTCTTCCGTTCGCTCTGCGATGCGTCCGGGCTGAACCTCAACCTGAAGGTGCAAGGCGAGAACGATCACCACAAGGTCGAAGCCAGCTTCAAGGCGCTGGCGCGCGCGTTGCGCCAGGCCATCCGGCGCGAAGGCGCAGAGTTGCCGTCGACCAAGGGTGCCCTCTGATGCGGGTGGTACTGGTCGATGCCGGGGGCTCCAACATCGGGTCAGTGCGCTATGCCCTGCAACGGCTCGGTGTCGAAGCGGAACTGACCGGCGACGCCGCGGCGATTCGCGCGGCGGATCGGGTGATCCTGCCGGGCGTCGGCGCGGCGGCCGTCTGCATGGTGCGCCTGCGCGACCTGGACCTGGTCGATACCCTGCGCACGCTGGAACGTCCTTTGCTCGGTGTGTGCGTGGGCGTGCAGTTGCTGTTCGCCCACTCCGAAGAGGACGACACGCCGTGCCTGGGCCTGCTGCCGGGCCGGGTGCGCAAGCTGCCGGTGTCGCCCGGCATCCGCGTGCCGCACATGGGCTGGAACACATTGCAGCGCCGACGCGACAGCTCGCTGGTGGACGGCATCGCCGAGGGTGACCACGCCTACTTCGTCCACAGCTACGCCGCGCCGGTCGACGAGGATTGCCTGTGCAGCAGCGAACACGGTGAGCGTTTCGCGGCCGTGGTGCAGCGTGGGCGCGTGGCCGGGGCGCAGTTCCACCCTGAGCGATCGGCTGGAGTGGGCGCACGCCTG
Organism: Pseudoxanthomonas sp. G3; assembly: GCF_057654715.1. Classification (NCBI taxonomy): domain Bacteria; kingdom Pseudomonadati; phylum Pseudomonadota; class Gammaproteobacteria; order Lysobacterales; family Lysobacteraceae; genus Pseudoxanthomonas; species Pseudoxanthomonas sp. G3. The sequence continues at coordinate 1,691,720 of NZ_CM172805.1, forward strand.
CTGAAGAACTTCATCGAGTACGGACTGCAATGACCGGTTTCACCGTTTATCCCGCGATCGACGTCCGCGACGGTCGCGTCGTGCGCCTGGCACAGGGCGACTATGCGCGCGAGACGCGCTACGACGGCACGCCGCTGGACGTGGCTGTGCGCTATGACGAGCAGGGAGCCACCTGGCTACATCTGGTCGATCTGGATGCCGCGCGGTGCGGGGGCTATACCCTGGCGCCGTTGCTGGCCGAGCTCGCAAGCACGACAGGCCTGAAGGTCCAGACCGGAGGCGGCGTGCGCGGGCGCGATGATGTCGCGCGCATCCTCGATGCCGGCGCACAGCGCGTCGTGGTGGGTTCGCTGGCCGTCCGTGAACCGGAGGCCGTGATCGCGTGGCTGGCCGAGTTTGGCAGCGAGCGCATCACCGTGGCGCTGGATTCGCGGCGCGACCGCGACGGCATCTGGCGGCTGCCCGTGCACGGCTGGACCGAAACAGCGTCGGAGACGCTGGACGAACTCGTCCTGCGCTACGCCGATGCCGGCCTGCGCCACCTGCTGTGTACCGACATCGCCCGCGACGGCATGCTGACCGGCCCGAACCTGGCGCTGTACGCCTACCTGCACGACACGGTGCCGGCGCTGGCGGTGCAGGCGTCGGGAGGCGTCAGCGCCGTTGCCGACATTGCGGGTGCGCGTGAGGCGGGGTGCTCCGGCATCGTCCTCGGGCGTGCGCTGCTCGAAGGCCGGTTCGCCCTGCCGGAGGCCCTGGCGTGCTGAGTCGCCGCGTCATTCCGTGCCTCGATGTGCGCGAAGGGCGCGTGGTCAAGGGCGTCAGGTTCCGCGACCACGTCGATATGGGCGACATCGCCGACCTGGCGCTGCGCTACCGCGACGAAGGCGCCGACGAACTGGTGTTCTACGACATCAGCGCCAGTCCGGAAGGGCGTTCCGTGGACTATGCGTGGATCGAGCGCGTCTCGCGCCTGCTCGACATTCCGTTCTGCGTGGCCGGCGGCATCCGCGATGTGGAAACGGCGCGGCGCGTGCTGTACAGCGGGGCCGACAAGGTCTCGGTCAATACACCCGCGCTGGAACGTCCCGACCTGATCGGCGAACTGGCGCAGGCGTTCGGCGTGCAGTGCGTAGTGGTGGGCGTGGACTCGATCCTCGAGGCCGATGGCGAATGGCGCGTGCGTCGCTACACCGGCGATCCCACGAAAATGCGGGGCGCCGGTCTGCGTACGCTGGATTGGGTAGCACAAGCGCAACGACTCGGTGCGGGCGAGATCGTGCTCAACTGCATGGACCAGGACGGCGTGCGGCGCGGGTACGACCTCGCCCAATTGCAGGCCGTGCGTGCCCTGTGCGAGGTGCCGCTGATCGCTTCCGGGGGCGCCGGTGAGGTGGAGCACTTCACCGATGTCTTCCGACGGGCGGACGTGGACGGTGCACTGGCGGCCAGCGTTTTCCATAGCGGGCACATCCGGATTCCGGCATTGAAGCAGGCATTGGCAGGACAGGGCATCGAGGTGCGACGTGGCGACTGAAACAGCGGAACGCGGACTGGATCCCGCGCAACTGGACTGGGCCAAGGGGGACGGGCTGCTGCCGGCCATCGTGCAGGACGCCACCACGCTGCGTGTGCTGATGCTCGGCTACATGAGCCGTGAGGCGCTGGACGCCACATTGGCGAGCGGCAAGGTGACGTTCTTCAGCCGCAGCAAGCAGCGGCTATGGACCAAGGGAGAGAGCTCGGGCCATGTGCTGGAACTGGTCGCGGTCGAGGCCGATTGCGACAACGACACCTTGCTGCTCCTCGCGCAACCGCGCGGGCCTACCTGCCACCTGCAACGCGCGAGCTGTTTTCCGTCGGCGCCGTCCGCGTTCCTGTCCGAACTCGATACGCTGGTCGCGCAGCGAGAACGCGAGCGTCCCGCGGACAGCTATACCACGCGGCTGTTCGAGGCCGGTGTGCGCCGTATCGCACAGAAGGTAGGCGAGGAAGGCGTGGAAACCGCGCTCGCGGCGGTGGCACAGGATGAATCGGCGTTGCTGGGAGAGAGTGCCGATCTGCTTTACCACCTCACCGTGCTGCTGCGTTCGCGCGGACTGTCGCTCGCCGATGCGGTCGGCGTGCTCCGCGAGCGCCACGGCGTCACGTGATGCTTTCTGCTTCATGGCAGGAGCGACGTATGTCGCGACCGCGCGGCGGGATTGGACGTGATGTCCCATCGTGCCTTGTGCACGCCGGCGCTTCATTCGTGCGGTCGCGACTCGCGTCGCTCCTACAAGGCACCCTCCCTGCGCCATAATCCGGCGGTCGCCCCCGCTGGAGTCGCCGTGCGCGCTTCGCTCATCGTCCTGCTGCTGGCCTGCCTGTCCGTTCCGGCCCACGCCTTGCCGCCACCGTGCGGCGGCGGACAGGTGTTCGAGGACCGCAACGGCAATGGCGTCCGCGATGCGGGCGAGCCCGGGCTGGCGGGTGTCAAGGTGTCCAACGGCATCGAGATCGCCATCACCGATGCGCGCGGCGATTACACGCTCGATTACGTCGATGGTCGCACCGTCTTCATCATCAAGCCGGCGGGCTACGACCTGGCGGTACGGCGCGACGGCCTGCCGGCCCGTTGGCGCAACCTGCAATACCACGCCGGGCCCGCGCTGAAGTACGGTGGCATCCCGCAGCGCCAGCCCGACTGCACGCACTTCGGCTTGCGACCCCGCGCGGCAGCCGCGCAGGACGAACTCGACGTGCTGTTGTTCGCCGACAGCCAGACGTCCACCGTGAAGGATGTGGACTACTACTGGCGCGACATCGTGCAGCCGCTGGTGGGGCATCATGGCGCGTCGCTGGGCCTGACGCTGGGCGATGTGACCAACGACGACCTGTCGCTGTATCCGGAGATCCTGCGCACGACGATGAGCCTGCAGGTTCCGTGGCTGTTCATCCCCGGTAACCACGACCTGGATTTCGATGCAGCCAGCGATGAGGAATCGCTGCGCACCTTCCGCCATCACCTGGGGCCGGACACGTTCGCCTGGGAAGAAGACGCGGCGACCTTCATCGGCCTGGACGACGTGATCTACCAGCCCGGCCAATCGCCGGCGTACGTCGGCGGCTTGCGCGAGGACCAGTTCGCGTTCCTGCAGGCTTACCTGCCTACAGTACGCAAGAATCGGCTGCTGGTGATCGGCGTGCATATCCCGTTCTACGAGTCCGGCGCGCGCGGCTTCCGTCCGCGGGACCGCGAGCGCCTGTTCGCCTTGTTGAAGGATTTTCCGCATGTCCTGCTGCTAAGCGGCCACACGCACACGCAGCGGCACTGGTACCACGACGCCTCGACCGGCTGGCACGGCCTGGCGCCGCTGCACGAGTACAACGTCGGTGCCGCCTGCGGCGCCTACTGGTCGGGCGTGAAGGATGCCGAGGGCATTCCCGACACGACAATGGCCGATGGCACGCCCAATGGCTACGCACGTCTGCGCGTGCGCGCCGTTGGCGAATACGCTCTCTCGTGGCATCCCGCGCGCGCAGCGGACGACAGTGGCATCGGCCTGCACGCACCGCGTGTGCTGCGCAAGGGCGCATACCCGGCGTGGGGCGTGTTCGCCAATGTCTACATGGGCGATGCCGACACGCGGGTGGAGTATCGCGTCGATGGCGGTGCGTGGAAACCGATGAAGCGCGTCGAACAGCCCGATCCACGCCTGCTGGTAGAAAACATGCGCGACGACACCGCCGACATGCTGCGCGGCTATGACCGTTCACCGGAAGCCGAGGCGTCGCAGCACCTCTGGCGCGGCGCGCTGCCCACCGACCTGGCCGAAGGCGAGCACGCGGTCGAGGTGCGCGCGTTCGATCGCTGGCGCGGCGAGCAGTCCGCCCGCACGTCGTATCGCCTGCAACTCGCGGAACCCTGAGCGTGGCCGCCGCCGACCTGCCCATCGAGCTCTTCGTCGACGCCGCCGCGTGGGAGCGCTGGCTGGAGCGCCACCCCGCGTCGGAGGGTGTGTGGCTGAAGATCGCGAAGAAGGATTCGGGCATCGTGTCGATGAGCTATGCCGACGCACTCGATGTGGCCCTGTGCCACGGCTGGATCGACGGACAGAAGAAAGGCTTCGATGCGCAGCATTTCCTGCAGCGCTTCACCCCGCGCCGCCCGCGCAGTACGTGGTCCAAGATCAACGTCGCCAAGATCGATGGCCTGGTCGCCGCGGGAAGGATGCGTCCAGGCGGACTGCGCGAGGTCGAGGCGGCCAAGGCCGACGGCCGCTGGGACGCGGCCTACGACGGCTCCAGATCGATGGAGGTGCCGCCCGAGCTCGCCAAGGCCCTGGCGAAGAACCGCAAGGCCAAGACCTTCTTCGACACGCTCGACAAGACCAACCGGTATGCCGTGTGCTGGCGCGTGCAGACGGCGGCGAAGCCGGAGACCCGGCAGGCCCGCGTGGAGAAGCTAGTGGCGATGCTCGCGCGTGGCGAGAAGATCCACGGATCCTGAAAACGGAAACGCCTCCCGGAGGAGGAGCCCTGGAACCTGGCGAGCGAGCGGAGGCTGGCGGGCGAGGCGTACGTGGCGGGCTGGCGGCGGCTGGCGGCGGCTGGCGGGCGACGTGGCGTGCAGTCTAGTCAGAACCGCCTGTGCGTGAAGGAACGCGAATCGCTCTCATCGCGCCGCGGCGGCGCGCACGCTGAGCCACGCACCCGTCAGCAGCAGCGCGATCGCGACGGCCTGCATCCAGTGCGCCTGCGCGCGTCCCGACGCGACCAGCAGCAGCGTCGACAACAAGGGCGCGAGATACGACAAGCTGCCCAGCAGCGCGATGTCGCCGCGCTTGGTGCCGTAGTCCCACAGCCAGAAGGCTGCGCCCACGGGGCCGGCGCCCATCACGGCGAGGACCAGCCACTGGATCGCGTCCGGCGCGACCGTGCGTTCGAACAGCAGGTGTGCGATGCCGCCCAGGACGGAAACACCGGCGCAGGCCACGGTGATCGCGGCGGTCGGGACATCGGCGAAGCGGCGGTTGAGCACGGAGTACGACGCCCAGATCACCGCGGCACCCAGGGCGGCGAGATATCCGGGCACATGCGCCGGATCCACCTGCAGTCCACGGCCCCGTGTGACCAGCAGGACCGCGGCGCCCAACCCCAGCAGCGTGCCCACCCATTGCCCGGCACGCACGGCCACACCGCCCAGCAGGCCGGCGAACACGACGATCAGCAGCGGCCACAGGTAGTTGAGCAGGTTCGCTTCCACGGCGGGCGCGCGCTTGAGCGCGATGAAGTACAACGCGTGGTAGCCGAACAGGGCCAGCGTGGAAAGGGCCAGCGCCGCCCAGGGCTGGCGCAGCTCATGCCAGCCGGCGCGCCCACGCGACGCTGCGCGGCCAAGACCGAGCAAGGCTGCAACGCCGAAACTGATCGCCAGCACCTGGAAGGGCGGCAAGGTGCCGGTGGCCGTGGTGAGTACGGCCAGCGAAGCCCACAGCAGGATCGCCGCCAGCCCGATCAGCGTGGCCGTGCGTTGCGATGCCATGAAGCGATTCAGTGCGGCAGTGCGATCGCGTCGAACGCGTCGACGCGCGGATGGCCGTGCGCGGCATCGCCTTCGCGCGGCGCCGGATAGTCTTCCAGGCGGTCGATCAGGACGGTCTGCAGGCCGGCCTCGCGTGCGGCGTCGAGTTCCTCGACCACGTCCGACAGGAACAGGATCTTTTCGGCCGGCAGGCCGATGCGGTCTGCGATCACGCGGTAGCTGTCCGCCTCGCGCTTGCCGCCCACTTCGGTGTCGAACCAGCCGGAGAACATTGGCGTCAGGTCGCCGGCGTCGCTGTGGCCGAAGAACAGCTTCTGCGCCGGCACCGAGCCGGACGAGTACACGTACAACGGATACCCCGCGTCGTACCACCTGCGGAGTGCGGGCGCGGCGTCGGGATAGATATGCGCGGTGAAATCGGCATCGCGGTAGCCGGCTTCCCACACCAGGCCCTGCAGCGCCTTCAACGCGGTGTGCTTGCGGTCCTGGTCGATCCAGCCCTGCAGCGTCTCCACGATGACGTCATCGCTGCAGATGCTGCCGTGCTCGGTCGCCACCACGTCCAGCCAGCGCCGAACCTCCGGATCGTCGCCGTGCTCGCGCACGAAGCTCGGCAGGGCGCGCCGCGCATATGGGAACAGCACGTCCTTCACGAACGAAATGCTGCTGGTGGTGCCTTCGATGTCGGTGAGGATCGCGGAAACGGGCATGGTGCGGATGTCTGGGGGATGCGGGCGCGACGGCTCAGTGGTGGCCTTGCGTCAGGCCTTCGTAGCGGGGGAAATCCTGCGCGATGGTGGTGCCGGTGAAGTGGCCCACCCAGCCGTCCGGCTCGGTGAAGAAGCGGATGGCGACGAAACGCGGCTCAGGGCCCATGTCGAACCAGTGCAGGGTGCTGTCCGGCACGCCGATCAGGTCGTCCTGCACGCACTCGATCTCGTAGACCTTGCCGTCCACGTGCAGCGTGAACAGGCCCGATCCCGCGACGAAGAAGCGCACTTCGTCTTCCTTGTGATAATGCTCGTCGAGGAACTTGGCACGCATGGCGTCGCGCTGCGGGTTGTCCGGCGCGATGCTGACCACGTCGACGGTCTTGAAACCGCGCTCGGCGACCAGCCTGTCGATGTCGGCGCGGTAAGCGTCCATGACCGCTTCCGGCGTCGCGCCCGGTTCGACCGGTTTGTTCGCTTTCCAGCGCTCGAACGTCACGCCGATCTTCTTCAGCTCGGTGGCGATGAAGTCGGGATCGTAGCTGGCGAACTCCGGCGTGGCCGGGTCGGATTCCTTGAAGATGCGCAGGCGGCTCATGGCGATGGCGTGAGGCAGCGAGGGGAGGTTAGGGTAGCAAACCCGGTCCGCGCGCCCTGTTGCGGAAACGGAACGCTGCGATAACCGGCGGTTATCAGCGGCGGCAGCCGAGCTTGCGCAGTTCCAGCTCGGCCGCGAACAGGAATTCGAAGGCTTCCAGGTGTCGGCGCGCCTCGGCCATGGTGCGGCCCCAGGCGTACAGGCCGTGGCCGTCGATCAGATAGCCCCACAGCGGCTGGCGGTCCAGCAGCGCGTCGACCTGGGCGGCCAGGGTCGGCATGTCCTGGGTGTTGGCGAACACCGGCACGTCGATCGCCATCTCGTGGGTCTGGTTGCCCTGGAACGCCTTCAGCAGCTCGAAACCCTCCAGCCGGACGTGGCCGGCGCCCGCGAACAGGCGCGAGGCCACCGTCTGCACCAGCGAATGCGTATGCAGCACGCAGCCGATCTCGGGGTAGCGGCGGTACAGCTGGGTGTGCAGCAGGGTTTCCGCCGACGGCCGGTGGTCGCTGCCGACCGCCTTGCCGTCGAAGTCCACGACCATGATGTCGGCCTCCACCAGCCGGCCCTTGTCGCGGCCAGAGACGGTGATGGCCGCATGGCGTTCATCCAGGCGCTCGGAGAAGTTGCTGCTGGTCGCAGGCGTCCAGCCGAGCTGCGACAGCTCGCGCACGTTGGCGATGATGGAGTGCGCGCGTTCGCGCAACTTGTCGGCGTCGTAGGGCAGGGCGGCGTTCATGCCGCCCATTCTAGCGCCTGCGTACGGGTGGGGCTCAGCGCGGCTTGCGCAGGCGGCTGTGGCGGTAGCCGTACAGGAAGTAGATCAAGAAGCCGGCCGCGGTCCAGCCGGCCATCAGCATCCAGTTGTGGGCCGTCATCGCCGAGAGCAGCGCCAGGCAGCTGAGCACGCCCAGCGAGCAGACCAGCCATGCGGCGGGGATGCGGAACGGACGCGGCAGGTCAGGCTGCGTGCGGCGGAGCACCAGCACGCCGACGCACACCGAAGCGAACGCGATCAGGGTGCCCATCGACGTCAGTTCGCCCAGGATGTCCAGCGGGAAGAGCGCCGCCAGCAGGGCGATGCCGATGCCGGTGATGACGGTGTTGATGTGCGGCGTGCGGTATTCCGGATGGATCTTGGTGAACACCGGCGGCAGCAGGCCATCGCGTCCCATGATCATGAAGATGCGGGGCTGGCCGATGATCATCACCAGCACCACCGACGACAGGCCGATCAGCGCGCCGATTTCCACCGTCACGCGCAACCAGCCAAGCTCCGGGTGCGCTGCCACCGCGGTGACCACCGGCTCGGCGGTGCCCAGCGCGGTGTAGGGCACCAGGCCCGTCATCACCGCGGCCATGGCGATGTAGAGGATGGTGCAGATGGCCAGCGACGCCAGCATGCCGACGGGCAGGTCCTTCTGCGGACGGTGCGACTCCTGCGCCGCGACCGATACCGCCTCGAAGCCGATGTAGGCGAAGAACACCATCGCCGCACCGCGCAGTACGCCGTCCCAGCCGAACTTGCCGGGGCCTTCGTTGGCCGGGATGAAGGGCTGCCAGTTGCCCGGGTCGACGTACTGCCAGCCGGCGATGATGACCAGGATGATCAGGCCGGTCTTCAGCACCACCATCGCCATGTTCATCGCCGACGACTTGCGGATGCCGACGTAGCACAGCCAGGTCAGCAGCAGCACCAGGACAGCGGCAGGCACGTTGGCGATCGCGCCGGTGGGGCGGAGCTGTGCGTCCAGTGGCGCGCTGACGAAAGCTTCGGGCAAATAAATGTTCGCGTGTTCGAGCAGGCTCAGCAGGTAGCCGGTCCAGCTGACCGCGACCGCGGAGGCCGATACGCCGTATTCCAGCACGAGCATCCAGCCGATGAACCACGCGGCCAGTTCGCCCAGGGTCGCATAGGTGTAGGTGTAGGCGCTGCCCGAGACGGGCACCATCGCGGCGAATTCCGCATAGGCCAGCGCGCAGAAAGTGCAGCAGATCGCGGCCAGCACGAACGACAGCATGATCGCCGGACCGGCGTGGTTGGCCGCGGCCTGACCGGTGATGACGAAGATGCCGCCGCCGATCACGGCGCCGATGCCCAACGCCGTCAGGCCCCAGGGGCCGAGCGTACGACGCAGGCTGAGGCCTTCGGCTTCGTCGTGGGCGGCGTGTGGATGTTTGGTGGCCAGGAGCTGTCGGAACATCGTGCGTGGTCTCGGAGCGGTAGCGAGGAGTGCAACCAAAAAGGCCGGCGGTGTGCCCGCCGGCCTGCAGATGGATCAGGCGGATGCGCGCCTGAGCTTGCTGTTCCTGAATCCGTAGGCGAAGTAGATCACCATGCCCAGGATCGTCCAGCCCACCATCAGGTGCCAGTGCTCCTGGAACGGCTGCCAGAACAGATACAAGCACGCCGCGGCGCCCAGCGGCGCGATCAGCCAGTAGAGCGGAACGCGGAACGGACGCTGCAGGTCCGGACGGGTGCGGCGCAGCACGACGATGCCGATGCAGACGGTGGCGAACGCCAGCAGCGTGCCCATCGAAACGAGTTCGCCCAGCAGGCCGATCGGCAGGAAGCCGGCCAGCAGCGCCGCGAACACGCCCACGATGACGGTACCGACGTACGGGGTCTGGAACTTCGGATGCACCTTGGCCAGGAAGCCGGGCAGCAGGCCATCCTTGGACATGGAATAGAAGATGCGCGGCTGCGCCATCAGCATGACCAGGATCACCGAGGTCAGACCGGCAATTGCGCCGATCTCTACAGCGTACTTGAGGAAATGGATCATGCCATCTTGGCTCGCATACTGTTCCAACGCGGTAGCCACCGGCTTAGGCGTGGACAGCTGAGGATACGGCAGCAGGCCCGTCAGTACGGCGGACACGATGATGTAGATGATCGTGCAGATCGCCAGCGAGCCGAGGATGCCGATGGGCATGTCGCGCTGCGGGTTCTTGGCCTCGCCCGCGGCGGTGGATACCGCGTCGAAGCCGATGTAGGAGAAGAACACCACGGCGGCCGCGCGCATCACGCCGTCGAAGCCGTACTTGCCCGGCCCCTGATTCTCGGGAATGAAGGGTACCCAGTTGTCGGGGTTGACGTAGCGGGCGGCGAGTGCCACGAACAGCACGATCACCGTGACCTTGATCGCCACCACGATGGAGTTGACGAACGCCGACTGAGTGATGCCCACGTAGCACAAGCCGGTGACGGCGGCGATGATCAGCACGGCTGGAAGATTGATCAGGCCGCCGGTGTAGACCAGCGACCCCTCGACGACGTTCAGCGGCGCCGCGGCGAGCGAGACCGGCAGATCCATCCCGAAATTGGCGAGGAAGCTGTTGAGGTAGCCGGACCAGCCCACGGCCACCGTGGCTGCGGCGAACATGTACTCCAGCACCAGGTTCCAGCCGATGAACCAGGCCACGAACTCGCCCAGGGTCGCGTAGGAATAGGAATACGCGCTGCCGGACACCGGCAGCATGGCGGCGAACTCCGCGTAGCACAGGCCTGCCAGCGCGCAGGCCACGCCGGCGAGGATGTAGCTCAGGATCACCGCGGGTCCCGCATGCTCGGCCGCGGCGTGGCCGCTGAGCACGAAGATGCCGGCGCCAATCACCGCCCCGACGCCCAGCAACACCAGCTGCCTTGCCGTCAGCGTCCGTTTCAGGGTGGCTTCGCCGTCCAGGCTGCCTTCAAAGGGTTCACCGGCATCGACGTGGCCTGCCGGCGCAACCGGCTTGACCCTGAACAGAGCTTTGAGCATTCGCAGCGTCCCCTTGGATGACTGAGTGCCGGCGGAAAGGCCCGCCCGGCGGTGGCGACTGTCATGGGGACCGTCCCCACGGAAGGCCGTACCTTGCCAAAGCAGGCGGGGGATCACAAGCGCGGTTGCAGCATGGCGGGCGATAATCGCCGCGCTTCCGCCACGCATCGAAAGGAAAATCCACGCCGTGTCAGCCGCTTACGCTCACCTCCGTGCAGACCTGGCCGATTACGGCCGCCGCTGGCCCGACGAACAGCCGGTGGTGGCGCAATTCCTGGCGCTGCTCGACGACCCGGCCGACCCGTTCGTACGCGAGCGGCTGGAAGGCCACCTGACCAGCGGGTGCTGGTTGGTGAGCCGCGACGGCCGACGCATCCTGATGACCCACCACCGCAAGCTCGGCCGCTGGCTGCAACTGGGTGGGCATGCCGATGGCGATACCGACATGGCGCGGGTGGCGCTGAAGGAAGCCGAAGAGGAGTCCGGGCTCGCGGACCTGTCCGTGGAAGGCGGCATCTTCGACCTGGACCGCCACTGGATACCGGAACGCAAGGACGTGCCGGGCCACTGGCATTACGACGTGCGCTACGTGGTCCGGGCCACCGGCAGCGAGGACTACGCGATCAGCGAGGAATCGCTGGACCTGGCCTGGCGCGAGATCGCGCCCATCGCCGACGAGCCCGATGAATCGCTGAGCCGCATGGCCCGCAAGTGGCTGGCGCGAGAGGCGGGCTGATCCTCAGACGCTTAGGGCGGGCCTTGGCCCGCCGCTGCTCGCGACTCAATACAGAACGCGGACCCGCAGCGTGCCCGGGATGGCCGCCATCGCTTCGCGCAGGCTGGCGGTCTGTTCCTCGTCGGCGGTGACATCGATGACCACGTAGCCGACCTTGGGGTCGGTGCGCAGGAACTGGCCGTCGATGTTGATGCCACGGTCGCGGAAGATGTCGTTGATCTGCGACAGCACGCCCGGCACGTTGCGATGGATGTGCAGGATGCGGCGGCTGCCATCGTGGCCGGGCAGGGTGACCTCGGGGAAGTTCACCGCCGACAGCGTGCTGCCGTTGTCGCTGTAGCGCACCAGCTTGGCCGCCACCTCGATGCCGATGTTGTCCTGCGCCTCCAGCGTCGAACCGCCGACGTGCGGGGTCAGGATGACGTTGTCCAGCCCGCGCAGCGGCGATTCGAACGACTCGGCATTGCCCTTGGGCTCCACCGGGAACACGTCCACCGCCGCGCCACCGACGTGGCCGGACTTCAACGCATCGGCCAGCGCATCGATGTCGACGACCGTGCCGCGCGAGGCATTGATCAGGTGGGCGCCGCGCTTCATCTTCGCGATCTGCGCCGCACCGAACATGTCCTTCGTCGCCGCGGTTTCCGGCACGTGCAACGTGACCACGTCGCTGAGTTCCAGCAGGTCGTCGAGGCTGACGGCCGGGCGGGCGTTGCCCAACGACAGCTTGGTCTCGATGTCGTGGAAGAGCACATGCATGCCCAGCGCTTCGGCCAGCACGCCCACCTGGGTACCGATGTGGCCGTAGCCGATGATGCCCAGCGTCTTGCCGCGCACCTCGTGGCTGCCGGCGGCCGACTTGCTCCAGCCGCCGCGGTGGCATTCGGCGTTCTTCTGCGGGATGCCGCGCATCAGCAGGATGGCCTGCGCGATGACCAGTTCGGCCACGCTGCGGGTATTGGAGTAGGGCGCATTGAAGACGGGAATCCCGGCCAGCTCGGCGGCTTCCAGATCCACCTGGTTGGTGCCGATGCAGAAGCAGCCCACGGCGATCAACCGGCGCGCCTGCGCCAGGACGTCGTCGGTGAGGTGGGTGCGCGAGCGGATGCCGACGATGTGCGCTTCGGCGATGCGCTGCTTGAGTTCGGCTTCCGGCAGCGACTTTTCGTGGAACTCGATCTGCGTATAGCCCGCCGCGCGGAAGGTCTCCACCGCAGTCTGGCTGACCCCCTCCAGCAACAGTACGCGGATGTCCTGCTTCGGGTACGAGGTCTTCTTGTTCGACATGCCGGAAGGTCGCAGCGGGGGAGGGGAAAGGGCCGTCACTATGCCAGATGCACGCCGCCGATGCTGCGGCGCGGAATGGAATGCTCGGTTGCCGTTTTTCCCGTTTGGTTGCCCCTGAAACGGACCCGTCTCGGCTGGACGCAGCACAGCATCGCTGGCACCCTGAGCGCCCCCGAAGATCCGCCCCCGCAATGAGCGATCCGCGCCTGCAATCCCTGCTCGACGCCGCCCCGGCGCTGCGCCTGAAGACCGACCCCGCCGACCTCGAACACTACGGCCGCGACTGGACCCGGCGCTGGACGCCGGCCCCGCTGGCGATCGTGCTACCGGCGACGGTGGATGAGGTGCAGGCCGTGGTGCGCTGGGCGAACGTGCACGGCGTAGCGGTCGTACCCTCGGGTGGGCGCACGGGCCTGTCCGGCGGCGCCGTCGCGGCGAACGGCGAACTGGTGCTGAGCCTGGAGCGCATGAACCAGGTGCTCGAGTTCGATGCGGTGGACCGCACGCTGACCGTGCAGGCCGGCATGCCGCTGGAAGCCGTGCACAACGCGGCGCGCGAGCACGGGCTGGTCTATCCCGTGGATTTCGCCGCGCGCGGCTCCTGCGCCATCGGCGGCAACATCGCGACCAATGCCGGCGGCATCCGGGTGATCCGCTACGGCAACACCCGCGAATGGATCGCCGGCCTGAAGGTCGTCACCGGCGCCGGCGAAGTGCTGGAGCTCAACAAGGCGCTGATCAAGAATTCCAGCGGCTACGACCTGCGCCATCTCTTCATCGGTTCGGAAGGCACGCTGGGCGTGGTGGTCGAAGCCACTGTCCGCCTGACCGATCCGCCACCGCCGACCAACGTCATGCTGCTGGCGCTGCCGTCCTTCGACGTGCTGATGCAGGTGTTCGCGGCGTTCCGCGAGCGCCTGCAACTGGAAGCCTTCGAGTTCTTCACCGACCGCGCGCTGCACCACGTGCTGGCGCATGGGGCGCAGAAGCCGTTCGACGAGGTGCACCCGTATTACGTGGTCACCGAATTCGCCATCGGCGACGAGGCGAAGGAAGCGGCCGCGATGGCGGCGTTCGAAGCCTGCATGGAAGAGGGCTGGGTCAGCGACGGCGTTATCAGCCAGTCCGGCGCCCAGGCGGCGCAGCTGTGGCGCCTGCGCGAGGGCATCACCGAAGCGCTCGCCCGCTACAAGCCTTACAAGAACGATGTGTCGGTGCGGATTTCCGCGATGCCGGCCTTCCTCGCCGAGACCCAGGCCCTGCTGGGCGAAGCCTACCCGCAGTTCGACGTGGTCTGGTTCGGCCACATCGGCGACGGCAACCTGCACATCAACGTGCTCAAGCCCGACGATGTCGGCGATGCCGAGTTCGTCACCCAGTGCGAGCAGGTCACCAAGCTGCTGGCCGCGTCGTTGCAGCGCCACCAGGGCAGCATTTCCGCCGAGCACGGCATCGGCCTAGTGAAGAAGGGCTATCTGGAGAGCACGCGCAGCCCCGAGGAAATCGCGGTGATGCGCGGCGTGAAGCGCGTGCTCGACCCCAACGGCCTGATGAATCCCGGCAAGGTCTTCGACGCGCAAGGGTGATGCGGATTCATCCTGCGCGCACCGTTTGCGGGTAGGCTTTGCGCACCGCGCCGGCGACGGCGTCCCCTCCGGAAGATTCCATGTCCCGATTGCTCCTGGCCGGCGTGCTGCTGGCGCTCTCCGTCCCCGCCCTGGCGGGCAGCTTCGCCGGCAGCTCCGCGGGCGCCTCGTCCGCGGGTTCCTCCGCGTCCTCCGACAGTTCGTCCGGCGACGACAAGATCGTCTTGCAGGCGCGCGAGGATGCCGCCAGCTTCGTCGCCAGCAACGGCCGCATCCGCGGTGCACAGCTGGAAGCCGCGCTGCGCCACCTGCGCGAGACGGACGAAGCCGCGCGTCGTGCCAGCGACATGCAGCTGGCGCAGGCGATCCTGGCACGTTGATGATCCCGCGTCGGCCATGGGGCCGGCGCATCGGCGTGGTCCTGGCCTGTGCGCTGCTGGGCCATGCGACCCCTGCCTTCGCCGTCCGCGTCGATCCCGCCGGGCTGGATGCGGCGCAGGTCGCGGCCACGCAGGCACTCGTCGACGACGTCCTCGCCCGCCTGCCGCGCGCATGGCGGGAGGGGTTGCCGAGCGATCTGGTCCTGGCGTGGCGCGCCGATCTTCCGCATGACGTGCAGGGCCGTCGCGTCGGGCGACAGGTCCTGCTGAATCGTGCGTTGCTGGCCGATTGGCAGGCGCGCGATCTTGCGACCGTGGACGATCCGCGCGCACTCGCCGTACGCAAGGCGCTCGTGCACGAGCTTGCCCACGCGTATGACCGCACATATCGCAACGTGTTGTCTGGCGATACGCGCCTGCGCGACCTGGCCGGATGGCAGCGCAGCGTGTTCCCCGCCGTAGGCCGGCGCAGCCGCAACGAGTTCACCGCCCGCAGCCCGGACCGGTACGAGCTGACGCGCCCATCTGAATTCGTGGCGGTGAATCTCGAGCACTACGTGCTGGACGCAAGCTACCCGTGCCGACGTCCGGCGCTGTATCGCCATTTCGCCCAGCATTTCGGCGATCCCGCGTCTGAGGTGGCATGTGCGCCCGGGCTGCCGTTCCTGGAAGCCGACGCCGCCCGCGGCGATGCGACGCTGCTGGCGCTGGATCCCGCGCGCATCTACGAAGTCGACTACCTGCTGGCCGAGGGCAACAGCGAAGCGATGAGCCGCTGGGGCCACAGCATGCTGCGGCTGGTGATCTGCGCGCCGGGACGCGCGCCCGGTCCAGACTGTCGCTTGGATCTGTCCCATCATCGTGTGCTGTCGTTTCGCGCATTCGTGGGCGATGTGCAGATCTCAAGCTGGCGCGGGTTGACCGGATCCTATCCGTCGAGGTTGTTCCTGCTGCCGCTGGACCAGGTGATCGAGGAATACACCAAGATCGAGCTGCGTGGCCTGCAATCCCTTCCGTTGCGGCTGCGTCGGGACGAGATCGCCTCGCTGCTGGAGCGCGCCGCGCAGCTGCACTGGAGCTACGACGGACGCTATTACTTCATCAGCAACAACTGCGCCGTCGAGACCTGGAAACTCCTGCACGACGGCGTGCCGCGACTCGCGGAGGCGCCCTTGGCGAGCATCACGCCTACGGGCCTGCTGGAGAAGCTGGCGCGTGAAGGCGTTGCCGATCGCAGCCTGCTCGACGATGCAGAACAAGCCCGGCACAAGGGGTATTACTTCGAACCGGCGAGTGCGCGCTACGACGCGTTGTTCGCGGTCGCGCGCGACACGCTGGCGCTGCCGCAACGCGATGCCCAGGCCTGGCTGGCGCTGGCGCCCGCCGAGCGTGCGCGCTGGATGCCTCAAGCGGACCTGAAAGCCAGTGCCGCGCTGCTGGTGCTGGAGAATGCGGCGCTGCGTCGACAGCAACTGTTGTTGCGTGACGAACTGAAGCGGCGCTACCTCGGCGGCGACGTTCCTGAAGATGCCGCGCTCGCCGTGCAGGCGCTGAAGGCCTGGCTGGGCGATACCAGCTTCGTCAGCCGGCCTTCGGAACTCGCGCGGGAGGGGTACGGATTGCCGCAGGCGGTGGAGCGTACCCGCATCGTGGCCGAAGCGCAGGCGAGGGTGACGAAACTGCGAAGCGATGACGCAGCGCTGCGTCGCGAGCTGGAGCGCTGGCTTCCGGCGGATCAGCGCGAAGCGCTGCGCGGCATCGAAGCCAACCTGGAGACGATCGGCGCACGCCTGCGGGCCCTGGCGGCCGCAGGCGCGTCGTGACGGCGCGTCAGTCGGCGCGGCCGCCGAATTCGCCCGTGGTCGTGTTGACCAGGATGCGCTCGCCGTTGGTGATGTACTCCGGCACCATGATCTCGATGCCGGTGTTGAGCTTGGCCGGCTTCGGGCGCTTGGTGGCGGTGCCGCCCTTCAGTTCCGGCGGGGTGTCCACCACTTCCAAGGTCACGTGCTGCGGCAGCTGCAGCGCGACCGGCAGTTCGTCGATCACCTGCACGTAGCAGCCGCTCAGGCCCTCGGTGATGTATCCGGCGTCGTCGCCGATCACGTTCGCGTCGAGGGTGTACGGCGTGTAGTCCTCGTCATCGAGGAACACGAACGCATCGCCGTCCTTGTAGGAGTACGTCGCCTGACGGCGCAGCAGCTCCACTTCGGACAAGTTGTCATCGGCGTCGAAGCTGGCGTCCAGCTTGTTGCCGCCCGGCACGCTGTACATGATGAAACGGAAACGCACGTTGCCGCCTCGACCCTGTGGCGAGCTGCGCTCGATGTCGCGGATCTGGTACACGCCGCCGTTGTGTTCGACGACGTTGCCCTTCTTGATGTCGAAAGCTTTCATATGAGTGAGAGGAATGAGTGGAGAGGAGTGAAAAGTGAGCGGAAGGGCGGAGGTGGGCTTGAACTCGCTTCTCGCTCCTCTCCACTCGTTGCCGCTTTACTTCGGCGCCAGGCGCACAGCGCCGTCCAGGCGGATCGTCTCGCCGTTGAGGTAGGGGTTGCCGAGGATGTACGCGACGAGATCGGCGAACTCTTCCGGCTTGCCCAGGCGGGACGGGAAGGGGATCGAGGCGCTGAGCGACTGCTGGACGGCCTCTGGCATGCCATCGACCATCGGCGTCCAGAAGATGCCCGGCGCCACGGTCATCACGCGGATGCCGAAGCGCGAGAGCTCGCGCGCCATCGGCAGGGTCATGCCGACCACACCGCCCTTGGAGGCGGAATACGCCGCCTGGCCGATCTGTCCTTCGTACGCCGCTACACTCGCGGTGTTGACGATGACGCCGCGCTCGCCGTCGGCATTCGGCGTGTTGTGCTGCATCGCATCCGCCGCGGCCTTGGCCACGTTGAAGCTGCCCACCAGATTGACCATCACGGTCGACTGGAAGGTGGACAGCGGCATGGGCGCTTCCTTGCCGAGCACACGCCCCGCGCCGAGGATGCCGGCACAGTTGATCGCGGCGTTCAGGCCGCCGAGGAGCGCTTGTGCCGCGGCAATGTTGGCGGCCACGCCGGCTTCATCGGTCACGTCGGTGCGGAAGTAGCGGACGTTGGCCTCGCCCAGTTCGGCGACGGCTGCGGCACCCTTGTCGTCGTTGACGTCGAACAGCGCGGCCTTGCCGCCGTGCTGGACCAGGTGGCGGGCGACGGCCAGCCCCAGGCCGGAGACGCCGCCGGTGATGACGGCGCGGGTTTCGGAAAGCTGCATGCGGCGGACCTGCTGCGGAAAGGGCCGCATTTTACGCGATGGAGGGAGGCTATGCCGGCGACGCGGCGTGTCCTGTGGGAGCGACGTCAGTCGCGAAGAAGCCTTCTGCGTAAAACCTCATCGCGACTGACGTCGCTCCCACACCGAACATTCCAGGCGGGGTTCAGGCGTGCAGCGCCCGCTCCAGCGGAGTGTCGGCCAGCCGCCGCGCGAATTCGTCCGGCGACAGGCCCGGCGCGAACAGGAAGCCCTGGCCCACCGGAACGCCCAGGTTGAGCAGGAACTGGCGCTGCGCCTCGGATTCGACACCCTCGGCGACCAGGCCCAGCCCCAGGCTGCGCGCGATGGCCGAGACAGCCTGGCAGACCGCCACGTCGGACCGGTTGTTCGGCACGCCTTCGGTGAACAGCGGGCTGAGCTTCAGGCCGTGGATGGGCAGGCGGCGCAGGTAGTTCAGCGCGCTGTAGCCCTCGCCGAAGTCATCGATCGTCAGCACCACGCCCAACTGGCGCAGGTCGGCGAAGGTGCGCAACGTGGCAGGCGCATCCTCGATCAGCACGCGCTCGGTGAATTCCAGCTCCAACGCGGCGCCCGGCAGGTCGAACTCGGCGAGGATCGCGCGCACGCGGTCGGCGAGGTCGTCGCCGGCGAACTGACGGTAGGACACGTTGACCGCCACCCGCACGATGCCCAGGCCTTGGTCGCGCCACGCGGCCACCTGGCGGCAGGCTTCGCGCAGCACCCAGCTGCCGATCCGCACGATGTCGCCGGTGGTCTCCGCGTGGCTGATGAACACGTCCGGGCGCAGCTCGCCCAGTTGATGGTTCTGCCAGCGGATCAGTGCCTCGGCCGCGATGATGTGGCCGTTGCGCAAATCGACCTGCGGCTGGTAAACGAGCCGGAATTCTTCGTTGTCCACCGCGCGCCGCAGTTGCGTTTCGATCTGCAGGCGGTCCTGCTGACGCTGCGCGAGCTCTTGGGTGAAGCTCTGCCAGCCGTTGCGCGCGCGATGCTTGCTGTCGTACATCGCGATGTCGGCATTCTGGATCAGCTGCTGCGGGCGCAGGCCGTCACCCGGCGCCACGGCCAGGCCGATGCTCGCGGTGATGGCGAATTCGTCCTTGCCGAAGCGGAACGCGTCCGCGAATGCCCCCAGCACCGCATGGGCCAGCTGCTCCGGCATATGCGGGTCGTCGCCGGCGTCGCAGATGACCAGGAATTCGTCGCCGCCGAAGCGCGCGATCATGCCATCGGTGCCCACCGCGCCGCGGATACGGTCGGAGGCCTGCACCAGCAGTTCGTCGCCGGCGTTGTGGCCGAGGACGTCGTTGACCATCTTGAAGCGGTCGAGATCGATGTAGAGCACCGCCACTTGCGCGCGCTCGGGATCGGACAGGCGCGCGCCCAATTCGGTCAGCACCGCGTCGCGGTTCATGAGCCCGGTGAGCGGATCGGTCCGGGCCTGGATGCGCAGCGTTTCTTCCGCCTGCTTGTCCTGCGAAATGTCCTGCATGGTGCCGGTGATGCGGGAGGCGCCGGGGTCGCCGGGCTCCGCATCGCCGATCACGCGGATCCAGAACGGATGGCCGTCGGCCTGGGTGCCCTGCAGCTCCAGGTCGAAGCCCTTGCCGCCGGCCGTGATGAGGTCCAGCGCGCCGCGCAGGCGGCGGCGGTCGGCCTCGCGCAGGCAGGTAAGCATGTCGTCCAGGGTGATCAGCGGGCGTGCCGCACCGAGGATGCGCTGGGCCTCGTCGGTCAAGTACATGCGGTCGCGGCCGATGTCCCATTCCCAGCCGCCGATGTGGGCCAGCGATTGCGCGCGGTCGAACAGCGCGCTGTCGCGCTTGAGCTCGGTGACGTCGCTGAAGAGCGTGATCACCTGGGAGGGGCGGCTTTCGCCGGGTGCGAACTGCGGCACCGACGTCGCCGTCAGCCAGATCAGGTGCTTGCGCTCGCGGTGGTACATCCCCAGCAGCACGCTTTCCACCATCTGCCCGGTGTCGAGGGCGCGCTGGGCGGGCAGTTCGTTGCGCTGCATCTCGCGGCCGTGCTCGTCAACGACATGCCAGCGATCCATCGACAGTTCGTGGCCGACGCGCTGGTCCTCGCGGATGCCGAAGATGCGCATGGCGGCGCCATTGCAGTACTGCACCACCAGGTCGCGGTTGTTCACCACGATGCCCTTGTCGATGGTCTCCATGAGTTCGCGGTAGCGCATTTCCGCGAGGCGGCGGCTGCTGATGTCGCGCGCCACGGCGACGATGCTCTTGCGACCGTCGAAGTTGATGTTCGCCGAGTGCACTTCGACCGGGAACCGAGTCCCGTCGCCGCGCATGTTGGTGACTTCGATGACGTAGGTCTCGCCGCGGTTCAACGTTTCCCATACCGGGACCAGGTGGTCGCGCGGCAGGTCCGGGTTCAGCACGTTGATGTTGCGGCCAACGATCTCTTCCCGCGGTCGCTTGTACGCCTGCATGCCGGCTTTGTTGAGGTCCAGCACGGTACCGTCCTCGGCAATGATGCTGACCGGGTCGGGCACGGCATCGAACAGGTTGCGGTAGCGCGAACGCTCGGTGTCGGCCTCCTGCTGCTTGGCAAGCAACGCTTCGCGCGCCTGTCGCAGAAGGGCGGTCGTGGCATCGTCCTGATCGCGTTTGGCGGCGGCGCGCTCTAGCGCGGCGACGAGCGCCTGCAGGTCGAAGCCGCCGCTGGCCGCGACGTGGGTCATGCCGCGGCCGCCAATGCCTTGCCGACGCGGCTGCCGGTTTCGCGACCCAGGCGCGCGGCCAGCCAGCGTCCGGTCTCGGCGAGCAGATCCAGGTCCACGCCGGTGCGCAGGCCTTGGCCATGCAGCAGGTAGACCACGTCCTCGCTGGCGACGTTGCCGCTCGCGCCCTTCGCATACGGGCAGCCACCGGCACCGGACACCGCGGCATCGACCACGCGCACGCCAACGTCGAGGCATGCCAGCAGGTTCGCCAGCGCCTGACCGTAGGTGTCATGGAAGTGCACCGCCAACGCCGGCATCGGCACTTCGCCGGCGACCGCCTTCAGCATGTCCGCGGCCTTGCGCGGCGTGCCCACGCCGATGGTGTCACCCAGCGAGATCTCGTAGCAGCCCAGTGCGTGCAGCCGTTTCGCCACGCGCACCACGTCCGCCAGCGGCACATCGCCCTGGTAGGGACAGCCGAGCACGGTCGATACATAGCCTCGGACTTTGACGCCGTCGGCAGCGGCTCGCGCAAGCACCGGACGGAAGCGTTCGATGGATTCGTCGATCGACGCGTTGATGTTCTTCTGGTTGAAGGCCTCGGAGGCGGCGGTGAACACCGCCACTTCCTCCACGCCGACAGCGCGTGCGCGGTCATAGCCGGTTTCGTTCGGCACCAGCACGGGGTATGACGTACCGGGGCGCCGGGTGATGGTGGCGAACACCTCGGCCGCATCCGCCAGCTGAGGCACCCACTTGGGGCTGACGAAACTGGTGGCCTCGATGGTGAGCAGGCCCGTGCGCGAAAGGCGGTCGATGAGTTCGACCTTGTCCGCCGTGGCAACCTGCGTCTTCTCGTTCTGCAGGCCGTCGCGCGGGCCGACTTCGACGATGCGGACGAAGTCGTCGCCCGCGGGAGGTGAGGGCAGCGTCATGCACCCACCTTCGCGCGTCGCATGCGCAGCGTCTTGCCCTTGCCGTCGAACGCGTCGAACAGTTCCGGATGCTTGCGCAGCAGGTCACGCAGCTGCTCGGGCTTGCCTTCGAACAGGTAGGTGCTGGCGTCGGTCTCGCGCGCTTGGAGGCCGCCCTGTTGGACCCGCTGCATGATGGTCACCGTGTCGAGCATCGCGATCTGCAGCGTATCGTCGTGGATGCGGTATTTCAGCAACGTGACGGCACCCGCGGGCATGCCTTTCGGTATCGGCGGTGCTGCGGCCTTGCCGGTGCCGAACAGGCCTTCCAGTTCCTTGAAGCCGAGGGCGAGATAGCGGTCGCCATCCACCGCGAAGCCCAGCGCATCGAAGCCGGGCTCGTCCTGACGGTTGTTGTCACGCAGGCGGACGTGGCAGCGTGCGTCGACCTCCGCGACATCGTCCTTGCCCAGCGGCACGCGATCCTGCGGACTGTCGGGCAGCGGCGTCCAGCGACCGACCAGCTCCGGATCGCAGGCGAGCGGGGCGGGGGCCTGTTCGAACATGACGCATCCGGTCAACAGGCTGGCCGCCAGCAGCAAAGCGGTCAACGGACGCAGCGGCGCCATGGCGACCCTCATTCCAGCGCCACGAGGACGGTGTCGGCCTCGACGAAATCGCCGGCACTTGCGCGCACGTCCGCCACCACGCCATCGCGCGGCGCCTTGACGGCAAGTTCCATTTTCATCGCTTCCATCACCAGCAACTCCTGTCCGGCCGCGACCGCATCCCCAGGCTGCGCCTTCACCAGCACCACGCGTCCCGGCATCGGCGCGACGATCTTCCCGCTGCCCGCCGCCTCGGCCGCATCCGCGCGCCGGAAGGCAGGCACCGTCTCCACCGTCGTCCGTTGTTCCCCATCATGCAGCGTCAGCCGGGTGCCGTGGCGCAGGACGCGGAATCGCCGCGCCTGTCCATGAATACGCAATCCGAGTTGGTCGCCGGTCAGCTGCGCCGCCTCCACCTGGTGCTGGCCGTCGGCCAGCTCGACCCGGTAGCGGCCGCCATGGCCGTGCGCCAGGCCTTCCCAAGCCTCGCCGCGGTG
The DNA here is from genome assembly GCF_057654715.1 of Pseudoxanthomonas sp. G3. Taxonomy (NCBI): domain Bacteria; kingdom Pseudomonadati; phylum Pseudomonadota; class Gammaproteobacteria; order Lysobacterales; family Lysobacteraceae; genus Pseudoxanthomonas; species Pseudoxanthomonas sp. G3. The sequence goes on from NZ_CM172805.1 coordinate 1,714,301, forward strand.
CTGGAAGGCCAGCGGACGGGCGCCGGCATGGCCGAGCCGCCAGCCATCGGTGATGGCCCAGGGGGAGCCCGGCTCGTGGCTGCGCGCGGCAGCGGCCTGCGCTTCGGTTTCCTGGCGGAGCAGTTCGGCCACGGCGATGGCGATGCGATGGCCGGCGGGCAATACCGACGCGGGCATGAACTCGTCCAGGTGACGGTCCAGGTAACCGGTATCGATCCGACCCTCGACGACGGCCGGATGGCGGACCAGCCGCTCCAGGAAGGCGATGTTGGATTTGGGCCCGGCGATATCGCACCCGGCCAGCGCGTCGCGGAGGCGGGCGAGCGCTTCGTCGCGGTCTGCGCCATGCACGATCAGCTTGGCGATCATCGGGTCGTAGAAGATCGTCACCGTATCGCCTTCCACCACGCCGGCATCGATCCGTACGCCCGACGACGCGTCGGGCAGGACGAGCCGCTCGAGACGACCGGAACCGGGAAGGAAACCGGCTTCCGGATCTTCCGCGTACAGGCGAACTTCGATGGCTTGGCCGCGCTGGCGGATGTCGTCCTGCGCGAGCGGCAGCGGCTCGCCGGCGGCGACGCGCAGCTGCCATTCCACCAGGTCCAGGCCGGTGACCAGCTCGGTGACCGGATGCTCCACCTGCAGGCGGGTGTTGATCTCCATGAAGTAGAACTGCCCGTCGGGATCGACGATGAATTCCACCGTGCCGGCGTTGACGTAATCGATGGCCTGCGCGGCCTTCACCGCGGCATCGCCCATCGCCGCGCGCAGCGCGGGCGTCAGGAACGGCGAGGGCGATTCTTCGAGCACCTTCTGGTACCGGCGTTGCGCCGAGCATTCGCGTTCGTTGAGGTGCAGCGTGTGGCCGTGCGCGTCGGCGAACACCTGGATCTCGATGTGGCGCGGCGACGACACGTAGCGCTCCAGCAGCACGCGGTCGCGGCCGAACGCATTGGCGGCCTCGCGTTGGCAGCTTTCCAGCTGGGCGATGAAGTCCTCCAGTCGGTGCACGACGCGCATGCCCTTGCCGCCGCCGCCGTGGGCGGCCTTGATCATCAGCGGGAAGCCGATGCGCGCCGCCTCGCGGGACAGCGTGTTCGGCGACTGGTCCTCACCGGTGTAGCCAGGCACGACGGGCACGCCGGCCGCCGCCATCAGCTCCTTCGCGCCGGCCTTGCTGCCCATCTTCCGCATCGACGCACCGGAGGGCCCGATGAACACCAGGCCCGCGGCCGCGACCGCATCGGCGAAGTCGGCATTCTCGGACAGGAAGCCATAACCGGGATGGATGGCTTGCGCGCCAGCCTCCTTGGCTGCCGCGATGACGGCGTCGGCCCGCAAGTAGCTGTCCGCCGGCCGCGGTCCGCCGATCAGATAGGCCTCGTCGGCCTGGCGCACGTGCTGCGCGTCGGCGTCCGCCTCGGAGTACACGGCGACGGTGGCGATGCCCAGCCGACGGCAGGTGCGCATCACGCGGCAGGCAATCTCGCCGCGATTGGCGATCAGGATCTTTGAGAACATCAGGCGTCGGTGTCCGCGGGCAGGTGGCAGACGGCCTCGATATTGTGGCCGTCCGGATCGATGGCGAAGGCGCCGTAGTAGTTCGGGTGATAGTGCGGGCGCAGTCCGGGCGCGCCGTTGTCGTGTGCGCCGGCGGCCAGCGCCGCCGCGTGGAACGCGTCCACCTGCGCGCGGCTGGCCGCGGTGAATGCGATGTGCGAACCGCGGCCGGGCTCGCCGCTTCCTTTACCGACCCAGAAATGCGGGCGGTTGGGCGGACCGAAACCGCAGCCTTCATAGCCGCCACTCATCTCGCGCGTCACCTCCATGACGACGTCGTAACCGAGGGTGGCGAGCACACGTGTGTAGAACACGCGACTGCGCGCGTAGTCGGCGACCTCGATGCCCAGATGGTCGATCATCGGTTCATTCCTTGGCCCAGGCGGGCACGCGCTTGTCGAGGAACGCGGACAGGCCTTCCTGTCCCTCCACGGAAACCCGCAGGCGGGCGATCAGGTCGGCATTGTCGCTGTCGGTGCGGTCGCGGTCGGCCGTGGCCGCGACACGCGCGACCAGTCGCTTCGCGCCGGCGGCAGCCAGCGGCCCCGCCTTCAACAGCAGCGCGGTCTGCCGTTCGATGGCGGCATCCAGCGCCTCCGCCTCGACCACCTCGTGCAGCAGGCCGATCCGTAGCGCCGTGGCGGCGTCGAAGATTTCCGCGGTGGCGAACCAGCGCCGCGCTTCGCGCATACCGATGGCGGCGATGACGTAGGGCGAGATCACCGCCGGCAGCAGGCCCAGCTTGCTTTCGGTCAAGCCGAACTTCGCCGCCGGCACCCCGATGGCGATGTCGCAGCAGGCCACCAGGCCCACGCCGCCACCGAAAGCGGCGCCGTGCACGCGGGCGATCGTCGGCTTGGCCAGTTCGTCCAGCGTGCGCATGAGGCGGGCCAGGGCGAGGGCGTCCTGCCGGTTCTCGGCCTCGCCGGCGGAGGCCATGCCGCGCATCCAGTTCAGGTCCGCGCCGGCCGAGAACGACGCCCCGCTGCCTTCCAGCACGACCACGCGCACGGCGGCGTCCGCAGCCAGCTGTTCCAGCGCGGTGGTCAGGGCCGTGATCAGGCCGGCATCGAAGGCGTTGTGGAGGGCGGGGCGGTCCAGCCGCAGGCGTGCCACGGCGCCGGTGCGTTCCAGCACGAGGGGGTGTTCCTGCGGCAATTCCGCCATGGCGACCGTTCCTTGCGAAGTCGCCGAATGATAACGGCACGCTGCGTTGCGGCCTTCCTGCACTGCGGCGATGCTACAATGAGAATAGTTCGCATTTGAGAGCCCGGCGTGATCCTGACAGAGCTGCCTTCGCGTACCCCCGCCATCGTCGACACCGTGGAAGACCAAGGTCCCCAGGACACGATTGCCCGTCGCCTGCGCGAACTGGGCTTCGTCAACGGCGAGGAAGTGGAAGTGGTGGCGAAGGGCCCGCTCGGCGCGGAGCCGCTGCTGGTGCAGGTGGGGTTCACCCGCTTCGCGCTGCGCCGGTCCGAAGCCGCGCGCATCCGCCTGCGCAACGGAGCGGCCACATGACCGCGGCCGATGCCTCGACGCTACGGCTGGCGCTGGTCGGCAACCCGAACTGCGGCAAGACCGCGTTGTTCAACCAGTTGACCGGCAGCCGACAGAAAGTGGCCAACTACGCCGGCGTGACGGTGGAACGCAAGGAAGGCCGGTTGCATTCTGCGGCCTCGGGGCGGCAGTACGCCGTGCTTGACCTGCCGGGCGCCTACAGCCTGCAGGCGGCAAGCCTGGACGAGGCCGTCACGCGCGATGTCTGCCGCGGCTTCTATCCGGGCGAACCCGCGCCCGACGTGCTCGTCTGCGTGGTCGATGCGACCAACCTGCGCCTGCACCTGCGGTTCGCCCTGGAAGTGCGCGAACTCGGCAAGCCGATGATCCTCGCCGTCAACATGATGGATGCTGCTCAGCGCCGCGGCATCGCCATCGATCTGGCCGCGCTGGAGCGCGAACTCGGCGTGCCGGTCGTCGAGACGGTCGCGGTGAAGCACAACGGTGCACGCGCCCTGGTCGAGCAGATCGATCGCACCGCGGCGAAACCGCACGAACCCACCCAGCGCCTGGCCGAGGGCGCCGACCTCCACGCCGAGACGCGCCGCCTGCTGTCGCTGGCGGTGAGCATGCCGACCCGCACCGCCAAGATCGACGATGCGCTGGACCGCTGGCTGCTGCATCCGGTGTTCGGCCTGCTGGCGTTGGCGGTGGTGATGTTCCTGATTTTCCAGGCGGTGTACGCCTGGGCCACGCCACTGATGGACCTCATCGAGGCGGGCAGTGGCGCCTTGGGTGCGTGGGCCGGTGGCCTGCTGCCGGAGGGTCCACTCAACAGTCTGCTCGTCGATGGCGTCATCGCCGGCCTCGGCGGCGTGGTCGTGTTCCTGCCGCAGATCCTGATCCTGTTCGCCTTCATCCTGGCGCTGGAAGAGAGCGGCTACCTGCCGCGAGCCGCGTTCCTGCTCGACCGGATGATGGCGTCGGCCGGTCTCTCGGGCCGTTCGTTCATCCCGCTGTTGTCCAGCTTCGCCTGCGCCATTCCCGGCATCATGGCCACGCGCAGCATCCAGGATCCGCGCGACCGGCTGGCGACGATCCTCGTCGCACCGCTGATGACCTGCTCAGCACGGCTGCCGGTGTACGCGCTCCTGATCGGCGCGTTCATTCCGCAGAAGACCGTGTGGGGCGTCTTCAACCAGCAGGGTCTGGTGCTGTTCGGGCTCTACGCCGCCGGTATCGCCAGCGCGCTGGTCGTGTCGTGGGTGATGAAGAAGTGGCGTCGCGACAAGAGCGAGCACGCGTTGCTGCTGGAATTGCCGTCCTACCGCATCCCGCACCCGCGCGATCTGCTGATCGGGTTGTGGGAACGCGCGATGATCTTCCTCAAGCGCGTCGGCGGCATCATCCTGGCGCTGACCATCCTGCTGTGGTTCCTGCTGAACTTCCCCGCGCCGCCGGAAGGGGCCATCGGGCCGGCGATCGACTACAGCTTCGCGGGACGCATCGGCCATGCCATGGCCGTGTTCTTTGCGCCGCTGGGCTTCAATTGGCAGATCTGCATCGCACTGATCCCCGGCTTGGCCGCGCGCGAAGTCGCAGTGTCTTCCCTGGCGACAATCTATGCGCTGTCCGCCGCCGATGACGACGCCGCCATCCAGGCGCTGACCCCGGTGATCAGCGACGGCTGGTCGCTCGCGACCGCACTGTCGTTGCTGGTCTGGTTCATCTACGCGCCGATGTGCATTTCCACGCTGGCGACGATCAAGCGCGAGACCAACTCGTGGAAGCGGATGGGCTTCGCGACGTTCTATCTGTTCGCGCTGGCGTATCTTGCGTCGTTGCTGACGTACCAGGTCGCCAAGGCACTCGGGGCGGGCTGAGCCATGGACGCCTCGCTCGCCCTGCAATACGCCATCATCGCCGTCCTGGTAGCGGCCAGCCTGTGCGTGGTGCTGAAGAAGCAGTTCCCCGGCCCGCTGCGCAAGACGCGGATCGCGCTGGCGCTGCCACTGCTACGCGAAGGTAGGGCGGAGTGGCAGCAGGCCTTGGGCCGGTGGATCGCACCGGCCGGCAGCCTGGTGAACGGCCGGATCGGTGGCAAGGACTGCGGCGGCTGCGATGGGTGTGGTTGAGACCACCGGCCTCCCTCCCGTCGTCGATCCGGGAGCTGTCGCTATTGGCTGAAGAATCGGCCGAGCTTGCCCAGAATCAGGATCAGGAAGAGCACCCACCAGTAGTCCGCGATCTTCGCCGCCCACGTCGTCTGGATTGGCTTGCGCGGGCGCGGCGGGCCTTGTCGGGCGTCGTCCAGGACGTTGGCGAGATTCTCCCAACCTTTGGGCATCGATGACCCGGACGACGAAGCCGCATCCTGCCGCCATTGCGCGCGTTCGAGAAAATCCAGGGCGGGAGCCAGGGCAGGGTGGCGCCGTAGCCTCGCGTCGATGCCGAAAAACCCCGTCAGCGTTTCCAAATGCCCACGATGCGGGTCCAACGCGCTCGCATTGTGCGCGAGCGTGTCGAAGATGTGCGGCATCAATGCCCATTTGAGCTCGAGCGAATACAGGTCCGGATGTTCGTCCAGCCAGCGGCGCAGATGTTTCGGATCGCGCTCCCGGATCAGGTCGGCCAGTGCGTTGAAGAAAGGGCCGAATGCGAAGCCTTCGTCGCCCGACGATGCCGGTTCCGGATCGGCGGACACGGCAGGGTCGGAGGGCTCTAGGGCGCGGCCCAGTTCAGGCAACGCCGTATCCGCGGCGGCCTCGGCCTGTGCGACGGGCGGAATGGGTGGGGGTTCCGACGGGGGTTCCAGAGAGCGCCGGCGCGCATCGCCCATGGCCCACTCATAGGCATCGGTCAGCAGCTGAAACGCGGCGGCATCGTCTTCTGGTCGCGTGGTCTTGAGGCGTGCGGCGTAGGCCCGGCGGATGGTGCGGCTGTCGGCGGACGCTTCTATGCCGAGGATGTCCCATGCGCTCTGAGTCATAGAGGGCTGCGCGTCTCGTGCTGGTCCAGCGCCCGCAGCAGTGCATCACGCTGGCGTGCGACAAGGGCCTTGTCCTGAGTGGCGAGCGCGGCCTGGAATTCAAGGATCAGACCTTGCACATGACGGCGTTCGTCGCCGAGCGACTCCGCGTACAGGCGTTCGGCCCGGGCCAGCGCCGCGATGTTCGGTTGCTCGTCCCGCGGATGCGTCTTCAGGCCTGCAAGCTCGGCCAAGCGTGTACGCGCTTCTTCCTCGCTGAGGCCGCCATCGCCCTGCATCAGCAACAGCTCGCGCACGATGCCGGTCTTCTGCACGCGCGCCTCCACCTGGAGGACACCGTTGATGTCGTAGGTAAAGCGGACATCGACGCCGCGGTCCTGGGTGGCGCCTGGGGGGACCGGGACCTCCAGTTCCCCCAGCGCAATGTTGTTCTCCGCCCAGGGGTTTTCGCCCTGGTAAACCCGCAGCGTGATCGCGTTCTGCTGGTCGTGCACCGGGAAGTACTCGCGAACTCGACTTACCGGGACGGTGCAGTTGCGTTCGATGATCGGATCGAAATGCCCATGGCTGCGCATGCCCTGACCGAGTTCCATGCTGACGGCCACGCCCAAGGAATGCGGACACACATCGGTCAGGATGATTTCTTCTAGGGCTTCGTGGCGGGCCTTGAGCCCCGCGGCCACGCAAGTCCCGTGCGCGATGGCTTCATCCGGCGCCACATGCCGCAACGGGAGCCTGCCCAGCAGGCGCGCGGCCAGCTTGGACAGCTGTTGCATGCGCGATGCCCCGCCGACCATGACGACCTCGGCCAGGTCTCCACCGCGCAGTCCGGCATCGCGCATCGCCCGCTCGATCGGTGAGCGCATGCGCGTCACCAACGGAGCCACGATCTGTTCGAAGCCGCTTTCGTCGAGGGTCAGTGAGTACGGCTTTCCATCGACCAGCAGGGCGATCTCCGCCGCCTGGCCGGTCGCGAGGCTTCGCTTGGCGGCCTCGGCACGTTGGCGCAGTTGGCTCGCTTCGTGGGGTTTGAGCGCTTCGCCGCGCAGGCTGTGTTCGCTCAGCCAGTGCTTTTCGATCGCCTCGGTGAAATCGTCGCCGCCCAGGTAGTTGTCACCGGCGCTGGCATGGACTTTCACCACGCCGTCGAACAAGTCCAGGATGGACACGTCGAACGTGCCGCCGCCGAGATCCAGAACCAGGATGTGGGCGTCGTCGAGCTTCTGCGCCAAGCCGTAAGCCAGTGCAGCGGCGGTCGGCTCATTGATCAGGCGCTCCACTCGCACGCCGGCCAGTTCGCCGGCCCGGCGGGTGGCCCGGCGTTGGGCATCGCTGAAGTACGCCGGCACGCTGATGACGGCTTCTTGCGGTCGACGACCCAGCGCGACCTCGGCATCGTCGAGCAGCGAGCGGATCACCAGGGCCGACAGTTCTTCCGGCAGGTAAGCGCGCTGGCCGAGGCGGGTTTCCCGTCGGGAGCCCATCCATCGTTTGAAGCTGGCGACACTGGCTTGTGGATGGCTAATGAGCCGATCCCGGGCGGCATCCCCGACCAGGATGGTCCCGTCATCCGCGACGCTGACCACCGAGGGTGTCAGCAACTTGCCCAGCGCATTCGGAATCAGTCGAGGCCCGCCATCCTCGTAAATGCCCAACAACGAATGCGTGGTCCCCAGATCGATGCCGACGATCATCCAGCCCCCTGCTGGCGTCCTTGTCGACGCCGAGTGTAGCCGGGCGACGTGGCCGCGGGGAGGGCGTCAGTGCCGGGTGCGGCGGCCGGCCGCCTTGCCGGTGGCAGGGTTGAGTTCGACCGACAGGACGAAGCTGCGCTGTTCGTGCGGCTGCATGGCGCCGACGCCGACGACCTGGCGGGTCACTTCTTCGCCACGGTCGTTGCGGATGGACAAGACTACGCTGTATTCCCAGGCGGCGCCCTCGGCGGGCGGTTGCAGCGTGCCCTCGATGCGCAGCGGGGTGAGCGCAGGCGCCGCGTTGGCGCCCGCGCCGGGTTCGAAGCGCAGGTGGTGGCGGCAGCCAGGACAGACCGCCGCGCTCTCCAGGATGGTCGCCTTGCAGTGCGGGCAGGTGCGGGTGGCGCCGGCACTGCCAGGGCGGGGTTGGCTCATGCGGCGGCGCCGGACTCCGTGCCGCCGGACTTGCCGGCCTTCGCCGCGGGCTCGTCCCAGCCGAAGTCGGCCTGGCCGCGCATCCGCGAACCCGCGGCGACGGTGAGCGAACCCGCCTTGACGTCGCCGATCAGCACGCCGGAGGCGAGCAGTTCGACACGCGCGGCCGATTCGATATTGCCCTCGAGCTCGCCGGCGATGGTGACCTTCTTCGCCCGCACGCCGCCGTTGAGCTTGGCGCCGGTCTCGATGGTGAGGTCGCCCTGCACGTTGACGTCGCCCTTGAACTTGCCCGCGATGCGGATATGGCCGGTGCCTTCGATCTTGCCTTCGATGGTCAGGTCGGAGGCGATCAGCGATTCCTTCAGTGTCTCCTGCGGCGCGCGTTCCGGCGCACGCGTGCCGGGCGGGGCGGTCACGGTGGGGGAGAAGTCGGCGACGGCCGGGGCTTCGCGCACGCCTGCGGGCGTGGCATCGGAGGGCGGCGGGACGGCCTCTTTCTTCGCGGGGCCTTGGTCTTTCCAGATGGACATTGCAGGGGATGCTCCGGGTGACGTGGACACCGGACTATCGCCGGCCTCCGCCGATCGCGTTGTGACCGGTGCGGACAATCACGGCCGCGACACAACGATGAACCCCGCGGTTCATCGATGAGTCGGGGTTGTGCACATCGTTGTCACGAGGCTGAAGAGGCGCTGCGCGACGGCGGTCGCGATGCCCGCAGTTACATCCGGAACACGCCGAACTTCGCCGGCTCGATCGGCGCGTTCAGCGATGCCGAAATGCCCAATCCCAAGACGCGGCGGGTGTCGGCGGGGTCGATGATGCCGTCGTCCCACAAGCGCGCGGTGGCGTACCAGGGGCTGCCTTGGGTTTCGTACTGGTCGCGGATGGGCGCCTTGAACGCGTCCTCGTCCTCCGACGACCACGCCTTGCCGGCGGCCTCGATGCCGTCGCGCTTGACCGTGGCCAGCACGCTGGCGGCCTGCTCGCCGCCCATCACGCTGATGCGTGCGTTCGGCCACATCCACAGGAAGCGTGCGCCATAGGCGCGACCGCACATGGCGTAATTGCCGGCGCCGAAGCTGCCGCCGATCACCACGGTGAACTTTGGCACGGACGAACACGCCACCGCGGTGACCATCTTGGCCCCGTCCTTGGCGATGCCGGCGTTCTCGTATTTGCGGCCGACCATGAAGCCGGTGATGTTCTGCAGGAACACCAGCGGGATGCCGCGCTGGTTGCACAACTCGATGAAATGCGCGCCCTTCAGCGCGCTTTCGCCGAACAGGATGCCGTTGTTGGCCACGATGCCGACCGGATAACCGTGCAGGTGGGCGAAACCGGTGACGAGCGTCTTGCCGTAGCGCGCCTTGAACTCGTCCAGTTCGCTGCCGTCGGTGATGCGGGCGATGACTTCGCGGATATCGAACGGCCGGCGGGTGTCCTTCGGCACGATGCCATACAGCTCTTCGGCGGCGTACAGCGGCTCGCGCGCCTCGCGCAGTGCGACCGGCACCGTCTTGCGGCGGTTGAGGTGCCCGACGATGCCGCGCGCGATCTCCAGCGCATGCCGGTCGTCCTCGGCGAAATGGTCGGCCACGCCCGACACGCTGGTGTGCACGTCGGCGCCGCCGAGCGCTTCGGCATCCACGACCTCGCCGGTGGCGGCCTTCACCAGGGGCGGGCCCCCGAGGAAGATCGTGCCCTGTTCGCGCACGATGACGCTCTCGTCGCACATCGCCGGTACGTAGGCCCCGCCGGCGGTGCAGCTGCCCATCACCACCGCGACCTGTGGGATGTTCTCCGCGCTGAGCCGGGCCTGGTTGTAGAAGATTCGGCCGAAATGCTCGCGGTCCGGGAACACCTCGTCCTGCAGCGGCAGGAACGCGCCACCGGAGTCGACCAGGTAGATGCACGGCAGCCGGTTCTCGCGCGCGATCTCCTGCGCGCGAAGGTGCTTCTTCACCGTCATCGGGAAATAGGTGCCGCCCTTGACGGTGGCATCGTTGGCGACAACGACGACCTCCAGCCCCATCACGCGACCGATGCCGCAGACCATGCCGGCCGCCGGTGCGGCGCCGTCGTACATGTCCTCGGCGGCCAGCGGCGCGATCTCCAGGAACGGCGAACCGGGATCGAGCAGGGCGGTGATGCGGTCGCGCGCGAGCAGCTTGCCGCGCTCGGTGTGCTTGTTGCGCGCCTTCTCGCCGCCGCCATCCGCAGCGCGCGCGAGTCGACGGTCCAGTTCCTGCACCAGGACGCGGTGATACGCCGCGTTGGCGATGAAGTCGGGCGAGCGCGGATCGAGTTGCGAAGCAATGGCAGGCATGCGGCACGCAGAAGCGGGAAAGGCGGCATCAGACCACAAAGCCCCGTACGCGCCAAACCGCAGTGCAAAAGAAAAGGCCCGCTTGCGCGGGCCTTTTTGATTCGCGCAGTGGCGGATCGATTACTTCTTGGCTTCTTCAGCCTTGGCTTCGGCCTTGTCGGCGACTTCGGCGGCCTTGTCGGCGGTCGCCTGGGCGGCATCGGCGGTGGCGGCAGCGGCGGTGGCAGCAGCGTCGGTGGCGGCGGCTTCGGTCGCGGCAGCGGCGTCGGAGGCGGCGGCCGTGGCGGCAGCGGCGGCGTCGGCGGTGGCGGCGGCAGCGGCATCGCCCGCAGCGGCGGCGGCGTCGCCGGCGGCGGAAGCGGCGTCACCGGCAGCGGCGGCGGCCTGGTCGGCCGAAGCAGCGGCGTCGGCGGCAGCGGCGTCGGTGGACTCGCTCTTGGTGCAGGCGCTCAGGGCCAGGACGGCGGCGACCAGCAGGACGGTGCTCTTGATCTTCATAGGGGATCCCCAAATCGGTATGTGTGTGGAAGGTGACGCCGGGAAGGCGACTGTGTTCGTCCGTTGAGGAGGCCGAACCGGGGTGCCGGACCCGGATACAGAAAAAGCCGCCAGCGAACTGGCGGCTTCCTCAGTTTAACGCTAAATCAGGCAACCGCCAGCAGATTACTGCTTGGTGGCTTCCTTGGCAGCGTCGGTCGCGGCTTCGGCGGTGTCGGCAGCCTGGGCAGCGGCGTCGGCAGCAGCGTCAGCGGCTTCGCCGGTGGTGGCGGCGGCAGCGTCGGTCGCGGCGGTGGCAGCGGCGTCGGCGGCGGCGGCAGCGGCGTCAGCCGACTGCTGGGCGGCGTCGGCGGTCGCTTCGCCAGCGGCGGCGGAGGCGTCGGCAGCAGCCTGGGCTTCGGTCGAAGCGGCGGCGGCGTCGGCGGCGGCGTCAGCAGCCTGCTCCTGGTTCGAGCACGCAGCCAGGGCGAAACCCAGAGCCAGCGCGATCAGAGCCTTGTTCATGGTCATCTTTGCATTTCCTCGTCGTTAGTTAGGCAACGCGCAATTGCGCGCCTGCAACATGATGACAAGCCCATTACCGCTGTCAAGCGGTTGGCCGGTTATCTTTGTCAATCCGTTGTTAAACCCTATGGGGCGAATTAAAACGCGCGCGTCTTCGCCCCAAACTGCGCAAAAACTCAGGCCACCTCGACCGCGATCGCGGTCGCTTCGCCGCCGCCGATGCACAGGGTCGCGATGCCCCGCTTGAGGCCACGGACGCGCAGCGCGTTGATCAGGGTGACCACCAGGCGGGCCCCCGACGCACCGATCGGATGGCCCAGGGCGCAGGCACCGCCATTGACGTTGACCTTGGCGTGCGGGATGCCCAGCTCCTTGATCGGTGCCATTGCGACGACGGCGAAGGCCTCGTTGACTTCGAACAGGTCCACCTGGTCCACGGTCCAGCCGACCTGCTTCAGCAGCTTGTCGATGGCCGCGACCGGGGCGGTGGTGAACCACTCCGGCTGTTGCGAGTAGGTGGCGTGGCCGACGATCTTGGCCAGTGGCTGCAGGCCGCGCTTGGCGGCTTCGTCTGCACTGCACAGCACGGTGGCCGCGGCGCCGTCGGAGATGCTCGACGAGCTGGCGGCGGTGACGCTGCCATCCTTCTTGAAGGCGGGCTTGAGGGTCGGAATCTTGGCGATGTCGGATTTGCCCGGCTGTTCGTCGGTAGCCACCTCGACCTCGCCCTTGCGGGTCGCGACCTTGACCGGAACGATTTCGTCGTTGAACGCGCCGGACGCCTGCGCGGCCTGCGCACGGGTCACCGATTCGATGGCGTAGGCGTCCTGCTCCTCGCGGGTGAAGCCGAACTTGGCGACGGTGGCCTCGGCGAACACGCCCATGGCCTGGCCGTCATAGGGGTTGGTCAGGCCGTCCCAGGCCATGTGGTCGACCGCCTGGAAGTTGCCGTAGCGGTTGCCGGTACGCGAGTTCGGGATCAGGTGCGGGGCATTGCTCATGGACTCCATGCCGCCGGCAACCACGATGCTGGCCGAGCCGGCCTTGATCAGGTCGTGGCCGAGCATGATCGCCTTCATGCCCGAGCCGCAGACCTTGTTGATGGTGGTCGCGCCCGCGGCGTCAGGGATGCCGGCGGCGCGCGAGGCCTGTCGCGCGGGGGCCTGACCGAGGTTGGCGGGCAGCACGCAGCCCATGATGACCTCGGACACGTCCGCGGCCGGGATACCCGACTGCTCCAATGCCGCGGCGATGGCGGTGGCACCCAGGGTCGGGGTGGGAACGCCGTTGAACTGGCCGAGGAACGAACCGATGGCGGTGCGCTTGGCGGCGGCGATGACGATGTCGGACATGGGGGACTTCCCGCGTGGAGTGAGGGCGCGATTATCCTGCCGCGCCCCGACGGCCGGCAAATCGGCCGTTCGTACAGGGCCGCAACCCCCGCTGCGGCGTCTTCTCCGGTCCGAAGGGGGACCTCTATGTCAGACGAACCAGCCACCAATGCGGAGATTCGCGCTTTCGCGGTGCCCCGCGCCACCCAGGTTGCGCGCGCCGTGGCGCTGGCCGCGAGCCGGCTGGCAGGACATGCGACGGGGCTTGTCCCTGCCGTTCGGTGGATGATCGTGCGGGTCGGTGCCGGCATGGTGGCCGGCGCCGAACAGCCTCTGGTTGACGGCGTGGCCGGCGCTTGACCCGCCCGCGTAGGGCACTGACAGGTTCAACCGCGACCGTCGAACAGCTCCCGTCCGATCAGCATGCGGCGGATCTCATTGGTACCCGCGCCGATGGCGTACAGCTTGGCATCGCGCAGCAGGCGGCCAGCCGGGTACTCGTTGATGTAGCCGTTGCCGCCCAGCGACTGGATCGCTTCCAGCGTGACCTGCACGGCGGCCTCCGACGCATGCAGCAGGCAGCCGGCCGCCGCGGCGCGCGAGCCCTGGCCTTCGTCGAAACCGCGCGCCACCTGGTAGGCGAAGGCGCGGCTGGATTGCAGCGCGGTGTACATGTCGGCCAGCTTGCCCTGCATCAGTCCGAAGGTGCCGATGGCCGCGTCGAACTGCTTGCGCTCGCGCACGTAGGGCAGGGTGATGTCGAGCGCGGCCTGCATCAGGCCGATGGGTCCGCCGCTCAGCACCAAACGCTCGGTGTTCAGGCCGCTCATCAGCACGCGCACGCCCTGGTTGACCTCGCCCAGCACGTTCTCGGCGGGGATCTCGCAGTTCTCGAACACCAGCTCGCAGGTGTTGCTGCCGCGCATGCCCAGCTTGTCCAGCTTCTGCGCGGTGGAGAAGCCCTTCATGCCGCGCTCGACGATGAAGGCGGTCATGCACTTGCTGCCCGCGTCCTTGCCGGCGGTGCGCATGTAGACCAGCAGCACGTCGGCTTCCGGTCCGTTGGTGATCCACATCTTGTTGCCGTTGGCGACCCACACACCGTCCTTGAGTTCGGCACGGCAGCTCATCGAGCCCACCACGTCCGAACCGGCACCCGGCTCGCTCATCGCCAGCGCGCCCTTCCACTCGCCGCTGCACAGCTTCGGCAGGTACTTCGCGCGTTGCGCGGCATTGCCGTTCAAATAGAGATTGGATACGCACAGGTTGGAGTGCGCGCCGTAACTCAGGCCCACCGAGCCCGAGGCGCGCGAGATCTCCTCCATCGCCACCAGATGGGCCAGGTAGCCCATGCCGCTGCCGCCGAACTCGGGGTCGACGGTGATGCCCAGCAAACCCAGTTCGCCCAGCTTGGGCCACAGGTCCTGCGGGAACGCGTTGTCGTGGTCGATCTGCGCCGCACGCGGCGCGATCTCGGTCTGCGCAAACCGCTGCACGGCCTCACGCAGCGCATCCAACTCTTCGCCCAGCGGAAACCCGCTGACGGTATCCGGTCGCATTCGGTCCTCCCTCCTATTGCGGCCAACATCCAGTTTTCGGTACTGCGTCGTACGTCAGTGTTCGCCGCGCAGATGCCCCATGAAGCGCGGCGCGGTGCGGCCCAGCGGCAGCTTCAGCTTGCCGATCGCCTTCATGCGGGCCTCGGCGATGCGGTCGGCCGCGTACTGCGGGGCGATGCCTTCCTTCTCGGCCAGGTCGAAGATCTTGCCGACCGTATGGTAGATCGTCCGCATCATGCGCATGGCGCGTTCGCGGTTGTAACCGTCGATCTCCAGCGACACGTTCATCACGCCGCCAGCGTTCACTGCGTAGTCCGGCGCGTACAGGATGCCGCGCTTGGCCGCTTCCACGCCGGTGACGTGCGACATCTGGTTGTTGGCCGTGCCGCAGATCACCTTGGCCTTCAGGCGGGGCAGGGTCTGCTCGTTGATGGCGTATTCCAGCGCGCACGGGCTGAAGACATCGACCGGCAGATCGTAGATCTCGTCCGGCTTCACCGCTTCGGCACCGTATTCCTCGACGGCGTGCTCGACGAGCGCCGGGTTGAGGTCGGTGACGAAGAGCTTCGCGCCGCGTTCCTTCAGCAGCTTCACGAACTCCATGCCGATGTGGCCCAGGCCCTGCACCGCATAGCTGTACTTGCCGATCTCTTCGTTGCCGAACTTGCGGTTCAGCGTGGCCATCAGGCCCTGCAGCGCGCCGTAGGCGGTGAACGGCGCCGGGTCGCCGGAGCCGCCGTGCACCTGGTGCACGCCCACCACGTATTCGGTCTCGCGGTAGACATTCTCCATGTCGTTGACATCGGTGCCCACGTCCTCGGCGGTGATGTAGCGCCCGCCCAGCGAATCGACATAGCGGCCGAAGCTGCGGAACAGCACCTCGGTCTTGTCCTGGCTGCTGTCGCCGATGATCACCGCCTTGCCGCCGCCGACGTTTAGGCCGGCCAGCGCGTTCTTGTAGGTCATGGTGCGGCTCAGGCGCAGCGCGTCGGTCAGCGCCAGCGCGCTGTCGGCGTAGGGGCGCATGCGCACGCCGCCCAGCGCGGGGCCCAGCACCGTGCTGTGGATGGCGATGATGGCCTTCAGCCCGGCATCCGGGTTGTGGCAGAAGACGACCTGTTCGTGGCCGGACGTGTCGAGCGTTTCGAAGATCATGGGTGGGCTCCGGTGCGCGGGTGGGGGCCGGCGCGGGCTTGCCTTCACGGCTAACGGGTTGTCAGAAAAGAAAAAAGCGACGTTTCCGGATTCCGCCGTGGTCGTCGCTGGGCGCCAGTTTAATCCAATCGCCCTCGGCCGAGATGACAGTCGGGCAGGGAGGGCGGATTTCCGGCCTATTGTGAGTTTCGAACGACCGTGCTATTCCTGTCGCCATGAGTCCCCAGGCCGCCACCCACAAAGGCAACGCCACCCGCGAGATGATCGTGGCGCGGGCGTACGACATCGCCGCCCGGCATGGGTTGGAAGGCCTGTCCATCGGCGAGCTGGCCACCGCGGCCGGCATGTCCAAGAGCGGCGTGTTCGCCCACTTCGGGTCCCGGGAGGACCTGCAGTTGACCGTGCTGGAGTGGACCGCCGACCGCTATGCCCGGGCCGTGATCGCGCCCGCGATCAGCCAGCCGCGCGGCCTCCCGCGCCTGCGGGCAATCATGGAAAACTGGTTCCAGTGGGTCTGCGACAACCCGGACGGCTGCGTGATCCTGGCCGCCGCCCACGAGTACGACGCCCGCCCGGGCCTGCTGCGCGATCGCATCGTCGATTGGCTGCTGCAGCTGCGCCAGCAGCTGGTGAAGGCGATCGGCATGTGCATCGACACCGGCGAGCTCTCGCCGAAGACCGACCCCCTCCTGCTCGCGTTCGAACTGTTCGCCGTCGCCCAGGGCCTGCATGACGCCCGGCTCTACGACGCACAACAAGCGCCGTTGCTCGCCCGCCGTTCCCTGGACCGCCTGCTGGCGTCCTACGGCGCCCCTGCCGTTTCCACCCCCGCCTGACACCCCGAGGTCCACCGCCATGGCCGCTGTCACTGTCCGCCAAAATAGCACGACCGTTCGTAAACCCCTGGCGCTGTCGCTGCTGAGCGCGCGCTTCGCCGTCGGTAGCTGGCTGGCGCCGCGCAGCACGCTGGCCCGCGCCTTCCAGCTGTTCTGCACGCCCATGCCGGGCGCCCGGACGCGTGCGCGGCAGAGCGAGACCGCCGGTGCGCGCATCGGCGAATTCGCCTTCGGCCGCGAACGCCTGGCCACGTACACCTGGGGCGATCCCGCGCAACAGCCGACCGTACTGCTCGCGCATGGCTGGTCCAGCTTCGGCCTGCGCTTCCTGCCGTGGGTGGAACCGCTGCGCCGTGCCGGCTATGCGGTGGTGACGTTCGACCAGCCCGCGCATGGCCGCAGCAGCGGGCGCCGCGCCACGCTGCCGATGTTCGCCGAGGCGATCGCGCGCGTGGCCGAACACACCGGGCCGCTGGCTGCGGTCGTCGGCCATTCGCTCGGCGGCGCCGCCACCGCCATCGCCATGGCGCGCGGGCTGCAGGCCGACCGTGTGATCCTGCTGGCACCCGCCGCCGATCCCTTCGATGCCGCGCGCCGTTTCGGCGGCATGGTCGGGCTAGCGCAGTTCCTCAGCCGCCGCCTGTTCGACGAATACCAGGAACTCACCGCCCACGACGTGCGCGCGCTGCATGCGCACGCGACCGCGCCGCAGATCGGCCGCCCCGGCCTGGTCGTGCACGACCTGGAGGACACCGACGTGCCGTGGTGCGAAGGCGAGCGCTACGCGCGCTACTGGCCGCAGGCCACGCTGCTCAGCACCACCGGCCTGGGCCACCACCGCCTGACCATCGCGCCGGAGACCCTCGACGCCGCGCTGCGCTTCCTGCGTGGCGAAGCCGTCGGCCAGCGCGTGGTGTCCACGCGCGATCTGCCGTTTGGGCTCTGCTGACACCCGGTAACCGCACGCCACCGTAGGGTGCGCGTGCGGCGTCCACTGGTGTGCAATTGGTGAGGTGCAAACGCGCGAGCGGCTACAATCCCGCGTCTGTCAGCCCTGCAAGTGAGTCCGCGTGAGCACACCCGCCAGCCAGTTTCCCGCCACCCAGGCCGACGCCACGCCGTTGCGCTTCGTCACCGCCGCCAGCCTGTTCGACGGGCATGACGCGGCCATCAACATCATGCGCCGCCTGATCCAGGGCGAGGGCGCGGAAGTCATCCACCTGGGCCACAACCGCAGCGTCGAGGACGTCGTCCGCGCCGCGCTGCAGGAAGACGCCAACGGCATCGCGCTGTCCAGCTACCAGGGCGGCCATGTCGAGTACTTCAAGTACATGGTCGACATGCTGAAGGAACGCGGCGCCGGCCACGTGCGCGTGTTCGGCGGCGGCGGCGGCACCATCACGCCGGAAGAGATCGCCGAACTGCAGGCCTACGGTGTGGAACGCATCTACCACCCCAACGACGGCATGAAGATGGGCCTGGTGGAAATGATCCAGGACGTGGTCAAGCGCGCCGAGGGAGGCCGCGTACAGGTCGCGGCCGATCGCGACGCCGCGCCTGCGCAGCCCAAGCTCACCGACGAGGCCGGCATCGGCCGCGTGCTCAGCGCCATCGAGGATGGCCGCTATTCCGACGCGGACCTGGAGAAGCTGCGCGCGCAGTGGGCCAAGGGTCCGCACGCGCCGTTCCCCGCGCGACCCACGCCGGTGGTCGGCATCACCGGCACCGGCGGCGCCGGCAAGTCGTCGGTCACCGACGAACTGATGAACCGCTTCCTGTCCTGCTTCCCGCAGATGCACATCGCGGTGATCTCGGTCGATCCCACCCGCCGCCGCACCGGTGGCGCGCTGCTGGGCGACCGCATCCGTATGAACGCGCTGCGCAGCGACCGCATCTACATGCGTTCGATGGCCACCCGCCGCCAGCATGTGGCCACCAATGCCGTGCTGAAGGACTGCATCGCGTTCCTCAAGTCGCTGGGCTTCGACCTGGTGATCGTCGAGACCGCCGGCATCGGCCAGAGCGATTCGGAGATCGTCGACCTGGTCGACTTCCCGATGTACGTGATGACCAGCGACTACGGCGCGGCCAGCCAGTTGGAGAAGATCGACATGATCGACTTCGCCGAGCTGATCGTGTTGAACAAGTACGACAAGCGCGGCGCCGAGGACGCGCTGCGCGACGTGCGCAAGCAGTGGAAGCGCAACCGCGTGGCGTTCCAGACCGCGGATGCCGACGTGCCTGTGTATCCCACGATCGCCAGCCAGTTCAACGACCCCGGCGTCAGCTGGATGTTCGCCAACCTGTGCCGCCTGCTGCGCGAGAAGCTGCAGCTGCCGGCGGAGAAGTGGACGCCCGCCCTCGACACCACGCTGAAGGAGCCGCGCGCCACCGTGCTGATCCCCGGCAGCCGCGTGCGCTACCTGGCCGAGATCGCCGAGCAGGGACGCGGCATCAACCGCCGCATCGAGAGCGAAGCCGAGACCGCCAGCCGCGCGCAGCACTACTGGAATGCCTTGAAGGACTTGGAAGATCCGGCGCTGCCGAAGGCGCTGGAGTTGTATGCGTCCGATGCATTGCTTCCCACCTCTCCCCTCGCGGGAGAGGTCGCCGCGCCCCGCGCGGCGGGAGAGGGGGCGGGCGCGGGCTCACCCTCTCCCCAACCCCTCTCCCGTGAAGGGAGAGGGGCTCACCTCGTCGACCGCTCGCTGCTCACCCTCCGCCAGCGCTACAACGACGCGATTCAATCGCTGTCGTCCGAAGCGCTCAAGCTGCTGCGCGAATGGCCGGCCCGCCACAAGGCCGTCACCGATCCGGTCAACGAGTACCAGGTACGCGGCAAGACCATCCGCATCGACAACTACACCACCTCGCTGAGCCACCAGCAGATCCCGAAGATCGCGCCGCCGCCCTACCAGGGCTGGGGTGAACTGCTGACGTTCCTGCAGAAAGAGAACCTGCCGGGCAGCTATCCGTACACCGGCGGCGTGTATCCGTACCGCCGCACCGGCGAGGACCCGATCCGCATGTTCGCCGGCGAAGGCACGCCAGAGCGCACCAATCGCCGCTTCCACTACCTGTCCGTCGGCCAGCCGGCCGCGCGCCTGTCCACCGCCTTCGACAGCGTCACGCTGTACGGCGAAGACCCCGCGCCGCGCCCGGACATCTACGGCAAGATCGGCAACTCCGGCGTCAACATCCCCACGCTGGACGACATGAAGAAGCTGTACTCCGGCTTCGACCTGTGCGCGCCCACCACCTCGGTGTCGATGACGATCAACGGCCCGGCGCCCATCATCCTGGCGATGTTCATGAACACCGCCATCGACCAGCAGGTGGAGAAGTACCTGAAGGCCGATGACGCGCGCTGGGCCGAGGCGCAGCAGAAGATCAACGCCTTCTTCGAAGGCCGCGCGCGGCCGCAGTACCACGGCGAGTTGCCGCCGACGAACAACGGGCTGGGCCTGGGGCTGCTCGGCATCACCGGCGACCAGCTGGTGGACGAAGACACCTACGCGCGCATCAAGGCCGAAACGTTGGCCACCGTGCGTGGCACCGTGCAGGCCGACATCCTCAAGGAAGACCAGGCGCAGAACACCTGCATCTTCAGCACCGAGTTCGCCCTGCGCATGATGGGCGACATCCAGCAGTACTTCGTCGACCACGCGGTGCGCAACTTCTACTCGGTGAGCATCAGCGGCTACCACATCGCCGAGGCGGGGGCGAACCCGATCAGCCAGCTGGCTTTCACGCTGTCCAACGGCTTCACCATCGTGGAGTACTACCTGGCGCGCGGCATGAAGATCGACGACTTCGCGCCCAACCTGTCGTTCTTCTTCAGCAACGGCATGGACCCGGAGTACACCGTCATCGGCCGCGTTGCCCGCCGCATCTGGGCCCGCGCCATGCGCGAGCGCTACGGCGCCAACGAGCGCAGCCAGATGATGAAGTACCACATCCAGACGTCGGGCCGCTCGCTGCATGCGCAGGAAATCCAGTTCAACGACATCCGTACCACGCTGCAGGCGTTGTATGCGCTGTTCGACAACTGCAACAGCCTGCACACCAACGCCTACGACGAGGCCATCACCACGCCGACGGAAGAGAGCGTGCGGCGCGCGGTGGCCATCCAGATGATCATCAACAAGGAGCTGGGGCTGAACTTCAACGAGAACCCCTGGCAGGGCAGCTTCGTCGTCGACCAGCTGACGGACATCGTAGAAGAGGCGGTCTACAAGGAGTTCGAGGCGATCAGCGAGCGCGGCGGAGTGCTCGGCGCCATGGACACCATGTACCAGCGCGGCAAGATCCAGGAAGAGTCGCTGTACTACGAGCACAAGAAGCACGACGGCAGCCTGCCGCTGGTGGGCGTGAACACCTTCCTGCCGCGCGAGCACGGTGGCGAGATCGCCACCGAGATCGAGCTGATCCGTTCGACCGAGGAAGAGAAGGCCCAGCAGATCGCCAACGTCCGCGCCTGGCAGGCCTCGCGCAACGGCCTGGCGCCGGAAGGCGAGACCGACCACAGCCACGCCACCGCGCTGGAAGAACACGCCGACCCCGAAGTGCACGACGGCCACGGCCTGGCCTACCTGCAGCGCACCGCCCGCGAGCGCCGCAACGTGTTCGCCGCGCTGGTCGAAGCGGTGAAGACGCACAGCCTGGGGCAGATCAGCCACGCGCTGTACGATGTGGGTGGCGAGTACCGGCGGAACATGTAAGCCGATGACAAGAAAAACCCCGCCTTGGCGGGGTTTTTCTTTGGGTGCGGGGAGGGTGATGGCGCTATGACGGGTTGCGTTACATGACGGGTGGCGTTATGGTGAGCCCGTGATCCGGGACTTCGCCGACAAGGAAGCCGAAAAAGTCTGGAACGGCACGCCCTCGCGGCGTCTGCCGGCCGACATGCAGGCCGTTGCCCGTCGCAAGCTGCGTATGTTGAACAACGCGGCCACGCTGGACGATCTGCGCATTCCGCCAGCGAACCGGCTGGAGGCGTTGAAGGGCAACCGCAAGGGCCAGCACAGCATCCGGATCAATGATCAATGGCGCGTCTGCTTCCGCTGGAAGAATGGCGACGCGCACGACGTGGAAATCGTCGATTACCACTGAACTGTCAGAGAGGAGTTCTTCCATGAAGACCCTGCCCAATATCCATCCCGGTGAAGTGCTGCTGGAAGAGTTCCTGTTGCCAATGGGCATCAGCCAGAACGCGCTGGCGCGTGCCGCGGACGTCCCGCCGCGCCGTATCAACGAGATCGTGCTCGGAAAGCGCGGCATCACCGCCGACACGGCGGTTAGGCTGGCCGCCGCGCTGGGCACCAGCGAGCGGTTCTGGCTGGGTCTGCAGGCGGACTACGATCTGGAAGAGGCGCACCGCGTGTTGGGGAAGGCGATCGACCGGATCGAGCGGATCGCGGCGTAAGTACAGGGTGTGCAGTCGTCGAGTGGTCAAAACCCCGCCTCGCGGGGTTTTTCTTTGAGTGTGTGGATGAGGGTGCTTCGTAGGCTGGGATGACAATCCCAGCACCGGATAACGCTGCGCCCGGGAGGCTGGGTTACACCCAGCCTACGGGGTTTGCGGTGATTCCCTTCCCGCGGCCTTACCGAAGCGTCCCTCTCCCTGCGCAGCGGGGAGAGGGTGCCGAAGGCGGGTGAGGGGCGAACGGAGAGGGATGTGTTTCGGCGCCTGATGACGTGCCGCGCTTGGCCTCTCATCCGCCCCCGTATCAAGTACGGGGCAGGCTCTCCGGGCACCTTCTCCCCGCGCTGCTGGGAGAAGGAAGCGCGGTCCTCGTCAGCTTCGTAGGCTGGGATGACAATCCCAGCACCGGATACGCTGCGCCCGGGATGCTGGGTTTCACCCAGCCTACGGGCTCCGCGGTGATTCCCTTCCCGCGGCCTTACCGAAGCGCCCCTCTCCCTGCGTAGCGGGGAGAGGGTGCCGAAGGCGGGTGAGGGGCGAACGGAGAGGGGTGTGTTTCGGCGCCTGATGACGTGCCGCGCTCTGCCCCTCATCCGCCCCCGTATCAAGTACGGGGCAGGCTCTCCGGGCACCTTCTCCCCGCTGCGCGGGGCGAAGGAAACGCATTGGTGCGCGCTAGCGATACGCCCCCGGCCCCCGCCAGATCAATTCGCCGCGGCGGTAGACGCGTTCGACGGTGACCACGTCGCGGGCGTCGCCGATGCCGGCCATGGCGGGGTCGTTGGGTTCCACCAGGCGGCAGCCGCCGGAGCCGCGGCGGGCGACGATCTCCAGCGGGCAGACCATGTATTCGCGGCGGCCGGGCAGGGGGAAGAAGAGTTCGGTCATGCCGCGCGCCTGCCATTCCTGCACGCGGATCTCGTTGCGCAGGTCGTAATAGATCTGGTGGCCCTCGACGTCCATGCTGGGGCTGGCGGCGTTGTCCTGGCCGCGGCCTTCGCTGCGGCCGGTGCCGGCGGTGTAGCCGCGGTTTTCGGGGGCGGTGTCCTGGGCGAGCATGCCGGGCGGTTGGCCCCATTGGGCGGAGCGGCGCCAGGCGGGTTGGCTGGCCGGGGGTTGGGTCTGGGGGTTGGGCAGGGCCTGTTCGGAAGAGGTGGGCTGGGGGACGGTCTCTTCTTCGGCCACGGGGTTCTCGGCCTCGGTCACGCGGGTGGCGTCGACGGGCGAGGTGACGGGGGTGGTCACCAGGGGTTTGAGCGGCTTGGGGCGTTCGCGCGGGGCCTGGACGCCGGTCGGCGGCACGGGCGGGCGCTGGTCGTCGCGGTCGGTCTCGCCCAGGAAGTCCACCTTCACCCGCGCGCCACCGCTGCTGCTGCCCTCGGGCGGGGCCAGTTCCAGCTTGGAGGAGTACAGCAGGGCCAGCACGAACAACACGTGCACCAACAGGCTGACCAGGGCGCCGATCCGGCGCTCCCTCTGTTTGATGTAGACGTCTTCCCTGTCCAGCGGGCCTAGCAACGCCGCGCGCAAGCGGCTGGGCGCGTCGCTCATGTGGGGGTGAGGGCGGGGGCGGGGGAGGGCATGAAAGAGAGCGGCAGAGGGACATTGCCATTATAGGGTCGCTTGGCGAACTCCCTGCTTAGAATTCTCGCAGCAGCATTAATCTGGAAAACCTGTAGCTACCTGCTTTAGGCTCTCACGGGTTGTGCGTGACTGGGGTGAGTCAAACCTAATGGATAGAGTTCGGCCAATAGGGTCGACTTCTCATGTGTAGTGAGCGATGTCATCGACTAGATCGGGGGGGGGGGATGAAGGCCACTTGGATTCATGAGTTCGGCAAAGATCTGCATGAGCTAGCCAATGAACAGGCATCAGTGTCATCAATTGCTGTTCACTACAAAAGCGGCGGTACGTGGACGTCACTAGATTCTGCTTCCGTGCCCGCAGGAGAGCTGGAAAAGGCAGAAAAGAAAGGTGACTACATCAAAGTCGGTAAACAAAAAAGGTATCTCTTCCCGCTAAACGATGTTGGCGTCGCTATCGATGTGGGATTCATAGCCTTTCCGAAGACATCTACACTTGACGCGATAAAAGATCTCATTGCAAAACGAAAGCGCGGGGCGCAGCACAAGTTTGACGCTCTTCATGACTCGCTAACGAGTTGTAAGAATCGAAAATCATTCGATGCTGCACTGCAAGCGGCACTCCAAAGTTTGGCGGGATCAGGCACGATCGCCACGCCAGAGCTAGGAGGGACTGGCGTTAAATCACTGTCATTGATTACGTTGGATATAGACTACTTCAAAAGGGTGAATGACAGCTTGGGGCACGACTACGGGGACGTGGTTCTACGTAGTTTTGCTTGGCTGCTTGAAGATGTTTGCGACGAAGCGATAATTCAATATCCTGGCGTCGAATTTAGTTTGTTTAGGCTTGGTGGCGAAGAGTTCAATATTCTGGTCCATGGGGAGCTTGAAGAGCCTGCCTTGCTTGGCTGGGTTGAACAGGTAAGAGTAAGAATTGAGAAGTCATACATTCCCTCTGGGGCGCAAATCCAAACGATAGAAGCCGACTCGGGTACGACAATCGCAGCCCCTATAGAGGGGGAGCGAAGGGTTACGGCAAGTCTTGGTGTATCCCGGGTGGCGGGAGGAATAAGGTTCGGCGACATACCGTCGTTGAGCGGCAGAATAAAAACTCAGGCCGATAAAGCATTATATTCAGCGAAGAACTCTGGCAGGAACAGGGTTAGATACTTTCCTGATATCTTGAAAAGGTATGGGAGAGTTATAGAGTATGATAAGGCTGTAAATACCATAATTATCGACATTGGCTCGGAAGTTGGCGTCGTTCCAGGTCGTGAGTTCTTCGTCGTCCCTGAGCGTTATACCGGCGATGTTAGCTACGTCACCGACGACGGGCGCTCGCAGCGAGTATTGGGAAAGTTTCCGAGAATGAAAGTCGCGCGACTTGTCGCGTTTGATGTCCAGCCTGAAATTTCGTTTTGCTCGATTGCTGAGCGAAAAGATAGAACGGAGATTGAAAGCGGCTGTTTGCTGGAATCAGTTCCGTTGGGTTTGTTTTGGAGGACTCTCGGCGCCTCACGGCGATTCCGCCTTTTTGTCTGGTGTTGATGGAAGAGCTGTACTTTTGAAGCGATTCAAGGCTCTGCAAATATCACTTGCAAGAATTCTCGTGCTGACAGTCGATGACATTCGAGAGGTGGAAAAAAGATTTGGTCAGGTGAAGGCTAATGAGCTACTTGCGTCGCTGAGTGCTGCGATATCCGGCGCCCTGCCGCCGGCCGCGAAGATAATTCAAACCGAGATTGGTCAATTCGGTGCAGTTTATTCCGCTGATGATATTGCGTCGGAGGAAGCAATGACTGCCCTTGTGGCTGCGTGTGTGTCTATTTGCAATGAGGTAGCGGAGTTCAAGGTGGGCGTTTTCCATGGCTCCTCTATCGAAGAAATGACCAGTGAGGGATGTGCGCTCAATCAAGATTATTCTTACGAGTACGCAGCTATTTCTGCATTGGCTGCAGATAAGGACTCTAGTAATGTGTTCTCTATTAGCTCTGCGTTAAGCGTGCTGCGAGGTCAGAATCAGGTTGGAGACTATGAGCAAGCGATTGCGAACTACGAGCGATTCTCGGAGATAGGCATTGCTAGTCCTTTGTTGCAAGGTGCAGTAGGTCTTTCGTTCTTTGGGGTTGGTAAGATTGCTGAGTCTTCAGCCGCGTTTCGGGCGGTTGTTGAGGCTGATGATGGAGCGGTTGCGCGCAGCAACTTGGGGATTACCCTATTTTTCCTGCAGCGGTACTCAGAGGCATACTTGAACTTGGCGAAGTCTGCAGCTCTGTCTGACGAAGGAAAGTTGCCAGATCGGATGCTTGGAATGTATGCCGTGGTAGCTCAGGAGTCTCATATGGCGACGGGAGAGCCTGCCGCTGAGATTGTTGACGAGATTTTCGGTTCGGTTGCGCAGCCGTTGAATATCGTCTTCGTTAAAGAGGATCGCTTTAGAGCGAGTCTGGAGCGCTGGACACGATACAAGAACGAATTAGCTCAGCGACTCAACGGCAATGCCTAAATCTAAATGCGTAAGGCGTGCTTAAGCCCGCGCTACGTAGGGCGGCGCGAGCGGGTGTGGGGGATGGTGTGTAGGCTGGGCCTGGGCGCACCTGCGCGGGTTAGTTTTTTTGACCTGGATGCGCGGTCTGCAGCCCGGGTGGGCGCGCGATGACCACGGCACGCTGCCGGTATGTCGAACCATCGTCGCGTAGGGGTGCCGGGCGGCAACCACTTTTTACGGTGAACCTGCTGGAGCGTCGCCGCTGCCTGCGGGCGGGCCCTGGCCGGCCTTCCACACGCCGCCGCCAACCGCGCGCTGTTAGACAAACACCCTCACGACACCAAACACGGACTCGCATGACCTCCGAGAGCGTTTCTTCTCACACTCAGGGTGTTTCTTCTCTCGCTAAGGGCATCTTGAGGCAGAGAAAGATCCAACGCTCCACCTAAAAGAGCCTCTCTTCTCTCATTAAGGTCCAACGTTCCATCTAAAAGAGCCTCTCTTCTCTCACTAAGGTCCAACGTTCCACCTAAAAGAGCCTCTCTTCTCTCATTAAGGTCCAACGTTCCATCTAAAAGAGCCTCTCTTCTCTCACTAAGGTCCAACGTTCCACCAAAAAGGTCCTCTCTTCTCACACTAACGGTGTCGCGAGGCCGAAAAACATCCAGCGATTCACCAAAAAGGTGCGCGCGCTGGCGGAAGAAGGTGTGTGTACTCACACAAGCACGGGCGCGTCAGTGAGAAGAGGGGGCGTTGAGGGACGTCATGGACGTGGAGGTATCGCCCCGGGTGCGGCCTGCGGCCTTACCCGGGCTACCCGCAACCCGTAAAGGTGCGCTTGAGCCCACCGTACCGACGCACGACGGGTCGCATTTCCTTGGGGACCCCGTCACTCGTATCCGCTCCGCCGACTTGTCACAATCCCGCGCACCTGGACAACGGATGCCCGTGATGCCCCTTCGCCGCCTGACCCCCGCGCTGCTCGCCTTGCTGGCCGCCACGTTCGGCCTTGCCGGAGCGGTGCACGCCACCGGCGCCGACGACGAAAGCCGCCTGATCACCCGCAATGGCGATGGCGCCTGGTTCCTGCAGCAACCCGAGGGCACACCGGGCAAGGGCTGCGTGGCGCGCTTCACCGCCGCCAAGAAGGATGCGTCGCAACTGGCCCTGGTCGGCCCCAGCGCCACATCGCCCACCGCCGCCATCCTGCTGCACGGCCCGCGCATTGCCGCGCCGAAGGCCGCCCGCGAGGTCAGCGTGCAGGTGCAGCAGGACGGCCTGCCGCCGGCCACCCTGCGCGGGGCGCTGATGCCGCCCGCCGGGGGCCAGGGCGGCGGCTTCGTGATGATCCCCGTCGGCGACCTGAAGCAGACCATGGCCTCCATGCGCGCCAAGGAAACCGGCATGACCGCGCGGGTGGACGGCGTGGACGTGTTCGGCCTGTCCTACGACGGGCTGGACCAGGCGCGCAGCGCGATGCTCGACTGCCTGGCGGGCAAGCGCTTCACCGGCGGCAAGAGCCTGGCCGAGGCCACCGCGGAGATCCGCCTGATGGGCACCGGCTCCATCGCCGGCACCGCCTTTTACAAGGGCGCGGTGCTGGCCAAGAAGCAGTACCCGCCCAAGGGCAGCCAACGAGTGGGCCTGATCCACATGAGCGATGAATTCAAGCAGTGGTTCGAGACGGTCAAGCAGAGCCAGAAGATGCCGGACCGGATCCCCGAGCGCATCGCCAAGCACTTCATGTTCGCCACCATCCTGGACGACCAGGGGGGCTTCCGTTTCACCAAGCTGCCCGCCGGCGAATACCTGCTGATCGCCGACTTCTCGTACAAGGAAACCGTGACCCGCAGCGAAGTGACCGGCCGCACCGACGTGTACGCCGGCAACCGGTACATCGGCTCCAACGACCAGGTGGCCTACTGGTTCGAAGACGTCAGGAAGAACACCACGTTCTCCAAGACCGTGCACCTCAAGGAAGGCGAGGCGCTGCAGGTGAGCCTGGACAAGTCGATGCTGGGCTGCTTCTTCATCTGCCGCTGACGCGCGGCGACCGCTACGTGGGGCGGGCGCGGCCGGCCGCCCCGCCTTCGCCCCCGCGCAACTCCGCCAACAACGCGCGCGGCGTGCAGCCGGCCATCGCCTGGCACTCCGCGATCAGGTGCGCCTGGTCGTAATACCCCGCATCGGCCGCGATGGCCGACCAGTTCACCTCGCCACCGGCCTGCGCTGCTTGCAACGCGTGGCCGAAGCGCTTCACCCGCGCGTACGTTTTCGGGCCCAGACCCAACGCTTCCTGCAGCACGCGCCGCAGCTGGCGCTCGCTGACGCCCAATGCACGCGCCACCGCACCCACACTGGAAGCCTGCAAGCGCTCCAGCGCCGCATGCAGCAGCGCCGGCATCGCGCCGACCGCGCCCGTGCGCGTTACCCGTTCCGACACCGCCCGCTGAAGCAACGCGCCCGCCGCGGAGGCCTCCGGCGCCGTCGCCAGTTGCTCGCGCAATCGCTGCACGCGCGCGTGTCCCCACAGATCTTCCAGCGGCACCGGCGCGCCTTTCAGCTCCGCCGCGGACACGCCCAGTGCCGCCGCGTACAGGCCCGGCTGTAACCGCGCCAGCACCGCGCGTTGGCCGCCGCGGATGAACTTGCGGTGCACCTGCGTGCGCGGACCCATCGCATGCAGATCGACACCGCCCGGAAACGAGGGCCCGAAGCGCACCACCACCTGCGCCTCCACCTGCGGCATCGCCACCCGCTGGAAGTCCTCCACGAAATCCCGCGCCGTCATCGCCACGATCGGGCGCAGCGCACCCACGGCAGGCGTCACGGCGTCACGGGCAGGGAAGGCGGGCATGCCGGCATTGTGGTGGCCGCGTCCGCCGCGTCGCAACCCGCGCGGTCATGGCCGTTTTTTCCAATGCAGCCGGCCGTGCGCGGCCTATCGTGGCCCGCATGAACATACTGATCACCGGCGCCACCGGAAAAGTAGGCAGCAGACTCGCGAAGCGGCTGGTGCAGCACGGACACACCGTGCGCGCCCTGGTACGCGACCCCGCCCGTGCGACCGACCTGTCGGACCACGGCATCACCCTGATCCCCGGCGACCTGATGCAGCCGCACTCCCTGACCGCGGCCGTTCGCGGCGTGGAGGCGGTGGTGCATTGCGCCGCCTTCTTCCGCGGCGCCACCCCGGAAGAAGCGCACGCGGTGAACCACCAGGGCACCCAGCACCTGGCGCATGCCGCACGCGCGGCGGGCGTGGGGCGCTTCGTCTTCACCAGCACCGGCCTGGTCTACGGCCCCAACGGCGGCGTGCCCGCGCACGAAGACGACGGCTGCGCGCCGATCGACGCCTACCCGCAGAGCAAGCTCGCGGCCGAGCGCCTGCTGCTGGCCATCGACGGCCTGGACGTGCGCATCCTGCGCCTGCCGTTCGTCTACGGCGACGGCGACCCGCACATCCAGGACGTGGTGCCGTTCATGCGCAGCTTCCCGCCTGCGCAACGCATGTCGCTGGGCCATCACGCGGACGTGGCGCAGGCCGTGATCCGCCTGCTCGACGCGCCATCGCCGGCATACCGGATCTACAACGTGACGGACGATGAAGCGCCCGACCTGGCCACGCTGTTCGCATCCGTCGGCGAACCCTCGCCCGACGGCACCGAGCCCGAACGCGCGAAAGCCTTCGCCGCCGTCATGGACGGCCACCGCCTGCGCGAGAACCTGGGTTTCCAGCCGTTGTACCCGCGGCTGGCGGATGCGGTGAGGGCGGGGCAGGTGTGAACCTGGCCCTGCACGGCCGACGCCCGCGTAGTGACGGCCGTCAACCGGCGGTCCGCATGGCAACGAGCAGGGCGAAGACGTTGCGCTTGCGCTGAAGGTGGGCGGCCCTGCGCCGCGGTGTCCGGTTCCGGCCGGTGGGGCCGTGCATACTCACAATGCCCGCCGGGGAACGCGGGCCCCACCGGAGAGACACCGAATGCCGACCGCCCGAGTCGTCCGCCCCCTGCTGCTCGGGGCCTTGCTGCTCCCGTTCGCTGCCGCCCTGGCGCAAGCGCCCGTCGCCAAGGTCCAGCCCGTCACCGACGACTACTACGGCGCCCGGGTCACCGACCCGTACCGCTGGATGGAAAGCGGTAAGGACCCGGACTGGATGCCATGGCTGCAGGCGCAGGCCCAACACACCCACCGCGTCTTTGCCGCCATGCCCGGCCGGGCCTCGCTGCTGGCCGACGTGGCCGCCCGCTCCGGCGAACTGACCACCGTGGGTCAGGCCGAACAGGCCGGCGGACGCGTCTTCCACGAGATCCGCGCCGCCGGCGAGCAGGACACCAAGCTGATGGTGCGCGAGGCCGACGGCCGCACCCGCGTGCTGCTCGACCCGACCACGCTCAAGAGCGCCGACGGCGACCAGGTGATCGACCGCTGGGCCGCCTCGCCGACCGGCCGCCACGTGCTGGTCGCCCTGTCCAAGCGCGGCACCGAGCATTCCACGCTGCGCGTGCTGGATGTGGAGAAGGGCGGCTTCCTGCCCGTCGCCATTCCACACGCCTGGATGATGAGCTGGACCCGCAATGGCGAGGCCTTCAGCTACCTCAAGTTCGTCGGTGAACCCGGCACGCCCACCTACTTCGTCGGCAACGAAGCGCGCCTGCATCGCCTGGAGGGCAACGCGCAGGACGTGCTGCTGGCCCAGCGCGGGCAGGGTGGTATTCGCGCAAAGGCCGAGCAGTTCGTGCCGGTGGCCTTCGATCCCGACAGCCGCACGGCGCTGGCCTTCGTGCGCGATGGCCGCAACGAGATCGCGATCTACCGCGCCGATGCCGACACCGCGATGACCGGTCAGGCGACGTGGACGCCGGTGGCCGGCTTCGAGGACGTGGTGGTGGATTCCAGTCTCGATGGCGACCGCCTGTATCTCGTATCGAAGAAACACGCCTCCGGTGGGCAGGTCCTGCAGACCTCGGCAAGCGCGCCCGACCTGAAGACCGCGCGCGTGGTCGCGCTGCCGGGCACCCCCGTGATCGAATCGATCCTGGCCGTGCAGGGCGGGCTGCTGGTGCGCACTATCGACGGGCCGGCTTCCGGCCTGTGGCGCGTCGGCGAGGACGGCAAGGCCGAGAAGCTGGCCCTGCCGTTTGACGGCCAGGTCACCTCGTTGCAGGGTTGGGCCGTATCGCCGCAGGTGCTGGTCGCGATGACGGGCTGGTTCACGCCGTCGACGATTTATCGCCTCGACTTGCGCGACGGCCAGTTGAAGGACCTGGCCCTGGTGCCGCCGCTTCCGTTCGATACCGCCGGTTACGAGGCGCGCCGCAGCGAGGCTGCCGTGCGCGACGGCACACGCGTGCCGTACACGCTGGTGATGAAGCGTGGCGCCACGCTGGATGCCGATACGCCCGTGTTGCTGGAAGCCTACGGCTCCTATGGCTATGCGGCGCTGCCGCGCTTCAACGCGCGCATCCTCGCGTTCCTCGACCGCGGTGGCGTGTACGCGCTGGCGAACGTGCGCGGCGGCGGGGAGTTCGGCCGCGACTGGCACTACGCCGGCAAGGCGGCCACCAAGGCCAACACCTGGCGCGACGCCATCGACGTGGCCGAGCAGCTGATGCGCAAGAAGGTGGGCTCGTCGAAGACGATGACGCTGATCGGCACGTCCGCCGGCGGCGTGATGCTGGGCGGCGCGATCAACGAGCGCCCGGATCTGTTCGCCGGCGCCATCGCCAATGTCGGCTTCATGAATCCGGTGCGCTACGTGTCCGAGCAGAACTACGCCGACATCGAGGAATGGGGCGGGCCGATCACCGATGCGGCCTCGTTCAAGACCATGTTCGACCTGGATCCGTACCAGCACATCCGGGCGGGTACCAAGTATCCGCCCACGCTGGTCGTGTCCGGCCTCAATGATCCGCGCGCGGCCACCTTCCACAGCGCCAAGTACGCCGCGCGCCTGGCCGCCGCGCAGGACGGGAAGGTGCCCGTGCTGCTGCGGCTGGATTTCGGTGCCGGCCATGGCATGGGATCGAGCCGCAGCCAGCTGGACGAAGTGTGGACGGACATCTACGCCTTCACCCTGGCGCAGGCGGGGCGCACGGATTTCAGGACGGCACCAGCGAAGTGACGCAGCGCCTCACCCGTTGAGCGGTTCGAAATCGCCATCGCGGCCCGGACGATTGGGGTCCGGCGGTGGGGGCGGCGCGCTGACCGGGCAGATGCGGACCAGCAGGTTCGAGTCGGTCAGCGTGAAGTCGTGCACCTTGAACGGCGGCGAGCGGCCCTGGTTGAATTCGGTCAGCGCCGCGTTGAGGCCTGCCTGTACCTGATCGCGTAGCTGTCGCGCAATGGCCGGGCCGATGAAGCCATCAAAGAAGCCATCGCAGGCCGCTTCCAGCGCCTTCGCCACGGCCGAGGAACACCCGCCCGAAAGGATGGCCGACGCGGTGCCGAACGACACGTTGGTCCGCGCGAACCCGTAGCGCGCGGCGACCCGTCCATCCACCGGGAACACCTCGAAGCCCAGCGTCATGTCGATGTCGGCATCGAACCAGTTCGGCACGTCCGCGGTCAGCGGGATGTCGACGACGAAACTGTTGATGCCGAAATCCACCCCGATTTCGCTGTCACGCAACGTCACTTGGCCCGACGAAGGGAACGCGCGGCGCACTTCGGTGCGGATCAGGTCGCGGATCACGTCGATGCGCTGCGGAATCTCGAAGCAGCTGCCGAAATCGATGCCCAGTGTCACCTGGCCCATCATCCGCACCGCCAGCGGCGTGCGCAGCGACAGCGTGTAGGTGGTCTCGTTGTACGGCCGCGCGGGCCGCGTGCCCTGCGCCGGCACGATCTGCTCGCCTTCACCGAACAGCACCGCCTCCACGTGCACGCCGGGCAGGAAGGTGGTGGGCATCGTCACGTCCCACGCCAGCGTCGACCAGCCCCACGGCGTGCGTGGATTGGGCGAGGCCGCGAAGTTGACCAGCACCGCTTCGTTGAGCAACTGGATGTGCCGGAAGCGTTCCGGATCGATGGGCGGTGGTAGCACCTCGCCGTCGATGGCGGGATTGCCGAGGGTGTTGCCGGGAAAACGGGGACGGTCGGCCATGATGCGACTCCTTCGGCGACATGCCGTGCATCCGGTCCAACGCCGCCCCTGGGAGGCGACGGCCTACCGTACGTCGTACCTGCATCGCGTTCACGCCCGCATACCCCACACCGACCGGGGCGATATGCTTTTCCTTCTCCCTGCTTGCGGGGAGAAGGTGCCCAGAGGGCGGATGAGGGGCAGGCGCGGGGTGGCGTAGTGCGCGGCGTACCCGTAGACCGCGGACGAGGATGCGCTAGAACAAAGTGCGCGGCGAAGGCGTCACGTGAGCGGACGGAAAAGCGCCCCTCATCCGCCCGGCACCTTCTCCCCGTCGCACGGGGAGAAGGAGACAGGCGGCGTAACAGCGCCAGCAGGGACAAAAGGGCCGCCAGCGCTCCGCTCGGCTTACAACACCGGCCACCACATGAAGACCATCGCGGCCACGCTGCCGGCCAGGGTGAGCAGGGCCAGCAGCGCCAACAGGCCGCCCATCGCGACCTTCACCGCCGCATGCGGCGAGCGCTCGGCGGCGAAGTACAGCGCCAGCACCGCCAACGGCACCAGCCAGCTGCCGAAGCTGACCAGGAGGAAGGGCGCGCCGGTGTAATCGATCGTGATGCCCAGCGGCGTCAGCACCAGCCCGGCCAGCATGATGCCGATGCGCAGGAACCACACCCCATTCACCAGCAGGTACGCGCGCAGCGCATGCCGCCGGTGCGCCGCGAAGTCCTTGCGCCGCGCACTGCGCCAGGCCAGCAGCGCGAAGACCACGATCAACAGCCCGTTCAACGAGATCGACAGATTGCTGGCCGGCCCCAGCTGCGAGCCGCGCACCCACACCAGATAGAAGCCGGTCAGCGTGACCACCAGGGCCACCGACAGGAACACCCGCCCGTTCCACCGGTGCAGCGGCGGCCACCGACGCCGCAGCGCCGGCACCAGCTGCCAGGCCCCGGCGAAGGTCACCAGCCCGGCCAGCAGCGCGTGGCCGACGAACTGCAGGTTGCCCACGACATCGCCCGGCACATAGCCGGTGACATGCGGCTTGGCGTTGAGTGGCGATAGATCGCCGCCCAGCACTGGCCCACCGAAGAACAGCACGATGAACGCCACGAAGGCCCATTGCCCGAACGTGGCGGCGACGAACCAGGCGGTGGCGCCCAGCGAGAGCACTCGGGATGGGGCGGGGAGGGAAGGCGGTACGGGCATGGCAACGGCTCCGGGGAAGGGAGCCGCACGATGGGGAGCGCCGGCCGCGGCCGTCTTGCCGATTCGGAATTCGGCCAGCTGGATCGTGCATGTGGATTCGGCGCGGCGCCCATGACCGATGGCGCTTGGCGCCGGACACCGGCCGACGCACTCTGTGGCGGACCCCACGAGGACACCGCCATGCCGACCTGGCCGACCATCACCACGGGCGTTGCCGTCACGGTGGCGGTGGTGTCGCTGCTGATGCTGCTGTGGCAGCGGCCCAAGCGCGATGCCGAGGTGATCTTCGCCGTGGTCAGCGGCTCGATGGCGCTTTCGTTGATGTCGCCGTGGATGGACGGCGCGCCCACCTGGATGCGTTGGGCGGTGGCGATCGGCGGCAGCGCCACGTGCAACGGCTTCTGGCTGGTGTCGCGGGCGCTGTTTCGCGGCGACGGCGGCGTGGGCCGCGTGCATGTACTGGTCGCGGCCGGCGTCGCCCTGCTGATCGCCGCCTACCGCGGCGCCACCCTCGGTACGCACGGGGCGGTATCGCCCTGGGCGTCCGGGCTGGACAGCCTGCTGACGCTGGCCAGTTCCACCTTGCTGGTGCTGACGTTCCTGGAAGCGCTGCGCGGGGGCTGGACCACGCTGCCGCGGGGCGAACGCCGATTGCGGTCGGCCTTCATGCTGCTGTTCGCCGCCTGTGTGCTGACCACCACGCTGATGGGCGCGCTGGCCAGCCCCTGGCCATGGCTGGCGCAGGTGCGCGGCGGGGTGATCCCGCTGTGCGCGATGGCGATGATCCTGTTCACCCACGGTGCGTTGTGGCACCGCCGCCGCGTGCCGTGGCCGCCGGCCGAAGCGCCACAGCCCGTGCGCATCCCGGCCGGTCCGCAGGGTGCGGAAGAGATTCGCCTGGTGCGCGCATTGCGTCATCAGCTGGAGGTACTGCAGGTCTATCGCGAGCCGGAGCTGAAGGTGATCGACCTGGCGCATCGCATCGGCACCGCCGAACACAAACTGAGCCGGTTGATCACCCAGGCGTTGGGCGAGAAGAACTTCAACCAGATGCTCAACCGCCATCGCATCGCCTACGCCTGCAGCCGCCTGGCGGATGCAGGTGACGATGCCACCATCCTCGACATCAGCGGCGACGCCGGCTTCGCTTCGCTGGGCCCGTTCAACCGCGCGTTCAAGACCGCGATGGGCTGCACGCCGACGGCGTATCGCGCGGCGCATCGCGCGACGGCACGTGCGTTGGAACTGTCGTAAACGGTGCGCCGCACGTAGTGCGCATAGCGCGCGTATCGCGCCTCCATTTCGCCTCACATTTCCCGCTGCAATCGTGACTTGAAATACCCCGGGTCTGCGTGGAATCGCATGCTAGATTCCGCGCCGGACATGGTCGTTTCAAGGATTGAGGCATGGCCCCGCAGCACTCGGTCGCAACGACGGCCGTTACGCACATGCGCGCACACGGAACACGTTCGTGTTGATCCCGCGCAGCCTCGAACGCTGGTTGCAGGCACGCCGACGTGCGTGGCTTCCGCTCGCGTCCACCACGCTCGGAGAAGTGTGGTGGATGCTCATGGTGTTCGCGATCGCCGTCGGGCTGCTCGGCTTTCCGTGGTATGGCCGCTTGTTGATGTGGTGCGGCACGGTGGGCCTGGTCATCGGTGCGGCGGAGGTGCATGGACGGCGCTGGGGGCCGTGGTGGGCGCTGGCGCTGGCGCACGCGTTGTTCGTCGCGGGTGCGTTCGTGCAGGCCGTTACCGATGAGGCTGGCACGTCAGCGGCCGGACTGACCGCAGCCGATCTGTTCTACACGCTCGCGACACTGGTGTTCGCGTGGGCGCTGCTCGGCTTCATCCGCGACCGCCACGCGGGCGCCATTCCCTGGCGGGGCGCGCTGGATGGCGCGGTGATCCTGCTGTGCGCCGGCTTGGTGGGCTGGTGGTTGTTCGTCCAGCCCACGCTGGACCAGGCGCCGGCGTTCCCGTCGCCGGAACGTTTCCGCATGCTGTATCCGGCGGCCGACCTCGCGCTGCTGGCGTTGGCGGCTTGGCTGGCCAGTGCGCCGGAGACGCGCTCGCCGTCGCTCACGCTGCTGGTACTGGGGCTGGTGTTCTGGACGGCGGGCGATGCGCTGTACCACGCGATGAGTTTCGGCGTGGAGACGCCAGTGCAGCCGCTGTTGCTGATGTGGCTCTTCTCCTATGTCAGCTGGGGAGCGGCCGCGTTGCATCCCTCTCGACACCGCCTGTTGGCCGTCCGCGACGCCGCGCGCGTGCACGGCACGGCGGGCCGGCTCTGGCTGGTGGCGCTGGCGTTGCTGGCCACGCCGGTCAGCCTGCTGGCGCCGTCGCGCCCGGACGCAGTTACCGCGACGATCGCCGCGGTGCTGGTGACCGGGGTTGCCGCGCTGCTGCTGTGGTGGCGCCTGCGGGGCCTGCGTGCATGGGAAGACCGCCAGCGCGATGCGCTGACGCTGGTCGCGGAGACCGATCCGGTGACCGGTTTGCCGAATCGGCGCCGTTTGCAGGAGATGATCGCCGCCGCGCTGGACAGTGGCGTACCGGTGGGTGTGCTGGTGATCGACGTCGATCGCTTCGGGGCGGTGAACGAAGCGTACGGACACCGCGTCGGCGATGCGGTGCTGCACGAACTGGCGGTGCGCTGGCGAGTGGCACTGCCGGCGCGCGATGCCATCGCCCACCTCGGCGGGGATGCGTTCTGCGTGGTGATGCGCGCGGTGGATGGGGAGGCGCAGGCGCTGGCCGCGGCGCAGCGTCTGCAGGACGCGCTGGATACGCCGATCCCGATCGATGGCACGTCGTTGAACGTTTCAGCCAGTATGGGCCTGGCCGTCGGGCCGCAGGACGGGCGCGATCCGTGGGGGCTGGTACAGCACGCCACGCTGGCGATGCGGCAGGCGCAGCAGCAGGCGGGCGGGGTGGTGCGGTTCACCGCCGACCATCGTCGGGAGGATCCGCGCACGCTGCTGGTGCTGAACGATCTGCGCGATGCGCTGGCCGAAGGACAGCTGACGTTGCAGTACCAGCCGAAGGTCCGCTTGCGCGACATGCGGGTGATCGGCGTGGAGGCGTTGCTGCGCTGGCAGCATCCGGTGAATGGCCTGGTGCCGCCGGGCGAGTTCATCCCGCTGGTCGAGCACACCGCGTTGATGCCGGAACTGACCCGCCATGTGCTGCGCATGGCGTTGGAGCAGTGCGCCCTATGGCAGCGCAGCGGCATGGGGCTGACGGTCGCGGTGAACCTGTCGATGTGCAGCCTGCTGGACGCAGCGCTGCCGGTCGACGTGGGCATGCAGCTGGCGCAGTCGAAGGTCGCGCCACGGCAGCTCGCGCTGGAGATCACCGAATCTGCGGCGATGTCCGACCCCGGCCGGAGTCTGGATACGCTGCGCGCGCTATCGGCCAGCGGCATTCACTTGTCGATCGACGACTACGGCACCGGCCACAGTTCGCTGGCCTACCTGCAGGACATGCCGGTGGAAGAACTGAAGCTGGACAAGAGCTTCATCGGCAAGCTGGTGCGCCACGAGGCCAGCGCCGCCATCGTCGGCTCGACGATCCGCCTGGCGCGCAAGCTGGGCATGCACGTGGTGGCCGAAGGGGTGGAAGACGCCGGTACCGCCGCGGCGCTGCGCAGGATGCATTGCTTCGCCGCGCAGGGCTACTGGTTCTCCCCGCCCGTGGATGCGACCGTGCTGCCGGACGTGATCGCCGAGATCGAGCGGCGCCCCGCGCTCCAGCTGTCGTAGGCGGGGTCGCTAACCGCTGTCGCCGCGCACGCGCTCCACGCGCTGGCGGTAGGCGCTGACGTTATCGCCGTCGATGCCGCTGCGCTGGGTGCCGCGGATCTCGTCGATCTTGCGGTCCGAGCCGGTGACCGGCTGGGCCACGACGTCGGTCTCGCGCTCGAAGGCGTGCGACTTGTCGGTGTTGCGGTAGTAGCGGTACAGCGCCCAGTACAGCGCGCTGGCGCCCGCGGGACCCAGTGCCAGCAGCCATAGACCGTTGTCGTCGCTCATGCGCCCGCCCAGATGATCGCGAGGGCGATGCCCTCCAGGAATGTACCTACCGTCAGCGCGGCCAGCAGCAACTTCCAGTGCTGCACGGGCACGCTACCCATCGTCTCGCCGGTGCGGCCGTTGACGGCGATGTAGTGCAGCATGCCGCCGTTCTTGCCGGGCTGGTGGTACGAGTACAGCCACACCGGCAGGTACATCGACACCCAGCGGGTGCCGTGCACGTCCAGGCGTTCCTGTTCCCAGCGCACGCCGCGGTCGTAGCGGTTCACCGAATCCTCGATCTGCGCGCGGGCGATGGACAGCAGCTGGTCTTCCAGCCGGGGCCGCAGCTGCTCCACATCGGTGTCGCGCTTTTCCGACGTGAAGCCGGACAGGTAGGAGGCGTTCCACTTCACCGCGTTCTTGGTGTCGAACGGCAGGATGGTGTTGATGATGTTCTGCGTGTTGACGGCGGTGTTGAGGTTGCCGCGCTCGCGCGAGGACTCCAGCGGCAGGTCGTCCACGGTGAAGTCCACCTGGCGCTCGACCTGGTAAAGGTCGGCGTCGTAGTAGGTCTTCTTGTTCTTCTCGGTGCCGCGGGTGTAGCGGCGGATAAGGATCTCGCCCTTGCCCGACACCTCGGCGCTCGCGTTGCCGTCCACGATCATGTAGGGCAGGTAGACGCCGACGACGTTCTCGGGCGTGAACTGTTCCTTGAATTCCTTCAGCGCGAACATCCGCCGTTTGTCGACGAACTGGCGGATGCGCGCGACCGCATCGTCCTTCCTGATATGGAAGGGCAGTACCGCGTCGGGCACGGCGCCGTTGGCGATCTGCTCGTTCACCCCGAACACGTGGCGGCACCAGTGGCAGCGCGCCGTCATCGCGTTCTCGGTGTTGACGGTCACCTCCGCGCCGCAGCCGGTGCACTTGAAGGTCATCAGCAGCGCGGCGTCGACGTCGATGTTGCGCGCGCCGGAGGCGATGACGGTGCCGCGCAGGTCGGCGTGGCCGGTGCCGAAGCCGAACGCTTCCTCCACGCGGGCGCCGTCCCACTCGTGACGGCAGTACAGGCAGACCAGCAGGTCGCTGCCGATCTTGTGGCGGATGTCGGTGGCGCCGCATTTCGGGCAGTGGTTCTGCCCGTCGCGCAGTTCGGCCGAGGCGGTGTCGATGGCGACCGGGTCGGGCGCCTGCAACTCGTCGCGGATGGCGTCGGGCAGGGTGGCGGGATCGACCGGGAAGGTGCCGGGCAGCGGGGGCACCTCCTGCGGCGAGCCGGGGCCCAACGCAGGAGGGACCGGCGGCAACGGCGGTGGCGCCGGACGGTTCGGGGTGGACATGCGCGCTTCCGCTTACAAGCCCAGCGCCTTCGCCTTCAGCGCGTCGTAGTCGGCCTGGGTGATCAGGCCCAGGTCGAGCATCTGCTTTGCCTTCTGCAGTTTGGCCACCGGATCCTCGGCCGCGGGTGCGGCGGGGGTGGCCGGCTGCTGCAGCGCGCCCAGACCGCCGACCATGCCCGAGGCCATGCCCACGCCGACCAGGCCGGCAGCCCCGCCGGTTTCGCCCGCGGACTGGATACCCTGGGCCACGCTGGCCTGCAGGTTGGAATTCCCGCGCGAACCGGACAGCGCATCGGCGCGCTGCACGGTCTTCAGCAGTTCGCGCGTGTTGGCGTCGTATTCGATGGAGACGATGGCGGTCTTGACGATGGCCAGGCCGCGGTCCGAACTCCAGTGGTAGCCCTGTTCCACCGCCGCCGACAGGCTCTGCGCGAAGCCCAGCGAATCCTGCTGGATCTTGGTGATGCGGTTGCCCTTGGACGGATCGTTCGTATACAGGCTGAAGGCCGGCGCGAGCGAGCCGACGACTTCGTTGAACAGCTGGCCGGCGGCGGCGTTGTCCAGATCGGTGAAGTCGAAGACCTTGCCCGGCTGCAGGTAGGCGGCCGGCACGAAGTTCTTCACGAACAGGATCGGGTCGACGATCTTCAGCGTGTACGAGCCGCGCGTGATCGCGCCGACCTGGGTGTTGAGGAAACCGTCGTCCCAGTAGATCTCCGACTGGGTACCGAAGCGGTTCTCCGGCAGTTCCTTCAGCGAGACGAAGAACGCCGCCTGCTGCGAGCCCGGCTGGCCGCCGAACTTGAAGCGCTCCCAGCTCTGGGTGATGAAGGTGGAGACGATGCCGTCACCGGCGAAGATCGACTTGGAATTGATGTCGTCCGAGCGCCATTCGTAGCCGCCCGGCTCGGCGACGAACGCGGTGATCGCGCCGTCCTGCATCAGCAACAGGCCGTAGCCTTCGGGCACGATGATCTTCGAGCCGTTGGTGATGATGTTGGAGGAGCCGCGGGTGTTGGAACCACGGCCGGCATTGGTGCCCTGCGGGACCGCGGCAAACAGCGCGGCCGTCGCCGGCAGGCCTGCCGGCACGGTGTAGAAGTCCTTCCACTGGTCGCCCAGCACGCCGCCGACCGCACCCACCACTGCCTGTACAAGACCCATGACATCGCTCCGTGATTCTGAGGCGGGAAGGGCCCCGCCATGCCGGCCCGAGTATACAGAGCGATACGCAGGCTTCATGGCGCAGAGGTCATGCCGCGGGCCGTCATCCCGCGGTCGCGTTTTCTGGCTACCATCGGCGCGTGTCCACCGACGACATCACCGTGCTCCCCGACGACGACCTGCCGCTGGTCCGGCGCGAGTTCCCATGGCCGATCCGCGTGGGTTGCGTGCTTGCGGGCGCCTTCGCCGTCGGCGTCACGCTGTGGGAACTGGGTCGCGGCCTGTGGCCGCTGAATGTCGCCACGCCGTTCTTCGCCGTCATCGTGGGCGGTGCATGCTACGTCGGCGTGCAGTTCATCCGCGCCGGGTTGTCCGGTTGGGGCGACACCTGGACGTACTCGGCCCACACCATCGTCGTCCAACGCCGTGCCTGGGGCCGCTCGACGAGCACCCGCCTGAGCGCGACGAACGTGGCGGCCGTCGAGGTGCGCCGCCACGAGGACAGCGACCATGACGATGCGCCGTGGCAGGTCGTCATCATCCCCCGGCCGACGTTCTCCGGCCTGGCTGCCTTCGCCGGCCCCGGCGGCGTGTTCGACGCCGGTTCCTATGGATCGAGCGATTACGCCGACCGCGTGCGCCGCGCCCTGCACGACCACCTCGGGCTCTGAGCGTCGTGCGCCTCAGCCGCGGATCGCGGCTTCGATCCGGGCGATGTCGATCTTGCGCATCTCCATCATCGCGGCGAACGCACGCTTGGCCACGGCTTTATCCGGGCTCGTGAACGCGTCAGTGAGCACGCGCGGGGTGATCTGCCAGTTCAGGCCCCACTTGTCCTTGCACCAGCCGCAGGCGCTTTCCTGGCCGCCGTTGCCGACGATGGCATTCCACAGGCGGTCGGTTTCCTCCTGGTCGTCGGTCGCGATCTGGAACGAGAACGCCTCACTGTGCTTGAACGCATCGCCGCCGTTCAGGCCGATGCACGGAATGCCGTACACGGTGAATTCCACCGTCAGCACGTCGCCCTCCTTGCCGGACGGATAGTCGCCTGGGGCACGGTGCACGGCGGTCACCTGACTGTCGGGGAAGGTCTTCGCGTAGAAGTTGGCGGCCTCTTCGGCGTCGTGGTTGTACCAGAGGCAGATGGTGTTCTTCGGGGTCATGGTGGTCTCCAGGAAAGGACGTGGCAGGGGAGAGGGCCGATCATCCCGGCCCGATGGGAAAGCGGGGTGAATGCGATGGTGTCGCGCTGTTTCAGTCTTCGGCGAACGAGCCGGTGCGCACCTCGCCTTCGCGCAGGTAGCGGGAAATGACGATGCCGGTCGTGGTGCTGCGAGAGCTCGCCAGCCGGAACGCGGCGGCCCGCGTGGTGTCGTCGAACACGCGCTTGCCGCGGCCCAGCAGCACCGGATAGACCAGCAGCCGCAACTCGTCGACCACATCGCTGGCCAGCAGCTGGTGCAGCAATTCGCTGCTGCCCTGGGTGACCAGATCCGGGCCGTCCTGCTGCTTGAGCGTGCGCAGCGCGCCGACCACGTCCTCGCCGAGTGCATGGCTGTGCGTCCACGCCAGCGTGTCCGGGTGATGCGTGGCCACGTGCTTGGTCGCGGCGTTGAACGCATCGGCGATCCCGCCGTGCGGCGCGTCGCTGGGCACCTGCGGCCAGTAGCCGGCAAAGATGTCGTAGGTGCGGCGCCCCAGGACCAGCGCGAAAGGGCGCGCGAACAGCCCGTCCATCGCTTCGTCCTCGCTAGCATAGGGCCAGGCCCAGCCACCGTGGGCGAAGCCGCCGCTGCGGTCTTCGTCGGGCCCGCCGGGGGCCTGGATGACGCCGTCGAGACTGACCATGACGGCCACGATGAGCTTGCGCATGTCGGTGTGTCCTCGCGGACCGGAATGTCCGCCTTTGCCCTGCGACGAGCGGGCGCGGCGGGAATCGACAACCAGTGACGTCCGTCGTTCAGGCCGATGCGCCGGGCTTGTTAAGCTGGGCCCGACTTCCCTCGACAGGCGGTGACATGCACAGCAGGCGGAATTTCCTCGGAACGGCGGCATTGGCAGCTTCGGCCCTGATGCTGCCGCTGGCGGGCAACGCGCACGCGTTCGCCGCCGCACCGCGCAAGCGCCTGCTGCCGCCGGCGCTGAATCCCGGCGACACCGTCGGCCTGGTCAGCCCCTCGGCCGCCACCGACGAACCGCTGGACCTGCAACTGGCGCAGGAAGCGATGGAAGCCTTGGGCCTGAAGGTGAAGGTAGGCCCGCACCTCGGCGCGCGTCGCGGCCACCTGGCCGGCACGGACGCCGAACGCGCCGGCGACCTCAACGCGATGTTCGCCGACCGCGAGGTCAAGGCGATCATCTGCGCACGTGGCGGTTCCGGTGCCGCGCGCGTGCTGCCACTGCTGGATTACGCGACGATCCGCCGCAACCCGA
The DNA here is from genome assembly GCF_057654715.1 of Pseudoxanthomonas sp. G3. Classification (NCBI taxonomy): domain Bacteria; kingdom Pseudomonadati; phylum Pseudomonadota; class Gammaproteobacteria; order Lysobacterales; family Lysobacteraceae; genus Pseudoxanthomonas; species Pseudoxanthomonas sp. G3. Next base: position 1,757,447 of record NZ_CM172805.1, read on the forward strand.
AGATCCTGCTCGGCTATTCGGACATCACTGCGCTGCACAACGCGCTGCTATCGCAGGCCGCGCTGGTGAGTTTCCATGGGCCCATCGGCTCCGGCAGCTGGAACGCCTTCAACGCCGACCAGTTCCGCCGGGTGTTCTTCCAGCGCGAGCAGATGGACTACCGCAACAGCGCCGACAAGGGCGACGAACTGGTCCAGCGACGCAACCGCACGGTCACCATTACCGGTGGCAAGGCGCAGGGCGAACTGGTGGGCGGCAACCTTTCCGTGCTGGTGGCGCTGGCCGGCTCGCCGTACCTGCCGGATTTCCGCGGCAAGATCCTGTTCCTCGAAGACGTGTCGGAAGCGCCGTACCGCATCGACCGCATGCTCAGCACGCTGCGCTTGATGGGCGCGCTGGACCAGGTAGCGGGCGTGATCTTCGGCGAGTGCACCGACTGCGACCCGGGCAACGGCTACGGCTCGCTGACCCTGCCGCAGATCTTCGACGACTACTTCAAGCCGCTGAAGGTACCGGCTTACCGCGGCGCGATGATCGGCCACATCCGCCAGCAGTTCATCGTGCCGGTGGGCGGCAAAGTGGAGATGGATGCGGATGCCGGGACGTTCCGGATGCTGGAGCCGGTGTTCCAGTCGTAAGCGCAGGATTTCGCACGCCGTGAACGCACGGCATTCGATCCTCAACCTGCTACCGTGGCCGCCCGGCCGCCATCACCCGCAAGGAGCACCGCATGAGCCCGACCCCGAAGGACACCGGCGACGCATCGCGGCGCATCGACGCGCGCATCGATGAATTGCGCGACTGGCGCGGGGACGTGCTGTCGCGCGTGCGGGCGCTGATCCACCAGGCCGATCCGGCGGTGGTAGAGGACGTGAAGTGGGTCAAGCCGACCAATCCGCATGGCGTGCCGACGTGGTCGCACGACGGCCTGGTCTGCACGGGCGAGGTCTACAAGGCCTACGTGAAGCTGACCTTCGCCCATGGCGCTGAGATCGAGGACCCCGATGAGCTGTTCAACGCCAGCCTGGACGGCGGCACGCGCCGGGCGATCGACCTGCGCGAGCGCGATGTGCTGGACGGCGCGGCCTTCAAGGCGCTGTTCCTGCGTGCAGTGAAGTTCAACGCGGCGAAGAAGGCTAAGGCCTGAGATGGCCGCGCGGAAGGTCGCCGCGAAGAAGGCCTCTGCGAAGAAAGGGGCGACGCCGCGCCTGCTGTCCGGCGGCAATCCGCAGATCCCGAAAGGCGAGGGCGATGCGCCGGTGCGCGCCTACCTTGCCGCCGTGCCCGGGTGGAAGCAGGCGGTCGCCAAGCACCTTGATGCGCTGGTCGGCAAGACCGTGCCTGGCGCTCGCAAGGCGGTGAAGTGGAACTCGCCCTTCTATGGCGCACCGGATGCCGAAGGCTGGTTCCTCTCGTTCCACTGCTTCGAGCGCTACCTGAAGGTGACCTTCTTCCGCGGCCAGTCGCTGCACCCGGTACCGCCCGAAGCGTCCAAGGTGGCCGGCGTGCGCTACGTACACCTGCGCGAAGAAGGCAACGTCGACGACGCACAACTGGCTGACTGGATCGCACAGGCGAGCCGCTTGCCGGGCGAGAAGATGTAGGCGCGCCGACGCCGGGTTACATCATCAGGCAGTCGATGCCATCCAACGCCACGTGGATCAGCAGGCCGATGCCGAACCACCTGGTCTTCTTCGGCACAGTCAGGCCCGCATAGACGGCGATGGCCGGCCAGGTGTGCAGGGGATGGAAGCCGATGCTGCAGCGGCCGGGTGCGTAGATCGGGTCGGCCAGCAGGTGGTCCAGGTCGATCACCCACGCAGCCAGCATCCACAGCGCTGCGCGTTTCCACGGCTGTGGCCAGAACATGCGGGCTACCACCAGCGGCACGATGACATGCAGCAGCAAGTGGAAGATGGGGCGGAACTCAAGGTCTGACATCGTCTCAGCGTCGCGTGGCCAGCCAGCGGTCGAGCTGGTTGGCGAAGGCCTGACGGTCGCGGGCATTGAAGGCGGCCGGGCCGCCGGTCTGCACGCCGGCGCCGCGCAGCTCGTCCATGAAGTTCCGCATCGACAGGCGTTCGGCGATGTTGTCGGGCGTGAAGCGATCGCCGCGCGGATTGATCGCCTGGGCGCCGTTGGCCAGCACGCGCGCCGCCAGCGGGATGTCCTGGGTCACCACCAGATCGCCGGCCTTCGCGCGCTCGACGATCGCATCGTCGGCCACGTCGTAGCCCCCCTGTACCTGCAACGCGCGGATGAAGCGCGAGGGCGGGGTGCGTAACCACTGATTGGCAACGAGGGTGACCTGCACCTGTGCACGTTCAGCGGCGCGGAACAGGATCTCCTTCACCGGACCCGGGCAGGCGTCGGCGTCTACCCAGACCTGCGGGGCCGGGGTCGCATCCTCATTCATTCCGCGGCGTCGGCCGGTGCGTCCTCGGGCGCGGTATCGGCCTGGGCGGCATCGCGCTCGGCCCGCTTCTTGGCGTCCTTCTCTTCTTTTTTCTTCTTTTTGGCCAGCTCGCGCTGGCGTTTCTCGAACGAGTAGTTGGGGGTCGGCATGGCAGCGGCATCCTGAGATCAAGGGGCCGCCGGCGGGCGGTCCGTACCTGCACACGATAGCCCGCATGCGCTGTGGCTGGCGAATGCGGGCACGCCAGGGCCGGTCATTGCTATACCATCCGAGCGTCGGCTTCCCGGGGACGAGGGGGCCAGGACGTACTTCCACGGGGTGAATAATGCGGCGGATCCTCTGCCTGGTGCTGGTGGCCCTGGTGCTGGCCGGCTGTTCGAAACGCGTCATCCACGAGCCGCCGCCGCCGCCGCCGGAGCAGACGTCGGTGCCGCCACCGCCTCCGCCGCCACCGCCTCCGCCACCGCCGCGTGATGTCCCGCCGCCGAAAGCCGATTTCGTCAACGTCGACGTGTTCTATGCAACCAATCGCACGCCCGTGGCTGCGTTCGCTTCGCTACCGCCCGGCGACCGCTTCACCGCCACGTCGGCCCGACAGCTGACCTACGGCACGGCGCGCATCAGCATCCCGAAGGTCCACGTCGCCGGCGAACTGGAATCCCCGCGCTGGTACCTGCTGGAGTTCAAGGAAGACCCCAAGCAGCACGTCATCCTGCAAGATGTCGCGCGGCTGGATAAATCACCGTTCTTCGCGCGCCTGTACGACCGCGTGGGCGCCTCGCGCGGCCGCAATGCCTTCGTTTTCGTGCACGGGTACAACGTCAGTTTCCGAGATGCGGCCCGGCGTACCGCCCAGCTCGCGTACGACCTGCGCTTCGACGGCGCACCGGTGTTCTACAGCTGGCCTTCGCAGGCGGCGCTGGCCGGCTATTTCACCGACGAGCAGACCATCGCGCGCTCGGTGCCGATGATCGAAAGCTTCCTGGCCGACATGGCCGACCGCTCCGGCGCGCAGAATCTCTACATCATCGGCCACAGCATGGGGACGCGCGGGCTGACCCAGGCGATCCGCAACCTGGTGACGAAGCGCCCCGACCTGCGTGGTCGCTTCCGCGGCATCATCCTGGCGGCGCCCGACATCGATGCGAAGGTGTTCCGCAACGACCTGGCGCCCGTCCTGAAACAGGCCAGCGGGCGCGTCACCCTGTACGCCTCGTCGGAGGACCTCGCGCTGAAAGCCTCCAAGCAGGTCAATCGTGGACCGCGCGCCGGCGACACCAGCGAAGGCGTGGTGCTGGTCTCCGGCGTGGACACCATCGACGTGTCCGGCGTGGACCAGAGCGTGCTGGCGCACTCCTACTTCATGGAGTCGGACAAGGTGATGGGCGACATCCGCGAGATGTTCCGCGCCAACCAGCCCGCCGCGCAGCGCAAGCCGCTGCAGTCGGTGAAGCTGGGGGCCGGCATGTTCTGGAAGATCCTGCCGCCGCCATGACGCGGCGGCAGGTCGCACGGGTCACGGCAGCGTGTAGGTGACCGAGAGCTTGGCGGTCGCGCCGCGGTCGATCCACAGATAGTGGGTCGCCGTGGGGTTGGCGGCGAAGCGCAACTTCAGTTGCGTGCGCCCGGTGCGGTTGATTGCCGCGCGCCCGGCGGTGTCGAACACGGTGCTGGTCTGGTTGCCGCCGCTGAAGGCCGGCACCTGCGCGCTGCCAGTGGTGGTCGTGGCAGCGGCCCAGTCCGCCGCTTCGATGGTGCATGCGCCGAGGCAGCCACTGCGGACGTCGACGACCAGGGTGTTGCCAGCAGGATTGCTCCACGGATCGCCACTCGCGCTGCGATACGCTACCGTCAGCGTGGCCGAGGTGACCAACGCGTTGTCCGGCAGCGACGACGTATCGAAGGACAGTACCGCGCGATTGTGGTTGCCATCGGTGCCGCGCCCGATCGCCAGGCCGTAGTAGGCCTCCAGCGTGCCCACCGCGGGACTGCCGCCGGTGGCGCTGGCCTTCACGTAGCCGTCGTTGGCGTCTTCGTTGTTGAACACGACCGTGACCGGCGAGCCGCCACTGCCGCCGCCGCTGACGGTGACGTTCACCGCGGCGGACGTGCCGGTATTGCCGGCAAGGTCGAGCGCGCGCGCCTGCAAGACGTGTGCGCCGTTGCTGGTGCCGCTGCTGTTCCAGGCCAGGCTGTAGGGCGCGCTGGCGTCGCTGCCGAGCAGGGCACCGTCCAGCAGGAAGTCCACGCGCGCCACGCCGATATCGTCGCTGGCCGCGGCCGACAGCGTCACCGTGCCGCTGACGGTGGCGCCGTTGGCGGGCGAGGTCAGGGCGACAGTCGGCGGCACACCGTCGAGGTTGTCCAGGCCGAAGAAGCGGGCGATGTGGTAGCTGGAGCAGATGTTCACATCGAGGATGTAAGCGCCCGCGGTGCCGCACTGCGTTTCACCGGTACCCGGATCCACCGGCGTACCGTGGCCCATGCCGGTGATGACATAGGTTTCCACCTTGGCGTTGCCGGCCGCGTCCTTGTAGACCTTGTGCGGATAGCCGCTGACCGTGTCGGTGGCGTCGGCCACGGTATCGATGCCGTGCACGTCGGCCCACTGGTCCAGGCTCTCGGTGAGGTTGGCCGGGCGCACGGTGTAGTCGGCATCGCCATGCCAGATCGACACGAGGGGCCAGGGCCCGGTCCAGCTGCTGGCCGCGCGCACCTTCGCGCCCCATTGCGCGGGCGTGAGGTCGCTGCCGGGATTCATGCAGCTGAAGGCCGCGGTCTGGGTGGTCGCGCAGCGGTAGGGCAGGCCCGCCACGATGGCGCCGCCCGCGAAGACGTCGGGGTAGGTGGCCAGCATCACCGAGGTCATTGCGCCGCCCGCAGACAGACCGGTGACGTAGACGCGGGCGGGATTGATCGCATGGTCGACGATCATGCGATCAACCATCTGCTTGATCGACAGCGGTTCGCCCTGGCCACGCGTGGTGTCGGCGGTCTCGAACCAGTTGAAGCAACGGCTGCTGTTGTTGCCGGTCTGTTGCTCGGGCAGCAGCAGGGCGAAGCTGAAGCGGTTGGCCAGCAGCTCCCAGCCCGTCTCGGCATCGTAGTTGGACGCCGACTGCGCGCAGCCATGCAAGGCCACGACCAGGGGCGCATCCGCCGGCAGGCCGGTGGGAACGTATTTGTGCATGCGCAGGTTGCCAGGATTGCTGCCGAAGCCGGTGACTTCGGTCAGCGCCAGCGCGTGGCCGCTGGTCAGCATCAGGAACAGCGAGGAGAGCACCAAGCCCGCGCGGCGGAAACGGGCGCGCGGGAGGGAACGACACAGCAGCGCAGCGATCGACATCGACGGCACCTCCGGTGTGAAGTGCCGGCAGTGGGCCACAGGCCCTGCCGCGGGGGCATTGGCCAAAGGGGAAAGCTGCAACGCACCATCGCGCAAGCGTGATGCAGGCCGCGCATTGGGCCGCGCCGCTCAACGGCGCTGGGCGACCACGCCGTCCAGCGCCCGCTGCGCCTTGAAGCCGGCCTTTTCCAGGCGCTTGACGACTTCGCCGGGCACGTCGCGCCCGCTGGTGAGCTTGTTCGGCGTGCCGGTGTAATGGAACAGCTTGCCGCCGCGGCGCAGTACCCGCGCCAGTTGGTCGTAAAACACCTGCGCGTAGAGCTCGCCCGCGATGCCGAAGCGTGGCGGGTCGTGCAGAACCGCATCGGACGAGGCATCGGCCACCTGCGCAATGGCCTGTGAGATGTCCGCATGGACCAGCCCAAGGCGGCCACCATGCTCCGGCGCGTCAGGATCGGGCGACCACGGGTTGAGCGTGCGCAGCCACAGCACGTCTTCGTTCTTTTCGAACGATTGGATGCGCGCGGCGCCGGCGGCCAGACAGCAGGCGGCGAAATAGCCCAGCCCGCCGCAGGTGTCCAGCACGGCCTTGCCGCGCGGTTCGACCAGGGCAACCTTGCGCTGCGCATCGTCCAGTGGCGACGCCTTCGAGGTCGGCAGCATCTTGATGCCGTCGATCTCGAACGTGGGCACGCCCCACTCGGTAGGCACGAGCTTGATCAGCGAGCCGGCATAGCGCGAGATCGGCGCGAAGTCCTCGCCATCCCAGTAGTACAGCGTGCGGTCCTTCAGACCGTCCGGATACGGATAGGCGACGTCGCGCCAGCGCCAGGACTCGATGCCCAGTTCGATCTCCGCCTGCGTGCGCCCGAGGTCCAGCGACCCTGTCCACGTGCCGTCCCTACGATCGCGCGCCGTGTGCAGCGCTTTCGCGATATCGCGGGTGAGGAGGGGGCCGGTGTAGTGGGGCATGCGGGAGACGCTCGAACGGTGCAGCCCCTAGTCTGAGGCCTGATCTGAGCTTGGCAACCCGCTACCGGGCGGTCCTTCCGGTTTCGCGATGTTCAGCGCGCAGGACGGCCACGCGCGAGACCCGGCGAACGCTCGGCGGGATTCTCGTAACGGGAAGGCCGCACCCGTCCCGGCAGCAGCATCGGCACCTCGCGCTGGTAGCGGCGGTAGGCCTCGCCGTGCTGGGCGATCAGGTCGCGCTCTTCGAAGCACTTCACGGCCACGATGATGTAGGCGGTGGTCACCGCCGCGAACAGCAGGTGGCCGGCGGTCATCGTCGGGGCGGCCCAGAAGGCGATCAGGAAGCCGAGCATCAGCGGGTGGCGCACGATGCGATAGAGCGCGCGCACGACGAAGGGTGTCTCCGGTGCGGGCGCGCGCTTGCGGGCAAGGTCCCAGACCTGGCGCAGGCCGAACAGTTCGAAATGGCTGATCAGGAAGGTGCTGGCGAGCACCAGCAACCAGCCCAGCGCGGAAATCGCGTACACGACACCCTGCGCGGGCCCGCCGTCGACCTCCCACACGATCGACGGCAACGGGCGCCACTGCCAGAACAGCAGGGCCAGGGCGAGGCTAGAGGCCAGTACGTAGGTGCTGCGCTCGATGGGCACGGACACGAAGCGGGTCCACCAGCGTTTGAAGGCCGGGCGCGCCATCACGCTGTGCTGCAAGGCGAAGAGCGTCATCAACGCCAGGTCGATGGCGAGCGCGAGGAGGGTCGGCGTCGCGGCGCCGTTGTCGATGTGCTTGGGCACGCCCGCGCCGGTGACGAAGGCGACGGCGTACAGGAAGGTGGCGAGGAACACCACGTAACACGCGGTGCCATACAGCAGGGCAAGCAGGCGGGACATCGGGATCTCCGGGGGAAGACAGTGCGCGCAGTTTGGGCAGCGGCCGCGGGCGTCACCATGGGAACCTTGTCCCGGGTCGGTGGCGTCGCCCGAGCCGATGCGGGACAAATGTCCCGGTTCTAGTCCGCGGCGCCGGGCCGATGCCCGTAGGTCTTCACGATGGCTTCGGCACGGCTGCGCACGCCCAGCTTCCGGTACAGGTGGGAAATGTGGTTGCGCACGGTCTTTTCGGCGATACCCAGCTGCCAGCCGATCTGCGCGTTGCTGCGGCCTTCGCACAGCAGCGACAGGGCGGCACGCTCGCGTGCGGTCAGCGAGGCGGCGACATCGCCCTCACCAGGCGGATCGGCGACGTATTGGCCGGTGAACGCCAGCACCGCCTGCTGGAACTGCTGCCAGGCCGGTTCATGCTCCAGCAGCACGTGGTTGCACGAGTCCAGCTGGACGAACGTGGCGCCCGGGATCGCGCTCGCCAGCCGCTTGCCCTGGGCCAGCGGTGCGATCTGGTCCTCGGCGCTGTGCAGCACCAGGGTCGGTACGCGCACCTGGGGCAGCACCTCGCGCACGTCGATATCGCCGCGCGCGGCCAGCAGGGCGCGCGCGTTCTCCGGCGAGGTCGTGCGCCGGCACAGTTCGTTGAACCAGTCCAGCTGGGCACGGCTGCCCTGCGGCACGAAGCGGGAGGTGAACAACTGGCGGAACGCCGGGTTGTCGTTCCCCCAGCCATGGCCGATCACGTCCATGACCGCGTTGAACAGGCTGCGGCGCTCCGGGTTCTCGCTGCGGTTGCCGCCCATCGCATAACCGCCGTAGAGGATCAGGTGCGAGACGCGTTGCGGGTGCCGCACGGCGTACCGGATCGCGGTGGCTGCGCCCTGGCTGATGCCGAGCAGGGCGAACGGACGATCGATCCCGGCGGCGTCCACCACCCGTTCCAGGTCGTCCACCCAATGGGTGGCATCTAACGCGCCGGCGTTCCAGTCGGACATCCCGCAGCCGCGTTCGTCATGGCGGATGTAGCGGAAGTGCTCGCCGAAGAAGCGCGCCCAGTGCGACCACACCGGACTTTCGAGGTCGTACTGCAGGTGCGTGAGCCAGGTGGCCGCCTTCACCAGCGGCAGGCCACGGCCCATCTCGGCCCAGGCCAGGCGAATCCCGTCGTCGGTCGTCACATAGTGGACAGGCGGCTTCATCACGCGCGGGTGGCCTCGGCATTGCGGGTGCGTCGCGAAGAGAACGCAACCGGTGGAACACGCCGGCCGCGGCGGGGGTCGCCTGCCGGCACGATGCTAAAGTGCCGCACTTCCTGCCGCCTGTACGTGAACGACGCATGCAAATCGCGACCTCTCCCATGATCGGTACGCCGGGCCAGCCCTGGGGGCCGGCCGAGAAAGCGGCCTGGCGCGCGCAGCAGCGCGTGCGGCGGCGCTACGCGGACGACGTAGTGGCGTCCATCGACCGGCTGCGCGAACGCTTCGACGTGGAGGCCTATGGCACGCTCGACTATGGCCCGGGCGAAACCTATCCGCTGTACGCGGTGCGCAACCGTGGCTGGGACGACGCCCTGCCGCTGATGCTCGTCACCGGCGGCGTGCATGGCTACGAGACCAGCGGCGTGCACGGTGCGCTGCAGTTCCTCGAACAGCGCGCGGCCGACTACACCGGCCGCGCCAACCTGCTGGTGGTGCCCTGCGTGAGCCCCTGGGGCTACGAACGCATCCACCGCTGGAACGCGGATGCGCTGGACCCGAACCGCTCGTTCCGTGCGGACAGCCCCGCGCAGGAGTCCGCCGCGCTGATGGCGCTGGTCGCACCGGTGAAGGGCCGCGTGCGGATGCATATCGACCTGCACGAGACCACCGACAGCGACGAGACCGAATTCAGGCCCGCGTTGGCGGCGCGCGACGGCAAGCCGTTCGAGCCGGGCGAGATTCCGGACGGGTTCTATCTGGTGGACGACAGCGAAAACCGTCAGCCCGCTTTCCAGCAGGCGGTCATCGCCGCCGTCGCACGCGTCACCCACATCGCCCCCGCCGACGCGCAGGGCGAGATCATCGGCTCGCCGGTGGTGGCCGAAGGCATTATCGAGTACCCGGTGAAGTCGTTGGGCCTGTGCACCGGCATCACCGATGCGCGCTACACCACCATCACCGAGGTCTATCCGGACAGCCCGAAGGCCACGCCGATCCAGTGCAACGACGCGCAGGTCGCGGCGGTGGTCGCCGCGATCGACTACGCGCTGGCGCATGCCTGATGGCAGTGTCGTGGCCCTGTATGGGTAGGTGAAGGCACGTTGCGCCGCGAGGCGTAAGCTGGCGGCAAGACCCCACGGCAGGAGAACGTCATGGCGACCGGATGGGCGGGCGATGGCGCGGTACAGGACCAGATCGATGCGACCGTGAAGGATGGCATCGAGCGGGCGAGGCATGCATTGCCGACGGGACCGAGCCTCAGCCACTGCGAGGAGTGCGGCAAGCCGATCCCGCTCGCGCGGCAGAAGGCGGTACCCGGAGTGCGCCTCTGCGTCGCCTGCCAGGAAGCCGCCGACCACGATGAACAGGCGACCGGCCTCTACAACCGCCGGGGCAGCAAGGACAGCCAGTTGCGCTGATGGCCTGTGCGCTGCGGGCACGGCGTTGGGTGAAGGGTCGGGCTTAGCCGACGACGAGGGTCCGCCCCATGCGCGCACGCAGCATCTTTCTGTCCGCCCTGTTGAGCCTGCCAGTGGTGGCCGCTCCCGCCCTGGCTGGCTGGAAAGCCGCCACGCCGCAGGTGCAGGAGGCGGCGAAGCAACCCCGCATCGCCGCGGCCATCGAGGCCGCGATGCGGTTGGACAAGGCGATCCTCTCGCACGATGCGAAAGGGTTCGCCGACGCGTTCGCCGACGACGCCGTGGTCAACAATCCGTTCAACCGCATCGCGCGCAAGCCGGACGCCGTGGCGAACCTGGCCCGCGGTCTGATCGACTACACCACGCTGGAGCGGGTGATCGAGTACGCGGCCACGCGCGGGCCCCACGATGTGGTGTTGATGGGAGAAGAGCACCTGACGCCCGTCGGCAAGGCCCGGTTCGCCGGCAAGCAGGTCAAGCGGCGGACCACTGAAATCTGGTCGGATGAGAGCGGCGAATGGAAGCTCGTCGTGCGCCAGGCGACGATCTATTCGGCGGAGTAGCCCACCCTCAAGTTCTGCCGGCGCCTGCCGCTACCGTGTCGACGGGTGGCGTCGGGGGCGCGCGTGGCACTGCTGGGGGCACTGACATCGTGGTGGCAACGGGGTCGCACGCAGCCCATCGCGCCGCGCGTGGCTTCCGCGATCCCGCTGTCCGTTCCCGCGACAGGCAACGTCCCTGCCGCCGTCGGTCGCGATTGGGCGACCGGGCTACTGGAGCTGGCGTATGACGGCCAGCCGGCGCCGCTGTCGCCGGAGGACAGCGCACCGCTGGGATGGGCGGCCGAGGAGGCGCTCGCCCGCTTCGCCGATGCGCCACAGCGGCTGCCGCGCCGCCCGCAGTTGCTGCCGCAACTGCTCAGTGCGCTCAACGACGACGATGCCTCCGGTCGCGAGATCGCCGGCGTGATCGCGCGCGATCCGGCCCTGGCGGCCCATCTGCTGCGGCTCGCGAACAGCGCGCTCTACCGCACCCAGCCGGCGCCGGTGGAGAACCTCGACCGCGCCGTCGCCCTGGTCGGCACGGAGGGTCTGCGCCAACTGGTCGCGATGGCGGTGATGCAACCGGTCATGCGCATGGATGGCGGCGCGCTCGGCGCCTTGCCCGATCTGATCTGGGACCATACCCAGCGTACGGCCCTGGCGGCGGCGCAGTTCGCCAAGACGGTGGAGCGCGAAGACCCCTTCGCCGCGCAGATGCTCGCGCTGCTGCACGGACTCGGCGCCATCCTGGTAGCGCAGGCACTGCGCGATGCGTGCGTGCAACAGGGAGGGGTACCGGACGCCGGCATCGCCGCGCGGCTCCTGCAGGAAGCCGCGCCGCGCCTGGGTCGCGCCGTCGCCCGCGAGTGGGGGCTGTCCGAGCGCCTGTTGGACGGCCTGGACGATCAGGCGATCGATGACACCGCGCGCATGAGCGGCTTGGGCCGCGCTTTGGCCGTGGCGGCCCCGCACGCGACTGCGGCGATGGCGTCCGCGCGGGTCGCGGACGCTGCCTGACCGCCCGGTTGCGTGCCAGTCAGGCACCACGCGCTGGATTGACGTCGCACTCATAAACGCTGCGGTATTCCTGCATCGTCAGGATTCACGCGAGGTGCACCGATGACGCTGGCATTGCGCTGCCGATGCGGGCAGGTCGAAGGAATCGTCGCCACCGACCGCGCCTACGTGCGCGCGACGTGCTACTGCAGGGACTGCCAGGCCTATGCGCGCCACCTGGGCCAGCCCGGCCTGCTCGACGCGCACGGCGGTACCGACATCGTGGCGATGAATCCGCTCGCCGTGCGGTTCACCGCGGGCGAAGAACACATTGCCGGCCTGTGCCTGCGCAAGGGCGGCCTGTACCGCTGGTACGCCGCGTGCTGTCGCACGCCGCTGGGCAACACGCCGCATGACGGCCGCGTGGCCTACGTCGGCGTGGTCACGGCCTGTCTGACGCCGCCGGCAGCCGTAGACGCTGCATTCGGGCCAGCCGGGCGCGTGGTGCTCAACACCGGATCGGCCATCGGCGAGGTGCGGCGCACGCCGCTTGCCTTCGTGCTGGGCGGGGCGCGGATCGCCGCGGGCATCCTGGGGGCCAAGCTCCGCCAGCAGACGCCCAGTTTGTTCTTTACGCCGGCCGGACAGCCGCTGCGCACCGCGTATCCGCTCAGCGCGGACGAGCGCGACGCCTTGGGTCTTGAAGCGGGCTGATCGACTGGGTCCTGATTGACCTCGCCCAATCGTCTGACTAAAGTCAGATAATGGACGATACCCAGCGCCTGCGTCGCTTCAACCGGACCGTCACTCGCCGAATCGGCGTCCTCAACGAGGATTACCTCGGACACGGACGCCCGCTGGCCGAGTCGCGCCTGCTGTTCGAGGTGGGCCACGAGGGCGCGGATGTGCGCGACCTGCGCGTGCGCTTGGCGCTGGATTCGGGCTATGCGAGCCGGCTGCTGCGCGCGCTGGAAGCGCAGGGTCTGGTCCGCGTGCAGACCTCATCCGCCGACGCGCGTGCCCGCCGCGTCCTGCTGACGGCGAAAGGCCGGCGCGAAGTGGATGCCCTGGATCGCGATTCGAAGGCGCTCGCCGATGCGCTGCTCGCGCCCTTGTCCGAGCGCCAGCGCACGCGGATGCTCGCGGCGATGGACGAGGTGGAGGCGCTGTTGCGGGCTTCGGCGGTGGAGATCCGCATGGCCGACCCCGCCGGAGCGGAGGCGCAGGCGTGCATCGGGGCGTACCTCGACGAACTCGATGCCCGCTTCGAGACGGGCTTCGATGCGGCGCGCAGCGTGTCGGCGAACCCGCATGAGCTCGTGCCGCCGCAAGGGGTGTTCCTGCTCGCCTGGCTGGACGGCACGGCGATCGGCTGCGGCGGGCTGAAGGTGCTGGGTGAGGGGACGGGCGAGATCAAGCGCATGTGGGTCGCCTCCGAGGCGCGCGGCCTGGGCGTCGCGCAGCGCCTGCTCGATGCGCTGGAGGGCCACGCGCGGGCGCTGTCGCTCCTGTGCGTGAGGCTGGATACCAATCGCACGCTGGTCGAGGCGCGGGCGCTGTACGCGCGCAACGGCTATCGGGAGATCCCCGCGTACAACGACAACCCGTACGCGGACCACTGGTTCGAGAAGCGGCTGGCGGACTGACCTCGCCAGGCCAACCTCTGGCACGGGTCTCCGCGGAGGGCTGCCGCTACGCTGTCGGGCCCGCGCGCAGGCGCGACCGTTCCGGAGTGCCGTTTTGAAGAAGACCCTGCTGTCCAGCGCGACGTGGCTGGCCCTGACCCTGGCTGGCCCCTTGGCCGCGCACGACGCCGATTCCGGCTGTCTGGACGATGGCTGCACCGTGCAGGCCTTGTTCGCCGACGCCGGCGCCACCGGGTCAGCGGGCTCGACGATCGCTGCCCGCCGCTTCGGCGCATGGGGTCTCGATACCGCCGGCATGGATCGCAACGCCAAGCCCGGCAGCGACTTCTTCCGTTACGTCAGCGGTACCTGGGCCGACACCACGCAGATCCCCGCCGACCGCTCCAGCTACGGCGGCTTCGCGATCTTGCGCGACCTGTCCGAAGCGCGCCTGCGCGTGCTGGTGGAAGGTTACGCGCTGGGCGATCCGGCCACCGGCGGCGACGCGGCCAAGATCGCCGCGCTGTACTGGGGCTTCATGGATGAGGACACGATCGACGCCCTCGGCGCCAAGCCGCTGCAGCCGGTGCTGGCCAGCATCCGCGCGGCGAAGGACAAGCGCGCCGTCGGCCTGTTGATGGGCCAGCGTGGCGGCTTCTACGACAGCTTCTTCAACCTGGGCGTCAGCGACGACCAGAAGGATCCGGACCGCTACACGCTGTACCTGAGCCAGGGCGGCCTGGGCCTGGGCGATCGCGAAATGTACCTGCGCGACACCTTCAAGCCGCAGCGCGAGCGCTACGAGGCTTATATCGCGCAGATGCTGCAGCTGGCGGCTTGGGACAAGCCGCAGGAGAACGCGAAGGCGATCCTGGCCCTCGAGACCCGCATCGCCGATGCGCACTGGACGCGCGCCGAGAGCCGTAACCGCGACAAGACCTACAACCCGCTGGCCATGGCGGACTTCGCGACGACGTCGCCGGGCTTCCCGTGGGCGGATTTCTTCAAGGCCGCCGGCGTCGACGGCGCCGGCCGTGCGGTGATCCGCCAGGATTCCGCGATCCCGAAGATCGCCGCGATCTTCGCCGACACCGATGTCGCCACGCTGCAGGCCTGGCAGGCCTTCCATGCGACCGACAACGCGGCGCCGCTGCTGTCGAAAGATTTCTCGGTGGCGCAGTACGAATTCCGCGACAAGTTCCTGTCCGGCCAGCCGCAGCAACGCGAGCGCTGGAAGCGCGGCGTGTCCTTCGCCGAATCGGCGATGGGCGAGGCGATCGGCCGCGACTACGTGGCGCTGTATTTCCCGCCGGATGCCAAGGCGAAGATGGACGCGCTGGTCGCCAACGTGAAGGCCGCCATGGGCGCGCGCCTGGACACGCTGGCCTGGATGAGCCCGGCGACCAAGAAGGAGGCGCACGCCAAGCTCGCCGGTTTCGGCCTGAAGATCGGCCACCCGGACACCTACCGCGACTACAGCGCGCTGGTGGTGAAAAACGGCGACCTGTTCGGCAACGCACAGCGCGCCGCCCAGTTCGAGTGGGAATACCGCCGCGCACGCATCGGTAAGGCCGTGGACAAGGGCGAGTGGGGCATGACCCCGCAGACCGTCAACGCCTACTACAACTCGGTCAAGAACGAGATCGTCTTCCCCGCGGCCATCCTGCAGCCGCCGTTCTTCGATCCGGACGCCGATCCGGCGGTGAACTACGGCGCCATTGGCGGCGTGATCGGCCACGAGATCATCCACGGCTTCGACGACCAGGGCCGCAAATCGGATGGTGCGGGCGTGCTGCGCGACTGGTGGACCGCCGAGGATGCGGCCAAGTTCGAAGTGCAGGCGGCCAAGCTCGGCGCGCAGTACGAGGCCTACACATTCCCGCAGCTTCCCGGCATGCACATCAACGGCCGTGTGGCGATGGGCGAGAACATCGGCGACCTGGGCGGCCTGACGATCGCGCTTGAAGCCTACCACCGCTCGCTGACCGGCAAGCCGGCGCCGGTGATCGACGGCTTCACCGGCGACCAGCGTTTCTTCATGGGCTGGGGCCAGGTCTGGCGCACCCTGTGGCGCGACGACGCGCTGCGCCAGCAGCTCGTAAATGGCACCCATTCGCCCGGCCACATCCGGTCTTTCGCCCCCCTGCGCAACATCGATGCCTGGTACGACGCGTTCGGCGTGAAGCCGGGTGACCCGCTGTACATCGCCCCGCAGGATCGCGTGCGGATCTGGTAATCCGTTGACTGGAGCAGGGCGGGGACGGAGGCGTCCCGCCCTGTCGCGGGTTGCACGACATGGCTATCGCGCCGATGATGCAGCCCATCGTCGTCGTCCCATGCCGTTCGCGTCATGCCCGCCACACCCGCGTCATCCCAGCAAGGCGATCTGTTCGGCGACCCGCTGCCGGGGCGGCTGCATCGTCTGTTCTTTGCGTTGCTGCCGTCGGCCGGTGAGCGCGAGGCGCTGCGGCATCGGGTCGAAGACCTCGTGGCCGCGTTCCCGCAGGCGCGCTGGGTGCGGCCGGAGCGCTTCCACTTGACCCTGCATTTTCTCGGCGAAAGCGATGGGCCCCGCGACGACATGGTCGCCGCCGCGCACGAGGCGATGCGCGACTGGCAGCCCGAACCGGTGGGCATCACGCTCGACCACCTGCTGTGCCTGGGCAACCCCAAGAACCCCGCGTTGACCCTCGCGGCGCTGCACCCGTCGCCGACGGTCGTTGCGTTCTGGCGCAGCCTGCAGCAACGCCTGCTGCGTGCGGGCTTCAAACAGCACGTCGGCCGCAGCTTCGTGCCGCACCTGACGCTGGCCTATGTGCCCCCGCGTACCGCCCCGGTGGACGTACCGCCGGTGGTGCTGCATCCGCAGGCGGTCCACTTGCTGCAGAGCGTCGAAGGCGAAGCCGACTATGGCTTGCTCGGGGAATGGCCGCTCGACTGAGCCGCCTCAGTGGCCCTGCCGGCGCAGCGTGTCCAACTTGGCTTGGTAGAGCGCACGGGTGTCGCCTTGGCTGAGTTCGCGCGCGTGCGCCAGCGCCTTGCCGGCGCGCCGCGTATCGCCCAGCAGGAAATAGACGCGCGCCAGGCCGAAGTGGAACCGGTGTTCGCCGTCGTACAGGCGGATGGCCTTGCGGTAGTGGTTCGCCGCCTGCCCGAGGTCGCCATCTCGCTCGAAGCCCGCGGCCAGCAGGAAGTGATGGAACGGGTCGCGGGCCTGCACGGCGTCCAGGCGCTTCTGCAGCGGCCGGGCCGCGACCGCATCGCCGGCCCGCTGATAGAACGAGACCAGGTTGAACAGGGCGCCGGGATTGTCGGGATCGAGGTCGAGCGCATGCCGGTAGGCCTGCTCGGCGCGGGCGTCGTCGCCGCTGCGCAGGTACATCACGCCGGTGTTGCTCCAACTGGTGGCGTAGTCGGGGTCGAGCCTGAGCGCGATCGCCGCATGGCGCAGGGCGTCGTCCACCGAGCCCTGTTCGAGCAGCGCTGCGGCGCGGTTGTTGAAGTAGTGGGCGATAAGCCGGTTGTCGCGGATCGGTTCCGGGGGTTTGCGGGTGATGACTTCGTTCCAAGCCACGTCGACGGTGAAGCGGCGTTCGCGGATGCGCACGCCGGCGTTGACGTGCTGGGTGCGGTAGAGCGTGTTTCGGTCTTGTCGCCAGGCCAGGGTTTCCTCGGTCTGCTGCGCATAGGCGTCGAGCCCCGCTTCGCGCGCCAGGGCAACGGTCAGCAGGGTGAAGCTCATGCAGTTGGCCTCGCGCGTGGCGTAGGCCTCGGCGACCGTGTGGTGGGCGTCGGGCTCGTAGCGCATGCCCAGCCCTTGGGCGCTGAAGAGGAAGTCCACCAAGCGCTCCAGCCGGGCGCTCGGCAGATGGGTATGGTCGAGGACCTGCTCACGGAACTGGCGCTTCAGCGGCTCCGGTACGGCCAGCACATCGTTGGGAGCAGGGGGCGTAGCGGGCTGGGCGAGCGCCGACAGGGCCGACGATGCCAGCAGCAGGGTGCCGAGCCATTTCGTCCACATCGCCCACCTCCGGGTCCCGCTTCGGGACGCGTCCGCGTGGCCCGAGTGTAGTCCTGCATCGCAGTGCGGCATGGCCCCCTGCACGGGTCGAGCTGGAGCAGACGGCGGCATTCCGCGGCCTTCAGGCGGGGCTGTCTGGAGGCGCGGCTCGTAGCCTCGGCACATGGTGCGGTGACGCGCCCGACGCGCGGGCGGTAGGATGCCCGCATGAGCGCCGACGCCCACCTGATCGCCTGCCCGCACTGCGCGGCGATGAACCGCGTGCCGCCGGCGCGGCTGGCCGAGGCGCCCAACTGCGGGCGCTGCCATCATCCGTTGTTCACTGGTCTGCCGTTGGCGCTGGGCGAGGCCGATTTCGACCGTCATGCGCTGCGCAGCACGCTGCCGCTGCTGGTGGATTTCTGGGCGCCGTGGTGTGGGCCCTGCCTGCAGATGGCCCCGCACTTTCAGCAGGCCGCCGGCGTGCTGGAGCCGGCGATGCGCCTGGCCAAGGTCGATACCGAGGCCTGTCCGGGACTGGGGAATCGCTTCGGCATCCGCAGCATCCCGACCATGGTGCTGCTGCAGGGCGGCCGCGAGGTCGCCCGCCAGAGTGGGGCGATGGGGATGGAGGCGATCGTGCGCTGGGCGCGGGGGCAGGCGTGATTCACGAGGGAGGAGCGGCGCTCGGGAGCGCTGCTACAGAGGGGAACGAAGGTTTGAGATGTTCCAATGCCACAGAACGCGCCGGCGCAGTGTTGCCGACGCTGACGACGCCGCGTTTCCGCTTGCGACCATTGATGGGTATCGACGAATCCTTCTATGTGTCTATTTATTCGAATCCCGAACTGATGCGGTTCGTGGGGGAGCCCATGACGCACCGTGCGGCCACCGCAGCGTTTCGTGCGTTTATAAAGTCCAATGAGCGGGGAAATCTCCACCAGGCCTGCTGCTGGGTTGTCGAGGATCATCAGGACACGGCTGAGCGGGCTGGGCTGCTGGCGCTCCTGCCGCACACGGCGGCTGCGGAGATCGGTGTGATGGTGACGGCATGCTGGCAAGGGAGGAAAGTGGCGCAGGAGACCATCGGCTTCCTGTCCTCCTATCTGTTCCTTCATACATCCTGGCCTCGCACGTTCAGTCGGCATATTCGTGCCAACGAAGCGGGTGCGGGAGTGATGCGCAGACTCGGGTTCCATGAGATGGAGGACGTACCGGGCGGAGACGCGTTCCGTGGCTGGGAAATTACCCGGAGCGAATGGCTGCTACGTGTGCGCGAAGACAATCGGTTCAATCCATGATCACCATTCCGAACATCGATGCCCCTTCCGGAACACTGGCCTGCGTCGGCGTAGGCATGACCATGGGTTCGCACCTGGCGCCGCGTGCCCGCAGCCATATCGAACAGGCTGACGTAGTGTTCAGCGCGATGTCTGATCCGATCGTGGAGCTCTGGGTCCAAGGCATGAACAAGGACGTCAGGAGTCTCCAGCCGCTCTATCAGGAGGGCAAACCACGTCGCGAGACATACCGCGAGATGGTGGACGCCATGATGACGGAAGTCCGTCGGGGACTGCGGGTATGCGGCGCTTTCTATGGTCATCCCGGAGTTTTCGCCCAGGTGCCGCACGCAGCCATCGCAAAGGCGCGTGAGGAAGGGTACGAAGCCGTGATGGAGGCCGCGGTCTCGGCGGAGGATTGCCTGTACGCCGACCTGGGGATCGATCCCGGCGCGGTGGGGTGCCAGCATTTTGAAGCCAGCCAGTTCATGTTCTACCTGAGGCGGGTAGACCCTTCGGCTTACCTGGTTCTTTGGCAGATCGGGGTCGCGGGCGACCTGACGACGGGTCGCTTGACGACCGGGGCGGCGATGAAACGCCTGCTGGTGGACCTCTTGATGGCGGATTACCCGCCAGCGCATGAGGTGATCGCTTATGAGGCTGCCACCTTGCCCATCTCGGCTCCCAGGATCGACCGCTTCGCCCTGGATCGCTTGCCGGATGCCTCCCTGGCCGCTGCCACCACACTCGTGATCCCTCCCGCCTTTCCGATGCGCCGGAACGAGGAGATGATCAGCCGCCTGCGCGCATTGGGAGCGGGCGGCCCCACCTGATCGTGGCATGGGGTCGGAAAAGTGAGTATTGTCATGTTGGGGGGCCGGAGCGGCTGGGCTGCGTCGGCCGGAATGTACACATCTCATTAGGGGAATACTGCGTGTCCAATGCAATCCGGTTTCTTGAGGCCATGGGAACGTCCGCCTCGGTGCGTGCGGCGGCGGACTATGCGGCCGCGGTGGCGGCTCTCGATGTCGAGCCTGCCCAGCGGGCGGCATTGTTGGACCGGGACGTCGACTTGCTCTCGCGTCTGCTTGATGGGCGTCCGTCGATGTTCTGCATGATCCTGGCGCCGGACGAGGGCAAGGAGGACGAGGCGCAGGAACAGGCGGACGAGCAGACGGGTGGGGACGAAGAACCCGGCGAAAAGGAGTAGCCTCCCAGGGCGGTTCGCCCAGGCGGCATCGTTGGTCAGGAGAAGGACATGAAACTCGGAAAAGGACGTGTATTGTGGATGGCAGCGCTGCTGGCGAGCGTCTTCGCCACGTCGTCCGTCCATGCCCAGGTTTCATCGGACATCGATGCATTGATCGAGCAGGCTGAAGCGATCAAGACATCCCAGCCGGCGAAGTTCTACGGTGTGCTGGAGCGTCTCGAGAAGCGTGTCGAAGAGGCAACCCCCGAACAGCGGCTAAAGCTGCGATTGCTCCGGGCCCATGGGTTCCTCATGAAGGGGAAGTCGGAGCCTGCGATTCGCGAGCTCCGACAGATCCAGCAGGAGACCAAGGATCCGGAGATGCTGTTCTGGACGGGCTCGCTGCTCGTCAACACGTACGCTCTGACGCGCAAGTTCGAGCAGGGCCTCACCACGCTCAACGAAATACTCCCGCTGGCGAGCAGGGTCGAAAAGAAGGACATCCGCCATCGCGGCCTGCTGGTGGCTGGCCTCCTGTACAACCAGGTGGGCGAGTACACGCTTGGCCAGCAGTATGCCAATCAGGTACTGGCGGATGCTCCGGAGGGACGCAACCGGTGTGCCGCCGGCAATCTGGTGGCCGAGGCTGCTCTCGGCCTGAAGAAGGCGCCATCGGAAGAGATGATCTTCCGCACGATCAAAGTCTGCGAAGAACAGAAAGAACCCATCCTCGGCGGTCTCACCCGTACCTATCTGGCGCGCAAGTGGGTGGACGACGGCAAGATCGATCAGGCGATCGAGTTGCTGGAGCGGTACCTGCCCACCGTCACTGCCACGGGATACCCTCTGGTCATCAGCGAATACCACGCCATGCTCGCCAGCATGTATCTGAAGCTTGGCGACATGCGGACGGCACAGTCCCATGCCGACGAAGCGGTGAAGCGCGGCGTCGGCATGACCTCGCTGCCCTTGGTGGTGGCTTACAAGTCGCTTTACGAGATCGCCAACAAACAGGGTAATGCCGAGGTTGCTCTGCTGCGTTACCAGCAGTACGCCGAAGCGGACAAGGCCTATCTCAACGACGTCAAAACCCGCCAGCTCGCGTACCAGATCGTGCGGCAGCAAATCCTGCAAAAGACGCAGCAGATCAGTATGCTCGATCAGGAAAACCAGGTGCTGCAGCTGCAGCGCAAGGTCGATCAGCAGGCGGCGCAGAACACTCGCCTGATCGTGATCCTTCTGATCGTGCTGGTGGCCTCCATCGGCTACTGGGCGTTCAAGATCAAGCGCGTGCAGCTGTCGCTGAAGAAGATGGCCGAGACTGATGCCCTGACCGGCATCTGCAACCGCCACCACTTCACCATCCGCGCCGAGCGCGCGCTGGCCGAGTGCGCGCGCAACGGCGAACAGGCTGCGTTGATCATGTTCGACCTGGACCACTTCAAGAACATCAACGACCGCTTCGGCCACGGCACCGGCGACTGGGCGTTGAAGGAAGTTTCGGAGGCCAGCAAGGGCTTCTGCCGGCGGATCGACGTGATCGGCCGCCTGGGCGGCGAAGAGTTCGCGATCCTGATGTACGGCTGCGACCTGCGCGCCGCCGCCCGCGTTGCCGAGGATTGCCGCGTCCGCCTGGCCCAGATCGACACTCGCGAGACCGGCCACGTGTTCGCGATCACCGGCAGCTTCGGCGTGAGCTCCAGCATGCAGTCCGGCTACAGCCTGGCCAAGCTGCTGTCGCACGCCGACAAGCAGCTCTACCGCGCCAAGCACCTCGGTCGTAATCGCGTCTGCGTCTACGAACCGACCCACGAGCAGGTGCGCGAAGCCAGCAACGTGCTGGAATTGCCCTCACGCGAAGGCCGCGCCGAACACCACGTCGGCACCTGAGACCGGACCGCCGGCAGCGGCCCGGCAGGATCATCCGAATCGCGGGGCTGTGGCGCTCAAGGCGCCACGGTCGCCGGGTGAAGACCTTCGTGGATCGCCCACTGGTTACGGCCGTTGCTCTTGGCCCGGTAGAGCGCGCGGTCGGCGGCTTCCAGCCAGGCGCGCAGGCCAGAGGACGATGCGTCCGCGCTGGCCAGCCCGAGGCTGACCGTGGGATGCAGGCCGGGTGCGCTTTCCAGGCGCAGCGCTTCCACGCCCTCGCGGATGCGGCGCGCGACCTTCTCGGCGGCGACCAGGTCGCTGCCCCGCAGCAGCACGGCGAACTCGTCGCCACCCAACCGGCCGGCACAATCCAGCGTGCGGATGCTGTGGCGGATCACGTCGGCGACCGCGCGCAGCATGTCGTCGCCTGCGGCATGGCCGTGGCGATCGTTGATCGTCTTGAAGTGATCGATGTCGATCATCATCAGCGTGGCCTGTTCGCTGGTTTCCGCGCATTGCGCGAGCAGCCGCGAAGCCTGCTCCTGCCAGTGGCCCCGGCTGTCCAAGCCGGTCAGCGTGTCGCGGCGGCTGAGTTCGTCCAGTAGGCGGTTCTGCCGCTTCACCTTGCGCACGAGTCGGTAGCTGGCCTGGCTGACGGCGATCGAATGGATCAGCAGCATCGGCAGGCAGGCCAGCATCACCGTCATGCTGGTCACCGGCCGCAGCTCGAACCCGGTGATCGCACCGGCCAGCAGGGCGCCGCCGAGCATGAAGGGCATCGACCAGTACCAGAGGCGATCGATGCCGGTGCTGATCTTGTCGACGGTCGCCAGCGTCAGCAGCAGCACGCTGGGCAACAGGTTGAACGCCATCAGCGGGACCCACATGCCGGCCAGCGCCGAATCCACCAGCAGGTTGCGGATCTCGCCACGGTAGGGCTCGGGATGGCGCAGGGCGAGCCAGTACGCCAGTTGCGGCCACACCAGCGCGGTGAAGCCCAGCCAGGCCCAAGTGGCCCAGCCAGCACCGTTCTCCAGCAGCACGGCGCCCACGGGCAGGGCGGCCAACCCCATGCCCAGCATGCGCAGCCGGTAGATCCGGCGGGGCAGGCGCTGGGCGTGGTGGCGCGCCGGAAGGGCGTCGGTGGGTGCTGCGTCGAACGGCATTGGCGCGTGGAGTCCCCTTGCTCGTGGCGGCCACATCCCCGGTGCGCCGGGGAAGGCGGAGTGTAGGTCAAACCGTGACGGCGGGCTCGTCGCGGACTTCTGCCTACGGCAGCGGCCCCGGGCGGGAATTCTTGAGTCCTCGACGATAATCGGAGGTGTTCCCATAGTCCCCACTACATGTCCGAAGACGTCTTCTCGCATCCCGTGGCCAAACCTCGCCCAGGCGCCCGCGCCGCGGCAGCCGTGGCGATCCTCGGGGCCCTGCTGTTCCTGGGCGTGGCGGGCACGTTGCAGGTCG
Source organism: Pseudoxanthomonas sp. G3 (assembly GCF_057654715.1). Taxonomy (NCBI): domain Bacteria; kingdom Pseudomonadati; phylum Pseudomonadota; class Gammaproteobacteria; order Lysobacterales; family Lysobacteraceae; genus Pseudoxanthomonas; species Pseudoxanthomonas sp. G3. The sequence continues at coordinate 1,780,650 of NZ_CM172805.1, forward strand.
TCCGCCACGACCTGGCCTGGCCGCAGGCCACGCTGAGCCAATACCTCTCGGGACCGTACGGCCTGGTCCTCCGCACCACCTATTGCCTGCTGGCCGCGGCCATCGTGGCGCTGGCCTGCGGCCTCTACGGGCAGCTGGCGGCGCGGGCCCGTAGCGCCGCACCGCTGCTGCTGTTCTGCATCGGCGCGGTGGCGCTCGCGGGGGTAGCGGTCGGGGATTCCTGGCTGCCGGCGATCGCGCCGGACTTTCACGCCTGGTTCCACCACACCTGCGCGATCACGGCCTTCCTGTGCGTGATCACCGGCATGGTGTTGCAGGCATGGCGCTTCCGCCTTGATACCGCATGGCGTGGCTACTTTCCCGTCGCGGCCACGTGGTCGCTTGGGTGCTTCGTGCTGCTGTGGGTGCACGCGTTGTGGGCACCGGCCGGCCGCGGCTGGGTGCAGAAGCTGCTGATCGCGCTGATCGTGATGGCGATGCTGCTCGCCGGCACCTGGTTGTGGCGCGCCGGTCGTGCGGGCGGCGGAGCGGGGCGCTAAGCTCCCGGGCACCCCAAGGGAGAACGACTCATGATCCAGCGGTTCGACGTAGGCACGCGCCTGTCCGAAATGGCGATCCACAACGGCGTGATCTACCTGGCCGGGCAGGTGGCCGATGACGCGACGCAAGGCATCGCGGGGCAGACCCAGCAGGTGCTTGCCGAGATCGACGCGCTGCTCGCGCGTGCCGGTAGCGACAAGGCGAAGATCCTGCGCGCGGAGATCTTCCTCAAGGATCTGCACGATTTCGAGGCGATGAACCGGGTGTGGGACGCATGGGTGCCGGAAGGCAACGCGCCGCCGCGCGCGACGATGCAGGCGAATCTGGCGCGGCCGGGCTGGCTGATCGAGATCGTGGTGACCGCAGCGGTCTGATCGGTGGCCTCGCGCAAACCCGGTCCTTGGCAGCGACCTGCGCCGAAGCGTCGTGGGGGCGGCCTCACGCTCACGCCTGCACAGGTGGAAGAGGCGCGCGCCCGGGCCGTGGCCGCGGGCCGTCGCTATCCCAACCTGGTCGACAACATGTATGTCGCGGCCAAGGCGCGGCGCGAAGGCCAGGCAAAAAAGCGGGTGAAAGACGAGACTGAATGAGGATTCAGCGGCCTCAGATGCAGCATGCACATGCAGCCGTAAATGTCTGTAATAAAACTGCTTTGAAACGCTAACCAGACGTCAACAACCGGTCGCGTATCGTGCGCGCACGCTCCGCAGCCGCTGCGGCACGCACTTCCCGGGGTGCGCGCCGCAGCCCCTGCGGACGACCAATCAGGCGTTGCGGTTTGCCAGCCAGTCGACCACGCCAAGCGCGGCGTGACGACCGCTGGCGAAGCACGCCGTCAGCAGGTAGCCGCCGGTGGGGGCCTCCCAGTCGAGCATCTCGCCGGCGGCGAAGACACCGGGCAGCCCGCGCAACATCAGGCGGCCGTCCAGCGCTTCCAGCGGCACGCCGCCGGCGCTGCTGATGGCCTCCGCGATCGGGCGGGGGCGCTGCAGGCGGAACGGGAAGCGCTTCAGCGTCGCGGCGATCTTCGCGGGGTCGGACAGTGCCGCCTTGTCGAGCACCTCATACAGCAGCGCCGCCCGCACGCCGCTCACGCCGGCTTCGCGACGCAGGTGCTCGCTCAGGCTGCGCGAACCGCGTGGCTTGGCCAAGCGGCGCACGAGGTCGTGTTCCTCACGCCCCGGCAGCAGGTCCAGCACCAGGGTGGCCTGGCCATCGCGCGCAATGGCATCGCGCAGCATCGGCGACAGCGCATAGACCAGGCTGCCCTCGATGCCGGCGGCGGTGAGGACGCACTCGCCCTGGCGTCGGTGCGGCGTCCCCTCGGCATCCTGCCAATGGGCGGTGACCGGCTTCAGCGGTTCGCCGGCGAAACGGCTCGCCAGGTGCTCGCTCCAGCCGATGTCGAAGCCGCAATTGGACGGCTGCAGCGGCGCGATCTCGACCCCGCGCGCCTGCAGGGCGTTGACCCAGGCGCCGTCCGAACCGAGTTCCGGCCAGCTGCCGCCGCCCATCGCGAGCACCACGGCGTCGGCCCGCACGTCCACATCGCCGTTGGGTGTGGCGAATTGCAGGGCGTCGTCCGCACGCCAGCCGGTCCAGCGGTGGAGCACGTGGAAGCGCACGCCCTGTTCGCGCAGGCGCCGCACCCAACCACGCAGCAGCGGCGCGGCCTTGAGATCGGTGGGAAACACCCGGCCCGAGGTCCCGACGAAGGTGTCCACGCCCAGTCCACGCGCCCAGGTGCGCAACGCGTCGGCATCGAATTCGCGCAGCCACGCGGCGACCTCATGCGCGCGCGTGCCGTAGCGGGTGACGAACACGTCGAACGGATCGGAGTGGGTCAGGTTCATGCCGCCCTTGCCGGCGATCAGGAACTTGCGTCCCACCGATCCCTTCGCGTCGTACAGATCGACCTGCAGCCCCGCCGCGCGCAGCGTTTCGGCGGCCATCAGGCCGGCCGGCCCACCGCCGATGATGGCGACGGTGTGCGGGGCGGTCGGAGCATCGGTGCTTGGCAAAGGCATCAGCATAGTATGCCGTGCCCGGCGAGCACTCCCGGCCGGCGCATGGCCTGCGGTATCGTCATGCGCAACGCTTGAAGGGGATTTGCCGATGTCGATGTCGCCTGCGGTCGTGCGCCGCGCCTTGCTGTTGCTCTGTCTCGCCTCGCCCACGGCCTTCGCGAAACAGGCATCGCCGCCGCCCGAGTTGCAGGACCTTGACGCGTACGTCGAGTCGGTACGCAAGGCCTTCGACGTGCCGGGCATCGCGGTGGCAGTGGTGAAGGATGGCGAGGTGGTGCTGGCCAAGGGGTGGGGCGAGCGCGAGATGGGCAAGCCGGCCAAGGTCGACGCGCACACGATGTTCGCCATCGCCTCGAACACCAAGGCGTTCACCTCGGCCTCGCTGTCGGTACTCGCCGACGAAGGCAAGCTCACCCTGGAAGATCGGGTGATCGACCACCTGCCATGGTTCCGCATGGCCGATCCTTACGTTACCCGCGAGATGCGCATTCGCGATCTACTGGTTCATCGCAGCGGCCTTGGCCTGGGCGCGGGCGACCTGCTGTACTGGCCCACCACCACCTACAGCAACCGCGAGGTGGCGGAGCGCCTGCGCGATGTGCCGCTCAGCGGCGGGTTCCGCGAGCGCTATGCCTACGACAACATCCTGTACGGCGTCGCCCAGTTGGTGGTGGAACAAGCCAGCGATCAGTCCTACGAACAGTTCCTGCGCACGCGTTTCTTCCAGCCGCTGGGCATGCGCGAGACGCGCTACAACAGCGATGCGCTGAAGCCGGGCGACAACGTCGCCACCGGGCATGCCATGGCCGATTTCACCACGCTGCAGCCGGCGCCGCGGATGACGTGGCGCAATGTCGCCGGCGCGGGTGGAATCTATGCCAGCGTGAACGACATGGCGAAATGGATGAACGCCCAGCTTGCCGGCGGCACGTATCGGGATGCGCAGGGACGCGAGCAGGCGCTGTTCACGCCCGAGCGGCAGAAGGCGATGTGGTCGCTGGTGACGCCGATCCCAATCCCGGAACCCAAGGTGGAGGCGCTGAAGGCCGCCAAGCCGAACTTCCTCGGCTACGGCGAGGGCTGGATGGTCTCGGATTTCCAGGGCCGTAAGCTGGTGTGGCACACCGGCGGCTGGCCGGGCATGGTCTCGCGCGTGACGCTGGTACCGGAGCTGAAACTGGGCGTCGTCGTGCTGACGAATCAGGAAGTCGGCGCGGCCTTCCACGCGATCACGCTGAAGGTGCTGGATGCCTACCTGGCGAACAGCGGCACCGACTGGCTGGCCGCCTACCAGGCGCAGGTCGCGCAGGCCAAAGGCAGCGCCGACGGACACTGGCAGAAACTGCAGGCGGCGCGCGATGCCACGTCGAAGCCCTCGTTGCCGCTGGCGAAGTACGCCGGCACGCTGCGCGACCCCTGGTACGGCGATGTGGTCGTGGCGCAGGAAGGCGGGGACTTGGTGCTGCGCTTCAGCCGAACGCCGGAACTAGTCGGCGATCTGCAGCACTGGCAGCACGATACCTTCGTGGTCCGGTGGCGCGAGCGCTGGCTCAATGCCGATGCCTTCCTGACGTTCTCGTTGAAACCGGATGGCGGCATCCGAGAAGCGCGGATGGAGGCGATCTCGCCGCTGACCGATTTCAGTTTCGACTTCCACGACCTGCGGCTGACGCCGGTGGAGTAGCCGCGGCCTCCTCTGTAGGAGCGACGTCAGTCGCGACCGCACGGCCTGACCACACGGCGCGGAAGCTCGCTCGCGGCGTCGACGGTTCACGTGTCCTTCTTTCTCGCGGTCGCGACTGACGTCGCTCCTGCAGAACCCATGCCGTCACTCGTGCGGCTTCACATCCAGCAGTTCCACGTCGAACACGAGCGAGGCGTTCGGCGGAATGACGCCCCCGGCACCGCTGCTGCCGTAAGCGAGGTCGCCGGGGATCTTCAGCGTGCGCTTGCCGCCCACCTTCATGCCGGCCACGCCCTCGTCCCAGCCACGGATGACCTGGCCGGCGCCCAATAGGAAGGTGAAGGGCTCGCCGCGGTCGACCGAGCTGTCGAACTTCATGCCGCGTTGCTGTGGAGCTGTCTCGTCGTACAGCCAGCCGGTGTAGTGCACGGTGACGTCGCTGCCGCTGGCGGCGACGGTGCCGGTGCCTGCCTGCGTATCGAGGCGTTGCAGCTCGGCCACGCTGCCGCCGGGCGGCGGGCCGGGAGGCGTGCAGGCAGCGAGCAGGGTCAGCGAGAAGGCGAGCAGCAGGGAGCGCATGGATCGTCCGGATGAAAGGGGCGTGCAGAGTAACGCACGCCGGTGCGTCCGACGCTGACCCGCTAGACTGTCGGGATGGCGAAACTCTTCCTCAACCTGCGCAACGTCCCAGGCGACGAAGCCGACGACGTGCGCGAACTGCTGCGCGCGAACGCGATCGACTTCTACGAAACCCCGCCCAGTCCGTGGGGCATTTCCGCCGGCGGCCTGTGGATCGACGATGCGGACCAGCTGACGCGCGCGAAGACGTTGATGGCGGGCTACCAGGCGCAGCGTCGCGACCACGCACGGTCCGAACGCGCCGCCGCCGCGCGCGAAGGGCGCGCCGAGACCTTCGCCGGGCTGTTGCGCGACCGGCCGCTGTATGTCGTCGGCATCCTGGCGGTGATGCTCTTCATCGTCGCGGTGACGCTGGCATTGCCCTGGTTGCTGCTCTGACGCTGGGCCATGGCGCGCCGTCCATGCCGTTCCCGCGGGTCACGCGAGCGGTCTGGCCTGGGTGATTTCCGCGTAGCGGATCAGAACAAAGACTGCAGGGCATCCAGCATGGTGCCCCAGCCTTGCTGTGTGCGGTCGGCATAGTCGGCCCAGGCGCGCGGCAGGGTATGGGTCAGGCACAGTTCGCAGCCGGTGGGGGTCGGCGTGAGCACGATATCGACCCGGCTGCCGTCCTGATCGGCCTCGCCGGCGATGGTCCAGGTGAACGACAGCCGGCGTGGCCGGTCAATGACGAGATACTCGCCGACATGGTCGATGCGCTCGCCGTCGCGTTCGACCAACATCGAGAAGCGGCCGCCGACGCGCGGGTCGACGTCCAGGCGCAGCAGTTTCTCGTCGCGAATCCCCGGGCCCATCATCCACTGGCCCAGCAGGCGCGGCGTCAGCCAGGCATCGAAAACACGTTCGGCGGATGCGGTGAAGCGGCGATGCACGGTGACATCGACCGTGTCGGAGGCGGGAGGCGTCATGACGGTTTCCGGATGGGCGTGGCGGGGGAGGGGATATCCGCTTGCAGCACGGCATCGAGCGCGTCGAGGCGCGCGGTCCAGAGCTGGGCGTACTCGCGCAGCCACGCCTCGCCTTCGGCCAGCGCCTGCGGCTGCAGGTGGCACAGGTGGGTGCGGCCCTGGATCTGGCGCGTGACTAGGCCGGCGCGTTCGAGGACCTTGATGTGCTTGGAGGCGGCCGCCAGCGAGATCTGGAACGGCGCCGCCAGTTCGCCGACGCTGCGCGACTGCCCACGGAGGCTGCTGAGCATGCGCCGCCGCGTGCCATCCGCGAGGGCGTGGAAGAGGGCGTCGAGCCGCTGGGCGTCATGTTGAACCATAGGGTTGAGTATTGGGCTGCCGGCAAAGAACTGTCAACCATCTGGTTGAATGAAGAGGCGGACTGCCGACGGGCGGTAAAATCGCCGCATGGTTACGAACATCGCTGCCTATCACTTCACACCCATCGATGCACCCGCTGCGTTCGCGGACACCTTGCGCGAGCGCGCCGCAGCGCTGTCGCTACGTGGGTCGGTGCTGGTGGCGGGCGAGGGGTTGAACTTGTTCCTGGCGGGCGATGCCGAGGCCATCGCCTCTTTCCTGGCGCCGCTGCATGCGGATGCGCGCTTCGCCGGCCTGCGCGTGAAGTACAGCCGCAGCCGGCGGATTCCCTTCGCCCGCCTCAAGGTGAAGGTGAAGCCGGAGATCATCAGCTTCCGCCGACCCGGCACGACGCCGGAGTCCGCACGGGCGCCGGTCGTCGAGCCGCGCACCCTGGCGCGCTGGCTGGACCAGGGCCACGACGACACCGGCCGCCGGGTGGTGATGCTGGATACGCGCAATGCGCAGGAGATCGAACACGGCACCTTCGCGGGCGCGCTGACCCTGCCGATCGACAAGTTCACGGATCTTCCGGCGGCGTTGGCGCCGCATCGCGATGCGCTCAAGGACGCCACCGTCGTCAGCTTCTGCACCGGCGGCATCCGCTGCGAGAAAGCCGCGCTGTGGATGCAGGCCGACGGCATGGACAACGTGATGCAGTTGGACGACGGCATCCTCGGCTACTTCGAGCAGGTCGGCGGCTTCGGTTACGACGGTGCCTGTTTCGTGTTCGACGAGCGGGTGGCGCTGCGGCCCGATCTGACACCGCTGGTGGACGAGCCCGCGGGCGCCGCATGAGCGGGCTGGATACCCTGCGTTTCGATAACCGTTTCGTCCGCGAACTGCCGGGGGATCCGGAGCAGGGGGACCGGCGTCGCGAGGTTCGCGGCGCGGTGTGGTCGTCGATCGAGCCCACGCCCGTCGCTGCGCCGACGCTGCTGGCGCATTCGCGGGAAGTCGCAGCGCTGCTGGGTCTGGACGAAACCGATGTCGCGTCTCCGGCCTTCGCCGAGGTGTTCGGCGGCAACGCCCTGCTGCCGGGCATGCAGCCCTACGCCGGCAACTACGGTGGCCACCAGTTCGGCCACTGGGCCGGACAACTCGGCGACGGCCGCGCCATCACGCTCGGCGAGGCGATCAATGCGCGGGGCGAGCGCTGGGAGCTACAGCTGAAGGGCGCAGGGCCCACGCCGTACTCACGTACCGCCGATGGACGCGCGGTGTTGCGATCGTCGATCCGCGAGTTCCTCTGCAGCGAGGCCATGCACCATCTTGGCGTGCCCACGACGCGGGCATTGAGCCTCGTCGGTACCGGGGAACAGGTGGTGCGCGACATGTTCTACGACGGTCATCCGACGCCCGAACCAGGCGCGATCGTCTGCCGGGTGGCGCCGTCGTTCCTGCGCTTCGGCCACTACCAATTGCCGGCATCGCGCGGCGAGAACGATCTCCTGCGTGCGCTGGTGGACTTCACCCTCCACCGCGACTTCCCCCACCTGTCGGGCGAAGGCGAAGCGCTGTACGGCGCATGGTTCGCGGATGTCTGCCGACGCACCGCGGTGATGGTGGCGCACTGGATGCGCGTGGGCTTCGTCCACGGCGTGATGAATACCGACAACATGTCAGTGCTGGGGCTGACCATCGACTACGGTCCCTATGGCTGGGTCGACGACTACGATCCGGACTGGACGCCCAACACCACCGACGCGCAGGGCCGTCGCTACCGCTTCGGCTGGCAGCCGCGCGTTGCGGGCTGGAACCTGACCCGCTTCGCCCACGCGTTGTCGCCGCTGTTCGAAGGGGTGGACGCATTGCAGGACGGTCTGCAGGCCTTTGCCGACACCTACGCGCATGAGGAGCGCGAGACCGCCGCGCGCAAGCTGGGCCTGGCAGCATGTCGCGACGGCGATCTCGAGCATATGCAGGCCCTGCAGGCGTTGCTGCATCAGGGCGAGGTCGACATGACCCTGTTCTTCCGCGGGCTGATTGACGCGGATCCGCGCGATGCGACGTTGAGGGCGTTCGACGACGCGTTCTATGACGCCGGAAAGCGCGCAACCGTGGCACCGGCGCTCCTTGACTGGCTGGCAGCGCACGCGCGCCGACTCGACGACGATCCGCTCGACCCCGCGACGCGCCGCGAACGCATGCGCCTGGCCAATCCACGCTACGTGCTGCGCAACTACCTTGCGCAGCAGGCGATCGACGCGGCCGAAGCCGGCGATCTGTCCGAGGTACACGAGCTGCTGGACGTGATGCGTCGGCCCTACGACGACCAGCCCGGCCGTGAGCGATTCGCGCAGCGCCGGCCGGACTGGGCACGCGAGCGGGCGGGATGTTCGATGCTTTCGTGCAGTTCGTAGGGCGTGGTGATTGGTGTGGGAGCGACGTGAGTCGCGATCGCTTTCCGTGCTGCGTCATCGCGACTCACGTCGCTCCCACAACGGCATATGCCGCGAGGTAGGATGGCGAACCCCACGCGGAGCGCTGGCGCATGATCACCGTCCACCACCTCAACAACTCCCGTTCCCAGCGCGTGCTCTGGCTGCTTGAGGAGCTGGGGCTGGATTACACCGTGGTGCGCTACCAGCGCGACCCGAAGACGATGCTGGCGCCGCCGGAATTGAAGAAGGTGCATCCCCTGGGCAAGTCGCCGGTGGTCGTGGACGGCGAGCACGTGCTCGCCGAATCCGGTGCGGTGCTCGAATACCTGGTGGAACGCTACGACGCCGCACGCCGGTTCGCGCCGTCGCCCGGCACGGCCGAGCACCTGCGCTATCGCTACTGGCTGCACTACGCCGAAGGCTCGGCGATGCCGCCGATGCTGCTGAGCCTGGTGTTCTCGCGCCTGAAGAAAGCGCCCATGCCGTTCTTCGCACGGCCGGTGGCGCGCGGCATTGCCGACAAGTCCATGAGAACCTTCGTGGGGCCCCAGGTGAAACTGCATCTGGACTACATGAACGCCGAACTGGGCAAGACCGCCTGGTTCGCGGGCGATCAGTTCAGTGCGGCCGACATCCAGATGAGCTTCCCGGTGGAAGCCGCCGCGGTGCGTGCCGGACTCGACGCGTATCCGAGTCTCGCCGGGTTCCTGCAGCGCATCCACGCCCGACCTGCCTACCAGCGTGCCCTGGCACAGGGCGGCCCATTCGATCTGCTGGCCTGAAGGCCGCATCGCGCGGGCGTCATGAGCCACCGTCATGACGCATGCGCGCGCTGCGCGGCTATGCTGCGCGTGACCGTATCGCCGGAGTGACGATGTCGTACGTGTGTTGTCTGCGTGGGCTGGGCTCGGGGATCGACTATCCGGTCGACCGGCCGATGAATCTCGATCCGATCGATGGCCGCCCGGTGGAAATGGTGCTCGATCTGGAGCGCCTCGCGGCGGAGCAGCCGGATTTCGCCTGGTATCGGCCCGTGCGCCGGGACATGTGGCGATTCGGCGCACTGATGGCGCTGGACGCGAACGATCCGCGCGACGCGGCGCACCTCGTGCCGCTTGGCGAGGGCGCCACGCCATTGCTGGACTACCGGGATCACCCGGTAGCGCGGCAGGCCGGCCTGATGCTGCAACTCAAGGACGAGGGCAGAGCGCATCCCGGCTACGGCGCAAACCCCACCCAGAGTTTCAAGGACCGTGGCATGGCGATGGTGGTCGCCCAGGCGCGTCGGCTGGGGCTAACGCGCCTGACCGTCCCGACGCAGGGCAACGCCGGCGACTCCCTGGTCCGGTACGCGCTCGCAGGCGGGCTGTCGGTGGTCGTGGCGATGCCGGACGACACGCCTGCGCCCATCGTCGGCAGCGTGGCCGCGGCGGCGCACCGGCATCCGGACAGGATCGAACTGGTGCTGAAAGGGCCGACGATCCGCGAGGCCGGTGCCTTCCTCAAGCAGCATTACCTGCCGCAGGGCTGGTTCTCGGTGGCAACGTTCCAGGAACCGGGCTGGCGCATCGAAGGCAAGAAGTCGCTGGGCCTGGAACTGGCCGAACCCGCACCCGGCGCGCGACGCTGGTCGCTGCCCGACGTGGTGGTCTATCCCACGGGCGGCGGGACGGGCGTGCTGGGCATGTGGAAGGCCTGGGACGAACTGCAGGCGCTCGGCGTGATCGGTGCGCAGCGGCCGCGCATGATCTGCGTGCAGAGCGCCGCCACCACGCCCTTGGTGCGGGCGTTCGAAGCGGGTGCGGACGACACCACCGCGCTGGACGCGGGCAGGACGCTGGCGGTCGGGCTCAACGTGCCCGGTGGCGTGGGTCACTTCCGCGTGCTGCAGATCCTGCGGGCGAGTGGCGGAAGCGCCGTCGCAGTCGAAGAGGCCGACATCGCCGCCGAGTCCGCGCGACTGTGGCGCATGCGGCCGGAAGGTTGGGTGGGGCCCGAAGGCGCCGCCTGTCTGGCGGCGCTGCCCCAGTTGCTGGACCGTGGACTGGTGAAACGCGGAGAGCGTGTGGTCGCCGTGAATACCGGATCGGCTGAAAAGTACCTGCCGGACCTCCGTCACCTGTTCCAGTGAATGCGTGGGATGCTGCATCCCGCTGCGGCGGCTGGTACGCGCCATGATGCGCCCCCATGACGATGACATCGTCATTGCCGGTGCTTTCATGATCCCGTATTCGCTTCTCGACCTCGCCCCCGTTTGCGAGGGCAGCGACACCACGCAGGCGTTCGTGCACATGCGCGACCTGGCGCAGCACGCCGAACGCTGGGGCTACACGCGTTACTGGCTGGCCGAACACCACAACATGCCGGGCATCGCCAGCGCGGCGACAGCGGTGTTGATCGGTCACGTCGCCGGGGCGACCTCGACGATCCGCGTCGGGTCCGGCGGCATCATGCTGCCAAACCATTCACCGCTGCAGGTGGCTGAGCAGTTCGGCACGCTCGCGTCGCTGTATCCGGGTCGCATCGACCTCGGCCTGGGCCGCGCGCCGGGTACCGACCAGGCCACCGCACGCGCCTTGCGGCGCTACTTCGACAGCGCGGAGCAGTTCCCGCAGGACGTGCAGGAAGTGCTGCGCTACTTCGAACCGGTGCAGGAAGGCCAGGCCGTGCGTGCCGTGCCGGGCGCCGGACTCGATGTGCCGGTGTGGGTGTTGGGCTCCAGCCTGTTCGGTGCGCAGCTCTCGGCCGCGCTCGGCTTGCCCTACGCGTTCGCGTCGCATTTCGCGCCGGACGCGATGGACCAGGCACCGGCGCTGTACCACCGCGATTTCCGTCCCTCTAAGCGGCTCGCGAAGCCGCACGCGATGCTCGCCCTGAATGTCGTGGCGGCCGAGACGGACGAGGAAGCGCGGTACCTGTTCACCACCCAGCAGCAGGCCTTCGTCAACCTGCGACGCGGCCGCGCAGGCCTGGTGCCGCCGCCGATCGACGACATCGAGGCATTCTGGGAGCCTCACGAGAAGGCCGGCGTCGCGCAGGCGCTAGCGTGTGCCGTCGTCGGCAGCCGGGATAACGTGCGCAAGGGGATCGCGGAGTTCATCCAGCGGCATCGCCCGGACGAGCTGATGCTGACCGCCAACATCTTCGATCACGGCAAGCGCCTGCGATCCTTCGAGATCGCCGCCGAGGTCATGTCGTAATGTGCGCCGTGCACGACCGCAAGCATGAGGGTCTCGCCGTCGTGCGCGTGGCGCACGCTACATCGTGCCCCGCTGGATGAAGGGCACGCGCTCGTAGAGCCTGCGCTCACCGCCACGTGGATCGTCCTGCAGGGACGATTCGTCGTCGAACACCATGGTCTGGCGCTGCGGCAGCGTGTACGGACGCCATGCGGGAATGCCGGCATGGTTCGGGTCGCCGTGGCGCGCGAAGGCGATCAACGCATCGCTCATGCGCGCCGCCATGGCGCGCGCACGGGCATCGTTCCCCGTCTTCGATCCTTCGACCCTGGTGTTGTCGAACACCAGCGGGATGTCGAGCGTGTGGAAAGCGCGCAACTTTCCGTCGTCCGCCGGTGAACGCCAATCGAGCTGGTAGACCCACGCCGGTGATCCCTGTCGCGCGCGCGCTTCGGCCTCGACGATCGCGCCGCGCCACGAGCGGCCGGCGGTTGTCGCCGCGAAGAACACCTCCGATGGCGTGTAGGCCGGATACAGGCGGCGATATTCGGCGATCACGACGTCCGGCGACAGATCCACGAACTGCTGTTCGCGGAGTTTCTGCGGGAGCTGTTCCCACGTCAGGCTGAAGTGCGCCGGATCGTTGCCAAGGAAGGCACGCGTCTCGTCGCGCGTATTGCCGATGATCATCGGGATGCCGGCGGACTGCGCGGGCGCATCTGGGTAGAAGGGATGCCGCGGCAGATTGCGGGCATCCAGCACCGGGCCGAAGTAGAGCGCGGTGTCCTCCACGCGCGACGGGTCGCGCACGCGCGTGGCTTCCAGCAGGCGCGCCATCGGCATCGCCAGCAGGCGATCCACGTCACGAGGGCCCAGACCCAGTTCGGCCATGAGCAGCGCGGTGCGCTGGGCCGCGGCACGCGGGCCGGCCGCGGTGACCTGCTGGCCGCTCATCGTCATCGCCTTGTGGAACAGCCCGTCGGCTTCCGGCATCGCCATCAGCGTGGCGATCTTCGCGCCACCCCCTGATTGGCCGAACACGGTGATGTTGCCCGCGTCGCCACCGAAGGCGTGCGCGTGCTCGCGGACCCAGTGCAGCGCGTCGATCAGATCGAGTTGCCCGACGTTGCCCGAGTCCTGCACGCGCTCGTCGCCGCTCTCGCCCAGGTACAGATAGCCGAACGCGTTGAGCCGGTGATTGACGGTGACCACGACGACATCGCCACGACGGCAGAGATGCGTGCCGTCGTATAGCGGATGCGAGCCGGAACCGTTGTTGTAGCCGCCGCCATGGATATAGACCAGGATCGGCCGCAAGCCGCGGTCGCCCAGGGCAGGGGTGTAGACGTTGAGGAACAGGCAGTTTTCGCTGACCGCTTGTCCGTCCGCATCACCGCGCTGTGGCGCCGAGGCACCGAAGCGGGAGGCATCCCGCACGCCGGTCCAGCCGGTCTCGCGCAGGGCGCGCTGGAAGCGTCGGCGGGCCGTGTCGCCCGCGTAGGGAATCCCGCGGAACACCTGCACACCGCCGTCGGCGGTCCCCGCCACGCGACCGCTGCGCGTCGTCGCAACGGGTCGTTTCTGCGCGCTGGCGTGCAGGGGGAAGCCGGAGGCCAGCAGGGCCAGCCCCGACGTGCCCGCGACCTGCGCCAAAAACTGCCTGCGTGAGGAGGGAGGACAAGCCGCCATGGAAACCTCGGAATGACACCGGTTTCCAAGGCTAGCAAACCGGCTCCTCAGAGAAACGCCGCACTGCGTCAGGCGGCCATGCCCGCAGCATGGCCCGATGCCCACGCCCACTGGAAGTTGTAGCCGCCCAGCCAGCCGGTGACGTCGAGCACTTCGCCGACGAAGAACAGGCCCGGCACGCGCTTGGACATCATCGTGCTGCTGGAGACGCCGTCGGTGTCCACGCCCCCGAGGGTGACTTCGGCGGTGCGATAGCCCTCGGTCCCACTGGCGACCAGCGGCCAATCGGAAAGCAGCGTCGCCGCTTCTTTCAGCTGAGGCGCATTGAACTGCCTCATCGGACGGTTGGACATCCAGACCTCGCACAGGCGCTGGGCGAAACGGCGCGGCAAGGCGTCGGCCAGGACGGTCTTCAGTTCGGCATCCGGCCGCTGCTGCTGTTGCGCCTGCAGCCATGCCAGCGTGTCGCGGTCCGGCAGCAGGTCCAGGCGCAGGTCGTCGCCCGGCTGCCAGTAGGACGAGATCTGTAGGATCGACGGGCCGCTGACGCCGCGGTGGGTCAGCAGCATGAAGTTGCGGAAGCGCGCCTTGCCGCAGCGTGCTTCCACCGGGAACGACACGCCGCTCAGGTCCGCCAGGCGTTCCTGATGCTTGCCGCTCAGCGTGAGCGGCACCAGGCCGGCGCGGGTCGGCAGCACGTCGTGCCCGAACCGCCGCGCCAGGTCGTAGCCGAAGCCGGTGGCGCCCATGCTCGGGATGGACAGTCCGCCGGTGGCCACGATCAGCGAGGGCGCGGCCACGCGTCCCAGCGTCGTGTCCAGGCGGAACACGCCGTCCGCCTGCTCGACGCCGCCGACACTGCAGTCGGTTTCGATACGCACGCCGGCAGCCAGGCATTCGTCCACCAGCAGCTTCACGATCAGTTTCGACGAGACGTCGCAGAACAGTTGCCCGAGTTCCTTCTCGTGGTAAGCGATGCGGTGCCGCTCGACCAGTCCGATGAAATCGCCCGGCGTGTAGCGCGCCAGCGCCGACTTGCAGAAGTGCGGATTGGCGGAGATGAAGTTGGCCGGCGCGGTGCCGGTATTGGTGAAGTTGCAGCGCCCGCCGCCGGACATCAGGATCTTCTTGCCGACCTTGTTGGCGTGCTCCACGACCAGCACGCGCAGGCCCCGCTGGCCGGCGGTCAGGGCGGCCATCAGGCCGGCCGCACCGCCTCCGACCACCAGTACGTCGTGGGTGGGCACCATGCGGTCAGGCGGCCCGGGCGAGACCCGCCTGGCGGACGGTCGGCACGACGCTGACCACCTGCTCGTCGGTCATCCATTGCATCTCGCCGTCCTGGATCATCACGTGGAAGCGCATGCTGCGCACCATGAGGGCCGTGATCGCCGCGACCGACTCCGGCGCGATGTCCAGCACGGTCAGGTTGCGGTGGCGGGCCAGCAAGGCCGCATTCCTGTCCCACCAGAGATCGGCGGCACGGCCCCCGTAGTTGACCACGATCACCTCGTTGGCCCGCCCGCAGGCCTTGCGGATACGCGATTCGTCAGGCTGGCCAAGGTCGATCCACTGCTCGATCAGCCCGGTGTAGTCCTTGCGCCACAGGTCGGGCTCCTCCTCGTTGCTGAGGCCCTTGCCGAATTCCAGACGATCCTGCGACATCAGGGCGAAGGCGATCAGGCGCACCATCAGCCGTTCGTCGGTCTCGGAGGGATGCTGGGCGAGGGTCAGCCCATGGGTGCCGTAGTAATGCCGGTCCATGTCGCTGATCTGCAGTTCGGCTTTGACGACGGTGGACTTGAGCGCCATGGCAGGGGTTCGGCTAAAGGGGCGCCATCATACGCTGGCCGCGCGGCCCGCCCGCCGTCGCTTGCAAGCGGTTACAGCCCCGCCCGGGGAGACGCCTGTTCAGCTTTCTCGGAAAAGGGATTCGCTTTTACTTGAAAAGCCCGGTAGAGTGCGCGGCACTGTGCTTGCCAGGGTCACCGTGAATCGTGAGCCTGATGCGGTAGATACATCTGCTACATCTTCCCGCTTTACCAACGCCTGCAAACCCAGTCCCGTTCCAGCCCATGCTGGAATTGTGGTCCTTTCATCCATGTTTCAGGAGTTAGTAAAGATGTCTGAACGTCAGACCGGCACCGTCAAGTGGTTCAACGACGCCAAGGGCTTCGGCTTCATCACCCCGCAGAGCGGCCCCGACCTGTTCGTGCACTTCCGCTCGATCCAGGGCAATGGCTTCAAGTCGCTGAAGGAAGGCCAGCAGGTCACCTTCGTCGCCGTGCAGGGCCAGAAGGGCATGCAGGCCGACCAGGTGCAGGCGCTGTAATCCAGCCCTGAACCCGACGGTTCAAGAAAACGCCGGTGCGCAAGCGCCGGCGTTTTTGTTTGTGCGCGTCAAAGCTTGCGGACGCGGAAGCTGCGGCCCTTGATCTTGCCGGCATTGAGCCGGGCCAGCGCGGCCGCGGCCTGGTCGCGCGCGACCGCCACATAGGTGCGGGTAGGGAAGACGTTGATCTTGCCGATGGCGGTGGCCGACAGGCCGGCGTCGCCGGTCAACGCACCGAGCACATCGCCCGGGCGCAGCTTGTCGGTCTTGCCCGCATCGATGCGCAGCGTGGTCATGGCCGCCGGCGGTGCGGCATGCGCCTTGGGCGCGGTAGGCACGTTGCGGTCCCATAGCAGGGGGGCGCCGAGGCGTTCTTCCAGCATTGTCGCGCGGGGCAGTTCGCGCGGGGTGCACAGGCTGATCGCCAAACCATCGCGGCCGGCGCGGCCGGTACGGCCGATGCGGTGGATGTAGGTATCGGCATCGCTGGGCATGTCGAAGTTGACCACCAGGCCCAGGTCTTCGATATCCAAGCCGCGGGCGGCCACGTCGCTGGCTACCAGCACGTTGCAGCTGCGGTTGGCGAAGCGCACCAGCACTTCGTCGCGGTCGCGCTGCTCCATGTCGCCGTGCAGGGCGAGGGCGGAGAAGCCGAAGTGCTGCAGCGAGCCGGCGACCTCGTCCACGTCTTTGCGCATGTTGCAGAACACCACGCAGGTCTCGATGCGCTGCTGCGCGATCAGTGCCGCCAGCGCTATCTGCTTGCGCGCGGGTTCGACCTGCACGAAGCGCTGTTCGATGGCGGCGCGTTCCTGCGGTCCGTCGACGGTGACTTCGAGCGGGTCGCGCAATGTAGTGCGTGCGATCGTGCGGATCGCATCATCGAACGTGGCCGAGAACAGCAGGCCTTGCCGGTCCTTCGGCGTCTTGCCGATGATCTCGCGGATCGGCTCCTCGAATCCCATGTCGAGCATGCGGTCCGCTTCGTCCAGCACCAGCGTGCGCACGCCGCCCAGGTGCAGCACCTTCTTGCGCAGCAGCTCCTGGATGCGGCCAGGCGTGCCGACGACGACGTGCGGGTCGTGCGCCTCCAGCGAACGGATCTGCGGTTCCAGCGGCAAACCGCCGCACAGGGTCAGCACTTTCAGGTTGGGCAGGCCGACGGCCAGCTTGCGTATCTGCTGCGCGACCTGGTCGGCCAGTTCGCGCGTGGGACACAGCACCAGCGCCTGCGTGCGCACGATGCCCAGGTCGAGCCGGTGCAACAGGCCGATGCCGAACGCGGCGGTCTTGCCGCTGCCGGTCGGCGCCTGCGCGATGACGTCGCGGCCGTCGAGGATGGCGGGCAGGCTCTGCGCCTGGATGGGGGTCGGCTGGGTGTAACCGAGCGCGTCGACGCCCTGCTGCAGGCCGGGCGCCAGCGGGAGATGTTTGAAATCGAGCATGCGGCATTTTCGCAGATCGGCGCGCCGGCCGCCGGAAACCTACTGCAGGTCGGGGAAATGCTCTTCCGGCAGGGCGATGAAGGCCCAGAACGGCACCTCGTCCGCGGCCCAGGCCTGCGAAGCTTCGTCCAGGATGTCCAGCAGCGTGTCGAAGTCGGCTTCGTTGTGTTCGCGCAACGCGTGGGCTTCCTCGAACAGCAGCACATAGCCCGGCGCCGGCAGCCATGACAGATCGCGCAGGCTGTCGGACAGGGCATCCCAGTTGCGCCCGGACGTGTCCGGGAAGTCCAGCACCGTGGCGATGCGCAGCAGCAGCGCGGCCTTGCCGTCGCAACCGGAGAGGTCCACCCGGCGGGCCAGCAGTCCTGCATCGCGGCCGACGGCGGCGAGCGCGCCGAGATCGTCTTCGGTGACGAAGAACACGCCCGCATGCGCGGGATCGGTCAGGCCGGGATCGAAGCCGGAATCGCTCATGGTGCGGTGCCCTCACCGATCTCGAACCGGCGGAAACTGTCGTAGTGGTCGTCCGTGTAGTAGTACTCGCTCGGCGGCGTGCCGCCGGTGACGATGCGCCGCGCGCCGCGATGGTCCAGGCCGGGCGTGTCCACCGTGTACTCGTGGTAGTAACCACGCGCCTGGCGCGGCAGCCGGCCTTCGCGGTTCTGGAACACCGCGCCATCCTGCCGGTGCGGGAACGGACCGCCGCGCTGGATCAGGTCCAGCGTGATGCGGGCTTCCGGCGGCAGGAAGGCGGGCAGTGCGGCTGCCGAGGGTGTGGGTGTGGTTGGCGCAGGTGTCGGCGCCACGGCCGGTACCTCGCCAGCCAACGCGCCGGGCCGCGTCTGTTCGACCGGCGGCAGCGACAGCGCCTCGTTCACGCGTTGCGGATCGCCGATCTGCTGTGCTACCTCGGGCGTCGGCGCATCCGGGACATCGCTCCGCTGCGTCCACCACCACGCGCCTGCGCCGATCAGCAGCAGGGCGACAAAAGCGAGCAGGGGCAGGCGTAGGCCGGAGGCTTGGCGGCGGCGGGAACGTCGGCTCATCGGGAACTCATTCGGTCAGGAAGCGGCCGCAACCGCGGTAGGTCCGGTCGCCGACGACAAGCGTCGCAGAGGCCGGGTATGCGGTGTCGCTCATGCCGTCGCTGCAGGCCTCACGCCGAGTGGTCAGCGATACCGTCGTCTGGTCGGCCATTTTGCCGCGATAGCCATCGGGGATGCGTTCCAGATGCGCCACGTCGATCTGGCGTTCGCCATAGTCGAGTTCGGCATGCAGCGGCGGCGTGGCACCGGCACCGACTTCGACCAGCCAGCCCGGTTCGGTCCCGATACCGCGAAAGACGATGCCACGCGCCTTCGCCTGGTCCCAGGGTGAGCCGTTCGGCGGCACGGGGTCGCCACCGGCGCGCACCATGCGGAACTCGACCGGGGTTGTCGCGCCCAGCGTGACGGGCACGCGCGTGTCGGTGACGAACCACAGCTTGCCTTGCCCATCCCGCAGCCCGGCATGCAGGCCGTAGCGGCCGTTGGGTCGCAGCTTGGCCGGGTCGTAGGTCAGCGAGAACGCGTAGGGCGGTCCCGGCAGGTCGGTGAACTCCTGGCTGGCGACCACGGCGGCCGGCGTATCGGCCAGCTGCGCGTCCACCAGTTGCACGCTTAAGCGCGCGCCGGGCGGCGGGGCAATCCGTTCGAGATAGGTGGCCCGACCTTCGATGGTGGCGGGCGGCCGTGGCGTGTCGGTTGCGGGTCCAGGCACGGGTTGGCCCGGATCGGTGGCGGGGCGTGGCGTGCACGCTGCCAGCGCCAACCAGGCGATGGCCAGAAGGGGACGGATCATCGAGGGCGCTCCCGCGTTCGAGGTGGCCCAGCATAGCTATCCCTCGTGTAATGGATCGTCAATGCGGGGATGGAGCGTGCCGCGCTACAGTGCGCCAGCCCAAGGGAAGTCCGACATGCCGACGACCGATCCGCGCATCGATGCCTACATCGCCCAGGCGGCCGGGTTCGCCCAGCCGATCCTCGCGCATGCGCGTGCCGTGGTGCACGAGGCATGCCCGCAGGTGGAGGAAACGGTGAAGTGGGGCATGCCGACGTTCCAGTACGGCGGACGCATCCTCTGCAGCATGGCGGCGTTCAAGCAGCATGCTTCGTTCGGCTTCTGGCAGCACGCCCAGGTAATGGAGACCGGTGAGCGCACGGGCATGGGCAGCTTCGGCAAGATGACGACGGTCCGCGACTTTCCAGCGCGGCGCACCCTGGTCTCGCTGATCCGCAAGGCGATGGCGCTGATCGACGCCGGGGCGAAGCCTGGTACCACTCGCACGCCTCGCGCCACCAAGCCCGCGCTGCGTGTGCCGGCGGACCTGCGCGATGCGCTGGCGGGGAATGCCGCCGCGAAAAAATCGTTCGACGGTTTCAGCCCGAGCGCGCGTCGCGATTACATCGAGTGGATCACCGACGCCAAGCGCGCGGAGACCCGCACGCGCCGGCTCGAACAGGCCATCGCCTGGTTGGCCGAGGGCAAGACGCGCAACTGGAAGTACGCGCGGCGCGGGTGAGGCTGGCCTGGATTGAACGCCTCCATCGCAGCGATTCAGTTTTGCGATGACGCCCGCCGCTGCAGCGGCGCTAGGATGCGGACTTACGACGAAACGCACCGTGTCCCGGAGCCCCCGGCATGAACCGCGTCCTGCAGCCGTTCGCCTACACCCGCACGCAGACCGCCTGGCCCTACCTGCTGGCCGTGGCCGCGATCATCGTGGCCGCGGTATGGTGCGTGGCCGAGATCCCGTCGAACCCCGCCGCCGCCGGCGTGCGACAAGCGCTACGCGGCGGCGCGCTGTGTGCACTGGCCACCGCGCTCGGTGCGCTGCCGGTCCTGGTTGTGCGATCCATCCCGCAGCGCGTCTCCGATGGCCTGCTGGGCTTCGGTGCCGGCGTGATGCTGGCGGCCACCGCGTTCTCGCTGGTCCTTCCGGGTCTTGAAGCCGCGACTGGCGCAGGCTACTCGCCTTGGGGCGCCGCGGCGCTCGTCAGCGGCGGCGTGCTGTTGGGTGCGGGCGTGCTGCTGATGATGGACCGCATGCTCGTCGATGATCCGCTGGATGCGCAGCGGCATCTGGTGTCGTCACGGGTGATGCTGTTCGTGTTGGCGATCGTGCTGCACAACGTGCCGGAAGGCATGGCGGTGGGCGTGTCGGCGGGCGGTCGCCTCAGCGGGGCAGAGGGCCTGGCCATGGGCATCGCCTTGCAGGACATCCCCGAAGGCCTGGTGGTGGCGCTCGTGCTCGCCACCGCCGGCATGGCGCGCAGCAAGGCGGTCTTCATCGGCACGCTGTCGGGCGTGGCCGAGCCGCTGGCGGCCGTGCCCAGCGCATGGGCCGTGGGGCTGTCATCGATCCTGCTGCCATGGGGACTGGCGTTTGCAGCCGGCGCGATGCTGATCGCCGTGGGGCACAGCGTCATTCCCGAATCCAACCGCCACGGGCATGGCGCGATCGCCTCCTGGGGCCTGGCCATCGGCTTCTGCCTGATGATGGCGCTGGATACCGCCCTGGGTTGACCCGGCCGCGCCGAGTGCGCACCCTGCGTCGGGACTTCGACGGAGCAGGGACATGACCGAACCGCTGACGATCATCGGCAACTACATCTCGCCCTATGTGCGAAAGGTGCTGGTGTGCCTGGACCTGAAGGGCGTCCCTTATCGCATCGATCCGATCGCGCCGTTCGTGGGTGATGAGGAGTTCAGTCGGCTCAGTCCGTTGCGTCGCATCCCGGTCCTGATCGATGGCGACCTGGTCCTCAACGATTCCACGGTGATCTGCGAATACCTGCAGGACAGGTTCCCCACTCCGTCGCTGTATCCCGCCGATCCGGTGCAACGCGCGCAGGCGCGTTGGCTGGAGGAGTACGCGGATTCCTATCTCGGCGACGTGGTGATCTGGCGGATGTTCTTCCAGAAGGGCGTGCGGCGTTTCCTGTTCAACGAAGGCACCGACGAGGACGTGGTCCGCAAGGCGCGCGAAGAGGAATTGCCGGTCGCGCTGGACTATCTCGAAGCGCGGGTGCCGGGCGAAGGCTGGATCTTCGGCGCGCTGTCGATTGCCGACATCAGTGTGGCCAGCTTCTTCCGCAACGCTGCGTTCGTGAAGTACCACGTGGACCCGCAGCGCTGGCCACGCGTGGCGGCCTTCCTAGAGCGTGCGCTGGCCCTGCCCGCATTCGCCAGGCTGGCGGCGTTCGAAGACCGCACCCTGCGCACGCCATTGCCGGAACAGCGTGCCGTGCTGGCCGAGATGGGTGCGCCGCTGACCGCGACGACCTGCGGCAACGCGGCGCCGCGCTACGGGGTGATGCGCCTGGGCTGACGATCACGCCTATGCGCGGCGGCGCTTTTTCAGGGCGTCGCATCCACGCGCAGCACCGGGTACAGCTGGTAGCGCTCGTCCCACGAAGGATGACGACGGTAGAAGAACTCCAGCCGTGCGGCGGGATCGTCCGCGAAAGCCTTGTCTTCGCGCAGCCGGCGTTCGAACTCGGCTTTCACCGCCGGGTCGCGCAGCATCTCGCGCGCGACGGTTTCGGCCACGTAGTCTTCCATGTATTCCTTGCGCTCGAACGCATTGTTGAAGCGGCCCCAGGCGAGCAGCGAATCCGGCGCTTTCGGTTCCAGCAACGCTATCACCAGGCGGGCCTTGGGTTGGGCGATCGGCACGAACAGCGCGCCGGTGGGCGTGCTGCGGGTTTCGCGCGTCCAGTCGCCTTCGACCGTCAGGCGCTGGTGGGTTTCGACCGATGTGCCACCGAAGCTGCTCTTGGTCGCCCGGAACACCTGCGCATCGCCCTGCCAGGCCTTGCCCAGCAGGCGGTAGTCGATGCCATGCATCTTCAGTAGCGGCGCCACCCATGCGGCTTCCGCTGCAGGCACCAGATAGCCACCGCGCGGCGCATCCACGACGATGCCCGGGCGGATCTCGTCCTTCAGCGGCACCTTCCAGATCTGCGGCGTGGTTTCGTCGTAGCGCGTCATCAGCGCACCGGACACATCGGACTTCGCGCGCGTGTACGCGTAGCCGCGGAAGTCGACCGTGCGTGCGGTCGGTGCCGCGACCCAGGTCAGGGGTTCGGCGTTGCCGGCCAGCTGCTTGGCCGCCGCATCGGCCTGCTTCGCGGCCGCCTGCCAGGCGGCGCCGTCACGGGCGACGTGTTCCAGCACCGAGACGACGGTGTTGCGGGTGATGCGCACGCGTACCGGGTATTCCTTCCAGGAATGCGTTTCCACCAGCATGCCGATGCGGTTGCGCAGCAGGAAATAGCCGTGCGAGAAGCGCGGCGGTGGCACGCCGTCCTCGAAGCCCGAGGTGGGATCGTCATTCACGACAAACGACGGGTAGTAGGGCAGGGGCAGCGAGCCTTGCTTGGCCAGGTCGTCGATGACGGCGGTGCGCAGCGTGAGGCCGGCCTGGCGCAGGCCGGCATCGCCAGCGTGCACGGGTTCGACCTGGATGGAGATGTCGTGTTCGAACTGCGCGCCGTTGGTCGCGTGCAGGTCGACCGCGACGATAGGATCCCAGCGCTGCACCAGCTGCAGCATGGCCTGCATCTCGGCGGTGTCGGCCTTCACGTAGTCGCGGTTGAGGTTGTAGTTCTGCGCGGTGGTGCGCCACCCCATTTCCCTCGGTCCGCGCTGGTTCGGGCGATTCCATACGCCGAAACGCTCATGGCCGTCGACGTTGAAGACCGGCACGAACACCCATACCAGCTTGTCCAGTGCGCCGGATGCCGCCTTGCCTTCCAGCACTTCGCGCAGCGCGAGGAAGCCCGCGTCCTTGCCATCGATCTCGCCCGCGTGGATGCCGCCCTGGACCAGCACCACCGGCAACTGGCGGCGCTGCGCCTGCTCGGGGGTCAGGGCGCCGCTGGTGGAAGCGACGATGGCCTTCATCGGTCGGCCTTCGGGCGTGGTGCCGAACGTGGTGCAACGCACGGCCTTGGGATACTGGCGCGCGAACGCGTCGCAGAGGGCGATGACCTCGTCGTAGCGGCCGGTGTCCACGAACCCCGAACGTTCCGACACCGTGGTCAGCGTCGACTGGGCATGCGCGAGCGGTGCGAGGGCGAGCAGCAGCATGATGCAGGGCAGGCGCGACATGGTCATATCCTGAACAGGGCAGCGCGCATGATGCCCGGCAATCGCGGTCAGTCCCAGTCCCCGTTGCGCCCGTGTGTCCGCGCCGTGGCGGTTCGACCCGTCGCGGGGGGATACGGTAACCTTCCGGAAATTTTTCACCGGAAGATCGGATGAGCACGACCGCAGAAGCCAGCCAGGGCCGCATGCCCCGCCAGATTCCCTACATCATCGGTAACGAGGCGTGCGAGCGGTTCAGCTTCTACGGGATGCGCAACATCCTGGTGCCCTTCCTGATCAGCTCGGTGCTGCTGGCCTATCTGCCGGACCAGGCGGCGCGCGAAGGCGCGGCGAAAGACCTGTTCCACAGCTTCGTCATCGGCGTGTACTTCTTCCCGCTGCTCGGCGGTTGGCTCTCCGACCGTTTCTTCGGGAAGTACAACACCGTCCTGTGGTTCTCGCTGATCTACTGCGCCGGCCACGCATGTCTGGCGATGTTCGAAAGCAACGCGACCGGCTTCTATACGGGCCTGTTCCTGATCGCGCTGGGCTCGGGTGGCATCAAACCGCTGGTGGTCACCTTCTGCGGCGACCAGTTCGACCAGACCAACAAGAGCAAGGCCAAGGTCGTCTTCGATGCCTTCTACTGGATCATCAACTTCGGTTCGTTCTTCGCCTCGCTGCTGATGCCGCTGGTGCTGCGCAGCTGGGGACCGGCCTGGGCGTTCGGCATCCCGGGCATCCTGATGTTCATCGCCACGCTGATCTTTTGGGCGGGCCGCAAGAAGTACGTCAACGTGCCGCCGTCGCGCGGGACCGATCCGGACGCCTTCCTCACCATCGTGCGCAGCGCGCTGCTGGGCATGGGCGCAGGCATCGGCACGTGGGTCGCCGCCGTCGGCATCGTCGGCGCCGTGGCCATGCTGGCGCTATGGGCGCTGAAGTTCGCAGGGGTCGGAATCTGGCCCGAGGCATGGGGGTTCGTCATCACGGCGTGCCTGGCGTTGGGCGCGATCATCGCCGGTGTCGGCTTCGGCGCCTCGCTTCAGCTCGAGCGCGCGCGCGGCCTGCATCCGGATGCCGCCATCGAAGGCGTGCGCTCGGTGCTGCGGATCCTGATCGTGTTCGCGCTGGTCACGCCGTTCTGGTCGCTGTTCGACCAGAAAGCCTCCACCTGGGTCATCCAGGGCAAGGCGATGGTGATTCCACATGACCTCTGGTGGTGGCCGAGCTGGCTGGTAAAGGACGCCACCCAGATGCAGGCGCTGAATCCGCTGATGGTCATGCTGCTGATTCCGTTCAACAACCTGGTGCTGTACCCGGCGCTGCGGAAGATGGGCTTCAACGTCACGGCATTGCGTCGGATGGGGTGGGGCATCGCGATTTCCGCGCTGTCGTGGATCGTCGCGGGCCTGCTGCAGCTGCAGATGGACGAGGGCGAGCAGGTGTCGCTGGCGTGGCAGACGCTGCCGTACCTGCTGCTGACCTTCGGCGAGGTGCTGGTGTCGGCGACGGCGCTGGAGTTCGCCTACAGCCAAGCGCCGATGGCGATGAAGGGCGTAATCATGGCGTTCTGGTACCTGACCAGCACCTTCGGCGGGCTGTGGGTGCTGCTGACGAACGCCAGCGTGCGCGACCCGGCGGTGATCGGCTGGATCCAATCGCAGGGCTGGACCGAGAACGCCTTCCTGATGTTCTTCTTCGCCGGTTTCGCCTTCGTGGCGGCGCTGGCGTTCGCGCTGTACGCGCGGACTTATCCGATGCAGGACAACTATCGCACTGCGGCCTGAGGACACGATGAGCGCACCGATCACCCTGCTGCTGATCGCGGTCACCTGCGTGATCAGCTTCGTCGCTTTCCGCACCCCGTCGCTGCTGATGCGGCTGATCCTGTGGCCACCGGCGATCGACCGCCACCGCCAGTACGATCGTCTGGTGACCTACGGCTTCGTCCACGCCGATTTCTGGCACCTGCTGTTCAACATGGTCACGCTGTTCTTCTTCGGCCGGTTGATGGAGGAGATCATCACCCAGCTCAGCGGGACGCGTCTGACCTTCGTGGCGTTCTACTTCTCGGCGCTCGTGGTGTCGATCCTGCCCACGTACCTGAAGCACCAGAAGGACCCGAACTACCGCAGCCTGGGTGCGTCCGGTGCGGTGTCCGCCGTGTTGTTCGCCTACATCCTGATCGATCCCTGGGCGATGATCGGCGTGTTCTTCATCCCGATGCCGGCGATCGTGTTCGCGGTGCTCTACATCGCCTACAGCATCTGGATGGACCGTCGCGGCGGCGACAACATCAACCATGGCGCGCACCTCGCCGGCGCCGCGTATGGCGTCTTGTTCCTGATCGCGATGGAGCCGCGCGTGCTGACGCACTTTCTCGAGGCGCTGTCGCGTCCCAGCTTCGGTTAAGTGGCCCTTGCCGTCGCGCTCACCCGCACTGAAGGTGAGCCGTGTTATCCCGGCTCCATGTCCCCACGTGGAGCAGCGCATGGCAACGGCACGCAAGGCGACGGGCAAGACAGCGGCCAGGAAAGCGGTGAAGAAAACGGTTGCGAAGGCGGTGAAGAAGACGCCGACCCGAGCGGCGAAAAAGGCGGCAGGCAAGACCGCGACGAAGACGGTGAAGACGACTCCGGTGCGCAAGGCCGCGAATGAGGCTGCGGCGAAGAAGACATCGCGCAAGGTCGTGGGGAAACCCGGGCCTGTGAAAAAGACGGCGACGAAGACCGCGCGCAAGGCCGTGGTGAAGAAGACCCTTGAGAAGGCCGGGAAGAAAGTGACGAAAGCCGCCGTCACGCCGCGTGCGGCGGAGGTTCGCAAGGCCACGCCCGAGCCCCGAAAAGCCGTGGCACGCAAGCGCCCGCCCGAAAAGATCACGCCCGATCAGGCGCTGGCCAATGCACGTGCGCTACTGGAGCAGAAGCAGGAGCACGATCGCCAGCAGGCGCCGTGGCAGCAACTCGATGAGAACGCACACGGGGCCGCGCCGGGCGCCGGGTTCGTCTCGACGGAAGCCGCAGACAAGGCCGTGGAACTCCACGCGGCCGAAAGCCGGCTGAAGGCGATCCAGGGCAGTTCCGGGACGCAGGATCGGCGCAATCAGGGCAAGCGCGATCACCGCGGCGACTGAGGCCACGGCTCTCACGACAGGAGTGGGGTATATCAGGGCCTCCGGCGAGGCCGGGAGGGACGGGACTCCGGCGCGGCAGTCGCACCCGAAGGCGGACCCCTGCGCCGCGCCGGAGCACCCGGTAAAAAGCGTTTGCGGCTCAGTCCACCAGCGAGTGCACGGCGTGCACGCTGCCGATCTCGGCGCTGGAGTAGGCGGACATCAGGCGTTCGTAGACGGCGTTGTTGAGACGCTCGAATTCCCAATCGCTGGTGTGGCCCGTGACGGTAAGTTGGAACAGGCCCTCCAGCAGCGTGAAATCGCTGGCGTTGGAGACGTCGGGCATTTCTTCGATCAGGCTCATGGCGGAACTCCGAAGTGCGGGTCTATGGCCCGGTACACGCAGCAATCGTGCCAACTTCGGTTTCGCGAACCGGATCACGTTTCAGTTGCGCGAAGAAACCGTTCACAAGGATGAATGTGACGTGTTGCGTCAGTTTTGCCCCGATCGACCCTGGGCATTGGGTCACAATGCCGATGAGCCCCCCGCCACGGAGATGCCATGACCCCCGACGCGCCTTCCCCAGACGTGCATCACGATGCCGATGCCCACCGGTTCCACACCTCGGTGGACGGCTACGAGGCCGAATTGCTGTATTCGCTCCGGGACGGACGGATGACCATCAACCACACCGGCGTCCCGGACGAAATCGGTGGGCGCGGCGTGGCCGCGGCGCTGGTGAAGGCGGCGTTGGAGTTGGCGCGCGCGCAAGGCTGGCGGGTGGTCCCGGCGTGCTCCTACTCCGCCGCTTACGTCCAGCGGCATCCTGAGTACGCCGGTCTGGTCGAGGGCTGAATCGGCTGGAGGGCGAGGGTGGTGCGCCCTAGAATGACGCCCATCACACACGCGGAAGGAGCCCGAAGTGTCCCCCAGCAAGTCCTCCCCCCTGGCGCGCGCGGCCCTGTTGGCCGTTTGTGCGACAGTTTTCCTGGCTGCCTGCAAGCGCGAATCCGCACCCGCGGCACCCGGCGATGGCACCCCGCCCGCGGCCACTGCGCCGACGGGAACGGCCACCGCACCCGTGGCGCTGAAGGACGCCATTGAGACGACCGACCGATACGTGGTCGGCATCAGCTATCCCCCCGCCGCCGACCGGTACCCAGGCCTGGCGAAGGCGTTGTCCGACTATGCGGCCGCCGAGCGTGCCGAACTGATGGAGGCAGTCGATGCTTTCGGCAACGACAAGCCCACCGCGCCCTATGAGCTGTCGTTGGCTTTCGAACAGGTCGTGGACACGCCGCAGATCGTCGCGATCGCGGCCGACGGCAGCCGGTACACCGGCGGCGCACACGGCCAGCCGCTCATCGCGCGCTTCGTCTGGTTGCCGCAGCAGGACAAGCGTTTGACCTCCGCCGCGCTGGTGCCGGACCCGAAGGGTTGGCAGGCGATCAGCGACTACGTACGTGAGCAACTGCACACCGCCGTGGTCACGCGGGCCGACGAGGACGAACTGGCGGCCACCGACCGCGCCGCGCTCATCAAGAGCACCTCGCGGATGATCGATGAGGGCACGGAGCCCGAGCCCTCCAACTTCAGCGAATTTGTACCCGTCCTGGACGCTGCCGGCCACATCACCGCGCTGCGCTTCGTGTTCCCGCCTTATCAGGTGGGCCCGTACGCGGATGGCACGCAGACGGTGGACGTCCCCGCCAGCGTCCTGCTGCCGCACGTCGCTCCGGAGTACGCGGGGCTGTTCGCCCGCTGAGCCCGCCATGCCCCACGCCCGCTTCGAGCACAGGATGCGAACCCTGTTGGCCGAAGCGGACGTGCGGATCGATGGCGACAGACCCTGGGATTTCCGGGCGCACGATTCTCGCGTGCATGCGCGCGTGCTCGGGCAAGGCTCGCTGGGGCTGGGAGAGAGCTACATGGATGGCTGGTGGGACGCCGATGCACTCGACGGTCTGCTGTTCCGCCTGCTGGACGCACGACTGGACGAGCGCGTGCATGGGCCAGGCGAGCTCTTCGATGCGCTACGCGCGCGCCTGACCAACCTGCAGTCGCGTCGCCGCAGCGGTGAGGTGGGGCGTCGCCACTACGATCTCGGCAACGACCTGTATGCCGCCATGCTCGGGCGTCGCCTGGTGTACAGCTGCGCCTACTGGCGCGACGCGCAGGACCTCGACGCGGCCCAGGAAGCGAAGCTCGACCTGGTGTGCCGCAAGTTGCGCCTTGCGCCCGGCATGCGGGTACTCGACATCGGCTGCGGGTGGGGCGAGGCCCTGAAGTTCGCCGCCGAACGCTACGGCGTCACCGGCGTCGGCGTGACCATCTCTTCCGAGCAGGCCGAGTACGCGCGCCGCCTGTGCAGGGGGCTGCCTGTCGAGATCCGTCTGCAGGACTATCGCGACCTGGACGAGCGTTTCGATGCCGCATTCTCGCTGGGCATGTTCGAGCACGTCGGGGTGAAGAACTACGCGACGTACTTCGATGTGGTTCGCCGCTGCCTGCCCGCTGACGGCCTGTTCCTGCTGCATACCATCGGCACGAACCGATCGGTGCACCGGACCGATCCGTGGATCGCGCGCTACATCTTCCCGAACTCGATGCTGCCGTCCGCTGCACAGATCGCACACGCGGTCGAGGGACGCTTCGTGCTGGAGGATTGGCACAGCTTCGGGGCCGACTACGACCGCACGCTTCAGGCCTGGCGGGGCAACGTGGAGGCGGCGTGGGAACGGCTGGATGCGCGCTACGACGCGCGCTTCCGTCGGATGTGGCGCTACTACCTGAGCGCGTCGATGGCCACGTTCCGCAGCCGCCGTTCCCAGTTGTGGCAGTTGGTGCTGTCGCCGCGCGGCGTGCGGGGCGGCTATGCGGCGCCGCGGTGAGGGCGGAAACGAAAAGAGCATGCGGGGGCCTGCTCTTTGTGCATGCCGCGCGGTCTGTGCTCAGGCCGAAGGCGGCGAGGGCAGTTCGCGGGCGTTGAAGATGCGCTCGATGACCTCCGCCAGTTCGTCTTCCGAGAACGGCTTGGTCAGGTAGGCCTTGGCGCCCTGGCGCAGGCCCCACATGCGGTCCGTGTCCTGGTCCTTGGTGGTCACCAGGATCACCGGGATGTGCTTGGTCGTCGCCTCGCGGCTCAGGGTACGGGTGGCCTGGAACCCATTCAGGTTGGGCATCACCACGTCCATCAGGACCATGTCCGGCAGCTCGCGCTTGGCGACTTCCACGCCCGCGGCGCCATCTTCGGCGGTGATGGATTCGTGCCCGAGTTTCTCGACGATACGCTGGATGCCCAGCAGCTGCGACGGTGAATCGTCGACGATCAGAATCTTTGCCATGGAGTTCCCCAAGTTGTCCCCGCCGAGGATTGTAGAGCGACTTTGGGACAAGACAAATGGGGATGGCGGCCAGGGCGCGACGCCCGTCGCGCCGCCACTGCCGTTCATCCCATTCGCACGAGCGTGCGACCAAAGGACTGTCCGGCCAGCATGGCCCGGAAGACCTCGGGCAGGCCGTCCAGGGTGGTTTCACGCGTGCAGATGGTGTCCAGATGGGCCGGCTTCCAGTCGCTGGCCAGGTGGGCCCAGACCGCCTCGCGGATGTCCCGCGCGGTGCCCGCCGAGGCCACGCCCAGCAGCGAGACACCGCGGATGATGAAGGGCATCACCGTGGTGGGCAGGTCGTGACTGGCGGCAAGGCCCGCGGTGGCGACGTTACCGTAGGGCGTGGTCTGCGCCAGCAGGCTGGCGAGCATCGGGCCGCCAACGTTGTCCAGACCGCCGCCGAAGCGTGCCGACTCCATGGGGCGCGTTGTGGCGAGGGCGTCGCGTCCAAGCACCTGGCTGGCCCCGATGGACGTCAGATAGTCGCTGTTTTCCGGCTTTCCGCTGATCGCGTGCACCTCGAACCCCGCCTTGCTGAAGATGTCCACGGCCAGCGAGCCCACACCGCCGGTGGCGCCGGTGACCGCCAGCGGCCCCAGCTCGGGCGTCTGCCGGTTCTCGCGCATTCGGAACAACGCGAGCGCGGCGGTGAAGCCGGCCGTACCGAGGATCATGCTCTCGCGCAGGCTCAGGCCCGCTGGCAGGTGAATGACCCACTGCGCTTCCAGGCGCGCGTACTCGGCATAGCCGCCATCGCGCGTCTCGCTGAGACCGCAGCCAGTGACGAGCACGGCATCGCCTTCCTTGAAGGCCTGATCGGTCGAGGCCACCACATGCCCCGCGACATCGATGCCGCCCACCAGCGGGAAGCGCCGCAGGATCTTGCCTTCGCCGGTACCGGCGAGCGCATCCTTGTAGTTGACCGAAGAGTACGCGGTCTTGATGACCACTTCGCCGGGATTCAATCCGTCAAGCGTCAGCGTCTCGATGCCCGCGCGATAGCCAGCGTCGTCGTTGTGGATGCGGAAGGCGTTGAAGGCGGTGGGGAGGGTCATAGCCTGCTCGTCATCCCGGCGAAGTCCGGGACCCAGTGACTACGATTCTTGCGGTCAGATCAAGGAAAAGCAAAGGCAAGATCCTGCGACTTTGGTCGGAACCGCGGTAGGCTTCGGCGATGGAGCACTCACGCAAGCTCGTTGCTCAGGTCATGCCAATATGGATTCCGATCTTCGATAAGTTGGATCTTCCATGCGCGCTTCCATTCCTTCAGCGCTTTCTCACGGATGATGGCAGCTTGCATGGTCGGGTGGATCTCGTACCAGACCAGCATATGTACGCGATAGCGCTGGGTGAATCCGGTGGCTAGGTCATTCTTATGCTGCCATATGCGAGAGGGTAGGTTGGAAGTGACGCCGACGTACAGCGTGCCGTTGCGTTTGCTCGCCAGAATGTAAACGCAGGGAATCCTTTCCCGCATCGTATGCTCCGTGGTGTATTGCGTTCCTTCGATCTGGATATTGGCGTTGTTACGAGACCCGGCCAAGCGCCAGTCGCTGGGTCCCGGCTTTCGCCGGGATGACGGCCAGCGGTGGAGTGAGGACACTCGGCGCTTTGGCAGCGCCTTTTCCAAGCTGGTGGATCGCAAACAACGGTACTCGTCATCCCGGCGAAAGCCGGGACCCAGCGACTGGCGATTCCAGCAGGGAAACTACCGCAGCCACCATCACCGCAGCGACTTCCTCCGCTTGTCGTCCATCCACTTGTCGGCCTGCGCCGGGGAGTAGGCGCGCATCCAGGCGATCATCGCGTCGAGGTCGTCGCCGTGCCACAGGTCGTTGCGCTGTTCCGGGTGCAGGAAGCGCTCCTCCACCATGCGGTCGATCATGCCCATCAGCGGCGTGTAAAAGCCTTCCACGTCGAGGAAGGCACAGGGCTTGTCGCCGATGCCGAGCTGGCGCCAGGTCAGCATCTCGAACATCTCGTCCAGCGTGCCGAAGCCGCCGGGCAGGGCGACGAAGGCGTCGGACAGGTCGAACATGCGCTTCTTGCGCTCGTGCATGTTGGCGACCACTTCCAGCCGGGTGACGCCCTTGTGTGCCACTTCCCAGCCCACCAGTTGCTCGGGGATCACACCGATGACTTCACCGCCGGCCGCCAGTACCGCGTCGGCGACGATGCCCATCAGGCCGACGTTGCCGCCGCCGTAGACCAGCTGCAGGCCTTCCTTGGCGATGCGGTCGCCGAGGGCGATCGCGCGTTCGGTGTAGGCGGGCTTGCTGCCGGCGTTGGAGCCGCAGTAGACGCAGATGCTCTTCATGTCGCTGTCCTGTAGTGCGTGTTGTCTGAAACGCAAAACGCCAGGCTTCGCCTGGCGCATGCGGTGTCTCAGCGGCCCCGCGTTCGCGCGGCCGCCGTGCGGGCCTCAGTTGGCCTTGTGGATCGAACGCTTGTGTACGGCCATCGCGGCGTCGTGGATGGCTTCCGACAGGGTCGGGTGCGCGTGGCAGATGCGCGCGAGGTCGTCGGCCGAGCCCTTGAACTCCATCGCGATCACGCCTTCGTGGACCAGTTCCGACACGCCCACGCCGACGGCATGCAGGCCCAGGATCAGGTCGGTTTCTTCATGGGCGATGACCTTCACCAGGCCGGCCGGTTCGCCCATCGCGACTGCACGCGCAATGGCGGCGAACGGGAACGTGCCCACCTTGTACGGCACGCCCTCAGCCTTGAGCTGCTGCTCGGTCTTGCCGACCCAGGCGATTTCCGGCTCGGTGTAGATGACCCACGGCACGGTGTCGAAATTGACGTGGCCCGGCAGGCCGGCGATCAGTTCCGCCACGGCGATGCCCTCCTCGAAGCCCTTGTGCGCCAGCATCGGGCCACGCACGCAGTCGCCGATGGCCCACACGCCGTCCACGCCGGTGTGGCAGTGGTCGTCGACTTCGATCTGGCCACGCTCGGTCAGCTTCACGCCGGTGCCGTCGGCCAGCAGGCCCTTGCTCGCGGCCTTGCGGCCCACGGCGACCAGCAGCTTGTCCACCGTCAGCGTCTTCTCGCCTTCGGCGTCGCTGTAGGTGACCACGACTTCTTTCTTCTTGCCCTTGCCGGTGACTTCGGTCTTGCTGACCTTGGCGCCAAGGCGGATGTCGAGCCCCTGCTTCTTGAATTCCTTCGCGGCGACCTTGGCGATCTCGGTATCGGCGGCGGCCAGGAAATCCGGCAGCGCTTCCAGGATCACGACCTCGGCGCCGAGGCGCTTCCACACGCTGCCCAGTTCAAGGCCGATCACGCCGGCGCCGATCACGGCCAGACGCTTCGGTACCTCGGTGAAGTCGAGCGCGCCGACGTTGTCGACGATGGTCTCGTTGTCGAACTTCGCGAACGGCAGTTCGATCGAATCCGAACCCGAGGCGATGATGACGTTGGTGCCCTTGAGTTCCACTTCGCTGCCGTCGTGCTGCTTGACCTTGACGACGTTGCTGGGCTGCAGCTGGCCGAAGCCGTAGTAAGGGGTGATCTTGTTCGCCTTGAACAGCATCGCGATGCCGCCGGTGAACTGCTTCACGATCTTGTCCTTGCGGCCGACCATCGCCTCGACGTCGATCTTGGCATCCTTGAAGGTGATGCCGTGGTCGCCGAACAGGTGGCTCATGTTCCAGTACTGGCGCGAGGAGTCGAGCAGCGCCTTGGAGGGCACGCAACCGACGCGCAGGCAGGTACCGCCCAGCGCGGGCTTGCCGTCCTTGCCCAGCGCGGCATCGATGCACGCGACCTTCATGCCCAGCTGCGCGGCGCGGATGGCGGCGTGGTAGCCGGCCGGGCCGGCACCGATGACGACGACGTCGAATTGTTCAGCCATTTGGTGGTCCTTTGCTTTTCCCTTCTCCCGTCGGGAGAAGGTGGCGCGAAGCGCCGGATGAGGGGTGCCGCAGTCGCTTATCCGGTGGATGTGGGGGTGAGCGAGCCACAGCGAGTAAAGGAAACGAACAGCCGACAGGTCGCCTCTACAACTCGCTGCGGCTCGTTCATCGTGACGGGCCCCGGGTTGCTGGTGGGGCGCCCCCAACCCCTCTCCCGCCGGGAGAGGGGCTCAGTGCATCACATGCCCAGGAGCATGCGATGCGGATTTTCCAGTTGGTTCTTGATGTCGACCAGGAACAGCACCGCGTCCTTGCCGTCGATGATGCGGTGGTCGTAGGACAGTGCGATGTACATCATCGGCGCGGCGATCACCTGGCCGTTCTCGACGATGGCGCGGTCCTTGATGGCGTGCATGCCCAGGATGGCGCTCTGCGGCGGGTTGACGATCGGCGTGGACATCAGCGAACCGAAGGTGCCGCCGTTGGTGATGGTGAACGTGCCGCCCTGCAGGTCTTCCAGGCCCAGCTTGCCGTCGCGCGCCTTCTTGGCGTACTCGGCGATGCCCTTTTCGATGTCGCCGAAGCCCATGCGCTCGACGTTGCGCAGCACCGGGGTCACCAGGCCCTTGTCGGTGGAAACGGCGATGGAGATGTCGGCATAGCCGTGATAGATGATGTCGTTGCCGTCGACCGACGCGTTGACGATCGGATGGCGCTGCAGCGCGTTGGCGGCGGCCTTGGCGAAGAAGCTCATGAAACCGAGCTTGATGCCGTTGGCCTTCACGAAGTCGTCCTGCAGCTCCTTGCGCATTTCCATGACCTTGCTGAGGTTGACTTCGTTGAACGAGGTCAGCATGGCGATGGAGTTCTTGGACTGCATCAGGCGCTCGGCGATGCGCGTGCGGATACGGGTCATCGGCACGCGCTCTTCCGGACGGGCGCCACCGGACACGCCGGCGGTCTTGCCACTGGCGTAGTTGACCAGGTCTTCCTTGGTCACGGCGCCGCGGCGGCCGGTGCCTTCCACGTTCGCCGGATCGATGCCCTGGGTGATCGCGGTGAAGCGCGCGCCCGGCGGCAGCGCGTCGGCGCCAGCCGGCGCGGGCTTGGTGCTGGACGGCGCGGCGGCGTCGGCCTTGGCGGCCTCCGCCTTCGGCTGCACTTCCTGCGCGCCTGCGGCCGGCGTCTTCTCCTCGGCGGCGGGAGCGGGAGCGGCGGCGGCCGCGCCTTCCTCGATGATCGCCAGCAGCTGCTGGCTGGTCACCGTGTCGCCTTCCTTGAACTTGATCTCCTTCAGCACGCCGTCGACGGGCGAGGGCACTTCCAGCACGACCTTGTCGGTTTCCAGGTCCATCAGGTTCTCGTCGCGCTTGACCGCATCGCCCACCTTCTTGTGCCAGGCGGCGATGGTGGCGTCGGAGACGGACTCGGGAAGAACCGGAACTTTGACTTCAGTGGCCATTGGATGGGGCGTCCTGGTGGTGTTGTTGTTCGTTGGAATGGGGGTGCGTGCTTATTCGGCGACGTTGTCGCTGCCGAGCTTGTTGACCAGCGCATCGGCCACCAGCTTCAGCTGTTCCTCGACGTGCTCGGCGAAGTGGCCGGCGGCGGGCGAGGGCGAACGCGGACGGCCCGCGTAATGCAGCGATTGCTTGTCGGCCAGGCAGGCTTGCAGATGGTGCTTGATCTGGTACCACGCACCCTGGTTCTGCGGCTCTTCCTGGCACCAGACCACCTCGGTGGCCTTGCCGTAGCGCTTGAGTTCGGCCGCCAACTGCTCGCGCGGGAACGGATACAGCTGTTCGATGCGCAGGATGGCGACGTCGTCCTGGCCGCGCTTCTGTGCATCTTCCAGCAGGTCGTAGTAGACCTTGCCCGAGCATGCAACGACGCGCTTGACCTTCTTGGCGTCGGCGGTGGCGTCAGGGATCAGGTGCTGGAACTCGCCATTGGCCAGTTCGTCCAGCGTGGACACGGCCAGCTTGTGGCGCAGCAGCGACTTGGGCGTCATCACCACCAGCGGCTTGCGCGTGGTCATGCGCATCTGCCGGCGCAGCATGTGATAGGCCTGTGCGGGCGTGGTCGGCACGCAGACCAGCATGTTCTCCAGCGCGCACAACTGCAGGAAGCGCTCCAGGCGCGCCGAGCTGTGCTCCGGGCCTTGGCCTTCGTAACCGTGCGGCAGCAGCAGGGTGAGGCCACTGATGCGGCCCCACTTGGCTTCGCCAGCGGCGATGAACTGGTCGATGACCACCTGCGCGCCATTGGCGAAGTCGCCGAACTGCGCTTCCCAGATGCACAGGGTATTGGGATCGGTGGTCGAGAAGCCGTATTCGAACGCCATCACCGCTTCTTCGCTCAGCAGCGAATCGATGACGGTGGCCTGCTCGGGTTGCTCCACCAGCTGGCGCAGCGGCAGGTAGTAGCTGTCGGTCTTCTGGTCGTGCAGGATCGCGTGACGGTGGAAGAACGTGCCGCGGCCGGCGTCCTGGCCGACCAGGCGCAGGCCGTGGCCTTCGGCCAGCAGCGTGGCGTAGGCCAGGTTCTCGGCGAAGCCCCAGTCGCCCGGGAGTTCGCCGGCGGCCATCTTCACGCGATCCTCGTAGATCTTGGCCACGCGCGGGTGCAGCGCCACGCCGGCGGGGATCGTGGTGATGATCTTGGCCAACGCGTCCAGCGACTTGCGCTTGACCTTGGTATCCACCGGATCGCTGAGCTTGCCGGACAGGTAGCGCGACCAGTCGATCGCCAACTCGTCGCCCTTCTGCTTGGCCAGTTCGGTGGTGACTTCGCCGGAATCCAGCTTGTTGCGGTATTCGTCGGCCATTGCCTTGCCGCCCTCGGCCGGGATCACGCCGGCGCCTTCCAGCTTGGCGGCGTACATCTCGCGCGTCGTCGCGTGCTTGCGGATGGTCTGGTACATGACCGGCTGCGTAGCCGCCGGTTCGTCGGCCTCGTTGTGGCCGTGGCGGCGGTAGCACACCAGGTCGATGACCACGTCCTTCTTGAACTGCTGGCGGAAGTCGTAGGCCAGCTGGGCCACGAAGACAACGGCTTCCGGATCGTCGCCGTTCACGTGGAACACCGGCGCGCCGACCATCTTGGCCACGTCGGTGCAGTACAGCGTGGAGCGCGAGTCTTCCTTGTTGCTGGTGGTGAAGCCGATCTGGTTGTTGATGACGATGTGCAGCGTGCCGCCGACGGCGAAACCGCGCGCCTGCGACATCTGGAACAGCTCCATCACCACGCCCTGGCCGGCGAACGCGGCGTCGCCATGCATGATGATCGGCAGCACGGCCTGGCGCGCGGCATCGTTGCGGCGTTCCTGGCGCGAACGGACGCTGCCCGCCACGACCGGGTCGACGATCTCGAGGTGCGAGGGGTTGAACGCCAGCGCCAGGTGGACGGGGCCGCCCGGGGTCGCGATGTCGGCGGAGAAACCCATGTGGTACTTCACGTCGCCGGCGTGGGCCAGGCTGTTGTCGTGTTCGAACTTGCCTTCGAACTCGTCGAACAGCTTGCGCGGGTTCTTGCCGAGCGTATTGACCAGCACGTTGAGTCGGCCGCGGTGGGCCATGCCCACCACGATGTCCTTCACGCCACCCTGGCCGGCGCTGCGGATGGTGGTGTCAAGCAACGGGATCAGCGCGTCGCCGCCTTCCAGCGAGAAGCGCTTCTGGCCCACGTACTTGGTGTGGAGGTAGCGCTCCAGGCCCTCGGCCGCGGTCAGGCGCTCGAGCGTGCGGCGCTTGGCGTCGTCGGACAGGCCGAACTGGCCGCCGGCGGTTTCGAGGCGCTGGTACAGCCACTGGCGCTGCTCGACTTCCGAGATGTGCATGAATTCCACACCGATCGGGCCGGTGTAGGTCGCCTTCAGCCGCGCCAGCAGGTCGCGCAACTTCATGCGGGCGTGGCCGCCGACGTTGCCGGTGCTGAACTCGCTGTCCAGGTCCCGATCGGACAGGTTGTGGAACGACAGTTCCAGGTCCGGGGGATTCACCGGCGGGGTCAGGCCCAGCGGATCGATCTGCGCGCCTAGGTGGCCGCGAGAGCGGTAGGCGGTGATCAGGCGGCCGATGTTGCGCTCGCGCTCGTCGCCGCCGGCAGCCACGACATGACCGTTGTTGGCGGCCTGGCGGGCAGCCTCGGCGATCTGCTGGATGACGACCGAATGCGGAACGTCACCCGCTTCGTGGCCCTTGAAGCCGTCGAAGTAGGCCTTCCACTTGGGGCCCACGCTGTCCGGAGCGACGAGGTACTGCTCGTACAGGTCTTCGACGTAGGAGGCGTTGCCCCCGCTGAGCTGCGAGGATTGCGCGAACTGCTTCAGGAGATTGTCCACGATGGCGATGGCGTGCTGTGGGGTAGTCGGGGAGGCGCTTACGGTCCATGTGGCGCGATGTCCGACGGACATGGACGAAAACCCAGAAATTATACCCCCATGCCGGGAAGGGGGCGTAACCCGATTGGACTAAAGACGCAGGGCGCCGCCCCGCAGAGGCTCTCGTGGCGCGGTTTCCGCGGCGTCGATCAGAGGCCGAGCGCGCGGAATTCGGTGACCGGACGCGCGCGTTCCCACATCTGCGTGAATTCGTCGCGCAGCTGGCGGACGCGTCCGGCATGCTCGAGGCCGGCCTCGCCATCGTAGCGATGGCCCAGGGGGCGGAAGTAGTACCCGTGGTCGTCGTTGGCGACGAAGGCCGCCGCATAGGACAGGTCCACCGGGTCCTGCACTTCGCGGAACAGGAAGACGCTGGGCAGCCGTTGGCCCAGCCCAATCAGGGGTGCGAGCGCGTGCCGGGGCGTGGCAGCGTCCTGCAGCAGGACCTGGACCTGCACGCCGGTGCGGTGGGTAGCGAACCGGCGCAGCGCGTCCAGCACCGGCGACGCGTCCCACAACCCGGGATCGAGCGCGCGGCTGTAGATCACCAGCGATCGGCGGGCCTGGGCGACGATGGCCGTGGTGATGGCCACGGCCTCGGCCCGGTGGGCGAGGGTGGCCGTAGCGCCCAGCACTCGGCGCATGCCCTGATGCTCGATGCCGGCCTCGAAGAAGCGCTCGCCCTCCGGCAGGAAGCCCTGGCGGGCGTAGAACCGTTCGGCGTCGACCTGGGCATGGAGGGACACCGCCGGCCAGTGACGCTGGCGGGCTTCGTCCAACAAGGCCTGCAGCAGGGCCTCTCCGACGCCGCGGTTGCGCCAGGCCGGCAGGACCGCCATGCGCCCGATGCGGTGATCGGGGGTGAGCCGCCCCGTGCCGATGGGCTGGCCACCGGCGTCGCGGGCGATCACGTGGTGGCATAGCGGGTCCAGGGCGTCCCGCTCGAGATCGGCAGGCACCCCCTGTTCCTCGATGAACACCACGTCACGGATCCGTCGCAGGTCATCCAGCGCGGCGGTGTAGTCGACCGCCTCGACGCGATAGTCGGTGCTCATGCGTCTTCGTCCTCCCTGTCCGGGTCATCATCATCCAGGGCGAGCTGATAGTGGCCCTGCGCAGCGAGGGCCATGACGGCATCACGGCCGGCGGCACTGAGCGCGGCATAGGTGGCACCGTCGAGCGC
Source organism: Pseudoxanthomonas sp. G3 (assembly GCF_057654715.1). Lineage (NCBI taxonomy): Bacteria > Pseudomonadati > Pseudomonadota > Gammaproteobacteria > Lysobacterales > Lysobacteraceae > Pseudoxanthomonas > Pseudoxanthomonas sp. G3. Next base: position 1,819,934 of record NZ_CM172805.1, read on the forward strand.
TTCGAGCAACGCAAGCTGGCGGGCATCCTTCACCGGCACGACGTAGTCCACGCCATTGCAGAACAGCGTCGCGTCCTTGTGCCGGCGTCGCCAGGCGACGCGCGAGAAGGGATGGCGGAGCAGCTGCGCGCCCTGTTGCAGGTCCCATTCCAGTTCGATCCGTGAGCGCGCGTCCGGGCCCGGCATCACGTCGCCCGAGGCGCGATAGGTGGTGATGAAGCGGCCGAACCAGTCGCCCAGGCGGTCCGGGTCATTCATGCGCAGCGCGTTGAGGGCCTCGACCACGCGCTCCATCGCGCGCGCATCGATTTCGTAGGGATCCTGTGGCGGGGCCAGGTCCTCGTCGTGGTAGCGCACCGCCTCATCGGCATCCGCGACCAGGGTGTCGAGGTAGTCGGCGATAAGTTCGGCCGACGAGGGCGCGCGCATGCCTACCGAGAAGGTCAGGCACGGGTTCTCCGCCACCCCGTGGTGCGGGACCAGCGGCGGCAGGTACAGCATGTCGCCGGGCGAGAGCACCCATTCGTGGGTGGGCTCGAAGGTGCGCAGCAGCTTGATCGCTACGTCTTCCTGGAAGCCCAGGTCGGGCGCCGGCTTCCCCATCGCCACGCGCGCGTCGATCATCCAGCGGCGTTCGCCCTGCGCCTGCAGCAGGAATACATCGTAGTGGTCCACGTGTGCGCCGACCGATCCGCCGGTAGCCGCGAAGCTGATCATGATGTCGTCTACGCGCCAGCGCGGCAGGAAGCGGAACTGCTCCAGCAGCGCGCGCACGTCGGCATCCCACTTGTCGACGTCCTGCACGAGCAGGGTCCAGTCGTGGTCGGGCAGGCCGGGGAAATCCGCTTCCTGGAACGGGCCGGTGCGCACGTCCCAGGTGCCGGTGGCGCGATCGAAGCTGATCATCCGCGCCAGCACACCTTCTTCGCAGGCCAGGCCGGCGAGGTCTTCGGGTTGCACGGGCGTCTCGAAGCCGGGGAAGGCATTGCGGATCAACAGCGGGCGCTTGTGCCAGTAGTCGCGCAGGAAGCGCTCGGCCGGCATGCCGAGCGGGTGCTCGCGCGTGGCCTGGATTTCGAACGGCAGCGCGGTGGCGGTACGGGAGGCGGCGGTCTTCTTGGTCATGGGCGATGAGGGGCCGTTCGGTACAGCATGAAATGAGGGAACAAGGATCGCGACAGGCCGCGAGGACCGTCATTGATGCCGATCAAGGCTTAGGCGTAGCGGAGGCCGCTTCATCCGCCAAACGCTTGTCCAGGCGCTGGGTAGCGGCGTTCGCGTACGCACGGCAGGCGCCTGTGTCCGAAAGCGGTGCGCTGGCCCTGGGGCCGATCCGGGTCCACAGCTGGCTCGCCGACGGATGCGGCGTGACCAGCACGTCGCAGTCCAGGGCGGCGATCCGCGCCAGCGTGTCGCGGAAGGCCGCCACGTAGCCGGGATGCGCGCGTTCGTCGCTGTAACGGAACACGTCGTCCGAGATGGCCGTCAGGCTGTCGGCATAGACCATCTGGTGGCAGATATCGCCTTCGCAGCTGCGCCAGGTCCAGCTGGTGCCGCCAGGCGTGTGGCCGGCCGAAGCGATGGCCTGCAGGACCAACGGACCAACGCGCACAACGCCACCGTCGGCCAGGGTGATGACGCGTTCGACCGGGACGATGGGCTCGGACACTTCGAATTGCGGATCGCTGCGGTCGGGCTTGCCACGCGTCAGCACGCCCACGGCCGGTGCGCGCGCATAGACAGGCGCACCCGTGGCCCGCTGCAGTTCGGCCAGGCTGCCTGCATGATCGTGGTGCTCATGCGAGAAAACGATGGCGCGCACGTCCTCGGGCTTGAAGCCCAGCGCACGGATATTGGCCAGGATCTGCGGACCGGCCTGCGGCGTGGCGGCATCGATCAGGATGTGGCCGGCATCGGAGGTCACCAGCAATGCGCTGATCCCGCAGGTGCCGACGAACCAGGTATTGCCGTACACGCGCAGCGGGGTGGCCGGGTCGTTCCAACCGGCATCCGTAGCGCAGGCTTTCGCGGCGGGCGCGTCGGCGGCGGAGGCCGCCAACGGCAAGGCGAAGGCGAAGGCGAACAGGCAGGCGATGAAGGCGTACCGCAGGGTCATGTGGCGATCTCGTCGTAGCCGCGATTGACGAACTGCAGCAGGCACCAACCATGGCCCCACGGGTCGGCCAGGCGAACGATGCGGCCCCAGTTCGCTTCACGGATGTCGGTTTCCTGCAGCATTCCGGCCGCGAGGGCGCGGTCGAGGGCAGGTTCAAGCAGGTCCACCACGATATCCAGGTGCACCGGCGTCCAGTGGCGTGTGTAGTCGCGCCGGGCCTCGGCGGCGGCCACCGAGGCGGCCGGATTCTGCAGCAGGTAGATCGGCGCCTGCGCACCGAGCAATTCCACGCCGCCCCTACCGAAGCGGCGCCCTGCCGTGAGCCCGAAGGCGCTGGCATAGAGCGCCTCGGCGGCAGGCAAATCGGGCACGTCGATGTTGATCAGCAGGTGCATCGTCGTTCCCGCCTCTGCAGGTCAGATGTCCCGTGCGAGCCGCGCGGCCAGGCCGGTGTAGCTGCCCGGCGTCATTTCGCGCAGGCGCTGCTTGTCGGCGGCCGGCAGCTCGAGCGATTCGATGAAGCTGCGCATCGAATCGGCGGTGATCCCCTGGCCACGCGTCAGCGCCTTCAGTTGTTCGTACGGGTTCGGCAGGCCGTGGCGGCGCATGACCGTCTGCACGGCTTCGGCCAGCACTTCCCAGGCCGCGTCGAGGTCGGCGTCCAGACGCTGCGGGTTCACTTCCAGCTTGCCCAAGCCCTTGGCCAGAGAATCCAGTGCGACCTGGGTGTGGCCGAACGCGGTGCCGAGCGCACGCAGTACGGTGGAGTCGGTCAGGTCGCGCTGCCAGCGGCTGATCGGCAGCTTGGCGCTGAAGTGCTCGAACAAGGCATTGGCGATGCCGAAGTTGCCTTCCGCATTCTCGAAGTCGATCGGATTGACCTTGTGCGGCATGGTGGAGCTGCCGACTTCGCCTTCCTTGAGCTTCTGCTTGAAATAGCCCAGCGAGATGTAGCCCCAGATATCGCGGGCCAGGTCGACCAGGATGGTATTGGCGCGGCGCGCCGCATCGCCGATCTCGGCGACGTTGTCGTGCGGCTCGATCTGGGTGGTGTACGGGTTGAATACCAGGCCGAGGCTCTCGACGAAGCGCTGGGCGAAGGCCGGCCAGTCGATGTCCGGGTAGCTGGCGACATGGGCGTTGTAGTTGCCCACCGCACCATTGATCTTGCCGGTCAGTTCCACGGCGGCGATCTGTGCGCGCTGACGCTCCAGGCGGGCGACGACGTTGGCGATCTCCTTGCCGAGCGTGGTCGGCGAGGCGGTCTGGCCATGCGTGCGCGACAGCATCGGCTGCGCCGCCTGCGCGTGGGCCAGCGTGCGCAGCGTGGCGGCAATGCCATCGAACGCCGGCAGCAGCACCTCGCGGCGGGCCTGCTCCAGCATCAGGCCGTAGGACAGGTTGTTGATGTCTTCGCTGGTGCAGGCGAAGTGCACGAACTCCAGTGCGGGCGCGAGTTCGGCATCGTCCTTCAGCTGTTCCTTGATGAAGTACTCCACCGCCTTGACGTCATGGTTGGTCGTGCGCTCGATGTCCTTCACGCGGGCCGCGTGGGCGACGCTGAAGCCATCGGCCAGCGAACGCAGGCGGGCCTTCGCGCCGTCGGAGAACGCGGCCAGTTCGACGATGCCGGGTTCGGCCGCCAGCGCCAGCAGCCACTCGATCTCGACTTTCACGCGGGCGCGGATCAGGCCGTACTCGGAAAAGATCGGGCGCAGCGCGTCGACCTTGCCGGCGTAGCGGCCGTCGAGCGGGGAGAGGGCGAGCAGGGACGATTCCGACATGGGGGCGGGGAGGGCTGAAAAGGATCGTTTCATTTTACCCCGGGAAGCGGCCCGACCGGCCTGGCGTATCCTGTCGGCCCCGCCAGCCACCGGCTCCGCGCCGGCGCGCAAGCCGTGAATTCCTTCCAGGAGACGGTGAATGACCAGCAAGAAGACCGCGGGCCGCACCCGCATCGAACACGACAGCATGGGCGAACTGCAGGTCCCCGCGGACGCCCTCTGGGGCGCCCAGACGCAGCGCGCTGTGCAGAACTTCCCCATTTCCGGCCGGCCGATGCCGCGCGGGTTCATTCGTGCGCTGGGCCTGGTGAAGTCGGCCGCCGCGGAGGTCAACGCAGGCCTGGGCTTGCTGCCCAAGGGCATCGCCAGGGCCGTGCAGGTGGCCGCGAACGAGGTCGCGCGCGGCGACCACGACGCCCACTTCCCGATCGATGTCTACCAGACCGGTTCAGGCACCTCGTCCAACATGAATGCCAACGAGGTGATCGCCACGCTGGCCTCGCGCGCGGGCAAGGCGCAGATCCACCCGAACGATCACGTCAACCTCGGCCAAAGCTCGAACGACGTCATCCCGACGGCGATCCGCGTCGCCGCGCAGCTGGCGGCGGTGGAGGACCTGCTGCCGGCGATCAAGCATTTGCGCAAGACGATCGATGCGCGCGGTCGCGCGCTGGGCAAGGTGGTCAAGACCGGCCGCACGCATTTGATGGATGCGATGCCGCTGACGTTCGGCCAGGAGTTCTCCGCCTGGTCGGCGCAGCTGGCGTCCGCACAGGCGCGCATCGAGGACACGCTCAAGCGCGTGCGGCGGCTGCCGCTGGGCGGCACGGCGATCGGTACCGGCATCAACGCCGACGCACGCTTCGGCGCGCGCGTGGCGAAGGCGCTGTCGTCCATCACGGGTGCCCGCTTCGAAAGCGCGGCCAACAAGTTCGAGGGCCTCGCGGCGCAGGATGACGCCGTGGAACTGTCGGGCCAGCTCAGTGCGCTGGCCGTCGCCCTGACCAAGATCGCCAATGATCTGCGCTGGATGAACTCCGGACCGCTGGCCGGCCTGGGCGAAGTGGAGCTGCCGTCGCTGCAGCCGGGGAGTTCGATCATGCCGGGCAAGGTGAACCCGGTGATCCCCGAAGCGACTGTGATGGTCTGCGCACAGGTCATGGGCTACCACACGGCGGTGACGGTGGCCGGCCAGACCGGCAACTTCCAGCTCAACGTCACCCTGCCGCTGATCGCGCACAACCTGTTGGAGGCGATGCACCTGCTGTCCAACGTGTCGCGGCTGCTGGCCGACGACTGCATCGCGGGGCTGAAGGTGCGCGATGCCCGGGTAAAGGAAGCGCTGGACCGCAATCCGATCCTGGTCACCGCGCTGAATCCAGTGATCGGTTACGAGAAAGGTGCCGCCATCGCCAAGCAGGCTTACAAGCAGAACCGGCCCGTGCTCGAGGTGGCGCGCGAAGTCACCGGGTTGCCGGAGAAGACACTGAAGCCGCTGCTGGATCCGGCCGTGCTCGCCAAGGGCGGTATCCACGGCAAGGCGGGCGGCGGAGGGGGGTGAACCCGTTCGCCGAGGTCGAGCGCCGAACAGGCATTGGCGGCGTCAGGGCTTGGCGGGCTCCGCGGCGGCTGCATCGGCTTCCGTCGCGGCATCCTTCGCGGTGCCGTCCTCGCCCTTGATCGCCTGACCGATGGCGTGGCCGACATCTTTGCCAGCCTCGTGGCTGCCGGTCTGATCGTTGCGGCAATCCTCGACATCGCCTTCGTCCATCGACGCATACGGCTGGAATGCCGGCAGGGCGGCCGCGAGATCCTGCTGTGCCTTGTACAGGCCAGACAGGCGATCGCAAATCTTCATCGCTTCGGCTTCCACCTTCTTGGTCTCGGCCTCGATTTCCTTGTCGATCTGATCCGGGTCGCCGCTGAAGATGCCCTTCACCGCAGCGCCGACAGCCTTGCCGGCCAGCTTGGCGCCTTCCTTGCCGGTGGCGATGCCGGCGTCGGCGATGCCGCTCAGTTCGCTGTGATAGGCGACCAACAGCGCGCGCTGCGCATCGCTGACGTCCACCTTCTTGCCGCCGATGGTGAAGTCGCCGGCGGCCGAGATTTCGGCTTGCGGATGCCCACTCGCGTTCAGCGTGAGCTTCTGGCCCCACAACGCGCGCGCGACGGCGACACCATCGCCGCTGTCGGCGTGCGGTACATCGTCGCGGCCCTTGCAGGCCGTCAGCAGGGCCAGCGAGAGCACGAAGGCAAACGGTGCGAATCGGATCATGGTCATTCCTGGGACTCAGTGCTGTTTCGGGAGATCGATGGCGCCCTTGACGCCTTCATGATGCACATCGCCGCTGCCGATGGAGCGCACCGTCAATGCGCCCGCGACGTTGCGGGCTTCCACGCCGCCGGAGCCGACCGACCCGACCACGACGTCGCCACCGACATCGCGAAGTTCGGCATCGCCAGAGCCGATCGAGCCGATCTCGACGCTGCCGCCGCCGCGTTGCAGGGTGAAGTCGCCCGAGCCGATGCTGCCGACATGCACCATGCCGCGCACGCCACGCGCGGTGACGTCGCCAGAACCGATGGAAATGACGCGTACCGCGCCGACATCGTCCAGTTCGATGTCGCCGGAACCGACCGACACCGCCGCCAGTCCGCGGATTCCGCGCGCGGCGACATCGCCGGACCCCACGTCCGCGCTCAGCACCGGCGCGCCGGCCACGACCGCATCGCCGGAGCCGACCTTGAGCTGCACGGGAAGGGTGTCGGGCAGGGTGACCGACAGGGTCTGGTAGGCGTAGGTGTTACCGAAGAACACGCCACTGAAGCGCCCCTCGCGCCAGACTCGCACCACCAGCTTGTCGCCGACGCGTTCCTGGGTCAGCTTCAGGCTGGGCAGCGCATCGGCCTGCGAGGCGCAGGCCTTGCCTTGAAGCGAGACGGCCGCGCCGGGCGAGGCATCGACTCGCAAGTCGTTGTTGGTGATGTCGAACACGATCGCCTTGGCGCCAGCCGTATCCAGCTTCAGTTGGCGCGGGGCGGAGTGCTTGCAGTGTTCGTCCTGCGCGAAAGCGGGCGCGGCCAGCAGCGCCGTGGCAAGGAACAGCAGGGAGAGGGTGGTCGGCAGGCGCATGCGGTGGTCTCCGTGTCGCGAGGATCAGAAGTTCCAGTCGGACTGGTTGGCGCAATCGTCCACGTCCGCCTGGTCCATGCTCGCGTAGGGCTTGAACTCCGGCACGGAGGCCGCGAGCGCTTGCTGCGCGGTGAGCAGGGCCGGCAGGCGACTGCAGAGCTGGTCGACCATCGGCTTGATCTTGGTCTTGGCTTCCGCCCCGACCTGCTTGCCGATCTCGTCGCCGGACTGCCCGGACAGCACGCCCTTGAGCGCGCTCGCCGCCGCGTCGATCCCGACTTTGGCGCCTTCCATGCCGATCGCCATGCCGTCGCCGACCACGGCGATCATCGCGCCGCGGTAGGCCAGCACCTTTTCTTTCTGCTCGGGCGTGGTGGCCACAGCCTTGCCTTCGATCAGCAGGTCGCCGGCTGGGGTGATCTCCGCCTTCGGCAGATGCTGGTTTTCGTTGCGGTTGAGGGTGAGGTTCTCGGTCGCCAGCTTGCCGCGCGCCGCATTGATCTCGCTCTGGGCCTTCTGCAGCTCCTGGCTGGCTTCGCCCAGGCCCTTGCGGGCTTCGTCCATCGCCTTCGCGGCGATGCCGGTGGGTGCATTGTCGTTCTTGTCCTGCGCCGGTTGGCAGGCCATCAGCGCGAGCGCGGCGACCAGAGGGAGCGTACGCAGGAAGGCAGTGCGGAGCATGGGGCGTCCTCGTGGGGGTGGAGAGAAGGTGGCGGCCGCAGCCGCCACCGGGTCCAGGCTTACTCGCTTTCGCGCCAGCGACGCAGATAGATCGCGCCGACAATCAGGGCAACGCCGATGACCGCACCGATCCAGATGTCGGCCGAGGCGAAGGCCTGCCAGCTGCGGGTCAGGTCGATGGCATTGGCCAGTTCGTCCGGCGAGTTGATTTCGGCGTGCGGATTGGCGGCGCCGCCCGACAAGGTGGGGAACCACGCACCCGGCACCACGCTCAGCAGGCCGCGGTAGACGACCGTGTACCAGACAAGGTCATGGCGGATGTTCAGGCCCGGCAGGATGTCGGTCATGCTGATGATCACGCACGCCAGCACCGGCACCAGCACGGCCCACAGGAACGGCTTGCTGCGCGCCCAGGCGGAGCAGAACATCAGCCAGCCGATCGCCGGCAGCGCCCAGAACACGTACACAGGCAGCGAGCTCAGCACACCGCCGATGACGCGCAGGGGATGCGAGTGGGTGAAGATCGCGCCGCCGGCCGGCAAGCCGTTGATGCTGATGGTCAGCGCCGAGATCAGCCACATGGACAAGCCGATCAGGATGCCGACGATCACCGCCAGCAGCGGCGCCAGGACCAGCGCCCATGCCAGCTTCGACAGCACCATGTGGGTGTCCGACACCGGCAGCGACTTCCAGAACAGGACACTGCGGTCGCGGCGGTCGTCGTACAGCGTGCCCAGCGCGTAGAAGAACACCACGAATGCCAGCACCACGCAGGCCAGGATCACGCCGCCCAGCAGCATGCCGTCGCCGATACCCCCGACGATCTGGTGCGCTTTTTCCGGCGCTTCATCGACGTTGAAGCCGCCGCCGTCCATGGAGCCGCGCGCGGCGATGCTACCGATGACGGCCAGGATCATGTTCAGCACCACGAAGATGCCGCCGGTGATCATGGGCGCCCAGAAGAACCCGCCGCGGTTCTCCCAGAACTCGCGCTTGACCAACCACGTGAACGCGCCCGGCTTGGAGGATTTGCCCAGTGTCGAAGTCACGGCGTTCATGCGTAGGTTCCTTTCATGATGGCGACGAACAGATCGGCCAGGCCAGGGGTTCGGGTTTCACCCAGCGCGGTGAGTTGCGCCTGCGGCACGCCGTCGAAGAGCAAGACGGTCTTGCCGAAGGGCAGCGCCCGCTCATCGATGGGCTTCAGGGTGCGCGCCTGGTCGGCTGCTTCCGGACTGCCGACGAGGACCTCGGTATAGCGCTCGGCGACTTCGTCCATCTGCGCGGTCAACACGATCTTGCCATCGCGGATGAACATCACGTCGGTGAGGATGTGTTCGATCTCTTCCACCTGGTGGGTGGTGACGATGATGGTCTTCTGCTCGTCGAAATAGTCTTCCAGCAGGCGCTGGTAGAACTGCTTGCGATACAGGATGTCCAGGCCCAGCGTGGGTTCGTCCAGTACCAGCAGCTTGGCGTCGATGGCCATCACCAGTGCCAGGTGCAACTGCACGATCATGCCCTTGGACATCTCGCGCACGCGCAGGTTGGGCTTGAGCTGGGTGTTGGCGATGAAGCGCTCGCACTTGGTGCGATCGAAGCGGGGGTGCACGCCTTCGACGAAGTCGATGGCTTCCTTGACTTTCATCCAGCGCGGCAGCACGGCTACGTCGGCGATGAAGCAGACATCCTTCATCAGTTCGTCGCGGTCCTTGCGCGGATCCAGGCCAAGCACCTTCAGCTGGCCCTCGAACGGCGTCAGCCCGAGGATGGCCTTCAAAGCGGTGGTCTTGCCAGCGCCGTTCGGACCGATCAGGCCGATGATCTTGCCCGCCTCGATCTCGAAGCTGGTGTTATCCAGCGCAAGCTTGTTCCTGTAGGCCTTGCGTAGACCGTGGGCGGTGACCACGGTGTTGGCGATTGCGGCATTCATCACTTGTTCCCCTTGGATTGCAGCAACTCTTCGATGGACAGGCCCAGGCGCTCGATGCGCTCGGCGACGGCCGGCCACTCTTCTGTCAGGAACCGCTCGCGCTCGCTGCCGCGCAGCTTCTTGGACGCTTCGTCGGTGACGAACATGCCCAGGCCGCGGCGCTTCTCCACCAGGGCCTCGTCGGCCAGTTCCTGGTAGGCGCGGGATACGGTGATCGGATTCAGCTGGTACTCCGCCGCCACCTGGCGCACGGAGGGCAGGGCGTCGCCCGGCTTGAGGATCCCGTCCAGCATCATGGCGATCACGCGGTCCTTCAGCTGGCGGTAGATGGGAGCGCCGTCGCTCCATTGGATGGACGTCATGGCTCAGCTCCTCGGACGCAGCGATTGGCCAAAGGAGAAGTAAGGCATGGCCAGCGAAGCCCGGGCCCGACGCTTGTGCTGCTGCGCCTCCGGGGTGCGATCATCGCCTCCGATCTCGCGGGCATCGGATTCCAGCGCGCTTACCAGCGCGGCGGAATCCGCCTCGGCCGTGCGGGCGCCGGTGACGGTCGCCAGCACCCCGATCGCCAGCAACAGGCCGCCGACGGCCAGGCTGGGCAAGGTGTGGGTCAGTTTCTGGTTCATGGCATCCCCCCCTGAGTTGGGTGAGTGGTGTTGTATTCAACTATAACACCAAAACACAGGCCGTCAACTGCCTTGTGGGGTTTTGTCACCCAACTGACGGCATACTTGTCATGTTCGTACTACCGGAGCGTCTCATGACACCCAAGTTATTGAAATCGTTTGCCTTTGTGGCCATGCTCGGGCTCGCCGCGTCGGCTTTGGCGGCCGGTTTGCTCGATGTCAGCTACCGTCCGCTGGGCGGAAAGACCCCCGTGAACCTGAAGGAAAAGTACACCGGGCAGGTGCTGCTGGTGGTCAATACGGCGAGCAAGTGCGGTTACACGCCTCAGTACGAGGGATTGGAAGCGCTGAACCAGCGATACGCGGCGAAGGGTTTCGCGGTGCTGGGCTTTCCTTCCAACGACTTCAGGGGCCAGGAGCCAGGCACGGAGAAGGAAATCCAGGAGTTCTGCACGCTCACTTATGGCGTGAAGTTCCCGATGTTCGAAAAGGTGTCCGTGATCGGTGAGAACGCCACGCCCTTGTACAAGTCGCTCACCCAGGCAACCGGCACCGCACCGGGATGGAACTTCCACAAGTACCTGATCTCCCGCGACGGACGCGTGGTGGCGAATTTCCCCAGCAAGATCAAGCCCGACGATCCCGCGCTGGTCGCGGCGATCGAGCGCGAACTGGCGGCGAAGCGCTGAGGTCTGCTGCCGTGCAGGGCGGCAGGCATGCCACAATAAGCAGTTAGCGCCATCTGCCCGGCGCAGGCTCCAGGAGTGAGAAGGATGAAGCGGTCGGTCCGCGGCATTGCCGCGTTGTTGGGAATCTCGTTTTCGATGCTGGGAGGCAGCGTGTCCGCACAGGAAAAAACCACGCTGACCACCGAGCGCGACAAGGTCAGCTACGCCATCGGCGTGGACGTCGGCAGCTCGCTGCAGCCCGTGGGTCCGTTCCTCGACACCGCCGCGTTCGAACGCGCGATCGTCAACACCTTCGCCGGCAAGCCGCCGCTCATCACGGAGCAGGAAGCGCAAGCCACCGACCAGTTGCTGCGCGTGAACCTGGCCGTGGCCGACGGCCAGCCGATCCCCGGCATGCCGCCGGGCAGCACGCCGCCGCCGGTCGACAAGACGAAGGTCGGCCTGTTCCTCGGCACGTACGTCGTCGGTCCGTCGCTGCTGCCGTTCAAGGACGAAGTCGATCCGTCCGTGCTCGCGCAGGCCGTGCGCGCGGTGGCAGGCAAGGACGGCACGCCGTTGATGACGGCGGAACAGGCGCAGGCCGAGATGAAGGCGTACCTGGCCAAGCGCCAGGCTGGCGTCGCCCAGCGCAACCGTGACGAGGGTGCGAAATTCCTCGCCGAGAACAAGAGCAAGCCCGGCGTGATCACCACCCCGTCGGGCCTGCAGTACATGGTGCTGCGCCAGGGCAATGGCCAGCGTCCGATGGCGACCAGCCGCGTGCGCGTCAATTACGAGGGCAAGCTGCTCAATGGCGACGTCTTCGACAGTTCGTACGCGCGTGGCCAGCCGGCTGAATTCCCGCTCAATGGCGTGATCGCGGGCTGGACCGAGGGCGTCTCGCTGATGCCGGTCGGTGCGAAATACCGCTTCTGGATCCCGTCCGGGCTGGCATACGGCGCGAATGGCGCGCCGGGCGGCAAGATCGGTCCGGATGCGACGCTCACGTTTGACGTGGAGTTGATGGGCATCCTGCAATAGTCGTCGGTTGTAATAGCCACGACTGGGTCCAGGAGGCCGCCGCATGCGAGTTGCCATTTTCGGCACGGGTTACGTTGGGTTGGTGACGGGCACATGCCTGGCGGAAGTCGGACATGACGTGGTCTGCGTCGATATCGATCCGGCCAAGGTCGATGGTCTGAACCAGGGTGTCGTGCCGATCTACGAGCCTGGCCTGTCGCCGATGGTGAAGGCCAACCATGCAGCGGGCCGCCTCAACTTCACGACGGATGCTGCAGCGGCCATCGCGCACGGCGACGTGCTCTTCATCGCCGTGGGCACGCCGCCGGACGAAGACGGCAGCGCGGATCTGCAGTACGTGCTGGCCGTGGCGCGTACCATCGGCCGCCACATCGAAGGTCCCTGCACCGTGGTGAACAAGTCCACGGTGCCGGTCGGCACCGCGGACAAGGTCAAGGCTACGATCGAGGCCGAACTGGCGTCGCGCGGCGTCGACGTGGCCTTCGACGTCGTGTCCAACCCCGAATTCCTGAAGGAAGGCGACGCGGTCAACGACTGCATGCGGCCGGACCGCATCATCATCGGTGCCGCGCGCCCGCAGGCGGTGGACAAGTTGCGCCGGCTGTACGCGCCGTTCAACCGCAACCACGAACGCATCGTGGTGATGGACGTACGTTCGGCCGAGCTGACGAAGTATGCGGCCAACGCGATGCTGGCCACGAAGATCAGCTTCATGAACGAGATCGCCAATATCGCCGAGCGCGTGGGCGCCGACGTGGAGCACGTGCGGCAGGGCATCGGTTCCGACCCGCGTATCGGCTGGCACTTCATCTACCCGGGCGCCGGCTACGGCGGCTCGTGTTTCCCGAAGGACGTGCAGGCGCTGGCCAAGACCGCGCAGCAATACGGTTACGCGCCGGCGTTGCTGCAGGCGGTGGAAGGCGTCAACGAACGTCAGAAGGGCCATCTGTTCGAACTTATCCAGCGTCATTACGACCGGGGCGAGGACGAAGGGGTGCGCGGCAAGACGTTCGCCGTGTGGGGCCTGGCGTTCAAGCCCAACACTGACGACATGCGCGAGGCGAGCAGTCGCCGCTTGCTGGCCGAACTCTGGGAAGCCGGTGCCCGTGTCCGCGCCTACGACCCCGAGGCCCGCGAAGAGGCCGGCCGCATCTTCGGCGAGCGCGATGACCTGGTGTTGTGCGACGACGCCCGTGCCGCGCTGGAAGGCGCCGATGCGCTGGTGGTGGTGACGGAGTGGAAGCAGTTCCGCAGCCCCGATTTCGCACGGCTGCGCGCGACGCTGGCCGATGCGGTGGTCTTCGACGGCCGCAACCTTTACGATCCCGGCGAAGTCGAAGCCGCGGGCGTCGCCTATTACGGGATTGGACGAGGGAGATCGGTGCATGCAGGCTGACCTGCCGCTGCAGCGCGACGCGCTGGAGCATCGCCTGGTGGAACTGGAAACGCGCCTGGCGTTCCAGGAGCACGCGCTGGGTGAACTGAGCGAGGCCCTGGCCGACGCACGGGCCGAGAACCAGCGCACCGCGCTGCTGCTGCGGCACATGGTGGAAGAACTGGGCAAGGTGCGGTCCTCATTGTTCGAGGACCCCGCCAACGAGCCGCCGCCGCCCCATTATTGATACGCTGTCGCGCAGTACGTCCCCACTTGAAAGACCGATGAGCGATTCCCTCCGCGACCAGCTGCTGGGCCTGGGCTTCAAGCCCGCGCCCAAGCCCGAACGCAAGCCCGACGCACGCAAACCCGGCCCGAGGCCGCCCGGCAACGGCGCACCGCCGCCACGTGACGGGCAGGCCAGCAAGCCGCGCCCGTCCCACGCACAGGGCCAGGCCCAGGCGCGCAAGCCGCGTTCGCAGGAAGACATCGACCTCGCGAAGGCGTACGCCATCCGTGCGCAGCGCGAGAAGGACGAGCGGATCGAAGCCGAGCGCGTGAAGCAGCAAGAAGCGCGCCTGCGTCGCGAGGCGAAGGCCAAGCTCGAGGCTTTCCTCAAGGACAAGGCGTTGAATGACGCCGAGGCCGACATCGCGCGGCACTTCCCCTACGGTGGCAAGATCAAGCGCATCTATGTCAATGCGGACCAGTTGAAGGCGCTCAATGCCGGCGACCTGGGCGTGGTGCAGCAGAACGGGCGCTATGTACTCGTCACGTCCGCCGTTTTGGCCGAAGCCGAAGCCATCTTCGCGCCCGCCGTGGCCCTGAAGGTCGACCCGAACGCGGCCGCCGAAGACGATCCCTACGCCGATCCGCAGTACCAGGTGCCTGACGACCTGGTGTGGTGAGCCCGTCGGGCGACCGCATGCGCCTCTGCCTGTTGCCGGGCCTTGACGGAACGGGTCGCTTGTATGGGCCGCTGATCGAGGCGCTCGGTGCAGACACGGCCGTCGAGCCCTGGACATACGACAGCACCCGTTTCGAAGGCTATGCCGCGTTGGCGGATGCGTGGGAGCCGGCGATCCTGCGCCACGACGGTGTCGTGCTGGTGGCAGAATCCTTTGCTGGACCGTTGGCCGTGGTGCTGGCGCATCGGCATCCGGAACGCGTCAAGGCGCTGGTCCTCGCGGCAACGTTCGTGCATCGCCCGTTACCCGCCAGTGGCGTATGCGCGCACGTGCTGCAGCGGGCACCGGCCATCGTGCCCCCGTTGTTCGTACTCGAGCGCATGCTGGCGGCGAAAGGATTGCCGCCGCCATTGCGCAAGGAACTCGATGGTGTCCTGGATGCCATGTCGTTCGAGGTGTTGCGCCGCCGTGCGCTCGCGGCGCTGCGTGTCGACGTGCGCATAGAACTGGCGGGCCTACCGACGCCTATCCTTTACCTGCAGGGGCGGCACGACCGCTTGATCTGGCCACACGCGGGTCGGGAGGTACTGCGGTTGGCGCGGAACGCCCGATTGGAGCGCATCAAGGCGCCCCATTTCCTGTTCCAGCTTGCCCCGGTGGAGGCGGCCGCGGCGATCCGGCGTTTTCTCGGCTCGCTCGGCTGAATCGAGAAGCGTCAGGTGACGGCCGACGTCGACGGACGGACCAGCCATCGCCAGACGATCATGGCTGCAAGCAAGGCGATGGCCGACGACGCGAAGAAGGCGATCTCGCCACCGAAGCGCCAGAGCTGCCCGGCGAGCAGGGCGCCGCAGACGCCGCCGACGCCTGACGACACGCCGTAGAACACGCCCTGGCCGTGGCCGTTGAGGCGGCCCGGGAAGAAGCGCACCAGCAGCTGCATCGCGGCGGCGAAGAACGCGCCGAAGTTGAGCGCGTGGGTCAACTGCGCCAGCACCATCACCGGTGTGTTGTCCGGGAACAGGGCGGTCACCAACCAGCGGATCGAGGCGCTGAGCAAGGCCAGCATCAGCACGCGGGTGGCGTCCCAGCGGCGGAAGATCCGGCTGGAAAGGAAGAACACCACGATCTCGGCGAGCACGCCCACGGTCCACAACATGCCCTGCGTGCCGGTGCTGTAGCCGTGCTCGGACAGGTAGATCGAAAAGAACGTGTAGAACGGCCCGAACGAGATCTGGGTGAGGAAGGCTGCGACGAAGAAGGCGATGACGCGGGGTTGTCGCAGTCGCGCACGGAAGCCGTCATCGGCGGCGTTGCGGCGGACATCCGGTTCGTGCGCGTAGCGATTGGCCAGCGCGGAGCCCAGCACCGCGGCCAGTACCGGCAGCATCAGCCACGGCAGGGCGTCGACGCCCAATCGACGCGCGTCGATCAGCCAGCCGAATGAGGCGACGACCACGATGAAACCGATCGAGCCCCAGACGCGGATCAATCCGTATCGGTCGCTGCGCGTCGCCAGGTGCGACATCGTGATCGATTCGAACTGTGGCATCACCGCGTTGTAGGCAAAGCAGAACGCCGCCATCACCGCGAAGAGACCAACGTAACCCCATGGCAGCAGGAACAGGGCGAAGCTGCCGACCGCGAGCGCGCAGCCCAGGTGCAGCCAGCGGATCGGGTGCGGTGAGCGTGCCGCCAATGTCGTCCACAGCGAAGGCGAGACAATGCGCGTGGCGTACCACAGGCTCATCAGCACGCTGATCGCGGCGACGCTCAACCCGCGTGATTCGAGGTACAGGCTCCAGTACGGCGTGAACGCGCCCAGCGTGGCGTAGTAGAAGAAATAGAAGCTGGACAGTCGGGCCGCGGGATACCCCGAAGCGCCCGTCGACGTGCTCACGGCGCGCGCCCCGTCGTCGCCACGCAGGACGCCATCAGGACCGGGCGGGGTGGAAGAGGCGGCGTCACGGCAGGACCACAGGAGAGGTGGCGCATTCTAGCCGGGAGCGCGGCCTCAGTCGGGATCGTAGTCCAGGTTCGACGCCAGCCAGCGCTCGACCTGGGCGACGTCCACGCCCTTGCGCCGGGCATAGTCGGCCACCTGTTCCTTGGAGACGCGTCCGACGACGAAATACTGGCTCTGCGGGTGGCTGAAGTAGTAGCCGGACACCGCAGCCGTGGGCAGCATCGCGAAGCTCTCCGTCAGCGACATGCCCGCGTTCGCGCCCGCATCGAGCAGGCGGAACAGCGTGCCCTTTTCGCTGTGCTCGGGGCAGGCCGGGTAACCCGGCGCCGGCCGGATGCCGACGTACTTCTCGGCGATCAGCGCGTCGTTGTCGAGCGCTTCATCCGCGACGTAGCCCCAGAACTCGGTACGCACACGCTGGTGCAGCCGTTCGGCCAACGCTTCGGCCAGGCGGTCGGCCAGCGCCTTCAGCAGGATCGCGTTGTAGTCATCGTGGTCGGCCTCGAAGCGCGCCACGTGCGCCTCGATGCCGATGCCCGCAGTGACGGCGAACATGCCGATCCAGTCCTGTCGGCCGGAATCCTTCGGCGCGATGAAATCGGCCAGGCAGAAATCAGGGCGTTCCACCGGCTTGTCGACTTGCTGGCGCAGGAAGTGCAATCGCTCGGTGCGGCCTTCGTGCGTCAGTTCGACGTCGTCGCCCACGCTGTTCGCCGGCCACAGGCCGAATACCGCCTTCGCCGTCAGCCATTTCTCGTCGATGATCTTCGCCAGCATCGCCCGCGCATCCCGGTACAACTCGCTGGCCTGCGCGCCGACAACCTCGTCGGTCAGGATCGCCGGATATTTGCCGAACAGTTCCCAAGCGTTGAAGAACGGCGTCCAGTCGATGCAGTCCACCAGCTCATCCAGCGGGTAGTCGTCGAATACGTGCAGCCCCGGCTGGTGCGGCGCGGGCGGCGCATAGTCGGCCCATCTGCCATCGAACTTCTGTGCGCGTGCCTTCTCCAGCGACACCAGGCGCTTGGCGTCGCCCCGGTTCTTGTGGCGCTCGCGGATCTCGGCGTAGTCGGCGTCGTTGGCGGCGACGAAGGCGGCGCGCATGTCGCGGGAGATCAGCGATTGGGCGACGCCAACGGCGCGCGAAGCATCCTTCACCCAGACGGTCGGCGCCTGATAATGCGGGTCGATCTTCAGCGCGGTGTGCGCGCGCGACGTGGTGGCGCCACCGATCAGCAATGGGGTGTCGAAGCCTTGGCGCTGCATTTCGCGCGCCACATGGGTCATCTCCTCCAGCGACGGCGTGATCAGGCCGGACAGGCCGATCAGGTCGGCGTTCTCGGCGCGGGCGGTGTCCAGGATCTTCTGCGTGGGCACCATGACGCCCAGGTCGACGACGTCGAAGTTGTTACAGGCCAGGACCACGCCGACGATGTTCTTGCCGATGTCGTGCACGTCGCCCTTGACCGTGGCCATGACGATCTTTCCGTTGGATTTCCCGACGTCGCCGGTACGCAGCTTTTCTTCTTCGATGAAGGGCAGCAGGTAGGCGACCGCCTTCTTCATCACGCGAGCGGACTTCACTACCTGGGGCAGGAACATCTTGCCGGCGCCGAACAGGTCGCCGACCACGTTCATGCCGTCCATCAGCGGGCCCTCGATGACGTCCAGCGGACGCGCGGCCAGCTGGCGCGCCTCCTCGGTGTCCTCGTCGACGAAGGCGTCGATGCCGTGCACCAGCGCATGCGCCAGGCGCTCGCGCACCGGTTTCTCGCGCCAGGCCAGGTTCTCGACCGGCGCTTCGCCCTTCTTGCCCTTGTAGCGGTCGGCGATCTCCAGCAATCGCTCGGTGGCGTCCTTGCGGCGGTTGAGGATCACATCCTCCACGCGCTCGCGCAGTTCGGCGTCGAGATCGTCGTAGACCGGCAGGCCGCCGGCATTGACGATGCCCATGTCCATGCCGGCCTGGATGGCGTGGTACAGGAACACCGAGTGGATGGCCGCGCGCACCGGCTCGTTGCCGCGGAACGAGAACGACACGTTCGAGACGCCACCGGACACGTGGCAGTGCGGCAGCGTCCGCTTGATGATGCGGGTGGCCTCGATGAAGTCCACCGCGTAGTTGTCGTGCTCTTCGATGCCCGTGGCGACGGCGAAGATGTTGGGGTCGAAGATGATGTCTTCCGGCGGGAAGCCTACCTCTTCGGTGAGGATACGGTAGGCGCGCGTGCAGATCTCGACCTTGCGCGCGCAGGTGTCCGCCTGGCCGGTCTCGTCGAAAGCCATGACCACCGCCGCCGCGCCGTAGCGCAGTACCTTGCGGGCGTGTTCGACGAAGGCTTCTTCGCCTTCCTTCAGCGAGATCGAGTTGACCACACCCTTGCCCTGGAGGCACTTCAGGCCGGCCTCGATCACGCTCCACTTGGACGAGTCCACCATCACCGGGATGCGCGCGATGTCGGGTTCGGAGGCGATCAGGTTGAGGAAGCGGACCATCGCCTTCTCGGAGTCGATCAGCCCTTCGTCCATGTTCACGTCGAGGATCTGGGCGCCGTTGGCGACCTGCTGGCGGGCGACCTCGACGGCTTCCTCGTAGCGTTCTTCCTTGATCAGCTTGCGGAACTGCGCGCTGCCGGTGACGTTGGTGCGTTCGCCGACGTTGACGAACAGCAGGTCGGGCGTGATGACCAGCGGCTCCAGGCCCGACAGGCGGGTGTGACGGGCGGGTGCGCTCACGCGGCCTGCTCCAGCGCTGCACCGAGGCGCCGCGGCGGCACACCGGCGACGGCCTCGGCGATCGCCTTGATGTGCGCGGGCGTGGTGCCGCAGCAGCCACCCACCAGGTTGAGCAGGCCGGACTGGGCGAATTCCTTCAGCGTGGCGGCCATTTCTTCCGGCGTCTCGTCGTACTCGCCGAAGGCATTGGGCAGACCGGCGTTCGGATGCGCGCTGACATAGGCATCGGCAACCGTGGCCAGGGTATCGACGTGCTCGCGCAGGTCCTTCGCGCCAAGCGCGCAATTCAGGCCGACCGACAATGGGCGGCTGTGCGCGACCGAGGTGTAGAACGCCTCTGCGGTCTGGCCCGACAGCGTACGGCCCGAGGCGTCGGTGATGGTGCCGGAGATCATGACCGGCAGGCGGCCGCCGCGCGCATCGAAGACTTCCTCGATCGCGTAGAGGGCGGCCTTCGCGTTGAGCGTATCGAAGATCGTTTCCACCATCAGCGTATCGGCGCCGCCGTCGATCAGGCCTTCGATGGCCTCGCGGTAGGTGCGGCGCAGCTCGTCGAAGCTGGTGTTGCGGAAGCCCGGGTCATTGACGTCGGGGCTGATGGAAGCGGTGCGGCTGGTCGGGCCGAGCACACCGATGACGAAGCGCGGCTTGTCCGGCGTCTTGGCCTCGGCGGCATCGCAGCATGCGCGCGCGACGTGGGCGCCGGCCTTGTTGAGCTCGTATACCAGGTGTTCCAGGTGGTAATCGGCCTGGCTGACCGAGGTCGCGTTGAAGGTGTTGGTCTCGACCAGGTCGGCACCGGCCTCCAGGTAGGCGGTATGCACGCCGGCAATCACCTCCGGCTTGGTCAGCAGCAACAGATCGTTGTTGCCCTTGAGGTCGTGGTCGCAGCCCGGGCCGTGTTCGTGCGTGTGATGCGCATCGCAGCCATTCGCGAAACGTTCGCCGCGATAGTCGGCTTCCTGCAGGCCATGGCGCTGGATCATCGTGCCCATGGCGCCGTCGATGATCAGGATGCGTTCTTCGAGGGCCTTGAGCAGCAGCGCGGCGCGGGTGGGGTGCAACCAGGGAAGGGTCTTCATGGCTTCTGGGCGGTCAGCGACAGCACTTCGAAATGGGGCGGGCGGCGTTCACGGGTGACCGTTTCGGCATTGGCGATCTCCAGCCCGGCCTTCTCGGCGAACCTGCGCAGTTCCTTTTCCGAGAAGCCCAGGTTGACGTGGCCATAGGCTTCCACCACGGAACGATGCTCATGCTTGCCCAGGCTGCTGAGCAGCAGGCGGCCGCCCCGGCGCAATACGCGCGCCGCTTCCGACACGGCCTGCGCGGGCTTGGTGGAGTAGGTGAGCGCATGCATCAGCACGACCAGGTCGAAACTGGCGTCCTTGAACGGCAGCGCATGCATATCCCCTTCGCGCACTTCCACGTTGGGGAAACGGCGAAGGCGCTCGCCGGCGGCCGCCACCACGCGGGCGCTGGTATCGATGCAGACGTAGCGGTTGGCGTGCGGTGAGAGCAGTTCCGCCAGCACGCCGTCACCGGAGGCGATGTCGAGGACGTCGCCGGTCTCCAGCAGGGGCAGGGCGGTACGCGCCAGTGCTTCCCAGGTGCGCCCCGGCGAGTAGTGGCGCTCCATATCGCCGGCCACGCTGTCGGCCCAGTTCTGGTCCGCGGCGCGGTTGGCGAGCACGCTGGCCACGCGCTCGGCATCCTGGCGCAGCAGCGGGTCGTCGCTGCCGTCGCGCAGGCTGCGCCAGAGTTCGCGCTGGACGGTGTCGAGGTTGTCCTCGTCGAAACGGTAGTAGGCCGACACCCCGGCGCGGCGGTCCCGCACCAGGCCCGCTTCCTTCAGCTTGGCCAAATGGGTGGAGACCCGCGGCTGTGCCAGCTGGGTGATGGCGGACAGTTCGGCCACGGTCAGCTCCTCCCGCGCCAGCAGGGCCAGCAGGCGGACACGGGTGGCGTCGGCAAAGACCTTCAGCCGGGTCGACCAGGCTTCCAGATCCATAAATATCTTCCTATCGCGATATAGAGATATTTTGACGGCCTGCCATGGGCTGGGTCAACCCTTGGCATACGGCCGCGGATGGTCGCGGGTTACAATTGGTATTCAAAATTTGCTTGCCGAGGGGTAGCCGTGGATTTCGCGTTTAACGAAGAGCAGTTGATGATCCAGGACGTCGCGCGCCGGATCGCCCAGGAGAAGATCGCCCCCAGTGCCGAGCACCACGACAAGACGGGTGAATTTCCGCTGGAGAACATCCGCCTGCTCGGCGAGAACGGCCTGATGGGCATCGAAGTGCCGGCCGAGTACGGCGGCGCCGGCATGGACCCGATCGCCTATGTGCTGGCGATGATCGAGATCGCCGCCGGCGACGCCGCCCATTCGACCATCGTGTCGGTCAACAACTCGCTGTTCTGCAACGGCATCCTGACCTTCGGTATGGAGGAGCAGAAGCAGAAATACGTGCGCGCCATCGCCGAAGGCCGCGAGATCGGTGCGTTCGCGCTGACCGAGCCGCAGTCCGGCTCCGACGCCACCGCGATGCGCTGCCGCGCCGTGAAGCAGGCCGACGGCAGCTTCGTCGTCAACGGCAAGAAGAGCTGGATCACCTCCGGCCCGGTGGCCAAGTACATCGTGCTGTTCGCGATGAGCGAGCCGGACAAGGGTGCGCGTGGGATCACCGCGTTCCTGATCGATACCGCCAAGGCGGGCTTCCATCGCGGCAAGACCGAACCGAAGCTCGGCATCCGCGCGTCGGCGACCTGCGAGATCGAGTTCACCGACTACGTGGTGGGCCCGGAAGACGTGCTGGGCAAGGAAGGCGAGGGCTTCAAGATCGCGATGGGCGTGCTGGATGCCGGCCGCATCGGCATCGCCAGCCAGGCCATCGGCATCGCGCGCGCGGCCTACGAGGCGACGATTGCGTACGTGAAGGAGCGCAAGGCCTTCGGTGCGCCGATCGGCACCTTCCAGATGACCCAGGCCAAGATCGCCGACATGAAGTGCAGGCTGGACGCCGCCACGCTGCTGACATTGCGCGCGGCGTGGGTGAAGGGCCAGGGCCAGCGTTTCAGCAACGAAGCGGCCATCGCCAAGCTCACCGCCTCCGAATCGGCCATGTGGATCACCCATCAGGCCCTGCAGATCCACGGCGGGATGGGGTATTCGAAGGAAATGCCGATCGAGCGTTACTTCCGCGACGCGAAGATCACCGAGATCTATGAAGGCACCAGCGAGATCCAGCGCCTGGTGATCGCCCGCAACGAGACCGGCCTGCGCTGAAGTCTCGTCCGGTCGGGGAAAGGACGCCGCCACAGGGCGGCGTTCTTCGTTCTGGGACACGTGCATACGCGACCCCCGTCTTTGGTCATGGGACCGGAGGCCGGGCGGTCCGCTAGAGTGGCCTGATGCGGGGTTCTGTCCCCCGTTTTCCTCCTGGAGACCCCGATGCGCAAAACCCTGATCGTCTGTGCCCTCACCCTGGCCCTCGCCGCCTGCGACAAGGGCAATGCCCCGGCTGCCGGCGCCACTCCCGATGCGGCCGCTCCGGCAGCGTCCGCTGCCGACATCGCCGCCGAGAGCAAGCGGCTGAACGAGTGGTTCGACAAGAAGTACGAGGAGCAACTGAAGTTCAGCCCCATCCAGCTGACGTTCCAGGGCCGCAAGGACCTGTACGACCAGGTCGACGACATGTCAGAGAAAGCGACGCGCGACCAGGTCGCGTGGCAGAAGGCCAGCGTCGAGGAAATGGAGAAGACGTTCGACTACGCCAAGCTCGACGACGAGGCGAAGCTCTCCTACGACCTGTGGAAGCTGCAGTACGAGAACGCCCGCGACGGCCTGCCGTTCATGGTGGATGGGTACGCGTTCGATCAGATGAACGGCGCGCAGGGCTTCTGGCCGACGTTCCTGATCAGCTTCCACAAGGTCGACGAGGAATCCGACTACACCGCCTACGTTGCGCGCATCACGGCCACCGGCCGCGCGTTCGACCAGTTGCTGGAGCGTGCTCGCGCCTCGGCCGGGCAGGGCATCCGTCCGCCCAAGTTCGCGTACGAAGGCGTCATCGACCAGGCGAAGAAGGTCATCACCGGTGCGCCGTTCTCGGCCGGTAAGGACGCGGCCATCTGGGCCGATGCGCAGGCCAAGGCCGACGGGCTGGTGAAGGCGGGCAAGATCGACGCCGCCCGCGCCGCCGCGCTGAAGGAAGAAGCCCGCAAGGCGCTGCTGGAGCAGTTCAAGCCGGCGTATGACCGCGTGATCGCGTGGAGCGAGGAAGAGCTGCCGAAGGCCGCGGTGAACGCCACGGGCGTGGGCGGTACCCATCCGAACGGCAAGGCGTACTACGAGTACCAGCTGCGCCAGATGACCACCACCGGCATGACCGCCGACGAGATCCATGCGCTCGGCCTGAAGGAAGTGGAGCGCATCAAGGGCGAGATGACCGCGCTGAAGGACAAGGTCGGCTTCAAGGGTGACCTGGATGCCTTCTTCGCTTTCATCGACAGCGACAAGCAGTTCAAGTACCCGAACACCGATGCCGGCCGCCAGGCTTACATCGACGACGCCACGCGCGCGATCGATAACATCAAGAAGGTGCTGCCCGAGTACTTCGGCCTGAAGCCGAAGGCCGATCTCGTCGTGAAGCGCGTCGAAGCCTTCCGTGAGCAGGACGGTGCCGCGCAGCACTATTACCCTGGCACGCCGGACGGTTCGCGCCCGGGCGTGTACTACGCGCACCTGTCCGACATGAACGCGATGCCGAAGCCGGAGCTGGAAGTCATCGCGTACCACGAGGGCATTCCCGGCCACCACATGCAGATCTCCATCGCGCAGGAGCTGACGGGCGTGCCGAAGTTCCGCACCCAGTACGGCGTCACCGCGTACGCGGAAGGCTGGGGCCTGTACGCGGAATGGCTGGCGAAGGAAATGCCGGGTACCTACCAGGATCCGTATTCCGAATTCGGCCGCCTGAGCTCGGAGATGTGGCGCGCGATCCGCCTGGTGGTCGACACCGGCCTGCATGCCAAGGGCTGGACCGAAGAGCAGGCCGTGGAGTACTTCGACGCCAACAGCGCTGTGCCGCGCGCGGCGATCGAGTCGGAAGTGAAGCGCTACCTGATCATGCCGGGCCAGGCGACCGCCTATAAGGTCGGCATGATCAAGATCCAGGACCTGCGCAAGAAGGCCGAGGCCGAGCTGGGCGACAAGTTCGACATCAAGGGCTTCCACGACACCGTGCTGGGTGGCGGCGCACTGCCGCTGACGTTGCTGGAGCGTCGCGTGGACCAGTGGATCGCGAAGGAAAAGGCCAAGCAGGCCTGAGGCGTTCCTCAGAGCAACACAGAGAACCCCGGCTTCGGCCGGGGTTCTTGTTTGTGCGATCAGTGCGGGGTCGTCAGCAGCGCGAGATGCCCGGGCAGCCAAGCGTCGAACGTTGACGGCGCATCGCCGGTCAGCGCGGTGAAGTCGTCCGTCACTTCGCCCAGGTCGCCCGTGGCAGTCGCGACGTCGAACGAAGTGAAAACATCCGCCAGCACCGGCGGGAAGCCATGCCCGCGCAGCCCGTCGGCCAACTGCTCGGGCGTCACGCCGACTACGGCTAACGGCTTTCCGGTCGCGGCGGCGACCTTGGTGGCGATATCGCGTGCGGTCAACGCCTGTGTGCCGGTCAGCGTGAAGATACGGTTGTCGCTGCTGTCGGCTGCCAGGGCGACGGCAGCGGCACGGGCCAGGTCGTCACGGACGATGTAGGCGATGCCGCCTTCGCCCGCAGCCGTGACCCACTCGCCGGAGGCCAACGCCGACGGCAGCGTGTAGGCCAGGTTCTCGGCATACCAGGCATTGCGCAGGAAGGTCCAACCGAGGCCGGACGCGGCTAGCGCCTGCTCGGTGCCGAGATGATCGGGCGCGAACGACACATGCGACGTGGCGGGCGAGGGGAGTGAGGTGTAAACGACGTGCTTCACGCCGGCCTCGGCCGCGGCCTGGACCGCGGCGCGGTGCTGCACCAGGCGCTTGCCCGGCTCCAGCAAGGCGTCAGTGCTCACCAGCAGAAGGCGGTCGGCACCACGGAACGCATCGGCCAGCGTGCCGGGCTGGTCGAAGTCGGCAGCGCGCACGGTCACGCCTTGCGCGGCGAGGTCGGCTAGTGCATCAGGTTTCCGGCTGGTGGCGATGATGCGGGCTGGCGGGACGTGGAGGGTGTCCAGCAAATGGCGCACAACGGCGCGGCCGAGGTGGCCGGAGGCGCCGGTGACGAGCAGGGTGGGGGCGGACATGGGAACTCCTTGGCTTGGTAACGGAAAGGACATTGGTTACCCTATGGTAGTAATGGCTTTCGCGCCCACAAGCAGGGCGTTGGAAGTAACCCGGTTACCGCGCGGTAACCGATGCCGGAGCCCGAGCATGACCCTGCACCGCCAATCCCTGATCCTCGTGGAAAACTGCCCGATCCGCGACGTCCTGGACCGCCTCGGCGATCGCTGGACGGTACTCGTCCTGCACGAGTTGGCGATGGGAACGCTGCGCTTCTCCGAGATCCGCAAGCGCGTCGCCGACATCTCGCCGCGCATGCTCGCGCAGACGCTGCGGCACTTGGAGCAGGATGGCCTGGTCAGTCGTGCGGTCTTCCCGACGGTACCGCCGCGGGTCGACTATGCGCTGACGAAGCTCGGCGAATCGTTCTTCGAGCGCGTGGAGATGCTGGCGCAGTGGGCATCGGATCACCACGACGAAGTCCGCGCCGCGCGCAGGGCTTATGTGGCGCCGGCGGCCAATGCGCCGAAGTAGGCGCATGAAAAAAGCCCCGGCATGACCGGGGCTTTTCCTTCCGCTTGCGAACAGCTCAGTGGCCGCTGGCGGGTTCTGCCGGCAACGCGTCATCGGCGTCGCGTGCCGGTTCGCGATCACGGTCGTGCGCATGGTCGCGAGCCAGGTACAGGTAGAACGCCGGCAGCACGAACAGGGTGAACATCGTGCCGATGGTCATGCCTGAGGCGATCACCACGCCCATGGAGAAGCGCGAGGCTGCGCCAGGGCCGCTGGCGATCAGCAGCGGGATCATCGCGAACACCAACGCCGCGGTGGTCATCAGCACCGGGCGCAGGCGGATGGCCGCGGCTTCCTCGATGGCTTCCCGCTTCGACAGGCCGCGCTCGACCTGCAGCTTGTTGGCGAATTCAACGATCAGGATGCCGTGCTTGGAGATCACACCGACCAGTGTCACCAACCCTACTTGGGTGTAGATGTTGATGCTCATGCCGGGGAAAGCTTCGATCTGCATGAACCCCAGGATGCCGCTGAGCAAGGCCAGGACGTTGAGCGTCAGCAGCGCGCCGCAGATCGCCATCGGCACGGTGAGCAGCATGATCAACGCATCGCGGAAGCTCTCGAACTGCGCCGACAGCACCAGGAAGATGACGATCAGCGCCAGCGCCAGCGTCACCAGCATCGCGGCGCCTTCCTGTTTGAACTGGCGCGACTCGCCCGCGTAATCCACCGAATAGCCCTGCGGCAGGATCTCCTTGGCCGCCTGGTCGAGGATGGCCAGCGCCTCACCCTTGCTCACGCCAGGGCGGGGGGCGAAGGTGATGGACACCGCGTTGAGCTGCTGGAAGCGCTTGAGCGACTGCGGCTGCGCGCTTTCCTTCAGCGTCACGATGGTGGACAGCGGGATCAGCTCGCCGTCGCGCGTGCGCGTGTAGTAGTTCTCCAGGTCGCTGGCGTTCAGGCGGTCGCTGCGCTGCACCTGCGGGATCACCAGGTACGAGCGGTTCTGCATCGCGAAGCGGTTGGTGTAGCCGCCGGACAGCATCGCCGCCATGTCCGCCGCCAGCGTACGCATGTCGATGCCCAAGCTGGCGGCCTTGTCGCGGTCGATGTTGACCTCGATGCGCGGCTTGTCGATCTTCAGATCCTTGTCGAGGAAGATGAAGCGCTTGCTCTCCATCGCCTTCATCAGGATCTGGTCGGCGAGTTCAGCGAGCTGGCTCAGTTCGCCGACGCCGCCGATGACGAACTCACCACCGCCGCCGTCGCCGCCCGCACTCGGGAGCGAGGGCGGCACCAGGGCGAAGATATTCAGGCCGCTGACCTGGCTCATCTTCGGCTGCAGCTCCTGCTGCAGCACCGCGTTCGTCGAACGCTCGCGTTCGCTCCAGGGCTTCAGCACGAAGCCGGCCATCGCCATCGGGCTGGCGCCGCCGCCGCTGCCGCCGAAGCCGCCGTTGAACAGGAAGTAGTCCTGCACTTCCGGCACGCCCTTGGCGATCGAGGTGACTTCCTCGGTGTAGCGCTCCACGTAGTCCAGGGTGGAGTAGGGGTCCGCGCTGGCGACCGAGAAGATGAAGCCCTCGTCTTCCAGCGGCGCGGGCTCCTTCGGCGCGGTGATGTACAGGAACACGCACGACACCAGCACCAGCACGCCGAGCACACCGATCACCGATTTGGTCTCCAGCGTGCCGTGCAGGCGCCGCTGGTAGCCGGCGTTGAGCCTGTCGAAGCGCGCATCCAGCCACTTCTCCAGCTTGCCCTTGCCGCCCTCGCTGTGCGGCTTGAGCATCTTGGCGCACATCATCGGGCTCAGCGTCAGCGCGATCACGCCGGATAGCAGCACCGAGCCGGCGAGGGTGAAGGCGAACTCGGTGAACAGCACGCCGGTCAGGCCGCCCTGGAAGCCGATGGGTAGGTACACCGCCACCAGCGTGGTCGTCATCGCTACGACCGGCCAGGCCAGTTCGCGTGCACCCTTGATCGCCGCATCGTAGGGCGACATGCCTTCCTCGATGTGGCGGTGGATGTTCTCCAGCACGATGATCGCGTCGTCGACCACGATGCCGATCGCCAGCACCATCGCCAGCAGCGTCAGCAGGTTGATGGTAAAGCCCATCAACAGCATCAGGAACAGCGAGCCCACCAGGGACAGGGGCACCGTCACTGCCGGGATCAGCACGCTGCGCAGCGAGCCCAGGAACAGGAAGATCACCACGATGACGATGATCACCGCCTCCACGATCGTGCTGACGACTTCGTCGATCGCGTCCTGGATCTGCTCGGTGCTGTCGTAGGGGATGGTCGCCTTGATGCCCTCGGGCAGCTGCGGCACGATTTCGTTGTCCCACAGTGTGCGCACGTTCTTGATGACGTCCAGCGAATTCGCGTCGGGCGACACGAAGATGCCCATGAACGTCGCGGCTTCGCCGTTGATGCGGACCGAGGTGCCGTAGCTCTCCGAGCCCAGTTGCACGTCGGCCACGTCGCCGAGGCGGACGATGGCGCCGTTCTGTTCGCGGATGATCAGCTGGCGGAACTCGTCGGCATTGCGCAGGTCGGTGCGGGCCGTCATGTCGATGGCGACCATCTGGCCCTTGGTCGAGCCCACCGCGGCAAGCACGTTATTCGAGGACAGGGCCGTGGACACATCGCTGGCGGTCACCTGCAGCGCCGTCATGCGGTCCGGCTTCAGCCAGACGCGCATGGCGAACGTGCCGGCGCCGAGGATGTCGGCGCGCTGCACGCCCGACACGGTGACCAGCTTGGGCTGGACCACACGGGTCAGGTAGTCGGTGATCTGGTTGTTGTCCAAGGTTTCACTGGCGAAGGACACGTACATCGCCGCGATCTGCTGGCCCTGCTGCAGGTCGATCACCGGGTCTTCCGACTCGGGTGGCAGCTGGCCGCGCATCTTGTTGACCTTCGCGGCGATCTGGGTGAGCGCTTCGTTCGGGTCCTGGTCTAGGCGGATATAGGCCTGGATCTGGCTGACACCGGCGGAGCTGGTCGAGCTGAGGTACTCGATACCCTCGGCGCTTGCGACTTCCCGCTCCAGCGGCGTCGTGATGAAGCCCTGGATCAGGTCGGCATCGGCGCCGTAGTAAACGGTGCTGATGTTGACCACGGCGTTGCGCAGTTCGGGGTACTGACGCACGTTCAATTCGGTGAACGAACGCAGGCCGAACAGCAGGATGAACAGGCTGACGACGATCGCCAGCACCGGCTTGTTGATGAAGATGTCGGTGAATTTCATGCCGGCGCTCCGTCAGCGGTTTTCGGGCTTCGGCTGGGCCTCGGTCACCGGCTGCACCTTGTTGTTCACCACCACCTCGGCGTCGTTGCGCAGCTTCAGCAGGCCGGTGGTCGCGACGCGTTCACCGGGCTTCAGGCCCTCAGTGACGGCGATCAGGTCGCCGCGGGTGGCCCCGGTCTTCACGAAGCGCTGCCGCACCACCAGCTTTTTGCCGGTCAGCGGCTTGCCCTGCATGTCCTTCTCGCCTTCGGCACGCTGCACTTCCTGGATCACGTACACCGCGTTGCCATACGGGTTGAAGCTGATCGCGGTCTGCGGCACCACCACGACCTTGCGGCTGTCGCCGGTGTCGAAGCCAACGTGCGCGAACGCACCCGGGCGGAGGTTGTATTCGCCGTTGTCGAGCGTGGCCTGCACCTTGAAGTTGCGGGTGGCGGCATCGACCTGCGGTTCGACGGCGGTGACCTTGCCTTCGAAGACCTGGCCCGGAAGCGCATCGACGGTGGCGCGGATGGTCATGCCGGGCAGCACTTGGCCCACCTGGCGCTCGGGCAGGGTGAAGTCGAGGTAGATCGGGTCCAGCGCCTGCAGGCTGACGATCGGATCGCCCGGGTTGATGAACTGGCCCAGGTTGACCTGGCGGATGCCGAGTACGCCGTCGAACGGCGCGCGGATGGTCTTCTGCGCAATCAGTGCCCGCTGTGCCTCGACCTGTGCAAGCGAGGTGGCCGCCACGGTGGACCGTTCTTCGGCTTCCGCCTGCGAAACCAGCTTGTCGCGCGCCAGGGCCTGCCAGCGGTCGCGCTGCACGGCGGCCAGTTTCGCCGAGGCTTCCAGCGACCTAAGCACGGCCAGTTCATTGGCGGTGTTGAGCTGGGCCAGCACCGTGCCGGCCTTGACCGGCTTGCCCACATCGATGGAAAGGCTGCGCACGACGCCGCCGGCTTCGGTGGTGACATCCGTGCCGTTGATGGCCACGAACGTGCCCACCGCCTGCTGCGCGTCGACCCATTCCTCTTCCTTGGCCGTCCAGTCGGTGACCGTGGAGGCGGGTTGGGGCATGTTATCGAAGAAGTCGTTCATGCCCTTGCCCATGATGGCCTTGACGGCGAATACGCCGCCGAAGATCACCACCACTCCCACGAGCATCAGGATCATGCGTTTGGTAGTGGAGGGCTTTTTCCGTGCGTTAGGGTCTTTCCGTGTCATGGGGAGGTCTTCGGCAGGTCAGGGAGGTCGTTTGGACGACGAGCGGCGTGGGCCGCGATCGACAGGATCAATCGGTCGATTATCACGAATTGAGACAGTCACCAGAAGTGCGGGACGTCAGGGGGAGTGTAGGACCGGCTTATTACGAAGCGGCAGCGGGCCCGGATGCCACCCATGCGGACAGTATGCGGCCCATCGTGCCCGCGATCGCCGGAAAGCCAGACGCCCCGGCGGGGCGGGGCGTCTGGCGTGTCGCAGGGCGTGCCGGTTCAGCGCGAGGCCGGCTTGTCCCGCTCCAGCAGGTATTCCTTCGAGGGTTCGTCCATCCTGTCGCCCAGCATCCGGCGGACCGACACGAAGAACACCGGGATCAGCAGCAACCCCAGGAAGGTGGCGAACATCATGCCGCCGATGACACCGGTGCCGATGGCGTGGCGGGCATTGGCGCCTGCGCCGGTGGAGATGGCCATCGGCAGCACGCCCATGATGAAGGCGAAGGATGTCATCAGGATCGGACGGAAGCGCAGATGCGCCGCCGAGATCACCGCCTCGCGCAGCGTCTTGCCCTGCTTGCGCTCCATCACCGCGAACTCGACGATCAGGATCGCGTTCTTCGCGGCCAGGCCGATGATGGTGATCAGGCCGATCTTGAAGAACAGGTCGTTGGACAGGCCGGGGCGCAACATGGTGAACAGCACCGCGCCCAGCGCGCCCAACGGCACCACCAGCAGCACGGCCACCGGGATGGACCAGCTTTCGTACAGTGCCGCTAGGCAGAGGAACACCACCACGATGGACAGCACCATCAGCAGGGTGGCGCTGTTGCCGGCCAGGATCTCCTGATAGGACATGCCGCTCCAGTCATAGCCGAAGCCCGCCGGCAACTGGTCGGTGACGATGTGCTCCATCGTGCTCATCGCCTGAC
This sequence comes from Pseudoxanthomonas sp. G3, assembly GCF_057654715.1. NCBI lineage: Bacteria > Pseudomonadati > Pseudomonadota > Gammaproteobacteria > Lysobacterales > Lysobacteraceae > Pseudoxanthomonas > Pseudoxanthomonas sp. G3. The sequence continues at coordinate 1,851,066 of NZ_CM172805.1, forward strand.
CGGATGAGCTGCCCGGCGCGGCCGAACCGTTGATGTTCACCGCCGAATAGCCGTTGTAGCGCGACAGCGCCGGCGGCACCGAGGCCCATTCGGACTGCACCACGTTGGACAGCGGGATCATCGCGCGGCCGCCGGAAGCGTCGGTTTGCTGGCTGCTGGGCGTGTAGATGCGGGCCAGCGATTCCGCCCCCGTGCGATAGGGCGCGTCGGCACGCATGTTTACGCGCTTGATGCGGCCCTCGTAGAAGAAATCGTTGACATACACCGGCGCCAGCATGAGCTGGATGCCGTTGTAGATGTCGCTGACCGACAGGCCCATCGCCTGCGCCTGCACGCGGTCCACGTGCAGTTGCAGCTGCGGCGCGTTCTCCAGCGTATTCGGGCGTACCGCCATCAGGCTCTTGTCCTGCGAGGCGGCACCGAGCAGCTGGTTGCGCGCGGACATCAGGGCGTCCTGGCCCAGGCCGGCGCGGTCCTGCAGCCACATGTCGAAGCCGCCGAACTGGCCCAGGCCCTGGATCGTCGGCAGGTTCACCACGAAGATCTGCGCCCCCTTGATGCCGTAGAAGCGCTGGTTGGCCTGCTGGATGAATTCAGGCACCGTCACGTCGCGTTCGTCCCAGGGCTTCAGGCGGATGAAGGCCATGCCGACGTTTTCGCCGCGGCCGAGGAAGCTGAAGCCCGCCACTTCCATCACGCCGTCGAAGCCGTCCATCTGCTGCAGCGTGCCGCGCACCTGGTTGAAGACCTGCTTGGTCTTCTGCAACGAGTTGCCCGGCGGCAACTGGACGATGGCCAACGCGTAGCCCTGGTCTTCCTCCGGCACGAAACTGCTCGGCAGCCTGGTGAACAGGAAACCAGCCAGCACCGTCAACAGCGCGAACACCACCATCCAGCGCGGCGCATGCTTGATCGCCGCGCCGATGTGGCCCACGTAGGTTCTCTCGATCTTGCCGTAGTACTTCTCGAACGTGCGGAAGACGATGTTCTTCTTCTCGTGGCTGTCGTGCTCGTGCTGCTTGAGGAAGGTCGCGCACAACGCGGGTGTGAAGCCCAGCGCCAGGAACGCCGAGAAGGCCATCGAGATGGCGATGGTCAGCGCGAACTGCTTGTAGATCTCGCCCGAGGCGCCGCCCTGCAGCGCCGACGGGATGAACACCGCCGCCAGCACCACCGTGATTGCGATCACCGCGCCGGTGATCTGGCCCATCGCCTTGATGGTGGCCTCGCGCGGCGGCAGCTTCTCCTCGGCCATGATGCGCTCGACGTTCTCGATCACCACGATCGCGTCGTCGACCACGATGCCGATGGCCAGCACCAGCGCGAACATCGTCAGCTGGTTGATGGTGAAGCCGATGACGCTCAGGCCCCAGAACGTGCCCAGCAGGGCGACCGGGATTACCAGGGTGGGGATGATCGTGGCGCGGAAGTTCTGCAGGAACACCAGCATCACCAGGAACACCAGGATCACCGCTTCGATCAGCGTCTTGACCACTTCCTCGATCGAGATCTTCACGAACGTGGTGGTGTCGTACGGGGAGAACCAGGTGACGCCCTGCGGGAAGCTGGGCTGCAGCTCGTCCATCTTGGCGCGCACGGCCTCGGCCACGTTCAGCGCGTTGGCGCCCGGCAGCAGCTGGATGGCGAATGCGCCGACCGGCTTGCCGTTGAACTGGGTATCGAAGCCGAAGTTCTGCGCGCCGAACTCGACGCGGGCCACATCCTTCAAGCGCACGGTGGAGCCGTCGTTGTTCGCGCGCAGGATGATCTGCTCGAACTGCTCGGGCGAGGTGAAGCGGCCCTCGGCGGACACGGTCGCCGTGAAGGCTTGGCCTTCAGGCGCCGGGTCCGAACCCACCGAGCCGGCGGCGAACTGCACGTTCTGGCCGCGCACGGCGGTGAGCACCTCCGTCGCCGACAGGTTGTAGCCCTGCAGCTTGCCCGGGTCCAGCCACAGGTTCATGGCGTACTCGGAACCGAAGTGCTGGGTGCTGCCGACGCCGGGCACGCGGGCGATCTGATCGAGCACGCGCGAAGCGACGATGTCGTTCAGGCGATTGCGGTCGATGCTCGGGTTTTCGGATTGCAGGCCGACCACCATCAGGAAGCCGGCATTGGCCTTGGCTACGACGACGCCTTGGGCGGTCACTTCACTGGGCAGGCGCGGCGTGGCCAGCGAGACCTTGTTCTGCACCTGGACCTGGGCGATATCCGGGTCGGTGCCGGTCTGGAACGTCAGCGTGATCGACGCCTGACCCGACGAGCTCGAGGTGGAACTGAAGTACAGCAGGTTGTCGATGCCGGTCAGCTGCTGCTCGATCACCTGGGTGACCGAGCGTTCGGTGGTTTCGGCGCTGGCGCCGGGGTAGGTCGCGTTGACGACGACCTGCGGCGGCGCGATGGACGGATAGGACTCCACGCCGAGGTTGAGGATCGAGATCACGCCGGCGAGCGAGATCAGGATCGACACAACCCAGGCGAAGACCGGGTGGTTGATGAAGAACTTGGGCATGGGGGCGGGTCCTTCTTACTCGGCCTTGCCTTGTGCGGGCGCCTGCTTGGCCTGCGCGGCCTTGGCGGCGGCGGCCTGTTCGGCGGTGATGCCCTTCGCGGGCGCGCCTTCCTTGACCTTCTGCAACCCCTCGACGATGACCTGGTCGCCGGCCGCCAGGCCGTCGGTGATCAGCCAGTTGGCCCCCACGGCTTGCTGCGTGGTGACGTTCTTGCGCACGACGTTGCCGTCCTTGCCGATCACCATCGCGTAGGCGCTGGCGGTGTCGCGCTGGATCGCACCTTGCGGGATCAGGAACGCGCCCTTCTGCTCGCCAAGCGTCGCACGCAGGGTGACGAAGGTGCCGGGCAGCAGCGTGCGGCTCGGGTTCGGCACGGTCGCGCGCAACGACACGCTGCCGGTGGCCGGATCGACCACGGTGTCGGAGAAGTCCAGCGTGCCGGTCTGGTCGATGACCTGGCCGTTCGGCAACACGATCTGCACCGTGCGCTGGCCGGCGCCGGCCAGTTCGACCTTGCCTTCGCCCTGCGCCTGCTGGATGGACTGCATCTCGCTGGAGCTCATCGAGAAGTTGGCGTACAGCGGATCGATCTGGTCGATCGTGGTCAGCAGGGTGGCGTCGCCCTGGCCGACCAGCGCGCCTTCGGTGACCTGCTGCTTGCCGGCACGGCCGGAGATCGGCGCGGTCACGCTGGCATAGCCCAGGTTGATGCGGGCGGTCTCGACGTTGGCGCGGGCCTGCTGCACGGCGGCGGCGGCGCTGCGCTCGGCGGCTTCGGCGTTGTCGAGGTCGGACTTGGAGACGAACTTCTGCGGCGCCAGCTGGCGGGCGCGGTCGGCCGACACCTTGGCGTTGGCATACGTGGCCTGCGCCGAAGCCAGATTGGCCTGCGCCGCACTCAGCGACGCCTGCAGCGGTGCCGGGTCGATCAGGAACAGCACTTGGCCTTCCTTCACGTCGCTGCCTTCCTGGTAGACGCGCTTCTGCACGACGCCGGCCACGCGGGCGCGCACATCGGAGCTGCGAAACGGCGACAGCCGGCCGACCAGGTCGCGCTGCAGGGGTACGTTCTGCGGCGTGGCGCTCAACACCACCACCTCCGGCGGGGGCATCTGCTGTTGTTCGGGCTTGCTGCAGGCGGCGAGGGCCGCGAGCAGGGCGCTGGCCAGGACGAGGGAACGGACGGGGGACGTCATGGGGAAGCTCCGTTTCTTTTTCTTGGAGACGTGGGGAGGGGGTGCGGTGAGCGGATGCGGCGCCCCGCGGGGGCGTCGGAACGTGCGGAATCGGGCGTGTCCGGCACGGGGGCGAAGGCCCGCAGGAAGGTGTCCACCGCAAACTCGGCCCACCGGCGGCGCGCGCGGTCGCTTGCGCGGTGGGGGACACCGAAGCGCTGACGATCGAAGTCCATTCCCAGGATCATGCTGAGCAGCAACTCCGCGGCGTGGTGCGGATCGTCATGCCTCAGCCGGCCCTGGTCCATCGCATGCTGCAGCCAAGTGGCGAGGCGCCGGACCAGAGTATCGCAGGCCTGATGGAAGAGATCGCGTGCTTCATTGGGAAATTGGTGCGCTTCCGCCGTCAGCAGACGGCCGGCGGCCACAACGGTCGGATCGCAGAGGTGCCTGAGGTGTTCGATGGCGAAGGCCAACAGCGCGGCGCGAGGATCTTCCACGACCGGCGACAGCGGCACGGTCGCCAGATCCTGGTGTTCGGCGATCACGCTGCGCAGCAATGCCTGCTTGCTGCCGAAGTGCGCATAGAGCGTCTGTTTGGAACAGCCGGCACGCGCGGCAACGGTGTCCATGCTGATGCGAAAACCCTGCTCGGCCATCAGGTCGCGCACCGCTTGGTGGACGCGGGCACGGCGCAGATCCGCGGCCGAAGGGGGAGGGGAAGCTCGCATGGATTTGGACTATACCGTCCAGTTTAGAATTATGCCAGGCTTGAAAATACGGCATTTCCGTGCACAAAGGCGGTGCCGATACGTGGGGCTCGCGTATCGGGCCCTGGACCCATCCGTGCGCTGCCGAATGTTGGAGCCGTTCTCGTCGATCCGCCGAATGGCATGTCGATCGCTGCGCTATCGCGGCTCGCGCTAGTCAATCCCGCATGCGATTGCAAGCCGGGCAATGACGCCTCGCAGCAAGTTTTGTCATGGCGCCGAGGGATACAATGACCATTCGACTACCAATCGTTGAGTCACTTCCTGCATGAACGCTGCGCGCAGCCCGAAAAAAGCCCCGAAACCGTCGTCCAAATCGGAAGCCACGAAGGCCACCAAGTCGGTGACCCCGAAGGCGACCCCCACCAAGAAGGTGGCGGCCCGACCGGTGCAGGCGGCGAAGGCCGCGAAGGGCAAGGCTGTGGTGGCGAAGGCGGGCGATGCGTTCTCGCTGTCGCCGATCCTCGATGCGATCCGCAAGCGCGTGTCCGGCGCGGCAGCGCAGGCCGAGGCGCAGACCTTCGCCGAAGCCTTCTACAAGCGCATGGAGGAGGACGAGTACCCGCACCACAGCGCGGAAGGTTGGGCGGCCATCGCCACCGACATGCTGGCGTTCGCGCGCACCCGCAAGGCGGGCACGGCGAACGTGCGCGTGTTCAACGCCACCCAGAAGACGCACGGCTGGGAATCGCCGCATACCGTCCTGCAGATCGTCAACGAGGACATGCCGTTCCTGGTGGACTCGGTCAGCATGGCGTTGGCCGAGATGAGCGTGGGCGTGCACGTGCTGGGCCACCCGCTGGTGCGCTTCACCCGCGACAAGGCCGGCAAGGTGTCGGCCGTGGGCGAGGGCAAGCCCGAATCGCTGATGCTGCTGGAAATCGATCGCCTGCCCGCCGAGGAAATGGCGCTGATCGAGAAGCGCATCCGCACCGTGCTGGAAGAAGTGCGCTCGATCGTCCGCGACTGGAGCGCCATGCGCGAGAAGATGCTCGCCCTGGCTGACGACCTTGCGACCCGCCGCATGCCGGTGGACGACGACGGCCGCCACGAGGCACAGGAATTCCTGCGCTGGGCCGCTGCGGACCACTTCACCTTCTTCGGTTACCGCGAATATCGCGTTGAGAAGGGCACCGGCATCCTCGGCGCCGTCGAGGACAGCGGGCTGGGCTTGCTGCGCGAAGGCGACACCACGCCGCCGCGCAACATCAAGACCCTGGCCGCGCATTACCTGCCGCAAGGCGGCTCGGTGGATGCGCTGATACTGACCAAGACCAACCGCCGCTCCACCGTGCACCGTCCGGGCAACATGGACTACATCGGTGTGCTCGAGTTCGATGCGCAGGGCAACCCGATCGCCGAACAGCGCTTCATCGGTCTGTACACCTCCAGCGCCTACAACCGCCGCCCGTGGGAAATCCCGCTGGTGCGCGAGCGCCACGAATACGTGATGCAGAAATCCGGCCTGTCGCCCAGCGGCCACAGCGGCAAAGCGCTGCGCCATATCCTGGAGACGCTCCCGCGCGAGGAACTGTTCCAGTCCAGCGACGAGGAACTGTACCGCACCGCGATGGGCATCCTCGGCCTGCAGGAGCGCGTGCGCAGCAAGCTGTTCCTGCGTCGCGACCGCTACGGCCGCTTCTATTCGGCGCTGGTCTATATTCCGCGCGAGCGCTTCAACACCGACGTGCGCCTGCGCATCGAGTCGCTACTGAAAGACGCCATGCGCGGCGAGTACGTCGACAGCAGCGTGCTGCTCGGCGAATCGCCGCTGGCCCAGTTGCACCTGACGATCCGCCCGAAGGCAGGCGAGCAGGTCGACGTGAACACGGCCTCGCTCGAGAGCGACATCGCCCACCTGCTGCGCAACTGGCAGGACGACCTGCGCGAAACCCTGATCGCCCGCCACGGCGAATCCAAGGGCCTGCTGCTGGCCGGCGGTTACGGCCGTGCGCTGCCGGCGGGCTACATCGAAGTGGTGTCGCCGGAAGGCGCCGCGCGCGACGTCGAACACCTGGCCGCGCTGACCGGCAAGGACGACCTGCGCCTGAGCCTGCACGAGTCGCGCCGCAAGCGCCCGGGCCAGGGCCGACTGCGGCTGAACCTGTATCGCCAGGAGACGGACATCCCGCTGTCCGACGCGCTGCCGCTGATGGAGAACATGGGCTTGCGCGTGATCTCCGAGCACCCGTTCCGCCTCGAGACGGCGCAGGGCGCCCGCTACATCCAGGAGTTCGAGGTCGAACCGGTCAACGGCGCGTTCGACGTGGAACGGCTGGCGCCGGCTTTCGAGGAGGCGTTCGCCTGCATCTGGCGCGGCGATGCGGAGAACGACGGCTTCAATAAGCTGGTCCTGGGCGCTGGCCTGGCGTGGCGCCAGGTCGCGCTGCTGCGCGGCTACTGCAAGTACCTGCTGCAGACCGGCGTGCCGTTCTCGCAGAGCTACGTCGAAGAGACGCTCAACCGCTACCCGCTGCTCGCCCGCTTGCTGGTGGAGCTGTTCGAAGCCCGTTTCGATCCGGCGACCGGCAGCGAAAGCAAGGCGCAGATCAAGGAAGGCCAGGAGCGCTTCGCCGCGCAGCTCAAGCCGCTGGCCGGCGACGACGAGGCCGCGGCCAAAACGCTGGCGGTGCTGGTCGAGGCCCGCGGCGGCAAACGCGAGCAGCAGATCGAGGCCGCGCACCAGTCGCTGCTGAAGCTGATGGACCGCGTGTCCAGCCTGGACGAAGACCGCATCCTGCGCGGCTTCATGGGCGCGATCGAAGCCACGCTGCGCACGAGCTTCTACCAGCGCGGCAAGGACGGCCAACCCGCCCACACGATCAGCTTCAAGTTCGATTCGGCGAAGGTGCCGGACCTGCCCAAGCCGCGTCCGTACCGCGAGATCTTCGTGTACGGCCCGCGCGTGGAAGGTGTGCACCTGCGCTTCGGTCCGGTGGCCCGCGGTGGCCTGCGCTGGTCCGACCGTCGCGAGGATTTCCGTACCGAAGTGCTCGGCCTGGTGAAGGCGCAGATGGTCAAGAACACCGTCATCGTGCCGGTCGGCGCGAAGGGCGGCTTCTTCGTCAAGCGCCCGCCGGTGGGCGGCGACCGCGACGCCGTGCTGGCCGAGGGCATCGCCTGCTACAAGCTGTTCATCCAGGGCCTGCTGGACATCACCGACAACATCGTCGGCAACAAGATCGTGCCGCCGGTGGACGTGGTGCGGCACGACCAGGACGACCCGTACCTGGTCGTCGCCGCGGACAAGGGCACGGCGACGTTCTCCGACATCGCCAATGGCCTGGCTATCGCGCACGGCTTCTGGATGGGCGATGCGTTCGCCTCCGGCGGTTCGGTGGGCTACGACCATAAAGGTATGGGCATCACCGCCCGCGGTGCGTGGGAATCGGTGAAGCGCCACTTCCGCGCCCTGGGCCGCGATTCGCAGACGCAGGATTTCACCTGCGTGGGCATCGGCGACATGTCCGGCGACGTGTTCGGCAACGGCATGCTGCTCTCGGAGCATATCCGCCTGCTGGCCGCATTCGACCACCGCCACATCTTCCTGGACCCGAATCCGGACGCGGCGAAGTCTTTCAAGGAACGCGAGCGGATGTTCAAGGTGCCGCGTTCCAGCTGGGCGGACTATGACGCCAAGCTGATCTCCAAGGGCGGTGGCATCCATCCGCGTAGCGCGAAGTCCATCGAAATCACGCCGGAAGTGCGCGCCGCGCTCGGCATCGCCGACGGCGTGAAGTCGATGACCCCGAACGAGCTGATGAGCGCGATCCTGAAGTCGCCGGTCGACCTGCTGTGGAACGGCGGCATCGGTACCTACGTCAAGGCCGCCAGCGAGACCCATGCGGACGTGGGCGATCGTGCCAACAACGGCCTGCGCGTCGATGGCCGCGACCTGCGCTGCAAGGTGGTAGGCGAGGGCGGCAACCTGGGCCTGACCCAGCTGGGTCGCATCGAGGCCGCGCAGCACGGCGTCTTGCTCAACACCGATTTCATCGACAATTCCGCCGGCGTGGACACCTCCGATCACGAGGTGAACATCAAGATCCTGCTCAACGGCGTGGTGCAGGCGAAGAAGCTGTCGATGGACGCCCGCAACAAGCTGCTCGCCGATATGACGGACGAAGTGGCCGACTTGGTGCTGTGGGACAACTACCGCCAGAACCAGGCCATCAGCCTGATGGAGCGGATGAGCGTCTCCCGCCTGGGCTCCAAGCAGCACTTCATCCAGACCCTGGAATCGCAGGGCCTGCTGGACCGCCAGATCGAGTTCCTCCCCTCCGACGCCGAGCTCGCCGAGCGCAAGGCGCGCGGCCAGGGCCTGACGCGTCCCGAGCTGTCGGTGCTGCTGTCGTATTCCAAGCTGGTCGCGTTCCAGCAGCTGCTCGAGTCGGATATCCCCGAAGATCCGTACCTGTCCAAGGAGCTGCAGCGGTACTTCCCGCAGCCGTTGCAGAAGAAGTACGCCTCGGAGATGGAGAAGCATCGCCTCAAGCGCGAAATCATCGCCACGGCGGTCACCAACACGACCATCAACCGCATGGGCGCCACCTTCCTGCTGCGCATGCAGGAAGACACCGGCCGTTCGCCGGCGGAAGTCGCCAAGGCCTTCACCATCACCCGCGAGACACTGGATGCGCGGGCGCTGTGGAACCAGATCGATGCGTTGGACGGCAAGGTGCCCGAGTCCGTGCAGATCGATGCCCTGCAGGTCATCTGGCAGGTGCAGCGCAACTTCACCCGCTGGCTGCTGACCCGCCAGGGTCCGATCCCGGCCATCGCGACCGCGGTGGAGCGCTACCACGACGGCTTCAACGAGATCCGGGCCGCCGACGGCGTGCTGCCGGATTCGCTGCGCCCGGCCTACAACGCCAGTCTGCAGACCTGGAAGGACAAGGGTCTGCCGGCTGCGCTGGCGGGTCAGATCGCCGCGCTGCCCTACCTGGAGCCGTCCTGCGACATCATTGAACTGGCGCGTGCGCGCAAGCTCAAGCCGGTCGAGGTATCGAAGGTCCATTACCGCCTGGGCGAGGCGCTGCACCTGCCGTGGCTGCAGGACCAGATCGAAGCCCTGAAGGTCGATGGCCGCTGGCATGCAGTGGCCCGCGGCGTGCTGCGGGACGAGCTCGCCGCCCATCAGCGCACCCTGACCAACCAGGTGCTCTCGCTGCCCGGAGGCAACGCCGACGCCAAGGTCAAGGCCTGGCTGGGCCGCGACGATGCGGGCCTGCGCTTCACGCTCAACATGCTCAATGAGCTGGCCGCGCAGAAGACGCTGGACTATCCGACGGCATCCGTGGCGGTGCAGCGACTGGGGCAGCTGGCGTCGCAGGCGTGATGCCGGTGCCGAAGACTGGCTAGAATCGAGGCGGCCCCCGGGGCCGCCTTTTTTCTTTGCAGGGAGAGCAGGGTATGCGCAGGCAGGCAGCATGGGTATTGCTGGCATGGGCGCTGACGGCGGGCGCGACGGAGCCGCGGCGGCAGATCGGGCAGGTCGATGGCGAGCCGGTCTATGCCGACCAGATCGTGGGCGAGGGGCGGGCACGTGCGGACAGTGCGCGCGCGGTATTCATGGCCCCGGTCCTCCGCCAATGGATGCGACAGCATGCCGATGCGGCGCGCCCGACGCGCGTGGAAAAGCAGCGGGCCGAAGCCGCGATCGCCGCCTACGCCGCCTGTAGCGGCAATGGTTATGCATTGCCCGATGAGCCAGCGCAGAAAGAGGCGGTGCTGACGATGCTGATCGGCAACGTGAAGCTGCAGAAACAACTTCACGACACGTACGGCGGCGGTCGCCTGCTGTTCCAGCAGGCAGGCGTGGAAGCCTTCGATGCGACGCGCAGGATGCTGGAATCGCGCGAAGCCGAGGGAGGCTTCTCCATCACCGATCCCGATGTCAGGGCATTGGCCTACGACTACTGGACCCGCGACCATGGCGCCTTCATGATCACCGATCCCGGCAAGATCGCCGACGCCCTCGACGTGACATCATTGATTGCGCGTTGTCCCGCCTGATCCACGTGCCGACCTGGAGCAACGGATGTCCGATCCACGCATCGCCTTTCTCGCCAGTCCGACGCCCGAAGCGCAGGAAGCGCTGGCGGTCCTGCTGCGCGAGCATGGTACCCACGCGCCGGACCAGGCCGATGTGCTGTGCGCGCTCGGCGGCGACGGCTTCATGCTGCATACGCTGCACCGGCATGGCGCGCTCGGCAAGCCGGTGTTCGGCATGAAGCTGGGGACGGTTGGCTTCCTGATGAACCACCACCGGCCCGACGGGCTGCTCGAACGGATCGCGGCGGCCGAACCCGCCAAGTTGCGCCCGCTGGAGATGCAGGCGCTGACCGAATCCGGCACCACGACGTCGTCGCTGGCCTACAACGAAGTCTCGCTGCTGCGGCAGACGCGCCAGGCCGCGCATATCCGCATCGACCTCAACGGCGAGACTCGCCTGGACGAACTGATCTGCGACGGTGTGCTTACCGCCACCCCGGCCGGGAGCACGGCGTACAACTTTTCGGCCCACGGCCCGATCCTGCCGCTGGGCTCGAACACCATCGCGCTGACGCCGATCGCGCCGTTCCGTCCGCGTCGCTGGCGGGGGGCGATCCTGAAGGCCGACACCGAAGTGCGCTTCCGCGTGCTCGACCCCTACAAGCGACCGGTCAGCGCCACGGCCGATTCGCATGAAGTACGCGACGTGGTCGAAGTGACGATCCGCGAATCCCGCGACCGCATGGTCACGCTGCTGTTCGATCGCGAGCACAACCTCGAAGAGCGGATCCTCAGCGAGCAATTCATGACCTGAGTCGCATTGTCCACGCGGACAGCGCGATTCCGCCGCAGTGCGGCTTGCCGCCCTTGCATGCGCATGTTATCCAGCGCCGCGTAGCGGTTCGGTTCGCATCCACCCGGGGAGGGGTTCCGATGCAGTTGAAATGCGCGTTGGCGATCTGCGCCTGCCTTGCGGTGGCCGATGCGGCGGCCTGCAACCTGTCCACCGGCACCACGCCCTTTGCCGTCGCCGGCCCGTCCGCGGTCGAAACAGGGGATGCGCTGCGTGCGCCTGGGCTGGAGATGGTCAGTCTGACGCGCGGCATCAACGGGCGTGCATCCTGCGACGCCAGCGGCCTGCTGACGCTCAGCGTGGAGTGGCCGCGCGGTACCGACTACAAGTTGCGTGAGCTGGGTTTCGAGTTCAGAGTGGTAGGCGGCGAAGACCGCTGGTCGATCTTTCCGAAGACGCCGGTGACCGGACGGGTGGACGGGCGCCGCAGCGAGTTCGTCTTTCTCTGGCAGGACGGCCCGCCAGCGGAGCAGCGGCCCATCGATCTGGTGGTGGAAGTGCGAGCGGTCACGCCGGACAACCGGCGCGGCCCGCCCGCCCAGGTGCGCATCGCGGCGCCACCGGGCAGCTAGCGTCTCACGCAGGGCGTACGGATGGCGGATACTGTGCGCATGCCCGACAACACTCCCCGACTGCTGACCGTCGCCGTCACCTCGCGTGCGCTCTTCGACCTGGAAGAGAGCCATGCACTTTACGAGCGCGAGGGCGTCGAGGCCTACAGCGATTACCAGCGCGCCCACGAGGACGACCTGCTTGCGCCTGGCATCGCGTTTCCGGTCGTGCGCAAGTTGCTGGGGCTCAACGTCGGCGCTCCCGTCGATACGCCCAGGGTGGAGGTGATCCTGCTGTCGCGGAACTCCGCCGATACCGGCTTGCGCATCTTCAACTCGATCCAGCATTACGGCCTGGGCATCGTGCGCGCCACGTTCACCGCAGGCGAGGCGACCTGGCCGTACGTCAAGCCGTTCGGCACGGACCTGTTCCTGTCGGCCAATCCGGAATCGGTGCGCCGCTCGCTGGAGCACGGCATCGCCGCCGCGACCATCCTGCCGGCCAGCGCGCCCCAGCAGCAGCGCCACGAGCACCAACTGCGGATCGCGTTCGACGGCGACGCGGTGATCTTCGGCGACGAAAGCGAACGGATCTCGCGCGAGCAAGGCGTGGAGGCCTTCGGCAAGCACGAGCAGGCGCGCGCACGCGAACCGCTGTCTGGTGGCCCGTTCCGCAACTTCCTGTCAGCGCTGCATCAGTTGCAGCAGGTGTTTCCGGCGGACGAGCGTTCGCCCATCCGCACGGCACTGGTGACGGCGCGCTCGGCGCCTGCGCACGAGCGGGTAATCCGCACGCTGCGCGAGTGGGGCGTGCGCCTGGACGAGGCACTGTTCCTTGGTGGGCGCCACAAGGGGCCGTTTCTGGAGGCGTTCGGTGCCGACATCTTCTTCGACGACTCCCAGCACAACATCGACAGCGCCCGCCAGCACGTTGCCGCCGGCCACGTACCGCACGGTGTGGCCAATCCCTGACGCCCGGGGAATCCGCGCTACAGCGGCAGTCGAATGTCGGTAAGCCGCCAGCGCACTCCCTGGCGGGTGAACACGAACACGAGCGGATCGCCGTCGGCGTCGTGGATGGTGGCGGTGAACCGCGACAGCGATTCGTACCGGTGGGTGGCCTCTTTCAGCGGATCGGCCGGTACAGCGGGCGCGTACGTGTCTCCGCCCACGGTCTCGCCGACGGCGCGCTTCCACGTCGCACGGCCTTCCAGGACCGCGGCGATGCCCATCGGCGTGACCAGGGTGTCCACGCCGCGGCCGAGCAGGCTGTTCGCGATCGAAAGCGCGGCGGCGCCGAACAGGCTGGACGCGACGTCGGTACCCGCGCGTCGTGCCAGCGCGTCCTCCACCTGGGCCCGCAGATTCACCCGCAACGCGGCAAAGTCGACGTGTTTCTGCAGTCGACCCGTGTCCTGCTCGGCCAGGGCCGTGCGGATGCCATGGATGGCCAGGTACGGTCCAGCGGCGACGTAGGCGGCCAGGCCAAGGACGGCGGCCAGCAGCAGTCCGATCACGAGCGACTTCTTCATGGGTAACGCCTCCCGCTCAGAACTCCAGATCCAACGCCGCACAAAGGTAGTCGACGAACGGCCCGAGGGCCTTCAGGTCGCCGGCCACGGTCTGTCGCAGCCTCGGCCCGGTCATGGTCGCATCGTCCAGCGACCGCCAGAAGACGAAGTTGCGATGCTTGAGATCCTCGATGAACTCAAAGTCGGCGGGAAACCCGCGCGGTGCCCGCACCAGCTTCTCGCTTTCCTCGAACTCGAACTTGCGCCGGAAGGCGGTCTCGTGGGCGGCCTTCTTCCAACTGCCCGGGTTGTCGAGGATGAACTGCCGCACGCGACGCTGGGTATCCGGTTCCGGATGCCACAGCCCGGCGCCGACAAAGCATTCGCCCGGCTGCAGGTGCAGGTAGAACGACGGTGCGGGCACCTGCTTGTGGCGCTCGTGGAACAGGCGCGCGCCCTGCCAGGACTTGTACGGTGACTTGTCGTTGGAAAAGCGCGCATCGCGGTAGATCCGGAACAGCGAACCGCCGACCGTCTTGGGGTCCGACCGGAAATGCAGGCTGACCGCCGCCAGGTCGGGCTGCAGGTCGGTCAGCAGGCGGAGGAACGGCTGTCGCACATGCTCCTCGTACTGGGCCTTGTGCGCGTTGAACCAGGTCTTGTCGTTGTGTCGCGCCAGTCCGCGCAGGAACTTGAAGCTGGCGTCTGAAAAGTAGGTAGCCATGGACCGATTGTAGTCAGGACGGCGTCAAATGGCCGACAACGTTGCCCTCGATGCACCCCGGTGTCTGCGGGCGGCCTCTCAGAGCGTTTCACCCAGGTCGCTGCGCCATTGTTGCAGGTGGTCGAGCAGCGCCAGGCGAGGAGCATCGCCGGCATGGGCCGCGCGCAGCGTCGCAAGTTCCTGGTCGAATGCGGCAAAGCTCAGCTCCGACAGGCCACTCTCCGTCTGCAGGCGCAGTCGGCGATAGTCGTCCCAGCGCGCGCGCTCGGTTGCATCCAGCGTGCCCGGCCAGTTGCGTGCGCGGTAGCGGAACAGGAGTTCGGGCAGGCGCGGATCGCGAAAGCCGAAGTCCCGCTGCCCGAGCAGGGCGGGCGGGGTGGTGCGCACGTCCGTGAAGCGTCGCTTGTCGGCGTCTGCAAGGAAGCCGTCGTAGAGCGAGCCGTCGACATCGCCCGGCGCGAAATCCTGCGCCGCCGCGAATACCTGGCGTACCTTCTCGGCCAGGTCGGGACCGGCATGCCGCAGGGTGTCCGCGTGGCGTGCGATGCGATCCGCCTCGACGCCGAGCCGTTGCAGGTCGTCGGGGCGCAAGTGCGCCCAGGCCACCAGGGCGGGCGCCTTGTTGAGGTGGACCTCTTTCAGCGGAATGCGCTGCTCGCCCTCCGGGAGATCGCTGACCGGCGTGTAGAGCCGGTCGGCAATGTCGGTCGGCGACATGGCCAGCAGTGGCGCAGGATCGCTGTCCAGATCGAACACGATCACGCGGCTGTCGAAGCGCGGGTGCCGGGCGAGCGGCAGGACCGGCGCGGCGCACAGGCGGCTGGCGGGATAGCGCTGGGACACGTGCAGGACCGGCTGCATCGCGGTGGTGTCCAGCAGCCGCGCGGCGAAACGCTTGTCGCGCAGTTGCAGGGCGTAGTCCCAGAGGCGCGGCTGCGCCTGGCGCATCAGTCGGGCGAGGCCGAGGGTGGCGAGCACGTCCGACAACGCCTCATGCGCATCGCCATCGCGGACGCGGTTCGCCAACGCCAGGTGTTCCAGCTTGAAGGACGTGGCGCCATCTTCGCGCCGAGGCCACGCGATGCCGTCCGGGCGCAGCGCGTGCATCAGGCGCATGACGTCCAGCAGGTCCCAGCGCGAATTGCCGCCGCGCCATTCTCGCTCGTAGGGCTCGTGGAAGTTGCGGAACAGGCCGTGGCGGACGAACTCGTCGTCGAAGCGCAGGCTGTTGTAACCCAGCGTGCATGTCTCCGGTCGGCCCATCTCGTCGGCGATCCGGGCGAAGGCTTCGGCTTCGTTGACGCCTTCGCGCAGGGCGCGCTGTGGCGTGATGCCGGTGATCAGCGTGGCGACCGGGGAAGGCAGCAGGTCGTCGGCCGGCTGCACGAAGAAGCTGATGGGCTCTTCCACCACGTCCAGCGCCGGCGTGGTACGCACCGCTGCGAACTGGGCCACGCGGCTACGGCGCGGGTCGGCGCCGAAGGTCTCGAGGTCGTAGAAGAGGAAGCTCGCGCTCACGCCGCGGGGTCTTCCAGCGGGGGCAGGGTGGCCAACACGTCGGCATCGACGGCCGCCCAATCCACCTGGTCGATACCGGCGCGTCCGGCGGTGTGGCGCACCAGCAACGAACGCTGGAGTTCGCTCCGATGCTGGGCCAGGGCGTAGGGAATCCGCATGAAGCTCACCATCGTGTAATGGGGCACGAAGCGGCCAGGGTGTCGCTGCTGCAAGGCCAGTTCGAGTTCGCGCTGGAGCAGGAAGCCGCGGTCGTCGACCTTGTCGCGCATTTCGACGTAATTCTCCAGCGCCATCTCCTGGATCGCGAGCGCGTTCGGCTTGCGTTCGGCCTCGAAGGCGGCGAAGGCGGCGGCGCGATCCTCGTTGCCCTGCAGGTGGCGCGCCAGCGCGACGCAGTCCTCGAAGGCGCAGTTCATGCCTTGCCCGTGGAACGGCACCATCGCGTGCGCGGCATCGCCGAGCAATACCGCCTGGCCGCCCAAGTGCCACCGGTCCAGGTACAGCGTGGCGAGCAGGCCGACCGGATTGGCCTCCCAGTCCTGTTCCAGATCGGGAATCAGCGGCACGGCGTCGGGGAAGTCGCGCAGGAACAGCGCCTTCGCTTCCGCGCCCGTGCGCACGCTGGCGAAACTCGGATCGCCGTCGTTCGGCAGGAACAGGGTGACCGTGAAGGTGCGCTCGTCGTTGGGCAGCGCGATGCACATGTAGTGGCCGCGGGGCCAGATGTGCAGCGCGTTCGGTTCCATGATGAACCCGCCGTCCGCTGCCGGTGGGATTTCCAGTTCCTTGTAGGCGTGGTCGAGAAACTCGGTACGCTCGCCCAGATCCTCCCGCGCCTGCATCGTTGCGCGCAGTGCCGAGCCCGCGCCATCGGCGCCGACCAGAGCCGAGAACGCGGCACCGATCCGGCGGCCGTCGCGGTCGTCGACGAACTCGGCTATCGACGCGTCGAAGTCGACGCGCTCCAGCCGGTGGTGGAAGTGCAGTGTGGCACCTGCTTGCTCGGCAAGGTCGAGCAGGGTGATGTTGAGGTCGCCGCGATGGATCGACCAGATCACCTCGGAATCGTCGCGGCCGTAGCGCTGCAGCTGCTGGCGACCGTCCAGGGCATGCACCATGCGGCCGCGCATCATCACCGCCTGACGCATCACCGCGGTATCGGCGTCGGCCATCCGCAGCGCGTGCCGGCCGCGCTCGGCCAGCGCGAGGTTGATCGAGCGGCCGCCCTCGTAGCCTTTTATCCGCGGATCGCCGCGCTTCTCGTACACGTCGACGCGCCAGCCCGCGCGCGCCATAAGCGTGGCCAGCAGGGCGCCGGCCAGCCCGGCGCCGATGAGGGTGATGTGCCGCGTGCCTTCAGCGCCCAAGGCCATTCCTCCGGATCAGAACCCCCGCCACGTCTCGACTTCCTCGATGAAGCGATGGACGTCCATGTAGCGGTTATACAGGGGGACAGGCGAGATGCGGATCACGTCCGGTTCGCGCCAGTCGCCGACGGTACCGACCGACAGCAGGTATTCGAACAACTCGCGACCGCGCTCACGGCCGCCGATCACGCGCAGCGACAACTGGGCGCCGCGCTGCGTCGGGTCGGCAGGCGTGATGATCTGCAGCACGTCGGACAGCCGCGCCCGGATCAGGGCTTCGAGCAGCCCGGTAATCTTCAGGGATTTGGCGCGGATCGCCTCCATGCCACCCGCTTTCTCGAAAAGCTCGAGCGAGGCGCGAAGGGGCGCCAGTCCGAGGATGGGTGGGTTGCTGAGCTGCCAACCTTCGGCGCCCGGGGTGGGTACGAACTCGGGCGCCATGCGGAAGCGGGTTTCCTTTTCGTGGCCCCACCAGCCCGCGAAGCGCGGTCGGTCGGTATGGGCGTGGCGTGCATGCACGAAGCAGCCGGCCACCGCGCCAGGGCCGGAGTTGAGGTACTTGTAGTGGCACCAGACCGCGAAATCCACGTCGCTGTCATGCAAGCGCAGCGGCAGGTTACCGACCGCATGCGCGAGGTCGAAGCCGACGACGGCTCCCTGCGCGTGACCGAGCCGCGCGATCTCGGACAGCTCGAACGCCTGGCCGGTGCGGTACTGAATGCCGGGCCACAGCACCAGCGCCAGGCGCGGGCCATGCTCGGCGATGGCGCGCTCGATTGCCGCCATCGACAACGTGCCGTCGGGCTGGTCCGGCTCCACTTCGATCAGATCGGTGGCGGGATCGAACCCATGGAAGCGCACCTGCGACTCCATCGCGTGCCGGTCGGATGGAAACGCGCCCGCTTCCATCAGGATCGCCGGCCGCTCCGCCGTGGGGCGATAGAAGCTGACCATCATCAGGTGCAGGTTGGTGGTCAGCGTGTTCATCGCGACCACCTCGGCCGGCTCGGCGCCGACCACGCGCGCCAGCGGCTCGCGGACCAGCTCGTGGTAGGTCATCCACTGCGCATTGCCGGTGAAGTGGCCTTCCACGGCTTCGTTGGCCCACTTGTCCAGCACTTCGTTGACGTAGCCGCGCGCGCCCTTGGGCTGCAGGCCCAGCGAGTTGCCGCAGAAATAGATCTGGTCGTTGTGCTTGTGGCGCGGGATCAGGAACTCGTTGCGGAGCGGGCGCAGCGGATCGGCAGCGTCCAGGGCGATGATGTGGGTGCGGGACAGCGGGTCGGTCATGAAGGCTGAGATGGATTGGAGAGGTTGTTGTGGGAGCGACGTAAGTCGCGAAGAAGCTTTACCGTGGATGGTCAATCGCGACTTACGTCGCTCCCACAGGTGGGGTCACAGGAACCTCGATGCCGGCAGGCCCAGCCATTCCAGCGCAGTGCCGTGGTACAGGCGGGCCTGTTGCCCGTCGTCGAGCCCGAGCGCGGCGATGCCGGCGCCGGGTTCCTGTTCGCCCAACGGGAAGGGATAGTCGGTGCCCAGCATGACCCGCTCGTGGCCGACCGTGTCCAGCAGGTAGCGCAGCGCCCGGGGATCGGCGACCCAGGAATCGAAATACACCCGGCCCAGGTAGTCGCGCGGGTTGCGCGGGTTGTCGGTCGCGACCAGGTCCGGCCGCATGTTGAAGCCATGCTCGATGCGGCCGATGGTGTAGGGAAAGCTGCCGCCGCCGTGGGCGAAACAGACTTTCAGTTCGGGCAGGCGCTCCAGCACGCCACCGAAGATCAGGCAGCATGCCGCGCGCGATTGTTCGGCCGGCATGCCGACCAGCCACGGCAGCCAGTACTTCGGCATCGACGCGGCCCCCATCATGTCCCAGGGGTGCACGAGGATCGCGGCACCGAGCTCGCTCGCGGCCTGGAAGAACTCGAACAACTCGGGTGCGTCCAGGTTCCAGTCGTTGACGTGGCTGCCGATCTGCACGCCCTGCAGGCCGAGCTGGTCCATGCAGCGTTCCAGTTCCTGCACGGCCAAGCGCGGCGACTGCAGCGGCACCGTGCCGATGCCCGCGTAGTGGCGCGGGTAGTCGCGGCAGGCGGCGGCGGTGTGGTCGTTGAGCGCCTGGTGCAGCTCCAGCGCGTGGTGCGGCTTGGCCCAGTAACTGAACATCACCGGCACGGTGCTGATGACCTGCACCTGCACGCCGAAACGCGCGTAGTCGGCGACGCGCTCCTCCGGATCCCAGGTCTTGGGCCAGATCTCGCGGAAGAACTTGCCGTCCTTGTAGATACGATGGCGGCCGTCGTCGCCGTGGTGGATGACGGGAAACCGCACGTCTCCGTACTTCGTGGCCAGGTCTGGCCAGTCGCGGGGCAGGAAATGCGCGTGGGTATCGATCTTCAGCATGCCGCGAGTCTACTTCGCCGGTTCACCGGCTGGCGACGCTGCATCGCCGCAATCGTCCAGGCACACGACGTGTCCGTCCTTCATCACCATACGGACATCCAAGAGCTGCGCTGCATCCCTCTGCGGATCCCCGGGCACCGCGATGATGTCGGCGCCCGCGCCGGCACGAAGCCGTCCCAATGTGTTGCCCACCGCCAGTGCGTCCGCATTGCCTGCCGTGGCGGCGCGCAGTGCGGCCGGCGCGGGGACGCCGGAGGCCACATACAGCGCCACTTCGCGCGCGGTAGCGGTGACGTCGAAACTGGGCCCGCCATCCGTGCCGAGCGCCAACGGCACCCCGGCCCGCCAGGCGCGCCCGGGTCCGGCCTTGGCCGCCTCGACCCATTGGCGCAGATCATCCTGCGAACGGCCATCGCGGCCGCCGGCGAACATGTCGAGCCGGGAGCCCACGTAATCGGCGACGAACGCCGTCGGCACCAGATACGCCTGCTTTCGCTTGAACAGGGTGACCGAGGCATCGTCGAAGTAGGTGCCGTGTTCGATGGTGCGCGCACCGGCGCGCAGCGCAAGGTTGATGGCGGCCGTGCTGTGAGCATGCGCCGCGACCGGTCGCGCGGCCTGGCGCGCCGCAGCGATGGCGCTTTCCACTTCGTCATCGAACAGATTCGGCTGGGCGTCGGGGCGACCACCGGCCTCCCTGCCGGAGCCGGAGACGGTGATCTTGATCCAGTCCGCGCCTGCTTCAATGTTCTCCCGTACCACCCGACGGCACGATTCGGCGCCATCGCACGAAGCGGGAACGAACGGGAGCTCGACGGCGGAGGGACGCTTCGCGCCATGGCCGCCGGTGCGCGAGACCACGCGTCCCGCGGCGAGTATCCGGGGCCCTTCGATCAATCCGGCATTGATCGCATCGCGGACGGCATAGACCACGCCCCCGTTGTCGCCCACGTCGCGCACGGTGGTCACGCCGGCGCGCAGCAGGCGGCGCGCATACCCTGCCGTCGACAGGGCGAGCCGCGACTCCGACGTGCTGGTGGGCGTGTCCGCGTGCATGTCGATGGCCAGATGCATATGCGCGTCAATGAGCCCGGGCAATACATGGGCGTCGCTGAGATCGACGATCCGAGCACCCGGACTCAGCTCGCGCTGTAGCCCGGCCACCACCTTCTCGATGCGGCCGTCTCGGACCAGCAACGTGTGCGGCCCCAGTGTCGGCTCGCCGGGTTCGGCGATCAGATGGCCTGCGAGGATCACCGCGGGCGCCGACTTGGCCGCTCCGGACATCGGCTGCGCAGACGAAGCCGCCGCCGTGGCCAGAAGTAGGACGGCGGTCGCAGTGCGATATGTAAGTCGAATGGTGGTCACGACCCGGATCTCGCGGCAGGACCTTCCAGCCTTGTTCGACGGGCCCACCAAGCCCATCGCTGCGTTGTCGGCAGTATGCATGGGCATCAGGCTCCAGCGCGTCGACGTAGTGAAAAACGAGGGTGGTCGAGCCAGGAGAGAGGTCATCACCTGCCGCTCTGTCCTTGCTGCACCGTTTCCTGCCGCGCTTTCCGGAGTTGCTCAATGGTAGGCGGCTCCGGATTCACCGATTGCCCATGCATCCTGCCCATCTCGAGTAGCTGCGCGCGCGCCTCCGCCAGCGTCGGGACCTGCATGGCCCTGCGTTCATCGTCGCTCACAGCGCCTTCTTCCAGGGGATAGAGAAACATGCCCTTATCGTCGGACTGGAACTGAGTTCCATACCACTGTGGCTGCAACTGCGTGGTCATGATTCTGTCCCAGGAAGCCGCGGTCAGCCATCGGTACTGCTTCTCATCAGGCGCCAGGGACATCGCGATGGTCGACAGTGCGTGGGCCAAACGGATGTCTTCCAGGCTTTCGCCGTGCTGGAACACCATCGCCGCACGATGGTAATCGGCGGCCGTCTTCACCGCACCTGCGCGCAGGATATCGAGTACGCGTTCGCGCCGCTTCTTGTCTTCGGGAGCAAGGGCGTCCCAATCGATGCTCGCGGGATTGGAGCGGGCTGCCTGGTCCGCTTGGTAGAGCGCGACAAGCTCGGGGTTCTGTGCGTGCGTTGGTGCTGCCGCGGATAGGACAAAGGAGGCAGCGAGCAACTGCGGGAAGATGCGCATGTGAGTGATCTCTCTCCTTGAGAATTCAGGTGATGTCGGCTTGAGAGTCCGCTTGCATTTCGTAGCGGCTGGGCCGGGGGTTCAGGTGCCCGCAGGCCTTGCAGGTGCGCAGGTCGTCGTTGCGGTAGAAGGCTTCGAACACCCTGAAAAAATCCTGTTCGATGTCATTGAGGTGGAAGTATTCCTCGTAGACCTTCGCGTTGCAGCGTTCGCAGAACCACAGCAGGCCGTCGTCCTCGTGCGGGAGGCGCTTGCGTTCGATCACCAGACCGACGGAGTCGGGCATGCGCTGCGGGGAATGCGGCACGCGCGGAGGGAGCAGGAAAATCTCGCCGGCCCGGATTGGGATATCGCGTGGAGCGCCGTCCTCCTGGATGCGCAGGACCATCTCGCCCTCCAGCTGGTAGAACCACTCCGGGCCTTCGTCGTAGTGGTAGTCGGTGCGCTGGTTGGGTCCGCCCACCACCATGACGATGAAGTCGCCGGCATAGATGACCTTGTTGCCGACAGGCGGCTTCAGCAGGTGGCGGTGCTCTTCGATCCAGGCCTGCAGGTTGAGCGGGTGGGGCAGCATGTCAGCGACGCTCCGGCAGGTGCGCGACGCACTTGAGTTCGATGGCGATGGGTGTGGGCAGAGCGGTGATGCCGACCGTGGTGCGGCAGGGCGCGGAAGCGGCATCGGGAAAATACTCCGCCCATACCCGGTTGTACGCCTTGAAATCGTGCGTCATGTCGGTGAGATACACGGTGACGTCCACCAGGTCTTCCCAATGTGCGCCGCTGGCCTTCAGGACCGCGCGCACATTGTTGAAAACGGCACGGCACTGCGCATCGATGTCGTAGCTGATCAGCCGTCCATCGGCGTCATGCACATTACCGACGATGGCGTTGCTCGCCGGGTCGCGCGGGCCGATGCCGGACAGGAACAGCAGGTCGCCGACGCGCCGCGCGTGCGGGTAGTGGCCGACCGGCTTAGGGGCGTCGCCCGCCTGGACGATGTCACTCATCGCATTTGCCCTGCGGCGGTACGCCCGCGAGGGCGCGCTGGTAGGCGGGCTGCAGCTCGTCCGCTGAGGTCACGTCCATGCCCAGTTCGCGAACGCGGCCGTCGAACAGGCTGTACACCCAGCCGTGGATCGCCAGTGGCTGCCCACGCGCCCACGCGTCCTGGACGACGGTGGTCTGGCAGACGTTGAACACCTGTTCGATCACGTTGAGCTCGCACAGGCGTGCGTGGCGCAGGGATTCGGTATCGACCTGCTCCAGCAGGTCCGCGTGCTTCATCGCCACGTCTGCCACGTGGCGCAGCCAGTTGTCGGCCAGGCCCACGCGCAGGCCGGTCATCGCCGCGTGTACGCCGCCGCAGCCGTAGTGGCCCACCAGCAGGATATGTTCGACCTTCAGGATGTCCACGGCGAACTGCACTACCGACAACGCATTGAGGTCGCCATGCGACATCACGTTGGCGATGTTGCGGTGGACGAAGACTTCGCCAGGATCCAGGCCCAGGATCTGGTTGGCCGGTACGCGCGAATCGGAGCAACCGATCCACAGATAGCGCGGGGACTGCTGCTGCGAGAGCCGCTTGAAGAAGCCGGGATCCTCCTGCTTGATGCGGGCGGCCCAATCGCGGTTGTTTTGCAGCAACTGTTCGAGTTCGGAAAGTTCAGGCATTCGGTGTTGTCCTTAGCGTAACGCCACGCAGATGTTCTTAGGTTCAGTGAAGAAACGCATGGCCTCCAGGCCGCCCTCGCGGCCCAGGCCCGACGAGCCGGTGCCGCCGAACGGCGTGCGCAAGTCGCGGGTCATCCAGGTATTGATCCAGACGATGCCGGCGCGCAGCTGCGCGGCCAGGCGGTGTGCGCGGTCCAGGTCGCGCGTCCAGACAGTCGCCGCCAAGCCGTATTCGCCGGCATTAGCCAGCGACATTGCATGCGCCTCGTCTTCAAACGGCTGCAGGGTGACGACCGGCCCGAAGATCTCCTCCCGGTTGGTCGCCGCTTCCGGCCCCAGACCTTCGATGACGGTGGGCGCGATGAACCAGCCCGGCCGTTCCAGCGCATGCCCGCCGGTGAGCACACGGCCGCCTTCGACGCGGGCACGGGCAATGCACCCCAGCACCTTTTCAAAGTGCGCCTGCGACACCATTGCACCGAGGCGGGTGCCCGGATCGTCGAGAGGTCCCGCCTGCAAAGTGCGCGCGCGGTCGACCAGCGCATCGCGGAACTCCTCGTAGATCGCCTGCTGCACGAGCAGGCGCGAGCCACACAGGCAAATCTGGCCCGCATTCTGGAACGCTGAGCGGAGCAGGGTGTCCAGATGCGCGCGCCAGTCACTGTTGGCGAACACGAGCGTAGCGTTCTTGCCGCCCAGTTCCAGCGACACCTTTTTCAACTGCGGGCCGGCGAGCCCGGCGATGCGTCGCCCGACCGCCGTGCTGCCGGTGAACGACACGGCCTTCACCGCCGGGTGCAGCACGAGCGGCTCGCCCACGGCGTGTCCACTGCCATGCACGATGTTCAGCACGCCGCGCGGCAGGCCGATCTCTGCGGCCAGCGCACCCAGCATCGTCGCGGTCGCCGGGGTGATCTCCGACGGTTTGGCGACCACCGTGTTGCCGGCGGCAAGTGCGGGGGCGATCTTCCAGGTGAAGAGGTAAAGAGGAAGGTTCCAAGGCGAGATCGCGGCCACCACGCCCAGCGGTGCGCGCAGGGTGTAGTTGAGGCCCGCCTCGCCATGGTGCGACTCGCTGGCGAACTGCGTGGCCGCATGCGCGAAGAAGCGCAGATTGGCCACTGCGCGGGGAATCTCGATGTCGCGCGCCAGCGCCAGCGGTTTGCCGGCGTCGCGCGATTCCGCTGCGGCGAACACAGCCATTCGCGTTTCCAACGCACCGGCCAGTCGTTCCAGCCAGCGCGCCCGTGCGGTGGGCGGCAGGGCGCCCCAGGCGGGAAAGGCCGCTTCGGCAGCATCGATGGCCTGCAACACGTCGCTTTCGCTGCCGTCAGCGACTTCGGCATAGACCTCGGCCAAGGCCGGCTCGAAGACAGGACGCCAGGCGCCACCGGGGCGCGGTTCGCCATCGATGAAGTGGCCGTAGCGTTCCATGGCCATTAGCTTAACCCGGCTGGCAAGCCCCCCGGGACGGGATCACAGCGACTGCATGCGGCCGCCGTCGACGGCCAGGCTGACACCGTTGACATAGCCGGCCGCGGGCGTGGCCAGGAAGGCGATCGCCGCCGCCACTTCATGCGCGTCGGCGAAGCGGCCGGCCGGCACCGATGCCAGCATCGCTGCGCTGACGGCGGCTTCGTCCTTGCCGGTCGCCTGCACCCGGTCGCGCAGGATCTGCTCCAGCCGCTGGGTGCGCGTATAGCCGGGCAGCACGTTGTTGACGGTGATGCCGTCGGCGCCCAGTTCTTTCGACAGCGTCTTGGCCCAACTCGCCACCGCGCCGCGGACGGTGTTGGACACGCCGAGGTTGGCGATGGGTTCCTTCACCGACGTGGAGACCACGTTGATGATGCGGCCCCAGCGGGCCTGGCGCATGCCGGGCACGACGGCCTGTGCGAGCGCCTGGTTGGCCAGCAGGTGGCGCTGGAAGGCCGAGAGATAGTCGTCGGCGTCGGCATCAAGCGCGCGGCCGCCGGGTGGGCCGCCGGTGTTGTTGATCAGGATATGGACGGAATGATCCACCAGCGCGGCGCCGACGGCAGCAGCGAGTGCCGCGGTATTGGCCACGTCTTGCGCGATTGCACCGTGCCGTTGGCCTTCCGTAACGAGGGGCAGGGAAGCCACCACGTCCGCCAGCACGGTGGCGCGGCGGGCCAGGACGGTGACGTCGGCGCCGAGCAGCGCGAGTTCGAACGCGGCGGCGCGGCCGATGCCTTCGGAGGCGCCGCACACCAGCGCGTGGCGGCCGGCGAGGTTGAGGTCCATGCGAGGTTCCGGGAGTCGGGATGCGTCGAGTGTACCGATCCACAGGTGATCGCCGAGAGGTCAGGCCGGCCGGCGGCCCAGCCGGTCGCGCATCAGTGCCGCGATCTCGACGTTGCCTTCGCCACCCAGCCGCTGCAGTGCATCGGCGGCACCCTGGACGTTCGCGGCGGGATGGTTCTGGCTGAGCTTGAACTTCAGCTCGACGCGTTCGGCGACGAAGCGGAATCCCACGATGCCGCGCAACTGGCGCACGTGGTCCTCGCGATCGTGTTCGAAACGCCAGTCGTTGCCTGCCTTCGCCTCGTTCACGTGACTGAGGCGGTCGACGATGGAGGCCAGAGCGGCCGCGTCGTCGGTGGTCTCCAGCGCGCCATGCAGGTGGGCGACCGCATAGTTCCAGGTCGGCACACGCGCGGCTTCTTCCTTGTCCACGTACCAGCCGGGCGAAATGTAGGCGTGTGGGCCATGCACGATGACCAGGGCCGGACCGGCATGACGCGCTTGCAGATTGGGCTTGGCCCAGTGGCCTTCGAGGACGACGTGTCCGCCATCGCGCGCATACAGCACCGGCAGGTGGCTCACGACGGGCAGCCCGTCCGCGACGGTGACGAGGGTGACGAACGCGTCGCGCGTGATCAGCCCGTCGAGCGCGGCGAGATCGGTTTCGGCGAACGCGCGCGGCGTGTACACGCGGGCCTCAGGCGCGCGCGCCCAGCGACCGCACCATCTGCGGCACGAGCGCCGCATCGTCGTCGCCCTGCGGCGGCGCGATGTCGCTCAAAGCGAAACCGCGTGCCAGCGCGTCGTCTTCGTCCAGCCCATCGAAGGCCACGAATTCCGCGTCGAACAGCGCCGCGCGCGCGCTGTCTTCGCTGTCGTAGGGCAGGGTGTTGCCGTCGCTGTCCAGCACTTCGGCCGTGCCCGCGTCGAGCACGCGCAGACGTGCCCAGATCAGGGTGCGGCCGAGCGAGGCCAGGTACCAGTCTTCGCGCAGGAAAGGATTCATGCCAGCGCCTCCGCCCACAGCCAGAGCATCCCCGCCATCGCCAGGCCGAACAGGATCACGCACAGCGAGATCCGCGCCGGTGTCGCCAGACCCGACAGCGAAGGGTCGGGAATGGCCCGATAACCTCCGCCGAGCAGCCAGCGCAAGGCGGCAGGCTTGAGGAATGCGCCCTCGCCCCACTGCACGCCGAGCGCACCGTGGCGGTCGCGGACGTGGACCAGGGTGAGGGGCCAGAAGATGACGAAGGCGCAGAACCCGGCGATCGCCACGCCGACGAAGCACAGCGCGAAGAACAGGATCATCAGAACTCCGCGGTGCCCGGCGCGCGCGGATAGGCGATCGCGTCGCGGATGTTGGCCAGGCCGCAGACGTAAACCACCAGGCGCTCGAAGCCCAGGCCGAAGCCGGCGTGCGGCACGCCGCCGTAGCGGCGGAAGTCGCGGTACCACTGGTAGTGCTCGGGGTCCAGGCCGAACTGCGCCATGCGCGCGTCGAGCACGTCCAGGCGTTCTTCGCGCTGGCTGCCGCCGATGATCTCGCCGATGCCGGGCGCCAGCACGTCCATCGCCGCGACCGTGCGGCCATCATCGTTCAGGCGCATGTAGAAGGCCTTGATGTGCTCGGGGTAGTTCATCACCACCACCGGACGACCGACGTGCTCCTCGGTCAGCCAGCGCTCGTGCTCGGTCTGCAGGTCCAGGCCCCATTCGACCGGGAAGTCGAACTTCTTGCCCGACTTCTGCAGCATGCCGATCGCATCGGTGTAGTCGATCCGCTCGAACGGTGCATTGATGAATGACTCGAGGCGGGTGATCGCGTCTTTCTGCACGCGTTCGGCGATGAACGCCATGTCGTCGGCGCGCTCGGACAGCACCGTACGGAACAGGTACTTGAGGAAATCCTCGGCCAAGTCGGCGTCGGCGGTCAGGTCGGCGAAGGCGATCTCCGGCTCGATCATCCAGAACTCGGCCAAGTGGCGAGTGGTGTTGCTGTTCTCGGCGCGAAACGTCGGGCCGAAGGTGTACACCTTGCTGAGGCTGAGGCAATAGGCCTCGACGTTCAGCTGGCCGGACACGGTCAGGAAGGTCTCCTTGCCGAAGAAGTCGCGCGAGAAGTCCACCTCGCCCTTGCCGTTGCGCGGCAGATTGGCCAGGTCCAGCGTGGACACACGGAACATCTGCCCGGCGCCCTCGGCGTCGGACGTGGTGATGATCGGCGTGCTGATCCAGTAGAAGCCGCGCTCGTGGAAGAACCGGTGCACGGCCTGGGCCAGGCAGTGACGGATGCGGGTGACCGCACCGAACAGGTTGGTGCGCGGGCGCAGGTGGGCGAACTCGCGCAGGTACTCCAGCGAATGCTGTTTGGGCTGCATCGGGTAGGTGAGCGGATCCTCGACCCAGCCGACCACCTCGACCGAAGAGGCCTGAATCTCGAAGCTCTGGCCCTGACCCTGGGAGGCCACCAGCGTCCCCGTGGCGATCACCGAACACCCGGTGGTCAGGTGTTTGATCTCGGATTCGTAGTTGGACAGCGAGTCGGGGGCCACGACCTGAATCGGCGCGAAGCAAGAACCGTCGCTGACGTTGACGAAGGACAGTCCCGCCTTGGAGTCGCGCCGCGTGCGCACCCAGCCGCGCACCGTGACCTCGCCGCCGGCCGGGAGCTTGCCCGCCAGCGCATGTTCGACGCTCACCACCGTCATGGCTTGAATCCTTCGGTTACAGACATATCTATGGAACGCGGAGTTTACAAGAGCCGCGCAGCCGACGGCGCCCCCGCGGCTATAATCGACCGCGTCGCAGCAGGAGTTCCCCATGGCCATCACCCTCACCCCCGTCGCTCTCGAACGCGTGCAGCGTTTCGTCGCGCAGACGCCGGGTGCGCTCGGCTTGCGCTTCGGGGTGACCCGCACTGGATGTTCGGGCTGGGGCCACGTGGCTGACCTGGCCCGGGACCAGCGCGAGGGCGACACCGTGTTCGAGTTCGAGGGCGTGCGCATCTACGTGGATGCCGACAGCCTGCCGCTGGTGGACGGGACCGAGATCGACTTCGCCAAGCAGGGTTTGTCGGAGACGTTCACCTTCCGCAACCCCAACGCGGCCGCCGAATGCGGCTGCGGCGAGAGCTTCACGACCGCGGCGGACGCCGCCTGAGCCACTCCGGGGCAGGACTTGCCCCTAAGTGGTTGACCTGCCATACTTTCCTGCTCTCGGCCGCCTGTCAGGCATCCGGGTCCTTGCCCCACCGCGTCCGTCCAGGGCGTTCGGGGGGCTGTTCCGCCCGCGGAATACCCCGCCGGGCCCACATCCGAAAGGTAAAAACGATGCGTCACTATGAAGTCGTGTTCCTGGTCCACCCGGACCAGAGCGAGCAGGTGCCGGCCATGATCGAGCGCTACAAGGCGCTGATCGAAGGCGGCAACGGCAAGATCCACCGTCTGGAAGACTGGGGCCGCCGCCAGCTGGCGTACCCGATCCAGAACCTGGTGAAGGCCCACTACGTGCTGCTCAACATCGAGGCCGACCAGGCCGTGCTGAACGAGCTCGTCGAGAGCTTCCGCTTCAACGATGCGGTCCTGCGCAACCTGGTCATCAAGCGCGATGGCCCGGACACCGAGCAGTCGCTGATCATGAAGAACAAGGACGAGAAGGGCGACAAGCCCGAGCGTGGCGAGCGCCGCCGCCGTGACGACGACGAGGCCGGCAACGAAGCCTCGACCGATTCCGACAACGCCGAAGCCGCCTAAGGAGCCTGCTCATGTCCAAGTTCTTCCGCCGCCGCAAGTTCTGCAAGTTCACCGCCGAAGGCGTGAAAGAGATCGACTACAAGGATCTCAACACCCTGCGCCAGTACCTGACCGAGAACGGCAAGATCGTCCCGAGCCGCGTCACCGGCACCAAGTCGCGCTACCAGCGCCAGCTGTCCGCCGCGGTCAAGCGCGCCCGTTTCCTGGCGCTGATCCCGTACACGGACAACCACGACGTCTGAGCGGGGAAGTGAGTGGCGGCTTCGCCGCGAGGAGTGAGTGCTGAGGGGTGTTCTTCCTCACTTCTCGCTCCTCCGCACTCACGCCTGGCTTCAAATCCCGTCCATTCGGACAGCAACCAGTTGCGGCCGCACGCCGGCCGCTAACGAATCGGAGATACACGATGGAATTGATTCTTCTGCAGAAAGTCACCAACCTCGGCGTCCTGGGCGACAAGGTCAAGGTGAAGCCGGGCTACGGCCGCAACTACCTCGTGCCGCAGGGCAAGGCCGTGCCGGCGACCGCCGCCAACGTCGCCGAGTTCGAAGCCAAGCGCGCCGAGTACGAAGCCAAGGCCAAGGCCGTGCACGACGAGGCCGAAGGCCGCGCCGCCAAGCTCGAGGGTGCGAGCGTCACGATCACCGCCAACGCCGCGACCGAAGGCAAGCTGTTCGGCTCGGTCGGCCCGCGCGACATCGCCGACGCCTTCACGGCCGCCGGCCTGCCGCTCGAGAAGAGCGAGGTCATCATGGGCGAAGGTGCCCTGCGCAACATCGGCGAGTACGACATCGTCGTGAAGCTGCACGCCGACGTGCAGACGACCGTCAAGGTCGTGGTGCAGGCCGAAGCCTGAATCACCCCGTGATGCCGACAGACGGGCGCCGCAAGGCGCCCGTTCTGTTTGTGGGGCCGGGTGCCTGTCTCAGGTGCTGAGATGCCCACCGGTTATCCACACACTTATCTGCAACACCCCTGGGCATGGAGTGCCTACCATGTCCGGCCGTGCGGGCGTTCGCCCGCATGTGCCGCAGGAGCTCGCACCGCCCATGTCCGCACGCACTGGTTTCCGCCAGGATCCCCACGATTCGCGCATCGAGCAGCTCCGCGTGCCGCCGCACTCCATCGAGGCGGAGCAGGCTGTGCTGGGCGGGCTCATGCTCGCGCCGGAAGCCTACGACCGCATCAACGACAAGCTCACGGCCAACGATTTCTACCGCCGCGACCACCAGTTGATCTACCGCGCGATCGCGGAGCTCGCGGAACGTAGCCGCCCCTTCGACGCGGTCACGCTGGGCGAGTGGTTCGAATCCCAGGGCCAGACCGACCTGGTGGCCGGTGGCGCGTACCTGGTCGAACTGGCCAGCACCACGCCGTCCGCCGCGAACATCACCGCTTACGCCGAGATCGTCCGCGACAAGGCGGTGATGCGCCAGCTGATCGAAGTGGGCACCGAGATCGTCAACGACGCATTCCAGCCCGAGGGCAAGGAAAGCGACGAGATGCTAGCGATCGCCGAGCAGAAGGTGTTCGCCATCGCCGAGCAGGGCGCCCGCGGCCGCACCGACTTCGTGGCGATGAACGACGCGCTGAAGGACGCCTTCGAGGTCCTGCGCATCCGTTCGGAGAGTGGTGGCACCGTTACCGGCCTGCCGACGGGTTACACCGAGTTCGACATGATGACGGCCGGCCTGCAGCCGACCGACCTGGTGATCCTGGCCGCCCGTCCTGCCATGGGCAAGACCACGTTCGCGCTGAACATCGCCGAGTACGCGGCCATCAAGTCGAAGAAGGCGGTGGCCGTCTTCTCGATGGAAATGTCGGCCGGCCAGCTGGCCATGCGCCTGATCTCCTCGGTGGGCCGCATCAATGCCACCCGCCTGCGTACCGGCCAGCTGGAAGACGAAGACTGGAGCCGCGTCACCAGCGCGATCCGCATCCTGAAGGACCAGGCCAAGGTCTTCATCGACGATACGCCGGGCCTCTCGCCGGACGTGCTGCGTTCCAAGGCCCGCCGGCTCAAGCGCGAGCACGACCTGGGCCTGATCGTCATCGACTACCTGCAGCTGATGTCGGTGCCCGGCAACAGCGAGAACCGCGCCACCGAGATCTCCGAGATCTCGCGTTCGCTGAAGGGCCTTGCGAAGGAGCTCAACGTGCCGGTGATCGCGCTCTCGCAGCTCAACCGCTCGCTGGAGACGCGTACCGACAAGCGCCCGGTGATGGCCGACCTGCGCGAATCCGGCGCAATCGAGCAGGACGCGGACATGATCGTCTTCATCTACCGCGACGACTACTACAACAAGGAAACCTCGCCGGACAAAGGCCTGGCGGAGATCATCATCGGCAAGCAGCGCTCCGGCCCGACCGGCTCGTGCAAGCTGCGGTTCTTCGGCGAGTACACGCGCTTCGACAACCTGGCCCACGATTCGGTGGGCAGCTTCGAGTGACCGCTACTTGCGGATGAAGTAGCTCACGTAGACATCACCCGTCGCATCGCCGGCCACAGTCGTGCTGGCATCGAAGAAGGATGCGCGGAACCACGGTTCCTGCATCATGTAGGTGTAGATCAGGCGCTGGAAGTCGGCCTGCGGCAATGCCTGTGGATCCCGCGTGGTCGCTACCGCCGTCAGCATGCACAGGCTCTTGCTGCAGCGTGGCCGTCCGATCTCCAGGCGCCCAAACTCGTGGGCATGGCGCTCGATCGTCTGCCGGATCAGGGCCTCCAATCGTGGCGACCAATCGGGGTCGGCGGGTTCGGAACGGCCCAACGTTTCGTAATCGTTCGCGTCCGTGCTGGTGGTCCGAAGCCCAGCCAGGAATTTCTCCAGCCTGCGTTCGCCTTCTGCGGACAGCGGACGCGCACCCGCATGCGGTCCGATGGCCGGTGCGGGCAACAGGTCGGGTTTGGCATCGGCTGTCGCCGCGATCGGGTTTCTGGCGGTGTCGTGCATGCCGGCCGGGAGGGCCGCTGTATCGCTGGCAGCTGCCGGCCCGGCGGATATTGACGATGGGATGGTCGCCAGGGGAGGGGACCGACCCTCGATGATCGATGCGGCGTCCCGGTGGGCGGTGCGTGTCCAGAGCCAGACGCCGACGGCCGCGAGCACGATCACGCCAACGACGATCACCGCGGTGGACTTCGAGCGTAGCGCCATCGGAGCCGATCCCTGGAACCTGCCGCCAGCGTACCCCACGCGTTCCCGTGCTGGCATGAACGGGGGCCAAGGCCCGGACGCTACAATCGCCGCATGGATATTCCGGTGGAAGCTGCCTTGTCCGTCCCGCACACGCGCCCCGAAGCCAACGACCGGCCCACGCGCATCCGCGTCGATCTCGGTGCGCTGACGCACAACGCACGGGCGATCCGCGCGCACGTGGGCGTGCCCGTCATGGGCATCGTGAAGGCGAATGCGTATGGCCACGGACTCGTGCCGGTGGCGCGCCATCTGCAAGCGCAGGGCGTCGAGCAACTGGGCGTCGCGTTCGTGGAAGAGGGTATCGCGCTGCGCCGGGCCGGCATCACGGTGCCGATCCTCGTGTTGGGCGGCATCCACGCGCCGCAGGTGACGCAGTTCCTCGCCCACGACCTGGAAGTGACGGTATCGTCGATCGCCAAGCTGCGGCAGGTCGAGGCGGCGGCAGAGTCCATCGGACGCAAGGCGGTGGTGCACCTCAAGGTGGACACCGGCATGGAGCGCATCGGCGTGCACAGCGAGAACGCGGCGGCCTTCATCGAAGCCGCCGTGGCTTCCCGGCACTGCATCGTGAAAGGCATCTACTCGCACCTGGCCTGCGCGGACGATCCGGCCTCGCCGATGACGGCTGAACAGCGTGAGCGTTTCCTCATCGCCTGCGCGCACTTCGACCGCCTGGGCGCGCCGATGCCGATCCGGCACCTGGCCAACTCCGGTGGTGTGCTGCACTTCCCCGACACCTGGCTGGACATGGTGCGACCCGGAATCGCGCTGTACGGCGTGCTGCCGGACCCGGTGTCCCGCGCCACGATCGATCTTCGACCCGCGTTGTCGCTTGTCTCCCAGGTGGTCTATTTCAAGATCGTGCGCGCCGGTCGCACCGTCAGTTACGGCGCCACGTGGACCGCGCCACACGATACTCGCGTGATCACCGTGCCGATTGGCTATGGCGACGGCTTTCCGCGGGCGCTGTCTTCGCGCGGCGAGGTGCTGGTGCGTGGCGTGCGCCGGCCCATCGTCGGCCGCATCTGCATGGACCAGTTCATGGTGGACGTGGGCGCCGACGGCACCGCGTATAACGAGGACGAGGTGGTGCTGATCGGTGAGCAGGACGGATTGACGATCCGTTGCGAAGCCGTCGCGCAGGCGGCCGGCACGATTCCCTACGAGATCCTGACCGGCCTGAACGAGCGCATCCCCCGCGAGTACACCGGCGGCGCTGCATCCGACGAAGCGCGCGATCCGTAGAAAACGTACTCCACGCAGGTCATGCCGATGTCTCACGCCCTGGTCTGGTTCCGGCACGATCTGCGCCTGGACGACAATCCCGCGTTCCGCGCCGCGTTCGACGAAGGCTATACGCCGATCCCGGTCTACATTCGCGCGCCGACGGAAGAAGGCGAGTGGGCGCCGGGCGGCGCATCGGATGCGTGGCTGCATCGCTCGCTGGCCGCGCTCGACGCCGACCTGCGCGCACGCGGTTCGCGCCTGCTGCTGCGCAGCGGCGCCAGCGCGTCCGTGCTGGATGCCTTGCTCGAGGAGACCGGCGCCGAGGCGGTGTTCTGGAACCGCAAGTACGAACCGGCCACCCAGCCGCGCGACGCCGCCCTCAAGAAGGCGCTGCGCGAACGCGGCCTGCGGGTGGAGAGTTTCAATGGCAGCCTGCTGTTCGAACCCTGGGATCTCGCCACGCAGCAAGGCGGGCCCTACAAGGTGTTCACCCCGTTCTGGCGGTCGGCGCTCGCGCAGTGGCGCGCACCGGCGACCTGGGACGCACCCGGGGCGCTGCCCGCGTTCGACACTGGCTTGCCGGCCGAACCGCTCGATGCTTGGTGCCTGGCACCGGCGCTGGGCTGGGATGCGGGGTTCTGGGAGGTCTGGACACCCGGCGAGGCCGGTGCGCGCGAGGCGCTGGAGGTCTTCGTCGAGGGCGCGCTCAACGGCTACCGTACCGACCGCGACCGGCCGGACCGCATCGGCACCTCCAGGCTATCGCCGCACCTGCATTTCGGCGAGATAGCACCCTGGCGCATCACCGCCCACCTGGAACGCGCACGCACCGCGGCAAACAGCGCGGACATGGACGGCTACATCCGCGAGCTGGGTTGGCGCGAATTCGGTTACCACCTGCTGCACCACTTCCCGCATACACCGACGGAGAACCTCAATCCCCGGTTCGCGCATTTCGAATGGGCCGAAGCGGATCCCGAGGCGCTCGCTGCTTGGCAGCAGGGCCGCACCGGCGTGCCCATCGTGGATGCGGGCCTGCGCGAGCTGTGGGCGACGGGCTACATGCACAATCGCGTGCGGATGATCGTGGCCAGTTATCTGGTCAAACACCTGCGCTATCACTGGCTGCACGGGGCACGCTGGTTCTGGGACACGCTGGTGGATGCGGACCTGGCCAACAACACGCTAGGTTGGCAGTGGACCGCAGGCACAGGTGCCGATGCCGCGCCGTATTTCCGCGTGTTCAACCCGGTAACGCAGGCGGCGAAGTTCGATCCGAACGGGACCTACATCGCTCGCTGGGTGCCGGAACTCTCCGGCGTTCCGGTTCCGTTGCGCTTCTCTCCGTGGGAGAAGCCGGATGTCCTCTCACGCCTCGCCCCGCGCTATCCGCGCCGGCCGCTGGTCGACCTCACAGAAGGGCGCGACGCCGCGTTGGCCGCCTACCGCAAGACCGGCGACTGAACCGCGTTGACGCCTTTCGGGGCCGCGTGCTTCACTCGACGCGGGAGAGGAGGGCAAGCATGGCCACGAAGAAGGCGCCGGCAAAGCCGCGTCGCGAGCCGATGTCGCGGGTGGACACCGCCTGGTTGCGGATGTGTCGTCCGACCAATCCGATGATGATCACCGGCGTGCTGATGTTCGATGAGCCGATGACGCTCGACCGGTTGAAGCAGGTCATCAGGAAGCGCTTCCTCGCCTATCCGCGTTTCCTGCAGAAGGCGGTCGACACGCCGGCAGGCGCTTCGTGGGTGACCGATCCCGACTTCGATCTGGACTGGCATGTGCGCCTGTCCGCGCTGCCCGGGCGGCATGATCCGAAGTCCGAGAAGAAGGCGCTGGAGCGCTTCACCAGCCAGATGGCCTCCACGCCCTTGGACAAGACCAAGCCGCTGTGGCAGTTCCACCTGATCGAGCGTTATGGCACCGGTTCCGCGCTCGTGGCCCGCATCCACCACAGCTATGCCGATGGCATCGCCCTGGTGCAGGTGTTGCTCTCGCTGACCGACACCAGCCGCAAGCCGGATGCGGGCAAGGACCTGCGCTCGGCGTGGCTGAAGAAGGATGGCGTGGAAGTCGTGCGACGTGTCGGCGCCATCGATCGCTACGTGCAGATCGGCGGCAAGGTGATCGGCAAGGGTATGGAGATGATGCAGGACCCAACGCTGGCCACCATGCTGGCGAAGGAGGGCGGCGAGATCGGCCGCGAATTGCTGCACGCGCTGTCGCTGTCCGACGACCCGCCCACGCTGCTGCGCGGCAAGTTGGGCGTGAGCAAGCGCGTGGCCTGGGCCGAACCGCTGGACCTGGAAGATGTGAAAGCAGTAGGCCGTGCCTGCGACTGTACCGTCAACGATGTGCTGATGGCCGCCGCTGCGGGCGCGTTGCGCAGCTACATGCTGGAACGCGGGGAGCAGCTCGAAGGCGTCACCCTGCGCGCCACCGTGCCGGTGAACCTGCGGCCGCTGGAGCATGCCCGCAAGCTGGGCAACCATTTCGGCCTGGTGTTCCTGGATCTGCCGGTGGGCGAGGACAATCCGATCCGTCGCCTGGAACGCGTCGCTGAGTGCATGCGTGACCTGAAGAATTCACGCCAGGCCATTGTGGCCTTCGGACTTCTTGCGGCACTCGGCATGGCGCCCTCGGCGTTGCAGAGCGTGGCCCTCGAGCTTTTTTCCCGGAAGGCGACCGCCGTGGCGACCAACGTGCCGGGTCCGCAGCAGCCGCTCTACATGGGCGGGTCCCGTCTGCGGGAGATGATGTTCTGGGTGCCGCAGACCGGATCCATCGGCATCGGCGTGTCCATCCTCAGTTACAACGGCCGCGTGCATTTCGGGTTGATCGCCGACGCCAAGCTGATCCCGGACCCGGATGCCGTGATCCGCCGCTTCGGTCCTGAGTTCGAGAAGCTGCTGTACTTGTCGTTGATGGGGAGCTGGGAGCACACCCTGGATGCCGAGGGCGCCGCGGCGCTGGTCGATTGAAGCCCGACGGCACCTGAATGAACAGGGGTCAAATCGCGCGTTGTAAACATTTCGCTGGGTAGGCTTGCGACCGTTCCGGGTATTCCCCCGCACGCCACCAAGGAGGATGTATGAATGCGATGCTGAAGACCGGTGCCCTCGCGGCACTCACCGTCACCCTACTCGGCGGCTGCGCCAGCTACACCGGCCAGACGAACGACCCGAACGATCCGAACCGTACCCGCACCGGCGCCCTGATCGGCGCAGGCATCGGCGCGGTGGCCGGCCTGCTGAGCGGTAGTGATGCCACCGAGCGTCGCCAGCGCGCCCTGGTGGGCGCGGGCATCGGCGGTATCGCCGGCGGCTCCATCGGCGCCTACCAGGACCGCCAGGAAGCCGAACTGCGCCGCCAGACCGCGGGCACGGGCATCGACGTCAGCCGCGACGGCGACGTCATCAAGCTCAACCTGCCCGATGGCGTGACCTTCGACTTCGGCAAGGCCGAGTTGAAGTCGCAGTTCTATCCGGCGCTCAACAACGTCGCCGCGACCTTGCGCGAATACAACCAGACCATCGTGGAAGTCAGCGGCCACACCGACAGCATCGGTACGGACGCGGTCAACCAGCGCCTGTCCGAGCAGCGCGCCGCCTCGGTCGGCAACTATCTGATCGGCCAGGGGCTGCAGCGCGAGCGCTTCGAAATCGTTGGCATGGGCAAGCGCTATCCGGTGGCCAGCAACGACACCGACGCCGGCCGTGCGCTCAACCGCCGCGTCGAAATCCGCGTGCTGCCGGTCCGTTCGTAAGCACCCCGCACGTCGCACCACTGACGGGCCGCCTCGCGCGGCCCGTCTTCGTTTCAGCGATCCGCGAACGCGTCCGTCGCGCGCACCAGGGCATCGGTGATTGCAGGTTCGG
This sequence comes from Pseudoxanthomonas sp. G3, assembly GCF_057654715.1. Classification (NCBI taxonomy): domain Bacteria; kingdom Pseudomonadati; phylum Pseudomonadota; class Gammaproteobacteria; order Lysobacterales; family Lysobacteraceae; genus Pseudoxanthomonas; species Pseudoxanthomonas sp. G3. The sequence goes on from NZ_CM172805.1 coordinate 1,888,588, forward strand.
TCGCGCCGTGGCCGGCGAGCACCATCTCCAGCCGGGCCTCGGGCCAGGCCTGCGCCAGCTCCCAGGCGCTGCGCGGCGGACAGATGATGTCGTAGCGGCCCTGGACGATCACGCCGGGCAAGTGGCGGATACGGTCGATGTCGCGTAGTAGTTGGCCGTGCGCGAGGAAGGCGTTGTGGCGGAAGTAGTGCGCCTCGATCCGCGCCTTGGCCAGCACCTTGGCCGGGTCTTCATCGGACACCACATCCGGCTCATGCAGCAGGGTCGCGGCGCCGTCTTCCCAACCCAGCCACGCCTGCGCCGCGACCTGGGCCACCTGCGCATCGGCGCTGTCCAGGCGACGCCAGTACGCTTCGATCATCGCCCCACGCTCATCGGCCGGAATATGCGCTTCGTAACGCACCCAGCGCTCCGGGAACACCCAGCGCGCACCGCCATCGGCTTCGTTGAACCAGCGGTTCTCTTCCGCGCGGCCCAGGTAGACGCCGCGCACGATCAGGCCCGTGGCGCGCTCCGGATGCCCCTGTGCGTAGGCCAGCGCCAGCGTGGAACCCCACGAACCGCCGAACACCAGCCAGCGCTCGACGCCTACGTGTTCGCGAATGGCCTCGATGTCGGCGACCAGGTGCGCGGTGGTGTTGTCGCGCAGCTCGCCGAACGGCGTCGACTGGCCGGTGCCGCGCTGGTCGAACAGGACGATGCGGTAGCGCGTCGGATCGAAGAAACGCCGGTGCACCGGCGACAGCCCGGCACCGGGGCCGCCGTGGAGAAAGATCACGGGAATGCCGGCGGGATTGCCGCATTCCTCCACATGAAGCGTGTGCAGCGCATCGACGGCCAGCCGGTGCGTGCGGTACGGCGCGATGTCGGGATACAGCGTGCGCATGGCCAGGGTCCTCGCAGGGCGTCCGAGCATAGCCAGCGGCGCCGCCCTCGTCAGCCCGCATCCGGCGCGGCTGTCAACCCGTTTCCCGCGCGGCCGTCCGTTGCCACAATCCCGGTCCCACCCGGTCCATCGGGTTTTTCAGTACGGACGCAATGCAAGACCGCACGCCCCAGATCGCCCTGCACATCGCCACCACCATCGCCGCCGAGATCGGCGCGCAGACCGCCCAGGCCAAGGCCGCCATCGCCCTGCTCGACGAAGGCGCCACCGTGCCCTTCATCGCCCGCTACCGCAAGGAAGTCACCGGCGGCCTGGACGACACCCAACTGCGCAACCTGGAAACGCGCCTGACCTACCTGCGCGAACTCGAAGACCGTCGCGCCGCCGTCCTGGCGAGCATCGAGGAACAGGGCAAGCTCACGGACGCACTGCGTGCCGACATCGAAGGCGCCGACAGCAAGGCCCGCCTCGAAGACCTGTACCTGCCTTACAAGCCCAAGCGCCGCACCCGTGCGCAGATCGCGCGCGAAGCCGGCCTGGAGCCGCTGGCCGATGGCCTGCTCGCGGATCCGACCCAAGTACCGGAAACCGCCGCCGCAGCCTACGTCGACGCCGAGAAAGGCATCGCCGATGCCAAGGCCGCGCTCGACGGCGCGCGTGCCATCCTGATGGAGCGATGGGGCGAGAATGCCGCGCTGGTCGGCGAACTGCGCGCGTGGATGAACGACGTCGGCGTGATCCGCGCCAAGGTCGCAACGGGCAAGGAGAACGAAGGGGCGAAGTACCGCGACTATTTCGACCACGCCGAACCGCTGGCGAAGATTCCCTCGCACCGCCTGCTCGCACTGTTCCGCGCGCGCCGCGAGGAAATCCTGCTGCTCGACCTCGACCCGGGCATGGAGGCCGACGCTGGCCATTTGCAGGCCGAAGGGCGCGTGGCCGTACATGCCGGCGTCTCCGCGCAAGGCCGCGCCGCCGACAAGTGGCTGCTGGACACCTGCCGCCTGACCTGGCGCGCCAAGCTGCACATGCACCTGTTGCTCGACCTGTTCAACCAGGCGCGCGAGAAAGCCGAGGCCGAAGCCATCGCGGTGTTCGGCGACAACCTCAAGGATCTGCTGCTGGCCGCGCCTGCCGGGCCGAAGGCCGTGCTCGGCCTCGACCCGGGCCTGCGTACCGGCGTGAAGGTCGCCGTCGTGGACCGCACCGGCAAGCTGGTCGACCACGCCACGATCTACCCGCACGAACCCAAGCGCCAGTGGGAACAGTCGCTGCACGTGCTGCGCGCGTTGTGCATGAAGCACCAGGTGGATCTGATCGCCATCGGCAACGGCACCGCCTCGCGCGAAACCGACAAGCTGGCGGGCGACCTGATCAAACAGGTGCCGGAACGGAAGCTGGAAAAGATCGTCGTCAGCGAAGCCGGCGCCTCGGTGTATTCCGCGTCGGAGTTCGCGGCGAAGGAGTTCCCCGATCTCGACGTCAGCATCCGTGGCGCGGTCTCGATTGCGCGCCGTCTGCAGGATCCGCTGGCCGAACTGGTGAAGATCGAACCCAAGGCGATCGGTGTCGGCCAGTACCAGCACGACGTGGACCAGTTCCGCCTGGCACGTGCGCTCGATGCGCGCGTGGAGGACTGCGTGAACGCGGTCGGCGTCGACGTCAACACCGCCTCGGCCGCGCTGCTGACGCGCGTCTCCGGCCTGTCCTCCAGCGTGGCGGAGAACATCGTGCGCTTCCGCGACGAACATGGCGCCTTCCGCACGCGCAAAGCCTTGCTGGGTGTGCCGCGCCTGGGCGAGAAGACCTTCGAGCAGTGCGCCGGCTTCCTGCGCATCGCCGACGGCGACGAACCGCTGGATGCCTCGTCCGTGCACCCGGAAGCGTATCCCGTTGTGGAGCGCATCCTCGCCGGCAGCGGCCGGCAGGTGAAGCAGATCGTCGGTGACACCGCGTTCCTGCGCAGCGTGAAGGCGGAGCAATACACCGACGACAAGTTCGGCGTGCCCACCATCCGCGACATCCTGAAGGAGTTGGAGAAGCCCGGCCGTGATCCGCGCCCCGAGTTCAAGGCCGCGCGCTTCGCCGACGGCGTGGAGGACATCAAGGACCTGCGCGAGGGCATGATCCTGGAAGGCGTGGTCAGCAACGTGGCCGCGTTCGGAGCGTTCGTCGACATCGGCGTGCACCAGGACGGCCTGATCCACATCTCGGCGCTGTCCGACCGCTACGTGAAGGATCCGCGCGAGGTCGTGAAGGCCGGCGACATCGTCAAGGTGAAGGTGCTGGAGGTCGACGTGGCCCGCAAGCGCATCGCCCTGACGCGCCGCCTCGACGACGCGCCGGCACCGCAGGCGCCGCGCGAATCCCGCGCGAACGACCCGCGTCCGCCGCGAGGTCCGGATCGTGGCCATCCGCGCGATGCGCGACGCGGTCCGGCGCCGACCAAGGCGAGTGCACCGCCGGCCGACAACGCGCTCGCCGCCGCGTTCGCGAGGGCGAAGGGCAATGGACCCACGTAAAGCGGAGCTTGCTCCGCTGGGCATTGGCAGTTGATGCGGAAAGAGGCAGACGCGCCGTCTTAACAGACGGAGTCGAGCAAGCTCGACGCAACGCCGGGACCGTGGGTCAGCAACGACGGAGGCAAAAAGCAGTCGAGCAAGCTCGACTCTACGGGCTCCTTGCTCTGTAGAGCGGAGCTTGCTCCGCTGCTCTCCGCTCCGGTCACGGGTTGCCGCTACCGTGAGGCTGAGGCAAGCGCCGCGACGCGGTAGAAAAAGCAGTCGAGCAAGCTCGACTCTACGGGTTCCTTGTTTTGTAGAGCGGAGCTTGCTCCGCTGCTCTCCGCTCCGGCTATGGGTTGCGAGTAACGAGAGACTGGGCGGCGCCACGACGCGGCAAAAAAGCAGTCGAGCAAGCTCGACTCTACGCCGGGACCGTGTGTCAGGGCGTCGTCACGGCGTACGGCGCGAGATAGCGATTGAGGCCTTCGGCCCGCAGTCGCGTCGCTGCCGAGGACCAGTCGACCGGTGCGTTCGTCTTGAGCGCGTCCAGCACCGCCACCACCGACAGCTCCACTTCCGGCAGGCCGCTCGCGCCCGGTGCGTTGCGGCGCTGTTCGATCGCCTCGAACAGCACCGCATTAGCGTCGGCATAGCCCAGCGGCGCGGTCCGGCCGTGCGCATCGCGCCATGCGGGGCTCTGCAGCACGGCATTGACGTGGGAGAGGATCAGCCACGTCGCCCGGCCGATCAGCTTCAGGTTGCCCGGCTGCACGCTGGTCATCGTGTTGCCGACCACGCGCCCGCGCTTGGCCATGACGCCGGTGGAATGCGCGTTGAGCAGCATTTTCAGCGCGATGGTCTGGTTGAGTTCGAAGGCATCGCGCTGCGGCACCGTGACCGCGATCACCGGCACCGGTCGGGGCAGGGCGGCCACGTCGGCCAGCACGTCGCTCGCCACCGGACGCGCCGACACCGACACCAGCACCGGGTCCGCACCGGCGGCCGCAAACGCCTGCAGCCATTGGCGGTTGGCGTCGTGGTGCGCTTCGCCGCCGAGCAGGATCAGGGCGCCGGCGTCGCCCGGCTGCGGGCGCCCGCGCTGCATGTTGGCGGGCGAATACGAGAGGTCGTAGAGCGCCTGTTGCTCGTCGCCGGCATTGGACAGGCCGCGCAAGGCGGCTTCCTTCAGATAGGGGTCCTGGATGCCGGTCTCGAACGGCGGCAAGTACAGCGCCTTGTCCAGGCCATGGAAAGGACGGTGCAGCAAGGCCTGCCACGCCTGCGCGCCATCGGCCGCCGGCGTCCACACCTGGATCCACGACCGCCGTTCCGGTGCACTCACCGTGTCCAGCGGCGACAGGCGGAAGGTGGGCGCGCGTTCGGTGACGTCGACGAACACCGGCATCAGCGCGCGCGTGGCCAGGTAGGTGGCATGGCGGCCGGCGGCGTAGCTGGCGGCTTCGCGGTCGGTCCAGGCAGCGAGTTTCGGCGCGGCCGCGGCGGCCGTGCGCTGAATGTCGGCGAAGCTGCGCAGGCGGTCGGCGATGCTGGCGTCATTGAAGCCCAGTGCACTGAGTTCCTCGCCCGTCAGCACCTCGCGCAGCAGCGCGCGCGTGGCGTCTTCCAGCACCACGCCCAGCACGTACAGGCTGGTGGTGGTGGCCTGCATGCGGGTGGAGCCGGTGATCGCCTGCGGCCCGGTCGGCAGCGGGATCTTGGTGATGCGCGCATCGTCCAGCACGCGGCGGCTGCGTTCGAACGGCCGCAGCACGCTGTCGGGATTGTTGTAGACGAACCACGTGCGGCGCGCGTCCGCGCCGGCCTGGTCGGCCGCGGCCAGCGCGGTACCGATCACCGCGGAGGTTTCGCCGCCCTCGGTGACGGCGAACACCAGGTCCTGCGGCTGGATGCGGTTGTCCTGCAGCTGCAGGCGACCGATCTCGGGGATGTCCTCGAAGCCTTCCAGCGAGGCGATCAACGCGCGATCGCCGCCGGTGATCTCGCCGCGCACGCCCTCGCCAAGGCCGGGGAAACGCGCGTCGATCTTCGCCATCGCCGGCGTGGCCGCCGTGCGCTGCCAGAACGGCCGCCACAGTCCGCTCTCGATCGTCTCGGCGAGCCGCCCGGTGGAGCCGGTGCCGTAGAAGTACAAGCGATGGCCCTCGCGCAGTGCGCGGGTGATCTCGCCCGAGGCCGCCTCCAGCGCGGCCAGCCGCGCCGGATCGTCGGCCACACCCTGCAAGGCGCGTGCGATGTCCTCGTCCACCGCCAGCAGGGCCGACAGGCCATCCGCGGTGTCGGCGGCGATGCGCGTGCTCAGGTCGAAGCTGCGCGGATGGCGCTGCTCGGTCAGCAGGCTGTGCAGCTGGAACTGCGGCTTGTTCGCCACGAAGTCCTGCGATTGCGCGGACGGTGTGATGCCGAGGCGGTTGGCCGCCGGCTGCGCGCTGGCGGGCACCGCCGCCGAGGCCATCACGAGGAAAGACATGCTGCGCATGAAGCGGTTCGCCTTGCGGGACATCGGATCCCTCACCTGACAACGGAAGAATGCGTCGAGACCGGCGGAAACTCCCCTTGCACGGCATCGCACGCAGGCTGCTATCGTCGCGACCACGATAGCAAACGGTGATGACACTATGCCCCGGTCCCGTCGTCCGCTGCACGCTGCACTGCGCGCCGTCTGCCTGGGACTGCTGCTGGCCCACGGCTCGGTCGGGGCAGGCGAGGTTGCGGCGGCGCCCGCCTGCGACTGCGCCGTGGCCGCGCCGAAGCTGGGCATTGAGGTGCTGCTGGGGGAGCGTCTGGACCTGCTGCGCGGCAAGCGCGTGGGCCTGGTGACGAACGCCACCGGCGTGGACCGCGAGCTGCGCAGCAACGTGGATCGCTTCGCCGAGCGGAAGGACTTCACCCTGGTCGCGCTGTTCGGGCCCGAGCACGGCGTGCGCGGCGACGTGCAGGCTGGCGATCACGTCGCCTCCGCGCGCGATGCGGCCACCGGGCTGCCGGTGCACAGCCTGTACGGCGAGCACCGCGAACCGACGCCGGCGATGCTCGACGGCATCGACGTGCTGGTGTTCGATATCCAGGACGTCGGCACGCGCTTCTATACCTATCCGTACACGCTGGCCGGCGTGATGCGCGCGGCGAAGCGGGCACGGATTCCGGTCATCGTCGCCGATCGTCCCGATCCCTTGGGCGGCGTGCGTATCGAAGGCCCGGTGCTCGATCCCGTCTTGGCCTCGTTCGTCGGCCAGTTCCCGATCCCGATCCGCCACGGCATGACGCTGGGCGAACTGGCCACGCTGTTCAACCGCGCCTTCGGCATCGGCGCCGAGCTGCATGTGGTGGCGATGCAGGGCTGGCGACGCGGCGACGATCCGTGGCGCGGCACGCTGCCGTGGGTGCCGCCGTCGCCGAACATGCCCACGCCGGATACCGCCTTGGTCTATCCGGGCATGGGTCTGCTGGAAGGCACCAACGTCTCCGAGGGCCGCGGCACCACGCGGCCGTTCGAAACCATCGGCGCGCCCTGGGTAGATGCGCCGGCCTTGGCGGCGCGGCTCAATGCGATGGACTTGCCGGGCGTGCGCTTCCGTCCGACCTGGTTCACACCGACCTTCTCCAAGCATGCCGGCAAGGCGTGTGCCGGCGTGCAGTTGCATGTGACCGACTCGGCGGCCTTCCGCCCCGTGCGCACCGGGCTTGCCATGCTGAAAGCCCTGCACGACCAGCACCCGAAGGATTTCGCGTTCCTGCCCGGCGAGCCGCCGTTCTTCGACCGGCTGGCCGGCGTGGGCGACCTGCGCGCCGCGATCATGCGCGGCGACACGCTGGAGGCGATCGAAGCCCGGTGGCAACGTCAGCTGACAGCATTCGACACCCTGCGCCGGCAACACCTGCTGTATCCGATGCCATGATCGCCAGCCATCTCACACTGAGCACCCCACGCGGGGGCGCTGAGCGTGAGCGACGGGGCGCATAGCGCCATCGATGTCACCCGGAAAGCGATCTTTCTCACACAGAGAGCCATCGATGGCATTCCGAATGTGATTGATGGAGCTCCGAGCCTTGCGGATGGGGCTCGGAAAGCGATCTGTCTCACACAGAGAGCCATCGATGGCATTCCGAATGTGATCGATGGAGCTCCGAGCCTTGCGGATGGGGCTCGGAATGCGATCTGTCTCACACAGAGAGCCATCGATGGCATTCCGAATGTGATCGATGGAGCTCCGAGCCTTGCGGATGGGACTCGGAATGCGATCTGTCTCACACAGAGAGCCATCGATGGCATTCCGAGTGTGATCGATGGAGCTCCGAGCCTTGCGGATGGGACTCGGAATGCGATCTGTCTCACACAGAGAGCCATCGATGGCATTCGGAGCGCGATCGATGGGGCTCTGGGGGTCGGCGAATGACACTCCGAAGGCGATCATGGCGCTCAGTGCCTTGCGGATCGAGCTCGGAGCCCGATCTGTCTCACATTGAGCGCGATCCACGGGGCTCGGGATGCATCGATCTCACATGGAGGGCCGTCGAGGGCGTTCTGCGTGCGATCGGCAGGGCGTGGACGCCAGGGATGACATGAATGCCCAGGCGCCAGAAGGCCTGTCTGTGGGAGCGACGTCAGTCGCGATGAGCTATCGGCAACGCTTCATCGCGACTGACCTCGCTCCCACACCTCGCATCAGCTTGCGTCCAGGAAGTGCTCCCAGGCCTGCCAAGGTCAGGTCGCCGCCGGCTTCCGTTTGCGCGGCGCGCGTTTCGGCTTGGCGGGTGCGTCGCTGGCCGTCGTCAGCGGGGCCACCGCCTGCTGCAGCCGTTCCAGCGAGGACAGCGTGTCGGCATAGGCGATGAAGTGCTGCAGATAGCCCGGTGACACCGCGCGCATCAGGTGCAGGGCACGGTGCACGAGCATGCCGGAATTGAGCGGGCCGGCGTCGGCGGGTACGTCGTGCAGCGACGCACGCAGCTGGCTGTCGGTGCGTACTTGGGCCCAGGTGTCGCGTGCTTCGATCAGCATCGGCGGCGGCACGGGTGGGGCTTCCGCGTCCGGAACGTCGCCCGCGCGTGCCTGCAGCGTGGCGACCAGCGCACGCAATGCGGAGACGGCCTCGCTCCCGCGCTCCGTCGCAGGCGCGAGTGCCGGGCGCTGCGCCAACGCCTCCGCATACGCCCGCATCAGCCCGGCCAGACGCGCTTCCAGCAGGCGACGGGGTTCGCCTTCCTGCGTGCGCATCCGCGTGGCCAGCGCTTGCAGGATGTCGAAGCGCGCCGGGTCGGCGCGATCGGCGCCCTGGCTGCGCCAAGCCTGCAGCTGCGCCGTCAGCGGCAGCGCATCACCGTCCATCGTCACCGCTGCGCTTGGACGTGGGGCGGGGAATCGGGGCGATCTCGACGCGACGGTTGCGCGCACGGCCTTCTTCGCTGGTGTTGGCGCTGACCGGTTGCTCAGCGCCGAACGCCGCGGCGAACACCGAGGACGACGGCACGCCCTCGTCGATCAGCGTGCGGGTGACGGTGAGCGCGCGTTGCGCGGAGAGGTCCCAGTTGTCGGCGAACTGGCGGTTGCTGCCGCTGACCTGGCGATCATCGGTGAAGCCGCTGACCATCAGGATCTCGTCGCGCGTGCGCAGGTAATCGGCCAGCGGCGCGGCCAGGCTCTTCAGCAGGTCGCGGCCTTCCGGCTGCAGCTGGTCGGAGTTCAGCGCGAACAGCACGTTGCCGCGGATGCCGATGCGGCCGTCTACCAGCGTCACCCGGCCTTCGGCCAGTGGCGCGGCGAGCGCGTCTTCCAGCGCCTTGCGCTGCTGCGCTTCTTGTTCGCGGCGGCGGGTTTCCTCGTCCAGGCGCTGGGCGAGTTGCGCCTGCACAGCGATCACGCCCACCAGCACCAGCACGAAGGCGCCCAGCAGCACCGACATCAGGTCGCCGAAGCTGGCCCAGACGGGTGCGCCGAGGTCGGCGTCGTCTCCGGTTTCCACGCTCATGCGGCGTCGGCCCCGGCCAGGCGCTGCAGGTCGACGGTGATCTGGCGCTGTGCGGACAGGCTCAGGTCGACCACTTCGCGCGCCTGCGCGACGTAGTAAGCGAGCTGCTCGTCGCTGCGCACCAGCGAGCGCTCCAGCGCACCTTCGATGGCCTGCAGGCGTTCCAGCAGCGCGTCATTGGATTGGCCAAAGCGCGCGACGACCGCCTCGAGCGCATCGCCGAGACCGGCGACTTCGGTAGCCCCGGCGGCGACCTGCGCGGCGACGTGTTCGAGCTTGCCGGTTTCGGCCTGCACGTGGTCGGTGAAGCGGGTGCCCACGCGTTCGAGCAGATCGGCCGAGGTGGCCACCAGCGCGTCGATGGCGGTGCGCTGTTCGGTGGAGGCGTGGTTCACCGCATCGAGCAGCGTCTGCAGCGTGCCCATCATTTGGGTGCGTTCTTCCAGCAGGGCGGTGTCGCGGACCATGCTGTCGGAGAGCTTCTGGCGCAGTTCGGCCACCACGTCGGCGGCGGCGCGCGGTGCTTCCGAGGCGACCTGCACCAGCTGCGAAATCTCCGCGATGGTCTGCTGCGCGTGGATCTGCGCTTGGGTGGTGATGTCGCCGGCGCTGCGCGCGAGCGCGTCGCAGATCTCCTGCTGCAGGCGCGCCGCGTCGGCGGCGGTGCGTTCCCAGTCGCCACGCAGCGTGGTGCTCATCGTCGCCAGCTGCGCGGCCCAGGCGGCCAGGCGGGCTTCATCCTGCTCGGCCAGCGTGCGCTGCAGCGAAGCGTGCGAGGCGTCCACCGCCTGCACCAGTGCGGTGGCCTGCGTGCGGAAATCGGCGCCCGCCGCGACCAGCGCCTCCGCGTTGCGTGCGGCGATGCCATCGGCGGCGGTGGCTTGCTGGGCGAGGGCCTGGGTCCAGCCGTCGGCCAGCGCGGTCGCGGTACGCTCGAGCTGGCCGGAGGCTGCCTCGAGCCAGGCCTGCGAGCGTTGGTCGAACGCCGTTGCCTGGCGTTCGGCGTGCTCCTGCAGGCGTGCGATGAGCGTGTCGTGGGCCTCCTGCTGGCGGGCGAGGGCGCTATCCCATGCGCCGGCCGCCGCGGTGGTGGCCATGCCGAAGCCCGCGGTCAGCGCATCCAACTGCTGCTGCACGGCGGTGCCGACGGTCTGTTGCAGGGCGCCGGTTTCGCGCGCCAGCCCGGCGAGGGTGGCGTCCACGGCCGGTTGCAGCGCAGCGCCGACCGCGCGGGCGCTGGCCTCCACACCGGCCTGCATCGAGGTGACCAGCGTGGACGCGAGTTGCGCCTGCGCGGCTTCGGTGCGGGCGTGGAAGGTTTCCTGGCGCGCGGCCTGTTGGGTGGCGGCGTCGGTGGTCTGCTGTTCGATGGAAGCCACCATCGCCTGTAGGCGCTCGACGAGTTCCGGCATCAGCGCGGCCTGCTGCTGCAGCAGGCGGAAGGAGGTCTCGCGCTGGAACGACTGCGAATGCACGTGCAGCGAGGTCGCGATCTCGTCGTCGAGCCGCTGCGCGACCAGCACGCGCTCACGGCGGCTGAGCGCGGACAGCAGGCCGAGCACCGCCGACGCGGCGACGCCGGCGATCGAGGTGCCGAACGCGAAGCCCAGGCCCTTGACCGGCGCGGCCAGCGAACCGCGGAGGGCGTCGATGTCGGTGGCGCCTTCCAGCGCCAGCCCGGTGCCGCGCAGGGTGACCATCATGCCCAGCAGCGTGCCCAGCATGCCCAGCAGCACCAGCAGGCCGACGAGGTAGGGCGTCAGCGCCGGCGCCGGCAGCGCGACGCGTTCGCCTTCCACGCGCAGGCGCACGGCCTGGCGCAGGCTGGGATGCAGTGGGGCCAGCCAGGCCTGCAGGCCGTTGCCCGCGGGCGAGGTGTCGGTGAGCGCCTGCGCCAGCGTGGCGGTCGCCTGGCGGTACCGCTGCAGCTCCACGGCGCCGGCGATGTAGCACGCCCCGATCACAAGGGTGACCACCACGCCCAGCGCATGGGTGCCGACATAGCCGACGCCGATCCAGCCGACGATGGCCAGGCCGATGAGGAAGAGGGCGGTGGAGAGGGGCTGTTTCATCAAGGGCATCCAGGCATTACGAGGATCGAAGCGCGGCGAGCAGCGCCTCGAGAGGGTGGAAACGGAGGTCGAGTTCGGCCAGCAGCGCGTCCTGCAGGTCGCGCTGGAACAGCGCCAGCCAGGGGCTTCCGGGCGTACCGGCCGCCGCCGTGCGCAGGCGTTCGAACTGCAGACCGAGCAGGGCGGGTGTGTGGGCCAGCAGTGCCTGCTCGCGCGGGCTGAGGGTCATCTCCATCACGGCGTCGACCTCGGCCAGCCGCGCCTGGTCGCCGCCACGCTGCGCCAGAGCATCGCGCAAACGGCCTCGCAGGGGACCGGTGCCGGTCAGCATGGCGCGCTGGCGCTCCAGGCAGAAACGGCGATACGGCGCAAAGTCCTCTTCACCCGCGTCGGCCGGCGGTCCGCGCAGGATGGCCTCCGACAGCGATGTGCGAACCCGGGCGACGGCGTCGGCGTGAGGGGCGTCGGATGCGGGCACGGTGGCTTCGGGCGCAACGGCGCCATCGAGCGCCCGCGACAGCGAGACGGCACGGTTCCAGTCGATCCACTGGCCCAGCCGCTCGGACAGCGCCGGGCCGGCATCGGGCAGGTCGGTCCCGCCCAGGCGGGCGAGGAGACGGACGAAGGCGGGGGCCGCCGCGGGCGTCCGGTACTGCACTGTGGTCACACGGTGGCTCAAAAGAGCGGGGATTTTACAGGAACGCCCTGCGCAATGACCCGCCTCAAGAATCCCCGAACGAAAAGGCCGGACCCTTTCGGGCCCGGCCTTTTGGCTGAATGGTGGAGGTGGGCGGAATTGAACCGCCGTCCGAAGGCACTCCATCCCCGGTACTACATGCTTATCCCACCGTTGGATCTCGTCCTGCAGCAGCACGGTGGGCAAAGCGCACCGCAGGACCAGCCTGTTTTAGGTTGACCGGGTGCTGACAGGCAGCCACTCCCGGCGATTCCGTGATAATGACCTTACGCTGCGAGCACGGACACAAGCAGTTTCAGGGCTTAGGCCTTAAGCGGCCAGAGCGTAGTTGTCGTCGTTGGCAACTAGAGTTTTGCCGCTGGATTTACGAGGAAAGCTGCCCCCTCGGCATGCACCAGGCAACTTCGCAACCCCCGTCGAAGCCAGTGCACCCCCGGGAGTCAGAAACGTCCTGACGAAAGACAGTGTAGGGGCGGGTACCCCGCTTCACAAGGCGCATCGGAGCGGCCATTCAGCCTAAGCATCGTGGAAGCCGGCCGTGGGAGCGACGTCAGTCGCGATCCCTGTTCCCGACAGGCAGGTTTGGTGTGCAAGCCCGATGGGATCGGGGCTCTAGTCGTAGAGCTCGCGACTTACGTCGCTCCCACATCCAACATCGACAACCGATTCCGTATGCTCACGCATCTTTGTTGTGCTGACGCATCACCCGCGATTTCTCGCGGGCCCAGTCGCGGTCCTTCTCGCTGGCGCGCTTGTCGTGCGTCTGCTTGCCCTTGGCGAGGGCGATCTCGGCCTTCACCTTGTTGCCCTTCCAGTAGAGCGAGGTGGGCACCAGCGTGTAGCCGTCGCGTTCGACCTTACCGATCAGGCTGTCGATCTCGTTCCGGTGCAATAGCAGCTTGCGTGTGCGGCGATCGTCGGCCACCACGTGGGTGGAGGCCTGGATCAGCGGCGTGATCTGCGCGCCGAACAGGAAGATCTCGCCGTTGCGAATCGTCGCGTACGCCTCGGTGATGTTGGCGCGGCCGGCACGGATGGCCTTGAGTTCCCAGCCCTGCAGGGCGAGGCCCGCCTCGTGGCGTTGTTCCAGGTGGTATTCGTGCCGCGCACGCTTGTTCAGCGCGATCGTGCCCGTTGCTTTATTCTTGTCCGGTTTCTTTGCCATCCGTCCTATTGTCGCCGAAGGCGGAATTCCACGCGAGCCACATGCATACGATCCGCCGCAGCGCCCTGGTCGAACACTCGGCCACCCGGATGTTCGACCTGGTCAACGACGTGGCGGCCTATCCGCGCCGCTTCGACTGGTGCAGCGCCGCGCAGCTGATCGAGCAGGGCGAGGAGCGGCTGGTGGCGCGCCTCGACCTGGGGCTGGGTTCGCTGCGGACCTGGTTCACCACCGAAAACATCCTGGACCGCCCGCATCGGATCGACATGAACCTGGTCGACGGCCCGTTCCGCAAACTGCATGGGCGCTGGGATTTCCACGCCCTGGACGAGTCCGCCTGCAAGGTGACGCTGACGCTGGAGTTCGAGCCGAGCAGCCGCCTGCTGGCGCCGGCGATGGCGCTGGGCTTCCAGAGCCTGGCCGACCGGATGGTCGACGATTTCGTGCGTGCTGCGGACCGCGGGGCCTGAGATGCGGGTGGAAGTGATCCGCGCCTGGCCGCATCGCTTCGAATCGGTGGAGCTGGATCTGCCTGACGGGTCGACGGTGGCGGCGGCTGTCGCAGCCTGCGGCTTCGATGGGCTGACGCCCGGACAGCCGCTCGCCGTCCATGGCCTGATGGTGGAAGACGATGCGGTGTTGCGCGAGGGCGACCGCGTCGAAGTGCTACGCCCCTTGTTGCTGGACCCGAAGGAAGCGCGCCGCCGGCGGGCGCGCAAGTGACGCCTTAGCGGCGGCGGCCGCCCTTCTTCTTTTCCTTGGCCAGGTTCGGGCCGAACTTGCGCACGTCCTGCGACAGTTGCAGGTCGGCTTCGGGGAAGTATTCGCCTTCCCAACTGGCGAGCGTGTCGCCATTGAACGTCAGCGTCAGGTTCTTCACTTCCGTCGTGCCGCGGCGGTTGGTGCGGTTGCTCGCGGTGTAGTCCCAGCGTTGCGCGTGGAACGGATCGGCGATGGACGGGCTGCCCAGCAGCGACTGCACTTGCTGCTTGCTCTGGCCCACCGCCAACTGGTCCACCGCGCTCTTCTCGATCAGGTTGCCCTGGTAGATCGGCTGCTTGTAGAGGATGCCGCAGCCGGCAGTGGCGGAAGCGAGGGCGGCAACCAGCAGGAATTTGCGCATTGGGACGGGTACGGTGGGAAACCGGGCCGATGATACACTCCCGCGGACCGCCGCAACCGAGCTTCAGGCAGCTGGCGCTAAACCGAGAGTGAACGGAGACGCCATGGAATCGCAGGATCTACGCAAAGTCGGCCTCAAGGTCACCCACCCGCGCATGCGCATCCTGGAGCTGCTGGAGCAGAAGAACTCCCAGCATCACCTGAGTGCGGAAGACATCTACCGGCAGTTGCTGGAACACGGCGACGAGATCGGACTGGCCACGGTGTACCGCGTGCTGACCCAGTTCGAGGCCGCCGGCTTGGTGCTCAAGCACAACTTCGAAGGCGGCCAGGCCGTCTACGAGCTGGACCGCGGCGGCCACCACGACCACATGGTCGATGTCGACACCGGCAAGATCATCGAGTTCGAAAGCACCGAGATCGAGAAGCTCCAGCGCGAGATCGCCGCCAAGCACGGCTACGAACTGGAAGAGCATTCGCTGGTGCTCTACGTGCGCAAGAAGCGCTAGTGCTTCGGAAGTCCCGGCTGTGGGAGCGACGTCAGTCGCGATGAAGCACCGCTGCCGGTCATCGCGACTGACGTCGCTCCCATAATTGGAAGACTGACGCTGTCAGACCGCATTGGCCAGCAGTCGCTTGGCCGCGGCGTGGGCTTCCTTGCTCACTTCCACGCCGCCCAGCATGCGGGCCAGTTCTTCTTCGCGCTGCTTCGCGCCGAGCTTCTCCACCGCGCTCTGGGTCATGCCGTCGACCGGCGCCTTGCTGACGCGGTAGTGCGCGTGGCCCTGCGCCGCGACCTGGGGCAGGTGGGTGACGCACAGCACCTGCCGCTGGGCGCCGAGGGCCCGGAGTTTCTGGCCGACGATCTCCGCGACGGCGCCGCCGATGCCGGTGTCGACTTCATCGAAGACCATCGTGGGCACGGCATCCAATCCCAGCGCAGCCACTTCGATAGCGAGCGAGATGCGGGCGAGCTCGCCGCCCGAGGCGACCTTGCGCAGCGGCCGCGGGGGCTGGCCAGCGTTCGCCGAGACCAGGAATTCCGTGCGCTCGGCGCCTGACGGGTCGGGGCGCTCGGCCTCGTGCGCCTCGAGCGCCACTTCGAAACGGCCGCCGCCCATGCCCAGTTCGGCGATCAGCGCGGTGGTGGTCTCGCCCAACGACCTGGCGGCCCGCTGGCGCGTGCGGCTCAACGCATCGGCCGCATCACGCCAGCGCTGGCGCGCGGCCTCGATCTCGTCGTTGAGCTTGAGCAGGCGTTCGCCCGCGCCGCGCAGCGAGTCGAGTTCTGCGGCGAGCCGATCATGCTGGTCCTGCAGGCCGTCCAGTGGTACGCGGTGCTTGCGGGCGAGGTCGTGGACGCGTGCCAGGCGGCGTTCGAGTTCCTCGAACTGGCCCGGATCGGCCTCCAGGTCGTCGCGGACCTGGCCGAGCAACCCCAAGGCTTCCTCGATCTGGATGGCGGCACCTTCCAGCATGCCGTCCACGTCCCTGAGGCGCGGTTCGTGCTCGATCTGGCGGGCGAGATCGGCCCGGGTATGCTGCAGTTGCCGGCTCAGGGAAGGCGCCTCCTCGCCCGACAGGCTCACCAGCGCCGCATCGCAGGCGGCGATCAGGCTGGCCGCGTGCGCCTGCCGGCGATGGCCTGCGACCAACGCCTCGAGGGCGGCGGGCGCGAGGTCCTCGCGCTGCAGTTCTGCCAGCTGATGCTCCAGGTAATTGATCCGGTCGGACACGTCGCCTTGGCCGGAGAGCTGGTCGCGTTCGCCGAGCAGGGCACTCCACTGGCGCGCGGCGTCACGCACGGCGCGGGCTTCGGCCTGGTTGCCTGCGTAGGCATCCAGCAGTTCCAACTGGCTGTGACGGGCAAGCAGGGCCTGGTGCTCGTGCTGGCCATGGATCTCGACCAGCCGGCCGGCCAGGTCGCCCAGCTGCGAGAGGGTCACGCTGCGGCCGTTGATCCACGCGCGCGAGCCTCCGTCAGCGCGGATGACCCGGCGCAGCTGGCACTGGCCGTCGTCGTCCAGTTCGTGCTCGGCCAGCCAAGCCAGCGCGGGCGAGCCGGGGGACGGCTGGAATTCGGCGGACAACTCGGCGCGTTCGGCGCCGTGGCGGACCACGCCGCTGTCGGCGCGCAGGCCGGACAGGAAGCCCAGCGCATCCACCAGCAGCGACTTGCCTGCACCGGTTTCGCCCGAAATGACGGTCATGCCCTCGCCGAACTCCAGTTCGGCGGAGCGGACGACGGCAAAATCCTTGATCGCAAGATGGGTCAGCATGGCGATAGTGTAGGGCCGGGCGATGTCGGTTCGAAGGCGCGCGATGCTCGCCGCCCCGCGTCGCACGTGTCGAGACGGTTCAGCGCCGGACCCTTGCAGGCGCCGCGGCGTTGGCGCTATCTATGCGTCATGTCTTCGCCGTCGCCGTCGCCGCCGCTGGATCCCCGGGCCCGCCACCTGCTGCGCACGCTGATATCGCGCTACATCCGCGATGGCGAACCGGTGGGTTCCCAGACCCTGGCCCGGCATGCGGGGCTGGAGGTCAGCCCGGCCACCATCCGCAACATCCTGGCCGAGCTGGAGGAAGTCGGCCTGCTCAGTTCGCCCCATACCTCGGCCGGGCGGATTCCGACGGCGCAGGGGTACCGGGTGTTCGTCGACAGCCTGGTGCAGGTGAAGTCGCTGGGCGAAGGCGAGGTCGCAAGGCTGCGTTCGGAGTTGCCCAGCGGTGCGGGCACCCAGGCCCTGCTGGGCAACGCGTCGGAACTGCTGTCGGCGATGACCCATTTCGTCGGCGTAGTCAGCGTGCCCCGGCGCGAGCAATTCGCCTTCCGCTACATCGACTTCGTCCCGCTGGACGGCAAGCGGGTGATGGCAATCCTGGTGTTCGCTGACAACGACGTCCAGAACCGGGTCATCGAAACCCGGCGTCCGTACGAGCGCTCCGAACTGGAGCGGGTGTCCAACTACTTGAATGCCCATTTCGCCGGCCGGTCGTTGGCGGACATCCGCGCGACCCTCCTGCGCGACCTACGCACCGCCCAGACCGAGATGGAGGGGCTGCTGGCCGAGTCCATCGAGTTGGCCGAGCAGGCGCTCACGCCGCCGAACGACGACGTGGTGCTGGCTGGGCAGACCCGCCTGATGGGGGTGCAGGAACTGTCCGACCTGGAGCGGTTGCGCGACCTGTTCGAAGCGTTTGCCCGCAAGCGCGAAATCCTGCAATTGCTGGAGCGTACGATCCGCGCGCCGGGCGTGCGCATCTTCATCGGCGAGGATACCGGCCTCGCCCCCCACGACGGCGTGTCGGTGGTGACCGCGCCGTATATGGCGGGGGGACAGGTACTGGGCGTACTGGGGGTGATCGGACCTACGCGGATGGCCTACGACCGGGTGATTCCGGTGGTGCAGGCGGCCGCCGATGTCCTGGGCGCCGCCTTGAATCCTGAAACGCCGGCCCCATAGGTTCCCGGTTGGGCGGCTGGACCCGCCGCCAGGGAACCGAGATGAACGAACCGCACGAACACGACGCCACGCCGGGCCACGCGCCCGAATCCCCAGATACCGACGCCGCCCTGCTGGCCGAGCTGGAAACCCTGCGCAACGAGCTGGACCAGTTGCGCGCGACCACGCTGCTGGAGCGTGCCGACCTGGAGAACCAGCGCAAGCGCGTGGCGCGCGACATCGAGCAGGCCCGCAAGTTCGCCAACGAGCGCCTGCTGGGCGACCTGCTGCCTGTATTCGACAGCCTGGATGCCGGCCTCGCGGCCGCGGGGACCGAACCCAGCCCGCTCAAGGACGGGCTGGAACTGACCTTCAAGCAGTTGCTGAAGGTGGCCGGCGACAACGGCCTGACCCTGCTGGACCCCACCGGCGAAGCGTTCAACCCCGAACACCACCAGGCCATCAGCCAGACCGACGCGCCCGGCGCGGCGCCCGGCAGTGTGGTGCAGGTGTTCCAGAAGGGCTATGTGCTCAACGGCCGCCTGCTGCGCCCGGCCCTCGTGGTCGTGGCCAAGCACGACTGAACGCCTGCGCGGTGGCGCTTGAACGGCGCCATCGCACCCCTATATCGGGACCATCCATCCGGCCGATCGCCGGGACCAACATCAGCATTTGCTAGGGAGCGAGATCCATCATGGGCAAGATCATCGGCATCGACCTGGGCACGACGAACTCGTGCGTGGCGATCATGGACGGCGGCAAGGCCCGCGTCATCGAAAACTCGGAAGGCGACCGCACCACGCCGTCCATCGTCGCCTACACCAAGGACGGCGAAGTACTGGTTGGCGCCTCGGCCAAGCGCCAGGCCGTGACCAATCCGAAGAACACCTTCTACGCGGTGAAGCGCCTGATCGGCCGCAAGTTCACCGACGCTGAAGTGAAGAAGGACCTGGACCTGGTGCCCTACGGCATCGTCGCCCACGACAACGGCGACGCCTGGGTGCAGACCAGCGACGGCAAGAAGATGGCGCCGCAGGAAATCTCCGCGCGCGTGCTGGAGAAGATGAAGAAGACGGCCGAAGCCTTCCTGGGCGAGACCGTCACCGAAGCCGTCATCACCGTGCCGGCCTACTTCAACGACAGCCAGCGCCAGGCCACCAAGGACGCCGGCAAGATCGCCGGCCTGGACGTCAAGCGCATCATCAACGAGCCCACCGCGGCCGCGCTGGCCTATGGCCTGGACAAGGGCGAGGGCGGGGCGGACCGCAAGATCGTCGTCTATGACCTGGGCGGCGGTACGTTCGACGTGTCGATCATCGAGATCGCCAACGTCGACGGCGAGAAGCAGTTCGAAGTGCTGGCGACCAACGGCGACACCTTCCTGGGTGGCGAGGACTTCGACAAGCGCGTCATCGACTACCTCGTCGAGGAGTTCCAGAAGGACCAGGGCATCGACCTGCGCAAGGACCCGCTGGCGCTGCAGCGCCTGAAGGACGCGGCCGAGCGCGCGAAGATCGAGCTCTCCAGCTCGCAGCAGACCGAAGTGAACCTGCCGTACGTCACCGCCGACGCCTCGGGCCCGAAGCACCTCAACATCAAGCTCACCCGCGCCAAGCTGGAAGCGCTGGTCGAGGACCTGGTGAAGAAGACCATCGAGCCGTGCCGTATCGCGCTGAACGATGCGGGCCTGCGCGCCAGCGACATCGGCGAGGTGATCCTGGTCGGTGGCCAGACCCGCATGCCGAAGGTGCAGCAGGCGGTGGCCGAGTTCTTCGGCAAGGAACCGCGCAAGGACGTCAACCCGGATGAGGCCGTGGCGCTGGGCGCCGCGATCCAGGGCGGCGTGCTGGCCGGCGATGTCAAGGACGTGCTGCTGCTCGACGTGACCCCGCTGAGCCTAGGCATCGAGACCCTGGGCGGTGTGTTCACCAAGATCATCGAGAAGAACACCACCATCCCGACCAAAGCCTCGCAGACCTTCTCCACCGCCGAGGACAACCAGTCCGCGGTGACGGTGCACGTGCTGCAGGGTGAGCGCGAACAGGCCCGCTTCAACAAGTCGCTGGCCAAGTTCGACCTGTCCGGCATCGAGCCGGCCCCGCGTGGCATGCCGCAGGTGGAAGTGTCCTTCGACATCGACGCCAACGGCATCCTGCACGTGTCGGCCAAGGACAAGAAGACCAACAAGGAACAGAAGGTCGAGATCAAGGCCGGTTCGGGCCTGTCCGAGGACGAGATCGCGCGCATGGTCGCCGACGCCGAGGCGCATCGCGAAGAGGACAAGAAGTTCCAGGAGCTGGTCCAGGCGCGCAACCACGCCGACGGCCTGATCCACGCCACCCGCAGCGCCATCACCGAGCACGGCAGCAAGGTGCCGGGCGACGTGATCGGTCGCGTGGAATCGGCGATCGCCGAACTGGAGTCGGCCATGAAGGGCGACGAGAAGACGCAGATCGAAGCCAAGGCCAAGGCACTCGAGGAGGCCGGCCAGTCGCTGTACGCGGCGGCGGCCTCGTCCGAACAGCCGGGTGCCGGCGGCACCGGTGGTCCCTCGGCGCCCGCGGACGACGTGGTCGACGCGGAGTTCACCGAGGTGAAGGACGACAAGAAGTAATCCCGGCCCCGGGATGCGGCGAACGGGAGACGTGGCCTGCCACGGGCTCCCGTTCTGCCATCCGGCGCCCCCGCCAGACCAGCCTGACCGCACATGAGCAAACGCGATTACTACGAAGTCCTGGGCGTGGCCCGCGACGCCAGCGACGAGGACCTGAAGAAGGCCTACCGCCGCTGCGCGATGAAACACCACCCTGATCGCAATCCCGGCGATGCGGCCGCTGAGGTCGCGTTCAAGGAATGCAAGGAAGCCTACGAAGTGCTGTCCGACGGCGCCAAGCGCCGTGCCTACGACGCACACGGTCATGCCGCATTCGAGCACGGCATGGGCGGCGGCGGTCCCGGCGGCCCGGACATGGGCGACATCTTCGGCGACATCTTCGGCAACATCTTCGGCGGCGGTGGCGCACGCGCGGCTCGGCGCGGTGCCGACGTCGGCTACGTGATGGAGCTGGACCTGGAAGAAGCGGTCGCGGGCGTCGAGAAACGCATCGAGATCCCGTCGCTGGTCGCCTGCGAACCCTGCAAGGGCTCGGGCTCGGCCGACGGCAAGGTCGAGACCTGCGGCACCTGCGGCGGTCGCGGCAACGTGCGCATGCAGCGTGGCATCTTCGCCATGCAGCAGGCGTGTCCGGCCTGCGGCGGCCGCGGCCAGACCATCAAGAATCCCTGCACCGAGTGCCACGGTGCCGGTCGCGTCGAGGAAGAAAAGGTCCTGTCGGTCAAGATCCCGGCCGGCGTGGACAACGGCGACCGCATCCGCCTGACCGGCGAAGGCGAGGCCGGCCCGCCCGGCACGCCGCCGGGCGACCTGTACGTGGAAGTGCGCGTGCGCGAGCACGACATCTTCCAGCGCGACGGCGATGACCTGCACTGCGAAGTGCCGATCCGCATCTCGCAGGCCGCGCTGGGCGATACCGTCCGCGTGCCCACGCTGAAGGGCGAGGCGGAGATCCGCATTCCCGCTGAAACCCAGACCGGCAAGCTGTTCCGCCTGCGCGGCAAGGGCGTGAAGTCCGTGCGCAGCCGCAGCGAGGGCGATCTTTACTGCCGCGTCGTGGTTGAAACACCCGTCAACCTGACCCCCGAGCAGCGCGAGTTGCTCGAGAAGTTCGAAGCCACGTTCGTCGGCGAGGAGGCACGCAAGCACTCGCCGAAATCGGCCACCTTTCTCGATGGCGTGAAGGGCTTCTGGGACCGCATGACGTCCTGACCCTGCGACCTTCGGCCGCCCGCGGACGCGAGCGGCTTGTGGCATCCTGCGACGGCCCCGGAGACCCCGGGGCCGTTTTCATTCACGTCCACGATGAAGGGAGGTCGCGTGCGTACGAACATGGGGAAGTGGTGGGGGATCTTGGCGCTGGTCGTGCTGGCGCCTGCATGGGCGGCCGATGACCGGCCGTTGCAGGTCGAGCGCGAGTCGACGCGTTTCGTCCTCGATGCCGACGGCAGTTTCGTGCAGGAGCAGGAGACCGCGATCAAGGTGCTGAAGGACAGCGCGCTCGAGGCGGCCAAGGACGCTTCCGTGAGCTACAGCACCAGCATCCAGAAGGCCGAGGTGATCGAGGCCTACACGCTGAAGCCCGACGGGCGCCGCGTCGACGTGCCGCGGGGCAACTACCAGGTCAGCAGCAGTTCGGGGCGCGAGGGCG
Source organism: Pseudoxanthomonas sp. G3 (assembly GCF_057654715.1). NCBI lineage: Bacteria > Pseudomonadati > Pseudomonadota > Gammaproteobacteria > Lysobacterales > Lysobacteraceae > Pseudoxanthomonas > Pseudoxanthomonas sp. G3. Next base: position 1,910,729 of record NZ_CM172805.1, read on the forward strand.
ATTCGCCTATCTATTCGGACCAGACCACGCTCACGGTGGTGTTCCCCGAACTCGCCGTCGGCGACACCACGGTGTTCGCGTACCGGGTGACGGCGACCCAGCCGATGTTCCCGGGCCACTTCTCGGTGATCCGCAACTACAGCCCGGCGTCGTACTACGGCGACGTGCAGGTGACCATCGACGCGCCGGAGGCCATGAAGGCGACGTGGCGCAACTGGCAGATGACCCAGCCCGCCGTCGAGACGGGCGAGGGGCGACGTATCGTCCGCTGGCAATGGAGTAACCGTCAGCCGGTCGATCGCGAGAGCCTGCGCGACACGGTCTTCACCGCCGATCGCTACCCGGGCTATGCGTTCTCCACGTTCGCCAGCTACGCCGACATTGCGGCGGCCTACGGTGGACCGGCCAATGCCAAGGCGGCCCTGACCCCGCGGTTACGAACGCTCGCGGCTGAGATCGCCGGCAAGAGCAAGGACTCGCGCGAGACGGCGAAGAAGCTCTACGAGTGGGTGTCCACGAAGATCACCTACGCGGGCAACTGCATCGGGCTGGGGGCAGTGGTGCCGCGCGACCTGGACGTGGTCCTCGACAACCGCATGGGCGACTGCAAGGACCACGCGACTCTCTTACAGGCGCTGCTGAAGGCGCGCGGCATCGACAGTACCCAGGCGCTGATCAATGCGGGCGGGACCTACACGCTGCCGGACATTCCGGTCGCGTCGGTCGTCAACCACGTGATCAACTACATCCCCAGCCTGGATCTGTACGTGGACTCCACCGCGGCCACGGTGCCCTTCGGCAGCTTGCCGGACGGCGCTGCGGGCAAGCCAGTGCTGCTGGTGGACGGCCATCGCGATGGCACCACGACGCCGGTGACGCAGGTGGGTTCGGAGTGGCAGAAGCTCCGCACGACCATCCGCATCCAGCCGGATGGCTCGATCAAGGGAACGCAGCGGGTGGAACTGAGCGGGCGCATGGCGGTCGCGGCGCGTACGCAGTTCCGCAACGTCGGCGCAAGCGACGCGGACAAACTGGTGCGCAACTACTTCCGCGGTAACGCACTGAGCGCGAACGGCAAGGTGAAGTACGACGATCCGGTGCCGATGCTGGAGACGTTCAATCTGGATGCGGACTTCGAGGTCGACCGGATGATTCCGACGACGGGTGGCTTTCAGGTGCAGCCCTGGTTCCTCAGCTTCACGCCGGTCGCGATGCTGGTGGCCTCGCAACTCGGCGACCCAGACCAGCCGGCGGGCGAGAGCAGCTGTGGTGCCTACCACTCGGACGAGGAGTACACGTTCGAGTTTCCGGCTTCCATGCGCATCCTCGCCGTGCCGAAAGACGTGAGCCTGCGCGAGGGCACGCTGAGTTACGTCTCGACGTTCCGCCAGGAGGGCAGCCGCCTGCACGTCCGTCGCACGCTGGATGATCGGACGCCCGGACCGGTGTGCTCGCCCGAGTACAACGCGGGTTTCTCCCAGGTGATGCGCCGGATCATGCCGGACCTGCGTGCGCAGGTCGTCTATCTAAGCGAGGCGGAGGGCGCCTCGTCGCGATGAGCCGGGAATGATCGACCGCACCCCGCCCACCATGCCCACACGCGGCCACGACACGCCGCGCGTGGGCATCGTCGGTAGCGCGGGCGCCTACGGACGCTGGCTCACGCGCTTTTTCCGCGTGCGTATGGGCCTGGACGTCATCGGCCATGATCCGGCCGATCCTGCGTCGGTGGATGAAGCCGCACTAGCGCAGCTCGCCGATGTATTGGTTTTCTCGGCGCCCATTCGCCACACCGCCGAACTGATCGCGCGCTACCGCACACTGGCTGCGGGAACCGAGGTGGGGCGGTTGTGGCTGGACGTCACCTCGATCAAGGCTGCGCCTGTATCCGAAATGCTCGCCTCGCGCGCCGAAGTGGTCGGCCTGCATCCGATGACGGCGCCGCCGAAAACCCCGACGCTGAAAGGCCGGGTGATGGTGGTCAGTGAGGCGAGGTTGGATGCGTGGCGGCCGTGGGTGGCGTCGTTGCTGGCGGCGCTTGAAGCCGAATGCGTGCAGGCCACGCCCGAGCAGCATGACCGCGTGATGGCACTGGTGCAGGCGATGGTCCATGCCACGCACCTCGCCCAAGCGGGCGTGTTGCGCGGTGAAGCTGCGCGCGTCGGCGACCTGGCGGCACTGATGCCGTACCGCTCGGCGTCGTTCGAGATGGACGCCGCCATCCTCGCCCGCATCCTCTCATTGAACCCGGCGATCTACGAGGACATCCAGTTCGGCAATCCGTACGCGGGCGATGTATTGCGCGCGCTCGGCCAGCAGATCGAACGGATGGCGCAGCTGGTGGGCGAGGGCAGTGACGCCGCGAGAACCGCGTTCCGCACGGAATTCCTCACCGACAACCGCGATGCGGTCGGGCCAGCCATGCTGGCCGATGGCAACTACAGTTACGAACGGATCGGCTACCTGTTGGCCGATCTGGCCGGCCGCGAAGCGCTCAGCGTGCATCTGCCGGAAGATCGCCCTGGCTCGCTGCGTGCGCTACTCCATGTGTTCGAACGGCATGGCGTCAGCTTGTCTTCCATCCATTCCTCGCGAACACCGGAGGGCGAAGTGCATTTCCGGATCGGTTTCGATGCGAACGTGGAGGCGCTGTCCCTCGCCGCCGCAGCCCGGGAGATCGATGCGTCGGGGCTGGGGAGGGTGCTGCCGTGACGACGCCATCGTGCGTGGTGGACGAGGTGCTGGCCGGCAAGGCGGTCGCGTTCACGAGGCCAGGCAGCCGCAGCGCGATCGCGAAGACCGCCGTCATCGGACCGCAACGCGTCACCACGCTGGGCATCGGCGGCGACGAACAGGGCGATCTGCGCGTGCATGGTGGCCCGGACAAGGCGATCCATCACTACCCCATGGATCATTACGCGCTGTGGCGGTCCGATATGGGGCCGCATCCCTTGCTCGAGAGACCGGGTGCATTCGGCGAGAACATCAGCACGTATGGCATGACGGAAGAGCTCGTGTGCCTGGGTGACCGCTACCGACTGGGCTCGGCGCTGGTAGAGGTGTCGCAATCGCGGCAGCCGTGCTGGAAGCTGTCGGACCGGTTTGGCGTTCCTGACATGGCGCGGCGCGTGCAGGACACCGGCCGCACCGGCTGGTATTACCGCGTGGTGGAGGAAGGCCGCGTGCAGCAGGGCGACCGGATCGCGCTGGAGGCGAGGCCGCATCCGCAATGGCCGCTCGTACGCCTCATCGATCTGCTCTACCGGCGCACGGTCGATGCCGGCGAGTTGCAAGAAGTCACGGCGTTGCCCCTGGTGCCGTCGTGGCGCGTGCTGTTCGAACGACGGCTCGAGCACGGCACGGTGGAGGATTGGCGCAAGCGGCTGACCGGCACGGCGCCCGAGCAATAAGGCGGGCTTCGTGATGTTGCGCAACTGTAAATGTGTTTACTCGACAGCCTTGTGCGCATCGCTCTAGCATCACGGCCTCCATGCATGGGGCATGCATCATGTTCATCATCCGCAGGGAGTGTCGGAGATGAGTCGGGATCGCAAAGTGACGTCCTTGTCGTCGGTCAGGGTGCCGGTCTCGATACCTGGCAAACGCGCGTCGGACGATGAAGCCATCACCCTGCTGACCCGCATCGTGGCCGCCCAGGGCGAGATCGCGGCCGCGGGGCCGGAACCGCAGGATGTCGTCGACGCCATCACTTATCGTGCGCAGGAACTGACGGGCTCGGCGGGCGCCGTGCTTGAGATCCGCGACGGCGACCTGATGCGTTACTGGTCGGCCAGTGGCATCGCACAAAGCCAGGTCGGGCTCACGTTGCCGGTAGAAGGCAGCCTGTCGGGGCGCTGCATCGGCGAGGCGAGGGTATTGAGGTGCGACGACAGCGAAGAGGATCCGCGCGTCAACCGCGATGCGTGCCGCCGCGTGGGCCTGCGCTCGATGTTGGTAGCGCCCTTGCGGTTTCGTGACCAGGTCGTCGGCGTTTTGAAGGTGCTGGCCACCACGCCCGGCGCCTACGGCGACACCGACTGCAGGACGCTCGAACACCTGAGCACCCTGGCCGCCGCGAGCATGTACAAGGCCATCGAACATGCGCAGATGCGTGCTGCACTCGATGCCCGCATAGGCCATGGCGAGCGCGACCGCAAGCATGTACACGACGCTCGCGCGCGCCTGCTGGAGGTGCTGGAGCATCGGCAGATCACGAGCGCGCTGCAACCCGTCGTCCGCCTTGCCGACGGCGCGGTGGTGGGTTACGAGGCGCTCGCGCGCTTTCCGCTCGAGTACGACCTGTCGACCGGGCGTTGGTTCGAGGACGCGGCGCGTAGCGGGCTCAGCGTCGAGCTCGAACTCGCGGCCGCCGAGGCGGCGCTCGGGCACCTGGCCTCGCTGCCGGCGCAGGCCTTCCTGTCGATCAACATTTCACCGGAAACCGCGTGCAGCGATCGGCTGGCTAACGTCATCGGCGCGCACGACCTGCGCCGGCTGGTGCTGGAAATCACCGAGCACACCGCGGTCGACGACTACGGGCGGTTGAACCAGAGCCTCTCGGCCCTGCAGGACGCGGGCGCACGCATCGCCGTGGACGATACCGGGGCCGGTTTCGCGAGCCTGCGGCACGTGCTCCGGCTCGCACCGGACATCATCAAGCTCGACATCACCCTGGTTCGTGAGGTCGACCAGCGGCCGCGCATGCAGGCGCTCATCGCCGCGTTGCTGACGTTCGCGCAGGGCACGCGGGCCGACCTGATCGCCGAGGGCGTCGAAAACGAGCGCCAGTTGGAGACGCTCAAGGCGCTTGGTGTTCCGTTCGCGCAGGGCTTCCATCTGGGGTATCCGCAGGTGCCCTGAGCGCAGGGGCTTCGCCGCATCGCAGGGGCCCGCTACCATGGCCCCATGGATACCTTGCCAACCCGCCTGCTGATCCACGGCGCTTCCGGCCGCATGGGCCAGGCCCTGCTTCGACTTGCTGCCGAGCAGCCCGCCCTGTACAGCGTTGCTGCCGCCGTCACCCGTCGCGCGCCGGCACAGCGCGTGGTCGGCGGCGTGCCGCACTTCGCCGCCACGGAGCTGTCGGGCGCACCGCCATTCGACGTGGCGATCGACTTCAGCCTGCCCGAGGGATTCGACCCGATCCTCGCGTTATGCGTCGAGCGGGGCGCGCCGCTGGTGTCCGGTACAACGGGGATCGATGCCGCGCAGCAGGGCGCGCTGGCGAAGGCGGCCACACGCATCCCGCTGGTCTGGGCGACCAATTTCAGCCTCGGCGTCGCCGTGCTCGCGGAGCTGGTGGAACGGGCGGCATCGGCGTTGCCGGGCTGGGACGTGGACATCGTCGAATCCCATCACGTCCACAAGAAGGATGCGCCCTCCGGCACCGCGCTGACGCTGGGCCAGGCCGCGGGCAGCGCCGGGCAGCCTGTCCACTACGCCAGCCTGCGGGCCGGCGACATCGTGGGCGAACATACGGTGCAGTTTGCCGGGCTCGGCGAGCGGGTCGAGCTGATCCACCGGGCCACCCACCGCGATATTTTTGCCCGTGGCGCCTTGCACGTGGCGCGGATGCTGGTCGACCGGGCGCCGGGCGCCTATCGCGTGCGGGACCTGCTGGATTGATGCGCCAAGGCGCATGCCCGATCGCTCCGTAACCTGAACGCGCAACGCCGGCAGCGGCCCATTCTGCAGCGTCGGGATGCAAAAAACGGTGGCGCTGAACAGGGCTTCCCCGTACAATTCCCGCTCGCCTGTTACCCATCGCCACGGACCGGATAAACGCCGCGTCCGCGGTTTCTTGCAGCCGCAAGTCGGTGGGGCAGGGTTCCTTCTACCCCAAGGCGAACCCCGTGACTCGACCCGCAATCCTCGTACTCGAAGACGGCACCGTATTCGAGGGCGAATCCGTAGGCGCAGATGGCCTGTCGGTCGGCGAAGTGGTGTTCAACACCGCGATGACCGGCTACCAGGAGGTCCTGACGGACCCGTCCTATGCCCGCCAGCTCGTCACCCTAACGTACCCCCATATCGGCAACACCGGCTGCACCGACCAGGACGACGAAGCCTCGAAGGTCTGGTGTGCCGGCCTGATCGTGCGCGACGTGCCGCGCCGCCCCAGCAGTTGGCGCAACCAGCAGGCGCTGCCGGAATGGCTGCAGACCCGTGGCATCGTGGCCATCGCCGGCATCGACACCCGCAAGCTGACCCGCCTGCTGCGCGAGCGCGGCGCCCAGAACGGCGCGCTGATGGCCGGCGACGACCTCAACGTCGAAAAAGCGCTGGAAGCCGCGCGCAAGTTCCCCGGCCTGAAGGGCATGGATCTGGCCAAGGTCGTCACGACCGATAAGGCGTATCCGTGGCGCGACGGCCAGCTGGACCTGGACCGCAACGCCTTCGTGCAGGCGCCGGCGAAGTACAAGGTCGTGGCCTACGACTTCGGCGTGAAGCACAACATCCTGCGCATGCTGGCCGAGCGCGGTTGCGACGTGACCGTGGTGCCGGCGCAGACCAGCGCGGCGGACGTGCTCGCGCTGCAGCCCGATGGCGTGTTCCTGTCCAACGGCCCGGGCGACCCGGAACCGTGCGACTACGCGATCACGGCCATCCGCGAGTTCATCGCGAAGAAGACGCCGACCTTCGGGATCTGCCTGGGCCACCAGCTGCTGGCGCTCGCCGCCGGTGCGAAGACCATGAAGATGGGCCACGGCCACCATGGCGCGAACCATCCGGTGCAGGACATCGATACCGGTCGCGTGATGATCACGTCGCAGAACCACGGTTTCGCCGTAGACGAGGCCTCGCTGCCGGCCAACGTGCGCGTGATCCATCGCTCGCTGTTCGACGGCACCAACCAGGGCATCGAACTGACCGACGCACCGGCGTTCTCGTTCCAGGGCCATCCGGAAGCCTCGCCGGGGCCGCATGATGTCGCACCGCTGTTCGACCGTTTCGTCGCCTGCATGGAGCAGGCACGGTCATCGTGAGGGGGATGGCCCCGTGCCATCGATTGTCCGTACCGGGTGGCGGGGGACGCCGCCCCATCTCAGGGAGTGGAAGATGAAAGTGATGGTCCGTTTACTGTTGCTGCTCGCGCTGCTTCCGTTGCAGGGCTTCGCGCGCGAAGTGCCGATCCAGGATTTCTTCAAAGATGCCCAGTTTACCTCGGTGGCGTTGTCCCCCGACGGCAAGCATATGGCCGTTAACGTGCCCCAGGCCGATCGCACGGTGCTCGCCATCCTGCGCGTGTCGGACCAGGCCCTCGTCGGCAAGTTCGACTACGGCGAGAACCGCCACTTCCGCGAAGTGATCTGGGTCAGCGATAAGCGATTGATCTTCTTCGTCACCTTCAAGCGCGATCGCTACGATTTCGAGACGTCCAGGGGCGATCTCTACGCTGCCAACATGGACGGCTCGAACCGCCTCGACCTGCCCAACGGCAGTACGTACGGCATCGTCAGCACGACGCCCGAAGACCCCGATACGATTCTTATCGAGCGTTCGGTGGAGACGTCCTTCCTCTCCAAGCTCAACGTCAACAACGGCCGCCTGATGACCGTGGCGACTGCGCCCGTCGAGAACGGCACCTTCCTCGTCGACCATGACCGCAAGGTCCGCTATGTCTACGGCGCGATGAACGATGGCCGCAACGTCACGTACCGTCGCGACGGAGACAAGTGGACACTGGTGCACGAGAGTGAGCGTAACGGCGCCACGTACCAGCCGCTCGGGTTCTCCGCTGACAACAAGCGCGTCTATATGGCTAAGAGCGCGGACGGCAAGCCTGAGAGTGTGGTGCTCGTGGACCCCGAGACCCGTGAGGAAGAGCAACTGTCGAACAATGGAACGGTGAGCCCGGCGGGTTACCTGTGGAGCAGTGACGAGCGTACGTTGCTCGGTGTCTGGTACGAAGATGGCGTTCCTTACTGGGACTGGGTTGCACCAAATCATCCCGAGACCAAGGTGTACGCAGGTTTGGTGAAGGCGTTCCCCGGCAAGGCGGTCTGGTTCCAGCACGGCTCCGAGGACGGTCGATACATCACGATGCGCGTGTATGCCGACACCATGCCCTCCGAAATGTATCTGTTCGACCGTCAGACGGGCCAGGCCCAGTTCCTGACGTCCAGCCGCAGTTGGATCAAGCCTGATGAGATGGCGCAGATGCAGCCCATCGACTTCAAGGCACGGGACGGCGTTCCGCTGCATGGGTACCTCACCTTGCCGCGCGGTAGCGAGGGCAAGCGCGTGCCGTTGATCGTGCATCCTCATGGTGGTCCACATGGCCCCCGCGATGAGTGGGGCTTCAATCCGGAGGTGCAGTTCTTGGCCAACCGTGGATTTGCGGTCCTGCAGGTGAATTTCCGCGGCTCGGGTGGCTACGGCAGCGCATTCGAAGGTATGGGCTACCGGAAATGGGGTACGTCCATGCAGGACGATCTTACCGACGCCGTCAACTGGGCGGTGGCCAAGGGTTTCGTGGATCGCGAGCGGGTGTGCATCTATGGCGCATCTTACGGCGGCTACGCGGCGCTGATGAGCCCAGTCCGCGAACCAGACCTGTACAAGTGCGCTGTGGGCTTTGTCGGTGTCTACGATCTGGATATCCAGCGTACCGATAGCGACACGGCGGATGGCGAGTACGGCCGCCATTACCTGAAGGATGTGTTCCCACCGACGACCGCCGAACGTCGAGCGCAGTCTCCGATCTACGGTGTTTCGCGCCTCAAAGCCGCCGTCATGCTGGTGCATGGCGAGAAGGATGTGCGCGTGCCTATTCGCAATATGCACGCCCTGATCGACGCGATGGCCAAAGTCGGCAAGAAGCCGGACGACGTGCTCGTCGAGAAGAAGGAAGCCCACGGCTTTGCCGGCCTGGAGAACAAGGTCGAGCTCTATACGCGGATGCTTACCTTCTTCAACCGCTACATCGGCCCATCCGCCACCACCGGCCAGGCCGTCGCCAAGTAAGTCATTTCTCCGAGAGCACCATGCCCAAGCGCAACGACCTCAAAACCATCCTGATCATCGGTGCAGGCCCGATCGTCATCGGCCAGGCCTGCGAATTCGATTATTCCGGCGCTCAGGCGTGCAAGGCGTTGTGCGAGGAGGGGTATCGGGTGGTGCTGGTCAACAGCAACCCCGCGACCATCATGACCGACCCGGAGATGGCGGACGCGGTCTACATCGAGCCGATCAACTGGCAGACGGTCGAGAAGATCATCGCCAAGGAGAAGCCCGATGCGCTACTGCCCACCATGGGTGGGCAGACGGCGTTGAACTGCGCCCTGGACCTGGCCGACAACGGTGTGCTCGAGAAGTACGGCGTCGAGCTGATCGGCGCCAAGCGCGATGCGATCCGCATGGCTGAAGACCGCGAGCTGTTCCGCGTGGCGATGGGCGAGATCGGCCTGGAGTGCCCGAAGGCGGCCGTCGCCCACACGCTGGAAGAAGCACTGGAGATCCAGACCCGCGTCGGCTACCCGACCATCATCCGCCCCAGCTTCACCCTGGGCGGCAGCGGCGGCGGTATCGCCTACAACCGTGAGGAACTGGTCGACATCGTCACCCGTGGCCTGGAACTGTCGCCCACCACCGAAGTGCTGGTGGAAGAATCGGTGCTGGGCTGGAAGGAGTTCGAGATGGAGGTGGTCCGCGACACCGCGGACAACTGCATCATCGTCTGCTCCATCGAGAACCTCGACCCGATGGGCGTGCACACCGGCGACAGCATCACCGTCGCCCCAGCGCAGACGCTGACCGACAAGGAATACCAGCGCCTGCGCGATGCCTCCATCGCCGTGCTGCGCAAGATCGGCGTGGATACCGGTGGCTCGAACGTGCAGTTCGGCATCAACGCGCAGACCGGCCGCGTCGTCGTCATCGAGATGAATCCGCGCGTGTCGCGTTCGTCGGCCCTGGCGTCGAAGGCCACCGGCTTCCCGATCGCCAAGGTCGCGGCCAAGCTGGCAGTGGGTTATACGCTGGACGAACTGAAGAACGAGATCACCGGCGGCAAGACGCCGGCCTCGTTCGAGCCGGCGATCGACTACGTCGTCACCAAGATCCCGCGCTTCGCGTTCGAGAAGTTCCCGCAGGCCGACGCCCGTCTGACCACACAGATGAAGTCGGTGGGCGAGGTGATGGCGATGGGCCGCACCTTCCAGGAATCCCTGCAGAAGGCCTTGCGCGGTCTGGAGACCGGTAAGGTCGGCCTCGACCCGACCGGCCTGAACCTGGCTGATGAGGACGACCTGGCGAAGCTGCGTCGCGAGCTGAAGGCGCCGGGCCCGGAACGTCTGTTCTACGTGGCCGATGCGTTCCGCGCCGGCATGACGGTCGAGCAGGTGCATGCGCTGTCCTTCATCGACCCCTGGTTCCTCGACCAGATGGAAGAGATCATCGCCGCCGAGCAGCAGCTCGCCACCGATGGCCTGGGCTCGCTCGACAAGGCGCGCATGCGCCGTCTGAAGCGCATGGGCTTCTCCGATGCGCGCCTGGCCCAGCTGGCCGGTACCGATGAAGCCGCCGTGCGCGTGTTGCGCAAGGCGCTGGGCGTGAAGCCGGTGTACAAGCGCGTGGACTCCTGCGCGGCCGAGTTCGCCACCAGCACCGCCTACCTGTATTCGACCTACGAGGACGAGTGCGAAGCGCAGCCGACCGGCCGCGAGAAGATCATGATCCTAGGCGGCGGTCCCAACCGCATCGGTCAGGGCATCGAGTTCGACTACTGCTGCGTGCATGCGGCGCTCGCCCTGCGCGAGGACGGGTTCGAGACCATCATGGTCAACTGCAACCCGGAAACCGTCTCCACCGACTACGACACCTCCGACCGCCTGTACTTCGAGCCGCTGACGCTGGAAGACGTGCTCGAGATCGTCGAACTGGAGCAGCCCAAGGGCGTCATCGTGCAGTACGGCGGCCAGACCCCGCTCAAGCTCGCGCGTGCGCTCGAAGCCAACGGCGTGCCGGTTATCGGCACCAGCCCGGATTCGATCGACCTGGCCGAGGACCGCGAACGCTTCCAGCAACTGGTCGACAAGCTCGGTCTGAAGCAGCCGCCGAACCGCATCGCCCGTAACGACCAAGAAGCCCTGCTGCTGGCGCGAGAGATCGGCTATCCGTTGGTCGTGCGTCCGTCTTACGTGCTGGGCGGCCGTGCGATGGAAATTGTGTACGGCGAATCCGACCTGGCCCGCTACGTGCGCGATGCGGTGAAGGTCTCCAATGATTCGCCGGTGCTGCTGGACCGCTTCCTCGACAACGCGGTGGAAGTGGACGTGGACATCATCGCCGACGCCGAAGGCAACGTCCTGATCGGCGGCGTGATGGAGCACATCGAAGAAGCCGGCGTGCATTCCGGCGACTCCTCGTGCTCGCTACCGCCTTACTCGTTGTCGGCGAAGACGCAGGACGAACTGCGTCGCCAAGTGGTCGAACTGGCCAAGGCTCTGAAGGTCGTCGGCTTGATGAACACCCAGTTCGCCATCCAGGCGAGCGAGGACGGCAGCGACGACATCGTCTACCTGCTGGAAGTGAACCCGCGTGCCTCGCGCACCGTGCCATTCGTCTCCAAGGCCACCGGCATGCCGCTGGCGAAGATTGCGGCCCGCTGCATGGCCGGCAAGACGCTGGCCGGGCAGGGCGCGACGAAAGAGATCGTGCCGGACTACTACTCGGTCAAGGAAGCGATCTTCCCGTTCGCCAAGTTCCAGGGCGTGGACCCGATCCTTGGGCCGGAGATGCGTTCCACCGGCGAAGTGATGGGCGTGGGTCGCAGCTTCGGCGCCGCCATGGCGCGCGCGCAGGAAGCCGGCGGCATCAAGGCGCCGCCGGTGGGCAAGGTGTTCATCTCGGTGCGCGACCCGGACAAGAAGCGCGTGCTGCCGGTGGCGCAGGACTTGGTGGGCCGTGGCTACTCGATCGTTGCGACCGCCGGCACCGCATCGTGGCTGCGCGAGCACGGCATTGCCTGCGAGCAGATCAACAAGGTGCTGGAAGGCCGTCCGCACGTGGTGGATCTGATCAAGAACGGCGAAATCGTGTATATCGTCAACACGACGGAAGGGCGCCAGGCCATCGCCGACTCCTTCTCGATCCGGCGCGAGGCCCTGCAGCACCGCGTCACCTATTCAACCACCGTCGCCGGCGCCAAGGCGCTGGTGCATTCGCTGGAATACCGCGGCACCGGCCCGGTACTGGCGTTGCAGGAACTGCACAAGGAGCTGCAAGGGTGAGAGCCCCATTGACGATGCAGGGCGCCCAGCGCCTGCGCCAGGAACTGGACCTTCTGAAGACGGTCAAGCGTCCCGAGGTGATCACCGCGATCGCCGAGGCGCGTGCGCACGGCGACCTGAAGGAGAACGCCGAGTACCATGCCGCCCGCGAACAGCAGGGCTTCATCGAAGGCCGCATCAAACAGTTGGAGAGCGAGCTGTCGCACTCCGAGATCATCGACGTCAGCAAGCTCAATGCCGGCTCGCGCATCGTGTTCGGCGCCAAGGTCGTGCTGGCCGACGTGGATACGGACGAAGAGAAGCGCTACCAGGTCGTCGGCGACCTGGAGGCGGACATCAAGCTGGGCCTGATCGCGATTTCCTCGCCGCTGGCCCGCGCCCTGATCGGCAAGCACGAAGGCGACTCGGTCACCATCGATGCGCCGGCCGGCCAGCGCGAATACGAAATCGTCGGCGTCTCCTACAGCGACGACTGAGCCACGATGGCCCAGGCCACGCTGCTGCTGCCCGCGCGGACCCGCCTCGTCGGGCAGGCGCTGCCCGACGACGTGGCGCGTGCGCTGGGTCGCAGCGACAGGCAGGACGTGGAGGCAGGCGAACGTGCGCAGCTGCGTCGTCAGTTTCAACTGGTGCCGGACCATTGGCCGATCGCCGCACTGACCCGCCAGCGCGATGCCGGCGACGCCGCGGGTGCCCGTTGGCTGCGCGCCGATCCCGCACGGGTGTCGCCGGACATGACCGGTGCGCGCATGCTGGCGCATGGCGAGTCGCTGGGCCTGTCCGCCGAAGACACCGCGCACCTGCTGCCGGTGCTCAAACCCTTGTTTGGCGACGCGGGCATGTTGCTGGATGCGCCGCACCCGGCGCGCTGGTATCTGCGGCTGCCGCTGGAGGCGAAGCTGCCCGAGTTCACGCCGGTGGACGAGGTGCTCGGCGACGACTTGCTCGCCCATCTCCCGCACGGTGACGCCGGCCGGCGATGGCGCGCCCTGCTGAGCGAAGCGCAGGTGCTGCTGCACAACCATCCCTGGAACGCCCAGCGAGTGGCCCAGGGCAAACCACCGGTGAACTCGCTGTGGTTCTGGGGCGCGGGCATCCTGCCGGATTTCGTGCGCACCGGGTTCCGGCAGGTGAAAGGCAACGACATCCTGCTGCAGGCGGTCGCGCAGGCCGCCGGTATCGATGCCAGCCATGCCGATGGCGAAGGCGGGGTGGATGCGCTGATCGACCTGCGCCATCTGCGCAACCTGGACCTGTTCTGCAGCGACGGGCTGCGCCCGCTGCTCGCGGCACTGCGCAAGGGCGAGCTGGACACGTTGACGCTCGATTTCGAAGACGGCGCCCTCTTCACGCTGCGTCGCGACCAGCGTTGGCGTTTCTGGCGCCGTGCCTTGCCGCGGCTCGATACGGCGCGCCCGGACCACGTGCCCGCATGAGGTCCGTTGCGCGGATCCGGCGACGCGACGCGGGCGTGGCCGGTACCTGGCCGGCGACCGTGCCCCTGCTGCTGCAGCGTGTCTACGAAGCCCGGGGCGCCTGTTCGATGGAGCAGGCCCAGCCCAGGCTCGCGCAGCTGGTTCCGCCCGACCTCCTCGGCGGCATCGACGCAGCGACGACGCTGCTCGCCGATGCCATCGCGGATGGCCGCCACATCGTCATCGTCGGCGACTTCGATTGCGACGGCGCCACGGCCTGCGCGGTCGGTGTCCGCGGTCTCTGCCTGCTGGGCGCGCAGCGGGTCACACCGGCGGTGCCCAACCGGATCGTCCACGGGTACGGCCTGTCGCCCTCGCTGGTGGAGGAACTGGATGCGCTGAAGCCGGATCTGCTTGTCACCGTCGATCACGGCATCGCCTGCCATGCGGGCATTGCCGCGGCGAAATCGCGCGGCTGGCAGGTGTTGGTGACGGACCACCACCTGCCCGGCGACGCACTCCCGCCGGCGGATGCCATCGTCAATCCCAACCTGCGCGGCGATCCGTTTCCCAGCAAGGTGTTGGCCGGCGTGGGGGTGATGTTCTACGTGCTGCTTGCGTTGCGCCGCGTATTGCGCGAACGCGGAGCCTTCGACGGTCCGGAACCGGACCTGACCTCCCTGCTCGATCTCGTCGCGGTCGGCACGGTCGCCGACTTGGTTCCGCTGGATGCGAACAACCGTGCCCTGGTCGGTGCGGGGTTGCGTCGCCTGCGTGCGGGGCAGGGGTGTGAGGGCCTGCGGGCGCTGGTGCGCGTCGCCGGGCGCGACCCCGCACGGTTGACGGCATCGGACATCGGCTTCGCCATCGCGCCACGCTTGAATGCCGCGGGCCGGCTGGAAGACATGGCCCTGGGCATCGCCTGCCTGCTGACCGACGACGCCACCCAGGCCGACGAGATGGCGCGCGTGCTGGACGGCATCAACGCCGAACGCCGGGGTGTGCAGCAGCAGATGGTGGACGAAGCGCATGCGGCGCTCGCCCGTATCGATTCGGAGGGCGAGGTGCCGCTCGCGCCGTGCCTGTTCGACGCCGATTGGCATCCAGGCGTGGTCGGGCTGGTGGCGTCGAAGATCAAGGAACGCCTGCACCGTCCGGTGATCGCGTTCGCACCCGCAGAACCGGGCAGCACGACACTCAGGGGTTCAGCGCGTTCCATTCCCGGTTTCCACATCCGCGACGCGCTCGCCGCGATCGACGCGGCGCAGCCGGGGCTCATGCAACGCTTCGGCGGCCACGCGATGGCAGCCGGCCTGTCGCTGGACGAAAGGGCGCTTCCTGCGTTCCGCCAGGCCTTCCATGCGCAGGCCTCAAGACTGCTCGATGAGGCCATGCTGCAGGACGTGCTGTTGAGCGACGGCGAGCTGAAGGCCGAAGAACTCGACCGCGCGCACGCCGAAGCCTTGCGCGGCGCGGGGCCGTGGGGGCAGGGCTTCCCGGAGCCCATGTTCGATGGCCGCTTCGACGTGCTCGACTGGCGCGTGCTGGGCGAGAAGCACCTGAAGTTCTCGCTGCGTCTGGCGGGGCATCCGGCGCCGCTCAACGCGATCCACTTCAACGGCTGGCAGGACCAGGCCCCGCCGGTCCGCATCCATGCGGCCTATCAACTGGACACCGACGACTGGCAGAACCGTCGTGGCATCCAGTTGCTGATCCGCCACTGGCAGGCCGTCGACTGAGCTCTCACGCCTCGCTGGAACCGGCCATCGCCGGCGATCCATCGGTCCGTGCATCGACGGTACGCTTCAGGCCGAACAGGGGGCGCAGCCAGCTGATCCGGCGAACGACCTCGTAGCCTGCGAAGCACGCGACGAAGGTGATGAGTATCAGCAGGAGGCCTTCTGTCGGCGGCGGGATCGCCAGCGGCTTCAGGTGATGGGCCGCAACGACGGTGACCGTCTGGTGCAGGATGTAGAGCGGGAACACCGCGGGCACGAGGTAACGCAACACGCGGCTGTCGCCGGGATTCCAGTGACGGGCGAAGCCGAGCACCGCCACGATCGCGCACCATTGGTCCAGCCCCCAGATCATGCGCATGGCGTTCCGGAGCAGTTCGGGCGGCTGCCCATCGGCGTAACGGACGAAATAGGCGATCAGGCCCGCCCAGCTGGCCAGCCAGAGCAGCAGGGCGGTCCAGCGCACCCGCGCCATCGCCGTCCACACGGACTCGCTACGTGCGATCAGGAAGCCCAGCAGGAACACGCTGAAATACTGCGCATGGTTGTACCAGTCGTCGACCAGCGCATGCGTCTGTTCGAAGCGGCCCACCAGCAGGATGCGCGCCAGGCCGAGGAAGAGCGCAGGCCACACCAATACCCCGACACCGGCAAGCCCCTTGTCGAGGCTACGTCCCGTGGCGGCGAGGGCGCGTGGCGCCAAGCGCCAGATGAGCCACAACACCGCGGTGTACGCCCAGAGGTAGGCGACGAACCACAGATGGTTCCAGGTCGGCATGTCGAGGCACCCGTCCGTATCGCAGAAGCCGCCGTAGCCGGTCAGGTAGCGGGCATAGAACGCCAGGTAACCCGCGTGGTAACCGCCCGGCAGTTGCTCTACGACTTCGTAATAGGACTGGGGCGGCACGATCACCAGCATGCCGAACACCAGCGGTACCAGCAGGCGCCAGGAGCGGCTGCCGAGGAAGCGCGTCCGGGTGCCGTTCCCCGCGGCCGTGTGCCGGGCCTTCTCAAGCAAGAACGCGGTGGCCGCGCCCGACACCAGGAACAGCAACGCCAGCCGCCAAGGCGAACTGAGCAGCATGAAGGGTTCCAGCGTGTCGCTGGCCGCTGGGCTTTTCACGTGCCAGTCCCAGGTCACGTAGTACATGCCCACGTGGTAAAGCACGAGCAGTGTGAAGGCGCTTACGCGGACCCAGTCCAGATCATGACGACGTTGCATCGGGGCTCCCCGGTTATGCGAGGAGACCAGCGTCGCCCGCCGCGCCGTCTGCTGCCACGACGAAGGGACGCGCCGTGGCGGGTTGGGGGCCAGCGGCGGGAATCCGGGGACGAGTCGCGGAGGGCGCCGTACAGCGCGAGGCTAGAATGCGTGCATGACGGAAACCGCCTCATTGACCTACGAGCGTTATCTGCCCTGGCGGCGCGTCGCAGAGGCCGGCTTCTGGGTCACGCTCACCGGCGCGAACTGCATTGCCAACAGCATCACGACCCTGATCGAACTAAGGCGCGGGCACTCGACCGTACAGGCCTGGGAACCTGCCGTCTGGGAGATCAGCAGCGCGCTGATGTGGGTGCTGGTGATCATCCCGGCCATGGCGTGGTTCACCCGTCGCTACCCCTTCCACTGGGGCGCCTGGCGGCGGCAGCTGGCCCGGTACGCCGGGGCGAGCCTGGTGGTGTGCGTCGTCCACGTGGTGGGGATGGTGGGGCTGCGCATGCTGGCCTACCGGACCCAGGGCATGACTTACGACTTCGGGCCGTGGCCGCGCGAGCTGTTCTATGAATACCTGAAGGACATCCGCAGCTTCGTATACATCGTGCTGACGATGGAGGCGTATCGGCTGCTGCTGCGCCGTTGGCAGGGCGAAGCCAGCCTGCTCGCCGAGCCGGATGAGGGGCCTGCATTGGAGTCCGTGGACCGTCCCGAGCGTTTCCTGATCCGCAAGCTGGGGCGCGAGTTCCTGGTCGCGGCCAACGACATCGAGTGGCTGCAGGCGGCCGGCAATTACGTGAACCTGCGTGTGCGCGGCCACGACTACCCGCTACGCAGCACCATCGCCGGTATCGAGGCCAGGCTGGATCCCCGCCGGTTCGCCCGCATCCATCGCAGCTATTTGGTCGCGCTGGACCACGTGGCGTCCATCGAGCCGCTGGAGACGGGCGATGCGCGCGTGCACCTGCGCGATGGCACAACGCTTCCCTGCAGCCGGCGCTACCGGCAGGACCTGCGCGCGCGGACCGGGGCGGAGCAGGCCTAGCCGCTCACGCCACGCGCAGCACCGCCTTGGGCAGACGCTCGATGGCGTAGCTCGCCACCAGATCCACATGGCCGCTGCGCACGGCGTTCTCGGGTTCCTCGAGGACGGCGGCGGCCGTCGTGCCGTCGGGCAGCGAGCGGCCCCAGAGGCCGGCCCAGGCGTTGCGGCGGTCCTTGGCGGCGTAAAGTGCGCGGTCGGCCAGGCGGATGGCGTATTCCCACCCCTCGCGCCCGTCTTCGAAGAACGGGAAAGGCGCGAAACCCAGCGACACGGTGAGGTCCCACGCACGGCCCGGCGCGAGTTCGCGTGCGCCGCCCAGTCGTTCGTGGAGGCGTGCGGCCACGGTGCATGCCTGCGCCGTTGTCAGATCGGGGCAGGCCATCAGGAATTCCTCGCCGCCCCAGCGGGCGATCACATCGCCCGGCCGGCACAGCGCCCGCAAGGCATCGGCGATGTCGACCAGCACGTCGTCGCCGGCGTGGTGGCCGAAGCTGTCGTTGACCTTCTTGAAATGGTCGATGTCGATCAGGAACAGCACGTGGCGCATCCCCGGCGACGCGCGTTGCGCGGACATGGCCTGTAGCGCGGCACCGGCGGCGCGACGGTTGCGCAGGCCGGTGAGCGGATCTGTTGCGCTTACCGCGCGCAGCTGGCGGTTCTTGCGTCGCTGCAGCAGGCCAAAGCCCACGCCGGCGACGACGAGCAGCCCAAGCAGGGCGCCGCCGGCGCGTCGCACCAGTTTCGCCTTGTCGTCGTTGAGGGCACTGATCTGCGCGTCGTGGCGCATCTGTTCCAGTTCGCGCTGGGCATCGGCGCTTTCGCTGCGCGCCTGAAGATCGGCCAGCAGTTCCATCCGCTGCTGCTTGAGTGATGCCATCTCCAGGGCATGCAGGCGCGAACCCACGGCCAGCGCCTTGTCGGCCTCGCCCAGCGCTGCGTGCGCGGCCATCCAGGCGAGCAGCACTTCGCGCTGTTTCTGCGGCTGCGGCTGGTGATCCACGAGCGACCAGGCGCGCTGCGCGGTCGCCAAGGCGCCGCGCGCATCGCCCGACTGGCGCTGCAGGACCGAGCGTTTGGCCAGCGATCCCGCCAGGCCCGGGACATCCTGGCTCACTTCCTGCGACCGGATCGCCGCGTCGAGCAGAGGCGTGGCGTCCGCCAGCTTGCCTTGCCGGATCCATAGGCCGGCACGCTCGGCGCGCAGGCGGTCGAGCACAGCGTGGGCCTGCTTGCGTTCGGCCATCGCTTCGCCCTGCGCGATGACCTTCAAGGCTTCAGTCGTGCGGCCCAGTGCCACGAGGTTCAGCGCGTGGTTGTGCACGATCACCGGATCTTCGAGATCGACCGTGGCTGCGATGGCCAAGGCCTTGCGGTAGTACTCGTCCGCCACATCCGGCGAATCCAGATAGTCCGCGTGGATGAGGCCGATGTTGGTCAGCGTCGCGGCCTGCACCAGCGCCGCTTCTCTCGCGTCCAGGCGTGAGGCCACCTCGACCGCACGCAGGTAAGCCGCTTCCGCGGCGTGGATGTGCCCGGCGCCTTGGTAGATCGAGCCTGCGTGCGAATAGGCGCGCATTTGCAGGTCGGGGGCCAGGTCCGGACGCTCGCCCACGCGCCGCTCCATCCGCTCCGCGGCGATCAGGGCCTGCTCGGGCTCGCCGCTCAGGCCCGCGGCGATGCCGAGGCAGCTGAGCGTTTTCAGCTCGTCCTCCAGCGAAAGATCCGTCGCCTGCAGGAGGCGGTGCGCGAGCGCGACGGCCTTGACCGGTTCGTCCCTTCGCAGCTTGAGGCACAGGGTGACCTGGGCGGCACGCTCCTCGTGTGGCGCGGCCGCGGACGCGGGCAGGGTCGCCAGCATCGACAGGCCGAGCAGTGCCGACAGCAGGTGACGTGGCGGCGGGATAACCATGGGCATGACCGGCGACGGCTTGGGGCGGGGGCGGCCCTGACGATGCAAGTCCTGTTCCGGAAACGCTTCCGGCCGGCGCAGCGGCGGGCTCTGGTATCCTTGCCGGCCGATCCCGTCCCCCCTCCTTACGCACCATGATCGAGCTGAACCCCATCCGCCAGCGCATCGCCGACCTGCAGGACAGGCTGGCCTCGCTCCGGGGGTATCTTTGACTACGATTCCAAGCGCGAACGCCTGGAAGAAGTAAACCGCGAGCTGGAAAGCCCGGATGTCTGGAACAACCCCGAGTACGCGCAGCAGCTGGGTCGCGAGCGCTCGCTGCTGGACAAGACCGTCAACGGCATCCGCGAGATCGACGAAGGCCTCGTCGGCGGTCTGGAGCTGCTCGAGCTGGCGGAGATGGAGAACGACGAGGACACCGCGCAGGCCGTCGTCGCCGATGTCGAGCGCTATGCCGTCCGCGTGGACAAGCTGGAATTCCAGCGCATGTTCTCCGGCAAGATGGACAGCGCGAACGCCTTCGTGGACATCCAGGCCGGCGCCGGCGGCACCGAGGCCCAGGACTGGGCGGAAATCCTGCTGCGCATGTATCTGCGCTGGTGCGAGTCGCGCGGCTGGAAGACCGAGCTGATGGAGGCCAGCGGTGGCGACGTCGCCGGCATCAAGTCGGCCACGCTGCGCGTGGAAGGCGATTTCGCCTACGGCTGGCTGAAGACCGAAACCGGTGTGCACCGCCTGGTGCGCAAGTCGCCTTTCGACTCCGACAACCGGCGCCACACCAGCTTCACTTCGGTCTTCGTATCGCCGGAAGTCGACGACAACATCGACATCGACATCAATCCGGCCGACCTGAAGACCGACGTGTACCGCTCGTCCGGCGCGGGCGGCCAGCACGTCAACAAGACCGAGTCCGCGGTGCGCATCACCCACGTGCCGACCGGCATCGTGGTGGCTTGCCAGACCGGCCGCAGCCAGCACCAGAACCGCGACAACGCGATGAAGATGCTGGCCGCGAAGCTGTACGAGCTGGAGATCCAGAAGCGGAACGCGGAACGCGACGCGGTGGAAGCGACCAAGTCCGACATCGGCTGGGGCAGCCAGATCCGCAATTACGTGCTGGACCAGAGCCGCATCAAGGACCTGCGCACCGGCGTGGAGCGCTCGGATACCCAGAAGGTACTGGATGGCGACCTGGACGAGTTCGTCGAGGCCAGCCTGAAGTCCGGCCTGGAAGCCGGCGCCAAACGCATCGACGCCTGAAAGCAGGAGTGAGTGGAGAGGGGTGAAGAGTGAGCGGCGGTCCGCTCCCTCATCCCGGCTTCCCTCACTCCTCACTCCTCCCCACTCACTCCTCCCAACGCCATGACCGACCACACCAGCGCCACGCCTCCCGCCGACGAGAACAGCCTCATCGCCGAGCGCCGCGCCAAACTGACGGCGTTGCGCGGGCAGGGCATTGCCTTCCCCAACGACTTCCGCCGCAGCGATTACGCGGGCGACCTACAGACCCAGTACGGCGACGCCGACCTGTGGACGGTGGAAGCGCTGGAAGGCGCGGGCCGGCACGTGAAACTGGCGGGCCGCCTGATGGCCAAGCGGGTGATGGGCAAGGCCAGTTTCGTCCAGATCCAGGACGAGTCCGGGCGCATCCAGCTGTTCCTGCAGGCGAATACGCTGGGCGACACCTACGATGCGTTCAAGGGATGGGACATCGGCGACATCGTCGGCGTCGAGGGAAGCCTGACGCGCACCCGCACTGGCGAGCTGTCGGTGAAGGCCGAAGCCCTGCGCCTGCTGACCAAGTCGCTGCGCCCGCTGCCGGACAAATGGCATGGCTTGTCCGATGTCGAGCAGCGCTACCGCCAGCGGTACGTGGACCTGATCGTCACGCCGGAAGCGCGCGATGTCTTCATCAAGCGCTCGCGCATCATCCGCGCGATCCGCGAGTGGCTGGACACCAGGCGCTTCCTGGAAGTGGAGACGCCGATGATGCATTACATCCCCGGCGGCGCCGCGGCCAAGCCGTTCACCACTCACCACAACGCGCTGGACCTTGATCTCTACCTGCGCGTGGCGCCCGAGCTGTACCTCAAGCGCCTGGTCGTCGGCGGACTGGAGCGCGTCTATGAAATCAATCGCAACTTCCGCAACGAAGGCGTCAGCACGCGGCACAACCCCGAGTTCACGATGCTGGAGCTGTACGAGGCTTACGCCACGTACACCGAAATCATGGATCTGACGGAAGGCGTGATCCGCGATGTCGCCCACGAGGTCCTGGGCACAGGCCAGGTCACCTGGGATGGTCAGGATATCGACCTGGAGCCCGCGTTCCGCCGCTGGCGCATGGATGAGGCGGTACGCCACCACAACCCGGAGATCAGCGTCGCCGACTGCACCGACCGCGAGGCACTGGTGCGCCACTGCGAGCGGCTGAAGATCCATGTGAAGCCGGTCTATGGCTGGGGCAAGCTGCTGCTGGAGATCTTCGAGAAGACCGTGGAACACACGCTGGTGCAGCCCACCTTCATCACCGACCACCCGGTGGAGGTCTCGCCGCTGGCCCGCGCCAACGACAACGACCCGGGCTACACCGATCGCTTCGAGCTGTTCATCAATGGCAAGGAGGTGGCCAACGGCTTCTCCGAACTGAACGACCCCGAGGACCAGGCCGCACGCTTCATGGCGCAGGTGCAGGCGAAGGAGGGCGGGGACGACGAAGCCATGCACTTCGATGCCGACTACATCCGCGCCCTGGAAGTCGGCCTGCCGCCCACCGGCGGCCTGGGCATCGGCATCGATCGCCTGATCATGTTGTTGACGGGCTCGGATTCGATCCGGGACGTGCTGCTGTTCCCCTACATGCGGCCCGAAAACCAGGGTTGACGGGCAGGCCCGGTGCGTCAAGATAGTGACGCACCGGGGCAGTATCGGCTACGGCCGGTGTGACGCGGCGGGTCCACCCCCGGCGGCAGGGTCGCCGCCGGACCGTCGCCCCCGCAGGCGTGTCGCCCGTCACGGATGGACGGAACGGCCTCTTTCCGTGACGGAGGTCCCGTTGTTCCAGCCCAAGACGCCCTGGCCCCGGCTGGCACGCTTTCTGCGTGGATTCACCCGCAGGGCGGTCAACTTCAGGCCGTCCGCGCCGATAGAGATCGGGGGAGGGGGCCCCGCGATTCGCATCGGTTCCCTTCGTGGATCACGGACCCTCCCAGGGTCTGCGTCGTCGAACAGGACTGCCGACATGTTAGATGCGAGCGCTGCCACCACCGGAGTATCCTTGCCCGACAGCCACATGATGTGGCCCCAAGGGGTGGGTAACGCTTTGAATATCGTCATCGTCGACGATCAGACGTCTGCGCGCACGATGCTGCGTCACGTCATCGAGGACATCGCGTCCGAGCTGGCCGTCCACGATTTCGGCGATCCCCTGGCGGCCCTGGAATGGTGCGAGAAGAACCGCACCGACCTGCTGCTGCTCGACTACCGCATGCCCGGCATGGATGGGCTGGAGTTCGCCCGCCGGTTCCGCCGGCTGCCGATGCACCGCGACATCGCGATCATCCTGATCACCGTGGTGGGCGACGAGCCCATTCGCCAGGCCGCGCTCGAAGCGGGCGTCATCGATTTCCTGGTCAAGCCGGTGCGCCCGCGCGAACTGCGCGCCCGCTGCCGTAACCTGCTCCAACTGCGCCAGCAATCTGAGAACGTCAAGCAGCGTGCCCTGTCGCTGGAACAGCGCCTGCTGTCCAGCATGCATGAGGTCGAGGAGCGCGAACGCGAGACGCTGTCGCGCCTGGCTCGCGCGATCGAATACCGCGACAGCGGCACCAGCGCGTACCTGGAGCGCATGGCCCACGTGGCCGGCCTGATCGCCGAGCAACTGGGCTTGCCCGAAGACGAGGTGCGCGCCATCGAAATGGCTGCGCCGCTGCACGACATGGGCAAGATCGCCATTCCCGATTCGGTCCTGATGAAGGCCGGTCCGCTGACCGAGGAAGAAACCGAGGTCATGCGGCGCCACCCGAAGATCGGCCACCAGTTGCTCTCCGGCAGCCAGAACCGCTTCATCCAGGCCGGCGCGGTGATCGCGCTGCGCCACCACGAACGCTACGACGGCAGCGGCTATCCCGATGGCCTCGTTGGGGACGAGATCCCGTTGGAAGCCAGGATAGTCGCGGTTGCAGACGTGTTCGATGCGCTGATTTCGCCACGCCCGTACAAGAAGGCCTGGGAGAAGGACGCCGCCCTGGCCTACCTGTACGCCCAGCGTGGCCGCCTGTTCGATCCTGCATGTGTCGACGCGCTGATCCGTGGGCGAGTGCGGCTGGACGACATTTGCGAACGCTACTCGACGGTGCAGAGCCGTCCAGGGATGGAGTGAGCCATGTCCAACGTCCTCACCTGGGTGAAATCCCGCTTGGCGCATCGCGGCGACAGCGAGCACGGCCAGGCCGCGATCCGTATCGCGGTCATCTCGATCATCCTGTTCTACGCGCTGCTGCCGTCTTCGCGCGCCGCGTTGCCGGCCGACGAATACGCCATCGTCCTGACGATCATCATCTCGGGCCTGGTCAATGGTCTGGGCATCTTCGCCTGGCTGCTGGTACAGCCCGGCAAGTCGCATGTGCGTCGTGGCCTGGGCATGATCGCCGATTACGGCCTCCTCGCCGCCGCCATGAACGGCATGGGCGAGCCGCTGTCGTGGGCCTACGTGGTGCTGATGTGGATCACGGTGGGCAACGGCCTGCGCTACGGCAACCGTTACCTGGTGGTCGCGGTTGCGATGGCCAGCGCCGCGTTCGCGGTGGTGGTCGCGTCCAACGACTACTGGCGCAGCAACATGACGCTCGGTGTCGGCTTGGTGCTGGGCCTGATCGCGGTGCCGATGTACCTGTCGGGCCTGCTGCGCGACCTCACCCGCGCCACCGACGAAGCGCGTCGCGCGAATGAGGCCAAGAGCCGCTTCCTGGCCAACATGAGCCACGAATTCCGCACGCCCCTGAACGGCCTGGCGGGCATGTCCGAACTGCTGGCCACCACGCGGCTGGACACCGAGCAGCGCGAATGCCTCTCGACGATCCAGGCCTCCACGCGGACCCTGCTGGGCCTGGTCGAGGATGTGCTGGACATCTCCGCGATCGAGGCCGGCAAGGTCAAGCTCAACGTGGTGGAGTTCTCGCCGCGCGAGCTGGTGGACAGCATCGGCCTGATCCTGATGCCGCAGGCCCGCGGCAAGCAGGTGCGCTACGAAGGCGTCGTCGACGACGCCATCCCGGCCAAGCTGCGCGGCGATGCCGGCCACCTGCGCCAGGTGCTGCTGAACCTGGCCGGCAACGCGGTCAAGTTCACCGACGAGGGCGAAGTACGCCTGACCGTGGCCCCGACCCTGGTCGATGGCCAGCACGTGCGCCTGCGGTTCACCGTCACCGATACCGGCATCGGCGTGCCCGTCGCGCTGCGCGAGCGGCTGTTCGAAGCGTTCGAGCAGGCCGACGTCAGCCTGTCGCGCCGCTACGGCGGCACCGGCCTGGGCACGACGATCGCCAAGGGTCTCACCGAGGCCATGGGCGGCACGATCGGGTTCGAAAGCAACGAACAACGCGGCAGTTGCTTCTGGGTCGAGTTGCCGTTTGACGCCGTGCCCGAGCGCGTCATCGTGCCGGCAGTGCAGGGGCATGCCGAATGGCTGCAGGAAGAGCCCGACGCCAACAGTGCCGAAAACATCATCGCGTTCTCGGATCCGTTCCTCCGTCACCGCGCCCGCGTGCGCAGCATGCAGATCCTGGTCGCCGACGACCACGAGGCGAACCGCATGGTCGTGCAGCGCCTGCTGCAGAAGGCCGGCCATCGCATCACCTGTGTGAACGGTGGGGAGGAAGTGCTGGATGCGCTGGAGTCGGCATCCTACGACGCCGTGATCTGCGACCTGCACATGCCCGGCCTGAGTGGCCTGGACCTGCTGAAGCAACTGCGCGTGATGGAAGCGGGCAGCGGCAGCCGCACGCCAGTGCTGATCCTGAGCGCGGACGTCACGCCCGAATCCATCCAGCGCTGCGAGCAGGCCGGCGCGCGTGCCTTCCTCGCCAAGCCGGTCGTCGCCTCGCGGCTGCTGGACGCGCTGGCGGACATCGCCACGTCGGGCCGCGTGTCGGCGACGGCGACGGTGGTGCCGGCCCGCGCGGAAGTGTCCGACGGCGTGCTGGATGTCAGCGTGCTGGACGAGCTCACCGCGCTCGGCATGGGCGAAGCATTCGAACGCGAGTTCATCGAACAGTGCCTCAACGATGCGGACGGATGCATCGGCGCCATGGCGCATGCGATGGAGCGGGGCGACGGCGAACATCTGCGCGAGCACGCGCATGCGCTGAAAGGCGTGGCGAGCAACCTGGGCCTGGTGAAGCTGGCCGCGGCGGCCGGCGAGATGATGCGGTTGGCCGACTGGCAGATTACCCGCGAGTGGCGCCATCGCCTGGCGGCGCTGAACTCGCACCTGAGCCATGGCCGTGCGGCGCTGGAAGCGCGCCAGCGGTTGCGGGGCGCGGTCGAAAAGGGCGGCGAAGGCTCCTCGTCCTGATCCAACGTCTGGCAATGAGTCTGCGTTCTGGACGGAAGCGGCAGGCCCGCCCGAAGGCGGGTCCCAGGCGAGTACGATAATCCGGACTCGCCCTTGAAGCACGCTGCGCGCTTCAACCCCCTGATTTCCCCTGTATTCCCTGTGCGGTACTGCGACAGCGGACTACGGGCGGTGCATCAAGCCGCGCGGGTGGAGCGTTTTTCCTGGGCGCGCACGATGCGTTCCATCATCTTCAGCGACTTGTCGCCCAGCGTCAGCGCGGTATCGACCCACACCTCGGTGATGCCCATCAGTTCATCGTAGCCGACCGGCTGCGCCAGGTTGCGGCAGGCGTTCAGTGCCAGGTGCGCATGCGGGGAACGGCGCTGCTTGTCGATGATCGACTGCACCGCGGCGGCACCCTGGCCCTTCGGCACGAGCACATCGACCACGCCCAGCTTGTACAGCTCGTCGCTGGTGTAGATGTTGCCTTCCAGGATGATCTTTTCGGCGACCTGCGGCGACACGCGCTTGCACAGGAAGGAGTACGCGCCCATGCCCGGGAACAGGCCGAACAGCACTTCCGGTAGGCCCATGTCGACGCCTTCTTCGGCCACGATGGTGTGGCAGGACAGGGCGATCTCGAGACCACCGCCCAGCGCATCACCCTGGATCAGCGCGATGGTGCGCACGTCGCCGCCCAGCCCGGTGTTGAGGTGGTAAACGCCATCGATGCAGCGGCGCGCGTAGCTCAACAGGCGATCGCGGTTGTTTTCGCGGATCAGCTGCGAGAACAGTTCCAGGTCGCCGCCGAGGTTGAACGCGGTGGCATCGGACGCGACAACGAGGTGACGCAGCTTGCCGGGCTGGCGCTGCGACTCGCGCAGGGTGATCGAATTCATGAAGCTCAGCACGTCGTCGAGCATCTGGCTGCGGAAGCACGGACGCACGCCCGGCGCGACATCGGAGTGCATGTACATCCAGTGGGCATCACCGCTGGGTTCGGACTCGACGCGGATGGTCGGGAAGGAACGGGTGCGCTGCAGTTTTTCGACGTTGTTCATGGAGAGCTCCTTGGAGGGGTTTTTCCCGCGCGGCAGGGGATGCGGGTGAGGCGGATTGTGTGACGCAGGTGGCATCACGCGCCGATCCTACACCTGAACGAATAATTAAAATCCAGTGCATGCGCGCGCTTGCGGCAAGGAAACCCCGTCGGGGAGCATTGAGCCTCGTGATTTGTGACAGCCGTCTAGAATTGGCGCCTAAAGTCCTGAACAAAAAGAAAAAGGCCGGCGCTGGGCCGGCCTTCTCTCAAGCTGAATAGGGCAATCAGCTGTGCTTCGGCGGATCGCGAAGCTCCTTGCGCAGGATCTTGCCGACGTTGGTCTTCGGCAGTTCGGTACGGAACTCGATCTGCCGCGGTTGCTTGTAGCCGGTCAGGTTGTCGCGGCAATAGGCTTTCACCTGCTCGGCGGTGAGCGCGGGGTCCTTCTTCACGATAAAGACCTTCACCGCTTCGCCGGACTTCTCGTCGGGCACGCCGATCGCGGCGACTTCCAGCACACCGTCCATGCCGGCGATGACGTCTTCCACCTCGTTCGGATACACGTTGAAGCCGGAGACCAGAATCATGTCCTTCTTGCGGTCGACGATGTAGAAGAAGCCGTTCTCGTCCATCTTCGCCATGTCGCCCGTATGCAACCAGCCATCGGCATCGATGACATTGGCCGTCTCTTCCGGACGCTGCCAGTAGCCCTTCATCACTTGGGGTCCCTTGATGCAGAGCTCGCCGACTTCGCCGGTGGGCAGCATGTTGCCGTCGTCGTCCTTGACGCAGGCGTCGGTCGACGGAACCGGCAGGCCGATCGCGCCGTTGTAGTCCTGCAGGTTCATCGGATTGATGCACGCGGCCGGCGAGGTCTCGGTCAGGCCATACGCCTCGACCAGCGTGACGCCCGTGACCTTCTTCCATTTCTCGGCGACGGCGCGCTGCACGGCCATGCCGCCACCCAGCGTCATCTTGAGATTGGAGAAATCGACCTCATCGAAACCGGGCGTGTTCAACAGGCCGTTGAACAGCGTGTTGACGCCGGTGATTGCGGTGAACCGCGTGGCCTTGAGCTCCTTGACGAAGCCCGGCATGTCGCGTGGGTTGGTGATGAGATGGTTGAGGCCGCCGAGTTTCATGAAGACCAGGCAGTTCGCCGTCAACGCGAAGATATGGTAGAGCGGCAACGCGGTGATGATCACTTCGTTGCCGTAGTCCAGCCCGGTGCCGACCCACACGCCGGCTTGTTGCATGTTCGCGACGAGGTTGCGGTGCGTCAGCATGGCGCCCTTGGCGACGCCCGTGGTGCCACCGGTGTATTGCAGGAACGCGATGTCGCCGGAATCGATGTCGACCTCGGGCAGCGCGTGCAACTGCCCCAGCGTCAGCGTGTCCTTGAAGCGGACGGCGCCCGGGATGTCGTAGTCCGGCACCATCTTTTTCACGTACTTCAGTACGAAGTTGACGATGGCGCCCTTCGGGAAACCGACCAGGTCGCCCAGCGCGGTGGTGATGACCTGCTTGACCTGCGTGCCTGCCAGGGCCTCCTGCGCGGTCTTGCCGAAGTTGTCGACGACCAGCAGCACGCTGGCGCCGGAATCGGTCAACTGGTGCTTGAGCTCGCGCGGGGTGTACATCGGGTTGACGTTCACCACGGTCAGCCCGGCGCGCAGCACGCCGAAGATCGCGATCGGATACTGCAGGCAGTTCGGCATCATGATGGCGACGCGGTCGCCCTTCTTGAGCTTCAGCTCGCCAAGCAGGTAGGCGGCGAACTGGCGGCTCAGCGTGTCGATCTGGCCGTAGGTCAGGGTCTTGCCGAAGTTGCGAAACGCCGGGCGGTCGCGGTACTTGCTGATCGCTTCATCGAACACGGACACGATGGAGCGGTACTGCTCCAGGTCAACCGCATGCGGCACGCCTTGCGGGTAACTCTTGAACCACGGACGTTCCTGACTCATCGTTCTGCTCCCTCCCCAGGGTCTTCGGGCTGCCTCGCGGCATGCGTGTGGGCAAGCGCCGAAAGGGCGCCTGTCGGGAGCATACCGTTCCGGATGGAAAAGGCGAAGGTTTCGATGGCGAAGACGGGTCTGAATTACGTGGCCGCGGCGATGCTGCTGATGGCAGGGTTGGCGGGCTGCGGCCGGGAGGCGCCGGAGGCCCAGCTGAGGCAGCGCTTCGATGCCATGCAGCAGGCGGTCGAGGACAAGCGTGTCGGCGATTTTATGGAGGGCGTCAGCGCCGACTTCACCGGGCCGGCGGGCATGGACCGTGCTGCGCTGCACAACCTCGTGCGTGCGCGCACGTTCGCGAATGCGCGGGTGGGCGCGACGACCGGGCCGCTGGAGGTACGCGTCGAGGGCGACAACGCGACGGTATCCTTCCACGTGCTGCTGACGGGCGGCAGCGGCCGCCTGCTGCCGGAAGAGGCCCGCACCTACAACGTCACGACGGCGTGGCGGCGCGAAGAGGGGGACTGGCGGATCTATCACGCGCAATGGAACGCACCGCGCTGAACGCTACTTCGTTGGGGCAAGCCGGCCGCCGCTCCAGCGATAGCGCAACGTCTTGGGAACGGTGGGGCAGCAGCGGGCATCGTTGGGCCCGGGCCATTTCGTCTTCAGCTCGATAATCCCGTTACGCACCGACATGCCTTCCACGCTGCCCAGCGGTTCTTCGGCTTCGCCGGCGGGTACGTAGCGTTGCCCGTTGCGCGCGAGCACCGAGACGCCGTGGTGCCAGTAAGTGGGGCCCAGCATCGTCCACAGCACGACGACCTCCGCCTTGCCGTCGCCGTCCAGATCGGCGGTGGCGATGTCGCCCGCCTCATAAGCCTCCTGCGGGCTGGCCGCGGCTTGTTTGGTGGCGATGAACTGTTCGGCGACGCGCCTGGCCTGGACGGCCTCGGGCGGTGCGGCAAGTGCGCGGGCAGACAAGGCGAGAACAAGGAGTAGGGAGGCGAAACGCAGGACGTCAGTTCCCATAGCGGCGTCTCAGACGACCTTCGACAAAGGCCTTCAAGCTGCGGAACGCCGTAAGCGCGCCCGACCGGACTTGCTACGACAGGGGGAGAGCCGTGATGATCGGCTGGTCCAAAGGGGAAACCATTCATGTCGATTCGCTGGAAACTGCTGGCGTGCCTGTGGCTGGCCGCCGGAAACGCTGTTGCGCAAGACGCCCTGCCGTACCAGACACCACCTGCGGAGATCCTGCAGCTCGCCGATGTACAGCGTCCTCCGAGCGTGGTCACGGACAGTCGTAAGCAGCAACTGGTGTTGTTCTACCGCGACACGTTCAAGTCGCTGGCGGAACTGTCCGACGAGGAGCTCCGCTTGGGTGGTTTGCGCGTCAACCCGCGCACCAACATCGCCAGCACCACGACCTACTTCACCAACTTGCAGATCCAAGACCTGCAGGGCGGCAAGGCCCGGCAAGTGGCGGGCCTGCCCGCCAGTCCGCGTCTGGCGAACTTCGTCTGGTCGCCCGACGAGCACTGGCTGGCCTTTACCCACACGACGCGTACCGGCGTGGAAGCTTGGGTGGTCGAGCTCGCCACGGCACAGGCCAGGCGCCTGACCGAGGCGCGGGTCAACGGCAACGTGGGCAATCCGCTCACCTGGTTCCGCGACAATCAGGCGCTGCTGGTGCGCATGCTGCCGGCGCAGCGTCCTGCGCTGCTCGATACTGCACGCGCCGTGCCGACCGGCCCGACCGTATCGGTGAGCGATGGCAGCAAGGCCCAGAACCGCACTTACCAGGACCTGCTCAAGAACCCGTCGGACGAGAGCAACTTCGCCGTCTTGTCCACCTCCGAACTGCATCGCGTTCCGCTGAAGGGACGCGCGACGCTCTGGCGTGCCGCGGCGATGTACACCGGGGAATCGTTCTCGCCGGACGGCCGCTACGTTCTGCTGCGTACCCTGCAGAAGCCGTTCTCTTATCTGGTGCCGTACGGCCGCTTCCCGTACCGCGCGGAAGTCGTGGAGACCACCGGCAAACCGGTGACCACCGTCGTCGAGGCGCCGCTGGCGGAAAACCTGCCAAAGGGCTTCATGGCAGTACGCCCGGGCCGTCGCGATGTCGAATGGCGCGCGGACCAGCCCGCCACGCTGGTCTGGACCGAAGCGCTGGACAAGGGCGATCCCGCAGTGGAGGTCCCGTTCCGAGACGAGGCGTTCGCCTGGCAGGCACCGTTCACGGGCACGCCGCAGTCGTTGTTCAAAACCGTCGACCGCCTGCAGGGCATCCTGTGGGGCGACGACACGCATGCCATCGTCACCGACTATTGGTGGAATACCCGCCATACCCGCACCTATCTGTTCGATCCTTCGAAGGTGGAATTACCGCTGCGCGAGCTCGTGAGCCGCAGCTATCAGGACCAGTACAGCGATCCGGGCCAGTTCGAGACGCGGCGCAACGCAGCAGGTGAAGCCGTACTGGCGCTGGATAACGGCCAGGCGCACCTGATCGGCGAGGGCTTCACGCCCGAAGGGCAGTTCCCCTTCATCGACCGGATGGACCTGGCCACCGGCAGGAAGGAGCGCCTGTACACCTCGCGCCTGGACGGCCAGAAGGAAAGCATCCAGGCGCTGTTGGATCCCTCGCAGGGTACGGCGCTGGTACGCATCGAATCACCGACCGAGTTCCCCAACTACTACGTGCGTCATCTGAAGCAGCGCATCGCGCCCGTGCCGGTGACGCGCTTCGAGAATCCGTTCAAGGCCCTGCAGGGCGTGTACAAGGAAGTCCTTACGTACAAACGCTCCGATGGCTTGCCGTTGACCGGCACGCTGTACCTGCCGGCCGGCTACGACCGCGCGGCCAAGCGTGAAAAGCTGCCGCTGGTGATGTGGGCCTATCCCACCGAATACAAGGATCGGGACAGCGCGGGCCAGAACACCACCAACCCGAACGAGTTCATTTTCCCGAGCTACGGTTCGCCGGTGTACTGGGTGGCGCGTGGTTATGCCGTGCTCGATGACGCCGCATTCCCGATCGTAGGCGAGGGCAAGGACGAGCCGAACGACACCTTCATCACCCAACTCGTCGCCAACGCCAAGGCCGCCATCGATGCGGTGGATGCGCTGGGCTACATCGACCGTTCGCGCGTGGCCGTGGGCGGCCATTCGTACGGGGCGTTCATGACGGCGAACCTGCTCACGCATTCGGATCTGTTCGCGGCCGGCATCGCGCGCAGCGGCGCCTACAACCGCACGTTGACGCCGTTCGGCTTCCAGCAGGAGGAACGCAACTACTGGGAAGCGCCCGGCGTCTACAACGACATGTCGCCCTTCATGCACGTGGAGAAGATGAAGACGCCGCTGCTGCTGGTGCATGGCGAGGCCGACAACAATTCCGGCACGTTCACCATGCAAAGCGAGCGATACTTCAACGCCCTCAAGGGCTTCGGCGCACCCGCGCGCCTGGTCCTGCTGCCGAAGGAAAGCCATGGCTATGCGGCGAAGGAATCGGTCCTGCATCTGCTGTGGGAGCAGGATCAGTGGCTCGAGCGCTACGTGAAGAACAAAGGCCAGGCGACAGGCGCCGCGCCGGCGGCCGCTCGCTGACGCTTGACGCGTATGCATGAAAAAGGCCGCCCAAGGGCGGCCTTTTTTTTGCCAAGAAGGATCAGGCGGCTTTTCTTGCGGCCAGTTGGCGCAGCACATAGTGGAGCAGGCCGCCATGGCGGAAGTACTCGACTTCCTTCGGCGTCAGCAGCAAGACCTTGGCCTGGAACTCGACCGTCCTGCCGTCGGCCTTGCGCGCCGTGACCGTCGCGGTCTTCGCGGCGCCGTCCTGTAGACCGGTCACATCGAACGTCTCCGTACCATCCAGGCCCAGCGACTGTGCGTTCTGGCCATCGACGAACTGCAGGGGCAACACGCCCATGCCGACGAGGTTGGAACGGTGGATGCGCTCGAAGCTCTCCGCGATCACTGCCTTCACACCCAACAGGTTGGTGCCCTTGGCCGCCCAGTCGCGGGACGAGCCGGTGCCGTATTCCTTGCCGGCGATGACCACCAGCGGCACGCCGTCGGCCTTGTACTTCATCGCCGCATCGTAGATGGACAGTTTCTCCGGCGCGCCGCTACCGTAGTACAGCGTATTGCCACCTTCCTCGCCGCCGAGCATCAGGTTCTTGATGCGGATATTGGCGAACGTGCCGCGCACCATGACATCGTCGTTGCCGCGACGGCTCCCGTAGCTGTTGAAATCGGCCGGCTGCACGCCACGTGAGATCAGGAAGCGGCCCGCAGGCGAATCCTTCTTGATGTTGCCGGCCGGCGAGATGTGGTCGGTGGTGATCGAGTCGCCGAACAGGCCCAGTACGCGCGCGCCGTGCACATCATCGATGCGGCCGACCGCCATCGACATGCCGTCGAAGTAAGGCGGGTTCTTGATGTAGGTGGAATCGCCATCCCACGCATAGAGATCGCCGTCGGGCGAGGCGATGGTATTCCAGCGCGAGTCGCCCTTGAACACGTCGGCGTAGTTCTTCGCAAACATCTCCGGCCCGATCGTCGCCGCGATGAAATCGCCGATCTCCTTGTTACTGGGCCAGATGTCCTTGAGGAAGACGGGCTGGCCGTCGCTGCCGGTACCCAGCGGTTCGGTCATGAGGTCGATGTTGGTGGTGCCGGCGATGGCGTAAGCCACGACCAGGGGCGGGCTGGCCAGGTAGTTCATCTTCACTTCGGGGTGCACGCGGCCTTCGAAGTTGCGGTTGCCCGACAGCACCGAGGCGACCACCAGATCGTCGGCGGCGATCGCGGCCGAGACATCGTCCGGCAGCGGACCGGAGTTGCCGATGCAGGTGGTGCAGCCGTAGCCGACGACGTAGAAGCCCAGCTTCTCGAGATCGTCGAGGACGCCCGCCTTCTGGAGATAGTCGGTGACCACGCGCGAGCCTGGCCCGAGCGAAGTCTTCACCCACGGCTGTGCTTTCAAGCCTTTTGCAGCCGCATTGCGCGCCAGCAGGCCCGCACCGAGCATCACCGCAGGGTTGGAGGTGTTGGTGCACGACGTGATCGCCGCGATCACCACGTCACCGTCGCGCAGCTTCTTCGTCGCCCCGCTGTCGGGCGCGGATTCGTGGGCGGCTTCCTTGGCGCCGACAGCGGTGCCGCCACCGCCTTCGTTCTTCAACCGGTCTTCCTGCACCAGGTCGATGCGCTTGCGGCGGGCATCGGCGAACGGCACCAGGTTGTCGCGGAAGTTCTGCTTGACGTCCTGCAACAGCACGCGGTCCTGCGGGCGCTTGGGGCCGGCGAGCGAGGGCTTCACGTCGCCCATGTCCAGATGCAGCGTGGCACTGTAGTCGGCATGCGGGCTGTCGGGCGTGTGCCACAGCCCCTGGGCCTTGGCATACGCCTCGACCAGGGCGATCTGGTCTTCGCTGCGGCCTGACAGACGCAGGTAGTTCAGTGATTCGTGATCGATGGGGAAGATGCCGCAGGTCGCGCCGTACTCCGGCGCCATGTTGCCGATGGTGGCGCGGTCGGCGAGCGGCAGATGCTGCAACCCGTCGCCGTAGAACTCGACGAACTTGCCCACCACACCCAGTTTGCGCAGCATCTGGGTGACGGTCAGCACCAGATCGGTGGCGGTGGCGCCTTCGGGCAACTTGCCGGTCAGCTTGAAGCCCACCACCTGCGGGATCAGCATCGAAGACGGCTGGCCGAGCATCGCGGCTTCGGCCTCGATGCCGCCCACGCCCCAGCCAAGTACGCCGATACCGTTGATCATCGTGGTGTGGCTGTCGGTGCCGAAGACGGTATCGGGATAGGCGATGGCTTGGCCATCCTGCTCGCCCGTCATCACCACGCGTGCCAGGTTCTCCAGGTTCACCTGGTGGACGATGCCGGTGTTCGGCGGCACCACCTTGAAGTTGTCGAACGCCTTCTGGCCCCAGCGCAGGAAGCCGTAGCGTTCCTTGTTGCGATCGAATTCGATCTTGCCGTTGAGATCCAGCGCATCGGGGCTGCCGAAGACATCCACCTGCACGGAGTGGTCGATGACCAGCTCGGACGGGATCAGCGGGTTGATCTGGTCCGGGCTGCCGCCCAGTTTCACTACGGCATCGCGCATGGCGGCCAGGTCGACCACGCAGGGCACACCGGTGAAGTCCTGCAGCACCACGCGCGCCGGCATGAAGGCGATCTCGGTATCGGGCTCCCGCGTCGCCTCCCACTGCGCCACGGCCTGGATGTGCTCGGGCAGTACGGTGACCCCGTCCTCGCAGCGCAGCAGGTTCTCGAGCAGGATCTTCAGTGAGTAGGGCAGGCGGGCGAACCCGCCTGCGGGATCCAGCCGTTCGGCGAGGGCCGGCAGGCTGTAATAGGCGTACGACCTGCCGTTGATGTCCAGGGTGCGGCGGGTGGCGAAGGAATCACTCATCGGGGAGGCTCCTGTAGCTTTTTCATGGGGAGGGGCGCAGGTGCAGGATAAGCGTTGCGCCCGGCGCGTCTTGTCGAGGCTTGCCCGGATTATCCGCCAAGACTGAGACGGCGGTGATCCGACCAAAGCCGCAGGCGGAAAGGGAGGCGGTCTGGCTGCTGGCGTGACGACCCTGGCTGGAGTATGCCTTCAGAAGTATGTACAATTCTTCCATACTCAAGAGGGGCCGCTGATGGAAGCCATCGTTGCCGAACGCGGACAGATCACCCTGCCAAAGGCCGTGCGCGACGCGCTGGGTCTGACCAAGGGCAGCGTACTGAAGGTCGAGCTGGAAGGTAGCCGCATCGTGTTGCGGAAGAGTGTCGACGACGCTATTTCGCGCGTGCGCGGCAAGTTCTCCCTCGACGCGGACACCGGCAGCGAATGATCGCCGTCGACGCGCCTGTCCTGATCGAACTGCTGACCGACGGCCCCCGAGCGGATGCGGTGGAGGCCGGCCTGCGGCAGAGCCTGGGCAGCGGGCGCGTGGTCGTGTGCGATGCCGCACTGGCGCAGCTGTGCGCTTCGCTACGCAATGGCGCGGATGCGCTGGCGGCCGTCGAGGAGATGGGCGTGCATTTCAACGCCATCGAAGCCAAGTCCGCGCTGCGGGCCGGCGAGATGCAGCGCCGGCACCGGCAGCGCTCCGGCGAATCCCGGCCGATCGCCGACTTCCTGGTCGGTGCGCACGCGCTGTTGCAATGTGATGGCCTGATCACCTTCGACACCGCTTTCCATCGCGACTACTTCAAGGGTTTGAAGCTGATCGTGCCCGCGAACGAATAAGCACCCCTCTGTTTTCCCTTTCCACCGCACTATCGAACGACCGGAGCCACCCATGTTGGAAGCCTATCGCCACCACGTAGCCGAGCGCGCCGCGCTGGGCATCCCGCCGCTGCCGCTGTCGGCCCAGCAGACGGCCGAGGTCGTCGAATTGCTGAAGAACCCGCCAGCCGGTGAGGAAGACGTTCTGGTCGAGCTGATCACGCACCGCGTGCCCGCCGGCGTCGACGACGCCGCCAAGGTCAAGGCGTCTTACCTCGCCGCCGTGGCTTTCGGCACCGAGAAGACCCCGCTGATCACACCCCAGCGCGCCACCGAACTGCTGGGCACCATGCTGGGCGGTTACAACATCCACCCGCTGATCGAGCTGCTCGACAACGCTGAGTTGGGCGCGACCGCCGCCGAGGGCCTGAAGCACACGCTGCTGATGTTCGACAGCTTCCACGACGTGCAAGAAAAGGCCGAGCAGGGCAACGCGCATGCGCAGGCCGTGCTGCGAAGCTGGGCTGATGCCGAGTGGTTCACCAGCAAGCCGGAAGTGCCGCAGAGCCTGACGGTCACCGTGTTCAAGGTGCCGGGCGAGACCAACACCGACGACCTGTCGCCGGCGCCGGACGCTACCACGCGCCCCGACATCCCGCTGCACGCGCTGGCGATGCTGAAGAACAAGCGCCCCGATGCGCCGTTCGTGCCGGAAGAAGACGGCAAGCGCGGGCCGATCCAGGAAATCCTCTCGCTGAAGGACAAGGGCCATTTGGTCGCCTACGTCGGCGACGTGGTCGGAACCGGTTCCTCGCGCAAGTCGGCGACCAATAGCGTGCTGTGGTTCACCGGTGAGGACATCCCGTTCATTCCGAATAAGCGCTTCGGCGGCGTCTGCCTGGGCAGCAAGATCGCCCCGATCTTCTACAACACGATGGAAGACGCCGGCGCGCTGCCGATCGAACTCGACGTGTCGCGGATGAACCACGGCGACGTGGTCGAGCTGCGTCCGTACGACGGCAAGGCGCTGAAGAACGGTGAAGTGATCGCCGAGTTCCAGGTGAAGTCCGACGTGCTTTTCGACGAAGTGCGCGCCGGTGGCCGTATTCCGTTGATCATCGGTCGCGGCCTGACCGCGAAGGCGCGTGAGGCGCTGAAGCTGCCGCCGACGGACCTGTTCCGCCGGCCGCAGCAGCCAGCCGACAGCGGCAAGGGGTTCTCGCTGGCGCAGAAGATGGTCGGCCGCGCCTGCGGCCTGCCGGAAGGCCAGGGCGTGCGTCCGGGCACGTACTGCGAACCGAAGATGACCTCGGTGGGCTCGCAGGACACCACCGGCCCGATGACGCGTGACGAACTGAAGGACCTAGCCTGCCTGGGCTTCTCCGCCGATCTGGTGATGCAGTCGTTCTGCCACACGGCGGCCTATCCGAAGCCGGTGGACGTGAAGACGCACCACACGCTGCCGGAATTCATCTCCACCCGTGGCGGCATCTCGCTGCGTCCCGGCGACGGCGTGATCCACAGCTGGCTCAACCGCATGCTGCTGCCCGACACCGTCGGCACCGGCGGCGACTCGCACACGCGCTTCCCGGTGGGTATTTCCTTCCCGGCGGGCTCGGGCTTGGTCGCGTTCGCCGCGGCCACCGGTGTGATGCCGCTGGACATGCCGGAATCGGTGCTGGTGCGCTTCAAGGGCGAGATGCAGCCGGGCGTGACCTTGCGCGACCTGGTCAACGCGATCCCGTACTACGCGATCAAGGCCGGCCTGCTGACGGTCGCCAAGCAGGGCAAGAAGAACATCTTCTCCGGCCGCATTCTCGAGATCGAAGGCCTGCCGGACCTGAAGGTGGAGCAGGCGTTCGAACTGTCCGACGCCTCGGCCGAACGCTCGGCCGCCGGCTGCACCGTGCGCCTGAACAAGGAGCCGATCATCGAGTACCTCACCAGCAATATCACGCTGCTGAAGTGGATGATCGCCGAAGGCTACGCCGATGCCCGTTCGCTCAGCCGCCGCATCGCCAAGATGGAGGCGTGGCTGGCCGACCCGCAGCTGCTCGAGCCCGATGCCGATGCCGAGTACGCCGCCGTCATCGAGATCGACCTGGCGGAGGTGCACGAGCCGCTGCTGGCCTGTCCGAACGATCCGGACGACGTGAAGACGCTGTCCGACGTGGCCGGCACCAAGATCGATGAAGTGTTCATCGGCTCGTGCATGACCAACATCGGCCACTTCCGCGCGGCCGCCAAGTTGCTGGAAGGCAAGCGCGACATCCCGACGCGCCTGTGGGTCGCGCCGCCGACCAAGATGGACGCCTCCGAGCTGACCAAGGAAGGCCACTACGGCACGTTCGGCACCGCCGGTGCGCGCATGGAAATGCCGGGCTGCTCGCTGTGCATGGGCAATCAGGCGCAGGTGCGCGAGGGCGCGACGGTGTTCTCCACCTCGACCCGCAACTTCCCGAACCGCCTGGGCCGCAACTCCAACGTGTTCCTGGGGTCGGCCGAGCTGGCCGCGATCTGCTCGCGCCTGGGCAAGATCCCCTCGAAGGCCGAGTACATGGCTGACATCGGCGTGATCAACGAAAAGGGCGCCGAGATCTATCGCTACATGAACTTCGACCAGATCGAGGAATACCAGGACGTTGCCAAGACCGTGGCCGCCTGATCGACCGGCACGAAGCGAAAAGGCCCGGCAAAGCCGGGCCTTTTTTTGTGCCGGCTTGAGACGTCAGTCCAACCAGTCGTCCACGGCCTCGAGCATCTGCCGGCGACCGAAGACGAAGTCCCACATCGTGCCGCCCAACTGACGCCACAGCACGGCCGAGCGCACCGCGGCCAACAGGATGGCCCGGATCTCGGCCACCACGCCCGGCTGACCCAAGTAATGCGGATTGCCCTGGACCATCACGCGCGGGCGCAGGTGGCTGATCGTATCGGCGTACAGCCCGCCGAGCGCGGACAGCACATCGGGGTGCGTGCTGCCCTGCTGTTCGGCGCGCGGCGCGATCTCCTTCAGGCCCCGCGATACCGCATGTACCGTGTTGTCTTCGCTCACGAAGCGCCGTTCTAGTTGCAGTACCGACATCGCCAGGCGGGGCAGGGCGTCGTCGCCGGCTTCCTTCGCCAGGTAGTTGCGCAGCACCCGCAGGCCGGGCGCGATGTCGCCGAGGCGGCCGTACACCGCCACGGGCGTGGCGGCATCGATGCGGAACACGCTCTCCAGCGACGCCTGCACGGCCGAGGATTCGGACTGGCCGGTTTCGGCGATGCGCCGAACCTGGTGGAGGGCCTGCGCCAGCCCGGCGAGGGCGAGCACGCGGTCGGAATATCGATTGCTCAAGCTGCCTGCTCCGCAAGTTTCAGTTCAAGAGGGGCGTCGGTGCGCGCGATCACCGCGCCGCCCAAGCATGCATCCCCGTCATACAGCACCAGCGACTGTCCCGGCGTGACGGCACGCTGGGGCGTGGCGAATTCCACCGCGACCGTGCCGTCCTCCAGGACCTGCACCCGGCACGGCTCGTCCGGTTGCCGGTAGCGCGTCTGTGCCGTGCAGTCGAAATGGCCGGCGGGCGGGCTGCCGGCGACCCAGTGCGCCGATTCGGTCCACAGTCGCGTGGACATCAGGTAAGGGCTCTGCGTGTCCTGGTCGACGTACAGCACGTTGTGGGCCACATC
The DNA here is from genome assembly GCF_057654715.1 of Pseudoxanthomonas sp. G3. Lineage (NCBI taxonomy): Bacteria > Pseudomonadati > Pseudomonadota > Gammaproteobacteria > Lysobacterales > Lysobacteraceae > Pseudoxanthomonas > Pseudoxanthomonas sp. G3. The sequence goes on from NZ_CM172805.1 coordinate 1,950,760, forward strand.
CTTGCCCACGACATACCACGGCGCCTGCGGCCGGCCGCGCACGCCGCCGATCTGCAGGCCCTCGCGCTGGCCCAGCGTGAAGTAGAAGACCCCCGGATGCTCGCCAATCACCTGGCCTTGCGGGTCGCGCATCTCACCGCGCCGCGCGGGCAGGTAACGGCCGAGGAACTCGCGGAAATCGCGCTCGCCGATGAAGCAGATGCCGGTGGAGTCCTTCTTGTCGTGCGTTTGCAGGCCGGCTTCGCGGGCGATGCGGCGCAGGTCCGACTTCTGCAGCTCGCCGATGGGAAACAACGTCGCCGACAGCTGCGCCTGGCCCAACTGGTGCAGGAAATAGCTCTGGTCCTTGCCGCGATCGATGCCGCGCAGCAGCCGCCAGCGTCCGCCGACCTGGTCGACGCGCGCGTAGTGTCCGGTGGCGATCTTTTCGGCGCCCAGCTCGCGGGCAGCGTCGAGGAAGTGCTTGAACTTCACTTCGCGATTGCACAGCACGTCCGGATTCGGGGTACGGCCGGCCGCGTACTCGGCCAGGAAGTGCTCGAACACGCCCCGCCAGTATTCCGACGAGAAATCACGGAAATGAAACGGGATGCCGAGGCGACCGCAGACGGCGACCGCATCGCGGCGGTCGTCCTCGGCCCGGCACTCACCGGTGCCGTCGTCGGCCCAGTTCTGCATGAAGAGTCCGGCGACGGCTTCGTCCTGCTGGACGAGCCGCAACGCGGCCACCGACGAATCGACGCCCCCCGACACGCCGACGATGATGCGCGGCGCGCTCACGGCACGTGCTGGAGCAGGGACAGCGGCGAGCGCCGGCCGCCCAGGTAATCCTGGACGACCTGCCACACGAGCGGGCTGCGATGGCGGTCGGCCCGCTGCTGCAGTTCCTCCGGGCTCAGCCAGTGCGCCTGCACGATGCCATCGTCTAGCGGACGCTCGGGCTGGTGGCGAACGGGGGTGGCGGCGAAGGCGAAACGCAGATAGTGCCGGCCGCTCTCGGCCTTCCACTGGTAAGCGCCGATGAAAGCCGTCAATTCGACCTCCCAGCCGGTTTCCTCGAGGGTCTCGCGGCGGGCGGCCTCCAGCAGGCTTTCGTCAGGCTCCAGGTGGCCGGCCGGCTGGTTGAACACCAGGCGGCCCTGGGCCCGCTCCTCGACCATCAGCAGCTTGCCGTCACGCACCACCACCGTGGCGACAGTGACGTCGGGTTGCCAGAAGCGTCCTTCGCGATAGCTCACTTACAGGTCGTCCTTGTTGCCGGAGAGTTCGATTTCCTTGTTGTCCGCCGTTTCCGCGGCGATGTCCATGGCTGCTTCCAGGGCGGCGGCATCCACGTTGTCGGGTACCTTGATCACGAACACCAGCACGTCGCCGTCGATCTCCCAACTGCCGAGCTTCAGCGCGCGGCTGGCGGCCATCAGGGCAAGCGCCTTCTTACCGTCGATGCCGTCGGCCCCCACCCGGCCGGCGGGCGAGAACACCTCGCGGATGCTCAGGCCGCCGACCTGCTCGGTAGAACCGGAAACGAAGACCAACTGGGTCCGCTTCTCCTGCTGGTAGGAGTACATCACCCGGTAGTCGCCATCGGCATCGACTTCGAACTTCAGGCCACGGGCATTCAGCCGCGCCTCGACCGAAGCATCGGCGGCATGCGCAATGCCAGCCACGAGGGCGGCGCAGGCGAGGGCGGCGGCAGCGGAGCGGGCGAATGTCATGGTCGTGGCGGACTCGGTGTACGGGAGCGTGCATTGTGGCGGGGGTCACGCATGGCGTCCAACGCGCGGCTGCGGCGGCGAACGGCGCCAGCGCCTATAATCGCCGCATGGCCCGCAAGAACGAAAACGAACGCGACCACGGCTTGCTGGTGGAGACCAGCCGGCCCGAGGTCGCGCCGCCGCCCCTGTACCAGGTGCTGTTGCTCAACGACGATTACACCCCGATGGACTTCGTGGTCACGGTCCTCCAGCAGTTCTTCGCGATGGACCTGGAAAAGGCCACCCAGGTCATGCTGCACGTGCATACCCGCGGCCGGGGCGTCTGCGGGGTCTACACCCGCGAAGTCGCCGAGTCCAAGGTGGCCCAGGTCAACGAGTTTTCCCGTATGAACCAGCATCCCTTGCTGTGCACGATGGAGAAGTCCTGAGGGATCCGGCAGGGACAGCCGGGCCGGCATGAACGGTGTGGGGGCGCCGCCGCGTGGCACAAGGTAACGATCCCTGAACACTGAAATCCGGTAGGGTGATGGAAAACCGCCCGCCAAGCCGCATATTGTCGGCATCGGCCCCGGAGGCAACCATGTTCAGCAAAGACCTCGAGCAGACCATCGGCCAGTGCTACAAGCGCGCCCGAGAAGCTCGACACGAATTCATGACCGTCGAGCACCTGCTGCTCGCACTTCTCGAAAACCCGTCGGCACAGGCCGTCCTGAAAGCCACGGGTGCGGACGCCAACCGCCTGCGCGCCGACCTGGAACAGGCGATCGAAGCTTCGGTTTCCCGCCTGGCGGAAGACGACGGTCGCGACACCCAGCCAACGCTGGGCTTCCAGCGCGTGCTCCAGCGCGCCGTCTACCATGTGCAGTCCTCGGGCAAGAAGGAGGTCACCGGCGCCAACGTGCTGGTGGCCATCTTCGGCGAGAAGGACTCCCACGCGGTCTACTTCCTCAACCAGCAGGACGTGACCCGGCTGGACATCGTCAACTACCTGTCGCATGGCATCGCCAAGCAGGGCGAGGAGAACGACGCCGCCGGCCATCCGGAAGGCGAAGGCAAGGCCGAGGGTGCGGAAGGCGAGGGCAAGGGCGACGCCCTGACCGAGTTCGCCAGCAATCTCAATGACCTGGCCCGCCAGGGCAAGATCGACCCGCTGGTGGGGCGTGGCGACGAAATCGAGCGCACCATCCAGGTTCTGTGCCGCCGCCGCAAGAACAATCCGCTGTACGTCGGCGAAGCCGGCGTGGGCAAGACCGCGCTGGCTGAGGGGCTGGCCAAGCGCATCGTCGAGGGCGACGTGCCCGACGTGCTGCTGGACGCCGTCATCTACTCATTGGACCTCGGCGCCTTGGTCGCCGGCACCAAGTACCGCGGCGACTTCGAGAAGCGCCTGAAGGGCGTGCTGGCCTCGATCAAGAAAATCCCCGGCGCCATCCTGTTCGTCGACGAGATCCACACCATCATCGGCGCCGGTTCCGCTTCAGGCGGCACCATGGATGCGTCCAACCTGATCAAGCCCGCGCTGGCGTCCGGCGAGTTGCGCTGCATCGGCTCAACGACGTTCCAGGAATACCGCGGTATCTTCGAGAAGGACCGCGCACTCGCACGCCGTTTCCAGAAGATCGACATCGTGGAACCCACGGTGGGCGAGGCCTACCAGATCCTGCAGGGCCTCAAGCCCAAGTACGAGGCGCACCACGGCGTCACCTATGCCGACGATGCGCTGCAGGCCGCGGTCGACCTGTCGGTCAAGCACATCGGCGACCGCCTGCTGCCGGACAAGGCCATTGACGTGATCGACGAGGCTGGTGCCCGCCAGCGGCTGTTGCCGCTGGAGACGCGCAAGGAGCTGATCGACGTCGAGGAGATCGAGACCATCATCGCCAAGATGGCGCGCATTCCGGCCAAGCAGGTGTCTTCGTCCGACAAGGACGTGCTGCAGCATCTGGAGCGCAACCTCAAGATGGTGATCTTCGGCCAGGATCCGGCCATCGAGACGCTTGCCTCGGCCATCAAGCTGGCGCGCAGCGGCCTGGGAAACCCGGACAAGCCGATCGGCAACTTCCTGTTCGCTGGCCCGACCGGCGTCGGCAAGACCGAGGTGACCAAGCAGCTCGCGCTGCAGTTGGGCATCGAACTGGTGCGCTTCGACATGTCCGAGTACATGGAACCGCATTCGGTCAGCCGCCTGATCGGTGCGCCTCCGGGCTACGTCGGGTTCGACCAGGGCGGCCTGCTGACCGAGAAGATCGTCAAGACGCCGCACTGTGTGTTGCTGCTGGACGAAGTGGAAAAGGCGCATCCGGATATCTTCAACATCCTGTTGCAGGTCATGGACCGCGGCGTGCTGACGGATACCAACGGTCGCGAAGCGAACTTCAAGAACGTCATCCTGGTGATGACCACCAACGCGGGCGCGGCGCAGGCCTCGCGGCGGACGATCGGTTTCACGCAGCAGGACCATTCCACCGATGCGATGGAGGTGATCCGCCGCAGCTTCACGCCGGAGTTCCGCAACCGCCTGGATGCCATCGTGCAGTTCCAGGGTCTGGGCTTCGACCACATCCTGCGTGTGGTGGACAAGTTCATCATCGAGCTGGAAATGCTGCTGCAGGAGAAGCATGTCAGCCTGTCGGCCACGCCGGCGGCGCGCGACTGGCTGGCCCAGCACGGCTTCGACCCGCTGATGGGTGCGCGTCCGATGGCGCGTCTTATCCAGGACAAGGTGAAGCGGCCGCTCGCCGACGAGCTGCTGTTCGGCAAGCTGGTCAACGGCGGCCGGGTCAGCATCGACGCGCGCGATGGCGAACTGGTGGTCGACGCGCAGGCGGAGCCGGAGCGGCTGTTGCCGGCGACGGTGTGAACCGTCTGCCGCGTTACGGCGACGAAAAAAGGCGGCCCTCGGGCCGCCTTTTCATTGCATCGTTGCCGTATAAACTCAGCGCGAACTGCGCTTTTTGCGCTTTGCGAATTCTTCCGCGCTGATCAGCTCCACCGCGTCGACCGCGCAGTTCGCCTGCTTGGTGCGGACCTTGGTCCCGGACGGGCACAGGCGATTATCCTGCCCGTCGGTGCTGATCTTGATGCTGGGCGTCAGCTGGATGGAATCGCAGGCGCGGGCAAAGCCGATCCGGTAATGGGCCTGGCCATCGCGCAGGAAAATTTGCTGGCCACTGCCGGCCCGTACGATTTCCTGATCGGAACCCAGATCGACGCACTCGGTGGCGGATTCGCTGGCAGACGCGTGCGACGCGAAGGAGGCCAGGCCCAGCAGGGCCAGGGTGAGGACGGGACGGACGTTCATGGCGTGGGGTCAGGTGGCGGCCTGGATTGGCCGGCGCCCACGTTAGGGGCTGGCGCGAGTCCGCGAATCTGCCTGAGGAACCAGTGACCTGTGGCCCAATGAAGGAAGTCACGAGGCCTTCCGGGCCGGCCGCCACTGCGCCAAAAACAAACAAGGCGGCTGTCGGCCGCCTTGCAGATCAAATGCTTGCAAGAATTACTTCATGCGATAAGTGATGCGACCCTTGGTCAGGTCGTACGGAGTCATTTCGACTTTCACCTTGTCGCCGGTCAGGATGCGGATGTAGTTCTTGCGCATGCGGCCGGAGATGTGGGCGATGATTTCGTGCCCGTTTTCCAGTTTGACCCGGAACATGGTGTTGGGCAGCGTCTCGGTGACGGTGCCTTCGAACTCAATGGAATCGTCTTTCGACATGTAAGCCTGTGCTGAGCCGCGAGGAATGGCGGATGCCATAAAGCCGGGTATTGTACGCCCGCAACGGCCCAGGTGCAAAAATTCCGTTATGGCGCCCGGACTTGCGCCAGCTCGGCGGCCGTCAGGACGTCAAACGACGATGTCCATGCACCTTCAATCCCGGGGCGCTCGACCAGCCTCGTCACCGCCTCCAGGAATGCCGCGCGCGGCATCCTCTGCGCGCCCAGCGACAGCAGGTGGGGGTTCTCCACCTGCGCATCTATCAGGGGCCATCCCCAGGCATGCAAACGATGCGCCAGACCCGCCAGCGCGGTTTTCGATCCGCCGGAGCGTGCGCTGAACATGCTCTCGCCAAAGAACATCCGGCCCAACGCGACGCCGTAGATGCCCCCGACCAACGTATCGCCCTCGTAGACCTCGACCGAATGCGCGTGCCCGGCATGGTGCAGGTCGATATAGGCCTGTCGCATGCCTGACGTAATCCAAGTGCCGTCCTGTCCCGCCCGGGGCGCCTGCGCGCAAGCGGTGATCACGCGCTCGAAGGCGGTATCGGCGCGGATCGTCCAGGGGGATCGGCGTAGCTCGCGTCGAAAGCGCGAGGACAGGCGGACGCCCGTCGTCGCGAAGACGGTGCGCGGGTCGGGCGACCACCACAACGGCGGCTGGCCCGATGAGAACCATGGGAACACGCCCGCGCGATAGGCGTTGAGCAGGCGAGGCAGCGACAGATCGCCCCCGATGGCCAGCAAACCGTCCGGATCGCGCAGGGCGCTGCTTGCCGGAGGAAACGGTGCGTAGGGATCGGAGGGCAGCACGAAGGGCCGATGGCGCATGCGCAGGATTGTAGTCGCCGCCTAGATCGCGGCGTCAGTCGCGTTGCTTGAACGGCGAATGGCCTTGCAGCGTTCGGGCGTAGCGACGCACCGCCGTGGCCTCTTCTTCGCACCAGGCCGCCAGGGCCCGCGCGAAATCCGGTTGCGAGATCCAGTGCCGCGACCGCACAAAGGTGGGCAGGAACCCGCGGGCGATCTTGTGCTCGCCCTGCGCGCCGGGTTCGAACGTCGTGAGCCCCTCGCGCAGGCAATAGGCGATGCCCTGGTAGTAACAGGTTTCGAAATGCAGTCCGGGCAGCTGCACATCGCCGCCCCAGTAGCGGCCATATAGGGTCTCGCCTCCGCGCAGGCATAGCGCGCCCGCGATCGGCCTGCCAGCGTGCTCGGCGAGGAAGATCACCAGCCCGCGTCGCAGGGTCGACGCGAGGTGGCGCAGGAAGGCCAGCGTCAGCGCGGGCGAGTTGCCGTAATCGCGGAACGTCCCCAGGTAGAACCGGTACATCGCCTCCAGATCGGCGTCCTGTGCCTCGTCGCCATGGACGATGCGGAACGTCACGCCCGCGCGTTCGACCTTGGCGCGTTCCTGTCTGATGTTCTTGCGATGCTTGTGGTCCAGGTCGGCCAGGAAGTCATCGAACGCGCGCCAGTGACCGGGGTTTCTCCAGTGGTATTGCACGTCGAGACGGGGCGACCACGCGTCGGAGAACGCCTCATCGTCGCCATCGGCGTGAAAATTGACGTGGGCGGACGACACCCCCAGCCGCCGCGCCTCGTCTTGGATCGCCGCCAGCAGGGCCGGACGATCTGCCGGGTCCGACGCAAGCAGACGCGGGCCGGTGACCGGTGAGTACGGCACTGCGCCCAGCCATTTCGGGTAGTAGTCCAGCCCGTGCTGTGCATACGCGTGCGCCCAGGCATGGTCGAACACGAACTCGCCGTGCGAGTTGTCCTTGAGGTAACCCGGCGCCGCAGCGACCAGCCGATCGCCGTCCCATAGCGAGGCATGGTGCGGACGCCATCCCCAGTCCGCTCGCAGGCAGCCGGTGGCCTCCAGCCCCTGCAGGAACGCGTGGGATACGAACGGATTGCGGGCATCGTGCAGCGCATCCCAGGCGGAAGCGGGCACATCGGCAAGCGAAGCGAGGAAACGAACGGCCGGCATCATGGCGATGCTACGGACGCAGGTCCAACACGTCGATGGTCGGCGGGTTGAATAGTCGCATCGGCAGGCCGATCTCGCCCGTCCCGACGGTGGTGTAGACACGCACCGAGCCGTGGGGTGTGCGCAGGTACTGTTGCCCGCGATCGAAGCCGTACCGGCTCGGGATCACCTTCCGGTATAGCCACGGAATGCGGATCTGCCCACCGTGTGTGTGTCCGGCCATGACCAGCGCCGCCTGGTCCGGTCCCAGCGCGATCGCGCTATCGGGATTGTGGGTCAGCACCAGCGTGGGCAAGGAGGAGGGCGCCGCGAAGAGGAACGTCGGATCGTCGTTGTGGGCCCAGCGATCCCCCAAGCCGGCAAGGCGAAAGCCCTTCAGCGTCACCGAACGACCTTCAATGATCTGTACCGCATGCGAAGCCAAGGCCGCGCGCAGTTCCGCATCGACATCCGGGCCCGGCGCCTGCTGATCATGGTTGCCGAGCACGGCATAGGTAGGCACCTGCAGCGCCGCCAGCGGGGCGAACATCGGCGCCAGTGGCTGACGATCGGGTTCGTAGGTGAAATCGCCGGCGATCACCACCGCATTGGCCTGCAGGGTATTGATGCGATTGACCAGCCGCTGGAGGTAAGCGCGGTCTTTGTACACACCCAGGTGGATATCGCTGATCAGCACCACGCGCGCGGTGCTGCCGGTACCGGCGAGCACGGTCTCCTGCACACGGATGCGTTGCGGCTCGACAAAGCGCGCCCAGGCGAAGACCAGGCAGCCCACCAACAGCGTCGCGACCAGCCAGCGCCGCTCGCGCTGGCGTAGTCGCCAGGCCAGCCAGGCCATGAACGGCCAGACCAGCCAGCTTCCGTAATAGATGCAGTACTTGAGTTGGAGCTTGTCCATCCGTGGGAGCGCTCGCGCCGCGTATCAGGCGTCCTTGTCGAGGAAGCGCTCCGCATCCAGCGCCGCCATGCAGCCGAAGCCGGCGGAGGTGATGGCCTGCCGGTAGTGCTGGTCGGTCACGTCGCCTGCAGCGAATACACCCGGAATGGTGGTGGCAGTCGCGTTGCCCTCGATGCCCGAGCGGATCTTCAGGTAGCCATTGCTCATGTCGAGCTGGCCCTCGAAGAGGCTGGTATTGGGTGTGTGCCCGATGGCCACGAAGAAGCCGTGGATATCGATCTCGCGCGTGCTGTCGTCCAGCACCGACTTCACCCGCAGGCCGGTCACGCCGGCCTCGTTGCCCAGCACCTCGTCCACCGTGTGGTGCCACACCGGCTCGATCTTGCCCGCCTGGATCTTGGCGAACAGCTTGTCCTGCATGATCTTCTCCGCACGCAGCGTGTCGCGGCGGTGCACCAGGTAGACCTTGCGCGCGATATTGGCCAGGTACAGCGCCTCTTCCACGGCCGTATTGCCGCCGCCGATGACCGCCACGTCCTGGTCGCGGTAGAAGAAGCCGTCGCAGGTGGCGCACGCGGACACGCCGCGGCCCTTGAACGCTTCCTCCGACGGCAGGCCCAGGTACTTGGCCGTGGCGCCAGTGGCGATGATCAGTGCGTCGGCGGTGTACTCGCCGCTGTCGCCGATCAGTTTAAAGGGGCGCTTGGACAGGTCGGCGGTATGGATGTGGTCGAAAATGACCTCGGTTTCGAAGCGTTCGGCATGCGCCTGCATGCGGGTCATCAGGTCCGGCCCCATGAGCCCGTGCGCATCGCCAGGCCAGTTATCCACTTCGGTGGTCGTCATCAGCTGGCCGCCCTGCTGCAGGCCGGTGATCACGACAGGCTTGAGGTTGGCACGGGCCGCGTAGACGGCAGCGGTCCAGCCAGCGGGGCCGGAGCCCAGGATCAACAGGCGGCAGTGCTTCGAAGTGCTCATGTATACTCGCGAAAAGGGTGATCGGGCAGGCAACGACGCATCAACGCATCGTTCGCCGGCCCATAGAGTGGCGGTGCGTATCCGGCGAATCAAGGCACGCAGATGGAAAGCGGTGATGCGGGCCGGACCCCGATACGCTTTATCGAAGACGCTGCGCGACTGCGCGGCGTTTTTGCTATCCGGCGTTCGGCCAGCCGATAACCTGTCCCGAAATACCCGCTGTTGTAGCGCCTACGATTCGTTTACTATCAATCACTAACAGAAATTTCCTAAGGTCTGGTCCAAAGGTGGCGAAGCAGCTCCCGGACAATGGCAAAACGAAAGCTGCCCCCGCGGCCACGCGTAAGCAGACGGCCGCGCCCAACCCGCGCCGGCAGCGCTTATGGCGCGACCTCGCGCTGATCGCCATTGCCCCTTTGTTGTTGTATCTGCTGGCCAGCCTTTTCACCTTCTCGCCGCAAGACCCCAGTTGGTCGCAATCCGGCAGCCTGACCGCACCGGTGCACAACATGGGCGGCTTGGCCGGGGCCTACCTGGCCGACATGTTGCTGTGGCTGTTCGGCTACGTGGCCTTCCTGCTGCCCCTGATCCTGGGCGCGATCGCCTGGATCGCACTGTTCGGCATGGACACCGACGGGGACGGCAACGCGGATCTCGGCCCGGCGCTGCGACTCATCGGCATGGTGGCCTTCCTGATCTCAGCCACCGGCCTGCTGCATCTGCGCGGCGTACCTGCCGAGCACTTTTCCGCAGGCGCAGGCGGCATCCTCGGCACGCTGGTCGGCAAGTCGCTGCTCAAGCTGTTCGGCGGGCTCGGGGGCAACCTGTTCCTGCTGGTGCTGTTCCTCACCTCGGTAACGCTGGCCACCGGACTGTCGTGGTTCGCGGTGATGGAGCGCATCGGCAAGTACGTGCTGATACTGCCGGACCTGTTCCGTCGCGGCAGCCAGCAGGCCAACGAATGGCAGCAGACGCGCGCGATGCGCGAAGAGCGCGAGACCGTCCGCAAGACCGACGCCATCGCCCGCGCCAAGCGCGAGCCGGTCAAGATCGAACCGCCCGCACCGGCGGTCGTCGAGAAGAGCGAGCGCGCCAAGCGCGAGCAGCAGATCCCGTTGTTCCACGGCACCGGCGGTGACGAGTCCGGCTTGCCGCCGCTGTCCCTGCTGGACGATCCCAAGCCGCAGACCAAAGGGTATTCGGAAGAAACCCTGGAAACCCTGTCGCGACAGATCGAGTTCAAGCTCAAGGATTTCCGCATCGACGCCCAGGTGGTCGGCGCCTATCCAGGCCCGGTGATCACCCGCTTCGAGATGGAGCCGGCCCCCGGCGTGAAAGTCAGCCAGATCAGTTCGTTGGACAAGGACATCGCCCGCGGCCTGTCGGTGAAGTCGGTGCGCGTGGTGGACGTGATCCCCGGCAAGTCGGTGATCGGCCTGGAGATCCCCAACACCAGCCGTGAGATGATCTTCCTCTCCGAGCTGCTGCGCTCCAAGGAATACGACAAGTCCGGCAGCGTGCTGACGCTGGCGTTGGGCAAGGACATCGCCGGGCGCCCGACCGTGGCCGACCTTGCGCGCATGCCGCACCTGCTGGTCGCCGGTACCACCGGGTCGGGCAAGTCGGTGGCGGTCAATGCGATGGTGCTGAGCCTGCTGTACAAGGCCTCGCCGAAAGACCTGCGCATGCTGATGATCGACCCGAAGATGCTGGAGCTGAGCGTCTACCAGGGCATCCCGCATCTGCTGGCGCCGGTGGTCACCGACATGAAGGAGGCCGCCAACGGCCTTCGATGGTGCGTGGCGGAGATGGAGCGCCGCTACAAGCTGATGAGCGCGGTGGGCGTGCGCAACCTGGCCGGCTTCAACAAGAAGGTCAAGGACGCGATGGACGCCGGCCAGCCCTTGATGGACCCGCTGTTCAAGCCCAACCCGGACCTGGCCGAGGCGCCGCGCCCGCTGGAGCCGATGCCGTTCATCGTCATCTTCATCGACGAATTCGCCGACATGATGATGATCGTCGGCAAGAAGGTGGAGGAGCTGATCGCACGGCTGGCGCAGAAGGCGCGCGCTGCGGGCATCCACCTGATCCTGGCCACACAGCGCCCCTCCGTGGACGTCATCACCGGCCTGATCAAGGCCAACATTCCCACCCGCATCGCGTTTCAGGTCAGCTCGAAGATCGATTCGCGCACGATCCTCGACCAGTCGGGCGCGGAGACGCTGCTCGGCCATGGCGACATGCTCTACCTCCCGCCGGGCACGGCGATGCCGGAGCGTATCCACGGTGCCTTCGTCAGCGACGAGGAAGTGCACCGCGTTGTCGAACACCTCAAGGCCAGCGGCAGCGCCGACTACATCGAAGGCGTGCTGGAAGAAATCCAGACGATGGGCGACGGCATCGTCGTCGGTCCGACCGGTCTGCCCGAATCCGGTGGCGGCGGTGGCGACGAGTCCGACCCGCTGTACGACGAGGCGGTCAAGATCGTGACCGAAAGCCGTCGCGCGTCGATTTCTGGCGTTCAGCGCCGTCTCAAGATCGGCTACAACCGCGCTGCGCGCTTGATCGAAGCCATGGAAGCCGCGGGGGTGGTGAGCCCGCCGGAACACAATGGCGACCGCCAGGTGCTGGCGCCGCCCCCGCCGCGCTGACCTGCCGGCTGAACGAACCCGTCGGCAGCGCCGCCGAGTCTGCAGCCTGTTCAGTTTCATCCCCGCACACTCCGTACCACGTCCCCAACCCGGAACGCATCATGCTCCGCACCGCACGCTTTGCCGTCCTTGCTACCGCCCTGTTCGCCACCAGCGCCTTCGCCGGCGCGCGCGATGAGCTGAAGGCGTTCACCACCGGCCTGAAGGGGCTGGATGGCCAGTTCACCCAGAAGGTGTACGACGGCGGCGGCAAGCTGAAAGAAAGTTCGAGCGGTCGCGTAGCCTTGTCCGCGCCGCGCCTGTTTCGTTGGGAATACAACAAGCCGTACGAACAGCTGATCGTCGCCGATGGCAAGAAGGTGTGGGTCTACGACCCGGACCTGCAGCAGGCGACGGTGCGCGAGCAGGGCATCGAGGAAGAGAACAGCCCGCTTGCCGCGTTGATCGACCCGGGCAAGCTCGACCAGCAGTTCAAGGTCGCCGAGGCCGCGGGACAAGGCGGGGTGCAGTGGCTGACCCTGACGCCGAAGCAGGAAGGCGATGCCAGCTTCCAGACCGCGCGCCTGGCCTTCACCAACGGCACGCTGGTCAAGATGGAAGTGAAGGACGCCGTGGGCCAGCGCACCGAGATCAGCTTCACCGGCTGGAAGCGCAATCCGGCCTTCTCCGCGGGCACTTTCAAGTACGCGCCGGGTAAAGGCGTGGATGTGGTCGGCGGCCCCTGATTGAACATCCAGCCAAGTGGCTCGGGGGCGACGTTACAATGACGCGTGGCCAGGACACGCACTCCCATTGAACCGCCGCCCGATCTGTTGAGTGTCGATACCGAGACGCTGCGCCCGCTTGCCGAGCGCATGCGTCCGCGCACCCTCGACGATATGGTCGGGCAGCGACGGCTGCTCGCGCCTGGCAGTGCATTGCGTCGCGCCGTGGAAAGCGGGCGTGTCCATTCGATGATCCTGTGGGGCCCGCCGGGGTGCGGCAAGACGACGTTGTCGCTGCTGCTGGCGCGTTATGCCGACGCCGAGTTCAAGGCGATTTCCGCGGTGCTTTCCGGCCTGCCGGAGGTGCGTCAGGTGCTTGCGGAAGCCGCCCAGCGTTTCGCCAGCGGGCGTCGCACCGTGTTGTTCGTGGACGAAGTGCATCGCTTCAACAAGGCGCAGCAGGATGCGTTCCTGCCGCATATCGAGCGAGGCACGATCATCTTCGTCGGTGCCACCACCGAGAACCCGTCGTTCGAATTGAACTCCGCCTTGCTGTCGCGGTGCCGCGTGCACGTGATGGAGGCCGTCTCGCCCGACGACATCCGCCAGGCGCTGCAGGCTGCCCTCGACGACGCCGAACATGGCCTGGGTGGGCAAGGGCTGCAGGTCGACGCCGCCGCCCTGCTTGAAATCGCGGGCGCGGCCGATGGCGATGTGCGGCGCGCGCTCACGCTGCTGGAAATCGCGGCGGAACTGGCCGTCGACGAAGGCGGCCGCATCACGCCACAGACACTAGTGCAGGTGCTGGCCGACCGCACACGCCGCTTCGACAAGGGCGGCGAACAGTTCTACGACCAGATCTCCGCCCTGCACAAGGCGGTGCGCAGCTCCAATCCGGACGGCGCGGTGTACTGGCTGGCCCGCATGCTCGACGGCGGTTGCGATCCGGCCTATCTGGCGCGCCGCATGACCCGGATGGCGGTGGAGGACATCGGCCTGGCCGATCCGCGCGCCCTGCAGATGGCGATCGATGCGTGGGATACCTATGAACGCCTCGGCAGCCCGGAGGGCGATCTTGCCCTCGCGCAACTGGTGATCTACCTGGCGAGTACCGCCAAGTCGAACGCAGGGTATATGGCCTTCAATGCAGCCAAGGCCGACGTGCGCGAGCACGGCACGCAAGAAGTGCCTATGCATCTGCGCAACGCGCCGACCAAACTGATGAAGTCGCTGGGTTACGGCACAGGCTATCAGTACGACCACGATGCGGAAGGCGGAATCGCGCTGGACCAGACGGCGTTCCCCGACGCGATGGGGGAGCGCGTGTACTACCAGCCCGTCGAACGCGGTCTGGAGATCAAGCTGAAGGAAAAACTCGACCGCCTGCGCGACGCACGCCGCCAGGCGCGCCGGCAGGCCGGCCGCGACGACTGATCACGAGGGGAGTGGCTGCATGCCGGTGAGCGCGATGGTGGGGTGGCAGCAACTGCTGCTGGTGATGGCCGGCGGCGCGTTGGGCGCGGCGGGGCGTTTCGCGCTCGGCGGCCTGCTGCTCCGACACCTCGGCAACGGATTCCCCTGGGGCACGTTCGCCGTGAACATGATCGGCTCGTTCGCGGCCGGCTTCCTCGTCATCTGGCTCGAAGCGCGCGGTGCGTCCGCGGTGTACTGGCGCGCCTTCCTTGTCGTGGGCGTACTGGGCGCGTTGACCACCTATTCCGCACTGATGGTGGAGTGCCTGCTGTTCGCGCGAAGCGGTCGTCCGCCGATGATGATGGGCTACCTCGCCATCACCCTGGTCGCGGGACTGCTGCTGGTCTGGATGGGCGCGCGGCTGGCCGATGCCGTATCGATGCCCAGCTGAGACCGCGCAGGCGGAAACGCAGGCTCAGCCACGGCGCGGCCACCAGAATTCCCTATGTTTCAGTTACCTGCAGTGCGCGGACGAGCGGCTTATAGGAAAACGGAAATTTAACGTCTGAGCCGAAAACGGCTAACGAATGCTATGGGAATGTGACCCCCGTCGCTTTTCAGGGCTTCCCCTGGGCTCCGGAGCGGCCACAAGGAGACTCACTATGTGCATTCGCAAGACACTGATCGCATCAGCCGTGCTGCTGGCGCTCGGAACGACGGGACAGGCCTTCGCTCAACAGACCAACACCGAGAACGGGCGGGGCGACGACATCCTCGTCAACATCGCCGCGGATCTGAGCAACAACAGTACGAACACGGACAACTCGGACAACTCGGACAACAGCGACAACTCCGACAACTCGGACCACAGCGACAACAGCACGCATGACGGCGACAACCGCGACAACCGCGGGCGCGCGAATGCGGAAGGCTTCGGTTCCACCGCCGCCAACAACGGCAGCACCGCGACCTCGACCTTCTCCAACTCCTTCAACCACAGCAAGGCCGTGGCCGAAACGCGGCTCGAAGGCAGCGTTTCGGGCGTGACCGTGTACGGCATCGGCAATGTCGCCAACAACTGGGGCAACGCCAACGGTGGCGACGGTGGACGCGGCGGCGCGGGCTACGGCGGCAAGGGCTACGGCGGATCGGCGGATGGCGGCACCGGTAACGGTGGCGATGGCGGCGACGGCGGCAGCGGTGGCAATGGCGGCAGCGGCGGCGACGCCAACAACGGCAGTGCGACCGCGGGCGATTCGTCCAACGGCAGCGCGACCATCGGCGATGCGACGGCCGGCAACGGTGGACGCGGCGGCAACACCGACGACACCCGTGGCGCGAATGGCGGCGACGCAGGCGGTTGGGGCGGCGACGGCGATGCGACGGCAGGTAACGGTCGTGGTCGCGGCGGCGACGCCGGTGGCTGGGGCGGTGACGGCGGCGGCGCCAGTGGCGCATCCGGCGGCGACGCTGGCAGCGCGAGCGGCGATACCGGCTCGATCGCCGGTGCGTCCGGTGGCGATGCGGGCGCCGGCAGCGGCAATGTACGCGAACGCGGTGCCGGTGACGGCACGAGCGGCGACGGCACGGCCACCGGCGGCGCAGGCACTTCGGGCGATGCGACTTCGACCGGTGGCGCGAGCACGGCAACGGCCGGGGCGGGCATGTCCGGCGACGGCACCGGGACCGGTGGCGACGGCTCGGGCACGGGCGGCGCTGGCAGTGGCACGGGCGGCGACGCCACGTCCACCGGCGGTGCCGGTACCGCGACCGGTGGCGCGGGCGGCACGCTGACGGCGACCGCGGGCGACGGCGGCGACGGTGGCGATGCCACCAACGGCGATGCCACCAACGGCGGCGCATCATCGAGTGCGAGCAACGGCGATGCCACGGCCGGCGACGGCGCCAGTGGTGCGGTCGGTGCGACCGGCGGCGCAGGCGGCGTCGGCAACGGCGGCGACGGCAACGGCGGTGACGGCAATGGCGGCGTCGGCAACGGCGCAACCGGTGGGGCAGGCGGCGCGGGCGGTGCACTTACCGTCGACGCCGGCACGTTCGACATGTCCAACAACATGACGAGCGTCGGCCAATCCGCAGCCGGCATCATGGTGGCCGCACAAAACAGCGGCATGGCCTCGCTGATCCAGCAAGGCATCACCGTGCAAGCCAACCTGACCGTAGGCCCATAAGCGCTCCGCAGATGCCCCGGTCTCGCGGCCGGGGCATTCCGCGCGGACGCCAACGTCCCGCCGACGGCGGGACGTTGCCTGGCTGCACGGGGAACGCATGGCAAGGGAGACTGACCATGCTTACGCATCAACGGAACGGACTGCGCCTGGCAGTCCTGGGCGCTTGCGCTTTCGCATCTGCGGCGTGGGCCGCGGATGTGGTGGTGGTGGGCGTAGCGCCACGGCAGGAACCGATCATCGAACCCGCGCCGATGCAGGTGCCGTTCAAGCCCGTCAGTGAGCTCGGGCGCACCGTCGATCCTGGCCGGTTGGCAGGACTTCGCGGCGGTGATGGCACGCAGGTGGAAAACCTGGTGGACGTGGACGGTTCGGTGGACGGCAATACCGCGCACCACGTCAACACCGGCACGAACAGCATTGCGGACGGCGCATTCAACAATGCCAGCGGCATCAACACCGTCATTCAGAACACCGGCAACAACGTGTTGATCCAGAACGCGATGATCGTGACCGTCGATTTCGTCGGCGGCGGACCGCCATGACACGGCGGCCGCGCCACAGGCTGCGTAGCGTCGCGATCGCCTGCGCGTTCGCGGTGCTGGGCGGTGCGTCGGCAGCCACCACCGACCTGCGCATTCCGCATGGGGGTTACCAGATACGCCTGACCAGCCTGAAGGAAGCGCGCTTCAAGACCACGCAGCCGCAGCAGTACGACTTCAGCTGCGGCTCGGCGGCCACCGCGACGCTGCTCACGCACCAGTACGGCCACCCCGTCAGCGAGGTGGACGTCTTCGTGCAGATGTACAACAACGGCGACCAAGCGAGGATCCGAAAGGAAGGTTTCTCCCTGCTCGACATGCGTCGTTACCTGCGCTCCAAAGGCTACGAGGCCGATGGCTTCGAATTGCCATTGGACAAGCTGCAGGAAGAGAACGTGCCGGCGATTGTGCTGCTCAACGACCGCGGCTACCGGCACTTCGTGGTGGTGAAGGGGTTGCGCAACGGACGCGTGCTGCTCGGCGACCCCGCTCGCGGTACCCGGGCGATGCCGCGCTCGCGCTTCGAAGCGCTGTGGGACAACCGGGTGATGTTCGTTGTCCACAACCGACGGGACGAAGCCCGCTTCAACCAGGCCCGCGACTGGCAGACCGCACCTCCGGCGCCGCTCGACATGGGAATCCAGCGCGATGGCCTGCGCAACATCACCGTGCCCCGGCGCGGACCAGGAGACATCTGACATGGACAGGATCCGACACCCCGCATGGCGGGTCGCGTTGCTCGCGGCCGTGTTGTTTGCACCTTCCGGTGCGCGAGGGCAGAGCGGTGAGCTTGGCGCGGAATGGCGTCCGGTAGACCCGGCCCGCCTGGCGCAGATGCGCGGCGGCTTCCAGATGCCCTCGGGCATGATGCTGTCGTTCGGCATCGAGCGCGTGGTCTACCTCAATGGTGAAGTCACCGCGCGCATCGCCGTGCAGGTACCCGACGTGGCACGCATCACGCCCGAGCAGGCGCAGGCACTAGCCGACTTCAACCGTGGGCTGGTGGTGCAGATCGGCGAAGGCAACCGTTTCGATCCGGCCCAGATCGCCGGCGGCATCGTCATCCAGAACACGCTCGACGACCAGGACATCCGCACGCTGACACGTGTCGAGGTCGGCACCGACGCGCTCGGCGCATACCAGAACCTCAACGCCAACGGCGCGCTGACGGACGCGCTGCTCCGCGCACCCGGCGGGCCTTGAGCCCCAACCGACGCGGCACCTACCTATACAAGGGGAACATCATGAAAGGGACGTCGTTGATCGAGGTGGCACCGCTCGCGCTGGCCGTGGGACTGGGCGTGGCGGGGCAGGCGAGGGCACAGGAGCCGCTCGGCGTCGTGCCGATCCCGGTAGCGGAATCGCCGCCCGTTCCGTTGCAGCCCTACGAAATCACCGCGGACGCGCGGCTGGACGCGTTGCAGCGGCAGCTCAACGAGCAGACCCAGCGCCTGGAGCAGATGCGCGCGCTGATGCAGGCGCAGGAGCAGCAGATCTTCAACCTGCAGAACGCACTCAACGAAGAAGTGCTCGCCAACGCGCGCGCGCGCGGCGCGCCCACGCCGGTGATAGTGCCCTCGCTCAACCAGGCCCCGACCTTCCGCGACGTGCCGCCATCGCAGCCCTACATCGTGGTGGGGCCCGCGCCGCAACAGGGCGCGCAAGCACAGCACGCGCCACAAGCGCCAGCGTATGCGCAAGCCGCAGCGCCGCAGACACGTCCCGTGGCGCAGGCCCAAGGCACGCAGACGGCCCAGGCACAGGCGCCCGAACGGGTCGGTCAGGCACCGGAAAGCGATTCGCGCCCGCCGGAAGTGGCCCAGATCTTCGATCAGCCCGGCGTGCTGACACCCAAGGGCAAACTGGTGCTGGAGCCGTCGCTGCAGTACGGCTACTCGGCCAACGATCGCGTGGCGCTGGTGGGCTACACCATCATCCCGGCGATCCTGATCGGCCTGATCGACGTACGCCAGGTCAAGACCACGACCGCCGTCGCGACGCTCACCGGCCGCTATGGTGTCAGTCGACGGATGGAAGTGGAAGCCAAGCTGCCTTACGTTTACATCCACAGCGATACCGTGAGCCGCGAGATCTTCACCGGTTCGGCGCAGGACCGCGTGTTCAACGCGCGCGGTAGCGGCATCGGCGATGTCGAGCTCACCGGGCGTTACCAGCTCAACCGGGGCGGGCCCGACAAGCCGTTCTACATCGCATGGCTGCGCTACAAGAGCCGTACCGGCAAGGACCTGTTCGAGGTGACGACGGACTGCGTGACGCGCTGCGTGGCCAACACCACCGGCACGGGCCTGCCGCTGGACCTGCCCACCGGCAGCGGTTTCAACGCCGTGCAACCGGGCATCACCTGGCTGTACCCGTCCGACCCGGTCGTGTTCTTCGGCAGCCTCAGCTACCTGCACAACTTCAAGCGCAGCGATGTGTCGCGGCGCGTGCTCGGCGGGCAGACGGAATTCCTCGGCGACATCAAGGCGGGCGACATCCTGGGCTTCAACCTGGGCATGGGCCTGGCTCTCAACGAGAAGGCCGCCATCAGCATCGGCTACGACCAGAGCATCGTCGACAAGACCGAGCAGGACGGCCAGGAGGTTGCCGGCGCGGTACGCACGACCCTCGGCACGTTGCTGCTCGGCGGCACCTACCGCTTCAGCGACCGCACCTCGCTCAACGTCGCGCTGGGTGTCGGCGTGACCCGCGACACGCCGGACCTGACCTTCACGGCGCGCCTGCCGATCAGCTTCTGATCGTAACCTGCTTTAGACGGCGCGGCCCTGCCACCACAGCCACAGGGCCGCGGCCAGCATCAGCCATTCGGTGATGGCCAGCAGCAGCGTGGTGGGCTCCACGGGCCACCAGCGCAGCAGGCTCAGGTTGCGGTAGACCACGATGGGTAGGTAGACCGCGATCGCGATCACCAGCCCCGTGCGCATCTGCTGCGTCCAGGCGAACCAGGCGAACAGGAACGCCAACCCCAGTTGCAGGCCTCCGTAGATCGTCAGGTACTCGGTCTGCCCGGAACGGCTGAGCGCCCTATAGCCCAGGGCCGCTGCGGTGCGTGCCGGTGCGAAGGTACACCAGCCTGCGAGCAGCAAATAAAGCCCGGCATTGAGGTAAAGGTAAGCGGTCGTCATGGCGAAGCCCATGAAGGGGACACCGCCATCTCGCACCGCGTCGGGTGACGAACCGGTGAACGGGCGGGAATTCCTGATAGCCCGTCGCGGCCTGTGCCTATCCCGATGCGGCGCCGGGAGGCGGGATCCTGCATCCTCCGTCCCAAGGCGCCCCCATGACCCTTTCGTCGTCCTCGCACGAATCGCGCGTCGTGCTGGCGTGCGTCCTGGTGTGTATCGGCACGTCCACCTGGGCGGACGATCCCATCCACAAATGCCGCGACACGAACGGGGCCACGACCTATCAGGCCACGCCTTGCGCGGCAAACCAGCGCACGGAGTGGGTACGCGACTACCCGAAAGACCCGCCGCTCCCCGTCACCGGCGCCACGCCCAGCACGGCGAACAGGACGGGCGTGGCGGCACCACATAAGAAACACGCGCGCATCCGCCCGGCATCGTTGGGTGCGGTCATCTCGATCCACCGCGACCCCGAGGCCTGCGAACGCGCCAAGGTGGCGCGCGATCGCGCCTACGCACGCCTCGGCCTGAAGCGAGACTTCGCTACGAGCCGCCGCTTCGACGATCGTGTCAACGAAGCCTGTCGCTGATGCTTAGACCGTCCGCGAAAAGCGCGGCGCGTCCTGCCCTGTCGATGGTTGCAGGTAACGGTCGAAGCACATCGCGATTACCCGCAGCAGCAGTCGGCCACGCGGCGTGGCGCGGATGCCGGCCTTGGTGAACTCCAGCAGGCCGTCATCCTCAAGCCGCTTGAGCCGGGGCAGGGCATCGGCGAAGTAGGCGCCGAAATCGATGCTATGGCGTCGTCCCAGGCGCGCGAAATCCAGCCGGCCATGGCACATGAGTTCCTGAATGACGTCCGCGCGTACCACGTCGTCGTGGTCCAGTGGCATCCCGCGCCAGACGGGCAGGCGGCCGTCGTCGATGGCCCGCTCCCAACTGGCGATGTCGCGCGGATTCTGGCTGAAGCTGTCGCCGATATGACTGATCGCGCTGACGCCGAAGCCGATCAGATCGCTTTCGGCATGCGTCGTGTAGCCCATGAAGTTCCGATGCAAGTCGCCCCGCGCTTGCGCGCGCGCCAGGTCATCGTCCGGCAGCGCGAAATGGTCCATGCCGATGTAGACATAGCCGGCCGCGACCAGGCGTTCGATGGCGCACTCCAGCAGGCCGAGCTTGGCTTCCGGGTCCGGCAGGTCCTCCAGCGCGATACGTTGCTGGGGCTTGAAGAGCTGCGGCAGGTGCGCGTAACTGTAGACCGCGATGCGGTCCGGACGTGCCTCGAGCACGACGTCCAGCGTGCGTTCGAAGCCCGTCCGGGTCTGCTTGGGCAGTCCGTAGATCAGGTCGATGTTCACCGAGCGCATCCCGTGCACGCGGCAGGCCGCGAGGATGGCCAGCGTCTCATCGATGCCCTGCACGCGGTTCACCGCTTTCTGCACGACCGGATCGAAGTCCTGCACCCCCAGGCTCGCCCGGTTGAAACCGATGCGGGCCAGTTCGGCGATGTCATCGGGCGTGACCGAACGCGGATCCAGTTCGATCGAGAAGTCCATCCGCGCTGACGGGAGGAAACTGAACTGGCTGCGGAGTTCGGCCACGCAATCGGCGATCTGCGCGGGTGTCAGGAAGTTCGGTGTGCCGCCGCCGAAGTGCAGTTGGGTAACCGGCCGGCCGCTATCGAACAGGGGCGCCATGCGCGAGATCTCGCGGTAGAGGTAATCCAGGTACAGCTCGCCCCGCGCGCGGTCGCGGGTGATCACTCGGTTGCAGCCGCAGTAGAAGCAGGGACTTGTGCAGAACGGGACGTGCACGTAAAGCGACAGGGGCCGGGTGTGGCCGGCCTGGTTGCTTGCGTCGGCTTGCGCGCGCAGTTGCTGCGCACCGAACGCCGCACTGAACTGCGGAGCGGTGGGGTAGGAGGTATAGCGCGGGCCCGGCGTGTCGTAGCGCCGCAGCAGGTCCGCATCGAACAGCGGGGAGAGAGAAACGATGCCCATGTCGCACAGGCTAGGACGACGTTCGGAAGGCCGCATTGATCGGGATCAATCCGCGCAGGGCTAGGCGTTGCGCCATGCTGCAAGCGGCATTGGAGTATCCTCGCGCGAGGTAGCCGGATGAAGCTGCTGCAGGGAGTTTTTCGGATGACTGAGCGGAAGGTTCCAGGCATCGACGACTACGACGGCGCGGCAGGCGGATGGGGCGCCCTGGCCGCCGTCGCGCGCGCGGTGAAAAGCCAGATGGCCGTCGGACGCGAGACCGCCGCCCTGCGCCGCGTCAACCAGCCGACCGGTTTCGATTGCCCCGGCTGTGCCTGGCCCGACCCGCGCCACACATCCTCGTTCGAGTTCTGCGAAAACGGCGCCAAGGCGGTGTCGTGGGAAGCGACGGGAAAGCGGGCGACGCCGGAGTTCTTCGCCGAGCACACGGTGTCCGAGCTGTGGGAGTGGAGCGACCATGCGCTGGAGGACGAAGGCCGGCTCACCCATCCGATGATGTACGACGCAGATTCCGATCGGTATGTTCCGATCAGTTGGGAAGATGTGTTCGCCCGCATCGGTGAGGCACTGCGTGCCTTGCCGGACCCGGACATGGCCGAGTTCTACACGTCCGGCCGCACCTCCAACGAGGCCGCGTTCCTCTACCAACTGATGGTGCGCGAGTACGGCACCAACAATTTCCCGGACTGCTCGAACATGTGCCACGAGGCCACGAGCGTCGGCCTTCCCGAATCCATCGGGGTGGGCAAGGGCACGGTGACCCTCGAGGACTTCGCGCATTGCGACGCGCTTTTCAGCTTCGGCCACAATCCCGGTACGAACCACCCGCGCATGCTGTCCACGTTGCGCGAGGTGTCGCGACGCGGCGTGCCGATTGTCGCGGTGAATCCATTGCGCGAACGCGGCCTGGAGCGCTTCACCTCGCCGCAGGATCCGGCCGAGATGCTGACCAACCGGGCCACGTCGATCGCTCAGACCTACTACCAGGTCCGGATCGGCGGCGATCTTGCCCTGCTCAAGGGCATGATGAAGTGGCTCATCGACACCGATGCCGACGATCTGGCGGCAGGCGGGCCGGGGGTGCTCGACCACGCGTTCATCGCCGAGCACACACAGGGGCTGGATGCGTTGCGCGAGGACCTGGCGCGCACCTCGTGGGACGACATCGTCGCGCAGTCCGGGCTTTCGCGCGACGACATCACCGCGGCGGCGCGGCTCTACGCACGCGCCGAGCGCGTCATCCTCTGCTACGGCATGGGCATGACCCAACACCGGCGCGGCACCCAGAACGTCCAGCAGATGGCCAACCTGTTGCTGCTGCGCGGGAACATCGGTCGCCCGGGCGCCGGTATCGCGCCCATCCGCGGGCACTCCAACGTGCAGGGGGACCGCACGGTCGGCATCACCGAGAAGCCCACGCAGGCGCTGGTCGATGCGATCAAGCAACGGTTTGGTTTCGAGTTCCCGCTGACCCACGGCCACGACGCGGTGGAGGCGGTGCGCGCGATCCGCGACGGTCGTTCGCGTGCGCTCGTCTGCATGGGCGGCAACCTGGCCGTGGCGATGCCGGACCCGGACACCACAATTCCGGCCATGCGGAATCTCGATCTGGCGGTGCACATCGCCACCAAATTGAACCGCTCGCACCTCATCACGGCGAAACAGATGTTCCTGCTGCCGTGCCTGGGCCGCACCGAGCGCGACGTGCAGACCGGCGGCCTGCAGTCGGTCACGGTTGAGGATTCGATGTCGATGGTGCATGCCTCGCAGGGCGGCCTGGCGCCGGCCTCGCAACACCTGCTGTCGGAGCCGGCCATCGTCGCCGGCATCGCGCGCGCGACGCTGCCGCAGACGAAAGTGGATTGGGCGTGGCTGGTGGAGGATTACGACCGCATCCGTGATGCGATCGAAGCCGTGTTCCCGATATTCAAGGACTACAACCTGCGCGTGCGCCAGCCCGGCGGCTTCCGGCTCTACGTTGGCGCATCGGAGCGCGACTGGGGCGCGGTGGGCAAAGCGCGCTTCCTGGTCGCGCCGGGACTCGACGAAGACCCGTCGACGCGCACGCAGGACCTGCTGACACTGACCACGGTCCGTTCGCACGATCAGTACAACACCACCATCTACGGCTTCGACGACCGCTACCGTGGCGTCAGCGGCCGGCGCGACGTGGTGTTCATGAACGCCGACGATCTCCGGGCGCGCGGCCTGCAACATGGCGACCGCATCGACATCGAGTCGCACATGGCCGGCGGCGACGGCATGCGTCGGCAGCTGAGCGGCTTCATGGCGGTGCAGTACGACCTGCCGCGCGGATCGGCGGCGATGTACTACCCCGAGGGCAACCGCCTGGTGCCGTTGGACAGTCACGACCCCCAGTCGGGGACACCTGCCTATAAGTCGATTCCCGTGCGCATCACGAAATCGCACGACGCCGGCGCGCATGTCGACAGGTAACAGCGATCACAGGCCCGGGCTCGCGCGCCGCGGCGTGCGCGATGTCCGCAACGGTCTGGGCTCGGACCGACAGGACCTCTTGGCCGAAGAGGTGCCACTCGCCATCCACCTCGATGGCGAGCCGCTGGCGGTGATGATGGTGACGCCGTGCGACCTGGAGGATTTCGCCTACGGCTTCGCGCTGACGGAGTTAGGGCTCCCGGCGGGCGAGTTGATGGGCGTGCATATCCGGACGCTGCTGGAAGGCCTGCACGTGGACATCCGCACCGTCTCCGCCGAGCGCCCACCGCATCCGCCCGAGGAACACCGCTGGTTGCCCGGCCGCAGCGGATGCGGCATCTGCGGCAACCGGCGTCTGGAAGATGTGGTCAGGCAGCCCGACGCCGTGGGGCAGGGCAGCGTGATCGCCTCCGCCACCCTGGACGCTGCCCTGCACGCGGTGGCCGAGCATCAACCGTTGAACGCCGCCTCCGGCGCGGTCCATGCGGCAGCGTTCGTGGCGCTGGACGGAACGGTGCAGTTGGTTCGCGAGGACGTCGGCCGCCACAACGCGCTCGACAAGCTGGTCGGCGCACTGCAACGCGCCGGCATTGATGGCGGCACGGGGTTCGCCGTCGTCACCAGCCGCGCCAGCTACGAGATGGTGGCGAAGGCCGCCACGGCCGGCATCCCGTTGCTGGCGGCAATGTCCGCGCCCACGGCGCTGGCCGTCGACCTGGCCCAGCGCTGCGGCATGACGCTAGTGGGCTTCGCCCGCACCGGCCGGCATGTGGTCTACAGCCATGCCGAGAGACTGAGCGCTGAGGGCCTGGCACCGGCGCAACTTGCAAAATGACAATCATTCGCATTTAATAGGGGCATCAAGTGCCCAGCCACTTGCGCTGAAGACGCGCTGCCGAGGAGCGCGCGGCTCCGGCGCGCGTGAGCGTGCGCCTTCCTCACCCCACGTCTCCGAAGCCCCCTATCCAATGAGCCTTTCGCGTTCGTACCCGCTCCGCGCCCGCCCGGCGACCTCCTCCCTGACTGCCCGTAACGCGCTGCGCGCCGCCATCTGCCTTGCGCTGGCAAGCGGCACGGCGGCCGCGCTGGCGGCTCCGCAGGACGCGGCAGGCGGGCAGGGCAGCGGCATGAGCGCGACCGACCTCGACACCGTCCTGGTCCGCGGGCAGCGCGCCAACCGCGTCAGCAACGGCGCGACCAACCTCGATCTCGCCATCAAGGAAACCCCGCAGTCCATCAGCGTGGTCAGCAACGAGCAGATGATCCAGTTCGGTGCCGACAGCCTCAACGACGCATTGCGACTGGCCACCGGCATCCAGGTGGAGGAGTGGGAAACCAACCGCACCAACTACCTGGCCCGCGGGTTCGAGATCAAGAGCACCCAGATCGACGGCGTCGGCATGCCCAACGACTGGGGCATCGCCACCGGCGCGATGGATGCCTTCGGTTACGAGAAGATCGAAGTGATCCGCGGCGCGAACGGCTTGCTCACCGGTGTCGGCAACTCCGCGGGCACGATCAACTATGTGCGCAAGCGCCCGACCAACGAGGCTGAAGGCAAGGTAGGCGTGAAGGTCGGTTCCTGGGGCGAGCGCCGCGTGGAATTCGATTACTCCATGCCGTTCAACGAGATCGGCACATGGGCCGGCCGCGTGATCGTGGCGCGCGAAGAGGGCGACTCCTACCCGCGCGACTTCGAAACCGAGCGTACCTTCGGCTATGCGGTCATCGACGGCCAGATCGGCGAAAACGGCACGCTTGCGTTCGGTTATTCGTGGCAGCAGGCCGACACCACCGGCAACATGTGGGGCGCGCTGCCGTTCGTGAACGCGGACGGCACGCAACCCTCGTGGGATGTCGGCGCCTCCACCACGGTCGACTGGACCTACTGGAACACCAACACCCAGACCGCCTTCGTGGAATACACGCACCAGCTCGGCGACGACTGGCAGCTGAAGGCGACCTACAACCATCGCGAAGGCGACAACGACGACGAACTGTTCTTCGCTTATTCGTTGACCGGCCTCGATCCCGTCACCGGCACCGGCCTACTGGGCTGGGCCTACAAGGGCCAGGACGAACTGACGTCGGACCTGGTCGACCTGACCCTCAACGGCCGCTTCCAGTTGTTTGGTCGCGAGCATGAAGCGATGTTCGGCATCAGCCAGGCGGAGAGCGAGCAGGGGTACTGGTTCAATCCGGCTCCCGCTGATTCGCCGGCGTTCGGCCTGCTTCCCGGGTTCCCGTACGCGGGCAATTCCGTGCCCGAACCGGTGTGGGGCGCGCAGGTGCCGTCGAGCCAGTTCAACCAGCGCCTGAAGCGCGCGTTCGGCGCCGCCCGCATTGCCCTGAGCGAAGACTTCAAGGCGATTGTTGGCGTCAACTTCGCCGAGTATCACCGCGATGGCAATAACGACGGCGTGCCGTTCGCCGAAACCGAGAGCAACACCAGCCCGTACGCCGGCCTGACCTACGATTTCAACCAGAACATCCTGGGATACGTCAGCTACTCGGACATCTACCAGCCGCAGGACCAGCGCAACTTCGACGGCTTCTACCTGGCGCCGTCGAAGGGCGTGAATTACGAAGCCGGCGTGAAGGCGGAATGGCTGGACGGCCGACTGTTGACCACGCTGGCGTACTTCACCGCCGAGCAGGAAGGCCTGGCGACGTACCAGGGCTATAACCCCGACACCCTGATGAACTACTACGTCGCCAAGGACGTCGAGTCGAAGGGCTGGGAGTTCGAAGCCACCGGCAAGCTCACCGATCATCTGGATCTGGTGTTCGGCTACACGCACCTGAAGATGGACGGCGAAGAGGGCACGCTGACCTACAACTGGGTACCGCGCCGCACGGCCAACCTGCTGCTGAGCGCACGCTTGCCGAGCTACGAGGCCTTCTCGTTCGGCCTCGGCGGCCGCTGGCAGAGCGACATCTCGAATGTCGAAAGCTACACGCAGCAGACCGTGCGCCAGGGCAGTTACGCGGTGGTGAATGCGTTCGCGGCGTGGGATTTCCTGGAGAATGCCACCCTGCGCGCCAACATCGGCAACCTGACCGACGAGAAGTACATCAATACGCTGTACCAGATCGGCTACTACGGCGCCCCGCGCCACTGGTCGCTGAGCCTGGAATACCGGTTCTGATCCGGACCGGCCTGTACGCAAGAGGGTAGCCGACGCCACCATGAACACCACCACGATCCCATCCCGTTCGCATCGCCCCCAGGTCATCGCCCGCGTCGCGGCTGCCATCCTCGGCGGTTATGCCTTCGCCTGGGGCGTGGTCGCCGCCGGCGCCAGTCTGATGGTCGCCGCCGGTATGGATTTCCATGACGCCGAGTTCCTCGGCAGCATGATCGGCGTGCTGGCGTTCCTCGGCGTGTTCCTGTGGGCCATCGCAGCGCGTCGGCTGCGATGGGTATGGTTGGTGACGGTGGTCGGTGGCGGCGCGCTCGCGGCCACCGGCTCCTTCGTGCAGTCCCTGCTGGTCTGAGGCGGGAGAGGACATCATGTTCCAGAGCTTCCGACAGGCCATGGCCTGGCTCCACACCTGGTTCGGCCTGGTGCTGGGGTTCGTGTTGATGGCGGCGTTCTTCTTCGGCGCGTTGTCGGTCTTCGATCGCGAAATCGACCGCTGGGCGATCCCCAGCACGCGCATCGAGCCGCAACCCATGCCGTCGTTCGAGAAAGTGCTGCGGCCGGCGTTCGAACGCATGCAGCCCACGCAGCACGCCATCGATGCGATGGCGCCGCGCGTCAATGGCGCGATGCCGGAACGGTTCGACACCGTGGTGAACTGGAGCGCCTACACCACGCATCGCGACCCGGTGCTGGCGCTGTTCGCCGGCTACCAGGTACCCAACGCCAAGGACCCCGAAGAGGCGATCTGGGCGGACGCCACGATCGACCCGCGCGATGGCACGCCGCTACCGAACGACCGCCTCAAGATCGGCAGCGGTTTCTTCTACCCGATGCATTACAGCCTGACGCTGGACTGGAAGAACCTGGGCATCTTCATCGTTGGCCTGTCCGCGCTGGTGATGCTTGCCGCGCTGGTCAGCGGCGTGGTCATGCACCGCAAGATCTTCCGCGAGTTCTTCACCTTCCGTCCGGGGAAGGCACGCTTGCGCAGCGTGCTGGACCTGCACAACCTCACCGGCGTGGTGGCGCTGCCGTTCCATTTTTTCTTCGCGCTTACGGGCCTGCTGATCTTCGCGGCGACGTACTACTTCCCGCTGGGCCACACGCAGTTGCATGAGCTGCACGATCTGCATGCCGAGATCGAAGCACGCGAAACCGGCCTGCCGCACCAGCGCGCCGGCGTGCCGGCGGGGCTGGCGAACATCGATGCGATGGTCGCCGACGCGCAGCGCCGTTGGGAAGCCAACGACAAGGCGGGCGACGTGGGCTTCCTGGTGCTCCAGCATGTCGGTGACGCCAACGGGTACGTCAGCGTCTACCGCGCCGGCACCGACCGCATCGCCCTGGTCGGCGATGGGATCCACTACAAGGCCTCCACCGGCGAACTGATCCGCGAGGATCCCGCCGCAACGCCGGTGGGCCGCATGGCCGAATTCCTGACCGGACTGCACCTGCAGCATTTCCGTCATTGGCTGCTGCGCTGGCTGTACGTGCTGGGCGGGCTGGCGGGCGCGGTGTGCATCGCGACCGGCTTCGTCTTCTTCGTCGAAAAGCGCAAGCGCCAGCATGCGCAGACGGGCAGCCAGGGCGCGCGGATCGTCGACGCGCTGGCGGTCACCACGGTGACCGGCATGGTGCTGGCGACGTTGGGCATCCTGGCGGCGAATCGGCTGTTGCCGGAAGCCCTGCCTGCGCGCGGCGACTGGGAGCGCTACGCGTTCTGGGGTACCTGGGCCGTGGCCTTCGTGCATGCGGGTCTGCGCAGCGCACCGGTGGCACGCGGCCTGCCGAATCCGGCGTGGCGCGAACAATGCTGGGCGATCGCCGTACTCGCGATCGCCGTGGTGGTCTTGAACTGGGTGACGACGGGCGACCATCTGCTGCGCACGCTGGCGCGCGGCTACTGGCCGGTCGCGGGCGTGGATCTTTTCATCCTCGCGGGCGGCATGGTCGCGATCCTTGCGGCGGTGAGGCTGCATCGAGGCGCGCAACACGCGGAGCAGGGGCGCGCGGCTTCGCAGGAGGCGGCGCGTGCCTGATCCGGCCTCCCACAGCAGCCTATTGTCGCTTGCCCTGATCGCTAGCGTCGCCGGCATGGGCTGGCTGGCGCTTTCCATGCCGGTTCACGCGCAGCAGGCCTGGAACCATGTCCCGTCGCCCTCGGTGCTCAGAGGGCTGCGTGGGTTGGGCAGTGCCGCAGCGCTCGCCGCGTTCGCGCTCTGCCTGGGCGCTGACCACGCCACGATGGCCGTGCTGGTGTGGTTCATGGCCCTGGCTGGTGCCGCGCTCGCGGTGGCCTTCACGCTGAGCTGGCGACCGCAATGGCTGCGATTCCTCGCGCCCTGGATCAGGGCACGCGCATAGGCGCCGGAAAAGCAGCGCCTGTCAGGCGTTCCGATTCCTGCCACAGGCGTTGCGCAACGCCGGAATCTGTCGCCTGCGGTGGCAGCTTGGCCAGGGCCGGACGGCCGCGTGTTTCGCCGAGCCGGTCCGGGCCGTAATACGCGCCGGCCTGCGCGGTCGGCGCAGTTCCCGCGAACAGAGGCGGCAGGGCACCCTGTTCAGCGGGTTGGAACAGGAACCACAGATATCGTCTGGCCAGGCCCGGCAGGCTGCCGGGGCCGGCGCCGTTCGGAAGGAGCTCCGTGCGGGAGATGCCCGGATGCGCTGCCATGCTCTGGAGCCGCCATTCCTGTGCGGCGCTCCGTCGCTGCAGTTCGAGGGCGAACATGAGGCAGGCCAACTTCGATTGGCTGTAGGCCACCATCGGCGCGTAATGCCGACGCGACTGCAAGTCGTCGAAGTCGATCGCACCGTTGCGCGCGGCGATACTGGACAGCGAGACAACACGCGCGCCGGGGGCTTCGCGCAACAGGGGCAGCAGGCGCGCCGTCAGGGCGAAGTGGCCCAGATAGTTGGTGCCCAGTTGCAGCTCGAAACCGTCAACGGTTTCCTTGCGCTCAGGGGGCGTCATCACGGCCGCGTTGTTGACCAGGAGGTCCAGGCTGCCCAGCGAACGCCGCACGTTGTCGCTGAAGGCCTCGACGGACTCCAGGCTGGCCAGGTCCACCGAACCGAAGCGCACGTTGGCACGCGGGGCGGCATGCCGGATCTGGTCGACCGCTGCGGCGCCTTTCGCGGCGTTGCGGCCGGCCACGATGACGTGGGCGCCGGCACGCGCCAGTGCCAACGACACGTGGAAGCCAATGCCCCCGGTGCCCGTGACGATGGCGGTCCGCCCGATCTGCGACGGAATATCGGATGTGGTCCAACTTGGCATGAGCCTACCTTGCGAGGGGAAGGGGAAAAGGGCATGCGATGCGGACCGGCGTGTCCGTCGCGGGAGCGAAGAGGGGACTGCCGCATCGCTCGATGACATCCTGCGGCGGCGACTTTAAGAAGCGTTTAAGCCCGGATCGATCAGTCAACCGGCATGCGGCGCGCCGCCTCCACGCGGCGCCCACGCCAAGGCTGCTCCAATCGACGTATCAACCGGGAGCATGCCGATGTCCGAGCAGAACAAAGCGACGCTTCAACGGGCCAACGCCGCCATCAGGGCGGGCGATCACGAGGGCTTCCTGGCCTGCTGCGTCGACGATCTCGTGTGGACCACGGTAGGCCAGGACAGCCTCACCGGAAAGGCGGCGGTGCGTGCCTGGATGCGCGACAACTACGCAAGTCCTCCGTCCTTCACCGTCGATGAGCTGATTGCCGACGGCGACCTCGTCGTTGCGCTGGGCACGATCGAGGTGGAGGTGGATGGCGCGCCAGCCCCGCACGCCTACTGCGATGTGTGGCGTTTCCGCGAAGGAAAGATGGCGGAACTGCGTGCGTTCGTCATTTGCACGACCGACCGCTGAGGTGCCGGTGAGGGCGGTACCGGCGTATCGGACGCAAGTATCCTCTGCCGTGTTCGGCAGTTCGCCTTCGTTTTAAACCGAGTCCGGGCGCCCTGACGCGCCCGGCGGATCTGCGCCATCCGTTCGTGGCCCAGCCGGATTCCCGGCCGCCGCACGCAGTCACAACGCAAGCCCGTGCGAATCAGCTCTTGTAGTTGCGGGCGCGGTTGATTCCGAGCGCAAGCAGCGTGCCGATGGCACCCGACAGCAGATAAGCACCGAGCCATTCCAGCCCGAACCGCGCGCACAAGCCCAGCGCGACCAGAGGCGCGAATCCGGCGCCGATCAGCCAGGCAAGGTCGGACGTCAGTGCCGCACCGGTATAGCGATACCGACGGCCGAAGTTCGCGGTCACCGCACCCGCCGCCTGACCATAGGACAGGCCGAGTAGCGCGAAGCCGATCAGGATGAAGGCGCCCTGGCCGACCGGGCCGCCTTCCATCAACGTGGGCGCGAAGCCGCTGAACATCGCGATGCCCACCGCCAGTCCGCCCAGCGTGCGCGCACGGCCGACGCGGTCGGCGATCAGGCCCGAGGCCACGATCGCGCCGGCGGCGATGAACGCGCCCAGTATCTGCACCAGCAGGAAGCTGACGATGGACTGCTGCGAATACAGCAGGATCCAGGACAGCGGGAAGATCGTCACGATGTGGAAGAGGGCGTAGCTCGCCAGCGCGGCGAATGCGCCGATCACCACGTGGCGGCCCTTGGCCTGGAACAGCTCGCGGATCGGCGTGGGTTCCAGTTCCAGCTCGCCCATTTTGTCCTGGTACTCGTCCGCCACCACGATGCGCAGCCGTGCGAACAGCGCCACCACGTTGATCGCGAACGCGACGAAGAACGGATAGCGCCAGCCCCAGGTCAACAGGTCGGCTTGTTCCAGGCTGGCATAGAGGAAGGCAAACACGCCGGCGGCCACGATGAAGCCCACCGGCGCGCCCAGCTGGCCGAGCATGGCGTACCAGCCGCGGCGCTCCTTGGGTGCATTCAGCGCGAGCAGCGACGGCAGGCCATCCCACGAGCCGCCCAGCGCAAGCCCCTGTAGGACTCGGAGCAGGGCGAGCAGGACGATCGAGGCGGCGCCCAGCGAGGCGTAACCCGGCAGGAAGGCGATGCCGGCGGTGGCGGTACCCAGCAAGAACAGGGCAACCGTCAGCTTGAGGCCGCGGCCCCAGCGCGCCTGGATCTTCATCGACAGCATGGTGCCGAACGGCCGCGCTACGAACGCCAGCGCGAACAGGGCGAACGACCACAGCGTCCCTTCAAGCCGGTCCACGAACGGGAAGAACACCGCCGGGAAGATCAGCGCCGAGGCGATGCCGAAGACGAAGAAGTCGAAGTATTCCGATGCGCGCCCGATCACCACGCCCACGGCGATCTCGCCCGGGGCGACATCGGCATGCGCCTTGGTGCCGTGGTCGTGGGTGGAAGTCGTGGGGAGGGTGGACGCCATGGGGACGGACTACCGGATCGGACCAGGGGAGGGTACGCCCATAGGGTCGCAGACTGGACCCGCCGTCGCGATAGGACAAAACGTCCAATACTCTGCGCGGGCCCGGCGCACTACATTGATCTCGATCAATCCGTAAGCCCCCACCCCCCATGTCCCTCATACGCAGAGTCCTGCAGGCCGCCGTGGCGATGTCCGCCGCCGCCGTGCTGTCGGGCTGCAATCTGCAGGTCCTCCATCCCGCCGGCGATATCGCCGCTCGCCAGGGCAACCTGATCCTGGTGGCGACGGCGCTGATGCTGGTCGTGATCATTCCGGTGATCGCGCTGACGTTCTGGTTCGCCTGGCGCTACCGCGCGTCGAACACGCAGGCCACCTACAAGCCCGATTGGGACCACTCCACGCAGTTGGAACTGGTCATCTGGGGCGTACCGCTGCTGATCATCATCGCGCTGGGTGCGGTGACGTGGATCGGCACGCACCTGCTGGATCCGTACCGACCGCTGGGCCGCATCGCCGAGGGGCGTCCGGTACCCGCCGAGGTCAAGCCGCTGGAAGTGCAGGTGGTGGCGCTGGACTGGAAGTGGCTGTTCGTCTATCCGGAATATGGCGTGGCCTCGGTCAACCAGATGGCCGCGCCGGTCGACCGGCCGATCACCTTCCGCCTCACGTCGTCGTCCACGATGAACGCGTTCTACGTGCCGGCGCTGGCGGGCATGATCTATACGATGCCGGCGATGGAGACCAAGCTCCACGCGGTGATCAACAAGGAGGGCGAGTACGAAGGTTTCTCGTCGCACTACAGCGGTGAGGGGTTCTCGCACATGCGGTTCCGCTTCCATGCGTTGTCCGATGAAGGCTTCGGCCGCTGGATCGAGCAAGCCCGCGCCGACGGCAAGGCGCTGACGCGCGCGGAGTATCTGCAGCTGGAAGTCCCGAGTTCGCGCGAGCCGGCTCGGCTGTACGCATCGGTCGATCCGGGCCTGTTCGATGCCGTGGTCAACCGCTGCGTCGACACCGACCGCCTGTGCATGGACCAGATGATGGCTTACGACGCGATGGGCGGGCGCGGGCTGGACAGTGCCGATCCGCTGCAGCGCCCCCGCCGCGGCAACCTCGCAGCCGGTCCGTTCGTCCGTTCCGAGCTCTGCACGGTCGAGACCGCGCAGGCAGCGGCCCTCGCATCGCCTGTCACCACTGCGGGCGGCTTGAAAGCGCCCTGAGGCGCCTCGCCGCCGCACCCCTGGATCACCGGATTCGCCCGATGGCTTTCGATACCAGCACCGTCACCCACTCTCCGATCACCGGTCGCCTGGCCTGGGACGCGATTCCCATGCTGCACGACCCGATCATCGCCGCGACGTTCATCGGCACCTGCCTTGGCGGCCTCGCACTGCTCGCGGTGATCACCAGGTACAAGCTGTGGGGCTGGCTGTGGCGCGAGTGGTTCACCAGCATCGACCACAAGAAGATCGGCATCATGTACATGGTGCTGGGTTTGGTGATGCTGCTGCGCGGATTCGCCGACGCGATCATGATGCGTCTGCATCAGGCGATGGCGTTCGGCGACAACATGGGCTACCTGCCGCCGCACCACTACGACCAGATCTTCACCGCCCACGGCGTGATCATGATCTTCTTCGTGGCCATGCCGCTGGTCACCGGCCTGATGAACTACCTGGTGCCGCTGCAGATCGGCGCCCGCGACGTGGCGTTCCCGTTCCTCAACAATTTCAGCTTCTGGATGACCACCGCCGGGGCAGCACTGGTCATGCTGTCGCTGTTCCTGGGTGAATTCTCGACCTCCGGCTGGCTAGCGCTGTCCAACTTGGGCAATCAGGACCCCGGGGTAGGGCTGGACTACTACATCTGGGCGCTGCAGATAGCGGGCGTGGGCACACTGTTATCCGGCGTCAACCTGTTGGTGACCATCCTGAAGATGCGTGCGCCCGGCATGGGCATGATGAAGATGCCGGTGTTCACCTGGACGGCGCTGTGCACCAACGTGCTGATCGTGGTGTCGTTCCCGGTGCTGACCGCCGTGCTGGCGCTGATGACGCTGGACCGCTACGTCGGCACCAACTTCTTCACCACCGATCTTGGCGGCAACGCCATGCTGTACGTCAACCTGATCTGGATCTGGGGCCATCCGGAGGTCTACATCCTGATCCTGCCGCTGTTCGGCGTGTTCTCCGAGATCGTGTCGACCTACTCGGGCAAGCGCCTGTTCGGCTACTCATCGATGGTGTACGCCACGGTCTGCATCACCGTGCTGTCGTATCTGGTGTGGTTGCACCACTTCTTCACCATGGGCTCGGGCGCCAGCGTTAATTCGTTCTTCGGCATCACCACGATGATCATCTCGATCCCGACGGGCGCGAAGATCTTCAATTGGTTGTTCACCATGTATCGCGGCCGCATCCGCTTCGAAGTGCCGATGCTGTGGACGATGGGCTTCATGGTCACCTTCGTGATCGGCGGCATGACCGGCGTGCTGCTGGCGGTCCCGCCGGCGGACTTCGTGCTGCACAACTCATTGTTCCTGGTGGCGCACTTCCACAACGTCATCATCGGCGGCGTTGTGTTCGGCCTGTTCGCGGCGATGACGCATTGGTTCCCGAAGGCCTTCGGCTTCCGGCTCGACGATTTCTGGGGCAAGGTCTCGTTCTGGTTCTGGCTGGCCGGCTACTGGTTCGCGTTCACGCCACTGTACGTGCTGGGCCTGATGGGCGTGACCCGGCGCATGAGCCACTTCGAGGACCCTTCGCTGCAGATCTGGTTCCAGATCGCGGCCTTCGGCGCGGTGCTGGTGGCGGTTGGCATCGCCGCGTTCCTGTACTGCATCTACATCAGCTTCCGCCGCCGCGAACAGCTGCGCGATCACACCGGCGATCCGTGGGGTGGCCGCACGCTGGAGTGGTCGACTTCGTCGCCACCGCCGGACTACAACTTCGCCTTCACGCCGGTCGTGCACGACACCGACGCCTGGACGGACATGAAGCAGCGGGGCTTCCAGCGTCCGCGCG
This sequence comes from Pseudoxanthomonas sp. G3, assembly GCF_057654715.1. Taxonomy (NCBI): domain Bacteria; kingdom Pseudomonadati; phylum Pseudomonadota; class Gammaproteobacteria; order Lysobacterales; family Lysobacteraceae; genus Pseudoxanthomonas; species Pseudoxanthomonas sp. G3. The sequence goes on from NZ_CM172805.1 coordinate 1,986,681, forward strand.
AGGGCTTCAAGGCCATCCACATGCCGCGCAACACGGGCGCCGGCGTCATCCTGTCCGCGCTGAGCACCGCCTGCGGTTTCGCCCTGATCTGGCATGTCTGGTGGCTGGCGGGCGTGTCCCTGCTGGCGACGATCGCCTATGCGGTCTGGCACAGCTTCGATCGCGACCGCGACTACTACATCCCGGCCGACGAGGTCGCCCGCACCGAGCAGGCGCGCACCGAACAGCTGGAACGCGCGCTCCTGAACCAAGGCCTTGCGAAGCACGCCCATGTCTGAGTCCATCGCCCTCCATCGACCCGACGGCTCGCCGGTGTTCCTGGACACCGAGGGCAGGCACCACCCGGAAAACGGCACGCTGCTGGGCTTCTGGATCTACCTGCTCAGCGACCTGATGATCTTCGGCAGTCTATTCGCCACGTTCGGGGTGTTCTCCGGCAGCTATGCCGCCGGCCCGTCCGGTCGCGACCTGTTCCTGCCCAACCTGCACCTGATCGCGATCAACACCGGCCTCCTGCTGGTGTCGTCGATCACCTACGGCTTCGCCATGCTGGCGATGATGAAGCGCAACAGCCGCGCTACGGTCGGCTGGCTGCTGGTCACCGGCCTGCTGGGCCTGGGCTTCCTGTCGATCGAGCTCTACGAGTTCCACCACCTGATCCACATCGGTGCGGGACCGCAGCGCAGCGCGTTCCTGTCGGCGTTCTTTACCCTGGTCGGCACGCACGGCCTGCACGTGCTGTTCGGCGTCATCTGGCTGGCCGTGCTGTGCGTACAGGTGCGCAAGTGGGGCCTGAACCGGACCACCACGCGCCGCATCGCCTGCCTGTCGATGTTCTGGCATTTTCTGGACGTCGTCTGGATCGGCGTCTTCACCTTCGTCTACCTGATGGGCGTGCAGTGATGAGCAACGCTTCCTCCGATTCGCACCACGACGACTTCCTTGAGGACGGCATTCCGCACGTCAGCGTGAAGGAGTACGTGACCGGCTTCGTGCTGTCGGTCATTCTCACCGCGATCCCGTTCTGGCTGGTGATGAACAAGGTGCTGCCCACGCCCGCGATCACCACGCTGGTGATCCTGGCTTTCGCGATGGTGCAGGTGGTCGTGCACATGGTCTATTTCCTGCACATGAATCCGAAATCGGAAGGCGGCTGGAACCTGTTCGCCCTGATCTTCACCGCCGTGCTTCTGGTAATCGTGCTGAGCGGTACGTTGTGGGTCATGCACAACATGAACACCCACATGATGCCGGGCACGCACGACATGCATCACGCGCAGGAAGCGGCGCAGAGCCTGCCGTGAACGGTCCGGCATCCGCGGTACCGGTTCCGTCACCGCGGCCGAGCAGACGGTGGCGGCTCGCTTTCGCCGGGCTGCTGACGATCGCGTTCTGCGGATTCGTCGCGCTGGGCGTCTGGCAACTGCAGCGGATGGCCTGGAAGCATGAACTGATCGCGCGTGTCGACGCCCGCGTCCATGCCGATGCGAGGCCGGCGCCGTCCCGCGCGCAATGGCCCACGATCACCGACGCGACCGACAGCTACCGGCGCGTGTCGATCACGGGGCGTTTCGTAGCGGGCAGCGAGACGCGTACACAGGCTGTCACCGAACTCGGCGGTGGCTTCTGGGTGCTGCAACCGCTGCAGACCGATGATGGGAACTATGTACTCGTCAATCGCGGCTTCGTGCCGATCGGCGGTACGCTCGCGCCCGCTCCGAAAGGCAGGGTGTCGGTGGAAGGACTGCTGCGGATCAGCGAACCCGGAGGCGGCTTCCTGCGCCGCAACGTCCCAGCGCAGGACCGCTGGTACTCGCGCGACGTCACCGCCATCGCGCGGAAGCGAGGACTGCCCGCCGAGCGCGTGGCGCCTTTCTTCATCGATGCCGAGCGCGATCCGGCCGTGCGCGAATGGCCGCGCGGCGGCATGACGGTGGTGAGGTTCCGCGATGCGCACCTTTCCTACGCGCTGACCTGGTTCGGGATGGCGCTGTTGACGGGGGTCGCGGGCGGCCTTCTGTTCGCGTCCGAGCACCGATTGCGCGATCATCGAAGGCCGCGCCATCCTCCGGACCCGCATGTACTTCCGCCAGGCTGATTCCGCCGCGCCTCCCGACCACGCCGCATCGCGTCTGGAGGGTCTGCACGACCGCTCCGGTCTGCGTAACCTGCAGCAGTTGATCCAACTGCGCTGGATCGCGGTGGTAGGGCAGGTGGCGACGATCCTGGTCGTGCAATACGGCATGGACATCGCGCTGCCGCTGGCACCGATGTTCACCGTGCTCGCCGCGCTGGTGCTGTTCAACCTGGCCAGCCAGGCTTGGTGCCGCCGCCACGCATATGTGTCGCAGGCCGCATTGCTGCTGGGCCTGTTGGTGGACGTCGCCTCGCTGACCATCCAGCTGTACCTGTCAGGCGGTATCGGCAATCCGTTCGTGTTCCTTTTCCTGCTGCAGGTGGTGATCGGCACCGTGCTGCTGCCGTCGCCGCGGAGCTGGGTGATCGCGGCGGCCGCGGCCCTGTGCGTGGTCGGGCTGGCCGCGGTGCCGGCGCCGCTGAAGCTGGCGGTCGAACCGGCGCGCGGCCTGGCCGACCACTATGTGCAGGGGTTGCTCATTTGCTTCCTGCTGGTCGCCGGCCTGCTGGTGGTGTTCATCACCCGCATCGGCGGCATCCTCCGCGAACGCGATGCGCGCCTGGCTGAACTGCGGCAGCGGGCGGTGGAGGAGGAGCACATCGTGCGTATCGGCCTGCTGGCATCCGGGGCCGCTCACGAACTGGGTACGCCGCTGTCCACGCTGTCGGTGATCCTGGGCGATTGGGAGCACCTGCCCACCATGGCGTCTGACGGCGAGCTGCACAACGACGTGCTGGAAATGCAGGCTCAGGTGGCGCGCTGCAAGTCCATCGTCACCAATATCCTGATGGCTGCCGGCGAGACCCGCGCCGAGGCGCCCACGGAAACCACGCTGCATGCGTTGTTCGACGAATTGGCGCATGAATGGGAGCAGGCGCGCAGTCCGCATCGCTTCGACTACCGGATCCAAAGCGCCCTTGATCGGCGTATCGTCACCGATGCGGGTTTGCGGCAGATGGTGTTCAACGTGCTGGACAACGCGCTGGAAGCCTCGCCGGAATGGGTCCGGCTGGACGTGCGCTGCCGTGACGATGCAGTGGTGGTCGAGGTGACCGACGCCGGTCCCGGCTTCGAGCCCGGCGTCCTGCAGCGGCTCGGCACGCCTTACAACAGCAGCAAGGGACGGCCGGGCGGTGGGCTGGGCCTGTTCCTGTCGGTCAATGTGGCGCGTACGCTGGGCGGGCGGCTCGATGCACGGAATCGGCCGCAGGGCGGGGCGGTGGTGACCGTGACGTTGCCGCTGGCCGGAATCGCGATCGAGGAGGGCCGTTATGACGACCTCGGCTGAACGACGATTGCTGATCGTCGAAGACGACGCGGCGTTCGCACGCACGCTGGTGCGTTCGTTCGAGCGGCGGGGATATCAGGTGCGCCACCTGGCGGGCGAGGACGGCATGCCGGCGTTGCTGGAAGAGTTCGCGCCGACCCACGCCGTCGTGGACCTCAAGCTGGCCGGCGGCGCATCCGGCCTGTCCAGCGTGAGGCATCTCCACGACGCCGACCCCGACATGGTGATCGTGGTCTTGACCGGCTACGCCAGCATCGCCACCGCCGTGGAAGCGATCAAACTGGGCGCGCGCCACTATCTGGCCAAGCCCTCGAACACCGACGACATCGAGGCCGCCTTCCAGCGCGCCGCGGGAGATGCCGACGTGGAACTGACCGCCCGCACCACATCGATCAAGACGCTGGAGTGGGAGCACATCCACGAAGCCCTGGCAGCCAGCGATTTCAACATCTCGGAAGCTGCCAGACGGTTGGGCCTGCATCGACGAACCTTGGCGCGGAAGCTGGAGAAGCGGCGGGTCAAATAGGTGGGTGCCTCCCGGCATTTATCTAATTTCGCATAATGCCTATTATGTCAGAGCGCATTCCGGGGGATTGAGGCTGGTGGGCCTGGCTCCTGCGCTGGTGGCTGGCATGGAAGCTGCGTGGATCCAAGTCGAGGGTCGGCAGGGATTCGTGAGAAAAACAGCCGAATCGGCTCTAACACCATGATTCAACGAGGAAACACCCCTCGACGTCAGGCAGTGCGTGGATTACAGACTTAGGCTTGATCGAACCAGAAGCCGCGTGACCCAGGCATTTCTGAAGTGCTGCTTAGGCACGCGTGCCCTTCTTGAATATTGGATTCAAGAGTTTCCACGCTCCTGACCCAACGGAAACCCTCAAGAAGGCTCCGACCATCGCCTGATCCATTGCAGTAGTTCCTCGTGCGGGATCGTACGTCCAGCGTCGACGTCGGCGATACCTTCGCGGGTCCGCCGATCCTTCTCTTCCTCGGTCAATTCCGGAAGGAGTGCTAGCAGTTTGTCTTCAGGGCTCATAGGCCGATGAGCTGCGCTCAAGTTGGCTTGATTCTCGTGAACATGGGCACGATCTGGGGATCATCCAGGCCCGCCGGCAAAGGCTGCGATACGTCGTGGACCGCCAAGTCGATGATGACGTCCAAATCTGAGCATAAGGGCTGTATGGCGGTGGTCACCAGACGAGCCGCCCGCTCGGCGAAAGCCAGGTCGACCACCAGCCAGATCAACAGACCGGGAGGCTGTTCGACGCCCCCCGACGAGTGAGTTTCCAGGAGATACGCCGACGAGACGAAGTCGGCGTGTTCAAGGCTGCCGCTGATGGCCGGAGCGAGCCAAGCCGGTGCGGCTTGGGCAGGTCTCACCGCGAACTCCGCCGGCTCCAGCCGTTCCACCCTGGCCAGAAAGCCCGTATCCAACAATGCCGCAACCTCTTCCGGGTAGAGGACAACGCCGTCGTCGTTGGGATTGAGCATCAACGTAGCGCCGCGAGTACCGGTTAGCAGCTCACGGCCTGGAACTCCCAGAATTCTGACAGCAGCCGAACTGGCCGCCTGCGCCTTGTCGAGCGAGGTAAAGAAGGGGATCGCATCGAAACCGTCAGGATGGCGGAACTGGACCAGCCGCAGTGTCCGCGCGTCATCCGAGACGGGCGCATGCACGTACACGATCGCATCCATCAGTCGCTTGAAGAATGCGCGTTCCTCGGCTGCGCTGTCGCGGGCCCGTTCAAAGGAAGCCTCCAGCGCTGCCTCTGCGGACGTAGTCCCTCTTGCACGCGGCCTGCTCGGTTGCTTCATAGTCAGATGCGATGAGGGCCAAGCGGGTATCCGGAGAACCAATCCGCCTCGATCTCGCTGCTCAGGTAGGGTCGTACGAAGGCCGACTGGGTCAGCGCTCGCAGCCGCTCTTCGTGCTCAGCAATCGCCTCGATGTCGCTGACGGTTGGATAGTGCCGCAGCAGTCGATATGCCTCTTGCCGCACCTCTTTGGGCACGGCTTGGCTGGCCGCTAGCTGCCGGAGGAACGCGCCCGCCTGCAACACATTGCGGGTGCGCTCAGATGGCGTCGTCATGACATCAAGAATGGCTGGAACTAAGGAATGCTTAGCTTATCGCGTCTGTGGCCGGCTAGCGCACGGTGCAACTACAGACCTTGCGATTTCCAAATTAATCCGGTATAATCAATAACTTACTTCGCATAACGTCGCTTATGTAAAACCGGGGTGCGGCCGGTATCCTTGATTGATTCCGCGCGCTCTTTCACTGGCCTGCCGGCGCACCGCCCATGGGGCCGGTGACTGCGCCAGGCACGATCGTGGAGTTCTTCGACCCGGCCTGCGACTCCTGCTGTGCGATGTATCCCCACGTGAAGCAACTGCTGGCCGCCCATCCTAAGGACGTGCGTCTGGTGATCCGCTATGTGCCCTTCCATGGACAGGTCTCCAAGGAGGCCATTGGTGTGCTGGAAGCGGCCCGGGAACAGAAGAAGTTCGAGCCGGTGCTGGAGACCTTGATGAGAAAGCAGCCTGTGTGGGCCAGCCATGGCGCGCCGGATCCGAAAAAGGTATGGGAGTTTGCTGTCGCCGTCGGTTTGGACCGTGCGCGTGCACAGCGCTATCTGGCGACCGGGGCGGTCGAGACCCTGATCAAACGCGATGTGGCCGCCGTGGAAGCGGCCGACATTCGTGGCACGCCAACGTTCTTCGTCAACGGCAAGCTGCTATCCGAACTGGGTCCTCAGCAATTGAGCGCGCTCGTGGCAGCCGAGCTCCAGCGCACCCGAAAGAAGCCCTGATCTTGGCGCGGCCTGCCGAGGTACTCGGCAGGCCGTGACGACGCGGCGAAGGATCACGATGTGGCACCGCCGCGACCGTGATGTCATCAGCTTGAGGCTGTGGCGCTAGGACCTGTCCTTATAGGCCAACAGACGCAGTGCGTTGAAGACCACCAAAAGTGTGGAGCCTTCGTGCACGGCCACCGCCGGACCGATGCCGAGCCCGAAAATTGTGGCCGGCACCAGGAAGGCGACGATGCCGAGGCTGACGAAGACGTTCTGCCGGATGATGCCGCGCGTGTGACGACTTAAACCCACGGCGAATGGCAGGTGCTTCAGGTCATCGGCCATCAATGCCACATCGGCCGTTTCCAGGGCCACGTCCGAGCCGGCCGCGCCCATGGCGATGCCGACGGTGGCATTGGCCATCGCAGGCGCATCGTTGACGCCGTCGCCAACCATGGCGACCTTGTCCTGATCGCGCAGCTTGCGGATCGCCTCGACCTTGTCTTCGGGCATCAGGTCGCCCCACGCCTCGTCCAGGCCGACCTCCTTGGCCACGGCCTGGGCCACCTTCTGGTGATCGCCGGAGATCATGATCATGCGCTCGATGCCCATGGCCTTCAGGCGCATCAGCGCCTGCTTGGCCGCCTCGCGTGGCGTGTCCATCAAGCCGATCGCGCCGAGCTCCCGATCGCCCAACCGCACGACCATGGTCGTCCTGCCCTGCTCGCGCAACGCGGCGATGGCCGCTGCCGCGGCGGCGCCCAGGGCGGGAACCCCGTCCGCGCCGAACATCTCGGCCTTGCCGATCCATACCGGCTGATCGCCCAGACGGGCTTTGACGCCGCGGCCGATCAGGTTTTCCAAGTCCGAGGCCGTTGGCAACTTGCCCGTATCCAATCGGCTGCGACCATCACGCGCGATCGCGGCGGCCAACGGATGATCGCTCAGCGACTCCACCGCGACCGCTACCTGCAGCAGCTCGGTCTCCGACGCCCCGTCAACCGCCACCACATCGGTGATGCGCGGGCGCCCTTCGGTCAGGGTGCCGGTCTTGTCGAAGGCCATCGCCTTCAACGACCCCAGATCCTCCAGCGGCGCGCCGCCCTTGATGAGCACGCCCCCACGCGCCGCGCGGGCGATACCGGACAGGACCGCGCTCGGGGTGGCGATGGCCAACGCGCACGGACTGGCGGCCACCAGCACGGCCATGGCGCGATAGAAGCTGTCGCGGAACGGCTCATCCACCATCACCCAGGCAAACAGCAGCAGGAACGCCAGCGCCAGTACCGCGGGTACGAAGATCCGCTCGAAGCGATCGGTGAAGCGCTGGGTGGCCGACTTGCGTGTCTCGGCCTCGCTCACCATCTTCACCACCCGCGCCAGCGCGGAGTCCTCGGCGCGCTTGGTCACTTCCACTTCGATCGCACCGGCCCCATTGATGGTGCCTGCGAAGACCCGACTGGCCGCATCGACGCTGTCGGGCCTGCTTCGTGCCAGCGCGGCATCTTCCACCGGCCGCTTGTCCACCGGGATGGACTCGCCGGTCACCGGTGCCTGGTTGATGCTGGAGTTGCCCTTCAGCAGGAATCCATCGGCCGGCAGGCGCTCGTTGGGACGCACCAGTACCCGATCACCGAGCTGCAGGTCGCCGACCGGAATCTCGGTGGTGGACTCGCCGCGGATGACGATCGCCGTATCCGGCGCGAGCTCGGCCAGCGCCTCGATGGCGCGCTTGGCGCGTCCCATCGCGTAGTGCTCCAGCGCATGACCCAAGCTGAAAAGGAATAGCAGCAACGCACCTTCGGCCCAGGAGCCCAGCGCGGCGGCGCCGGCGGCGGCGACCAGCATCAAGGTGTCGATTTCAAAGCGCTTGAGCTTGAGGTTGTCGTAGGCCTCGCGCAGCGTGTAGGCGCCGCCAAAGACATACGCACCGATATAGCAGGCTGTGGGCAACCACCCCGGCAATGAAGCGGCGAACTTCTCGATCAGAAAGCCCACCAGCAGCAACGCACCACAGGTCAGGGCGAAGATCAGCTCGGTGTTGGGGCCGAGCAGGCCGCCGGTGTGGTCGTGGTCGTGCTTCTCCTCTCCGTGCTCCCCTTGTTTGCCGTCATGCGCATGACCGGCATGATCCTCGTGCTGGGACGGCTTGCCCGTCACCACGCGTGTAACGCCCATGCGCTTGAGAGAGGCCTCCAACCCGCCCTCGTCGATCTTCTCGCGCTCGAACTCCAGATACACCGTGCCGGCCGAGCTGGCGCGGGCCTCCAGCACGCCGAACACCGAGCTCATCTGTTCGGCCACAGTGCGGGCGCGTCGCTCATGTCCGATGCCGGTGACCGTCCAGGTGAGGTGGCCGAAGCTTTCGGTGACGCGTGCGCCCGCGGCTTGGGCCAGCTCGCGAATGCGGGCCAGCGACATCACCTGCGGATCGAAGTGCACGCAGAGTTGGCCGGGGCCCTCCCCCTCGGCAGGTCGGATGTGGACGCGGTCCACCCCAGGGCGTGCGAGCAGTTCGCTCTGCAGGCGCTCGATGCACGCATCGGCGGCATCCCGCACGTGGGGAAGCACAACGGGAATGTCCAGGCGCAACTTGCCAAGGGAGGTATCCATATCGATCTCGTCAGTGCTGCGCAGATGAACCTGAGTGTCCACAGCGCAAGTGAGTGCCACGCGACAGCACGGTCGTTGCGACCGGCGCACGCGATCCCGAAGCAGCGGCTACGCCAAGGCGGCGTGCGCCGGCGCGATCACGCGATGGGTGGGCGTAAGGGATGCGTAGAGCGCTGGGCCAGCGCCAGGACCGCGGCGATGGGCGTATAGGCCTGCCCGGGGATGAGCGGCCCAAGGGCCGGGAAGTCCGGCAGGATCACCGCGTGTGCGCACACGTCCGAGTGATGGAACAGGCTGTGCGCCCCCGTGGCGTGCTCATCGGGCACCTCGCCCTTGGCATCGTGCGCATGCGCGGCTGCGCGCAGGTGCGGTGCGCTGTGCTCCAGACCATGCAGCTGCCCGAGCTGGGTCAGGACCGGATGGGCCAGCACCGCCGCCACGATCAGCCACAGCGCGCCCAAGGCGAGCCAGGATCGGGGATGGGCGGTCAGAAGGCGCACGCGGGGGTCCCGGGCTGCACGAATGGCCCGACGATACCCAACCCGGTCACGCACGCCAAGCGCTGTTACACCCTAACGCTGCAGCGCGATGACAGTTTCCTGAATTGCGTGATTGTCTAACGCGCAAGGGACTGACTACCATGCGCGCACCATGACGCGTGCCCTACGCCAACTCAGCCGATTCCTGCGCCTGCCGGCGCTGGCACTGCTGTTGTTCGCGGTGGTGGCCAATCCGGTGCTGGCGGCCGTGGGCGATATCCACGAGTCGGCCCAAGCTGTGGCCGATCATGCCGATCCCGAGCACTGCGATGTCAGCGATGACGCCACCAGCGCGGTGGCTGATCAGGATGCCGGCGATCAGGACGAGGGTTCGGCCGGCGATCTGCTGCACGCGCTGGTCCATGGCGCCCATGCCTGCGGCCACCCGGTGGCTATTCCCTCGCCCGCCCTTGTGGTCGAACCGCTCGCTCCTCAGGCGATCGCGCCTGTGCACGAGATCCAGCCGCTGGATTCCCTGCAGCCGCTGTCCCTGACCCGTCCTCCGATTACGGCCTAACGCTGCACGCCGGCTTGCCGGTGCATCGTTTTTTCGCCTAATCGGAGATACCTCATGTGGTTGCGACTGGCAGCATGCGCTGCCTTTTTGGTCGTGCCCGTTGCGTACGCGCAGACGGGGACGGCGCCTTCTTCTACCCTTTCGTTGGACGACGCCATCGCGCGCGTTGCCACGACACACCCTGACCTGCGCATCTTCGACGGGCGTCGTCAGGTCCTGGATGCCAACTTGGCATCGGCGGCCCTCAAGCCCCCGATGACCCTCGGCGCAACCATCGAAAACACGCTCGGCACCGGCAACTATCGCGGTTTCAGCGAGGCCGAGCTCACCGTCACCCTGGCCGGGGTGATCGAGCGCGGCGGCAAGCTCAATGCCCGGCAAGCCCTGGCGTTGGCCAACATTGATACGTTGGCGCCGCAGCGCGAGATGGCACGGCTGGACCTGCTGGCCGAGACGGCACAGCGCTATCTGGCGGTTACCGCGGCGACCAAGCGCAAGAGCATCGCCGAGTTGGATATCGTCCAACGCAGGCGCGCTGTCGATGCGGCACGTACCCGCCTGACCGCCGGCGCCTCGCCCGAGTCGGTCGTGCTCACCGCACAGGCTGCCTTGGCCACGGCCGAGCTGGATCGCGATCGTGCCATTGCCGATGAAGCGGCCACGCGCCAGAACCTGGCGGCGCTGTGGAATGAGCGTACGCCAAGCTTCACCGTGGCCGCGGGCAATCCCTTGGTGCTGCCGGAACTGCAGAGCTTCGATGCACTGAGTGACTACCTGCAGAACACGCCCGAACTCGCTGAGTTGGCGGGTGTGGAGCGTGTGCGTGAGGCTCAGCTACGCCTGGCCCGCACGCAAGCAACGCCTGATCTGCAGTGGCAGGCCGGTGGACGCTACAACCGTGCCACCAGCGATGTGGGGTTCATGGCCGGCATCAGCATTCCGCTGGGGTCGGCACGCCGTGCCGCACCGGGTATCCGGGCGGCTGAAGCCGAACTGGCCATGACGCCGATCGAGCGCGAATCCCTGCGCATCGATCTGTACTCCGCGCTGACCAACGCCTACGGCAACTACTCCACCGCCCGTTTGGAAGTCGGTCGCCTGCGTACCGACGTGATCCCGCGCTTGGAGAAGGCTGAGAAGGCCGCCGAGTACGCGTGGAAAGCCGGTGCGATCAGCTATTTGGAGTGGTCGCAGCTGCAGGCGCAACGCGTGGAAGCCAGCGTGCGCCAGCTGCAAGTGGCCGTCGACGCACAAGCTGCCCTGATCGAGATCCAGCGCCTGACCGGGCAGCCGATCGTCGCCAGCGGCACCACCACCCCATAAGGATTTTCAAATGAAGAACGTTGCAAAGATTGCAGCTCCGACGTTGCTGCTGAGCGCTGTCCTGATGCTGGCCGCTTGTGGTGGTTCCAAGGACGCCGCCGAAGAGAAAGCGGCACCTGCACCGGCTAAAGAAGCCAGCACAGAGGGTGACGATCACGGCGCCGAAGGCGAAGCCGGGCACGAGGAAGGGGAAGCTGGTCACGGTGAGGAAGCCGGCGGTCATGAAGAAGAAGGTGCCGAGAAGACCACGATCCCGCAGGAAGAAGCTGACAAGAGTGGCGTGAAAGTGGCCAAGGTCGGTGAGGGTGCCATCAAGAACGAACTGGAAGTCCAAGGCGTGCTGACGCCGATGGAGGGCGGCGTGGCCCAAGTCACCGCTCGCTACCCCGGTGTGGTGCGTGCCCTGCGCGCCAACGTGGGCGACACCGTTCGTCAAGGCCAGGCGCTGGCCGTGGTGCACAGCAATCTCAGCCTCACCACCTACACCATCACCGCACCCATCAGCGGCGTCGTCCTCAGTCGACAAGGGAGTGTCGGTGGCGTAGCCGCCGAAGGTCAGCCCCTGTTTGAGATCGGCAACCTGTCCAAGGTCTGGGTCGACCTGCATGTGTTCGGCGCCGATGCGCAATACCTGCGTCCGGGTGTGGCCGTCACGGTCAGTCGCCTGTACGACAACGTCAGCGCTACGACGACCATCGAACGCGTGCTGCCCAGCACGTCAACGGCCAGCCAGAGCCTGATCGCCCGTGCCGCACTGCCCAACGAGGATGGCTTCTGGCGTCCAGGCACTGCAGTCAAAGCGCAAATCACGATGTCCACCAGCGATGCGGGCGTTGTGATTCCGCAGTCGGCCATCCAGAGCATGGACGGCAAGGACGTGGTGTTTGTGCGTGACGGCGATACCTACACGGCGCGGCCGGTGAAGCTGGGTGATCGTGACTCCACGCAAGTGGCCGTGCTGGAAGGCGTGAAGGCCGGCGAGGACATCGTGGTGACCCAGAGCTACTTGGTCAAGGCGGACATCGAAAAGTCCGGCGCGACACACGCGCACTAAGGAGACCGTCATGCTCGAAAAAATCATAAAAGTCGCGATTAATCATCGCTGGCTGGTCATGACGTTGACGGTGGCCTTGATCGCCATCGGCATCTGGAGTGCCCGTCAGATCCCTATCGATGTCACCCCCGACATCACCAACGTCCAGGTTCAGATCAACACCGAAGCGGCCGGTTACTCACCGCTGGAAGCCGAGCAACGCGTTACGTTCCCCATCGAGACGGCCATGGCCGGTCTGCCGAAGATGGAGTACTTCCGCTCGATCTCCCGCTACGGCCTGTCTCAGGTCACCGTCGTGTTCAAGGACGGGACGGACATCTACTTTGCCCGTCAGCAGGTCTCCGAGCGCGTGGCGCAGGTGAAGGCGCAAATGCCCGAAGGTATCGAACCCACCCTGGGTCCGATTGCCACCGGTATGGGCGAGATCTTCTCCTACACCATCGATGCTGATCCCAAAGCCCGCAAACCCGATGGCAAGCCCTACACCGCCACGGATCTGCGCACGCTGCAAGACTGGGTGATTCGTCCGCAGCTGCGCAACGTTCCCGGTGTGACCGAAGTCAACACCATGGGCGGCTTCAAGCGTGAGGTTCACGTCACGCCCGATCCGGCCAAGCTGCGCTCGCTGGACCTGACCTTTGAAGATGTGGTCACGGCCCTGCAGGCCAACAATCAGAACGTGGGTGCCGGCTACATCGAACGTAACGGCCAGCAGTTCCTGGTGCGTGTGCCGGCACAGGTCTCGGACATTCCCGCCATCCAGAAGATCGTCGTCACCCGTCGTGATGGCGTGCCGATTCGGGTTCGTGATCTGGCCAATGTGGCCGACGGTGAAGAACTGCGTACGGGTGCGGCGACCCAGAACGGCCACGAGGTCGTGCTCGGTTCGGTGGTCATGCTGGTGGGCTCCAACAGCCGTGACGTCTCCCAAGCCGCGGCCGCCAAGCTTCAGGAAGCGGCCAAGAGTCTGCCCAAGGGTGTGACTGCCACGCCGGTCTACGACCGAACCTCGCTGGTGGATCGCACGATCACCACGGTTGCCAAGAACCTGATCGAAGGCGCGTTGCTGGTCATCGTCATCCTGTTCTTGCTGCTAGGTAACTTCCGTGCGGCGTTGATTACGGCCGCGGTGATTCCGCTGTCGATGCTGTTCACCCTGACCGGTATGGCGCGTGGCGGCGTGTCGGCCAACCTGATGAGCCTGGGCGCCCTGGACTTCGGTCTGATCGTCGACGGTGCCGTCATCATCATCGAGAACTGCCTGCGTCGCTTTGGCGAACGTCAGCATGAACTCGGGCGTGAGATGACGCTGGAAGAGCGCTTTGAAGTGGCCTCCAGCGCCTCGGCTGAAGTGATCCGTCCGAGCTTGTTCGGTCTGGGCATCATCACCGCCGTCTACCTGCCGATCTTTGCCCTGACCGGTGTGGAAGGAAAGATGTTCCACCCGATGGCCATCACCGTGGTGCTGGCGCTGACGGGCGCGATGATCCTGTCCCTGACCTTCGTACCGGCTGCCGTGGCGATGTTGCTCGGTGGCAAGGTCGAAGAGAAGGAAAACTGGCTGATGCGCTGGTTCCGCGGGCGCTATGAGCCTTTGCTGGATCTGAGCCTGCGTAGCGGCAAGCTGGTGGCCGTCGGCGCGATCGCCCTGCTGGTTGGCAGTGGTCTGCTCGCCTCTCGCATGGGTAGCGAGTTTGTTCCCAGCCTGGATGAGGGCGACTTCGCGCTTCAGGCCATGCGTATTCCCGGTACCAGCATGACCCAGTCCTTGGGCATGCAACGCATCGTGGAAGAACGTTTGCTGCAGTTCCCGGAAGTGGAGCGAGTGTGGTCGAAGATTGGTACGGCTGAGGTCGCCTCCGACCCGATGCCGCCGTCGGTGGCTGACACCTTCGTGATGGTCAAGCCGCGTGATCAGTGGCCCAACCCGCGCAAGCTCAAGGCGGACCTGGTGGCGGAAGTTGAGGCGGAGATGAAGAAGATCCCCGGCAACAACTACGAGTTCACCCAGCCGATCCAAATGCGTACCAACGAGCTGATTTCGGGCGTGCGCGCGGACGTGGCGATCAACCTGTACGGCGATGACCTGGATACGTTGCTGGAAGTGGGCCAGAAGATCGAGGCCGCCGCCCGCAAGGTACCCGGTGCAGCTGACGTTCGCCTGGAACAGGCTGCTGGCCTGCCCATGCTCTCGGTGCTGCCCGATCGGGATGCCTTGGCACGCTATGGTCTGAATCCGGCTGACGTGCAGCGCAACGTGGCCACGGCCATAGGGGGTGAAGTCGCCGGCCAGCTGTTTGAGGGCGATCGACGCTTCGACATCGTGGTCCGTTTGCCAGAACAGCAGCGACTGGATCCCACGGCGCTCTCAGCATTACCCATCTCGCTGACGGCGGCCATCGCGGCCAACCAGGCTGATGAGTCGGTGGGTACACAGGCCAACGCCGCTCAGGCGCAGGTCGTACCGCTGAGTTCGGTGGCACGCGTGGAGATCTCCGAGGGAGCCAACCAGATCAATCGTGAGAACGGCAAGCGGCGCATCATCGTGACCGCCAATGTCCGTGACCGCGATCTGGGCAGCTTCGTCTCCGAACTGCAGTCCACCATCGATCAACAGGTGACGGTGCCTACCGGCTACTGGATCGAGTACGGCGGCAGCTTCGAGCAGCTGATCTCGGCCAGTAAGCGTCTGTCCATCGTGGTGCCGGTGACCCTGGTGCTAATCTTTGCCCTGCTATTCATGGCCTTTGGTTCGGCCAAGGACGCGCTCATCGTCTTCAGCGGTGTCCCGCTGGCCTTGACCGGTGGCGTGCTGGCGTTGGCGCTGCGCGGGATTCCTCTGTCGATCTCGGCGGGCGTGGGCTTTATCGCGCTCTCAGGTGTGGCGGTGCTCAACGGCCTGGTGATGATCAGCTTCATCCGAAGCCTGCGTGAGAGCGGCCAGCCGATGGCCGAAGCCATTCGGGAAGGTGCGCTCACGCGTCTTCGACCGGTGCTGATGACGGCGTTGGTGGCCTCGCTGGGCTTCGTGCCGATGGCGCTGAACGTGGGTGCCGGCTCGGAGGTGCAGCGTCCGCTCGCCACCGTGGTCATCGGCGGAATCATCTCCTCCACGTTGCTGACGCTGGTGGTACTGCCGGTGTTCTACCGGTGGGTGCACACCCGCTTCAATCGCACCCCGGCGCACATGAAATCGTGACAGGGCACGGCGGCGGTGTACGCACCGTCGCCCTACCCCGTTCCTAGCCGCTCTTTTGCATCTGTTCTTAGGAGAACACGCATGAGCACAGGGCATGATCATGGAACGTCCGAGATCCGGTACGAGAAGCTCCTATGGTGGGCGCTCGGCCTGACTTCCACGTTCCTCATCGCCGAGATCATCGGCGGTCTGGTAACAAATAGTTTGGCGCTGCTATCCGATGCGGCGCACATGATGACTGATGTCATCGCCCTCACCGTGTCGTTGATCGCGGTGCGTATGAGTCGACGTCCGGCCGATGCTCGCCGTACCTATGGCTATGCCCGTATGGAAGCCATCGGCGCGATCATCAACGGCGGTCTGTTGTTCGTGGTCGCCGGTTACATCCTGTGGGAGGCGGTGGGACGTTTTCGTGAGCCGCCGGAAGTTGCGTCCACGGGCATGTTGGTCATCGCCACCCTAGGTTTGATCGTCAACCTGATCTCCATGCGCCTGCTACGCGCTGGCAGTGGCACCAGCCTGAATGTGAAGGGTGCCTACCTGGAGGTGTGGAGCGACATGCTCGGATCGGTGGGCGTGATCATTGGCGCGATCGTCATCAAGGTAACGGGTTGGACACTGGTCGATCCGATCATTGCGGTGTTGATCGGCCTGTGGGTGCTGCCCCGTACCTGGACCCTGCTCCGGCAGGCCGGGCATGTCCTGATGCAAGGCGTTCCGGAAGGCATGGATGTGGCGGCCATCCGTAAGCGGTTGATCGAGATGCCGGCCGTGCAAGAGGTCCACGACCTTCATGTGTGGTCGTTGGGGACGCGCCAGGTCGTGCTGACGGCCCACATCGTGCTGGCCGCCGATGTGCCCGATCCGGAGACGATCCAGGTCGAGCTCACCCGGGTGATCGAGCAGCAGTTCGATATCCACGACGTGACCTTGCAGGTGGAACGCACCTCGTGCAAAAGCGAGGTGGGCCATGCCTGACCGGAATCGAGCGAGTTTCCGCAAGGTTTTCGCCCGATTCCAAGACACATCGCTCCGAGGGTCAACAAGCGCACACCGTCCGCGTTGGCGGGTGGCGCTGAGCCTGGAGCTGGTCATCCTGTTGGTTGCCGTCTTCTTTGCGTTCACCGCAAACGGCGCCTTCTGGGCCAGTGTCAAAGAGTCAGGCGTCCTGAGTGGCGCGAGAGAACTGCGTTTCTACATCGGGGTGACCGCCGCCCTGGTCGGCTTGCATGCGTTGCTGTTCGGCTTGGTGATCAACCGCTGGATTGCCCGACCTGTTCTGGCGGTCCTGCTGGTGGCCACCGCTTCAGCGGCGTACTTCGCCAGCATGTACGCGGTATATCTGGACCCGAGCATGGTCCGCAACGTGATCCGGACCGATGTGGCCGAGGCTCGCGAGCTGTTGACCTGGGACATGGTGGGCACGGTCGTGCTGATGGGCGTGCTGCCGGCGACCGCGTTGTGGCTGCTGCACTTCCCCCGCTTCACGCTCAAGCAGGCCCTGCTACGCCGGACGCTGTTTCTGGGCGCGATGTTGCTGCTCACGTGCGTGGGGGTGATGGCCACCTTCCAGGACATCTCCTCGCTGATGCGCAATGACAAGGCGCTGCGCTACCTGATCGCTCCGGGCAACTACCTGGCGTCCATCACGCGCGTGCTCAGTCAGGAGGCTAGGAGTCCGGAGGGGCCACGCCAGATCGTGGCGGCCGATGCCAAGCAGCAGGCGCACGCACCGTCGACCAAACCCCACCTGCTGGTCGTGGTGGTTGGCGAAACCGTACGCGCACAGAACTGGGGACTCAATGGCTACACGCGGCAGACCACACCACAGCTGTCCAAGCTGAATGTCATCAATTTCAGCGACGTCACCGCGTGCGGGTCCAACACGGAAGTCTCCGTGCCCTGCATGTTCTCCCTCGCAGGCCGGCGCAACTACGACCGCGAAAACATCGTGGGCTCCGACTCGCTACTGCATGTGCTGGAGCGGGCCGGCGTCAAGACCTTGTGGCGGGACAACCAGACCGGTTGCAAAGGCGTGTGCGACGGCTTGTCGTTTGAGTCTTACCGGAAGCCGCCGGAGAGCTCGCTGTGCGATGACCAGTCTTGCCGTGATGCGGTGATGCTGCAGGGCTTGCACGATGTGATCGATGACAACCCCGGTGACACGGTGGTGGTCCTGCATCAACTTGGCAACCACGGACCGGCGTACTTCAAACGCTATCCGGAAGCACTCCGCCAGTTCCGGCCTGACTGTCGTTCCTCGGATCTGGGCAGCTGCACGCGGCAGGAGATCGTCAACGCCTACGACAACGCCATCCTGGAAACGGATGACTTCCTGTCCAAGACGATCCAGATGCTCTCGCAAGACACCACGCACGACACGGCGATGATCTATGTCTCCGATCACGGCGAGTCGCTGGGCGAAGGCAACGTCTATCTGCACGGCTTGCCCTACTCCATTGCGCCGGACACCCAGATCAAGGTGCCGATGGTGGCCTGGCTTTCACCGGGCATGGCCGGCGGTAAGGGCGTCAACACCGCGTGCGTGCGCAGTCGGGCAAGCCAGCCGGTCAGCCACGACAACCTGTTCCATTCCGTCCTGGGATTGATGCAGGTCAAGACCGAGGCCTACGAGCCGACGCTGGATGTGTTCTCCGGATGTCAGGCCACGGCGGGAGCCTCGCCATGAGGCCTTCCGACTGTACTCCGACCTCTGCCCGGCGAACATCGCCGGGCCTTCCGATGCTTCGCGCGCGATTGCGATCGAAGCGCGCACTCACTCTTTCTCGAGGAACGTCCCATGGCTGATGGGTATGGCCACCTGCCGCGTGGTCCCAAGCGTTTGATGATGGCCACGCGCTGGTCTTTTCAAGGACTGCGCGCCGCTTGGCTGCATGAATCCTCCTTCCGACTTGAAGTGGTAATCGCCCTTGTGATGGCACCGCTGGGACTGCTGCTGGGTGAGAACGGTGTGGAGCGCGCCTTGCTGGCGAGCTCCGTCCTGCTGGTACTGCCCGTGGAGCTTCTCAACTCGGCCATCGAGGCAGTGATCGAGCGCTACGGCCCCGAACACCACGAACTGGCCGGTCGCGCCAAGGACATGGGCTCGGCCGCCGTCTTCCTGACTTTGGCCATGGCGGCGCTGACATGGCTGGCCATCTTGGCCAGCTGATGCGACGCCTTTGGAGCGTGATATGGCATACGTACTGTTAGCCGCACTTGTGATTGCCCTGGGCTGGGGACTGAAGTCGGCGATGTCGATTCCCCACCCCGATGGCCTCACCGTGATTCTCAGCAGCACCGTGGTGCTGACGGGCGCGCTGTTCTGGGTGGTGGTCACCCTGCACGCGCTGGATCTGCTGGTGGCGTTCAAGCGCGACGATCGCCGGTATCTGTCCGAGTTCGCGGCCGCGATGCGGCCACGCCTGCGTGAGTTGCTGGTGGCTGCCCCGGTGATGTTGCTCGGCTTGCTCATCGCCTATCGATCCGTGGGCACCGCCGGCACCGTGGTCGCCGCCCTGGAGGCGCCGTTCTACGCGCTCGCCATCGCGTCGGCGCTGATGGCCAGACCCCTGCAGGCCATACCCGTGCGCCGGCGGCGCACGGGCATTGTGCTGAGCGTGATCTACGGCGCCCTGTTCACCATCACCGCGGTCCTGCAGTCGGCTGTCGCCACCCGCACGGGCATGCAGGGCGCCGCGCCGTGGTTGGGGGTGACGTCGGCCCTGGCAGCGATCGCGGCCTGGGTGTCGGCGGCCAAATTCAGAGCTTCGATCGAGCAGGCACGCGCCCTGTCATCGCCGGTGATCGAGAGCTTCGGCAATCCCTTTCCCCGCCATCAGAACCGGCCGTCCCCACCGGACGGGACGTCGCCGCCTTTGCGCAAAAGGCCGTCCGGGCCGCCGCCGCACGGCGGACGAAAGCGTCGACGCCGCTTCTAGATCGCGCGATCCCGCACCGAAGGTTTCCCGTTCTCTTCCTCTGTTTGCACGAGCGATACGCCGATGCGTCATTCCCTTAGCGACCTCTCCCCTCGCCAGACGTGGCTGCTGATCCTGCTGGTCATCGCGGCGCTGCTGGCCGGCCTGGGCTTACGCGAGCCGATGCCCGCAGACGAGCCGCGCTTCGTACTGGCGGCCAAGACCATGGTGGAGACCGGCCAATGGCTGTTCCCGCAGCGCGGGATTGAGCTCTATGCCGAGAAGCCGCCCACCTTCATGTGGCTGCAGGCGGCCAGTTATGTGCTGGTGCGCAGTTGGGATGTGGCATTCCTGCTGCCGTCCTTGCTGGCCGCGCTGCTGACGCTGTGGCTGACCGGCGATCTTGCCCGGCGCCTGTGGGGAAAGCGCACGACCGACTACACCGTGTTGGGCCTGTTCGTCTGCCTGCAGTTCGTGCTGCAAGCCAAGCGCGCGCAGATCGACATGGTGCTGGTGGGCATGACCACGCTCTCGCTATGGGCGCTGGTGCGCTACCTGCTTGAAAAGCCCAGCCCCTGGCTGCTGATGGTGGGCACCTTCGCCGCTGGCTTGGGCACGGTCACCAAGGGCGTGGGCTTTCTGCCGTTGTTGGTGTTCGTGCCTTGGCTGTGGGTGCGGTGGAAGTCGCCCCACCTCCTGCCCTCGCACCGAGGGGTGCATGTGCTGGCCGGCATTGCGGGTTTTGTGCTGGGCGCGGGTGTGTGGCTGGTACCGATGCTGGCCACGGTGGCGGCCTCATCGGATCCGGCCCTGCACACCTACGCGCGGGAAATGCTGTTCAAGCAGACCGGCACCCGCTACGCCAATGCCTGGCACCACGTAAAACCCGCTTGGTACTACCTACAGACCATGCTCACGCTGTGGCTGCCAGGCGTGCTGCTCGCGCCGTGGTTGCTGCCGGCGTGGTGGCGGCGTGTGCGTCGCGTGGACCCGCGTTACGCGCTACTGCTCGGTTGGGCGCTGCTGGTGCTGGTCTTCTTCAGTGCGAGCCCGGGCAAGCGCGAGGTCTACATCTTCCCGATGCTGCCTGCCCTGGCGCTCGCCGCATCGCCGTTGTTGGCCGGCTTGCTGCGCCGGCGTGGCGTACGCGCGGTGCTGTGGTCGTACCTGTCGGTGGTGGTCACCCTGACGGGCGCCTTGGGCCTGTGGTTACTGACCGCCTCGCCCGAACGCGTGCAAGGCCTGCTCGAAGGACGCGGCATGGACATGAGCACCGTCAAGCAGGTCAGTGGCTGGCTGCTGGCCTTCACCGTCGTGAGCCTGGTCGTGATGGTCGCCGCACGCCGGAGGGTGGTGTTTGCGCTGGTGGCGGTCACCGCCTCGCTGTGGATCGCCTATGGCGTGGGATTCATGCCGGCGCTCAGTCTTGACAGTTCTGCCAAAGCGCTGATGCAACGCGTGGAGGCCACCATCGATCTGGATGCGGAACTGGCCATGCTCGGCTGGCGCGAACAGCATCTGCTCCAGGCCGACCGGCCGATTACCGAGTTCGGTTTCAAGAAGCCCTGGGTGGAGCAGTGGCAGCAGGCGCACACCTGGCTGCTGCAGGACCCCACGCGACGCTGGCTGTTCCTGCGCAAGGAAGCCATTGGGCCTTGCCTGGATCCAACGCAGGTCATCGACATCGGCGCCTCCAATCGACGCGCCTGGATTCTGGCACCGGGTACGGCCTGGATTCCGGACTGCGAAGTCCCGGCCACGTGGTCAGCCGATGTCAGCGAAGACTGAGTCCTCCTTCTTCTTTCCCGCACGCCCTTCTGCTGAGTCCTTCGCCATGCAAAGCCCGTCCCTGCCCCGGATGCCCAGTCTGTCAGTCGTCATTCCCGTCTTCAACGAACGCGGCAACATCGGGCCGCTCGTGCAGGAGGTGGTGCATCACCTGCGCGGCAAGATCGCCTTCGACATCATCTGTGTGGACGATCGCTCCGACGATGACACGCGTGAGGTGCTCGGCTGGCTCAAAGCCGAGGTGCCCGAACTGCGGGTGTTGCTGCACCATCAACGCAGTGGGCAAAGCACCGCCATCCGCAATGGCGTCAAGCACGCGCTCTCGCCCTGGATCGCCACGCTCGATGGCGACGGCCAGAACGATCCGGCCGACATCCTGAAACTACTGACCGCTCGCCAAGCGGCTTCGCCGCAGATACGCCTGTTCGCTGGCTGGCGCACCGAGCGCAAGGACACGGCCAGCAAGCGCTGGGCCTCGCGCTGGGCAAATCGCATCCGGCAATCACTGTTGCGGGATGACACGCCCGATACCGGCTGTGGCATCAAGCTGTTCGACCGCGCTGCATTCTTGGACCTACCCTATTTCGATCACATGCACCGCTACCTGCCGGCACTGATGCAGCGCGCCGGCTGGAAGACACTCAGTGTGCCGGTCTCCCACCGACCGCGGGGATCGGGCCAATCCAAGTACACCAATCTGGGCCGTGCGCTGGTGGGCATCCGCGACCTGATGGGCGTGGCCTGGCTGATCCAGCGCAGCCATGTAACCGCCACCAGCGAGCTCAGTGCTGGCCCCAAGTCATGAACGTAATGGATCAGGAAATCCTATGGCTGAGCTGGACGGGCCTACATACAACGCCCTGGAAGCTCATTGGCCTGACCGGTGCGGCCTTCTTCGGCGTGCGCTGGCTGATCCAGTTCGTGGCGTCCAAACGCGCCGGCCGGCCGGTGATCCCGCGCCTGTTCTGGTACATGAGCCTGTGTGGCAGCCTGATGGCTTTGAGCTACTTCCTGTTCTCGTCCAAGCAGGATGCCGTGGGCGTCGTGCAGAACCTGCTGCCGGCCTTCACCGCCGCGTATAGCCTGTATCTGGACATACGCCATCACCGTAGCATTGGTACGAGCGCCGTAGCCAAACCCGCCTCGTCCCCTTCCGAGGACGATCACTCCTGCTAGATCGTGGCACTGGGCTGCGCGCTTGGTCGACTTTCGCGCCACGCGGCCCGCAACACGCGCAAAGCTGAACGCAGGAACAGAACCAGCAACGCTGCGGCAATCAACAGATCGGGCCATCCCGCGCCGAAGGCCCACACCAGCGCCGCGGCCAGGATGACGGCAACGCCCTCGTAGATATCATTGCGTGAACACTCCCACGCCGAGGCCATGTTGATATCGCCGGCGCGATAGGGGGTCAGTAACCACAAGCAGACCGCATTGGCCGCCAAGTTCAGCAATGCGGCCACGCCCATGCTCTCAAATATCGGAACACCTGGATGGGCCAAGCGCCAGACGATCTGTACGCCAACCGCGATCGCGGCCCCCAGAATCAAGAAGCCTTTGAGCACGGCTACGCGGCCCTTCAGATGGGCCGATGCGCCCACCACCGCCAGACTCATCGCGTAGGTCAGCGCATCCCCCAGGTTGTCCAGGCTTCCGGACAACAGGGACGAAGAGTGGGAGTGCCACGCGGCGAAGGCCATCATGACGAAGGTCGCCAGGTTGATCAGCAGCACCATCACCAGCACCTTGCGCTGCTTGGCTTGCATACCCGCTACATCGACTACCTTGCCGCAGCCACAGCATTCAGACATCACGCGCTCCGTTGAGGGGCCACTCCTGCAACCGGAAAATCACAGTTTGGGCTAAGCTAGCGTAAAGTCTGTAGTAACTACAGAGTCAAGCGATCCTTCCATGAAGATCAGTCAGGCTGCCGAAGCCAGCGGATGCCACCTTGAAACCATCCGCTACTACGAGAAGATCGGGCTGCTGCCCCACCCCACCCGCACGGACAGTGGTTATAGGGTTTATACGAGCGCCGATATCGAGCGCCTGCGGTTCATCGCGCGAGGGCGGGATCTGGGCTTCAGTCTGGAAGAGATCCGCAGCCTCCTGCAACTGGCCAGCGATGAGCGTTTGTCCTGCGACGACGTCGATCGCCTGGCGCGTACACATCTGGCCGATGTTCGTGCGCGCCAGGAAGATCTTCGTCGGATGGCCGATGAACTTGAGCGTGTCATCATCAGTTGCCACGGGGGACAGCGGGCCGAGTGCACGATTCTTTCGACGCTACGCCAGCCAATGCAACGTTCCAAAGTCTGACTTTGTAGCGGATTTCTACTCTCGACCGGAAGCGGACGTAGGGAGCTGGCCAGAAAGATGGACGGACCACTTCCACACCTAGATGGCGCGAAGGCTGACCCGCTTGGCAAGCTCTTCAGCGCTTTCCTTCCGTTCGCTATAGCGATCGACTAGGTAGGGCGAGACATCCCGGGTCAGTAGTGTGAATTTCAAGAGCTCTTCCATGACGTCCACGACGCGGTCGTAGAACGCAGAGGGCTTCATGCGTCCATCTTCATCGAACTCATTGAATGCCTTTGCGACGGAGGACTGGTTGGGGATCGTGATCATGCGCATCCAACGTCCAAGCACGCGGAGCTGGTTCACCGCATTGAATGACTGCGAACCGCCAGAGACTTGCATGACGGCCAGCGTCTTGCCCTGAGTTGGCCGCACGGAGCCTTGAGACAACGGAATCCAGTCGATCTGCGCCTTCATGATGCCGCTCATGGAGCCGTGTCGCTCGGGCGAGCTCCAGACCATGCCCTCCGACCACTGCACCAGTTGCCGCAGTTCCTGCACTTTCGGATGTGTGTCGGGCTCTGCATCTGGAAGCGGCAGACCTGTCGGATCGAAGAGCCGGGTCTCGGCCCCCATCGCCTGCAGTAGTCGGGCCGCCTCCAGCGCGAGCAACTTGCTGTATGACCTCTTCCTCAGCGATCCGTAGAGCAGAAGAATCCGCGGGCCATGCGTAGCACGTGCGGTCAGGAATAGGCGGTCAACCTGGGGAACATGGAACAGCTCGGCCGAGATGTTGGGCAGATCGCCAGGATTAGACATGAGGCTTTCCAAGTAGCTTGTGGATCATGGCACCCAGAGCAGCCCCAATGGCCTGCGCCACAACGAAGGCAGGCACGTCGTCGGGCGAAATGCCGGCGAAGCTGTCACTGAACATGCGGCCGAAGGCGGCTGCAGGATTCGCGAATGAAGTAGAGGAAGTGAACCAATAGGCCGCACCGATATACGCAGCCACCATCACGGCTACACGGGATGCAGGTGCCCGCAGCACCACCAGCAGCAAACCCGCTGTCGCAACGATCTCGCCCAGCCATTGACCCGCGCCGGTCCGCACCTTCGCGGAGAACTCCAGCATCGGAAGATCGAACATGGCGTTCGCCAACAAAGCACCGCTCACCGCGCCCATGAGCTGGACCAGGATGTATGCCGGCAATAGGGCTTTGGACAGTTCGCCACGCGCAGCCATCACGGCACTGACCGCGGGGTTCATGTGCGCACCACTGATCGGGCCAAACACCTCAATGAGAACGTAGAGTCCGCCAACGGTCGCCAGGGTATTTGCTAGCAAGGCGACGGCGTCGTTTCCGCCCGCAAGACGCTCAGCCATGATCCCCGAGCCCACTACTGTCACCAGCAGCAGGCCCGTCGCCAAGAACTCGGCAAGGAGACGCTGGCGGATCATTCAGCGCCGACGCGTCCGATCTCGCCAAGCTTTGCTTGTGCTGCCAACCGGTCGAGGCTTTGCAGCGGCAGGGACAGCAGTAGCTCGATACGACGGCGCAGTGTTGCGAATGCTGCCGTATAGGCTCGACGGCGATCTTCTTCAACGCCCGTGGCGGCTACCGGGTCGGGCACACCCCAGTGCGCGAGTGCAGGATGACCCAGCCATACGGGGCACGCCTCACCAGCGGCGTTGTCGCAAACCGTGATGACGATGTCCATCTCGGGCGCACCCTCCCCCGCGAACTCGTCCCAGTTCTTGCTGCGCACCTGGCTGGCGTCATAGCCGATGGCCTGGGCAAGCTCCCGCGCCATTGGCTGGACGTGGCCGCTGGGATGGCTGCCGGCGCTATAGGCCTTGAACCGGCCGTGGCCCAGCACGTTGAGGATCGCCTCGGCCATGATGCTGCGTGCGGAGTTGCCGGTGCACAGGAACAGTACGTTGTAGGTCTTGTTAGTCATGTCGTATCTCTGGAGTGCGGATCAGCGGAGCTTCTTCTTGACTGCCGGCACGCAGGACTTCCCGCCGCAGCAGTTCTCCGTCAGGAAGCCGATCAGACCGTTCATGCGGTCATAGTCGGCACGTATCCGGATGACCCGTCCTTCTCGCTCGTCGGTGACAAGCCCTGCGGCACGTAACTGGTTCAGATGGGCCGTCAGCGTCGCAGGCGGCAAGTCGAGTTGATCGCGCAGCTCGCCAACCGCCATACCGCCGGGGCCGGCTTGTACAAGAGCGCGGTAGGCGGCAAGCCGATGGTCGTGCGCGAGCGCACGAAGCGCTTGAACGGTCTGGGGTGTATCCATACTTCTATAGTTCCGGAATATAGGAAGTA
This sequence comes from Pseudoxanthomonas sp. G3, assembly GCF_057654715.1. Classification (NCBI taxonomy): domain Bacteria; kingdom Pseudomonadati; phylum Pseudomonadota; class Gammaproteobacteria; order Lysobacterales; family Lysobacteraceae; genus Pseudoxanthomonas; species Pseudoxanthomonas sp. G3. The sequence goes on from NZ_CM172805.1 coordinate 2,012,487, forward strand.
TTTCAACCCGTTGTTTCAGCCAGATGACCGCTCGGGCCACCTCTGAACGATAGAGTGGGCCCTCAGCGGTCAGTCGAACTGACCACCAAGGGCCCGTGGGCGATCAGTTGGTCTTCTTAGCTTCCGGGGCCGGCTTCTTAGCCTCCTCGGCCTTGACCGGATTGCCCTGCGCGCCACATTTTTCCTTGAGAGCTTTGACTTCCGGATACGCCGAGTCGTCGGTGAAACGCTTGGTGTCCTTCAGATCCTCACAGGTCATGGGAATCTCTTTCTCTTCGTCGTGGGCTCCGGGGTGCGCCAAGGCGGACAGCGAGACAAGCGATAGCGCAACCAGGCCTGCAATGGACAGTGAGCGAGCTTTCATTTCAATTCCTTCGTGATCGACCTTTGGCCGAGGATGAGTAGGTGTCGCGAGGATCCAGGCTCGCGACGGTGGGTCGAGGCCATGCCACGGCCCGTTACAAGCGCCTGGCCGCCACGGGGTTACATCACGCGCTTGATCTGGGCGTAGTCGCCGGCCGTACGCAGGGTGATCGTCACCTCGGTCTCGCTGCGGTTACGCCAGAACCAGCCATGGTTACCGTTGAAGGCCGCTTCCAGCACGCCGTCGTCGGCGGCCACGCCGCGTCCTTTTTCGTAGCTGGTCGATTCGCCGCCGGTACCGCCATCGCCATGGGTGTCGAAGTTCACGACACCGCCCTGCGCGGTCCAGGCGAAGTTCGCCTTTTGACCGGCCGTCATCGCCAATTTGACCTCGGCGCCCTGCCCCGGTGCCAGCTCCACTTGCATCTCATCGCGCCATTGCGTGGTGTCCACGGCCGGCGTGGCCGGTGCGGCCGGGCTTGCGGATGAGGCGGCCGATGACACCGGCGCGCGTGCCGCAGCCGCGACCGCGGCCGCATCGCGTGCGGCATCGGCGGCGGCTTCTTCGGCCAACTGGCCTTTGATCTCGCCCATTTCGGTCAACCCAAGCATGCGACCAATGCCGGTCGGATCGATGGCGTACTCGGAAGGCAGCACGACGGTGACCAGCAGCACCACCGCGACGATGAAGGCGATGATGGTCGAGCGCAGCAACTGGCGCGAGGACGGCAGATCGGTGTTGAGAGGCTTGCTGTTGTACATGGTGTGTTCTCGCAATGTCTTGAATTAGGAAACGAAGTAGCCAGTGAGCTGCGTGCCGATCAGGATGAAACCGGCGCACATCATCGCGACGTTGGCGGTGTAGGCGTGCTTCCAGAAGCCGCGCGAGCGGCGCCAGTAACCCATCACGATCAGGATCGCGCCCAGGGCCAGCAGCTGGCCGATTTCCACGCCGACGTTGAAGGCCAGCAGGTTGGGCACCAGGCCATCGGGGGAGATGTCGTACTCGATGATCTTGGTCGACAGGCCAAAGCCGTGGAACAGACCGAAGATCAACGTGGCCGCCTTGGTGTTGGGCTGGAAACCCAGCCAGCGTTGATAGGCGCCCATGTTGTCCAGCGCCTTGTAGACCACCGACAGGCCGATGATCGCGTCGATCAGGAGGCTGTTGATGCCCACGTTGAAGTACACGCCCAACAGCATCGTGGTGGAGTGACCCACCGCGAACAGCGTGACGTACAAGGCGATCTGCTTCATGCGGTACAGGAAGAAGATCACGCCAAGAAGGAACAGGATGTGGTCGTACCCGGTGGCCATGTGCTTGGCGCCCAGGTAGGCAAACGACAGCAGGTGCACCCCGCTGATTTCCTGGATGTAGCCCTTATCGCCTTCGGCTACGGCATGGGCAAGGGCGCCGTTGGCGGTGAACAACAACAGCAGCAGGCCTGCCAACAGAACCAGCGTGCGCGTGGTGGAGGCGGAGATCATGCCGCCCCATCCGGAGGGTTTGTAGAGAAGTGAGTTCATTCGCATCTATAGATATGGGGAAGGGATCAGGAGGGGGTGGAGCGCACGCGCGCCCCACCCCACTGGATTACGGGGCCCTCGGAACGTGCTCGACTTTCGGCGGCGCCTCGGCGCGCGGCTCTTCCTTGCGATGGACCATGCGGTACAACGCCGGCAGGACCAGCAAGGTGAGCAAGGTGGACGAGATGATGCCGCCGATGACCACCGTGGCCAGCGGACGCTGCACCTCGGCACCGGTGCCCACGTTGAGCGCCATCGGCACGAAGCCCAAGCTGGCCACCAGCGCGGTCATCAACACCGGCCGCAAGCGCGTCAACGCACCCTCGACCACCGCCTCGTGCAAGGACTTGCCGTCCTCGCGCAACTTGCGGATGAAGGTGATCATCACCAGGCCATTGAGCACCGCCACACCGGACAGGGCGATAAAGCCCACGCCTGCCGAGATGGAGAACGGAATCCCGCGCAGCACCAGTGCCAGCACCCCACCGGTCAACGCCAGCGGTACACCGCTGAAGACGATGGCCGAGTCCTTGCCCGATCCAAAGGCCATGAACAGCAGGCCGAAGATCATGACCAGCACCACCGGAACCACGACCGTCAGACGCTCGCTCGCCGAGATCAACTGCTCGAAGGTGCCGCCGTACTCGATCCAATACCCCTCGGGCAGTTCCACCTCGCTGGCCACCTTGCCGCGCAGCTCCTCGACAAAGGAACCCAAGTCACGACCACGCACGTTGGAGGTGATCACCACGCGGCGCTTGCCGTTCTCGCGACTGACCTGGTTGGGTCCCAGCTCTATGGCGATCTTGGCCACCGCGCCCAGCGGAACCGAAGACGGCAACGCCATACCTTGGGTGCTCGCATCGCGCTGTGCCGGCACCATGATCGGCAAGGCAGCCAGCACCTTCAGATCCTGACGCTTGCCTTCGGGCAGTCGCACGACGATGTCAAAACGTCGATCGCCCTGGAACAGCTGGCCTGCGGTGGCTCCACCCAGTGCAGCGGCTACCGTGTCCTGGATGTCCGCCACGGCCAATCCATAGCGCGCCAGGGCGGCACGGTCCGGATCAATGACCAACAACGGCAGACCGGTGACCTGTTCCAGTTTCACGTCGGCATTGCCTTCGATCCGGCTGGCCACGGCTTCGACCTGAGACCCGATGGCTTCCAGCTGCTCCATGTCGTCGCCGAAGACCTTGATCGCCACTTCCGCGCGGACCCCGGCGATTAGCTCGTTCATGCGCATCTGGACCGGCTGGGTGAACTCATAGTTGTTGCCGGGGATGGCGCGAACGGCCTTCTCCAACTCAGCGACGAGCTCTGCCTTGGGTTTGCGCGGATCTGGCCATTCGCTGCGATCCTTGATCATGATGAAGGTGTCCGCCACCGAGGGCGGCATCGGGTCAGTGGCTACCTCAGCTGTACCGAGCTTGGCGACCACCTTATCGACCTCAGGAAACGCCTTGATGGCGGTCTCCAGTTGTTCCTGCATGCCAATGGCCTGGGTCAGGCTGGTGCCAGGAATACGCAGCGCATGCAGGGCGATATCACCCTCATCTAGGTTCGGAATGAACTCCGTGCCCAGTCGCGTAGCAAGCGCACCACACAGCACCACTAGCACCGCGGCCGCCGAAACCACCGCTACCCTCATGGCCAGTGCCTTTTCCAGCATGGGGCCATAAAGACGCGACATGCCGCGCATGATCTTGGTTTCTTTCTCCTCGACCTTGCCGGTGACAAATTGGGCCACCGCCGCCGGAACGAAGGTCAGCGACAAGGCCATCGCCGCCGTCAATGCCATCACTACCGTGATCGCCATCGGATGGAACGTCTTACCCTCCACACCGGTCAGCGCGAAGATCGGCAGGTACACCGCCGCGATGATGAACAAGCCGAACAGGCTCGGCTTGATGACTTCGGCGCTGGCCACTGCGGCCAGATCGAAACGCTCCTCACGGGTGAGAAGACGACCCAACTGGTGTTGCCGCTCGCCGAAGCGACGCAAGCAGTTTTCCACGATGATGACCGCGCCATCGACGATCAGGCCGAAGTCGAGCGCACCCAGACTCATCAGGTTGGCCGAGACACGGTTCTGAACCATGCCAGTGATCGTCAGCAGCATCGCCACCGGAATAACCGCCGCGGTGATCAGGGCGGCCCGGATATTGCCCAGCAGCAGAAACAGCACCGCGATAACCAGAAGCGCGCCTTCGAGCAGGTTCTTCTGCACGGTAGCGATACTGCGATCGACCAGGTTGGTGCGATCGTAGATCGCTTTTACAGTCACGCCCTTCGGCAGGCCGACCTCGATCTGCTTAAGCTTGTCACCCGCACGCAAGGCCACCTCACGGCTGTTCTCGCCCACCAGCATGAATACCGTGCCTAGCACGACCTCATGGCCGTCTTTGGTCGCCGCACCGGTGCGCAGTTCCGAGCCGATGTTTACCTCAGCCACGTCCTGCACGCGCAAAGGCAGTCCATCGCGTGTAGCCACGACAACTTGCCGCAAGCCCTGCTCATCACTGATCTGGCCGGGGATGCGGATCAGGTTCTGCTCACCGCCCCGCTCAATGTAGCCCGCGCCGGTACTCGCATTGTTGCGCTCTACCGCCCTAAGCAGGTCGTTGATGGTCAGATCGAAGGCCACCAATTTTGCGGGGTCGGGCGTGATGTGGAACTGCTGGACGTTGCCACCGATCGTATTGACCTCGGTGACACCCTTTAGGTTGCGCAACTGCGGGCGAATGACCCAGTCCTGCAGCGTACGCAGATCGGTCGGGGTCCATTCGGTACCGTCATCCTTCTTCGCACCCGGCTGGGCCTCGACCGTGTACATGAAGATCTCCCCTAGACCGGTTGCGACCGGACCAAGAGTGGGCTTCACGTCAGCGGGCAATTGCGAGGCGGCTTGTTGGAGCCGTTCGCTGACCTGCTGTCGGGCGAAGTAGATGTTGGTGCCGTCTTCGAACACCACCGTTACCTGGGACAAGCCGTAGCGGGAGATCGAGCGGGTGTACTGCATGCCGGCCATGCCGGCCAAAGCGGTTTCAACTGGAAACGTTACCCGTTGCTCGGCTTCCAGCGGTGAGTAGCCGGGCGCCTCACTGTTTACTTGGACCTGCACATTGGTGATGTCAGGCACGGCGTCGATGGGCAGGCGCCCATAGTTCCAGACGCCAAGAGCACTGACCGCCAATACCAGCAGTAGGACCAGCCAGCGATGCGCGATCGCAGCTCTTATGACACGTTCTAGCATTGTCCTGTCCTCAGTGGTCGTGGCTGGCGCCAGACTTGTCGACGTCGGCCTTGATCAGAAAGCTCTGCTCGCTGACGTAGGACGTGTTGGGCTTCAGCCCCTCAAGCACTTCGACAAACTCACCATCGCGCGCGCCCAATTCGAGCATGCGAACCTCGTAGGTCTCCCCTACCTGGGCAAAGACCACGGTGAAGTCGCGAAAGCGTTGAAGGCCCGACTCTTTGACTGCCAGCGGGACCTCGCGCGAGGCCACGGTCACCTCGGCCGAGACCGCCATGCCCGGGCGCCAGCGCCCTTCGGTATTGGGCAGGGTCACGCGTGCCACCACCGTCTGACCGGAGGCCAGTGGCAGCAGCGTCTCGATCGTGCCTTCGGCACTGGTACCGCCGGTGGCCGAGGACACTTTGACCGCCTGGCCGGGCATGATCTTCTCCGCATCCGGGCCGATGGCCCGCAGATCCACCCACACATCCGACATGTTGGCGATCTCCACCAGCGTGTTGGTATCGGCCACATCACCCACGTTGGTCGGGCGTTGCAGCACGATGCCATCGAAGGGTGCGGTGACCGCGTAGGTGCGCATGCTGTCGTTGCCCTCGACCGTGACCAACGTCTGGCCGCGCCTGACGCGATCACCCTGCTGGACCTGGACCGAGCGCACGATGCCGGGGAAGCGTGCCTTGACCTGCGCGCGCCGGTTGTCATCCACGGCCACGTTGCCCATCACCTGGATGGTCTCGCGGATCGCGGCCGGCCCCGCGTTCTCGACCACCACGCCGCCGGCTTTGGCGGCCTGGGCCGGGATCGTCGTGCGGCCTTCATAGGAGTCGTAGGTCCAGGTATGGGTTTTCCCCGCGTACTGGGCTTTGACTTCCACATCGAAGGAATGCGGCTCGGTCACCTGGCCGCTGCCGGTCAGGTACTGGCCTTCCGGCTTGAAGGTGAACACGTTGGTTTCCCCGTCCAGTCGCTTGAGCGTGACGGTGGGAATCACTTCGCTGGCATTGACCGGCTTGCCGTCCTCGTAGGCATACAGGCGGAACTGCGGCGGGACGTTGGTTTCGAAGATGGTGACTTCGATGGCGAAATCCCCATCGCGCAGCATGCGGCCGCGATTGGGGCCACGCTCGTAGTCGCCGCTGGCCGGGGCCGCTTCAGCGGCGGCTTCACCGGCCTGGGATGCCGGTCCACCGCCGCACGCCACCAACAGCAAAGGCAACAGCAAGAGAGTGAGATGACGACTCATGGAAGGGTGTCCTGGGTGGTTGCGGTGAGCCGATCGAGCTCCACCAGCAAGGTGTGGTAGCGCGCATAGGCCTCGACGAGGCGCTCGCGCAGTTCAAAGAGCGTGGTCTGCGCCTGGGAGAGCGAGAGGAACGAGAACCGACCTGCTTCGAAGCCGCGCCGGGTGAAGGCCAGGGCTTGCTCGGCTTTGGGCACCACGCGTCCGCGCAAGGACTCCACTTCGGTGCGGGCGTGGCCCAGTTCCTGGTACTTCTCGAAGACCAGCTGATGGCGCTCGAACTGCTCGGCCTTGCGGCGTGCTTCGATGGCCGCCAGTTGCGCGTCTGCCTCTGCGATGGAGTACCCCGCCCGCGTGCGGCTGCCCAACGGTACGGACACCGACATCACCAGACCTTGATCGCTGGGCCCTTCCAGACGACGCACCCCGACGTTGAAGTTCAGATCGGGTTTGCGCGCCGCCTCGGCGATCCGGCGTCGCGCTTCGGCCAAACGGGCCTCACGCGAGAAGGCTTGCTGATCGATCGTGTTGGGCAAGCGGGCCAGCAGCGTGTCCAGCGGCTCGACCTCGGGCAGATCGGTCAGATCGGCCGCCACCGTGTCGAAGTCGGGGATCGAGTCGCCCCAGCTCGCGGCCAAGGTGGTGCGTGCGCTGCTGAGCTCGTGCTCGGCATGCTCACGATCCAACTCGGCGTTGGCCACGACGATTTCTGCCGCACGCAGATCCGATTCGGGATTGCGCGCGGCCGAGACCCAGCCGGCCACCTCGCGGCGCGTACGCTCGGCCTGGCGAACGCGTTCGTTGGCAAAGTCCAGGCGTTGCTGATCCACGGCGACTTCGATGAAGCGCGCCGCGGTGCGACTGGCCAGTTCGATACGCGTGGCATCGGCCGCGGTTTGTTGCTGATCGATTTCCGCCGCACCCAGGGCCTGGCGTGCGGCGCGCTTGCCACCCAACTCGATCAAGCGGCCGACACGGAGCGTGCTTTCGGCCCCCGTTACGCCGCTCACTGCGCCGGTACCGGCCACGTTTTCCAGTTCGCCGACAATGAAATACTGCGGAGCCAAGCCCTCGCGCTCAGCGCGGGCTCTGATGGCATCAAGTTGGGCGGCTTCAGCCGCCAAGGCAGGATTTGCACCTAAGGCGCGGGAAACCGCCTCCTGCAGGCGCAGAGGTTCAGTGGCGTGTGCCCATGGCACGACACCACAGGCTCCGGCCAAGGCCAGAACCCATGCATAACGCAAGTTCACGGAAAATCTCCGATTGGTTGATGGACAGACGTACTCAGGCCGCGCTAAAGGCGGCCGGCCCTGTCATCAGGCAATCGGAGGTCTAAAAGGTGAGGAAAGTCGCTGGGGGAGCGAGCATGTCGCGGCCCAATGCAACGCTTGGGAAACCGCAACTTCCACCTCAGGCAAACCGAAACTCACCGGCATTCCCGAGGTTGAGCTGGAGTCAGCCTGGTGCAGCAACCCGTGGCTACCGGAGGCGTGGTCCTGATCGTGACCAGCAGTGTGATCATTCCCCCAATGGCTGTGCCCGTGCTCGGCTGCCGCCGCCACATGCGTGGCTCCGTGAATCTCGCCAACCAGATTCAGTATCGGCCGCACGAAAAGTCCCAACACCAACAGCAACAACATGCTGGCATGCAGAACATTCTTGGCGCGGGCAGAAAGCCGTTTCACTTCATTAGCCTAAAGGGTGAAAGAACGACGTGTCTAGTTAGCGTTACCTAAACCTCGACAGCCCATGTCAGCGGGCGTAACGGGCCAACAAATCCATAATGGCGCCGGCTTCCTTGGCCCGCTCGGCCTCGGTCTCGGCAGCAACCACATGCTCGCTTAGGTGGCCAGCCAGCACTTCCATCATCAAGGCGTGCATGGCGCCCTTGGCTGCGGCGATCTGGACCAGGATATCGGCGCAGTCGCCTTCCGATTCCAACGCCCGCTCAAGGGCCGCAACCTGCCCGCCAATACGGCGAACGCGGGCAAGCAGCTTCTTTTTATCTCGATGGGTATGCGCCATGGTGAGAGATCATATACCCTATAGGGGTATATATCAATCTGAGCCGTCCCCGCTATGAACCTTGACGCCCTCGCCGCCGCCCGGCGCCACTCCCATGCCTTCGATCAAGGCAATCCGCTGGCCGAGCGCAATACCCGCCGGGCCATGATCCTGACCCTGGTGATGATGGTCGTGGAGATCACCGGAGGCTGGTGGTACAACTCGATGGCCGTGCTGGCCGACGGCTGGCACATGAGTTCACATGCACTAGCACTGGGATTGTCGGTGTTTGCCTATGCTTGCGCGCGTCGCTTTGCGCAAGATCGACGTTTTGCATTTGGCACATGGAAGATTGAGATATTGGGGGGATACACCAGTGCAATTCTGCTGATGGGCGTGGCAGCACTGATGGCGTACCAGTCCGTCGACCGCCTATTCCATCCCAGCACCATCCACTACGAACAGGCTATCGTCATTGCTGTTGTGGGGTTGGCGGTAAATCTGCTCTGCGCCTGGTGGCTTCGGGATCATCACGATCACAGCCATGGTCACGGTCACGATGATCACCACCAACATCATGATCATGAGCAGCACCATGGTCATGCTCACACCACCCATCACGACCTGAATCAGCGCTCGGCGTACCTGCATGTGATTGCTGATGCCGCAACCTCGGTGTTAGCGATCATCGCGCTGCTAGGCGGCATGTACTTCGGGGCTGCCTGGCTCGATCCGGTCATTGGTCTGGTGGGCGCAGCATTGGTTTCCATCTGGGCTTGGGGCCTCATCCGAGAAACCGGCAAGGTCTTGCTTGATGCACAAATGGACGCCCCCGTCGTGGAGGAGATCCGGGAAGCCATCGAGAATGGACAGGTGCCGGCCCGTATCAGTGATCTGCACGTTTGGCAGGTCGGCCGTGGAAAGTTCGCTTGCGTGGCCGAGGTGGTAACCGTAGAGACGGTGCATCCGGATCATTTCAAGGATGCCTTGGCCATTCACGAAGAAATCGTGCATGTCACCATCGAGGCGCGGACAGCTTAGTCAGCGTGTGTCGCCGCCCCATGAAACCTCAGCGCATCCATCGCTGACCTCCTAATGGAGTCATTGGGAACTGCGCTCAGCAGAATGTCGTCATGACCATCAAATCCCCCTGCACTGACATTTGCCAGTTCGATCGTAAGAGCGAAGTTTGCGTTGGCTGTTTCCGGACCACCGAAGAAATCAGAAGCTGGCGCAAGTTCACCGAGCACAAGAGACAGAGAATTCTTTCGGATGTGCCACGTCGCCGGGCCAAGGTCCAGGCGCGACGACGCGCTGACTAGTGCTGCTACAGCAACTGCAGGATGACCACCTTCACCACGATGAAACGCCCCTCTTAGTCAACGATCACTAGCAGAAGCAAGTGTTAGAGCCGTTTCTTCTTAATGCCAGCCGATCCTCAATGAAAGACGCCCAGCGGCGCTAACGGCTGACGTAGCGCTGTGGCGGCGTAGGTGCGTCGTGAACATGCGCGTAGCTAGGTGAGGTGCCCCGCATCCAAGAGCCACTCGAATCAGGTAAACACCTCGCTCAGATTAGTGGCCTTCTCCACTTCGGTGCTAGTCTCGCCGTCATGCTGATCTCAAGCGCGGAGCTCGCAAGGCCAATCCCGCTAAGCGATTCTCCGCCGACAATCCAGTCCGCGATTGTGACGTAGGTGATAGCGGTAGCGATGAGATCACTTCGTTTGCCTAGCAAACGATAGGCCAGCTAAATCACCCGGGTTGAGATCTGCTCGGTCAGTGATGCGGAAGCGCTCCGGCAGACCATGGTAGTGATAAGAGGCACCTAAGAATGGGGTGAATGCCTCCAGGGTCAATCGATGGCGATGACGACTTTGCCGATGGGTCTGCCGTGTTCCATACGCTGATACGCATTGGCAGCTTGGTCGAAGGAAAACACTGAATCGATGACCGGGACAAGCGCGTTCTCGTCGATGAACTTGACCAGGGATTGAGTCATCGCCCGTGACCCCACGACCACGCCCGTAAGAGATCTGCCGCCAATAAGCGCAAACGGATCAATGTTCAGTCCAAATCCGCCCGCTACGCCGCCAATGGTCACGACCTGCCCCCCCGGACGCAGACTCCTGAGTGAGCGGGCAATGGTGCCTGCGCCTCCAATATCAAGAACGCGATCCACCCCACCTGTCATGGCCATGACCCGCTCATCCCAGTTGGATTCGCTGCGGTAGTTGATCGCCGCCTGCACACCGAGGGCCATCATGCGCTCAGTGCCCTCTTGTCTGCCTGACACATGCGTGACTTGGAGGCCGGCGGCCACTGCCAACTGGACTGCCCAGGTGGAAACGCCCCCCGTGCCTTGGATCAACACACGGGCATGCGGTGGCAGTGGCTCCAGTTCGAACAGCGCGTTCCAGGCAGTAACCCCTGCACAGGCAATCGTGGAAGCCTGCTCCCAGGACAAGGTTCGTGGCGCTCGCACCAAGGCGCGCTCGTCAACCACCACGTGTGTGGCCAACACCCCCTCCACGTTTCCGCCGAGTGACAAGGCCAAGGCATCTTCGCTGGGGTAGCCCTCACTCCATTGCGGGAAAAAGATTGGGATTGCTGCATCACCAACAACGAAGTCCGTAACTGCCGGCCCGATGGCAATCACCTGTCCCACTGCATCAGAGAGTGGAATACGGTAGTCACCCTCCCCCATCAGGCCGCGTGCGACCAGCAGATCGCGGTAGTTGAGCGAGGCTGCCTTGACGGCCAGCAGAACCTGTTTCTCGCCCATGGTAGGACCGGGCAAGTCGACCAAGTGCAGGCTCTGTGGACCTTCTCCACGAACAACACGATAGGCGTGCATAAGCGCATCTCACGGTATGGGGCTGGAAGGGAGCGGGCCTATCATTGCGATAGTAAATTGCAAGCCACCGCATGGTCGGGTCCGACTACGGGCGAACGTGAGCCGGATAACCCGCCCAGCGCAGCACGTGCTTAACCTGCTCAAGCGGGCGACGCGTGGTGATGCTGACACTGCGCTGATCCGGGATCAGTTGGATCCGCATCAAAGGATCTAGCGTCATCAATGCGCGTCGAATGGGCGTGTGGCAGGCGCTGCAGGCCATGGCCGGGATATGTAGTCGATGCATGCGTTACTACTCCAACCAGCAGGGATAGCTAGCGTCAGGCTTCCCACTGTGGCAACGTCAATGCCCGTTCGTCGGACTCGCCAAATCATCCAGAATCGGACATTCCGGGCGGTTGTCGCCATGGCATCGACTGGCCAGGTCGCGCAGCGTTCGCTGCATGGCCTGCATTTCGGTAATCTTGATCTGCAGATCGTCGATGTGGCCCTGGGCCAGTTTCTTGACCTGAGCGCTGGCTCGCCGGTCATCGCTCCACAAGCCTAAGAGCGATTGGATTTGTTTGATGGAAAAGCCCAGGTTGCGGGCACGACGAATGAACCGAAGCCTGTGCACATCGGCATCGGTGTAAAGGCGATAGCCCGCAAAGGTGCGACTAGCCGGAGGGATCAGATCGATCCCTTCGTAGTGGCGAATCATCTTGGCGCTGACCTCACTGAGCGCGGCGGCCTCGCCAATGTTATGCAATCCGGCTTCGCGCGCGTCGGCCAGTTCGGGCCGCAATGCCTTGGAGCTGCGTCTGGTTGCCATCATGCCTCTCCCATATCGGTCTTGGTTGGCTGCCAACGGCGCAACAGCAGCGTGTTGGCAATCACGCTCACACTGGACAAGGCCATCGCTGCGCCGGCGATGACCGGATCAAGCAAGCCCAGGGCCGCCAGAGGGATGCCGACCACGTTGTAACCGAAAGCCCAGAACAGGTTCTGATGGATCTTGCGGGTCGTGCGGCGGGAAATGTCGATGGCATCGGCGATCAGACCCGGCTCAGCGCGCATTAGGGTAACCCCAGCGGCATGCATCGCCACATCGGTACCGGTTCCCATGGCCACCCCCAAGTTGGCGGCAGCCAGCGCTGGCGCATCGTTGACACCATCGCCGACCATGGCCACCGGTGCCGACTGAGCCAATTCAGCGACCAACGCAGCTTTCTGCTCAGGCAATACATTGGCGCGCACCTCTTGGATGCCCAGCACCTTGGCCACCGAGGCGGCCGCGCCGGGGTTGTCGCCAGAAATCATGACGGTGCGTAGACCCAGCGCGTGCAGCCGTTGCACGGCCGCAGCTGCACTCAGACGCGGTGGATCCTCAAAGGCCAGTATGCCGAGCAATTGCGGATGATCGGTGCCCTGCTCTGCCAGCCAGGACACCGTGTGGCCGGTCTGGCTGAGTAGGTCGGCCCGGGTCTGCAATGCCGTGAGCGCCACGCCATGCTCAAGCATCATACGGGTACTGCCCAGCAACAGGTTCCTGCCATCCACCTTGCCGGTGATGCCGCGGCCAGGCACCGCCTGCACGTCGCGTGAGAGCGGAATGGCCCGCTGACCCATTGCGCTCAGTACGGCCTTGGCCAAGGGATGCTCGCTGCCTTGCTGCAGGGCCGCCGCCAACGGCAACAGATCGGCCGCGTGGCCACGGGTGGCAGTTTCTTCGGTCAGTACCGGACGTCCTTGGGTCAAAGTGCCTGTTTTGTCGAAGGCCACCACCTTTACGGTACCTGCCACTTCCAGCGCTTCGGCATCCTTGACCAGAATGCCCGCTCGGGCGGCCACGCCGGTGCCGGCCATGATCGCGGTCGGGGTCGCCAACCCCAGCGCGCACGGGCATGCGATGACCAGCACCGCTACCGCGCTCAGGATCGCCTGGTTCCAATCACCCGTTCCCAGACCCCAGCCGAGCAGCGTGAGCAAAGCCAGGCCGATCACTACCGGCACGAAGATCGCGCTCACCCGATCCACGGTTCGCTGGATAGGTGCCTTCTTGGCCTGTGCATCCTCCACGAGGCGAATGATCCGAGACAAGGCGGTTTCGGCGCCGATGGCCAGTGTGCGTACCAGGATGCGGCCTTCGCCATTGATAGCCCCACCGGTGACGCGATCGCCCTCCCCGCGCGCCACGGGCATGGACTCCCCGGTGATCAGGGACTCATCGACGTGCGTGCGGCCCTCCGCGATCACGCCATCCACGGGGATACGCTCGCCTGGCCGCACACTGACAATGTCCGAGACGGCAACCTCGTGAATGGCAACCTCGCGCTCTTGTCCGTCCTGATACACGCGTGCGGTGGCTGGCCGCAGTGCTTGCAAGGCTCGGATCGCTTGCGTGGTCTGTTGCTTGGCGCGGGCCTCTAACCACTTGCCCAGCAGGATCAAGGTAATGATGACCGCCGAGGTCTCGAAGTACAGCGCGGCATCGCCGTGGTGTCCGGCATCATTGAACAAGTGATAGACACTCAACCCATAACCGGCGCTGGTCCCCAAAGCGACCAGCAGATCCATGTTGCCCGTGCCGGCGCGCAGGGCGTGCCATCCGGCGCGATAAAAGCGCGCACCGATCCAGAACTGCACCGGCGTTGCGAGCAAGAACTGCATCCAGCCCGGCAGCATCCAGTGCTGACCTGCGACCCATCCCAGCATCGGGACGACCAACGGCAGGGACAGGGCCGCAGAGATCAGTAGTTTGAGGGTGTCACCACTGAGCGCCTGGCGCGCCGGCGCTGTATCGATCTTGCCTTCCAGTGTCTGCGGTTCGACCGCGCGATAACCCGCTGCGCTGACGGCGGCAACCAGGGATGTGACCTCCACCAGTGACGTGGCCCGTATGCGCGCACGCTCGGTGGCCAGATTGACCGACACCTCCATCACGCCCGGCACAGCACGCAGCGCACGCTCTACCCGTGCCACACATGAAGCGCAGGTCATCCCTTCGATGATCAGATCCCGCTCCTGGCTGGCAACCTCATAACCGGCCTGCTTCACCGCCGCGATCAAGGCGGGCAACGCGGCCGCCGGCGCGGTTACCTCGGCCACTTCTGTTGCCAGATTGATCGACGCATCGCTCACGCCGGCAACGGCCCGCAAGCTGCGCTCTACCCGGCCTACACATGAGGCGCAGGTCATGCCGGCGACACTGAAGCGATGGGTGGCCGCAGGCACCGGTTGCGGCGAGGTGAGCGTTATGTCCATGGAGTAAAGGCCAATAGGAACGAGCAGGTAGCCTGAGCCTTCCCATGATGGGAAGGTCAACAACACGGGACGGTTCTCCACTCAACTTGCCTGTCGTTTGACCTTCCCACAGTGGGAAGGCTCATCGTGACAGCGTCGGCAAACCGCCGATGCTTTTGGAGGGTTGTCCATGAATCTCGTTGTTGAAGGTATGACCTGTGGTCACTGTGTCCGAACGGTGACCCAAGCCATTCAGGCCCTTGACCCCCACGCCCAGGTGGACGTCGATCTGGGCAGTGGCGTGGTCAAGATCGAGGGCCTGCTTGCGGTAGAACAGGCGGTTGAGGCTATCCAGCGGCAAGGCTATGTGATCGCCGCCGTGCTCCCTTCTGAGGCCGGTACGCCTGCCACCCCGGCCGCATCCTCCTGCTGTGGCGGATGCCACCGCTGAGTCCGCGCGAGGGCTTGATCCTGATCAATGCCAGTCGGCCCCAAGAGGGCTAGACTGGCCATCATGAGAGCTCGCACGTCCCCTGCCCTGATCTGCCCAGCGTCCGCAGGCGCTGCTGCGGGCGTGCGGGAGCTGTCATGGTGAAGCTGCTGAGGCGATGGCGGCGACCCCGTTCTCGTGCCCGACTGGCATGGCTGGGACTGTGGGCGCTGCTGCTGCAGCAACTGGCGCTGGTGGCCTACGCCTGTCCGCTGGAATCGGTGGAAGCTGGACAAGCGACCCTGATGGTCGGTTGCGAAGAGATGTCCGCGCCGGATCCCGATGCTCCGGCGTTGTGCGACCAGCATTGCCAGCGCGATCACATCGCCACGGCCGATGCGAAGGCCCCTCAAGTGCCTTACCAGCCCGCGCTGGCCGCCTTCGCGCTCGTGCAGGCTCTGTTGCCACCGGTACACGCGCAGTTCTATCGGGATGTTCCGGTGTGCGTGTCCGATCCGCCTCCCCTGCAGCGCTTCTGTAGCCTGCTGATTTAAGCCCCCTCCTGGATTGACCCGTGCTCGTGCTGCATGCGTTGCAGCGCGCTCGTTGTCGTTTGTCCGGAGGTCTTATGGAGATGTCTTTCTTCTTGCGTGCAAGGCGCAGGATGGCGTGTGGGTTCGTGTTTGCCCTGGCGCTCAGTGGTCCTGTGCTGGCGGCACCGCCCGCTATCCCGATCAGCTACACAGAAGCCCTACAACGGGCGCTTGCTAACGCCCCAACCCTGCAGGTGCGCCGATCCCAGATCGATGCCAGTACCGAAGAAGCCGCGCGTGCTGGCGCGCTTCCCGACCCACGTTTGATCGTGGGGCTGGCGAACTGGCCCGTCAGCGGACCCGATGCCTTCAGCTTGCGGGCCGATGAGATGACCACCCAGCAAATCGGTCTGATGCAGGAGTTTCCTGCGCGTGCGAAACGACGTGCCGAGCAAGCGCTGGCGCAAGCGACGCTGGCGCAAGCGCGCTCACTGTCGATGGCCGAACAGCAGATGGTGGCCCAAGCGGCCGCGCTGGCCTGGATCGAGCTGTGGAGTACGCAGCAAGCCGTGGATGCGTTGGAAGGTCTGCGCGAGCCGGCCCGTATAGCCGAGCGTGCGGCGCGTGCTCGCTTGGCAGGCGGCACGGCCGGGGCCAGTGATGTGCTTGCCGCCCAGGCCGCCCTACTGCAGTTGGACAATCGCCTGGAGCAGGAACATGCGGAGCACGCCGCCGCGCAGGCCGGCCTGGCGCGGTGGTTGGGTATTGCACCAGAGGCGATCTTGGCCAGTGGTGCGGCACCGGATTTTTCGCAGTTGCCATTGGAGCCCACCCAACTGCTGGCCAAACTGGACCAGCACACGCCACTACTGGGCTGGGAGGCACGCCAGAGCTTAGCCCAGGCCCAGGTGGATGCGGCCGTGGCCGAAACCCGCCCGGATTGGAGTGTGGAGCTCACCTACGGACGTCGCGAGCGCGCACCCGACGGCATGGCGCGTAGCGACATGCTCATGGTGGAAGTGGGTGTGGGCCTGCCGCTGTTCCAGAAGAACCGCCAAGCACGAGGCATCGCGGCACGGCGGGCCGAGCTGGAGGCGGTGTCCGCAGAGCGCGATGAGGCCCGGCGCATCCAAGCCGAGTCGGTGCAACGCGCGATAGCGCGATGGCGCGGGTTAACCGGCCAGTTGGAGCGTCAGAACACGCAGAGCCTGCCTTTGGCGCGCGATCGCGCACGCACGGCGTTGGCCGCCTACGGCGCCGGTGCCGACCTGCAGCCGTGGCTGGAAGCGCGGCGCGATGAGATCGAATTGCAACTGGAGAACGCCCGTCTGCTGGGCGAACAGGGCCGTGCCTGGGCGGCACTGGCCTATCTGCTGCCCCATGAGGAGAACACGCCATGAGCCCGACCAAGACGCGTCTCACACAGCTCGCCGTGGCCCTCGGGTTGCTGGCGCTCGGCTTTGCCGGCGGCTACGCCTGGATGACTCGAACCTCTGATACCACCCCGCCCACCGGCACGAGCGGCGCAGATCAAGCACGCAAGGTGCTGTACTGGTACGACCCCATGGCGCCGGAGCAGCGATTCGACAAGCCGGGCAAATCTCCGTTCATGGATATGGAGTTGCTGCCCAAATACGCAGATGAGGCCATGGGGGGCGGAACGCAGATCGATCCGCGCCTGCAGCAGAACGTGGGCATACGCACTCAGGAAGTGACGGTAGAGTCACTAGGGAGTGCCGTACGCGTGCCGGGCACACTGACGTGGGATCTGACCCAGGAAACCGTGGTCAGTGCGCGCATGGAAGGCTTGATCACCCACGTGCAGGTAAAGGCGCCGTTTACCGAGGTTCGTCGTGGTCAAGCGCTGGCCACCGTGCAGGCCCCGGCATGGAACGCTGCCATCGCCGAAGCACATGCCCTGAGCCAAGCTCAGTCCGCGGGTGCGCGTGAGCTACACGGTGCGGCGCAACAACGGTTGCGTTCGTTGGGTGTTCCTTCTGGCGCCTCGGCCAGAAATGGCGTCGTCCTTGGCGCAGACCACAGTGGTGTCGTGACCGAGATTCTGGCACGCGAGGGACAGACGGTGATGCCCGGTACGCCACTGTTCAAGATCAATGGGCTGGACACGCTGTGGCTGGAGGCCTCGGTGCCCCAGGCAGCGCTGGGCACCTTGCGGCCTGGGACCTCAGTGCAGGCCACGGTCAGTGCCTGGCCGGCAGAGCGCTTTGTCGGACAGATCCAGGCGTTGCTTCCCCAGGTCGACATGGCTAGTCGTACGCAGCGGGCGCGAATTGTGCTGCGCAACCCGCAGCGTCGGCTGGTGCCGGGCATGTTCGCCGAGGTTCTGGTGCAGCCCGATGCCGAGCAGGCCCTGCCAGTCGTTCCCACGGAGGCGCTGATCGCCACCGGGCGGGACAGCCGGCTCATCGTGCAGGATCCGGACGGGGGCTTCCGGCCGGTGCGGGTGAGTGTCGGACGTAGCGTGCAAGGGCGCACGCAGATCGTGGCAGGCTTGGCCGGTGGTGAACGCGTGGTCGTCTCGGGTCAGTTCCTGCTCGACTCTGAAGCCAGTCTCTCGGGTGCGTTGGAGCGCCTGGGCGCTGCACAACCGACAAGCCCTGCCAGCGCATCAGGTGTGCACGAGCGCCATGACGCCGGGCACGACCCTCGCACTGTCGTGCCGTCACCGTCCAGACAGCCTGCGCCTGTCGCGCCAGGGACCTCCACCTCTACGCCGCCGCGCTGCCCGGTGCAGTACTGGTATGACCCGATGGTGCCGGAGAAGCATTTCGACAAGCCGGGCAAGTCACCGTTCATGGATATGCAGTTGGTACCCAAGTTCGGCCCCGCCGCAGCCGCTGATTGCCAGGCAAGCGAGGTCATGTCCGAAGCGATGGAGGGCACACCATGATTGCGCGCCTGATCCATGCTTGCATTGCCAATCGCGTGCTGGTGCTGGTTGCCGCCGCGCTGCTGGCGGTGGTCGGTATCTGGTCGGTAAAGAACACGCCGCTGGATGCGCTGCCGGACCTGTCGGATACCCAGGTCATCATCCGCACGCAATGGGCGGGGCAAACCCCGCGCATCATCGAAGACCAAGTGACCTATCCGTTGGCCACCACGATGTTGTCCGTCCCGGGCGTGAAGGCGGTACGCGGCTTCTCCTTCTTCGGTGATTCGTTCGTCTACATCCTGTTTGACGATGCCACTGATCTTTACTGGGCGCGCTCTCGAGTGCTCGAGTACTTGAGTCAGGTACGCGATCGACTTCCGCCGAATGTGAATCCGGCGCTGGGTCCTGATGCGACAGGACTAGGCTGGATCTACCAGTACGCCTTGGTGGATCGGACCGGTCAACGTGATGTGGGGCAGCTGCGTGCGTTGCAGGACTGGTTTCTTCGTTATGAGCTAAAAACCGTGCCGGACGTGGCTGAAGTAGCCAGTGTGGGCGGTGCGGTGCGCGCCTGGCAGATCCAGCCCGATCCGCAGGCGTTGGCGGCCCGTGGACTGACGGTGGCCGAGCTCATCGAGGCGGTGGATGCGGCCAACGGCGCTACCGGGGGCTCGGTGATCGAACAAGGCGAAGCCGAACTGATGGTGCGTAGCGAAGGCTACCTGCGGACACAGGAGGCGTTCGAACAGGTGCCGGTAACCGGCAACGACGGCATCCCCGTCCTGCTCGGCGAGGTGGCCACGATCAGTCGCGGGCCGGTCTTCCGTCGTGGTATCGCAGAGTTGGATGGTCAAGGTGAGGTGGCCGGCGGCGTGATCGTCCTGCGGACCGGCAAGGATGCCTTGGGGGCCATTCGGAACGTCAAAGCGCGACTGCAGGCGTTGCAATCCAGCTTGCCCGAGGGCGTGGAAGTGGTGCCGGTGTACGACCGCTCCGAGCTGATCCAGGATGCGGTACGCAACCTCACCCACAAGCTTGGCGAAGAGTTCCTGGTCGTAGCGCTGGTATGCCTGCTGTTCCTGTGGCACCTACGCTCGGCGTTGGTGGCCGTCATCACCCTGCCCTTGGGTATCCTGGCGGCCTTCATCGTGATGCACGCCCAGGGGATCTCCGCCAACTTGCTGTCATTAGGCGGCATCGCCATCGCCATTGGTGCGATGGTCGATGCAGCGGTGGTGATGATCGAAAATGCACACAAGCATCTGGAGCACTGGCGGGAGGCGCACGGCCGGGAACCTCAGGGTGAGGAGCGCTGGCAGTTGATGGCCCGCTCGGCGGCCGAGGTCGGACCGGCCCTGTTCGCCAGCTTGCTGGTCATCACCCTGTCTTTCGTGCCGGTTTTTGCCCTGCAGGCGCAGGAAGGGCGATTGTTCTCGCCTCTGGCCTACACCAAGACCTACGCGATGGCCGCCGCAGCAGGGTTGTCGGTGACCTTGATCCCCGTCTTGATGGGCTACCTGATCCGCGGCCGCATCCGCCCGGAACAGCAGAACCCCATCAATCGCATCCTGATCGCGGGCTACCGGCCCATCCTGCTGTGGGTCCTCAAACATCCCGCTGTCACCTTGCTGCTCAGCGGCCTGCTGCTAGTGCTCACCTTGATCCCCTTTAGCCGGTTGGGTAGTGAGTTCATGCCGCCCTTGGAAGAAGGCAGCCTGCTGTACATGCCCACGGCCCTGCCCGGCTTGTCCGCCGACAAGGCCCGTCAGTTGCTCCAGCTCTCGGGCCGGATGATCAAGACCGTACCGGAGGTTGAGCACGTGTTCGGCAAGGCGGGCCGTGCCGAAAGTGCGACCGATCCGGCCCCGATCGAAATGTTTGAGACCACCGTGACCTTCAAGCCGCGGGATCAATGGCGCCCTGGCATGACCCCTCAAAAGCTGCGCCAGGAGTTGGACGCAGCGGTCAAGATTCCCGGTCTGACCAACCTATGGGTCCCGCCCATTCGCAATCGCATCGATATGTTGGCCACCGGCATCAAGAGCCCGATTGGGATCAAGGTCTCCGGACCCGATGTGGAGCAGATCGAGCGCCTGAGCCAGCAGATCGAGCAGGTGGCCAAGACCGTGCCCGGCGTGAGTTCGGCACTGGCCGAACGCGTCACGGGTGGGCGCTATGTCGATGTACAGGTGCGCCCGGAAATCGCTGCACGTTATGGATTCACTCAAGGCCAACTCCATCAACTGATTGCCACGGTCGTTGGCGGTGATCCAATCGGGGAAACGATCGAGGGGCGCGAACGTTATCCCATCGTCTTGCGCTACCCCCGTGGCCAGCGTGACTCGTTGCAGGCCTTGCAGGATCTGCCGCTGATTGCGCGAGGCGGTGTGCAACTGACCTTGAGCCAGGTGGCGGAGCTGTCAATCAGCCCAGGCCCGCCAATGCTCAAGAGCGATAACGGCCGGTTGGTGGGCTACATCTACGTGGATGTAGCCGATCGCGACTTAGGATCGGTGGTCCAAGACCTGCAAGCCGCGGTGCAGACCCAGGTGAGTTTGCCTGCCGGCTACGGTCTGGCCTGGTCGGGGCAGTACGAGTATCTGCAACGGGCACTGGCACGCCTGCAATGGGTGGTGCCCGCGGCGTTGGCGATCATCTTCCTGGTCATCTGGATGGTGTTTCGCCGGCTTAGCGATGTATCCATCATCCTGCTCAGCTTGCCTTTGGCGTTGGTGGGCGGTTTCTGGTTGATCTGGGGGCTGGGCCATGCGATTTCGGTGGCCAGCATGATCGGATTCATCGCCCTGGGCGGCGTTGCGGCTGAGTTCGGCGTCATCATGCTGCTGTACCTGCGTCATGCCTGGGAGCAGCGCTTGGCCGGCGGTGCGCCGGAAGATGTGTCTACCCTGCAAGAGGCTATCTACGAAGGTGCCGTGCAGCGGGTGCGCCCGAAGGCGATGACGGTAGCCGTCATCCTGGCCGGGTTGTTTCCGCTTTTCGTCGGTGCCGGTGCCGGCTCGGAGGTCATGCAACGTATCGCCGCGCCGATGCTGGGTGGCATGCTCACCGCACCGGTGCTCTCTATGGTAGTGATTCCCGCAGCGTTCTATCTGGTGCGGCGACGTGGATTGCGCGCGGCGCGGGGCGACCAATGAGAGACAGACTGAGCACTTGAGGTCCGTCCCCACAAAAAGACGCCAGTCATGGAAGAAGTCATGACTGGCGTCAAAGGGGAGAGTACCGCCTACGTGCTTACTTATCAGTGCCCGGCGTGCGGGGAAATCTCAAAGCTCAGCGACGCCCGATCCGACACAAAATCCAAACCCTTTTGTGTAGAGGGCACCATGTGATTGGTGTGGATGTACCAGGTCTTGGCGGTGGTCACCTGGAAACTGGCTTGGCCTTGGGCATCGGTGCGCAGGAGCGTAGCGCTACCGTGCCCACCCTTGACCGGTGCGTCAGCACGATGACCGACGTACACGCGTAGGTTGGGCACTGGCGTGCCCTGCTGCAGCACCTGGAACGACAGCTGTTCGCCGACCTTCACGCTTCCAGGATTGCGGGCCAAGCGGATCTCCAACGGATAGCCCAGGGAGGCAGCGAAGTCGTCGGTCAGTTTCGTGCCCACCTGTCCAATGGCACGGGCATGCTTGGTATAGCTATAGGTGACCCCTTTGGGAAACTTGCTCGCATCATAGGTGGCCAGGGTATCGGGCAAGTCTTCCAACTCCAGGTACTTGCCGAACTCGCTGGCCGTACGGGTGCTAGTGGAAGCCATCGTCGAGACACCCAGCAGATAGGTGCCCTCGCCCGCTGGATGCACGGTGAGCTGGCTTTGCTTGCCGACCTCTTTCCAACTGGCCAAGTCCGGGGCAGCCTTAGCGCCGCCCTGACTCAGCGAAACGTCCTGTAGACGCGCTCGGGTGACTGCACCTGCACTTTCATCGAAGGTGCCATTGTTCACCAACGCGGTGTTCGCCTCGCCCGCTGCGGTGCCGGGCTTGGAGAAAGCGACAAACAGGTCGTGCGCGCCGGCGCTGCCGGCCACCGCGAACAGCACTAGTGCGGCGGATAGTTGCGTGTTTCTCATGATGTGTAGCTCCTTGGGATCGTGGCTTACCAGTGGTAACCAAAGCGGACATTCCAGCGACGACCCAGCAAGTCGTACGTCATGGTGTCGGTGTTGGCGTTGGGGTTGTTCTGCACGAACGGCGCCTTCTTATCGAGCACGTTTTCAACGCCAGCGGAGATGTCCCATTTCTTCTTGATGCCGTAGCTCAGTTGCAGGTTGTGGTACACCACGCTGGACACATGCGAGCCGATAGTGCCGGGCACGGCGATGATGTCGTCCGCGCTGCCGATGTACTGCGCCGAATAGACGCCGGTCCAACGGTTTTTGCCCATGCGCAGTGAGCCCAAGCCACGCCACTGGGTGTAGCTACCCAAGCCGCTGGTGATCTTGCCGGCGTACTCAATGGTGGTGGCACCGGCGAAGGGAGTGACGTCGTAACGCTCAAGATACGAGGCGTCCAGACTCGCGCTGGCCTGCCAGCCGGCCAGATCGAACTGATACAGCACGCCGATATCCACGCCTTCGGATTCCTCGCTGGCCGCATTGACCTGCTGGGACGAGAGGTAGTTGACCTCACCGGTGACCGGATCACGGGTAAAGTTGGCCGGCGAGCAGAACGGATGGGCCAGGTTCGGAGTGGTGTAGCACGCACGCAGCTTGACCGAGCCTTCAATGCTACGGATCGCGTTCTCGATGCGGATACGGTAGTAATCGGCCGTGAGCGTCAGTCCCGGCGCAAACCCTGGGGTCCACACAAAGCCTGCCGTGAAGGTCCGCGCATCTTCAGGCTTGAGGTCGGGATTGCCGCCGGTCGTGGTAAGGATGGTGTTGCCCAACTGACGAAAGTTGGTCGGCACGCCCGCGGCTTGGCAGTTGGCCCGAATGACCGAGTCGGCCGGTAACGTGCTCCAGTTGCTGCACGGGTCCAGCGTAGTCAGGCTGCCTTGGCCGATGCCACCGAACAACTCCGGAATGCTGGGGATACGAAAAGCGGTTGCGTAGTTGAGACGAATCTTCAGGGGTTCGGCCACCTGCCAATCCAACCCCACCTTGTAGTTGGTGTCGCTGCCGAACAGGTCGTAGTCCGAATAGCGGCCGGCCAGGTTCAAGGTGGCGTAGTCCACCAGCGGAATGTCCTGCAACAGCGGGACAGCGAACTCCACGAACGCTTCCTTGGCCGAGTACTCGCCTTCGATCGGATCTTGACGCACGATGTTGGCGCTGCCGTTGACCACCAGCGGGTCCGGATACAGCCAACCGCGTTCCTTGCGAAACTCCACGCCCGAGGCGAAGGCGACGCTGCCGGCGGGCAGATCGAACAGGGCGCCGGAAATGGTGCCGCTAAAGCCCTGCTGGCTGTTGCCACCCGAGCCACGCTGGGTAAACAGAATGTAGTCCAGCACTTCAGGCGTCAGATTGCCGTAGCCCAGATAGTTGCCGCAAGGAGTGGCAGCGCCCGGGGTGTTGCTGCACAGGCTGGTGTTGAGAGTGTTCTCTACCCGATCCAGGTTGGCAATGTTGGTCGAGCTGTCGGTGGCCGAATTGCGCCCCCAGTTCAACGCCACATTCCACGCCCAGTTATCGCCCCACTGCCCTTCCAGCCCTAGCACGGTGCGGAACGTGTCTACCTCTTGCTCGGTGATGCGCGCTCCAGCCTCTTCCAGCCGACGGCGCTCCAAGGTCAGGTTTTGGCCAGTGGGGTTGGTCGGATTGGTGGCAGCAATCCGGATCGTGCGATAGACGCCCAGGGTGTTGGGCGAGGCACGCTGGTTGGACTGGCGATTGGTCGCCATCAGTTCGGTGAAAAGGCGCGTGTTCTCAGTCAGGTCGAACTGGCCAAAGCCACTCAGGCCAATGCGCTTGATCGGGCTGACGGCATTGAGCAGCAGGTTGTAGTTGTAGTTGTGCTTGGCGGGATCGTAGAGCTCGTAAGAGCGCGGATCTCCATTGGGATCCTGATTGAAGTTGACTACCCGGCCATCGGCCAAGCGTGCACGACCGCCGATGGTGGATGAGTTGCCCACGCACTGCAGCGTGCCCGCCACTACGCCCAGCGGGCACGGCGCGCGCGAGGCCATGGTGATGGTGCCGCTCTCGGCATAGGTCAGCGCACCGGACATCGAGCTGCGCTCGCCCGTGGTGCCGAAGGCCAAGTTGAACGAGCCGATCTCGCCATCACCTTTGAAGGTTTGGCCATAGCGGGTGGACAGCTCCACGCCATCCATTTCCTTGCGCGTGATGATGTTCACCACGCCGGCTACGGCATCGGCACCGTAGATGGCAGATGCGCCGTCCTTTAGGATCTCGATGCGATCAACCAGGGCCAAGGGCACCACGTTAAGATCCACCGAGTTGTTGGCGCCGGTGCCACCATTGACTACGCGCCGGCCGTTGAGCAGCACCAATGTGCGGTTTACGCCTAAGCCACGCAGGTTGATCTGGGTGGTGCCGTTACCGTTACCGGTCCAGAAGTTGTTGGATTGCGAGCCGGCCGCGCCGGCCGATGCAGGCAAGCGCTGCAACAGTGTTTCCACGGACACGGCGCCGGAGCTTTGGATGGTTTCAGCATCGATGACGGTAGTGGGTCCCACGCCGGACATCTGGGCACGCTTGATATGGCTGCCAGTTACTTGGACCGCATCAAAGGTGGTGGGTGCAGTGGTCGACGTCGTGGAGGCGTCGGCGCCGCCGGAGACGGTGGAGGCGTACGTGTCGGAGCCGGCTTGCCCTAGGCTGGAAGATGGTGTGCTGCGGGTACTGGGCGCCGGTGCATTTGCCGCCTCGCGGACGATGGCCAATGCGCCACTTTGATCCCGCTTGACGGTCAACCCAGTGCCCGCCAGCAGACGGTTCAGCGCCGCGTCCTGGGACATGTCACCGCGCGCCCCGGAGGTACGCCGATCGCGCACGTCTTCGCTCAGGTAGACCAGACGAACGCCCGACTGCCTGGCATAGGCCTCCAGCGCGACCTTCAGATCCCCTTCTGGAATATCAAAGGTGCTTGTTTGTGCTGCGGCTGAGGCCGCGATGACCAGACCACACATGACAGCCAACGCTGTCCTCGCCACTTTCGTACGTGCCATGCATTTTCCCCAGGTCGGCGCAAATCGGCCTTATGTCTGAGACGAGATGGCGACGCAGTTCCGGTATGAAATATTTCAGATTGATGTCTGTAGGCGATTCAATGCGGTTGCGAGACACGAATCTGATCGCCGTGTGTCTCTACGCGCAGATTGAAGCCCGTGGCCAGCAGTCGCGCGAAGGCATCCACCCCGGCAGCATCGAAGCTGCCACCCACGCGCATGTGGGCGGTTTCCGGATCCATCAGCACCAGCTGCTTTTCGTTGTAGCGATTGAACTGGGCTGCCACATCGGCCAAGGTGGATTGATCGAACTCCAATGTGCCATGGCGCCAGCTCAGGGATCGCCGCACCTTGTCCTGCGCATTCACCGCTACGAGCGTGCCGGCCGGTTTGCTGTACAGCAAACCGCCGCCCTGTACGATCACGGGCGGGCGGCCGGGCTTGGCCACCATCGGCTCGACGCGCACCTTGCCCTCCAGCACCGCCACTTCCAGGCGCTCGCGTTCTTGCCTGACGGAGAACTTCGTTCCCAAGACCACCACCTTGTGGTCGCCGGCATGGATCACAAACGGATGCGCAGGGTCTGGCTTTACGTCGAAAAAGGCTTCGCCTTTGTCCAGCCATACATGGCGCAGCGAGGGATCCACCTGCGCGCGGAGCTCGGTGTGCGTATTCAGTTCCACCCGCGAACCGTCCGACAAGGCCACGACTTCCCGCCCCCCAACCTCGGTGGTGTAGCGAGTACCCGGCCCCCACCAGGGCATGTTCAGCAGTACGGCCAGCATTGCCACCGCCGCGGCCACTGACCAACGCACCGGTGAGGCCCAACGCCGCGTGCGAGGTGATTGCACGCCGCGCACGGCCGCCAGTCGATCGGCTCGATCCCACACCGACTTCAAACGAAGCCAGGCCACACGATGGGCCGTATCCTGCCCCAACCAAGCATCAAGCTGCCTCTGGTCCTGCGCGGTCCACTGCGAAGATTCGGCGCGATTGATCCACTGCGCAGCAACTTGTTCGATGTCGTTGTGCGGGCTCATGGGTGCGAACGTTCCTTGTTGAAGCGCCGGGCCGGGCGCTGAATCTTGCCGGTACCGCCAAGCATGAAGTCCGCCAATGCGCGCATGCCCAACAACGTCTGGCGCTCCACCGTATCTTCGGCGATCCCCAGGCGGCTGGCCACTTCGCGTTGGCTCAAGCCGTAGATCTTGCGAAGCTCGACGATCTGCCGGCATTTGGCGGGCAGTTTCTGCAAGCCTTGCTGGAGGCGCCGCAACTCATCGCGTGCGCCCAGATGCCGCTCCGGCGTCACCTCATCGCTCTGCATCACCGCCTGCTCGACATCGGCCATGGCTTCAATGGACACGATGCGTGAGCGGCGGATGCGATCAATGAGCAGGTTGCGTACGGTGGTCATGACAAAAGGTTTGGCCTGCGACGGCAGACCCCGACGCGCGGCTTCGTATATGCGTGTGTAAGCCTCCTGCCGAAGATCAGGAATCTCGCTGTCCTCATGCCCATGCCGGCGCAGAAAGGCGTGGATCAAGCCTTCCAGCGGCAAGACATGGGCGATGAACCACTCATCCAGTGCGGTGGTCACCAGGGTACTCGCTGATTCATCGGGCAGGCTCAAGCACGTCCATTCACTGGGACGAGCGCGGTCAGGAAATCCGGTACACCGCAGCGCCCGCCGGCCTGCTTGGCCGGCGGGCGCTGGGATCAGATCTTGAAGTCGTCGTACGCCACCTGGCTGTCGGGTACCCCCAGCCTGCTCAGTAGCTCTCGGGTGGCCTTGAGCATGGCCGGCGGTCCGCACAGGTAAAACTCGCAATCAGCCAAGGCCTGATGGGCTTTGAGCAGACGATCGTGGGCCACTTCGTGAACCAGACCCCTCAAGAGCGCATCGTCGTTCTGCGCTTCATCCGACAGCACCAAGTGCCAGCTGAAGTTCTCGTGCTGCTGGGCCAGGCGCTCCATCTCCTCAATGTAGGGCGCTTCCTTGAGACTGCGCGCGCCATACCAGAAGTGGATCCGCTCACCACCCTGCCCCGCCAACAGCGTCCGAATCATCGCGCGCAGCGGCGCCATGCCAGCGCCGCCGCCGATGAACACTTTCTCCCGCCCGTGGGGTTTGAGCGCGAAGTCGCCGAAGGGGCCGCTGAAAGAAACCCGATCCCCCGGTGATAGCGTGTACAGATAGGTCGATCCCCTGCCCGGCGGTTGCCGCTTCTTGTCCGATCTGCCGGGACTGAAGCGCGCCAGCAACGTCAGACGACCCTGCGCCTGATCAATGGGCAAGGCCAAGGAGTAGGCCCGGCGTACCGGCTCGCGATTGACCAACTTCTCGGGCAGGTCCACGCCTGCCCACTCCTGATGGTGGTGCTCGGGCCGCACGAGCTTGTGCACCGGGACCTCGTAGTTGGGCACATGCACCTGCAAGTAAGCGCCAGGTTGATATTCCGGACCGGGGGCCTCATCGGGCTTGAGCACGATCTCGCGCAGGAAAGGCGTCACCGCCGTGACCTGCTCCACGGTGGCTCCATACTCGGTCCACAGGCTGGCCCCGCCAGCCACCTCGACATCGGTGTCTTCCGTCACGGCCAGGTTGCAGGCCAGGCGATAGCCCATCTTGACCTTGCTGGCGCCCAGGTGGGCGCGATCTGCCGCGGTGGCTTTGGGTGCCGCGCCGCGGAAGCGCACCTCGCACAGGCCACAGCTCTGCCCTCCTCCGCAGTTAGACGGCAGTTGCACGCCCTCGCGTGCCAGCGAGACGTAGACGTTGTCGCCTGCCGACGCTCGTACGGTGCGCAGCCGTGTCCCGTCCGGACCGAATACCGACAACTCGCGGGCCGGACGCCAGCGGCGCGGCACGAACTCGCTCCAGTGGAAGCTGGCAAACAGCAGCCAGATCCCGGTCAGGGCCAACCACAGACCGCCGATCGCGGCAGTGACCACCAACGGGTTGTTGAAGTTCTTGCGCCCGGTGTAGTCCATGATGTGCAACATCCAGAACACATCGAATAGACGCCAGGTCTTGTTGCGGTGGTAGAGCACTTCGCCCGTCTGGGCAGACAGGTACACCGTGGTGTCCTGCGTGTCATCGGTGTCCACACGCCACAGACGCCCCTCGTGATCGCGCACCTCCCCGCTCCACTCCAACAGGCGCGGCGCTTTCAGCGTGCCCGGTCCGGTGTAGGAGGCCTGAGCCAGGCGGGTGGCCCAGGCCGAATCCAAGGGGATCGGCTGGCCCGTAACGGCGTTGGCCAAGGTGACACCTTGCGCATCGGCCAATTGGTACACCGGCGTGTCCAACAGCCAGCCAGAACTCACGCGGCTGATTTTCTTGTTGCTACCCAGAAAGCTGGCCGGTGATCGGGCGTTGGCGGGCCAGTCATGCGCGGCCTGCGCGTGGGCCTGGAACTGATGGCCCTGCACCTGATCGTGGTCCAGCCAGCTCATCATCACGCCACTGGCCATCCAAAGCAGCAACTGCAGGCCGATGATCAAGCCGACCCATTTGTGCAGCGTTCTCATCCAGGGCGTCATGCTGCGGCCCTCCTGCGGAAGCTGTAGAACAACAGCCAGGCGCCACTGAGCACGAACACCAGTCCGACCGCCGAGGCCACGCGCAACAGGGTGTTATTGACGTCCGAGCGCGCCTCGTAGTCCATGATGTGGAACATCCACAGGAAATCGAACCAACGCCACAGGCTGTGCCGCCGCGCCAGCAACTCGCCGCTATAGGGCGAGAAGTACAACGTCGTTTCACCGGCATCGGCGTAGTGCACGGCCCACATTGGAACCGGACGCGTGGCGACTTCCTGCGGCGCCTGCGTCACCCATTCAACCCGGGCTACCGGCGCTTGGCCCTGGTACACCGCCTTGGCCAGCGCGATCGCCATTTGCTGATCGCCCGGCGAGAGCACCTGGCCGGTCGTAGCGTCGAGCAGGTAGATCTTGTCGTGGGCATGGATCTCATAGACATCCCGCTCTAGCAGGCGCTTGAGCTTGACCTGGGTCATGCCCGGGTAGCGGCGCTGCAACTCCTCACCTGACAAGTGCGTGGGTGCGACCAGCGGTTGCTGATGCGCATGGGCTAGGTGATCGCCATGGATGATGTCCAAGGAAATGACCGTCATGTATACGCCGCTGATCATCCACAGCAGCGCTTGCACGCCGATGATCAGGCCAATCCATTTGTGGGCCTTACGCGCCCAGAAAGCCGATTTCATAGTGATCTCGTTCGACAGGAAGACGACACCTGCCCCCGTCACACGGACGGGAGCAGGTGAAGCGGGCCTTACCAGTGGTAACCCACGCGTGCATACCAACGACGACCCAGCAGGTCATACGTCATCGTGTCGGTATTGGCGTCGGTGTAGCTCTGGATGAACGGGGCTTTCTTGTCGTACAGGTTGTCGATGCCGAAGGACACATCGAAGGTCTTGTTCGGTGCGTACTTGAGCTGGACATTGTGGTAGGTAACGCTGGGGGCATGATCGCCAATGTCGCCGGGGCTGGCGTTGATGTCATCCGCCTTGCCGATGTACTGCAAGCTGTAAGAGCCGGACCAAGCTTCGCGCTCCATCGTCAGCGAGGTCAAGGCGCGCCAGTGAGTAAAGCTGCCACGGCCACCGGTGATCTTGCCGGCGTACTCGATCACCTCCGCGCCCGGGAACGGCCGCACGTCGTACTGGTCCAGATAGGACACATCCACACTCAAAGTCGAATCGAACCCAGCGACCGCGAACTCGTACAGACCACCCAGGTCGATGCCCCGTACCCGCTCGTTGGCGGCATTGACCGGCTGGGACGACAGGAAGTCCACTTCACCGGTGATCGGGTTGCGGGTGAAGTTGTCGTTACCGCAGAACGGATGCGCCAAGCCCGGGGTGTTGTAGCAGATCGACAGCTTGGTTGAGCCATCGATGCGCTGGATGGCGTTGTCGATCTTGATGTTGAAGTAGTCCACCGTCAGCGTCAGCCCGGGCAAGAAGCTCGGCGTCCAGACCGCGCCCACGGTCAGGGACTTGGCGTCTTCCGGCTCCAGGTCAGGATTACCGCCGGAGGTGGTCAGGATCGTGTTGCCCGGCTGCACGTAGCCCGCCGGTACGCCGTACGCCTGGCAGTTCTGACGCACTACCGAATCAGCCGGCAAGCTGCTCCAGCCGCTACAGGGATCGGTCGTGGTCAGGTTGCCCTCGGCCACGCCACCAAACAGCTCGGGGATGTTAGGGATGCGGAAAGCCGTGGCGTAGTTGGCGCGCACCTTCAAGGACGGCACGATCTGCCAATCCAGCCCCACCTTGTAGTTCACGTCTTCCCCGAACAGATCGTAGTCGGAGTAACGCACCGCGGCATTGAGCGTCAGGCTCTCGGCGATCACGCTGTCCTGCAACAGCGGCACGGCAAACTCAGCGAAGGCTTCCTTGGCCGTGTACTCACCTGCGATCGGATCCTGTTGGTTCGTGTTGGCAATGCCCAGCACCGTCAGCGGATCGGGATCGCGCCAACCACGCTCCTTGCGAACCTCGATGCCGGAGGCAAAGCCCACCCAACCGGCCGGCATCTCGAATAGCTGGCCGCTGATGTTGGCGGTGAAGCTTTTCTGGTCGTTGCCGCCGTTGTCGCGCGTCCTGTATAGGATGTAGTTGAGCACCTCGGGGGTCAGGTCGCCGTAGCCGAGGTAGTCACCGCAGGGGATCGCCGCGCCGGGCGTGTTGCTGCACAGCGCGGTGTTGAGCGTGTCATCCACCCGGTCCAGGTTCGCCACATTGGTCGAGCCATCCACACCAGTGTTGCGGCCCCAATTCAGCGCGGCCGACCAGTCCCAGTTCATGCCCAACTGGCCTTCAATGCCCGCGACCACGCGGAAGGTATTGGTTTCCTGGAAGAACTCGCGCGGGCCGGCCTCTTCCAACCGGCGGCGCTGCAGCAGCAGGTCTTGGCCGGTCGGGTTGGTCGGGTGGCTGGCCGCGATGTTGATCGGGCGATAGACACCCAGGCTGCCGGGCGTGGCCAACTGGTCGGACTGGCGGTTGGTGAACATCAACTCGGTGAACACGCGCGTGGTTTCATTCACGGTGCTGTCGCCGAACAGGCTGAAGCTCAAACGCTTGATGGGGTTGACGGCATTGAGATAGGGATTGCCGTTGTAGTTATGTTTGGCCGCCGAATACGGTTCATAGAAATCCCCGTCACCATTGGGATCCTGGTTGAAGTTCACGCGCGAGCCATCGGCTAGCAATGCGCGCCCACCGATGGTGGCCGAGCTGCCCACACATTCTAGTTGCCCGTCGACCTCACCCAAGCCGCACGGTGCGCGTGAGGCCATGTTGACCGTGCCGGTCTCTGAGTAGTTGATGCCGGCCATCAACGAACCGCGGTCTGACGTAATACCCCAGGCGAAATCGAACGACTTTTCTTCGCCATCACTTTCGAAGGTCTGTCCATAACGCACTGCCGCCTCGGCACCGTCGTAGTTCTTCTTGGTGATGATGTTCACCACGCCCGCCACGGCATCGGCACCGTAGATGGCTGAGGCACCGTCCTTGAGGACCTCGATCCGCTCGATCAGCGCTACCGGGATGATGTTCAGGTCCACCGAGCTGTTGGCACCGGTGCCACCATTGACCACACGACGACCATTGAGCAGAACCAGCGTGCGGTTAATGCCCAGGCCGCGCAGATTGACCTGAGTAGTGCCGTAGCCGTTCTCGGCCCAGTAGGCGTTGGACTGGCTGCCGGCAAAGCCGGCCGAGGCCGGCAGGCGCTGCAGCAGCGTCTCCACCGAAGTGGCGCCGGAGCGCTCGATGGCTTCGGCATCCACCACGCTGACCGGACCAACACCGGAGAGCTGCAGTCGCTTGATGTGGCTGCCGGTGACCTGGACGGTGTCCAGCGTCTTGGCCGACTCGCTCGTGGCGCCCTGTTCAGCCTGCTGAGCCAGAGCCACCGTGGAAAAACCGGCGCACAGAAGGGCACCGACGGATACCGCCAAAGGATTGCGCTTGAAGTACATGGGTTCTCTCTCCCCCGAAGGGCAATGCATGCGTATGACCCTGGTGCCCCAGACGTGGGGGCCTATGCGACATCAGGGCGTGCGTAGACGTCGCCAATCAATGGCGACCAAGCAGCATTAGCCGATGGGAGGTCGGAACAGCCGGGATACCTGTCGTCGCAGCGGCGGCAACTCAGGCGTAGGTAGGTAGGTGCTCGTCAGGGCGTGCTGGGCGGCAAAGATGACCGGCACACGCCCGGCGAAGAAGGTGAGCACACAGCTGCAGTCGCAGGAGGTGGTGCTGCAGTCGCACTGATGATCGTTCTGATCACCCTGCCCGGCTTGCTTGCCACCGGGACGAATTTTGTTGCAATCGTTACTAATCTTGGCGCGTTCATTGACACGCGCGCCGCCGTGCACCGAGTGGGTGCCATTCACCGCACCTGGGGGAGGAATATGCCGCACGGCCATCCGCGTGGTGGCCTGCGCGCTCAGGATCCCATCCGCGCAGAGCACGAGGATCAGGAACATACGCAGTAGCACGCGAAGCGACGGCATGAGCGTGTGGCGAACCCGCAGGTTGTCTATACCACAGCAATATCACGAGGAAATTCTTAGTGTCAACTGCTTGTGCAGCACAGCATCGAAAGTGGTTGGACTGGTTGTATAGACATGTAATGCTTGGGCCATGGACGAACCCAAGCCGCACTACCAGAAGCTCAAGCACTTCATCCTGCGTCACATCACCAACGGCGACTGGCCCGCGCGCAGTCGCGTCCCCAGCGAGAACGAACTGACGGCCAAGTTCGGCTTGTCTCGCATGACAGTGAATCGAGCGCTGCGCGAGTTGACCGATGCCGGCGTGCTGACCCGAGTGCAAGGCGTGGGCACGTTCGTCGCCGGGCCCAAGGCCGAATCGGCGATGTTCGAGGTGCGCAACATTCGCGAAGAGATTCAGTCCCGCGGCCAGACACACTCGGTCCAGGTATTGATCTGCGAGACGGTCGAGGCGCGCTCCAGTGTGACGACCAACTTCGGCCTGACACCGGGCACGGAGCTGTTCCACAGCCGCCTGCTCCACCACAGCGATGACAAGCCCGTGCAGTTGGAGGATCGCTTTGTGCAACCCAGCGTGGCGCCGGATTACCTGGACATCGATTTCCACACCGAGATTCCGCATCAGTACTTGATGCGCGTTGCGCCGCTGGAGCGCGCCGAACATGTGATTGAAGCCGAGACGGCCAGCAAGCGTCTGGCTGCGCAACTGAAGATCAACGAAGGCGATCCGTTGCTGGTGCTGACCCGACGTACATGGTCGCGCGGACAGGTGGCCAGCTTTGTGCGGCTGATTCACCCGGCATCTCGTTACCGCTTTGTGGGCACCTTCCAGGTTGGCGCCCCCCTGACCCCTTGAGGATTTGATGGATACCTTGGAACGCTCCGCTTCCCCTGCGCGCACCGTTCGCGCTCCGATCGGCACCCAGCTGCACTGCAAGAGCTGGCTGACTGAAGCGGCCTACCGCATGATCCAGAACAATCTGGACCCCGATGTTGCCGAGCGCCCGGAAGACCTGGTGGTCTACGGCGGCATCGGTCGTGCTGCGCGCGACTGGAAAAGCTTTGACCGCATCTTGGAAACGTTGCGATCGCTTGAGAACGATGAGTCCTTGCTGGTCCAGTCGGGCAAGCCCGTCGGTGTTTTCCGCACACACCCCGATGCGCCACGCGTGCTGATCGCAAACTCCAACCTCGTCCCCCATTGGGCGACGTGGGAGCACTTCAACGAGCTCGATAAGAAGGGCTTGATGATGTACGGCCAGATGACGGCCGGCAGTTGGATCTACATCGGCAGCCAGGGCATCGTCCAGGGCACGTACGAGACCTTCGTGGAGTTGGGGCGCCAGCACTACGGTGGCAACTGGCAGAACAAGTGGATCCTTACCGCCGGCTTGGGCGGTATGGGTGGCGCGCAGGCGTTGGCGGCGACCTTGGCCGGGGCCAGCAGCATCGTGATCGAGTGCCAGGAGTCTCGGATCGATTTTCGTATCCGCACGCGCTATGTCGATCACAAGGCAACCTCCATCGAGCAGGCCTTGCGGATCATTGAAAGTAGTCCAGTCCCCGTGTCGGTGGGATTGCTGGGCAATGCGGCTGAACTGCTGCCGCAGTTCGTCGCCCTTGCACGTAGTGGCGGCGCCCGCCCCCATGCGGTGACCGATCAGACCTCGGCGCACGATCTGATCAATGGCTATCTGCCCGCCGGATGGACCCTCTCACAGTGGGAACAGGCCCGCAGCGGTGGCGATGGTCAGCGACGCGAGCTGGCGCAGGCTGCCGCAACCTCGTGTGCCACGCATGTGCGCGCGATGCTCGATTTCCACGCCATGGGCGTGCCGACGATCGATTACGGCAACAACATCCGCCAGGTGGCGCTGGATCAGGGCGTGGACAATGCCTTTGCCTTCCCCGGCTTCGTGCCCGCCTGTATCCGTCCGCTGTTCTGCCGCGGCATGGGCCCGTTCCGATGGGTGGCCCTGAGCGGGGATCCAGAAGACATCTACAAGACCGATGCCAAGGTCAAGGAACTGTTTCCAGACAACACGCATCTTCACCACTGGTTGGACCAGGCCCGCGAGCGCATTGCCTTCCAAGGTCTGCCCGCACGGATCTGCTGGTTGGGCTTGGGCGAGCGCCACAAGGCAGCGCTGGCCTTCAACGAAATGGTGCGCAATGGCGAGCTCAAAGCACCGATCGTCATCGGACGCGATCACCTGGACTGCGGCTCGGTAGCCAGCCCCAACCGTGAAACCGAAGGCATGCTCGATGGCTCCGATGCGGTCTCGGATTGGCCGCTACTCAACGCGCTGCTGGCTACCAGTGGCGGTGCCACCTGGGTGAGCCTGCATCATGGCGGCGGCGTCGGCATGGGGTTCTCGCAACACTCCGGTGTGGTCATCGTGTGCGATGGCACCGAGCAAGCTGATCGCCGGCTGGCGCGCGTGCTGTGGAACGACCCGGCAACGGGCGTGATGCGCCACGCCGACGCGGGCTACGAGCAGGCACTGGCCTGTGCCCGTGAGCATGGCCTGACCTTGCCGGCCATTCTGGAGTGAATCGCATGCTTACCCTGACACCGGGCCAGCTGACGTTGGCCCAACTGCGGCAGATCGCGCAAGGGACTGATCCTATCGCCTTGGACGCAGATTGCTGGGACAACGTCCGCGCCTCTTCGCAGGCCGTGCAGGCCATCGTGGCCGCCGGCGAGCCGGCCTATGGCATCAACACCGGCTTTGGAAAGCTGGCCAAAGTCCATATCCCGCGCGAGCAGCTGGAACAGTTGCAAACCAACCTGGTGCGCTCGCACGCCGTGGGCATGGGGACATTGCTCGACGATGCCTGCGTGCGCCTGATCTTCGCCACCAAGATCGCTTCTTTGGCGCGAGGCTACTCCGGTGTACGCGAGCAGACCCTGCTTACCCTGATCGCGATCTACAACGCCGGGATCTGGCCCTGTATTCCCTCCCAAGGCTCAGTCGGTGCATCCGGTGATCTGGCCCCGTTGGCGCATCTGACCTTGGCGGCCATGGGCGAAGGCCAGGTACGCGTCGACGGGCAGATCCTGTCGGCCAGCCAGGCCCTGCAAGACGCCGGGATCGCTCCCATCCGACTGGCAGCCAAGGAAGGGCTGGCATTGCTCAACGGCACCCAAGTGTCCACGGGCATTGCGCTGATGGCGCTGTTTGCCGCCGAACAAGTCTACGCGGCCGCCGTGCTAACCGGCGCGATGTGCGTGGATGCGGCATGCGGCTCCGATGCGCCGTTCGATCCGCGCATCCACGCCGTGCGTGGCCAGCCCGGCCAGATAGCAGTGGCCGCGCACTACCAGCGACTGCTGGCCGGCAGCGCCATTCGCCAATCGCACCTTCACAACGACACCCGCGTGCAAGACCCTTACAGCCTTCGGTGTCAGCCTCAGGTCATGGGGGCGGTGCGCGATGTCATGCAGCACGCCGCCCACGTGCTGCTGACCGAAGCCAACGCAGTCTCCGACAATCCGCTGGTGTTCACCGACACCGGCGAGGTGATCTCCGGCGGCAACTTCCACGCCGAACCGGTAGCCTTTGCCGCAGACCAGCTGACGATGGCGGTGTCCGAGATTGGCGCCCTGTCGGAACGGCGCATCGCCCTACTCATCGATGCCACGATCTCCGGGTTACCCGCCTTCCTGGTCGCCAATCCGGGCGTGAACTCCGGCTTCATGATCGCGCACGTGACCGCGGCCGCCCTAGCCAGCGAGAACAAGACCCTCTCCCACCCGGCCAGTGTGGACTCCCTGCCCACCTCGGCCAATCAGGAGGACCATGTCAGCATGGCCACCTTCGCCGCGCGCAAGTCGCGCGAGGTGGCCGACAACGTGCGCCGGATCGTGGCCATCGAACTGCTCGCCGCGTGCCAAGGCATCGAGTTCAGGCGGCCACTAGTGTCTTCGCAAGCATTGGAGGCAGTCCATGCGCAGGTGCGTAGCGAGGTACCCCGCTACGATGAGGATCGCTATCTGGCCCCGGAAATGCAGGCGATGGAAGCCTTGATCGAGCGGGGCGGTTTGCGCGCGTTCCTGGACTGGCCGCTGCAGGATCTGCGCGCGTGAATCTGGCTTGGCACGGACGCGTGGACCTGCCGGCGACCGCCGATACGCAACGCTGGCACCAAAGGGTGGCCTTGGATCCGCAGCCTGAGGCGCCCGGTATTGCCCTGCTGGGATTTGCCAGCGATGAAGGGATTCGTCGCAACGCCGGCCGACTGGGCGCCGCACAAGGGCCCGGTGCACTTCGCAACGCCTTGGCCAACCTGCCCGTGCTCCACTGCGCTCCGCTCTACGATGCGGGAGACATCACCTGCGCGGATCAGGCATTGGAGCTGGCGCAGGCCCACTACTCGCATCGAGCGCAGCAACTGCTGGATCAGGGGCATTGGGTGATTGGTCTGGGCGGCGGCCACGAGATCGGGTATGCCAGCTACGCCGCACTGCGCGGACACCTGGGCGCATCCAAGGCTCGCATCGGTATCTTCAACTTCGATGCACACTTTGATCTGCGCGAGCAAGGCAGTGCAAGCTCGGGCACGCCCTTCCTGCAGGCACTGGAGCATGCCCGCAGCATTAGCACCCCGCTGCAGTATCACTGCATTGGTGTAAGTCGATCCAGCAACACGGCGCGTCTATTCGCCACGGCCAACCGCGAAGGCGCCCATTACCTCACCGATGACTTGCTGTGCACCTGGAATTGGCAGGCACAGGCTGAGGTTCTGCGTGCGTGGTGTGATGCAGTTGACGTTATCTACCTGACGCTGTGCCTGGACGTGCTACCACAGGCGGTGGCCCCGGGCGTGAGTGCCCCCAACCCACGCGGGGTGAGTCTGGAGGTCCTGGAAGCCCTGCTGGATCTGGTCATGGCCTCGGGCAAGGTACGTGTGGTCGACGTGGCGGAACTGTGTCCGCCCCTGGATCCGGATCAGGCCACCGCACGTGTGGCTGCGCGCTTGATCCACCGCATGGTCAGCGCGCAGGCTCAGTGGGGTGATACCGGCTGGCAAAAGGCAGTGAGCTAGCGGGAGCGCTCAGCCAGAAGTTGTTTCATCTGGGCGATCTCCTGCTTCTGCGAGGTGATGATCTCCTGGCAGAGCTTGACCAGCTCGGGATCCTTCAGGCGGTTTTCCTCGCACATCAGAATGGCGCCGGCATGATGGGGAATCATGGAACGGATGAACTGCCGATCTGTCACCGCGGCCTGCGTGCGGATTCCCCACCAGCAGAACAGCATGAACGCCACGGTCACACCGGCCAGGATCAGATTACGCCGACGATCGGGGTACATGCTGGACATGAGCCAAAGCTCGATCAACAGCATCGGCGCGGCCATCAGGCCCGCCATGTAGAACTGGTTGACGTTGTGATAGACGTTGGCCCACTGATCGACCATGGCATACATCAGGGCGTACATGGCCAGGAACGACAAGGCCATCATCAGCAGCAGGCGACCGTAGTGGCCCTGATGCGTCTGACCGGAACTTCCGTGCGAGGCGTGTTGCTCTGAATGCTGCGTGTGCGTGCTTTCGTGCTTACCGTGCGAAGAAGACATGTCGATCTCCGTGGGAATGGCAGAACATCGCCGAATCCCGGGGGCCAAGGAACCAGCCCCCGGGGAGATAGCAGTTACATACCCTTGCCGGCAGCGAATTCCTGCGGGCTCAGCTTGCCGTCCTTGTTGCCATCAAGCATGCCGAAGTGCGGCGCGAGCTTGTGCTTGGCCAGTTCTTCCTTGGACAGCGCACCATCCTTGTTGGTATCGAGCTTGGTGAAATCGGCATCGGCCGCGGCCGGCTTGTGCTGACCATGCTCCTGCTTCTTGTGGTCCATCGGCTTGTGCTGACCGTGGTCAGTGGTGGGCGTGGTGGTCTGGCCGCCGGCGAAGGCCGCGCCCGCCATCAGAAACAGGGCCATCATCGAGAGGGAGGCATAACGCTTCATTGCAGTACTCCTTGTGGGATATGAGCCATCAGTGACAGGAATGGCCGCGCGCAGGCTCATCGGCGCGGTCAGGGTGGGAGGTGGCAACAACGGTGGAGCCGGACAAACGCAAGGCATTGGTGACCACCGAAACCGAGCTCAGGCTCATGGCCAAGGCCGCCATCATCGGACTGAGCAAAAGGCCGAAGCTGGGGTACAGCAGGCCGGCGGCGATAGGCACGCCGATGGCGTTGTAGACGAAGGCAAAGCCCAGGTTCTGCTTCATGTTGGCCACCGTCGAAGACGAGATGGCACGGGCTTGCACGATGCGCCTCAAATCACCCTTGACCAGGGTGAGCTGGGCGCTGGACATGGCCACATCCGTGCCCGTCCCCATCGCGATGCCCACATCGGCTGCCGCCAGGGCCGGCGCATCGTTGATGCCGTCGCCAGCCATGGCCACACGACGACCCTGGGCTTTGAGTTGCTGGACCAGTTCGGCCTTGTCCTGAGGTTTGACGCCGCCACGCACATCCTCGATGCCCAGCGTGCGCCCCACGGCCTCGGCCGTCGCCTGTGCGTCACCAGAGGCCATCACCACGTGCAGGCCATCGGCACGTAGCAGGTTCAAGGCAGGCAAGGTCGTGGCTTTGATGGGATCTGCTACCGCAATGGCGCCGGCCAATCGTCCATTGACCGCCAGGAACATCACGCTGGCGCCTTCCTTGCGCAGACGCTCGGCGCTGCTCTGCAAGGGCGCAACATCAGCTCCTACCGATGCCATCAAGCTTTGGTTGCCAAGCACGACATCCTGATCGGACACGCGCCCGCGAACGCCTTGACCGGTGAGCGAATCGAAATCTTGGGCGGCCACCAGGTTCAAGCCACGTCGCTGGGCTTCAGCCACGATGGCCTCGGCCAAGGGGTGCTCACTGCCCTGCTCCAAGCTGCCAGCCAAGCTGAGGATCTGATCGGCATCGAAACCGGCGTAGGAAAGCGTGTCGCGAAAGGCTGGACGTCCCTCGGTCAACGTACCGGTCTTGTCCACGATCAACGTGTCGATCAGACGTAGCTGTTCAATCGCCTGGGCATCGCGGAACAGGACCCCGACCTGTGCAGCCCGGCCGGTGGCGACCATGACCGACATGGGGGTAGCCAAACCCAGGGCACACGGGCACGCAATGATCAGAACCGATACGGCATTGAGGACGGCAAAGGTCCAGGACGGTTCGGGTCCAAACAGACCCCATCCGAAGAACGTAAGCACCGCCGTGGCCAGCACGGCCAGGACAAACCAGTACGCCACCTTGTCCGCCATACGCTGCATAGGCGCGCGGGAGCGCTGGGCTTGGGCTACCAACTGCACAATCTGCGCCAGTACCGTCCCGGATCCGACTTTGTCCGCCCGGATGACCAAGGCGCCCGTCCCGTTGAGCGTGGCGCCTATAACGTGATCACCGACAGCCTTCTCCACCGGAATGGGTTCACCGGTCAGCATCGACTCATCGACACTGGTGCGGCCTTCGATGACTTCCCCATCGACCGGCACCTTCTCGCCCGGTCGTACGCGAAGCAGATCACCCACGTGCACGTGATCCAGCGCAACGTCCTCTTCGCCCCCATCGGGTTTGACGCGGCGAGCCGTCTTGGGCGCCAATCCCAGCAGGGACTTGATGGCCGCCGAGGTTTTGGAACGCGCCCGCAGCTCCAGCAGCTGTCCGAGCAGGGTGAGCGAGACGATGACCGCTGCCGCCTCGAAGTAGACCCCTACCCGTCCATGCTCGCGGAAAGAGTCCGGAAACAGGCCCGGTGCCACGGTGGCCACCACGCTGTAGCCAAACGCGGCGGCCACGCCGATGCCGATCAGCGTCCACATGTTGGGGCTGCGATTGCCGATGGACTGTAGGCAGCGCTCAAAGAATGGCCACCCCGCCCAGAGCACCACTGGAGCGCTCAGCACGAGCTCAATCCAGGTGCGCGCCTGCGTGGACGAGCCGGGCAGACGGTGTCCCAGCATGGCCAAGACCAGGACGATCAAGGTCAAGGGCAATGTCCACCAGAACCTTCGGGTGAAATCGCGTAACTCCGGATTGTCGTCCTCCTCCAGCGAGGGCATCTCCGGCTCCAGCGCCATGCCACAGATCGGACAGGTGCCGGGACCTGGCTGACGAATCTGCGGATGCATCGGGCAGGTGTAGACCGTGGCGTGGGTACCGCTGGGTTGGGCCACCGCTGCTGGGGCGGTCACTTCAACTTGCTGGGGAGCATCGTCCGTATAGCGGACGGGATTGGTGATGAACCGCTCTCGGCATTTGGCTGAGCAGAAGTGATACTTCGTTCCGCCATGCAGGGCGTGGTACGGCGTTCTAGCCGCAGAGACCTGCATACCGCATACCGGATCACGCACCGAGTCTGGACCATCGCTGGCACCCTGCGGCATCGCCTTGCCGGCTTCATCGTGGGAATGAGGGGACATGGATCACTCTGGTCTGGAAGAAGGGATCGCGAGCAAACTGTCAGCTGCGTTGACCGTGCAGGACGTAAGGCTGCGTGGTGCCGTCGGGCAGTACAAATTCCACCGTATAGGGTTGAACACGTCCGTCGGGCATCTCCATACCAGGAGAACCGGCGGGCATCCCCGGTAGCACTAATCCACGGCCTACCGGGCGCTCACGAAGCAGGCGCAGGATGTCCTGCACCGGCACATGACCTTCGACGATGTAGCCATCGATCTCGGCGGTATGGCACGAGCCGCGTCCATAAGGAACGCCCAAGCGCGCCTTGATCGGGTTGAGGTCTTCGCTGTTGTGCACCTCAACCGTAAAACCTGCTTTCTCCAGATGCTCCACCCACAGTTGGCAGCAACCGCAGGTCGCACTCTTATGTACTTTGACCAACGGCAACGGACGCTGCGGTTGAGCGACCTGCTGCGCAGCCGACGTTGTCGGAGATTGGGCGGCCGATGCCGCCTCTGTACTGACAGCCGATTCGGGGCGCGCGCATGCAGTCAGCGACAAGGCCGTGGTCAGCAGAAAGAGACAGCTGCGAGAAGTATTCATCATGCGTCCTCAAGAGATGCCCGAGCGTCGAGGCGCTCGGGCGTGGAGCCGGGGCAGCTCCATGAAGGGATCAATGCTGGTGGTCGTGGCCGTCATCGGCCTTGGGAGCTGGCTCGGCTGATTTGGCTGGCATGGAGGAGTGCTGATCGTGCTCAGCTTCGGATGTGGCCTGCGCGGGTTGCTTGGCTGGCTCGGCCGCATGCACGTGCGTCTTGCCGTCAGCATGCACGTGCGTGGTGCCTTCCTTAGCTTTGCTCATGTCCATGTCCATGCCACCGGCTTGATGACCCTGGTCATGGCCATCACCCATCTCTGCTCCATCACCGCTGCCATGGTGATCTGCACCCGCTTCCTCGCCGTGCGAGTGCCCGCCGGTCTCACCGCCGCCGTGTGAATGACCATCACTGCTGGCCACCAACGCCTGGTAGCCGGCCTTGTCCAGCGTGGGCAGCTTCTGCAGGAAGGCCGACATGTTCCAGATGAACTCATCGTCCATGCTGCCGCCCCACGCGGGCATGCCGCTGGCCTTGATGCCGTGCTTGATCACCCAGAACGCCTCAGCTGGAGCGACCGACTGTTTGCTTAGGTTCGGTGGCGCGGGGTACAGGCCCTTGCTCATCTCGGTGGCCGCCGCCTCTGGCGAAAGATGGCAGGTCACGCACATGGCGTTGTAGTTGCCCGCACCCTGGCGGATACGCTCAGGATCATCCAGGTTCGTGGGCACCTGAAGCTTGGCGGCGCGCACCTCAATGGAACGCTCGCGCGCCGTTTCAAGTAGCGCATACACCGGGCGACTATGCGGATCGTCGGCGGCCACGTTGTACACGCCCAGAGAGACCGTGGCAGTTGCCGCGACCGCAACCAATCCCACGCCGGCACCGAGCCATACCCACATCCTTTTGTTGGATTTCATTGTCAGTTCCCCTTAGAACCAGGTACGAAGGCCGATGA
The DNA here is from genome assembly GCF_057654715.1 of Pseudoxanthomonas sp. G3. NCBI lineage: Bacteria > Pseudomonadati > Pseudomonadota > Gammaproteobacteria > Lysobacterales > Lysobacteraceae > Pseudoxanthomonas > Pseudoxanthomonas sp. G3. Next base: position 2,055,484 of record NZ_CM172805.1, read on the forward strand.
CCAAGCGCGTGTCTTCAAAAGACTCGCCATGCTCGCGTCGCATGTCTGCGGTATTGCCAAACGCACGCTCGTACACCACGCCGATGTAGGGAGCGAACTTTCGGGTGAACTCATAACGAAGTCGCAGGCCCGCCTCAGCGGTACTCAGACCCGAACCTATTCCGCGCAATGGATCGTTCTTGCCATACGCCGTGACCTCCACCAGCGGCTGCAGGATCAGCCGATTGGTCAGCAGCAGTTCGTACTCGGCCTCGACATTGGCAGCAGTCTGGCCGCCTTCGCCGAGATAGGCTGTGGCGGATACTTCGAACTTCATCGGTGCCAAGCCCTGTACGCCGATAGCGGCGAAGTTCTGCGAAGCCCCCGGCTTGAAGTCATGGCGCACACCGGCCACCACATCCCACCACGTGGAGATACTGCGGCCGTAGAGCACTTCCAGATCAGCCGACTCGGTCTGACCATCTGTGCGTTCGCCTTCACTGCGGAACCAGACGCGATTGAGGTCCGTACCGATCCAACCCTGACCCTCCCAACCCAGCCCGGTGCCCGGATCGGCATCCCAGGCTTCCAGGCGATTGAGCAGTACGTAGCTCTTGATCGAATTGTCATGCACCGGATGCGCGTGTGCGGGCGCGATGGCCGCCTGACGATCAGCCTCGGTCACCGCAGGAATCGGGGTGCGCGGCTGCGTTGGTGCGACAGGCCCATGTCCCATCTGACTGTGGTCCATGCCCTCCATCGATTGCATGCCAGCTTCTGGCGTAGCGGATGCGGGCGAACCGTGGCCCATCTGCGAATGGTCCATCCCCTGCATCGCAGGCGTGGACGTGCTGGAGGCGTCGGACGCAGCGGGCTGTGCCATCTGACTGTGATCCATGCCCTGCATCGGCTGCGTCTGCGCTTTGGGCGCTGCAGGTGTACTCGCGGGCGAGCTGTGCCCCATCTGCGAGTGGTCCATGCCCTGCATGGCAGGCTCGGCTGCTTGAGCCGGCGGCGCGGCATGGCCCATCGCCGCATGATCGATAGTCGCTTCGCTGGTCTTGGCCGGTGTTGTAGGTTTGGGGGCTGGCGCAGGCTTTGATGTCGGCGCCTGATGTGCAGAGTGATCCTGAGCCTGGGTCTGCGCGCCCTGCTCCATCGGCATGGAGCCGTGCTGCATGGATTGGGCGCTGGCCGCATTGGCCAGGGCCAGCGAGATAGCCAGGGTCAGCGCAGTCAGGGTGGTATTGCGTCTATTGATGTTCATTCGTCGACCCTCACCGTGCGCATCATTCCGGCTTCCATGTGATAGAGCAGGTGGCAATGGAACGCCCAGCTGCCCAACGCATCGGCACGCACGCGATACGTACGTCGGCTGCCTGGCGGCATGTCCACCGTGTGCTTGCGCACCATGAAGTTGCCGCTATCGTCTTCCACATCGCTCCACATGCCGTGCAAATGGATCGGGTGGGTCATCATCGTGTCGTTGACCAATACGATGCGCATGCGCTCGCCGTAGTTCAGCCGTAGCGGCTCGACATCGGAAAACTTCTGACCATTGAAACCCCAGGAGAATTTCTCCATGTGTCCGGTCAGATGCAGCTCGATCTCGCGACCGGGGTCGCGTCCGTCAGGGTCTTCAAAGGTGCTCTTGAGCATGGAATACGTCAGTACATGACGGCCGTTATCGCGCAGGCCATTGCCCGGATCGTCCAAGCGCGAAGTCACGCTCATGGCTTGGTTGTCCAACAGTGGATTGTTGGTCTCGCTGGCAGGGTGTGATTGCATGCCCCCATGCTGCATGCCGGCCATGGCACCATCGCCGGCGGCAGGCATCGCGTGACCCGCATGGGCCGAGGCCTCATTGCCGCTGGCAGGTGGGGTCATGCCGGGCATGCCCATGGCTGCACCACAGCCGCCTTCCATGCCCTTGCTGCCGCCAGACATATCCATCGATCCATGATCCATGCCCATGTCTGCCATCGTCAGCAGCGGCCGGGGATCCACAGACGGAAGAGGCGCGCGTAGTCCTTCGCGCACGGCGAGCGTGCCGCTGACGTAGCCGGTGCGACCGGAGTCCTGGGCAAAGATGGTGAATGCGTCCTGCCCGGAGGGCTCCACGATCACATCGAAGGTTTCTGCTACTGCAATGCGGAACTCGTCGACCGAAACCGGATGGACGTACAAGCCATCCGCCGCGACCACGGTCATCTTCAACCCCGGAATACGCACATCGAAGTACGTCATGGCAGAGCCATTGATGAAACGCAGACGCACCTTCTCGCCACTGCGGAACAACCCGGTCCAGTTGCCCAGAGAGGTCGTGCCGTTCATCAGGTAGGTGTAGGTGTTGGCGTTGACGTCGGACAGATCCGTGGGCGTCATTCGCATCACGCCCCACATCTTGCGATCTTCCAACGTGGCCGACAGACCATTGCGCTTCACATCGCGCGCGAAATCGCCGACCGTGCGCTTGTAGTAGTTGTCATGGCCCGGCATCTTCTTCAAACGATCGAACAGGGCCGTCGGGTCCAGGTCTGTCCAATCGCTCAGCATCACGACGTAGTCGCGATCGAAGCTGAAAGGCTCTGGCTCCAGTGGATCGATCACGATCGGTCCATAAAGCCCAGCTTGTTCCTGGAAACCTGAGTGGCTGTGGTACCAGTAGGTTCCGCCCTGATGCAGGGTGAACCTATAGTGGTAGGTCTCACCACGTCCGATGCCGTCAAAGCTCAGGCCCGGCACGCCGTCCATGTTGGCCGGCAGAATGATGCCGTGCCAATGGATGGAAGTATCCGTGCCATGGAGGGAGTTGGCCGGCAATGCATTGGAGACACGCAGGTTGACCGTGGTGCCTTCCCGCCACCGCAGCAACGGCGCCGGAACGGACCCGTTGACCGTGATCGCGGTGCGGGTCTTGCCGGTGAAGTTCATCGGCGTCTCGCCGATGGTCAGGTCAAACTCGGTGCCCGACAATACGTTGGCTTGTCCGGGGCCCTTGAGCGCCCAACTGGCTTTGGGCCAGAACCCCAATCCTGCGACTGCGCCTCCCAAGGCCAAGCCTTGGACAAATCGCCGCCGCGAAGGCAGCAGCGGTCCACCATGTGGACCACGAAAATCATCATGCGACATGTAAATGCTCCAAGCGTCGTGTTGCCACCGGCAGGCGGTGGTACAGAGCGGGTGGCTGGCCTATACAGGCATGCAAGCCACACCAACGGCGCCATTGCGGCGCCTAGGGACGCTTAGCCGATCGGTGGTCGGATCAGATGAGGCAAGGCAGGCGCCGGATGCCCCAAGGGCAGCGGCATGACATCCAGGCCCAAGGCCAGTTGTACCGAAACATGCAGGCTCGCAGGCAATGCGCTCGCGCACGCGTGCACGCAGGCGCACCGGCACGCAGACGACTTGCAACAGTCGGGGCCGGCATGATCGCCGTGCCCAGTGCCAGCCTTTTCAATCGATGTGGCATCGGGATGATGCTCAGCACTGTGATGGGCGACGCAGTCTTCGTCGACTTGCACCGCGGCAGCGACTTCGCTGGCCTGCTCTTCCATCACCGGATTCATACTGACCGACGCAAACGCCGACCACGCCCCGTTAAGCACGAGCATGGCGATCAGGATCAGTCGCAGTAGAAGTGAGGAGGCTGACACGGGCGACATGGTAAATCACTTTAGACAAGGCGCGCGTGTATCGGTCGTGAACAAAATCTCAGGCAGGCCTGAGATGCCGCGCCCCGTTAGTCGCGCTAGCCGCGCCCACTGGTGTTCCATCCGGGGGCGCTCCAAAGGGCCGGGTTGAAGCGAAGTGCTGCCCATAAAGTGAGCGACCGTACGGCCTACTTCTCGGATGTGCTCTCGATCAGCTTCACCAGCTCGCGCTTCTGCTGCTTGCTGAGCGAGCCCCAGCGTAGGAGCAACTTCGCCAGCAGATCATCATCGGTGTACAGCAACGCGGCGGGGATCCCCAACGCTTGAGCCAACCGCTCAGCGGTCTCCAGCTTCGGCTCGTGCTTGCCACGCTCGTACTGGTTGATTCGGGGGCTGGCCACGTGAGGATCCAGACCGGCCCGGATGCCCAACTCCTTCTGCGACAAGCCCGTGTGCAGGCGGGCTTGTTTGAGGCGTCGAGCGAAGGTCGGTGTTGAGTCGACTGACAAAGTCACGCGCGCACCCCATGGAGACCCCATAAGGATGGCGGATGTACCCTGCCTTGCATACTAAGATATTCTTAGCTTTGAGGCAACCGGCGACCCCGGTAGCGCTGCCATCGCCAGGAGCCACGCCGCTCCCTCACCCCCGGAACCCGCATGCCCGGAACCTCGTCAATGACGCCATCTGGGGTCGCCAGCATCGAGGCGTTGGGGCTTCGTGGCACCCTTTTCCTTGCCGCGCTGCTGGCCGCGCAGCTACGACGCATACCGGTGGCGCCCACACGCCGCTCCACCTTGCTGGTGCTGGACGCCTTGCGAGACTTGGCCCTGATCCAAGTTCCCTGGCCAGCGGATCGATGGCAGATCCGACCCGATGCCGAGGTCACGCCCATCGAAGATCTGCAATGGGCTTTCGCCTGGTCTACCCACGAGCGCAGGCACCTGCTCCCGGTGCTGGAAGACCAACTCGGTGATATGGCACACGATGTAGAACTGGCGGACGCAAAACTAGAGCTGTGGGATGAACTTGCACTCTGGGAGACCGAGCAGTTTCTAGAGCAGCAATTGCTCAAACATCACTTCGACCCAGGCTGGGCACGTGATGTGGGGTTCGTGTTTCAATCCGGACCGCGGGGTCTGCCGATCGCGCAGTGGCGCTATTGTTGCTGGGCGGCGGTACGCCAAGGCGCGTCGGTGGCAATGCGTCTTGGCGTGCACGACAGCGCCCATGTGCGCGAGGCCATCTTTCAAGAGGTCAAGAAGCGCTTGCGCTACCTGATGACCAGTTCGCCCCAGCAAGGCATGTTCAAGCCCTACCATCTGGCACCGGAGTCCTCAGTAGCCAAGCTGTTCGTAGACTGGGTCGTACCTATGGAATGGGCGTACTGGACTGGGGAGCGCTATCCCGGCCGCTAGCAGGCAAACGAGTAGCCTCGTTAGTCCGCTCCCCCACCCTGCGTACTGCTGCGCCGGGTTCTCTTCACCGTATTTTGTGCCGGCGTCAGTTGATTCAGCAGGGGCTCCAGCGCTTCAAGACGCGCGTTGGCACGCAACGCATCGGCTTCAGCGCTCTGGCGGCGCTCACGCTCCTGCGCAAGGGTGTCTTGGACTTGAGCTAGCTCGCTGCGCAGGGCATCCAAGGCCTTGACGTCAGTCTTCCAGCGCTCCTGCAGTGCCATGTGGTCCGTTGCGGTCTGGCGCAACGCCACGATCTCGCTGTGTTGGCCTTCGTGGACCTGCCTCAACTGGACAAGCTCACGCTCAATCCGCCCATGGCGCTCCAGCCATTGGCCATTGTCGCGGTTAAGCACCAACAGCTCCTGATTCTTCGCGCCCAAGGCTTCATTGGCCTGACGTAAGGCTACTTGCAGCTCTTGGATCTGATGCTCGTGACGGCGAAGCTCTTGCTCGCGCTGCTCTTTGGTTGAAGCGCGGTAGTGCTCGAGCGCTTCCCGGGCGTGGGCATGCTTGTCCTCCAGAGAACGCGTATGCGCCTCGTAATCAGCCAGCCGCACCGTCATGCCGGCGATGCGCTCATTCAACTGGGCGATTTCCGCGACCTTGTCGCGCAGATTCTGCTGAAGTAGGGCGTGAGCGGCTTGCTCTTGCGTCAAGCTGGTCTCAGTGCGCTGCAGCTGACTGCCCAGGGCAGCGGCTTCCTGTTGGGCGGTGGAAAGCGCTTGTTGCTGACGCTGGAGTTCGGCCCCATGGCGTTCTCGCTCCCTGGTGAGGATCGCTTCTGCCTCCTCTTGAAGTCGCGCAGCCAGGCGCGCGACCAAGTCTTGCAAGGCCTCACTCACGGCCACCGCACGTGACGGACCGCCGCCCTCCTCCTCTTCCAGTTCACGCAAGTAGCGATGGATCGTGGTCTTGGAGCCCGTGTTGCCCAGAGCCACCCGAACCGCGTCCACGGAAGGCTTCTTGCCTTGGGCCAGCAGCGCGTCACGCGCTTTCTGGACATCCCCTTTGTAGAGTCCTGCGCGCGCCATGATGCTGTTCTCCAATTATTTCGTAATGTATTACATACCATGTAATTACATACTAATAAAGAATGCAGGCGGCCGTTCGGCGGCGGCTTTGCTCAGGCGGGATAATGTTTAATTATCCCGCGTGATCGGCCACCAGCCGCCTCCGGGGTATCTCACCCGTACGAAATCCGCCCCACTGGCCCGGTTTAGTATGAACGCCATGCCGGCGTGTCCGGATGGCTCCGGGCGCCGTGCTCGCGCTGCAGTCGTACAGGGATGAACCATGCCGATCGAACGAGTCGTCATCGAGAACTTCAAGGCGTTTGGCCACCTGGATTTGCCGCTCAACCCCCACATGAACCTGATCGTGGGCAACAACGAGGTCGGCAAGTCCACGCTATTGGAAGCTATTCATGCTGTCGTGACCGGCCAATTGTACGGACGAGGCATCGCCTACGAAATCACCCCCTACCTGTTCCACCAACCGGCTGTCGACGAGTATCTGGCACGTCTGCGGGATGGACAGCCTGGTTCGCCTCCGCGGATCGTGATCGAGGCTTACCTCGGACGGGATGCCACCCTGGCTTCATTGCGGGGTACCAACAACTCCCTCGGCGCTGACATGGCCGGCATTCGGCTGCTGATCGAACTCAACGAAGACTATCGCCCCGAGTTCGATGCCTATTTGCGCGAGCACCAGGGGGGCAGCTTGCCGGTGGAGTACTACACCGTCCGCTGGTATTCCTTCGCCAACAATGGCGTCACCGCCCGCAGCATCCCATTCGACTCCACGATAATCGATACCACCAGTGCCAAGACCTTTTCAGGCACGGATCGCTACATCGGCAGCATCATCGACCAGGTGCTTTCTCCGGCTCAGCGCGTGGCCTTGTCGCTGAGTTATCGCCGCATGCGGCAGAGCTTTTCCCAGGAAACGGACGTGGCGGCCATCAACACGTTCCTGGCCGAAAATGCGGGCGATATCAGCAATAAGACGCTGACCGTGGGTGTGGACACCTCGGCGCGGTCGACGTGGGAGGCCAGTCTGTCTCCCTACCTGGACGATCTTCCTTTCACCCACGCCGGCAAAGGCGAACAGAGTGCGGTCAAAATGAAACTGGCCATGCGCGCGGCCGGTGCTGCGCACGTGCTGCTGGTAGAAGAGCCCGAGAATCATCTGTCCTTCTCCAGTATGACCCAACTGATCGACAAGATCGCAGCTCTGTCCACCGCCCAGCAAGTCATCATTGCAACGCATAGCAGCTTCGTGTTGAACAAGCTCGGCGTGGACAACGTGATCCTCTTCAGTGCACGCGGACACATAAAACTGGACCAACTGCCGACCGATACGCACGACTACTTCATGAAGCTGCCGGGTCATGACACCCTGCGGTTGATCCTGGCCAAGCAGGCGATCCTTGTCGAGGGCCCCTCGGACGAGTTGATCGTCCAGCGAGCCTTCAAGGATCACCACGGCGTGTCGCCGTTGGCCCGTGGCGTGGACGTGATCTCGGTCAACTCCCTGGCCTTCAAGCGATTTCTGCAGATCGCCCAACGCCTGGATATCCCAACCGCTGTCGTTACCGACAACGACGGCGACGTAGCCCTGCTGCAGGAACGCTACGCTGATTTCCTGAACTACATCTACTATGACTCCGATGAGGACGCACCCTCGCTGGAGCAACAATTGATCAAGGCAAATACGCTGGCGCAATTGAATCTGGTGTTGGATAAAACGTTCGCCGATGAGGCGGCGCTGTTGAAGTTCATGAAGGGCAACAAGACCGATACAGCGTTGGCCATCTTCAATAGTCCCCACTCGATCGTGTTTCCGGACTATGTCCAGCGTGCCATCGCCTAATCAGGTACTGCTCTCGGCGGCCGGTTCGGGCAAGACGACGATGTTGGTGCGCCAGTCCCTGGCGCGCCCGCAACGCCGGATCGCCATCCTGACCTACACGCTTGAGAACCTGGAAGAGATCAGGCGCGCGTTTGAACGGCAGGCTGGCGCCGTGCCGGCGCACGTGTCGCTCTACAGTTGGTACAGCTTTCTGCTGCGCGAGTGCATTCGGCCCTATCAGGCGGCGCTGTGTGCCCAGCCCCGCGTGGAGTCCATCCTCTTCGTTGAGGGCAGGACCAACAATCGTGCTCCCCGTAGTCAGGTGGCTCGTCACTATCTGGCCGGCGATCGAATATATTCCGATCGCGCCGCTGACTTTGCCGTGCGCTGCGATGAGCTTACCCAAGGCCGTGTCATCGAGCGTTTGGCGGCCATGTACGACGAGCTCTACATCGATGAGGTCCAGGACTTGGCCGGCTACGACCTGGACCTGGTCGAGCGCCTGCTCTCCAGCGGCATCGAGATCACGCTGGTGGGTGATACCCGCCAGGCGACCTACGCCACCAACCATTCTCCGCGTCACCAGCAATACCGTGGTGTGGCCATGATGGGGCTTTTCCAAGCCTGGCAGGCGCGGAACTTGTGTCAGATCCAGCATCGGGTGATCAGCCACCGCTGTGCGCAGTCGCTGTGTGATCTGGCCGATGCGCTGTATCCGCAGATGCCGCGCACCGAGTCAGGAAATAGCGAGCTGACCGGGCATGAGGGCATTTATGTGGTGGCACCCACTCTGGTGCAAAAATATGTACTGCAGTTCGCGCCCACCGTCCTGCGTTACGACCGGCGGGAAGCCTGCGATGGCTATCCTGCGGTCAACTTTGGACAAGCCAAGGGACGGACATACTCCCGCGTGCTGATCTATCCCAATGGCCCCCTGGCCCAGTTCCTGCGCACCGCTGACGCCTCCCGTATCACCTCACCGGCGAAGTACTACGTGGCGTTCACGCGGGCCCGGCAAAGCGTGGCCTTTGTCCTGGCAGGCGCCTGCGCCTGGCCAGGGCACCAAGTCTATGAGTCCCGAGACTAGTCGGGTGCTGCTCCCACGCTGCCGGCGCGCCCGGTGGGCTGCACAAGGCGTTGGTGTTCGGCCTGGCCTTTGGCCTGCTGGCGCTCTCTGGCGCACTGCTATGGCGAGCACGCGCTCCTCCGTGCCCAGCCGACCCCAGGCTGGCCGCCACCTGCACGCGATTGCGACGGATCAGCGTTTGGGTTGTGGGGCGTAGCAGCGCTCAGCACGACCTTGGGAACGGTGTTTGCCTTCGGTTGGATTGGTTGAGGGTTCGGAGGGCGGCAATGCCGCCCTCCGCTTTACCTCTTTTCGATAGGCCCACGGGTCGGTTGCGCCGGTGCCGGCCCGGGATCGTTGAATGTCAGGTGTAGTTCTGTTACGCCGAACTGAGTGGCGAGAATCTGGCCCACGACGGCCTGCACTGTGGCCAGGTCCACCGCCGATGAGGCCACTGTCACCGTGGCCTGAATGCCCAGCCCGGATGCGGCAGGCATCCACCGCAGATCGTCGACCGCCTTCACCCCGGGATCGGCGAACATCGCCGCACGCACAATTTCCAGGTCAGGCTTGGGCATGATGCTGCCTCATGCGAGCGCCGTGGTCGGGAGAACGGGCCGGTCGCGCTCTCGGTGTAACCACCGGTACAGCACGGGCAATACAAACAGGGTCAAGGCGGTCGAGGACAAGATGCCACCGATCACCACGGTCGCCAGGGGCCGCTGGACTTCCGAACCCGCACCGACATTGAGAGCCATCGGCAAGAAGCCCAAAGAAGCCACCAGCGCGGTCATCAGCACCGGACGCAGCCTGCCGAGCGCACCATCGCGCACGGCCTCATCCAGCGGATCGCCTTGTTCGCGCAGGCGTCGGATGAAGGCAATCATGACCAAGCCGTTCAACACCGCCACGCCCGATAGGGCGATGAAGCCCACGCCGGCGGAGATGGACAACGGAATTCCGCGCAGCGCCAGCGCGATGACGCCGCCGGTCAGCGCCAGCGGTACCCCGCTGAACACGATCGCAGCGTCCTTTGCCGACCCAAAGGCCATGAACAGCAGAGCAAATATGAGAGCCAAGGTGACCGGAACGACTACGGAAAGGCGCTGGCTGGCGGAGATCAATTGCTCGAACGTGCCTCCATAGGCCACCCAGTAGCCTTCCGGCATCTTCACTTCCTCGCCGATTTTGGTGCGCAAATCTCCCACGAAACTTCCCAGATCGCGTTCGCGCACATTGGCCGTGATGACCACGCGTCGCTTGCCGTTCTCGCGGTTCACCTGGTTCGGTCCACGCTCGACTTGGATGGTAGCGACCTCACGTAACGGCACGGTCCGAGGGCTACCGCCACGCCATGTCGCCTCACGGCTGGACTCATCGGGACTATTGTCCTCGGGCAACGGAATCGGCAGGTCTGCCAGCACCGCCGGATCTGAGCGCAATGTTTCGGGTAGCCGGACCACGAGAGCGAAGCGACGATCGCCTTCAATGAACTGGCCCGCTACCTGACCACCGATAGCGGTGGCCACCGTCTCCTGCACATCTCCTGGATTCAATCCATACCGTGCCAGCGCTACCGGGTCTGGGGTTACCGTGAGCAACGGCAGTCCGCTCACTTGCTCAGACTTCACGTCCTCAGCACCAGGCACTTCACGCATTGCCCGCTCGATGCGGCCAGCAAGTCGTGCGAGCTGATCCAGATCATCGCCATAGACCTTGATCGCCACGTCCGAGCGGACGCCGGAGATCAGTTCGTTCGTGCGCATCTGGATGGGCTGGGTGAACTCATAGTTGCTACCGGGGATTTTCTTGGCGGCTTGCTCCAGTTCTTCGATCAACTCTGCCTTGGGCTTGCGGGGATCTGGCCACTGATCCCGCGGCTTGAGCATGAGGAACGTGTCGGCCATCGAGGGGGGCATCGGATCGGTGGCTACCTCGGCGGTACCGATCTTGGAGAAAATGTTGGCCACCTCGGGAAACTGCGCCAATCGCTTCTCCAATGTTTCCTGCATCGCCACCGATTGCTCCAGACTCGTGCCTGGAATCCGCATCGGCTGCAGCGTGATGTCGCCCTCATCCAGGCTGGGCACGAACTCCGATCCCAGCCGCGTGGCCAGGATGCCGCACGCGACCACCAGTACCGTGGCGCCGCCCAGTACGGCCAATCGACGGCGTAGCGCCCAATCCAGCAGCGGCGTGTAGCGAGCTCGTGACCAGCGCATCAGTCGGTTATCGTGCTCGGCCACGCGTCCACGCAGGAAGGTTGCAATGGCCGCTGGCACGAACGTCAGCGACAGCATCATCGCGCCGGTCAGCGCCAGGACGACGGTAATGGCCATGGGGTGGAACATCTTCCCCTCGACGCCGGAGAGGGCAAAGATCGGCAGATAGACGGCCGCGATAATGCCCAGGCCGAACAGGCTCGGTCGAATGACTTCCGCCGTTGCCGAAGCCGTCAGGTCATATCGCTCTTGATCGTTGAGTTGCCTGCCCAGCGCATTCTGCGCCTCGCCGAAACGACGCAGGCAGTTCTCGATGATGATGACCGCACCATCCACGATAAGCCCGAAGTCCAACGCGCCCAGGCTCATCAGATTGCCCGATACGTTGCCTCGCACCATGCCGATGATGGTGAACAGCATGGCCAGCGGGATCACAGCTGCGGTGATCAACGACGCCCGGACATTGCCCAGTAACAGGAACAACACCACCACCACCAGAAGCGCGCCTTCGATCAGGTTCTTGGCAACGGTCCCTATGGTGCGATCTACCAACGCCGTGCGGTCATACACCGCCTTGGCGTGCACACCTTCGGGCAGACTGGCGTTGGCAGCCTCCAGCTTGGCCACAGCGGCCCGAGAAACGTCGCGACTGTTGGCGCCAAACAGCATAAAGGCCGTACCGACGACCACCTCATGCCCGTTCTGCGTGGCCGCGCCGGTGCGCAGCTCCTTGCCTTCGCCAACGGTGGCGACATCGCGCACGCGGATCGGGACGCCATCACGACGATCCAGCACGATGCTGCCGACCGCGTCCACATCCCGTAGCTGGCCCGGTACGCGCACCAGGAACTGCTGCCCGTTGCGCTCGATGTAGCCGGCTCCCACGTTCTGGTTGTTGCGCATCACCGCGCCAACAACGTCTTGGAGCGTGAATCCCAGGGCTACCAGTTGCGCTGGATCGGGAGTGATGTGGATCTGCCGTTCAAAGCCACCGATGGTGTTGACCTCGGTCACCCCAGGCGTGGTGCGCAGTTGCGGGCGGATCACCCAATCCTGCAGCGTCCGCAGGTCCGTGGCCGTGTACGGGGAGCCATCGGGCTTGCGGGCATCGGGCTCGGCTTCCACCGTGTACATGAAGATCTCACCTAGACCGGTAGAGATCGGCCCCATCTCAGGATCTAGCCCCTCAGGAAGCTGAGACGTGATTTGCTGCAGGCGCTCGGCGACCTGCTGGCGCGCGAAGTACAGGTCCGTCCCATCCTTGAAGACGACCGTCACCTGCGATAACCCATAGCGAGACAACGAGCGGCTGTAGTCCAACTGGGGCAAGCCGGCCATCGCCGTTTCAATGGGGAATGTCACCCGTTGCTCGGCTTCCAGCGGCGAGTAACCTGGCGCCTGGGTGTTGATCTGGACCTGGACGTTGGTGATGTCGGGCGTGGCGTCAATGGACAGCTGACGATAGCTCCACACGCCGAGCGCAATAAGCGCTGCGGTCAGTACCAGCATCAGCCAGCGATGGCGAATGGAAAAATGGATGAGGCGTTCGAGCATGGCGGGCCTCACTCTTCTTCTTCGACGGTGGACTTCTCGATGTCGGCCTTGACCAGGAAGCTCTGGGCCACCACCACCTGCTCACCGGCCTTCAGGCCTTCTAAGACTTCCACCCGTTCGGCGTCGCGTCGGCCTAGCTTCACCGGGCGCGTGTGATAGACCTCGCCCTGTTGCACGTACACCACGTCCCGATCTTCGGCGGTCTGCAGCGCGGTCACGGGGACTACCAGATCCGCTTCTGCGCGATCAACGGTAATGCGTGCTTTAACGGCGGAACCTGGCCGCCAGCGTCCATCGGCATTGCGCAAGCTCGCGCGTGCGATCGTGCTTTGGCTGGCCGTGGCGGTGCCGGGCAGCACGCGTTCCAAGGTCGTCTGCTCGGAAACGCTATCACTCAATCGGCTCACGGTCACCGGCACACCAGCTTCGATGTGCCCGGCGTCCCGTCCGAAGATATGCAGATCTACCCACAAGGTGGACAGATCTGCGATCTCGAACAAGGGCGCGCCTTCGGCGGCAGACGTGCCGACCGAGGCGGTCCGCGCCATCACCACGCCGCTTATGGGGGCGGTAACGGAATAGGTCGTCAGGCTCAAGTTGCTCTCCACCGTCGCGAGCACCTGTCCTGCCTTGACCTGGTCGCCCACGCCTACGCGAACGGCACGCACAGGACCGGGGAAACGTGCAGTCACCAGGGCGATGCGACCTTCGACCGGCGTAAGCAGCCCTTGGACTTCCTGCTCATCGGCGATCTGGCCAGGACCCACGCGGGCGGCGCGGATGCCGGCGGACTGTGCCGTTTGGGCCTCGATCGTGGTCTGTTGGGGCAGTTCTTCGTGCTCGCCTTGTTCTTCGGCCTCATGGCCTTCTTCGGCCTCGCCACGGGCATTGGGTGCCGGGCCACTACAAGCCGTCAGGGCCAATGTCAGGGCCAGCGCGATCCAGGGGAAACGGCTCATGGGGTCAACTCTCCGGAGGTGGCGGCAGCGGCAGAGGCAACCATGGCCTGGCCGGTGAGCCGTTGGATTTCGATGAGGGCACGTTGCGCATCGAGCGCGACGTCCAGTTGTTGCTGCAGAGCTGCGGTCCTTTCGGACTGCAGCTGCGCCCATTCCAGATAGCTGATGGCCCCAGCGCGATATGCACGCTCGGCCGCTTGCTCAGCCTTGGTCAGCTTGGGCAGCACATCGTCTTGAAGACGGGCCACTTCGTCACGGGCGACGGTGTAACGGCCGTGGGCTTCGACCAGGGTGGAATACAACGCCATTCCCTGCGCCTCACGTTCGATCGAAAGCACTTCCAACTCCGCCTCAGCGGCACGAATCTCTGGTTGCGCCCGGCTTCGAGCACCCAAAGGCAGCGAGATGCCCCCCACGAGCGCGGTGTCGCTTGTGTCCTGCATCCGACGCACGCCGACTTGCCAAGCCAGATCCGACGTGCCTGCTGTGCGAGCCAGATTCAAACGTGCTTCGGCAATGCGCCGCTCGTCGACAAACTGGGCCAGCTCGGGAGAACGCTGCAGTTCTGAGGAAAGGGTTTCCAGAGAACCGATCGCCGGTAGTGCGAGCGGGTTGCCAGCGACCGGCGCCGACACGGGTTCACGCTCCCCCCAGAGGGCGGCCAGATGCTGGCGTGCAGCGCTGGCTTGCTGGGAGGCCCTTGCTTGGGCCAGCTCGGCTCTTGCCAAGGCAGCCTGTGCAGTCAACAGCACCGACTCGGGTGAGGCGCCGGCCTGCACACGTTGACGAGCAGCGGCCACGGTACGCTGGCGCTGTTGGATATCGACTTGGGCAATCTTGGCGGCCTTGTCCGCTGCAACCAATGCCAGATAGCGCCGCGCCGTTTCAGCCAACAGATCCAGCCGACGAGCTTCCCGCTGAACAGCCAGCGCATCGATGCGGCTCTGCGCCAGGGCCCTGCGCGCATCCAGTTTCCCGCCTCGCTCCAGCACCGAGCTCAGACTCACGGTGAACTCGGCGCTGTCCAAGCCTCTCGCATCTCCGGTACCCAGGGCATTCTCCACCTCGGCACCCAATGTCCAAGGCGGGCGCTGATTGGCGCCCTCGTGCTCGGCCGCCAGTACCGCGGTACGTGCCTGCACCAGGCGCAGGTCTGGATGGGCTTGGGCAACGCGGTCGAATGCGTCGTCCAATGTCATGGGGTCGACCGCCCAGGCAGGTATCCCTGCACCCAGCAGCAACCAAGCGGCCAGCGCCGCACGTCGCACTTGCATAGCAACACTCCAGAAGTTCAGACCAAGGGTTAAGGACTGGCCTACGCCAGCGCTTGGCCCGCAATAGGCGGTCGGAACGGATCGACCAATGGCCCTGTGGGCACCGTCTCCACCGCGTGTGGCTCTACGGCCTGCTGCTGCGGAGCAGGAGGTGGCGCCCAAGTCATCGCCGGAGCGGCGACTGCGTGCGCGCAGCAATGCGCGAGTTGATGCAACTGATGGAGCGATTTGCCCAAGGCGCTCTCATCAGCGGCCGCGTGGGACGTCATCAGCACTGCGTGAGCGCCGGACCACGTATGGGCTGCCTCGTGCATTTCGCCCACCGCCGTAAGCACCGGGTGCCATATGGCACCCAGTGCCAGGCTCAGCGCCAGCAGCCAGCGGAACGCGGGCAGAGCTCGCACACGCATCTTCACGCGGTCGGCTTGCCCACTTGCGTGCTGGCCCGACGTGCGTCACGCAGGATCTCGATGGCTTCCTTGATCACGTACAAACCGATAAGGGTGCCAATCACATAGTCGGGATAGGGATTGGCCAGCCACCACACCAGTACGCCCGCAAGAATGACGCCGATGTTGGCCACCACGTCGGCTCGGGTAAACAGCCACGTTGCTCGCAGATGGACCTCCCCGGACTTCAGCGGCGAGAGCATGCGCAACACGATGACGTTGACTACAAGCGATAGCAGCGCGGTGCCGATCATCCATCCGCTGAGTGGTTCGGCGCCCTGTAGTACCCGTCGTCCGACCTCCACCAGCACGCCAATACCCAGCACCAGCAGAATGCTGCCACTGAGCCAAGCGGCATTGGCCTTGAAGCGGGCCGTGCGTCCGATGGCCACCAATCCAATGGCGTACGCGGTGGCATCAGACAGCATATCCAGCGCGTCAGCCAGCAGACCTGTGGAATGGGCAATCCAGCCGGCGATGCCACCAATGACGGCCATGGCCGCGTTGAGGACCAAGGCAATCCACAGTACACGTCGCTCCTGGGCGTTCTTGGCCTCGTGATGGCAGCCACAGTCACTCATCGGGTGTTCTCCATGTAATTACGCAGTTCTGAAGGAATCGGCATCGTGCGCAAGGCGTTTACCCGAGCGCCACCGGTATTGCCTTTAGGCATCCACACCCATGTCAGGGTCGCAGCGGCCATCAGGCGCAGCAGTTGTCCAGCCATTTCGCGCATGTCGTGGGCTTGCCACGCCCATCTTGCGAACGCCCAATGACTACGCACGTGCAAGCGCGTGCGGTGCTGCGAGAGCACGTGGGCCAATTCGTACCGTTTGTAGGCCGTCGTGAGATCGCCTTGTTGTAGCGCTTGATCGCCTTGCCAAAGATATTGCGCAAAGGCCGTATCCCGTTGATCTGGAGCCTCGTTAAACGGCCAGCACATCTGCGCCCAATAGCTGGCAGGCATCGTTTCCTCGCGCAACCCGACCTCGCCGGCGCGCAGCGTTTCAGGGCGATCAAGGAAGGTGCCGCACAGACGATCCCAGATCATGAAGAACTCGCCGAAGTTGACCTGGGCATCTTCATAGTCACGCTTGTGATGCCACCGATGTACTTCGGCCACGCCTAGCCAGCGACGTAGCGGGCCAACGCGGTAGTCCAAGTTGGCGTGTTGGAAAGCCAGTTGAACACTCATCAGTGTCAGCCACGCACTGATCACCAGCGGCGGCGCACCCAAGGCGACAGTCAACCCCAAGCCCGGGCCGGCCATCAGCAGTGCACTCAACGGGTGACGACGTTCTCCATTGAGCCAATACAAGCGCTCAGCGCTGTGGTGGATAGCGTGCAGTTTCCATGCCCATCGCACCCGATGACTGAAGCGGTGCATGGCATACAGGCCCAAGTCGATCACCAGCCCCGCCAGCAGCATCTGCCCGATCAGGGGCCACTGGATCGGCCATAGGCTGCCGGCGGGCAGCAGGCCGCGAAAGGCATGCAATCCATAGGCGGTGCCGGCCAGCAGGCCAAAGTTGACGGCGCCATGCATCAAGTCGGCTTTGAGGTCGCCTTGGCTATGGCGCCAAGACGGCTCGTAGGGCTGCAGCCACTCCAGCAGCGCCACCATGGCAATGCCCGCGGTCGCCAGGATCGCCAAGGTTGGCCAAGCCGGCAGGCCATCGGCCAATACTGCGGCCGTGCCGGCCAGAACCGCGCCCATCAGGGCGGGATACGCGGCATACCGGATCAGGCGTGAGCGCAACATGGAGAGCTCCGGACACGGGTAGAGGCGCGCGGGCGGGAGGCTGGCGGCTGGACAGGGGGCAAGGTAAAGTCCGTAGCTACTACAGAGTCAAGTCGCCACATGAAGATCAGTCAGGCCGCCGAGGCCAGTGGGTGCCATCTGGAAACCATCCGCTATTACGAGCGGATCGGCCTGTTACCCCAACCTGGTCGCACCGGCAGCGGGTATCGCGTTTACGAGCCTGCCGATATCGAGCGTTTGCGCTTCATTACCCGCGGCCGGGATCTGGGTTTCAGTCTGGAAGAGATCCGCAGCCTGCTGCAGTTGTCCGGGGACGACCAGATGTCCTGCATGGACGTAGATCGGCTGGCACGCAGTCATTTGGCTGATATCCAGGCCCGGATGGAGGATCTGCGCAGGATGGCCCGGGAACTGGAGCGGGTGATCGCCAGTTGCCATGGCGGACAACGTGCCGAGTGCACGATCCTCTCTACGCTGCGACAACCGGCCGGTTGCGCGTCGGCGGAGTGCTGCCAGGCGTGAGCGATGTGGACCGCTACCTCGAAGCGGCCACGCGTCAGAACACGCAGCGCAGCTATGCCTCGGCGCTGCGCCACTTCGAGGTCGAATGGGGTGGCCATCTGCCGGCGACGCCCGATAGCGTGGCCCGCTATCTGGCCGAGCAGGCCCCCAAGGCAGCAATCAACACGCTGAAGCAACGACTGGCAGCACTGGCGCATTGGCACGCCGAGCACGGGTTCGTCGATCCCACGCGTACGCCGCTGGTACGCAAGGTCCTCAAGGGCATTCAGACGCTACACCCCCGAATCGAAAAGCAGGCCACGCCGTTGCAGCTGGCCCAGCTGACCCAAGTAGTCGGGTGGCTGGACCAAGCCACGCTGGCGGCCCAGGAGCGCGCCGACCACGCGTATGCCTTGCGTGCCATGCGCGACAAGGCGCTGGTGTTACTGGGCTTTTGGCGAGGATTCCGCGGCGATGAGTTGATCCGGCTGCAGATTGAGTACTTGGAACTGGTACCCGAGCAGGGAATGATCTGCTTCCTGCCGCGCAGCAAGGGCGACAGACAGTCGGCAGGCAATACGTACAAGGTGCCCGCTCTGTCGCGCTTGTGCGCGGTCAGTGCCACGCAGGCCTGGGTGCAGGCAGCCGCGCTAACTCAAGGCCCGCTGTTCCGGCGTGTCGATCAATGGGGCAACGTCGGCAGCCAAGGGTTGCATCCGAACAGCCTGATCCCCTTGCTGCGCGACCTGTTTCAGTCCGCAGGTCTGGAGGCCGTGGGAGGCTACAGCAGCCATTCCCTTCGCCGGGGCTTTGCGGGCTGGGCCAATGACAACGGCTGGGACGTGAAAGCCCTGATGGAGTACGTCGGATGGCGAGACGTGCACTCGGCCATGCGTTACATCCAGGGCCGCGATCCGTTCGCCCGCCAACGCGTTGAAGCCGGCCTCCAGGCCGCGCCGCCCCCCGCGCTCGCCTCGGCGGCGCTGCCAGCGCCGGCCGCGACCGTGAGCCTGACGCTGCGCCTGCTAGTGAGCCCGTTTACGCCCCGAGGCAGGGGCGCTGGCCGCGCTCGGGCACGCATTGAGGCGATGTGCCTATCCCCGTTTCAAGCCCATCGGCTTGATGCCGAGGGAAGCGAGTACCGACTCACGATGCCGGTGGTCGACGCCGCGGACATGGACGAGAGGATGGCCATGCTGCTGGATGAGATGCATCGCGTTGCCGATAACCACCACTGCTTTCTGGAAGCCTCCGTGCGCGCCGAGGACGGGCGTCACTGGGATTGACCTCAACCCTGACCAGGGCACTGCATGGCGACGCTGCACGAGACCGCGTATCCGCGCCTGAAACCTGATCCCACGGCCAAGGAACTGGACGAGATTTACACGCCCAGCGGCGGCGAAGTGCGCCTCGCACGTAGCATGGCGACCCAGCCAACCACTCAGTTGGCTGTGCTCATTCACCTGAAGATGTTCCAGCGGCTGGGCTACTTCGTGATCCTAGCCGATGTCCCAGAACGGATTCGGCAACATATTGCCCAGGCAGCCGGGCTGCGCCGGGCGCTATCCATCCGAGACTTGAATCGCTACGACGTCTCCGGCGCTAAACGCGCCCATATGGCGCGCCTGCGAAAGTTCCTGCGCGTTCGTCCGCTGGATGTCAGCGGGAGGGAATGGCTGGCAACGGTGGCCCAGGCCGCCGCTCAAACCAAGCATGTCATCGCCGACATCATCAACGTGCTGCTGGAGGAGCTGGTTCACCATCGCTTTGAGCTGCCGGGCTTCAGTACGCTGGAGAAGATTGCGGTTCAGGCCCGCGAGCAGGTGCATGAGCAGTATTACCGCAGCATCAATGAGGCCTTGACCGCGCCAGCCAAGAGCTTGATCAAGGAACTGTTGGCCGCACCGGCCAATGCCACATATACCGGCTGGAATGCGCTAAAGCGCGAGCCCAAACGGCCCACCAATAAGGAAGTGCGCTTTTATCTGCAACATATCCAACGCCTGCAACATCTGGCCCATCAGTTGCCGGCCGTGGATATTCCGGTTCCGAAGCTGAAGCAGTTCCGCGCCATGGCGCGTGCGCTCGATGCCAGCGAACTGGCCGAACTCAAGCCGGCCAAGCGCTATGCCTTGGCGACGATCTTCATTCGGTCCCAGTACGCCAAGACATTGGACGATGCGGCCGACCTGTACATCCGGCTGATGCAGAACCTGGAGAACACGGCCCAGCAAAGACTGTTGGCCTACCAAGTAGAGCACGGCAAGCGTGCTGATACGCTTATCGCGCAGCTCAAGGAGATCCTGCAGGCTTATCAGATCGACGGAACGGACACACAGCGTGTGGATGCCATCGGACTGAGTCTGGTGGCGGACATTTCCACACTGCTGGCCGAATGCGATGAACATATGGCGTACGCAGGCCGCAACTACCTGCCATTCCTGATCCAGCCTTACAGCGTTGTCCGCCCGTTGCTGTTCAACTGCCTGGAGATCATGCAACTGCGCTCCACCAGCCAGGACGCGGGCATGGAACGCATGATCGCTGCTCTGCTGTCGCTCCGCGGTCAGCGGCGGGACATGATTGAGGCCAGCTCGATCGGTCTGGATGTTGAAAAGGATCTGGGCTGGTTGTCAGTCAACTGGCGCAGGCACGTCTTCGGCCGCAAAGCGGACTCGCTGGGGCCGGGCTGGGTGCATCGCAAGTACTTTGAGCTAGCTGTGCTGGCCCAGATCAAAGACGAACTCAAATCCGGTGATCTGTTCATTCCCCACGGGGAGCGCTACGACGATTACCGAGAGCAACTGGTGGATGAGGCCACATTCGCCCAGGAACTGGAGGCCTACGGTGAGGTATCTGGTCTGGCCACCGAGGCCAGCGAGTTCGTGCGCCATTTGCAGCAAGAGCTGAGCTCACTGGCCGACACGGTGGATGCACGTTTTCCGGAGAACGTCCACGCCGATGTGGTGGATGGGCGCCTGGTGCTCCGGAAGCTGCAACGGCCTGAGATCTCCAGCGCCATTGCCACGGTCGATGCTCTTATCACCGAGAGGCTGCCGGCGATGAGTATCGTAGACGTGCTGATCGATGCGGCTCAATGGCTCAAGCTGCACCGTCATTTCCGGCCGATTGCGGGCACCAATGCGCGCGTGGACGATCTCATGCGCCGGGTGATCACTACGCTGTTCTGCTACGGGTGCAACCTGGGCCCGACCCAGACTGCGCGCTCAATCAAGGGCTTCAGTCGGCGCCAGATTTCCTGGCTTAACCTCAAGTACGTCACTGAAGACACGTTGGACAAGGCGATCGTGCAGGTGATCAATACGTTCAACAAGTTCGATCTGCCTGGCTACTGGGGCTCGGGCAAGAGTGCGTCGGCCGATGGCACCAAGTGGAGCATGTACGAGCAGAACCTGCTCTCGGAGTACCACATCCGCTACGGTGGTTATGGCGGCATCGGCTACTACCACGTCTCTGACAAGTACGTGGCGCTGTTCAGTCACTTCATTCCGTGCGGTGTGCACGAAGCGATCTACATTCTGGACGGATTGCTGGCCAACACGTCTGATATCCAGCCTGAAATCGTGCATGGGGATACCCAGGCCCAGAGTTATCCGGTCTTTGGTTTGTCCTACCTGTTGGGCATTCAGTTGATGCCACGTATTCGCAACATCAAGGATCTGACCTTCTTCCGCGCGGAGGCGGGTCGCCCGTACAAGAACATCCAGGCGCTGTTCGGCGACAGCATCGACTGGGGCCTGATCGAAACGCATCTGCACGACATGCTGCGGGTCACGGTGTCGATCAAGTTGGGCAAGATCACCGCTTCGACGATCCTTCGCCGGCTGGGAACCTACAGCCGGAAGAACAAGTTGTACTTCGCCTTCCGGGAGCTTGGGAAGGTCATTCGCACGCTGTTCTTGCTGCGCTACATCGATGACGTGGACATGCGTCGGACTATCCAGGCGGCCACCAACAAAAGCGAAGAGTTCAATGGCTTCGTCAAATGGGTTTTCTTCGGCGGAGAAGGGATCATTGCCGAGAACGTGCTTCATGAGCAGCGAAAGGTCGTGAAGTACAACCAGCTCGTGGCCAATATGATCATCCTGCACAACGTAGACCAGATGACACGCACGTTGGCCAGCCTGCAGGAGGAGGGGATGGAGTTGAATCCCGAGGTTCTGGGCGGCTTGTCGCCGTATCGGACCAGCCACATCAATCGGTTCGGAGACTACACGCTCGACCTGGAACGTAAGGTCGCGCCTCTCCAATTCACCGAGATCGTTTTGGAGCCCCACTGGACGCAGATCGCCGAGCCGAGAGGGTAGCGGACTCTGTCTATTCAGTTTCGACGCGAAGTGCTAATAGGCCACTTCGTGGCCTCAGCGGCGTATGAAGAAGAAAAGCACGCAACATCAAAAACTTAAAACGGATTCGGCTGTATTTCTCACGAATCCCTGCCGACCCTCAAGTCCGTACCCACAAGGAGCTTGAACGCATGCAGCGCCGCTTGAACCCCGACGCCCCGCGAATCGTGGAGATTCGCACCGACGTCCCCAGCGCTTGGGCTGGCTGGTCCTTCTCAGCCAATGGAAAGCACCTTGTGAGTCCAGACCGAGACAGGATTACACCCGAGCGACTCGCCGGCCTCCTTTGGCGAGACACGATGGAACTACGCCGTGCCGGGCTGCGCTCGCGCCGCGAGGCTGAAAAGCCGATCAAACGCGGGCCAGTAAAGGTAGTTGTCGTGGAATTCGCCGACTGGCACGCCCGGCACTTTGGGAGCCGAGCAGGATGATCTAAGCCGACACGTTTGGATTGCCGTACATGGGGGTCGCTTTGGGACGAACGGTGAAGTCGCAATCGTCACGGGCATCAAGCTCATTAACGAAGTTGTTGTAAGCCCGCCGCTTCCTCACCCATCCCCTTATCTGGATAGCTCCGAGTAGGAAAGAAAGCCCGCTAAAAACAACGTTTAGAAGGAACTCATTGGACGGCATCACGCCCTCTTTTGGCCACTTATCGACAACACCAATGATGCATGGAATGAAGAGCCCTACGAAGAACAAGGAATACTCGCGTTCGTGTATGGAAGAAAGATCGCGAAGCTGCGTTATCTCGTTCTCCGTTAGCACATAGTGTTTTGGATTGGCGTCGTACTTTCCGGTAATTTTGAATGCGACGGGCCTATTCATTCGCATCGTCCTCCCGACTCACCGCTGTCTCTACGGGTTTCTCTACAGGAGTATCGACAGAATCAGGCAGCAACCCTAGTTGCTTTAGGGTATGCATTCGCACGAAACCGCAGTTAGAACAAATCAGTACGCCTACCGGGATAAAAGGTGGACGCGCAGCGTCAGACCATTGCGTAATTACCGCGGCCTCCTCAATAAGCGTCCATTCAGTGCTACCGCATGACATGCATGAGGAACTCGCCTTCTTCTCGGTCAACGAGTTTGATATCTGCTCACTGGTAATAAAGAAAGGCAATGAGACATTGCTGAAGTCTAAAAGCTTAGATTCACCCTTGCTCACAAATCATCTCCGATTTAGTTCACCCGCCAGTGCAGCGTTGCCAACCATCGTCTGCCCAGGCCTGTTCCCAGCCATTCTGAATCTTTCGCATAGCTTGGCCGCCAATGCACACTAA
The DNA here is from genome assembly GCF_057654715.1 of Pseudoxanthomonas sp. G3. Taxonomy (NCBI): domain Bacteria; kingdom Pseudomonadati; phylum Pseudomonadota; class Gammaproteobacteria; order Lysobacterales; family Lysobacteraceae; genus Pseudoxanthomonas; species Pseudoxanthomonas sp. G3. The sequence goes on from NZ_CM172805.1 coordinate 2,078,863, forward strand.
GCCGGTGCGCTTACCTTCCGCGGACCCGAGCGCGGGCAGTTTGATGACGCTGCTTGAAGGGCCCGGCCGTCCCGCGCGTCTAGCTTCCGACTTGATGTGATCGGCTTCGATGCGATCACACATAGGCTTGATTGCGAGATGCGAATTGTTCGCGTAGCTCTCACAGTTGAAAGGCGTCGTGTCTTTAGCTGTGGAGTTGTAGTCCGCCCTAGGCGCGGGGCCGACTCGGGGGACGCCCCTCCCCTGACCCGCAGTTGTTTGCGCGACGGCCGGCAGAGCCAAAGCCATCAGCAAGATCGTTGCGCATGTTTTCCCCATTGCCATCCCTCCGTGACGACGGCGCGAGGCTAACACAGGCGTTGCGCATGGCGGTGGCCGGCCTTCGGACCGGAACCTGGGCGTGCGCATCCTTGGCCAGAGCTTGCGGGCTCCTAGGCCGCTCGTGAGGCGTTTTGCGTAGGGGCGAACGCCCCTACACCCCGTCAAAGCCCTGCCGTGGGGCCCGTGAACGTCTCGCCCGTCTCGTACCCCGGACTGCGCGGAAACATGTCCGCGCGCGCGCCTGGGCGATACCCGATGCTGACACCGGGATCGCTGGACGCCTGCGGCTGCGCCTCCTGTTCTGCGGGCGGTGCGCTGGCAGCCGTGTTAGCTGTCTCACGCCGGTAAGGGTTGTAGACCGGGCCTTGGCGCGCGAGCGTGCGGCACTCGCCCTGCGGAATCACGTAGGCGGTGCCCTGCTCTGTCAGGCACGTGCAGGTGTAGTCCTGCCAATCGCCGCGTGCGTCCGGTCCGGGCTTGGAACTCAGGCAGTACAGCTGCGGATCGGCGGTCACTTCGCGGTCGTCGTAGACCTTGGCTGTCCATGGGGCCATACCGAAGCGCGGCACGTGATCGGTCGCGTAGTCGATGAGGGTGGCCCACCTGGGTTCCTGCTTACCTGCACGCGAACCGGGCGACGCACGCGAGGCTGCGCCGCGGCTCGGGTTCGGCGTAGCCTCACCCGCCGCCGGCTTGCCTTCGCTGTCGCTGATGCTGGAATACGCGTTGCAGAACAGCAGGAACCACGCCGAGCCCAGCGCGAGCGCACCTAGCCCACCGATGATCAGCGCCTTTTTGACGAGCGCCGGCATGCGGTACTTGATGGTGTGCGGCGAGTTGGCCGACACGTAGAGGTGGCCAATGTCCTTGATCGGGAACTTGTAGGTCTCGCTGTCGGCCTTGGACCGGCCGCGCGGGCTGCACGGGTCCTCCATCACCTCATTGGAGCGGACCTGCCCCACCGACGTCCGCTTCCGGCCACAAGCGGACATCCCCCCAAGACGGAAGTCAGGATTGAGCGGGTGGTGACGTGCTGCCAGGCAGAGTGACGGTCGCCCGCAGTCCGCCTCCTTCACGATGGGAGAGTTGCAGGGAACCACCCAACGCTTGGGTCAGTTGCTGGGCAATGGCCAAACCGAGACCGGTGCCCCCTGTGGCACGAGCACGCGACGGCTCGAGCCTTTGGAACGGCTTCAGTGCCGTCTCCCATTGGTCGGACGGAATGCTGGGACCGCGATCAAGCACATCGATGCATGCGCGCCCTGCCCCGTCGATACGTACCTGGGTCTCGGCGCTGCCGGCGTGGTTCAGCGCATTGTCGATCAGGTTCTGCAGGACGCGCCGCAAGACCTGCGGATGCGTGTCGCGTGACGCCATCGCACCTTGCAACACCTGCACGGGACGACCCGCATCTTGATAGTCGCCCGAGATGCTCTCCAGGAAGGCGGTCAGGTCAAGACGGACCGCCGATCCGAGCGTCACACTCGCACTCCGCGCGTAGTCCAATCCCTCACGCACGAGCTGGCTTATCTGATCGATATCGCCCAGCAGCTTGTCCTGGCCGGGACCGGACTCCATCGCTTCTACCCGCAGGCGCATGCGGGTGATCGGCGTCTGCAAGTCGTGCGAGATGGCGGACAGGATCTGCGTGCGCTCGGTGATATGCGCGGCAACGCGCGTCTGCAGCGCATTCAACGCCTGCGCCGCCTGGGCAACTTCCCACGGACCTTCCTGTGGAAGGAGCGCGTTGTTCCCCGCCGGATCGATGCGCTCGGCCGCCTGCGCGAGCCTGGCCAGCGGACGGGTTGCCACACGCACCGCGACGCCGACGCACAGCAACAGCATCAGCACCTGAGCGGCGAACACCCATGGCAGCCATGTCGCCACCGGCATGGGAGCGGGCGTCACCTCGATGGTCAGCGGCTGGCCGTCGGACAGCGTCAGTTCCACCTCGTAACGCTCCGGTACGGAGGAGACCGCCCGTGGGCGCAGCGGATATCGCCGGCCCAGTGCGTCGTCTATCAGTCCGGCCACCTGACGGGATCGCTCCGTGGACAACGGTATGCCCGGAGCCGCCGGCCGCAGGAGATAGCGATAGGTTCTTCGTTCGAGGCGGGGCATCCACGCGGCACGCTGGCTCGCGGGCAGACGCTCCAGCAGCGCGATGCTGACCGGCACGTCTTCATAGAGATTCCTGAGCATCATCGAGCGCGTGGCATCCATGCGCTCGCCGAACAGGAGCGCGAACGACAGGACATGCGCAAGCAGAAGACCTGTGCCCAGAATGAGGATCAACCGCGCACGAAGCGTCCCGGGCAACCAGCGCGGCGAGCCCAGGATGGTCATGTGTCCCCGCCTTCCAGCACCACCGCCTGACTGAAAACATAACCTTCACTGCGAACGGTCTTGATGTAGCTCTGCTCGCGGGCGCCGTCGCCCAGGCGTTGCCTCAAGCGGCTCACCAACAGGTCGATGGAGCGGTCGAACACGTCGGCATCACGCCCCTGCGTCAAGTTCAGCAACTGGTCCCGGCTGAGTACGCGCTGCGGATGATCAATGAAGACCCGCAGCAACCGGAATTCAGCACCGCTCAGCGGATAGGTGGTTCCCTGTGCGTCGAGCAGATGTCTCGCGGTGGTGTCCAGCCGCCAGTCACCGAAGCGGATCCAGCGACTGGCCTCCGATACCTGCAGGTTCGGCGGCAACATGCGCGCGCGCCGGATCACGGCATTGATGCGGGCAAGCAACTCGCGAGATGAGAACGGTTTCGTCACGTAGTCGTCCGCGCCCATTTCCAGACCGATGATCCGGTCCGTTTCGTCATCGCGCGCGGTCAACAACACCACCGGTACGGCGCGATGCTTGCCGGCGCGCAGGTTCCTGCATAGGGAAAGACCGTCCTCACCCGGCATCATCACGTCCAGCACGATCAGGTCGACGTCGCTGGTATCCAGCGCCGCACGCATTTCACGACCGTCGGCCGCCAGACTGACGCGCAGGCCATTGCGACGCAGGTAGTCCCCGACCATCTGGCGGATGTCGCGATCGTCGTCGACGACGAGGATGTGATCGGTGTGGGACGACATGCGTGGACTCCGGGATGCGGCGGCGGCATGCACTGCCTTTTGCCGCGCATGGTAGCGCCTGTCGTTGGCGTGACGAGGCCCCGCCGACGCCGGCTTTGTATCGGAGTGTATCTGGCGGACTTTTCAGAGCATTGGCTAACAAATCGGTGGCCGTGGCGACACGTGGGGGATGAGCCGGCGGCGCGAAATGCGTCCATCCCGGCGGACGACCCGCCGGCATCACCCGAGGGATGCGACACGCAGGCTCCACAGACTGCTTCCCGCAACGCGCATTCCCTCCGATCCGTCCCCTCATCCACCCTGCTGGAGGATCCACCATGTCCGCGATCTCTGCCTCGAACCTCTGTCGCCTGCGCGCCCTGTCATGGCTGGCGGGCACCTTCCTGACGTTCAGTGGAGCCGCCTTCGCGCAGCCGGCGACGCAGGCGGCTTCCCCCACACTGCCGCCCGAGTTGATAGCCAACAAGCAGGTTGATGCGGGAGACCTGCGCATCGGTTACGCCGACCTCGGCCCTGCCAAGGGTGAGGTCATCATCTTGCTGCACGGCTGGCCGTACGACATCAACAGCTACGCGGAGGTCGCTCTCCAACTGGCCGCACGCGGATACCGCGTGGTCGTTCCGCATCTGCGGGGCTACGGCACCACCACCTTCCGGTCTGCGGACGCGCCACGCAACGGGCAGCCGGCCGCACTCGCGTCGGACGTCATCGCGTTGATGGACGCACTGAAGATACGTCGTGCGACGCTCGCCGGCTACGACTGGGGTGCCCGCTCGGCAGACATCGTGGCGGCTATATGGCCTGAGCGCGTCAAGGCACTGGTGTCGGTCAGTGGCTACCTGATCGGCAGCCAGGAAGCCAACCGCACGCCGCTGCCCCCTTCGGCCGAACATCAGTGGTGGTACCAGTTCTATTTCGCCACCGAACGCGGCCAGGCCGGCTACGCGCGCTATACCCATGACTTCGCACGCAAGATATGGGAACTGGCATCGCCGCGATGGGCATTCGACGACGCGACTTTCAACCGCAGCGCGGCGGCCCTGGACAACCCGGATCACGTGGCCATCGTCATCCACAACTACCGCTGGCGCCTGGGCCTGGCCGAGGGCGAGCCGAAGTACGCGGCACTCGAGCAGCGCCTGTCAAAGGCGCCGCCCATCACGGTACCCACCATCACCATCGAGGGTGATGCCAACGGCGCGCCGCACCCGAAACCGGAGGCGTACGCCGCGAAGTTCACCGGCAAATACGAACACCGCACCTTCATCGGAGGCATCGGCCACAATCCGCCGCAGGAAACGCCGGCCGCTTTCGTGCAGGCGGTCATCGACGCCGTGAACCTGTCTTCGGCACGAAACGCGCCATGATCGACTATGCACTGGCGCTGCTGGCCGGCATGGCCACCATCCTGTCGCCCTGCATCCTGCCGATCCTGCCGATCGTGCTTGCTACTGGGTCGAGCGGGGACCGCACGGTGCCCGTCTGGATCATCGGCGGCTTCGTCGCGACATTCGCCAGCAGCGGCGTGCTGCTGGGTGTCCTGGCGACGTCATCCGGCGCGCTGCAGGATGGCCTCCGTACCGGCTCCATCCTCGTGTTGCTGCTGGCCGGCCTGGCCTGCTTCTGGCCCGCGCCGTTCGAACGCGCCGTCGCGCGGGTGCAGATGCAATGGCAGCGCGCGCGGCCGTTCCATTTGGCACTTCCTCAGGTCGGTGGACGTGCCGGCGCATGGGTCGTCGGCGCGTCGCTGGGGCTGGCATGGACGCCATGCGCAGGCCCGGTACTGGCGTCGGTCCTGGCGCTGGCCACCCGCGCTCAGGCGCCCGCCGAGGCCAGCCTGCTGCTAGGCCTGTATGCCTTGGGTGCCGGGATCCCGATGTTGCTGATCGCCTACGGCGGGCGCTGGATCAATGCACGCCTGCCGTTCCTCCAACGCCACGCGCCTTTGGTGCGCAAAGGCTTCGGCGCGCTGGCCATCGCGGTCGCCGTACTTCAACTGCTCCAGTACGACGTCCTCGTGTCTGCCTGGGTCACGCAGTGGCTTCCCCCTCTCTCTCAAGGACTCTGACCTCCATGAAAAAGCTTTCTTCGTTCATCACCCTGCTGAGCGCATGCCTGTTTGCCGCCGCGTGCTCGCCGGAGGTGCAGGCCGATCCGGTCCAACCCGCTCACGCCGCTCCCGCACCAAGGGCGCCGGAGTTCACTGGGATCGAGCATTGGGTGAACTCGCCCCCACAGCGTCTAGCCGACCTCCGTGGCAAGGTGGTGCTCGTGGAGTTCTGGACATACTCCTGCATCAACTGCATCCGCGTGATGCCGCATATCAAGCGCTGGCATGCCAAATACCGCACTCAGGGACTGGTGGTCGTTGGCGTTCATACGCCCGAGTACGGTTATGAGAAGAAGTTGAGCAACCTCAGGGCCGCAGTCCAGCGCTTCGGCATCACCTACCCGGTGGCGCAGGACAACGATTACGACACCTGGAATGCGTATGGCAACCGGTACTGGCCCGCGTTGTACCTGATCGATCAGCAGGGCCGCATCGTCTACCAGCATTTCGGCGAAGGCCAGTACGCGGAAACCGAAGCGAAGATCCGCTCGCTCCTGGCCGCTGCGGAGAAAACCCGCTGACGCGCGGCAGGCCGGCGCGTGCCGGCCTGCTTCCCGAATGTGGGTGGCGAGCAGGTCCTTCGGGGCTTCAGCGTCCCGCGGTCTCGCGCACGCGTCGCTCGGTCACCAGCTCGCCCCCATGGCCCCAATCGTCGGTGTCGACTTCGGCGATGACGATGTGGGTCAGGTCGGGCTGCTTGCCGAGTACGCGCTCCAGGGTGCCGGTGATCTCGCGCACGAGTTGGCGCTTCTGCGCCAGCGAAGTGCCATCGCGGGTGATGCTGACGTGGACGAAAGGCATGGACTGTCTCCTGCGAAAAAGGGAAGGCAGGGCCGCATGCAGCGGCCCTGCACGATCACCAGCGACCGGCGGACATCCCGCCATCGACCGGCAACACAACGCCCGTGGTGAACGCGGCATCGCCCAGGTAAAGCACCGCATCGGCGACTTCATCGACCGTGCCGATGCGACCGGCGGGCTGCAACCCGTTGAGGAACCCATGCATGTCCGGCACGTACAGGGGCGTATCGATGATGCCCGGCGCGACCGCGTTGACCTGGATGTTGTGCGGCGCCAATTCGAGCGCCAGCGCGCGGGTGGCCTGGTTGATGCCACCTTTGACTAGAACCGGCAGGACGGCCGGCACCGATTGCAGCGGCTGCGCGGCGATGCTCGCCGTGATGTTGACGATGTGGCCAGAGCGACGTTCGCGCATGTGCGGCACGACGGCCTGAGCCGCAAAGAAGAAGCCCTTCAGGTTGGTGTCGACCAGCGCCTGCACGTCATCAGGGTCGTACTCGGTGAACGGCTTGGCGACGAAAATCCCGGCGTTGTTCACCAGTGTATCGACCTGCCCGAAGCGTTCGATGGCGGCATCGACCAGGCGCTTGCCGGTATCGGGTTCGGCGATGTCGCCGGGCACGAGCAGCAGGTTGGCCGGGTGGCCGAGCCGGAGGGCGGCAGACTGCAGCCGGTCGAGCGTGCGCGCATTGGCGACGACGTTGTCCCCCCGTTGCAGGTAGGCGCGGGCGATGGCGAAACCGATGCCGCTGGAGGCACCGGTGACGATGACGGTCTTGGAGCTCATGGAATCCTCGAGAGTTGGGGTGCCTTTCGGCGTAGCGGCACTCTATTCCCGTCAAATCTGACGATAAATGAGTCAGAATGCATTTCACCTGTTACGCAGCGTAATCAATGCAACGGCGATTCGACGACATCCTGGTCGGCAGCCTGGAGCTCTTCTGCCTGGCAGCGGAAACCGGTGGCTTCACCCGAGCGGCGACCGCCGCAGGTGTCACACCGGCGGCGGTCAGTCGGTCGGTTGCACGACTCGAGGAGAGGCTGGGCGTGCGTTTGTTCGTGCGCACGACCCGCACCATCCGGCTGACGGATGCCGGGCGCGCCTATCTGCTGCACTGCCGGCAGGCGCTGGACCAGTTGGCGGAAGCCGATCGTGAAGCCTCCGGTGGACAATCCGACCCTGCCGGGCGACTGCGCATCAGCGTGCCGACCACGTACGGGCACTACCGCCTGCTACCGCTGCTCGCCGAATTCCACCGCCGTCACCCGCGCATCCAGGCCCACATACATATCGGCAACCGGAACATCGACTTCACTGCGGAAGGATTCGACTTGGCCATCCGCGTCCGGAAGCCGCCCGAATCGGGCCTGGTCGCGCGCCATCTGGAAGACGCCGAACTGGTCCTGGTCGCTTCGCCGGACTACTTGCAGCGGCGCGGCGTGCCGCAGCACCTGGGCGAACTGGCGCAACACGATTGCATCCAGTTCGAATTGCCCAGCACCGGGCGGCGGATCCCCTGGCTCTTCAGGGACGGCGCGACCGAGATCGAACTGGAAACGGATGGCCCCTTCCTGCTCTCAGAGGATGTGCTGGGCGGCGTTTCGCTCGCGTGCAATGGCGGTGGCGTGTTCCAGGCCTATCGCTTTACGGTCGAACGCGAGATCGCCGCGGGCCGCTTGGTGGAAATGCTGCCTTCGCACGGCGGCCGCAGCCGGCCGTTCAACCTGCTGTATCCGCGCGGGCGGCATATGCCGCAGCGTGTACGAGCCTTCATCGACTTCCTGTTCGAATCCGTGCGTAGTCAGCCGTTCCACGCCTGAACCGCCCGCCGCAACGGCAGCTCCGCCGGGCCTGGGCTTTGCGCAAGCCCGCAGGGCGGACAAGGACCGATACAAAAATGCCCGCACCCGGACACAGCCGGGATACGCAAGCGGCGTGAAATGACCTCCCATCCACCGGAGGCCCGCCATGAACATCACGAAGCACAGAATGATCGCCGCCGCGCTGCTGGCCCTGGCCAGCGCCACGCTGTGGGCAGCCTCTGCCCAGCCTGCCGGTATCGGCCGGCACGAGGCATTGCGGCATGACCTGGACGATCCGGCTCGAGAAGTGGTGCAGGTGCGCGTCGACTTCGCCCCTGGCGCGAAGTTCGGCATGCACACGCATCCGGGCATCGAAGTCGCGTACGTGCTGGAAGGGACGCTCGAGTACGCATTCGAGGACGCACCCCCGGTCACCCTGACCGCCGGGCAGTCGCTCTTCATCCCCGCCGGCATGCCGCATGCCGCACACAACCCCGGCCAGGCGAACGCCGCAGAACTGGCGACCTACCTGGTCGAGAAAGGCAAGCCCATCGTCGCGCTGCGACGCGGGGCGCCCTGAGCTCCGCGCGTCGAATCGACACATCAACACGCACAGATCACACGCCATGAACGTCGAACTGAAACGGAAAGTCGCCTTCGCCCTTTCGATGGGCATCGTCACCACCGGCATCATTTCCTTCGTCCTGATCGCCCTCAACCTCGGCTTCTCACAAGGCTTCCTCGCCACGTGGCTCCGCTCATGGGGTCTCGGGTACGTCATCGTGATCCCCGCCATCCTGCTCGTCGGGCCGCGTCTGCAGGCGCGCATCGATCGCCTGATCCCCTAGGCGCTGCGCGACCGGGCCGCACTCCCGCCTGCATCCCGCCGATTGCCACCCACCGGACATGCGCCGTGTCCGGCGTCTTTCTCCCTGGCGCACTTACCTCCAACCCCATCAGGTATTCCCGTGATCAACCATATCGAACATGTCGTCTACACCGGCAAGACCCATACCACCGGCGGCCGCAAAGGCGCCTCGCGCAGCGATGACGGCCGCTTGGCCATCGAACTGTCGCCCCCTGGCAGTCACGGCCCTGGCACCAATCCGGAGCAGCTCTTCGGTGCCGGCTGGTCGGCATGCTTCCTAGGCGCCATCGGCAAGGCGGCTCAGGCGGCGGGCGTCGCTCTGCCCTCTAACGCCGCAGTGGATGCGGAAGTGGACCTCGGCCTGACCGGTGATGCGTATTTCCTTGCGGCACGCCTCAACGTCAGCCTCCCAGGCCTGGATCACGACCTTGCCCGCGCGCTGGTCGAGGCCGCGCACAAGATCTGCCCTTACTCGAAAGCCACGCGCGGCAACATCGATGTCGAGACCCACATTGCCTGAACGCGCTGCCGTGGCCCTGGTGCACCCGGATGCCGCAGGCGGCCACGGTACTTCCTGCCCGCCAAGCGCGTGATTGCGCGCAGCCAGCCCAGCACTGCTACCACCGCGGATGTCTTAAAGGGTGGGATATATGACATTTGCGCCATTGGGTGCCGCGTGTAGCGTTGGCATCACCCCGGAACCCCGGATCAAGGAGACATCATGAACACTCGAATTCACAAAGGCACGGCACTGATCACGGGCGCGTCGTCCGGTATCGGCGCTGTCTATGCGGACCGGCTGGCTCGCCAGGGCTACGATCTGATCCTGGTCGCCCGCCGGGAAGACAAGCTGCGCGAGCTGGCGCAAACGCTGACGGACCGGACGGGCCGTTCGGTCGAAACCCTGGCCGCTGACCTCACCGACGCCGAGGGTGTGGCTCGGGTTGTCGAACAGCTGCGCACCGATGCGAGCATCACGATGCTCGTGAACAATGCCGGCGTGGGTGCCACCGCCCCGCTGCTCCAGTCAGGCGCGGAGGACATGGAGCGCATGATCACGCTCAACGTGAACGTGCTGACCCGCCTGGCCTACGCGGTGGCGCCCGCCTTCGTCGCGCGCGGCGCCGGGACCATCATCAACATCGCGTCCATTGTCGCGCTGGCGCCCGAACTGCTGAACGGTGTCTATGGCGGCAGCAAGGCCTACGTATTAGCGTTTTCCCAATCTTTGCAGCATGAGTTGGCCGACAAGGGCGTGCGCGTGCAGGTCGTGCTGCCGGGCGCCACCGCGACCGACTTCTGGGATGTCGCCGGCTTGCCGGTGAGCCACCTTCCGCAAGCGATCGTCATGTCCGCCGACGCCATGGTCGATGCCGCACTGGCCGGCCTGGACCAGGGCGAACAGGTCACCATTCCTGCGCTCGCCGATCTGAGGGACTGGACCGTGTTGGAGAACGCCCGCAAGGCCCTGGCGCCGCAACTCTCCAACGCCCAACCCGCACCGCGCTATCGCATCGCGGCTTCCACGAACCCCTAGTCGAATCGCTCCCCAACAATTGAGCGTGCGCCACGCCACCGCGTGGCCGCCGTCGACCTGCCTTTGCCCGAGAACATCGAGATGAACCTGCTTACCCAATCCCACGCCGCGCGCTCGTCCTTTTTTTCCGGCCTCGACGGCGTGGGCGAGTGGCTGGGTCCGTTGGGCCTGCGCCTGCTGCTTGCATGGGAATTCTTCGAGGCGGGGAGGGAAAAGCTGCACGGCCAGAACTGGTTCGCCGAACTGGGGGACAGGTTCCCTCCGCCTTTCTCCCTGATGAGCCCCGGCATCAACTGGACGCTGGCCACGTGGTTCGAACTGATATGCAGCATCGCGCTGCTCTTGGGCATCGGCACACGCTATGCCGCGGCCGCGCTCTGGGTCCTGACGGTGGTGGCGATCCATGCGGTGCACTGGCCATCGGATTGGTCGAGCCTGGCTGAATTGTGGAAGGGCTACGCCATAAGCGACAACGGTCATGGCAACTACAAGCTTCCACTCCTCTACCTGGTGATGCTGCTGCCGCTCGCACTTTCGGGCGCCGGTCGCATGAGCGTGGACCACCTGGTCCGCAGGGCGTTCGGCACCGCGACCGAGGGCACGGCCAGCGCCACCTCCTGGGGCATCGTGCTCGCCGCCCTTGGCGCGACGACCGCGCTGCTGGTGCCCGGGTTCGGCATGACGGTGGCCGCGGCCGGCGTGATCCTCGTCGTCTCGCGTGTTGGCACCCTCGCCGCGATCCGGCACACGTCCGCCTGACCGCACCGTGCCCCTTTGTTTCTCGCTTCGTACTGCGTCCGCAGTACTCCCGGCGGCTCACCCCGCCCCTACCCTCCCCCATGGAGAAATTGCAATGTCTGACAACCCCCGCAACACATCCGCTGGCATGCTTGGCCTGGCGCTCGCCGGGCTCGTCTTCAGCGGCTCTGCTTTCGCCGTCCAGCCCCTGGCACAGGGCTACATGCTGGGCGCCACGCATGCCACCGCGGAAGGCAAATGTGGCGAAGGCAAGTGTGGCGAAGGCAAGTGCGGCAGCACCGAAACCACACCGAAGGCGCAGACCAAGACCGCCGAAGGCAAGTGCGGCGAAGGCCAGTGCGGTGACGCGATCTTCAATTCGGTCGATACCGACGATGACGCCCGCGTCTCCCGCGCAGAGTTCCTCAAGGTCGAACCGAAAGGTGCTGCGGCGTTCGCCAGGAAGGACACGAACAAGGACGGCTACATCGACGAGATGGAGTCGTACCTGAGCGTCAAGGCCGCCTACAACGCGAACGGCCGTGAACTGCCCAAGGGGCTGTTCTCCACCAAGGACTGAGTCAGCCAAGCCGTAAGCGACCCCGCCATCGCGCGGGGTCGTTTTCCCAGGAGCCACCGTGATGAAAACTCCCCACCCGCCTCTCCGCGCCGGTCTCGGCCTGCGACGCAAGTTGATGCCCGACCTGCTCGGCTTGTCTTCCGATGCCGTCGATTTCCTCGAGGTCGCGCCCGACAACTGGATCGGCGTCGGCGGACTACTGGGCGAGCAGTTCGCGCAAGTGGCCGCGCGCTTCCCGATCAGCGCGCACGGTCTTTCATTGTCCCTCGGCGGCACCGAGCCCTTGGACATGTCCTTGCTTCTCGCGACACGCGACTTCATCGAGCGCTTCGACGTGACGATGTACAGCGAGCATCTGAGCTACACGAGCGACGATGGCCAACTCTACGACCTGATGCCGATCCCGTTCACCGACGAAGCGGTACACCACGTCGCCGCGCGTATCCGCCAGGTGCAGGACGTGCTCGGCCGTCGCATCGCCATCGAGAACGTCTCCTATTACGCCGCACCTCACCAGGCCCTGGCCGAGTCCGATTTCATCAACGCCGTGCTCGCCGAGGCGGATACCGACCTGCTCCTCGACGTGAACAACGTCTACGTCAATGCGATCAACCACGACTACGACGCAGAGGCATTCCTCGACAGCCTGCCGGTCGAACGCATCGCGCAGTACCACATCGCCGGCCATCACGACCAGGCCATCGACCTGAAGATCGACACCCATGGCGCGCCGGTGAAGCCCAGCGTCTGGGCGCTGCTGGACAGCGCCTACCGGCGTTTCGGTCTGCGCCCCACGCTGCTGGAGCGCGACTTCAACTTTCCGCCGATCAAGGCGCTGCTGGCCGAGACCGATCGCATCCGTGCCATGCAGGAAAGCCATGCCGCGCGCGCCCGCCTGAGGGAGCAGCCCCGTGCCGCCTGAGACGCTGCGCGAACAGCAGTTCACCTTCGCACGTTACCTGCGCGACCCCGGAGTCCACCCGGCGCCCACCGACCTGGACGCCCGACGCCTGCGCGTCTATCGCAATCTGTTCTTCAAAAACATCGAGGGTCTGCTCCGCGGCAGCTTTCCGGTGATCAGCGCAACACTCGGGCCTGCCGAGTGGAAGAACGTGGTGCAGCGATACTTTGCGGCGTACCGCAGTCGCACCCCGCTCTTCCCGCGGATCGCGGCGGAATTCGTTGACCATCTTCGGCAGCAAGCCGAGGCGGGCGTCCAGCCCGCCTGGCTGGCCGAGATGGCGCATTACGAATGGATCGAGCAGGCGCTGTTCACCAGCGACGCGCAACCCCCGTCGCACGACCCGGACGGTGACCTGTTCGACGGTATCCCCGTGTTCTCGCCCTGGGCGGAACCCCTGCTCTACCGGTGGCCGGTGTTGCAGATCGGTCCCGGGCAGGTCCCGAGCGCAGCGTCTGATACACCCACCCTGCTGCTCGTGTGGCGAAACGCCTCACAGCAGGTCAGCTTCTCGCAGATCGGCCCTTTTGCATTCCATCTGCTGACCTCCGTGCGCAACGTACAGCGCACGGGGCGAAGCCATCTGTTCGCGCTGGCGGTAGACGCGCAGGCCGATCCGGCGTTGATCCAGGCCCAGGGCCTCGACTTGCTGGAACAGATGCGCAAGCAGGGCATCGTGTTGGGCACGTTATCGGATGCGCAGGCACCGTAATGCTGAGCCTGACAAGCCCCGTCATGCCCATCGAGTGCTCCGGCACGGAGCGCCGCATGCCCTCCGGACCAAACCACCGCGACCAGGCGTTCGAGCACGACGGCGGGCGGCCCGATCGATGTCATATCCGCCGCCATCGTTTGCACTAACCCCCGCAATCCGAAGACGTGGAGCGTACCCGTGAACATCCAGCTGAAACGACGCATCGCATTCGCGCTCCTCATGGGCGCACTCACCACCGGCATCATTTCCTTCGTTCTTCTTGCGCTGAACGTCGGCTTTTCCAGCACTTTTGCCTCCCGGTGGTTGCGCGCCTGGAGCATCGGCTACGCCATCGTCATCCCGGTCATCCTGCTGGTCGGCCCGCGCGTGCAAGCGCAGGTCGAGCGGCTGATTCGATAGGCCGTTCCCCTCAACATGAAGAGAGCTCAACCATGACTGTCATCAAAGCTGCCGCCGTGCAGATCAGTCCCGTGCTGTACAGCCGCGAAGCGACCATTGACAAGGTCGTCCGCAAGATCCAAGAACTGGGCCAGCTTGGCGTTCAGTTCGCCACGTTCCCCGAGACGGTGGTGCCGTACTACCCCTACTTCTCAGCGGTCCAGACACCGCTCGAACTACTGGGTGGAACGGAGCACCTGCGCCTGATCGACCAGGCCGTCACGGTGCCCTCCCCCGCGACGGAAGCGATCGGCGCTGCGGCGAAGAAGGCGGGCATGGTGGTATCCATTGGCGTCAACGAACGCGATGGCGGCACGCTCTACAACACGCAGCTCCTGTTCGATGCCGATGGCGCTCTGGTCCAGCGACGCCGCAAGATCACGCCCACCCACTTCGAGCGGATGATCTGGGGCCAGGGCGATGGCTCCGGCTTGTGCGCGGTCGACACGCGGGTCGGACGCATCGGCCAGTTGGCGTGCTTCGAGCACAACAATCCCCTGGCGCGCTATGCCCTGATGGCGGACGGCGAGCAAATCCATTCGGCCATGTACCCCGGCTCGGCATTTGGGGAAGGATTTGCCCAGCGAATGGAGATAAACATCCGCCAGCACGCGCTGGAGTCGGGCTGTTTCGTCGTCAACGCGACGGCATGGCTCAGTGCCGAGCAGCAGGCGCAGATCATGCAAGATACGCAGTGCGGCATCGGCGCCATCTCGGGTGGCTGCTTCACCGCGATCATTGCGCCCGACGGCATGTTGATCGGCCAGCCTCTGCGCGAGGGCGAAGGCGACGTCATTGCCGACCTGGATTTCTCCCTGATCGATCGCCGCAAGATGCTGATGGACTCGCGGGGGCACTACAACCGCCCGGAGCTCCTGTCGCTGCTGATCGACCGCACGCCGACATCCAATATCCACGAGCGAAGGGATGTTGCCGCCCAGCATGCGATCCGGCATACCGAGCTCGTCTAGCGCTCGGGCAACGCCACGCAAACCACGGTCATAGCGCCGATGCTCCGGCGCCTCTGATTAGGCGCGCCATCGCTTTCAGGTGCGCGCCTCGCCCAGGCGCGCGTTGCGGCGGAGCGCCTGTGGCGGTTGCCCGAACGCCCGCAGAAAGGCGCGACGCATGCGCTCGGTGTCGGCGAACCCCGTCTCGGAGGCGACTTCGTCCATCGAATAGCGGCTCTGCTCGATCATTACGCGCGCCGCTTCAACGCGCAGGTGCTCGACTGCCTTGGCCGGCGATTGTCCTGTCTCTGCGCGGAAGGCACGCGTGAACTGGCGCGGACTGAGATGGGCCGCTTCTGCGAGTTCCTCGACCGTCAGCGCTGCGCGCAGGTTCTCTCGTGCGTGCGCCAGCGCCGCCTGGATGCGGTCGGATTTGGCGTCGAGCTCCAGCAGCGCGGAATGCTGTGACTGCCCGCCGGCGCGCCGATGATAGATCACCAGGTTCTGCGCCACTCTTCGGGACACGTCGGCTCCGAAATCCTTCTCGATCATGCCGAGTGCGAGATCGAGGCCGGCGCTCATGCCCGCAGACGTCCACATCCTTCCATGGGTGATGTAGATACGGTCCTCTTCCACGTAGACCCTGGGAAACTGCTTCTGTAGGTCGCGTGCGTGGAACCAGTGGGTGGTCGCGCGGCAACCGTCCAGCAGACCCGTCTCCGCGAGGATGAAGGCGCCGGTGCATACCGATGCAGTACGACGCGCAGATTCGGATGCTCTGCGGAGCGATCGAATCAGCCCCGGCGAGGAACGCGCCGGCACGAGGAGGCCAGTGACGATCAGGGTGTCGACGCGGTTACGCGCCAACGGGCGCGTTTCGACCGGAATGCCGAACGAGTTGGGCACGGAACCTCCGCCTTCCGACAAAAGGAGCACGCGGTACAGCGTTTCCTTCGCCACGACATTGGCCATCTCGAAGGCCGAGGCGGCCGCGAGACCCATGATCTGGAAACCGGGCGGAAGGATGAAGCCGATCGTTAGCACAATGCGGGGCTCTTGCGACCTAAAAGGAGGGATACAGTATATTTGAGGCGCGGGTGATGCGACTACTCGGCTGACGTTTTCTATGGGTCGCAAGCGGACATTGCCGGATGGCGGCAGCCTTTGGCCAGCAGGCGATGTTCTTGAAGGGGTCTTGGGAGATCCGCGCGCCTGGTCCTCGGCAAGGCTCAGGCCCTCGCGTCGACGGATCAGGCGCGGTCCGCGTGTTCGCCGATGAGGCAGCCGAATGCATATGCGCCATGCACCCGGATCGCGACGGTGGGGTTGCCAGCAACGAGAGCAGGAAAAACGGTATTCGCCGCGTCAGCTTGAGGTTCGAATCTGCGCATCCACCGCGGCGATGGCGGTCATGTTGATCACGCGGCGCGGGGTGGCGCTGGTGGTCAGGATATGCACCGGGCGCGAGATGCCCATCAGGATCGGGCCGATGGCCACGCCGTCGGTCACCACGCGCACCATGTTGTAGGCGATGTTGGCCGCGTCCAGGTTCGGCAGCACGAACAGGTTGGCGCGCCCGGTCAGCGTGCTGCCCGGCATGATCCGGTGGCGCAGCACTTCGTCCCATGCGGTATCGCCCTGCATCTCGCCGTCGACGTTGAGGTCGGGTTTGCGCTTCAACAGCAGCTCGCGGACCTTGCGCATCTTGATCGCGCCCGGCGTCTCGTGACTGCCGAAGTTCGAGTGCGACAGCAGCGCGATACGCGGTTCGATGCCGAACAGCTTCAGACGATAGGCCGCCTGCAGCGTCGCCTCGGTGATTTGCTCGGCGGTCGGGTCGTCCTGCACGTGCGTGTCCAGGAAGAAGTACGCACCCTGGTTGTTGATCACGCCGGTCATGGCCGAGGTCGACTGCACACCCGGGTCCAGCGGGATCACGCTGCGCACGTAGCCCAGCTTCTTGTGGAAGCGGCCGACCAGGCCGGTGATCATCGCGTCGGCTTCGCCACGGGCCACCATTACCGCCGCGATCAGGGTGGGACGCGAGCGCATCAGGTTCTTGGCCGCCGCCGGCGTCACGCCACGGCGTGCGGTCAGCGCGTGGTAGTGCTGCCAGTAGTCGTTGAAGCGCGGATCGTCGTCCTGGTTGGTCACTTCGAAATCGACGCCGGCGCGCATGCGCAGGCTCAGGCGCTGGATGCGCGCCTCGATCACGTCCGGGCGGCCGATCAGGATCGGGAACGCCAAGCCTTCATCGATCACCGTCTGCACCGCGCGCAGCACGGTCTCTTCCTCGCCTTCGGCGTAGACCACGCGCTTCTTGTCGGCGCGCGCACGGTCGTAGACCGGCTTCATCATCAGGCTGGTGCGGTAGACGAACTGGCCCAGCTTCTCGCGGTATGCCCACATGTCCGGGATCGGGCGCAGGGCCACGCCGGAGTCCATCGCCGCCTGCGCCACCGCTGCGGCCACCTCGACCAGCAGGCGCGGGTCGAACGGGCGCGGGATCAGGTATTCCGGACCGAAGCACGGCACGTCGTCGCCGTAGGCACTGCCCAGGTCGGAGGCCTCGCGCCGCGCCAGCTTGGCGATGGCATGCACGCAGGCGACCTTCATCTGCTCGTTGATGACCGTGGCGCCCACGTCGAGCGCGCCGCGGAAGATGTACGGGAAGCAGAGCGCGTTGTTGACCTGGTTCGGGTAGTCGCTGCGGCCGGTGCCGATGATGACGTCCGGGCGCACGGCCTTGGCCTCGGCCGGCGAGATCTCGGGGGTCGGGTTGGCCAGCGCCAGGATGACGGGCTTGTCCGCCATCGTCGCCACCATCTCCGGCTTCAGGATGCCGCCGGCCGACAGGCCCAGGAAGATGTCCGCCCCGTCCACGATCTCGGCCAGCGAGCGCTTGTCGGTATCGCGCGCATAGCGTGCCTTGTCCGGATCCAGGTGCGGGCGGCCGGTGTAGATCACGCCGTCGCGATCGAACGCCAGGATGTTCTCCGGCTTCAGGCCCAGCGCCACTAGCATGTCCAGGCAGGCGATGCCGGCCGCGCCGGCGCCGCTGGTGGCCAACTTCACGTCCTCGATCTTCTTGCCGATCACTTCCAGCGCATTGACCACCGCCGCGCCGACGATGATCGCGGTGCCGTGCTGGTCGTCGTGGAAGACCGGGATCTTCATCCGCTCGCGCAGCTTGCGCTCGACGATGAAGCACTCCGGCGCCTTGATGTCTTCCAGGTTGATGCCGCCGAAGGTCGGCTCCAGCGAGGCGATGATCTCGACCAGCTTGTCCGGGTCGGTCTCGTTGATTTCGATGTCGAACACGTCGATGCCGGCGAACTTCTGGAACAGCACGCCCTTGCCTTCCATCACCGGCTTGCCGGCCAGCGCGCCAATGTTGCCCAGGCCCAGTACCGCGGTGCCGTTGGTGACCACGGCCACCAGATTGCCGCGCGCGGTGAGCTCGCTGGCCGCGTTCGGGTCTTCGACGATGGCCTCGCAGGCGTAGGCCACGCCCGGGGAATAGGCCAGGGCCAGGTCGCGCTGGGTCAGCATCGGCTTGGTCGGGGCGACCTTGATCTTGCCCGGCGGGGACTGCCGGTGGTACTCGAGCGCGGCCTGTCGCAAGACGTCATGATCCATGCATGGGGTCCGGTGGGCAGAAGGGAGGACGGGCGTTGTCAGTCCTGTACGCTCAGCAAGCGTGCGTTGCCGCCCGCTGCCGTGGTGTTGAGGGTGAGCGTCCGCTCGGCCAGCAGCCGGTACAACGCGTAGCGCCCGTTGTGACGACCAAGGCAGACCACCGGCACGATCGCCTCTGGTATCGGGCACACCGCGCGAACCCAGGCTTGAGCCCGCGCGCCGTCGTCATCGCATAGCACCGCATCGGCGTCGCCAGGCGCTGCGTTCACGCAGACGACCAGGTTGCGCAAGTCCGGAGGCAGCCGGTTCACCACGCCATCGCGCCACGCCGACGGCAGGACCAGCGGCGCATTGCCGGTGGCCCAGACGGCGGCCAACTGGTGAAGCAGGCCACCCTCATCCGCAGCGTCGCAAAGCACACGTCCGCGGGGGAACAAGCGCAGGCGATTGCGCTCACCGGTGGGCGCAGGCAGTTCGAATGCGCCTGCCCAAGGGGTGGCGCGCGCATAGAAGGCGCAGGTGTCCACGAGCGTCGGGTCGTCGATCTGCCGCGCCCACCGCATCAAGCGATGCAAGCGTATGAGGGCCACCTCTTCGCCGACGAAACCCTGGCGCTGCCGCCATGCGGCATCGGCATCGGTCGCGCCCACGCCCATCAGGGCGGGCAGGTAAAACGGCCCGCCTGCTTTCGGCCCCGTGCCCGATCTGCCTTCCCCGCCGAACGGCTGCAGACCCACGACGGCGCCGACCATGGCCGTATTGACGTACATGTTGCCGGCCCTGATGCGCTCGGCTATCCGGGCGGCTCGCGATTCCAGCCGGGTATGCAGGCCGAACGTCAATCCGAAACCGCTGGCGTTGACGGCATCGATGACGCCTTGCAGATTTGCCGATGCGTAGCGCACGACATGCAGCACCGGCCCGAACACCTCACGGTCCAGTTGCGTCGATGAAGCCAGTTCCACCAGGGTGGGTGCCACGAATCGGCTGCTGGGAAGCGACGGCGGAAGCGGCGACTGATGCACCGCGATCCCCGGGTGGGCACGCAACCGTGCCAAGTGGGCGTGCACCCCCTCGACGGCCGCGTCGTCGATCAAGGGTCCCACATCCGTGGCGAGAGCGGCCGGATCGCCGACGGAGAGTTCGCGCATGGCATGCAGCAGTGTCTCCACCGTGGCGTCGGCAATCTCGTCCTGCAGGAACAGGATCCGCAACGCCGAGCACCGCTGGCCGGCGCTGTCGAACGCCGATGCGATGACATCGGCCACCACCTGTTCGCGTAATGCCGATGAATCCACGACCATCGCATTGATGCCGCCGGTTTCGGCGATCAAACGCGCCGGCGGGCCTTCTCCGGGACGTTGCGACAGCGTGCGTTGAATCAGGCGCGCCACCGCATCGGAGCCCGTGAACAGCACGCCGCGGATGCGGGGATCGGCCACCAGGGCCGCGCCGATGCTTTCGCCAGGACCGGGCAACAGTTGCAGCGCCTGAACCGGAATGCCGGCCTCGTGCATCAGCTTCACCACGTAATGGGCGATGAGGGGCGTCTGTTCGGCCGGCTTGGCCAGTACGGGGCTGCCGGCCGCCAGTGCCGCACTCGACTGGCCGACGAAAATGGCGAGTGGAAAGTTCCAGGGGCTGATGCAGGCCACCGGTCCCGGGCCAGGGGCCGGCCCCGGTGCCGCATGTTCGGCCTGGGCTGCGTAGTAGCGCAGGAAGTCGATCGCTTCGCGAACCTCGGCTACGGCATTGGCCCAGGTCTTGCCGGCTTCGCGGATGCACAGGCTCAGCAACGCGTCGCGCTGCGCCTGCAGTAAGTCCGCACAGGCGCGCAGGATGCCGGCGCGGTCCGACGGGGATCGCGCATTCCACGTGGCAGCGTATCCCTCGGCGATGCCCACGGCGCGCGGAACATCCTCTGCGACCGCATCGATCGCGTCGCCCACGATGTCTCCGGTGTCGGCCGGATTGATGCGCGGGCAGGCCTGGCCACGGGCCAGGTGGCCGGCATCAGCGTCGGCATCGGCGATCACGGGGCCGCTGTGCCACCGCCGAGAGCGAAGCGCGGCCAAGCGCCCATGCAGGTGCGCGATCGTACGTTCGTCCGTGATGTCGCAACCTTCGGAATTCTGCCGGTCCGCCAGCAGGGCGCCCGGAAGGGGAATGGCGGCATGGCGATGGAGGCCTTCCCGCCGGAGTCGGCTCAGCGGGTCTTCCAGCAGGGTGGTGATATCGCGCGTTCGGTCGGCGATCTGGTGGATGAAGCTGCTGTTCGCACCATTCTCCAGCAGTCGTCGGACGAGGTAAGGCAGCAGCGTCGCATGCCCGCCGACCGGTGCGTACACACGGCAACGCGTACCCCGCTTCACCAGATCGTCATAGAGGGATTCGCCCATGCCATGCAGGCATTGGAACTCGTAGTCCGTCACGCTCCTGTCGCGTGCCATCGTGCGCACGCTGGCCAGCGTATGCGCATTGTGGGTCGCAAACTGGCCGTAGAGCGTGTCGGCGGCGTCCAGCAGCTTCGCCGCGCACACCAGGTAGGACAGGTCGGTGTGCACCTTGCGGGTGAAGACGGGATAGTCCTCCAGCCCATCAAGCTGGGCACGCTTGATCTCGGTATCCCAATAGGCCCCCTTCACCAGCCGCACCATGATGCGTCGCCCGGTGCGAGCGGCCAACGCCTGCAGATGGTCGATGACCGCCAGTGCGCGCTTCTGGTACGCCTGGACAACCACGCCTAGACCGTCCCAGCCGGACAACCCCGGCTCATGGGCCAGCCGGTCGATGAGATCGAGCGAGAGCTCCAGACGGTCGGCCTCTTCCGCATCGAGGGTCAGTCCGATTCCGTAGTGATAGGCGCGCTGCGCCAGCGCGTGCAAGCGCGGGTAAAGCTCGGCCATGACGCGGGCACGCTGTTGGCGCGTATAGCGTGGGTGCAGCGCGGACAACTTGACCGAGATCCCCGGTCCACCGACCACGCCCTGCCCTGTCGCCGCCTGGCCGATCGCTTCGATCGCGTCGCGATACGCCTGGTGATAGCGTTCGGCGTCGGCCTGCGTGGCCGCCGCCTCTCCCAGCATGTCGAACGAATGGGTATAGCCGAGCTTTCGCCCGGCCTGGCTGCGCATCAACGCCTCTTGGATGGTTTCTCCCATCACGAACTGTCGTCCGAGCCGCGTCATGCCCCACGCCATGGCTGCGCGGATCAGCGGTGCGCCGCCCCGCGCGATCAGTCCCCGTAGCGACGAAGGGAGATCCTGCTGCTCCTCCGTCGGCAGGACGTGTCCGGTCAGCCACAGTCCCCAGGCGGCCGCATGGGTGAACAGCGAATCCGCCTTGCTATCTAGCCATCGGCCACGTGCTACTGCGTCGGCGACCAGATGGTCGCGGGTGGGCCGATCGGGAATCCGCAGCAGTGCTTCGGCCAAGCACATCAGGGCCACGCCCTCCGGCCGGGACAAAGGAAAGTCCCGCATCACCGCGTCCAGCATGCCGCCGTGCGGGCGCGGCCCGCGCAGCCTCGCGATGAGCTGGCCGGCGTCCTTCGCCACGATGGAAGCGTCAGGGCCGCCGGTCTGCAGGCGCTCGATCAGCGCGCGCACCAGCGGGATCTCATCGTGTCGATACGCCTGGGTAATGGCGTTGCGTGTGGCGAGAGGCACGTGCAGGGAGTCGGGTGCGTTCATCGAAGGGGCCGGTCGTGGTGCGATGTGCGGGCACAAGGGCCCGGATGACGTGGGAGAACTCAGCGTG
This sequence comes from Pseudoxanthomonas sp. G3, assembly GCF_057654715.1. Classification (NCBI taxonomy): domain Bacteria; kingdom Pseudomonadati; phylum Pseudomonadota; class Gammaproteobacteria; order Lysobacterales; family Lysobacteraceae; genus Pseudoxanthomonas; species Pseudoxanthomonas sp. G3. The sequence goes on from NZ_CM172805.1 coordinate 2,101,169, forward strand.
CGGTCGTGGACCGGACCAGCGTGCTCTTGCCGAACAGGCTCTGCAGCAGGTCGACCGCCAGTTCGGCGGTGGCGTTGCCGTGGTCGAGCGCGGGATTGAGCTCGACGACGTCCAGCGAGCCCAGGTAGCCGGCGTCGGCGAGCATTTCCATGCAGAGTTGCGCTTCACGGTAGCCCGGACCGCCGCGCACGGTGGTGCCGACGCCGGGTGCGATACTGGGGTCGAGGAAATCCACGTCGAAGCTCACGTGCACGTGGGTGTCGGCATCTACGTCCATCAGCGCGCGTTCCATCACCTTGCGCATGCCGATTTCATCGATCTGGCGCATGTCGAAGACCTGCAGCCGCTGCTGGTCGAGGAAATGCTTTTCGCCCTCGTCGACGCTGCGGATGCCGATTTGGCTGAGCTGGGACGGGACCAGCGCGGGCACCTGGCCCGACATCGCGACAAGCGCGTCGGGCCCGAAGCCCATCAGGCACGCGACCGGCATGCCGTGCAGGTTTCCCGTGGGGGTCAGTTCAGCCGTGTTGAAATCCGCATGTGCGTCCAGCCAGACCACTTTCAGCGTGCGTCCACGCTCCCTGCAATAGCGAGCGGCGGCGCTGATGGAGCCGACCGCCAGGCAGTGATCGCCGCCCAGCGTCACGGGCATCCTGCCATCGTGCAGCTCCGCCAGGCAGGCGTCGTGCAGTGAGCGATTCCAGGCGATCACTTCGTCAAGGTGGCGGTACCCGTTGACCGGCGGCCGCAACGGATTGAACGGTCCGACGATGTCGCCGCGATCCACCACCTCGCATCCCATGCCCGCCAGGGCGCCGGCGATACCCGCAATGCGCAGCGCGGCCGGCCCCATGCTGCCACCCCGCGTGCTGGCGCCGATGTCGGTGGGTGCGCCGATCAGCGACACCGGCCTGGAGGGTCGCGGATGTCGATGCAGTGTTGCGGCGTGGGCAGGCAGGATCTGCATGCTCATGCGGCGAGGTTCGCCTGGCTGAACGTGCCGGTGCCCGAGGACGCGACCAACGAGAACAGGTCTTTCGGGTCCGGAAGGTCGGGGATCAACGATATCGTGTCCGCCACGCCAGAGGCGTCCGCCAGATCGGCGAGAAAGCGCAGCGCGGAATAGTCCTCCAGCGCGAAACCCACCGAGTCGAACACCGTGATCTCATCGTCACGTGTCCGCCCGGGCGACGTGCCGGTCAGCACCGTCCATAGTTCGGTGACCGGGAATGCCTCCGGCATCTGTTGGATCTCGCCCTCGATCCGGGTCTGTGGTGCGTATTCGACGAAGACGCGACTCCTGCGCAGGACTTCGGCATGCAGTTCGGTCTTGCCCGGACAATCGCCACCGACCCCATTGATGTGCATGCCCGCCTCGAGCATCTCCGGCGTGACGATGGTGGCATTGGCCTTGTCGGCCGTGGCGGTGGTGATGATGTCGACTCCGCGGACGGCGGCGGCGGTGGAGTCGAACCGCATCGCGTGCAGACCCAGCGCGTCCAAGTGTGCGGCCAGCTTGTCCGTGGCGGCCGGATCAGTGTCGAACAGATGGAAGGTGTCGATACCCAGCAGCCGATTGAACGCCAGCGCCTGGAATTCGCTCTGCGCGCCGTTGCCGATCAGGGCCATGCGACGGCTTCCGGCCTTGGCCAGGCTGCGTGCCGCCAGTGCCGACATCGCCGCCGTCCGCACCGCCGTCATCAGCGTCAGTTCGCTGATCAATCGCGGCAGGCCGGTATCGACATCGGCCAGGACGCCGAAGGCCATGACGGTGGGCAAGTTGAAACGCGCATTCTTCGGGTGTCCGTTGACGTACTTGAACGCGTAACGATGCGTATCGGCTACCGGCATCAGCTCGATCACGCCGTCGGGCGAATGGTTGGCCACGCGTGCGCACTTGTCGAAGTCGGGCCAACGCCTGAAGTCCTCTGCGATGTAGCCGGCCAGCGTCTCCATCACGTCGGGCATGCCCGCCTCGCGGAGCAGATGGGCGGTGCGCTCGGCGCTGAGGAACCGGGTGGCGGTACGGGAAGCGGCGGTCATGGCAGGTGTCCGATGGCGGTGGCGAGGCCGTCATCGTGGCGACGTTTCGCGCCAATCGAAATGCCAAGAAACGAAAGTTTTTGTGTGCTGGTCTCGCATAATGGCGGCCTGCGCTGCCATTACGTCAACCCGCATGGACTCCATCGATACCCAGCTCATTGCCCTTCTGCGCAGCAACGCACGCACGAGCGTGGCCACCCTCGCCCACCGGCTCAAGGTGTCGCGCGGTACCGTCACCAATCGGCTCCAGCGACTTGAGCGCGAAGGGATCATCGGCGGGTATACGGTCAGGTTGCGGCCGGACGCTGAGCCGGACGACATCCGCGCGTGGATGAGCATCGTGGTGGACGGCAACGAGACCCGTGCCGTCATCGCCGCCCTACTTGGCGAACCGTGCGTGTCGACCCTGCACGACACGAATGGCCGTTGGGATCTGTTGGCGGAGCTGCGCGCAGGCAGCCTGCAGCAGCTGTCCGCTGCGCTCGAACGCATCCGCCTGCTACGGGGCATCCAGACGTCGGAAACCAGCATTCACCTGGCGACGTACCGCGGATGACGGCACGCTCCGTCGTCCGCTAGATCCGGTTCGAAGGCGAGCGCCAGTGATGCGCGTGTCCGCGGGCGAAGGTGGAGCGCACCTCCAGTGAGTCCGGATCCAGCAAGAGCAGGTCGGCATCCGCGCCCACCCGTATCTCGCCCTTGCGCTTCAGGCCCCACACCGCGGCCGGCGTCTGCGTCACGGTGGTCAGCGCTACGTCGAGGCCTACCTGGTGTCGTAGCACGGCTTCGCGCATCGCCTCGAACAGGCTGGCAATGGGCGCGGGCTGGATGTCCACGAGCGTACCGGCCGCGTCGAACAGGGGCAGGCTCGCCTGCCCATCCGAACTCAGGGTGATCTGCGCTGCGGACACGCCGTCGGCGAGCAATTCGGCCAGCACCGAGGCGGCCGGCAGGTCTCCTGCCGCCAGCAACGCAGGCGTGGTGCTGGTGGTCAGATCGACGCTGCCGCCGCGGGCCAGCCACGCCGGTGCCTGCTCCAGCAATGCGCGGCTGCGGTTGATGTGCGTCGGGTGCCACTGGCCGACGGGCACGGCGCTGGCATCGCTGACCGCATGCAACAACTCCAGTCCATCGCTGGCATCGCCCACGTGGATCAAAACCGTGCCGCGCTTGCCGGCGAGCATGGCACCCACACGCGCATCGGCACCGATCCGCGCCAGCTCCGTCACCGTAGGCTGTGAGCCACGATGATCCGCGATGGCGATCTCGCCCACGCCGATGATATCGGGCACCACGATCAGGTCCTGCCGTACGTTGCCGGTCAGGGTGACCGGTGGCGTCTGGTAGCTGCCGGTGAGAATGTAGGTATTGAGGCCCTGCAGCCGCAGTGCGCGCGCGCAGGCCAACAGGTCCACGTGGGTCCGGGTGGTGTCGTCCGTTCCCAGTGCGCCGATCACGGTGGTGACGCCCGAACGAAGCGGCTCTTCCGCCGTCGCCAGCGGCAGCGTGCGCGTGGCGAATCCGCCTTCGCCGCCGCCCCCGGACAGGTGCACCAGCGAATCGATCAACCCGGGACAGAGCAAGGCCCCATCGGCCTCGATGGTGGTGGTCGCCATGCCTGGTGCCAACTGGGGTTCCATCGCCAGCACCCGGCCCGCGCCCAGCAGCACGTCGCGTCGACCCAAGGGCGCGGGCGACCACACCTGCGCATTGCGGATCAGTACCAATTCGGTCATTGCAACCCCACGACGACGGCGACGGCGACAGTGCCGATCGACAACGCCAGCAGTATCAACGCCAGGCGCCAGATCGCACGAATCCAGCGCGCCCATGTCAGCCCGGCCACGCCGATCACGCCCATCAGCACGGCCGAGGTGGGTATCAGCAGATTGGTCATTCCATCCCCCAGTTGGAAGGCGAGCACCGCGACCTGCCGGGAGACACCCACCAGGTCGCTCAGCCCGGCCATCAGCGGCATGGTGATCGCGGCCTGAGCAGACCCCGACGTGACGAAGAAATTGAAGACCGACTGCACCAGCAACATGCCCTCGGCCGCCAGCAACGCGGGCCAGCCTTCCATCATCGTCGCCAGTGCGTACAGCAGACTGTTCAGAACCGAAGGCGAATGCGGATCGGCCCCGCCCAGCAACCACAACATGCCCTTGGCCGCGGCGATCACCAGAGCCACGGGAACCAGCTGACGCGCGCCGTCGGTGAAGAGTTCGGCGATGCGATTGGGGTTCATGCGTCCATCGATCCACGCGATCAGACCGCACACCAAGCCCAGCGTAAAGAACTGCGCGGCGATTTCCGGCAGGTAATAGCCCTGCGCGGTGACGCCCCAGATGATCCAGACCACCGTGGCCAGCACGGCCGCCAGAATCGCGATGTCCGCCCAGTTCATCGGCGCGCTGACCACGCTGTCGCGGTCTGCGAGCGCCACCTCATGGCGATGGCGCCGTGCGTAGTGGATGGTGAAGGCCGCGCCCACCACGGTGAAGATCGCCCACATCGCCATCCGGAACGGCGCCCCGGAGAGCAGCGGCACCTGCGCGATGCCCTGCGCCACCGCCACGCTGAACGGGTTCATCCAGGACGTACCGAAGCCGATCTGGCTGGCCATGTAGGTGGACATCACCGCGCTTTCGCGCGGCAGTCCGAGGCGATCGATCAGCGGCAGCAGCAGGGCAAGGAAGGCGATCGTCTCCTCGCCCATGCCGAACACGGCCCCCCCCAGCGAAAACGCCACGAACAGGCATCCCAGCAGCAGCGCCGGACGCCCGCCGGTCGCATGCACCAGGCGCACCAGGCCACGGTCGACGGCGCCCGTGGCGCTGACCACGGCGAATGCGCCGCCGACCAGAAACAACAATGCGATGACGCCCACGGCGGCCGAGGTCGCATTGCCCGACGTCAGCCCGTGGAAGAGGAAATTGAGGAAGCCGACGCCGTCTCCGCTGGCGAACAGCGCCAGCGCGCTGTCGGGCGCTGCGTACTCGAAGCTGGCCAGCGAGATCGGCTCGCCGGCGCGAAATCGCCCGGTCGGCAACCAGGGCGCGGCCAACGCCAGCACACTGACGATCACGAACAGCAGCACCAGCGTATTGATCCCGCGCGGATGGTCGGGGTGGGCTTCGGTCATCGGATCTCCCCGGCGCGTGTGACGGCCGAGACGTCGTAAAGAAAGCGGGAGCCGGATGCCCGCATCGTGAGGGATCGCATGCGTCACGTCCAGACACCGCGGCAGCGCACCGGCATGGGCCGGGCGCTGCCTTGGCATGCTTCAACGGAACCTGTAGTCCAGGCTCACGTAGAAGGACCGTCCGCGGGGATCGGTGTACGTCGGGTCGTAGCCCGCCAGGAAGTAGTACGCCTGGTTGGAGAACGGCGGATCGGTGTCCAGCAGATTCAGCACCCCTGCACGGATACGCAGTGCATCGCTGGCCTGCCAGCTGCCCGTGAGGTCCCACAGCGAGTAGGCCTTCACACGCCGGCTGGGCAGCAACTCGTCCGACACCGGGTCGTACGTCGTGTTCTGGTCACGGTACGAGGAGGAATAGCTGTTGGACAGGGTCAAGCCCACGGGACCGCGATCCCAGTTCAGACCGATGCGATGGCGCCAGCGTTGGATCACCTGGTCGTTGAGGAACACGCCCAGGTTGCTGCGAAAGGGCTCCAGCGGACCGAACTGGCGGTCGTATTCGAGGATGTAGGTACCGGACACATCGAGGCCCAGGCGCCCCCACCCTGCTTCGCGACCGCGCAGGCTCAGGCTCAGGTCGATGCCCGACGTGCGCAGTTCGCCCTGGTTTTCCTTCTGCAGCAGGATGTTGGTGATGAACCCGTCGGCGTCGCGTTCGATGTAGGTGCCGTCGTACTTGTCCGGGCTCTCCACGATGATCTGCTCGCCCAGCGTGCTGATGACATCCTTCTTGCGGATGTTCCAGTAGTCCAGCCCGACGCTCCACGCGGTCGAAGGCGCGTACACCACGCCTGCCGAGAACTGGCGCGAACGTTCCGGATCCAGGTCGGGATTGCTGCGGCGCTCGACCGGCCATTGGTCCGTACAGCTGTCGATCGAGTCGCCGGCCGCCACGCACTGCGGATCGGTCAGGAAGCTCGACGCCGTGCCGTAGGTGGTCGGGCGGTAAAGATCGTTGAGGGAAGGCGCGCGGAAACCGGTGCCCGCAGAGGCGCGGATGAGCCAGTCTTCGTGCGGCTGCCAGCGCAGGCCCAGTTTGGGATTGACGGTGGAGCCAACGCCGCCGCTGTAGTGGTCGTAGCGGAGGGCAGCCTGCATCTCCAGTGTCGAGCTGAACGGAGCACTGAATTCGATATAGGCCGAGCCGATGTTGCGCGCTTCGTCTGTCGGTGCCAGGTCGGTCGCCAGTCCGCTACTGTCGCGATCGCCTGCGATGTTGTTGCTCAACAGCAATTCGGACGGACGGAACTGCTGTGACTCGCGGCGGAACTCGCCGCCAGCCGCCACGCCGAGATCGCCACCGCCAAGCGTGCCCAGGGTCCGCGAGAGGTTGAAGTCGACGCCTTGCGAGGTCCCCTTCGAGCGCCGGGCCACGTCGTTGACCTTCAGGCTCTCGATCAGCGCCCTGCCCGCATCCGAGGATGGACCGAACGGATTGATGGTGCCGTTGCGTACGCCGGCCTCGAAGCCGTCGTAGAGCACGTAGCCATCCACGTACTTGTCGTCGACTTCATTGACGCTGTACAGCAGTGCGGCGTCGTAGTCCCACTCACCCAGGCGCCCTTCGGCGCCCACCAGCACACGCAGGCCTTCGCTCGTCACCTCGTTGGTGCGGTTGCCTGCCTCGGTCATCCGGTAGCGGATGCCGCTGAATGTCGTCGGCAGGCCGACGCCGGTGAGCGCGGTCCGGTATGGCTCGGGCAGGATCGCGACCGGCAGATTGCGGATGCGCTGCGGATTGGGGCTCAGTACGTAGGTCGTCTCGGCCTGGGTGTAGGTGAGCTCGCCGAACAGGCGATGATCATCGCCCAGCTTTACGGTGCCGCGACCGAGGAAACTGAGCTTGTCCGCTTCGGGATAGATTTCCGTGTCCTGCATGTAGTCATAGCTGCAGGCCACCGGGCCACCCGGCCCCTGCGGCGCATAGACGGTTGCCGGCGGGTTGCAGCCCGGCGAACTGGGATTAATGCGCGTACGCGTCGTCCCCGCGGGCAACAGGCCTGCGGCGATCAATGCGTTGCGCTGGGCCGTGCTGATATCGACGTTCGCTGGGTACGTATTACTGGACATGAGGGCGGGCAGCGTCGTCGCCAACGGCCGTTCGGCGATGAAGTCGCGCTGGCCCGAGCGCAATGCGCCCAACTTCTGCACGTCCAGCACGCCAAAGAAATTGAAGCCGTCGCGGTCGAGGTCACCGTGGCCTGCGCTGAGCGTGACGGTCTGCTTGTCGGCACCGCCGTGCTGCGTGTCGGCGGCGGTGAGGGACAGATCCAGCCCCTGGTAGTCGGTGCGCGTGATGAAGTTGATGACGCCGCCGATTGCATCGGTGCCGTACAGCGCCGACGCGCCGTCCTTCAGCACTTCCACCCGATGGATGGCGCCGGCGGGAATGGTGTTGAGGTCCACGCCGGCGTTGTCGCCGGGCGACGCGAAGTTCGCCAGACGGCGGCCGTTGAGCAGAATGAGCGTGCTCGATACGCCGAGCCCGCGCAGATTGGCGCCGTTGAGTCCGCGTTGGCCGGAGGTACTGTCGGTGATGCTGGCGCCATCGCCCACCGGCGCCGTGTTCGCGGTGAGCGTCTTGACCAGTTCCGCCGCGGTGGTGACACCGCGCTTGCTGATCTCCTCACGGTTGATGATCTCCACCGGCAACGCGGTTTCGGCATCCACCCGCTTGATACGTGAGCCGGTCACCTTCACCGAGTCCAGCGAGGTGACGGACGCAGGTGCGGCCTCCTGGGCCATGGCCGCCTGCTGCAGGATCGCGCTGCACATGGCGGCCAGGACCCACGTCGATTTCATGCGATAGCGCCGGCGACTACACGCCCGGCCAGTGTTCAATCCGCTCATCCGCTCTCCCCGGTGGTCTGAAAGGGCCGCTGCGAACACGGGTGCGTGTCGCCTCGGACTGGGAGCGGAATGTACGGGGTGGACGAGCGGACGGAGCGTGGTGCTACGCACCATTGTCGCGTGTGCGACAGCGGTGTCGCTGACATGAAAAAAGCGTCGGTATGACGACACGACTATCGTCAAAGCGACATGGACTAGCGTGCATGCGCTGTTGGCGCGGGGTCGCGCATGGAGGCCGGCGCTCCGGATGCAATGCTTTGCCATTCCTGATCGAGATGAGGCCGGCAAGATGGGTTCGCGCGCGTGGTGGTGGCAGGCCTGGATTGCCTGGGGGTTGTTCGTGGCACTGTCCGGCGTTCCACACCCGGCAAACGCGGGGTCTTCCAGCCCCTCTTCCGAAGGCTATGTCGTCCCCATCGGAGGCGCGCTGCGCGACGACAACCACGCGGTGTGGTCGAAGCTGGTGACACTGGCAGGCGGAAGGCAGGCACGCTTCGTCGTACTGGCGATGGCATCGGAGACCCCGCAGGCGTCTGCGGACCGGATCGTCGCCGCGTTGCAGGCCCATGGTGCGCGCGCGGGTTATGTGCCTGTCGTCCTGGGACGTCCCGGTAACGACAGCACGGATACGACAGGGAACGCGGTGGACCAGATTGAGGGCGCCAGCGGTGTGTTCTTCGCGGGCGGGGCGCAGGAGCGCATCACCGCCATCTTGCAGCCCGACGGGCGCGCGACCCCGGTACTGGACGCGATCCGGCGCCTGATGCGGCGCGGTGGCGTCGTGGCAGGTACATCCGCTGGCGCGGCCGTGATGAGCGGGGTGATGTTCCGCGATGCCCAAGACGTCCTGCCGGTGATGCGAGGGCAGATGCGATGGGGGCGCGAGATCGACCGTGGCCTGGGATTCGTGGGTCCCGACCTGTTCGTCGACCAGCATTTCCTTCGCCGCGGCCGCATCGGCCGCCTGCTGCCGGTGATGCAGGCGCGTCGCATCGCCCGAGGCCTTGGCGTGGAAGAGGACACGGCCGCGATCATCCATGCCGGGCAGGTGGAGGTCGTGGGCAGCGCCGGTGTCGTGTTCGTCGATCTGACGGCAGCGCAGGACGCGGGCAGCGGCGGCGCATTCGGCATCCACGGTGCACGGGTGACGTATCTGGAAAGCGGTGATCGCCTGGATCTTGCGGACGGACGACCGTATCCGGCGAAGGACAAGCTGCAAGGACGCTTGCTGGATCCGGCGGAACCCGGCTATTCGCCCTATTACACGACCGGTGCCTTCTACCCGGACATGCTGGGTGATGGCACCTTGGCCACGGCGATGGCGCGTCTGCTCGATGGCAGGGCAGACCACGTGAAAGGTCTGGCGTTCGCCCCCGGGGCGGCACCCGAGGATGCGCTCGGGTTTGAATTCCACCTCTACAAGGGAGCGGGAACGCGGGGCTGGCTGACCACTGGCGGGGGCGGCGAGCGCTACACGCTTTCGCAGGTGTATCTGGACATCGCGCCGGTCAGGTTCGCGCAACCTCTTTACGGTCCGTGGCACGGGGTCCCAGAATGACCGCCTGCGGGTATCGCGCCCACATGTCCCTGTTTCCTTCCTCCCATCGATCGCCTGCGTGCGCGCCCTCTTGATCCAGGACTTCCTGCTGTTGGCGTCGCGCTTGCGCCGCGCGCGCACGCGGCATCTGCCGGGATCGACGTGATGAGCGTGCAGGTGGGAATCCTGACGCTGGGCGATTGCGCGCGCCTGCCCGTGGCCGGCGTCGTCGACGTGCTGCGCGCCGCGAACGCCGAACTGGGCGAGGACCGGTACGCCACCGTGCTCCTGCACCTGCCGGCCACGGAGGATCCATCGAGCTCGGCCGCATGGCCTTCTGCCCTGCCCGATCCTTCCTGGGCCTCCACGGCTCTGGCCGGCGTGCTGGTCATCGCCTCCGAACCACCGCGCGACGGGGATGCGCGGCTGCCCCGCCTGCGCGAACTGCTGTCGCCGATGGCGAGCCGCGCCTGGTTCGGCGGCCTGGATATGGGCGCGTTGTGGCTTGCGCAGGCCCATTTGATGCAGGGACATCGGTTCACCGTGTCGGTACTGCACGCAGGCACGGTCGCGTCCGAGCTGTCCCGGCATGACGTGGTCAATACCTACTACTGCCTGGATGCCACCCGGATGAGCTGCGCCGGTGGCACCGCCAGCATCGACATGATGATCGCGTGGCTGCAGGGCCAGCACGACGCGGATTTCGTCGGTGGCCTGCTCGTCCGACTTGGCCTGGAGCGCTTGCGGAGCAGCGAGGAACTGCAGGCCGGCCTGCCCGTCGACGCGGCGCCGACCGCCGCACGCGTCTCGCCGCGGCTTGAAGAAGCCATGGCGCTGATGAAGGCGAACCTGTCCGAACCGCTGTCCACGCAGGACATCGCCGACCTGGTGGGCGTGTCGCGCCGCCAGCTCGAACGCCTGTTCAAGCAGCACGTCGACACCTTGCCTTCCCGCTGGTACCTCGAACAGCGACTGGCGAGCGCACGGCAGATGCTGCGGGAGAGCCCGCATTCGATCCTCCAGGTCGGGCTGGAGTGCGGATTCTCCTCGGCGGCGCATTTCTCGCACGCCTATCGCAGCCACTTCGGCCACACCCCACGCGATGAACGCAGTCTGCGCGCCCACGCCTGGCGCGCGAGGACTGCGCCCTCTTCCGCTCCTCTTGAAGAAAACCCATGACTCCGCTTGCTGACGATCAGGCAGGACGCTACGTGCTGCGCCCCAGCGAACCCCGCGACCTGGATGCGCTGGAGGCGTTCGCCGAAGCCAGCGCTTTCGGCCTGACCACCCTGCCACACGACCGCGACGCGCTGTCGCTCCGGATCGAACGATCGCTCGATGCGTTCTCCAGCGAAGACACCAGCGGCGAAGAGACCTACTTGTTCGTCATGGAGGATCGTGAGCGCGGGCAGGTCGTGGGCGTCAGCGGCATCGCCGCGCGCGCGGGCTTCTCGGAGCCCTTCTACACCTATCGCAGCGAGTTCCTCGTGCATCGCAGCACGGGACTGAATGCCCGCAACCGCATCCATACGCTGCATCCCTGCCACGACCTCACGGGGGTCACACTGCTGACCTCGTACTACCTGCTGCCGGCGTACCACGACAGCGTCGCCGCCGACCTGCTTTCGCGCGCGCGACTGCTATTCATCCTGGGCAATGCGCGGGACTTCTCCGACCGCATCGCGGCCGAGAGCCCGGGACTGGCGGATGCGTCGGGCTACTGTCCGTTCTGGGACGCGGTCGGTCGGCGCTTCTTCGGAATGGACTACCCTGCCGCCGAGCGCGTGGCCGAGGGTCGCAGTAAGTCCTTCATCGCCGAGCTGATGCCTGCATCGCCGCTCTATGTCCCGCTGTTGCCCGAAGAAGCACAATGGGCCATCGGTCAGCTGCACCCCGATGCGGCGCTGCCGTTCTCGATTTTGCTGGACGAAGGCATGGAGGCCGACACCTATGTCGACATCTTCGATGCCGGCCCCATTGCTCAGGCCCGCCTGGCTTCGCTGAAGTCGGTCGGGAGTCATGTGGACGCCACGCTGCAAGGGCCATTGGCCGGCATTTCAGGAGCTGCTGCAGCGCCACTGCTGGTCGGCAATGGCGAGCGTGCCGCGTTCCGGGCGACCGTGGCCAACGGATCGGTGGAGGGCCGTCACGCACGTCTGGACCCTCGAAGCATCGCTGCGTTGCAACTCGTTGCGGGCTCGCCGCTGCTTGCCGCCCCGTTCTCCTGCGTGCGGAGGGATCGCCCATGACACTGTTGCGTGTTCGCGCCACGCCGCTCGAAAGCGGCCCCGGCCGCTCGGGCCGGCAGTGGCGGGCCGACCTGGAAGCCCACGACCGAGCGACCGGATGGCAGGCGCCGCTGGCCTCGTTGACGGTGGCGCTACGCGTGGGCGAGCAGAAGCCCGCCTACTGGTTCTACCTGGGCACGAGGGTGCATTCGGCACCCGCACTCGGCCTCCATCGTCGTGACCGCATGCTGGTGCTCGGCAGCGACTTCACCGGGGCGAGCCAGTGTCAGGACGTGTGGTGGAAACCGGATCTGGAACCGCACGAGGCCGCGGGGATGTTGACCTGCCTGCTACGGGGAGTGCTGGCCTTGGCGCCCTCGATGGACATCGGCGACGGGGACGGCGATCGTACGGCGGTGATCGTCGCGCTCCCCGGGGTGACGGAAGCGGGCCGCTCGCCGTTCTGGGACAGCTTCGGCAGGCACTTCTATGACGGCGATCGCCAGGACGCCATCGCCCGGCTGGGGATCGAAGACTGGCGATCGGGCATCGCGTCGCTGCTGCCGCAGCAGCCGGTCCTGGTGTCACTGCTCGCTCCCTCCGGTCAGTCGAGCCTCGAATGCGCGGCGGCACAGTACGCGCCGTTGGAGGCGGCACTGAAGGCGGCGCGTTTCGCTCCGTCCGGCCATGTCTCGATCGACGATGGCGGGCCCGTTTATCGGTTCGACCCCGATGACCGGGATGGGAACGTGCCGCACCGGATCGAGGTAGTCGAGCAGTCGATCCGCGCGACACCACATTGGCTGGTGGACGCGACGCAGAAGGTGGCGGTGTTCGCGCCTTGCAGCGCCAAGGAGGGCGTAATCGCAGTCCACGCCGATATCGCGCAAGCGTTGTGGGGGGGCTTCGGGGCGACGTCGGTGGTGTTGGTTCCAGAATAGCGTCGGGACCGCGTTCGACACCCATCCCTGCTGCCCCGACGGGGCCATGATCGCTGATGTCCCGCACTCCTCGCCCGCAGCCATGTGCGTCGATTGCGCAATCAGCGCTGGCGCCAACATTGCCTGTGCATCGGTAGTACAGGCGATTCGGTACCACGCGACCGGAATGGTCCAGTCTTCACAGCGTCAGGACAACGTGCCCCGCAGATAGCGCGAGGTTGTCCCGATGCCGGCAACGGCCACGTCCCGCGGCGTCCCCTCGGCGACGATGCGACCGCCCTCTTCCCCCGCACCCGGCCCCACGTCGATCATCCAGTCGCAGTCGGCGACGACCCGCATGTCATGCTCGACGACGACCACGGTGTTGCCCGCGTCGACCAGCCCATGCAGTTGCACCATTAGTTTGTCGACATCAAAGGGGTGCAGCCCCGTGGTCGGCTCATCGAGCACGTACAGCGAATCGCCGCGGTGGCTGCGTTGCAGTTCGGTGGCCAGCTTGATTCGCTGGGCCTCGCCGCCGGACAGTTCAGTCGCGGGCTGCCCGAGGCGCAGATAACCCAGGCCGATGCCGTGCAGCAAGGCCAGCGAGCGCTGGATGGGCGCTTCGTCGGCGAAGAACGACAACGCCTCCTCGACTGTCATCTCCAGCACTTGGGCGATGTTGCGCCCGTTCCACTCGACCTCGAGCGTCTTGTCGTTGTAGCGCTTGCCGTGGCACGTCGGGCACGGCGCGTAGACGCTCGGCATGAACAGCATCTCGATGCTGACGAAGCCTTCGCCCTCGCAGGTCGCGCAGCGGCCCTGCGCGACGTTGAAGGAGAAGCGGCCCACGCCGAAGCGGCGCGCCTTCGCGGTGCGCGTGGCCGCGAACAGCTTGCGCACGTGGTCGAACAGGCCGGTGTAGGTGGCCAGGTTCGAGCGCGGCGTGCGTCCGATCGGTTTCTGGTCGACGTTGACCAGACGGCGGATCGCGTCGACGCCCGCGCCGAGGTGGCCGGCGGTACGCACCAGTTCGTCCGGTGATGGCATGTCGTCGGCTCGCTCCTCCACGACGGGCTCGTGGCCCAGATGCTCGCCCACCAATTCCACCAGCGCCTGGCTCACCAGGCTGGATTTGCCCGAGCCGGACACACCGGTAACGGCGGTAAAGGCGCCGAGCGGAATTCGCACACCGAGGCCGTGCAGGTTATTGCGGTGGATGCCAACGAGCTCGAGCCAACCCGACGGCTGACGCGGTGTGCGTGGCGGGGCCGGCATTGTGTCGAACAGGTAACGCCGCGTGCGCGACTCCCGGATGTCGCGCAATCCGATCGGCGGGCCGCTGTAGAGCACGCGCCCACCATGCAGCCCCGCATCGGGCCCCACGTCGACCAGCCAGTCGGCCCGGCGCAACGTGTCCAAGTCGTGTTCGACAACAAACAGCGTGTTGCCGGCCGCCTTGAGCTGGTCCAGCACCGCGTACAGGGCTTCCGCGTCGGCCGGATGCAGTCCCGCCGACGGCTCGTCCAGAACATAGACGACGCCGAACAAATTAGAGCGCACTTGCGTCGCCAGGCGCAGGCGTTGCAGTTCGCCCGAGGATAGGGTGGGCGTGGAACGGTCCAGTGCGAGGTAGCCGAGACCGAGCGCCTGAAGCGAAGCGATGCGCTCGATCAGGTCATGGGTGATGCGCTGTGCCGCGATGCGCTTCTCCTCGGACAGGTTGGCGGTACGCCGCACGTCGGTACCGCCGGTGTGCGGCTGTCCGCCGGCCGCCACGCGCCTGGCGATGTCCTTGCGCCCCGCAGCACGGCTGAGAGTGGTGGTGGACACCATTTCCTCGAACCGTCCCTGCGCCGCGGGCGCGAGGACCTCAGCGATACGGGCGAGCGGCAAACGCGACAAAGTGCCGATGTCAAGGCCCGCGAACGTCACCGACAGCGCTTCGCGTTTGAGGCGTCGACCGTCGCACGTTGGGCAGGTCGTGCCGGAGATGAAACGGGCAACGCGCCGCTTCATCAGCGCGCTCTGCGTATGGGCGAACGTATCAAGCACATAGCGGCGCGCGCCGGTGAAGGTGCCCATGTAACTGGGCTCGGTCTTCCGGCGCAATGCCGCGCGCGTTTCGGCGGGAGTGAAGCCCGCGTACACCGGTACCACCGGCTTCTCCTCCGTATGCAGGATCCAGTCGCGGTCCTTCTTCGGCAACTCGCGCCAGGGCTTGTCGATGTCGTAGCCCATCGTCACCAGAATGTCGCGCAGGTTCTGCCCGTGCCAGGCCGGCGGCCACGCCGCGATCGCCCGATCGCGGATGGACAGCGACGGGTCAGGGACCATGGCCTCGTCGGTGACGGTGTACACGAAGCCCAGGCCGTGGCACGTGGGGCAAGCACCCTGCGGCGTGTTCGGCGAGAAGTCCTCCGCATACAGCATCGGTTGCCGCGGCGGATAGGTGCCGGCGCGCGAGTACAGCATGCGTAGCAAGCTCGACAGCGTAGTGATGCTGCCCACGGTAGAGCGCACGTTCGGCGTACCGCGCTGCTGCTGGAGCGCGACGGCTGGCGGCATCCCATCAATGGCGTCGACGTCAGGTACGCCGACTTGGTCGATCAGGCGCCGCGCATAGGGCGATAGGGACTCCAGATATCGCCGTTGCGCCTCGGCGTAGAGCGTGCCGAACGCCAGCGACGACTTGCCCGATCCCGAGATGCCCGAAAACACCACGAGCGCATCGCGGGGAATATCCAGGTCGACGTTCTTCAGGTTGTGCTCGCGCGCACCGCGCACGCGAATGGCGTGGTCGATCGCGGCTTGAGGTGGGGGCTTGCGTGGCATGGGATCGGATTCCTGCGGCCCTGAACCAACTATCTCATCAATGCATCGCCCGTTGCGTTGAAAAGAATGGCTGATTCGTCGGGAGGTTCTTCTCGCTGTCGTAACATTCTGCCCGCGTCACGGGCTTATGTTGTCAGACAGCTGCGGCCAACAGGCCCCGGCGGGCCGCTCAATGGATCCTTGGGCTTTCAGGTAAGGGTGGGCGTCGTTGTTCCGTTGCACCAGCAGGAGACAGCTCATGGTCAAGGTCGCGTTGTTCGTTCGCCTCGAGGCGAAAGCCGGAAAAGAAAGCGAGGTTGAAAGCTTTCTTCTAAGTGGCTTGCCACTCGTCATGGAGGAGCCTGCCACGACCGCGTGGTTAGGGATTCGTCTTGGGCCAACGACGTTCGGAATTTTTGATGCCTTTCCCGATGATGCCGGCCGGGATGCCCATCTATCCGGAAAGGTGGCAGCAGCCTTGATGGCAAAGGCCGGAGAACTGTTCTCCGCGCCCCCATCCATCGAGAAAGTCGATGTGCTTGCAGTAAAACTGCCTGGCTAGGCAAGCCGGAGAGCGCCGGCAGATGGAGCCGCGTGTGGGCGGCTCCGTTGGCTGCCTCGAAGACGGGGGCCACTGCCAGCCAAGACGATCTTGCAAACGCTGGCTGGACCTATGCCCGTTCAGGCCACGCAGCCGGCATCGTCAGTCCGCACACAGAATGATGGTGGCTGGTCGTACGCCGCTCACCCGCTATTGCAGTCGGAAACGCCCCGCCACCACTCCCAAGGTCGGTTGATGCAGACAAGTACTCTTGCGCCGACAACCGCTCATGAGTCCACGGATGTCTAGGATCGTGATGCATCTAGGTGTGGCCAAGGATATGTAACCTGCTTTGCACAACGCTGTTACGGAACGGCTGACGGTTTCGACCGCAATTCCGAGATGGTCGGCGATGTCGTAACGGGAAATGGGCAGCACTAGCACGCATTTCTGCGCGGGTGGAAAGCGGCCGAGCATTTCCAGCAGGTATGCCGATACCTTCTCGATGGCGGTGCTGCAACCTTGCGTCAGGCAATGCTTTTCCAGGCGGGCTATCGCGATGAAGGCTCTATCCCGCAAGACACGCTCGATGGCCGGCCACCTGTCCGCGAGCGCATGCAAGCTACTTCGCGTGGTCCGCAAGGTCACGGTGTCATCCGTGATCGCCTGGAGAAAGTACTGCGCGGCTGCATCGGTCGGCAATCCGAAGACGTCGCCCATCATCAGCAAATCGACGATTCGCCGCTGACCATCCTGGGCGATGGTGAACTTCCGCAATGCACCCGCAAGGACCCAACCAGAGCAATCGTTCGTCGTCAGAGAGTGGCAAGGTGCCTCACGCTGCCACGTTTCGATGACGGCAATGGCGCGCAGCTCGTTAAGCGCCCGCGGCAGATCGCTACAAGTATCGGCCAGCACGAGAGCACCCATGACATCATCAAAATGACGCTCAGCATCCGCGGCCTTTCTGCGCATGTCCGTGCCACCGAAATATCAGGGGAGTGTTGCAGCATGGACCTGGAGCCACAGGCCCGAGAACGCCCACGTCAGTAGCGGCAGGGCTGGAGCTTCGAAGGTGCCCTTGTGGGCTTCGGAAGTGCCATCGTGCGCAGGCGAGAAGTGGGAATATAGACCTTGCCCCTGCATCCGACATCCGTGTGTTCACTACGTAGCATCCCTGATCGGGTGCGCGGCCACCATGCATCGTGGCTCGATCTTCAACCCTGCCGCCAACGCGATGTGGAAAAGCTCTTGCAGGCCATGGGCGCCAACCTTGTCCATCAGATGGGCGCGATGCAGTTCGACCGTGCGAGGGCTTATCCCGAGCTTCCGCGCAATCGTCTTGTTCGAACCGCCCGCGAGTAGCCCGGTGAGCACTTCCCGCTCCCGTGACGAAAGGCTTGCAACACGCTGCTTTGCGGTATCTGCCGCGTGATCCGTCGCCGCCGAGTCGTGGATCCCTCGTATCACCGCAGCGACAGAGGCGAGCAAGGTTTCGTCCAGGCAATCCGTACCCAGGTAATCCGCCGCCCCGCACTTCATCGCTTCGACGGCCGGAGTGACGCCATCCGCTTGCCGTCCTATCACGATCGACCCCATGCCTGCGGAGGCCGCTTTTATCGTCTGCAGGACCGGGAGGGTGTAGGCAAACGACGAAGCGCCGTCTAGCAGCACGCAACCAGGCCGCAGTACGGCAGCGATCTTCATGAACGATAGGGATGAGGGGAAGTGGTGAACCTGGTAGCCCACGTGCTCGAGCATCGGGGTCAGGCGCCGTGCCGATTCCTGATCGAAGCCGACGACGTACACCTGCTGCGACGGCGTCCGCGTAACATCGCTGGCGATTCCGCCCACGCAATGGACTCTGCCCCTCCGATCACGGATGGGGAATGCGGCATCGCGTATCTCGCGTATGGCGCCATCGCGGCGGATGATGCGGTACTTGAGCGACTTTGCCTCCCCCTCATGGACGAGCGCCCTCCACGCGAGAGCTCGGGCTCTGTCGTCGGGATGTACGGTTCCGGCCCAATGCGTGAACGTCGGCTCGAAACTGTCCCGTCTCTCTCCCCAGATGCGTTCATACGCCGGGCTCAGGTAGTCGAAGCCTTCGTTCCTTGCATCGCCGATCCACAGGGCGTCATTGCTGTTCTCGGCAAACAGCCTGAAACGTCGCTCGCTCTCTGCCAGACGCGCCTGCCTGCCCTTGCTCTCTGTGATCTCGACCAGGGCACCGGTAAAGTGAATCGGCTGGCGGTCGACGAAGACGGTTCCACCATAGGCCTGCACATATCGTTCGACCCCATCGTTGATGCCGATCACGCGGTACTCGACGGCGTACACGCCATCGCCGTCCGGGTCGAGGCAATGGGCAATCCCGCCTTCCACGCGCGACCAATCCTCGGGATGGACGCCCTGCCGGAACGTGGCAAAATCGAAGTTCACGTCGGGGTCCACGCCCCAGATCCTGCGAACATGCGCATCGCATTCGATCGTCCCGGCTTGGGGGTTCCACGAAAACGGCGAACATACCGCTGGCTTGCGGAGGACCGTCTCCGGTACCCCTGAAGGCGCCGTGTGCGCGCCGCGGCTCATCCGGGCGCCAGATCGCAGCGGACGCACCGCCGCGAGATTGAAGGTGGAACAGCACATCTCGCGGTGATGCCGGACACGAGGAACGGGCTGTGAAACCGATGCGGCGTCGCATTCAATGGACTACCCTCTATGACGCACGATGACCATCAGGCGCTGCAACACGGCAGCGCCATTCGAGAGCAATTCCGCGCAACGGGGCCCCGCAGGCGGCCAAACCGGACATGCCGTGTTTTACCGTGGGGCAGACGTCGATTTCTATGATGGCAGCCTACTCGCTTTGCACGAGGATTGCTGGTCTCTGTGACTCTTGCGAATGGAGCGGGCCGCAAGGGACAACTGCGGCCCGCCATGTATCCCCAGACGCCTCGGCGCGAGCCGCCAGAGGGCGCGTCACTTCTTGCCGTACTGGAATTCCGGAAGCTTCCTGAGTGCCTCTTTGGTTCCGCCAGGGAGGGAGGCACGCGTGCCGCCCGCTGTCATGGCCAGGCTTTGGAACGGCACCACGACAAGATGACCGCCAAGCCCCAGAAAGCCACCCACCTGCAAGACAGCCATGATGCGCGCGCCGGGCAGGATGACGAGATCGTCGATGGTGCCGATCTTCTCCCCCGCCGCATTGCGCACATCCATACCGATGAGTTTCGATGCCTGTAGACCGAGGGCCACCGTCTTGACGTCCACGACGACCAGTTCCACCGTCTGTGCATGGAGTGGCCCGGCGGAAAGCAGTACTAGAGCCGCGCCAAACACCAGGGGGGATGCCAGGCGCCTCAGCACACCCGCCCTCATCAGCCGGTCGATGGTTGCGGGCGTGACGCTGCGTAGTTTCGTATCAATCGTTATCGTCGACATGGGACAGCTCCTTGATGGGATGGTCAGCCGCTTCGCTGACGCGGCGATCATCGCGGCTGCTTCCGTACAGCGCCTTGATCGTTGTCATTTCCCGATGCAGGCATGCCGCTTCATCTGGCAGCCGCAAGCAGCGCGTTTTCGATGCTGACGGCGAGCTCCGGCACCGAATAGCCGGCATCGTGACGTATCCCGTTGACGAAGAACGTCGGCGTGCCATTCACCCCGCTACGTACGCCGCCCAGGAAGTCGGCCTTCACTTTGCTGGAGTGGACTCCCGACGCCAGTGCGATCCGCAGCGCGTTGGCGGATAGCCCAAGCGCGCTCGCCAAGGCAATCAATACATCGAAGCTCAAGCGCAACTGGTTGGCAAAAATGGCCTCGTGCATGTGCCAGAACTGCCCATGGCTTCCCGCGAATTCGGCGGCCTCCGCCGCCGCGCCCGCCATCGGATGGACCTCGGTCAGCGGGAAGTGTCGGAAAACCAGACAGATCCGGCTGCCGTAGCGCGCCACGATCTGCTTGACCGGCAACTGAGCGGCCGCGCAGTGGGGACATTGATAGTCGCCGTACTCGACCACCGTTACCGCCGCGCTGCGTGAACCCAGTGCGTGATCCGTGTCGGTCACAGGAACCTTGAGCGTAGCCATCGTCATCCTCCCTTCTTCGTCATTGCATCGAGTGCATCTAGAATGCCGTCGGCCCCCGGATTTACCGCGATGGGCGAGCAGTAGCTCCAAGTGATCGTCTGTCGCTCATCGATCACGAACAACGCGCGGTCGCAAACACCATCCGCGGGCCTGTACGCTCCATAGGAGCGCGCCACCTCGCCCTTTGGCTCAAAATCCGCCAGCAGCGGAAAATGCAGGTTCCTGGCCTGCGCGAACGCCTGGTGACACCAGGCGCCGTCCACCGATAGTCCGAAGATCTCGGCCCCTCGACTGCGGAACTCGGGAAGCACTTGGTTGTACAGCGCCATCTGGTCACCGCATACCGGGCTCCAGTCTGCCGGATAGAACGCGAGCACGACGCGCTTGCCTTGCATTTCGTCCAGAGCAAGCAGTTGATCCGGGGTCACATGGAGCCTGAAGCCTGGTGCCTGCGTACCGGCCTGGAGAATGGTCGACATGTCGTGGACTCGGGTTGAGGTTGTAAGGGCCGGCCTTTTGCCATGGCCGGGATGCAACGGATTCAGGCAGCGCGGCCTGAGCGGCCGGCACCGTCTACTACGGGTGGCGCCGATGTGAGGGAGTTCTCGGTGGGCTGGACGCAAGGCTAGCGATGCGGCGGTCGTCTTGCCTTGACAACCGTCAACGACGGTCCGGCGTGCGGCGTATCAGACGCCGACGCGCTCGTGTAGTTCCGGATTCAGTTCCGTGCGCAGCGCGGTGATGACCTTGGCGGCCTCGCGTTGGGACATGCCGCACAGGAGCATGGCCTGGTCAGCGAGTCCGAGACCGGCCGCCAGGTTCTCGGGAAACACGACCGTCGCCCCGGTCGCCGCCAGCCGGCCGATATCGCGATCATCGGAGGCACTGACCACACACGGCGTCTCTGGATTGCAGTCGCGTGCCACGTGGATAACACGCTCCACCGCCGAGGGGCTGTCGAAGGTCACGACCAGCAGCTTTATGCCCCGAAGGTCGGCCGCATCCAGGATGCGGCGATGCGTCGCGTCGCCAAACACCACACGATGCCCCAGCCGCTGTGCTTCGTTGAATCGGGTGAGATCGCGTTCGATCGCCAGATAGGGCTGGCTCGCTGCTTCGAGTGCGTTCGCCACCAGCCGGCCCACACGTCCACAACCGCACAGGAGCACCCATTCCTGATTCCCTCGGCTGGCTTCGCGTAGCGCTGCTTCAGTGGCGCGCGTGCGTGACCTGCCCGGCCCGGCCAGCTTTTCTGCGATCCCGCTTCGCTGGATCATCAATGGGGCGAGCCCCATGCTCAAGGCAAGCGCCAGCATGATCGGCTGGCCGATCTGCATGGGCATCAGTCCCGCACCCATGGACAAGGCCAGCAGCAGCAGTCCGAACTCACCCCCGTGCGCGAGCACCATCGCAACACGCAATGCCTGCGCCGCAGGCCTGCGAAGCAACAGCCCGGTAAGGAAAGTCAGTATCAGCTTGCCGACCACGAAGACGGCCATCCACCCCAGTACCACGTCGGGGCGGGACATGAGGATGGCAGGATCGATACCCATCCCCACGGTGACAAAGAACAGGCCCACAAGTACGTCGCGGAAAGGCCGGATGTCATCCTCCACCCTATGGCGAAAATCGCTTTCGCCGATCACGAGACCTGCGACGAAGGCGCCGATCGGCGTCGCCAGTCCGGCCAGCTGCACGACGTAGCCTGTCCCCAGCGCGACCAGCAGTACCGTCATCAGGAAAAGATCGGCCGAGCGCACCTTGACGACCCACGCCAGCGTCAGCTGCACCAACGGCCGCGTCAGCAGCGCCACTGTCACCAGCACCACCATGGCGGCGCCGATGCGCCAGACCACGGCAAGCGGATCCGGCTCACCCGGGTCGGACCAGGCGTCGACGAGGGTCAGCATTGGGATCGTCGCGAGGTCCTGGAACAGCAGGATGCCCAAGGCGAGCCTCCCATGCTGGCTGCTGATCTCGCCCTGCTCGGCGAGTTGCTTGAGGCTGATCGCGGTCGACGACATCGCCACCACGCCGCCAATCAACAACGCGACGCGAAGCTCGACATCGAACAGCACCAGGATGCCGGCCACCACGCCCAGCGTGATTCCCACCTGCAGGGCGCCGGCCAGCACCACGTCTTTTTTTGCCGCCCATAGCTTTGGCAGCGAGAACTCCAGGCCCACCATGAACATCAGGAACACGAGTCCCAGTTCAGCCAGGAAGCGTGTGCCCTCGCTTGCGGCCAGCAGGCCCAATCCATGCGGCCCGATGGCCAGTCCGGCGAGCAGGTAGCCCATCGCGGCAGGCATGCGCCAGAACGTGAAGAAGCCCACCGCCACGACGGAGGACAGAATCAGGATCAGGCTCGGGCTCAGCTGCAGATCGCTCATCTCGCTTCACCATGGGGACATTGTCTGGGCGTGCAACGGCACGCCGCGGCGGTACGCACTGTTTCCCGGTCTCGGCAGGGGGTTCGCGCAGCGCCAGGACGCGGGTACTCGCATGGTTCGAGACAGCCTTCAGAACCGAAAGTCAGGACGCATCGTGACTTTGCCCCACGCGGGCGCCGGCACTGCCACCCTCCTCGCGGGGCGGTGCCGGCTGAATCCATTCGACGCATCCTTGTGACGGCTGCTCTCGGGTCACGGGCTGATCGCGAGCCGGTTGTCGACCTTCGTCACCCCCGGCGCTCGCCATGCGGCGCGTTCGGCTTCCCGCCGCTCGGCCCATGAACGCACGGTTCCCTTGAGGATCACTTCGCTCCCATTGGCCTCAACCGTGATGCTGTTCGCTTCGAGCTCCGCATTGCGGCGAAAGGCATCTTCGATCTTCTTCTTGATGTCGGAAGGCGCGACCTGCGGCTTGAGCGAGATGAGGTTGCTGACGCCCTTGACGCCCCGCACGTGTCGCACCGCTTCTTCCGCACGCGTGCGCTGGTAGTTCCATTCGGCGGTGCCCTCGAGCGTGACCCAGCCGTTCTTGACGACCACCTTGAATCTCTCGTGCGAGAACGGCAGCTCGTTCTTCAGCGCGGTCGCAGCATCCCGGGCGATATCCGGATCGGGCCGCTCGTGCAGGGCCGGCAGGCGGACTTCGATGTCGTTCGCGACGGCGAGGACACCGGCTACTTTCTTTGTATCGCTTTCCGCGGAGAGCTTCTGGCTGTAGCTACGTACGAAACCCGTCAGTGTGACTACTCCGTCCTTGACGGAAACGCCAATATCCGTGGAATCGATATCCGGATCCCACTTGAGCTCCGCCTCGACATTGTGCTTGATATCGCTATCTGATTTCATGTGATTCTCCCGTTGTGAACGATGAGGGCTGCGTCGAGCGGCATCCGCCATGCGATCGCATCGAGGACACGTTAGGTCGAGACGGTCGTCGTCCGCATTGACGGTTATCAGATTCCGGGCAGGTTCGTTGCGACGTCCTTGGCTTTACCGAATCGGTCGCGCAGGTCAATGCGCGGTGAGGCGATCGATGTCGGCTTGCACCTTGAGCGTGGCGTAAAGCAGCGCGAATCCACGCATGATCAGGGCGTAGTCCACCCTGCCGGAGGCGAAGTCGTCAGCCATCCGGAGCAGTTCCGGATTCGACCGCTCCATCTCCTCGATGGCGTTCGCCGAGAAACTGTCGCCGTCTGCCGTGTCGATGCGTTCCAGGACCGCGTTGCGCGCAGCGTCCGTTACGCGCGGCAACGGGCTCAATCCGGGCGCTTCGTGCACGACCGGAAGTTCGGCCGTCAGAAGCCGATAGAACATGCAAAGGGCCACCCTCGCATGGTCCGGATCATCCAGATCGTCGATCCATTGCCTGGCGATATCCAACCACTCGGGGTTGTTCGCCTGCACATCCGTCTCGATCGTCGAGACGCAGATGGTCGGACCCAGGTCGTCGAATTCCCGCGACACGCGCTCCCTGGTGGTCGGTGAGACGCGCGGCAGGATGCTCATGGACTGACTCCCTTTTCAGGCATGTCCGCGTTGTGCGGTACGCAGGCCTGATGCCTGACCCACCCTTCCCGCCCCGGCGGCACGTCGCATTGACGACAGTCAATTCCCCCCCCCCCGGGCCTGCCCTACCTTTGACACAAAGCGCCATTCACCATCCGGGGCACCTTGAGATGGCCGGTTCCGATCCTTACGAAAGACTCGGATTGAAACGCGACGCGTCATCGGACGACATCCGCAAGGCGTATCGTAAGCTCGCCAAGCGATGGCACCCCGACGTGAATCCCGACGATGGGGAGGCGAAGCGCCGGTTTCAGGACATTGCCTCTGCATACGACTTGCTGCGTAACGAAGCGTCGCGGCGCCGGTACGATCGCGGGGAAATTGATGCCGACGGTGTCGAGAAGCCGGCATATCGCAGGCCTCGGAATGACAACCGTGGTGATCCGTTCGGGTCCGGTGACCAGGCCGCGCGTGGGGAGGCCGACTACGAGGATACTTACGATTTCTTCTCCGACATCTTCTCCCGCCGCAGCGCGGCCCCATTCCGTGCACGGGGAGCAGACAGGTCGTACCAGGTCGAAGTTGATTTCGTTGACGCCGTCAACGGCACCACGCGCCGCGTCGCCCTCCCGGACGGCGCCGTACTCGATGTGGCGATACCACCCGGCACGCGCGATGGACAGATGCTGCGCCTGCGCGGCAAGGGCGCTCCGGGCCCGGAAGGCGCCCAGCCGGGCGATACGCTCGTGCGGATCGTCGTGCGGCCCCACCCCTACTTCATCCGCGACGGCGACGATATCCGAATGGACCTGCCGATCTCGCTCACGGAAGCCGTAATGGGCGCGAGAATCCAGGTTCCAACTCCAACGGGGCCGGTCATGGTGACGCTGCGGCCCGGCAGCAATACCGGCCAGACCCGCCGCTTGAAGGGCAAGGGTGTGCCCGACCGCACCGGACGCCGTGGCGACGAGTACCTCACGCTGAAGGTCACGCTGCCGGAGACGCCGGATCCTGATCTGCAGGCATTCGTGGAGAACTGGAGTGCCGGAAAGGCCTACGACCCTCGGCGTGGACTGCCTGGATGAGCGACGCCCCACGTGACGCCTATGCCGCACTGGCATCCGAGACCTCGGGATCACCCACGCTGCCGACGTCCTGAAGCTCCGTGCGCGCGAGCCTGGTTCAAGGGTCGCCCGCCTCCTCTGGGGCGGCACTGGCCACACCGACAAGGGCCGGTCGCACCACGCGACCATGGAGTGTGTAGCCGGGTCGCACGACCTGCGTCACGCTGCCGGCGGGCGTGCCCGTGTCGTGCGTCTGGAAGCCCGCTTCATGCAGGTTGGGATCGAACGGCTCCCCGAGCGGATGGGAGCGCGCCAGGCCATGCTTCAGGAACGCCGCTTGCAGCATGCGACGCGTGGCCTCGACACCCTCCACCAACGGCGCCCATGCGGGGTCGCTTCGCTGGGCATCGGACATGTGCTCGAGCGCAAGCTCGAGGGTATCGGCCGTTGCGAGCAGATCGACCGCGAAATCCGTGATCGCGAAGTGCCGCGCATCGTCCCGGTCGCGCTGCGACTGTCGGCGCAGGTTCTCGCTATCGGCCATCGCGCGCAGGAGCTTTTCGTGCATCGCGGCAAGCTCCGCTTCCGCGGATCGTGCCTCCGGTCGCGCGGTCCGGTTCCCCTCTTTGGGAGACTGCCCGGCGAGCGACTCCGGCGGCGCCGCTTCGTTGCTTTCCATCAGCGAAGGCTTGTCTCGGTTCATGGCGTGGGGTGTCGGTCGGATTTGCTGTAGGCGCCGTCAGATACCGTCGGTCCTGGATGCCGGGCATTACGGCTTGTGCTCGTCGACCTCCTCGAATTCGGCGTCGACCACATCGTCCGTACTGGGCCGTGGGGCGGATCCGCCCGAAGAAGCTTGCGCTCCTTGACTTGCCGCTTCACTGATCTTCGCCGACGCCTGCCCCAGCGCCTGCGCACTGTTGCGGATTCTCTGGGGATCCTGGCCGCTGATGGCGGATCTCAGATCGGCGACCGCGGTCTCCACGGCGCGGCGCTCGTCTGCACTGAGATGGTTGCCATGTTCGATGAGGGCCTTGTCCATCGAGTGCAGCTGCAGCTCGGCCTGGTTCCTGGTCTCGGCAAGTTCGCGGCGCCTGCGGTCTTCTTCGGCGTTCGCCTCGGCGTCCTTGACCATGCGCGCGATGTCCGCCTCGCTCAGGCCACCGGACGATTCGATCCGTACCTTCTGTTCCTTGCCCGTGGCGTTGTCCTTCGCCGAAACGTGGACGATGCCGTTCGCATCAATGTCGAACGTCACTTCGATCTGGGGTTCACCACGCGGTGCGGGTTGAATGCCGACAAGATCGAACTGCGCCAGCGGCTTGTTGTCGGCCGCCATTTCCCGTTCGCCTTGGAACACGCGCACAGTGACCGCCTGCTGGTTGTCCTCAGCAGTCGAGAACACCTGCGACTTCCTTGCGGGAATCGTCGTGTTTCGCGGGATCACGCGGGTGAACAAGCCTCCCAAGGTCTCAATGCCCAGTGACAGCGGCGTCACGTCGAGTAGCAGGACATCCTTGAGATCGCCCTGCAGTACGCCGCCCTGGATGGCGGCGCCCGCCGCCACCACTTCATCCGGATTGACGCCCTGGTTCGGCTCCTTGCCGAAGAAGTTCTTCACCGCGCCCTGCACCTTCGGCATGCGCGTCATTCCACCGACGAGGATCACTTCCGCGATGTCCGCCGACTGAAGCCCCGAGTCCTTCAACGCCATCTCGCAAGGCCCGATCGTGCGTTGGATGAGGTCGTCGACGAGGGATTCGAGTTTCGCCCGCGTTAGCCTGATGTCCAGATGCTTGGGCCCGTTCTGGTCGGCCGTGATGAAGGGAAGGTTTACGGTGGTCTCGAGCGTGGAGGATAGCTCGATCTTCGCGGATTCTGACGCTTCGCGAAGGCGTTGCAGCGCCAGGCGGTCGGTCCGGAGATCGATTCCCTGCTGCTTCTTGAACTCTTCGGCAAGGTAATCCAGTACCCGCTTGTCGAAGTCCTCGCCGCCAAGGAAGGTATCGCCATTGGTGGCTTTAACCTCGAACACACCGTCGCCGATCTCCAGGATGGAGACATCGAACGTGCCCCCGCCCAGATCGTAGACCCCGATCTTGCCGCTGCCTTTCCGGTCCAGACCATATGCCAGCGCAGCCGCGGTGGGCTCGTTGATGATCCGCTTGACATCGAGACCGGCGATCCTGCCCGCATCCTTCGTCGCCTGCCGCTGCGCATCGTTGAAGTAGGCGGGCACGGTGATGACGGCTTCCGTTACCGACTCACCCAGATAACGTTCCGCGGTCTCCTTCATCTTCTGGAGGATGTAGGCGGAGATCTGCGAAGGCGAATAGGTCGTGCCGCGCAGCTCCACCCACGCGTCGCCGTTCTCTCCGGCCACGATCTTGTATGGCACCAGCCCTCGATCCTTTTCCACGATCGGATCGTCGAACCGGCGACCGATCAGGCGTTTGATCGCGTAAACGGTGTTCTCGGGATTGGTGATCGCTTGCCGTTTGGCGGGAAGTCCTACGAGTACTTCGCCATCTTTACCGAAAGCGACCATCGATGGTGTTGTCCGCGAACCTTCGGCATTCTCGAGAACGCGCGCCTGCTTTCCTTCCATGACCGCGACGCAGGAGTTCGTCGTCCCAAGGTCGATCCCGATGATCTTGCTGGCCATGGCGCGCCTCGCTTTGGCGTGGAGTGATCAACATCGCGAAGCGACCCGGTCGCCTGCACGTGTGTGCATTGAACCGGGGATGGCCACGCCTGGCCTTGACGATTGTCAATGTCTTCCTAAGTGAGGCGGGCTGGCTCCCATGCGCTTGGCACATCATTCGAGTGTCCACGCCGAGGTGGTCGCGCCAGCTCGACAGGCCCGCCTGCGAGACCATGTTCAGAAAAGGCCCTGCCGACTGGAGCTGCGCGATGCGACTGGAAGTACGACTGTTCCCTCTTCGCTGAATCACAGGGAGCCAGCCCTGCCCCGATCACTTGCTACCGCCACACGCCGCGCGTGTGGGGCTTCTGCAAGACGCTTCGATGCTGACTCGATCAGCGAGCGGCCACTTTGTGCCGAAGAACGGTACCACCCTCGATAACGATCCCTAATCGCTCAGCTTCGCGTAGGACGCTTTGCCCCGCTGTTCTGGACTGCATCAGGAAAACGTCGCGCTGTGACACGCCGAGGAATCCTCGCAACTTTACCGACCGCCTTGGGATCCTCACAAATTTACAGACTGTCGGGCTTTAGTAATCTTGTGAGGAATCCGACGCTATCGACAGCTACGCCATTGATCCACAAGTACGGCGAGGCTCGCAGAATTGATGATCCATCCTCATGTGCAAGCGCATTCACGTAGTCCCTGGCCCAGGCTGGACCAACCCGTTCCAAGGGAACCGGCCGAGTCGGCAGCGCTCACAACGCTTAGGCCGAGGCCACCGAGCACAAAGGCTTCGATTCCGGTCGGCAATCATCGACGACCCACAGCTCACGGCTTCACCGTTGCTCACCGTAACTGACGCCCGTCCCCGCGAGCATCTGCTTTCCAGTTCCAGCCTTGCAGTGATCGCTGAGGATCGACAACGCCGCTTACGAGCCCCAGCCTCGCTCGCCCACGGATACAGCACAGCCCGTCTGGGTCTGGAACATGGGCTTCGGCATGTAAGCGGTCCGCTCCAGGTCAGGCCGTCTTGGCTCCGCACTGCGTGGTCAGGGGAGCCGAGGCACCAGGCCCCCACCCTTTGCTCCGCATAAGCGCCAGCGCGGCGCGCTCGGCCTCTTCCCTAGACCTGTGCAACAGCGTCGTGGCTCCATGCCAGCGGGCACCGTCCGACATCTCGAGAATGAAGCGGCCCTGCCAAAACTCCACGCCGTCGTCGCTCCGCATCTGAACGGTCCGGACAGTCAAAACTTCCCCAAGTTCCGCGATCATCTTCATGGACAAGGCTCCCCCACACTCGGCCCGGTCAAGGTTTTAGCGTCACCCGGGGGTCCTGACAAGGTCGAAAGGTGCATGCCCACACAGACCACCCAAGACACGGCAGCTTAACGGGCTCTATTTAGACTCTCGGCCAGGAAATCGGCAGATGCTGAGATGAAAATGCTCCCGTCCATACTGAATTTCCGCGATAGGGGTGCGTTGCGCTACGCCTTTGCAATCCTTGTCAGCTTACTAGCGCTCTGGGTGCGTGTTCTTCTTGATGGCTCCTTGGACGGATACCCTTTCCTAACGTTTTTCCCCGCTGTACTGGTCTCGGCGTTATTGGGCGGCCTCGGACCGGGGCTGTTGGCGACAATCCTGTGCGGTCTGCTGGCGCAGTACTTTCTTGTCGATCCCAGATACAGCTTGGAGATCGCCGCCCCTTCGGGGTGGATTGCGTTAGGAATGTATGGCGCGACGGCCGCAGCCATGGTTGGGCTCGTGCATGGGATTACCCTCGCGTACGAAGGTCAACTTGAGGCCAAAAACGCTCTTTCCGAACTTAACAAAACGCTTGAAGAGAAGGTTGCGTTACGAACGGCCGAGCTTCAAGCAGAGGTGGCGGACCGCATTTCGGCGGAGGGACAGGTACGCCAAATGCAGAAGATGGAAGCCGTAGGTCAACTTACCGGAGGCATCGCGCACGACTTCAACAACATGCTGGCCGTCGTCATTGGAGCACTCGATCTTGCGAAGGTGCGGGCAGAAGCTCAGGACGACGCGCGCATCACGAAGTACATCGGTGTTGCCCAAGAAGGCGCCCAGCGGGCCGCTTCTCTGACTTCCCGCCTCATGGCGTTCGCTCGGCAACAGCCCCTGGCACCCCAAGCTGTCAACGCCAACCAGTTGGTCGATGGTCTTTCGCACCTTCTGCAGCGCACTCTCGGCGATCACATAGCGGTGAAGACTGAGCTCGATAAGAGGGTATGGCATTGTTTCGCAGATCCTTCTCAGCTCGAGAACGCGCTCATGAATCTGGCCATCAATGCCCGGGATGCTATGCCAGAGGGAGGCCTGCTCGAGGTAAAAACCAGCAACATTGAACTCGGATCAGAGCAGGCCTCCGAGATGCTGCTCCCGGTCGGCCAGTACGTGAGTATCGTCGTCCGGGACACTGGCATAGGAATGACGCCTGACGTCGCTGAACGCGTATTCGAGCCGTTCTATACCACCAAGGGCGTCGGAAAAGGAACAGGACTGGGACTGAGCCAAGTCCATGGCTTCGTCCATCAGTCCGGCGGTCACGTGCGTGTCGCTTCTACGCCTGGCGTCGGCACCTGCATCGAGCTTCTGTTGCCGCGCTTTGTGGGCCAGGTCGGATTGCCTACCCCGGTAGACACAGGTGTCGCCGAGCCGCAAATCACGGATAGCGCAACCGTACTTGTCGTTGAGGATGAGGCGCAGGTCCGTGAGATCGTTGTAGATGCGCTAACCCAGTTCGGATACATCGTGCACGCTGCGGAAGGACCGGATCAGGCGTTGCACAAGCTAGGGCAGCTGAAGCAGGTCAATTTGCTCTTAACCGACGTCATGATGCCGAGCATGTCCGGCACGTCATTAGCTACAGAAGCTAGAGCCCTCCACCCCGAACTCAAGGTGCTTTATATGACCGGTTATGCACCTGAGTCGATCATTCCTGAAGATGCTCGAAGGAGCGGCATGGCAATCCTGAAGAAGCCGTTTTCGGTCCGGGAGCTGGCAGAGGGGGTGCGCAACGCCATCGTGAGTGATGCCAACAACGCCGGAATAACGGGGCTCGGTCCGGCACATGCTTAGCGTTTACGCATCTTGCACTTGGCACTCACGCCGACGCACCCAGCACGACGATCAGACCGGAGTCGCCACGCAGCGGTCCTGCCGTTGTCGCGATACATCGCGACGTAAAAGGGATACCCGCGCCGGGTGGGAAGATGCCATTCCCTCCCCTACCCCCATAAATCTTCCTAATCCGGTTGCGGCCGATGTAACAATCTTGAAGAGCGCACATACTCAGAACGCAAGCGCTCAACCAGTGTGATTCTGCTGCAAGCGCGCAGGCGTGGTGCCGAGTGCGGCTGAGAATGCCTTGGTGAGATGCGACTGGTCACTGAATCCTAAGTCGAGGCGACGTCCGCCAGCGGCATCTGCCTGGATATCAGCTGCTGGCCCCGTTCAAGGCGACACTGCATGACAGATCGCAGCTGTTTGTCTAGCGAGGATTATCGGTAGCAGCAGGTATTGGGTTAGCTGAAAACCACGCCGCAGCCCCCAGCAATCCCAGCTGTCCGTGCTCCACCCGCCACACCGGGACCTGCTCCAGGCGTTCGGACATCACGCCCTTGTTGAGGTAGCGCTGGAGGAAGTGGCCGTCGTGGAGGAACTTAGGGATGTGGGCAGTGACACCGCCGGCGAGGTAAACGACTTTGGCACCGAAGATGATCGCGAGGTCGCCGACGAGGCTGCCCAGCCAGCCGCAGAACACCTGCAGCGTCTCCAGGGCCAAGTCGTCGCCGGATTCCGCTGCCGCGACGAGCGCGCCGGCGTCGGCATGGACCGCGATGCCGCCGCGCAGCTCGCACAGGCAGCGATACAGGTTCATCAGGCCGGTGCCGGACAGCACGTGTTCGTTATTGAGATGGCGGCGCTCGCGCAACAGACGACGGACCACGTCCATTTCCAGATCGTTGCCGGCGGCGAGCGCGGCCTGGCCGACTTCCGTGGCCAGTACGCGCGGCGGATGGCCTTCCATCCACAACGCCGCACCAAGCCCGGTGCCGGGACCGATCACGAGTGCCGGCGATTTCGCACTGCTTTCGGTGACGTCGGTCAGCGGCGACAGCGTGTCGCGCGCCAGCACCGGCATCGCGTTGGCCACGGCCTCGAAGTCGTTGATGAGGCGCACCCAGGACAGGCCAGCACCCTGGCGCGTCTGTTCCACCGACACCGCCCACGGCAGGTTGGAATTGATCAGCCGATCGCCTTCCAGCACACCGGCGATGGCGACGACGGCGCCCTGGCACGGATGGCTCGAGGCGTAGTCGCGCAGGATGGCGGCAAGATCCGGATGTTCGGCGCAGGCGTAGCGACGGTAATCTTGCACCTGGTCCGCGTCTGCACCGTCGGTCCAGCCCAGGCGCGCGTAGGTTCCCCCCACATCGGCGACGATGATCCGGGCACGGACCCCGTCCGGAACACCGCCCTCGGATACGCCTGCCGGCACCCTGCCCGTCATTACCGTGCCCGCCATCCGAATGCCATGCTGTCCAATGCCGAAGAAACGCGACAAGGATATCGTGTCCCTGTCATGGCGTGGTTGTGCGGGTGTGGACAAGCCTTGACCCTACGCCAAGGTATGTCCGTCAACGATGGCGTATCATGGCGACATGGCCCGATTCGCGCCCCTGCTGCGTGCCCTGCTCTGCCTGCTTCTGCTGGTGAACGGCAGCGCGTCCGCGCACATGGCCGCCGGCATGCCCATGGACGACGCGCCGAAGATGGCCGTGGCCCAGCACGACGCATCGATGCCGCCGTGCCATGAGGACGTCGACGCCGCGCAGAACACGGCGCAGGACACCGGCGACCAACACCCGCAGGACGGCATGCCCGATTGCTGCAAGGCGGGCGCCTGTGATGGCTTCTGCACCCAGCACGCGCCCGCCCTGGTCTGGCCACTCTGGCTGGGACAGGGCGCACCGCGGCATGCTGCGGCACCGGACTACCACGCGGATGGACACGCCTCCGCACCCCTGTCGCACCGGCACCGACCTCCCATCCTGGCCGCCTGACGCCGCTTCCGCGGCGCTGTCCGAATACCGGTCGCCGAGTGCGCACCGGTCCGCGATCACGACCGTTGCCGCTGCTTGGCCTGGCGCCCTGCGGTGGCACCACAGGATGAGATTGAATGAACCACGATGACCCCATACCGGGACGCCTTGGCGCGTTCCGGCCTACGCGCCGACAGTTCGTCAGCGGCCTGACGACGGGCGGCGTCGCGCTGGGCCTTGGCCTGGCGCGCCTGCCCGCCTCCGCCGGCACGCCCGCGCGCCGCGGCGGCGCCACGCTCGTCACCGGCACCGATTTCGCCCTGCGCATCGGTGCGATGCCGGTCGACATCACCGGCCGCACGCGCCCCGCGATCACCGTCAACAACAGCCTGCCCGCGCCGACACTGCGCTGGCGCGAAGGCGACACCGTCACCGTGCGCGTCAGCAATCGCCTGCGCGACATGACCTCCATCCACTGGCACGGCATTTTGCTGCCCTCGAACATGGACGGTGTGCCGGGCTTGAGCTTCAACGGCATCGCGCCGGGCGAGACCTTCCAGTACCGCTTCCAGGTGAAGCAATCCGGCACCTACTGGTACCACAGCCACTCGCTGTTCCAGGAGCAGGCGGGCCTCTACGGCGCGCTCGTCATCGAGCCGCGCGATCCGCCGCCGTATGCCTATGACCGCGAGCACGTCGTGCTGCTGTCGGACTGGACGGACCTGGAGCCGGCCGCGCTGTACCGGCGCATGAAGAAAATGCCGGAGCACGACAACTACTACCAGCGCACGCTGGTGGATTTCGTGCGCGATGCGAAGCGCGACGGTCTGAAGGAAACGATCGAAGACCGCGGCATGTGGGGGCGGATGCGGATGACGCCCACCGACATCTCCGACATCAACGCGCACACCTACACTTATCTGGTGAACGGCGCGGCGCCTGCGGGCAACTGGACGGGCCTGTTCAAGCCGGGCGAGAAGGTGCTGCTGCGCTTCATCAACGGCAGCGCGATGACCTACTTCGATGTCCGCATCCCGGGCCTGAAGATGACCGTGGTCGCCGCCGACGGCCAGTACATCCATCCGGTGAGCGTGGACGAGTTCCGTATCGCAGTGGCGGAGACCTTCGACGTGCTCGTCGAACCCACAGGCCAGGATGCTTTCACGATTTTCGCGCAGGACATGGGGCGCACCGGCTACGCGCGCGGCACGCTCGCCGTCCGCGACGGACTGGAAGCACCTATCCCGTCCCGCGATCCACGTCCCCTGCTGACGATGGCCGACATGGGCCACGAGATGGGCGGCCACGGTGCGGGGAAAGGCATGGAAGGCGGCTGCGGCGCCATGATGGGCGAAGGCGGCTGCGGCGCGAACATGGGCACGATGGACCATGGCGCGCACGGCATGACATCGAACGCGCCGAACCATCCCGCCAGCGAGACCGGCAATCCGCTGGTCGACATGCAGTCGTCCGCGAGCGAGCCCAAGCTCGACGACCCGGGCATCGGCCTGCGCGACAACGGGCGCCAGGTGTTGACCTACGGCGCCATGCGCAGCCTGTTCGACGATCCGGATGGCCGCGAACCCGGGCGCACCGTCGAACTGCATCTCACCGGGCACATGGAGAAGTTCGCCTGGTCGTTCGACGGCATTCCGTTCGCCAGCGCCGACCCGCTGCGGTTGAAGTACGGCGAACGGATGCGCATCGTGCTGGTCAACGACACGATGATGCAGCACCCGATCCACCTGCACGGCGTCTGGAGCGACCTGGAGGACGCCGACGGTGGCTTCCACCTGCGCAAGCACACCATCGACATGCCGCCGGGTACGCGGCGCAGCTACCGCGTCCGCGCCGACGCGCTCGGTCGGTGGGCATTCCACTGCCACCTGCTCTATCACATGGAAGCCGGCATGATGCGGGAAGTGAGGATCGAAGCATGAAGACTTCCTTCCCCGCCCCACTCCGTCTCGCGTGCGTCGTTGCCCTGTTGGCGGGCACCGGCGTGCCGGCGTTCGCGCAGCACCACGACCATGCGCAGCATGCGCCTCCGGCCAGCGAGCCGGCGGAGGAGCAGGATGAGCATGCGCAACACGGCGCGCACGACCACGATGCGATGTCGGTATCGCACGGGCCGGTGCCGGCGATTACCGCCGAAGACCTGAAGGCTGCGTTCCCCGACATCGACCACCACGCGATGGAGCATGCGCCGGCCTTCAACAGCAAGGTGACCTTCAACCGGCTGGAGGCCTGGGATGCCGACGAAGGCACCGGCCAGGCCTGGGAAGGCAGCGCCTGGTTCGGCACCGACACCGATCGCCTGTGGTTGCGCAGCGAAGGCGAACGGGTCGGTGGCCATACCGAAAGCGCCGACCTGGAAATGCTGTATGGACGCGGCGTGTCGGCCTGGTGGGACGTCGTGGCCGGTGTGAAGCACGATTTCAAGCCCGGCGATGCACGTACCTGGGCGGCGCTGGGTGTGCAGGGCATGGCGCCCT
The DNA here is from genome assembly GCF_057654715.1 of Pseudoxanthomonas sp. G3. Lineage (NCBI taxonomy): Bacteria > Pseudomonadati > Pseudomonadota > Gammaproteobacteria > Lysobacterales > Lysobacteraceae > Pseudoxanthomonas > Pseudoxanthomonas sp. G3. The sequence continues at coordinate 2,136,624 of NZ_CM172805.1, forward strand.
ACCGCTTCGAGGTATCCGCGACGGCGTATATCGGCGAAGGCGGCCAGGTCGCCGCGAACGTCGAGGCCGAGTACACGCTGCGCATCACCAACCGGCTGATCCTGCAGCCCCTGGTCGAAGTGGATCTCGCGGCCCGGGACGACGGGGCATACGGCATCGCCAGCGGCTTCACCGGCGTCGAGGCGGGCCTGCGCCTGCGTTACGAACTCACCCGCCGCTTCGCGCCCTACATCGGCGTGGTGCACGAGCGCGCGCTCGGCGACACCGCCGATCTCAAGCGTTCAGCCGGCGAGTCCACGCGCGACACCCGCGTCGTGGCGGGTGTCCGGATCTGGTTCTGATGGAGCACACCATGAAACAACGCACTTCCCTGCCCCGTGCCATCGCCACGTGCCTGCTCGCCTTCCTCGTCACCGCCTGTTCGCAGGCGGTGACGACCGAAAGCGCGCATGCCGCGCCGCCCCGAAAGGCCGCAGAAGCGACCGCGCCGAAGATCATCGTCCACCGCGATGCGTACTGCGGCTGCTGCCACCTGTGGGTCGAGCACCTGCGCAAGGAAGGTTTCACAGTCGATGATCGCGTCGAAGACGCCATGAGCCCGGTGAAGGAGCGCCTCGGCATCCTCCCTGCGCATGCGTCCTGTCATACGGCCGAGATCGAAGGCTATGTCATCGAAGGCCACGTGCCGGCACCCGACATCCGTCGCCTGCTGCGCGACAAGCCCGCTATCCGTGGCCTGGTCCTGCCGGGCATGCCGCTCGGCTCGCCCGGCATGGAGGTGGACGGTGTCGACGCGCCTCCGTACACCGTGCTCGCGCTGGGCAAGGACGGAAGCACGAAGCCGTACGCCGAACACACGCCCTGATCCTGCGGCCGGCACGGATGCCGGCCCCACGCTTGACTCTGGAGCGTACTCCAGGGTGCAGACTGCAGGCACTTCAAGGAGTTCCCGCATGAATATCGGCCAATTGTCCCGACGCACGGGCGTCCCCATCGACACCGTGCGCTACTACGAGAAGCAGCATTTGCTGCCGCCCCCGACCCGTACTGCCAGCGGCTACCGTCACTACGAAGCCGACGACGTGCTGCGGCTGACATTCATCCGCCGCGCGAAGACGCTGGGCTTCACGCTGGAAGAGATCCGCGACCTGCTCGCGCTCAGCCGTGCCGACAGTGGCGACATGGCTGCGATCCGCGCGGCGGCGGCAAGCAAACTCATCGATGTCGAACAGCGCATCGCGGAGTTGACGCGCGTACGCGATGGCCTGCAGTCGCTGGTGAACGCCTGCCCGGGGCACGGCGCGCTGGACCAGTGCCCGATCCTGTCGGCGCTCGGGGGCGAGGCATGAACCCTTCGCCTCACCACCCCGACGCACATCACGCGCCCGCAACGAAGCCTGCCTGCTGTGCAGGCCACCACGATCATGCGAAGGATACGTCGGGCACCGTCGATCCGGTCTGCAGCATGCAGGTCGATCCGGCAACCACGCCGCATCATGCGGAGCACGCGGGCAACGCGTACCACTTCTGTTCCGCCGGTTGCCGTGCGAAGTTCCTCGCCGATCCGATGCGCTATCTCAACCCCGTGGAGCCGGCACCTCCCGTAGTCGCACCACCGGGCACGCAGTACACCTGCCCGATGCATCCGGAGATCGTTCGCGACGCTCCCGGCACCTGTCCGTTATGCGGTATGGCGCTCGAACCGATGCTGCCGTCGCTGGACGACGAAGAGAATCCGGAACTGACCGATTTCCGACGGCGTTTCTGGTGGACGTTGCCCTTCAGCGCCGCGACGCTGGTGCTGGCGATGGGCGGCATGTATATCACCGCCGTATCGCCCACGGTCCGCACCTGGCTGGAGTTCGCCTTCAGCACGCCTGTCGTGTTGTGGGCGGCATGGCCGTTCTTCCAGCGCTGGGCGCAGTCGATCCGGAACCGCAGTCCGAACATGTGGACGTTGATCGGCACCGGTGTGGCCGCGGCTTACGTTTACAGCGTGGCCGCCGTGCTCGCGCCGCAGGTGTTTCCGCCGTCGTTCCGCGAGCATGGCCACGTCGGCGTCTACTTCGAAGCCGCGGCCGTGATCGTCTCGCTCACCTTGCTGGGTCAGCTGCTGGAGTTGAAGGCGCGCTCGCAAACCTCGGCCGCCATCCGGGCGTTGTTGGGCCTGGCACCGAAGACTGCGCGGCGACTGCGTGACGACGGCACCGACGAGGACATCGAGCTGACCCACATCCATGTGGGCGATCGCCTGCGCGTGCGCCCAGGCGAAAAAGTCCCCGTCGATGGCGTGGTGACCGAGGGACGCAGCCACATCGACGAATCCATGCTTACCGGCGAAGCGATGCCGGTGGAGCGCGGCCCGGGCGACCGCGTGATCGGCGCCACCCTGAACGGCGCGGGCAGTCTGGTGATCCGCGCGGAGAAGGTCGGCAGCGACAGCGTGCTGGCGCAGATCGTGCAGTTGGTCGCACAGGCGCAGCGCAGTCGCGCACCGCTTCAGAAACTGGCCGACCGGGTGTCGTTCTGGTTCGTGCTGGCGGTACTTGGCGCGGCGCTCGCGACCTTGCTGGGCTGGGGCTTCTTCGGTCCGGAACCCTCGTGGACGCATGGCGTACTGAACGCCGTCTCCGTCCTGATCATCGCCTGCCCTTGCGCACTGGGTCTGGCGACACCGATGTCGGTCATGGTCGCCAGCGGCCGCGCGGCGCAGGCCGGCGTGTTGTTCCGCGATGCGGAAGCGATCGAGACGCTGCGCAAGGTGGACACGCTGATCGTCGACAAGACCGGCACGTTGACGGAAGGCCGTCCGGCGTTCAAGGCGGTGCACGCGCTCGCGCCGTTCGAGGAAGACACCGTGTTGCGCCTGGCCGCCAGCCTGGACGCGGGCAGCGAGCATCCGCTCGCTCAAGCGGTCGTGCAGGAAGCGCGACAACGCGGTTTGGCGCTGTCTACCGCCCAGGACTTCGAATCCAGTAGCGGCATTGGCGTCCGCGGGATCGTCGACGGGCATCGCCTCGCCTTCGGCAACCGCGCGCTGATGCAGGAGGAAGGCGCTCCGGTCGAGTCGCTGCAGGCCGATGCCGACCGCGTCCGCGAAGAGGGCGGCAGCGTGATGTTCCTCTCCCTGGACGGCGCGGCAGCCGGCAGCATCGCCGTCGCCGATCCCATCAAGGCCAGCACACCAGAGGCTTTGCGCGTGCTGCGCGAAGGCGGCCTCCGTATCGTCATGGCCACCGGCGACGGCGAACGCACGGCACGCGCCGTTGCGGCCCGCCTGGGCATCGACGAGATCCATGGCGATGTCCGTCCGGCCGACAAGGCCGCCCTGGTGGCGCGTCTCAAACAGGAAGGCCGGCAGGTGGCGATGGCCGGCGACGGCATCAACGACGCCCCTGCCCTCGCCGCCGCGGATGTCGGCATCGCGATGGGCACCGGCACCGACGTGGCGATGTCGAGCGCGCAGGTCACGCTGGTGAAGGGCGACCTGCGGGGGATCGCACGGGCCAAGGCGCTCTCCGAGGCGGCCGTGCGCAATATGCGGCAGAACCTCGCCTTCGCCTTCGCGTACAACGCGCTAGGCGTGCCGGTGGCGGCGGGTGTCTTGGGTCTGTTCGGTGGCCCGATGCTGTCGCCGATGCTCGCCGCGCTGGCGATGAGCCTCAGCTCGGCTTCGGTGGTAGGCAACGCCTTGCGCCTGCGACGCGCACGCCTGCCGGGTGACTGAAACGACGGCGGCCGCCCGAAGGCGGCCGCAGATCAACCAGGTTCCTTACTTGACCTTGGCGTAGGTCGCCTTGAAGGCGACGCCGCTCATGATGCCGCCCGCATGACACTCATAGTTCGTGGCGCTGCGGAACTCGTTCTTCTTGAAGTAGCTGACGATGTCGATGACCGCGTTCGCGCCGCGGTCCTTCGCGCCCTCCTGCAGGGCCTTCAGCGCCGACAGCGCGACCCAGCGGCAGGACTCGGCATCGGACTTGCCCACGCCGTTGGTCTTCTTGTTGGTCACGTCTTCGCCGAAACGGGACACCACGGTGGGCGTCTTCTGGCCGGCGAGGAAGAAGCGCACGCTGCCATCGATGCCGGCGGCCTTGGCTTCGGGCGAGTTGATCAGTTCCTGCAGTGGCAGCTCCAGGCGCGTATCGGCGGCCAGCGCAACCGGCGGCGCCAGCATCAGAGACAACAAGCCTGCGGTCAGAAGTCGTTTCATGGTGGTACTCCATCGTGGGTAAAGAACGGTGATGCCGAGGGTCTTGCAACAACGTACCGCGCCGAAGTTCGGATGCCGCGCGGGGCTTGCATAACGCTGCCGAGGGGACCAATCACTGAATGGGCGGGACGTCTTCCTCGGGGCCGATTTCGATCTCGGCCTGGTCGTCCGGATACGCGATCCTGAAATCGCCCCGCCGCAACCAAGCAGCCGTATCGGCAGCCAGCGCATCGCTGATCTTGCTGAGCGACGAACATCCGTCGCGGAACGGCGTCATCGTGCGCCGATAAGGCTGGTACTGCCCGATGAGCTTGCCGTCTTCGTAAAGCTCGGCGCGGATCATCGCCCACTTGGGTCCCGAGAAGCCGCCACCGTCGGCGGTGCGCATATGCATGATACGCACACGCAATGTCCGCCCCTCCAATGTATCGAGGGGCGCATCGGTCAAGGCGACTTGTCCCTTGGCATACTCCACCAGGTGCGCGGGATACTCTTTCATCCATTCGCAGTCTTCGAACTCGGGATACCCTTTGTAGCCCGCCCGCAATTCGATCCGCGGCGATGTACGGATGATGTCGTCCGCGAGCGTCTGGAACGACGCGAACACCAGAGCCAATCCCAACAGCGCATGGCGCCGGTTCATGGCGCCGCCGCCTCCGTCCGATGGAAGACCGGCGACATCTGGATATCCTGGGCGAGGTTGCGAATCCAGCGGTTGTAATTGCCATGGATCTCGGGCGCACCGCCCTTCATCCGATAGTTCGTTTCGACGCTGGACACATATTCGATCTTGAAGCCGTTGTCGTCATAACGGACGGCGACCACCACCTCGTGGGTCCGCGGCGCGTAGCGCAGCGTGACGCGGCCCGGCTCACTTTCGGCCACCGTCCAGCCCCGCGCCTTGCCGGCGTGGATGATCGCCGCCTTGAGCCTTGCGGCACTGGGAGGAATCCCGTTCGTCGATTCGACGCGCTCGTAAGCGGGAACATCCATCGGATCGTGCTTGCCCGCCAACCCAGGCACCGCGACACACACCAACACCATCGCGAGCAACAGCGAAACGCAACGCTTGTCCATCCTTCCCCCTGTGATATGTAACGTCAGTCCTTCCAGCGCTTGAAGATGATCGATGTATTGATCCCGCCGAAGGCGAAGTTGTTGTTCATCACGTAATCGGTCTGCAACTCGCGGCCCTCGCCCGTGATGTAGTCCAGGTCGGCGCAGCGCGGATCGCGCGTCTGCAGGTTCAGCGTGGGGGCGAACCAGCCCTCCCGCATCATCTGCAGCGTGATCCATGCCTCGTAGGCGCCGCACGCCCCCAGCGTGTGGCCCACGTAGCTCTTCAGCGAGCTGATCGGCATGCGGTTGCCGAACACCGCCGCGGTGGCGGTCGTCTCGGCGATATCGCCATGATCGGTCGCCGTGCCATGCGCGTTGACGTAGCCGATCGCCTCCGGCGACAGGTCCGCATCTTCCAGCGCGAGGCGCATCGCCTGCGCCATCGTGTCGGCACTGGGCTGGGTGACGTGCTGGCCGTCGCTGTTGGTACCGTAGCCGACGATCTCGCCGAGAATCGTCGCGCCACGCGCCACCGCATGCTCCAGTTCTTCGAGCACCAGCGTGCAGGCGCCCTCGCCCAGCACCAGGCCGTCGCGATTGGCATCGAACGGGCGCGGCGTGCTCCCTGGTTCGTGGTTGCGCACGCTGGTGGCGAACAGCGTGTCGAACACCGCCGCCGCCGTGGCATCCAACTGCTCGGCGCCGCCGGCGATCATGGCCACCTGTTTGCCGGTGCGGATCGCCTCGTAGGCACAGCCGACACCCTGACTGCCGGACGTGCAGGCGCTGGACGTCGTGTAGACGCGTCCGGTCAGGCCGAAGAAGACGCCGATGTTCACCGGTGCGGTGTGGCTCATCATTTTCAGGTACGTGGTGGCGTTGATGCCCTCGGTCGTGTAAGCGTTGAGCATGCGGCCAAAGTCGCCGATCGCTTCGTGGCTGCCGGCCGACGACCCGTACGACACACCGACCTTACCGCTCTTCAGCACCGGATGATCGAGTAGTCCGGCCTGTTCCAGCGCCAGCTCGGTGGCGCGCACCGCCATCACCGCCACGCGGCCCATGCTGCGCGTGGTCTTGCGGTTGTAGTGCGCGGGCAGGTCGAAGGGTTCGGCCGGCGCGGCCAGCCGCGTGTTCAAGCCTTCGTACTTGTCCCAGTCTTCCATGTGGCGCACGGCATTGCGGCACTCGCGCAAGCGCAGGTGCACGCTCTCCCAATCGTGTCCCAGCGGGCTGATCGTGCCCGCACCGGTGACCACCACGCGTCGATCGATGCGGCTCATCCGACCAGCCCCCCGTTCACCGAGATCACCTGGCGGGTGACGTACGACGCCTGCGGCGACATCAGGAAGCACACCACCGCCGCGACTTCCTCGGGTTTACCCACGCGCTTCATCGGGATCATCTTCAAGGCCTCGTCCACCACGTCGCCGCTGACCATCTCGGTATCGATCAGGCCGGGCGCCACGCAGTTGACGGTGATTTCGCGGCTGGCCAGTTCCAGCGCCAGCGCTTTGGTTGCGCCAATGATGCCGGCCTTGGCCGCGCTGTAATTGACCTGCCCGCGATTGCCGACCAAGCCGGACACCGACGACAGCGTGACGATGCGGCCGGGCTTGCGCCGCCGCACCAACGGCATGACCAGCGGATTGAGGACGTTGTAGAAGCCGTCGAGGTTGGTGCCCAGCACGGCATCCCAGTCTTCGCCGCTCATCGCGGGGAACGCGGTGTCGCGCGCGATGCCGGCGTTGCAGACCACGCCGTAGTACGTGCCGTGCTCGGTGATGTCGGCCTCCAGCGCCTGCGCGGCGGCCGCGCGGTCGGCGACGTCGAACGCCAGCACGCGGGAGTCGCGCCCGAGCGCGCGCACCTGCGCGGCGACGGCCTCGGCTTCGTCCACCCGGCTGCGGCAATGCACGACCACGTCGAATCCGTCCTGTGCCAGCCGCAGCGCGATCGCGCGCCCGATGCCACGGCTCCCACCGGTGACCAGGACCGTTGTCTCTCCCCTCATTACTGCACGCTCTCCAGATAAGCCATCGCGTCCGGCGGTTCGAACACCGAGACGTTGGCGGTTGCCAGTTCTTCGCCGTCCCCCAGGATCCGGCAGCTGAACATTCCCAGCCCATTCTCGCCCAGCAGCTCGCGGCGCGCCTCCACCCGAAGTAACGCCCCGGCGCGGAACCAGGACACCCGGCTCTCGTAGCGGCGCGTCCCCAACAGGAAACCGATCGACGGCTCGCGGCCGGCACGCCGCGCATGGCAGCCGGCCCAGGCGGCGATGGCCTGGGCCATGTACTCCACGCCCACCCAGGCGGGCACGCCATCGTCGTGGCTGAAGGGACCCTCTTCCGGCACCCGCAGCTCCACGGTCACCGTGTCCTCGTCCCAGGCCACCAGCCGGTCGACCAGCCGCATCGTGCCGCGATGCGGCACCACGCGCTCGATGTCGTACAGCACGTCCATGCTCATTCCCCTCCGAATACCAGCACCGCGTTGCTGCCCCCGAACGCGAACGACTGGCTCAACACATGTTTCAGCGGTCCCTCTGCGCGTTCACCCGGCGCGACGAACGCCAGCGGCGGCAGATCGACGTCTCGCGCGCCATCCCACCATTGGGGCGGCAGGCGATGCCCGGGATTGTCCACCATGGCCAGCCAGCACAGGCCGGCTTCGATCGCGCCGGCGGCGCCCAGCGTGTGTCCCGTCAGCGGTTTGGTTGAACTCACCGGCACGCCAGTGCCGAACGCCGCCGCGACGGCACTACTTTCCATTGCATCGTTCTGCGGCGTGGCGGTGCCATGCAGGTTCACGTAATCGATCTGGTCCGCCTCCAGCCCGGCGCGCGCCAGCGCTTGCGCGATGGCCGCGATCGCGCCGTGACCTTCCGGTGCGGGCGCAGAGATATGGTGCGCATCAGAGGTCTCGCCCCACCCCGCCAATCGCACGGGGCCCGGCTCGCGCGTCATCAGGAACAATGCCGCGCCTTCGCCGATGTTGATGCCATGGCGATGCTGCGAAAACGGATTGCAGCGCTCGGCCGAGACCGATTCCAGTGCGATGAAGCCGCGCACCGTGAATTCGCACAGCGAATCCGCGCCGCCGGCAATCACCGCATCCACCACGCCGCTACGCAGCAGGCGCGCGGCCGAAGCCATGGCCTTCGCGCTGGAGGAACACGCGGTGGACAGCGTCCACGTCGGCCCACGCACGCCGGCTTCGGCCGCGAGGAAACGCGACGGCGCCCCGATTTCCTGCTGCACATAATGGAAACCGGTGGGCCATTCTCCCTGCCGGCGCCAGTGCGCCATCGCCTTTTCGGCTTCGCCGATGCCGGAGGTACTGGTGCCCACGACCACGGCCACGCGCGTCGGCCCGTAGCGCTCGATCGCCTGCTGCACGCGGTCATGGATCTGCAGGTACGCCGCCCGTAGCAGCGCGTTGTTGCGGCCATGCAACTGCACGGGATGATGATCGAGCGAAGGCAGCGGCGCAGCGACCTTTCCCAGTGCCAGACGATGCCCCGCGATGAGGGTGTCGTCCTGGGCCACGCCGGACGGCGCGTCGTCGCGGAACAATGCTTCACGCACGGCGGTCGCGCCGGCGCCCAAGGCGCACACGATGCCGAGATCGTTCAGGAAGATGGCCTCGCCGTTCAAGGAAGCACGTCTCCGCCGGCCACCGATTCGATCGTCAGATCATAGCCATCGGCCAGGTTGCGAACCTGCAACGTGGTCGCATTCACGCGTTCGCGCACCAGCCAGACGCGGCCTTCATGGCGGAGCTCGCGCATCTGGCCCCGCTCGGCGAGCGTCCAGCCGGCCGGCAGCGTGGCGCGGACGGCATCGGCCGGCCACAGGCTGAACTGCACATCGTCCAGCACGCGCTCGCTGCGCACGGCGGCGGGCAACCAGGACGCGCGCTGTTCCGACAAGGTTGCGCCGTCCCATTGCAGCGTCACCCCGGTACGGCCCATCGCCTGGACCGCCAGCCGGACCGCCTGCGCATCGACTTCCAGCAGCGCATCGAGTTCGCGCACGTGCGATCCGAAGCGGAACACCAGACGCTGCTGCACGGCCAGATCCTGACCTAGCGCCGCCGGCGCCAGCCGCAATGGCGGCAACACGATGCCGGGCAGCCGCGTGGCGTGCGAAGCGCACGCCGCCAGCAGCATCACCAGCACGAGGGACATCAGCCGCTGCACAGCTGCTCCAGCACCTGCAGGCGACGCTGTGTCTCGGCGACGTACGGGTTCTTCCTGTCCCAGGCGTAGCCGGCCAGGATCGAGCAGATCATCCGGCGGATGTCGGGCTGCGGATCGGGATGGAAGATGATCTTCTGGAAGCCGCCGGCATACCACGACTCCACGAAGCGGCGGAACGTCTGCACACCGCCGCGCAGCGGCTCGGCGAAATCGGCCTCCCAATCCACCGCCTCGCCGGCATAGTGGCGACGTAGGCAATCGCTGGCCAGTTGCGCGGACTTGAACGCGATGGTGACACCGGACGAGAACACCGGATCGAGGAACTCGCCCGCGTTGCCAAGCAACGCATAGCCCGGCCCCCACAGCGAGCGCACGTTGGCCGAATAGCCGGTGATCTGCCGCACCGGCAGCACGGCCCACTCGGCGTTCTTCAACAGGCGCGTCAGGTTCGGATCCTCGCCGACGATGGCCTGCAGGCGCTCCAGTTCGGTGCCCGAGTAGCGGTCGAGGAAGGATTGCTCGGCCACGACGCCCAGCGAGCAGCAGCCGTTGGAGAACGGAATCGTCCAATACCAGACATCCACGTGCTCGGGATGCGTGGTGATCAGGATCTTGTTGCGGTCGAAGCCGGCATCGGCCGGGATGTGGTCGCGGACATGGGTGAAGATCGCCCCGCGCACCGGGAAATTCGAGGGCGACTCCAGCTTGAGCAACCGCGGCAGCAGGCGCCCGAAGCCGCTCGCATCGAGCATGAAGTCGGCTTCGATGGCATACACCTCGCCATCGGGCGAGCGCACGGTGACGCGCGGCGTGGCGCCCGGCTCGGCGGACAGCACTTCGTGCCGGTAACGCACCTCGGCGCCCATCCGCTCGGCACCCTTCGCGAGCACGTGGTCGAAGTCGGCGCGCTGGACCTGGTAGGTCGTGCCCCACCCCGCCGAGAACTTGTCGCGGAAATCGAATTCGGTGGTGCGTTCGCCGCGCACGAAGGCGGCGCCGTTCTTGTACTGGAAGCCCGCTTCGACCACGTCCTGCAGCAGGCCTGCGGCCTGGATGTACTCCATGCTCTGCGGCAGCAGGCTTTCGCCGATGGAGAAGCGGGGGAACTGCTCGCGCTCGACGATCAGGACCTTGCGACCCTGCTGGCGCAGCATCGCCGCGGCCACCGAGCCCGCGGGGCCGGCGCCGATGATCAGGATTTCAGTGCATTCCGTCTTCATGCCGCGGTGTTTCCGTTCGTGGGGGAATCGTCCGGCGCAGGCCGGAACAAGGGGGACAACAGCCAGACCAGGCCGATGCCGAACAGCAGGGTCAGGCCGAAGGCCCGCAACGCCGGCGTCGCCGACAGACCCAGCAGACCGAACGACAGCCACGTGCTGGCCGCGCCGACACAGACCGCCAGCCAGGCGCTGGCGTCGCCCCGGTGCTCGACCAGGAATATGCCGTAGTCGATGCCCATGCCGAGCAACAGCATCAGCGCGAGCACGTTGAACAGCTGGAGCGGCTGTCCCAGCCACCCCAGCAGCGCGACGGTCAGCACACCCGCCAGCAAGGTCGGCGTGATCACCCGCCACGCCTGCCAGCGGTAGCGGATGGCGAGCACCCCGAACACGACCACCACGCCCGCCAGCAGCAGACCCGTCATCATGCGGCGGTAGTGCTGCAACAGGCGCGAGATGTCCGCGGTGCGATCGATCCAGCGCACGCCTTCGAGGCCGTCGGCCTGGGCCGCGAAGGTGGCGAGCGCATCCGGTCGCGACCGATCGTTGACCATCACCACCGAGGCCACGCCCTGCCCCACCTGACCCAGCCACAGATGGCGCACCGGCAGCGCCGCCGGCGAAGCGAGGAATGTGCCGAGGGTGAGCGAGCGCGGCGCGAATTCGCCACGCGCCAGCTTTTCGCCTGTGGCGGCTGACAAGCGCGCCAACACTTCGCGTTCGACGCGCGCGGTCAGCGCCGCATCTTCATCCTGGCGGTGTTGCGACGGCAGCCAATCGCTGAGCGCGCGATGGCCGCCCACCAGGCCTTTGGATTCCGCTTCGCGCAGGCGCGCGATCAGCTGCTCTTCGCGCTGGAGCACCTGCTCGGCATCGCGCCCTTGCACCAGATAGAACTGCGCCGGGCTCGGCATGCCGAGCAGGCGTCCCACATCGCGCTGCTGCGCGATCATTTCCGACGGTGACGACTGCAGGCTGCGCAGGTCGTCATTGCCGCGCACCTGGAGCAACCCGGGCACCGCGATGAGCAGGACCACGGCGGCGAGCACGAGACCGCCGCGTCGGGTAGCCAGGCGTGGCCAGCCGGCGAGCGTGCCGCCCAACCAACGCGAGAACGCGGTCGCGCGAACCTCCCCGCCATCGAGCCACGGGAAACCAAAGATCACCGTCAGGAACGCGGCGGCCAGGCCGACAACCGAGAACAACGCCATCTGTCGCAACCCTGGAAACGGCGCCAGGCCCAGCGCGAGGTAGGCCATCGCGCTGGTCAGCAGCGCCAGCCACAGGCCGGGCAGCAAGTATCTCAGCAGCGACCAGCGCCGCGCCTTGGGCTCGCCCTGTCGCGAGGCGAACCAGTGGATGCCGTAGTCCTCCGCCACGCCCACCAGGCTCGCACCGAAGATCAGCGTCAGCAGGTGGATCTTGCCGAACACGAGCACGGTGACCGTGAGCGCCACGGCGCAACCGACCAGCAACGACAGCGCGACCAGCAGCAGCGGCCGCAGGGAGCGGAAGGCCAGCCACACGAGCAGCAAGACGGCCGCGAGCGAACCCCAGCCGATGGTGTTGACCTCGCGATTGGCCTGCACGGCAGCGGATTCCGCATGCAGTGGCACACCCGCCTTCAACACCTGTACGCCAGGCGCCGCGGCGACGGCCGCGGCAGCTGCGCCATCGAGCAGGTCCTGCAACCGGCGCTCGCCATCCAGCTTGAAGGCGGAATCGCGCAGGGTGAACTGCAGTACGGCCCAATGCCGCTCGTCGGCTTGCAGCAGGCCATCGGCATCCAGCGCCATCCCGGACGCCGCCGCCTGCGCCTGCCACCACTGCGGCCACAGGCCCAGCGGATCGCTGCGCCATTCCGTCAGACGCGGTGCGCCCATGGGTCCGTACAACGCGGCCAGTGCCGATTCAGCGAGGACGTCCGGCGATGTCTGTTCGAGATACTGCCGCTGCGCCGGAGTCAGCAAACGGTCGCGATACGGCGCGAGTACGTCGCGCGCCTGGGCGAACCAGTCTTCCGGCGAGCGTTCGGCCACGAGAAGGTCCACGCCACGCTGCGCGGACGCCTGGACGAAGGCCTCGAATGCCGCGCGGGCACGCAGCACCGCGTCCGTGTCCTGTGCCCCGAGCATCACCACCACGTCGCGCGAACTGTTGCCGGCGATACGACGCGTGGCATCGGCGACGGCGGGATCGCCGGCATCCTGGGGCAACAACGCCAGAATGTCGCTGTCGATCCGCGGCGACTGCCAGAAGCCCCACTGGTGCCAGGCCACACCGATCAATGCGAGCAACCACGCCAGCGCCAGCCAGCGCCAGCCGCTCAGCCCACGATCCGCCGCCTGCGGTTCCTGCGACTCAGTCAAACCGGGCCGCCTCATCGCGCGTCAGCGTTGCGGGCGTCTCGGTCATACCGTCGAAGCGCAGCCGGGTGACATCGCCGTTGGCTTCGCGCAGTTCCACCTCGCGCACATAGCGATCGCCCGCCAGGCGCACCGACGTGAACGCCTGCGCCAGCTGGCGCGAGCGCGGTGACAGGGTCATCCGCCAAGCCTTCCCTTCGGCCGGCTCGCTCTTAACGTCAAAGGTGGTGGTCAGCGCCTTCATGTCGCCGCTCATCAACGCAAACATCATCGCGTTCACGGTGCGCAACCCGGGCTGTTGGCGCCCGTCCACTTCCACCCGCGAGCTTCCGTCGCGCTGGCGGCTGACGATACGGTCGCGGGTGATGACGATCTCGGACGGAAACGGCGCGACCGTGGTCCAGATCACGCCCTTCTCGCGTGCCAGCACGAAGCGGCCATTCGAGCGCAGCGGATTGCGGAAACCCGCGACCTGCTTTTCCTGCGAGAAATTTCCGCGCAGCAGCGGCACCTGCGCGACCTGCGTGCGCACCTGTGCCAGCGGATCGGCCGTGGCGGTGGCGCCTGCCACCTGCACGGATACCAGAGAAAAGAACAACAGGACGGGGAGCAGCAGGCGACGCAACCTCATGGCGCGGGCACTCCGAGGCGTTCCCATAGGACGGGCGGGCACAGATACAGCATCTCGCCTGAAGCCGCGTCGACCGCGACCTGCAGCGTATGGGCGCGGGTCAGGACCTCCCCACTCGCCTCGTCGCGGATCTCGTATTCCATCTTCAACCGGTTCTCCCACTCGGTGATCCGGGCGGATACACGCAGCGCCTGCATGTACCGCAGTGGTCGGATGTACTTGACCCGCGTATCGACAATGGGCCACAGGTATCCGGAAGCCTGCATCTGCGGGTAGTCGTAGTCGAAGCGCTGCAGCAACGCGCAGCGGGCGATCTCCAGGTACTTGAAATAGTGGCCGTGCCAGACCACCTGCATGGCGTCGCAATCGTGGAACGCCGGGGCCAGCGCCACCTCGATGCGCAGGTCGTCGCGAGACTCAACCGGCATACACGTTCCAGCGCGCTTCGCGGATGTCGATCACCAACTGGCGCAGTTCACCGTCCAGTGCACGATCCTCTTCGACCAGGGCGATCCGCGTGCAGAGATCTTCGTACATCGCGGCCGGGGCCTCGCCCAGGGTCGACTGCAACCCGACGCGCTGGCGCAGGCCTACGGCCTGGCGCGCGGCGATCAGCATGGCCGCGATCACCTGCTCAGTGAGCTCGAGCACGCGCAGGCAGTCGCGCGCAGCGATCGTTCCCATGCTGACCTTGTCCTGGTTGTGGCATTCGGTCGAGCGCGAGAACACCGAGGCCGGCATCGTCAGCTTCAGCGCTTCTGCGGTCCACGCCGATACGCTGATCTGCAACGCCTTGAGGCCATGATTGATCGCGGCGCGCGGCCCGGTCGCACCGGACAGGTTGGCCGGCAGGCCATGGTTGTAGCGGGCATCGACGATCAGGGCCAACTGGCGGTCCAGCAGGTCGGCGACGTTGGCGACCGTGTTCTTCAACGCGTCCATCGCGAACGCGATGTGGCCGCCGTAGAAATGGCCCCCGTGCAGGATCTGTTCGCGTTCCGGATCGATCAACGGGTTGTCGTTGGCGCTGTTGAGTTCGGTCTCGATCAGCTGGCGCAGGAACGGCAGCGCATCCTCCAGCACGCCGATGACATGCGGCGCGCAGCGCAGCGAGTAGCGATCCTGCAGGCGCTGCTCATTGCGCGGCGGACGGTCGCTGTGCAGGTCCTCACGCAGGCGCTGGGCCACGCGCGCCTGGCCCGGATGCGGTTTGGCGGCGAACAGCACGGCGTCGAAGTGATGGGCATTGCCATTGCTGGCCAGCACGTTGAACGCGGTCAGGCGCGTGGCCAGGCGCGAGACATACTCGGCGCGATCGAAAGCCAGGCACGCCAGCGCTGTCATCACCGCCGTGCCGTTCATGATCGCCAGACCTTCCTTGGGGCGCAGTCTCAGCGGTGGCTGCCCGATTTCGGCCAGCACCTCCGCCGCGGGCCGGATGCGGCCTTCATGCAGTACCTCGCGTTCGCCGCACAGCACGGCCGCCACGTAGGACAGCGGCGTAAGGTCGCCGCTGGCGCCCACCGAACCCTCGGCGGGGATCATCGGCAGCACGTCATGGCGCAGCAGGCCTTCGAGCCCTTCGAGCAAAGGCAGACTGACACCGGACATGCCGCGCACCAGCGACGCCAGGCGCGCGGCCAGCACCGCGCGCGTCTCGGTGGCGTCGAGGAAACGGCCCAGCCCGCAGCCGTGGTAGGTGTACAGGTGGTGCGGCAGTTCCGCGACGAGGGCCGGTGGGATGTTCACCGTGCAGGAGTCGCCGTAGCCGGTGGTGACACCGTAGATCACGCCTTCCTCGTGCAGCAGGCGATCAAGGAAATCGGCCCCCTTGGCGATGCGCTCGCGGAACACCGGTGCCGTCGACAGCACGGCCGGCACGCGCCGGTGCGACAAGGCCACCACGTCTTCGATGCGCAGCGGAGCCTCGCCGAAGACGGGCGCGGCGGTTTCATTGATGGCGGGCGTCATGCGTTACCTGATCCCAGAAGGGGTAGAAATTGAACCAGTCGTACGGCGAATCCTGGACCTGCCGCTCCATCCACGCCGCGAACTGCGCAGCGTAGCGCGCCAGCGCCTCGTCGCGCGATCCGCGCGGCAGCTCGATCCGCTCCGCGAAGGACTCGAAGCGCACACGGTAGCCGTCGCCCACGTGGGTACACGCCATCGTGAACACGGGGCAGCGCAACGCCGCGCCCAGCACGTAGGCGCCGATCGGGAACGGGGCCTCGTGGCCCAGGAACGAGGCCTTTACCGACCGCCCGCCCCCTACCGGCACGCGGTCCCCGGCGATGGCGACGAACTCGCCCCGGGCCACGCGCTCGGCCAGCTTCACCGCATCCGCGGGCCCCAGGTCCGTGACCTGCAGCAACTCGACGCGGCTACCCGCATCGAGTCGCCGGATCAGCCGGTTGAAGCGCTCGGCATGGGCGGTGTGCACCAGCGCGGTCAGGCGGAAGCCCGGCACCTGGTCGGCCATCACCTGGCACAGCTCCAGGCAGCCCAGATGCGCGGTGATCAGCAGCCCACCCTCGCCCCCCTTCACGCGCGCCAGCACGCCCTGGCGCTCCATCGCGACTTTGTCGATCGGATAGCGCTGGCCCAGCGCCAGGATCTTATCCAACAGGGTCTCGGCGAACATGGCGAAGTGGTGCAGGCTCTGCAGCGCACCGGGTCGCCGTGCCGGCACGCCGAAATGGTCGTGAACGCGTTCAAGGTACTGGCGCGACGCCCGGCGTGCGGTGCCGTTGAACAGCCAGTGCACGAACACCACCGGATACACGCAGACCCGGAACGGCCAACGACCCAGCCAACGATGCACGAAGCACAACAGCAGGATGCCGCGCACGGACGTCGATTCGCCGATATCGGCCCAGTGGTGCGAGCGATCGCTCACGCGCGACCGCCTTCGAACTTGCGCGCCAACAGCCGCGGCAGGCGCAGGACCATGCCGAAGAAAAGCCGTGCATGCATGCGGCTGATCCTTACGTTGTCGCGCCAGACGTCGAAGTGGGAGACGCCGTCCAACGGATACGTCACACGCGTCGGCCGGCTGCGCACGGCGATGCCGCGCCAGAACAGCCGCACCAGCACTTCGACGTCGAAATCCATGCGGCGACCGATGGTTTCTTCGTCCATCAGCCGCATCACCGGCGGCAGCGGGTAGACGCGGAAGCCGCACATGGAGTCGCGGATCGTGAACGACAATGTGTTGATCCAGACCCAGACGTGGGTCAGGTAGCGGCCGTAGAGGCGCCCCTTCGGCACGCTCGCGTCGTACAGCGGCACGCCGCAGATGATCGCGTCGGGGTGTGCACGCGCTTCTTCGAGGAACGCCGGAATGTCGCGCGGATCGTGCTGGCCATCGGCGTCGATCTGCAGCACATGCGTGTAGCCTGACTCCGCAGCATCGCGGAAGCCCGCCAGCACGGCCCCGCCCTTGCCCTGGTTCACCGGCAGGCGCAGCAGGGTCACCTCGGGAGCGTGCAGCGCCGCCAGCCGATCCAGTTCGCGCGCACAGGACGCCGCGGACCCGTCGTCGACCAGCAGGCATGGCACACCGGACGCCCGCACGCCGTCCACCATCGTGGCGATGGCGTGCTCGTGGTCGAAGACCGGGATCACCACCAGCGGGCGGAACCCGTTCGCCGCGGCCATGGCGTCATTCCACATCGGCGAACACCACGCGCCCGCTCGCATGCGGACCGTGTTCCGACATGTAGCGGAACACCAGTGTGCTCCGTTCGGCCAGCCACTCCAGATCGAGCCGGATCCGGTCGCCGGGCCGGGCGACGCGCTGGAACTTCAAGGCTTCCATGCGGAGGAAACGTGCCGGCAGCGGAAACGCTTCCCGCGCCAGTTGCACCGCCCAGTCGAGCTGGGCCACACCGGGAAGGATGGGGGCCTGGGAGAAGTGGCCATCGAAAACGGCCAGCGACGCATCGAGCGGCAACTCGATGCACGCATGCGTGTGATCGCGCAGGGTCCAGTGCGCGGGCGGACGCTCCGGACGGAACAACGCCGTCAACGCTGCTTCTGTCACCTTGCCCTGCGCGTTCACAGGCATCGTCGGAACGAATCGCCAGCGGCGCGGCCGGGTGACCGCATCCTGCGCACTGGCCAAGTGGCGAGACAGCGTGTTCGCCAGGGCCCGGCGGCCGGCAGCATCGTCGGGAACGCCGGTCTCCGCGTCCACGACGACCACGGCGGCCAGCGCACTGCGCTGGCCGCCCAACAGCAGGACGCGCGCTTCGCGGACCGCAGGATGGGCCTGGATCTGGCGCTCCAACGCATCCAGCGATACGCGGCGTTCCTCGACCTTCACGATGCGGTCCGCGCGCCCGAGCAGGCGGAAGCCGCCGGCACCGTCAGCCTCGGCCCGGTCCTGGCTGCGCCACCACGCGGGTTCGGCCAGGTGCGGCGACCTGACTTCCAGCACGCCTTCGGCGACTCGCCACTCGACGCCCGGCAGCGGCGTCCAGGCAGGTTGCTCTTCCTGCCATCGACGCCACGCGATGCCACCGGTCTCGCTGCTGCCCAGGATCTCCACCGGGGGCACACCGAGCAGTCGCGCCACCTCGTGGGCTGCCTCCGCAGGCAGTGCGCCGCCCGACGAGAACACGGCGCGCAGACGGCCGTGCACCGAAGGCCAATCGAGCTGCGCGGGGAGTCTTTTCAAGTGTGCGGGGCTCGCGACGAGGACCGCGTCGTGCCCGTCCATCGCCCCAAGCAGATCCTCGGGGAAGAAGGCGCGCGGCACGATGGCCCGCCCCGCCGCCAGCGGCCACAGCACGCGGAACAACAGGCCATAAATGTGCTGGTGCGACACCGTGCCATGGATTGCGACATCGCCCAGCCCGGCACCCAGGGCGGATTCCAGCGCATGCACTTCGGCATCGAGCTGGCGCAGGCGCTTTTCGATCGCCACGGGCTCCCCCGTGCTGCCGGAGGTGAACACCATCAGACGGGTCGCTTCTGGATCCAGCGGTGCGAGCGGACCATCGCCGGCTTCGCGCTGATGAAGGGCCGACGCACCAGGCCAATCGCCGGCGAACCCGTCCACGCGTGACTGCAACCTTGTCTGTGTGCCCGGCAATGCGTCGCCCGGCAGCACGACGGCCTTGCCGGCGTGCCATGCGCCGAACAATGCCGAGGCAAAGCACGTGGCGTCATCGAAATGGAGTGCGAACGTCGTGCCCGCTTCCGCGTCAAACGTGGCGTGCCAACGCAGGACGTCGTGCTGGAACGCGGCGTGGTCGACCATGCCTTCTGCCGTGCGCGCGAACACCCGACCCGGCAGCGGCCGCACGGCCACATCGATGAGCGCATGCCACTCAGCCATGCGAATGCCTCGCTCGCACGCGCCTGCGCACCAGCCATTCCGCACTGAACAGCACGCCGATCAGCACGTAGGCGATCAAGCCGTTGTAGAGCGCCCACGCACGGTCGGACATCCACAACGCGGTCACCAGCGCCAGCGCACCGTTGAACACGAAGAACACGCACCACACCTGCGTGACACGCCGCGTGTAGGCGACGCCTTCCGGCGGCAGGTCGGGCTCGGTCATGCGGGCGATGCGCTCCACCGCTGACGGCGGGAAGGCCAGGCTGGTGGCGAACACAGTCAGCAGCACCGCGTTCACCAGCGCTGGGTAGAGCTTGAGCGGCAAGGCTTCGTTGAACAGCGTCGCCAGCGTGGCCAGCAATGCTGCGCCGCCAGCGGCAGCGAGCCATACCGCCTGCCGGGTAGCGAGGGCGCGCAGCAGCGCGAGCACGAGCAGCAGTACCGCCAGCCAGCGGGGCTCGAAACGCCCCATGGCCCAGTACACCACCAGGGGGTACGCCACCGACAGCATCACGAAGATGGCCGCGCCTATCCGGGACACGGGGCGGCCTGCGTCAGGCGGCTTCGTCGCGGATCAGCCCGTACAGCACGTCCACGATGTCTTGCACCGTGCGCACCGACTTGAACGCGTCCGGCTGGAGGTTCCGTCCCAGCAGTGGCTTGAGTTGCACGATCAGGTCCACCGCATCGATGCTGTCGATGTCGAGGTCGTCGTAAAGCTTCGCCTCCGGCGTGATGCGTGCCGGTTCGATCTCGAAGCTGTCGTGCAGGATCGTGACGATACGTTCGAAGAGTTCGTTCTTGGTCATCTTGCCAGTCCTGCCGTCGCTCAGGCCTTGCCCTGGGCAACGACGAAATCCGCCAGTGCGCGCACGCTGGCGAAGTGCCGGCGGGTCTCCTGCGAGTCGGCCGAGAGGCTGACCCCGTAACGCTTCTGCAGCGCCAGGCCCAGTTCGAGCGCATCGATCGAATCCAGGCCCAGCCCCTCCACGAACAGCGGCGCGGTGGTATCGATGTCGTCGGGGCCGATGTCTTCCAGCGACAAAGAAGAAATGATCAATTCCTTGATCTCGTGCTCAAGTGCCTGCACGCGATGGATCTCCCGCAAAGTAATGAGCCAGATAGTCCGTGAGTCGCCGGGCCGCCAGCGCCTCTCCCCCCGCCGACGAATCCTCCCCCTCCGTTCCGTTCAGGAACGGGGCAATCGGCAGGTCTTCCTGAACATCGATCACCATGTGGAACCGCGTCGGCGGCACACGATACCACTTCTCCCCTTTCCCCAGCGTCAGCGGCGTGCAGCTGATGCGCACCGGCGTGACGTTCAGGGCACCGCGCACGGCAATGTTTGCCGCACCGCGCTGGAGCTTCAGGGGCTGCCCTGGCGTGGTCCGCGTACCTTCGGGAAAGATCACCAGGGTGCCGCCCGCCCGGACCGCGGCGATGCAGTCCTCGACCAAGCCCGCACCGTCGTCGTTGGACACGTAACCTGCGGCCCGGACCGGCCCTCGCATGAAGGGATTGCGCGCCACCGCCGACTTCACCACGCAGTCGGCGTTCGGCAGGAGGGAGATCAGCAACACGACGTCGATCAGCGTCGGATGGTTGGCGAGCACCAGCAGTCCGTCGCGCGCCAGCCGCTCCCGCCCGCGGATCTCGTAGGTCATCACGCCCAAGCGGCGCATGAGTTCCACATGGGCGGCGAAACTGCGCTGCACCAGACGACGCGACCAGCGGCGGCGACGGTCCGGATCGCGCACCAGCCACAACAGCGGCGGCAGCACGCAGACGCCCAGCAACAGGCCGCCGATGCCGAAGGCGAGGAAGCTCAGCCCTGTTCCCGCGACCCGCCAGGCGTGGTCCAGCCGTTCACGCATCGCGCCGCCACTGCCAGTGGACCCCGTCGCCATGCCATTCCAGCGAAACATCGCCGGCCAGCAGGAAACGCAGCACTTCCAGCCCGTGGGGCAAGGCCGTGGCGTCGCCCTCCACGTCGTCGGCCGCCCATGACAAGCGCAAGGTGGGCATCGTCGGATCGGCCGCCATCAGCTTCCAGCACCAGGCGAATCCGGCGTCCGGCTCATCCGCGAAGCCGGCATACACCGCGGGCAGCGGCGCGTCGTACACCACCAACAGCACCTCTGGAGCGCCATCGGCGAGCAACGCGGCCGCCTCTATGCATGCGGTCTCCACGGTCGCCTTGCCGCCCGCCGTAGCCACATAGTTGCCACGTTCGCCACGCAGGATGGAATACAGCGCGGCGATGGCGTTGTGCACCGACAGGCCGAATGTCGTCGGCGAGGGGGACTCACCCGCCACCAGGGCTTCGAGCAATTCCATCGAGCGCGCGACGTCGCCATGCCGCGAGGCGAATACCAGCGGCGCCCCGCCTTCGTCCGCGCGCTGGCACCAGAACGCGGTCTGGATGGCCATACGCCCCAACCGCTCGATACGCCGGCGCTGCATCGCCGGGACCTCCGACAATGCGGGCGATTCGTCGCCCGCCGGCAGCCACGGCGCCTGCGCCCACGCGGACCATGCCGCCGGATCCACCAGGCCCGGCGCCCAGGCCGACCATTCCTTCACCGAAAAAGCGATCATGCGCCGTGCGTGTTCCCGTCGTTCTTCAAGCGTCGTATTTCACCCGCATGCCCGAGTGTTCGCCAGTCGTGAAAAATTTCGTAACGGACGCTTGCGCATCGGAAAGAGCCTAGCTATTATTCCGCTCCTGCCAGCACGTGGGGCCATAGCTCAGCTGGGAGAGCGCCTGCATGGCATGCAGGAGGTCGGCGGTTCGATCCCGCCTGGCTCCACCAACTTTCGGACAATAGGCCGTCCGGAATGAAAATCTGGCGAAACTTTTCGTGTGTCCCCATCGTCTAGAGGCCTAGGACATTACCCTTTCACGGTAGCGACCGGGGTTCGAATCCCCGTGGGGACGCCACTTCTCTTGAAGGCCCGGGAAACCGGGCCTTTCTTTTTGCCTGTACGCGGGCAACGCCGCTTTCGCAGGCATTTACAAGAATCTGACGGCAGACAGCGTAGAAGCGGAGTGTGGCCGGCCTTTGCACCGTCGTTCGCCGGGCGCACGCCCTGAGACAAGCGCAGTCGAAGCTGGTGTCCCCTTGCCCGGAGCCCGCCGTCATGACCCACGATTCGCTCGCAGACGAACTGCTTGCGCAACTGCCCATCAACCGCGACACGCGCTGGACCGCCGGATCGCTGGGACTGGACGAAGCGGCTTTCGACGCGGTCGCGCAACGACTGCTGGAACTGGAAACCGTCGGCGCGGTCGACGTGATGAATCTTTCACGCGACGCCAGCAACGGCCTGCGTCGATTGAACGCCATCCGCTTCATGCGGGTGGCCTGAATCGATCGGGATTCAGGCGATCGCGCGCGCCGCGTCCACGCGGCGCAGCGTGGCGACGCCGTGGCCCTGCTCGGCGAGGTATTCCAGCCACTTGCCGAGGAAGGTGTTCATCCGCATGCGATGGCTGATGACTTCCGCTGGCGGCGGATACAGCCCGATCACATCCTGCCACCGCCGCCCGACGTAGCAATGCGTCGCCTCGGCCTGGTGCGCGTCGCGATACAACCGCACGAAAGCCGAGGGATCCGGCTCGCCGGTCAGCGGATCGCACAGGTCGTAGGTCAGGCGCAACTCCACCGTGTAGCGGTGGGTTTCGATGACTTCCAGGCGGACGTCCAGGCCGTCGCCGATCGAGGACATGTAGACGCCGGGCACCAAATGCTCGGGCGCGAACAGGCGCAGCAGCCGCGCATGGTTTTCCGCATACAGCGCCATCAGCCAGCCGAAACGGCTGAGCCGGGGGATGCGTGCGGTGCGGGCGAGGGCCTGGGACATGGGCCGATCCTACACGCCACGAACGTCGCGCGGCAGCATTGACGCCTTCGGCCATGCGGCCTAAGTTAAGGGTCTGCCGCCCGTGGATTTTCCGGGCGACCTGACGACCCTCCCCGCTCAGTACATCTCGCGCTGCAGGCCCAGCGTGGAGAGCACCTTGCTGGAGATCTCTTCGATCGACTTGTTCGTCGTACTCAGCGTGGGCAGGCGCTCCACCTGGAACATCGCCTCGGCCGCCGCGACCTCGCGCTTGCAGGTCTCCAGCTTCGAGTACGTCGAGTTGGGGCGACGCTCCTGCCGGATCTGCTGCAGGCGCTCCGGGTCGATGGTCAGCGCGAACAGCTTGCGCCGATAAGGGCGCAGCCGCGCCGGCAGGCGATCGGTTTCGAGATCCCCGTCGGTGAGCGGGTAGTTCGCTGCGCGGATGCCGTAATGCAGGGCCAGGTAGACGCAGGTCGGCGTTTTGCCCGCGCGCGATACCGCGACCAGGATCACGTCCGCCTCGTCGTAACTCACCGCCATGCCGTCGTCGTGGGTCAGCGCGAAATTCATCGCGTTGATGCGACGATGGTAGGTCTCGAAATCCACCAGACCGTGCGCCTGGCCCACGCGCGACTGCCGCTGCTCGCCCAGTTCGCGCTCCAGCGGCTCGATAAAGGGCGCGAACACGTCCAGCATCAGCGCCCCGCTCTCCGCGATCAACGCACTCAGGGCCGGGTCCACGCAGGAGCTCACCACGATGGGCCGGGCGCCCAGTCGCTCACCCGTGCGCCGGATGCGGTCGGCGGCGTCCCGCGCCTTCTCCTCATCGTCCACGAAGGACAAGCGGTCGGTCTGGAAGCGCATGCCCGCGAACTGCGTCAACAGGCTGTGGCCGATGGTCTCGGCCGTGATACCGGTGCCATCGGACACGTAGAACACCGGACGCAATTCAGACATGGTCACCCTGCCCCTGCTTCACCATGGAAACCCCCGTCAAATCAAGCTTGTCTGCAATTGGTATGCACTGCATCATATCGCTTCTTCCCCCTAGACACGGCCCCACGCCGACGGTCCTCGGCGCGGTGCGGTCCATTTCGGAGCAATGCGCTTGAACGAGAACATCCTGTGGCTGCACGAGTTGCGTCTGGCCGATCTGGCCCGCGTAGGCGGCAAGAATTCGTCGCTGGGCGAAATGATCGGCCACCTGGCCAACCTGGGCGTCTCGGTCCCGGGTGGGTATGCCACCACGGCGGAAGCGTTCAAGGCCTTCATCGCCCACAACGATCTCTCCAAGCGCATCTTCGACAAGCTGGCCACGCTGGATGTGGAAGACGTGCCGGCGTTGACCGCGGCGGGCAAGGAAATCCGCGGCTGGGTGATCGACGCCCCGCTCCAGCCCGACCTGGACGCGGATATCCGCGCGGCCTACGCCAAGCTCTGCGCCGACAACGGCGGCGGTGACGTCGCTGTCGCCGTGCGCTCCTCGGCCACCGCCGAAGACCTTCCCGATGCCAGCTTCGCCGGCCAGCAGGAAACCTTCCTCAACGTCACCGGCGCCGACGACGTCGTGCACAAGGTCAAGGAAGTCTTCGCCAGCCTCTACAACGACCGCGCGATCGCCTACCGCGTGCACCACGGCTTCAAGCACGAGGACGTGTTCCTGTCCGCGGGCGTGCAGCTGATGGTGCGCTCGGGCGTGGGTGCCTCCGGCGTGCTGTTCACGCTGGACACCGAGTCCGGCTTCCGCGACGTGGTGTTCGTCACCTCGTCCTTCGGGCTGGGCGAGATGGTCGTGCAGGGCGCGGTGAACCCGGACGAGTTCTACGTCTACAAGCCGACGCTGAAACAGGGCAAGCCGGCCATCCTTCGGCGCGCGCTGGGCAGCAAGGCGATCCGCATGGTGTATTCGGATGTGCCGGGCGAACGCGTGCGCACCGAAGACACGCCTGCCGAACTCCGCACCATGTTCTCCATCACCGACGCCGATGTGCACGAGCTGGCGAAGCAGGCGCTGGTGATCGAACAGCATTATGGGCGCCCGATGGACATCGAATGGGCGAAGGACGGCGTGACCGGCAAGCTCTTCATCGTCCAGGCCCGTCCGGAAACGGTGAAATCGCGCGCCAAGGCGACCCAGATCGAACGCTATGCGCTGGAAAAGCGCGGTGAAGTGATCGCCGAAGGCCGCGCCATCGGCCAGAAGATCGGCAGCGGCGTGGCCCGCGTGGTGCGTTCGCTGGACGACATGAACCGTGTACAGCCCGGCGACGTGCTGGTCGCCGACATGACGGATCCGGACTGGGAGCCGGTGATGAAGCGCGCCAGCGCCATCGTCACCAATCGCGGCGGCCGCACCTGCCACGCCGCGATCATCGCGCGTGAGCTAGGCGTGCCCGCCGTGGTCGGCACCGGCAACGCGCTGGACCACATCACCGACGGCACCGAAGTCACCGTGAGCTGCGCCGAAGGCGATACCGGCTTCATCTACGCCGGCGCCCTACCCTTCGAGCGCACGACCACCGATCTGGCGGCGATGCCGGCGGCCCCGCTGAAGATCATGATGAACGTGGCCAATCCGGAGCGGGCGTTCGACTTCGGCCAGTTGCCCAATGCCGGCATCGGTCTGGCGCGCCTGGAAATGATCATCGCCAGCCACATCGGCGTGCACCCGCTCGCCCTGCTGGATTACGACCGCCAGGATCTGGACGTCCGTAAGAAGATCGACGCCAAGACCGCCGGCTATTCGGACCCGGTCAGCTTCTATGTGGACCGCCTGGCCGAAGGCATTGCCACCATCACCGCCTCGGTGGCGCCGAATCCGGTGATCGTGCGCCTGTCCGATTTCAAGTCGAACGAATACGCCAACCTCATCGGTGGCAGCCGCTACGAGCCGCATGAAGAGAACCCGATGATCGGCTTCCGTGGCGCGAGCCGTTATGTCGATCCGTCGTTCGAGCCGGCGTTCGCGCTTGAATGCCAGGCCGTGCGCCGCGTGCGCGACGAGATGGGCCTGGACAATCTGTGGGTGATGATCCCGTTCGTGCGGACGCTGGAAGAAGGCCGCAAGGTCGTCGACGTGCTGGCCAAGCACGGCCTGCGCCAGGGGGAGAACGGGCTGAAGATCATCATGATGTGCGAAGTGCCGTCGAACGCGCTGCTCGCCGAGGAATTCCTCGACATCTTCGATGGCTTCTCGATCGGTTCGAACGACCTGACCCAGCTCACCCTGGGCCTGGACCGCGACTCCTCGATCGTCGCCGACCTCTTCGACGAACGGAATCCCGCGGTCAAGAAGATGCTCTCGATGGCGATCAAGGCCGCGCGGACCAAGGGCAAGTACATCGGTATTTGCGGCCAGGGCCCCAGCGATCATCCGGACCTGGCGGAGTGGCTGATGGCCGAAGGCATCGAGTCCGTTTCGCTGAATCCGGACACGGTCGTGGACACCTGGCTGCGCCTGGCGAAGACCAAGGCGGGCTGACGCCACGCACGACCGCCTTAACGCGAAGGCGGTTAACATCGCCGAATGCCACTGCACGCCCCTGATGGGGCGTGCCGTTTTTCAGGAGCCCCGATGTCCGTCCCCGCCAAAAAACCGCAGGCAATGTCTCAGATCCCGCTGGAACCAGAAGCATGGATCAGTTCCCTGCGCGGGTTCGACTTGCAGGCGTGGGGGCTGAAACTGCTGGCTGCCGTCGTCATCTTCCTGGTCGGCATGTGGCTGGCCAAACGCCTTAGCCAAGGCCTGGAACGCGTATTAAGTCGCACCCATGCGGACGCAACGCTGGGCGGCTTCCTGCGTCGCGCCAGCTACGCCGCGATGATGGTGCTCGTCATCATCACTGCGCTCACGTCGCTGGGCGTGAACCCCACCTCGATGCTGGCGGTGCTGGGTGCCGCCGGCCTGGCCGTGGGCCTCGCGCTGAAGGACTCGCTATCCAACATCGCCTCGGGCGTGATGCTGATCGTGCTGCGCCCGTTCCGCGACGGCGACTTCGTGCAGGCCGCCGGGTTGGAAGGCATCGTCGAGGAAGTCCGCATCTTCCAGACGCGGATGCGTACGCTCGACAACCGCCTGATCGTGCTGCCGAACAGCCTGATCACCACCGCGCCGATCATCAACTTCACCGCCAAGCCACATCGCCGCATCGACATACCGGTGGGCGTGGGCTATGACGACGACCTCAAGCAGGCTAAGGCCATCCTGCTGAAGATCGCGCAAGACCATCCCCTCGTGCTGGACGAGCCCGC
The DNA here is from genome assembly GCF_057654715.1 of Pseudoxanthomonas sp. G3. Taxonomy (NCBI): domain Bacteria; kingdom Pseudomonadati; phylum Pseudomonadota; class Gammaproteobacteria; order Lysobacterales; family Lysobacteraceae; genus Pseudoxanthomonas; species Pseudoxanthomonas sp. G3. The sequence goes on from NZ_CM172805.1 coordinate 2,163,758, forward strand.
GCCGAGCGTGATCGTCAGCAAGTTGAGCGAGAGCAGCGTCGACCTGATCCTGCTGGCGTGGACGAAGACCAAGGATTTCGGCGAAACCAAGAGCGACCTGACCGAGGCCGTGCGCACCGAGATCATCGGCCAGGGGCTCAATATCCCATATCCGCAGCGCGACCTGCACGTCTACCACCATAACGGCGACGGTGCGCCGCTGGGCGATATCGTCACCAGGGGCGTGGCCGACGACGGCGACGTGGCGAAGCCGGCCACGTAGCGTGCGCCGTGCGCACGACGCGCGGTGATGGGTCCAGAGCGGCGTGCGCATGGCGCACACCAGGTCACTCGCCGGCGAGCGCCGCCATGTGCTTGCGGTAATGGCGCAGTTCCTCGATGGAATCGCGTACGTCGCTCAGCGCCGTATGGCTCGCTTGCTTGCGCACGCCCTCCAGTACCTGCGGTGCCCAGCGGCGGGCCAGTTCCTTGAGCGTGCTGACGTCCAGGTTGCGGTAGTGGAAGTACTTCTCCAGCCGCGGCATTAGGCGATGCAGGAAGCGACGGTCCTGGCAGATCGAATTACCGCACATCGGCGAGGCGCCCGCCGGCAGCCACTCGTGCAGGAACGCGACCGTCCGCGCCTCCGCTTCCGCCAACGTGACCTCGCTTTCCACCACGCGTTTCCACAGGCCGGACTTGCCGTGCTGGTTGCGGTTCCAGTCGTCCATGGCCTCCAGCACGGCCACCGGGTGGGCGATGGCGAACTCCGGACCTTCGGCCAGCACATTCAACTTGGAGTCGGTGACCACCGTGGCGATCTCGAGGATCGAATCGCGGTCCGTATCCAGCCCGGTCATTTCCAGGTCGATCCAGATCAGGCGGTCGTTGTGCGCGTGGTTCGAGGTCATGCGGTGATCCGTGGCGGAAGGAAAGCCCGGACGTCCTCGCCGGGAATGCGGGTCTGCCGCATCATGTCATGATAACGCAGACCCCTCCCGCGACCGGCCCATGAATCCCTCGACCGATCACGCCGTCCTCACCGCGATGCTGGCCCCCGCCTTCTTCCTCACGGCGACGGCCTCCCTGCTGTTGTCGGCCAACAATCGCCTGGCCCGCATCATCGATCGCGCACGCACCCTGCTGCGCGAACTGGCGGATGTGGAGGACGAAGCAGAGCGCAGCCTGCTGGAGAAACGCATCGCACTACAGCGATCCCGCAGCCTGATCATCCTGCGCGCCGGCCAACTGCTGTACGCGGCGATCAGCTGCTTCGTCGGCACCAGTCTGGCCGTGGCGGTCGATACGTTCACCGGCCACCGGTTGGGCTCGCTGCCGACCTGGCTGGCGGCGCTCGGTGTCGTGGCGATGCTGGCCGCCAGCCTGCTGCTGGCGCGCGAGTCCACGCTGGCCGTCACCGCCATCAACGAGGAAATGGATCACCGCAAGGTGAAGCGGAAGTTCCCGACGCCCTAGACCAATGGCCGCCCACGCTTGGCGCGGAAATAGTTGGTCAACCGGCGTCCTGCCTCCTCTCCCAAGACACCGCCTTCGACCTCGACGCGGTGGTTATGGCGCGGATCAGCGATCAGATCGAAGACGCTGCCGCAGGCGCCCGTCTTCGGATCGGTCGCGCCATAGACCACGCGCGCGACGCGCGCATGCACGAGCGCCATCGCGCACATCGCGCAGGGTTCGAGGGTGACGTACAGCGTGCTGCCCACCAGGCGATGGTTGCCCAGCGCCCTGCCCGCTTCGCGCATCGCCACGATCTCGGCATGGGCCGTGGGGTCGTGATCGAGGATATTGCGGTTCCAGCCTTCGCCGAGTACCTGCCCGTCGGCGCCAACCAGAACGGCGCCCACGGGGATTTCGTCGAACTCGCGCTCGGCCCGGTCCGCCAGCGCGAACGCGTGGCGCATCCATTCCACGTCACTCTGATTGACTGAAGCTGACATCTCCACACCTCCAGAATCCGTTCGTGGTGAGCCTGTCGAACCACGCCCTTCGCGCGATGACGCGATTTCAGGCATTCCGCCCAAGAACTCTTGAACTTGCGCCCGTCCCCTGGCCAGCCCACTGAGTTTGAGCCAGTCGTTGGCGATCAAGGCCTGCTTCTTTGCCCTGCTCCACCCCTTGATCTGTCTTTCAGTCGCAAGGGCCTCCATACGGGTCGGAAACTCCTGCGACCAGACCAGGGTCAATGGTCGGCGCTTGAACGTATAGCACCCGGGCACGTCGCCCGCATGATGCTGGGCAATTCGCTTCTCAAGGCAGTCGGTCTGGCCTACGTAGTAGGAACCATCCGCGCATTCGAGCATGTAAACCCAACACTGCATCGCTCTGCTCCGGGTTCAGCTCCAAGAGCGCGGTTCGACAGGCTCACCACGAACCGAACGGGAGCCGGATCGTCTACAAGCAACACACCTTGACCGCTTACTCCCACTCGATGGTGGCCGGCGGCTTGCCCGAGATGTCGTAGACCACGCGCGAGATGCCGCGCAGCTCGTTGATGATGCGGTTGGACACGGTGCCGAGGAACTCATACGGCAGGTGCGCCCAGTGCGCGGTCATGAAGTCGATGGTCTCGACCGCGCGCAGCGCGATCACCCACTCGTAGGCGCGCGCATCACCGACCACGCCTACCGATTTCACGGGCAGGAAGACCGCGAACGCCTGCGAGGTCTTGTCGTACAGATCGGCCTTGCGCAGTTCGTCGATGAAGATCGCATCGGCCTTGGCCAGCAGCTCGGCGTACTCGGGCTTCACTTCGCCCAGGATGCGTACGCCCAGACCCGGGCCCGGGAACGGATGGCGGTAAACCATCGTACGTGGCAGGCCGAGCTCGACGCCGAGGCGACGCACTTCGTCCTTGAACAGCTCACGCAACGGCTCCACCAATCCCAGCTTCATGTGCTCGGGCAAGCCACCGACGTTATGGTGGCTCTTGATGACGTGCGCCTTGCCGGTCTTGCTGCCGGCGGACTCGATCACGTCCGGGTAGATCGTGCCCTGCGCCAGCCACTTGGCGTTCTTGAGCTTGTTCGACTCTTCTTCGAAGATCTCGACAAACAGGTTGCCGATGATCTTGCGCTTGGCTTCCGGATCGGCGACGCCTTCCAGCGCCTTGAAGTAGCGGTCCGCGGCGTTCACGCGCACGACCTTCACGCCCATGTGCTCGGCGAACATCGCCATCACCTGGTCGCCTTCCTGCCAGCGCAGCAGGCCGGTGTCGACGAACACGCAGGTGAGCTGCTCGCCGATTGCCTTGTGCAGCAGCGCCGCGACCACGGACGAATCGACGCCGCCGGACAGACCGAGGATGACCTCATCCGAACCGACCTGCTCGCGCACACGAGCGATCTGGTCCTCGATGATGTTGGCCGCCGTCCACAGCGTCTTGCAGCCGCAGATCTCTGACACGAAGCGGCGCAGCAGCGTCTGGCCCTGCTTGGTGTGGGTGACTTCCGGATGGAACTGCACGCCGTACCAGCGCTTCTCTTCCAACGCCATCGCCGCGACCGGGATGCGGTCGGTGGTGGCGGTGATCGTCCAGCCCGGCGGCGCCATGGCGACATGGTCGCCATGGCTCATCCACACGTCGATGCGCGGCGCGCCCTGGTGGTCGCTCAGTCCACCCAGCAGGGCGTCGTGCGCGACCAGCTGCACTTCGGCATGGCCGAACTCGCGTGCATCGGCGGCTTCCGTCGCGCCGCCCAATTGCGCGGCCAGCGTTTGCATGCCGTAGCAAATGCCCAGGATCGGCAGACCGCTGTCGAAGACCTGCTGCGGCGCCTTCGGAGCGCCGTGCTGCGTGGTGGACTCCGGCCCGCCCGACAGGATGATGCCCTTCGCCCCGAACTTCGCGATTTCTTCCGGGTCGTGGTCCCACGCCCAGATTTCGCAATAGACGCCGATCTCACGGATGCGGCGGGCGATCAGCTGCGTGTACTGCGCGCCGAAGTCGAGGATGAGGATCTTGTCGGTGTGGATGTTGGTCATGGAGCGAGAAGTGAGTGGCGAGGAGTGAGGAGTGAGCAAAAAGCGGGGGCCGGAAAGAGGAGAGGAGTGTCGGAGCTTTCTCTCACTCCTCACTCCTCTTCCCTCACTCCTTCGCCTCACCCCATCCGGTAGTTCGGTGGTTCCTTGGTGATCTGCACGTCGTGCACGTGGCTCTCGCGCTGGCCTGCGCCGGTGATGACCACGAACTTCGGCTTGCTGCGCATGTCCTCGATGGTGGCGCAGCCCACGTAGCCCATGGTGGCGCGCAGGCCGCCGACCAACTGGTGGATGATGCCGCCGACCGATCCGCGGTACGGGACGCGGCCTTCGATGCCTTCCGGCACCAGCTTGTCGGCGTCGCTGGCGTCCTGGAAATAGCGGTCCTTGGAGCCCTTCTCCATCGCGCCCAGGCTGCCCATGCCGCGGTAGCTCTTGTAGCTGCGGCCCTGGAACAGCTCGACTTCGCCCGGGGCTTCCTCGGTGCCGGCGAACAGGCCGCCGATCATCACCGTGGACGCGCCTGCGGCGATCGCCTTGCCGATGTCGCCCGAATAACGGATGCCACCGTCTGCGATCAGCGGGATGCGGTCCTGCAGCGCCTCGGCGACCATGTCGATCGCGGTAACCTGCGGCACGCCCACGCCCGCCACCATGCGGGTGGTGCAGATCGAACCCGGGCCGACGCCGACCTTCACTGCGTCCGCGCCGGCGTCCATCAAGGCCAGCGCGGCGTCGCCCGTGACGATGTTGCCGCCAATGATCTGCAGCGACGGGAAGCGCTTCTTGACCCAGCTGACGCGGTCCAGCACGCCCTGCGAGTGGCCATGCGCGGTATCGACGATGATCACGTCCACGCCGGCCGCGACCAGCGCTTCGACGCGCTGCTCGGTATCGCCACCGACGCCGACGGCCGCGCCCACCATCAGGCGGCTGGCGCTGTCCTTGGCGGCGTTGGGGTTGTCGGTCTTCTTCTGGATGTCCTTGACGGTGATCAGGCCGCGCAGTTCGAAACCGTCGTTGACGACCAGCACCTTCTCGATGCGGTGCTTGTGCAGCAGTTGAAGCACTTCGCCGTCGCTGGCGCCTTCGCGCACGGTGATCAGGCGATCCTTCTTGGTCATGATGTGGCGAACCGGATCGTCCAGCTTCGTCTCGAAGCGCATGTCGCGGCTGGTCACGATGCCAACCAGCTGGCCACCATCGACGACTGGTACGCCGGAGATGTTGCGGGCGCGGGTGAGCTTGAGCACTTCGGCAATCGTCGTTTCGGGCCCGACGGTAAAGGGCTCCTTGATGACGCCGGCTTCGAACTTCTTGACCTTGGCCACTTCGGCGGCCTGCTGTTCCACGGTCAGGTTCTTGTGCAGGATGCCGATGCCGCCCAGTTGGGCCATGGCGATGGCCAGGCGGGCCTCGGTGACGGTATCCATGGCGGCCGAGACGATCGGCAACTTCAGCCGCAGGTCGCGCGTGAGGCGCGTCTCCAGGTTGACGTCCTTGGGCAGGACGGTGGAGTGGGCGGGGACGAGGGAGACGTCGTCGTACGTCAGTGCTTCAGCCTGGATGCGCAGCATCGGCGGGCCCGGATAGTTGGGGAAGCGCGGCATTATACCCTGATCAGCGGGGCTTCCGGCTGCCTGCGCAGTTGGAACGATGCTTTCCCGGCTCGTCCATGCGCAGGTGTGGGAGCGACGTAAGTCGCGATCGGGCAATCCGGGCGCTTCATCGCGACTTACGTCGCTCCCACAACCGGGCAGAACATTGCTCAGGCACCCGCTTCGGCCGCTTCCAGGGTGTTCTGCATCAGCGTGGCCACTGTCATCGGCCCCACGCCGCCCGGGACCGGGGTGATCCAGCTGGCCCGCTGCGCGGCCGCATCAAAGCCCACATCGCCGACCAGACGGCCGTCGTCGAGCCGGTTGATGCCCACATCGATGACCACGGCTCCCGGCTTCACCCACTCCCCGGGAATCAGGCCCGGCTTGCCGGCCGCCACCACCAGGATGTCGGCGTCGCCAACCCGGGCCTGCAGCACCTCGCGAGGGGTGAACTTGTGGCAGCTGGTGACCGTGCAGCCGGCGATCAACAGCTCCAGCGCCATCGGACGGCCCACGTGGTTGCTCACGCCCACGATGGTGGCGTTGCGGCCCCGCACGGGCTGATCCGTGTAACCCAGCAGCGTGGTGATGCCGCGTGGCGTGCACGGACGCAGGCCGAACTGGCGCAGGGCCAGGTGGCCCACGTTGGCCGGGTGGAAGCCGTCCACATCCTTGCGCGGATCGATGCGTTCGATCAGCCGGCTCGCATCGGGAATCCCCGGCAGCGGCAGCTGGATCAGGATGCCGTGGATCTTGGGATCCGCATTCAACTGGTCGATCAGGGCAAGCAGCTGCGCCTCGGATGTACCGGCCGGCAGGTCGTAATCGAAGGCCTCGATGCCGACCTTCTCCGCCGCCCGGCGCTTGTTGCGCACGTAGACGGTCGATGCGGGATCGCCTCCCACCAGCACCACCGCCAGCCCGGGCCGTGCCTGGCCGCGGGCCACACGCGCGTCCACCCGGACCTTGAGTTCGTCCAGCAGGTCTTCGGCGATGCGGCGGCCGTCCAGGATTCGGGCAGTCATGGGAACGTGGGGTGTAGAGTCGGCGCGTATTGTCCCCGATTCCCCTACCCCCGCGCGACCCGCGTCCGAATCCCGACCCCATGACCGACACCACCGCCCTCGAAGCCGCCGCCTTCCGCCGCCTGCTCCAGCACCTCAACGAGACCCGCACCGATGTGCAGAACATCGATCTGATGATCCTTGCGGGCTTTTGCCGCAACTGCCTCGCCGATTGGTACAAGGATGCCGCCGACGCCGCGGGAGTGCCGATGGACAAGGAACAGGCACGCGAGCGCATCTACGGCATGCCATTCGCCCAGTGGAAGGCGCGCCACCAGCGCGAAGCAACACCGGAGCAGCTCGCCGCGTTCAAGGCGGCGCAGGAACGGCATGGCTAGGGCGCGACGGATGCTCGCCTGGATTGCAGGCGCCCTTCTCGCCACCTACCTCGCCCTGTGCGTCCTGCTGTATGTGCAGCAACGACGCCTGATCTACTACCCGCAGTTCACGCGGGTCGATGCGGGCCACACGGACTTTTCGCTGACACGCCCGGACGCCGTGCTGCGCGGTTGGGTGATCAACCCCGGCCGCGCGGAAGCGCTGGTGTACTTCGGTGGCAATGCCGAATCCGTAGACGCCAACCGGGACGCCTTCGCGCACGCCCTGCCCTCGCACACGGTCTATCTCGTGGCCTACCGCGGCTACGGCGCCAGCGATGGCACGCCGACGGAACCCGCACTGCTCGCGGATGCCTTGGCCTTGCACGACGAAGTGGTGAGGCGGCACCCCGATGGCCGGGTCGCCGTGGCCGGGCGCAGCTTGGGCAGCGCCGTGGCGACCCATGTCGCGGCCGAGCGCGAGGTGCCAGCGCTGATCCTGGTGACGCCGTTCGACAGCCTGGCCGCGGTCGCGCAGGCGCACTACCCGATGTTCCCGGTCCGCCTGCTGCTCCACGATCGCTACGACTCGGCAGCGCGGCTGCCGCGTCACCGCGGCGCGCTGCTGGTCCTGCGCGCGGGGCGCGACACCGTGGTGCCGCCGCCGAATACGGACCGGCTGCTGGCCGCCTTCAAGGGCCCGGCCACGGTGCTGGATTTCCCGCGTGCCGGCCACGACGACCTGTCGCTGGATCCGGCGTACTGGCCTGCCATCCAGGCCTTCCTCGAGGCCGACGCAGACTGAGCGCGCCGGCTATTCCTCTTCTTCCTCACCGATGATCTCGGCGGCTTCCTCGTTCAGCGCCTTGGCCTCGCGCTTGGGCTTCGTGAACGGCGTCGGCGTGGGCTTGGTGTGCTTGGCGTTGCCGTACAGCGCCGGGATGCCGGAGCGCAGGTCGCCGCCGGCGATCTCCAGCTCCAGGCGCTCGGCATCACGCCGACGGATCTCCAAGGCAATCGTCTCCGCGTCCTCGCGCGAGATGCCCACGCTCATCAGCGCCGCCTTGCCGAACTCCACGGCGGACTCGAACGTCTCGCGGATCTGGTAGTCGACCCCGGCCCCGATCAGGGCCAGCGAATGTTCGCGGTCGAACGAGCGCACCAGCACCTGCGCCTGCGGGAACTCGTGCTTCACCAGCTCGACGATCCGGCTCGCCGCTTCCTTGTTGTCGATGCAGATCGCGATGGATTGCGCCGTTTGCGCGCCGCAAGCGCGCAGCACGTCCAGGCGCGTGCCGTCGCCGTAGTAGATCTTGAAACCGAACTCCTCGGCACTGCGGATCATCTCGATGTCGGTATCGATGATGGTCACGTCCACGTCGCGCGCCAGCAGCGACTGGCTCATCACCTGGCCGAAGCGGCCGAAGCCGATGATCAGCACACTTCCGCTCAGGCCTTTGGCCTCTTCGATCCCTTCCATCGAGGGCGCATCGGGATGGGTGAAGCGGCGCAGCAACAGGACGAACAGCGGCGTCAGCGCCATCGACACCACCACGATGGCAGTGAGGTTGGCATTGACGGTGGCATCGATGATGCCCGCCGCTGCGGCCGCGGCGAACAGGACGAACGCGAATTCGCCGCCCTGCGCCATCAGCACCGCGCGGTCCAGCGCTTCAGCATGCGGGCTGCGCGTCACCCGCGCCACCACATAGATGCAGAGCGCCTTAACCATCATCATTGCCAGCACGGCGCCGACGATCAGCGGCCAGTTGTTCGCCACCACGCCCAGATCGAGCGCCATGCCCACGCCAAGGAAGAACAGGCCCAGCAGGATGCCGCGGAACGGCTCGATATCGGCCTCGATCTGGTGCCGGAACGTCGATTCGGACAGCAAAACACCAGCGAGGAAGGCGCCCATCGCCATCGACAGGCCGCCCAGCTGCATCAGCAGCGCCGCGCCCAGCACCACGAGCAGTGCGGCCGCGGTCATCACTTCGCGCGCCTTCGCCGCCGCCAGCACCCGGAACAAGGGATTGAGCAGCCAGATGCCCGCCGCGATCAGGCCGGCGAGCGAGGCCACGCCGATACCGATAGCGACCCAGCGCGACCCTTCCTCCGGTTGCACGACCTGGGGCGACATGAAGGCGACCAGCACCAGCAGCGGCACGATCAACAGGTCTTCGAACAGCAGGATGGAAACGACCTTCTGCCCGTGCGGCAAGGCGACATCGCCTCGCTCCGTCAGCAGCTGCATCACCACCGCCGTGGAGGTCAGCACAAAGCCCATGCCGCCGATGAACGACACGGCCAGCGGATAGCCGAACGCCAGCCCCACGCCGGTCAGAAGCACCGTACACACCGTGATCTGCAGCGCGCCCAGGCCGAAGATCTGCTTGCGCAGGCTCCACAGGTGGCTGGGCCGCATCTCCAAACCGATGACGAACAGGAACATCACCACGCCCAGCTCGGCGACGTGCAGGATGGACTGCGGATCGTTGAACCATTTCAGGCCGAACGGACCGATCGCGAGGCCGGCGGCCAGGTAACCCAGCACCGAGCCCAGGCCCAGGCGCCGGAAGATCGGCACCGTCACCACCGCCGCGCCCAGCAGGGCGACGACACTTACCAGTTGGCTGGCACCGGATTCTGCACTCATGCCGCGAGTCTACCGGATGTAATGCGCGCGATCGTTTCAGCCGCACGGCCGATCGCTGGATGCGGTTCCGAGACCGCTAGTGCGCGCCCGCCTGCGCTAGCCCGCACGGCAGAACGCCGCGTAGTCGATGTATCCCGGAAAATCCTTGCCCTTGGCGCAGACGACGCAATCCGGGTCGTGCCGCAACCGCGTCTCGCGGAAACGCATGGCCAGTGCATCGAACTGGAGCAGGCGACCCGATAGCGGTTCCCCAATGCCGAGCAGGAGCTTCACGACTTCCGTCGCCTGCAGCAGGCCGATCACACCTGGCAGCACGCCCAGCACGCCCGCTTCGGCGCAATTGGGTGCGAACTCGGGTGGCGGTGGTTCGGGGAATAGGCAGCGGTAGCAGGGCTGTTCGCCGCGATGGCGGCCGGCATCGAACACGCTCACCTGCCCTTCGAACCGTTGCACCGCGCCGTACACCAGCGGGATCCGCAGCTTCACGCAGGCATCGTTGAGCAGGTAGCGCACGGGAAAGTTGTCCGCGCCGTCGAGCACGACGTCCACGCCTTCCAGCAGCTGCTCCACATTCTCGGACGTGACCCGCGCCTGCACCGCTTCGACCTGCGTGCGCGGATTGAGGGCGCCGAGTGTGGTCTGGGCCGAGACCACCTTCGGCGCACCGATGCGCGCTTCGGTGTGCAGGATCTGCCGCTGCAGGTTGCTGCGGTCCACGACGTCGTCGTCGGCAATGCGCAGATAGCCCACGCCCGCGGCGGCGAGGTAGAACGCGGCCGGCGATCCGAGGCCACCGGCACCGATCATCAGCACCCGCGAACCCTCGAGCCGTCGCTGCCCTTCCACGCCGACTTCCGGCAACAGTAGGTGGCGCGAGTAGCGCTCGTTGAAATCCCTCGCCTCGGCAGGCAGCTCCGGGCGCACGGTCGGGCGCCCTTCCTCCTGCCAGCGCGACGTGCCGCCGGTGACGGAAGCCAGACGCGTGTAGCCGGCCGCTTCGAGCGCGAGCGCGGCGTCCATCGAACGGCCGCCTTTCTGGCAGATCAGGACGACCGGCGCGTCGCGGTCGGGGAGATGGCGCGCCGGTTCGGCCAGCAGGTCCGCCTTTCGGATGCCCTGCGCGCCTTCGGCCTGTCCGCTGGCACGCTCGTGGTCTTCGCGCACATCGATGAAGAGCGCGCCATCCGCCAGCCACTGGGCGACGTCGGCGGGGGGAAGGTCTCGAATCGGCATGGCGTGATTATCACGCACCGCACGCACGATGGCGCCGCTCCGGCTGGAACGCGCTGTCGCCTCAGTACGGCAGGACGTCGACGACATCGCCTTCGGCGTAGTCGCGCTCGCCTTCCGGCAACACGATCAGGGCGTTGCTGTCCGCGGCAGCGCGCAACTGGTGGGACGCGTCGTCGGCATGCGGCGCTACCCGTAGCCCGCCCTGGCCGTCCGCTGCCAGATGGCCGCGCAGGAACTCGAACCGCGCGTGCCCCTTGCGCCAGGCGCTGCCCAGGCGTGCCTGCCAGGCCGGTCGCGGATCATCCCGCCCCTGCAGCCCATCCAGCAGCGCGCGCCCCAGGGTCAGGAACGTGGCCAGGGTCGACACCGGATTGCCGGGCAGGCAGAGGAACAGGGCGCGATCCCATTCGCCGAACAGCACGGGCATGCCCGGCTTCATCCGCACTTTCCAGAATGCGATGCGCCCGTGGGTCTCCAGCAGGCCGGGAAGATGGTCCTTCTGGCCCGCCGATACGCCGCCGCTGGTGATCACGACGTCGAACGCGGATGCGGCGTCCGACAGCATCACCTGCATGCGCTGCGGATCATCCGGCAACGTGGGCCACGCGGTGGGTTCCAGGCCCTCGGCGCGCAACAACCCCATCAGCAGGTCACGGTTGCTGTTGTAGACCTGTCCGGGCAACACCGGCATGCCGGGCTCCACCAGTTCGTCGCCCGTGGTGAATACGGCCACCGTCGGCCGTCGCGCCACCGTCAGGGTCGGCACCCCCAACGCGGCGGCCAAGCCGATCCGCGCGGGGGTCAGCACCTGTCCTGTACGCAGCACCTCGGTCCCCGCGCGCACGTCCTCGCCGGCGCGGCGCACGTCCGCGCCCGCATGCAGGCCTGAGGGGATGTCGATGCCGCCATCGCGTTCGACGATGTCTTCCCGTATCGCCACCGTATCGGTGCCCTCGGGCAACGGAGCGCCGGTGGTGATGCGGACGCACTCGCCTGGCCCGACACGGAGCCCGTGCAGAACGCCTGCGTACTGCTCGCCGATCAAGCGCAGCCAGGTGGTGCCGTCCGCTGCCAGGCTGGCATGCGCGAACGCGACGCCGTCCATCCGGCTGTTGTCGAACGAGGGCAGATCGATCGGGGCTTTCACGGCCTCCGCGAGGACGCGGCCGCCAGCGCGGTTGAACGCGAGCGACTCGCTGCCCGTCCGACGTGCCTGCGCCACTTCCCGGACCAGCGCGATGGCCTCATCGACGGCGATGCGGGAGGGGTAGGCGCTCACTTGCCGCGCTTGACGTGCCGGATCAGGCGGCGCTTCTTGGCGATCTGTTTCTCGGTCAGCACGTTCTTCTTGCCTTCGTAAGGGTTGGCACCCTCCCGGAAGATGAAGCGCACAGGCGTGCCGACCAGCTTGAAACGCTTGCGGAAGAAGTTCTCGAGGTAACGCTTGTACGACTCCGGCAGCACCTTCAGGCGCGTGCCATGCACGATGAAGGTCGGCGGATTGGCGCCGCCCGGATGCACGTAGCGCAATTTGGACACGTGGCCGCGGATGCTCGGCGGCGGATTGGTCTCGTAGGCGATCTCCAGCGCCTTGTTGACTTCGCTGGTGCCGAATTCCTTGGTGGCCGAGGCGTGGGCGCGGTGGATCGCCTTGAACAATTCGCGCAGGCCTGAACCGTGCAGCGCCGAGATCCGGACCGCTTCCGCCCATTCCACGAAGCCGAGCTTGCGGGCCAGCAATGCCTCCGCTTGCTCGCGCTGGTACGCGGTCAGGCCGTCCCACTTGTTGATCGCCACGACCAGCGCGCGACCGGCATCCAGCACGGCGCCCAACACGGTCGCGTCCTGGTCGGTGACGCCTTCGGTGGCATCCAGCAGCAGCACCGCCACCTGGCACTGTTCGATGGCCTGCAGCGTCTTGACCACGCTGAACTTCTCGACCGCCTCTTCCACCTTGCCCTTGCGACGCAGGCCGGCGGTATCGATCAGGCGGTACTGGCGACCATCGCGCTCCATGTCGACCGCGATGGAATCGCGCGTGGTGCCGGGCACCTCGGACGCGATCATCCGCTCTTCGCCCAGCAGGCGGTTCACCAGGGTGGACTTGCCGACGTTCGGACGGCCGACGAAGGCCACGCGCATGCGCGCGGGGTCTTGGTCCAGCGCCTCGCCGCTTCCTTCCTCGGGGAGCCGTGCATGCACTTCGGCCAGCAGGTCGTCGATGCCCTGCCGATGCGAAGCCGAAATGGTCGTGGCATCGGAAAAGCCGTAGCGGGCGAAATCCGCCAGGGCTGTGGTTTCGTTGATGCCGTCGATCTTGTTGATGACCAGCAGCGTCGGACGCGCGGTCTTGCGCAACCAGGCCAGGATTTCATCGTCCAGCGCGGAGGCGCCTTCGCGGCCGTCGACGATGAACAGGACGAGGTCGGCCTCCTCGGCGGCGGCGCGCGCCTGCCGTGCGGTCGCGCCCGCCAGCCCCTCTTCTTCGCCGGCGATACCGCCCGTGTCCACCACCAGGAACGGGGCCTCCTCATCCAGGCGGCAGACACCGTAATTGCGATCGCGGGTCACGCCGGGCTGGTCGTGGACCAGGGCGTCGCGGCTGCGGGTCAGCGCATTGAACAAAGTGGACTTGCCGACGTTGGGACGACCGACCAGGGCTACGAGGGGCAACATGGAGAGGCAACCAGAGAAGAGGTGCGGCGCCGTACGAAGCGGCCGCGGGGCGCCGGGGCGCGCGAAGCGGCGCGGCAAAGGCGCGCCATGGTATCGGAATTGGGCCGCGCCCGCGAAAAAGGGCCGACGAGGCGGCCCTTTTCCGATCCGGCCAGGGGTGCGGGATGCCGCCCCGGCAGGTGTATTACTTGAAGCCGAAGGCCGTCAGACCGCCTTCCACGTCCTGGACGATCAAGATGCCATCGGCCACGACCGGCTTGCCCCGGATGGCCTTGCCACCCACGCGGGCACGACCCACGATCTCGCCGTTGTCGGTCTTCAACCAGTGCAGGTAGCCGTCGTAGTCGCCCACCACGGCGTAATCGCCATGGATCGTCGGGGCGGTTACCGAACGTCGCGCCAGCGTGGTGTTGGACCACAGCGAACCGCCGCTGTACTTGTCCAGCGCCCAGACGGTACCCGCCGGATCCGACACCAGCACCGCGCTGCTCGTCACCGCCAGACCGCCCACGCCGCCGTTCTCGCGCTTCCAGAGCGGACGGCCAGAGGGGCCTTCGATAGCGATGGTTTCTTTCTTGAAGCTGGTCGCGAACACCGTGGTGCCTTCAAGGACCGGTGCACCGTCCACATCGGCCATGCGTTCCAGCTCGCTACGGCCTTCGGGCGTGCCGACGGTCTGCGTCCACAGCGGCCGACCGTCGTTGGCCGACAGCGCCGTCAACGTGCCATCATCGCTACCCGCGAACAGGACGCCCGGGCCTACCACGACCGGCGCATTGCCGCGCACCGTGAGGCTGGGGAGTTCATGCGTCCAGAACCAGCGACGCTCGCCCGTCTCCGCGCTCAGCGCGGACACCCGGCCATCGTTGGTACGAACGAACACCAGACCCTGCGCGATCGCGGGCGCGGCGATCACTTCGTTGGGCACCTTGACCTGCCATTTCTCGGTACCGGTGGCCGCATCGAGGGCGACCACCTGCCCATCCAGCGTGCCGACCACCACCAAGCCCTGCCCGGCGCCGGGACCACCCGACAAACGCAGGTCCGACTTGTACTGCCACACCTGCTTGCCGGTCTGGAGATCGAAGGCGCGCACACCGCCTTCCACGGCGGCGGCGAAGACCCGGCCACCTTCGACCACGGGAACCTGTTGCAATCCCAGGCGTTCCTCGCCCTTACCGGCGTTCGCAGTCCACATCTTGGCCACGCTGACAGCCGGGGTGATGTCCACCAGCTCGGCGGGCTCGGTCGGCTTCTCGTCCGCCTTGTCTTTGCCGCCAAACCAGCCCTTGAGGGTGCTGCAACCACCCAGTGCGAGGACCAGCACGGCCGCGGTCAGGACACGGATCGTCATGGCCTTGGACGAGCGGCTCACGCAGCACCCCCTGTCTTGGGCACGGTGCCGCCTGCGTGGACGAGCTTCAGTTCCACGATGCGACGCTGCGGTGAGGCCACGTCCAGCGTCGTCAGGGCACGCGTGTAGGCGTCCTGCGCTTCCTTGGCCTTGCCGGTCGCGAACAGCGCATCCCCACGCACTTCCAGACTGGAGGCGTCGTCTGCCTTGTCGAGCAGTTTGAGTGCTTCGTCGTGCTTGCCGCTGTCGATCAGCAGCCGCGCCAGGCGCAAGTCGACCAACGGTTGCAGCGATGCGTCGGGGGTCACGCCGCGCAGCGTGAGGATGGCGGCGTCGCGCTCGCCCGCCTGCACCTGCGCCTTGGCCAACTGCAGGGCAGCGACATCTGCGTAGATCCCTTCTTCCTTGGCCAGCGCATCGACCGAAGTCTTTGCCTGCTTCAGATCGCCCTTCGCGAGCCCCTCAACGGCCGTCTGGTAGTCTTGGTAAGCCTGTTCCTGCTTGCCTTGCTGGCCTTTCTGCCACCACTGCCAGCCGAAGATCACCGCCAGGCCCAGGGCCACGCCGCCCAACAGGCCGACGCCGTTGTTCCTCAGCCAGCTGCGGACGCGTTCGCTTTGTTCGTGCTCGTCGAGCAGATCGTCAATCGCCATGCGCTCTCTTGCCCCGTCTCATGCGGGGTCTTGGTCTAGGTTGGACAGACCCGTACGCGGGTCAGTCACCGACCGGCGCGAGGGAACCCTCAGAGGATACCGTAAAGCGTGCGACGTTAGCTCGCTGGAACGGCGCCAGATCCACCGTACTCCCCGCTTGCTGAACCTCGACCGCCGTGGCATCGCCCAGTTTGATGCGTCCGATTTCGCCCTGTGCGTATCGCCGTTCCTCGCCCGCGCGGACCAATGCCTGCTCCAGCTTGCGGCCATCGGGGGCAGCGATCTCGACCCAGCTGTCACCCTTGAACGTCAACGACAACCACGGAGCGGCGCTGCGCGGCATAGGCGCCATCGACGCAACGATCGGCGCGGCCTGCGGGCGGGCTGCCGGTCGGTTGGATTCGCTCGCCTCCGGTGCGGTGCCCGTCGCCTCCGGTACGACATCCAGCGAGGCCGTGGCGGCTTCCGGCGCGGGTCCGGAGGCAGGTCGCAGCGCCATCCAGATCGGCGTCACGATCACCACCGTCAGCACCACGTAAATGGCCCGGCGTTTGAAACTTTCGAAGAAATACTGCAGCGGCGGCGTGTGGCCGTGGCTGACCAGCTCGGCCGGCGGCGCGACCGACGTCTCCGCCTGGCGCAGGAAAGGCTCAACGTCCACGTTGAGCAAGCGTCCGTAGCTGCGCAGCTGTCCGCGCACGAACACGGCACCGCCGGACTGATCCCAATGCCCCGCTTCCAGGGCCTGGATCACCTTGAGCGGCATCTTCAGTCGCTGGCTGACATCCTGTATCGACAGGCCGGCCCGCTCGCGCGCCGACCGCAGTGCATCGCCGCACCCCTGCGGCATGCCCCCACTTACCGTATCCATCATGGCCCTGCATTTCCCCCGGTTGTGACGCCCCGCGCGTCAGGGAACTCCGCCCGAATGCGCTGAACATATCGACTGGCAGCGGCCTTGTCGCCGAGTCTTTCCTCGATCTGTGATGCGAGTTTCAACACTGCGACGGAGGACGGTCCCGCCGCCAGCCTCCGCTCGATGAAGGCGCGTGCCGAGAGGTATTGCTGTCGACGGAATTCCAATTCGGCCATCGCGCCCAACGCGGTCGTGTTGGACGCGTCCCGTGCAAGCGCCTGGCGCAGGTCCCGTTCCGCTCGCTCCGCCTGGCCGGTAGCCAGGGCGCAGTTGCCGGCATTGGCCAGCGCTACTTCGGGAGTGCCGTATCCCGGCGCCCGCACGGCACGATCGAACCAGACGAGCGACTCGGCCTCGAAGCCGTTGGCGCAGAGCCACGTACCGTAATTGTTCTGCATGGCGCCCTGCGCCGGAGCCAGCTCCGCGGCGCGGCGGTAGTGTTCGCCAGCAGGGCCGGACTGCCCACGGCGATCCGCGACGACGGCCAGCAGGGTCATGGCGTCGGCCGAGTCGGGTGCCAGTTTCAGCGCGGCACGGGCTTCCTTCTCGGCGGTATCCAGGTCGCCCGCCTGCAGGCGCTGCACCGAACGCGACAGCATCATCTGCACCGACTGGCGACGCTTCACCTCGGGACTGTCCTTGACCGAGTAATCCTGGGCAATCTGCTCGCCGTCCTTCCGTTCCATCTTGGGGCGGACGAAGGTGAGTCGACTGCAGGCCGTCGCCAGCAGGAGGGGAACCAGCAGCAGGCAGACCGCCTTATGCCGCATCGTCGATGCCCTGTTCCTGCAGTTGGCGGCGGAACTCCGCCTGCCGTCGCGTCCGGTCCATCACCTGGCCCTTGAGCTGACCGCAGGCTGCATCGATGTCGTCGCCGCGCGTGCGTCGGACCATAGTCAGCACGTGCGCATCGAGCAGCAACTTCTGGAAGGCGCGGATGTCTTCTTCCGGCGCGCGCTCGTAGCGCGTGCCCGGGAACGGATTGAAGGGGATGAGATTGACCTTGCCCGCGTCCTTGAGCTGTGCGGCGTTGCTGAACTTGCGCATCAGCTGCGCCAGCTGTCGCGCATGCTCGGGCTGGTCGTTCACGCCCTTCATTAGCGTGTATTCGAACGTCACCGAATCGCGCTTCTTGTTCGCACGCAGGTAGCGCACGCAGGACGCCATCAGTTCGGCGATCGGGTATTTCCTGTTGAGCGGCACCAGTTGCTCGCGCAACGCGTCGTTGGGCGCATGCAGGGACACCGCCAACGACACGTCGGTCTCGGTGGACAGCCGGTCGATCATCGGCACGAGGCCGGATGTCGATAGCGTGACGCGCTTACTGGCCAGGCCATAGCCCAGGTCGTCGCGCATGATGTTCATGGCGCGGACGACGTTGTCGAAATTCAGCAGCGGCTCGCCCATGCCCATCATCACCACGTTGGTTAGGCGGCGGTTCTGCGCGGGTACGTTGCCCAGATGGCGCGCCGTGACCCACACCTGGCCGATGATCTCGGCGGTGGTGAGGTTACGGTTGAAGCCCTGCGTGGCCGTCGAGCAGAACGTGCAGTTGAGCCCGCAGCCCACCTGCGACGACACGCACAGCGTCCCGCGACTCTTGTCGGGGATGTAGACGGTTTCGACGGCGTTCTTGCCGTCGACGCCCATGCCCAGCAGCCACTTGTGGGTGCCGTCGGACGAGGGCTTGTCGAACACCACCTGCGGCACGACGACTTCGGCATGTTCCTGCAGCTTCGCGCGCAGGTTCTTGCCCAGATCGGTCATCTGGTCGAAATCGGTGACGTAGCGGTGGTGGATCCACTTCATCACCTGGTGCGCGCGGAACTTCTGTTCGCCGAGCGTGCCGACGAAGAATTTTTCCAGGCCCTCGCGGTCCAGGTCCATCAGGTTCTGTTTCGCAGACACGGGCGCGCCAATGGCCACGGACGGAGCGTCCGTGGCCAGCTTCAACTCGATCGGCGGCAGGTCGTGGCTGCTCATCGCGTGTGGTTCAGCGCGAGAACACTTCGGTCGCGGCGAAGAAATACGCGATTTCGATGTTCGCGTTCTCGACCGAATCCGAACCGTGCGCGGCGTTGGCGTCGATCGAATCGGCGAAGTCGGCGCGGATCGTGCCCGGCGCAGCATCCTTCGGATTGGTGGCACCGAGGATCTCGCGATGCTTCAGCACGGCGTTCTCGCCTTCCAGCACCTGGATGGCGACGGGGCCGGAGATCATGAACTCGACCAGCGCGTTGAAGAACGGACGCTCGCGATGCACGGCGTAGAAACCTTCCGCTTCGCGGCGCGAGAGGTGCTTCATCTTCGCGGCGACGATCTTCAGACCGTTCTTTTCGAAACGCGCGTAGATTTCGCCGATGACGTTCTTCGCGACGGCATCGGGCTTGACGATCGACAGGGTGCGCTCCAGCGCCATGGGGATTCTCTCCGTTGGGCGGGCCACGTTACGGCCCAAGGTTAACATGAAAAACCCGCGTCGAAACGCGGGCTTAGACTAGAAAGCGTAGCGAGATTCTAACGTACCGCGCCGCGCTTTGCAGCCCTGGCACAGCCCGATGGTGCAAAGCAGCATGACTTGTCCAGAACCTCCCCCGACAATGAGTCAAACAAGCGTTTGATTCAGTCCCGGAGGGGCCATGGGCAACACCACGCATTTCTCCACGAAGGAGCGGATCCTCGGAGCGGCCGAAGAACTGTTCGCCCAGCACGGCTTCGCCGGTACGTCGCTGCGTCAGGTGACCAGCCGTGCCGACGTGAACATCGCCGCGGTCAACTACCACTTCGGCAGCAAGGAAAACCTGGTCAACGAGGTGTTCCGCCGGCGCATGGATGACATGACAGCCGCCCGCCTCTCGCAGCTGGACAGGGCGCTGGCCGAACATCCGGGCCAACTCGCCCCGATCCTCGCCGCCTTCGTGGAACCGGCCCTGGCCTTGGCCCAGGATCGCCACGGCGGTGGCGCCTTCGTGCGGGTGATCGCCCGTGCCTACGCCGAGAAGAACGACGGCCTGCGCCAGTTCCTGTCAGACCACTATGGCCACGTCCTGCGTGAGTTCGGCAAGGCGATCGCCGCCTGCGTGCCGGGGCTGAGCAAGGAGGAGCTGTACTGGCGGCTGGACTTCTTCTCCGGCGCACTGACCTACGCCATGGCCGATTTCGGCCTGATCAAGCGCCCCACGGGCGTCACGGAAGCGGCGCACCGTGAGCGCGCCGCCCGTGAACTCATTCGCTTCGCCGAGGCCGGCCTGCGCGCCGACCATGTCTGAAACCCCTGTAATTCAAGGAAATTCCATGTCCAATCCATTGCTTGTACGCAAGGCAGCCGTGCTGGGTGCCGGCGTGATGGGCGCGCAGATCGCCGCGCACCTGACCAACGCCGGCGTCGACACGGTGCTGTTCGACCTGCCCGACAAGGACGGTCATCCGGATGGCGTCGTGCAGAAGGCCATCGCCAACCTGGGCAAGCTCAGCCCCGCCCCGCTGGCCAGCAAGGCACTGGCCGAGGCGATCACGCCGGCCAACTACGAGACCGGCCTGGAGCACTTGAAGGGCTGCGACCTGATCATCGAGGCAATTGCCGAGCGGATGGACTGGAAACAGGACCTCTACAAGAAAATCGCCCCATTCGTCGCCGACCATGCAGTCCTGGCCAGCAATACGTCGGGCTTGGGAATCAACAAGTTGGCCGAAGTTCTTCCTGAACAACTTCGCCATCGTTTCTGTGGTGTGCACTTCTTCAATCCGCCGCGCTACATGCATCTGGCGGAGCTGATCCCGGCCAAGTCCACGGACCGGGCCGTGCTGGAGGGACTGGAGACGTTCCTGACGACGACGCTCGGCAAGGGCGTGGTCTACGCCAAGGACACGCCGAACTTCATCGGCAACCGGATCGGCGTGTTCTCGATCCTCGCCACCGCGCACCACACCGGCGAGTTCAAGCTGGGTTTCGATGAAGTCGATGCCATCACCGGCCCGCTGATCGGCCGGCCGAAGTCCGCCACGTACCGCACCTCCGACGTCGTCGGCCTGGACACCATGGCCCACGTCATCAAGACCATGGCCGACACCCTGCCGGACGACCCCTGGCACGCCTATTTCAAGTCGCCGAAGTGGCTGGAGGCGCTGATCGCCAAGGGTGCCCTCGGCCAGAAGACCGGCGCCGGCATCTTCCGCAAGGTCGGCAAGGACATCGTGGTCCTCGACCTGGAGAAGCAGGACTACCGCGCCTCCGACCGCACCGCGGCACCCGAGGTGGTCGAGATCCTGAAGATCAAGAACCCGGCTGAGAAGTTCGCCAAGCTGCGCGGAAGCCAGCACCCGCAGGCGCAGTTCCTGTGGGCGGTGTTCCGCGACCTGTTCCATTACAGCGCCTACCACCTGGCCGACATCGCCGAGACCGCACGCGACGTGGATCTGGCCATCCGCTGGGGCTATGGCTGGTCGTTGGGGCCGTTCGAGACCTGGCAGGCCGCCGGCTGGAAGCAGGTGGCGCAGTGGATCGCGGACGACATCGTCGCAGGCAAGACCATGAGCAGCGCCCCGCTGCCGAACTGGGTGTTCGACGGCCGAAACGGCGTGCACGGCGCCGAGGGCAGCTACAGCCCGGGCCGCAATGCCCTGCTGCCGCGCTCCTCACTGGATGTGTACGCGCGCCAGCGCTTCCCGGACCCGCTGCTGGGTGAAGCCTTCGCCCCGGGTGAAACCGTGTTCGAGAACGACGGCGTCCGCCTGTGGACCGACGGCGATGGCATCGGCGTGATCAGCTTCAAGACCAAGATGCACACCGTCTCCGACGCGGTCCTGGCCGGCGTGCAGGAGTCGGTCGCGATCGCCGAGCGCCGCTTCAAGGGCCTGGTGATCTGGCAGCCCAAGGAGCCGTTCTCCGCCGGTGCCGACCTGGCCGGTGCGCTGGGCGCGCTGCAGGCCGGCAAGATCGCCGAGTTCGAAGCGATGGTGGCCAACTTCCAGGCCACCAGCCAGGCCATCAAGTACTCGCTGGTGCCGGTCGTGGCCGCCGTCCGCGGCCTCGCCTTGGGTGGCGGCTGCGAGTTCCAGATGCACAGTGCGCGCACCGTCGCCCACCTCGAGAGCTACATCGGTCTGGTGGAAGCGGGCGTCGGTCTGCTGCCTGCGGGCGGCGGCCTGAAGGAGCTCGCCGTGCGCGCGTCGCAGGCAGCTGGCCCGGGTGGCGATGTGTTCGCCGAACTGAAGAAGACGTTCGAGACCGTGGCGATGGCCAAGGTGTCTGCCTCCGCCGTCGAAGCCAAGGAACTGGGCCTGATGCGCGCCGGCGACAAGGTCGCCTTCAATGCCTACGAGTTGCTGCACATCGCCAAGCAGGAAGCGCTCGCGCTGGCCGAAACCGGCTACCGCCCGCCGCTACCTGCCCGCCGCATCCAGGTGGCCGGTGATGTCGGCATCGCCACCTTCAAGATGATGCTGGTGAACATGCTGGAAGGCCGCTTCATCAGCCCGTACGACTACGAGATCGCCGTGCGCATCGCCACCGTGCTGTGCGGCGGCGAAGTGGATCGCGGCGCGGTGGTGGACGAGGAGTGGCTGCTCAAGCTGGAGCGCAAGCACTTCGTCGAGCTGGCCCAGCAGGAAAAAACCCAGGCCCGCATCGCGCACATGCTGAAGACCGGCAAGCCGCTGCGTAACTGACCGACGACGACACAGGACACCGAGACATGAGCAAGCAAGTACAAGAAGCCTACATCGTCGCCGCCACCCGTACCCCGGTCGGCAAGGCGCCGAAGGGCGTGTTCCGCAACACCCGTCCGGACGACATGCTGGCGCACGTGCTGAAATCGGTCGTGGCGCAGGCGCCGGGGATCGACCTCAACCGCATCGATGACGCCATCATCGGCTGCGCGATGCCGGAAGCCGAGCAAGGCATGAACGTGGCGCGCATCGGCCTGCTGCTGGCGGGTCTGCCGAACACGATCGCCGCGCAGACCATCAACCGTTTCTGTTCGTCCGGCCTGCAGGCCGTGGCGATGGCGGCCGACCAGATCCGCCTCGGCAACGCCGACCTGATGCTGGCCGGCGGCACCGAGAGCATGAGCATGGTGCCGATGATGGGCAACAAGATCGCCATGGCGCCGAGCGTGTTCGACAACGACCACGTGGCGATCGCCTATGGCATGGGCATCACCGCCGAGAAAGTGGCCGAGGAATGGAAGATCTCGCGCGAGGACCAGGACGCCTTCGCGGTCGCCTCGCACCAGAAGGCCCTCGCCGCGCAGGCCGCGGGAGAGTTCAGGGACGAGATCAGCCCGTACGAAGTGATCTCGCGCCAGCCCGACCTCGCCGGCAACACCGTGCGCCTGAAGAAGCTGTTGGTGGAACAGGATGAAGGCCCCCGCGCGGACACCTCGCTGGAAGGCCTGGCCAAGCTGCGTACCGTGTTCCGCAATCCGCAGTTCGGGGGCACCGTCACCGCGGGCACCTCGTCGCAGATGAGCGACGGCGCGGCCGGCGTGCTGTTGGCTTCGGAACAGGCGATCAAAGATTACGGCCTGACCCCGCTGGCGCGCTTCGTCAGCTTCTCGGTGGCCGGCGTGCGCCCCGAAGTGATGGGCATCGGCCCGATCGCCGCGATTCCGAAGGCCCTGAAGCAGGCCGGGCTGACCAAGGACCAGCTGGACTGGATCGAACTCAACGAAGCCTTCGCCGCGCAAGCGCTGGCGGTGATCCGCGACAGCGAGTTGGATGCGTCGAAGATCAATCCGCTGGGCGGCGCGATCGCGCTCGGCCATCCGCTCGGCGCAACGGGCGCGATCCGTACCGCCACCATCGTCCACGGCATGCGCCGTCGCCAGCACAAGTACGGTATGGTGACCATGTGCATCGGCACCGGCATGGGCGCGGCGGGCATCTTCGAATCGCTCTGATTCGGCGATTGTGCTTGATAGACATGGCGCCGCGAGGCGCCATGTTTTTTTGTGCTCAGGCCAACCGGGCGCCGTTCGGCACCGGCCGCTCCACCGTCGTCACCACGACGCCTGCATCGGTATAAAAGCCGGTAAGCAGGAATTCGGACAGGAACGGCCCCACTTGCTTGGGTGGGAAGTTGATCACGCCCACGATCTGCTTGCCGACCAAGTCCTCCGCCGCGTAAAGCGCGTGGATCTGCGCACTGGTCTTGCGGACGCCGTGGGGCCCGAAGTCCACCCACACCTTCCACGCCGGCTTGCGCGCCTCCGGGAACGGCTCCACGCGCACCACCGTGCCGGCACACAGATGGACTTTCTCGAAATCCGCCCAGCTGATGTCCTTGTTCTCCATGCCTACCCTCCCCTCGCTTGCTCGCGCCAGTCTTTCCACGCATCCTTGGATTCCGCCCACCAGTAGCTGAACTGCGCGCCCAGCAATCCCGCCGGTTTGAGCGCCGAGACGAGTCCGTAGTGGGCGAACTCGCGCCACCTTGGGTCATCGTGGGCGATCGCGGCGGCCAGCACCTCGCCCGCGAACGTGGTGGGCGCCACGCCATGGCCGCCAAAGGCTTGCGCCAGCCACAGTCCAGGCTCGATCTGCCCGATCTGTGGCATCTGGTGGCGCGCATAACTCATCAGTCCCGACCAGGCGTAGTCCACGCCGACGCCGTCCAGCTGCGGGAACACCTTCAGCATGTCGCGGTAAAGGAGGCGCCGCACCGCGGCAGGCGAGCGGTCCAGCACGGAAATCCGCCCTCCCCACAAGATGCGGGTGTCGGGCAGAGGACGGTAGTAATCGAAGGCGAACCGCGTGTCGTAGATGGCGGCGCCCGTGCGCAAGACGTCCCGCAGGCGGTCGCCCAGCGGGGCCGTCACCATGACGTAGGTGGCGATCGGCAACACCGCCGCATCGACGCGCGCACGCAAACCCGCCAGGTAGCCGCCACAGGCGAGGACGACATGCCGCGCCTCGACCTCGCCTTCCGGTGTGCGGACGCGCCACGCATGGCCCACGCGTTCGAGCGAGAACACCGGGGACGCCGCATGCACGGCGACACCTGCCTCCGCTGTGGCCCGCGCAAGCCCCAACGCGTAGTTCAGCGGATGGAAGTGGAAACCCTGCGGTTCGAACAGAGCATCGTGGTAGCGGACCGATTTGATCTGCGCACGCACCTGGTCGCGCGACCACCAGGCCCAATGGGTGTCGTAGTGCTCGGCCAGCAACGCCTGGCGCTCGCGCAGGATCGCCTCGTCCTTGAACCAGTTCGCCCAGATGACGCCCTGCTCCGTTGGTTCGCAGGCGATCCGGTAGCGCGCGATCCGCTCACGGATCAGCTCGACCGCCTGCAGCGTTCCACCGTACAGGGCGTTCGCGCGCGGGGCGCCCAACTCCCGCAGCAGCGCCTCCTCGCCGCGCGAGAAGCCGCCGAAGACGAAGCCCCCATTGCGTCCGGATGCGCCGAAACCGGGCGCCCTCGCCTCCAGGACGACGACGTCGCGCAGGCCGCGCTCGGCCAGCCCCAGGGCCGTGTTCAGTCCGGCGAAACCGCCGCCGATGACGCAAACGGCGGCTTCCCGACGGCCCCGGAGGGGCTCATGCGGCAGGGACGGCGCAGCCGTCGCCAGGTAGTAGCTGGAAGCAGGTTCTGACATCGCGGGCGGCATTATGGGGCTTTACAACCGCCACGACGGTGCCCGCGGCGTTTACTGCAGGTCCCGTACGCCCAGTTCGCTCAGCGCGTTCTGCATGGTGTCGCGCGCCGCATCGCTGAGTTTCTCGTGATCCAGCGCGTAACGGATGGTGGCTTCGATCAGGCCGATGTGAGTGCCGCAATCGAAACGCGTGCCCTGGAAACGATAAGCGTGGACCGGCTTCTCCTGCAGCAGTTGGGCAATGCCGTCGGTCAGCTGGATCTCGCCACCGGCACCGGGTGTCGTGTTCTCCAGCAACTCGAAGATGCGACCGTCCAGCACGTAACGTCCGACGACCGCCAAGGTACTCGGTGCATCCTCCGGCTTCGGCTTCTCGACGATGGCGCCGATTCGACCCTCGCGTCCATTGAAGGACTCGGTGGCGACGATGCCGTAGCTGCCGGTCTGCTCGGGCGCCACGTCCTGCACCGCGATGACGCTGGCGGCGGAGCGCTCGGCCGCATCGGCCATCTGCTTCAGCGCGCCGGGCCCGCGGTTCCAGATCAGGTCATCGGGCAGCAACACTGCGAACGGCTCGTTGCCGACGATCGGCTTGGCGCAGAGCACGGCGTGCCCCAGGCCGAGCGCTTCGGCCTGGGTCACGAACACGGCGCGCACATGCGACGGAAGCACGTTGCGCACCAGGTCAAGCTGCTCGGTCTTGCCGGCCCGCTCGAGCTTCTGCTCCAGTTCGTACGCCTTGTCGAAATAATCGGCGACGGCGTGCTTGTAGCGGTTGGTGACGAAGATCAGGGTGTCGCAGCCCGCCTCGATCGCTTCATCGACCGCGTACTGGATCAGCGGCCGATCGATGATCGGCAGCATCTCCTTGGGAACGGTCTTGGTGGCGGGCAGGAAGCGGGTGCCGAGCCCCGCGACGGGAAACACGGCTTTGCGGATACGGGTGGAAGTCATCGAGTCCTGCGAGCATCACGGCCTGGGAAGACCACGATGTTAGCGGATGCCTCGTCATGATCATTTGACAAGGGTGTGAACTCCGGCACGGCCACCCGCAACACTTCACCCAGTTCGGTAGTGTCGTAGCGCGCATGGGCGGCCCGCAGGCGCTGCATCGCCAGATCGATGAATTCCGGCGAAACCTCGCGCGCGAACGCCTTCATGATCTTGGAATGCGACGTCGGCTGGTAACGCTCATCGGCGTGGAAGAGCGTTTCATGCAGCTTCTCGCCCGGACGAAGCCCGGTGTAGACGATAGCGATGTCGCGCCCAGGCTGTTTGCCGGCCAGGCGGATCATCTGCTCGGCCAGCAGGCGGATCGGTACTGGATCGCCCATGTCCAGCGTGTAGATCGAGGCATGGGCCGCGCCCGACGCCGCCTGCAGGATCAGCTGGCAGGCCTCGGGAATGGTCATGAAGTAACGGGTCACCTCGGGGTCGGTGACGGTGACCGGCCCGCCCTTTCGGATCTGGTCCCGGAACAGCGGTACCACGCTGCCCGCCGAATCCAGCACGTTGCCGAAACGAACGGTCACGTAGCGTGTGCTGGAACGTGCGTCGTCCAACGCCTGGCAGGCCATTTCGGCCAGACGCTTGGTGGCACCGAGCACATTGACCGGATCCACCGCCTTGTCCGTGGAAATCAGCACGAAAGTCGCCACACCGGCGTCGCGGCAAGCGCGCGCCACCGTCTCGGTCGCCAGCACGTTGTTGCCGACCGCTTCGCGGAGATGTCCTTCCAGCAGAGGCACCTGCTTATAGGCGGCCGCGTGGAAAACCGCATCGGGCTCGGCGATGCGCAATGCGTGCGCGATGACGGCGGGGTCACCGCAGTTGCCGAGGACCGGGAGTACTTCGAGGTCGGGAAACGCCCGGCGCAGGTCGCCCTGGATCGTAATCAGGGCAAGCTCGTCGATCTCGACCAGGGCAATCCGTTGCGCGCCGTGCCGTGCGCACTGCCGGCACAGCTCCGAGCCGATCGAACCACCCGCACCGGTCACCATGACCGTGCGCCCGCCCAACCAGCCACGGATGAGCTTCCAATCCGGGGTCACCGACTTGCGGCCCAGCAGGTCCTCGATCGCGACTTCCTTGAGGTCGCCCGGCATCGACTGGCCTTCCAGCACGTTCACCAGACGGGGCACCATGCGGAACGGCAAGCCCGTGCTCTCGCAAATGGCGACCACCCGCTGCATCGCGGGCGCTTCCAGCGAAGGCATCGCGATCACCAGCATGCGAGCCGCGGTCTCGCGTGCCACAGCAGCGGCATCTTCCAGCCCCCCCAGCACGGGGACACCCTGCAGTTTGGAACCATGCAGGCGAGCGGCGTCGTCGAGGAATGCTACGGGATGGTAAACGCCGGTCCTGCGCAGCTCGCGCACCAGCGCCTCCCCGGCACGTCCC
This sequence comes from Pseudoxanthomonas sp. G3, assembly GCF_057654715.1. NCBI lineage: Bacteria > Pseudomonadati > Pseudomonadota > Gammaproteobacteria > Lysobacterales > Lysobacteraceae > Pseudoxanthomonas > Pseudoxanthomonas sp. G3. Next base: position 2,191,200 of record NZ_CM172805.1, read on the forward strand.
GCCCCCATGATCAGGACCCGGGACGCGCTTTCATGCGTCCGATGTATCTGGCTGTCCTTCCATGCCCGGTAGGCCAACCGGGGGAACCCGAGGAAACCCACCAGCGCAAACGGATAGAAGCCCAGCACGGCCCGGGGCGTCGAGCCGAACCGGTTGTAGAAGAACAAACCGAGCACCACGCCGAGGAAGCCCAGCGCGCACGCCTTCACGATGTTCCAGAGGTCAGGCAGGCTGGCGAACCGCCACAAGCCGCGATAAAGCCCCATCCACCAGAAGACGACGCCCTGGGCCACCAGCACGATGGCGATCTCATTGGACCAGAGCGGGAATTCGGGGCCGTGAGGAAGCATGGCGTACCGCAGGCGGTGCAGTACCTGCCAGCAGACCCACACCATGGCCAGATCATGAGCGGCCACCAGGGCCCGGGGTATCCAACTGCTTACACGGTCCCGCCAGGATTCCATCAGATCCTTCTCCAGATGCTAGTCGCGCCATCCCCTGCGCAGTAAGACCCACAGCAACACCCCTACGCCGTAGGTGCCTGCCACGACAACTGCCGTCTGTCCCACCGTCGTAGTCGGCAATGTGAAGCTTAACAATAAGCTAACGGTACCGAACACGAAATAAATCACGGTTACAGCCGCGTGACCAACCCGCCGGGCCGCCCATTGGTACAGATGACTGACGTGGGGGGTCCACCAGCGCTCGCCGCGCAGCATGCGCCACGCCAATGTGAAGCCGGCGTCGACAACGAAGGCGCACAGGGGAAGCAGAATCAGCGGCATGGCAGCGCGAGGCGCTGCAACCAGCGATGTCGTCGCCAGCATGGCCAACGTATAGCCGAGCGCGCCGCTTCCCACATCCCCCATGAAAATCCGGGCGCGTGGAAAGTTGAAAGGAAGGAATCCCGCGCAGGCGGCAAACAATGCCCAAGCCACCCAGTGCACCACGCCGCCGGCCGGCATGAGCGTGGCGTAGGCCAGCGCGGCCAGGCACGCCTGGCTGGCCGCCAAGCCGTTGATGCCGTCCATGAAATTCCAGACGTTGACCAGTGCCATCGCCGCCACGAAAGCAAAAGTCGCATAGCCGAGGTCAGCGGTGGAAGACCCCACCCCAAGCGCCAGCAGCGCCGCGGCCACCGCCTGCACACCCAACCGCAGCCAGGGCGAAAGTGGTTTATGGTCGTCCCACCACCCGATACCAGCGACGACCGACAGGCCGGGGACGAAGCTCCAGAGCAACCAGTGATCGTCTGGAGCCTGGAGACCCGCCACCAGGCCGGCCACCACCACCATCGCAACGATCGCGATACCCCCTCCGCGCGGCGTCGCGACGGCGTGACTTCGCCGTTCCCCGGGTTGGTCCAGCAGCTTGCCTTTGAGGGCATAGCGTCGCGCCCACCAGGTCCCCATGGCCGCACCCGCGAAGTGCAGCAGCAGCCAGACGGGCAATGCCGGCATCAGACCACCGCGTAGTTGAGCAGTGGCTTGATCGTGCCCCATTCCTTGCAGCTGGGGCATTGCCAGTGGTGCGTACGCGCGCCGAAGCCGCATCGCGTGCAGCGATAGCTGGGGTTGCGTACCAACAACTGGTCCGTGATGTGCTTGAGATCGTTGAGGGTGGCCATAGGGTCGGCGCCCTCGGCCAGGGTCAGGTCGATCAGCGCCGCTTCGCCGCGTACGGAAGGTCGATCCTTGAGCTGGCGCGCGAGATACGCACGCGCTGCGGCCACGCCATCCTGGCGCTCCACCAGCTTCGTGAGCGCCAGCACGGGCGCGATCCCGCGGTAGTGCTCGCACATCTCAGACAGGAACGCACGGGCGCCTGACAGATCGCCTACCTGGTCATAGCTGGCCAGCAGGCTGGGCAACACTTCCGGCAGGTAGTCCGGATCGTGCCGTGCAGCCCGCTCAAACGCGCGGATGGCGGCTTCCGCGTTCCCCGCATCCGACTCGATCCGGCCCTCGATGATGCCGGCCCGCACGCTGCCCGCATCCGCTTCATACGCGCGCGCAACAGCGGCGCGGGCGGCATCGATGTTGTTCGCCGTGCGCTGCCGCTCGGCCAGTTCGCATTCGAACTGGGCGACCAGCTTGCCCATTGGCTCGCCGGTGACCTCTTCATGGCGACGTGCGTTATCGATGGCCTTTTCCCAGTCGCGCTCGGCCTGGTAGATGCCGATCAGGTGCTTGAGCGCCTGCGGCGCACGCTGGTCGATGCGGGCCAGATCGGTGAAGACCGTCTCCGCACGATCCAATAAGCCGGACCGCATGTAGTCCTCGCCCAGTGCAAGCAACGCCTGCACCTTCTGCTGGTCATTTAGATCGGGGCGCTGCACCAGCCCTTGGTGCAGTCTGATCGCACGGTCCACCTCGCCGCGACGGCGGAACAAGTGGCCCAGTGCCACCTGCGTCTCGAAGGTTTCCTTGTCCAGTTCCGCGATGTGCAGAAACAACTCGATGGCCTTGTCGGGCTGCTCGTTGAGCAGATAGTTCAGGCCGCGGAAGTAAGTGCTCGAGAGCCGGCTGACCTGGGTGTCGCCGTGCCGCTGGCCGCCGCGGCGCCCGATGATCCAGCCGCTCAACGCGGCCAGCGGGAGGAACAGGAAGAACCAGAACCACTCGGTGAGGAAGGCCATCGCTCAGGCACCGGCGTCAGAGGCGGCGCCTGCGGGTGCGTTGGCGGCCCGGGTGGCCTTGCGCAGTTTCGCGTACAGCGGCCAGACGACCGTCGCGACAACGATCAGTCCACCGATCACCACGCCCAGCAACAACGACAGCATGATGCCCACGCCGGATGAAGTCTGGAACTCGGAGAACACGAGCTTAAGGGTGATCGGCTGCGTGTTGAGGACGCCGATGATGAGTCCGTAGGCCAGGAACAGCAGCGCAACGACCAGGCGGAAGGTATTCATCAGGCGACTCCGTGCAGGACGGCGCCTAGCTTAACGGAGACGGCGCGGAACGACACGCGCCCGGGGACCCACGGCTTACTCGCCGGCTTCTTCGATCGGCGTGACGTCGCTGACGCGCTCGCGCAGCTCCTTGCCGGGCTTGAAGTGGGGAACGTGCTTCGCCGGCAACGCGACGGACTCGCCGGTCTTGGGATTGCGGCCCATGCGGGGCGGACGATAGTGCAGCGAGAAACTGCCGAAACCGCGGATCTCGATCCGGTCGCCCTGCGACAGGGCACCCCCCATCATTTCCAGCAGGGACTTCACGGCAAGGTCGACATCCTCGGCCTTGAGGTGGGGCTGGCGGCGGCTCAGGATTTCGATGAGTTCGGACTTGGTCATCGGCTGGGGATCGGAGCGGATGTACCCGCACCGGCCCGGGCGAACCCGGGCCGGTGCGGGGACGTTACTGCTGGGTATCGAACGACAGGCAGCCGATTACTCGGACTTGCCGCCGTCCAGCTGCGCACGCAGCAGCGCGCCCAGGCTGGTGGTACCGGTAGCGGCTTCGGCGGCGGTCTTGTTGTACTCGGCCAGCGCTTCGGCGGTTTCGGCTTCGTCCTTGGCCTTGATCGACAGCTGCAGGGTGCGGCCCTTGCGGTCCATGCCGATGAACTTGGCTTCGACCTTGTCGCCGACCTTCAGGTGCTGGCTGGCATCGTCCACACGGTCGTAGCTGATGTCGCGCGCCGAGACGTAACCTTCGATGCCATCGGCCAGCTCGATCGTGGCGCCCTTGGCATCCACGTCCTTGACCGTGCCTTCGACCTTCGTACCCTTCGGGTGCGACGCCATGTACTGGCCGAACGGATCCTGCTCCAGCTGCTTGACGCCCAGGCTGATGCGCTCGCGCTCCGGGTCCACGGCCAGCACTACGGCATCCAGCGTGTCGCCCTTCTTGAAGTTGCGCACAACGTCTTCGCCGGTGGTGTTCCAGCTGATGTCCGAGAGGTGGATCAGGCCGTCGATACCGCCGTCCAGGCCGATGAAGATGCCGAAGTCGGTGATTGACTTGATCTGGCCGGACACCTTGTCGCCCTTCTTGTGGGTGGCCGCGAAGGTTTCCCACGGGTTGGCGGCGACCTGCTTCATGCCCAGCGAGATGCGGCGGCGCTCTTCATCGACGTCCAGCACCATCACTTCGACTTCGTCACCGACCTGCACGACCTTGGACGGGTTGACGTTCTTGTTGGTCCAGTCCATCTCGGAGACGTGCACCAGGCCTTCGACTCCCGGCTCGATCTCGACGAACGCGCCGTAATCGGTGACGTTGGAGACCTTGCCGAACACGCGGCTGTTGGCCGGGTAACGGCGGGCGATGTTGTCCCACGGATCCTCGCCCAGCTGCTTCAGGCCCAGCGAGACGCGGTTGCGCTCACGGTCGTACTTCAGCACGCGGACGTCCAGCTCCTGGCCGACTTCCACGACTTCGGACGGATGACGCACGCGCTTCCACGCCATGTCGGTGATGTGCAGCAGGCCGTCGATGCCACCCAGGTCGACGAACGCGCCGTAGTCGGTGAGGTTCTTGACCACACCCTTCAGCACCACGCCTTCCTGCAGCTTGTCCATCAGCTGCTCGCGCTCTTCCGAATGCTCGCTCTCGACCACCGCACGGCGGGAGACGACCACATTGTTGCGCTTGCGATCCAGCTTGATGAGCTTGAACTCCAGCTCCTTGCCTTCCAGGTAGCCCGGGTCGCGCACGGGGCGCACGTCGACCAGCGAGCCCGGCAGGAACGCGCGGACGTCCTTGATGTCGACGGTAAAACCACCCTTGACCTTGCCGCTGATGCGGCCGGTGATGGTCTCGTTCTTCTCCAGCGCCTGCTCCAGCTCGTCCCACACCATGGCGCGCTTGGCCTTCTCGCGCGAGAGGACGGTTTCGCCGAAGCCGTTCTCGATCGAGTCGAGGGCCACCTTCACTTCGTCGCCCACGCCCACGTCGATTTCGCCGGCGTCGTTCCGGAACTGTTCGATCGGCACGATGCCTTCGGACTTCAGGCCGGCGTTGATCACCACCACGTCGTTGCGGACTTCCACGACGACGCCGGTGACGATAGCGCCCGGCTTCAGCTTGGCCAGTTGGGTCTGGCTCTGTTCAAACAGTTCGGCAAATGATTCGGTCATTGAAAAATACTCGGTTGATGACACAGACCGGCGCACGCGAATGCGGACGGTCCACCCGTTGTCGGCCTGCGCGGGATGCGTATGGCCGTGAGTGTTGTGGTTGGATGACCGCCGGAGGATTCCGACGGGCCTTCTGCAGCGCGTGAACTAACGCGTGCGCGCCGGCACCAGGGCCAGCACGCGTTCGACGACGGCGTCGATACCGAGACCGGTGGTGTCGATGTGGACGGCGTCGTCGGCCGGCCTCAGGGGCGCCACCGTGCGCTGGGCATCACGGGCGTCACGAGCGAGGATCTCGCGCAGCAGACCGTCGATTGTGACGGAAACCCCTTTGTCTTTCAACTGCTTATACCGCCTTTCGGCGCGCTCCTCGGCGCTGGCGGTCAGGAACACCTTGTATGGGGCATCCGGGAAGATCACCGTGCCCATGTCCCGCCCGTCCGCCACCAGCCCCGGCGCCTGCCGGTAAGCACGCTGGCGCTCCTTCAGGGCGGCCCGGACCTCCGGGATTGCCGCGATGGCCGATGCGAGCGCGCCGGTCGTTTCCAGACGAAGCTCGTCGGTCGCGTCCAGATCGTCGACGATCACGCGCAATCCCGCCTCGGTCTCGCGAAAGCTCACCCGGGTGTCGAAGGCACAGCGGACCAGTGCGGCCGGGTCGGACACGTCCAGGTCGGCCCAGCTGGCGGCAACGCCGACTGCCCGATACAAGGCGCCCGAATCCAAATAATTCCAGCCCAGCCGGGATGCGGCGATCCGACTGACGGTCCCCTTGCCCGCGCCGGAGGGGCCATCGATGGTCAGGACGGGGGCGAGGTCGGACATGCGGGCTTCCAGGGGGGCGGTTGCGCCATTATGGACGCTCGTCTGGCCGGGACCGAAAGGGGGCGGACGGCGGCCGCCCCGGCCCCGCCGTGAAACCGCTTGATCCGGCTATGGAATTGCCGCTAGAATGTCGGGCTTCGCTTCACCCCATACATTTACGCCGAGGTTTCAACTCATGAAGGTCCTGTCCTCCCTGAAGTCGGCGAAGGCCCGTCACCGCGACTGCAAGGTGGTCCGCCGCCGCGGCAAGGTCTTCGTGATTTGCAAGTCCAACCCCCGCTTCAAGGCGCGTCAGCGCTAAGAACGGATCGCCTGCCGGGCTGCTTCACGGCATCCCAGGCAAAGCGCAGAAAGCCGCCTCCGGGCGGTTTTTTGTTTTACGGCTTTTGTTATAAAAGGCGAGTCACCTAGGGGAACCCAACCATGAGCCGTCGCGTCCTTGCCCTGCCCTTGATCGCCCTGCTCGGCCTGTCCGGCCCCGCACTGGCGGACACCCTGTTGATTGAGCGAGCGCAGGAAACGCCTGCCGCCGCACCCGTCCGCGGCCAGACCGCGGCCGATGTGGAAGCCCGCTTCGGCGCGCCGCAACAGAAGCTCGAGCCGCGCGGCGGACAGAAGCGCCAGTGGCCGGTGATCCACCGCTGGGTCTATCCGGGTTTCACCGTATACTTCGAGAAGAGCCGCGTCATCGACGTGGTCCTCAACAAGGCGACCGCCGAAGAAATCGGCCCGAAGCCCCCCATCCGCTGATACCCTCGCGGCGCGGCCGCGACCTTGATGCCATGACCGATGCCTTTCGTTTCCCCGCGGAGTGGGAACCCCAATCCGCGGTCCTGATCGCGTGGCCGCACGCCGACACCGACTGGGCCGAACGCCTGGCCGACGTCGAAGAAACCTACGTCGCCCTGGTCGCCGCGATCACCCGGTTCCAGCCGGTGGTGATCTGCGTGGCCGACGACGATCTGCAGACCTACGCCGAAGCCCGCCTGCGCTCCGCGCGCGTGGACATGGCGAAGGTGCGCTTCGTGCCGGCCGAATACGACGACACCTGGCTGCGCGACTCCGGCCCCATCACGCTGCGCGATGGGCACCGCTTCAAACTGCTGGATTTCCGTTTCACCGGGTGGGGCGGAAAGTACGAGGCCAGCCGCGACGATCGCCTCGTCGGCGAGCTGTCTGGCATGCAGTTGTTTCATAACTATTTCGTCCAAAGCATTGATTTTGCTTTGGAAGGTGGTGCTATCGAGACCAATGGCGCTGGCACCCTGCTGACCACCTGGCAGTGCCTGCACGAGCGCCATCCCGAGGCGACCCGCGAGGAGCTGACCAGCAAGCTGGCCGGCTGGCTGAAGCAGCAGCGCGTGCTATGGCTGGACCATGGCTACCTGGAGGGCGACGACACCGACGCCCACATCGACACCCTGGCCCGCTTCGCGCCGGATGACGCCATCGTCTATCAGGCCTGCGATGACGCGTCGGACGTGCATTACGCCGGGTTGCAGGCCATGGCGGCTGACATCGCCGCGTTGCGCACGGCCGAAGGCACGCCCTACCGGACATTCCCGTTGCCGTGGGCCCAGCCGGTGATCGACAACGGGCGCCGGCTGGCGGCGTCGTATGCGAACTACCTGATCATCAACGGCGCCGTGCTGATGCCGGCCTATGGCGATCCTGCCGACGATGTAGCTGCCGGGGTGCTGGCCCAGTCTTACCCGGACCGCGAGATCGTTCAGGTGCCCTGCCGTCCGTTGATCTGGCAGAACGGCAGCCTGCACTGCATCACCATGCAACTGCCCGCCGGTTTACTCGGCTGAGGCGGGCAACGGCTCACCGGACCATGACTTCGGTTGGGCGCGGAATGAACGTTTCGTTTACAACTCACCTCGGCTGATCCCCGATAACGACCGTTTCCCCCGAAGGAGACGGCCGTGTACACACGACGCAAGTTCCTGACCACTGCCGCCATCGCCGCCGCCGGCATCGGCCTGGCCGCGTGCCGGAACGCCGCCCAGGCACAAGCCCCCGCCACTGGGGCGTCGAGCACCCTCGCTGGACCGTTGAACACGCGCGTCATTCCGTCGACCGGCGAAAAGATTCCGGTGATCGGCATGGGCACCTCGGGCAGTTTCGAAGTCGGCCAGAGCGTTGCCGAGCTCGACCCGCTCCGCGAAGTGCTGAAGCGTTTCTTCGCCGCCGGCGCCACCGTGATCGACAGCGCTCCCACGTACAGCGTCGCCGAAGACGTGATGGGCGCGCTGCTCGGTGAGCAGGGCCTGACGGGCAAGGCGTGGCTGGCCACCAAGCTCTCCGGCGTGAATGGCCGCGAGGCCGGCCTGGCGCAGTTTTCCGACACCCTGCGTCGACTGAGGACGGAGAAGGTCGCACTGTTGCAGGTCCACAACCTGGGCGACGTGAAAACGCAGTTGGCGGTGGCGCGCGAGCTGAAGGCGCAGGGCAAAGTGAAGTATGTCGGCGTCACCCATTACGTCGAGCGCGCGCAGGAGGAACTGGCCGATGTCGTCCAGGCGCAGAAGCCCGACTTCCTGCAGATCAACTATTCGGTGGCGAGCCGCGGCGCCGAGAAGCGCGTCCTGCCGCTGGCCCGTGACCTTGGCGTGGCCGTACTGATCAACCGCGCGTTCGAGGACGGCAGGCTGTTCACGCAGGTGAAGGACAAACCGGTCCCGCCCGCGCTGGCCGAGGCCGGGGTGACCTCGTGGGCGCAGGCCTTCCTGAAATTCGCGCTCAGCCACCCAGCGGTCACCGCGGTGATTCCGGCGACCGGCAAACCCGACCGGCAGACCGACAACCTCAAGGCGGGTACCGGGCCGGACCTGACGCCCGCCCAGCGCGATGCGCTGATCGCCGCCCTCGCCTGAGCCGCCCATGCCCCCTGCCCCCGAGACCGCGCCCGGCGGCGCGATGACGCGCCGGCTGTCCCGCCTGTTCAACGTCGCCCCGCACGAAGCGCCTGCCGTGGGTGCGGGTTTGCTGATGTTCTTCCTGTTGTTCGCCGGCTATTTCATGCTGCGGCCGATCCGCGAAACGATGGGCGTGACCGGCGGCGTTGACAACCTGCAATGGCTGTTCACGGGCACGTTCGTCGCCACGCTGATCGTGCTGCCTCTGTTTGGCTGGGTCGCGTCGAAGGTGTCGCGGCGACGGATCCTGCCGTGGGTGTTCGGCGCGGTCGTCGCCAGTCTGCTGGGGTTCGGTGCCGCCCTGCTCGCCCGACCCGACGACGTATGGCTGGCGCGCGGGTTCTACATCTGGGTCTCGGTGATCAACCTGCTGCTGATCTCGCTGGCGTGGAGCGTCTTGGCCGACGTGCTAGCGAGCAGTGAGGCCAAACGTCTCTTCGCGCTGATCGCCAGCGGTGCCAGCCTTGGCGGACTGGCGGGCCCGTTGCTGACGACGCTGCTCGTGGAACACCTCGGGCATGGCGGCCTGATGTTGCTGTCATCGGTGCTGATGGGCGCGAGCGGCGTCACGGCCTTGTGGTTGCACCAGTGGCGCGACCGCCATCCTCTGCCGGAAGGTGCCAGTACGTCCGAGCAGCGGCGCGCGCCGTTGGGCGGCAATCCTTTCGCTGGCGCCACCGAGGTGTTCAGGACGCCGTATCTCGCCGGCATCGCGCTGTTCGTGCTGCTGTTGGCGACGGTGACGACCTTCCTTTACTTCGAACAGGCCAAGCTGGTCGAACAGCTCTTTCCGGACAAGGAACAGCAGACGCGCGTGTTCGGCACGATCGATACCGTGGTGCAGGCGCTGGCCATCCTCAGCCAGTTGTTCATCACCGGGCGTATCGCCCAGCGCCTCGGCGTGGGCGTGCTGCTGGTGGCGGTGCCGCTGGTGATGGCGGCGGGTTTCCTGTGGCTGGCACTGGCGCCGGTGTTCGGCGTGTTCGTGGTGGTGATGGTGGCGCGGCGCGCCGGCGAGTACGCCTTCGTCAGACCTGGGCGCGAAATGCTCTACACCGTGGTTCCGGCAGGCCAGAAGTACAAGGCGAAGAACTTCATCGACACCGTGGTATATCGCGGCGGCGACGCGCTGAGCGGGTGGGTCAAGCGCGCACTCGATGTATTGGCCGAGCACCCGGCGGTCGCGATGCTGATCGGCACGGGCGTGGCCGTCGCCTGGGCGGCGACCGGGTGGGCATTGGGGCGCCAGCAGCGCCGCCGCGAGGACGCCGCAACCGCCTGAGCGTGGCACGGCGTGTTCACGCCGCGTGCGCCTGCGCGCGGGGTGGACGCGGTACCATTCGCCCCCTCGCCGCCCTGCCCGCTCGCGCCCACGATGAACCGCACCACCCTGCCCGTCGCCCTGATCCAGGAAAAGAACCACGGCGACGCCGACGCCAACCTGTCGGTGATCGAGACCCGCGTGGCCGAAGCCGCCAAGCGCGGCGCCCGCCTGGTGCTGCTGCAGGAACTCCACAACGGTGCCTACTTCTGCCAGCACGAATCGGTGCAGGAGTTCGATCTGGCCGAACCGATCCCCGGTCCGAGCACGGAGCGCCTGGGTGCGCTGGCGAAGCAGCACGGCGTGGTGCTCGTGTCGTCGTTGTTCGAGCGTCGCGCCGCCGGCCTGTACCACAACACCGCCGTCGTCTACGAGAAGGACGGCCGCATCGCCGGCAAGTACCGCAAGATGCATATCCCGGACGATCCGGGCTTCTACGAGAAGTTCTATTTCACGCCGGGCGACATGGGTTTCACCCCGATCGACACCTCGGTCGGCCGCCTTGGCGTGCTGGTGTGCTGGGACCAGTGGTATCCCGAAGCCGCGCGCCTGATGGCGCTGGCCGGCGCGGACCTGCTGCTGTACCCCACCGCGATCGGCTGGGATCCGGACGACGAGCAGGCCGAGAAGGACCGCCAGCGCGACGCGTGGGTGCTGAGCCACCGCGGCCACGCCGTCGCCAACGGTTTGCCCGTGCTGAGCTGCAACCGGGTGGGCCATGAACCCTCACCGCTGGGCGCGTCGGGCATCCGCTTCTGGGGCAACAGCCACGTGCTCGGGCCGCAGGGCGAGTTCATCGCCGAAGCCGGTACCGAAGAGACCATCCTGATGGCCGAGGTGGACCTTCAGCGCAGCGAACACGTCCGCCGCATCTGGCCGTTCCTGCGCGATCGCCGCATCGACGCGTACGGCGACCTGCTCAAGCGCTACATCGACTGAGGTCCGCGCGTGCCGCTGATCGTCCGTGATGCCACGCCGGCCGACGTGCCGGCCATCGCCGCCCTCTACGCCGACGAAGTCCGCGAGCATGTCAACACGTACGAGTACGACGTGCCGGACGACATCGAGATGGCGCGCCGCATGCAGGGAGTGCTGGAAGCGGGTTATCCCTATCTGGTCGCCGAACTCGATGGCCGGTTCGCCGGCTACGCTTACGCGAGCAGTTACCGCGCCCGCATCGGCTACCGCAAGACCGTGGAGAATTCGGTCTACGTCGTCCCGGGCCTGAAGGGTCGCGGCATCGGCGCCGCGCTGATGCAGGCGCTGATCGACGCCTGCGAGGCGCGTGGCTATCGGCAGATGATCGCCGTGATCGGCGAACCGACCAACACCGCCTCCATCCGGCTGCATGAGAAATTCGGATTCACCCTGGTCGGCATCTTCCGCGGCATCGCCTGGAAGCATGGCCGCTGGCTGGACACCGTGCAGATGCAGCGCTCCCTCGGCGTCGGGACCACCGCGCCTCCGCAAGACGAATGACACGATGACCGACACGAACACCGCCCCTGCCGCCGACCCGCTGCAGGGACAACCCTACGAAATCGTCGAGCGCGACGGCGTGCGCTTCACCCTGCTGGGTACGGCCCACGTGTCCCGCGCGAGCGTCGACGCCGTGCGCGCCGCGGTCGCCAGCGGCGACTACGACAGTGTCGCGGTGGAGCTGGACGCCGGCCGCCTGCAGTCGCTGACCGACCCGGACACGCTGGCGCGGTTGGATCTGGTCAAGGTGATCCGCGAGGGCAAGACGCACCTGTTCGCCGCGAATCTCGCGCTGGCGGCCTACCAGCGGCGCCTGGCCGAGCAGTTGGGCGTCGAGCCGGGCGAAGAACTCAAGGCAGGTGCGCTGGATGCGCAAGCGCGGGGCCTGCCCGTTCACCTGATCGACCGCGAAGTCGGCCTGACCTTCAAGCGCGCGCTGCAATCGCTGGGCTGGTGGCAGCGGACCAAGGTGGGCGCCGGCATCCTCGCCGGCATGTTCGCCGACGAAGAAGTGGGCGACGACGAGATCGAGAAGCTCAAGCAGGGCGACATGTTGGAGTCGAGCTTCGGCGAGTTCGCGACCGAAAGCCCGCAGCTCTACCGCACCATCATCGCCGAGCGCGACCAGTACATGGCGTCCGCCTTGCGCCAGGTCGCGGCTGATGCTCCGGCGGGCCAACCGTCGCCTTACCGCGTGCTCGCGGTGGTCGGTGCCGGCCACCTGCCCGGCCTGGCCCGCCATCTGCGCGACGATGCCGAGGATCCTGCGCTGGTCCGCCGGTCGCTGGAAACGGTCAAACCGAAGTCGCGCGTGCCGTGGATGGAATTGGTGATCGGCGCCTTCCTCGTCGGTGGCTTCGCCTGGGGTTTCTGGCAGGGCGGCGTAGATGTCGGTTCCGACCTGCTGGTGCAGTGGGTGCTGGCCACCGGCTTGCTGGGTGCGCTCGGCTGCGCGATCGCAGGCGGCCATCCGCTGAGCATCCTCGCGGCCTTCATCGCCTCGCCGCTGACGCCGCTGCATCCGGCGCTGGCGTCCGGTACCGTCAGCGCCTTCATCGAAGCCACCCTGCGCAAACCGACGTATGCGGACTTCATGGCCCTGCGCGACGACGTGCAGACCACCCGCGGTTGGTGGAAGAACCGCGTGGCGCGCGTGCTGCTGAATTTCTTCCTGACCAGCCTGGGCACCGCTATCGGCGTGTGGACCGGCGGCTTGCGGATGCTCGGCAAGCTGGTCGGCTGAATCCAAATCAAGAAAAAAGAGCCGGGCATCGCCCGGCTCTCCCGTTTCCGCGCCCGCCTCAGTCCACGTGCAGGGCGGTGACGCTGGCGGTGCCCGCCAGATCGCCGCGTCGCGTGCGCGCCCGCTTGATCGCCCGTGCGGTGCCGCTGCGCAGGTCGTCGAGGATGGCGTAGATGGTCGGCAGGAACAACAGGCTGACCACCGTCGAGAACGCCAGGCCGCCGGCGATGGCGCGAGCCATCGGCGCATAGGCCGGACCGTCGCCCGCCATCTGCGTGTTGGCCATCGCGATCGGCACCATCGCCAGGATCGCCGTGCCCATCGTCATCAGGATGGGACGCAGGCGCTCCCGACTGCCTTCTACCAACGCATCCGTGCGCGACATACCTCGTCGCCTCAGATTGTTGATGTGCTCCACCATGACGATGCCGTTGTTCACCACCACACCCATCAGCACCAGGATGCCGATGAAGGACATGATGCCGAACGTGGTACCGGTGAGCGCGAACAGCCAGAACACGCCGAACACCGAGAACAGCACGCCGCTCATGATCGCGGCCGGGAACAGCAGCGATTCGAACACCGCGGCCATGACGATGTAGATCATCACCAAGGCGATCAGCAGATTGAACATCATCTGCCCCATCGCCTCGTCGTCTTCCTGGAAGGCACTGCCGTCGAAGGAGTAGCTGTAGCCCGCCGGGAACGAGATGCCCTTCAGCGTCTCCTCCATGGCCTTGCGCGCATCCGGCACGGTGACCTTCTCGGCCAGGTTGGCCTGCACGGTCAGCGTGGTCTGGCGGTTGGTACGCTGGATCTGCGTCGCCGACGGCGTGATGCCCACGTCTACCAGACTCAGCAGCGGCACCGTGCGCCCGTCGGGGGCACGGACCATGAAGCCGGCCAGGTCTTCGGTGCCGTAGTCCTCGGCCCCTGCGAAACGCACCCACACCGGCACCTCCGTCTCGCCGCGACGGAACTCGCGCAGCGGTGCGCCACGCAGCGCCAGGCCGACGAAGCTGGCTACCTGCTGCGAACTGAAGCCGAAGGCCGCGGCGCGCTCACGGTCCACGCGGACGTTGAGTTCGCTGTTTTGGTCGCCGACGTCCACGCGTACGTCGCGCAGTTCCTTGCGCTTGGCGAGGATGGGAATCAGATCGTTGGCGATCTCGCCCAGTGTCTGAGTGGAATCGCCCACCAGCTGGAACGACACGCTCTGGCCGGGCTGTCCACCGCCGCCCTGATTGCCGCCGTCGCCGCCGATACCGATATTGGCGCGTGCCGACTTCGGCAGATCCTTGCGCAGTTGCTCGACGATCGGCTTGGTCTCGCTGGCCTTCTCGGTGTCGAACTTGATCTGCGTACCGCCCCAGCCCTGCTCGCTGAAGTAGGAATAGATCTGCGAGATCCGGTACTTCTTGCGATTGGCGTCCAGGAACTGCTCGACCTTGAGGATCTCGGCCGACATCTGTTCCTTGGTATAGGCGCCCTTCCACTGGTAGTAGAGCTCGGCCTCGCCGCCGCCGTCGTTACCGAACATGTCGAACTTGGTGAGCTTCATCGGCACGAAGCTGACGACGATGATCAACAGGATGCCGAGCACGCTCCAGCCGCGGTGCTCCAGTGTCCAGCGCAGCAGGCCGGCGTAACGCTTCTGCATGCGCGGGATGATGCCGGTCTCCGTGCGCACCAGCGGCGGCGTCTTCAGCCGTGCCGAGATCATCGGGATCAGGCTGACCGCGACCAGCCACGACGCCAGCAGCGACACCGAGATGGTGATCGCGATCTGGCCCAGGTAAATGCTGAGGAAATTGCGCTCGCCGAACAGGTTGGGCACGAACACGATGCAGTGGCACAAAGTGCCGGCCGACAGCGCGATGGCGACGTGGCGCGTGCCGACGATCGAGGCCCAGATCGGGTTGTCCGGATATTTCTCGCGCTCCTGGTAGATGCTCTCCACCACGACCACGGCGTTGTCCACCAGCATGCCGATGGCCAGCAGCAGGCCCATCATCGACAGGATGTTGAGCGTGACACCGGCGAAATACATGAAGCCCAGCGTCATCACGAAGCAGATCGGGATCGCCAGCGTGACCATCGACACCGACGGCCAGTGGCGCAGGAAGAACCACAACACCACGATCGAGAGCACCAGGCCGATCAGGCCCGCCTCGGCCAGTTCCAGCAGCGACGAGGTGACGTTGTCGCCCTGGTTCTCGATGATCTTGACCTGGATGTCGCTCATCTCGGGCTGGGCACGGATGGCTTCCACCTCGGCCAGCGCCTTGCTGGAGACGTCGACCAGGTTCGCGTTGCGCTCCTTGAAGATATCCAGGCCCACGGCCGGCTGGCCATCCAGGCGACGGCCGTAGTCCATGCGCGCAGGCTTCAGCCGCACATCGGCGATATCGCCCAGGCGCACGTTGCCGCTGCCCACCACCAGGTCACGCAGCTGCTGCAGGTCGGTCAACTCGCCCACCGGCTGCACGCGCAGGCGCTGCGGACCATCGCTGATCACGCCCGCTGAAATCGAGAAGTTGACCGCCTGCAGCCGCGTCGTCAGGTCGTTGAGGCTCAGGTTGTGCGCGGTCAGCCGGTCTTGGTTGATCGCGATCTCGACCTCGTTCGGGGGTGCGCCCGACACATCGACCCGCGCGACGCCGGGAATGCGTTCGATCCGGCGCTTGAACTCGCGCTCGATCATGTCGTACGCGCCGGTCAGGTCGGTCTTGCTGGCCAGGCGCACCCGCAGGACCGGCTGGTCGGTGGTGGAGAACTTGAAGACGAAGTAACGCTGCAGGTCGTCCGGCAAGTCGTCGCGGATGGCGTCGAGGCGCTCGCGCGCCTCGGACGCGGCGATCGCCACGTCGCGATCCCAGTCGGAGAACTGGATGAAGATCTGCGCACCGTCCGCCTTCGCGTTCGACTCCATGCGCTTGATGCCGGCCATCGTCGACAGCGCTTCTTCCGCCGGCCGTAGCACCGTGCGCTCCACTTCTTCGGGCGTGGAGCCCGTGTAGGGCAACGACACGAAGATGAAGGGCGGCGAGACCTCGGGAAAGGCCTCCAGCGGCAAGCGGACCGCCGCGATCAGGCCAATCACGAACAGCGAGATGAAGAACATCACCGCCGTCACCGGCCGCTTGATGCTGAACTCCGCGACGCTCATGCGGGTTCGCCCTCCCCGTCGGGCTGCAGGGCCTGCAGGCGGCGCGCACGCCGACCGCGCTCCAGGTAGTAGTCGTCGGCGCGGCGGTCCAGCAGGTCATACACCACCGGAATGACCAGCAGCGTCAGCAGCGTGGAGACCAACAGGCCGCCGATCACCGTGATGGCCATGGGCGAACGCACTTCCGCGCCCGGGCTGCCGAACAGCGGCGCGATGGCCAGCGGCAGGAAGCCGAACAGCGTGCACAGCGTGGTCATGATGATCGGACGCAGGCGCGAGCGCGCGCCTTCCACCAGCGCCTCGCGCTTGGCCACGCCGGCCTCGCGCAACTGGTTGACCTTGTCGATCAGGATGATGGCGTTCTTCGTCACCAGGCCCACCAGCAGGATCAGGCCGATGAACACCACCACCGAGACCGGCGAGTTGGTCAGGAACAAGGCACCGACCGCCCCCACCAGGGCCAGCGGGATGGTGAACAGGATGACGAACGGGTGCAGCAACGACTCGAACTGCGACGCCATCACTAGGTACACCAGGAACACCGCCAGCGCGAACGCGAAGAGCAGCGAGGTGACGGACTCCTGCAATTCCTCGCCCTGACCACCGATGTGCATGCCGACGCCGGCGCCCAGCGGATTCTCGGCCACCAGCGTCTGCACTTCCTGCACCGCGCTGCCCAGGTCGATGTCGCGCAGGTTGGCCGACACGATGGCCACGCGTACCTGGTCGGCACGGTGGATTTCGCTCGGGCCGCTGGTGGCCACCACATCGGCGACCGCGGACAGCGTCACCGGCCGGGCGCTGCCGGGATTGACGATCAGGCGGCGGATGCTCTCGACCGACGCGCGATCGTTCTCCTGCGCGCGCACCAGCACGTCGATCTTGCGATCACGGAAGCTGTAGCGCGTGGCGACTTCGCCGCGCACCTTCTTGACCACCACGTCGGCGATCTGGCGCGTGGTCAACCCCAGCGCACCGGCCCGCTCCTGGTCGAAGCGGATCTGGATCTCGGGGAAACCCTGCTCCACCGTCGACTTAACGTCGGCATAGTGCGGGTTCGCACGCAGCAGCGCCGCCAGCTTCTGCCCCGCGCGTTCGATGCTGGCCAGGTCCTGGCCGCGCAGTTCGACTTCCAGCGGCGCCGAGAAGCTGAACAGCTCCGGACGGCTGAAATCGACCTGGGCACCTGGATGGTTTTTCATCGTGGTGCGCAAGGCATCGGTTTCGCGGGCCTCGATGGCCTCGTTGCCGCCGTTGGCCATCACCACGGTGAGCTTGCCGATGTTCTCGCCGCTCTCGGTGGGGTTGGCGTCCAGGCGCGTACCGCTGCCGCTCACGCCGTACAGCGCGTGGATGCCCTCGGCCTTGGCGTGCTTGTTCTGCAACTCGCGCACCAGCGCGTCGGTGGTCGCCAGCGGCGTACCCGGCGGCAACTTGACCGTCATCTCGAAGCGGTCCTGCGCCAACTGCGGGATCAGGTCCGCGCCCAGCAACGGCACCATGGCCAGCGACGCGACGAATGCGGCGGCGGCGAAGCCCAGTACCAGCCACGGACGCTGCAGCGAGGCCGGCAGCAGGCGCATGTACCCGGATTCTGCGCGGTTGTACGGCGCCATCGTCAGATCGCTGGCCTTGCGCATCACCGGACCCACGATGGCCACCAGGCCGCGCCAGACGCGCACGACGAGCCAGGCGATGCCGAAGAATGTGTAGCGGAACGTGGCGCCGATGCCGTGGCCGGTGGCCGCGACAGGCTTCTGCCAGCGCGAGGCAGGCTTCCACTGTGGATGCGGCGCTTCGTCCGGGAACGCGAGCGGCGGGCGGCCCTTCAGCGAGCTCAGCATCGGGATCAGGGTCATCGACACGATCAGCGAGATGCCGATGGCGATCGCCACGGTCAGCGCCTGGTCGCGGAACAGTTGCCCCGCGATGCCCTGCACGAACACGAGCGGCAGGAACACCGCGATGGTCGTCAGCGTCGAAGCCACCACGGCCATGCTCACTTCGCGCGTGCCGACCATCGCCGCTTCCAGGATACCCAGGCCTCGCTCGCGCGCCTTGGCGATGCTTTCCAGCACGACGATGGAATCGTCCACTACCAGGCCCGTCGCCAACGCCAGGCCGCCCAGCGACATGACGTTGAGGCTCAGCCCCAGTTCGCCCATGAAGAAGAACGTGGTGACGATCGACACCGGCAGCGACAGGCTGATGACGAAGGTGCTCCAGCCGTCGCGCAGGAACAGGAAGATGATCAGGATGGCCAGCATGCCGCCGATGACGGCATCCCACTGAACGTCGTGGATGGCCTGTTCGATGAATAACGACTGGTCGTCGATGATGGTCAGCTCGACGTCCGGCGGCACCTGCTGCTTCAGCTGTTCCAGCTTGGCCTTCAGGGCTTCGGCAGTGGACACGGTGTTCGCGTCGCCTTCCTTGTAGATGGCGAGCTCGACGGCCTCCTTGCCCGCCAGGCGGATGATCGCCTCGCGTTCCTTGAAGCCCTGGCGCACCTCGGCCACGTCCTTCAGGCGCACGGGCATGCCACCGGCGATGACACTGGCGCCGCCGCCCGACGCACTCTGCACCGAGGCCGCCGCGGCCATCGCTTCGGCCGACCCGGTGGACGCGGCGATCGCCGCCATCTGCGCGGCCGCCGACGCAGCGGCGTTGTCGCCGCCGCTCTGCGTGGTCACCAGCATGTCGCGGATCTCGTTGACCGTCGCGAACTGGTTGACCGTGCGCACCAGATAGCGCTGAGACCCCTCCTCCAGACGACCGCCGGAGATGTTGATGTTCTCCTGTTGCAGGCGCTGGATGACGTTGTCGATCGGCAGGTTGAGCTGGGCCAGCTTCTGCTGGTCGATGTCGACCTGGATCTCATCCTCGAGGCCACCACCGACCTTGACCGCCGCGACGCCGTTCACCGGCTCCAGCTTCTTCTTCAGGTCATCGTCGGCGTAGCGGCGCAGTTCCGTCAGCAGGCGGATCGCATCGGCGTCGCTCTTGGGGTCCTGCTTGTTGGACAGCACCAGGCGCAGGATCGGCTCGGTGGAGGGGTTGAAGCGGAGCAGCACGGGCGCCTTGGCTTCCAGCGGCAGCGACAGGACTTCCATCTTGTCGCGCACTTCCAGGCTGGCCTGGTCCATGTCGGTACCCCAGGCGAACTCCAACACCACGTCGCTCTGGCCGGTGCGCGACACCGACTTCAGCTTGCGCAGGTTCTTCACCACGCCGACGGCTTCTTCCACCGGCTCGCTGATGAGGGTTTCGATTTCGGAGGGCGCGGCACCGGTGTACTCGGTGCGCACGGTGAGCGTCGGATAGCTCAGGTCGGGCAGCAGGTTGACCTTCAGCGACCCCAACGCGATCACGCCGAACAGGAACATCGTGATCCAGAACATCGCGATGGTGACGCGACGGCGGGTGGAGAACTCGACGAGCCCTCCGCCCAACGTGCCGCCGCCACCCGCTGTGTGGGGATCGTGCTCCCCGGGTGCGTGGCCGGGCGCGCTCATTGCTTGGTTCCGGCAGTCTTGTCGGCGTCGGCCTTGGCAGCCACCTTGGCCGGTTCGGCGCCGATCACCTGCACCGCGCTGCCTTCGCGCAGCGCCACTTTACCGGCGGTGACGACCTGGTCGCCCGCCTTGAGGCCTTCGCGCACCTCGATCCACTCACCGTCCACGTAGCCCAGCTTCACCGGCACGCGGGTGGCCTTGCCATCACGCACGGCGTAGACGGCCGGGTCGCCATCGTCGAGCAGCGCGACGCGCGGCACCACCAGGGCGTCGGCGCGCTGGTCGTAGTCGATCTTGATGCGGCCGAACATGCCGGGTTGCAACACGCCGTCGCTGCCGAACGAGCAGACCACCCGGAACGTGCCGCTGCCGGAATCCACCACCGGCGCGATGCGGTCGACCGTGCCCTGGAACACCTTGCCGCGCAGCGCATCGACCACCAGCGCTACCGGCTGGCCGGCTTTCAGCGTGGACAGTTCGCGCTCCGGCACATTGAGCGTGGCTTCCAGACGCGACTGGTCCACGACGCGGATGATCGGCGTATTGATCTGGACGAAGTTGCCGGTCTTGATCGACCGCGAGGCGACGACGCCGGAAATCGGCGAGGTCACCGTGGTGTAGGACAGTTCCAGCGCCGCGGCGCGGTAGACCGCGCGCGCGTTCTCCAGGTCGTACTTGATCTGGTCGACGTCGTTGGCGCTGATCATCTGCTGCCCGACCAGCTGCTGCGCACGGCGGTAGTTGTTCTCCAGTTTGCGCATCTGGGCTTCGGCCTGGGCCACCTGCAGGCGCAGACGGTCTGGATCCAGCCGGACCAGGGCCTGGCCGGCGCGGACCACCTGCCCTTCCTCGACGAGCACGGCGAGCGCCACGCCCGAGGTCTTGGCGACCACCTGGGACTCGCCCAGGGCCTCCAGGGCCGCGGTGCCGCTGTAGCTGGCCGCAACCGGGCGATGGGTCGCCTTGGCGACCTCGACCGGGACCGCATCGGGTTCCTTCGGGGCTTCCCCGTTCTTGGCCTGGGCCTCCGGGGTCGGGCCGCCGCCCTTGCAGGCGGTCAGGACTAGCAGACTGCACAGGACGGGCACGAGGGCCAGGCGCAGGTAGTGACGGCCGGAGTGGGGGCTGGGTCGGGACATGGGGCGGTACCGTGGTGGTGTTGTGGTGGTGTTGTATGAAGGTATATCACCCCTGAATGACTTCCATGCGCCGAAGGTCATGGTGACTTGCGTCCGGCGTCGTGCTCGGGGGAAGGTCGGGCGTTCGATGCGCACCGGTGGTGGAGGGTTGCTTCGGCAACGCCGACGCATCGGGGACATGACAGCGATGCATCCGAACATGCGCACGATGCCGGCGCGCGTGATCGCCCGGTTCGCCGCCGGGCGGCGGCATGATGCTGCGCTGACGTACGGCACCGCGCACCGCGCCTGTGCGCGACATTCGGTCGCAGGCTATACTTGCGTTCAGCCAAGCGCCGCGGTGGTACGCGGCGCGCGCAACCTGAGAGTTTCCCGAGAATGATGCGACTGCTGCCGCTCGCCGCTTGCCTTGCCTTGGCCGCCCTTCCGCTGGCCGCCCTGACCGCCCAACAGGAAACGCCGGCTGCACCGGCCACCGCCGAAACAGCGACACCCGCCGCCGCTCCGGCCGCGCCGAAGCCGCTGGTCGGCAACCCGGAGACCGGCCGCACCTTGACCTACACCTGCCAGGGCTGCCACGGCATCGAGGGCTACAAGAATGCGTACCCGAATTTCCACGTTCCGCGCATCGGCGGCCAGTCGGCCGACTATCTCGCCAACGCGCTGACGGAGTACCGCAACGGCAACCGCAAGCACCCCACGATGCAGGCCCAGTCGCAGAGCTTCAGCGACCAGGACATCGCCGACATCGCCGCTTTCCTTTCCACCGTCAAGTAAGCCCACCATGCCCAACGCCAAGCACGCCCAGCGTCTAGCCTTCGCCCTGTTCGCTGCCCTCGCCCTGGTGGCATGTTCGAAGGTGGAAAACACGGAGGTCTCGGCCGAGAACCCCGGCCATGCCAGCGGCGAACACGGCTCCAGCTCCTCGGCGGGCCTACCCAAGGGTCACATCGCCAAGGGTGAGGAACTGGCCAAGGCCAAAGGCAAGGCAACCGGCCAGAGCTGCATCGACTGCCACGGCGCCGAAGGCAATGCCCCGATCGATGACACCTATCCCAAGCTCGGCGGCCAGTACGGTGACTATCTGGCCCATGCCCTGCAGGCGTACCGCAGCGGCGACCGCCAGCACGCGCTGATGGGCCCGCAGGCCGCCACGCTGAGCGATCAGGACATCTCCGACCTCGCCGCGTATTTCGCGTCGCGTCCGTCGCAGCTGCGCGATCTGCACGGGGTACACGAGTAAGCCTTTATCCCCTCGCCGGGGATACGAGAACGGAGCCGCAGGGCTCCGTTTTTCGTTGTGCGGCGCGTAGCACCGCGCGTCAGCTGTCGGTCGGGATCGGCTTGCGCTTGACCGGGATCTCGGGCGGAGGCCGCGCGACCGGCGGATCGGGGAAGAAGTTGCCCAACCCGCAACCGCCACCCAACTGCAGCACGGAGATCGTGCACTTCAGCTTGAGGTTGGTGCCGGGGATGGAGATCTCCATTTCCTTCACGTTGCGGCGCACCCACTCCGCCAGCAGCGATTCGCTGGGCACCCAATACTTGTCGAAACTGGTCGGCTCGTAATCGTAAGGCGGCCGCTGTAGCCAGGTGCCCGATTCCGCCAAGCGTTCGCGCGTCCATTGATCGTTGTCACCGCCTGGCGCGCCACGCGGAGCACTCTCGCCGCTGCTGCCGGGCACACGCAAGCTGCCGTCGGCGTTGTAGAGGCCGGGCTTGCTCTGTCCATCCGCGGCACTGTCACCGGCGACGTTGCGCCGCGAGTTGCCCCAATCGTCCGCGCGGTTGGGCGTGGTCCAGCCGCCCGCTTTCGTCGCAGGCGCGACCGTGGGCGAGCCCGCGGTGGGCGCCGCGCCGCGCGGTGCGCTCGAAGGCGACGGAGCGGGACGTGCGGGCTCCTGCGACGGCGCTGACGCAGGTGCGCGAGCCGTGGACGCTGCAGCCGGTGCCGGCGCTGGAGCGGAAGCCGGTGCTGGCGGCGAAGGCTCGCGCACCTGCGCCTGCCTGACATCGCGCTGCGGTGTGCTGACGTCGCGCGGGGCGACCTCGCGCGTCGGGACCGCCACCGTACGCGGCTGTGGCGCCGGCGCCAGCACTTCGCGCTCGCGCACGTCCCCAGGGCGCGTGTTGACCGGCGCAACGTCGATGATGCGCGTCGGCACTGCGCTTCGCAGTACCGGCGCTTCGACCGGTGCGGCGACCTCGCGTGCGCGCACGCTTGCCTCACGCGGTACGGGCTGGCGAAGCTCCGGCTCGCGCGGTGTCGGTGGCGGCAGCACGTAGGCGCGGGTCGGCTCGGGGACCTCGGTCACCCGTACCGGCTGCTGCGCCAGCTCGGGCGGCGCCAGTTCCCGTGTCTGCACCTGGGGCTGAGTCAGCGTGACGTCGGGCGCGGCGGCAGCCGTTTCTGCCGTGGGCACCGGTGCGGGGATGGATTCCGGCGGAGAGGCTGGGGCTTCGGATGGCGCGGAAGCGGCCGAGGCGGGCCGATCCGACGGCGACGGGACAGCCACCGCTGACTCACCCGCTTGCGGCGCACCGCCCGCTTCGTCAGGAGAGCCCTGGCCGATCATCTCCAGCCGCACGCGACTGCTGTCCTCGCCCGTCTCCGGCTCCGGCGGCGGAATCTGCACCAGCGCCACCCACAGCAGGAACAGGAAGAACGCCACGTGCATCAGCGTGCTGGTGAAGCCCGCTGTCCATCGCATCCAGCGCTCTTCGCGCGGCGGAGGGCCCCAGCCCTGATAAAGCAACGAGCGCAACGCCCTGATACGTCCGGGAGCCGGCGGTACCGGATCGGCCGGGCGCGGCGCGCGCGCGGCGAATACGCCAACCATCGCCTCGGCACGCTCGCGGGTGATGCGACCCAGTCGCTCGGGCAGCCCGCGCAGCCACAAGCCCCAACCGAAGGGCATGCGGGTATGGCGTTCGACGATGGGCGCCGCCTTGCGAGGCAGCAGATGCGCGATGACGTCGGTGGCGTTCGTCACCGGCGCTGGCGTCCGTCAGGCGGCGTGGCCGCGCGGGATGTACGGGGCGTCCCCGGTCCCGTGGTCGGTGGCATCACGGACGGCGGTAACGCCGGGCACGCGCGCCATCAGCGTCTTCTCGATGCCCTGCTTGAGCGTCACGTCGGCCATGCCGCAGCCGTGGCAGCCGCCGCCGAAGCGCAGCCACACCACGCCGTCGCCGCCGACTTCCTCCACCGCCACGCGACCCTTGTGCGCAGCCAGCTGGGGATTGATCTCGTTGTCGACCACCCAGCGCACGCGCTCGACCAACGAGGCGCTGTCGGCGGGCGCTTCGCCCTTGATGCGTGGCGCCTTGATGGTCAGTTGGGTGCCGGCGCCCTTCACGACGTAGTCGATCTCGGCGCCGTCCAGCCAATGCACGCTGCCGGCCTCGACGTAGAGCGTGAAGCCGTCGCAGTCGACCGCCCACTCATCACCGGCGAGGTCGCGCGGCTCGGCGAACTCGAGGCGCGCATCCGCCTGCGCGGTGCCCGGATGCACGGCACTCAGGCGCACGCCCAAGCCCGGCAGGGCCTCGCGTTCGATCAGCTTGCGGAAGTGGGCCTGTGCGCTGTCGGAAATCTGGATCATGCGGGTATTCTAGCCCCCTGCCCGACGGGCATTCACATTCATGGGCCCGTCGTCGGTCTCCGTTCAGACTGGCCGCCCCGCAGGAGACGCTGATGTCCGACCTCATTCCGCTGGCGCAGGCGCACTGCGTCCCCTTGCGCGGGAGCGAACACCGTCTTCCCCCTGCCCGCATCGCCGAGCTGCTGCCGCAAGTCCCGGGCTGGGAACTGGTGGAAGACGGGCATGCGCTGTCGCGCACGTTCCGGTTCGAGAACTACTACGAGACGATGGCATTCGTGAACGCGCTCGCCTTCGTCGCCCATGCCGAGGATCACCACCCCGACCTGGGTGTGCACTACAACCGCGCGGTCGTGCGCTATTCGACCCACGACGTCGGTGGCCTGAGCGAGAACGACTTCATCTGCGCGGCGAAAGCCAGCGCCCTGCTGGGAGAAGCCTGATGGATATGCTGCGTGCAGTACGCCCGGCGCTGGTGCCGGCCCTTCTCGTCGCGCTGGTCGCCTGCGGCAAGACCGAAGCGCCCGCCGCGCCGGCCATCGCGCCGACCGAACTCGCCGCGATCGACACGCCGCCGCCGGCGTATCCGCCCGAGGCGGAGTGCGACAGCGATGGCGGCACCACCGTGCTGCGCGTGACCATCGAAAAGGATGGCGTTCCCTCGCAGGTCGCACAGGCCCAGGGCAGCGGCAACGCAGCGCTGGACAAGGCCGCGTTGGAAGCGGTGCGCACCTGGACGTTCCGCGCCGCGACCCGCAACGGCCAGCCGGTGACCCACACCATCACCGTGCCGGTGACGTTTCCACCGGTGCTCGAGAAACCGACCCGCTGCTTCGCGCAAGGCAGCGGCGCCTGACCGATCAGGAGGGGATGCACTGATGGACGGAATCAATCTCTGGGCCGTGCTGGTCGCGGCCGTGTCGAGTTTCCTGCTCGGCGGCGTGTGGTACGGCCCGCTGTTCGGCAAGGCGTGGAATGCGGCGGCCGGTATGGACCCGCAGAAGCAGGGCCATGCAGCGAAGATCTTCGGTGGGGCGTTCGTGTTCTCGCTGCTGGCGGCCGCGGTGTTCGCCTGGTTCCTCGGTCCGCAACCGCCGCTCTCGTTCGCCGTATGCCGCGGCGTACTGGTCGGGTTCGGTCTGGTCGCCGCCAGCTTCGGCATCAACTACCTGTTCGCCCAGCGCGGTCTTCGCCTGTGGCTGATCGATGGTGGCTACCACACCGTGCAGTTCGCCCTGTTCGGCCTCGTGCTCGGCCTCTGGCACTGAAGCTCGCTACCGCTCGTCCGCCTACCTGCGTGCCGCGTGTTGCCAAGCGCGAGATCGCTGCGTAGACTCCGCGGCCTTTCCAGATAGCGCAGGTGCGCCGTCATGCGTGTCGTCAACCACCCCGAGAAGTTCACCGCATCCTGACCGGATGCCGTCCGACCAGGCCATGAGGGCCTGCGCCGAACCGTGACCCTTCCAGGCGCCCCAAGGCGCCGGTGAGACGAGACGACATGAACCTGCGCAAGTTGCGCGCCGAGTGGGCGCGCGTATGGCAGTTGCGGCTGTATGCCTGCCTGCTGAAATCCGATCCCGACGAAGACACCTGCCGTGCGCTTGCGGCCGGCCTGGTCACGCTGCGCGTGCGCGCTGTCGACGCCACGCCGGCTGCGTTGCGCCAGAAGGTGCGACAGCTGCTGCAACGCCGCCAGGCGTCGCTTCCGGCCGCACTGGTCGAAGCACCGCTGTTCGCCGAACTGGCCCGGTTGTTCGGGTACTCGCACGACGACATCCGTGTGATCGCCTTCTCCTGTGCGTTGCAGGAGTACCCGGCTCTGCGCGAAGCGGTCGAACACGGACGCAAGCGTTGGCATAGCCATCGCGCCGGCTTGCTGCGCCTGCTCGACGACAGCCTGCGACTGCCGCCACGAGGCGTCCGCGATGCCCTTCGCCCACGCGGCCCGCTGCAGGCGAGCGGCTTGCTGCGCGTGTACTACGGCAACTACTCGGATGCGTCGGAGTGCCTGGAGCCTGCTGATCATCTGCTGCAGCTGCTCGACGATGGCGAACTGGATGCCCGCTTCCTCGACCAGCTGTTCGAACGCGCCCATCCCGGCTCGCTGTCGCTCGACGACTATCCGCACCTGGAAACGCCGCTGCGCCGGATACGCAACTATCTCGCCGCGGCGGCGCGCGATGGCGGCGGCGCGAACATCTTGTTGCATGGCCCGCCGGGTACCGGCAAGAGCGAACTTGCGCGTGCGCTGGCCGCCGATCTCGACATGGACCTGTTCCTGGTCCGCACCGCGAGCGCCGACGGCGAACCGATCGAACACCAGGCGCGCCTGCAAGCCTACGACACCGCCCAGCGCGCGCTCACCGGCAACCGCCGCGCCCTGCTGCTGTTCGATGAGATCGAAGACGTCTTCCGCCCACCGTCGGGTCGCGACGAACGCGCGCCGAGCTACAAGAGCTGGATCAACCGTCGCCTCGAGACGGCGACGGTGCCCTGCCTGTGGGTCGGCAATCGGATCGGCAACCTGGACACTTCGCAACTGCGTCGTTTCGACATCGTGCTGGAAGTCAGCGCGCCTCCGTTTGCGCACAGACGCGCCTTGCTGCAACGCGCGCTCGGCCATCGCGAAGTCGACGACGGCCTGCTGGATGCGATCGCCGACCACGGCAGTTTCACTCCCGCACACTACGCACGGGCCACGCGTGTACTTGACCGGCTGGATGTGCACGACGGTGCGACGAGCGCGCAGATCCTGCTCGGCTCGCTGGACGAACTGGCGCAACTGCACGGCGCGCGCCGGATCGACACGCGCGGTGCGGGACGGTTCGAACCCGACCTGATCAATGTGGCGCCGTCCCTGGCCACGGTGCTGCCGCTGCTGGATTGCGATCCGCGCGCGCGACTGTGTCTTTACGGCCCGCCCGGCACGGGCAAGTCGGCCCTCGCCGCCCACATCGCCCGGCGCACCGGACGTCCGCTGATGCTGCGTCGTGCGTCGGATCTGCTTAGCGCGTGGGTAGGCGAAACCGAGGAACGCATCGGTGCGATGTTCCGCCAGGCCGAACGTGAAGACGCGGTGCTGTGCCTGGACGAAGCCGACAGCTTCCTGCGCGACCGGCGCCAGGCGCGTAGCAGTTGGGAGGTGACGCAGGTGAACGAACTGCTCACCCAGATCGAGGATTTTCGCGGCCTGTTCGTGGCGTCCACCAATCTCATCGACCAGTTGGATGCGGCGGCGCTGCGTCGCTTCGATTTCAAGCTGCGGTTCGACTGGCTGCACATCGACCAGACCATGCGACTGTTCGCCTTCCACGCCGAGGAGTTCGGCCTGGAGGCCGATATCGACGATGCCCGCCTAAGGCGAAAGCTGGTGGCGCTGGCACGACTGGCGCCGGGTGACTTCGCGGCGCAGCGACGTCGCTTGGCGGCCTTGCAGGGTCGCGGCCGTTACAGCGATCTGCTGGAGGCGCTGGCACAAGAGGTGGCGCTGAAGCCCGGCAGTGGCGGTGGCATGGGCTTCACCGCCGCGCTGGTCCGACCCGCTCAGGCCAGCTGATCGAGGACGGCGGCCAGCTCTTCCGCCAGCGGTGCATTGAGCACGTACGGCGTCTTGCCGCCGTCCAGTGCGAACCGCAGCGATGCGGCGTGCAGGAACAACCGTTTCAGCCCGGCCTGCTCGCGCAGGCGCTTGTTCACGGCCGGGTCGCCGTACTTGTCGTCGCCCGCCACCGGGTGGCCGATGTGCTGGGCGTGCACGCGGATCTGGTGGGTGCGGCCGGTCTCGATGCGCACTTCGCAATAGGAATGTCCACCGCGCCGTTCCAGCACACGGAAGTGGCTGAGCGAGGCCTTGCCGTCGCGGTGCACCTGCACATGACGCTCGCCGCCCTGGCGCAGGCCGATATGCAGCGGCGCATCGACGCTCATCACCCCATCAGGCATGCGCCCGACCAGCAAGGTGAGGTAGCGCTTCTCGATGCCGCGCGTGCCGTCCTCGCTGTCCTCACGCAACAGGGCCTGCAGTTCGGACAGCGCCGAGCGCTTCTTGGCCATCACCAGCAGGCCGGAGGTGTCCCGGTCGAGCCGATGGACGAGTTCAAGGGTCTGGTGGGGTCGAAGCGCACGCATGGTTTCGATGGCGCCATGGCTGATGCCGCTGCCGCCGTGGCTGGCGACGCCGGACGGCTTGTTGATGACCAGCAGGCGCTCGTCCTCGAAGACGATGGCCGCCTCCATGCGCTTCAGGAAGCCGGCCGGCGGCCCGACCGTTTCTCCCACTTCACTGAGATTGACCGGCGGGATGCGGACCTCGTCCCCGCCTTCCAGCTTGCGCTCGGCCTTCGCCCGCCCGCCGTTCACGCGCACCTGGCCGCTGCGGACGAGCTTGTAGACCAAGCTGCGGGGCGCGCCCTTCAGCTGGCCCAGGAGGAAGTTGTCCAGCCGCTGGCCGCCCCGGTCGTCGGGCACGGTGACGGTACGCACGGCGGTCTTGGGCGGGGCCGCCGGCTTGTCGGACGGGGGGCTAGGGGTCATGAAGGGTAATCTGTTAAACTCGGGGGGCGAGATAAGGGTTTGATTTCGCTGGGAGTTGCAGTTGGGCCAGAAGCCCGTCTCCCCGCGATTCCGGCAAGTGCGCGGCCACCGCCCCAGGGGCGGCCATGTTAGCGGCTGATCGGCAGGCCCGGATACCGCCGGGTGCGTGACGGCACCTGTGGTGAACATGTCCCGTGCGGCGCGACCTTCCGGGGAAGCTGCCGCCGGCCCGCTAGACCCATTAGAACAAGCGCTCCCGCGGCCTGCCGTGGTGTCGTAGCGCTGGAAGCCCGACCTGCCCCGCTGCGCCTGCGCAAGGGGTGGTGCAACATTCCAGAGGCGAAACGCCATGGCGTTCCGCGCGGTAGCAGCGCGCGAGGAACGCACAATGAAACGTATGTTGATCAACGCCACGCAGGCCGAAGAACTGCGCGTGGCCATCGTCGACGGCCAGACCCTGTACGACATCGATATCGAACAGCCGTCGAAGGAACAGAAGAAGTCCAACATCTACAAGGGCCGCATCACCCGGCTCGAGCCCTCCCTGGAAGCCGCCTTCGTCGATTACGGCGGCGAGCGCCATGGCTTCCTGCCGTTGAAGGAAATCTCCCGCGATTACTTCCAGGCGGGCGTGGACCACAACAAGGCCGGCATCCGTGAGCTGCTGAAGGAAGGCCAGGAAGTCGTTGTCCAGGTCGACAAGGACGAGCGTGGCAACAAGGGCGCCGCCCTGACCACGTTCATCTCGCTGGCCGGCCGCTACATGGTGCTGATGCCCAACTCGCCCACCGCCGGCGGCGTCTCGCGCCGGATCGAGGGCGACGACCGCGCCGCCCTGAAGGAGGCGATGGACAAGCTGAACATCCCCGACGACATGGGGGTGATCATCCGTACCGCCGGCGTCGGTCGCGACGCCGAAGAGCTGCAGTGGGACCTGGATTACCTGCTCAGCGTCTGGCGCGCCATCGCCGAAGCCGCGCTGACCAAGCCGGCCCCGTTCCTGATCTACCAGGAAAGCCGCCTGATCGTGCGCGCCCTCCGCGACTACCTGCGCAACGACGTGGGCGAGATCCTGGTCGACACCGAGGAGCTCCACGAGACCGCGCGCGAGTTCATGCAGCAGGTCATGCCGCACAACCTGCGCAAGCTGAAGCACTACAAGGACGACATTCCGCTGTTCAACCGCTTCCAGATCGAATCGCAGATCGAAGGCGCGTACGAACGCAACGTCCGCCTGCCCTCCGGCGGTTCGATCGTGGTCGACCAGACCGAGGCCCTGACCGCCATCGACGTCAACTCGGCGCGCGCCACCAAGGGCGGCGACATCGAGGAGACCGCGTTCCACACCAACCTGGAAGCGGCCGAGGAAGTGGCCCGCCAGCTGCGCCTGCGCGACCTGGGCGGCCTGGTGGTGATCGACTTCATCGACATGTCGTCGAACAAGCATCAGCGCGAGGTCGAGAACAAGCTGCAGAACGCGCTGAAGTACGACCGCGCCCGCGTGCAGATCGGCCGCATCTCGCGCTTCGGCCTGCTCGAAATGAGCCGCCAGCGCCTGCGCCCGAGCCTGGGCGAGTCCAGCCAGATCGTGTGCCCGCGCTGCGAAGGTCATGGCCGCATGCGCAGCGTCGAGTCGCTGTCGCTGTCGATCATCCGCGTGGCCGAAGAGCACGCCATGAAGGACAACACCGGCCAGGTGCTGATCCAGGCGCCGCTGGAGATCGCCAACTTCCTGCTCAACGAAAAGCGCGGCGCCCTGCGTGAAATCGAACAGCGCCATGACGCGCCGATCATCATCGTAGCCGATGAAGCGCTACACACGCCGCACTACGAAGTCACCCGCATCCGCGAGAACGAGCTGGGCGAAGAGTCCAGCAAGCCCAGCTACCAGCGCGGCACCCCGCGCAAGCTGCCGGTGCACGCGCTGACCAAGTCGCAGCTCAACATCCCGCCGGCGCCGGCGGTCACCCACGTCAAGCATGCGCAGCCCGCCCCGGTGCGCGAGGAACGTGACACACCG
Source organism: Pseudoxanthomonas sp. G3 (assembly GCF_057654715.1). Taxonomy (NCBI): domain Bacteria; kingdom Pseudomonadati; phylum Pseudomonadota; class Gammaproteobacteria; order Lysobacterales; family Lysobacteraceae; genus Pseudoxanthomonas; species Pseudoxanthomonas sp. G3. The sequence continues at coordinate 2,222,050 of NZ_CM172805.1, forward strand.
GCCCCGGTAGCCGTCGCGGCACCGGTCGCGACGCCCGTCGCCGTCGCCGCGCCTGCCTCGGGTGGCGTGATGGGGTTCTTCAAGCGCCTATTCGGCGGTGGCGAAACGGCGGCTCCGGCCCCGCAGGCCCGTCCGCAGCAGGACAACCGCCAGCGCAACGACCGCAACAACAACGGACGTCGCGAGAACCGCGACAACCGTGACAACCGCGGCCAGCAGAACCAGGGCCGGGGCGGCAAGCCGGACAACAACCGTCGCGACGAGCGCAACAAGGGCGAGAAGACGCAGGGCGGCAACGCCCAGCAGCAGAAGCCGCGCAACGAGCCGCAGGGCCAGAAGCAGCAGAAGCCGCAGAACGCCCAGGGCAATGCACAGCAGCAGCCAAAGTCACCCAAGCCGCCGCAGGGTCAGCAGGGTGGCAAGCAGCAGGGTCAGGAAGGCCAGCGCCAGCAGGCTCCACGCGCGCCGCAGCAGGACGCACCCAAGCCAGCCGCCGCCGCTCTCGAACCGGTGACGACGGCCGCTGCCGCCGTGGCCGCCACGCAGGAAACTGCGCGTGTCGCGCCGCCCGCTGCTGCCTCCGTCGCGGCCCCGACGACCGACACGCCGGCGATCGAGCTCGACGCGACGCAGGTCGCCGCCGTCCAGGGCGATGCCGCGCCGTCTTCCGACACTGGTGAAACCAGTGAAGGTGGTCGCCGCCGTCGTGGGCGTCGGGGTGGCCGCCGCCGCCGTCGTGGCAACGGTGAAGCCGGTGCCGCGGGTGAAGAAGGCGTGCTGGCCGATGACCTGGGCAGTGATGACGATGCCCCGATCGCCGACCGTTCGCAGCCGGAGTTCGACTTCGACGACGAAGAGCCGGCCGTCGCCGCGCCGCGTCCGCCGAAGCCGCAACCGGCCGCGCCTGTTGCCGCTGTCGCGGCAGCCGCACCGGTCGCGGCGGCTGCGGCTGCCGAGCTGGAACAGCAGACGGTGGCCGCTGCCGACGCGACGCCCGTGATCGTGCCCGCCCCGGTCGTGGTCGAGACCGTCGCGGCCGTCGAAGTGATCGAGGACGTGAAGGCCGAAGCCGCTCGTGTCCAGCCCGAGGTGAACGCCACGGTGCAGCACGAAGCGCCGGCAGCCGTCGCCATCGTCGAAACGGTGAAGGCCGAGATCGCCGCCGAACCGGCCTCGGTGGTCGTCGAGGCGGTCGAGACTCGGGCCCCGGTCGTCGCCGCCGTCGAGGCCGTGGAGACGGTCGCGGAAACCCCGGCAGTCGCCGAGGTCCGCAACGAGCCCGTGCAGATCGACCTGGTCGATGCCGTGAACGAAGCCACTGCCGATGTCGAAGCGCCGGTCGGGGCCGCTGCGCCGACGTCGCCGCCCGCCACGCCGAAGCCCGCCGCGCCGGCGACGGGTTCGCTGTTCTTCGTTGCCGATGCGGACACGCCGCCGTCGGTCACGCGCAGCCTGTTCGAGCCGGTGACGCCGGCCAAGCCGGCCAACGCGCCGGCGGAAGACAAGCAGGACGGCAGCACCTCCGAGGAACGCAGCGCCTGACGCGTGCTGCTTCACGATGCTCGACGACACTGGCCGCGCAAGCGGCCAGTGTCGTTATGAAGACGGTGGATTCCTCCGCAACAGGCGACGCTGCCGAGACCATAACGTCATCCCAGCGAAGGCTGGGACCCATTTGCGCTTGCTCCACCCACGGCGGCTAGTCCGCACAATGGATTCCAGCCTTCGCTGGAATGACGGCGTTAGGGCACGTCGATCTTCGGAAGCCCGCCACGTCGTCTCTGCGAACGCTGGAATCCATTTGCGCTTGCTCCACCCACAGCGGCTAGTAGAGGCAATGGATTCCAGCCTTCGCTGGAATGACGACCTCAGGGCACGTCGACCTTCAGAGGCCCGCCACGTCGTCCCAGCGAACGCCGGGACCCATTTTGCTCTTGCTTCACCCTGCGGCTAGCCACGCAATGGATTCCAGCCTTCGCTGGAATGACGGCGTCAGGACACGTCGATCTTCCGAAGCCCCCCACGTCGTCCCATCGAACGCTGGGACCCATTTGCGCTTGCTCCATCCACGGCGGCTAGTCCAAGCAATGGATTCCAGCCTTCGCTGGAATGACGGCGTTAGGGCACGTCGATCTTCGGAAGCCCGCCACGTCATCCCAGCGAACGCTCGGACCCATTTTTCTCTTGCTTCACCCTGTGGCTCGCACGCAATGGATTCCAGCCTTCGCTGGAATGACGACCTCAGGGCACGTCGACCTTCAGAGGCCAGCCACGTCGTCCCAGCGAACGCTGGGACCCATTTGCTCTTGCTTCACCCTGCGGCTCGCCGCGCAACGGATTCCAGCCTTCGCTGGAATGACGGCAAGCGGCGGCGCCATCCCGACCAGCGATCACAGCGCGCGGGTCGGGTCCATCAGGCCCCACTGGGCGGCCAGGCGCGCCAGGGCGATGTTGTCCTGCACGCCCGTCTTCTCGAACAGGCGCGTCTTGTGCGTGTTGACCGTCTTCGCGCTGAGGTTGAGCCGGCGGGCGATCTCTTCCTGACGCATGCCCTGCGTGAGCAGCATGGCAACTTCCAGTTCGCGCGGCGAGAGCGCATCGAAGGGCGACGCGTCGCCGCCCACGGTGTGCAGCGCCAGGTTCTGCGCGACGTTGCTGCCCAGGTAGCGCTTGCCGCGGGCAACATCGCGCACGGCGCGGATCAGCTCGGTGGCGTCGCCGGCCTTGCCCAGGTAGCCAGACGCGCCGGCCTCCAGCAGGCGCTTCGGCAGCGGACCGTCCTCAAGCACCGAGACGATGATGACGCGCACGCCGATGTCGGCGCGCACGATGCGCTCGGTGACTTCCAGGCCGCTGTAGCCGGGCAGATGCAGGTCGCACAAGACGACATCGGGTTTCAGCTGGCGCACGAGCGGCAACGCGGCTTCGCCCGTCTCGGCTTCGCCGACCACTTCGATGTCGGTCTCTGTGCCCAGGATCAGGCGCATGCCCGTGCGTACGAGGGCGTGGTCGTCGATGAGGAAAACGCGGATGGTCATGGGGGGCGGCTACCTGGAGTCTCGGGTCGAGCGTAGGTGGCCGTCCCGCGCCACGCAATTAACATTCTATCGGCGGCCGGTCGGTCCATGCATTCCGGACTATCGAGGCACCGCCGGCGCTGCGGCATACTCGCGCTTTCCAACGGGGAACCCCTATGCCGAACGTCCGCCTGCGCGCCGCATTGCTGCTCGCCCTGCTCGCCGCCAGCCCTGCCTGGGCCGATACCGTCTCCGAACGATGGCAGGCCCAGGTCGGCGACATCAGCGCCCACGCCGACACTCGCACGCGCGGTGACGCCATCGGCAAGCGGCTCGACAGGCTCGGCATTGCGTGGAAGCGTGAGGCTTTCGAACAGGACGGACAGGCCGGCCAGAACCTCGTGGCGGATCTTGGCGGTCCCAAGGATGCGCCGCTGCTGCTGATCGGCGCGCACTACGATCAGGTCGACGTCGGCCACGGCGCTACCGACAACGCGTCCGGCGTCGCTGCGGTGCTGGAACTGGCCGCCGTGCTGAAGGCCGCGCCGCTGGCGCATCACCGCGTGCAGGTCGTGTTCTGGGACCTCGAAGAGAAAGGCCTGCTCGGTTCGCGCGCCTGGGTGGCGACGACCGGCCGCGAAAAGCCCGCGCTGTACGTCAACTTCGACGTCTTCGGCTGGGGCGACACGCTGTGGATGATGTCGCCGCAGGGCGACAGCCTGCTGGTCGCCTCGCTGCGCGCGGCGAGCGAGTACGAAAAGCTCGCCTTCAAGCCCGGGGACAAGTACCCGCCCACCGACCACCTGGCCTTCCTCAAGGCCGGCTGGCCGGCGGTGTCGTTCTCGCTGGTCGGAGGCGATGAGATCGGTCCGATCCTCGAGGTGTTCGGCGGGGGCAAGCCTGCGCAGGTGCCGAAGGTGATGCAGGTGATCCACAGCCCACGCGACACCACCGCCGAACTCGACAGCCAGCGCGTGGACGATGCGTTGCGTGTGGTCGAGCAAGGGCTGCGGACGTGGGATGCGGGCGTGAAGGCGCGCTGAAATCGGGCGACAAGACGACGGCCCCCGCAGGGGCCGTTGTGATCGAGAACACGCCTGGCTCTCCGGGCGGCGACGGTGTCGGACTCGCGGTCCACCGCCAGGCGCAGCATGGGAACAGGGGGTGTCCGGTGCGCTGCGTTCGGTCCTCTCGTGGGGCCCTGGGTGTCAGTCTCGCGACTCGGTAGCAGGGTGTTCCGGGAGACAGAGGGGGTGGATCCGTCGGCCCGACCACTGCGCGTGTTTTACGGAGCCGGATGCGAAGACGGCGTGTAGATCGTTCAGCCGGATTGCACGGTTTCTTGACACGGGCTGGACATCGCTTAATCCCCGCGAACAGGTCAGCCTGAATTCGCACCGGCGTCACAAATCCACGCTTACCGTGCTCGAAAGACACCTGCTTGCACCGCGCTCATGATGACCTTCGACCTGTTCAATACGCCCGCCGCGGACGGCACGTACGAGCTTTCGATCAACGAGTCGCCGCCGCTGCGCTTCACCACGCGCGGCGCCGCTCTCACGTACGCCGTCAAACTGGCCAACCAGCGCCATCAGCAGGGGCTGGATTTCGCGATCAACATCGAAGGCGGCGACGGCCGCTGGCGGCTCTTCAACGGCTGGCGGCTCTGCGCCTGAGCCGCGGGCCGCCGTCCGGGGTTGCTGTCCGCAAACGGTGAGACCGCCATGGGCGGACATGGCAGGCTGTGCGTCTTCCCACACCGGACGCCACCATGCCCACCGCCGACACCGCCGCCCGCTTCCGCCACCTTCACCAGCATGGCCTGCTCCGTCTGGCCAACGTCTGGGACGCTGGCACCGCCCGCCTCGCCGAACACCACGGCGCCGCCGCCATCGCCACCACCAGTGCCGGCCTGGCCTGGTCGCAGGGCTATCCCGACGGCGACCGGCTTGCGGTCGACGCGCTCCTGCATGCGGTCGCCAGCATTGCACGGGTGATCCACGTCCCCCTCACGGTCGATGTCGAAGGCGGTTACGACGACGACCCGGCCCGCGTGGCCGCCACAGTGCTGCGCGTCGTGCAGGCCGGCGCGGCCGGCATCAACCTGGAAGACGGCAGCGGCGATCCGGCCCTGCTGGCGGCGAAAATCCGCGCGATCCGCCATGCCTGCGAGGGGCACGGAACCGACGTCTTCATCAACGCGCGCACCGACGTCTACCTGCGCGGGCTCGTCCCGGAATCGACCCGCGTCGCTGCAACGCTCGCACGCGCCGCGCAGTATCGCGAGGCCGGTGCGGACGGGCTGTTCGTGCCCGGCGTGGTCGAGGAAGCCGAGATCCGCGCACTCGCCGCGGGCTGCGGCGTGCCGCTCAACGTGATGCTGCGCCCGCAATTGCGTGATTTCGACGCATTGGCGGCGTGGGGCGTGCGCCGCATCAGTGCCGGTTCCGCCCTGGCCGAATCCGCATTCGGTCATGTCGGCGCGCAGATGGACGCGTTCCTGCATGGCACACGGACCGCCCTGCCCGATCCCCACGCCATGGGCTACGGCGCGATCAACGCTCTGTTCGCATGAGGCGCGGCGTGCGTAGGAATTTTCCTACGCCCTGTCGGGGTTGCTCCCGACTGCCAATGTGACTCACATCCGCGACGATGGCGCTGTCCCCGGTGGCACGCCCTGCACAGGCCAGGCATGGCCGATCTGCAACGGAAACAGGCTGCCGGTGCCGGGGACTCCCCCTTCAGACCCGATCGCGCTTGATCGGGTTTTCTTTTGCGCGACGCATGCGCCTCACGGGCCGCCTGCCCACAGCTCCGGCGCCTGGGCCAGGCCCAGCAAGACGAGCGCTGTGGCGGCGATCAGCAACCATCCCATGCTCCGTATCAGCAGACTGCGCATGTCGACGTCCCCCGTTCCTGTGAGCTGACTATCACCACGCAGGCATCGCGTGTCAAAGGTAAATGCATGCATGCGCTGAGGGAGATTTGCTTCTCTGCGTTTACCTTGCCGCTGCCATCGCCTGTGCAACGACGCGCGGAAAAACCCGCTTCTTTCCCGGCGCTGGCGCGCCGCACCGCAGATCACGCCGTGCGCGACGCGCCTTCCACCAACGCTTCGATCAGCGCGCGCGATGCCGCGGACAAACGGCGATGCGGTGCGTAGATCAGCGAGAACGGTCGCGCGCGCCCGGCGAGCTGCGGCAGCACGCGCACCAGGGGCGCACCGCGCGCGATCGCCGCATCGATGATGAAATCGTAGGTCTGGCACAGGCCCACGCCGGACTGCGCCAACGACACCACGCCGAGCACGTCGTCGGACACGGCGATGCGGGAAGCGGGTATCCATTCGATGTCTTCGCCCTCCGCACGGAACAGCCAGGGCGACACGCGACCACTGCTGGGCAGCACGAACGGCAGGCAGGTGTGCGCGGAGAGTTCGTCGAGCGAGCGTGGTGTGCCCTGCGCAGCCAGGTAATCCGTCGACGCGACCACGCTCAACGTGGCGTGCTCCAGCAGGCGCCCCACCAGCCCGCTGTCCGGCAGCACGCCCAGGCGGATCGCCAGGTCGAAGCCTTCGGCCACCAGGTCCACGTTGCGGTTGGCGATGTTCACTTCCACGCGCACCTGCGGATGCCGCTGCACGAACGGGGCCAGCAACGCCGGCAACCGGTAGTGCCCATAGGTGGTGGGCACGCTGATCCGCACCTGCCCGGTCAACGTACCGGCCTCGCCCTGCACCGCGCGTTCGGCATCGTCGATCAGGAGGAAGGCCGCGCGCGCCTGTTCCACGTACAGGCGTCCGGCTTCGGTCAGGCCGATCCGGCGCGTGGTCCGCCGCAATAGCTGGCTACCCAGCCGCGTTTCCAGCCGCGCGATCGCCCGGCTGACCACCGACGGGGTCGTGGACAAGGCCACGGCCGCGGCCGTCAGCGAGCCGTGATCCACCACGGCCACCAACGCCTCGACGTCGGCCAGATGATCGAATCGGCGCGCCATTATTGCCTCATGAGAACAGATGATTTCCCGCGAGCCCAATTTATCGCCTCATTCGCAGGGAATAAAGTGCGCGCCATTCCGGGCCCCCCCGCCCCCTTGGAGATCGCCATGAAACGCCTCGCCCCTCTCGCCGCAGCCCTGCTGCTGACCCTCGGCGCCGTCCACGCCCACGCCGCCAACGTGTTGGTGGTCCTGTCCGATGCCGACCATCTGGACCTGCGCGACGGCCGGGTCTACCCCACCGGCTTCTACCTCAACGAGCTGATGCAGCCGGTCAAGGCGCTGCGCGACGCCGGCCACCAGGTCACCTTCGCCACCCCGCAAGGCCGGGCGCCCACGGTCGATCGCAGTTCCCTCGACCAGGCGTACTTCGGCAACGATGCCGCCGCACTTAAAGCGCACGAGGACCTGCTGGCACAGCTGGCGCTGACCTCCCCCACCCGATCGCCCGTGCTCAGCCTGGCCCGCGTGGAGCAGATCGGTTACGGCGCCTTCGATGCCGTCTACATCCCGGGCGGCCATGCGCCGATGCAGGATCTGCTGGCCAGCCCCGCGTTGGGTCGCCTGCTCCGCGACTTCCACGCGCAGGGCAAGCCCACCGCGCTGGTCTGCCACGGCCCCATCGCGCTGCTCTCGACCCTGCCGGACAATGCGGCCTTCCTGCGCCAGATGGAGCGCGATGGCCGCGCGACGCCGTCGCCGCAGTGGATCTACGCCGGCTACCGCGTCACCGTGATCAGCAACGACGAGGAAGAACAGGCAAAGGGCCTGCTCAACGGCGGCACGATGAAGTTCTACCCGCAGAGCGCGCTGCAGTGGGCCGGCGTGGACTACCGCAGCAATACGCAGCCGTGGCAGTCCAACGTGGTCGTCGATCGCGAACTGATCACCGGACAGAATCCGGCCTCCGCCGCGGACGTGGCAAAGGCGCTGCTGGCACGCCTGGACTGATCAGCGCATCCGTCACCCGCGTCGTCGCCGGCGCCACCACCGCGGCCAGCGCGACGGACGGGGCGGCGCGGTGCGATACGCCACGCTGGCGGGCACGCGCAGCGACACGGTCGTGCCCGCGCCATCGGTGGACGCGAGGACCAACGTGCCGCCGATGCGCTGCGCGCGCTCGCGCATGCCGTACAGGCCCCAGTGGCCCTGACGACCGCCGGCTCTTCGCACGGCCTCGGGCAGGCCGACGCCGTCGTCGCGCACGCGCAGGTGCAGCGCGTCGTGCTGATAGTCCAGGTCCACTTCCACATGCGCGGCCTGCGCGTGCTGGAACGCGTTGAACACCGCCTCGCGCGCGATCCGGTACAGCTCGTCGCGGACCAGCGCATCCAGTGCCCGCGGCTCGCCTTCGACCTCGAGCCGGAACTCGGCCGCGTGCTCCGGCACCAGGTCTTCGCCCAGGGCGGCCAGCGCCTCGGACAACTCGCCCGACATGCGCGCACGACGCAGGTCCAGCACGCGGTCGCGGGCCTCGGCCAGCACATCGTCGGCCCGCTGCAGCACGCGCTCCATCGCCGCGTGGCCGGGCGCGTCGCGGCCGAGCGACTGCGACACCGCATGGAAGCGCAGGATCAGCCCCTGGACGCTCTGCAACAGGGTGTCGTGCAGTTCGCGGGCGATCCGCTCGCGTTCGTGGTGGCGCTCGTGCAGGCGCGCGCGGATCTGCGCGGACAGGTGGCGCAGGCGCAACAGATAGGCGACCCACAACAGGGTCGCGCCCAACAGCACGCACAGCACGACGAACCACGTGGTCTGGTAGTACCTCGGCGCGATCACCACGGGCAGCGTGGCGCCCACCTCGTTCCACACACCGTCGTTGTTGGCGGCGATCACCCGGAAGGTGTACGTGCCCGGCCCGGGATCGTTGTAGAACGCGGTGCGCCGTGTCTCGGCGTCCTGCCATTCGGTGTCGTAGCCGTCCAGTTTGTAGCGGAAGCGCACGCGCTCCGGGATCGACAGGCTCAGCGCGGTGTAGGCGATCTGCAGGTTGCGTGTGCCCGGCGGCAGGCGCAGCACGCCGGCGCCCACGCGGTGGGTCTGGCCGTCGGCCGCCAGCGAGAGGATCGAGACCGGCGGCGCCAGCAGATTGCGGTGGATGCGCGCCGGATCGATCGACACCACGCCGCTGGTGGTCGCGAACCACAGGCGCCCATCACCGCCCTCCGCGGCCGTCGGAATCGGCCGGAACTGCGCCGGCACGCCGGGCATGCCGTCGAGGAAATCGAACAGTTCGTAACGCGGCGCGGGCGTGTCAAACAGCGTGGCCACGTCGACGGCCTTCACGTGCAACACGCCGCGTGCGCCGTTCAACCACAGATCGCCCGCGCGCGTCTGCACGATGCCGGTGATGCCGGTGAACGGACTGTCGGGGCTCGGCGGCAGGCTGCGCACGCGGCCGCGGGCAGCGCGCGCCAACCCGCGCTCGCCACCGATCCACACGCCGCCGCGGCTTTCCAGCAAGGCGGTGACATTGCCGACCGCCAGGCCATCCTCGCGTCCCAGCGCCCGGATGTCGTCGCCGCGCAGGATCGCGATCTGGTCGCGCGCATAGCCCATCCATACCGCACCATCGCGCGTGGGCAGCATCACCAGCGGCGACGAGCCCGGCGGCAGCCCTGGGCGGCCGCGCAGGTGCTGCCAGCGTCCGTCCGCCAGGCGATGGATGCCGGGCGTGTTCAACGACACCCACAGCACGCCGTCGTCGCCGTGCGCGATGGCCTGCACGCCGGAATAGCCGGACACCGGCAGCGGCGTGACCGGCGCGATGCCTCCGTCGCGCAGCGTCCACAACCCGCCGGGCCCGCCCAGCCACACCGTGCCCGCGCGGTCGCGGTGTGCCGCGGTGATCGGTGGCGGCAGGTCGAGGTAACGCAACGCTCCGCCATTGAGCGCCATCAGCGGACGATTGCGGCTGCCCGCCAGCAACGTACCGTCGGCGGCGGTGACGATGGCGAAGTCCTGCGCGCCATCCGGCAGCATCGCGGGGATCACCTGGGTGTGGCGGAACCGGTCCAGGCCGCGGCTGCTGCCTACCCAGACATTGCCTTCGCGGTCTTCCAGCACCGGCAGCAGGTAGTCGGCACTGAGACCGTCATCCTGACGGAAACGCTCCACTGATCCGCCGCTGCGCGCCGGCGGCAGCGGACGCGCCAGGCGTTGCAGGCCTTCGCCCATGGTGCTGGCCCACAACGTGCCGTCTCGGTCGAACAACAAGCCGGCCGACGGCGCGGTGATCGTCGGTGGAACGGCCACGCCGTCGAGCGGCACGCGGCGCACGCCGCCTTCGTTCTCGGCGACCCACAGGCTGCCGTCGGCGGCCTGTACCATCTGGCTGATCCGGCCCACGCGCACGTCCAGCGTCTCAAAGACGCGCGCGCCCTTGCGCAGGCGGGCCAAGCCATCTTCCGTCGCCAGCCACAACGCGCCGTCGCGATCGGTGAACACCGAGCGCGCCTGCGCGCCGGGCGCGCGCCACGCGGCTTCGACGCGATGCCAGCGGCCTTCGCGCAGATAGACCAAGCCGCTGAACGTCGCCGCCCACAGGCGGCCATCGGGGGTTTCGGCGAAACGGAACACCGTGCTGGTCGGCAGGCCCTGCGCTTCGCCGTAATGGGTCAGTCGGCCCTCGCGCAGGTAGCTCACCGCGCCGTAGCGGAAGCCGATCCACAGCCCGCCGTCTTTCGTCGCATACAGCGTGGACACGCTGGTGGCCGGAAAGGCCTGGCCGTCCGCCGGCTCGTAGCGTTCGAACTGCACGCCATCGAAGCGGTACAACCCGACCTGTGTGCCCAGCCACAGGTAGCCGTCGGCGGTCTGCGCGAGCGCGGTAATCTGGCCCGGCGCGCCCTGGCGGACCGTCCACGCCGTGTGGTGGAACTGGGCGATCTGGCGCTGCGCGTCCAGCGCCTGCGCCAGCGGCGCGAGCAGCAGGCACGCGCACGCCAGCAGCACGCGCCACGCACGCATGCGCACGCGGTGCGGCCTTGCGGCCCCCTCGGTCTGTCTGCCCGCCACGCTGATCAACCTGCCCCCTTCGACACCGCCGACACGATGGAAGAACGCCCGCCTGCCCTCCCCCAGGGTGTCGTGTCCTTAGCGGGACACGGCGCGGCGATTCGGTGCGCACTTTACCCGAGCCGCGGGGCGTTCCGCGTCAGCGGCGAGACCGCGCATGCGTCAAGGCACGAACTGCTTGGCCCCGTATTCCCATGTCCACGGGACGCCGGTATCGCCCAGCACGAAGGCCGTGAGGCGTGGGAACGCGCGTTCGGCCCGCACATCGTTACCCAAGATCACCACGCAGCGCTTGCGCTGGCGCACGCACACCCAGGTATTGCCGGTGGAATCGTTGTGCCCACCCTTGAAGAAGCCCGGCCCCTGCGGGCCGTCGAACACCACCACGCCCAGGCCGGCGGCGAGATCCTGACGGCGCTCGGCGATCGGCAGTTCGTCCTGCAGCGTGGGGAACTGCGACCGCGTGGTGATCGGCAGCTGTGCGGTGGTCATCGCCGCGGCGCTCGCGGCGGACAGGCCTTCGCCGTTGACGAAGGCCGCGGCGAACTTCGCCAGGTCGGCGATAGTGGTGTCCATCGAACCGGCGGCACGCACGCGGCTGCGTTCGTCATGCGGCTCGACAGTGCCGTCCTCGGTCCAACCATCGGCCAGGTTGGCGGCGAAGTCCGGGCGCCAGATCATGCTGGTGTTCGGCATGCCGAAGCGGTCGAACGCGCGGCGCTGCATTTCCTGCCCCAGGTTCAGGCCCAGTCCGCGTTCGATCACGTACTGCAGCAGGATCAGGCCCTCGCCCGAGTAGGCGTAGCGGCTTCCCGGGGTGAAGTGGATGCGCAGTTTCTCGTCCGGTTCGAGATAGGCGAAGTTGGCGAAGCCGCTGCTGTGGGTCAGCAGATGGCGCGCGGTGATCGTCTTCCAGCGCGCATCGCCGGCGAGGTCCGGCCAGGGGCCGTAGGCGTCCTCGGCGGGATAGTCGGTGAGCGGCTTGGGGAAGTACTCGTGGATGGGACGGTCGAGGTCGAGCCTGCCCTCATCGACCAGCTGCATGACGGTCCAGGCGAACACAGCCTTGGTCAGCGAGGCGCCGTACATGACGGTGTCGGTCCGCAGCGGGTCGCCCTGGGCGTTGCGCCGGCCATAGGCGGCCACGTGCACGACCTTGCCGTCGTCGATCACGGCAATGGCCAGGCCGTTGGCCTGGGCGGCGGTCATGGCCTGGGCCACTTCGGCATCGAGCGCGGCACGGCGGGGGATGGGATGCGGCACGGGTTCGGCCGCAGACGCGGCGAACGGCAGCATGGCGAGCAGGCAGACTCCGAACAGTGGACGCATGACCCCTCCTTATGTGAGTTGAATCATACGGACCGGAGCGGACGGCTTAAGCGCCAGAGGTCATGCCCCAGCCATTTTGCCCCCGGCGGTCCCTCTACTCACACATAACCTGACCCGAGAGGCAGAAAGACTGGCTCCTCTCTCACTAAGGCTGGCGCGAGAGACAAAAAGACTCGCTCGTCTCTCACTAAGGCTGGCGCGAGAGACAAAAAGACTCGCTCGTCTCTCACTAAGACTGACGCGAGGGGCAAAAAGACTCGCTCATCTCTCACTAAGACTGACGCGAAGGGCAAAAAGACTCGCTCTTCTCTCACTAAGCCTGGCGCGAGAGGCAAAAAGACTCGCTCGTCTCTCACTAAGACTGACGCGCGAGGCAAAAAGACTGGTTCTTCTCTCACTAAGACTGGCGCGAGAGGCAAAAAGACTGGTTCTTCTCTCACTAAGACTGGCGCGAGAGGCTAAAAGGCTCGATGGGCCCCACCGAGCCGTGTTACAGCGACAGGATCCGCATCAGGGCCACCGCCGCCACCGCCGACGCCAGCCAGATCGCCACGCGCTTGATCAGCGCGCTGTTCAATCCCCCCTGCCCCGCTTCCCGAGGCGGGTTGAAGCCGACCACCAGCACGTGCATCGGCAGCGCGATGACCAGCAGGAACGCGAACACCCAGTTCAAGGTCTCGTCCCCGAGTCGCGGCCAGACCCACGGCATCACGATGCCGGCAAAGAGACCGGCAATGGCGGCGGTGATCGGCGTGGGGGTGAGCTTCATGCGGGGCGGGCATCCGGTCGGGCGATGCCGCAGTCTAGCGGGCGGGTGTGCTGGGATGGGGTAGCGGATGGTCGTAGGGGTCAGCGTAGGATGGGTTGAGCAACGCGATACCCATCAACTGGACTCATGAGGTCAAGGATGACCCGTTACCGCCGCGCCTTCATCCCGGGCGCCACCTACTTCTTCACCGTCAATCTCGCCGACCGGCGGGCCACCTTGCTGGTCGATCACATCGACCTACTGCGCGACGCCATCCGATACACCCGCAAACGGCACCCGTTCGACATCGACGCGATGGTCGTCCTACCCGATCACTTGCATGCTGTCTGGAAGCTGCCACCGGGCGACGCCGACTTTCCACTTCGCTGGCGCCTTATCAAGACGTGGTTCTCTCGCAACCTACCGCATGGAGAGCATCGACGCGCCAGCCACGTCGACAAGAGCGAACGCGGCATCTGGCAACGAAGGTATTGGGAGCACTTGATACGCGATGAAACCGACCTTGCGCGCCACGTGGACTACATCCACTGGAATCCGGTGAAGCATGGACGTGTGGCGCGGGTGTCGGATTGGCCCTACTCGACATTCCACCGGTTCGTGAGCGATGGAAGGCTGGGCATGGATTGGGGTTGCGCGGAATCTGACGAGGCCGGCTTCGGGGAGCCGACTTGATGGGTAGACCGGCTTCGCCGTTGAAAGCCGCTCCGCTCAACCCATCCTACGGGCTCAGGCAAATCGCCACTGCAGCCAGAGCCAGTAAACCAGGAGCGCCACGCCGGCCAGCAGTTGCAGCACCACCAGGTAGCGGACGATCCCGTGCCATGTGCCCCGGTACGTCCTGTGCGCGACCCACCCCAGCAGCAGCGTCACCGCGAAGCCGAGGGTCCAGGCGAACCAGGCGATGCCCTTGCCGAGGCAGCCGAATCCCTCGCAGTACATCCGCCAGGTCATGGACGCGGTGACCGCGAGCGCGGACAGGGCCGCCACGTAGAGCACGGCCAAGGCGACGCGCCAGGGTGCGCGCGGGATGCGGGAGGCGTTCGGTGTGTCCAAGGGCGATGTCCGGGCCGCAGGAGGCAGCGAGCATACCGGCTCTGCGGCCCCGCCAAACCCTGCTCAGTAAGCGGGCAGGAATCCGGCGGCGTCGACGAGTTCCACGCCCGGCGCCGACCGCAGGCACGCCGCCAGCGGCGGCACGTGCCCTTGGCCGTAGAACACCACCGCGCGATCGCCCGGCTTCAGCGCCTGCAGCAGGCGCGCGCAGATGGCGAAATTCCGCTTCGCCCAGGCCGCATTGAGTTCGACGCCGGGCTGTTGTTCGCCGCTGCCGTAGCGGAGGAACTCGGCGTAGAAGCCCGCGGCCTCATCGAGGGTCTGTGGGGTATTCATGTCGCGCAGCACGCCGCCGATACTGTGCGTGGCCTGCAACGCGGTGATGCGCGCGGTGATGCCCTGCGCTTGGGCCATCAACGCCTGGAGATGGGCCGATTTTCCATGGGCGCTCGCCCATGCGCTCAGCGGTTCGAACGGAAAGTCGCCCGGCACATCCAGGCCGTGGACCTGTTCGAGCCCCGCCTGCCTGGCCAGCCGGAACCCGAGTTGCACCACTTCGTTGCGAGAGGGCGGCAGCGTCCCGTCGAGATACTGCGCGTACTGCGCACGCGCCGCCTCGGCAGGCCATTCGACGCCGACAAAGGTCGGCTTGAACGCGGCAAGGGCATCGGTCACGGCCTGCAGTTCCGCCTGCCGCTGGGGCACGGTGACATCCACCGACTCCACATTGGCCTGATCCTGTCCCGGATTGCTGAAGTGATAGGTGCCGATGAGCACCACACGCGCGGGTGGCTCGGCTGCCCATGCAACACCCGCCAACAAGAGCAACGCCAGCATGAGGAGACGACGCATAAGCTTTTCTCCGACGCGGTATGGATTGACCGATCCTACAACCGTTCCTGAGAGGGATCGCTAGCTGGGGCTATCTCGCTAGCCCCCATGGACGAGGCGTCGCGCTCCGGGAAATTCTCTACGCCGAAAGCGCCGCCGACGCTACGCGTGGGCAGGAACGAAAGCGAGTAGCCATGCCGCCGCCACGGCGTGAACTTCTATGGGTCGGGGTACCCACGCCGTGGCGGTGGCACCAGACAATGCGGATTAGGTGTGAGTGCCGCAGGTTCAGAAAAACCGCACCAGCAGAAACGGCCTAGTTAGCCGGGAAGCTGCAATCCAAGCCCCGCCTACTCGCTCGCCCGGTAGGCGGGGCTTTCCTATTTTTCACTTTTGAAACCCAACCCGAAATCTTTCTCTCAAACTCTCATCGACATAGCCAGCCGTGCACAGAGTCTCCGTGGTCCTGCGAATTCTGTTCCGGTAAAAGTTGGGAAGTTCGTGAGTGGTTGAGACTGCCGCGTATCGCGAACACACTTCATCAATCTCATAGATCAATGGAATGACGTCAAATCGCAAGGTGCGCCAAGTGGTGTGGACGTACTGTGCGTCCTGTCCATGCTCAGCGCGGTACTCTCTGCTCTTCGTCAATATCTGCTTGTGTATAGACCCAGACTCAAGCAGCTTTCTGTAGGTCCGATAGCGGCCGTCCTCAGTAGCGCTTATCCCCTCAAGTAGCCTTCTATTGGGAGGCTCTTCCATAAGGCGATTCCACTCGGCAAGAAGTCCGTCTAGCCTGCGCTTCATGTCTTGGCGAACCTGATCATCTCGCATTAGGTTCAACTGATCATCCATCTTCTTCCGCGTATCTTCGGCTTCTTTGCGCGTGACCCTCAAAGTTATAACCACAAGAACAACGGTAGCTAGGCCGATCACCGGATTGATGACGCCCCCGAAGAAGTCACCGAAAGCTGCCCAATCATCCGGCTGACCGGGAGGATTCCCATGAAACCGATACACATAGAGAACAACTGCTGCAAGCATCGCAAGGCCGGCAAAGGCAGCGAGACTTGCCTCTAGATTCCTTCTCACATATCTACGCATCACGACTCCTTGATCTGGCGCGACTCAGAAGGTCGTGAAGCTCCCTTTCCGTTTGCGAGTAAGGAGAGTGCACTTCATGAACGAAAGGAAGATCCTCCCGGAGTACACCCTCTTTCAGATGCGCACGTTGCGCTTCCCGCTGAAGGAGAATTATCCGACCCTCCATGTGATCTAGAAACTTCTCTATGCGAGCAATGCGAAGGCTGGTCGCCAACGACTGCAGAAGAGCCCAAGCTGCGACAATCAAGATCAACACCAGAACTCCGAACAGCACGAGGTCGCTCATTGATTCACCAGTCTATTTGCCGAACTCACGACGCAAGGTAGCGACCACCTCACCAAAGGACTCGGATATTCTTTGCTTGAATCCAATGTAGTTGACTCCTTGCACATTGGAGTGCACGTCTACGCCATCTTCCACCACCATGATTGCGCGAGCATAGCCAAGCTTCCCCTGGAAGAGTCCGGCCTCATGAATGACATTCTGTCGCGCACGGTATGTGCCGTCGGCCTGCTGATCCTCTGCGGTCATAACAAGGATTGCGAATGAAGCCTTCGCAGCCATCTCGTCCACTACGTCGCGTATGACGTGCCCAGCGCGGGCCCCGCTTTCATATGTGATGACGTTGTAGTGATGCTTCTCATGGAGATGCTCCTTGAGTTCACGCCACGCGGGACTACCGCCGTGACCAATGAAAACCGTGGGTTCAACAACGGATCTCAACGTGTACTTCTCGGCATCTCTTTCGTAAGGGCGCAGTATTGTTTCTAGCTCATCCCTTTTCGGACCTTCGACTTCAAAGAAGGTCAGATTCCCCGTAGAGAACATCATGAATTTCAAGTCGCCTGCGGTGATGCGAAAGTCGTGTTCGTTTCTCTCGGCTTCGTAATCGGCCAAGAATTCTGAGAAGGTGTCTTGACTCCACATTGATATGCCACGCCTGGCGCGAAAGTTATCGGCCACAACAGGGACTTGTGGGCGCAACCTTTGCATCGTGGCTAAGGTGTCTTCGTAGTAGGTGCCGGGCACACGCACGCGGCCGAACTCAATCTTCTTCTTCACGACAAACCCCGCCCCCATAGCTAGTGCGATGGTAAGGCACGCCCCCAGCAAACCACACCAAGTTCGTTGTTGGTAGCGTTGCTGGTAACGGCAAAGAGAATTCTATATTTTACTTACAAATCAATGCCTTGCACATTAATCTGGCGGAGAGAGTGGGATTCGAACCCACGGTAGGCTTGCACCTACGGCAGTTTTCAAGACTGCTGCCTTAAACCACTCGGCCATCTCTCCGGTATTGCATCTCGGGACTCGCAGGCCGGACCGCAGGTTCAAATCCTGCCCCCGCTACCATGTTCCCTACCCGGCCCCTTGCAGGCCGGGTTTTATTTTCGCACGAACCCCGCGGCCGTGGCCTACGAGGCTTTCTTCACCTTGGCGGCCTTGGCGTTGTCGATGGCTACGGCGATGGCCTTTTCCTTCTCTTCCGAACACTTGCCGCCACAATCCAGGCGCGAGGACTCGATCTGCTGCGGCAGGTGCTCGGCCAGGAAATCGATGAAGACCCGCACCGCCGGCAACATGCCCCGGCGCGAGGCGAACACCGCGTGGCAGATGCCCTGCGGCAGGCTCCATTCCGGCAGCACCACTTCCAGCTCGCCCTTGCGCACGGCCTCGGCGCACACCGTCTCGGGCAGCAGCGTGATGCCGTACCCGTCTTTCGCCATCGACTGCAGCAGCGGGAAGTCGAACCCCGCCAGGCGCGGATTGAGCTCGATCCGGCGGACCTCGCCGTTGGGGCCATGCAGCTCCCACCGCTGGCGCGCCTCGTCCTCGCTGATGCTCAGGGTGACGTGGTCGGCCAGGTCTTCCGGCACCTTCGGGCGGCCGGCGCGGTTGAGGTACTTCGGGCTGGCGACCAGCAACTCCTGGATCTGGCCGAAGCTGCGCATCACCAGGCTGCCGTCGTCGTCGAGCTTGGCGCGCACACGCAGGGCCACGTCGTAGCCCTCGTTGATGATGTCCACGCGGCGGTTGTTGACGTGCAGCTGCAGGCGCACCTTCGGGTACTTGTCGAGGAAGGCCGGCAGGATCTTCGGCAACTGCATCTGCGCCACCGCCACCGGGACGCTGACCCGGACCACGCCGCGCGGCTCGGCACTGAGGCGGTCCACCACTTCGCGCGCGGCCTGCGCCTCGGCCAGCATCGTCTGCGCATGGCGGTGCACGCTCATGCCCACATCGGTCACCGCGAAGCGGCGGGTGGAGCGCTGCAGCAGGCGCACGCCCAGGTCGGTTTCCAGCTGGCTGATGCGCCGGCTGAGGCGGGACTTGGGAATGCCCAGGGCGCGCTCGGCGGCGGCGAAGCCCCCGTGGTCCACCACCATGGCGAAGTAATAGAGGTCGTTGAGGTCGTGCTGCATTTATAGTTCCGCCTGTAGAACGATCAGTGACGTTAGACCACGTTTATCCCACTAATGCAACAACCTAGAGTGCGCTCCAACGCGGTCGAGGCCGCATCCGCCCCGGAGACACTCCATGAAACTATTGCATATCGACAGCAGCGCCCTGGCCGACAACTCGGTCAGCCGCCAGCTCACCGCCGCCATCGTAGCCCGTTGGCAGGACAGCGTACCCGGCCTGGAGGTCACCTACCGCGACCTCGACGCCCAACCGCTGGCCCACCTGACCAACGCGGTACTGGGTGGGGGCGACAGCGCCGCCGCACAAGCCGGCGAAGCGGCCATGCAGGAATTCCTGGCCGCCGACGTCATCGTCCTGGGCGCCCCGCGCTACAACTTCGGCGTGCCGTCCACCCTGAAGGCCTGGATCGACCGCGTGGCCGTGGCCGGCCGCACCTTCAAGTACACCGAAAACGGCCCGGTCGGCCTGGCCGGCGGCAAGAAGGTCATCGTGGCCGAGGCCAGCGGTGGCGAGTACGCCGGCACCGCGATCGACTTCGTGGCGCCGTATCTGAAGCAGGTGTTCGGTTTCCTTGGCATCACCGACGTGGAATTCATCCGCGCCGAGCGCGTGGCCTACTCGCCCGAGCACAAGGCGCAGGCCATCGAAGCCGCGCTGGCCAGCATCCCGGCGCCGGTGCGCGAGGCCGCCTGAGTCCCCGGGTCGGGGGACGGGACCGGTATGCTGCCGGCACCCGTCCTGCCGACCTGCCGATGCCCGCCCGGACCCCTGCCCCGGAACCGATCGACTCCCCGCGCGCCCTCGCCCTGCTGAGGGCGGCCGCCAGCGCCGAGCATCGCGCCAGCCTGGCGCGGTACGGCATCCCCGACACCCACGCCCTCGGCGTGCCCATGCGCGAGATCCAGGCGCTGGGCAAACGCATAGGTCGCCAGCCGGCGCTGGCGCAGCCGCTCTGGGAGAGCGGTATCTACGAAGCGCGCCTGCTGGTGGCCTTCGTCGCCGACCCCGCGCAGCTCACCACGACCCAGATGGACCGCTGGTGCCGCCAGTTCGACAACTGGGCGGTCTGCGACACGCTATGCCTGCACCTGTTCGACCGCAGCCCGCACGCGTGGGGGCGGATCGACGCATGGGCGCGCAAGCGTGGCGAATTCGAGAAACGCGCGGCGTTCGCGCTGCTGGCCGGACTGGCGGTGCACGACCGCCACACGCCCGATGCGCCCTTTCTCGCCGGGCTGACCCACGTGGACGCCGCCGCGGGCGATGCGCGCAACTTCGTCAGCAAGGGCGTGAGCTGGGCGCTGAGGGCCATCGGCCACCGCAACGCCGTGCTGCATGCGAAAGCGATCGCAGTGGCGACGCAGTTGGCGGCATCCGACGACGCGGCGCGACGCTGGGTAGGCAAGGATGCGCTGCGCGACCTGGGCCGCGCGGCGGTGCGCGCCAAGGTGGCGAAGGCGACGAAGGGCCGCCCCAAGAAGGCATGACGCTCCCTCTCTCTGCGAAGCGGGGAGAGGGTGCCCGGAGGGCGGGTGAGGGGCGAACGGAGACAGACGGCTTCGGCTGCATTGGACGCTGAGCGCGCGTCTACAAGCGGAGCACGGAAGCTTCTTCGCGAAGAGCTCCCCTCATCCGCCTTCGGCACCTTCTCCCCGCGCGCGGGGAGAAGGATTACAGCATCAGGCGATGCGGTCCGCGCCGCCCATGTACGGGCGCAGGGCGTCGGGCACGGTGATCGAGCCGTCGGCGTTCTGGTAGTTCTCCATCACCGCGATCAGCGCACGGCCGACTGCCGTACCGGAGCCGTTGAGGGTGTGCACCGGCTCGGGCTTGCCCGTGGCCGGGTTGCGCCAGCGCGCCTGCATGCGACGGGCCTGGAAGTCCTCGCAGTTCGAGCACGACGAGATCTCGCGGTACATGTCCTGCGACGGCAGCCAGACTTCCAGGTCGAAGGTCTTGGTGGCGCCGAAGCCCATGTCGCCCGTGCACAGCAGCATGCGGCGGTACGGCAGGCCCAGCTTCTCCAGCACGGTTTCCGCGGCGCGGGTCATGCGCTCCTGCTCTTCGTAGCTTTCCGACGGGCGCGTGATCGACACCAGCTCCACCTTCTCGAACTGATGCTGGCGGATCATCCCGCGCACGTCGCGGCCGCCGCTGCCGGCTTCGGAGCGGAAGCACATCGAATGCGCGGTCATGCGCAGCGGCAGGCGGGCGTCGTCGAGGATCTCGTCGCGGACGATATTGGTCAGCGGCACTTCCGAGGTCGGGATGAGGTAGCGCGTGTGCTCGCCCAGCTGGGTGGCGAACAGGTCTTCCTCGAACTTCGGCAGCTGGCCGGTGCCGCGCATCGAATCGGCGTTGACGATCACCGGCACGCTGGTCTCTTCGTAGCCGTGTTCGTTGGTATGCAGGTCGAGCATGAACTGCGCGAGCGCGCGGTGCAGGCGGGCCAGCTGGCCGCGCAGCACGGTGAAGCGCGCGCCGGACAGCTTGGCCGCGGTGTCGGCGTCGAGCCAGCCGTGGCGGGCGCCGAGCTCGACGTGGTCTTTCACCTCGAAATCGAACGTGCGCGGGGTGCCCCAGCGGTGCTGCTCGACGTTGTCGGCTTCGTCCTTGCCCACCGGCACGCTGGCGTGAGGCAGGTTGGGGATGCCCAAGGCGATGGCTTCGATCTCGGCGCGGATCTCGTCCAGCTTCACTTCCGAGGCCTTCAGCTCGTCGCCGAAGCCCGCCACTTCCGCCATCAGCGCGGACACGTCCTCACCCTTGGCCTTGGCCTGGCCGATGGCCTTGGAGCGGGTGTTGCGCAGGTTCTGCAGTTCCTCGGTGCGCTTCTGGATCTGCTTGCGGGACGCTTCGAGCTCGGCGATGCGGGACACGTCCAGGTCGAAACCACGGGTCTCCTTCAGGCGCAGGGCGAGTTCGGCGGGCTGGGTGCGGAGCAGGACGGGATCGAGCATGGAAACAGCGGTCTGACGTGGGAAGCGGCCATTATCGCCCAATCGCGACCGGCTGCCCGTGCGTTTAACGCCGGCTGTGCAAGAATCGCCGCGACCTTACCGGTGATTCCCATGTCGGCCCCGCAACAGAACGACCCGCACTTCACCTTCCGCCTGCCCCGCACCGCCCTGCGCAACGCCGCCATCGCCTTCGGCGCCGGCCTGCTGCTCTTCGTGATCGTCTGGTGGGCCAGCCGCGACGACGGGTTCTATACCGCCGAACCCACCCTCCCCGGCAAGGCCGCGCCCATCGAGGCGCTGCCCGAACCGCTGTCCACCGGCGACGGCGCCAGCGGCATGGAAGAGCCGGCCCCGCGCCCGGCCAGCGACGAGCGCCCGCAATTGGTGGAAGAAACGCCGATGCCGACGCCGGTGGAAGAAGCCACCGCGCCGGTCGCACCGACAGAGGCCACCCCGACCACCCAAGCCGTCTCCCTCGCCCCCGGCGATGTGCCGGTGCCGATCCCGGGCCAGACCCCGGCGCCCGAATATCCGCAGTCCGCCATGCGCAACGGCGACCAGGGCACGGTGATGGTGCGCGTGGAAGTGGGCACCGACGGCGTGCCGCTCTCGGTCGACGTGGCCCAGCGCAGCGGCTCCCGCGACCTGGACCGCGCCGCGGTCGACGCCGTGCGCCAGTGGCGCTTCCAGCCCGCGCAGCGTGACGGCCAGCCCGTGGTCGGTGCGGTGACGGTGCCGATTGATTTCAAGATGCGGTGACGTCTTCAGCGACCACCATGCTGCTCTGAGAGAAATCGCCGCCGAGCTTAGGCGGTTGAGGTCCATCAACCCTTCCGACGACGCGAGCCTGCGGTCGTGGCATATGTCCGTCGTGCCCGGGTTCACCGCATGGATGCATGAGAGGCACCCCACCGTGCATCTTCCGAAGATCGTGATGTTCTATCTGCACGATGCGGATATCCGTTTTCGCGAACCCGAATACCGAGCTCTGCAGGATGAGCAGATCGATGCGTTGATCGCGCAGCTCGAGCAGGGACAGATCCCCGCGGAAACATATAGCGGATGCGCGATATCACTGGGATGGTTGGGCGCCGCCGCGCCGGTCGTTCTCATGGCGCTGTTGGCGTTCTTCAACCCGTGACCTCACGCCGTATAAACGCGCATGAACGACGGTTCTGATAGCTGAACTCCAACCTGCTCCTTTCATCCCTCACTCACGTCTCGCAAACATCACCGCGCAAAAACTCGGCCCCGTTCCAACGCGGAACCCACAACGCGAAACGGAGGTTCATATGTCGACGCCCACGAACAACGAATACCGCACGCCGGACACCGTCGAAGACACCACGGTCGAACCGCGCCGCACCACCTCGCCCGTGTTGCTGATGCTGCTGGCCTTCGCGGTCACCGCAGCAGGCCTGGTGTGGTGGACGCAGTCGCGCCATGCCGGCAATGAAACACCAGTCGCCGCGCTGCCTGCCCCGGTGGCGGATGATGCCGCGAATGCACCGGCCAATGAGCGCGCGGCCGCCACGGCTGATCGCAAGCGCGCCGAACGCGCCGCGGCCACGCGTCCTGCTTCGATCAGCCGCGATGCCCGTCCGCTGGCCGGCAACGCCGAGCCGAAGTACCCCGCCTCGATGCTGCGTGCAGGCGTCGGCGGCACCGTCGTCGTCCTCGCCGAGGTCGATGCCCAGGGCAATCCGATCGACGTGCGCGTCGTCGAGCGCAGCGGTGAGCGCGATCTCGATCGCGCCGCCGTGAACGCCGTGCGCCAGTGGCGCTTCGAGCCGGCCATGCGCAATGGCAAGGCGATCGCCACCAGCGTGAAGGTGCCGGTGGACTTCAAGCCCATCTAAGTACCGTATCGCTTCGTACACGGAGCTGACGAGGAAAGGAAAGGGGGACGCGGGCAGGCGTCCCCCTTTTCTATTCTTCGCTGGAAATGCGGCTGCTGTGGGAGCGAAGTAAGTCGCGAAAGACTATCGGGAAGGCCTCATCGCGACTTACGTCGCTCCCACACTAATCCTCATCATGCGTCACGCCTTGCGCAACGCGAATCCCGCGCCCGTCGCCAGGCCGTCGTAGTTCGGAAACGAAGTCGCCACGTTGGCGACATCCGCGATGCGCACCTCGCCGGTCGCGACTTGGCCGGCGATGGAGAACGCCATCGCGATGCGATGGTCGCCATGGGAATCCACGGTGCCGCCGTGCAGCGGGCCGGGGAAGATCGTCGCGCCGTCGGGCGTTTCGTCCACGCGCAGGCCGAGCGTGCGCAAGCCGTCGGCCATGCTGGCCAGGCGGTCGGATTCCTTCACGCGCAGTTCGGCCGCGCCACGCACGACTGTCGGGCCGTCGGCGCAGGCGGCGGCGATGAACAGCGCCGGGAACTCGTCGATCATGTCCGGCACCAGCGCTTCCGGCACCTCGATGCCGTGCAGCGGTGTGTGGCGGACGACGAGGTCCGCGACCGGCTCGCCACCGTGCTCGCTGGCGTTCTCCTCGGTGATATCGGCACCCATCAGGCGCAGTGCCTGCAGCAGGCCGGTGCGTCGCGGGTTCAGGCCGACCGCGCGCAGGCGCAGTTCGGATCCCGGGATGACGCTGGCCGCGACCAGGAAGAATGCCGCGGACGAAAAGTCGGCCGGCACGGCGATGTCGGTGGCTTTCAGCCGCTGCCCGCCGCGCAGACGCGCAAAGCCGGGTGAGAACTCGATGTCCACGCCGAATGCCTTCAGCATGCGCTCGGTGTAGTCGCGGGTGGGATGCGGCTCGCGCACCACGGTGTCGCCGTCGGCATACAGGCCGGCCAGCAGCACTGCCGACTTAACCTGCGCACTGGCGACCTCCAGCGTGTAGTCGATGCCGGTGAGCGATTGCCCCCCGTGGATGCGTAGCGGCGGCAGGCCACCTTCTTCGGTGTCGATGCGCGCGCCCATCTTCGAGAGTGGACCCGTGACGCGGCGCATCGGGCGCTTCGAAAGCGACTCGTCGCCGACCAGCACGCTGTCGAACGGCTGCGCCGCCAGCAAACCCGCCAGCAGGCGCATGCCGGTGCCGGCATTGCCACAGTCCAGCGCGCCGTCCGCGGCCTTCAACCCGTCCACGCCCACGCCGTGCACGATGCGGCGCGACGGCGACGGCGTTTCGATGCGCACACCGAGTCGCGAAAAGATCGCGGCGGTTGCGCGCGTATCCTCGCCTTCCAGGAAGCCGTCGATCGTCGAGGTGCCGTCGGCCAGTGCGGCGAACATCACCGCGCGGTGCGACACCGACTTGTCGCCGGGGATGTCCAGGGTGCCGCCCAGCGCGCGGCCGGCGGAGGCGATCCAGTCTTGCTTACTGCTCATCAGGTCTCTCGGGTTCATCGGCCCGCGCGCGGGCCCGGGCAACGGATCAGGGCACGGCGACGGGGTATGAACCCAACACCTTGATCTGCGCCGAGTGCTGCTTCAGTTCGGCAAGCGCCTGCTTCATCGCCTCGTCGTCGATGTGGCCGGCCAGGTCGATGAAGAAGCCGTACTCCCACTTGGCGTGGTGCGAGGGCCGCGACTCGATGCGATTCATGCTGATGCCGTGGCGCGCGAACGGGCTGAGCACGTCGAACAGCGCGCCGGGCTTGTCGTGGATGAAGACCAGCACGGAGGTGCGATCGTGGCCCGAGGGCGGGAAGATGCTGCGGCCGATCACCAGGAAGCGCGTGGTGTTGTCCTTGTCGTCCTGGATCGGACTCATGACGACCTTCTTCAGGCCGTACACGTGGGCGGCGCTCTCGCCGCCGATGGCCGCGGCATCGTCGTTGCCACGCGCGCGGCGCGCGCCCTCGGCGTTGCTCGACACCGGCACCTTCTCCACCTTCGGCAGGTTCGCGCGCAGCCAGCCGGCGGTCTGCGCGAACGACTGCGGATGCGCGTAGATGCGCTCGATGTCGTCGATGCGGCCGGTGCGCGACATCAGGAACTGGTGCACGCGCAGCTCGACTTCGCCGCAGATCTTCAGGTCGGAGGTGAGGAACATGTCCAGGGTGATCTGGATCGTGCCCTGCCCCGAATTCTCCACCGGCACCACGCCGAAATCGGCGTTGCCGCTGGCCACTTCCTGGAAGACCTCTTCGATGCTCGCCAGCGGCAGGCCGTGCGCCGAGCGGCCGAAATGCTTGAGCACGGCTTGCTGGCTGAAGGTGCCCTCCGGGCCGAGGTAGCCGATCTTCAGCGGCTCCTGCTGCGCCAGGCATGCCGACATGATTTCGCGGAAGACGTGCACCAGCACTTCGTCGCTGAGTGGGCCCTCGTTGCGGTCCACCACCATCCGCAGCACTTGGGCTTCGCGCTCGGGACGGTAGTATTCCACCGCCGCCGCCAGCTTGCCCTTGGCCTTGCCGACCTGGTGGGCGAAGACGGCGCGTTCGGCGATCAGCGACTGGATCTGGCGATCGATGCCGTCGATCTTGGCGCGTACGTCGGACAGTACGGGGGCGGGCGCGGGGGGCGTCTCTGCCTTCTTGCCTTTGGCAGGCTTGGCGGCTTTCTTGGGTGGGGTGGGTTTGGAGGCCATATTTCGTATTCCCTGAAGATGCTTTTTGTAGGAGCGACGTGAGTCGCGACCGGAAGGTTGGCGGTCGCGACTCACGTCGCTCCTACAACAGCGCTACTTATCCGTTGCGTTGCTGGAAGTCGCGCATGAACTGCACCAGCGCCTGCGCGCCTTCCACCGGCAGCGCGTTGTACAGCGACGCTCGGATGCCGCCGACCGCCTTGTGGCCCTTGAGCGCCAGCAGGCCGGCCGCCTTGGACTCGGCCACGAAGCGCGCATTGAGGGTGTCGTCCGGCAGGAAGAACGGGATGTTCATCCGCGACCGCGCGGCAGGCACCACGTCGTTGCGGTAGAAGCCGCCCGAGCTGTCGATGGCGCCGTAGACGAGCGAGGACTTCACCGCGTTGCGGCGCGCGAATTCGGCCACGCCGCCCTCGGCCAGCATCCACTTGAACACCAGGCCGGCCAGGTACCAGTTCCAGGTCGGCGGCGTGTTGAGCATGGAATCGCGCGCGGCGTGCGAGCGGTAGTCGAAGATGTCGGCGCGCGGCTGGCCGCTGCGTTCGAACAGGTCCTTGCGAATGATCACCACCGCGACGCCGACCGGGCCCAAATTCTTCTGCGCACCGGCGTAGATCACGCCGTACTTCGACACATCAAGCGGCTCGGAGGCGATCGATGAGCTGAAGTCGGCGAACAGCGGCACCTCGCCCACGTCGGGCGTGTCGCGGAATTCGACGCCGTGGATGGTCTCGTTGGCGGTGATGTGCACGTAGGCGGCATCGGGCGTGAGCTTCCAGCTGTCGCGCGACGGGATGTCGTGGAAGCCGCCGGCCTCGCCATCGGCCGCGATGTTGACCATGCAGTACGGCTTGGCCTGCTTGATCGCGGTCTTGCCCCAGTGGCCGGTGACCACGTAGTCGACCACCTGGCTGGGGCTGGCGAAGTTCAGCGCCAGTAGCGCCTGGTGGGTCGTCGCGCCACCGGCCAAGAACAGCACCGCATAGTCGTCCGGGATGCCGACCAGCCGGCGCAGGTCCGCCTCGGCCTCGGCCGCCACCGCGATGAAGTCCTGGCTGCGGTGGCTGATTTCCACGATGGACGCGCCGATGCCGTTCCAGTCGAGCATCTCGGCCTGGGCCTGCCGCAGCACGGACTCGGGCAGGGTGGCGGGACCGGCACTGAAATTGAACGCGCGTGTCATGGGGCACCTGAACAGGAGGCCCCGTAGTATGCCGCAGCGCATCAGTTGCAGGGGCAACGAAGCGGACGCCAGGGCATGAATCCCGTACGTCCTGCATCCCGCGATCACCGCGGTGCGTATAGGCTTGTATGCATCGCGACCGCGGGAATTTTCGGGCGCGGGAAACGTCCAATCGCTATCGCCCCCCTCGACGGAGAATTCCATGTCCCTGCGCGACGCCCTCAGGATTCCTGCCTCGCAGATCACCGACGAGTCCGTCTACCGGGAGCGGCGGCGCTTGCTGCAGGCCTTCGCCGCCGCGCCCGCCCTCGCCCTTGCCGGCTGCGCGGAGGCCGAACCCCCCGCGCCGCCGAAGGTGACGGTCACGCCCGAGCAGGCACGGTCCGGGTTCCGCACCACGGAGACGCTGACCCGTTACGAGGACGTCACCAGCTACAACAACTTCTACGAGTTCGGCACCGGCAAGGCGGATCCCTCCACCGCGCGCAAGACGCTGAAGACCTCGCCCTGGTCCGTGGTGGTGGCTGGCGAGTGCGCTAAGCCGGGACGCATCGCGTTGGAGGACTTGCTGAAGGGGCTCACGCCGGAAGAGCGCGTCTACCGGCTGCGCTGCGTGGAAGGCTGGTCGATGGTGATCCCGTGGCTAGGCGTGCCGTTGGGTGAAGTACTGAAAAAATTCCAACCTACCGCAAAGGCCAAGTACGTCGCCTTCACCACCCTGGCCGACCCGGTGCAGATGCCCGGCGTGCGCTATTCCTCCATCAACTGGCCCTACCGAGAAGGCCTGCGCATCGACGAAGCGATGCATCCGCTGACGCTGCTCGCGACCGGCCTGTACGGCAAGCCGCTGCCGCAGCAGAACGGCGCACCATTGCGGCTGGTGGTGCCGTGGAAGTACGGCTTCAAGAGCATCAAGTCGATCGTGGAGATCCGTTTCGTGGAGAAGATGCCGGAAACCGCCTGGCACGATCTGCAGCCGTCCGAGTACGGCTTCTTCTCCAACGTGAACCCCAATGTGGACCATCCCCGCTGGAGCCAGAAGACCGAGCGGCGCATCGCCGGCACGCAGAGCAAGCTGTTCGCCGAGCGCATCCCGACGCGGCTCTTCAACGGCTACGCGGATCAGGTGGGCTCGCTGTATGCGGGCCTGGACCTGAAGAAGTGGTATTGAGCCGCGCCGATGCGTAAGACTTCCGCCGGCCTGGTCGCCGCCAAGGCCGCCGTCCATGCGCTAGCGCTCGTGCCGCTGGCGATCCTGGCCTGGCAGTTCGTCGATGTCTGGCGGACCGGTAGCGACGCCCTGGGCGCCGATCCGGTGGCCGAGATCGAACACCGCACCGGCCTGTGGGCCCTCCGGCTGCTGATGCTGGCGTTGGCGATCACGCCACTGCGGCAGCTGACCGGCCAGCCAGTGCTGCTGCGCTTCCGGCGGATGATCGGCCTGTACGCGTTCTTCTACGCCTCGGTGCACCTCACGGCTTACCTGGTGCTGGACCTGCGCGGCTACTGGACGCAGATCTTCGAAGAGATCGTGAAACGCCCCTACATCACCGTCGGTTTTACCGCCTGGCTGCTGCTGGTGCCGCTGGCGATCACCTCGACCCAGGGCTGGATGCGCCGCCTGGGCCGGCGCTGGGGCCAGCTGCACAAGCTCGTCTACGCGATCGGCGTGTTGGCCGTCCTGCATTTCTGGTGGCTGGTGAAATCCGACATCCGCGAGCCGTTGCTCTATGCCGGCATCCTGGCGGTATTGCTGGGCTGGCGCCTGTGGAAATCGCTCAGCCGGCGCCGAACAGCAGCAGCGCGCTGAGCGCGGCCGCCATCAGCAGCGCGGCGAGCAGCAGCCAGGGCCACCGTCGCGCGGCGTGGACGCGCTCGCGAATGGGCAGCTCGGACGCTTCGGCGCTGTCGCCCGTTTCCACCGGCAAGCCATCCGCCGCCTGAGCACTCGGGGCCCACGGCACTTCCAGGACGAAGCGGTGCTGGGCGTCGAAGACCACCTGATCGCCCGCCACCAGCATCGCATCGCGCAACGCCACGCCGTTGACCCGGGTGCCGTCGGCCGAGCCCAGATCGCGCAGCAGCACGCGGTCGCCGCGCAGTTCGAGGCGCGCGTGTCGTTCGGCAAAGGCGGGATCGTCCACCCGGATCTGCGCGTCGCGCGCACGGCCCACCAGGCAGGGATGCTCAAGGGACACGCTGCGGCCGTGGTACTTGCCGCCCAGGCCGCGCAGGACGACCCGCGCATCGCCCTGGCCTGCATCGGCATCGCGCACGTCGGCGGCCGACTGAAAGCCGGACTGCAGCAGCAGCTCCACGCCTTCCACATAGACCGCGTCGCCGGGGCGCAGCACGGCCATCCGACGCACCGGGCGCCCGTTGATGTGCACGCCGCGCATGCCGTTGGCCACCTGCAACCACAGCCCCCGGCGGTCGACGCAGATCTGCGCGAGCAGCGCGCCCTGCAATCCGTCACCGACGCCGATCGTGCCCGCCGCTTCACGCACGATGCGGTGCACGCCCGTGGTCAACGGACGATCCGGCGAACGGCGGTTGGAGAAGTGAAGTCGGAGGTTCTGCACGCCGGAGGAGCCTATCAGGTTGGCGTGCGCACGGCAGCCCCGGCTTGGCATCGCGCACTGCGGCTGCGCACAATAGCGGTTGAACCGAGGGAGCTCACGCATGGCCAGCATCGATATCCAACACGCGCATTCCAAGTCGCCGAAACAGGCCCGCAAGGCGGTGGAAGACGTCGCGAAGAAACTGGCCGAACGCTTCGACATGGAGTACGACTGGGACGGCGACACGCTGAACTTCAGCCGCTCCGGCGTGGAAGGCAAGATCGCGCTGTTGGCCGACAAGCTGCGGGTCACGGCCAACCTGGGCTTCCTGCTGTCGGCGATGAAGGGGCCGATCGAAGCCGAGATCCGCCGGGTGCTGAGCGAGAAGTTCGACTAATCGCGGAACGGATCCGCGTCGGCCTTGAACAGGCGGCGCGAGACGGCGCGCTCGGCCTTTTCGATATCGCGCACGAAGGCCTTGCCGTCGCCCAGCGCGGCGAATGCGGCGAATCCCCGCTCCAGGAACCCCTGCAGCTCGCCCAGGCCGGTCGCCCGTGCCGGTCCGCGCGACAGCTTGAGCAGGGTCGCCACGCCGGGCGTCTTCACGGCCTGCGCCAGACCCACGCCGACTTCGGCGATCAGGTCGATCTGGTGCGATCGCAGGCGCGGTAGCCCGACCTCGCGATACGCGCGGCCGTACAACTCGGCGTCCAGCTTGCGGCGCTGCGGTGCCAGCCGATGCAGGGCCTCGGCCATCCGCATGTCCAGGGCATGGGTCAATGCGCCGAGTTCGATGCCATGGGCCACCGTCTCCAGCACGGCCCCCGGCAGCAGCCGCTGCATCATCGGCATCACCTTGGCCACGTTGGCGTCGCGCCGGCTGAAGTCGTGGTCGCCGTAGACGTCGGTCAGGAAGAACATCGCCGCCGCCCGGCGCTTCGGGTCGTTCAGGAAGTGGGTGAAGCTGGTCTCCAGCCGCGCGGCCTGCCAGCGGCGCAGCTCGGGCAGCCAACGCAGGCGGTTGCGGGGTTCGATGACCGGATCATGCAGCGCCTGGTGCCAGGCCAGCCGCCTGCCCACGCGTTCGATCAGCGGATTTCCTCGGGCCATGGGTGACATGATCCGGGCCGGCCGGGCGCCCCGCAAGCCGCTGGCCGGTCGGCTACACTCGGACGGCAAGGTCATCACGGGTAGTACATGCTTTCGATCCACAGCGCGCGCCGACGGGGCCACAACGGCAAGATCGGACTGGCCATCGCCGGCGGCGGCCCCATCGGCGGCATGTACGAACTCGGCGCGCTGCGGGCCCTGGACGAAGCGCTTGACGGCCTGGACCTGACCCGGATGGACTGCTACGTGGGCGTCAGCTCCGGCGCCTTCCTCGCTGCCGGCTTGGCCAACCGGATGGGCACCGCCGAGATGTGCCGCATCTTCATCACCGGCACCAGCGATGACGCCGAGTTCCGGCCCGAGACCTTTCTGCGCCCCAACGTTGGCGAGTACCTGCGGCGCGCGGCCAGTCTGCCGGGACTGTATGCCGACTGGCTCGCGCGGCTCGTCCGCAATCCGCGCCGCGCCACCCGCTGGTCGGACCTGTTCCTGCGTTTCGGCGGCCTGGTGCCGACCGGCATCTTCGACAATGAGGAAGTCGAGCGCTTCCTCCGCGACATCTTCAGCCGCCGCGGTCGCAGCAACGATTTCCGCACGCTGGACGCGGACCTGTTCGTGGTGGCGGTGGACCTGGACAGCGGCGAAGCCGTGCGCTTCGGTGAGGAAGGCTGGGACGACATCCCGATCTCGCGCGCCGTGCAGGCCAGCTCCGCCTTGCCCGGCCTGTACCCGCCGGTGGAGATCGGCGGCCGCCATTTCCTCGACGGTGCGCTGCGCCGGACCATGCACGCCAGCACCGTGCTGGACCGCGGCATCGACCTGATGATCGGCATCAACCCGCTGGTGCCCTTCGATGCCAATCAAGCGGCGCCGCAAGCCGATGAGGCCGAGCAGGTCGGGCTGGCGAGCGGCGGCCTGCCCGCCGTACTGTCGCAGACGCTGCGTACGCTGCTGCAGTCGCGCATGCAGATCGGCATGGAGAAGTATCCGCACCGCTACCCGGATATCGACCAGTTGGTGTTCGAACCGAATTCGGACGACAGCGAGTTGTTCTTCACCAACCTCTTCAGCTTCTCGTCGCGCCACCGCGTCTGCCAGCTGGCCTACCGCAACACCCTGGCCGACCTGCGCAAGCGCGCCGCGGTGCTCAAGCCGATGCTCGCGGCGCATGGCATCCGCTACAACGAGGACATCGTCAACGACCGCCACCGCTCGATCCTCGACGGGCTGGACGTGGCCCCGCGCATGACCGAGACCACCGCGCGCCTGCGGCGCGCGCTGGACGACGTGGACCAGTTGGTTTCCAGCCGCCGGGCCGCCCGCCGCCCGTGACCCGGTCACACGCCCCTCATCGGCTGGTGTGAAAACTCTAGACGGCGCTCCGATTCTGGCGCGCAATCCCACCACCACACTGCCGACGGAACGCCATGGCCACGCTGAAGAAATCCGCACGCAAGAAGACCGCTTCTGCCTCCTCCTCCAGCAACGAGCACCTACAGGCCCAGGCCGAACAGTTGTCCAAGCGCCTCGGCGAATCCGCGCAGCAGGTCTGGCTGGCGGGCGTCGGCGCCTTCGGTCGCGCGCAGGCCGAGGGCACCAAACTGTTCGAGACCCTGGTGAAGGAAGGCCTCTCGCTGGAGCAGATCACGCGCAAGACCGCCGGCGGCAAGGCGCAGGCCATGCGCGATGCGGTGGAAAGCACCGTGGGCCAGGCGCGCGAGCGCGCGTCCGACACCTGGGACCGGCTGGAAAAGGTTTTCGAAGAGCGCGTGCATCGCGCCCTGCGTCGCCTGGAAGTGCCGAGCCGCGAGGACCTCTCGGCGCTGATCGATCGCGTGGATGCGCTCAATGCCGAACTGCGCAGGCTCGGTGGCGCTCCGGCTGCGACGCCGGCGCGGGCCCGCAAGACCACGGCCGCCAAAAAACCGGCGCCGGCCGCGAAGAAAACGCCCGCCAAGCGTGCAACGCGCAAGAAGGCTGCACCATAAGGTTGCATAGGCTTTTTCATGCGTTTTCCTGAACGATTTTTTGTTGCGCGGCAGCATCGAATGGCGTAACAATCATTCCAGCCCGCCAGTCCATCGAAGTTCGTTTGCTCCCCTCCCCTTACGGCTTCGGACTGGCGGGCTTTTCTATGTCCGTCGATCACGCATCCGTCGCCACGGACTGGCGTGGCACCAGACACTCCGCCGGCACGCCGGGTAGAATCGCGGCTTCGAATAACAAAAAAAGTCTGCTCGACGCATGTCCATCTGGCTCCTTGGCCTGGCCGTCACCCTGGTGACCGGCATGGCGGCAACCGCCTACCTTTGGCTGGCCCGCCGCCCCCACGATGAAATGTCCTATGGCCTGCATGCGCTGTCGGGCCTGCGCTGGCGCGAGTTCGCCAAGCTCGTGCTCGCCGCCATGGAGCGTCGCGGCCTGGTCGAAGCCAGCCCCGAGCCGCACGAGTCGCGCGAGCCGCAATCCACCTTCCTGCTGTCCCGCGGGGACGAACGCTGGCTGCTGTCGTGCAAGCACGGCTCCGCGTACCGGATCGCCGCCGCGCCTGTGCTTGAACTCGCCTCCAGCATCCGCTTGGGCACGGCCCATGGCGGCATCCTCGCCACCGAGGGCAACGTGGAGAAGGAAGGCCGCGATGCCGCACAGGGCAACAACATCGAAGTCCTCGACGGCCCCCGCCTGTGGCCCGAGGTCGTGGATTTGATCGAACCGAGCCTGCGCGAACAGGTGACGACCTACGCCGCGACGCGTGCCAAGCGCCACATCGGCATCGCCTGGCTGGGCGCCGTCGCCTTCGGCGCGGCCGCCATGGCAACGTGGTCCGGCCAAGGTCCCGCAGCGCCGGTCGAGCGCGCCACGCCCGCCCCTCCGCCGGCCGTTTCGGCAGCCCCCGCGCCCCCCGCGACCAGCGCCGGGCCGGTGGCTGCGGGGCCTTTCAAGGAACCCACGGCGGAAGAACTGGAAGCGCAGATGCGCGAGGTGCTGAAGGCACTCGCCAAGACGCCCGGCATCACCCGCGGCGTCTGGCAGACCAAGCTCACCCTGAGCGTGGACCGCATCGCCAGCGAGAAGGAAGTCTGGCCGTGGATCTGCCTGGAGCTGGAGCGCTATCCCGCGCTGCGCACCACCCGCGTGCAGCTCAACCCGCCGCCGGGCAGCAGCGAGCCGGTGCGCTGGCGCCAGTGCAAGAACATGTGAGGCACCGCACCGCGACACTTCGTCGCTGTGCACCGCCGAGGATCGGATCGATGATCCGGTACCCGCCCCACGCCCCGACCCGATGACCGACGCTCACGCGCCGACTCCCTACGATCGCATCGGCGGCGAAGCCGGCCTGCGGCGCATGACCCAGCGCATGTATGCATTGATGGACACACTGCCGGAAGCGGCGGCCGTGCGCGCGCAGCATCCGGCCTCGCTCGAGGGCAGCGAGCAGAAACTGTTCGAATTCCTCAGCGGGTGGTTAGGCGGCCCCCCGCTGTTCACCCAGAAGCACGGCGCACCGATGCTGCGCGCGCGCCACCTGCCCTTCCAGATCGGGATGGAGGAAGCCAGCGGCTGGCTGGCCTGCTTCCACGGCGCCATGACGGAGACCGTCGCGGACGCGGACCTGCGCGAGTTCCTCTGGTCGCGGATCGAACCGCTGGCGCTGCACATGCGGAACATGCAGGCGGTGCCGTTGCGGTGGACCGATCCGCAGACCCCGTAGAGCGGAGCTCGCTCCGCTGCTCTTCCCGGGACAACCGACAATCCGCGAAGCCGAGCGAGCTCGGCTCTACGATCGCTGCCCGTGCCTACCAGTGCACGCCCCGCATCAGCGCAGCGAATGCGATCTGCTCCTGGCTGGGCGCCGCTTCTTTGAGCGCCTTGCGGTCGCCCTTGGCGGCGGCCGAGTCCGGGAAAAGTTCGAAGGCGGTGTTCATCACCACCTCGTAGGCCTTCGGGGCAACGGCGTTGACCAGCGCGGCGAAGATACCCAGGCGGGTGGCGATGCGGCTGGGCTTCTCGATGATGGCCTTGACCAGCAGATCGGCGGCCTCGTCCGGGGACAGCGTGGGCACGCTGTCGTACATCTTGGTCGGCGCGATCATCGGCGTCTTCACCAACGGCATGTTGATCGTGGTGAAGCTGATGCCCTTGCCCGACAACTCCCCCTGCGCACAGCGGCTGAAGGCGTCCAGCGCGGCCTTCGAGGCGACGTAGGCGGAGAAGCGCGGCGAGTTGGCCAGCACGCCGATCGAACTGATGTTGATGATGTGGCCCTTGCGGCGCTCGGTCATCTTCGGCAGGAAGCCCATGATCAGGCGCAGGCTGCCGAAGTAATTCAACTGCATCGTCCGCTCGAAATCGTGGAAACGGTCGTAGCTCAGCTCGATGGAGCGTCGGATCGAGCGGCCGGCGTTGTTGATCAGGATGTCGACATGACCATGCTCGTCCAGCACGGTCTTCACCAGCCGGTCGCAGTCGGCCATGTCCGCCAGGTCGGCCGTGTACGCGTACACCTTGCCGCCGGCCTTCTTCATCTCGTCCCGCGCCTTGAAGAGTTCCTCTTCGCCGCGCGCAACGATGATCGTGGTGGCACCCGCCTCGGCCACCCGCTGCGCGGTGGACAGGCCGATGCCGGAGGAACCGCCGGTAATGACGACCACCTTGTTGCGGACCTTGCCCTTCAGGGAGCGGTCGACGAACAGGTCCGGGTCCAGGTGGCGTTCCCAGTAGTCCCACAGGCGCCACGCGTAGTCGTCCAGGCGCGGTACCGCGATGCCGGTGCCTTTCAGCGCCCGCTCGGTCTCGCGGCTGTCGAAGCGGGTGGGATAGGTGATAAACTTCAGCACTTCCTTCGGGATCTTGAAATCGCGCAGCAGCATGCCGATGAAGCGCCGCACTGGCGGCAGGTTGCCCACGGCCATGCGAATGCTGCCCGGCACGAAGGCGAACATGCGCGCATCGATGCGCATGGTCATTTCCGGTGCGTGGCCAGCGCGGCAGAAGGTGTTGAGCACCTCGCCGACGCGCATCGGTTCCGGGTCGGTCAGGTGGAAGGTGTGCCCGTCCAGCTTCGGCTTGTGCGCGATGTGGTCCATCGCGTCGGCGACGAAGTCCACCGGCACGATGTTGATGCGCCCGCCCTCGATGCCGAGCACGGGTACCCACTGCGGCAGCAGTTCACGCAGCTTCTTGATCAGGGTGAAGAAGTAGTAAGGCCCGTCGATCTTGTCGATCTCACCGGTCTTGGAGTGGCCGACCACCATGCCGGGCCGGTAGATGCGCCACTTGATCCGCTTCTCCTTGCGCACCAGCCCCTCGGATTCGTGCTTGGTCCGCAGGTAGGGATCGTCCAGCCCCTCGGCTTCCTCGAACATGTCCTCGCGGAAGATGCCGGGATACAGGCCGGCGGCGGCGATGGAGCTGGTGTGGTGGAAACAGCCAGCCTTCAATGCGGCCGCGAGATCGAGCGCGTGCTGGGTGCCGTCGATATTGGCCGCCTGCTGCGACTCGCGGGTGGCGGTCAGATCGTAGATGGCGGCGAGATGGAAGAAATGTTTCACCTTGCCGGTCAACGTGCGCAGCTGGGCGGGGGTGAGTCCGCATCGCGGCTTGGTCATGTCGCCGTGCACCACGGACACGCGCTTCATGTCCCAGCCGGCTTTCTTGGCGATGGCATCGAACTTCTTCTGCGAGTCCTTCCGGACCAGCACATAGACCGTCCCGCTGCGCTTGAGGAGGTTGCCGACCAGGTAACGGCCAATGAATCCCGTGGCGCCCGTGACGAAATAGCTCATGACGACCCCATCCCTCGAGTTGTGTGGGCGAGCCCCTCCGACCGCCCTGCGCGCTAACTTGCCAGAGCGGCTGCGGTTCGACAATCCCGTCACGGATTGACCGCCTGCACCACCCGTGGTGTGATGGCCACGATCACTGGGAGGGATCATCCATGGCAGATCTGAAGACCGCGTTCGAGCAGGCATCCAAGGACATCCAGACGCTGTCCGAGCGCCCGGACAACGACACGCTGCTGAGGCTCTACGGGCTGTTCAAGCAGGGCTCGGAAGGTGACGTGAAAGGCGACAAGCCGGGCTTCTTCGACTTCGTCGGTACCGCCAAGTACGAAGCCTGGGCCAAGCTGAAGGGCACCGCGCCCGAAGACGCCCAGAAGAAGTACGTGGACCTGGTAAAGAAACTTCTTGCCTAGTGGCGCGCGACACCCGCCAGCGCATCCTCGACGCCGCCCTGGCGATGTTCAACACGCAGGGTGAGCCTCACGTCACGACGAACCACATCGCCGACGAGCTGGAGATCAGCCCGGGCAACTTGTATTACCACTTCCGCAACAAGGACGACATCATCGAACAGCTCTTCGCGAAGTACGAAGAGCGCATGGATGCCGCGCTCACGCCGCCCACCGATCGCCTGCCCGGCCTGGAAGACATCTGGCTACAGCTGCACCTGGTGTTCGAGTGCATCTGGGACTACCGCTTCCTCTATCGTGATCTGGTCGAGATCCTCAGCCGCAACCGTCGCCTGCGCCTGCGTTTCGCCCGCATCCTCAAGCGCGCGGACGACAGTGCGCACGCGGTCATGCGCGGCATGGGCCACGCCGGCGTGATGCGCGCCTCGGCCGCCGAGCTGGCCGCCACGGCCACCAATGTGCTGGTGGTCTCCACGTTCTGGCTGAACTATGCGTCCACGCGGGGCGAGAAGGACGAACAAGCCGCCATCCGGCAGGGCATCGTGCAGGTGATGATGCTGGTGGCGCCGTTCCTGCGCGATGCGGAACGGGTGCACCTGAACACACTGACCCAGGCCTACGCCGACTGAGCCGCGCTCAGGCAGCGGCGAGCACCTCGCCCAGACGCATCGACGCAGCGCGCAGCTGCGGCAGCAGGCCGCGGTCGTCGAGCACTTCGAAGTCCGGCCCCACCAGCGCCATCAGCGCGAGCAAGGCCTCCACTGACTCGGCGCCGAGCTCCAATACGCAATGGTGCGCATCGCCGGCCTCGAGGATGCCGCACCAGGGCGGCACGCGCTCGGCCTGCGCCTCGATGGGGCCCGGCAGGCGCAGGCGCACCTGGAAGCGTGTGAACGGCTGGGTGATGGACTTGGCCACGTAATCGACGACGTCCCCGGGAAACGCACGCGGCGGGAACTGCATGCCGGTGTCGTGCAGCGATTGCACGCGGTCCACCCGGAACGTCCGCCAGTCCTCGCGCTTGAGATCCCACGCCACCAGGTACCAACGGCTGCCCGTATGCACGAGCCGCAAGGGTTCGATGACGCGCTCGCTGGCGCGCTGGCTGCGGTCGCGGTACTGCATGCGCAGCCTGAACCCGTCGCGGCAGGCGCCCGCGATGCGCAGCAGTGCATCCACGTCCGAGGTGGGCGCGCCGCCGGCCAGCGACAACGTCACGGAATACAGCGCGCTGGCACGCTTGCGCAGGCGTGCCGGCAGCCACTGGTCCAGCTTGGAGA
The DNA here is from genome assembly GCF_057654715.1 of Pseudoxanthomonas sp. G3. Taxonomy (NCBI): domain Bacteria; kingdom Pseudomonadati; phylum Pseudomonadota; class Gammaproteobacteria; order Lysobacterales; family Lysobacteraceae; genus Pseudoxanthomonas; species Pseudoxanthomonas sp. G3. The sequence continues at coordinate 2,260,432 of NZ_CM172805.1, forward strand.
GCAGTCGCAGGGAAGTGTCCTCCATCCGGCCGACGCTGGCGGCGGCCGTCCGCAAGGCCACCGCAACCGCCACGGCCTCGTCGTCCTCCAACAGCACGGGCGGCATGGCGCTGCCCGACCCCAACCGGTAGCCGCCGCCCAGGCCGGGCGAAGCATCGATGGGGTAGCCGAGTTCCCGCAGCCGCTCCACGTCGCGGCGCAGCGTACGGCGATCGATGTCCAGCCGTTGGCTCAGTTCCGCGCCCGTCCAGTGACGGCGCGACTGCAGCAACGACAGCAAGCGAAGCAGGCGGTTGGAGGTGCTGAGCATGGCCCAGTATGGCGCCTATCGAGGACTGATTCTGTCCTCGATAGGGAACGGGGGCCGCGCCTACCCGCACCACCCACAGAAACGCCCCGGCAAGCCGGGGCGTCGGGGATCCGCCGGGTGCGACTGGTCAGGCGCGACGGGTACGGCGGGCCGTCGGCTTGCGTGCCGCCGGCTTGCGGGCGGCGGGCTTGCGGCTCGTCTTGGCGGGTGCCGCCTTGCGTGCGCGCGACGCCTTGCGCGCGGGCTTCTTCTTCAGGCCCAGCTTCACCAGCACCGGTTCCAGGCGTGCGTCCACCTCGGCGCTGAACTGCCCCACGCGGGCTTCGCCCTGCTCACGGACATCGGCCAGGCGGCCGAGCACGTCGCGCTGCGTGGTGCGGGCGAAGGTCGCGGCCTGCTGGCGGGCGGCGTCGAGTCGCTGACCCGCGTCGGCGGCCGCGGCGAGGGCTTCGCGACGGCCTACGGCGATCAGGCCCAGTCCTGCGAGCCACACATGGCGCAGGGTCGGTTCAAGCGGCTTGCGGGCATTCTTCTTGGTGGCCATGTTCGGTTCCATGTGCCGCACCACGGTGGCCGGCTTCGATGAAGCGATGCTGTCCCGGCGGCGTCGAGCAATCACACTATTGGCCGCTCTCGCGTCGGATTGCGTAGGGGTTGCCTGGGGACGGCGTTCGCCGCCATGCTCGCGGCATCCTCGGAGGGACGACAGATGGCAGGCAAGTCTTCGAAGTGGGCCCCGTTTCCGCACGATGCCAAGGCTTATGCCTACGCAGGCGATGCGCTCAAGAAAGCCTGGCCGGCCCTGCATGCCGGCGACCAGGAGCCCTACCCCGACGAGAAGCGCGCCAAGGCGCTGATCGCGGCGGCCGGCAAGGCGGCGAAGGGCATCACGGCCGACGATCTCGCGCAGCAGCTGCAGGACGCCTGGCGCGCATTCCACCGGGGTGACTTCCAGGCGGCCTACGAGACCGGCGAGGCGCTGGGGCCGTTGGGGGCTTCCGTCGCGGTGAAGGCCCTGGGCATTCACGCTACTTATCTGGTGGACGACGAGGTTGAGCAGCTCAAGCGCTTCGAGCAGGCGGCCAAGCTAGCCGAAGCCGCGATCAAGGCGTTGCCGGACGAAGCCAACAGCCACTACCGCCACGCCTTCGCCCTCGGCCGCTACAGTCAGGGCCTCAGCATCGCCAAGGCGCTCAAGCAGGGCATCGCCGGCAAGGTGCGCACCTCGCTCGATGCCACGCTGGAACTCGCCCCGAAGCACGCCGAGGCACATACCGCCCTGGCGCTTTACCACGCGGAGATCATCGGCAAGATCGGCGCGATGATCGGCGGCCTGACCTATGGCGCAAAGGCGAGCGAAGCCGAGTCCCATATCAAGACCGCGCTCAAACTGACGCCCGACTCCCCCATCGCGCACGTGGAGCACGCCAACGTGCTGCTGCTCCTGCACGGGGACAAGAAGGAAGACGCTGCGGCGGCCGCCTACGAAAAGGCCGGCAAACTCAAGCCCCGCGACGCGATGGAAGCGTTGGACGCGGCGCATGCCAATGCGCAGATCGAGTAGGAGCGCCGTCCGCGCGCTCACTTTGGCGCTGCTGGCCGCGAGCGCGACGCTCCAGGCGCAGGTCGTCGCACCCGCGTCGCCCGCCCCGCCCTCGCCGGTGCAGGTGACGGACACGCTGGTGGATGCCCTGACCTGCCGCACCTCGAGCGCCGACATCGCCGGCCTGCTGGGGCGGCTGCGACGCGAACGTCCCGCCGAGTTCGTGCAGACCGAGCGCCAGTACGGTTCGCCGAAGATGGATCTCTATCGGCTCGATGCGCCCGTGCAGGCGTGGGGTAACGAAGGCGATGCCATCGTCGTCACCGACAACCGGGTGCTGTTGCTGGTGGATGCCCCCATCGACACGGCCAGCGCACGCCTTGAACAATCGCTCGCGGACAGCCGCGACGCACCGCTCTCCGGCGCGCTCGATGATTTGCATGCGCTGGTGGTGTACGCCGGCGAACATCCCGGCATGCAGCAACGCACGCTGATCGGATGCGAGTACCGCATGCCCGCGCTGTCGCTGCTCGCCCATCCCGACGACGCCTGGCGCACGCCCACGCCGTGAGCGGATGCGTGCGCACCGCGCGCGCGACGATATTTCACTCCTGTCTCCATGGCGCACGTGGCGTCTGCCGAACGCGCTTCAGGCGTGCTGCCACGCTCGCGAGGCGCCCTTAACGGCACGCCCCGAACCAACTTTAGGGCCGCCGTCACGCTTTTGATTCATCGCGCAAACCCTTGCATTGCAGGGGTTTCCGGGCCCTACCACATTTTTTCGCGGCGGCCCTAAAGGTTTTTTTGGCAGCGCCGTTATTCATTTCGCAACACGAAGACGACTAGCCCAACAAAACAAACCGGCAGCGTCTTTTCCCTTCAACGCCGTGAATCCAAATAAGAGGAGACGAACATGGCACAGGTCATCAACACGAATACGATGTCGCTCAACGCTCAGCGCAATCTGAGCACCAGCGGCGCCTCTCTGGCCACCACCATCCAGCGCCTGTCGTCGGGCCTGCGCATCAACAGTGCGAAGGACGACGCCGCCGGCCTTGCGATTTCCGAACGCTTCAGCACGCAGATCCGCGGCCTCGATGTCGCCGTCCGCAATGCGAACGACGGCATCTCGCTGGCCCAGGTCGCCGAAGGTTCGCTGACCGAGATCGGCAACAACCTGCAGCGCATCCGCGAACTGGCGGTGCAGTCCTCCAACGCCAGCAACTCCGCTTCCGACCGCGCGGCGCTGAACGCCGAGGTCAAGCAGCTGACATCGGAAATCGACCGCGTCGCCAAGCAGGCCGACTTCAACGGCACCAAGCTGCTGGACGGCACCTTCACCAGCCAGCTGTTCCAGGTCGGCGCCAACGCCGGCCAGGCCATCGCGATCGACAAGGTGGTGGACGCCCGCGCCCAGACTCTGGGCGGCGTGACCTTTGCCAACGTCTACACCGGTACGGCCCTGGGCGCCGACGCGGCCGCCGCCGACACGACCTATTCGCAGCTGCAGATCACGGTCACCCCGACCGGCGGCAGCGCGAGCACCGTCGACATCGGCGCCTTCGACGTGAAGGCCGGCCAGTCGATCACCCAGGCGGCGGCCGCCGCCATCAACAACAAGCTGGGCGAGACCGGCGTGTACGCCGAGGTCAAGGCCGGCGTCATCAACCTGACCTCGGTCAAGGGCGGGCAGGAATTCGCCCTGGCCTTCGGCGGTCCGGCCGTCACCGGCGCGACCGTCGCCACCGCCGCCAACCTCGGCCTGACCGAGACCAGCACCAACGGCGGCGACCTGGCCACCACGAACAGCTTCGTCCAGGGCCTGGACATCACCACCTTCGCCGGCGCCCAGCGCGCCCTGGAAGTGGTGGACAAGGCACTGACCTCGGTCAACGGCGCGCGCGCCGACCTGGGCGCGATCCAGAACCGCTTCACCTCGGTGGTCGCCAACCTGCAGACCAGCTCGGAAAACCTCGCCGCGTCGCGCAGCCGCATCCGCGACACGGACTTCGCCAAGGAAACCGCCGAACTGACCCGCACCCAGATCCTGCAGCAGGCCGGTACGGCCATGCTGGCCCAGGCCAACCAGGCGCCGCAGGGCGTATTGAGCTTGTTGCAAGGCTGAACCTAGCGTCCCCGGCGGCACGGCGGGGAATCGTTGGACAACATCATCCCCCGTGCAGAAAACGCCTAAGGAGTCGAACTCATGGCACAGGTCATCAACACCAACACCATCTCGCTGAATGCCCAGCGCAATCTGAGCAGCAGCGGCGCCTCGCTGGCAACCACGATCCAGCGGCTGTCATCCGGCCTGCGCATCAACAGCGCCAAGGACGACGCCGCCGGTCTGGCCATCTCCGAGCGCTTCTCCACCCAGATCCGCGGTCTCGACGTCGCCGTGCGCAATGCCAACGACGGCATTTCGCTGGCCCAGGTCGCCGAAGGTTCGCTGACGGAAATCGGCAACAACCTGCAGCGCATCCGTGAGCTGTCGGTGCAGTCGGCCAACGCGACGAACTCTTCGTCAGACCGCGCCGCGCTGAATGCCGAAGTCAAGCAGCTGACGTCGGAAATCGACCGCGTCGCCAAGCAGGCCGACTTCAACGGCACCAAGCTGCTGGACGGCTCGTTCACCAGCCAGCTGTTCCAGGTCGGCGCCAATGCCGGCCAGGCCATCGCCATCGACAAGGTCGTCGATGCCCGCTCGCAGGCGCTGGGCAACGTGAAGTTCGCCGCCGATGTCACCGGTACGGCCATCGCCGATGCCGCGGCCGACGGCAGCATCGCCGGCCTGACCATCAATGCGGTGGCCATCGACACCGTGGCCTACACCAACGGCACCAGCGGCGACGACATCGCCAAGACGCTGGCCACGGCGATCAACGCGAAGATGGGCGAGACCGGCGTGTACGCCTCGGTCACGGCCGACCAGGTGACCCTGAACTCGGTGAAGGCCGGCAAGGACCTGGTCGTCGGTGGCACGGTGACGGGCTCCGGCCTGACGGCTGCGACCACCACGGCTGCCGCCACTGCGACCGCCTCGTTCGCCAAGGACCTGGACATCACCACGTTCGAAGGCGCGCAGAAGGCCCTGGAAATCGTCGACGCCGCGCTGACCTCGGTCAACTCGGCCCGCGCCGACCTGGGTGCGGTGCAGAACCGCTTCACCTCGGTGGTCGCCAACCTGCAGACCAGCTCGGAAAACCTGGCCGCATCGCGCAGCCGCATCCGCGACACGGACTTCGCCAAGGAAACCGCCGAACTGACCCGCACCCAGATCCTGCAGCAGGCCGGTACGGCCATGCTGGCCCAGGCCAACCAGGTGCCGCAGAACGTGCTGAGCCTGCTCCGCTAATCCGCAGCTGGGCAACCGGGGCGGGCGTCTCTCCCGCCCGCTCCGGCCAGGCACTCCTTCCTCGTTCCACTTCAGGACTTTCCCATGGCACAGGTCATCAACACCAACACCATCTCGCTGAATGCCCAGCGCAATCTGAGCAGCAGCGGCGCCTCGCTCGCCACCACCATCCAGCGCCTGTCGTCGGGCCTGCGCATCAACAGCGCCAAGGACGACGCCGCCGGTCTGGCCATCTCCGAGCGCTTCTCCACCCAGATCCGCGGTCTCGACGTCGCCGTGCGCAATGCCAACGACGGCATCTCGCTGGCCCAGGTCGCCGAAGGTTCGCTGACGGAAATCGGCAACAACCTGCAGCGCATCCGTGAGCTGTCGGTGCAGTCGGCCAACGCGACGAACTCTTCGTCAGACCGCGCCGCACTGAACGCTGAAGTCAAGCAGCTGGCTTCCGAAATCGACCGTGTCGCCAAGCAGGCCGACTTCAACGGCACCAAGCTGCTGGACGGCTCGTTCACCAGCCAGCTGTTCCAGGTCGGCGCCAATGCCGGCCAGGCCATCGCCATCGACAAGGTCGTCGATGCCAAGGCCGGCTCGCTGGGCGGCGCGATGTTCGCCACCGCCACCTTCACCACCGCCACCCCGGCCGACGGCGTCACCGCGCTGAAGATCGAAGGCCTGCAGCTGACCAATGCCGACGGCGCCACGGTCACCATCGACACCGTCGATGTCGCCGCGCAGGGCACCGCCACCGGCACCCGCGACGCTGCCGCCAAGGCCCTGGTCACGGCGATCAACGCCAAGATCGGCGAGAGCGGCGTGTATGCCGAACTCGGCGCCGCCGGCGCGGTCAGCCTGACGTCTGTCAAGGACAGCGTGGGCAGCAACGGCGCGTTCAAGGGCATCGCCATCGAAACCGGCACCTGGACCGGCGGCACCGCCCCGGCCGACGTCGCCGCCAGCACGGTCGCGACGACCAAGCAGTACGCCTCGAACCTGGACATCTCCACGTTCAAGGGCGCGCAGCAGGCGCTGGAAATCGTCGACAAGGCGCTGACCGCCGTGAACTCCGCGCGTGCCGACCTGGGTGCGGTGCAGAACCGCTTCACCTCGGTGGTCGCCAACCTGCAGACCAGCTCGGAAAACCTGGCCGCTTCGCGCAGCCGCATCCGCGACACGGACTTCGCCAAGGAAACCGCCGAACTGACCCGCACCCAGATCCTGCAGCAGGCCGGTACGGCCATGCTGGCCCAGGCCAATCAGGTGCCGCAGAACGTGTTGTCCCTGCTGCGCTAACGCGCGGCCCCCGTTCCTCCTAGTTCTCTGTCGTCCACGGACGGATTCGTCTCCCTCCGTTTGGCAGTACCCCAGCCCCCGCCGGCAACGGCGGGGGTCTTTTTTTTAGGAACGAGTGGAGAGGAGTGAGGAGTGAGTAAACGCGGGGGCCTGGCATGCCGCACGGCGCCCCGCCCCCCGCTCCTGATTCCACTGACTCCTCACTCCTCTCCACTCGTTCCTCGCCCCTCTGGCACAAACCCTGCATGGACCCGCGCGCACGCATTTCTCACCAGCCGCCGGACCCACGGCGGCGGTGGGAGACGGAGAAATGCGGGCTAAAGAACGGCTCCCGCAGGCCGTTACTGGAACTGTACGGGCGGGCCGCATTCGCCAACGGATGACGGCCCGCCCGGCCACCCTTTTGCGGAAAGGGCGCGACAGGAGAAACGGCAATGGCAGACTACTCGCTCGGTTACGGCGGCATCGGTTCGGGGCTGGATATCGCCGGCATGGTCGAACAGCTGGTCGCGGCCGATCGAAAGCCGGCCGACAATCGCCTGAACCGCATCGAGACGCAGGCCAAGTTCAAGCTCTCAGCCATCGGCACCGTCAGTTCGGCCTTCAGCAGCCTGGACACCGCACTCAAGGCGCTCAAGTCCGCAACGGCGTTCGACGTGCGCACTGTGAAGTCCGGCACCGACACGGTGCTGGGCGCCAGCGTCGCCAGCGGCACGCCGAACGGCATCTACAACGTGGAGGTGGTCTCGCTGGCCACGGCCAACAAGTGGATCACCAACACGCCGATCGCCACCGGTGAAACCTTCGGCGCCGGCCAATTGACGCTGACCGTGGGCGGCGAGTCGCTCGCCATCGACGTGGCCGAGGGCGCCACCCTGCAGGACGTGCGCAGCGCCATCAACAACGTGGCGCGCAGCAAGGGCGTGCAGGCCACGGTGCTGACCTCCAACGACGGCCAGTACCTGTCGGTGTCCTCCGACAAGACCGGCGCGGCCAACGGCCTCACGCTGACCTTCGCGTCAGGGGCCGCCGACCTGCAGGGCCTGGTGACAAGCCTGCAGCAGCGCGTGCCGGCGGCCGATGCCGAAGTGAACATCGATGGCCTGACCGTCACCGCCAGCGGCAACAAGATCACCGAGGCCGTCCCGGGCCTGACCCTGGACCTGAAGGCCGAAGGCACCAGCACCGTCACCGTGTCCACCGACACCGCGGCGGCCAGCAAGCTGATCCAGGACTTCGTGACGGCCTACAACACGGCGCTGGGCGCGATCAGCGCATCCACCAAGTACGACGCCGAGAACAACGAGCCTTCGGCCCTGACCGGCGACGCGCAGATGCGCAGCGCGGCCGGGCAGTTGCGCAACATGATGGGCAACCTGCTGGGCGATCTGGCCGCGCAGGGCCTCGACGCTAAGACGCTGGGCCTGCAAACGAAGGGCTATCCGTCCTCCGACGGCACCCTGGTGTTCGACAGCAGCAAGTTCACCGCCGCGCTCGCGGCCGATCCGCAGAAGATCCAGGCCGCCTTCACCGGCGAGACCGCCTTCGCCGGCACTCTGCAGAAGGCCGTCGGCAGCTATATCGGCACCGACGGCGCGTTCACCCTGCGCAGCAACGGCCTCAATGCGCAGATCAAGGACGTCGCCGCGCAGCGCACCGCGCTCGATGCCCGCATGGAAGCCGTCGGCAACCGCTACAAGGCGCAGTTCGTCGCGCTCGACAGCATGATTTCGCAAATGAACACCACCAGCAGCGCCCTCGCCCAGCAGCTCGCCTCACTCACCGCCCAGACCGGATAAACCGCCGGGCCCGCGCCTACGTCCTCCGGCGTATCGCAGGTCCCAGGAGAAATGGAATGTCACTTCAATCGTATGCCGCGCAGTACCGCAATACCGGCCTCAGCAGCGCCGTGATGGAGGCCGATCCGCATCGCCTCGTCGCCCTGCTGCTGGGCGGCGCCTGCGAGCGCCTGCGCCTGGCGGAAGCCTGCGTGGAACGCGGCGACCTGGCGCGCAAGGGCAAGGCGATCGGCGAAGTCAGCGCGATCATCGGCCACCTCAACGGCTCGCTGGACCACGAAGCCGGCGGCGAGATCGCCGCCAGCCTGTCGGCGCTGTACGACTACGTGCAGACCCGGCTGATCGAAGCCAACCTGCACAACGACGCCTCGGCCCTGCGCGAATCGCTGGACCTGCTGGGCGAGATCGAATCGGCCTGGAACGCCATTCCCGCCGAACAGCGCCAGGTGCCGGCGATGGCCGCCGCACGATGAACGACATCCCGGCCCTCGCCGATCTGTTCGACCAGCTCGGTGCGATGCGCGCCGCGCTGCGTGCCGACGAACTGGACAGCGTGGAGGCCCTGCTCAACCGCCACGACCGCGACGTGCGCGCGTTCTTGCACGCCGACGGCGGCCGCAGCGCCGGCTACGACGCGCTGGCCACGCTGCTGCGCGCGCAGCTCGAACTGCAGCGGGACATGCAGGCCGCGCGCGAACAGGCTCGCCTGCGGATGGAGTCCACCCAGCGCGCGGACCGCGCCGCGCGCGCCTATCTGTCTGTCGTCGGGGGCTAGGCCATGGTGGCGCCGGTCGTCTTGGTGGAACACCCGGCCGAGCACGCGCTGTTCGATGGCGCGCTGACCTGCGACGTCGTCCTGCCGGCGCGTTTCTCGCCCGGCGCGCGCCCCGTCATGCAGGCCCCGGCCGAAGCGCTGTTGCAAGGCCTGGCCGTGGCCGAGGATGTCCGCGGTGAAGATCCCGAAGACCGCAAGGAAGCCACGCCCAGCCAGCAGCGCATCGAGGCCAAGCTCGACCTGGTGCTGTCGCTGCTGGGCCGCCTCGCCCGCCGCCATGACGACATGCTGCCCGTCACCACGCTGCGCTGGTCCCATCGCGGCCTGCGGCTGGATATCGCGACACCGGTCGACGCAGCCGTCGGCACCGAGGGTGTAGTCACGCTGCAGCCGGCCACGTGGCTGAGCGATCACATCGAACTGCCCGCGCGCGTGCTCGCACAGGTCGAAGGCACGCATGTGCATCACCTGTGGCTGCAGTTCGCGGACCTCAACGGCGGCCTGGCCGAAGCGATGGACCGCCATCTCTTCCGGCTGCATCGCCGCCAGGTGGCCGAGGCCCGCCAAGCCCAGCTGGCGCCGCGCAGCTAAGCGCGTTCGCGCAACCGCATCGCCGTTTCGCGCGGAACGTGCCGCCATCACAGACGACGGCGGCATCCTGCCCGCCGTCAGCGGCTTCTTGTTCCGCACAAATGTGACTCATGTCGTGCTTTCACGCCTCCGTCGCCATTGTGAATTGGCGCGACAGGACGCGACCGTTATCGTGACATGACCCTGCAACGCGACAACCACTGGCTCTCTCCGTGCGTGTACTCATCGTCGACGACCACACCCTGGTCCGGGCCGGCATCAGCCGGCTGCTGCAGGCATTGCCCGACGTGGACGTCGTGGCCGAGGCCTGCAATGCCCAGCAGGCGCTCGACATGGCGGCCATCCACCGGCCCGACCTGATCCTGCTGGATCTCTCCCTGCCCGATCGCAGCGGCCTGGACCTGCTGCCGTTGTTGCGCGAATCGCTGCCGCAGGCGCGCGTGGTGATGATGTCGATGCACAACGATCCCACCCAGGTGCGCGTGGCCCTCGATCGCGGCTGCGCGGGCTTCGTCGTCAAGGAAGCGGCGCCGATGGAGCTCGAGCTCGCCCTGCGCGCGGCCGCCAGCGGGCAGGTATTCCTGAGCCCGCAGGTATCCTCGAAGATGCTCGCGCCGATGCTCAATCCGCAGCGCCCCACCGGTATCGCCGCCCTGTCGCCGCGCCAGCGCGAGATCCTCCGCCAGCTCGGCAGCGGCATGAGCAGCAAGGAAATCGCCGCGCAGCTCGGCATCAGCGTCAAGACGGTGGAAACACATCGCGCGCGCATGATGGAATCGCTCGGCTGCCGCCGCGCCAACGACCTGCTGTTGCTGGCCGCGCGCCACCAGCACGAATTGGCCTGAGCCTTGCAGTACTCCGGGGGCGACACCGCTTCCGTGACGGAATCCCGTGATCGCACCGCCCCGTCGGGCATCCACCCTCGACATTAAACCGACGCTGTAGGGGAAATCCCGACGGCGCGTGGGGCGTGCCCGCATCACAACCAGAAACGCCCCGATTTTTTTTCCGTCACCCGGGGCGGAAAGTATCCCCACGATGCGACGCCACCCTGGCGCACCATCGAATCGGGGATGACGGGGATGAAGACGGGTCTTTCCGCCCAACTGGGCCAACAGCTCCACCTGACGCCGCAGTTGCTGCAGTCCATCCGCCTGCTGCAGCTCGATGGCCTGCAGCTGGAAATGGAAGTGCGCCGCGCGCTGGAGCTTAATCCGCTGCTGGAGATCGAAGAGGCGCACGACGCCGCCACCGTTGGCGACGTGGACGACATGCCAGCGCAGGACGCCGCCGCCACCGAGAGCGCCGCGTTCGACGAACTGCCCGAATCCAGCCTGTGGGACGTGCCGGGTGCCGGCTGGCAGGACGGCGACGACGACCGCATGCAGCGCGTGGCCGCCGGCGAATCTACCGACCCGCACGTCCGCATCCTCGACCGCCTGGCCCTGGAACTGGACGAACGCGCGCTGGAAGTCGTTGCGTTCTGGCTGGAACACACCAACGACGCCGGCTACCTGGAACAGGCCCCCGATGCGCTGGCCCTGCTGGCCTCGGCCCGCTTCGACCTGCGCACCGAGGTCGTGATGGCCCTGCGCGAGCGCCTGCTGCGCGGTGAATTCCCCGGCCTGTGCGCCGCCGACGTCCGCGAATGCCTGCTGGTGCAGCTGGACTGCCTGGACGGCCGCGTGCCGGCCCGCCGTATCGCCCAGCGTATCGTCGCCGAGGGCCTGGCCCTGCTGGCCGCCCATGAATACGACGCCCTCGCCCGCCTGCTGGACCTGGACACCGACCAGGTGATGGAAGGCGTGCGCCTGGTGCTGTCGCTGGACGCCCGTCCGGGCGCCTCGCTGGCACCGGCCCCGTCGGGCTACATCGTCCCCGACGTGGTCGCCTGGCACGCCGACTGCGCCTGGCGCGTGGCCCTGAACCCGGCCAGCACCCCACGCATCCGCGTCAACGCCCTGCAGGAGCGCGCCCTGGACCAGGCCGGCACCTCTGAAGGCGCCGGCAAGCTACGCGAACTGCTGCAGGAAGCCCGCTGGCTGACCCGCGGCCTGTCGATCCGCTACGACACCCTGCTGCGCACCGCGCGCGCCATCGTGGAACGGCAGGCCGGCTTCCTGGCCCACGGCGACGAGGCGATGGCGCCGCTGACGCTGAAGGAGATCGCCGACGAGATCGGCATGCACGAATCCACGATTTCGCGCATCACCACCGGCAAGTACATGCAGACCCCGCGCGGCACATTTGAGCTGAAGCACTTCTTCGCCGTGCGCCTGGAAGGGGCCAACGTGTCCGGCCCGGCCGTGCGCGCCATGGTGCGCCGCCTGATCGATTCCGAGCCGGCCGGCAAGCCGCTGGCCGACGAGGCGATCGCCGGCCTGCTGGCCCGCCAGGGCATCCACATCGCCCGCCGAACTGTGGCGAAGTACCGGGAACAGCTCGATATCGCTCCCGCCCGGGAACGCCGACGCGCTACCGTATCCGTCTTGGCCAAGGCCGGATAACGGAGCACGACCGCAATGAGCAAGATCACCGTACTGCTGGTGGACGACCACGAAGGTTTCATCAACGCCGCCCTGCGCCACCTGCGCAAGGTGGAGTGGCTGGACGTCGTGGGCCGCGCCAGCAACGGCCTGGAAGCCATCGAACGCTCCGAGACCCTGCGTCCGGACGTGGTGCTGATGGACCTGGCCATGCCGGAGATGGGCGGCCTGCAGGCCACGCGCCTGATCAAGACCCAGGACGCGCCCCCCTTCGTGGTGATCGCCAGCCACTTCGACGACGCCGAGCACCGCGAACACGCGATGCGGGCCGGCGCCGACGATTTCGTCAGCAAGCTTTCCTACATCCAGGAAGTCTTGCCCATCCTCGAACGATTCAAAGAGCGCCGCCATGAGTGAATCCCGCATCCTCGTCATCGATACCGACGCCGCCCGCGCCGAGCGCCTGGCCGGCCTGCTCGAGTTCATGGACCTCACGCCGCGCTGGGTCGTCAGTGCCGGTGATGTGGATGTGCAGCGGCAGCGCCCGCACGACTGGCTTGCCGTCGTCGTCGGCTCACTAGACGACCAGAAGGCCGCCGACGCCTTCTTCGGCTGGCTGGGCAAGGCCCAGCTGCCGCCGCCGGTGCTGCTGCTGCAGGGCGACACTGCCGCCTTCGCCGCCGCTCACGGCCTGCACGAGGCCGGCGTCTGGGCCCTGGAGACCCCGATCCGCCACGCGCAGCTGGAAGCCTGCCTGCGCCGCGCCAGCCTCAAGCGGCTGGACACCGAACACCAGGCCCAGCAGGTCGGCACCAGCGGTCCGACCGGCAACAGCCCGGCCGTGACCCGCCTGCGCCGGATGATCGACCAGGTCGCCGCGTTCGACACCACCGTGCTGGTGCTGGGCGAATCCGGCACGGGCAAGGAAGTGGTGGCCCGCGCCATCCACGACCAGTCCCCGCGCCGCGACGGGCCGTTCGTGGCCATCAATTGCGGCGCGATTCCGGCCGAGCTGCTGGAAAGCGAACTGTTCGGCCACGAGAAAGGGGCCTTCACCGGCGCGCTCACCGCCCGCAAGGGCCGTTTCGAGATGGCCGAGGGCGGCACCCTGCTGCTGGACGAGATCGGCGACATGAGCCTGCCGATGCAGGTCAAGCTGCTGCGCGTGCTGCAGGAGCGCAGCTTCGAGCGCGTCGGCGGCAACCAGACGATCCGCTGCAATGTGCGCGTGATCGCCGCGACCCACCGCAACCTGGAACAGCGCATCGCCGACGGCCACTTCCGCGAAGACCTGTTCTACCGCCTCAACGTGTTCCCGATCGAGATGCCGGCGCTGCGCGAGCGCGCCGACGACCTGCCGTTGCTGGTCGCCACCATCGCCGCGCAGCTGGCCCGCACCGGCCGTGGCGAGGTGCAGTTCGCCCACGACGCCCTGCAGGCGCTGCGCCAGTACAGCTGGCCGGGCAACGTGCGCGAGCTGACCAACCTGGTCGAGCGCCTGGCCGTGCTGCACCCGGGTGGCCTGGTGCGCGTGCACGACCTGCCCAAGCGCTACCAGCCCGAACACCTGCCGGCGCCGGACGCCACGCCGGTCGCCACGGCCCCCGCCGTAGCCGCTCCGATCGCCGCTGCCGCGACCGTCGCGGCGCCTGCCATGGAGCGCCTGCCCGAGGCCGGCATCGACCTGCGCGAGCACATCGCCCAGATCGAACTGAACCTGATCCGCGACGCGCTGGACCGCGCCGGTGGCGTGGTCGCCCACGCCGCCCAGTTGCTGGGCCTGCGCCGCACCACGCTGGTGGAAAAGCTGCGCAAGTACGGCGTCGAACGCGAAGACGCCGCCCTGGCGACGGAAAACTGACTGGCGGCGGGCCGCGGTTCCGGCACAGGTCTTGCAGCTGATACGGCAAGACACACCGACGACCGAAGCACCCGCCCATGTCCGACGTCACCTCCATCCTCTCGCAGATCCGCAGCTACCAGCACCAGCTGGGCACCCGCGCCCTGGAGCCGATGCCCAACCCGGGCGCATTCACGCCCAACGGGGTCGGCTTCGAGCAACCGGGTGTCAAGGCACCGAGTTTCGGCGAGACGCTGCAGAACGCGCTGGAAGGCGTGAACAGCGCGCAGAAGAACGCCGGCGCGCTGGCTCAGGCCTTCGAACTCGGCGATCCGCGCGCGGACCTGGCCCGGGTGATGGTGGCGGCGCAGCAGTCGCAGGTCGCTTTCCGCGCCACCGTCGAAGTCCGCAATCGCCTGGTGCAGGCCTACCAGGACGTCCTGAACATGCCGTTGTAGAGCCGAGCTCGCTCGGCTGTCACCCACCTCCTACCTAGAACCGACCGATCGCCATGGCCCTCACGCTGTCCAAGGAAGCCCTGAAGGAATCGCTGACCGCCGACAAGGCGGGCGCGGCGCTGACCAAGATCCAGGACGCGCGCGTGTTCAAGCAGATGGGCACGCTGCTGCTGATCGCCGGCGCCGTCGCGCTGGGCCTGTTCGTGTTCTTCTGGTCGCAGAAGCCGGCCTATACCCCGCTCTACACCGGCCTGGATCCGAAGGCCACCGCCGAAGCCACCGACATGCTGCGCGCGGCGCAGATCCCGTTCCAGCTGAACCAGGCCACCGGCGCGATCTCGGTGCCGGAAGAAAACCTGCACGACGCCCGCCTGAAGCTGGCCGGCGCCGGCCTGGCCGAAAGCGGCCGCCTGGGCTTCGAGATGATGGAGCGAGACCCGGGCTTCGGTGTCAGCCAGTTCGTCGAGAACGCGCGCTACCAGCATGCGCTGGAAACCGAACTGGTCCGCACGATCACCACGCTGCGTCCGGTGCGCGATGCGCGCGTGCACTTGGCCATCCCCAAGCCATCCGCCTTCACCCGCCAGCGCGAAGTCGCCAGCGCCTCCGTCGTGCTCGACCTGCGTTCCGGCGCGATGCTGGAGCGCAACCAGGTGGATGCGATCGTCCATCTGGTCTCCTCCTCGATCCCGGACCTGGCCCCTGAGCGCGTCACCGTGGTCGACCAGAGCGGCCGCATGCTGACCATCAGCGATCCGAACAGCGAGGCGGCGCTGAACGCCGCCCAGTTCGAGCGCGTGCGCAAGCTGGAGACCTCGTACAACGACCGCATCCGCGAACTGCTGGAGCCGCTGACCGGCCCGGGCCGCATCAATGCCGAGGTCGCTGTGGACATGGACTTCTCGGTCACCGAGGAAGCCCGCGAGACCTTCGCCAACGACCCGGCCAAGATCCGCAGCGAGCAGGTCAGCCAGAACACCGTCGCCGCCGCCGGTCCCGAGGGCGTGCCCGGCGCGACCAGCAACACGCCGCCCGGCCCGAACGCCGCCGCCGCGCCGAACCCGGCCGCGCCGACCGAAACCTCGAGCAGCGCGACGCGCAACTTCGAAATGGACCGCACGCTGCAGCACACCCGCCAGCCGGCCGGCCGCGTGCGCCGCGTGACCGCCGCGGTGCTGGTCGACCACGTGCCGCGCCCGGGCGCCAACGGCAAGGTCGTGATGACCGCGCTGGACGCGGCCACGCTGACCCGCATCGAGGCGCTGGTGAAGGAAGCCGTGGGCTTCGACGCCGCACGCGGCGACTCGGTGTCGGTGATGAACGCGCCGTTCGTGCGCGAAACCGACGCGCCCGAGGACGTCCCGCTCTGGGAAAGCCCCTGGCTGCACAACCCGATGGTGCGCGATGTGGCGCGTTACGGCATCGGTGCGCTGGTGGTGATCCTGCTGCTGTTCGGCGTGCTGCGCCCGGCCATGCGCCAGATCATCGACCCGAAGGCGAAGAAGGCCTCGCGCAACGACGACGACGGCATCGATGTCACCGTGGTGGACGACGGCGACGCCGGCGTCCGCGCGGTGGCCTCGCTGGCGCACGACGAGCTGCCGCCGATGCGCGCCCTGCCCTCCGACGCCTACGAGGATCGGCTGCGCCAGGCGCGCGAAGCGGTGAAGACCGATTCCAAGCAGGTCGCGCAAGTGGTCAAGGACTGGGTGGCCAGCGATGAATAACCAGGACAACAGCCTGACCGGCGTGCAGCGCGCGGCCGTACTCCTGCTCTCGCTCGGCGAGCAGGATGCCGCCGAAGTGCTCAAGCACATGAACGCCAAGGAAGTGCAGAAACTCGGCATCGCCATGGCCACGATCTCCGGTGTCAGCCGCGAGCAGGTCATGCAGGTCATGTCCACCTTCGGCGAAGCGCTCGACAAGCAGACCTCGCTGGGCATGGGCGCCGACGACTACGTGCGCAACGTGCTGGTGCAGGCGCTGGGCGCCGACAAGGCCGGCAGCCTGATCGACCGCATCCTGCTGGGCCGCAACACCACCGGCCTGGACACGCTGAAATGGATGGACCCGCGCGCGATCTCGGATCTCGTGCGCAACGAGCATCCGCAGATCATCGCCATCGTGCTGGCCCACCTGGACAGCGACCAGGCGGCCGACACGCTCAAGCTGCTGCCGGAGCGCACCCGCACCGACGTGCTGCTGCGCATCGCCACGCTGGATGGCATCCCGCCGAACGCGCTGAACGAACTCAACGAGATCATGGAGCGCCAGTTCGCAGGCAACCAGAACCTCAAGGCCTCCAGCATCGGTGGCGTGAAGGTCGCGGCGAACATCCTCAACTTCATGGACTCCGGCCAGGACCAGGCCATCCTGGGCAATATCACCCAGGTCGACGCCGACCTCGGCGCGCGCATCCAGGACCTGATGTTCGTGTTCGACAACCTCGCCGACCTCGGCGACCGCGAACTGCAGGCGCTGCTGCGCGAAGTGCCGAACGACCGCCTGGGCCTGGCGCTGCGCGGCGCCGACGCCAAGGTGAAGGAAAAGATCACCCGCAACATGTCCCAGCGCGCTGCGCAGATCCTGCTGGAAGACATGGAAGCGCGCGGCCCCGTGCGCTTGTCCGACGTGGAAGGCGCGCAGAAGGAAATCCTCGCCATCGTCCGCCGCCTGGCTGACCAGGGTGTCATTTCGCTGATGGCCGGCGCCGAGGAAATGGTATGAGCGCGCCTTCGCCGATGCGCTGGATGCCCGCCCCGCTCGACGTCGTGGTCTCCGCCGCGGCCGCCGCGCAGGAAGTGCCGCCGCCCGTGCCGCCGACACTGGAAGAGATCCAGGCCATCCAGGATGCGGCCTATCGCGAAGGGCTGGAACGCGGTCTGGCCGAAGGCCATGCCGAAGGCTTTGGCCAGGGCCAGTCCGAAGTGCGCCGGCTTGCGGCGCAGATGGAAGGCATCCTCGACAACTTCTCGCGTCCGCTGGACCGGCTGGAAAATGAAGTCGTCGCGGCCTTGTCCGAACTCGCCGTGCGTATCGCCGGCGCCCTGGTCGGCCGCGCCTACCAGACCGATCCGGTCCTGCTGCAGGAACTGGCGACCACCGCGCTGGATGCCGTCGGCGGTGCGCAGCGCGAAGTCGAACTGCGCCTGCATCCGGATGACATCGCCGCGTTGACACCGGTGCTGGCGCTGACACCGACCACCCGCCTGACCGCCGACACCAGCCTGAGCCGCGGCGACCTGCGCGTGCATGCCGAGAGCGTCCGCATCGACGGCACGCTGGAAGCTCGCCTGCGCGGCGCGCTCGACACCGTGCTCAACCGCGGAGCCCGCGCATGAGTGCCCAGCCGCTGGAATGGCTGACCGCGCGCGACCTGCGCCTTTCGGCGCGGTTGTCGCAGATCAATCCCGAACTCGGCGGCCGCGGCCTGATCCGCGAAGGCATCCTGCGCCGCGCCGTCGGCCTCACCCTGGAAGCCATCGGCTGCGAAGCCCCGATGGGCGCCACCTGCAAGGTGGAAGTCGTCGACGGCGGCTGGGTGGATGCCGAAGTCGTCGGCTTCGCCGGCGAACGTACTTACCTGATGCCTAGCGCCGAGCTGCACGGCCTGCTGCCGAACGCGCGCGTGGTGCCCTCGCGCCGCCGTGGCGGTGTTGAAGTCGGCGAGGGCCTGTTGGGCCGCGTCATCGACAGCGATGGCGTGCCGCTCGACGGCCGCGGCCCGATCCGGGCCGAGGGCAGCGTCGGCCTGGCCGGCGTGGCGATCAATCCGCTCTCGCGCGAACCGATCACCCAGCCGCTGGACGTCGGCGTGCGCGCGATCAACGCGCTGTTGCCGATCGGCCGTGGCCAGCGCGTGGGCCTGTTCGCCGGCTCGGGCGTGGGCAAGTCCACGCTGCTGGGCATGATGACCAAGTACACCGCCGCCGACGTGATCGTCGTCGGCCTGATCGGCGAACGCGGCCGCGAAGTGCGCGATTTCGTCGAGACCACGCTGGGCCCCGCCGGCCTGGCGCGCGCCGTCGTCGTCGCCAGTCCCGCCGACCGGCCGCCGCTGGCGCGCCTGCAGGGCGCCTACCGCGCCACCGCCATCGCCGAATGGTTCCGCGACCAGGGCCTGAACGTCCTGCTGCTGATGGATTCGCTGACGCGCTTCGCCCAGGCGCAGCGCGAGATCGGCCTGTCGGTCGGCGAGCCGCCGACCACCCGCGGCTATCCGCCGTCGGTGTTCGCGCGCCTGCCCGCGCTGGTCGAGCGCGCCGGCAACGGCGCCAAGGGTCGCGGGTCGATCACCGCGTTCTACACCGTGCTCACCGAAGGCGACGATCCGCAGGACCCGATCGCCGATGCCGCGCGCGCCATCCTCGATGGCCACATCCTGCTCTCGCGCCGCGTCGCCGACAGCGGCCTGTACCCGGCAATCGACGTGGAATCGTCGGTCAGCCGCGTGGTCACCGAAATCGCCGACGAAACTTGGCGCGACCGCATCCGCAAGCTCAAGCGCCTGCTGTCGGCGTATACCAGCAACCGCGACCTGATCGCCATCGGCGCCTACCAGCGCGGCAACGATCCGACCGTGGACGAAGCGCTGGAGCGCTGGCCGGAGATCGTCGAGTTCCTCGGCCAGGACGTGGCGCGCTCGGCCGACCTGCCGAGCAGCCGTGCCGCCCTGGAAGCCCTGATCCAACGCAACGCCCCCGTCGGCATCCCGCTGCCCGACGGTCTGCAGTAACGCAAAGGACCCCCGCCATGATGCAGTCCCGCCGAATCGATCCCCTGCTGCGCCGCGCCCAGGAGCACGAGGATTCCGTCGCCCGCGACCTGGCCGACCGCCAGCGCGCGCTTGCGCTGCAGGAATCGCGGCTGGAGGAGCTGCGGCAGTACGCCGAGGACTACGCCAACAGCCAGATGGCTGCCACCAGTCCGGCGCAGCTGGCCAATCGCCGCGCCTTCCTCGATCGCATCGACCAGGCGCTGAAGCAGCAATTGCAGACGGTCGATCGCAGCCGCGCCAACGTGGACATCGAACGTGACCGCCTGCTGCTGGCCAGCCGCGACAAACAGGTGCTGGAACAGCTCGCCGCCAGCTATCGCGTGCAGGAAAAGCAGATCGTCGACCGCCGCGACCAGCGCGAGATGGACGACCTCGGTGCGCGCCGCGCGCGCCTGGCCGCCACCGCGACACCGGAAGGCGACGCCTGATGCCGTCGCCGATGACCGCGTTCGCACCGACTGCGAGTGGCGCCGCTGCTGCATCGGGCGCCAACACGACGTCGCCGCAGGACAGCACGAAGGACGCCGCCAAGCCTGCCTTCGACGACATGGTCCGCCGCCCCGCCGCACGCGACGACGCCCCGGTGCGCAAGTCCGCCGCGCGCGACAGCGAAGCGCGCGAGGTCGCCAAGGGCGACGCGCGCGCGCTCCGCTCCCAGAACGAGGCGAGGGACGCCGCAGCGGCCGAAGACGAGATCAAGCAGGACGACACGGCGCCGATGACGCTGCTCGCCCTACTCGACGCCGCGCCGGCCGTGCCGACACCCGCACCGACGGCAGGCGCCGCCGTCCTCGTGGACCCGGCCGTCGCACCCGCCCCTGCAACGCCCTCGTCGGCCACCTTCACGCCAGTGACCGATGCGGTGCTCGGCCAGGGCACCGCGCGGGTCGCGCTGCCCGTCGACGCCCTGCCGACCGTGCCCACGGCCGAAGCCGCAGCACCTGACGCCGCGACGCCAGCGACGCCAGCGACTGCGTCGACCACGCCGGCCGCCGAAGCGCCTGCGAAGGCGCCGCTGCAGAACGTGCTCGCCTTCGCCACGCATCTGGCGATGGGCCAGGTCGCCGCCGCGCTGCCGGAGGTCGTCACGCTGGGCCGCGACATCGTCGAGGCCTTCCGTAGCGAGGACACCGACGCGACCCCGCCGACCGGCAATGTGCTGGCGGGCATCGGGGCGTCGAACACCGCGCTCGGCCTGGCCCGCACGGAAACCGTCAACACGATGGAAGCCCCGACCGCCGACCTGCACGGCGGCCACTTCGAAGAGGACATCGGCGACGCCGTGCGCTGGATGGCCGACCAGAAGATCGGCCATGCCCACATCAAGGTCACGCCGAACGAATTGGGCACGGTGGAGATCCGCCTGCGGCTGGACGGCGACCGCGTCCACGCGGATTTCGCCAGCACCCAGGCCGATGTCCGCCAGGCGCTCGAAAGCAGCCTGCCGCGTCTGCGTGAAATGCTGGGGCAGCACGGCTTCCAGTTGGCGCATGCGGACGTGGGCCACCAGCATGCGCCGCCGTCGCAGGGTCGCGACGCGCACACGGGCGAAGGCATCGGCGATACGGGAGAACCTGCCCCAGAAGCACCGCGCGCCGTCCGCATGACCGCTCGCGGCCTGGTGGACGCGTACGCGTGATGATTCCTGTGGGAGCGACGTAAGTCGCGAATGCTGCGAGCGGGTATCCCGAAGCGTCGGGAAGCAGGCGATGCGTGACGGCGATCGCGACTTACGTTGCTCCCACACCGGAGATCCTCCCGGATGAGCCGCCGTCAAATCCCCGTCGGCCCCGCTTCCACGCCACGGCACAGCGCTTGCATCCCCTGGGGAGACCCCTCAGGAGATCCACCGCCGTGGCAGCCGCCGACAAGAACGCCAGCAAATCCAAGTCCGAGAAGGCCGACAAGCCGAAGGGCGGCAAGTCCTTGCTGACCATCGGCCTGGTCGCGCTCGTCGCGGCCGCTGCGGCCGGCGGTGGCGCCTGGTACTTCACCCGCCACAGTGCCAAGGAAGAAAAGCCGGAAGGCCCGAAGGCCGCCAGCCCGGGCACGGTGCCCGCACCCGCCCAGTACTTCGCGCTGGAGCCGCCGTTCGTCGTCAACCTCGTTGGCGAGACCGGTGGCGCCCGCTACCTGCAGGTCGAGGTGCAGCTGATGACGCGCGATCCGGAAGCGCTCAAGGCCATCGAACTGCACGCTCCCGCCATCCGCGCGCGCCTGCTGATGCTGTTCGCACAGCAGGACGCCACCAGCCTGATGTCGCGCGAGGGCAAGGAGCGCCTGCAGAACGCCGCGCTCGCCGAGGTGAAGACGCTGCTGGTCGCCGAGACCGGCAAGCCCTGCGCCGACGCGCTGCTGTTCACCAGCTTCGTGATGCAGTGACCGGAACCCGCCATGACCAGTGACCTGCTGTCGCAAGACGAGATCGACGCCCTGCTCAACGGCGTCGACTCCGGCGCGATCGAAACCGAGGAGCCGCCGCACGACCCGACGGTCGCGCGTACCTACGATTTCGCCAGCCAGGACCGCATCGTGCGCGGCCGGCTGCCGACGCTGGAGATGATCAACGAGCGCTTCGTGCGCACGTGGCGGATCGGCCTGTTCAACCTGCTGCGCCGCTCGGCGGAACTCTCGGTGCGCGGCATCGAGACGATCAAGTTCGGCGACTACCTGCACTCGCTGTACGTGCCGACCAACCTCAACCTGATCAAGTTCAAGCCGCTGCGCGGCGTGGGCCTGATCGTGTTCGAACCGAAGCTGGTGTTCACCATGGTGGACAACTTCTTCGGCGGCGACGGCCGCTACCCCGCCAAGATCGAGGGCCGCGAATTCACCGCAACGGAAATGCGGGTGATCCAGTTGCTGCTCAAGCAGACCTTCACCGACCTGATCGACGCCTGGGCGCCGGTGATGCCGGTGGATTTCGAGTACATCACCAGCGAGGTCAACCCGCACTTCGCCAACATCGTCAGCCCGCGCGAGTACGTGGTGGTCAGCCGCTTCCACGTGGAGCTGGACGGCGGCGGCGGCGACCTGCACGTCACCCTGCCGTACTCGATGCTGGAGCCCATCCGCGAACTGCTCGACGCCGGCATCCAGTCCGACCGCGTGCACGATGACGACAGCTTCCGCGAAACCATGCACCAGCAGCTCCGCCAAGCCGAAGTCACCGTTTCCAGCGTGCTGGCCGAGAAGCGCATCAACCTGCGCCAGCTCACCCAGCTGAAGGTCGGCGACATCCTGCCGATCGACCTGCCCCGTTCCGTGCCGGTCTGCGTCGAGCAGGTGCCGGTCTTCACCGGCGAGTTCGGGATCTCCAACGGCCAGAACGCCGTGAAGATCATCGCCAAGCACCCGCCCGGCACCGGCAAGGCTCCGCTCGCCTCGCGCCAGGCCCTCACCCCGTTCGCCTTCCAGGACGCCACACCATGATCCCCGAGAACGAAGACCTCGCGACCCTCGACGACGCGTCGGCCGAGACCCACGCCGAACCCGACATGAGCCTGGACGTCATCCTCGACGTGCCCGTGACCCTGTCGCTGGAAGTCGGCCGCACGCGCATGCCGATCCGTAACCTGCTGCAGCTCAACCAGGGCTCGGTGGTGGAACTGGAGCGCGGCGCTGGCGATCCGCTGGACGTGTTCGTCAACGGCACGCTGATCGCGCATGGCGAGGTCGTCGTCGTGAACGACCGCTTCGGCGTGCGCCTGACCGACGTGGTCAGCCCCAGCGAACGCATCCGCCGCCTGCGCTGAGCCCGACGATGCACACCTTCGCCCTTCTCGCCGCCGCCGCGGCGCCCGCCCAGAAGATCGGCCAGCACGCGCCCTCCACGCCTGGCATCGGCGGTGCGCTGGTCGGACTGATCCTGGTACTGGGCTTGATCCTCGGCTTGGCCTGGCTGCTCAAGCGCCTGCCCGGCGGCGGCCTGGGCATCCGCCCCAGCGAGCAGCTGCGCGTCGTATCGATGCTGTCGGTTGGCGCCAAGGAGCGCGTGATGGTGATCGAAGTCGGCAAGGAACAGCTGCTGATCGGCGTCAGTGCCGGCGGCATCACGGCCCTGCACACGCTGCCCGAACCCCTGATCGTCGCGCCCGCCCCGACGATGCCCAACTTCGCCGAGCTGCTGGCCAAGCGCCTGCGCAAAGAGACCTGAAATGCGCCGTTTAGTCCTTTCCCTGATCTGCCTGCTGTGGTTGTGCGCGCCGGTGCTGGCGCTGGCGCAGGCCGCGCCCGCCGCGACGCCGCCTGCACCCGCGGCGACGCCCGCCGCCCCGGCCGCACCGACGGCGCCGACCCTGCCCGCACTGCCGAAGGTCAACGTCGGACAGGTGGGCGATAACACGGTCAGCCTGCCGCTGCAGACGCTGCTGCTGATGACGGCGATCACGTTGATTCCGTCGGCGCTGCTGGCGATGACCGCGTTCACCCGCATCATCATCGTCCTCGGCTTGTTGCGGCAGGCACTCGGCACGGGGCAGACGCCGTCCAACCAGGTGTTGGTCGGCCTGGCGCTGTTCCTGACCATGCTGGTGATGATGCCGGTGGGCGAAAAAGCCTGGGCGCAAGGCATGGCGCCCTATCTCAACGGCCAGATCGATTTCTCCACCGCGTGGACGCTGACGACCGGCCCACTGCGCGATTTCATGCTGGCGCAGGTGCGCGAGACCGACCTGATGACCTTCGCCGGCCTGGCGGGCCATGGCGCCTACGCGAGCCCGGCGGACGTGCCCTTCCCGATCATCGTCGCCTCGTTCATCACCAGTGAACTGAAGACCGCGTTCGAGATCGGCTTCCTGATCTTCATCCCGTTCGTGATCATCGATCTGGTGGTCGCCAGCGTGCTGATGTCGATGGGCATGATGATGCTCTCACCGATGCTGGTGTCCGCGCCGTTCAAGATCCTGCTGTTCGTGCTGGTCGACGGCTGGGTGCTGATCGTCGGCTCGCTGGCCGCCAGCTTCAACTGAGAGCGAGGAAAGAGTGGAGAGGAGTCAGGAGTGAGTGAAAGCAGGAGCGCTTCACTTTTGCGCCTACCGCCCCTCACACCCCTGACTCCTCTCCCCCATTCCTCGTTCCCCCATTCCTAGTTTCTCGTTTCTCGTTCCTCCCCCTCACTCCTCACTCCCCTCCACTCACTCCCATCACCCCATGAGTCCCGAACTTGCCCTTACCGAACTGCGCGGCGGCCTTGAGATCGCGCTCTGGGTCGGCGGCCCGCTGCTGCTGGTCGTGCTGGTGGTGGGTGTTGTCGTCGGCGTGATCCAGGCAGCCACCCAGCTCAACGAACCCACCATTGCCTTCGTCGCCAAGGCCATCGCCCTGACCGCGGCGCTGTTCGCCACCGGCAGCTACCTGCTCGGCGTGCTGGTGGAGTACACGGCGGGGTTGTTCCAGCGCTTGCCGCATTTGATCGGATAAGCCGGGGAACGAGCGATGAGGAACGAGGAACGAGTAGAAGCGGTTGATGAAGCGAATCGCCGTGCCCCCTATCTCCGGCACGTACGGCTCTCGTTCCCCGTTCCTCATCACTCGTTCCTCGCCTGATGGATAGCGCCACCCAGATGGTGATCGACGGCCAGCAGGCCTTCGGGATGATCAACGCCATCCTGTGGACCATGCTGCGCACCGGCGCGTTGCTGATGGCGGCGCCTTTGATCGGCACGCGCGCGGTGTCGGTGCGGGTGCGGGTGATCATCGCCGGCGCGCTGGCGATGGCGCTCGCACCGCTGCTGCCCGGTACGCCGGACCGCATCGCCTTCGACGCCTCCACCGTGCTCAACGTCGCGCGCGAACTCGCGGTCGGCGCCAGCATGGGCTTCATGCTGCGGCTGGCCTTCGAAGCCGGCGCGCTGGCGGGCGAACTCGTTTCGCAGGGCACCGGCCTGGCGTTCGCGCAGATGTCCGACCCCTTGCGCGGCGTGAACTCCGGTGTGGTCGGCCAGTGGTTCTACCTCGCCTTCGGCCTGATCTTCTTCACCCTCAACGGCCACCTGGCGATGGTCTCGCTGCTGGTCGACAGCTACCGCTCGCTGCCGATCGGCAGCGCGCTGCCCGACGTGCAGCAGATGCTGGAAGTGGCGCCCATGCTGTTCACCCATATCCTGCGCGCCGCGGTGGGCCTGGCCTTGCCGGTGATGGTGGCGATGCTGGCGGTCAACCTCGCCTTCGGCGTGCTGGGCCGGGCGGCGCCCGCGCTCAACCCGATCCAGCTGGGCCTGCCGACGGCACTGCTGCTGGGTCTGTTCCTGCTGGCCCTGCTGGCGGGGGAACTCGGACCGCCGGTCCAGCGCATCTTCGACCTCTCGTTTGATGCAGCGCGGCAAATCACCGCCTGACGAAATCCTTGTTACCTTTGTGAAACCGTGTCGGGCTGCCCGATTTGCAGCATGCGCGTGCGCGTTTCACGGCGGATGTGCGGACCCTGTTCCAATAAATGCATGAATACGGGCAGAATGCGACTGAGGGAGGGGCAACATACGGCAGCGAACGGAATGGGCCTGCGCCCGCGCCGTGGCCGGAGGGCCTTTCCATGCGAAACCGGAGGATGCCTGTGAGTTCCAACCCTACGCACAAGCGACGCACCAGCCAGGAGACGCGGGAAGCCGTGCTGGCCGCCGCCCGCCGCCTGTTCTTCACGAAGGGGTTCGACCAGACCACGCTGATGGACCTGGGTGAAGAAACCGGGCTCAGCGCACGCGGCGTCATCCTGCATTTCGAAACCAAGGCCGACATCATCGCCACGCTGTACATCCGGGACTACACCTCGAGGAAAGCGCCGATGGTGGAGCGCCCACAGGGCTCGACGCACGCGCAGCGCATCCTGGATTTCTATTTCTGGATGGCGCGCGAAGACGCGACCAACTTCATCGCCTACCCCGCGTTGTGGAGCGTGTCCGCACGCTGGTCGCCGACCGTCGAAGCCGAGATGAATGCCGCGCTGCGCCGCATGCGCGAGCCGGTGCGCAACGAGCTCAGCCGTGGCATGGCCGCGGGCGAGTTCCGCGGCGTCGATATCCAGCATGCCGACGACATGATCTGGCAGAGCTACCAGCACGGCTTGCGCGCCGTATCGGTCAACGGCGGCACACCCGCGATGGCCGTGCCGCAGGTGTTCAAGACGCTGGAAGCGCTGACGGCTTGAGGCGACAACGCGGACCGCGCTACACGCATTCGGATCTTGCAAACGAGAACGGCCTCCATCAGGAGGCCGTTCTTGTTTTCAGGCATGGAAGGACTCAGTCGCGTCCGTTGCCTTTGCCATTGCCTTTGCCGCTATTGCCCTTGTTGCTGTTGCCAGGCCCCTTGCCGCTGTTGCCATGGCCCGCGTGGTCCTGCTTGGCGGGACCGGCCTGCGCCGGCTTGCCGGTGTTGCCGCCCTTGCCATGGCCGGGACCATGCTTGGACCAGTCCACGCTGACGCGCTGGTCGACGCGGATCGGGTAGCCCCAACGATCGTAGGTACCGACCGCGCCATTCTTCAGCGCGTGGAACTCGCGCGAACCGGGCTTGATGCCCATCTGCTTGGCCAGGTTGCCCCAACCAATGCCGGGATTGCGCTCATAGCGCTGAACGACATCAAGGCACGGGATGCCCAGCGCACGCGCGATGGAGCAGGCGAAGTACACATCACCCGGCGCCCAACCGCGGCGGTCGAGCAGGTCCAGCACCAGCGAGCGCGGCGCGCCGTAATAGCCGGTCATTTCCGAAACGAACGGATCGCGGTAGCGGCGGCCATAGTCGTTGATCTCACCCAGACGCGTGTCCACCCAGACGTCGCCGGTTCGGATGTTGTAGCCCACGGTCTGCGCGTGCGCAGGCAGCGCGGACGCCATGGCCATTCCCAGCGACGCCACCAGTACAGCGGTCTTCAATACCTTCATGTCCGATCTCCTCCGATGCGGTGGCGAAAGTCTTGGAGCGGGTGGCTGAATGCGCAGTGACGGTACTTCGCGACTGTGAGAGCCACGCAAGCGTGACCGCCATCACTCCCGTCTCACAGTAAGCGCCTACACTCGCGGGGCGCCGGGGTGGCGCATCCGGCGAAGTCCCCTTGAGCGACGCATCCAACGACTCCCAGCAGACGCATCCCGCGCTCAAGATGAAGCCGAACCGCCGCGACTTCCGCCTGGACATCATCGCCCTGCTGGGTTCCATCACCGCGATCACCATCGCCTCCTTCGGCGTTTTCCGCTGGCTGAGCGGCCACCGCGCGATGGCCGCATTCGACTTCGCCATTGTGGCCATCGTCAGCCTGCCCGTTCTCTATGCCTGGCGCACCGGCGACAGCCGGCGCGCCGGCAACGCCCTGGCGATCTTCAACTCCGTCGCCACGTATGGCGCCTGCATACTCAGCGGCCATACGGCGCTCACGTGGACCTACCTGGTCCTGCTCACCAATTTCTTCATCGGCCACCGCTGGCTCGCAGTCGCGTGCAACCTGGCGTTGGTCCTCGGAATCCAGTGGCTACCCGGGTTCTTCCATGACGGCGTGCATGCGGCTTCGGTACTCATCAGTGCGCTGCTGATCACCGCCTTCTCCTACATCTTCGCCGCCCGCACCCAGGACGATCGCGCCCGCCTGGAACGCCTCGCCGCGCTCGACGCGCTCACCGGCCTGCCGAACCGCCGCACCATGGAACGCATCCTGGCCGACGCGGTCGAGACCTTCCAGCGCACCGCGCGTGGCTACGGCCTGGTGGTCCTGGACCTGGACAAGTTCAAGGAGGTCAACGATCTCTACGGCCACGCCGCCGGCGATGCGGCCATCGCCGATCTTGCTTCGATTCTGCGTTTCGAAATGCGCCGCAACGACCAGGTGTTCCGATTCGGCGGCGAGGAATTCGTCGTCCTGCTGGAAGTGGATTCCAGCGCGGACCTCGAAGCCGCCACCGAGCGCCTGCGCAAGGCCGTCCGCGGCGCCCTGCGTGGCCCCGGCGGACGCATCACGATCTCGCTGGGCGCGGCCCTGCTGCGCGACCAGGAAAAGACCTGGCACGACTGGTTCTCCCGTGCGGACGCCGCGCTGTACCGTGCCAAGTCCGCCGGCCGCGACAACTACGTCATCGCGGACGACCTGTTCTAGGCGCGAGGAGTGAGCGAAGAGGCGTGAGGGGTGAGCGATGCCGCCCTCTTCTTCCGCTTTCTCTTACTTCTCACGCCTCTTCGCTCACTCCTCGCTCTCATGCCACCCCCGGTACAGCACCGGCAGCACCAGCAGGGTCAGCAGCGTGGACGAAACGATGCCGCCGATCACCACCGTGGCCAGCGGCCGTTGCAGCTCGGAACCGGCGCCGACGTTCAGCGCCATCGGCAGGAAGCCCAGCGAGGCCACCAGCGCGGTCATCAGCACCGGACGCAACCGCCCCAGCGCCCCATCGACCACGGCGGCGTCGAGGCGCGCCCCCTGCTCGCGCAGCTTGCGGATGAAGGCGATCATCACCAGGCCGTTCAGCACGGCCACGCCCGACAAGGCGATGAATCCCACGCCGGCCGAGATCGACAGCGGAATGCCGCGGAGCGCCAACGCCACCACGCCGCCCGTCAGCGCCAAGGGCACGCCGGTGAACACGATGGCCGCGTCCTTCGCCGAGCCGAACGCCCAGAACAGCAGGGCGAAGATCAGCACCAGCGTGACGGGCACCACCACGCCCAGGCGCTGACCGGCGGAGATCAGCTGCTCGAACGTGCCGCCGTAGTCCACCCAGTAACCGGCGGACACCTCGACCTCCGCATCGATCTTCTGCCGCAGGTCGGCCACGAACCCCCCCAGGTCGCGGCCGCGCACATTGGCCGTGACCACCACGCGGCGCTTGCCGTTTTCACGGTTCACCTGGTTGGGCCCCAGCGTGGTTTCGATCGTCGCGACCTCGCGCAAGGGCACGGTCCCCGGCGCACCGGAATCCCAGCCTGGCTTGCGCGTGGATTCGTCCAGGTTGCCGTCACCCCCCAGCGGGATGGGTAAGTCTTGCAATGCCGCCGGATCCTGGCGCAAGGCCTCCGGCAAGCGCACGACGATGTCGAAGCGACGGTCGCCCTCGAACAGCTGGCCGGCGACTTCACCACCGACGGCGGTGGCAACGGTGTGCTGCACGTCGCCCGGATTCAAGCCGTAGCGGATCAGCGCCTGACGATCCGGGGTGATGGTCAGCAGCGGCAGACCGGTGGCCTGTTCCAGCCTCACGTCGGCCGCGCCCTCCACCGTCTTCGCCACGGCTTCCACCTGTTCTCCCAGCGCGACCAGCGTATCGAGGTCGTCGCCGTAGACCTTGATGGCGACGTCCGCACGCACGCCGGAAATCAGTTCGTTCATGCGCATCTGGATCGGCTGGGTGAACTCGTAGTTGTTGCCCGGGATCTGCTTCACCGCCGTCTCGATCTCGGCGACCAGGGCCGCCTTCGTCTTGCGCGGATCAGGCCACTGCTCGCGCGGCTTGAGCATGATGAAGGTATCGGCGACCGACGGCGGCATGGGGTCCGTCGCCACCTCGGCGGTGCCCAGCTTTCCGAACACGCGCAATACTTCGGGGAACTGCTTGATCCGCGCCTCGAGCGTGGACTGCATGTGCACCGCCTGGTCCAGGCTGGTGCCGGGAATGCGCATGGCGTGCATGGCGATATCGCCCTCGTCCAGGCTGGGTACGAACTCCGACCCCAGCCGCGTGGACAGCACGCCGCACACCACGACCGTCGCCAACGCGCCGGCGACCACGGGCACGCGCCTTCGCAGCGCCCACGCCAATGCAGGCGCATAGGCGCGACGCGCCCACTGCATCAGCCACGTGTCCTGTTCCTGCACCTTGCCGCGCAGGAACAACGCGATGGCGGCGGGCACGAAGGTCAACGACAGCACCATCGCGCCGGTCAGCGCCAGCACCACCGTGATCGCCATGGGGTGGAACATCTTCCCCTCCACGCCGGTGAGCGCGAAGATCGGCAGGTAGACTGCGGTGATGATGCCCAAGCCGAAAAGACTGGGCCGGATGACCTCCGCGGTCGCGGATGCGGTGGCATCCAGGCGTTCCTCTTCGGTAAGCGTGCGTCCCAGGGCGTGCTGCAGTTCGCCGAAGCGGCGCAGGCAGTTCTCGATGATGATCACCGCGCCATCGACGATCAGACCGAAGTCCAGCGCACCCAGGCTCATCAGGTTGCCGGACACGCCGCCACGGACCATGCCGGTCAGCGTGAACAGCATCGCCAGCGGGATCACCGCCGCGGTGATGAGCGCCGCCCGCACGTTGCCCAGCAGCAGGAACAGCACTGCGATGACCAGCAACGCGCCCTCCACCAGGTTCTTTGCGACCGTGCGAATGGTGCGATCAACCAGCGAGGTGCGGTCGTACACCGGCACCGCGCGCACGCCGGTGGGCAGGCTGCGGTTCGCGTCGGCCAGGCGGGCCGCCGTCGCCTGCGCGACGTCGCGACTGTTGGCGCCGATCAGCATGAACGTGGTGCCCAGCACGACCTCGCGCCCATCCATCGTCGCCGCGCCGGTGCGCAGTTCCGGCCCCTCGCCCACCTGCGCCACGTCGCGCACGCGGATGGGGACACCATCGCGGCGATCGAGCACGATGTCGCGGATGCCGTCCAGGTCGGCCACCTGCCCCGGTGCACGGACGAGGAACTGCTGGCCGTTTCGCTCGATATAGCCGGCGCCGACGTTCTGGTTGTTGGTCGCCACCGCGGTGACCACGTCGTGCAGGGTGAAGCCCAGCGCGACCAGGCGCGCGGGATCGGGCGTGATGTGGATCTGGCGCGCGAAACCGCCCACAGTGTTCACCTCGGTCACGCCGGGAACATTGCGCAGCTGCGGCCGCACCACCCAGTCCTGCAGCGTGCGCAGATCGGTCGCCGTGTAGGGCGTGCCATCGGACTTGCGGGCCTCGCCGTCGGCTTCCACCGTGTACATGAAGATCTCGCCCATGCCGGTGGCGATGGGCCCCATCTCCGGCTCCAGGCCATCGGGCAGCTGCGACTTCACCTGCTGGAGGCGCTCGGCCACCTGCTGGCGCGCGAAGTACAGGTCGGTGCCGTCCTCGAACACCACCGTCACCTGCGACAGGCCGTAGCGCGAGATCGACCGCGTATAGTCCAGGCCCGGCAACCCGGCCAGCACCGTTTCGATCGGGAAGGTCACGCGCTGTTCGGCCTCCAGCGGCGAATAGCCATCGACCTGCGTGTTGACCTGCACCTGGACGTTGGTGATGTCGGGCGTGACATCGATCGGCAGCCGACTGAAGCTCCAACTGCCAACGGCGACGAGCGCAAGCGTGAGCGCCAGCATCAGCCAGCGGTGCTCGATGGCGAAGCGCACAATGCGTTCGAGCGAGCCCTGCGGCGTCGGGATCATGGGGTCAGTGGTCATGCGAGGCCCCCGACTTCTCGATGTCGGCCTTCACCAGGTAGCTCTGCGCCACCACCACCTGGTCGCCGGCTTTGAGGCCCGACAGCACTTCGACGCGTTCGGCATCTCGCTTGCCCAGTTCGATCGGACGGATCTCGTACGTCTCGCCGACGCGCACGAACACCACGGTCCAGTCGCGGAACGTCTGCAGCGCCGCCACCGGCACCACTAGCGCGGCCGGCTGCTGTTCCACCGTGATCCGCGCCTTCACCGCGGAGCCGGGCCGCCACAGGCCGTCGGCGTTCGCCAGCGTGGCGCGCGCGACCGTGCTCTGGCTCGCGGTCGCGGTGCCGGGCAGCACACGCTCGAGCGTGGTTTGCGCCGTGGCGCCATCGCTCAGGCGCGTCACCGTCACCGGCACGCCCGGCACGATGTGCTGCGCATCAGCGCCGAACACGTGCAGATCCACCCACAGCGAGGACAGGTCGGCGACCTCGAACAGCGTCGCGCCTTCGGTCGCCACGCTGCCCACGCTGGCGTTGCGCGCCAGCACGACGCCGCTGATCGGCGTCGTGACCGGGTACGTCGTCAGGCTCAGATTGCTTTCCACCGTCGCCAGCGCCTGGCCGGCCTGCACGCGATCGCCCACGTTGGCGGTGAGGCGACGGATCGGCCCCGGGAAACGCGCGGCGATGTTGGCCACCCGCCCTTCCACCGGCGTCAGCAGGCCTTGTACCTCGTGCTCGTCGGCGATCACGCCGGCTTGCGCGGGCGCGACGCGGATGCCCGAGTCCTCGGCGATCTTCGCGGCGATCGTGGTGCGGCCTTCGTAACTGTCGTAAGTCCAGCGCAAGGCCTTGCCGTCCACGTGGGCGAGCACGTCAACATCGAACGAGTGCGGTTCACCGACGACGGTCTTGGCCAGCAGGCTGCCATCGGCCTGCGGCACGAGCGTGTGGTTCTCGCGGACGCCGCCCAGGCGGACGAGGCGCACCTCGACCGTGCCCGCGGTCGCCGGCAGCGGCTTGCCGTCGCGGTAGAGCCAGGCCCGGTAGGTCGGCGGCGTCCCGCTTTCGGCGATGGCCAGTTCGACGGTCACGCCGTCCTGAGCCAATAGGCGCCCACCGTGTTCGCCACGCGCGGACTCTTCCGCGCCGTGCGCGTCGCCTTCGTGGCCGTGGCTGTCTTCGGTGTGATCGTCCTGGCCGGCACCACAGGCGGCGAGCAACAGGGCTAGCGCAAGCGCGCTCATCAGGGGACGCAGGATCATGGGGTCGTTCCTTCCGGTGAGGCGGCAGGGGCGGCGACGAACGCCTGGCCGGTCAGCCGCTGGATTTCGATCAGGGCCGCCTGCGCGTCGAGCGCGGCGTCCAATTGCTGGCGGCGGGTCGCCGTGGTCTCTGACTGCAGTTGCGCCCATTCGAGGTAGCTGATGGCGCCGCCGCGGTAGGCACGCTCGGCGGCCTGTTCGGCACGCAGCAGGCGCGGCAGCACATCGGTGCGGGTGCGCGCGACATCGAGCTGCGCCACGCGGTAGCGGCCGTGCGCGTCGGCCAGCGTGGAGTACAACGCTACGTCGCGCGCTTCGCGCTCGATTTCCAACGCCGCGAGTTCGGCTTCCGCGGCGCGGATCTCCGGGCCGGCGCGACGTGCGCTTCCCAACGGCAACGAAACGCCGCCGACCAGCGCCATGTCGCCGCTGTCCTGCATGCGCCGCACGCCAACCTGCCAGTCGAGGTCCGGCGAAGACGCACTGCGCGCCAACCGGACACGCGCCTCGCGGAGGCGACGCTCGTCGGCGAACTGGGCCAGTTCCGGCGTGCCGTCCAGCAATGCGACCAGGTCCGTCGCATCGGCGATGGCCGGTAGCACCAGCGGATCGGCCGGCGCGATCTCGAACCGCGGCGCGCGTTCGCCCCACAGCGCGGCCAGGTGCTGGCGTGCGGCGATGTCCTGCTGCTCGGCGCGGGCGAGCGCCAGTTCGGCGCGCGCCAGGGCCGCCTGCGCGGTAAGCACGACCGACTCGGGCGATGCGCCCGCCTGCAGGCGCTGCCGCGCGGCGGCGACGGTGCGCCGGCGCTGGGCGATGTCCTGTTCGGCGATCGTCCTCTGGGCGCGTGCCGCGGCGACGGCCAGGTACCGGCGCGCGACATCGGCCAGCAGATCCAGGCGCTGCGTCTCGCGCTGCAGGGCGAGCGCATCGATGCGGGCCTGGGCCAGCGTGCGCCGCGCGTCCAGCTTGCCGCCGCGCTCCAGCACGCCGGCCAGGGTCAGCGTCGCTTCGGCTTGGCGGAAAGCACGCGCCTCGCCGCTGCCGAGGGCGTTCTCGATCTCCAGCCCTGCACGCAGGGCCGGCCGCAGTGAGGCGGCGTCGTACTCCGCCTGCAACACGCCGCGGCGGGCGTCGATCAGGCGAAGGTCGGGATGGACGCGGGCGACCCGGGCGATGGCGTCGTCGAGCGTCAGGGATTCAGATGAAACAGCGGGCGATGGCGCCTGCGCGTGCACGCACGGCGCGATCGCGAAGGCGGCCAATGCCGCCAGTCGCAACCACATGGGGAAATCTCCGGGAAGTCGGTGATCGAACGCCGGGCGAAGGAACTCAGCCCGGCACGGACATCACGCGACGATCGGAGGACGCAGCAGCGACGCCGGCCGCGAGGACGGCACGGGGACGGGATCGGCCAGCGGTGCCGTGGACGCCGGCGGCATACCGGGCACGGCGAACGCGGCCGGCACGATGGCGGTCAGGTGGCCGCAGCAGTGGCTGGCATGCATCAGCGCATGCAGCAGATCGCCTTCGCCTGCGTCACCGTCGGCATGGTCATGCGCCGCGGCGGCATCGCCGTGGTCGCTGACCGCATGCAGGTGATCGCCGCCGTTGCCCAGTTCGTGCAGGTCGCCCAGCGAGGCGAACACCGGGTTGGCCAGCACCGCCAACAGTAGCAGCGCCAGCGCAGGCAGGCGGAGCAAGGCGGAATGGCGGCGGCGCAGGAAGCGGAGCATCGGCGGACATGCTAGCCGCCCGCGGTCGCGTTAGACAATTCCACGGCGCCGCGCGCCAATCGACTGGAACGGGTCTTGCACCGACATGCCCGACCCCGTCGGAAACGCGCCATGTCTGAGCAGGACGAAAGCGGCGAACGCACAGAACTTCCTACCGAAAAACGCCGCCGCGAAGCCCGCGAACAGGGCAACATCCCGCGCTCGCGCGAGCTGGCGACGGCGGCCGTGTTCGGGGCGGGCGTGCTGGCGATCACCGCGATGGGGCCATCCCTGGCACGCAACACGCTGGGCTGGATGAAGATCGCGCTGACGCCCGACCCGGCCCTGATGCGCCAGCCGGACCAGTTGTTCGGCTACGTCGGCCTGTTGCTGCTGAAGCTGCTGGCGGTCGTCGCGCCGGTGGCCGGCATCTGCGTGCTGGCCGGCCTGGCCGCGCCGATCGCGATGAGCGGCTTCCAGTTCTCGCAGAAAGCGCTGATGCCCGATTTCAAGCGACTCAGCCCGGCCCAGGGTCTGAAGCGCCTGTACGGTGCCGAGAGCGTGGCCGAGCTGCTGAAATCGCTGCTGCGCGTGGCCCTGATCGGTGGCGCGGCGGCGATCTGCCTGAAGCTGGGCCTGAACCCCCTGCGCGAACTGCTGACGATGCCGCTGGAGCAGGCCGTCCGCAGCGGCCTGGGCTTCACCAGCACCCTGCTGCTGGCCACCACCGGCGGCCTGATCCTGCTGGCCGCCATCGATGCGCCGTACCAGAAGTGGAACTGGCTGCGGAAGCTGAAAATGACCCGCGAAGAGCTGCGCCAGGAGATGAAGGAAAGCGAGGGCAGCCCGGAAGTGAAGGGCCGCATCCGCCAGATGCAGCACCAGCTGTCGCAGCGCCGGATGATGGAAGACGTCCCCACCGCCGACGTCATCGTCGTCAACCCGACCCACTACGCCGTCGCGCTGAAATACGAGGCCGGCCAGATGGGCGCCCCCCGCGTCGTGGCCAAGGGCGTGGACGAACTGGCCCTGCGCATCCGCGAAGTGGCCGACGCCCACCGCATCGCCATCGTGTCCGCACCGCCTTTGGCACGCGCCTTGTATCGCGAAGGTCAGCTTGGCCGGGAGATCCCCGTGAGACTGTACGCCGCCGTCGCCCAGATCCTCTCCTACGTGTACCAGCTGCGTGCCTGGCGTGTAGGCGATGCGCCGCACCCGGACATGCCGGCCGTGGACGTCGATGAGCACGGAGGCAAGGCATGAGCGCGCAACCGGCGACCGGCGGCCTGCGCTGGATGGACATGCTGAAGAATGGCCTGGGCGCGCCCCTGGTCGTGCTGGCCTTGCTCGCGATGGTGGTCGTGCCGCTGGCGCCGGCGGTGCTGGACGCGCTTTTCAGCTTCAACATCGCCATTTCGCTGGTGGTGCTGCTGGCCGTGATCTACGTGAAGCGGCCGCTGGATTTCACCATCTTCCCGATCGTCCTGCTGATGACCACGATGCTGCGCCTGGCGCTGAACGTGGCGTCCACCCGCGTGATCCTGCTCAACGGCCAGGACGGCCACGAGGCTGCCGGCAAGGTCATCGCGGCCTTCGGCGAATTCGTCGTGGGCGGCAATTACGCGGTCGGCATCGTGGTCTTCGCGATCCTGACCATCATCAACTTCGTGGTCATCACCAAGGGTGCGGGGCGCATCGCCGAGGTCTCGGCGCGCTTCATCCTGGACGCGATGCCCGGCAAGCAGATGGCGATCGACGCCGACCTCAACGCCGGCATCCTGACCCGTGAGGAAGCCAAGGCCCGCCGCGAAGAAGTCCGCGCGGAAGCCGACTTCTACGGCTCGATGGACGGTGCCAACAAATTCATCCGCGGCGACGCCATCGCCGGCATCCTGATCCTGTTCATCAACCTCATCGGCGGCTTCGCCGTGGGCATGTTCCAGCACGGCATGCCGGCGGCCGATGCGGCCTCCACCTACACCCTGCTGTCGATCGGCGACGGCCTGGTGGCGCAGCTGCCGGCGCTGCTGGTCTCTTCCGCCGTGGCCATGCTGGTCACTCGCGCCTCGCGCTCGGAAGACATGGGCCAGGCCGTGATGGGCCAGGCCTTCGGCCAGCACAAGGCGCTGGCGGTGGCCGCCGGCGTACTGGGCCTGGTCGGCCTGGTGCCCGGTATGCCCAACGTCGCCTTTTTGACGCTGGCCGCGATCCTCGGCTACCTGGCCTGGAAGATGTGGAAGCGCACCCAGGAAGGCCCGGACGCGGCTGGCGGCGATGTCGCGGCCCTGCCTGCGCCGGGCGCGCCCGACCGCAACGCCGAACTTACCTGGGACGAGCTGCGCCCGGTCGATCCGCTGGGCCTGGAAGTGGGCTACCGGCTGATCCCGCTGGTGGACAAGAACCAGGGCGGGGAGCTGATGTCGCGCATCAAGGCGGTGCGCCGCAAGCTGACCCAGGACCTGGGTTTCCTGATCCCGCCGGTGCACATCCGCGACAACCTCGAACTGCCGTCCAACGGCTATCGCCTGCTGGTGCACGGCGTGCCGGTGGCCACGGCCGAGATCCACCCGGACCGCGAACTGGCCCTGGACCCGGGCGGCGCCTTCGGCACCATCGACGGCATTCCCGGCAAGGATCCGGCGTTCGGCCTGGACGCGGTCTGGATCCAGTCGCACCAGAAGGCCACCGCCGAGTCGCTGGGCTACACCGTGGTCGATCCGGCCACCGTCATGGCCACCCACCTGTCGCACCTGGTGCGCGAACACGCCCCGGAACTGCTCGGCCACGAGGAAGTGCAGCAGCTGCTGTCCCAGCTGGGCCGCAGCGCGCCCAAGCTGGTCGAGGATCTCACGCCCAAGGCGCTGCCGCTGGCCACCGTGGTGCGCGTGCTGCAGAACCTGCTGGTCGAGCGCGTGCCGATCCGCCAGCTGCGCCGCATTGTCGAGGCACTGGTGGAGTTCGCCCCGCAGAACGCAGATCCGGCCGCGCTCACCGCCGCGGTGCGCACCTCATTGGGCCGCTTCATCGTGCAGGAGATCTCCGGCATGACCCCGGAGCTGCCCGTCTACACCTTGGCGCCGAATCTGGAACGCGTCTTGCAGGACAGCACCCAGGGAACCGGCGCGGCGCTGGAACCGGGACTGGCGGAACGCCTGCACCAGAGCCTCGCCGACGTGGTGACCAAGCAGGAAGCCCGCAGCGAGCCTGCGGTGGTGCTGGTACCGGGTTCGGTCCGCGCCGCCCTCGCCCGCCTGGTCCGCCACAGCGTCCCCACGCTGTCGGTACTGGCCTACAGCGAGGTTCCCGAAGACAAGCGGTTGAAGTTGGTCGGCACGATCAGCTGAAAGCCGGAATGAGGGATTGGGGATTCGGGATTCGCCACAAGCGGCTCCCTGTTATCGGAGAGCGATCGAATGAAAACGACAACTCGGACCCACCTGCATCGCCGAAAACGATGTGCTGCTGCTCCTGCGAATCCCCATTCCCGAATCCCGAATCCCGGCTCCTGACATGAAAATCAAACGCTTCGTCGCTCCCGACATGCGCACCGCCTTCGCCATGGTCCGCCAGGAACACGGCCCGGACGCGGTGATCCTGTCCAACCGCGTCACCGAGGACGGCGTCGAGATCGTCGCCGCCAGCAATTACGACGAAGCGTTGGTGAAGCACACGCTGGACGCCATGCGCCCTGCAACCGGTACCGCGCCGCTGCATCCGCTGCTCGATCCGGCCGCACCGAACCGCGCGACGAACATCGACCCGAATGCCACGGCACCGGCACCGAGCGCGCCGGCCCTGTCGCCCGCCGAAGCCGCCGCCAGCTACTTCGCTCGCCGCCAGACCGCACACGCATCGACGGCACAGGTAACCACCGCGCGCGCTGACACCACGGTCGCCGTGCCGCGCACGCCCGCGGCACCCATCGCCGCCACGCCCGTCGCGGCTGCCAACGAAGCGCCGCCACGCTTCACGCCCAGCCAGCCGCTGCGCGAGATCGCGCCGCAGCTGATCGAACCCGAATCCTTCGCCGCCAAGCTGGCTGCGTGCCTGCCGGAGCCGCCCGCCAACGAACCGGCGCCGGTCATCGCCCCCATCGCCGCATCGGTGGCGCCGCCGCGCGCCCCGACCGCCGTGCGTGCCGAGACCGACGAGACCCTGGACCTCGACGCGCTGTTGCCGTCGATCGCCCCGCCGGTCGCACTGCCGGAACCGGCGCCCGCCCCGAAGATCGCCACCCTGCCCGCCACGCGCACGTTGGCCGCCGCACCCGTTCCGGCACCCGCCGCCGTTATCGTGCCCACGCTGACCGTGGTGGCCGACAACGCCGCCGACGCCCGCGAAAGCGACGAGCAACTGGTGCAGATGCGCGGCGAACTGGCCGCGATGCGCGAAATGATCGAGCGCGAAATGCATCGCCTCACCGACGAACGCCTGCGCGGCTCGCCGGTACGCATGCAGGCGATGGAGCTGATGGAAGACTACGGGTTCGACGCCGGCATCACCCGCGACATCGCCCTGCAGATTCCCGCCGACACCGAAGCCCACCGCGGCCGCGGCCTGATGCTGGGTCTGCTGTCGAAGAAGCTGCCGGTCACGGAGATCGATCCGCTGGAAGCCGGCGGCGTGATCGCCCTGGTCGGCCCGACCGGCGCCGGCAAGACCACCACCATCGCCAAGCTCGCCGCGTGCTTCGCGCAGCGCCACAACGCGCGCGACGTGGCCCTGGTCACCACCGACACCGTCCGTGTCGGCGGCCGCGAACAACTGCACGGCTACGGTCGCCAGCTCGGCATCGCCGTGCACGAGGCCGACAGCGCGCAGACCCTGGCGCTGGTGCTGGAGCGCCTGCGCGACTACAAGCTGGTGCTGATCGACACCGCCGGGCTGGGCCAGCGCGACCGCAACCTGGTGGGCCAGCTCAACTGGCTGCGCGCCTCCGGCCAGGTGCAGACGCTGCTCTGCCTGCCGGCCAACTCCCATTTCTCCGACCTGGACGAAGTCGTCCGTCGCTTCAGCACCGTGCAGCCGCAAGGCGTGGTGCTGACCAAGCTGGACGAGACCGGCCGCCTGGGCAGCGCACTGTCGGTGGTCGTCGACCACCGGTTGCCGATGGCCTGGGTGACCGATGGCCAGCGCGTGCCCGACGACCTACACCGCGCCAACAGCGCCCACCTCGTGCTGCGGCTGGACCAGCTGCGCCGCGAAGCCGACGAACCCTGCTCGACCGAGGCCACCCATGTCGCCTGACCACCTGCTGCAGACCAATCCGCGCAGCACCCCGCCGATCCCGTCCGCGTTCCATCCGGTGCGCGTCATCGCCATCACCGGCGGCAAGGGCGGCGTGGGCAAGACCAACGTGTCCGTCAACCTGGCGATCTCGCTGGCGGAGATGGGCAAGCGCACCCTGCTGATGGACGCCGACCTCGGCCTGGCCAACGTCGACGTGCTGCTCGGCCTGTCGCCGAAGTTCACCCTCGCCGACCTCGTCGCCGGCCGCTGCCAGCTCGAAGACGTGCTGCTCGAAGGCCCTGACGGCCTGATGGTGGTACCGGCCTCGTCGGGTTTCCGCCACATGGCCGAACTGTCGCCGGCCGAACACGTCGGCCTGGTCAATGTGTTCTCCGAACTGCAACGCGCCCTGGACGTCATGGTGGTCGACACCGCCGCCGGCATCACCGACAGCGTGCTGACCTTCTGCCAGGCCGCGCAGGACACGGTCGTCGTGGTCTGCGACGAACCGGCCTCGATTACCGATGCGTACGCCCTGATCAAGGTGCTGGCGCGCGAACGCGGCCTGGACCGCGTGCACGTCATCGCCAACATGGTCCGCGACCCCAACGAGGGCCGGAAGCTGTACGAGAAGCTGGCCCGCGTCTGCGAGCGCTTCCTCGGCGATGTCGCCCTGCACTACCTGGGCGCCGTACCGCAGGACGACTGGCTGCGCCGTGCCGTGCAGCGCCAGCAGGCCGTCGTGAAGGCCTACCCGGGCAGCCCGTCGGCGCGCGCCAT
This sequence comes from Pseudoxanthomonas sp. G3, assembly GCF_057654715.1. NCBI lineage: Bacteria > Pseudomonadati > Pseudomonadota > Gammaproteobacteria > Lysobacterales > Lysobacteraceae > Pseudoxanthomonas > Pseudoxanthomonas sp. G3. Next base: position 2,300,993 of record NZ_CM172805.1, read on the forward strand.
CACCGACATCGCCCGCGTGGCCGCCCGCTGGCAGCCGCCGCAGGGCGCGCGCGGCAACGTGGAATTCTTCGTCGAGCGTCTGATCCAGCGCGGGGTGGCCGCATGAACACCGCCGCCGCCCAGTACCGCGCCGTGCAGCGCAGCGCTGCCACGGACTGCGTCACCCAGCACGCCGACCTCGTCCGCCGCATCGCCCACCACCTGGCGGCGCGCCTGCCGGCCAGCGTGGAGATCGACGACCTGATCCAGGCCGGCATGATCGGGCTGATCGAAGCCTCGCGCAGCTACGACGCCGAGCAGGGCGCTTCGTTCGAAACCTACGCCTCGATCCGCATCCGCGGTTCGATGATCGACGAGATCCGCCGCGGCGATTGGGTGCCGCGATCGGTACACCGCCGCGCCCGCCAGGCCGCCGCCACCGTGCGCGAGATCGAACAGCGCACCGGCCGCGCCGCCATCGCCACCGAAGTCGCCTCGGCGATGGAGATGCCGCTGCCGGAATACCTGCGCCTGATGGAAGACGCCGCGCGCGGCCAGGTGCTGAGCCTGGAATCGCATATCGACGATCACGGCGAACCGAACACCGCCCGCACCGGCGGCCCGTCGCCGCAGCAGAACCTGGAGCGCAGCGAGTTCCGCCAGCAGCTGGTCAAGGCCATCGGCCACCTGCCCGAGCGCGAACAGCTGGTGCTCTCGATGTACTACGAGCAGGAACTCAACCTGAAGGAAATCGGCGCGGTGCTCGGCGTCAGCGAGTCCCGCGTGTGCCAGATCCACGGCCAGGCCATGGTCCGCCTGCGCGGCCGCCTGCAGGTGTTCGAGAAGGCCGATGCCGGGTTGGAAGACGACGAGTGAGCAACGCGTGGAGAGGAGTGAGAAGTGAGGAGTGAGTAACAGCTCCACATCCGCTGCCCTTCCGCGTCATCCGGTCCCCTAAACCTTTCCCGCCCCCGGCCGATATCCCCACCAGACCCACCGTCCACGCAATACCGGAGCATCCGTGACCAACAAGAACATGCGCATCCTGATCGTGGACGACTTCTCCACCATGCGCCGCATCATCAAGAACCTGCTCAACGACCTGGGCTACACGAACACGGCGGAAGCCGAGGATGGCAACAGCGCGCTGACGGCGCTGTCGCAGGGCAGCTTCGAATTCGTGGTCACCGACTGGAACATGCCCGGGATGACCGGCATCGAGCTGCTGAAGGCGATCCGCGCCGACGAGCGTTTCAAGACCCTGCCCGTGCTGATGGTCACCGCCGAAGCCAAGCGCGAGCAGATCATCGAAGCCGCGCAGAACGGCGTGAACGGCTACATCATCAAGCCGTTCACCGCGCAGACGCTGGAAGAGAAGCTGGGCAAGATCTTCGAACGCCTGGGAGCAGCCGCCTGATGAATGCCGTCGCCGACATCACCGGTGCGCGCGCCGCGTTGGTGGAGCGGCTGCAGCACGCGCTCGACGCCCTGGAACAGGGCGACGAAGCCGGCTGGCGCCGCGAACTGGACACCATCGCCGCCTGGCGCACGCAGCCGATGATGCAGGGCCTGGGTCGCCTGGCCCGCGAACTGGCGCAGACCCTGGGCGAACTGCCGCCGACCGACGCCGGCGAGCTCGACGACGCCTGCTCGCGCCTGGACCACGTGGTCGAGATGACCGAACAGGCCAGCCACAAGACCTTGGACTTGGCCGAGCAGTGCCGTAGCTACGCCACCCAGCTCAAGGGCACCGCCCTGTCGGCCGAACAGGCCGCGCTGGTGGACAGCATCGGCAAGGGCCTGTCGGAAATGGCGCTGGCCCAGAGCTACCAGGACCTTACCGGCCAGATCATCCGCCGGGTCGTCGGCATCGTGCGCCGGGTGCATGAGGGCTTCGGTGCGCTCGGTCTGCCGCCGCCGGAGAAGAAAGAGACTTCAGAACTCGCCGGTCCGGCCGTTGCTGGTCTAGACCGCAACGCGTTCTCGCAGGACGACGCCGACGACCTGCTCTCCGGCCTGGGCCTGTAGCCCACCGCCGGACGCTGCGGAACCGGAGACTGCCATGCGCCACCGTTCCGTCCATCGCCATCCTCTCCTCCTGCTGTTCGTCGGGCTGCTGCTGGCCTGCGACGCGATCGCCCGGCGCCTCACCGCGCGCCGCACGGCCGCGCCTCGCCTGGCCCATCCCACCCGCTGATCGACCGTTACGGTAACCCGCCCGTCCATGTCCGCCGTCACGCCCGAAATCGCCGCCGACTTCCTGATCGAAGCGCAGGAAATCCTCGACCGCCTGGGCGAACAGCTGGTCACGCTGGAACAGGACCCCTCCGACAGCGATCAGCTCAACGCGGTCTTCCGCGGCTTCCACACACTCAAAGGCGGCGCGGGCTTCCTCGGCATCCAGGCCATGGTCAACCTCTGCCACGCGGCAGAAGAAACCCTGGGACTGGTGCGCGCCGGCCAGGCGACCCTCGAATCGCACCACTTCGACGCCGCGCAGCAGTCGCTCGACTACCTGCAGCAGATGCTGGACGCGATCGGCGCGGGCGAGGACCCGCCCCACGCGCCGCAGTCGCTGATCGACCAGTTCGACGTACACGGCGGCGCGCCAGTCGCAGCGCCCGCCGCGGCCGTGGCATCCGCCCCCGCCGCCGGCGACCTGATCACCGACGACGAATTCGAAGCACTACTCGACCAGTTGCACGGCGACGCCGCGCCGACCCAGGTGGCCACCGCCGCGCCCGTCGCTGCGCCGCGCCCCGCGCCGGCCGCGCCCAAACCGGCGCCCGCCGCGAAGCCGGCCGCGAAAGCCGGCGGCGAGGCCGAGCAGACCATCCGCGTCGATACCAAACGCCTGGACGCCATCGTCAACCTGGTCGGCGAACTGGTGCTGTCGCGCAACCGCTTGAAGACCCTGCGCGCGCGCATTCGCGACGAGGAACTCGACCGCGCCGTGAGCAGCCTGGACATCGCCACCGCACGCCTGCAGAACGCCGTCATGCGCACGCGCATGCAGCCGGTCGGCAAAGTGTTTTCGCGGTTCCCGAAAGTGGCGCGCGATGTCGCCCGCCAGCTGCAGAAGGAAGTCGACCTGGAACTGGTCGGTGCCGACACCGAACTGGACCGCAACCTGGTGGAGGCCCTGGCCGATCCGCTGGTGCACCTGGTGCGCAATGCCATCGACCACGGCATCGAAGTGCCGTCGCTGCGCGACGCCAGCGGCAAGCCACGCCAGGGCCACGTGCGACTGTCGGCGCAGCAGGAAGGCGATTTCGTCACCATCGAGATCCGCGACGACGGCGCCGGCATCGACCCCGAGCGGCTGCGCGTCAAGGCGCTGGAGAAGGGCCTGATCGATCCCGAAGCCGCCGCACGCCTGTCCCACGACGAATGCCTGCAACTGATCTTCCTGCCGGGCTTCTCGACCAAGGCCGAAGTCACCGACATTTCCGGCCGCGGCGTGGGCATGGACGTGGTGCAGTCGCGCATTCGCGAACTCAGCGGCCAGATCACCATCCATTCCGACGTGGGCCGCGGCAGCCGCTTCGTCATCCGCGTACCGCTGACGCTGGCCATCCTGCCCACGCTGCTGGTCCAGGCCGGCGAGCCGGTCTACGCGCTGCCGCTGGCGCGTGTGATGGAAGTGCTGCACGCGCCCGCCGCCAGCCTGCGCTGGTTCGACGGCCGCGCCGTGCTGGATCGCCAGTCGCACACGTTGCCGCTGGTCGACCTGCGCGACTGGCTGCGGGTGGAACCCGCCGCCGCCGCCCTGCTCACCATCGTGGTGCTGCAGATGGGCGACCAACGCTTCGGCCTGGTCGTCGACCAGGTCCGCGGACGCGAGGAAGTGGTCATCAAGCCCCTGCCGCGCGCCGTGCGCGGCCTGCCGGGCTACGCCGGCGCCACCCTGATCGGCGATGGCCGCATGGCACTGATCCTCGACGTGGACGGTCTGCGCGCGACGGCATAGCGGGCCGGGCTGTTGTGGGAACCGGGCTTTTGTCGGAGCGAGGCTTTTATGGGAGCGACGTAAGTCGCGAGCTCTTTCCTTCAGACATCCGGACCCTGTCCCACTCCGTCTCGCGGCCATCGCGACTTACGTCGCTCCCAAAAGAGAGATTCGGGTGTGACCCCGGTCGCGACTCACGTCGCTCCTACAGGGATCGCGGCTCAAGTCCACCTGAACCGGGCCGATAGATCGCTACATGGATATCTTCAGCCTCATCGGACTCATCCTGGCGCTGGTCGCGCTGGTCGGTGGCAGCATCCTCAAGGGCGCAGGCGTCTCATCGCTGTGGTCCTCGGCGGCGTTCGTCATCGTGATCCTGGGCACCATCGCCGCGATCCTGGTGCACACGCCGCCGCCGGTGTTCAAGCGCGCCGTTGCCATCGTCCGCTGGGTGATCCGTCCGCCGGGCAACGACGGAGAGGCGCTGATCGCCGAGATCGTCGACTGGAGCAACATCGCCCGCAAGCAGGGCCTGTTGGGCCTGGAGCCGCTGGTCAACCAGCAGGACGACCCATTCCTGAAGAAGGGGCTGCAGATGCTGGTCGACGGCGTGGAGCCGGAATCGATCCGGCACATGATGGAAATCGACCTCAACGGCCAGGAACACCAGGACCTGGCGGCCGCGAAGGTGTTCGAGGCGATGGGCATCTACGCGCCCACGCTGGGCATCATCGGCGCCGTGTTCGGCCTGATCGCGGTGATGAAGAACCTCGCCGATCCGAGCAAGCTGGGCCACGGCATCGCTGCCGCGTTCACCGCCACGATCTACGGCATCGCCTCGGCCAACCTGTTCTTCCTGCCCATCGCCAGCAAGCTGAAGAGCGTGATCGGCGGCCGCAGCCGCGAGCAGGAAATGATCATCGAAGGCCTGATCGCCATCGCGCAGGGCGAGAACCCGCGCAACATCGAGGCCAAGCTGGCCGGCTTCCTGCACTGAGCGGGCGCAACGATGGCACGCCGGCACAAGCACGAGGAGCACGCCAACCATGAGGCCTGGGCGATCCCGTACGCCGACCTCATGACCCTGCTGCTCGCCTTCTTCGTGGTGATGTACGCCATCTCCACCATCAACGAAGGCAAGTACCGGGTGATGGCCGATGCGCTGACCGCCGCCTTCGGCGGTGCGCCGCGCACGATCAATCCGGTGCAGGTCGGCAATCACCAACTGCAGGGCGCCGACTTCGACCGCCCCTCGCCGATCAAGTCCGGCGCCAAGCAGGGTCCTTCCGCCCCGTCGCCCTCGCCCAACGTCACCCTGCTGGCGGCGATGGCCTCGCAGATGAACATGTCGCTGGACGCCAAGGGCCTGCAGAACGCCCAGAGCGAGCTCAAGCGCATCGCCGACGATCTGGAGCGCGCGCTGGCGCCACTGATCGACGAGAAGCTGGTCACCATCAAGCGCTCCACCCTCTGGCTGGAAGTGCAGATCAACAGCGACATCCTGTTCGCCACCGGCTCGGCCACGCTGGACCCGCAGGCGCAGGAGACCGTCGGCAAGCTGGGCGCGGTGCTGGCCGGCGTGCCCAATTCGGTCCGCGTGGAGGGCTACACCGACGACCGGCCGATCCGGACGGCGCAGTTCCCGTCCAACTGGGAGCTGTCCTCCTCGCGCGCCGCGAGCGTGGTGCACCTGTTCGTCCGCGACGGAATTCCGCCGGAACGGCTGGCCATGATCGGCTACGGGGAGTTCCGCCCCATCGCCGACAACGCCACGGCCGAAGGCCGCAACGCCAACCGTCGCGTGCTGCTGATCATCCTGGCCAGCCCGGGCGGTCCGGCACCGGAATTGCATGCCCAGCGTGAAGCCGTCGCGCCGCCGTCAGTGATCTCGCTGCCGCCGCTGCCGACGAACGCCGCGACGCCCATGACCGGGGCGCCGCCGGCGCCCCAGGTCCATGAAGGAGTCCAGTGATGCGCGTGTGGGCGATCGCCAACCAGAAAGGCGGTGTTGGCAAGACCACGACCACCCTCGCCCTCGGGCGCGGGCTGGCCATGCGCGGCTATCGCGTGCTGCTGGTGGATCTGGACCCGCATGCGTCGCTGACGCGGGCCTTCGGCGTCCCGGCGGACCCGCAGCCCTCGGGTGTGTTGGAGCTGTTCGACGAGAACCCGCCGGAACTGGTGCGCCTGGCGCGCGCCACCGAAATCGAGAACCTGGCCTTCGTCGCCGCGCAAACGCCGCTGGCGACGCTGGAGCGCCGCAGCGCGACCCAGCCTGGCCTCGGCCTGGCGCTGTCCAACGCGCTGGCGCGCGCTGGCACCGCCTACGACTATGTGCTCTTCGATTGCCCGCCCACGCTCGGCCTGCTGATGGTCAATGCGCTGGCCGCCGCCGACCACGTGATCATCCCCACCCAGACCGAGCCGCTCGCGCTGCACGGCCTGAAGGGCATGTGCCGCACCAGCGAGATGATCGAGCGTTCGCGCCGCCGCGCGCTGCCGGTCTCCATCCTGCCTACCCTGTACGACAAGCGCACGCGCACCGGCGCCGATACGCTGAAGGCGATGCAAGAGGAGCACGGCGACGCCGTCTGGAACGACGCCATTCCCAACGACACCCGCATCTGCAGCATCGAGGCGCTGACGCATTCCGCGCCGGCCGCGCAGTATCCCGGCCGCGGCCTGTCGGCCTACCGTCGTGCGCTGGACTGGCTGCTGATGAGCGAGGCCCGCGCCACGGAGCAGGCCGCATGACCACACCCGCCGTCCTCGATGACTACCTGCAGGACCTGCTGGGCGACGTGGCCCTCGCCCCGGCAGCTAGTCCTGCCGCGGCCGACACACCTGCATCCGTCGTCGCCGAGTCCGCGCCCGTTGTCGAAGCCCCGGCCGTGGAAACACTTGTCGTGGAAGCACCCGTCGTGCCCGCGCCGGCCCTGGCGGTCGCACCGGTGCGCGCGGATGCCGACCTGATCACCGACGACGAGTTCGAAGCCCTGCTCGACCAGTTGCATGGCGACGGCGTACCGCAAGCCGTCTCCGAACCCGTCCTCGCCGCGCCGGTACACACGCCGCCGCCCGCCCCTGCACCCGCCATCGCACCGGCGCGCGCGCCTGCGGGCGATGTCATTTCCGATGACGAGTTCGAAGCGCTGCTGGACGAACTGCACGGGGGCGCCGCGCCTACCGCACGCGTCAGTGCGCCCGCGCCCGCGGCCGAAGCGATCGCTCCCGCACGGCCCGCGGCACCGCGCGTCCTGCCGCCGCTGCCCACCCATCCTTATTTGCAGGCACCCGTCGACACCGGCGAGCGCCGTCGCGCGACCGAACGCAAGACACGCTGGTTGCGCCTGCGCTGCGACCAGCAGCATTACGGACTGGAACTGCTGAAGGTGCAGGAAGTCGTCTTGCCCGCCACCCTGCTGCCGCTGCGCGGCGCCGCGCCGCACATGCTGGGCGTGATGAACCTGCGCGGGCAGGTGGTGCCGGTCATCGATCTCGGCCTGTACCTGGGCCGTCGGCCGATCGAGCCCGACACCGCCACCCGCATCGTGGTGCTGGAAGAGCATGGCGAGATCCTCGGCCTGCGCGTCAGCGCGGTGGAGGACGTGGCCAACCTCAGCGACCACCAGATCGAATCCCCGGACAACGCCCGCGTGGGCCGCATCGCCAACCCGCTGTTCCGCGGCGTGGCGAGGCTCAACGAGCGCGCGGTGATCCTGCTGGACGCTTCGCAGTTGCTGCAGTGAAGCGAGGAACGAGTGGAGAGGAGTGAGGACTGAGGAAAAGCGGGAACACGCTCTTGCCCTTACTCACTCCTCACTCCTCGCCACTCACTCCTGCTTTCCCCAACCCGATCACACATTCACACCCATCCCTAAAGAGCGGCGCCGCCGCGCCGATACTCCACTAGAGCCGCCCTTCCGGAGACACGATGAGCGCAGTGCCCCTGGGTGATGACCTCGGTATCGAGGCCGCCACCGACCTCAAGCAGCATCTCGCCCTGCACGTCGCCGACGCGGCGCCGCTGGTGCTGGATGCCGGCACCGTGCAGCGCGTCCACACGGCCAGCCTGCAGGTGCTGTGCAGCTTCGTGCGGCAGCGCCAGCAGGCCGGGCTGGCCACCGATTTCGGCGCGGTCAGCCAGAGTTTCCGCGACGCCGCGCGCCTGCTGGGCGTGGGCCGCCAGCTCGGCCTGGCCTCGGACGACACCAACATCAATACGCAACAAGTGGAGAACCCCGCATGAGCGCACGCATTCTGGTAGTGGACGATTCGGCCTCGATGCGACAGATGGTCGCTTTCGCCCTTACCTCGGCGGGGTTCGCGGTGGACGAGGCCGAAGATGGCCAGGTCGCCCTGGGCCGCGCGCAGGGCCAGCGCTTCAATGCCGTCGTCACCGACGTCAACATGCCGAACATGGACGGCATCTCGCTGATCCGCGCCCTGCGCGGCATGCCGGACTACAAGTTCACCCCGATGCTGATGCTGACCACCGAGTCGGCCGCCGACAAGAAGGCCGAAGGCAAGGCCGCCGGCGCCACCGGCTGGCTGGTCAAGCCGTTCAATCCGGAACAGCTGGTCGCGACCGTCCAGAAAGTCCTGGGCTGATCACCCCTCCTCCCCTACGCCTTCCGTCACAGGTCTCCGTCGCAATGAACATGGACATGCAGCGCTTCCACGCCACGTTCTTCGAGGAGAGCCGCGAAGGGCTGGAGGCCATGGAAGCGGGCCTGCTGTCGCTGGAACAGGGCAGCCGCGACGGCGACCTGATCAACTCCATCTTCCGCGCCGCCCACTCCATCAAGGGCGGCTCGGCCACGTTCGGCTTCGACGCGATCGCCGGCCTGACCCACGTGCTGGAAACACTGCTGGACGAACTGCGCGCAGGCCAGCGCGCCGTCAGCCCGCCCGCGGTGGACGCGATGCTGGCGTCGGTCGACGTGCTGCGCGCCCTGCTGGCCGAAGCCGAACACGGCACACCCGCCGATCCCGCCGCCGTGCAGGCCATCAAGGACCGCCTCAACGCGGTGCTGACCGGCCAGGACGCGCCGGTCGCCGCGGCCGCCGCGCCGAAGGCCGACGAAACGCCGGAAGGCTGGAAGATCGGCTTCACTCCGGCGCCGTCGCTCTTCATGAGCGGCAACGATCCGCTACGCATCATCCGCGAACTGGAACACCTGGGCCCGCTGGAAGTCGCCTGCCGGCTGGAGCGCCTGCCCGGCTTCGACCAGCTCGATCCGCTGGAAGCCTATCTCGCCTGGGACCTCGGCCTGATCGGCAAGGTGCCGCGCAGCGCGGTGGACGATGTCTTCGCGTGGGTCGTCGACGATTGCGAACTCGACATCCAGCCCATGCAGCGCGATGCCATCCCGGTGGCGGCGGTGGCCGCCGTCGAAGCCGCAACCGCCGCGCCTGTCGTCGCTGCCGCGCAACCGGGCGCCGCGCCCGCGCAGGCCGCCGCCAACGACACCGCCGAAACCTCCATCCGCGTCAGCGTCGACAAGATCGACGGCCTGATCAACCTGGTGGGCGAACTCGTCATCACCCAGGCCATGCTGAAGCAGGTGTCGGGCGTGCTCGACCCGACGCAGTGCGAACGCCTCTTCGCCGGCCTGGATTTGCTGGAACGCAATACCCGCGATCTGCAGGAAGCCGTCATCGGCGTGCGCATGCTGCCCGTCGATGCGGTGTTCCGCCGTTTCCCGCGCCTGGTCCGCGACCTGTCCGCCCGCCTCGGCAAGCAGGTGCGCCTGCGCACCGTCGGCGAAGGCACTGAGCTGGACAAGGGCCTGATCGAACGCATCGCCGATCCGCTGGTGCACCTGGTCCGCAATTCGATCGACCACGGCCTGGAAATGCCCGACGTGCGCGCACAGGCCGGCAAGGACGAGACCGGTACGATCACGCTGGCGGCCTCGCACCAGGGCGGCCACATCGTCATCGAAGTCAGCGACGACGGCCGTGGCCTGAATCGCGAACGCATCCTCGCCAAGGCGGCCGAGCGCGGTCTGGCCGTGCCGGAAAACCCGACCGATTCGCAGGTCTGGGACCTGATCTTCCAGCCGGGCTTCTCCACCGCCGAAGCGGTCACCGACCTGTCCGGCCGCGGCGTGGGCATGGACGTGGTCCGCCGCAACATCCAGGCCCTCGGTGGCGAAGTGCAGCTCGAAAGCGCCGCCAACCAGGGCACCCGCGTGGTGATCCGCCTGCCGCTGACGCTGGCCATCCTCGATGGCATGGCGGTGTCGGTGGGCGACGAAACGCTGATCCTGCCGCTGACCTACGTGCTGGAAGCGCTGCAGCCGGTGGCCGACGACGTGCGCACGGTGGCCGGGGACGGCCGCGTGCTGCGCGTGCGCGGCGAATACCTGCCGATGGTCGCGCTCAACGACTACTACCGTTACGGCGACGCACGCGCCAGCGATCCGCTGGTCGTCGTGGTCGAGGCCGATGGCCAGAAACTTGCATTGGAAGTCGATGAACTCATCGGCCAACAGCAGGTGGTGGTCAAGAATCTCGAGAACAACTACCGCCGCATCGACGGCATCTCCGGCGCCACCATCCTCGGTGACGGCCGCGTCGCCCTGATCGTCGACGTGGGCGGCCTGGTCCGCTCGCGCCGGATGCAGCAGGCGGCCTGACAGCCTCTTCCCGCATGTCCCCTTCGGTCGCCGTGCCCCGGCGACGACGACGGCGCACGCCCTTACACTTCCGGTATCCGCATGAAGTACGCACTTTCCCTGCTCGCCCTGGCCCTGGCGGCCGCCCACGCCCCGGCGCAGGCCGCCGAGGGCACGACGAAGGCCGCCGCCTGGCCGCCGAAGATCACCTTTGCCGACGGCACCGAGCTCAGCCTCGGCGGCAATCTCCAATACGACCTCAACCAGTTCTCCGGCGATGGCTACAACGGCGCCGCGCTGGAGGACGATGACGCCTGGCGTCGGCAGGAACTCGGCTTCACCCTGCGCCGCAAGGGCGTGTACGACCTGGGCGTGACCTACGACTTCCAGGCCAAGAGCTGGAACGACGTGGCGCTGCGCCTCGAGACCAAGGCACTGTTCGGCCGCGACCTCGGCAAGGTGCGCATCGGCCAGATGAAGGTACCGCTGGGCTTCGAGGGCAATACCGCCACGCGTGCGGTCAGCTTCCTGGAAGCTTCGCTGCCCACGCAGGCGTTCTACGAGAATCGCCGCAGCGGCATCGACTGGGCGTTCGAACGCGACCACTACGTGGTCAACGCCGGCTATTTCTTCGAATCCGACCTGCTGGGCAACAACAAGGGCGATACCCGCGCACTGCGCGTGGCATGGACCCCGCGCAAGGCCGCGGGCGACGTCCTGCACCTGGGTATCGCCGCCTCGCGCGAACAGCCGGACAGCGAGGTCAACGGCCTCGGCGTGACCGTGTACCCCAGCGTGCGATGGCGCGCCAGGCCCGAGGCCGCGCTGACGGCCGTGCGGCTGGTGGACTCGGGCACGCTGACCCGCGTCGACCGCATCGATCGCTCCGGCCTGGAAGCGCTCTGGATCCACGGACCGTGGTCGGTGCAGGGCGAATACCTGCATCAGGAAACCACGCGCGATCTCGGCTTGCCGTCCTACTCGGCCGATGGTGCGTACGTGTTCGGCAGTTGGTTCGCCACCGGTGAATCGCGCGGCTACAGCGGCGGCAACGTCGCCAATCCGAAGCCGAAGGGCAAGTACGGCGCGCTGGAGCTGCTCGCGCGCTACAGCCGCATCGATCTCAACAGCGATGGCATCGCCGGCGGCCGCCAGTCCGATTGGACGCTGGGCGCGAACTGGTACCTGACGCCCTACTTCAAGTTCCAGGCGAACTACGTGAAGACCGACGCCACGCGCGGCGCATTCTCCGCCGATCCGTCGGTGTTCGAACTGCGCGCGCAGCTGCAGTTCTGACCGCTACGCCCCCCTGCCCCGCGCCGCCGGTCACGGTTCGCGCGGGGCGCCGACGACAGTTTCGTAAGCGCGCTTACCTTTCGTCCGCACCGCTGTAAAGAAGCGGTCATCAACGCCGTTACTCCAGAGCAGACGTCGCACCAACAGAGTGCAGACGCCACGCGCTGTCGCGCTGATGCGCCGTCCTCACCGCTGAACCCTATCGAGACCACCTTCATGTTCAAGCACCTCAACATCGGCAAACGACTGGCCATCGGCTTCGCCGTCCTCGTCCTGCTGATCGTGGCCACCGGCGCCTTCTCCGCACTGCGCATGGGCGCGGCGCAGGACGTGGTGCTGGACATCACGAAGAAGGAAGTCCCGGCCATCCGCGATCTGGGGCGCATGGCCACGATGCTGGCCGAATACCGTGTCAGCGAGCGCGGCCTGGTCGCCAGCTACGAAAACCCGGAGAAGGTTGCCGAATACACCGGCGAACTCCTCGCGGGCGGCAAGGCCTTCGACGAGCTTTCCAGGGCGTATGGCGCCGGTCTTACCGACAAGCAGGACCAGGCGCTGCACCAGGAGATGATGGCGAAATCCGCGCTGTACTTCGACAACAGCCGCCGTCTGATCGAATCGATCAAGGTCGGCGACCTGACGCCCGCAAGCGGCGCCGGCGACCTGCGCCAGGCCACCGCCGATGCCGTTGCGCGGATGCTGGATGCGAAGATGAAGGTGCTGGACGAATCGGTCGCCGCGCAGGAGGCCGGCTACAGCACCAACATCAAGGCCATCGGCCTGCTGGTGGCGGTGGCGTTGATGCTGGCCATCGCGGCGGCGGTCCTCATCACGCGTTCGATCGTGCGGCCGATGGCCGAAGTCACGAGTGTCGCGGACGCTGTGGCGCGGGGCCAGCTCGATCGCGAGATCATCATTGATGACCGCAGCGAGACCGGCAAACTGCTGGGCTCCATGCAGCGCATGCAGACGCAGGTGAAATCGCTCATCGCCGCCCTCGCCGAGATGACCCGCCGCCACGACGAGGGCCAGATCAGCTTCCGCATCGACGATACGCACTTCCCCGGCGATTACGGCCGCATGGTGCGCGACACCAACACGCTGGTGGCACAACACATCGGCGTGAAGATGAGCGCGGTGAACGTCATGCGCCGCTACGCGGTGGGCGACCTGTCGGTCGATATGGACCGCCTGCCGGGCGAGAAGGCCGTCATCACCGAAGCCATGGACATGTGCAAGGCCAACCTGTCGGCGATCAACGGCGAAATCAAGCGCCTGTCGACGGCTGCCGCGTCGGGCGATTTCACCCAGCGTGGCGACGTGGACAAGTACCAGTACGATTTCCGCGAGATGGTCGAAGGCCTCAATGGGCTGATGAAGACGACCGACGGCAACCTGGCCGAAGTATCGCAGGTGCTGCAGGCCATCGCCCGCGGCGACATGACCGTCCGCATGGAAGGCGACTTCCACGGCGTGTTCGCCACCATGCGTGACGACGCCAATGCCACCGTCAGCCAGCTGACGGAGATCGTGGGCGGCATCCAGATGGCAGCGCTTAGCATCAACACCGCCGCCGGCGAGATCGCCTCCGGTAACAGCGACCTGTCGCGCCGTACCGAGCAGCAGGCGGCGAACCTGGAAGAAACGGCCGCCTCGATGGAGGAACTGACCTCCACCGTGCGTCAGAACGCCGAATCGGCTCGCCAGGCCAACCAGCTCGCCATCGGCGCCGCATCCGTGGCTTCTCAGGGCGGTGAAGTTGTCGGCAAGGTCGTCACCACCATGACCGACATCGAACAGTCCTCGAAGAAGATCGCCGAGATCATCTCGGTCATCGATGGCATCGCCTTCCAGACCAATATCCTGGCCTTGAATGCGGCGGTGGAAGCCGCGCGTGCCGGCGAACAGGGCCGTGGCTTCGCGGTGGTCGCAAGCGAGGTCCGCACGCTCGCCCAGCGTTCGGCCAATGCCGCCAAGGAGATCAAGGGCCTGATCGAGACCTCGGTGGACAAGGTGGCCGATGGCTCGGCCCTGGTGCACCAGGCCGGCACGACCATGAGCGAGATCGTGGCCTCCGTGCAGCGTGTCACCGACATCATGGCCGAGATCTCCGCGGCCTCGCAGGAACAGAGCGCGGGCATCGAACAGGTCAACCAGACCATCACCCAGATGGACGAAACCACCCAGCAGAACGCCGCGCTGGTGGAAGAAGCGACGGCCGCGGCACGCTCGATGGAAGAGCAGGCCCAGGCGCTGACCGAATCGGTGGCGGTGTTCAAGCTGCATGGCACCGTCAGCGCCCCGGTGCGTCGGGCCATCGCCGAAGCGGCGACGCCGAAGGCGGCCGCACCCAAAGCGGTGGCCCGCAAGCCAGCCGCACGCAAGCCCGAACCGGTGCTCGCCGACGGCGACTGGCAGGAGTTCTGATCCTACCCTTGTCTGCTCCACCCTCGCGGCCCGGGCTTTCCCGGGCCGCGTCGTTTCCAGCAGGCCCTACCGTTCGTCGGGAAGTACACGTGTGTAGCTCAATCGGAAAACCGTGACGCCGATATCGATTCTGATACCCCTAAGCCCGTCGCCTGCCCCATGAACCGATTCGCACGTCTTTCGCTCGGCAGCAAACTCTCGTTCCAGGTCACCCTCGCCGTCGCCGTCGTCCTGCTGCTGCTCGCGCTGGTGGTCCAGCGCCAGTCAAGCCACGCGATCGAGGAGCGCGCCCTCGGCGACCTCGATGTCACCGCACAGATCATGCTGGAGTCCGTCGCCCTCTACGACCGGACGCTGACGGAAACCACGCAGCGCATGGCGCGCAGCTTCCGCGCCTCGCTGCCCGCGGGCGACGTGTCGGCCGACCCCTCGCACACGACCCTGATCGGCGATACCGACGTGCCCCAACTGCGCTTCGGCCGGCAGAGCGTCAACCTCGACTTCACGGCCGTGGATCGCTTCACCGACGCGACCGACGTGGTCGCGACGCTGTTCGTCCGCCAGGGCGATGAGTTCATCCGCGCGACCACCTCCTTGCGCAACGCCGATAACGAGCGGGTCATCGGCACGGCTCTCGACCACAAACACCCCGCCTATGCGCTGATCCTGGAGGACAAGCCGTATACCGGGCGCGCGCGCCTGTTCGGGCGCGACTACATGACCCACTACGAGCCGCTCGTCGACGTGCAGGGCAAGACCGTGGGCATCCTGTTCGTGGGCCAGAACTACGGCGATGGCCTGGCCGCACTGAAAGACCGGCTGCGCACCACGCAACTGGGCGAGGCAGGCTATTTCTTCGTCGTCGACATGGCCGAAGGCGACCACCACGGCATGCTCGCGGCCCACCCGGCCAGCCAGGAATCGCCGTTCGCCACGGTCGTGGGCGCCGATTCGCTCCCCGCCATGAAGGCGCTGCTGGAGCAGGAGCATGGACATGCCGTACTGGATATCGCACCCAAGGCGGGCGACGAGGCCGAGCCCGCCCTGGTGGCGGTGAAGCGTTTCGCACCGTGGAAATGGGCACTGGTCGCGGTCGAGCCCCGCTCCACCGTCATCGCGTCCAGCCACGCGCTGACGATCAGCATCCTGGCGCTTTCGCTGGCTGCCCTCGCCGTCATCGCCATCCTCACCTGGATCGGCGTGCGTCGCGTCGTCTCGCAGCCGCTGCGCGCCGCAGTCGGCATCGCCGAACACGTGGCTGCCGGCAAGCTGGATGGCCGGATCGACACCCACCGCCAGGACGAGGTCGGCCAGCTGCTGGCCGCGATGCATCAGGTACAGACGCAGGTCGTATCGGTGATCGGCGCGCAGACCGAGATGACCCGCCAGCACGACGAAGGCACGATCAGTTACCGCATCGACGAGAGCCGCTTCCCGGGCGAGTACGGCACCATGGTGCGAGCCACGAACGCTCTGGTCGCCTCGCACATCGCGGTCAAGATGCGCCTGGTCGACGTGATGCAGCGCTACGCCGTCGGCGATCTGTCAGTCGACATGGACCGCCTGCCGGGCGAGAAGGCCGTGCTGACGCAGACGATGGACGTGACCAAGGCGAGCCTGTCGGCGATCAATGCCGAAATCAAGCGCCTGGCGTCGGCTGCCGCCGCGGGCGACTTCTCGCATCGCGGCGATGCGGGCAAGTACGCGTATGACTTCCGCGAGATGGTCGACGGCCTGAACCGCCTGATGGAAACCACCGATGGCAACCTGGCGGAAGTCTCCCGGCTACTGCAGGCCATCGCACGAGGCGATCTGACCGCCCGCATGGAAGGCGATTTCCATGGCGTCTTCGCCAGCATGCGCGACGATGCCAACGCCACCGTCGCCCAGCTGACCGAGATCGTAGGCCACATCCAAGATGCATCACGCAGTATCAACACGGCAGCAGGCGAAATCGCTTCAGGCAATCTGGATCTCTCGCGCCGTACCGAACAGCAGGCGGCGAATCTGGAAGAAACGGCCGCCTCGATGGAGGAACTGACCTCCACCGTGCGTCAGAACGCCGAGTCGGCCCGCCAGGCCAACCAGCTCGCCATCGGTGCGGCCTCGGTCGCCTCGCAGGGTGGTGAAGTTGTCGGCAAGGTCGTCACCACCATGACCGACATCGAACAGTCGTCGAAGAAGATCGCCGAGATCATCTCCGTCATCGATGGCATCGCCTTCCAGACCAATATCCTGGCCTTGAACGCCGCGGTGGAAGCGGCGCGTGCCGGCGAACAGGGCCGCGGCTTTGCCGTGGTCGCGTCGGAAGTGCGCACGCTGGCCCAGCGTTCGGCCAATGCCGCCAAGGAGATCAAGGGCCTGATCGAAACCTCGGTGGACAAGGTCGCCGACGGCTCGGCCCTGGTGCACCAGGCCGGCACTACCATGAGCGAGATCGTGGCCAGCGTGCAGCGTGTCACCGACATCATGGCCGAGATCTCCGCGGCCTCGCAGGAGCAAAGCGCGGGCATCGAGCAGGTCAACCAGACCATCACCCAGATGGACGAAACCACCCAGCAGAACGCCGCGCTGGTGGAAGAAGCCACGGCCGCGGCACGCTCGATGGAAGAGCAGGCCCAGGCGCTGACCGAATCGGTGGCGGTGTTCAAGCTGCATGGCACCGTCAGCGCCCCGGTGCGTCGGGCCATCACCGAAGCGGCGACGCCGAAGGCGGCCGCACCCAAAGCGGTGGCCCGCAAGCCAGCCGTACGCAAGCCCGAGCCGGTGCTCGCCGACGGCGACTGGCAGGAGTTCTGATCTTCACCCTGCTCTCTGCTTCACCCCTGCGGCCCGGGATTACCGGGCCGCAGCCATTCTGGCGTCGCTAAAGATCGTGCGACGCACGCCGATACAGCGTGTGACGCCTTCCGCAAAGCCCACCACCCTGCCCTTTCCGTATGACCGACTCCACCGACGCCCCGCTGGCCGAGCCGATCCGCTACGAGGACGAGGAAAAGTACCTGGTGCGCGGTGAGCACGCGATCCGGCAGATCATGCAGTCGCTGATCGACAAGCGTGCGCTCGTCAGCGGCTGCGCCATGCCGCGCAACCACACCTTCCCCACCTCGATGGTCGAAGTGCTGGAAGACGAGGACGCCGTGCTGATCGACGGCAGTGCCAGCGAGACGATCAATCGCAGCATCGAAGACGCCACGCACGTCACCTGCGTCTCGCGCCTGGACCGCATCCACGTGCAGTTCCGCCTGCAGGGCCTCACCCGCGTGATGCAGGGCGGGCAGATCGCGTTCCGCGCCGACCTGCCCGAAAGCGTGCTGCGGCTACAGCGACGGGAGTTCTACCGGCTGCAGGTGCCGGTCACGCAGCCCCTGGAGTGCGCCATTCCCCGGCATCATCCCGATGGCGAGACCACCTTCGAACGGTTCCGTGTGCTGGACATCAGCGGTGGCGGACTGGCCCTCGCCGTGCAGGCGGAGAATCCGTTGCTGCGCCCGTACAAGGAATTCTCCGGCTGCCTGCTGTATCTCCCGGATAGCGGACCGCTCAGCCTGCGCCTGATGGTCAAGAGCCTGCACAGCCAGCTGAACCAGAACGGCACCGAGAGCTGGCGTGCCGGCTGCCAGTTCACCGACCTGCCCCGCGGTGCGGACGCGCTGTTGCAGCGCTACATCTTCCGCCTCGAACGCCAGCGCAGTGCCCGCGACCGCGGCGCGGCGTGATGCGTGTCGACCTTTCGTCGATCGACCGCCGGGACGGCTAAACCTCGCATGTGAAGGGCCGATACACCGGGTGAAGGCGCCGTGAGGGCGCCGACCATCGCGGACCGTCGCGATGCCAGACACCGCACAGCCCCTCGAGGTCGCCATGCACGCTTCCGCTCGTTCCTCCCGCAGCATCGCCACGCAGGTGATGGCGGGCACCGCCATCCTGGCCCTGCTGGCCTTCGGTGTCGCGGCCGCCGCCAGCTATTGGCGCACCAGCGGGTCGTTGCTCGCTTCGGCGCAATCGGCGATGGAAGACACCGCCAGCCTGGAAGCGCAACGGATAGCGAGCGAGCTGACGGCCGCGTTCGATAGCAACGAGGCCCTGGCGAATGCCCTGCTCGCGCAGCGTGCCGGCGACGGTATCAGCCGTGCCAGCGCGAGCGCCGTCTTCAAGCGCCAGCTGGAAGCGCACCCGGAATGGGTCGGCGTGGGCACGTTGTGGGAACCCGGCGCCTTCGACGGCAAGGACGCCGAGTTCGCGGGCGCCGAAGGCCATGACGATACCGGTCGCTTCATGAGCTATTGGGCGTGGAGCGACGGTGCGCCCCTGCAGGAAGCGCTGCGCGATTACGAAGTGCCGGGAGCCGGCGATTGGTACCTGCGCCCGCGCGAATTGAAGCGCGAGGTGGTCGCCGAACCATACGTCTACAAGATCGCCGGCAAGGACGTGCTGATGACCACGCTGTCCACGCCACTGGTCCAGGACGGGACCTATTTGGGCGTCATGACGGTGGACTTCGCACTGCAGGCGCTGCAGGAACGCGTCGGCAAGCTGGCCCCGATGGGCGCGGGCTTCGTCCGGCTGGTGACGCCTGGCGGCGTGCTCATCGCAGACCGCGACGCCGCCCGTGTGGGCAAGCCGTTCGACGACGGCAGCGCCGGCGCGGTGCTGAAGCAGGTCGCTGCGGGCGAGTCGGTTTTCCGCGAAGTCGAGGGCGCCGACGGCGAAACCATGGTCGAAGCTTATGTACCCCTGCAGATCGGACAGGCCCAGGAGCGTTTCGTGCTGGGCGTGGTCGTGCCGCATAGCGTCGTGATGCAGGACGCGCGCGCGGTGCTCTGGACCATCGTCGCCGTCGGCCTGCTGGGTGCGTTGCTGCTGTGCGGTGCCCTCTACTGGCTGCTGCGCCGGAAGGTGGCGGCCCCGCTGGCCGGCGCCGTCCGCGTGGCCGACGACATCGCCCGCGGCAAACTGGACAGCGACATCGAGGGCGGACGGGGCGACGAGATCGGCACACTGATGGACGCCATGCGCACCATGCAGGGCACCCTGCGCGCGCGCATCGAGCGCGACGAAGTCGTGGCGCGCGAAAGCCTCCGGATCCGCAGCGCGCTCGAAGACGTGACCACCAACGTCATGATCGCCGATGCCGACCGGAACATCGTGTACGCGAACCGTCCGTTGATGAAGATGCTGGCCGATGCGGAGCAGGACCTGCGACGCGACCTGCCCGCCTTCGACGTGCGCACCGTGGTGGGCAGCAGCATCGACATTTTCCACAAGAAGCCCGAACACCAGTCGCGCATGCTGGCGCAGCTGCAGGGCACGCATCGCGCGCAGATCACGGTCGGCGGGCGCATCATGCAACTGATCATCAACCCGGTGACCGACGGCGACGGGCAGCGCATCGGCTATGTGGTCGAATGGGCCGATCGCACCGCCGAGGTCATGGTGGAGCAGGAAGTCACCCGCATCGTGCAGGCTGCCGTGCAGGGCGATCTCAGCGGGCGCATCGGCGAGGCGGGCAAGCAGGGCTTCCTGCTCAGCCTGTCGCAGCAGGTCAACAGCCTGCTGGCCACGATCGCCGGCAGCGTGGACGCGGTCTCGAACGTGCTGCGCTCGCTGTCCCAGGGCAACCTGACTGCCCGCATGGAGGGCGACTTCCATGGCGTGTTCGCCACCATGCGTGACGATGCCAACGCGACGGTCGCCCAGCTGACCGACATCGTCGGCCGCATCCAGGACGCGTCCACCTCGATCAACACCGCCGCCGGCGAGATCGCCTCCGGCAACAGCGACCTGTCGCGTCGTACCGAGCAGCAGGCGGCGAATCTGGAAGAAACGGCCGCGTCGATGGAGGAATTGACCTCCACCGTGCGTCAGAACGCCGAATCGGCTCGCCAGGCCAACCAGCTCGCCATCGGCGCCGCCGGCGTCGCCTCGCAGGGCGGCGAAGTGGTCGGCAAGGTGGTCACGACGATGCGCGACATCGAGCACTCGTCGAAGAAGATCGCCGACATCATTTCGGTCATCGACGGCATCGCCTTCCAGACCAACATCCTGGCGCTCAACGCAGCGGTCGAAGCCGCGCGTGCCGGCGAACAGGGCCGTGGCTTCGCGGTGGTCGCAAGCGAGGTCCGCACGCTCGCCCAGCGTTCGGCCAATGCCGCCAAGGAGATCAAGGGCCTGATCGAGACCTCGGTGGACAAGGTGGCCGATGGCTCGGCCCTGGTGCACCAGGCCGGCACGACCATGAGCGAGATCGTGGCCTCCGTGCAGCGTGTCACCGACATCATGGCCGAGATCTCCGCGGCCTCGCAGGAACAGAGCGCGGGCATCGAACAGGTCAACCAGACCATCACCCAGATGGACGAAACCACCCAGCAGAACGCCGCCCTCGTGGAAGAAGCCACGGCCGCCGCGCGCTCAATGGAAGAGCAGGCCCAGGCACTGGCCGAGGCGGTCTCGACCTTCCAGTTGGACAGCGGCACCCGGGTGGCGCGGCTGGTCCAGGAACGCGTCACCCGGATCGCAGCGGATGCGACCCCACGACCCACCCCGGCCCACCATCCCTACTGACCCTAAAGAAACCCCGCCCGGGGCCGATCTAGGCCGTGACAGGCCCCGTTCCGGGCACCCACCTCTTACCGGCTGCAACAGGAGCCCGACGAATGAGCGACAAGAAGAGCCAGGCCGCCATGGCGACCGCCGAGGAGTTCCTCAGCTTCACCCTGGGAGAAGAACACTACGGTGTCGACATCCTGAAGGTGCAGGAAATCCGCGGCTACGATTCGGTCACCCGCCTGCCGGACGCCCCGGACTACATCAAGGGCGTGATCAACCTGCGCGGCACCATCGTGCCCGTCATCGACCTGCGCCTGAAGCTGCGGCTGAAGGAGGCGCGTTACGACGCCTTTACCGTGATGATCGTGCTGAACGTCGAAGACCGCGTCGTCGGCATCGTCGTGGACAGCGTGTCCGACGTGATCGGCCTGTCGGCGGAACAGATCCGCCCCACGCCGGAGTTCGGCGCCAGCGTCGACACCCGCTTCATTTCGGGCATCGGCACCGTCGACGACCGCATGCTCATCCTGCTCGACATCGAGACGCTGATCGACAGCGCCGACTTCGGCCAGCCGCTGCCGGAGCAGGCCGCGGCCTGATCCACGCAGTTCCGAACTCCCCGGGGGACGGCGGGCCGCGAGGTCCGTGGTCCCCCTTTTTTTGCGCGTACCCCTCGGTCGTGCACCCGTCTTTCGTCGCAAGGGCCACGAAACGTCCTGAATTTCCGGCCGTCGCAGCCGCTATAGCAATACGGGCACTCCGCCCGCCCAGGCGCCGCGCCTGACCCCCCGAGATCCCGCATGAACATCAACGCCAAGCTCGCCCACGCTCTTTCCAACGTCCCGCTCAAGCGCAAGTTCTTCCTCCAGACCCTCCTCGTCGCGGTCGGCACGGTGGCCCTGGCCGTCGTGGCTGCCCGCATGCAGTACCTGGACCTGACCGGCACCCGCCAGGCGGGCCTGAAGGCGCAGACGGAGATGGCGCTGGGCGTGATCGAGGGCTATGCCAAGAAGGTGGAGGCGGGCACGCTGGATGAAGCCACGGCGAAGGCAAGCGCGCTGGCCACGCTCGCCACGATGCAGGCCAACAAGGGCGTGGACTATTTCTTCGTCACCGACGAAGCGCCGGTCATGCTCATGCATCCCACCCGCCCGGACCTGATCGGCAAGCCGCTGCAGGACGTGCTGAGCCCGGACGGCCAGCGCATCTTCCCGGAGTTCGTGCGCGTGGCGAAGGCCGGTGGCGGCCACGTCGACTACAGCTGGGCGAAAGCCGGCGAGGAAGACCCGGTTCCGAAGACCTCCTATGCCGCGCTCTACCAGCCGTGGGGCTGGGTGATCGGCACCGGCGTCTACGTCGACGACACCCAGGCGCAGGCACTGCAGTTCACCTTCATCATGACCCTGGCCGGCGGCGTGCTGGTGCTGCTGACCATGCTGATCGGCTTCGTGATCGGCCAGTCCGTCCTGCATCCTGTCTCGCGCGCCCTGGCCGCGATCAAGGGCGTGTCCCGCGGCGATCTGAGCGTACGCATCGGCCGCCACGGCCGCGATGAAGTCGGCCAGATGCTCAAGGCGACCGACGAGATGGTCCACATGCTGGAGCGCTTCTCGCTGGAAACCCGCGACATGATCCGCCTGCACGAGGCCGAAGACATCAGCCACCGCATGCCGGAGGATTTCCCAGGCGTGTACGGCGAACTGGCCGGCGGCATCAACACGATGATGTTCGAGCACCTGGACGCGTTCCGCGATGCGATCGGCATCCTGCAGCGTTACGCCAATGGCGACCTCAGCCAGGACGCACGCCGCCTGCCCGGCACGCGCGCCTTCCTGCATGAAGCGATGGACACGGCCAAGGCCAGCCTGCTGGCGATCAATGCCGAGATCAACCGCCTGGCCCAGGCCGCGGCGGCCGGTGATTTCGGCGTGCGCGGCGACGAAGCGCGCTTCCGCGACGACTTCCTGGCGATGGTGAAGGGCCTGAACGCGATGATGGCCACCAGCGACCGCAATCTGGCGCAGTTGTCCGCCCTGCTGCGCGCGATCGCCGATGGCGATCTGACCGCCCGCATGGAAGGCGATTTCCATGGCGTGTTCGCCACCATGCGCGACGATGCCAACGCCACCGTCGCCCAGCTGACCGACATCGTCGGCCGCATCCAGGACGCGTCCACCTCGATCAATACCGCCGCCGGCGAGATCGCCTCGGGTAACTCCGATCTGTCGCGCCGTACCGAGCAGCAGGCGGCGAATCTGGAAGAAACGGCCGCCTCGATGGAGGAACTGACCTCCACCGTGCGTCAGAACGCCGAATCGGCTCGCCAGGCCAACCAACTGGCCATCGGTGCGGCCTCGGTCGCCTCGCAGGGCGGCGAGGTGGTCGGCAAGGTGGTCACCACCATGACCGACATCGAACAGTCCTCAAAGAAGATCGCCGAGATCATCTCCGTCATCGATGGCATCGCCTTCCAGACCAATATCCTGGCCTTGAACGCCGCGGTGGAAGCCGCGCGTGCCGGCGAGCAGGGCCGTGGCTTCGCGGTCGTGGCCTCGGAAGTCCGTACCCTTGCTCAGCGCAGTGCGAACGCCGCCAAGGAGATCAAGGGCCTGATCGAGACCTCGGTGGACAAGGTGGCCGACGGCTCGGCCCTGGTGCACCAGGCCGGCACGACCATGAGCGAGATCGTCGCCTCGGTGCAGCGTGTCACCGACATCATGGCGGAGATCTCCGCGGCCTCGCAGGAGCAGAGCGCGGGCATCGAACAGGTCAACCAGACCATCACCCAGATGGATGAAACCACCCAGCAGAACGCCGCGCTGGTGGAAGAAGCCACGGCCGCGGCACGCTCGATGGAGGAGCAGGCCCAGGCGCTCACGGCTTCGGTATCGGTCTTCAAGCTGCAGGCTACGGTCAGCGCCCCGGTGCGCCGGGCCATCGCCGAACCGGCGACGCCAAGGCCGGCCGCACCCAAGGCCGTGGCCCGCAAGCCAGCCCCGCGCAAGCCCGAACCGGCCTTCGCCGACGGCGACTGGCAGGAGTTCTAAGACTGGGGACGGCGTGGTCCGCCCCGCCGTCCACTCCCCACCTGTGACCGCCTTCAAGTAACGCCGGCCCCGGCCGATATGTCACCAGAAGGCACTCTCCCCTGGCCCACGATGACCGTCGCACTCTCCGCCAACGCCGACGCCAGCCCCTGGGCACCCGCCTCCCGCAAGGACCATGCATGCTCCGTCGTACGCTGACGTCGCTGACATCGCTGCGCGATGCACCGGCCGCGCCGGCGGAGGCGCCGCAGGGCAGCCTGTGGCAGGTGCTTGAACAATCGGTGGACGCCGCCTTCGTCATCGACGGGCGCCACCGCATCGTCCTGTTCAACCCGGCCGCGGAAGCGCTCTGGCGCTGCCGCCGCGAAGACGTGCACGGCACCCCCTTCACGCGACTGCTTGCCAGTCCGCAGGCCGACGCCGGCGCGAGCCCCGAAGATGTCCTGGCCCGGCTGATGGGCAGCCATCGCGAGGCCCTGCTCCGTCGGCCGGATGGCAGCGAGGGCGCGTGCGCGGTATCGATGTCGAAGATGGTGGTCGACCATCAGGTCTTCCATACCGCCTTCGTGCGCGACACCAGCGACCAGCAACGGCAGCTGGAACGCCTGCGCCAGTTGTCCATCGTGGTGGACAAGAGCGACAACGCGATCTTCGTCAGTTCGCCCGACCGCGAAGTCGTCTATGTCAACAGCGGGTTCACCCGCATGCTGGGCTACCGGCTCGAGGAGTTGCGCGGCATCAAGCCGGCGGACCTGCTGTCCGGCCCGCATACCGACGGCACGCTGGACGCCCGCATCGGCCGCGCCATGGCCGCCGGCGAAGGCTTGCAGACCGAAGTCCTGCTTTACACCAAGGCCGGTCGGCCGCTGTGGCTCTCGGCCGCGATCAATCCCGTGCACGACGAGGATGGCTCGCTGCTGGGCCTGGTGAGCGTGCTGAGCGACATCACCCAGACCAAGATGCACCAGGTGCTGCACAACAAGGTCCTGGACGCGCTGGTGCACGAGTGGAGCGTCGCCGACGTGATGACGCTGATCTGCCGCGAGGTGGAGCACATCGCGCCGGAGCTGGTGGTCTCGATCATCACCGTCGACAACGAGGGACTGATGCACGCCCTCGCCTCGCCCAGCCTGCCCGAGGCCTGGGCGCGCAAGATCGACGGCATGTCGATCGGCCCGCGCGCTGGCGTCTGCGGCGCCGCCGCGTGGCGCGGGCGCACCGTGCTGGTGAAGGACATCGCCAGCGACCCGCTGTGCGCCAATACGCGGCACCTGACCACGCCGCTGGGCCTGCGCGCCTGCTGGACGCACCCGATCAAGTCCAGCAGCGGCCGCGTGCTCGGCACGCTGTCGTTCTACTACCGCGAGAACCGCGGCCCCGACGAACTCCACGAACGGCTGGCCGACACCTGCCTGCACCTGTGCTCGCTGACGCTGGAGCGCGAGCAGACCAACGAGCGCGTGCACCAGCTGGCCTTCTACGACACGCTGACCGGGCTACCGAACCGCATCATGTTCAGCGCCAAGGCCGAACAGGCCCTGGCCAATGTCGCCCAGGCCAACGGCACGGCCGCCGTGCTCTTCATCGACCTCGACCGCTTCAAGCGGGTCAACGACGCCCAAGGCCACGCGGCCGGCGACGGCCTGCTGCGCGATGTCGCCGCACGCCTGAGCGAGGAGCTCGGCGGCGTCAGCATCGTCGGCCGTCAGGCCGGCGACGAATTCGTGGCGGTACTGCCGATGTGCAGCGCCGAACAGGCCGGCTCGGTCGCCGAACGCCTGCTCGGCGCGGTCGCCGCGCCCACCTCCGCCGGGCTGATGACGCTGCATCCCAGCGCCAGCATCGGCGTGGCGATGTTCCCCGACGACGGCCGCGACATCGACCTGCTGGTCCGCCATGCCGACATGGCGATGTACCGGGCCAAGAGCGATGGCGGCGGTGGTTTCCGCTTCTTCAGCGTGGACATGAACCGCCTGGCGCAGGAGCGCGTATCGCTGGAAACCGCGTTGCGCGAAGCGCTGCGTCTGGACCAGCTGCAGCTGCAGTACCAGCCGCAGGTCGGCGGCAGCGACGGGCACCAGCTCTACGGTGTCGAGGCGCTGCTGCGCTGGCACCACCCGGATCTGGGGGTGATCCCGCCGTCGCGCTTCGTGCCGGTGGCCGAGGAATGTGGCCTGATCGCCGATCTCAGCCTGTGGGTGCTGCGCGAGGCCTGCGCGCAGATGGCCGACTGGCGCAGCCGGGGCATCGACATCCCGCGCGTCTCGGTGAACATCTCGGCGATCAACTTCCGCGACCCGCAGCTGTCGCTGCAGATCTCCGAGCTGCTGGACGAGCACGGACTGGCGCCGCACCACCTGACGCTGGAGATCACCGAGAGTGTCATGCTGGACCCGGATCCGGACGTGCTGGAGAACATCGAGGCCATCTACGTGCTGGGCGTGCGCCTGTCGCTGGACGACTTCGGCACCGGCTATTCCAGCCTCAGCCACCTGCACCGCCTGCCGATCAGCGAGCTCAAACTCGACCAGAGTTTCGTCCGCGACATCGACACCAGCGCGATCGCACGCACCCTCACCACGTCCGTCCTGCGCATCGGCGAGAGCCTCGGCATGAAGGTGGTGGCCGAGGGCGTGGAAACCGAATCGCAGCACCGGTTCCTCACCGAGCAGCGTTTCCCGGTCCTGCAAGGCTATCTGTTCTCGCCGCCGCTGCCGCCCGCGCCGCTGGAGCAGTGGCTGCAGGCGCAGCAGTACACGGCCGCACCCGAAGGCGCGGGCGAGCCGGTCGCTGCGGTCTGACACGGCGCGCCGGCCTTCCGGCGCGGAAAGTGTGATGCCCCTCGCAGTCGCGACCTTCCCGTCCGTCCACGTCGAAGCACGGCCTCAAGTTTGCCGCGTGTCCGCCGATCTCAGGCATTGAGCCCTTACCTCCCTTCTGTCCCTCCGGAGACACACCATGAAAATCGCTTCCGCCCTGACCCTGTCCATCGTCGCCGTCGGCGCCGCCCTGTTGATGCCGGCCTCCCCGGCGAACAGCCAGTCGCAGGTCGACAATGCGATCCCGGCGGATATGGCCACCCGCTTCACCGGCAAGAGCGGCACGGTGTGCGGCAAGGTCGGCAAGGCGCGTTTCGCCGAGAACACCGAAGGCACCCCGACCTTCCTGTACATGGGCGGCAGCTTCCCGCGCCACACCTTCACCGCGCGCATCCCGGGCGATGCCCGCGCCAAGTTCAAGCCGGCGCCGGAAGAACTGGAAGGCAAGGACGTGTGCGTGATCGGCACGATCGAGCGCGACGCCTCGCGGGCGGAAATCGTCGTCAACTCGCCGTCCAACCTGAAGCTGGCCACGATCCGCTGATCCGCTTCGCGGGCGGGGCCCACGGCCCCGCCCTGACCTGGTCGCCTCTGATGGTGGCGCGGCATGCGCCCCGGTAAAGGAAAAAGAATCCCATGCAGCGGATCAAGAACCTCAAACTGACGACGAAGATGATGCTGGCGTTCGGCGTCGTGCTGGCGCTGATGCTGGTCCAGGGCGTGACGGCGTTCGTCGGCCTGAACTCGCTCAACGGCGCCACCACCGAAGTCACCGGCAACGTCCTGCCCAGCGTCAAGGCCGCCGGCGACCTGCAGAGCCTGCTCGGCGAACTTCGCACGACGTCCTACCGGCAGCATGTGCGCGCCAGCGATGCGATCAAAGCCGAGGCCAAGACGCTCGCCGCGCAGACCGAGAAGAAGATCGACCAGTCGGTCAAGGACTACGCCGTGCTGATCGCGAGCGCGGAAGAGAAGAAGGCCTACGAGGCCTTCGTCAAGGAATGGAAGGCTGCCAAGCAGTCCTATGCCGACGTCCAGGAGATGCTCGACCTCGGGCTGCCTGACGACGCCGTCGACACCTTCATCGGCGCCACCCGCGACCAGCACCGCAAGGCCGGCGATGCGCTGAAGACCCTCATCAATGTCGTCGATCAGCAGGCCAAGACCGCCAGCGCCGATGCCGAGGGCACCTTCACCGCCTCCAGCACGCTGATGATCATCATGCTGGTGGCCAGCATCGTGGGCGGCCTGGCCCTGGCCTGGTTCTTCGCCCGCGCGATCGCCAACGCCGTCGGCGAAGCCGTGCGCGTGGCCAACGACGTGTCCGCCGGCAAGCTCGACGGCAAGATCGACACCAGCCGCCAGGACGAAGTCGGCCAGCTGCTCACCGCCATGCAGCGCATGCAGGGCCAGGTGCAGTCGGTCATCGCCGCGCAGAGCGAGATGGCCGCGCGCCACGACGAAGGCCAGATCAGCTACCGCATGGACGACAGCCAGTTCCCGGGCGAGTACGGCCGCATGGTGCGCGACACCAACGCGCTGGTCGCCTCGCACCTGCAGGCCATCGGCGATGCGCTGAAGATCATGCAGCGCTACTCCGTCGGCGACCTGAGCCAGGACATGCCGAAGCTGCCGGGCGAGAAGGCCAACCTCACCGAAACGATGGACGCCACCAAGGCCAACCTGTCGGCGATCAACGCCGAGATCAAGCGCCTGGCGATGGCCGCCGCTTCCGGCGACTTCACCCAGCGCGGTGAAGTGGACAAGTACCAGTACGACTTCCGCGACATGGTCGATGGTCTGAACCAGCTGATGGAGACCACCGACGAGAACCTGGGCGAAGTCTCCGAACTGCTGCAGGCCATCGCCCGCGGCGACCTGACGGCCCGCATGGAAGGCGACTTCCATGGCGTGTTCGCCACCATGCGTGACGATGCCAACGCCACCGTCGCCCAGCTGACCGACATCGTCGGCCGCATCCAGGACGCGTCCACCTCGATCAACACCGCCGCCGGCGAGATCGCCTCGGGTAACTCCGATCTGTCGCGCCGTACCGAGCAGCAGGCCGCGAATCTGGAAGAGACCGCCGCGTCGATGGAGGAACTGACCTCCACCGTGCGCCAGAACGCCGAGTCGGCCCGACAGGCCAACCAGCTCGCCATCGGCGCCGCCGGCGTCGCCTCGCAAGGCGGCGAGGTGGTCGGCAAGGTGGTCACGACGATGCGCGACATCGAACACTCGTCGAAGAAGATCGCCGACATCATCTCGGTCATCGACGGCATCGCCTTCCAGACCAACATCCTGGCGCTCAACGCGGCGGTGGAAGCCGCGCGTGCCGGCGAACAGGGCCGTGGCTTTGCCGTGGTCGCGTCGGAAGTGCGCACGCTGGCCCAGCGCTCGGCGAACGCTGCCAAGGAGATCAAGGGCCTGATCGAGACCTCGGTGGACAAGGTCGCTGACGGTTCCAAGCTCGTGAACCAGGCCGGCGCCACGATGAGCGAGATCGTCGCCTCGGTGCAGCGCGTGACCGACATCATGGCCGAGATCTCCGCCGCTTCGCAGGAACAGAGTGCGGGCATCGAGCAGGTCAACCAGACCATCACCCAGATGGATGAAACCACGCAGCAGAACGCCGCGCTGGTGGAAGAAGCCTCTGCCGCGGCCCGCTCGATGGAAGAGCAGGCGCTGGTGCTTTCCGAGTCCGTGTCGGTGTTCAAGCTGCACCACGCGGCCCCGCCGGTCGCGGGCAAGCCTGCTGCGGTCGCCCGACCTGTGGTCGCCGCGGTCAAGCCCGTCGCCAAGTCGGCCCCCGCCGCGTTGGAGCCGGTCCTGGCGGACGGCGACGACTGGCAGGAATTCTGAGGCACGGCGTTTGCATCACCGTTGGATAGCAGCACCCCCGGTTCCCTGCCTACGCGACAGGGAACCGGCCATGGATCGGCCCTAGCCCCTCGTCACGAGACCCCGATGTCCGTCAGTACCCGCCTCCCTGCCACGGCTGCCACGACCCGACGGACGACCACCCCGCCCCTTCGCGAGGGCGACGCGCCCACCGCGGCGCGCGACTTCGAGTTCGATGACCGCGATTTCCGCCGTGTCGTCGAACTGATCCGCCAGCGCGTCGGCATCGCTCTCGCCGACGGCAAGCGCGACATGGTCTATGGCAGGCTGTCGCGACGCCTGCGGGCGCTCGGCCTGCGCACCTTCAAGGACTACCTGGACCAACTGGAACGCGATGGCGGCGACGAATGGCAGGCCTTCACCAACGCGCTCACCACCAACCTCACGTCCTTCTATCGCGAACCGCACCACTTCGAGCGCCTGCACGAGGAACTGCAGCGCCGCGCGCATGACGGTCCGCTCAAACTGTGGTCGTGCGCCTCGTCGACCGGCGAAGAACCGTATTCGATGGCGATCACCGCCTGCGAGGCCTACGGCACGCTGACGCCGCCGGTGCGCATCCTCGCCACCGACGTCGACACCCAGGTGCTGGCTACCGGCGAGCGCGGGGTCTATCCCGTCGAACGCGTCGCCAGCCTCGACCCCACCCTGAAGAAGCGCTATTTCCAGCGTGGTACCGGCCCGAACGAAGGCTTCTGCCGCGTGCACCCGGCGCTTCGCCAGCTGATCGAGTTCCGGCCGCTGAACCTGCTCGCCTCGCGCTACGAGGTGTCCGGACCGTTCACGGCGGTGTTCTGCCGCAACGTGATGATCTATTTCGACAAGCCGACCCAGCGCGCGATCCTGACGCGCCTGGTGCCGCACTTGGCCGACGACGGCATGCTCTACACCGGCCATTCGGAAAACTACCTGCACGCGGCGGACATCATCCAGCCGTGCGGACGCACGCTGTACCGTCGCGCGAGGCCGGCATGAGCGCCGCCGCCGCCGCGATCGCCGAAGGCAGCGTGATGCGCTACCACGACGCGCGTTTCAAGACCGACGCCGCCAAGCTGTTGCCCACGCAATACCTGGTGATCGACAACGACACCGCCCTGGTCACCGTGCTCGGTTCGTGCGTGGCCGCCTGCATCCGCGACCCGTTGCTGAAGCTGGGCGGCATGAATCACTTCCTGCTACCCGACGGCACCGTCGGCGATGGCGCGCCCGCGCGCTACGGCAGCTATGCGATGGAACTGCTGATCAACGACCTGCTCAAGCGGGGCGCCGCGCGCAACCGGCTGGAGGCCAAGGTCTTCGGCGGCGCCAACGTGCTGAAGGGATTCACCAGCAATCCGGTAGGCACGCGCAATGCCGAATTCGTCCGCCGCTACCTGGACGCCGAACGCATCCCGGTGGTGGCCGAGGATCTGCGCGGAATACATCCGCGCAAGGTCTGGTACTTCCCCAATACCGGTCGGGCGGTGGTGCAGCGGTTGCCGCATGCCCATGATGCCGAGGTGCTGGCCGCCGAGTCGGCCGCCCGCGCCCGCCTGTCCAAGGCCCCCGTCACCGGAGGCGTGGAGCTGTTCTGATGAGTAGTGCCTCTCCCTGCCGCGTGCTGATCGTCGACGACTCGGCGGTCGTGCGCCAGATCCTGACCGAGATCCTGTCGCGCGACCCGGGCATCGAGGTCGTCGGATCCGCCGCCGACCCGCTGCTCGCACGCGACAAGATCAAACGCCTCAACCCCGACGTGATGACCCTGGACGTCGAAATGCCGCGCATGGACGGGCTGGCGTTCCTCGAGAACGTCATGCGCCTGCGGCCGATGCCGGTGGTGATGATTTCCTCGCTGACTGAGCGCGGTGCCGACACCACGCTGCAGGCGCTCGCCCTGGGCGCGGTGGATTTCGTCTCCAAGCCCAAGCTCGACGTCGCCAGCGGCCTGCAGGCCTATGGCGATGAGATCGTCGCCAAGGTCAAGGCCGCCGCCAAGGCGCGCGTCCGCCCGCTGGCCCGCACCAGCGCCCCCCGCATGGCCCTGGACGCGACCCTGCCTGCGCCGCCCGCGCTGCGCTTCCGCACCACCGACCGGCTGATCGCGATCGGCGCGTCCGCTGGCGGCACCGAAGCGCTGCGCGTGGTGTTGGAGCAGATGCCGGCCGACGCACCCGCCATCGTCCTGACCCAGCACATCCCGGCCGGCTTCAGCCGCGCCTTCGCCGAGCGACTGGACCGCCACTCGGCGATGGCCGTGCGCGAGGCCAGCGACGGCGAAGCCATCCTGCCCGGCCACGCCTACCTGCCGCCGGGCGGACAGCACATGCGGGTGATCCGCGACGGTGCCCGCTGGCGCTGCCGCATCGACGACGGCCCCGCGGTGAACCGCCACAAACCCGCCGTCGACGTGCTGTTCCGCTCCGTCGCCCAGAGCGCAGGCGGCAACGCGGTCGGCGCGATCCTCACCGGCATGGGCGACGACGGTGCGCGTGGCCTGCTCGAGATGAGCCAGGCCGGCGCGCCGACCCTGGTCCAGGACGAGGCCAGCAGCGTGGTGTGGGGGATGCCCGGCGCGGCCATGCGCCTCGGCGCCGCCAAAGAGGCGATCCCGCTGGAACGCATCGCCCAGCGCCTGCTGGACCTCGCTGCGGCGATCGCCTGAGCCCGTCGCCCCTCTGTAGGAGCGACGTAAGTCGCGACCGCACGCCCCGACCGCACGTGGAACCGCGGTGCGGGCAGAAGACGACGGCCGACAACAATACCCACCCAACGCGCCAGGCCCCTCATTGCCGCGGTCGCGACTCACGTCGCTCCTACAACAAGCAGCAACGCCGGTCACAGATCGTCCACCCCTGCAAAACCACCGGGTTTTCCGCCTAAAGAGCCGTTGGCCACGGCCGATACTCACAGTGAGCTTCATCAGAGAGCATCCATGTACTCGCGCATCCTGGTTCGTCTGGCGGCACCCCTCATCCTGACCCTGCTGTTCCCGCTGTCGGTCGGTTTCGACTGGCCCAACGCCCTGCAATGGGCCCTGCTGACGTCGCTGACACTGGCGTGGCTGATCTTCGCCTGGCTGACGGCGGTCAACAGCCACGTCGTGTCCCCGGAACACGCCAGCGTCATCCGCGAGCAGGACGCGCTGCTCACCGAGCTGCGCCGTTTCGTCAACAACGAGATCGAGGGTTCGCGCCACGAGATCGACCGCGCCCGCGAGCTGATCCGCGAAGCCGTCAGCAGCCTGGGCGGCAGCTTCGATGCGATGAACCGCAAGTCGCGCGAACAGAGCACGGCGATCTCCCGCATCATCGACCGCAACGGCGACGGCGACCGCGCCGGCGTGGACGTGGCGCGCTTCGCCCAGAACGCGAGCCAGCGCATGGAACAACTGGTGGAGGCGCTGGAACAGGTCGCCGGCCAGAGCGGCACCACCGTGCACCACATCGACGACATGGCCCAGCACCTGGATGGCATCTTCTCGCTGCTGGAAGACGTCAAGTCGATCGCCGACCAGACCAACCTGCTGGCGCTGAATGCCGCCATCGAAGCGGCCCGTGCGGGTGAGGCCGGCCGCGGCTTCGCGGTGGTCGCCGACGAAGTGCGCAACCTGTCCGAGCGTTCCACCGCCTTCAACGAGCAGATCCGCAAGCTGGCGCACAGCTCGAAGGAATCCATCGCCAAGGTCCGCGACACCGTGTCCAACATGGCGTCCCGCGACCTGGATCGCTCCCGCGAGGCGCGCGCGGAAGCCGCCGGCATGCTGAACCAGGTGGCCGCCATCAACGCCTCGCTGGGCGACGGCATGCGCGAAGTCTCGATGTGCGGCCATGCCATCGACGCCAGCGTGGCCGAGGCGGTCCGCTCGCTGCAGTTCGAGGACATCGCCACGCAGTCGCTCGGCAGCGCGGTGACCCACCTCGATCGGCTGACGGCGATCAACAAGGAAGCGCTGGCCCTGCAGGAGCTGCTGCACCGCTCCGGCGGCGCGACCGACAACGAGCTGCTCAGCGCGCTGCGCCTGATCGGCAACCGCCTGCGCGACCAGCGCACGGAATGGGAGCGTCCGCCGCACAAGCCGGTAGCGCAGCAGAACATGGGCGCCGGCACGGTCGAGCTGTTCTGATCCTGCCAGTCCGATCCGGCTGGACCCGATACGGGGCGATCGCGATGCGGTCGCCCCGTTTCCGTTCCGGGATGCCGTGTCGCGTGGGCCCGCGGCACGGCTGGCATACTGCGGCGTCCATCCCCTCGCCGCTGCCGATGCCCACCTCGCCGCCTGACCCGCTGCTGCTCCAGTTGTTCCGCCTGCAGGAAGCCGAGCGCGCGCGCGTGGGCCGCGCCCTGCACAACCAGGTGGGACAGGCGCTGTCGGCGATCAAGATGGGCGCGCACCTGGTGCAATCCGAGGACGACGCGGCCGTCAGAGCCGAGGATCTGCACGAGATCATCCGCGCCAGCGACGAAACGGTGGCGATCCTCCGCGACCTGCATGCGACCCTGCATCCGCCGCAGTTGGACGCCATCGGCCTGGACGCGGCGCTGCGCGCGGAGGTCGAGCGCACGCGCGCCCCCGGCACGGTGTCGGTCGAACTCCGTCCGTTGCCGCAGGCGCCGCATGCCGACATCGCCCTGGTCGCCTTCCGCATCGGCCAGGCGTTGCTGCAGCACGCCGGAACCCCGGCATGCATCGCGCTGGACGACGACGGCGACGGTTTCGAACTGGTCGTCGACGCCACGGAGGATCCGGCTGACATCGCGCTGTGGCGCGCATTGGCGGACGCCGTGGGCGGGCGCCTGGACCGGGACGAGGGCACGCGCTGGCGACTTCGCCTACCCTATGCGCCCGCCCCCGCGAACCCCGTACATCCCGCGTGAACACCGAGCACGCCCGCCTGCCCCGCCTGCCCCGCCTCGGCGCCGGCGAGCCCGACCTGCAGCGGATGATCGACGCCGCCAATGCAGGCGGCACGCCGTTGATGCTGCTGTACCTGGACATCGACCACTTCCGGTCGATCAACGAGAACATGGGCGTCGAAGTCGGCGACGAGGCGCTGGCGATCCTCAGCGACCGGCTGCAGCGCGTGCTCGGGCCCGAGGCCCGGGCCTGGCGCCATGGCAGCGACGAATACGTGGTGGCGGTGCCGCGCCAACCCGGCACGCCCGCGCCGGAGGCCTTCGGCGATTTCCTGCGCGAGCAGATCGAACTGCCCATGACGGTGCTGCCGTACACGCTGTTCCTGACCGGCACGCTGGGCATCGCGTTGTGCCCGGAGCACGCCGACAACGCCTCCAGCCTGCTCCAATGCGCCGAGAGCGCCATGGAGCAGGCCAAGCACGAAGGCATGAACCTGGTGCGGCTGTACCGCCGTGGCGCCGCGATCACCGCACGCAGCGACAGTATCATCGCGCGGCAGATCGTCAACGCCATCCAGCACAACGAGCTGCGTCTGTTCTACCAGCCGCAGATCAACGCCCACGACGGCCGCGTGGTCGGCATGGAGACCTTGCTGCGCTGGTACTCGCCCGCCCTGGGCCTGCTGGTGCCGGAGCGCTTCATGCATGTGGCCGAGAAGCTCGGCGTCATCGTGCAGATCGGCGACTGGGTGCTGCGCAACGCCTTCAAGCAGGCGCGCGTGTGGCGCGACTGGGGCTTCGACGATTTCGAGATCGCGGTCAACGTCTCCACCCTTCAGCTGCTGCGCCCCAGCTTCGTGTCCGAGGTGCTGGAGGCGATGCAGGAGGCCGGCATCCCGCCGCAGATGGTGGTGCTGGAAGTGCGCCAGAACGCGCTGGCCAAGGATATGAACCTGGTGCATCGCACGCTGGCCCAGCTGCACCGCGAAGGCGTGCGGCTGACGCTGGACGATTTCGGCATGGGCGATTCCAACCTGGACTCGCTGGTGCGCTTCTCGGTGGACAAGATCAAGATCGACCGCAACTTCGTCAAGGGTGTGCCGTCCAGCCCGCGCGAGGTCGCCATCACCTGCGCCATCATCGCCATGGGCCACCAGCTGGGCATGAAGGTCATCGCGCACGGCGTGGAAACCGACACGCAGCTGGGCTTCCTGCGCCGCAACCAGTGCGACATGTTCCAGGGCCACCTGTTCGGCGAACCGATGACGGCCGAGGACGCCGGCGCGGTGCTGCGCCGCCGCTACCTGCGCGCCGATGCCTTCGCCGCCACCAAGCCCGACCGCACCCTGCTGCTGCTCGACGACGAAGAGAACATCCTGCGCTCGTTGGTGCGCCTGTTCCGTCGCGACGGCTACCGCATCCTAGCGGCGAGCAACGTCACCGACGCCTTCGAGTTGCTGGCGACCAACGACGTGCAGGTCATCCTGTCCGACCAGCGCATGTCCGACATGAGCGGCACCGAGTTCCTCGGCCGCGTGCGCATGCTGTACCCGGACACCGTGCGCCTGGTGCTGTCGGGCTACACCGACCTGGCCACGGTCACCGAGGCGATCAACCGCGGCGAGATCTACCGTTTCCTGACCAAGCCGTGGAACGACGACGACCTGCGCGAACACATCCGCCAGGCCTTCACCGCCCACGAGAACCAGCCGCACCACCGCGCGCATGCCTGAGGCTCCGCCTACGCAGGCGACGTGGTGCCTGTATCTGCTCGAGTGTCGCAACGGCGCGTACTACGCTGGCATCACCAATCGGCTCGATACGCGCTATGCCGCGCATGTGGCCGGCACCGGCGCGAAGTACACCCGGGCCAATCCGCCGGTGCGTCTGCTGGCCCAGCGCGACTACCCCGACCGGAGCGCGGCTTCGCGCGCGGAAGCGCAGCTCAAGCGGCTGCCGCGCGCGAAGAAACTCGCGTTTTTCGATCCCCGCTGACGCGCATGTGGGAGCGACGTCAGTCGCGAACGCGGAAACGGAACCATCGTGGCATCGTCGAACGCGACCAACGCCGGTCGCACGAGTCGAACTTCAGGACGACGAATTCCCTGATCGCGACTTACGTCGCTCCCACAAGAATCAGATCGCTTACGCCGCGTCGGCGGCCGGCTGACGGATCGGCAGGGTGATGCGGAAGCAGGCCCCGGCACCGGGGATGTTGCGCGCTTCGATGCGGCCGTTGTGCTTCTTCACGATGCCGTAGGAAATCGACAGGCCCAGGCCGGTGCCGCTGCCGACCGGTTTGGTGGTGAAGAACGGATCGAAGATGCGCTGCAGGATCTCGTCCGGGATGCCGTGGCCACTGTCCTGCACGTCGATCCACACCTCGTCGCCGTCCACGCCGGTGCTGACGGTGATGGTGCCGCGCTCGTCGATCGCGTGGCTGGCGTTGAGCAGGATGTTCATGAACACCTGGTTCAACTCCGAGGGACGGCACTGCACCAGCGGCAGCTTGCCGTAGTGCTTCTCCAGCGTGACCTTGTACTTGAGTTCGTTCCAGATGATGTTGATCGTGGAATCCAGGCCCGCATGCAGGTCGGCCGATTTCCAGCTGTCGTCGCGACCGGAATA
This sequence comes from Pseudoxanthomonas sp. G3, assembly GCF_057654715.1. Taxonomy (NCBI): domain Bacteria; kingdom Pseudomonadati; phylum Pseudomonadota; class Gammaproteobacteria; order Lysobacterales; family Lysobacteraceae; genus Pseudoxanthomonas; species Pseudoxanthomonas sp. G3. Next base: position 2,338,047 of record NZ_CM172805.1, read on the forward strand.
GGAGAAATCCTTGAGATTGCGCACGATCGCGGTGACGCGTTCGATCCCCTCGCGCGACTCCGACATCAGCTGCGGCAGGTCGCCGGTGATGAAGTCGATGTCGTAGCGGTCGCGCATCTCCTGGATCTCGGGGAGCATCACCTTCGGGTCCGGCAGGCGCAGCGCGCGCTCGTAGACCTCGATCAGCGAGAACAGGCTGTGCAGGTATTCCTGCAGCGAGCCGAGGTTGGAGTGCACGTAGCCGATCGGGTTGTTGATCTCGTGCGCCACGCCGGCGGCAAGCTGGCCGATGGACGCCATCTTCTCCGACTGCACCAGCTGTTCCTGCGCACCGGCCAGCCGCACCAGCGTCTGCCGAAGCTGGGCGTGCCGGCGTTGCAGTTCCTGCTGGCGCGCATGCGCTTCGCTGACGTCGTGGAAGACGATCAGGCAGTAGCCGCCGTCGCCGGTGTCGTGGCAATAGGCGCGCACCTGCAGGACCAGGCCGTCGGCCAGGGTGAGGTCGCCGTTCCAGCGCCCCTCCTCGCGCGCGGTGCGGATCGCCTCCGCCGGCAGCAGCGCCACGAGCGCACTCAGCGCGTCGCCCTGTTCGGGCACGAGCGCGCGCGCAGCGGCGTTGGCGTGCATGGGATGGCCATCGCCCCGGCAGAGCAGGTAGCCGTCGTCCATCAGTTCGCCCAGCGCCATCAGGTCGGCGAAGCGCGGCGCCCGCTCGTGCGGGTGGGCATCGTGGGAAGGATTGGGAGAAGGCGCGCTGGCCACGGTCGCGATCGGCGGCGGCGAGGGGTGGCCAGTATCGGGCGGTGCCGGGATGCCGGCAAGTTGCGGCGTCGCAGTTCGCGACGCGGGCGGCGTGTTGCTCAGGCGACGGCCAGCGGACGGACCGCGGACACCGCCGTCGTCTGTCCCTGCGCGTCGTAGGCGCCGGTGCTTTCGCTGCGGCCCAAGTGGCGCAGCGCCCAGTTCACTTCGCGGCGGCGGCGCGCCAGCAAAATGCCGTTGGCGTGGTTCAACTCGGCCAACTCGGACAGGCGTGCCTGCAGTTCGGCGGGGAAGCCGAAACCGGCCGCAGCCGCTTCCAGCGCGCGCAGCGCGTCGAGCTTTTCCTGGGTGGAGCGCACGAGCGCTTCCACGTCGTGCTCGACGATGGCGCGACGCTCCTCTTCCAGGGCCGCGGACAGTCGCTGGAGGGGGGCGTGGCTCATCCGGTTCAACCGCCCAGCTGGTCTTCCAGGCCGAGCATGCCGTCGGCGATCGCTTCGGCGTTGATCTGGTACGTGCCGGCCTGCAGCGCTTCGCGCACGGCCTGCACGCGGGCCTGGTCGATCGCCGGGGCGGTCGACAGTTCGCGCTGCACGGCCTGGAGGCTGGCGGCTTCGCCGGTCAGGCGCAGGCTGTCGCCGCCCGTGCTGGCTTCCACCGGCCGCGAACGGTCAGCACCCGCCGGGGCAACGCGGCCGCCCACGGGGCCGGTGCTGCGTACGGCGGCAGGGGGAGTGCCTTCGATTTTCTGGCTCATGTTGGTTCACCTGTAACAGGGTTCATCGAGGTTATCGGCCGTGGAAGCGCCAACTTTAGTGACGGATTCCACATTTCCGCAGAGGCCGGATTGTCGCCGGTTCTTCCACCCAGCGTCGGTATCGGCTCCCTTTCGGACAACTTGAGGGGCGATGCGAACTTTTTTTCATCGGCTGACCCAGACGTCGCCGCCCGGCCCCACCACGCCCTGCACGACCCGGCGCGAGGAAAGGTTTTCCACGGTGACGCGTTCGTTCTCGCCGGCATCGCCCAGCGCCTTGCCCACCACACGCACTTCCACGCCGCCGCGCCGCGACACCAGCGCGACATTGTCGCCACGCCGGATCAGGCGCTGCGCGACCAGATCGGAAGCTGACAGCACGGCGCCCGCGCTCAGCGTGCGGCGGGCGACGCGGCCCACGGCCTGGGACGGATCGGCGACAGCGGCCCCCACGATGCGCGAGGCGTCGCGGGTTTCGGGAATGAAGGCGTCGGCGGTGATCGTTTCGCCCGGCGCAATGCCACGGCTCAGCACCAGCACGGTCTGGCTGCGGCGCACGCGCACGGGCACGAACAGGCGCCAGCCGTCCGGGCAGCTGACTTCCACGCTGTTGCTGCCCTGTACGCGCGCGACCAGCGATCCGCTGCAGCGCGGCAGGCGAAGTGCGGGGTCCAGCGTGGCCTCGGCCTCGGCGCCCGCGGGCAACGCGCCGAGGGCGGCAGCCTTGATGGTGTCGACCGGCTGGAAGTCCGCCGCCATCACCGCGCACGCGGTCAGGCCGCCGATCAGGGCGGTGGTCAGGCGCAGCATGGGCAGGCTCCGGCGGTTCATCGGCGGAGGAGGTGCAAGCGTTGTGCCAGAAGGTGCGCCTCAGAGTGCCTCTTCAAGATCCTGGGTGCTCCAGCATGGTGCCGCTCGCCGCGGGGGGCCCTACTTTTCTTTGCTTGTGCAAAGAAAAGTAGGCAAAAGAAACACCCCCCGGCGGTCCGCCCGCCGCTGCGCGACGGGTGCGCAGTCCCGGCGGGAATTTTCGGACGGGGCCTCCTGCCCCGGCCGAAAACGGCGCACATCCTTGTGCGCCGCCCTGCGGGTTTTACCCGCCGGGACAGCCGGACCTAAAGGGGCCCCGAAAGCCAACACGGACATATCCGGCGTGCACGCCTTTGACCTGGCTCTTCAGGGTCCCCATGAGGCACGGCGAGTGGGCCGGGTAAAACCCGAAGGGCGCCGCCCTGGATGGGCGGCGTTTTCGTATGGCACATGGATGTGCCTTACGTAGTTCCCGGCCCGCTCGCGGACCCGGAGCGAAGCGCAGGGCGTGCCGCCTGGGGTGTGTTTCTTTGCTTCTTTCTTTGCACAAGCAAAGAAAGAAGGCCTCCGCGGCGAGCGGCACCATGTCTGGACAGCACGTGGACGACCACTCAAGACCCCCACCCCCCGGCCGATATGCTGGACATGACCCAGGACCTGCTCAACCGCATCGACCAGCGCACCCGCCTGGCCGGCCACAACCGCCTCGCCCTGCTGCTGTTCCGCCTGGGCGGGCGTCAGCTTTTTGGCGTCAACGTCTTCAAGGTGCAGGAAGTCCTGCGCCGGCCGGACCTGTTCCAGCTGCCCGGCCTGCCGCCTGAATTCGTCGGCGTGGCGGACGTCCGTGGGCGCTCCGTACCCGTGCTCGACCTGGGCCTGAGCATCCGCCACCCCGAGCGCGACCCCAGCCCGGAGAACGCGCCCAACTACCTGGTCGTCACCGAGTTCAACCGCTCCATCCAAGGCTTCCTGGTCAGCGGCGTGGAGCGCATCGTCAACATCGCCGTGGAAGACATCCATCCGCCGCCGGAACTGGGCGCGGAGAACAGCTTCCTGACCGCGGTAACGCGTTTCCAGGGCGAATTGATCCAGGTGATCGACGTGGAAAGCGTGCTGGCCGACATCTGCCAGTCGCGCATGGACGCCACGCTCGCGCCCGAAATGGCGCTGTCCCCGGATGCCCCGCCGATGCAGGTACTGGTGGTCGACGACTCCCGCGTCGCGCGCTCGCAGATCCGCAGCGTGCTGGAACAGTTGGGCGTCACCGCCACCCTGCTCTCCGACGGCCGCCAGGCCTTGGACCACCTCTTGCAGGTGCACGCCGCCGGCGAGAACCCGGCCGAGCGGTATGCGATGGTCATCTCCGACATCGAGATGCCGGCCATGGACGGCTACACCCTGACGACGGAAATCCGGCGCCACGCGGGCCTGTCCGGCCTGTACGTGCTGCTGCACACCTCGCTGTCGGGCGTGTTCAACAACGCCATGGTCGAACGCGTGGGCGCCAACGCCTTCGTGGCGAAGTACAGCCCGCATGAGCTGGCCGAGCACGTGCTGTTCCGGCTCAATCAGGTCGCCGCCGCGCAAATGGCGGCGGCATAGTCTTATCGCGATGCGATAAGACCCCCAGGATCCGCTACGCGAATCCCGGGCCCCGCCGCACGCTGCCGATCCCCCATTCGCGCCGCTGGCGCGAATCGCCCCCTTACCAAGGGGGCCATCAAGACGCCAGTTGAGGCGTCGACCGTGTTCTGGCACACGCCTTGCAGCACCCCCGGCAACGGTCTGCCGGAGCGGTGCCATGTCCAATCCCATCTCCAATTATCTGGGCGTCCATGCCGCGGCGCTGCCGCTGCGTGAGCAGCGCATGCAGCTGATCGCCAGCAACCTGTCGAACGCGGACACGCCCAACTTCAAGGCCAAGGACCTCAACTTCCAGGCCGCCCTGGAGCAGGCCGCCGCCAAGGCCTCGCCCCTGCAGACCACGCACGAGCAGCACCTCACCCTGCTCGATGCCAGCCCGCGCGTGTTCGAACGCGCCGGCGTGCAGCCCAGCCTGGACGGCAACACCGTCGATGCCGACACCGAGCGCGCCGCCTACGGCCGGGCCGCATTGGAGTACCGCGCCTCGCTGAGCTTCATCGAATCCAAGGTGCGCACGATGCTCACCGCCATCACTGGCCAGTAAGGGGACGCGCCATGAGCAACCTGCCCATCTTCGACGTCGCCGGCTCCGCGCTGCAGGCGCAGTCGGTGCGTTTGAACACGATCGCCAGCAACCTCTCCAACGCCGATTCCATCGCGTCCTCGCCTGAAGCGGTCTACAAACCGCTCGAGCCGATCTTCCAGGCCCGTCCGCTCAACGCCGACGGCTCGCTGACCTCGGTGCAGGTGAAGGAAATCACCCAGAGCGAAGCGCCGCCGATCAAACGCTACGAGCCCGGCCATCCGATGGCCGATGGCGATGGCTATGTGTATGCGCCAGACGTGGATCCGGTGGCGCAGATGGTCAACCTGATCTCCGCCTCGCGTGGCTACCAGGCCGGCGTGGAAGTACTGAACACCGCCAAGGAACTCGCCCTGGCCACCCTGACCATGGGCCGCTGACGCCCCGCCGACTGAGCGAACACGCACATGACCACCGTCAACGGCGATCCCTTCGCCGCGATCAACACCAGCACCACTGGCGCAGCGACCACGGCCAAGAAGGCCGATACCTTGGGCCAGGCCGACTTCATGCGCCTGATGACGCAGCAGCTGGCCAACCAGGACCCGCTGAAGCCGCTGTCCAACAGCGAATTCGTCGCCCAGCTGGCGCAGTTCTCCACCGTGCAGGGCATCAGCGACCTCAACGGCACCGTCACCGGCTTCACCGCCGCACTGACCGGCGACCAGGTGCTCAAGGGCGCCTCGCTGGTCGGCCATTCCGTGGTGGTACCGTCCGATGCGGTGGCCCTGCCGGCCAACGGCAACGCCACCGGCCTGGTGATGTCACCGAGTGCGGGTACGGTGAAGTTCGAGATCACCGACGCCAGCGGCGTCGTGGTCGACACCATCGAAGTCGATGCCACCGCCAAGGGCGAGACCACGTTCGCGTGGGATGGCCTGAAGGCCAACGGCGAACGCGCGCCGGAAGGCACGTACTCGATCAAGGCCACCCACACGGCCGCCGACGGCACCGCCACCGCCCTGAACACCTACGTCGACGCCACCGTCGACAGCGTGACCATCGGTTCCGATGGGCTGTACCTCAACCTGCCCGGCCTGGGCACCGCCCCGCTCGACTACGTGCTGCGCATCGGCAAGTCGGCGACCTGACCCTCACGCTCCCACCGTACCCGCAAGGAGTCTTCCATGGCATTCAACAGCTCGCTGTCCGGCATGAGGGCGGCCAATGCCGACCTCAACGTGACCTCGCACAACATCGCCAACGTCAACACGACCGGCTTCAAGGAGTCGCGCGCGGAGTTCGCCGAGGTGTTCTCCACCACCGGTTACGGCCTGACGCGCAACAGCATCGGCGCCGGCGTGCGCCTGACCAACGTCGCTCAGCAGTTCTCGCAGGGCGACATCAACCAGACCGGCCGCTACCTCGACATGGCGATCGACCGCGAAGGCTTCTTCACCGTCAGCAACAACGGCACCAACGTCTACACACGCGCGGGCAACTTCCAGCGCGATGCCAACGGCTACGTCACCACGCCGGAAGGCTACCGCCTGCAGGTGTTCCCGCCGCGCGCCGACGGCACCGGCTTCGACACCGGCAGCATGACCGACCTGCGCCTGCTGACCACCGACAGCCCGCCCTCGCCGACCACCAATGTCGAGCTCGGCGTCACCCTGCCGGGCAACGCAGCGCAGCCGACGATCACGCCGTTCTCGCCGACCGACAGCGCCAGCTACAACGAGACCACCTCGGTCACCGTGTACGACTCGCTGGGCGTGGCCCACCAGCAGACCGTCTACTACGTGAAGACGCCCAACCCGAACGAGTGGAACATGCACGTCTACGTCGACGGCACCTCGATGGGCGCGGCGACCACGGTGCAGTTCGACAACAACGGCGCGCTGACCGCGCCGGCCAACGGCCAGGTCGCCCTGGCGCCGTTCACGCCGAGCACCGGCGCCGGCGTGCTGAACATGACCCTGGACATCAGCGGCACCACCCAGTACGGCGAGCAGTTCTCCAAGCGCATCCAGAACCAGGACGGCTACGCCACCGGCAAGCTCAACGAGTTCAGCGTGTCCGAGACCGGCGTCGTCTACGCCCGCTATTCGAACGGCGAAGACCGTGCGCTGGGCCAGGTCGCGCTGGCCAACTTCTCCAACCCGCAGGGCCTGGTGTCGCAGGGCAACAACACCTGGACGCACAGCTACGCGTCGGGTGAGCCGCGCATCGGCGCACCGGGCACCTCGGACTTCGGCCAGGTGGCCTCCGGCGCGCTCGAGTCCTCGACCGTCGACCTGACCGAGCAGTTGGTCAACATGATCGTGGCGCAGCGCAATTTCCAGGCGAATTCGCAGGCGTTGTCCACGCAGGACCAGATCACCCAGGCGGTGATCAACATCAGGTGAGGCGAGGCGTGAGCGGAGAGAAGTGAGGCGTGAGTGGAGTCAACCGCACTCGCTGAACCCACACCTCCGCCCTTCCTCACTCCTCACTCCTCCCCACTCACTGCTGGCCTTTCCCCATGGATAAAGCGCTTTATGTCGCGATGACCGGTGCACGCGCCTCGCTGCAGGCGCAGGGCACCGTGTCGCACAACCTGGCCAACGTGGACACCAAGGGCTTCAAGGCCGCGTTGGCCGGCACCGAGGCGTTCAAGATCCAGGGCCCGGGATTCCCGTCGCGGGTGGACGCGGTGTTGATCGATCCGGGCTTCGACGGCCGCACCGGTTCGCAGATGGTCACCGGGCGTTCGCTCGATGCCTCGCTGCAGCCGAACCGTTGGATGGCCGTGCAGGCCGCCGACGGCGGCACGGCGTACACGCGCAACGGCGAGTTGAACGTCACTCCGAACGGCCAGCTGGTCACCGCCGGCGGCCGCGCGGTGCTGGACGAGAACGGCAATCCGATCGCGATACCGCCGGCGCAGTCCATCGACATCGGCGCCGACGGCACGGTCTCGATCGTGCCGCAGGGCGAAGGCCCGCAGACGATGGCGGTCGTGGGCCGCATGCGCATCGTGGAAGCGGCGCAGTCTCAGCTGGCCCGCGGCGGCGACGGTCTGATGCGCCCGTCCGATCCGCAAGCCCCCGCACTTCCCACGGCCACCGGCAACAGCCTGACGATGGGGGTGCTGGAAGGCAGCAACGTAGACGCGGCCGGGGCGCTGGTGCAGATGATCCAGTTGCAGCGGCAGTTCGAGATGCAGGTGAAGGTGATCCGCACGGGCGACGAGATGGCGCAGTCGTCGAACCAGCTGCTGCGGTTGGGCGGCTAGTAACTTCTAAGCCCCTCTCCCATCGGGAGAGGGGTTGGGGTGAGGGGCAACGAAGTCGGTATTCGCCACGCGCTCTGTCTGGTACCACGCCCGCGATGGATGGGTTTCATGGCCTGTCGGGACGGGCCTTCTTCTGTTGGTGCATGGTGCCGCTCGCCGCGGGGGCCCTACTTTTCTTTGCTTGTGCAAAGAAAAGTAGGCAAAAGAAACACCCCCCGGCGGTCCGCCCGCCGCTGCGCGACGGGTGCGCAGTCCCGGCGGGAATTTTCGGACGGGGCCTCCTGCCCCGGCCGAAAACGGCGCACATCCATGTGCGCCGTCCTGCGGGTTTTACCCGCCGGGACTGCCGAACCTAAAGGGGCCCCGAAAGCCAACACGGACAGATCCGGCGTGCACGCCTCTGACTTGGCTCTTCAGGGCCCCATGAGGCACGGCGAGTGGGCCGGGTAAAACCCGAAGGGCGCCGCCCTGGATGGGCGGCGTTTTCGTATGGCACATGGATGTGCCTTACGAAAATTCCCGGACCGCTCGCGAACCCGGAGCGCACAGCGCGGAGGGCGTGCCGCCTGGGGTGTGTTTCTTTGCTCCTTTCTTTGCACAAGCAAAGAAAGGAGGCCCCCGCGGCGAGCGGCACCATGCCCAAAAACGCTAGAACGCCTGCCGGCCCGCCGCCCGCCAGCTTTCCGCCGCGCACCCGCGCCGGACTTACGACACCCGTTTCGGCACAGGACTTGCCTGAGAGAGGGCGAGGAACCGCAGCACGCGGTTTCACCCCTTCACCCGCGAGGAACCCCGCCATGAATCAGGCCCTTTGGGTCGCCAAGACCGGACTGGACGCGCAACAGACGCGCATGTCCGTGGTCTCCAACAACCTGGCGAACACCAACACCACCGGCTTCAAGCGCGACCGCGCCAGCTTCGAAGACCTGCTGTACCAGCAGGTGCGCCAGCCGGGCGGCTCCACCTCCTCGCAGACCCAACTGCCGTCCGGCCTGCAGCTCGGCACCGGCGTGCGTGTCGTGTCGACCTCCAAGGATTTCCAGCAGGGCAACCCGCAGCAGACCGGTCGCTCGCTCGACGTGATGGTCAACGGCCGCGGCTTCTTCGAAGTACTGCTGCCTGACGGCTCGCCGGCTTATACCCGCGACGGCTCGTTCCAGATCAATGCGCAGGGCGAACTGGTCACCAACAGCGGTTATCCCGTGCAACCCGGCATCCAGGTGCCCGAGGGCGCGCAGTCGATGACGATCGGCAACGACGGCACCGTCAGCGTGACCATGGCCGGCCAAGCCCAGGCATTGGAGATCGGTTCGCTGACGCTGACCGATTTCGTCAATCCGTCGGGCCTGCAGGCCAAGGGCGAAAACCTCTATGTCGAAACCACCGCCTCCGGTCCCGCGCAGAACGGCACACCCGGCTTGAACGGCCTGGGCAGCGTCGTGCAGGGCTCGCTGGAAGGCTCCAACGTCAATGTCGTGGAAGAGCTGGTGAGCATGATCGAAACCCAGCGCGCCTACGAAATGAACGCCAAGGCCATCTCCACCACCGACTCCATGCTCGGTTACCTCAACAACAACGTCTGATCCGCCTGACGCCCCCACGAGACACCACGAGGCTCGCCATGAAGCGCTCCACGTCCGCCACTACCCTCGCCTGCGCCCTGGTCCTGTTGCCGGGTTGCGCGCGCTATTACGGCGACGTGCGTCCCTACGCACCGATGCAGCCCATCCAGCCGATCGTCGCCGCGCAGGCGCCGGCCACCGCGGGTTCGATCTACCGCGCCGGCCCCGGGTTGAATTTGTACGCCGACCGCCGCGCGCGCGACGTGGGCGACCTGCTGACGATCAACCTGGTGGAGAACACCACCGCGCAAACCTCGGCTACCACCTCGGTGGACAAGCAGAGCGAAGTCAGCCTGGCCGCGCCCAACATCGCCGGCGCGCCGGTCACCTGGAACGGGCGCGACATCCTCAGCGCTTCGATCAACGGCGACCGCGGCTTCAGCGGCGCCGGCAACAGCGCGCAGAGCAACAAGTTGCAGGGCAGCGTGACGGTCACCGTGATCCAGCGCCTGCCCAACGGCAACCTGGTCGTGCAGGGCCAGAAGAACATGCGCCTGAATCAGGGCGACGAGTTGGTGCAGATCCAGGGCATCGTCCGCCCCGCCGACATCAACCCGGACAACACGATCTCCTCCGGCAAGGTCGCCGACGCGCGCATCGCCTACGGCGGCCGCGGCGCGATCGCGCAGTCCAATTCGATGGGCTGGCTGGGCCGTTTCTTCAACTCCCCGATCTTCCCGAACTGAGCCGCGCGCCATGGATACGCCGAACCCCGAACGTTCCAACGCCGCGCCGACCAAGAAACCGCGCCGTATCGACCCCTACACGCTGCTGGGCCTGCTGGCCTGGATCGGGCTGGTGCTGATCTGCCTGGCGCCGGCCGCGCGCGCCGAGCGCATCAAGGACCTGGCGCAGGTCGGCGGTGTGCGCAGCAACCCGCTGGTCGGCTACGGCCTGGTCGTGGGCCTGGATGGCACGGGCGACCGCACCAGCCAGGCGCCTTTCACCGTGCAGAGCCTGAAGAACATGCTGGGCGAGCTGGGCGTCAACGTCCCGGCCAACGTCAATCCGCAGCTGAAGAACGTCGCCGCCGTGGCCATCCACGCCGACCTGCCCGCCTTCGCCAAGCCCGGCCAGCCGATCGACATCACCGTGTCCTCGATCGGCAACGCCACCTCGCTGCGTGGCGGCAGCCTGCTGATGGCCCCGCTGCGCGGGGCCGACGGCGAGGTCTACGCGATCGCCCAGGGCAATCTGGTGGTCGGCGGCTTCGGCGCGCAAGGCAAGGACGGTTCGCGCGTTTCGGTCAACGTGCCCAGCGTGGGCCGCATCCCGAACGGCGCCACCGTCGAACGCGCGATCCCCAATGCACTCGACAGCGGCGAAGGCACCGTCACCCTCAACCTGCACCGCGCCGACTTCACTACCGTGTCGCGCATGGTCGCGGCGCTGGACCAGAGCTTCGGCAGCGGCAGCGCCTACGCCATCGATGCGGTGACGGTCGCCGTGCGTGCACCGGCCGACGTCTCGCGCCGGGTGAACTTCCTCGCACAAGTCGAAAACCTGGAACTCACGCCCGGCAGCGCGCCAGCGAAAGTCATCGTCAACGCCCGTACCGGCACCGTCGTGATCGGCGCGCAGGTACAGGTGATGCCGGCGGCGGTGACGCACGGCTCGCTGACGGTGACGATCACCGAGTCGGCGAACGTCAGCCAGCCGAACGAATTCTCCCGCGGCGGCACCACCGTGGTGACCCCGCAGTCCAGCGTCTCGGTCAGCCAGGAAGGCAACCGCATGTTCAAGTTCGAGGGTGGCACGTCGCTGGACGAGATCGTCCGCGCGGTGAACGAAGTCGGTGCCGCGCCCGGCGACCTGATCGCGATCCTGGAAGCCCTGAAGCAGGCCGGCGCCTTGCGCGCGGAGCTCGAGGTGATCTGACATGGCCAGTGCCCCGCTCAGCGCCCTCACTCCCTCGTTGCCGCTGGCCGACGCCGGCGCGAAGGCCGACAACGCCCGCATCCACGAGGTCGCGCGCAAACTCGAGGGCCAGTTCGCGCAGATGATGATCAAGTGCATGCGCGAAGCGGGTTTCGGCGATTCGCTGTTCCCGGGCGAGAACCAGGTCTTCCGCGACATGTACGACCAGCAGATCGCCACCGCGATGTCGCAGGGTCGCGGCCTGGGCCTGGCCCCGATGATCGCGCGCCAGCTGGGCGCCACCGACGCGGCCACGCCCGCGGTGCCGGCGACCACGGCGCTGTCGGCGTACAAGCGCCTGCTGCCGGGCACCGATGCCGATTCCATGCTCGACGCGATCGCCGGCCGCGGCATCGGCAGCCGCGACACGCACGGCGGCACGGCGATGCCGGACACGATCACCCTGGACACCATCACCGTGCGCCCGGATGCGGCGTGCGATGAGGTCGAACAGGTCGCCTCGGCCGATCCGTCGAAGTACGCGCGCAATACGCCGGAGCGTTTCGTCGCCGAGATCTGGGGCCATGCGCAGAAGGCCGCCAAGGAACTGGGCGTGGACCCGCGCGCACTGGTCGCACAGGCGGCGCTGGAAACCGGCTGGGGCAAGCGCCAGATCAAGACCGGCGACGGCGACAGCGCGCACAACCTGTTCGGCATCAAGGCCACCGGCTGGAAGGGCGAACGCGCGCGCAGCGCCACCCACGAGTACACCAATGGCGTGAAGCATTCCGAGACCGCGGACTTCCGCGCGTATTCGTCGCCGGCCGAAAGCTTCGCCGACTACGTGCGCATGCTGAAGAACAACCCGCGTTACCAGCAGGCGCTGTCGGCCGGCAAGGACATCGTCGGCTTCGCCCGCGGCCTGCAGCGCGCCGGGTACGCCACCGACCCGACCTACGCCAACAAGATCGCCTCCATCGCCAACGGCCCCACCCTGGGCAAGGTGCTGTCGGCGATCGGCACCACGGTCGGCGGCCCGGTCGGCAACGTCGTGGGCAACGCCATCGGCAACGCGCTGCGGCGCTGACCAGGGGATAACGCATGTCGAACCTTCTCGCCACCGGCAGCAGCGCCCTGATCGCGTTCCAGCGGGCGCTGTCCACCGTCGGCCACAACGTTGCGAACATCAACACGCCGGGCTATTCGCGCCAGCGCACCGAGTTCGAAGCGCGCGACGGTACGTTCTTCGGCTACGGGTACCAGGGCAACGGCGTGCAGATCGTCGACGTGCGCCGGATGGCCGATTCGCTGGCCACCTCGCGCCTGCTCGACAGCGGCGGCGAACTCTCGCGCCTGCAGCAGCTGTCGGTGATGTCCACGCGCCTGGACCAGCTGTTCTCGGAGAAAGCCACCGGCATCAGCGCGCCGTGGTCCAGCTTCTTCGATTCGGTCAATGCGCTGTCGTCCAATGCCGCCGGCTCCGCCGACCGTGAAAGCGTGTTGGCGCAGGCCAACGCGCTGGTCACCCGCTTCCGCCAGATCGACCAGCACCTCGACGGGCTGGACACCGAGGTCAACGCCGGTCTCACCGCGGCAACCGGCGAAGTGAATCGGCTGGCGAAGGAAATCGCCCAGCTCAACGGCCAGATCGGCGGCAGCAGCAGCCCGTCCGGCGACCTGCTGGACCGGCGCGACCAGCTGATCAGTGAACTGGTCGCCTTCACCGGCGGCAACGCGGTCACGCAGGACGGCGGGCTGGTGAACGTGTTCAGCGCCGGTGGACAACCGCTGGTGGTCGGCGCTACTGCCAGCACGCTGGTCACCGTCGCCGATCCGTATCGGCCGGAGCGCTTGCAGGTCGCGCTGGAAACGAACGGCCAGCGCGTCACGCTCGACAAGCGCGCGCTCGGCGGTCAGATCGGCGGCCTGGTCGAGTTCCGCACCACCGTGCTGGACCCGGCGATGGCCGAGCTCGGCCGCATCGCGACCTCGCTGGCGCAGACCTTCAACGAAGGCCACCGCGCGGGCATGGACCAGTACGGGCAGATGGGTGCGGATTTCTTCAGCCTGGCGGCGCCGCGCATCTCTTCCAACGCCAACAACACCGGCAACGCCAACCTGACCACCTCGGTCGGCAGCGTCGCTGGACTGAACGCGCAGAACGTGCTGCTGCGCTTCGATGGGACCGGCTGGGTGGCCACGCATCCGGATACCGGCGCCAGCATCCCGATGACGGGCACCGGCACGGCCGCGGATCCGCTAGTGGTCAACGGCATTGAAGTCGTGCTCGCCTCCGGCACGCCGGCGGCGAACGACCGCTTCCTGCTGCAGCCCACCGCCGGCGCGGCCGGTAATCTGAGCGTGGCGATCACCGACCCCAGTCGCATCGCCGCCGCCACGCCGGTGAAGGCGACCACCGACCTGGCCAACACCGGCAGCGGCAAGCTCAGCGGCCTGAAGGTCACCGACGCCGCCAACGCCGGCTTGCTGGCGCCGGTCGACATCGAGTTCCTCGACGCCACGCAGTACACGATCAACGGCACCGGCCCGTTCGCCTACACGCCCGGCCAGACCATCGCCTACAACGGCTGGAGCGTGGTGCTGGATGGTGCGCCTGCCGCTGGCGACACCTTCAGCGTGGGGCCCACCGGCGCCAATTCCAGCGACAACGGCAACGCCAAGCTGCTGTCCAACCTCGACGACGCACGCGTGCTCAACGGCGGCACGCTGACGCTCAACGGCGCGATCGGCGGGCTGACCACGCAGGTCGGTTCGGCGGCGCGCCAGGCGGATTATTCCGCGCAGGCCCAGCAGGTCATCCACGACCAGGCGCAGGCCGCGCGCGATGCGATTTCCGGCGTCAACCTCGACGAAGAAGCCGCCGATCTGATGCGCCTGCAGCAGGCGTACCAGGCGGCGTCGCAGATCATCGCCACCGCCGACACGCTCTTCCAATCCCTCCTGGCCGCGACCCGCCGATGAACTACCGCATCTCCACCGGCATGATGTACCAGCAGTCGATCACGACGATGCTGGCCAAGCAGGCGAAGCTGGCGCACACCCAGCAACAGTTGGCCAGCGGCCAGCGCCTGGTCACGGCGAAGGACGATCCCGTGGCCGCCGGCACCGCGGTCGGGCTGGATCGCGCCGTGGCCGAACTCGAACGCTTCGGCATGAACGCCAATGCGGTGCAGAACCGCCTCGGCCTGCAGGAGAACGCACTGACCCAGGTCGGCGATGCGATGGCGCGCGTCAACGAACTCGTCATCCAGGCCAACAACGCGGCCATGGGCGAAGACAGCCGCAAGGCGATCAGCACGGAACTGAAGGCGATCTACGCCGGCCTGCTGGACCTGGCCAACAGCACCGACGGCGCCGGGCGCTACCTGTTCGGCGGCACCAGCGACGGCAGCGCGCCGTTCGCGATTTCCGGCGGCGGCGTGATCTACAGCGGCGACCAGACCCAGCGGCAGGTGGAAGTGGCGCCGGACATGTTCGTCGCCGACACCCTGCCGGGCAGCGAGGTGTTCCTGCGCTTGCGCACGGGCGATGGCCGCATCGACGGCCAGGCCGCGCCGGGCAATACCGGCACCGGCCTGCTGATGGGGTTCAGCGTCACCGATTCCGCGGCCTGGGACGGCGGCACGTATACGCTCAGCTTCGGCGCCGGCGACACCTACCAGGTGGTCGATGGCGGCGGTACCGTCGTCACCACCGGCACGTATGCGAAGGGCGAGAGCATCGCCTTCGCTGGCGTGCAAATGAGGATCGACGGCCAACCGGCCAACGGCGACAGCTTCACGCTGGGCCCAGCGGGCTCGCGCGACATCTTCGCCACCGTGCAGGGCCTGATCACCACGCTGGAGACCAACCCCACCAGCGACGCGCAGCGCGCCGCCATGCAGAACAACCTGCAGGCCGCGATGCGCGACATCGCCACGGCGCAAAGCAAGATGATCGACGCCCGCGCCAGTGGCGGCGCGCAGCTGTCGGCCATCGACGATGCGGCGGCGCTGCGCGAAGCCAACAACGTCACCCTGCAGGGCACGCTGTCCACCCTGCGCGACCTGGACTGGGCCGAGGCCATCGGTCGCTACCAGATGGAAAACACCGCCCTGCAGGCCGCACAGACGGTCTTCATGCAGATGCAGTCGTTGTCGCTGTTCAAGCTGATGGGCTGACGGCGGCGCGTCCTTCCCTCTTTCAAGCAGTCCTTGCCCTCACGCCGCGAACCCTCGCGGCGTTTTTTTGGGGAATCGGGAAACTATTGTGGGAGCGACGTAAGTCGCGATGGGCCACCGGTAACGCCTCATCGCGACTTACGTCGCCCCACACCTGCCAAGCCACCTGTTCCCACAGGGGACGGAAGCCTCACCCGGAACACCACACTGATTCGCGGCCCCTGCGAACGCCGGGTCTTTGGAATCCCGTGCTCGTGCGTGCGCTGCGACGCATGGCTCATCGACAACACGCTGCCCGGGGCTAGGTCCACTGCCAGCGTCTCGCGTTTTCCTTCACGCGCGCGAATCAGCATGCGCCGCGGTGCGCCCAGCGAGACCAGGGTGATCGGATGGCCGGCCGCCACCGTATGCAGCTTGTCGCCGTGCATGGCCACGCTGTCGTCGCCGTCGCGATAGAGGTTCATGCCGATGCGCGTATACGGCGCAGGCGCCTTGGCTTGCACGCAGGCCAGCAGCGCGGCCAGCGGCAGGTCGGCCGGCAGTGCGTCCACGGCATAGTTCGCCAGCAGCCGCGGCACGTCGACGATGCGGTCGTACATCGGCCGCTGCAGATGCGTCCAGGCCGCGCCCGCGTGCAGCAGATCGAACCAGCGCTGGGCCGTCGCAGGATCGATGACATCCGGCCAGTAGCGGATGCCGCCCTGCGCATCATCCACCAGGTGGTGCATCGTGGGGGCGAACAGATCTTCGGTGTGGGCGGTCAGCGCACGCATGGGAGGTCAGTGGAAATCGCGGGAGCCGGGCTGGATCTCGCCCAGCAGATGGGTGAAATCCTCCAGCCGGCGTGCGATCAGGTGGGAGACGCCGTCCACCTGTTCCCAACGGCCGCGGACCGCCATCAGGCGCGCGCCAAGCAGGGCCTTGCGGTCGCGCAGCGCCACGTGCGACCACACGACCACGTTGACCATGCCGTGCTCGTCCTCCAGGGTGACGAAGATGGTGCCTTTCGCCGTCGCCGGCCGTTGCCGCTGGGTGACGATGCCGGCCGCGAATGCGCCCCGCCCGTGCGGCAAACCGCGCAGTTGTTGCGAATCGACCACGCGCTGCCGCCGCAGGCGCTCGCGCAGCAACGACAGCGGATGCGCGCCCAGCGTCAGGCCCGTCATTCGGTAATCCGAGGTCACGTCTTCGCCCACCGTCGGCGCAGGCAGGACGATCGCGTCCTCGTCCGGGCTGCCGGGCAGCAGCGGACGCTGCCGCTCGATGCCGGCGACGGCCCAGCGCGCGGCATGACGATGCCCGGCGAGCGACTGCAACGCGCCCGCTTCGGCCAGCGCAGTGCGCGCCTTCTCATCGAGCCTGGCCCGCAGGCAGAGGTCGCGCACGTCGTTGAACGCACGTTCCGCCCGCGCGGCCATGATCGCCTTGCCGGTGGCCTCCGACAGCCCGCCCACCTGCCGGAAGCCGAGCCGCAGCGACGGTTGTCCGCCATCGTCGACACCCTGGCGCACATGGCCGCCTTCCAGCGTGTTGTCCCAGTCGCTGACGGCGACGTCGACGGGCAGCACGTCGATGGACACGCGCCCGCCCTGCCCCCGGCGCGCGTCCTGCACGATCTGGCTGGGCGAATAGAAGCCCATCGGCTGCGCATTGAGCAGCGCGCAGGCGAAGGCGGCCGGCTCATGCCGTTTCAGCCAGCAGCTGATGTAGACCAGCTTGGCGAACGAGGCGGCGTGGCTCTGCGGGAAGCCGTAGGAACCGAAGCCCTTGATCTGCTCGAAGATCTGGTCGATGAACTCCTGCGAATAATGCTTCTTCGTCATGCGCTCACGGACGCGGATCCGGTGCGGCTCCATGTCACCGCCACGTCCCCAGGCCGCCATCGACCGACGCAGGCTGTCCGCCTCGCTGTCCGTGTAGTCGGCCGCCTTCATCAGCAGTTCCATCACCTGCTCCTGGAACAACGGCACACCCAGCGTAGGCTCCAGCACCGAGCGGATTTCTTCTGACGGATAGGTCACCGGCTCCTTGCCCTGCCGTCTGCGCAGATAGGGATGCACCATGCCCCCCTGGATCGGTCCGGGCCGCACGATCGCGACTTCCACCACCAGGTCGTAATACTTGTTCGGCTTCAACCGCGGCAGCATGCTCATCTGCGCGCGGGATTCGATCTGGAACACGCCCACGGTGTCGGCAGCCTGGATCATCTCGAAAGTCGCTTCGTCATTGTTCGGCAGGCGCGCGAGATCCAGACGGAATCCGCGGTGCTTCTCTACCAGGTCCACCGCTTTGCGGATGCAGGTCAGCATGCCCAGCGCCAGGCAGTCGACCTTGAGCAGGCCCATGGTCTCCAGGTCGTCCTTGTCCCACTGGATGATGGTGCGGTCGTCCATCGAGGCGTTCTCTACCGGTACCACCGTGGACAGCGGCGCATCGCCGATCACGAAGCCGCCCACGTGCTGCGACAGGTGACGCGGGTGGTCGCGCAGCTGGTCGGTCACCGCCAGCACGCGCCGGATCAGCGGATTCTCCGGGTCGAAGCCCGCCTCGCGCAGGCGCTGTTCCATGGGCGCCTCGCCGTTGCCCCAGCCGTAGCAGTCGGCCAGCAGCGCGATCTGGTCCGGAGGCAGGCCGAACGCCTTGGCCACGTCGCGTACCGCGCTCTTGCCGCGGTAGCGGATCACCGTGGCGGCCAGCGCGGCACGGCGGCGGCCGTACTTCGCGTAGACATACTGCAGCACTTCCTCGCGGCGTTCGTGCTCGAAGTCGACGTCGATATCCGGCGGTTCGTCGCGCTCTTCGGACAGGAAACGCGCCATCAGCAGGCGGCTCTCGGCCGGATTCACCACGGTGATGCCGAGCGCAAAGCAGACGGCCGAATTCGCCGACGAGCCGCGCCCCTGGCAGAGGATGTTGCGCGCCTTGGCGAACCGGACGATGTCTTCCACGGTCAGGAAGAAGGCCTCGTATTCCAGCTTCTCGATCAGCGCCAGCTCACCGTCGATCTGCGCGACGACGGAAGGCGGCGCGCCGTCAGGCCAGCGTTCGTGCATGCCGCGCTCGGTCAGTTCGCGCAGCCACGTGGTGGGCGTGTGGCCCGCCGGGACGAGCTCGGCCGGATAGCGGTAGTGGATGTCGCGCTTGAGGTCGAACCTGCAGCGACGCGCCAGCGCCACCGCAGCGTCGATCAGGGTGCGCGGATAGATGTTGCCCAGCGCCCGTCGCGTCCGCAGGTGGCGTTCGCCGTTGCGGAACAGGTGCTCGCCGCAGTCGGCCAACGGTGCGACGTGGCGGATCGCCGTCATCGTGTCCTGCAGCGCGCGGCGGCGGCGTACGTCCATATGCACGTCGCCGGCGGCCACGGCCGGCATCGCCAACCTCGTCGACACGTCGAGCAGCTGCCGCAGGCGTGCGACATCGTCCTGCTCACGGTGCAGTTCGACCGCCACGTGCGCACGATCGCCGAACACCGACTGCAGCCATTGCCCCTGCGCATCGTCGATATCCCGCGTGGGCAGCCACAGAGCGAACAGGCCGCAGATGGCGGCATCGACATCGCCCAGGACGCGTTCCACGTCCTGGCGCGTGAGCCGGTAGCCCTTCTTGTCGACGGCGCGCCGGGCGGTGGTGATCAGTTCGCATAGCCGCGTGTAGCCGGCCGTGGTTTCCACCAGCAGCACGCACTTCAGCCCGCACGCCAGGGTGAACTCGCTGCCGACGATGAGCGACACCTCCGTCGCGCGCGATGCCTCCCAACCGCGCACGATGCCGGCCAGCGAGCATTCGTCGGTGATCGCGAGCGCTTCGTAACCGAGATCGCGCGCGCGCTCGAACAGCTCTTCCGCGCTGGCCGCACCGCGCAGGAACGAGAAGTCCGACAGGCAATGCAGTTCCGCATAGGCCGGCCAGGCATCCTCCTGCGGGCCGTCGTCGTTAGCGGCGGCATGCCGGCGCAACCGCTGCGCCACTTCCCACGCGCGGGGCGGGCGACCGCCGGGCGTGTCGCGGTCGACGCCGTCCACTGCATCGTCCCAGCTCATGCGAACCACCCGTGCAGCATCCAGCCGCCCTGCTCGCCCGGCGGCGCGAACGCCCAGGCCCGCTGGCCCTGCGAGGTTTCCAGCACGTAGTAGTCGCGGCGCGCGTCCTCGCCGTCCCACCAGCCGCTTTCCAGCCGCTCCGGCCCGGACACGATGCGCGGATGCGGATCGCGCAGCGGCACCGGCTGCGGCAGCAGCCAGGTCGGGCGTGGCGGACGTACCGGTGCGGATTCGATGCGGCTACCGTCGCCCTGCACGCGTCGCCACGCGCGTTCCGGGCGCGGATCACCGGCAGGCGCTACGCGATGCACCGCTTCGTCGCCCAGCCGCGCGCGCAGGCGTTCGCGCAGTTGCGGCCACGGCAGCTGCTGCTGCGGTCGCGTATCGAACAGGTCGCGCGCGGCCGGCACGAACGGTGGCAACTCGCGGGCGAGCAGGCGCACGCCCACTACCGGTTGCGCGATCTGCACGCGCTCCAGGCGGTTGCGGGTCAGCTCGAACAGCATCGCGGGTTCGCGTTCGGCGGCCAGCAGGCCCACCTCGACATCGGTGTGGCCTTGCTCGTGTTCCAGCCGCAGGACGAAACGCTGCACGCCGCCGTCGCGGATGGACAGGTAGGTGGACAGGTCGCCGATCAGCCGGCGCAGCGGGAACAGTAGTGCCATGTGGCTCTCGACTTCGTAGCCGAGTTCAATGCGCGCGTCGAAGTGGTCCGGCGGCGCGTAGTACGCCAGCGGATCGTCGGCCTGGCCGTACAGCCGGTCCAGGTGCTCCAGCACCGGCAGGCCGAAACGGCGGCGCAGGCTGTCGCGCGGCAGCCCGCGCAGCGTGCGCAGGTCGCGGATGCCCATGCGGTGCAGGCGCTCGCCGGCGTCGTCCGGCAGGCGTGCGCGCCGCACCGGCACGCGGTCCAGCATGTCGGCCATCGCCGCCGGCTGCATTACCGCCAGACCGTCGCGCAGGCCGGCGAACACGTGCGCCGCGCGCGGCGTGGGTGCCAGGGCGAGGCGATGCTGGAAACCCAGCGCGCCGAGTTCTTCGCGCAAGCGCGCCTCGATGCGCGGCCACGGCCCCAGCAGGCGGAAACTGGCGCGTACCTCCAGCACCAGGCAACCCGGCCACTGCACGCTGACCAGCGAACTGTGCCGGTATGCCCACGCGGCGAGGAAACGCTGCCAGCGCGCTTCGGCCGTCGGGTCGTATTCGACCATCGCGAACTCCGGCAGCAGCGCATGCGCCGCCGTCAGCCGCATGCCGGTCCGCAGGCCCGCCTGCGCAGCAGCGGCATTCACCGCCTGCAGGGTGCGCAGTTGCACGGCGCCGCCGACCAGCGCCAGCGGCGCATCGGGATCAGGCAAACGCCGGAGGACGGCGTCCAGCGCCAGCTGCGGCAGCAATACACAGGCCCAGAGCATGCGCGCGCCTCAATGCGCGACCAGCGCGAACGATTGTGCGGGCGCCGGTCCGCCGCGGCATTTGCGCACCTGCCACTGCGTGCCGCCACGCGCATCGCGGGTAGCCTCCAGGCGCAAGGCGGCCGCCGACGGATTGGCCGCATGGCGACGGTCGCGCAGCGCGAAACCCAGGCATTCCCCGCTGTCGGCCGCCACCTGCAGGCGTCGCAGCGCAGGCCCATCGGCGTGCATCGGCCAACCGAGCACGGCCGCGCAGGCGCCGCTACGCAGGCATTGTTCGAACGCCCACAGCGCATCGCGCGGCGTGGCTTCCACGATTTCCAGCAAGGCCAGGTCCACGCCCGCGGCCTGCCAGGCGGGGGCATACGGAATGTACGGCGGCGCGATCACCGCCACCGTGCTGCCGGCCTGCGTCATCCGCGCCAACGTGGGCAGCAGCAGCGCCAGTTCGCCCACGCCGTCGGCGGGCAGCAGCAGTTCGGTCAACGCGCGACGCGGCCAGCCGCCCTGCGGCAGCAGCGCATCGAGCGCGGCATGGCCGGTGGATTCACCATCGGCGGCGATGGCCGCGCTGCGGCCCGCATGCCACAGCGTGCGCGCGGCCAGCAACGTATCGAGGGCGACGACCGCACCCATCTCAGCCGCGCCGCACCAGGCCGCAATAAACGCCTTCGATGGCGAACTCCTGCCCCGGCTGCACGTCGATGGGTGCGTGCGCGGGATTGCGCGGCAACAGGCGGATGCGCTTGCGTTCGCGCTGCAAGCGCTTGATGGTCAGTTCGCCGTCGATGCGGGCCACGACGGTCTGCCCGTCGCGCGCGTCGGGCGTGCGGTGCACGCCGACCAGGTCGCCGTCGACGATGCCATCGTCGATCATCGAATCACCCTGCACCTTCAGCAGGTAATCCGGCTGCGGCGAGAACAGCCGGCGGTCCAGCCACAGCTGCTCGTCCAGACCGATGTCCGCCCCGATCGGCTGGCCGGCGGCCACCCGGCCCAGCACCGGCAGCGGCAGCAGATCGGCCGTGCCGCCCGGCAGGCGCAGGCCGCGTTTCTGGCCGGGCGCCTGTTCCACCAGGCCATCGGCCACCAAGGCCTGCACATGCTTCTGCGCGGCATTGCGGGAGGCGAAGCCGAAGGCATCGGCGATGTCCGCCAGACTGGGCGCGCGGCCGGCTGCCAGCTCCCGGTGCAGGAAGGCCAGGACAGCGGCACGTTGGGGAGGCAGGTCGACGCGGTTCATAGGTGTACATTTGTACACCTTTAGATCTCACATGGCGAGAAAAGAGGTGCGGCTTGCCTTCACGCCTCCCGCGCCTCAATATAACCATGGTTATAACGCCAAGGAGGCAGTCATGAAACTCAAGATCACCACGGTCGGCAACTCTGCCGGCGTCATCCTGCCCAAGGAGCTCCTGGCGCGCCTTCGTTTGGAAAAAGGCGATGAACTCCACGCGCTCGAGACCCCCGACGGTATCCGCCTGACGGTCTACGACCCCACCCTGGCCGAGCAGATGGAGGTGGCCGAGCAAGTGATGCGCAGCCGCCGCACCCTGCTCCACAAGCTGGCCCAATGAGGCAGCGCGGATGATCGTCTGGATCAGCCGGGCGCTGGCCCTGGCCATCCATGACCGGCAATTGGCCGAACACGGTGGCGCCATGGGCATTCGCGACGAGGGCTTGCTGGAATCTGCGCTGGCGCGGCCCCGGCAGTTGCACGCCTACGGGCAACCTGCGCCGGACCTGGCCGATCTGGCGGCTGCCACGGCCTTCGGCCTGGCCCGCAACCATCCCTTCGTGGACGGCAACAAGCGCATCGCGGCCGTGGCCTGCGAAGTCTTCATCGTGCTCAATGGCGCCACGCTATCGGCGGAAGACCACGAGCTCTATCCGCAGTACCTGGGCCTGTCGGAAGGCAGTATCGGCGAAAGCGACTTCGCCGCGTGGCTACGCCCGCGGATCATCATCCCGTCTCCGGGCAAGGTGCAGGAGCCCTCTCCCGCCTACAGTCCCTGACAGCGACGCACCACCGCCGTCCCCGGAAAGCCGGGACCCACCTTGCCTTTGCTTCCCGTCGCACGAGGGATACGGATCACTGACGGACGATGGATTCCAGCTTGCGCTGGAATGACGGCAAGAGGTGACGGTAAGGATTCGGGCCCGTCGTCCCAGCGAAAGCTGGGACCCACCTTGCCGTTGACTTCCCTGACATCCGCGAGGAAGGACATCACTGAAAGGCCCCGCTTGTGCGGAAATGACGGCAAGGGGTGAGGCTCGTCGTTCCAGCGAAAGCTGGGACCCACTTTGCCGTTGCCTTCCCTGACATTCCTAAGAAAGGACATCGCTGACAGGCCATGGATTCCGGCTTGCGCCGGAATGACGGCCATGACTTCCCCTCGCGTGCCGCTCCATGAGACGGGCGTGAAGCATCGCAGACGCCGCGTCGCGCGCAGGCGCGTACGCGGAATCGGACGACGCGTCAGGCGGCCTGCTCTTCGGCGCGCTCGACCATGGTTTCGGCCATCTGCCGCCAGCTGGGCAGTTGGTCCAGCACGCCCAGCGACTTCAGGTAGCTCTCATCGACCGGTTCGTTGCTGGCCAGCGCGCCGGCCACATGCACGGCGCCGGGCACCCAGAAGCTGCGCAGGCTGGAACGCTGCGGCTGACGATGGAACGCGACAGCCTCGACGATCGGCATCGGCAGGCCCCACAGGCCCAGCAGGTAGGCGCCGGCCTCGGTATGGCCGGGGCGGTCGTCGTCATCGGCCACCGGCGTGTCGCGTTCATCGCGTACGCCCGGCAACAGCAGGCCGATATCGGCCAGCAGCGCCGCGGTGGCGCCGAGTTCGGAACTGGTGCGCGGCAGGATCTTGGCCGCCAGGCGCGAGGCCAACAGCGCACGATTCTGCAGCGCGGCACGGTCGACGCTGGAGGTGGTCTTCATCGAGAACACCTCGCTGGCCAGCACCAGGTCGCGCAGCGTACCCAGGCCCAGCCGCGTCACTGCGGCACGCAGGTCGGTGATCGAGCGGCCGTTGGAGAAGTACGCCGAATTGCACAGCTGCAACACCTTGGCCGCGATGGCCGGGTCGCCGGCCACGAGCTTGGCGATGTCGTTGGCGGTGCCTTCGTCTTCTTCCAGCGCACGGGTCAGCGCGAAATAGAGGTGCGGCGGCGACGGCAGGTGTTCGACCCGGCCGATCGCCCGGCGCAGGCGCGGGCTGTCCAGCAGGTCGCGCAGCTCTTCCAGGCTATGGATCGATTCCAGCACCGTTTCCGACGACAGCGGCAGCGGCAGGAACCGATGCGCCACGCCGATCAGCTTGATCGGCGCGGACAGGCTGTCGGCACTGCCTTCGAGCAGGGCGATGCGGATGGTTTCCGGACGCAACGTGCGGATCTGGCCGAGCAGCGTGGCCGGCGGCAGGTCGGGCAAGCCGGGGCCGACCATCACCACGTCCACCGGCCCGTTGGAGACCGTGAACATCGCCGATTTGCCGTCGGCGACCGTCTCCACGGTCCACGCGTCTCCCATGTCGCCGATGTAGTCGGCCAGATCGTCAGGCAGGCAGGCGGTATCGCCAACGTACAGAATGCGCAAGGCACGGCCCCTTTTTATTGCAGGTTCAATGCGTGCCCACGCGGTCGCGCGGCACGGACGGATGAAATCTAGCAAGGATGTCGGCCGCCCCCGCCGCTTCTTGAAGGGCGATGTGGCGGAGTGCGCACCGCTTCACACTCCGCTGTCGGTGGATCCCCGACAGCGCCGCGGTTCAGAAGCGGAACAAGCCCAGTAATTGCGGCCCGCGGTTGTTGAGGTTGAGGTTGCCGTCGAAGCGGGTGCGCTCGAAATCGAGGTCCACATCGTTGTAGTTGTAGCGCAACGAGAAGCCGAAGCGCTCCCACGGGAAATATTCCAGCTCCACCTGCGCGTCCAGCGCATCGCCGGTGACGTTGCCGCTGTTCTTGCGCGTGTAGGCGAGCGACGCGCCCCAGCGCCAGTGCGCCGACAGCGCGTGCGCGTACTCGACGCGCAGCATCGGCGCCCACTCGGCCTCGGACAGGTCGTTCGCATAGGCCACCGGTGAGCCGGCCACGGTGGCGGTGGCGTCCAGTTCGGCGGCGATGTCGTAGCGCATCGCGCCAAGCCCTACGCCGGCTGCGCGCTGGCCGTCCTGATGGAAGAACCAGGTGTAGGACACGCCGGTGATCTTCAGGTCCAGGCGACCGGTCAGGTCGGCATCGACGGGGTACGCGTTGTCGCCGATCTGCAGCGTGCGGTCCAGCAGGCGGCGGGTGTCATCGTCGTAGTCGTAGCCGAAGGCATCGATCTTGTGCCGCCGCTCCGCGCCGAAGCTGCCGCCGATATTCCAGACCAGCGCATCCTGGCGGTCGATGAAGCCCAGGTCGCGCTGGAAATTAACGTGCGTGCCCATGGAGCCATCGCTCGCATCCCAGCGCGTGTCCAGGTCGTGGTCGGCCCAATAGCGGCCGGCGCCGAGGTAGAAGCGATCGACGACCGGCAAGCGGTCCTGCGCGGCGGCGGTGAACGACGTGCCGGCGAGCAGCACGCAGAGGACTACGGGACGATGCATGGGACGGCTCCTGTGGCAGGGCGGACAGGCAGTGCGTCTTCGTGGGGTTCCGACACGGCCAGCATCCGCCCGCCCCGTCACGGGGTCAAGGCGGAAGCGAGGTAAATACACTTCCATCCGGCGCCACATCCTGCGGCGCCGAAAGATGCAGCAGCAATCGCGCCAACGTCACCACGTCCTGGAAGTTGTGCAGCAGCACGCGCCGCAACAGGCCTGCATCGCCTCCGCGCAGATACTGCAACCACGCGCCGGGCGCTTCCGAGCCCGGCAGATCGTCCTCGCGCACGATGCCGAGCGCATGGCGTTCGATGGTGCCCAACCGGCAGTTCTCCCATACGCCGCGATACCGGCGGCGCGTGGGGAACAGCAGGTCCAGATGCTCGATGCCGGCCAGCGGCGTGCCCTGCCGTGCCAGGCGGTAGCGCGTCGCCAGCAGCGGTGCGTCGTAGCAGCGCCCGTTGTAGCTGACCAGGCGCGTGTCCTCCGCCAGCCAGCGCGAGAATTCGCGCAGCATCGCCGGTTCGGCCGCCAGGTGGGTGATCAGCAACTGGCGCACGCGCAGGCCGCCGGGCACGAAGTCCGACGCGCCCACCATGAAGGCGCGCGTGCCGGTGCCGCCCGACAGGCCGGTGGTCTCGGTGTCGAAGAACAGCATGCCGCGGGTCGGCAGCAGGCCGGTGCGTGCGAACGTGCCGTCCACCTCATCCGGTACGTTGTCGAACGGGAGCACGTCTTCCAGCAACAGCAGTCCAGGCGCGATTTCGGTGCCCGGCAGATGACGGTCGCGCGCGGGCACGGGCAGTGCTGGGCGCGCGCGTTCGCGGATACCCAGCATGCGCCGCAATGTTGCGATCGCTTCGGCCTCACGGGGGGATTCCGCGATGCGCGCCACCGGTTCCGCCGCCGCCGCGTGGCCCGCCTGCCGTCGCAGCCGCTGAAGTGTCTCCAGGCTGATGCTCATGCGGCATCCAGCAGCTGCAGCACGCGCATCGCGAGCGCACGCGGCGTGGTGTCGGCTTCCTCATCGGTGGCCAGCACAGGACCCACGCACGCCGGACAACCGGCCTTGCAGTCGCAGCGGCCCACTAGGTCCGTGGCACGACGCACCAGTTCGGCCTGGCGTCGCCACAAGGGTTCGCTCAGGCCGATGCCACCGGGGTAGTTGTCGTAGAGGTACACCGTCGGCACGAAACGATCGCCCGACGTCGGCGACAACAGCTGGCCCTCGCCGCCGCGCAGCTGTCCCCTGCCTTGCGTGTCCGGCAGCGCGAACCACGCACCGTCGCCATCCCCGACCGCCTTCTGCAGATCGCGTCCCTCGGCCATCACAGCTACCGTCGCGGCGATGTGCAGCGCATGCGCGGCGCCGAGGAAGCCATCCAGCGCCTCCTGGCGCGAGCCGAACGACGCTTCCAGTAACGGCGGCGGCAACTGCCACCACAGGCTGGTGGTGTGCATCTCCTGGTCCGGCAGGTTCACCGGGCCGTAGCCGATGTTCTCGTGCGTGTAGTAGCGGATCTTCTTGTAGCCGGCTACGCGCCGGACCACGTGTACTTCGCCGTGGTGGCACGTGCCCTGCCCGGCGATGCCGCCGTCGAAGCGCTCGAGCACCTTCAGCTTGGTGTAGTCGATCGCGTCGGTGTAGTAGTCCACGTGGGTGCGGGTGACGTAGGCCTTGCGGCCTTCCCAGTCCAGCCGCTCCACCTGGTACGGCGTGGACTGCACCATGTGGATCGCCCCTTCGTACAGCGTCAGCGGCGCGGCGCTGAAGTCGACCTCGGCGATGATCACCTGGCGCCCGTCGGTGCGGTCCACCACGACGAAATTGCCGTCCGCCACCGAGCGCAGGCTGACCGCATTGGCCGGATAACTGTCGGCGATCCACTCGTAGCGATCGCCCTCGCGATGCACCACGCTGTCTTCGTCCAGCAGTTGCAGGAACGGCGACGGATCGATGGGTCCGTACATCTCGCCGGCCAGGAACGGCAGCTCGAAGGCGGCGCAGCGAATGTGGTCCAGCAGGATCATCGGCTGGTCCGGCGCGATGCGCGCGTGCTCCGGTGGGCTGTCGGCGAAGAACTCCGGATGCCGCACCACGTACTGGTCCAGCGGCTGCGAACTGGCCACCAGAATGCCCAGCGACGCCTGCTGCCGGCGACCGGCGCGGCCGAAGCGCTGCCACGTCGCCGCGATGGAGCCCGGATACCCGTTCAACACCACCGCGTCCAGGCTGCCGATGTCCACGCCCAGTTCCAGCGCCGAGGTCGACACGATGCCGTCCACGCGCCCATCGCGCATCGCGCGCTCGGCCTCGCGCCGCTCGGTGGGCAGGTAGCCACCACGGTAGGCGCGGATCCGCGCCGGCTTGCGCGGATCGTGGTCGAACACATCCTTCAGGTACTTGGTGAGCACTTCCACCATCGTGCGCGACTGGGCGAACACCAGGGTCTTCAACCCGGCCTTGATCGCCAGGCGGGCGATCCGGTTGCTCTGCGACCGCGCCGATGCGCGCAGGCCGAGGTCGGGATTGACCACCGGCGGATTCCACAACAGCACATGCTTATCGCCGGTGGGCGCGCCGGATTCGGTGATCGCGTCCACGTCCGCCTCGATCAGCGCTTCGGCATGCGCCTTCGGGTTGCCGATGGTGGCCGAGCACAGGATGAACTGCGGCTCCGCGCCGTAGAACGCGCATACGCGCTTGAGCCGGCGCAGCACGTTGGCGACATGGCTGCCGAACACACCACGGTAGGTATGCACCTCGTCGATCACCACGTAGCGCAGGTTCTCGAAGAACTGCGCCCACTTGGTGTGGTGCGGCAGGATGGCCTGGTGCAGCATGTCCGGATTGCTGACCACGATGTCGCCATGCAGGCGGATCGCCTGGCGCGCATCGCCCGGCGTGTCGCCGTCGAAGGTGAACGCCTTCAGCCCAAGCTCGCCGGCGCGGCTGAGGTCCAGCAGTTCGGCCACCTGGTCCTGCGCCAGCGCCTTGGTCGGGAACAGGTACAGCGCCTTGCCCTTGCGAGACAGCGCCGAGGCCACCACCGGCATCGTGTAGCACAGCGACTTGCCCGACGCGGTGGGCGTGACGATCGCGAGGTGCTTGCCGGCCTGCGCGGCCGTCCAGGCTTCGGCCTGGTGCGAATACAACCGCCCGATCCCACGCGCGCGCAGGGCGGCGGCAAGCGGCGGCGGCAGATCATCGGGCAGGTCGGCATAGCGGCCTTCACGGCCCGGAATGACGAACCGGCCCGTCACCCGATCGTGGTACTTGCCCGCCAGGCGTTCCGCCAGCGCATGGCCGTCACCAGACTCCGCGGGCAGGACGGCGGCATCACGGGCGTAGTGGCGGACCAGGGAGGTCTGAGCAGGCATGGGGTATCTCGTTGCAGGGCAGCCGCCATCTGACGCCGAGTGTGTCTCAGCCGCTGAGACTGAGCGGTGGCTGATCGCACGGCTGCGTCTCATCTTTGTGATAAGCGTTTGAAGGGATTTGTCACCCACGGGTAACGCGCGCCGGGTTACCACGGCCACACCCCCGCCGGAAGCGTCCGCCCATGAACCGACACCTCTATCGCGAGCATCTCGACACCCTGCGCCAGACACCGTTCCGTTCACCGGATCGCGCCGACGACGCTTTCGCTGCCTTCACTGCCCACGACTACGGCCGGCGCCGCCGCCTGCATCCCGACGTGGCCTGGGAAGATGCCTGCCGGGCATACGCGTTCGCCGCCGCGTCGCATGCAGACCATGGCGGCCACGACCTCGATCTGGATACCGAACTCGAACTCGAACATCATTGGGAGCGCCTGCGTGGCGATGCCGGTCCGGAGTGGCCGGTGGCACGCACGCTGCTGCGCGAGGCATGGCGCTGGCTCGACGAACATGAGCCCGACACGGCGCAGATGCACTGACTTCCCGGGTGAGTTGACGACGAACGGTTGGCCGGCCCCTGCACCGCGGCGCGTGTCCCTCTAAGCAGGGGCCGATAACGACAAGAACCGGCAGGATCATGGACCGCGTACCTGTGCGGACGCGGGAGGGAAACGTTGCCACGGGGGGCTGCGCGGTGGGATCGCGCGGTGGGGACGGGGACGCGGCGGTGTCATGCTTTGGTAAGCCGTGTTTCATCCAGCGGGTCCATGCTCCGTCAGGCCTTGCGCCAGGGAGTGGGATCGCATGCCACAGTTCAATCACCTGATCGCCCCGGCTTGGGCGGACGTGCACGCGCCGTGTGCCGTCATCGACATCCACGCCGAACTCCTGTTCTGGGAAAACACCTACGCCAGCCAGCCGTTCCACCGTCCCGGCACGCCGTTCCGGCACTACGTGCCCACCTTGAAATTCGCCTACGACGTCTATCTGCTTTCGCACCGGCAGTCGTTGCAGGAACTGATGCCGTCATTACCGGCCCGCTACCACGCGAGCATCCTGCGAGGCGTACGCCTGGACTGGCCCCTCGCGCAGGCGGTGATCGAGCGGGTGTGGGAACGACTGCACGCCCCGTTCGAAGAAGATCCGCCGTTGTTTCCACCCTCCCCCGTCGCCCTGATGGACGAACGCGCGATCCTGGCGGCGGCGATGCGCCAGCGGTGACGCCTTCACGCATCCCATGCAAAAGTGAATAAAAACGCGCGCACGCGGTTAAACACCGGTTAAAACGCTCTTTATTTCACTTAAGCATCACTCTGGCGAACCAAAACTCATCCGGTCAGACCACCACACCGACACGGGGATCACCATGGCCAGCCATCATGTCCGCAGCACCCAAGCGACCGCGCAGATCGTCGATATCGATGCCGAACTCGCGTACTGGAAAACGCGCCTCAACGAGGACACCTTCCAGGTCGTCGGCGCCACGGTGGGTGATCTGGAGCGGTGCCTGAAGGTGGGCTACGACGCCTACCTGCTGCATCACCAGCGCGAGTTCGACGAGATCGCGCCGGCCCTGCGCGATCGCCTTCAGCGCTATTGCCCGGACACGCCGATCGGCTGGTACCGCGCGCAGCCGATCATGCGCGCGGTGTGGCAGCGACTGAAGCCGGCGGCCGGCCACGTCTGAGGCCGCGAAACGCCGGAACCCTGCCGCTCAGGCGCGCATGCCCAGAGCGTGCTCGATCGCTCCGAACAGGGACTGGATCTGCACGGGCTTCGTCACCACGGCCGCGCAATCATGGGCATCAGCCTGCATGCCGGGCTCACGCAGGCGGATCACCGGGCCGTCGAAGCCCGCCTCCTGCAGCACGGCCAGCACGTCCGCGGCGGACAGCAGCAGGATGTCGTCGTCCAGGATCGCCAACGCCGGCAGGCCGATGCGGGCGATCTGCTGCAACGCCACCGCGCCGTCCGGCGCCATCATCGGGTCGTAGCCCTGCGCGGCCAACGCATTGCCCAGCAGCGACAAGCGGGTGGCGTCGCCATCCACCAGCAGGATGCGGCGGCCCTCGCCGTCGTGGAACACCGTGCCTTCGGGCGCGCTCCACTCGAGCGACGGCGCCGCGGGCAGCCACAGTTCGAAGGCGGTACCGCGGCCCAGCGCGCTTTCCACGTGGATGCGACCCTTCACCGATTCAACGATGCGCTTGCACGACATCAGCCCCAAGCCGGTACCGCTGGCCTTGGTGGTGAAGAACGGCGTGAACAACTGCTGGCGCGTAGCCTCGTCCATGCCGCTGCCTTCGTCGGCCACGCGGATCACCACGTGCTCGCGCCCTTCCGCATTGGCCTCGCGCCGGGCGGACAGCGTCAACGCCCCGCCCTGCTCCGCCATCGCCTGGATGCCGTTGAGGCACAGGTTGATCAGGCACTGCTGGAATTCGGTGTAGTTGCCCTCGATCTGCAAGCCTTCCTCAGGCGGCTCGATCGCCAGGCGCACCCGCTTGGACAGGGATCCCTGCAGCAGCAGCTGCACGGCCTGGAAGAGCGCCGCCACTTCGATCCGCTCGCTCGCCTTGCGCGAGCCGCGCACGAACGACAGCATCGAATCGGCCATCTCGTGGCCACGCTTGCCGCTCTCAGAGATCACCGCGCCCAGACGGAGGATTTTCGGGTCGTTGCTGTAGGTGGACAAGAGATCCGGCACGATCAACAGCGGCTGCAGGATGTTGCGCAGGTCGTGGCTGAGCCCCGCGGCGAGCATCGCCAGGCAGTCCAGTCGTTGCGAGCGCATCAGTTCGCGTTCGGCGTACTCGCGCTCCCGCTCGCGACGCGCTTCCCGGATCGCGCGCGCCACCGCCGACGGCAGACGCGCGGGCGTGTGCTTGAGCACGTAGTCGCTGGCGCCTTCCTGCAGGGCCTTGACGGCCGCTTCTTCGCCGATCGTGCCGGAGAAGAACACGAACGGCAGCCGCGCATCATGCGCCTGCAGCAGCTCCAGCGCCTGGTAGCCGGAAAACCCCGGCAGTTCCATGTCCGAGATCACCAGGTCGAAAGGATCGCCGGCCAGCGCCGCGGTCATGCTCGCGGCATCGTCGACGCGCTGGAACTCGGCATCGAGGCCGGCATCCTGCAATTGCTCGACCAGCAGTTCGGCGTCCAGCTCGGAGTCCTCCACCAGGAGGATCCTCACGCGGCCCAGCGGCGTCCCGGTACGCGGCATCGATCAGCCTCGCGCCGGTGTTTCGTTGATGACGGCCCAGAACGTGCCCAGCGTCTTCACTGCCTGGAAGAACTGATCGATGTCCACCGGCTTCACCACGTAGGCATTCACGCCCAGGTCCCAGCTGCGCGCCAGGTCGCTTTCTTCGCGCGAGGACGACAGGATGACCACCGGCAGGTGCTTGAGCTGCTCGTGGCCGCGGATGTTCTTCAACACTTCCAGGCCGTCCATGCGCGGCATCTTGATGTCCAGCAGCAGTACGGACGGCAGACCCTCCTCGCGATTCGCATGCGCGCCGCGCCGCAGCAGGTAGTCCAGCGCTTCCACGCCGTCCTCGACGTGCACGATGGGATTGGCCAGGTTGGCCTCGCGCAGCGCATCGATCGCCATTTCAGCGTCGGCCAGGCTGTCTTCGGCCAGCAGGATGGTGCGGATGTCGCTCATGCGTCGTGATCTCGGGAAGGCGCGGTGTCGAGTGCCGCGGGAAGGGTGAAGAAGAAGGTCGCGCCCTGGTCGGGCGCCGATTCGGCCCAGATGCGGCCGCCATGACGGCCGAGCACGCGCCGCACGCTGGCCAGACCGATGCCCGTGCCGGTGAACTCGCTGGCCTTGTGCAGGCGCTGGAACACGCCGAACAGCTTGCCGGCGTAGGCCATGTCGAAGCCGGCACCGTTGTCGCGCACGCTGAACAGATGACTGCCATCGTCCTGCTTCCGGTGTTCGACCTCGATGACCGCGCGATCGCGCAGGCTGCTGTACTTGACGGCATTGCCGAGCAGGTTGCCCCATACCTGGCGCATCATGTTCTCGTCGGCCAGCACGATCGGCATCGGACCGATGCGCCACTCCACGCGCTCGGCACGGCCTTCGCCCGCCTCGGTGGCGTCGAGCATCGCCCGCGACTCGGCGACCAGCGATTGCATGTCCACCGCCTGCAGGCGCAGCGCGCTGCGACCCAGACGCGAGTAGACCAGCAGATCGTCGATCAGCTGCGACATCCGGCGCGCGGAGTCGCCGATCACGTTCAGGTAGTGGCGGCTCTTCTCGTCGATGCCCTCGCCCAGGTGGCGTCCGAGCTTGTCCGAGAAACCGGCGACGTGGCGCAGCGGCGCACGCAGGTCGTGCGAGACCGAATAACTGAAGGCTTCCAGTTCGCGGTTCACTTCCGAGACCTGTTCCACCTTGCCTTCCAGCTGGCGGTTGAGCGCGGCGATTTCCTGCTGCGCGGTCTTTTGCAGGGAAATGTCGCTGACCGTCACCAGCACCGCATGGTCTTCCTGATCCGGCAACGGCATCCGGCGGGCGTTGATCAACACCGTCCGGTTCAGGCCGTCGGCGGTTTCTTGCTGCAGTTCGTAGTCCCAGAGCTCGCGCCCCCGTGCCAGCACGTCGTCCAGGCGTTTGCGCATCACCTTGTCGGACCACGCGACGCCCAGGTCGTCCAGGCTCGCGACCTTGCGGCCCTTCTCGATGCCGTACAACTCGGCAAAGGCGGCGTTATGCACCTGGATGTGCTGTTCGCCGTCCAGCAACACGATCGGTTCGCGTACCGTGTCCAGCATGACCAGTGCGCGCTGGCTGGCCCGCGCGGTCTCCTTCTCGGCGTTCAGCCGTCGCGCCACCTGCCGCCCCAGCGACATCACCACCAGGACGATCAGCAACAGCTGGGCGCCCAGCGCCGCCATGCGGATCCATTCCATGCGCCGACGTTGCTCGTTCGCGTCGCGACTGCGCGCATCCAGCAGGGCGCGCTCGTCGTCGAGGATCTCCAGCAGCAGGCCGCGGATGGGAAACCGCGTCGCCAGCGGTGCCACCACCGATCCCTTGTAGGCTTCCGGCGCCTCCAGCAACTGGTCCACCACCTCGATGCGTGCATTCACCAGTTCGCGCAGGCGGCCGACCCGCACCAACTGTTCTGGGTTGTCCGCCGTCAATCGCGCGAGCTTCTGGAAGCGCTCCGGCAAGGAAGTCCTGCCGCTCACCAACCGTTCGCGTGCCAATGGATGATCGGCCCCCAGCGCGATCAGCATGGCGGAGCTTTCCATCTCGCGTACGTCCAGGGCCAGGCCGAGCACGGTGGCTTCGACCTCATGGGTGTGGACGACTTCGTCGGCGGCCTTTTGCGTGGAGCGGGCCAACTGCTGCAGCAGGATAACCGGTCCGACGACGATCAGCAGGATCACCAGCCCCAGCAAGGGCAGGCGCCATTTTCCCCACGTCGCGCGGGCACGATCTTCGTTCATGATCCCCTGACTAGAAAAATCGCGCCGGAGACCCCGACAGTCGCCGCGCGCGAAGCCAACGGATGCTAGCGCAGGATCGTCATATTGGGAATGAAGGCCGCGGCGTTCAGCCTGGCGTTCAGGGAGCCGGCGCGACGCAGACCCGGTCGCGCCCTTCGCGCTTGGCTTCGTAAAGCGCCTGGTCGGCGCGTCGCATCAGTTCGCGCAGCGATTCGCCCTTCACGTGCGCGGCGACGCCGGCGGACAGCGTGGCTACCACGCCGTCGTTTTCCTTGCCGAATTCGCGGCGCACGCGCTCGGCGAACGCCGAGGCCGACCGTGCGTCTTCGCCATCGAGCAATACCGCGAATTCCTCGCCGCCGATGCGCGCCGCGCAGCCTTCGTCGCCCCCTGTGCGGGCACGCATGATCGCGCCCAGCCGCTGCAGCACCAGGTCGCCGCCGTCATGCCCGAGGCGGTCGTTGATGTGCTTGAAGAAATCGATGTCCAGCACCACCAGCGCGATCGGCGCGCCGGCCACGGTGGCGCGTGCGAGCGCGGCGTCGGCACGTTCGCTCCAGCCGTTGCGGTTCAGCAGGCCGGTCAGCGCATCGGTGTGCGCCTGCTCCACCAGGCGGCGGCGCATCTGCCACGCCGAGACCGCGAAGTCGGTGCGATAGCCCGCCAGCACCAGGCCGAAGCCGATCGTGGTGAGCGTATACAACCAGTAGAGCGCGCTGCCCGAGCCGGGTACCCCATGCAGCACGATCCGAAGTTGCGCCATCACCACGATCAGCAGCGCGAAGGCCAGCAGCGACACCGGCCGAACCATCAGGGCCATCAGCGCCAGCGGCAGCAGTTGGAACAGGCCCGTGCGCAGCGCAAGCTGCCCGGTCGCGCCCGGCAGCGGCATGCTCATGAAGATGCCCGTCAGCAGCGTCGCCACCAGGGTCAGGATCAGTCGCTGCTGCCACTGGAGCAGCCGGGCGACGCCCGCAGCGCAGCCGGCCACCACGCCGGCCACCGCCAGTTGCAGCCAGGCCGGATAGCCGATGGCTGGCGTAAGACCCATCACTTCGAACATGGCGATGATCGCCAGCAGCACGGCCCCGCACAGCAGCACGCCGCTGACGATGGGGCGGGTGGCGCGCAGCTGGGCCTGGGTCAGGTCTTCGCGCTCGGCGGCATTCAGGCCGCGGGTGGAATCGCGCGCAAGCAGGCCCCGCAGGCTTCGCAGCATGCCGGGCGCCACCACGGGCGAAGCGGGAAGAGAGCGGGCGCGCATGCGCGATTCCTGGCCAACGTCACCCAGGCGGTGCAACGCCCGTGCCAACGGGCTCGCGCCCGCCGCAGCAGCGTTTCGGCGACGCCGGCGCCTCATCGGACGCGGCTCCGGGCCACGCCGGACTGACGCGCCGCGTCGCTTTCAGGCTCCCCGTGCCCTTCCCCCATGACGGGACCTAGCCGCCGAAGGCCGCGCGCATGCGCGCTTCGTCGGGCTGCTCGATGACGCCCTTCTCGGTGACGATGGCATCGATCAGGGAGGCCGGGGTCACGTCGAACACCGGGTTCCAGGCCGGCACGCCCTCGGCGACGATCCGGGTGCCGCCGATGCCGAGCAGTTCGGCCGGATCGCGTTCCTCGATGTGGATCGCGTCGCCGTTCGGCGTCGCCATGTCCACCGTGGACGAGGGCGCCACCACCATGAACTTCGCGCCGTGATGGCGCGCGGCGATGGCCAGTTGGTAGGTGCCGATCTTGTTGGCGGTGTCGCCGTTGGCGCAGATGCGGTCCGCACCCACGACCACCCACTGCACGGCGCCGGTTTTCATCAGGTGCGAGGCGGCCGAGTCGGCGATCAGGGTGGCGGGAATGCCGTCCTGCTGCAGTTCCCATGCGGTCAGGCGCGCGCCCTGCTGCCAGGGGCGGGTCTCACCAGCGTAGACCTTGCCGATGCGACCCTGGGCCACGCCGGCACGGATCACGCCCAGCGCAGTACCGAACCCGGCCGTGGCCAGCGAGCCCGTGTTGCAGTGGGTCAGCACGCCGCTGCCGGCGGGAATCAGCGCCGCGCCCAGTTCGCCCATGTGGCGGTTGGCGGCGAGGTCTTCTTCGGCGATGGCCAGGGCTTCGAGTTCGAGCACCCCGCGCCAGTCGCTGCCGGCGGTCTTCAGGGCCGCGCGCATGCGCGTCAATGCCCAGGCCAGGTTGACCGCGGTGGGCCGAGCGGCGTTGAGGCGCTGCAGGGCCGGTTCCAACTTCTCGGCGGCTTCGGCAGGCGTGGCGGCCATCACTTCACGCGAAGCCAGCACCACGCCCCAGGCGGCGGCGATGCCGATCGCCGGGGCGCCCCGCACGGCCAGGTCGTGGATGGCCGCGGCCACCTCGTCGCTGGTGGTG
Organism: Pseudoxanthomonas sp. G3; assembly: GCF_057654715.1. NCBI lineage: Bacteria > Pseudomonadati > Pseudomonadota > Gammaproteobacteria > Lysobacterales > Lysobacteraceae > Pseudoxanthomonas > Pseudoxanthomonas sp. G3. The sequence continues at coordinate 2,374,753 of NZ_CM172805.1, forward strand.
CAGCTGAGGTACTCCACCACGAAGGGGAGCTTGCGCTGGTCCAGCAGTTCCAGCGCGCTCCCGGTCCAGCGGATGGGGCGGATGCGGTCGTAGCGGGCGTAATCGATGGGGTCGGTCATGGGGCCATTGTACCGGCCCCCTCCCCGCCTCTCCTCACACCCGGGCGATCACCAGCTGCGGAACTCGGCCCGGCAGCCGTCGGTGACCCAGACGCCGCGGGCATCGCGGCCCCAGGTGCGGCCCTCAATGCAGGCGGCATTGGACAGCTGGCGAACCAGCTGCACGCGACGGCCGTCCACGCCGCAGGTCCGGGTGCGCCCCTTCTCGGACTCGCAGCGGAAGGTCTGGCCGTAGCCGCTGCCATAGCCATTGCCATAACCGTTGTCATAGCCGCCGTTGTTCCAGCCCCCGCCATTCCAGCCGTTGCCCCGGCCGTAGACCTCGAACTCGGCACGGCAGCCACGCGACACCCAGATCGCGTTGCGGTCCTGACCCCAGCTGTAGCCTTCGCTGCACGGCGCCTTGGACAGCTGGCGGATCAGCCGCACATCGCCGCGACCGCTGATGGGACAGGTGCGCGAACGGCCATCGTTGGACTCGCAACGGATGCGCTGCACATTAGCCCAGCCGCCGCCACCACGACCGCTGGCGAACTCCGCACGACAACCACGGTCGACCCACACGCCATCCCGCATGCGGCCCCAGGTACGGCCTTCTTCGCAACGCGTCTTGGAAATCTGCCGCACTATCTGCACGCCGCCGCGCGTATCCATTCGGCACTCGCGATAGCGGTTGTCGTTGGAGTCGCAGCGGACGATCTGGCTGTTGCCGTAGTAGCGGTCGTCGTACTGCGGCGCCGCCTTTACAGCTACGTTGCCGAACAGGGCGACGGTGCCGAGCACCAGTGTCGCGATCAGGGAGCGTTCCATGGCGTGCGTCCTCGTGGGTGTTGGCACGCAATCTACGCAGCGATGATGAACGCGCGCTCACGTAATCGTTTGCAAACCGAGCCACGCGCGCGGCGCGTTTGGCTGGCTTTCAGGCGCGCGCGAAATCGAACGCCACCACGTCCGCGATGCGCGGCGTATCGAGCATTGCCATCAGCAGGCGGTCCACGCCCAGCGCGACGCCCGCACAGGCCGGCATGCCGTGCGCCAACGCGTCCAACAGCGCTGCGTCGATCGGCGGCGCGACATCACCCCGCGCCTGCCGCACGGCGACATCGCGTTCGAAGCGCGCCCGCTGCTCCACCGCGTCGGTGAGCTCGTGGTAGCCGTTGGCCAGCTCCAGCGCACCGAGGTACAGCTCGAAGCGCTCCGCCACCGGCACGCCGTCGCGCTCCACCACGCGCGCCAGCGCCGACTGCGTGGCCGGATAGTCGTGCACCACCCGGATCTCGTCGCGGCCGAAGCCCGGCTGCAGCACGTGCGTCATCAGCAGGTCGAGCCAGTCGTCGCGGGTCAGGCCTTCGCCGTCGATTGGGATGTGGGCCGCCGCGTTGCGCACGACGTCCAGCTCGGCGGTCATCGGATCGAAGCCCAGGCGCTGCGCGTAGAGGTCACGGAAACTCGAACGCACGACCGTCGCTTCCCGCCCGATCATCGCCAGCGCGGCCTGCACCAGCCCCACCGTCTCGTCGACCAGCGGTTCCAGCGTCCAGCCCACGCGGTACCACTCGAGCATCGTGAACTCCGGGTTGTGCCGCCCCCCGGCTTCGCCGTCGCGGAACACGCGCCCCAGCTCGAAGCAATCACCCACGCCGGCCGCGAGCAGCCGCTTCAGCGGAAACTCCGGCGACGTGCGCAGCCAGCGCGTGCGCGGCGCACCGTCGGTGCGACCGGAGAACTCAAGCGAAAACGACGCGATGTTCGGGTCGGTGTTTCCAGCCCGCGACATGATCGGCGTCTCGACTTCCAGCACATCGCGCGCGAAGAAGAACTCGCGCACGAGGCGGTTGAGCTGCGCGCGCAGGCGCAGCGCGTCCATCGAGGCGGAGGGCTGCCAGTTCATCGCGCGATGTCAGGTGTGGGAGCGACGTAAGTCGCGATGAACCGAGCCCGCGCACCCGCCACGGCCCGCACACGCCAACAAGCGCGATCGCGACTTACGTCGCTCCCACACCGATCATCCCTGCCGCTCAAGCGTACCGCTCCAGAAACGCCAGCAACTGCGCTTCGTCCCAGATCTCGATGCCCAGTTCCTGCGCCTTGGCCAGCTTGGAACCGGCCGCTTCGCCGGCGACCACCAGATGCGTCTTCTTCGACACGCTGCCGGCGACCTTGGCGCCAAGCGCCTCGAGCTTCTCGCCGGCCTCGTCGCGACTCATCGCGGCCAGGCCGCCGGTGAGCACGACGGTCTTGCCTTCGAGCGGGCCGGCGGGAGCGGCGACCTCTTCGGGCGTGATCGCCCGTAACGTCTCCAATGCTTCACCGCTGCGCGAGAGCAGTTGCGCGTTCGCCTCGTCCTCCAGCCACGCGGCGAAGGCGTTGGCCGAGTCGCTCGGCAGGCCGGCAGTGACGAAGTTGTGTACCGGCGCGTCCAGCAGCGCCGGCACGGAAGGGAAAGCGGACGCCAGCTGCTCGGCGCGCACGCGGGTGACCTTCGGAATCTCCAGGTCCACCAGCAGCGTGGCCAAGTCGAGGCCGGCGCGCAGCTTGCCGGACGGCGGACGCGTGTCGCCGATGACCACGCCGCGCGCCAGCAGGTCATCGATGGCCTGTTGATTGCCGGGCTGATCGAAGAAGTGGCCCAGTGAGCGCGCGACTTCGCCGCCGATGTCCGGGACGCGCTTGAACAGCGGCCACGGCAGGCGGCGGATCAGCTGCAGGTCGCCGAACCACTGCGCCAGCGCCTTGGCCGTGCTCTCGCCCACGTGCTGGATGCCCAGCCCGAACAGGAAGCGCTCCAGCGTGGTGTTTCGGCTGCGTTCGATGGCCTCGATCAGGTTTTCGGCCCACTTCGTCGCCACCTTGCCCGACTTCACCCCGCTCTTAGTAAGTGCGAGGGGCGTGGTGCCGTCGCGCTCGTCTGCGCGGCTTTTCATCTCGAGCAGATCGTCCACGGTCAGCTTGTAGAGATCGGCCACGTTCTGCACGAAGCCGAGGTCGCTGAGATCCTCGACGAAGCGCTCACCCAGCCCTTCGATATCCATCGCACGACGCGAGGCGAAATGGATGATCGATTCCTTACGCTGCGCCGGGCAGGTCAGCTCGCCGCTGCAACGCCAGACCGCTTCGCCTTCCTCGCGGACGATCTCCGACCCACAGACCGGGCATTCGGTCGGCATCTGCCATTGCACGGTGCCGGCCGGGCGCCGCTCAGGCACCACACCGACGACCTCTGGGATCACGTCGCCGGCGCGGCGCACGATCACCGTGTCGCCGTTGCGCACGTCCAGGCGCGCCACCTGGTCGGCGTTGTGCAGGGTGGCGCGGGTGACGGTCACCCCGCCGACGTGCACGGGTTGCATCAGCGCCCACGGCGTTACCGCGCCGGTGCGGCCGACGTTGACCTCGATGGACTCCAGCACCGTCATCTGTTCCTGCGCCGGGAACTTGTGCGCGATCGCCCAGCGCGGCGCGCGCGAGACAAACCCCATCTCGCGCTGCCCTTCCCCGTCGTCCAGCTTGTAGACCACGCCGTCGATGTCGAACGGCAGCCCATCGCGTGCCTCGCCGATGCGCCGGTAGTAGTCGAGCAGGCCGTCCACGCCTTCCACCACGTCGCTCAGGCTGCTGACCGGGAAGCCCCAGCCGCGCAGCTGCTTCAGCGTGGCCGAATGCGAATCCGGCAGCTCGCCGCCTTCGACAAGGCCGGTGCCGTAGGCGAAGAACGCCAGCGGCCGCTGCGCGGTGATGCGCGGGTCCAACTGGCGCAGCGAGCCGGCGGCGCCATTGCGCGGGTTCGCCAGCACCTTGCCGCCGTGCTTGCGCGCGTGCTCGTTGTATTTCTCGAAGTCGGCGCGCGGCATGTAGACCTCGCCGCGCACTTCCAGCACGGCGGGCCAGCCGGTGCCGCGCAGGGTCAGCGGGATGGCTTTGATGGTGCGCAGGTTGAGGGTGACGTCCTCGCCGGTGGCGCCGTCGCCGCGGGTCGCGCCCTGGACGAAGGCGCCGTTCTCGTACCGCAGGCTGATAGCCAGGCCGTCCAGCTTCGGCTCGGCCGAGAACCGCAAGGCCGGGCGCTTGAGCTTGTCGGCGATGCGGCGGACGAAATCCTGCACTTCCTCGTCGCTGAAGGCATTGCCCAGCGACAGCATGGGGATGGCGTGGCGGACTTCGGCGAACTTGCCGGCCGGCGCATTGCCCACGCGCTGGGTGGGCGAATCGGCGGTGACCAGGTCGGGGTGCGCGGCTTCCAGTTCGTCCAGTGCGCGCAGCAGGCGGTCGTACTCGGCGTCTGGGATGCTGGGTTCGTCGAGGACGTGGTAGCGGTAATTGGCATCCTCCAGCTGACGGCGGAGGTCGGCGATACGGGCGGCAGGGGTCGGCGGCGTCATGTGTGAATTCTAAGGCCGCGGGCCGTGACGGGAGGTGCAGGCCGGGCGGGTCGAGGGCCGCCCCTGCCTTCCGTCGCGTGGCGTTGCCGGGTCCACCGTCGGGCGATGGCGCTGGGAGCCCCATCGATGGGGCTCGGAGTGCGATCGATGGAGCTCGGAATGTGATCGATGGAGCTCGGAATGTGATCGATGGAGCTGGGAGTGTGATCGATGGAGCTGGGAGTGTGATCGATCGGGCTCGGAGTGCGATCGATCGGGCTCGGAGTGTGATCGATGGAGCTCGGAATGTGATCGATCGGGCTCGGAAAGTGATCGATCGGGCTCGGAATGTGATCGATGGGGCTCGGAATGTGATCGATCGAGCTCGGAGTGTGATCGATGGGGCTCGGAGTGTAATCGATGGAGCTCAGAAAGCCATCGATGGGGCTCCGAGCTCCATGGATGGAGCGCAGAGTGCCATCTCATGCGGGGAATGTGAGAAACACGACCCGTGGAACGCCCGCTGCGGGCCAGGTCAGGCGTGGAACGGGTACAGCACGTCCCGTTCCATGGCATGCAACTCCAAGGCGCCGTCGTCAGCGGGAAAACCGGTGGCACCGTCAGTCACGGCATGCCCGCGCCCACCGTCATGCGCACCGGGATGCCAGCGGGATCGAACCCGTCCAGGCAATAGACGTTGATGCCGTAGTAGTCCGGGGTGACGCGTTTGCGGTGGAACGGGTAGATGCCGCACACCTTGCAGAAGTGGTGGTGCGCGGTATGGGTGTGGAACTGGTACTCGGCCAGCGCCTCCGAGCCCGTCAGCAGGCGGAAGGCGCTCTCGTGCACCTTCACCATCAGCGCGTTCTTCTTGCGGCAGAGGGAGCAGTCGCACTGCGTCAGCTCGGGAAAGTCGCTCTCGATCTCGAAGCGGATGGCGCCGCAATGGCAACGGCCGGCGTAGGTCTGCAGGGGGCGGCTCATGCGTCGTCCCACTGCGCCAGATGCAGCAACACCCCCGCCGGGTCCCAGACGTACGTCACCAGGGCGCCGTAGTCCTCGTGCCTGGGCGGCGCGACGCGGGCTTCACCGAACGCACCACTAACCAACACTGTGGCGATTTGCGCGTGGCACGCGGCGGCATCGGCCACGGTGATGTGCAGCATCGTGTTCTCCAACCAGTCCTTCTGGTAGTAGCGCTGCAGATAGAAGCTGTGTGCGCCGTTCGTCATCCGGGCCAGTTGGTCGTCGAGATAGTCCGTCGTCCAGCCGAGGGCTTCATAGAAAGCCCGGGAGACGTCGAAGTCCTTGCTGCCGATGAAGGGGCGGACGTCGGTGAGTTTCAGGTCGATCATCGGGAGGCCTCATCCAGCGGGCAGGAAACGCGTGACCTTCTGCTTCAACAGGCGGACCAGCTCAGGGTCCATGTATTCGTACTCGTCCGGGATATCCAAGCAGACCACCCGCGCACCCTTGAGGTGGGAACCGAACTTCGCCGACAGGCGGTTTCGGTGCGCCTTCTCCATCACGAAGACAATATCCGCCCACGCCAGCAACTCGGGCGACACCGGCACTTCCGCATCGTTGCCTAGCCCTGCCGACGCGGTCTCGATACCCGGCCAATCGGCGAACACCTGCTCCGCCGTCGGGCTGCGCAGGCGGTTCTGGGTGCAGATGAAGAGGATGTTGCGGGGCATGGGGCAGTGTGCGGGATGTCGAAAGGGTCGTCCAAGGCCTGCGTGGCGGCCGTAGGCTGGGTTGGAGCGCAGCGTAAACCCAGCGATTCCCACGAATGTACGAGTGCTGGGTTTCCGCTTCGCTCCAACCCAGCCTACGGTGCATTCCTTTATTTCGGGCACCGCAGGATCTTTTCCATCGCCTTCCCTTTCGCCAGCTCGTCCACCAGCTTGTCGAGGTAGCGAATCTTCTGCATCAGCGGATCTTCAACCTCTTCGACCCGCACGCCGCAGACCACGCCGGTAATCAGCGACGCATGGGGATGCAGGCGGGGTGCTTCGGCGAAGAAGGTCTGGAAATCCGTCTTCGCCTCGATCTGCCTCGCCAGCCCGGCCGCGTCGTACCCCGTCAGCCAGCCGATGACCTCGTCGACCTCTTCCTTCGAGCGCCCTTTGCGCTCGGCCTTCTGCACGTAGAGCGGATACACGCTGGCGAAGGAGGTGGTGAAGATGCGGTGCGACATCGAAAAACCTCCACGGACGGACCCAACCGTCGTTGTCATAGGTTGGGTGAGCTAAGCGAACCCCAACACGTGATCTTTATCCGTTGAAGAAGCGGGAGCGGCTCTGGCCATGTTGGGCTTCGCTTCGCTCACCCCAACCTATGCGCTACTTCACTACCAAACGAACCTGCGCGCCGTCGGGCAGTTGATCGACCTGCTTGGCGATCGAGCCGGATGCAGAAATGAGTTCTTCAAGCGACATGGTGGCGAGATTGTCTCCACCGTATTGGCCTCCCAACGCACCGGGGATCTTCAGGCAGTACTTGAATCCTGGACGGAGCGGACCCCATCGTTCCTTTGCCTGCCGCGTCAGTTCGGTCATGCTCCAATCGCGCAGGAAGTCCTGATCGCTGGAGAGCGTATCGAGCTCGGACCTGGAAGCCGCAATCACCCTGCAGTACAGATCTTCGGGGCAGAGACGCCAGTAGCGTTCCTCAACGTCCTTGACGATGAGATTCCCGAACGCGTTCTCGCCGACCACGAGCAGCGGCTTCAAACCGGTCCAGCCCCAGGACGCCTCGATGATGGCGACCAGCTGCATGCGGCGTTAGTGAATGCACCGCACGATCTTCATGCTCACCACCGCGGCGCCTTCGTCAGCGGCGGCGCTTCGTGCTGGCGGTCGTACGCACGCAGCTCTTCGCGGATGTGCTGGATGCGCTGGCGGCCGAGGGTGTTGCGGCTGTCGTCGAGGACCACGCCACCGAGCAGTTCGGCCATGCGTTCGACGTTGGGCAGCATCTTCTCCCAGGCCTCCAGTGCGGTCATCGGTGCCGGCAGGGTCAGGAAGAAGGCGATGGCCGGGGTTTCCAGCTCGCGGATGTGGGCCATGTCGAAGCTGCCCGGCTGCATGATGTTGGCCATGCTGAAGACCGGGCCGCGTTCCGGGTGGCCTTCCACCAGGCGGTGGAACACGTTCATGTGGCCGAAGGTCAGGCCGGTCTTCTCGGCGGCGACCACGATGTCCTCGCCGCGCAGCACGTGCCCGGCCTTGGCCGCGACGTAGAGCGAGACGATCTTGTCGAAATCCTGGCTGGGCCGCTTGCCCAGGTCGTTCTCCACCCCGGCGACCGGCGTGCCGCCCGGCAGGCCGAGTTCCGGCTGGCTGACGCGCTCGCCGCTGTAGTCCTGCACCTGTTCGCTGGTGTCGTCGCCGGCGAGGCTGGGCTCGACGCGCGCGGTGTCGCGCTCGGCGGTCTCGATGCGGCGGCCCTGGCTGGGCTTCTTGGGACGGCCGAACAGGAAGATCGCGACCAGCAGCAGGACGCCGGCGACGAGGATTCCGATACGAAGCATGGCCATGTCGGACACAGGGGATTCTCCGGCAGGTTGGGATCGATCAGGTGGTCAGGCGGCGCCAGCCAGGCGGGCGGCCTCTTCCAGGTCCACCGACACCAGGCGGCTGACACCGGGTTCCCGCATGGTAACGCCACTGAGCTGGTGTGCGGCTTCCATCGTGGCCTTGTTGTGGGACACGAACAGGAACTGCACCTTCTCGCTCATCTCCTTCACCATGTTGGTGAAGCGGCCGACGTTGGCTTCGTCCAGCGGCGCATCCACCTCGTCCAGCAGGCAGAACGGCGCGGGATTGAGCTGGAAGATGGCGAATACGAGCGCTACCGCGGTCATCGCCTTCTCGCCGCCGGACAGCAGCGAGATGTTGGACACGCGCTTGCCCGGTGGCCGCGCCATGATGGCGACGCCGGTGTCCAGCAGGTCCTCGCCGGTCAGTTCCAGGTAGGCGTGGCCGCCGCCGAACAGGCGCGGATACAGTTGCTGCACGCCGGCGTTGACGCGATCGAAGGTGTCCTTGAAGCGGCCGCGGGTCTCGCGGTCGATCTTGCGGATGGCTTCCTCCAGCGTCTCCAGCGCGCTGGTGAGGTCGGCGTTCTGGGCTTCCAGGTACTCGGAGCGCTGGCTGGCTTCGCCGTACTCGTGGATGGCGGCCAGGTTGACCGGCTCCAGCCGGCGCATGCGGCCGTCGATCTGGGTGACGGCCTGCTCCCACTCGCGGATGTCGGCGACGTCCGGCAGCGTGTTGATCACGTCCTCCAGCACGAAGCCACCGGCCACGACCGCTTCGGACAGCTGCTCGGCCTTCAATGCGAGCGCCTGCTGGTCCAGCTTGCGCTGCGAGATGCGCTCGCGCTGGGCCAGCGCCTGCTCATCGCGCTGCTGGCGGGTCTGTTCGTACTGGCGCAGTTCGTTGTCGATGCCCTCCAGCAGCGCGCGCGCCTCGGCCAGTTGGCGATCGGCGGTGACGCGGTGCTCCAGGGCGGCCTGGCGCTGGGCATCGAGCTCCTGCACCGGCGAATCGCCCTCGTTGAGCTGCAAGGTGAGCTCTTCCAGCCGCGAATCCAGCTGGCCGCGCTGGCCGCCCATGCGGTCCAGGGCCTGGCTCAGCGAGACGATCTGGGCGCGCTGCGACTCCAGCGTCAACGCCAGGGCGTGAGCGGTATCGCGTGAAGTGCGCGCCGCTTCGCGGGCCTGGTCGCGGGCGTCGACGCGCTCGCGGCGCTCGCTTTCCAGGGCCTGGCGCGCCGCTTCCAGATCGCCCATGCGGCCGACAGCGTCCTCCAGCTTGCTGCGGGCCTCGCGCGCCTGCTCCCGGCTCGCGTCCAGGGTTTCGACGAGCTGCGCGATCTCGCCGTCGATGCGTTCGATGCGGGTGCGGGTGGCGTCGACGCGGCCCTGCTGGCTCTGCAGCTGGCCGGCCAGTTCGGACACGGCGCGGTGGGCCATGTACAGCGCGCGCTGGGCGTCTTCGCGCTGCTGCTCGGCGGCCAGCAACTGGTCGCGCAAGGTCGCCAGGCGCTCTTCCAGTTCGGCTTCGCGCGCCTGCAATGTTTCGATCTCGCCGCGCAGCGATTGGATCTCGCGCTCGCGCAGCAGCGCACCCTGCTTGGCTGCGCCGGAGCGCAGCACGCGCACCCAGCCGTCACCCAAGCGTTCGCCATGGCGGGTGATGACGGAATCGCCCTCGGGCAGCTGTGCCTGCAGGCGACGCGCCTCGGCCAGATCGTCGGCGACATGCAGGCGGGCCAGCAGCCGGCGGATGGCGGCCGGGCCCTGCACCTTGGCGGCCAGCGAAGTGGGTGCGACGACCACCTCGCCCGCTTCGCCCGACACCAGCGCGATGCGGCCTTCGCCGAGTTCGCCCAGCGCGTCGACCAGGGATTCGGGCGCATCGACCAGCACGCCTTCGATCAACTGGCCCAGCGCGCCTTCGACGGCGTTCTCCCAGCCCGGCTCGACCGTGAGCCTCTCGCCCACGCGCGCCGCGCTGTCCAGGCCGCGCGCCTGCAACCAGCTCATCGCCGCGCCCTGCTCCTGGCCGAGCGCGGCGTGCTGCAGCGTCTCCAACGAGGACAGGCGGCCACGGGCTTCCTGGGCGCGCTTGCGCACCTCGGACAACTCGGCCTGCGCGCCGCGCTGCTGTTCCTGCACGTCGTTGGCGCCCTGCTTGCGCGCCTCGACCTGCTCGGTCAGCGTCTCCAGCGATTCCTTCTGGGTGTCGTGCTGCATCTGCAGCTGTTCGAACGCGCTCGCCAGTGCATCGAGGTCCAGGCCGGCGCGCTCGTTCGCCAGCGCCTCGCGGCGGCGATCGGCTTCGAGGGCCTGGCGATCGAGGTAGTCCACGCGCGTGCGCTCCACGTCGCCGGCGCGCGAGGCCTCGGCGGTCTCGCGGCTGTGGGTTTCCCAGCGCTGCTGCCAGTCGGCCAGCGCGGCTTCCGCTTCGCGCAGGGCGTCCTGGCGCATGAGGTCTTCCTCACGCAATTGTTCGAGTTGCGGCTCGGCGTCGGCGACCGATTCCCGCAGCACCGCCAGCCGGGTCTCGTCGCCGCTGATGTGCTGGCCGAGTTCCTGCAGGGCGTTGTGGGCCTCGTCGCGCGCCTTCTTCAGGCGTTCGGCCAAGTCCCGCTGGTGCTGGATCTGTTGCTCGATGCGCGCCAGCGTGCTGCCGACCTGGTAGACCTCGCCTTGCGCACGGTTCAACGCCTCGGCGGCTTCCTCGCGGCGCACACGGTCGGTTTCCAGCAGGCGCTCGGCTTCGCGCTGTTCGGCGATCAGCTGTTGCAGCTTGGTCTCTTCCTGGCCCAGCTTCTCGCGCAGGCCCTGCAGCCGGCCGTCTAGGCCGCGGTACTCCAGCGCCTTCCATTCGGCGTCCTTGATGCGGCGCTCTTCCTGCAAGGCCTTGTACTGCTCGGCCTGCTTGGCCTGGCGCTTGAGGTGTTCGAGCTGCTTACCGATCTCTTCGCGCAAGTCGTTGAGGCGGTCCAGGTTCTCGCGGGTGTGGCGGATGCGGGTCTCCGTTTCCTTGCGGCGCTCCTTGTACTTGGAGATGCCGGCGGCCTCTTCCAAATAGATGCGCAGGTCTTCCGGGCGCGCCTCGATGATCTGGCTGATCATGCCCTGCTCGATGATCGAGTAGCTGCGCGGGCCCAGGCCGGTGCCGAGGAACAGGTCGGTGATATCGCGACGGCGGCACTTGGTACCGTTGAGGTAGTAGTTGCTCTGGCCGTCGCGGCTGACCTGGCGCTTGACCGAGATTTCGTTGAACGCGGCGAACTCACCACTGATGGCGTGGTCGCTGTTGTCGAAGATCAGCTCTACCGTGGCCTGGCTGACCGGCTTGCGCGCGGAGCTGCCGGAAAAGATCACGTCGGTCAGCGAGTCACCGCGCAGGCGACTGGCCGAGCTCTCGCCCATCACCCAGCGCACGGCGTCGATGATGTTCGACTTGCCGCAGCCGTTCGGTCCGACCACGCCGGTCATGTTGGTCGGCAGGTGGAGCACGGTGGGATCGACGAACGACTTGAAACCGGACAGCTTGATGGTGGAAAGGCGCATGCGGCGGTGTCTTCCGGGCACCGCGACCGGACCGGGCCGGCGCGCTGCCGCAAGTGTGTAATGGGATCAGCTTTGATTGCCAATCTATTGATTTATATGGTAATCCGGTGCACCCGAAGGCGCACCAACCGATGAGTATAGCGGCCCCCGCCACAGTGTGCCCGGGGCTCCCAGTGCCGTACGCCGCCCAGGGCGCGAAGTACGGGAAAGGTTCCCGCCTGTTAGCATCGCAGGCCGCTCCACCCCTCCCCCTCTCCCACGCAACGGCCCACATTCCGTGTCTCTTTTTGCATCCGTCGAACTGGTGCCCGGCGACCCCATCCTGGGGCTGACCGAGGCTTTCAACGCCGATCCCCGTACCCAGAAGGTCAACCTGGGCGTCGGCATCTATTACGACGAACAGGGCCGCATTCCCCTGCTCGACTGCGTGCGCCAGGTGGAACAGGCGCTGGCCGCCGCCGCCAAACCGCGCGGCTACCTGCCGATCGACGGCCTGGCCGCGTACGACGCCGCGACCCGTGAGCTGGTGTTCGGGACAGAGTCGGCCCTCGTGGCCGCCGGCCGCGTGGCCACCACCCAGACCGTCGGCGGCAGCGGTGCGCTGCGCGTCGGCGCGGATCTGCTGAAGAAGCTACTGCCGCACGCCACCGTGGCGATCAGCAACCCCAGCTGGGAGAACCACCGCGCGGTGTTCGGTGCGGCCGGCTTCGATATCGTCGACTACACCTACTTCGACGCCGCCACGCACGGCCTGGATTTCGCCGGCCTGCTCGCCGACCTGGGCCAGCTGAAGCCCGGCACCGTGGTGCTGCTGCACGCGTGCTGCCACAACCCCACAGGCGCCGACCTGACGGTCGAACAGTGGAAGCAGGTGGCGGGCGTGCTGAAGGAGCGTGGCCTGTTCCCCTTCATCGACATGGCTTACCAGGGCTTTGACCAGGGCATCGCCGAGGATGGCGCGGCCGTGCGGATCATTGCCGAGGCCGGCATCGACAGCTTCGTGGTCGCCAACTCCTATTCCAAGTCGTTCTCGCTGTACGGCGAACGCGTCGGCGCGCTGTCCGTGGTGGCCCCGGATGCCACCGCCGCCAAAGCGGTGCAGTCGCAGGTCAAGCGCATCATCCGCACGATCTACTCTAGCCCTTCCACGCACGGTGCCGCGCTGGTGGCCGGCGTGCTATCCAGCCCCGAGCTGCGCGCCCTGTGGGAAGTCGAACTGGGCAACATGCGCGAGCGCATCCACGCGCTGCGTGCCGGTCTGGTCGACAAGCTGGCGGCGCTCGGCGCGCCGGAGTTCGCCTTCATCCAGCAGCAGGCGGGCATGTTCTCGTATTCCGGCCTGGGCAAGGCGCAGGTGGATCGCCTGCGCGACGAGTTCGGCATCTACGCCGTCGGCACCGGCCGCATCTGCGTGGCGGCGTTGAACCAGCAGAACCTGGACTACGTGGCGCGGGCCGTACACGCCGTCAGCCGCAGCTGAGCGCAGCGCACGCGCAACGGAAAGGGAGGCTTCGGCCTCCCTTCTTTGTTCACCCCAACCGCAACCCGCTCTCCGGATCGAAGAAATGCGGCACGGCGTTCTCGACGGTCACCCGCAGCACCTGGCCCGGCTCGGGCAGGTGCTGCGGCGGCATGCGCGCGACCAACGCGTGCCCGGCGTAGGACAGATTGACGAAGACCTCGTTGCCTACCGGCTCGATCAACTCGACCTGCGCCTCGAACGCCGGTTTGCCGATGCCCGCGGGCTGCAGGTGTTCCGGACGCAGCCCCATCGCCACGCGCCGGCCTAGCCAGGCGTCGGCGACCGCCGTGGGCGACAGCGGCAGCGTCGCACCGTCGTCGAGCACCAGGCGCAAGCCATCCTGCTGCCGCAGCGTGCCCTGCAGGACGTTCATCGCCGGGCTGCCGAGGAAGCCGGCGACGAACAGGTTCGCCGGCCGTTCGTACAACGCCATGGGCGTATCGATCTGCTGGATCTCGCCATCCTTCAGCACCACGATGCGCTGGCCGAGCGTCATCGCCTCGACCTGGTCGTGGGTCACGTAGACCATCGTCGCGCCGAGTTGGCGATGCAGGCGGCCGATCTCGGTGCGCACGGAATGGCGCAGCTTGGCATCGAGGTTGGACAGCGGTTCGTCCAGCAGGAACACCGAAGGCTCGCGCACGAGCGCGCGCCCGAGCGCCACGCGCTGGCGCTGTCCGCCGGACATCTCGCGCGGCAGCTTGCCCAGCATGTGGGTCATGCCCAGCGTGTCGGCTGTGGCGTTGACACGGCGGTCGATCTCGGCGCGCGGGACGCCGCGCAACTTCAGGCCGAACGCGAGGTTCTCGGCCACGGTCATGTGCGGGTACAGCGCATAACTCTGGAACACCATCGCGATGTCGCGATCCTTGGGCGCCATGTCGTTCACGCGGCGGCCGCCGATCAGCAGGTTGCCGTCGGTGATGTCCTCCAGGCCGGCAATCATCCGCAGCAGCGTGGACTTGCCGCAGCCGGATGGCCCCACCAGCACCATGAGCTCGCCGTCGGCGATCTCGAAACTGGCCCCGTGCACGGCCACCTGGCCGTTGTCGTACACCTTGCGCACGCGGTCGAGTTGGACACTGGCCATCACTGCTCCGGTCGGGCATCGCCCGTCTGCTGGGTTGCCGCCGCCGGGCCCCTCCCGGTCGCAGCCGTCGCCCTCGCGGGCGACGCATTCGCTTCCCGTTCCGTGGGCGGGGAAGATGGGCTATTCTGCCATGTAACCGTTTTCACAACGCAAGCGGCCCCGGTGCCGATGTCCTGAAGTCTCCACCGCACGTGCGTCGCCCATGCGTCCAACCCTCTCCCGCTCGCCTGCACCCCCACCGGCCCACGCTGCCATCGCGCATACGTATACGCATGGCCCACGCGCGGGAACGACGGCCTCCCCGCAACGCGGGTGCGCGCTATCATGCGCCGCCCACGCGACGTGGCCTCTCCACGGCAATACAGGATCGACCAGGCGAATGCAGCGGATCAGTTTCGGAAGCCACACTGCAGCGAACAGGATGTTTTCCGCATGAGCCACGCCGACCGCGTCCTCCTCGCCGATATCGGCGGCACCAATGCACGCTTCGCCCTGGCGGATCCGAACGCCGCGGTGCCCTTGCTCGACGACAGCGTGCGCGAGTTCGTGGTCGCCGATTTTCCGTCGCTCGCCGATGCCGCGCAGCATTATCTCGACGAGACCGGCGCCACCGCGCAGAACGGGGTGTTCGCCGTCGCCGGCCGCGTCGATGGCGATGAAGCGCGTATCACCAACCACCCCTGGGTGATCTCGGTGAACCGCACGCGCCAAGCGCTCGGTTTCCAGGGCCTGAAGCTGGTCAACGATTTCGCCGCGCAAGCCATGGCGGTCTCGCTGCTGACACCGCGCGACGTGGTCGCCATCGGTGGCGCGCAATGGACGCCCGCACCGCTGTCGGTAGCGCGCACCTACGCCGTCATCGGCCCGGGCACTGGCCTGGGCGTCGCCGCGCTGGTGATCCGCGACGGCCGCGCGTATCCGCTGGAAACCGAGGGCGGACACGTCAGCTTCCCGCCAGGCACGCCGGAAGAGATCCGCATTCTCGAAATCCTCTCCGCCCAGTTCGGCCGCGTGTCGAACGAGCGGCTGATCTGCGGCCCCGGCCTGGTCAACCTGTATCGCGCGTTGAGCGAGATCGCCGGCGAAGATCCGGGCGGTCCGCTGGAACCGAAGGATGTCACCGCGCGCGCTGCCGCCGGCGATCCGCGCTGCGTGCGCACGCTGGATGTGTTCTGCGCGGTGTTCGGCGCGATCGCGGGCGACCTGGTGCTCACCACCGGCGCCTGGGATGGCGTATTCCTCACCGGTGGCTTGGTACCCAAGTTGCTGTCATCGCTGCAGCACTCCGGCTTCCGCCAGCGCTTCGAACACAAAGGTCGTTTCTCGCCGGCGATGGCGCGCGTCCCCACGCTGGCGAATGTGCATCCGCGCCCCGGCCTGCTCGGTGCGGCGGCGTATGCGGTGGAACTGTTCGGCCCGGGGCAAGCCGCGCGCGCCTGAGGTTTCGCGCATTTGCGCGCTGCATCGCAGCACGATGACGCGTCGCGCACCAAGACTGGTCTTGCTTTGGTCGCTTTCGCGCCTGCGTCAAAGGCGGTAGAAAGCAGCATGCCGTCGCCGTCTTCCTCCGTCCTGCCGCTCCGCACGTGGAGCCCCGGGTGCGGCGCGCTTCTCACGACCTCTTCCGCCACGCCATGCAGAATGCCCACGTCTGCAGCCTAGCCCTACGCCCATGAGCCTGCACCCCCGCATCCAGGAAGTCACCGAACGCATCCGCCAGCGCAGTGCGCCGTTGCGCCGCGTCTACCTCGACGGCATCGACGCCGCCCACCGCGGAGGGCCGCAGCGCGAACGCCTGAGCTGCGGCAACCTGGCGCACGCCTTCGCTGCCTGCGGCCCGACCGACAAGGGCCGCCTGCGCGCCGAGGCCACGCCCAACCTCGGCATCATCAACGCCTATAACGACATGCTGTCGGCGCACCAGCCGTTCGAGCATTATCCGGAGATCATCCGCCGGGTCGCGCGCGACCTCGGCGCTACCGCGCAGGTCGCCGGTGGCGTACCCGCGATGTGCGACGGTGTGACCCAGGGCCGTCCCGGCATGGAGCTGTCCCTGTTCTCTCGCGATGTGATTGCTCAAGCCACGGCGATCTCGCTCAGCCACGACATGTTCGATGCCGCGCTCTACCTTGGCGTGTGCGACAAGATCGTCCCCGGCCTGCTCATCGGCGCACTCGCCTTTGGCCATCTGCCGGCGGTGTTCGTGCCGGCCGGCCCGATGGCGCCGGGCATTCCGAACAAGGAAAAAGCCGCCGTCCGCGAGCGTTACGCCGCCGGCCAGGCCACGCGCGAGGAACTGCTGGAAGCCGAGGCCGCGAGCTATCACGCGCCCGGTACGTGCACGTTCTATGGCACCGCGAATTCCAACCAGGTGCTGCTGGAAGCGATGGGCCTGCAGCTGCCGGGCACGTCGTTCGTCAATCCCGACCAGCCGCTGCGCGACGTGCTGACCCGCGCCGCCGCCGAGCGGGCCCTGCGGATCACCGCGCTGGGCGACGACTACCGCCCGATCGGTCGCCTCATCGACGAGCGCGCCATCGTCAACGCCATGGCGGCGCTGATGGCGACCGGCGGTTCCACCAACCACACGATCCACTGGATCGCGGTCGCGCGCTCGGCCGGCGTGATCCTGACCTGGGACGACATGGACCTGATCGCGCAGACGGTGCCGCTGCTGTCACGCGTCTACCCCAACGGCGAGGCCGACGTGAACCGCTTCGCGGCCGCAGGCGGCACCCAGTTCGTGTTCCGCGAACTGCTCGACGCCGGCCTGATGCACGACCTGCCGACGATCGTGCCCGGCGGCATGCGCGCGTTTTGCGACGAACCGCGGCTACA
Organism: Pseudoxanthomonas sp. G3; assembly: GCF_057654715.1. Lineage (NCBI taxonomy): Bacteria > Pseudomonadati > Pseudomonadota > Gammaproteobacteria > Lysobacterales > Lysobacteraceae > Pseudoxanthomonas > Pseudoxanthomonas sp. G3. Next base: position 2,391,770 of record NZ_CM172805.1, read on the forward strand.
GGATGGCCGCTTGGCCTATGCGCCCGGCATCGCGCAGAGCGCGGACGAGAATGTGGTGCGTCCGGTGGCGCGCGCGTTCGAAGCGCAGGGCGGCCTGCGTCTGCTGCGCGGCAACCTCGGCCGCTCGCTGATCAAGACCTCGGCGGTGAAACCGGAGTACCGCTTCATCGAAGCGCCCGCCGTCGTCGTCGACGATCCGCGCGCGCTCAACAAGCTGCACGCCGCGGGCGCGCTGCCGCAGGATTTCGTCGCCGTGGTCCGCTACCAGGGGCCGCGCGCCAACGGCATGCCGGAACTGCATTCGCTGGCGCCGCTGCTGGGCCTGCTGCAGAACCAGGGGCGCCGCGTGGCGCTGGTGACGGACGGCCGCCTCTCCGGCGCCTCGGGCAAGATCCCCGCCGCTATCCACCTGACGCCGGAAGCCGCCCGCGGTGGCCCACTCGCGAAGCTACGCGAAGGCGACATCCTGCGTCTGGATGCCGAGGCCGGCACGCTGGAAGCGCTCGTCGATGCCGACGAGTGGGCCGCACGCGAGATCGCACCCAATACCTCGCCCGCGGCGCTGGACCTGGGCCGCAACCTGTTCGCGATCAATCGCGACGTCGTTACTGCGGCGGATCGGGGCGGCATGTCCATCTCCTGCGGCCTGCCGTTCCACGACGGCACTTGGGAGTACGACGCGGAATACGAGCTCGGCGACGCCGCGCTGGCGGCCGAAGCCCCGCACGAAGCCAAGGATGCTTGAACTTGCCCTCTCGCTTCGGGAGAAGGTGCCCGAAGGCGGATGAGGGGCGAACGCCAGGGTGGGGGTGAACTATCCTGACTTTCGTCGCCCCTCTCCCCAACCCCTCTCCCGATGGGAGAGGGGCTCACTCCAACTCATCGACACACCATGACCATCGAAGCCCGTCAGCAGAAAGCCGCCACCCTCCTCCATGCCGCCGGCATCCTGCCGGTCGTCACCGTGCACACGCTGGATGAAGCACGTCGCGTGTCCGAGGCCCTGCTCAAGGGCGGCCTGCCGGCGATCGAACTGACGCTGCGCACTCCGGTGGCGATGGATGCGCTGGCGATGCTGAAGAAGGAGCTGCCGGATATAGTGATCGGCGCCGGTACGGTGCTGACCACGGAGCAGATGAAGCAATCCATCGATGCGGGTGCCGACTTCCTGGTCACGCCCGGCACACCGCCGGCGCTCGCCGATGCGCTGGCCGCCGCCGATATCCCGGTGGTGCCCGGCGCCGCCACGCCGACCGAACTGCTGGCGCTGATGGCGCGCGGCTTCCGCGTCTGCAAGCTGTTCCCGGCCACCGCGGTCGGCGGACTGGCGATGCTCAAGGGCCTGGCCGGCCCCCTGTCGGAGCTGAAGATCTGCCCCACCGGTGGCATCACCGAAGACACCGCGGCCGACTACCTGTCGCAGCCGAACGTCGTCTGCATCGGCGGTTCGTGGATGGTGCCGAAGGGCTGGTTGGACAACGGCGAGTGGGACAAGGTCACCGCCAGTTCGGCCAAGGCCGCCGCCATCGTCAAGGGTGTGCGCGGCTGAGCTTCGTTCTTTTTGTGGGAGCGACGTAAGTCGCGACCGCGAGAGCGAGCCGTCCTGGCATCGGGGTGCGGCGGCCTTCCCATGCAGATGAAACCGCTCTGCGTGATCTGGAGTTATGGGGACGCTGTCGTCGTACGGTCGCTACTCACGTCGCTCCTACAGTGGGACATGACGCTTGAGTTCCATCGCCAGCCCCTGTCGCCGCCAACCCACCGCCAGCGCGCCATACCAGCCAACCATCAGCAGGCCGAGCCACCACTCGAAGACGTTCTCCCAGCGATCCTTCGCTGAGGCATCCGCAACCACCAGCCCTGCCACGACGTTCGCGATGCCCAACCCCAGCATCGCGACCGCGACCCATGACATCCACGCGATGACGCGGGTCGGCAACGCATCCGTCCGCGAAGCGCGCCGCATCAGCGCCAACTGCGCGAGATAGCCGAAGCCGAAGTACACGACCACGCCGTAACGGCGCAGGAACCGGTAGGTCTCGCCATCGGTGCCGAGGAAGGTCGCGTAGACCGCGAGCGCGATGGCCGAAACCACACCCAGCACGACCATCCCGCCGCCGCCGCGCAACCAGCGGTGCGCCAGCAGCCAGACCAGTGCATGCAGCACCGCGCAGGGCATCACCAGCAACCGGAAGAGGTGGTTTCCCACGCCATGGCGTGCCGCCCGGCTGATCGAAACACAGCCCTCCAGGTACGGCACGCAGGCCAGCACGTGGCCCGCCTGGATCGACAGCAGGTAGGCCGTGTGCGCCGCGAGCAGGAATAGCAGTGCGATCAGCAGCGGCACTGGCCAGAGCGGGATGCGCGGGGTGTCGGCAACCATGGCGGCGACGCGGAGGGGGGGTGCCCGGCAATGTACTCCCTCCAACGACACGACGTGGAGCCAAGCTTGCTCGGCTCCACCAGGTCGAGCATGCATCGGCATCGAAGCAGCGGAGCAAGCTCCGCTCTACGAAGCGGTCAGCGTGTGCGAATGTTGACCTTCGCCGGCAGCGTCGTGATGCGCAGTTCGCCGTTCGTCCACTGCGCGGGCTTGCCGTTGATGCGGGTCTCGCCCGGCTCGCCCGTATAGGGCCATGGCAGTACCAGGCCACCGCTGGGCAGCGTCATGCCCGTCTTCACGTCGAGCTGGAGTCGTCCATCGGTATTGCGCAGGTGGTAGCCCAGCACGCCATTGGGCGTGCGCAAGCCATCGATCGCGATGCCCTTTCCATCGAGCCATGCCGCCGGCACGCCTGCCGCCAACACGAGGCTGTCGTCGACCTCACGGGTGTACGCGAACATGTCCAGCGCCGAGCGCACGAAATCCGAGGCGACCCAGGCGTGCGGAAGATCGCCGACGAAGAACGGCTTGCGCGGGGTGCGCGAGACCACTTCCGCCCACTGGTTCCAGGCCTGCGGTGCGCGATCCTTGAAGAAGAAGTCCAGCACTTCCCACGCCCGCTCGCGCCAGCCCAGTCGCACGAACGCGGCGACGTTCCGCCACTCGTACGGCGTGTAATCCTTCCACTCGCGCTGGCCGTCGCGGCGCTGCACGAATTCGCGCCAGTAGCGCTGGAAGGTGTTGTCCAGCAGATCGGCCGGCAGCTTGCCCTGCTCGCCACCCGGTGCAAGCGCGATGGTGGTCGAGGTCGGATCGAAATCACCGATCTCGGCCGCACCCGGCAGGTAGTCGATCTTGTTGCGCGCGGTGGCCGCGCGCAGCGAGGCGTAGAGGTCGTCGCGGAACTGGTCGCGGGACGCGGCCATGCGCTTGGCTTCGCCCACCTCGCCCAGCGCCTCGGCCACCTCGACAGCGTCCTTGTAGCCGCGCAGCGCCCAGAAGTTGTCCCAGTACGAATGCATCGGCTTGGCCGAATAGCCTTCGTGGCTGATCGAGGCCGGCATCATCCCGTAGAACGCCGCGTTGACGGCGCGGTTGGCCTCCGTGCGCTCACTGAGGCGCAGCTCCTCCATATAGGCGAACGCGCCCTGCACGTGCGGCCACATCGCCCGCAGGAAGGCCTTGTCGCCGGTGTAGCGGTAGTACTCGGCTATGTTGAAGATCAGTTCGCCGTGGCTGTCGTTCTCGGGCACGGGATCGCTACCGCGATCATCCACGCAGCACGGCACCTTGCCATTCTCGAACTGGTACGGCGCGTACCACTCGACATATTCCTTCACTACTTCCGGACGCCCCAGGCGCAGCAGGCCCTCGGAGATCATCGCGCCATCACGGATCCAGCTGCGCGAGTACGAGCGCGTGCCCGGCTGCAGGCGCGACCCGATCCGCGAGATCAGCATGTGAGCCAGCGCGGTGCGCAGCGTATCGGCGACAGCCTGACCTTCGGCCGGGACCTGCAGCTTCATTTCGTCAAGCTTCTTGCGCCAGACCGCGGTCATCGCCTGCTGGTCGCGTGCGGCATCGATGCGCGCGGGCAAGGCGCCTTCCAGCGGTGCGACCCAGTCGATGTCCCGACTCTCGCCGGGTGCCAGGGTGAAACGGTACAGCACAGCACCAGAGGCCAAGCCCGTTGCATCGCCGTCGACGGATGCCGCACCGGCCGTCGACGTGGCGAGACCCTCCATGCGTTCGCGCACCAAGCCTTCGTCGAATCGGGTGGCAATCACGCCATCCGGCGAAGCGAAGCGCAGGCTGGCGCGTCCGTTCACGCTCGCCACGCCGTCGCTCAGCGCGATCGCGTTGATCGGGCTGAAGCCACCCGTGGTGTTGAGGAACTGGCTGGGCGGATTGACCTGCCAGGGCTGCACGGCCAGCGCGATGGCATACGCGCGCGGCGCGTTGCCTGTGTTCGTCAGGCGATGCCTTGCGACGACGCGCGATTCGCCGGGCCTGCCGGCGGCGAACGCCGTGGTGGCCAGCGAGAACTGCGGATGTGTCCACGTGACAGTGGGAATCGGCAGGTAACCGTCCTGCAGCGATTGCGTCGCCTGCACGTCCGACCAGCCGAGCCAACGCCCGTCCACCTGCACGAAGGGTTCAACGCTGACACCGCCCTTGGCGATCTCGATGGCGCCGTCCTCGCCGATCAGGCCCTGTTCGCGTCCGCCGTCGAGGCCGACGATGGTCCAGTAGGGCTGCTCGCCACTGAATCCGCGCGGGAACCATCCCTTGGGCGCGTCGGCGGCCATCGCCTTGATCAGATCATTGGGATGCGCCGCGAAAGACAGCGGCTTGACCTCCAGCCCGGCGAGCGCGAAAGACGTGCCCGGGCCATCGCCGACGGACAGGCGGATGTACCGCGCCTCGGACTCCGGCAGCGCCAGATAGTCGCGTCCGCCATTCCCGTCCACGACCGTGCGCACGTCGCGCCAGCGCGCACCCTCGTCCGAGATCTGCACCAGGTAGTCGGACGCGTGCTGGCCCGCCTTCCAGTCGAGCACCAGGCCGCCGAACTCGCGTACCTTGCCCAGGTCCAGCGTCAGCTGCGGATCCTTGTTGCCGTGCAGGTCCGCGGACCATGCGGTATCAGGGTTGCCATCTACCGCCAGCGATGCGGCACCGGCGGGGAACGCGACGTTCGCGCTCGCCTTACCGGTCAACGGGGCGCCGTCATCGACCGGCAGCGGCTGGAACGTCAGCTGGTCGAAGCAGACCGAGCCCTTACCCCCGACGTTGTTGTAGATGGTGTATTCCAGCTTGACGCTCTTGCGCAGCACGCGGTCCGGATCCGGACCCCAGGCCTTGTCGATGTGGCGCGTCTTGTAGCGTACCGGCGTCCAGTCGCTCGGGAAGTCGTACTTCGGCCGGTTGACCCACCATACGTTGTCGCCACTGGCATCGATGACCTTGAACTGCAGGTCGTTGCGCGGCGAATCGCCACGGAGCCGGAAATCGAACTGGTAGTTCTGCGGATAGTCGAGCACCAGGTCGCGCTGGATGCCGGCATGGCCCGACACGCCGTTGAAGTCGTAGTCCAGGCACAGCGCCTTGCCTTCCACGCCGTCCACCGGCCGCAGTGCCGCGCTCACCTGGTTGGAGGTCACCACACGCCATGTGGACGCGTCATCGAATGCGTCCAGCACGCGCACGGGATTGGCGGCCTGGGCACCGGCGCACACCGCCGGAAGCAATACCCACCCGGCCGTCAGGCGGGCGAAAATCGACACCATGTTGTCATCTCCGTCAGACACGGGCGGCAGGCGTGGCGAGACTCAGCCCTTCACGCTACCCAGCAGCAAGCCCTGGATGTAGTAGCGCTGCAGCACGAGGAACAGCAGCAGCACCGGCAGGATGGTGACGACCGAGCCGGCCATCATCAGTTCGTAGTCCATCACGTGCTCGCGCGACAACGCCGCCAGCGCCACGGGAAGGGTCTGCAATGCATCGTCGCTCAGCACGATCAACGGCCACATGAAGTCGTTCCAGGCGCCGAGGAAGCTGAAGATCGCCAGCGTCACCAGGATGGGCTTCAGGCCCGGCAGCACGATCTGGAAGAAGATGCGCGCTTCGCTGGCGCCGTCGATGCGCGCAGCCTCGAGCAGTTCGTCGGGGATCGAGCGCGCGTACTGGCGCACCAGGAAGATGCCGAAGATCGCCGCCATGCCCGGCACGATAGCGCCGGCATAGGTATTCACCAGCCCCATCTGCTTGAGCAGCAGGAACAACGGCATCATGGCCACCTGCGCCGGGATCACCAACGCCGCGAGCAACGCGCGGAAGGTGCTGTCGCGGCCCTTGAAACGCAGCTTGGCGAATGCATAGCCGGCCATGGTATTGAACAGCAGCGAGAGCAGCATGACGCTGGTCGAGACGATGAAGCTGTTCACCAGGTAGCGGCCCATGCCGGCGCGCACGAACAGGTCGCGGTAGTTGTCCAGCGTGGGCGCGGACGGCAGCAGGGGCGGCGGGAAATGCCCGGCTTCGCCCGTCTGCATGAAGGACACCGACAATATCCACAGCAGCGGCCCCAGGCTGACGACGGCCAGGGCCACCAGCAGGCCGTTCACGGCGATCGCAGCCAGACGATTGTTCATTCCACGCCCCGCTTGCGGGCGAACCACAGCAGGCCGCTGGTGACGGCCGTCATCAGGATGAAGAGCAGGAACGCCACCGCCGACGCGTTGCCCAGGTTCCACCACTTGAAGCCTTCTTCGTACATCAGGTACAGCACGCTCTTGGTGCTCTCCAACGGACCGCCCTGGGTCATCACGTAGGGTTCGGCGAACAGCTGGAAGTAACCGGCCATGGTCAGGATGCCGACCAGCAACAGCACCGGGCCGAGCTGCGGCAGGGTGACGTGGCGGAACTGCGCCCAGCGCGATGCACCATCGATGCGCGCGGCTTCGTAGAGATCCTCGGGGATGCTCTGCAGGCCGGCCAGGAAGATGATCATGTTGTAACCGAAGTTCTTCCACACAGCGAACAGGATGATGGTCGGCATCGCCCAGGTGGGATCGCCGAGCCAGTCCACCGCATCGACGCCCACCCACGACAGGCCCCAGTTCACCAGGCCGTACTTGGTGTGGAAGAGATAGCGCCAGATCACCGCCACCGCCACTACCGTGGTAACCACGGGTGCGAAGAACGCGGTACGGAAGAAGCCCTTGAAGCGCCCCAGCTTGGAATGCAGCAGCAGCGCGGCGCCCAACGACACCGCCACGGAAAGCGGTACGCCCACGACGACGAAGTAGACGGTATTGCCCAGCGACTTCCAGAACAACGGGTTCTGCAACAGGCCAAGGTAGTTGTCGAGGCCGACGAAGCGCAGGTTGCCGATGTCGGCCAGCGCGTAGATGTCGAAATCGGTGAGGCTCAGCACGAACGCGGCCAGCACCGGCAACCCGAAGAACACAACGATGACCGTCAAGGCCGGGGCGGCGAACAACCACCCCGCGAGCGCGTGCGAGGACCTCACGGCGCAGCACCCTTGGCATGGTCCAGCATCCAGCGACGCTTCTCGAGGATGCGGTCAGCGCGACGATCCAGTTCTTCGACCGCCTGATCCACCGTCATGCGCCCATTCGCCACCTGCTCGCCGACCAGCCGCATCTCCGTGGCGATACGCTCCCACTCCGGCACCTTCGGCGTCGACACGGCGCGCTCCAGCTGCTCGCGGTAGGCCTTGGCATAAGGATCCTCAGCCAGCGCGGGCGTCAGCCACGGGGAACGGCGCGGCGGCAGGTCCCCCGTCAGGGCATGGAATTCGGTCTGCACCTGCGGCGACGACAGCCAGGCGATGAGCTTCCAGGCCGCATCTTTGTTCGGTGAGTTCTTGAACACCACGAAGCTGGTGCCGTTGGCCAACGATGCGCCGGGACCGTTCGGCCCGGGCAGCGGCATCGTCATCCAGTCATCCTGCTGGGCGGCAGGCAGCCGCTCCTTAAACTTGGCGATGTTCCAGGGACCGGAGATGTAGAACGAGTAAAAGCCTTTGCCGAACTCGTCCCACACGTTCGAGATCTGGTTGTTGGTCACCACCGGCGCCCAGCCCTGGTCGAACATCTCCTTGTAGAAGCCCAGCGACTGGCGGAAGCCTTCGCTGCGGAAGTTACCGTAGCGTCCGCCGTCGCGCAGCAGCGGCTCGGGTTGCTGGATGGCCAGGCTCAACAAGGGTTCGAACTCGTTGAGCGGCAGCAGGATCGAGTAGTTGCCCTCGCCCGCTACCTGCTTGACCTTGCGCAGCGCGATGCGCCACTCGGACCAGCTGGTCGGCAGCGTTTTCACGCCGGCCTTCGCCAGCACGTCACGGCGATAGAACGGCAGGCGCGTCTCCACATACCACGGCACCGCATAGGCGCGACCGTCGATCACGCCGGTGTCCCAGACCCCCGGGAAGAAATCCGGCGCATTGAAACCCGGCGTCGCCGCGACCTCGTCATCCAGCGGTTCCAGCGCACCGAGCGCGGCGAACTCCGGGATCCAGGTATTGCCGATCGGACACACGTCGGGCAGCGAATCGCCCGCGAAGGCGGTCAGCAGCTTCTCGTGCGCAGACAACCACGGCACGATCTGCAGGTCGACGTGGATGTCCGGGTGCTGGCGTTCGAACTCGGGCAGCAGCTTGGCGACTACTTCGCCCTCATACCCCATTACCCAGAAACGCACCGTCGTGCGCGTGTCTTCGGTACGCGCGCAGCCCGCGAGCACGGCGACGAGGCCCACGACAACCAACAGGAAACAGCAGCGCATCAAGGTTCGCCTTCCAGCGAAGGCGGCCCTGATGCGTGCTGGAGAGAACGACGCTGGCACGCGCTCGATCATGCGTGCAGCTTACTCCGGCTGCTGCGGGCGCGCCGCCTCGGGCTGCGCGGCTTGATTAGCACGCGATTCGGCGGTACCCAACGCGCGTGCCGCCGCGGCGTCGAGATCCGGCGGCGCAGTCGGTGCGGTCGGCGCGCTCTGTGCGGCCTGCTCGGTCTTCGCGTCCAGCCAGCCGCCTTCGAAGCCGGCCTTCTTCAGGCCATCACGGATATAGGGGTTCTTCTTCATCACGTTCCAGACGAAGTCGCTGCGGTAGTTCGCGATCATCGCCAGGATCGGGCCCTGGTCGATGCCGATATAGTCGCTGGCCACCCAGCCCTTGCCCGGCACGATGCGCCCAGTCTTCAGCGGGATGTCGTAGTCGAAGCTCGGGTTGAACGAGTCGAGGAACCCGTAGCTCGAGTACAGGTAGTCGCCATAGCGGCGGTGCATCTCTTCCGTGGCCGGGATCACGATCTCCGGCGCGAACGGCAGCGAGGCGACCGCGGCCGTCGGCGCGATCGTACCGTCGTCGAAATTCTCGCGGAAGCCGGCGCCGCGCGCGGAGTAGTGGCGGAACTGGCGCTGCTCGCCGCGGTACTCCTGCAGGGTCTGCTGGGGACCATCGGACGCGGTCAGGCCCCAGACGTTCTCGCCGTAGTCCTTCCACTTCATCGGGTTTTCGGTCGCGTAGGCGCGCTGCGCATACGTGGCACGGCGGCTGTTCTCGAAATAGTCCATGCCGCGTTCGCGCATGTACGCGTCCTGGATGCCGCGGAAGTCGATCCAAACGTGGCTGTACTGATGACCGAAGTGCGGCGCGAACGTCAGGTACTCCTGACCCTGGAATACGCCCCAGAGCTCGCCGTAGCTGCGCGTCCACACTTCCCACGCGTCCTGGCCCACCGGGTGCGTCGGCGAGGCCATCGCCAGCACGTAGACCATCATCGCTTCGTTATAGCCCTTCCAATCGTGCGGGATCGTGCCGCTCTCGGGGAACCAGCCCATCGCGATCAACGGCTTGTTGTTCTGCAGGAAGGTCCAGTCCACGCGCCTGTACAGCACATCGGCGATCTCGCGGATCTCCTTCTCACGCGCGTCGTCGCGGTCGTAGTAGGACTGCGCGAACAGCACGCCCATCATGAGCAGCGAAGTATCCACGCTGGACAGTTCGACCCAAGTGTTGAAGCGCTGGCCGGTGTCCATGTCGAGGAAGTGATAGTAGAAACCCTTGTAACCGGCCCGCCCTTCCTTCTGCGCGCCTTGCGGCAGATCGCGCAGGAACTTCAGCGTGGTCAGCGTACGGTCCACCGCCTGCGTGCGGCTCACCCAGCCGTTCTCGATGCCGATGGGGTACGCCGTCAACGCATAGCCGACCGAGGCGATGCTCGCGAAAGGGCGCGACGGATAGCGGTCGGGCGTCAGTCCATTCACTTCGTTGGTCGTGTCCCAGAAGAACTGGAACGTGCGGCGCTCGATATCGCGGAACAGCGGCGGAAGCTCGGGTTTGGCCGGCGGCTCGGGTTTTGCGGCGACCACGGGCGGGGCTGGCGTGGCCGCGGGCTTCGGCGCAGGCTCCGGCGTCCTCTGGCAGGCGGCGATCGCCAGCATGAAGAGGAGCGCCGTGATGCTGCGGGTCAACGGAAAGCGAGCTTCGTTCGTGGTCATCGTGCTGGGCTGTAAACGGTTACATGCAGGAGCGAAACACCGTGCGCCATACGACGGACGGGCTTCGCCGACGGTCAGTAGAAAAGTGGGATTTCGTTGCCGATCAGGCAGCGGGCGGAGAAGGCACGGGCTCCCGTCACCGGATCGACCGGTGTGTTTCGCTCCAGGCTCGTCGCACCTGCGTGCGACATGCCTCGGGTCAGCCTCTCGTGCGTCACGTCCGCCCTCCACGGATGAGATCTCGCCACGAAAATGTAACCGTTTTCATCGACCATGGCAAAAGCGGCCAACCGTGGATCTTGCGTGCTGCAAGCGATTGTTTTCCCGAAAGAAACTGAAGGCCCGCCATGCTGCACTGCAACGTCTGCAAAGGCTATCAGGGGGTCAGGGAATTGCCGGCGCCCGGCAATGCCGCTCGATGAAGGCTTGATGCTTGGGCATGGCTTGCACGCAACGGTCGATCGTCTGCCTGACATTGGCCACGAAAGCCTCGACCTCGGCTTCCGAGAGGCGATCGACCAGTGGCGAATATGCGGTCGGCACGATGCGCTGGCCCAGCATCACCTGGACCCAGCTCTGCAGGGCGAAGAACTCCTCACCGTCGCGGTAGAAGCGCCCGCTGTTGCGGAACAGGTCGATGTTGGCCTGCAGCGTATCGGGGATGGCCATCTCGCGGCATTCTTTCCAGAAAGGCTCATCGCGCTCGACCGCCTTGTAATGCAGGATCAGGAAATCCCGGATGTGGTCGTACTCGAAGTGCGTGCGCGCGTTGTAACGGGCGGCCAGCCCGGGATCGATACCCTGACGCGGAAACATGTCCAGCAAGCGAAGAATCGCGGTCTGGATCAGCAGCAGGCTGGTCGACTCCAACGGTTCCATGAAGCCGCTCGCAAGTCCAACCGCCACCACGTTGCGGTTCCAGAACTGCTTCCGCTTGCCGGTCACGAATCGCAGGGGCCGTGGGTCCGCCTGTGCCTCGCCATCGAGGTTGGCCAGCAAGGTGCCGACCGCTTCGTCCTCGCTGAGGAACCGACTGCAGTACACCAATCCGTTGCCCGTGCGGTGCTGCAAGGGAATCCGCCATTGCCAGCCGGCGGTGCGCGCCGTCGAGCGCGTGTACGGCGTCGGGTCGCCCACGCGCGCGCACGGCACGGCCACGGCACGGTCGCAGGGCAACCACTGGCTCCAGTCCTCGTAACCGGTCTTGAGCGCCTGTTCGATCAGCAAGCCACGGAAACCGGAGCAATCGATGAAGAGATCGCCTTCGACCCGTCGGCCATCGGCCATGACCACCGCCGAGACGAAGCCGTCTTCGGGACGAAGCTCCACATCGACGACCTTGCCTTCGATCCGCTCCACGCCCTGCCCCTCCGCGAATCCACGCAGGTAGCGGGCGTAGAGCGTGGCGTCAAAGTGGTAGGCGTAGGCCACCGAAGCCAGCGGCGAGGTGGGCGGAACATCGTTTGCGCCCGGGAGGAATCGATCTTCGCGTGACGCCACCGTCTGCAGTTGGTAGGCGCCGATGTCGCCGACGTCCTTTCCTGCCAGCAGCAGGCGCAACCAGTAGTGATGGAAGGCCGCCGGGCCTGGATCATGGCCCACCGTGCCAAAGCCGTGCATGTAGCGATCGCCGATGCGCGCCCAGTCGCGGAACTCGATGCCGAGCTTGAACGTGCCTTGCGTGGCCCGCACGAACTCGGCTTCATCCAGCCCCAGTGCCTGCGCGTTGAACGTGCGGATGTGCGGCACCGTGGCCTCGCCGACGCCGATGATGCCGATCTCGTCGGACTCGACCAGCCGGACCTTGCAGCTGCGATCGAGATGTCTCACCAAGGCTGCCGCGGCCATCCAGCCGGCCGAACCGCCGCCCACCACCACGATCTCGCGAATCGAATTCCCGTCCATCTCCCCTCCCCCAAATGACGGGACCCGCTTGCGCGGGTCCCGAACATGGCCGATGACGACACTCTGTTACCAGGTCAGACGCGCGCTGACGAATAGTGTGCGCGGCGGCGAGTAACTATTGACGCCAGATCCCGAGCTGACCACGCTCGTCTCCGGATCGTATACGCCACCCGAGCCCCACGTCGTGCGATACGTGCTGTAGTTCTTGGCGTTGGTCGCATTGATCATGTCCGCACGCACTTCAAATGCCATGTCTTCGGCGATATCGAAACGCTTGGACAGCGACAGATCCAGCTGCTTGGTACCCAGCGTCCCGGGAGTATCGACGGAGACGATCAGCGGCGGAACCGCCGTGGCCGAGCCGTACTCCCACCAGCCGACAACGGAGTTGAGCGGCGGCGGCGTGGCCAGCGTGACCTTCGCGGAAGCCGTGAAGCCCCAAGGCAGGTCGTAGATGCCTGTCATTACCAGGCGGTGGCGCGGCACAGCCTTCAAGTCGATGAAAGGATACGCATCGATCGTCGGTGCATCGAAGGAGTAGTGTTCGTCGCCGCCGCGGTTGCCCTTTGCGCGGGAGAACGTGTAAGCCGCGGTGAAGCCCCAGCCCGATTCTTCCGTGTACGGCTTCTCGGCCGACAACAACAGCTGGGTCGTCTTGGTTTCGATACCGTTGTCGCCAAGAATCAGCGAACCGAAGCCCGGCGGCGAATGCTCCCACGGCTGCGCGATATCGTTGGCGTTCCAGGACGGCGCATCGTAGAAGTTGCCATTGGGGTAGCGATTGCCCAAGGTGAAGACGAACCCTTCCTTGCTGTGGATATATGCCACGGTCGCCGAGGTGTTCCACTCGCCGATAGTGCCGCGGATACCGAGCGAGTACTGATCGGAATAGGGCGTGACCAGATCGTTGTTCATCAGATCGATCTCGCCGTTGCGATTCCGCGCATCGACCAGTGTATAGAGCTCACCCATGCCATTGAGATAGCGTGGATCCCAGTTCACACACGTGGCGGAAACCGGAGCGCAGCCCGAGCTCTCGACGAAATTGATCCGGTAGGTGGAAAGCGCAGACTTGACCTGTTCCAGCCCCATGTAGTCGTACAGGTTGCGGTCGTAGCTGCGGCCCGCGCCACCAAACAGCACCCAGCGCTCGTCACCGGTCAGGTCGTACGAGAAGCCCAGGCGCGGTGCCCAGTTGTTCTTGTCGGCCTCGCGGTTGTTGCCGGTGCTGATGTAGTCCTCGATATTGATGCCACCGGCGCGCAGCTGGTCGGCATAGACACCGCCCGAATTGCTGCCCGTACCCGGGCCGTACAATGCATCCACCACTTCCTGCGGAGTCTGGAAATCGAGGTAGGACGGGATCTCTTCGTAATCCCAGCGCAGGCCGAGGTTCAACTGCAGGCGATCCGTGACATCCCAGTCGTCCTGGATGTAGATGCCGTACTGCTTCGCCTTGGTGGTGACGATCGGCGAGGCCCCTTCGAAGGGAGCGTTGAAATTCACCTGATAGGGGATCGTGTTAGTACCGATAGGCAGGTACGGGCTGGGCGTCTCCGAGCCGTCGTTGACGGCATAACGGAACGTCGGATTGATGGCGGAGTTCTCGCTCTGCGTCAACTCGACCGACTTGAACTTCACACCCATCTTGACGACGTGGTCGCCCATCCATTCGAACGAGTTAAAGGTCAGGTCGTTCTGGAACGCGGGACCCTTCTGCCCCTTGCGTTGGATCGACAACGCACTGGTGGAGTCGCTGGTTATCAGGACCTCGTTCTCGCGCAGGCCGCGTGTGAAGACCGATTGATTGCCGATGACGTACGCCGCCGGATTGAAGAGCGAATCTTCGTACGTGACGCGCGCTTCATTGAGGAAAGTCTCACCGTAATGCATCCAGCGGAGATCGTAGCGCTTGTCGGTATTGAAATTGACCTTGGCGGCGCTGTCCGTGGTCGTACCGCCGTTGCCACTGACGCCTTCCTCGTCGCGATACTTAGCCGACAGTTCCAGTCGATCGTTGTCGCCGATATCCCAGCTGATCTTGCCGAAGTACAGGTCTTCGTTGAACGGAGACGTAGTCGGCCCCAATTGTGCGCGAATGCGCTCCGGAAGAAACGCCTCATAGTTGGAGCGATCGGCGGGTGCAGCCACCGGACTGACGTTGAGGATGAAATCCTTCGCTTCGTAGCTGAAGAAGAAATGCATCTTGTCCTGGATGATCGGGCCGCCCAAGGCAAAGCCATACTCGTTCTGCTTGGTCTGATCCTTTTCTTCACCAGCAGCGACTTCGCCCACTGTCGGCTGGCGCATCGAGGTATTGGTGTAGCGGGTGAACAGCTCACCCTTAAACTCGTTCGTCCCCGACTTGGTCTGGGCAATGATGGCTGCCGAGCCAACCTGGTCGAACTCCGCCTTGTAGTTCGAGGTCACCACCTTGTATTCGCCGATCGCCAGCTGCGGAAACGGATTACCCGCGCTCTGGTCCTGGCCTGCAACGCCACCCGTCAGCACGTAGTTCTTCTGACCAACGCCGTCGATGTAGACGTTGATGGCACTGGTCTTCTGCGCGCCACCGCGGAGCTTGGACTGACCCGAAGCATAGTCCGTCTCGAACTGCATGCCCGGTACGGTGTCGGCGAACTCGAGGAAGTTGCGCGTCAGCTGCGGGATGGTATTGATCTGCTTGAGCGACACGTTGGTGCCGACTTCGGAGGTCTTGACCTCCTGCAGCGGCGGCGCCGATACGCGGACGGTGTCCAGCGTGGTCGCATCGCCCGTCGGAGCGGCCGGCGCGGCGCCAGCAAGATCCAGATTGACCGACGTGGCGACCTGCAGGGTCACCGTGCGTTCGGCACCACCGGAAGTAACCTTATAGGTGCCCGGCGCCAAGCCGACGAGCGCGTAGCTGCCGTCGGCGGTCGCGGTCACCTGACGCTTGGTGCCCGTGGCGGTGTTGACGGCAGTCACCTGCGCACCGGCTTCAGCCTTGCCACGCAGCGTGGCATTGGACGACTGCGCGATGGCATGGCCGCTCGCGATGACCAGCACGCTGGCGAGCGCACAGGTCAGCAGCTTGCGCTTGGGTTGGGTTGTGGAACGGTTGCGATGCTTCATTGGCTCTCTCCCTCCAAAAAGTTGTTTCATTGCGGGGCTGGCTTGATGCCGCCTGTAATCGGTTACAAGCCCACCCAAAAAAAAGCGGGTGCCTCTCCTTGCTACTTCTTCGCCTGGGGCACCGCTCCGATGCTCGATTCCCGCACGATCAGTTCGGGAACCAGCGTCGCCGACGGCGCCACGCGCTCGCCATCGGAATCGATCGTGTCCAGCAGCCGGCTCATCGCCTGCCCACCCAACTCCGCGATACTGACCCGCATCGTGGTCAAGGTCGGGTGAACAAAGCGCGCCAACGGAATGTCATCGAAGCCCGCGAGCGCGACGTCGTGCGGCACGCGCACGCCGGCTTCGTTGAAGGCGTACAGGCAACCGAGCGCCGTCATGTCGTTGGCCGCGAACACGGCCTGCGGTTTTTCCTGCATCTGCGCGATCCGCTTTCCAGCCTCGTAACCGGCGGATTCGCTGAAATCGCCCGCGAACTCCAACGGCGTCGCGCCAGGCACCAAGCGCGCGAGGGCGTCGCGGTAGCCGCGCAGGCGTTCGCGTGCGTCGAAGTTGCCTTCCGGGCCGCCGATGAAGGCGATGCGGCGATGACCGGCCTGCGCCAAGTGCTCGACCATGGCGACGGCGGCGCTGTAGTTATCGATGGTCAGCGCGGGGTACGCCGCTTCCTGCACATCGGTGTTGATCAGGACGACCGGCAGCGATGACGGCAGGTTGTCCACGAGGAAACCCGGCTGGTCGGTGTAGGGCGAAAGCACCAGTAGGCCATCCACGCGCCCACGCATCGCGCGCAAGGCTTCGCCCTGCTCTTCCGGATGGCCGTGGTAGCTCGAGACCAGCAGGTGCTGACGGCGCGCACGCGCCACCAAGTCGATGCCGCGGATCAGTTCGGAGAAGAACTCGCCATACAGATCGGGGAGCACCACACCGATGGTCTGGGTGCGGCGGCTGCTGAGGCTGCGGGCGGCGGCATGGGGCTGGTAGCGCAGCCGGTCGGCGGTGGCCAGCACCTGCTGGCGCACCGACTCGGCGACGTTCTCGTGTCCGTTCAAGGCACGCGACACGGTCGCCACGGAAACCCGTGCCTCACGTGCGACATCCTTGATGGTGACCGAGGTTCGCGCCATTCCCCGCCCCTCCGCGGTGATGACTGCTACAAGTGGCGCGGACTGTAACCGTTTTCACGGAAACGTGTAAAGCCCGCGTTATTCAAACCAGAAAACACTTGAAATTCATGTACTTACATAAGCCAGCAGGTATTCGTAAGTATTTTGCGCTGCAGCATATTCACGCCCACTGCAACGCCACATTTACTTGGCCGCGACCTCGAACTTTGCTTCGCGCGTCATATCCGAGCTGCCGCCGACGAAGACAGTGAACGTGCCCGGCTCCACCACGCGCTGCATGCGGTCGTCGAGCATCGACAGGTCATCGAAGCCGAGCGAGAAGGTGACGACCTTCGACTCACCCGGCTTCAGCGCGACGCGCTGGAAGCCACGCAGTTGCTTCACCGGGCGCGTAATGCTGGCCACGTCGTCGCGCACATACAGCTGCACCACCTCTTCGCCCGCCCGCTTGCCGGAGTTGGTGACGCGCACGCTGACCTGTTGCGCCAGGGCGGACGGCGCGAGCGTCTTCTTCGACACGACCGGCGCGTCGTATCGGAACGTCGTGTAGCTGAGGCCATGGCCGAAGGCATAGAGCGGCGTCCACGGCACGTCGAGGTACTTGCTGGTGTACTTCTCTTCCTCGCGCGGCGGACGGCCGGTGTTCTTGTGCGCGTAATAGATCGGCACCTGCCCCACGTTGTGCGGGAACGTCACCGGCAGCTTGGCCGACGGGTTCACGTCGCCGAACAGCACATCGGCAATCGCCGGGCCACCCTCCACACCCGGGAACCACGCTTCTAGGATCGCCGGCACCTTGCCTTTGAGGCCGCCGATGGACAGCGGTCGCCCGTTGAGCAAGACCAGCGCGAAGGGCTTACCGGTCGCGGCCACCGCGAGCGCGAGTTGCTCCTGTACGCCCGGCAGGTCGAGCGTGGTGCGGTTGTTGGCCTCCGCGCTCATGTCCGGGTGTTCGCCGAGGAACATCACCACCGCGTCCGCCTGCTTGGCCGCCGCAACGGCGTCGGCGAAGCCGGAGGTGTCCTGGCTGTCGATGTCGGCGCCCTTGGCCACGATGAGGCGCGCCTTGTCGCCCAGCGCGGCCTTCAGGCCTTCCAGCGGCGTGATCGCGTCTTCCTCGCGCCCCGCGACCGCCCAGTTGCCTAGCATCGCGCGGCGATGGTCGGCCAGCGGGCCGATCACTGCCAGCGTGCGGATGGACTTCGACAGGGGCAGCACGTCGCCTTCGTTCTCCAGCAACACCATCGACTTCTGCGCCATGCGGCGCGCGGCGGCGCGGTGGTCCGGCGTCAGCGTCAGCGCGCGCTCGCGCGCGCCGTCCGGCGTGCAGGAGCGGTACGGATCGTCGAACAGGCCCAGCCGGTACTTCGCGTTGAGCACGCGGCGCACCGAGGCATCCACCTCGGCCATCGGCACGCGGCCGGCCTTGACGGCCGCCGGCAGATCCTTGACGTAGATCTGGCTGACCATGTCGACATCGACGCCGGCGCGCAGGCCCAGCGCGCCGGCCTGTTCCGGGTTTGCCGCTACACCGTGCGGCATCAGTTCCATCACACCGGTGTAGTCGCTCACCAGCAGGCCGTCCCAGCCCCATTCCTTCCGCAGCAGATCCTGGATCAACGGCCGATGCGCGTGCATGGGTACGCCAGCGATCTCGTTGAACGAGGCCATGATCGATTGCGCACCCGCATCGACGGCCGCCTTGAACGGCGGCAGGTAGACCTCGTGCAACGTACGCTCGGAAATGTCGGCTACGTTGTAGTCGCGCCCCGCTTCGGCCGCGCCGTAGGCGACGAAGTGCTTGGCCGTCGCCAGCACCGCGTCTGGCTTGCGCAGGTCGTCCCCCTGGAAGCCGCGCACCCGGGCGGCGGCAAGCACCGAACCCAGATACGGATCCTCACCCGCGCCTTCCACGATGCGGCCCCAGCGCGGGTCGCGCGCGATGTCGACCATCGGTGCGTAGGTCCAATGGATGCCGTGCGCCGCGGCCTCGATCGCGGCGACGCGCGCGGCGTGCTGGACCTCGTCCGGATCGAAACTGGATGACTCGCCCAGCGGCACCGGGAAGACGGTCCTGTGGCCGTGGATCACGTCGTAGCCGAACAGCAGGGGGATGCCGAGCCGGGACTCCTCCACTGCGATCTTCTGCAGACGGCAGGTCAGCGCCGCCCCCTGGGTGCCCAGGTAGGAGCCGATCTCGCCGCGGCGGATCTGGTCCTCGTTGCCCGCCATCGCGGCCGGGCCGGTGTTGTTGCCAACGCCGGGGGGCTGGTTCAGCTGACCGAGCTTCTCCTCCACCGTCATCTTCGCCAGCAAGGCGTCGACGAACGCGGTTTCGGCCGACGTGGCGTAGACCGGGGGCTTGGCCGCGACAGGCGCGGCGATCAGCGCGGCCAACAGACCGACCCGCAAGGGGTTGAGAGCAAGGGGGTGGTGGTTTCGGGTCATGGCGCCCTCCCGGCGATGCGAAAGGGGGCGAATGTAAACGTTTTCACAGCGCACTGCATGCGGCAGTGCCGGAAAACGTCGCGCGGCTTAGCCCGCCTCGTCCGGGGTCCGGGCCTCGATGGCCAAGGCGTGGATGTCGGTCTGCATCATCTGGCCCAGGGCGACATAGACGGCCCGATGCCGCGCCAGCGGGGCCTTGCCCGCGAAGGCCGGACTGACGATCCGCACGGTGAAATGACCGCGGCCATCGCGTGCACCCTCGTGGCCGGCATGCTTATGACTGTCGTCCACCACATCCAGCAAGGTCGGCTGCAGCACCGCCAGCGCATCTCGAATCCGCTCGATCCTGTTCACGGCAGGACCTTGCGGAACGGGCGCACGTCCACCCTGGCATACACCCCGGCCGCGACATAGGGGTCCGCGTCGGCCCAGGCGCGGGCTTCCTCAAGGGAGTCGAACTCGGCGATAACGATGCTGCCGCTGAAACCGGCCGGGCCCGGGTCCTCTGCGTCGATCGCCGGACAGGGACCGGCCAGCAGCAGGCGCCCTTCATCGCGCAGGGCGGTCAAGCGGGCCAGGTGGGCCGCGCGGGCTTCCAGGCGCCTGGGCAGGACGTCGGCCGCGTCATGGCCTTCAATGGCATACCACATGGTCTTCACTCCGGAGTCGAAGCCTGAATTGTACGTGCCCACCCGGTGCACGGTGCTGGACACCGTCCCGGCCAGCGCTTACCCTGTCCTCCATTGCACGGCCGGAAGCAGCGGCCCGTCCAGGGGAGGCACCGGCCACCACGGTCCGCCCACCCCTCCACGGGGACCACCGGGACGTTTGATTCGCTGCCCCCACCCGCCCGCGCCCGACGACCTCTCGCTGTCCGCCCCCGCGGCTCCCGCGGTGTGCATTGCTGGTTGCTGTAAGGGAAGCGTTCGCCCTGCGACGCATGATGTTGTTAGCGCATTGCCGGAACCGCGCCGCCCCTGCCGCGCGCCCTACGCATGCCGAGGCTGTGATTAGCACGATGGCTGTTTCTTGATGAGCCCAGAACTCGCGTCCGACGCGACTCCGTCCAACCCGTCCACGCATCCGCAGCAGCAGGAAATGCCGCTGGCGGTCGTGCATGGGCAGCCGGTGCTGCAGATTCCGCAGGACCTGTACATCCCGCCGGACGCGCTGGAAGTCATCCTCGACGCCTTCGAAGGCCCGCTCGACCTGCTGCTGTACCTGATCCGCCGGCAGAACCTGGACATTCTGGACATCCCCGTCGCCGAGATCACCCGGCAGTACGTGGACTACATCAACGTGATGCAGGAACTGCGGTTCGAACTGGCGGCCGAGTACCTGGTCATGGCCGCGATCCTGGCCGAGATCAAGTCGCGCATGCTGCTGCCGCGACCGGTATCGGAAGAAGGCGAGGAGGGCGATCCGCGCGCGGAGCTGGTGCGCCGCCTGCAGGAATACGAGCGCTTCAAGCAGGCCGCCGAGGACCTGGACGCCCTGCCCCGCCAGGATCGCGACACCACGCCCGTGCATGCGCACGTGCCGGACCGGGCGGCGGTCAAGCTGCCGCCGCCGGTGGAACTGAAGGAAATGCTGCTGGCGCTGCACGACGTGCTCAAGCGCGCCGAGCTCTTCAGCGGCCATGCCATCAAGCGCGAAGCGCTGAGCGTGCGCCAGCGCATGGGCGACGTGCTGACGCGGCTGGAGGATGGCAAGTTCCACCGCTTCGAAAGCATGTTCACGGTGGAGGAAGGCAAGCTGGGCGTGCTGGTGACCTTCCTCGCCATGCTGGAACTGGCCAAGGAGCAGTTGCTCGACATCGTGCAGGAAGCCCCGCTCGCGCCGATCTACATCAAGTCGCTCGCCCTGAACAACACCAACGAACCGCTGCAGTTCTCCAGCGAATTCGACGATACCGACGCCGCCAACGACACCCCCTGACGCAGCCGGCGCCCACGCCCGCTGCCTGCCCGAACGACAGGACCGCATGGATCAATCGCTCATCAACCGCATCGTGGAAGCCGCGCTGATGGCGGCCACCCAGCCGCTGACGCTGGCGCAGCTGCATGGCCTGTTTCCCGAAGAGGAACCTGCACCCGAAGGCAGCGTCGAAGCCGCCCTGCAGCAGCTTACCGAGGCTTGCGCCGACCGTGGCGTCGAACTGGTCGAAGTGGCGTCGGGCTATCGCTACCAGGTCAAGGCCGACGTGCATGGCTGGGTCGCCCGCCTCTGGACCGAGCGCAAGACCAAGTACACCCGCGCCACGCTGGAGACGCTGGCCCTGATCGCCTACCGCCAGCCGATCACGCGCGGCGAGATCGAACAGGTCCGCGGCGTGGCGGTGAGCAGCAACATCATCCAGGCGCTGGAAGAGCGCGAATGGATCCGCGTGGTCGGCCATCGCGATGTGCCGGGCAAACCGGCGCTGTTCGGCACGACCAAGGGTTTCCTGGATTATTTCGGGCTCAAGCGCCTGGACGAACTGCCGCCGCTGTCCGAACTGCGCGACATCGGCGAACTGGAACCGCAGCTGCCGCTGGACGGCGCCCCGTTGCCGGTCAGCATCGCCAGCGGCGACGCGCCGGCGGACGAGCAAGACGACGCCGACCACGGCGGCGATGAGACTGCCGCGTCGAACGACGACGGCGACAACGAAGACCATCAAGACACCGCATCGGACGACACCGGCGAAGACGCCGGTGAGCCCGATGACTCCCACCCCCAAGATGACGACGCCGCTGCTTCCGACGAGGAAGGCCGGGCACCGTCGGAGCAGAAGCAATGAGCAACACCCCGAAGAAGACCACGCTGGGCAAACTGTCCCTGAAGCGTGAGAGCGCACCGGTCGAAGCGTCCCGCCTGGAAGAACGCCTGCACAAGGTGCTCGCCCAAGCCGGCCTGGGCTCGCGCCGCGCGCTGGAACAGCGCATCGCCGACGGCCTGGTCAAGGTCAATGGCGAAACCGCGCAGACCGGCCTGTCGGTCAAGGCCGGCGACAAGATCGAACTGGACGGCAAGACCTTCGTCGCCAGCGCGCTCACCGAACCGGCCCGCGTGCTGATCTACAACAAGCCGGAAGGCGAAGTGACCACCCGCGAAGATCCCGAGGGTCGTCCGACGATCTTCGAAGCCCTGCCTGCGCTGAAGGGCGCGCGCTGGATCGCGATCGGCCGCCTGGACATCAACACCACCGGCCTGCTGCTCCTCACCACCGATGGCGAACTCGCCAACGCGATGATGCACCCGTCGTACGAAGTCGAGCGCGAGTACGTGGTCCGCGTGCGTGCGCCCGAGGGCCAGGAAAGCGTGCCGGACAATATCGTCGACCGCCTGCGCCGCGGCGTGGCGCTGGACGACGGCCCGGCCAAGTTCGACGAGATCGAACGCATCGGCGGTACCGACTCGCACGACTGGTTCCGCGTGGTCGTCAAGGAAGGCCGCAACCGCGAAGTGCGCCGCCTGTGGGAATCGCAGGGCTGCCAGGTGAGCCGCCTGAAGCGCGTGCGTTACGGCAAGGTCAGCTTGCCGCAGCCGCTGCTGCGCGGCCAGTCGCAGGAACTGCCGGACGCGCAGGTCGAAGCGCTGCGCAAGGACCTGGGCCTGGAAGACGGCGCGCCCGCCGCGTTGACGCTGCAACCGGTCATCGGCCAGCGCAAGGCCTCCAAGTCCACCGTACATCTCGGGGGCGGCCGCAGCGGCAGCGCCTACGTCAACGGCCACAACACGGCCGATGAAGGCCGCGAGTTGCGCCGCTTCGACCATGTACGCGAAGACCGCGGCCGTGGCCGCGGCAAGAAGCCGCACGGGGGCCTGACCGTCAGCGGCGAACAAGCCGCCCGTCAGTCGCAGAAGCCGTTCAAACAGCGCACGCCGAAGGGCCCCAAGCCCCTGCCGGATGGCAATCCCGCGGCGTTCCGCAGCTGGTACGTGCCGGACGGCGTGGACACCGGCCCTGCCGGTCACCGCAACGCCGGTCCCGGCGGCGCGAAGAAGCCCTACGGCGGCAAGCCCGGCGGTCGTCCTGGCGCTGGCGGCAAGCCCGGTGGCAAGCGCGGTCCCGGCGCAGGTGCGGGTGCGGGTGCCGGCTTCGGTGGCGATCGCTTCGGCAACGACCGCGGCGGTGGCTTCGCCGCCGAGCGCGGCCCGCGTGGAGCACAGGGTGCCGGCAAGCCGCAGCGTGCGGCGCGCCCATACGGCCATCCCGGCAATGCGCCGAGTTTCCCGTCCGACCACGCAAACCCCGGATTCAATCCCTACGGCCAGCAGCCTCGTGGTCCGCGTCCGCAGGGGCGTCCTGGCGGCGGCAATCGGCCGCAGCATGCAGGTCCGCGTCCGGGTGGTCGTCCCGCCGGTGGTCGCGGCCCGGGTGGACGACCCGGCGGCGGCGGCCAGCGCGGTCCGCGCGGTGGCGGCCACGGTTGAGCGAGCTGCTGAGTGGAACGAGGGCGCCCTGCGGGGCGCCTTCCTTTTTTTGAGGCACACGGAGTTTCCGAAGCTTCACCGTCGCTTCATGGCGACTACGCAGACGCGACGCATCTTGGACGCTCCCGAGATACTGGGCAGCCGCGCGCGTGCAGGAAACGGATTACGACGTCATCGTGGTGGGGGCCGGCTTCGCCGGCATCGCATGCGCCCATGCCCTCGCGCAACACGGCGCGCGCGTTTGCGTGATTGATCGCAAGCGCGATCTGGGCGAACGCCTCCATACGACCGGCATCCTGGTGGATGAGGCGCTGCTTCATCCCTGCCTGGCCGGGTTGCCCGCGCGGCTCGTGCGTGCCGTGCCGCACGCACGGCTGTATGCGCCCAATCTCCGGAGCCTGCTGCTCGCCGCGCCCGGCTACCGCTTCCACACCACGGACACGCCCGCCCTGATGCGCTGGCTGGGCGAAGGGCTCGTGGATCGCGGCATCGCCTTGCGCTTGGGCGCGCCGTTCCGTGATGCGGTGCGGATCGGAGCTCACTGGCGGCTGCCCGGGATCGGGCGCGCACGCTGGCTCGTGGGCGCCGACGGTGCGACATCGCGCGTGGCGACGCGCCTTGGGCTGGGTCGCGTGGATCAATGGTTGTACGGCGTCGAATACGAATTCGATGGTGCGGCGCTCCGCGAGCCCAGTGCCCTGCACTGCTTCATCAGCAAGCGCTACGCGCCAGGCTATATCGGCTGGGTGGCCCAGACGCCGACCGGCGTGCAAGCGGGACTGGCGCGCCGGCATCTGCCCGGCTCGACCGTCGTGCCGGACATCGAGGGCTTCCTTCGCCATACCGCCGTGATGACGGGACTGCCCGGATCGCGGCGTCCGAGCAGCGTCCGCGCCGGCCTGATTCCCTGCGGCGGACCCGTCCATCCGCGGCAGCGGAGAGGCGTGCTGCTCGCTGGCGATGCGGCAGGCATGGTATCGCCGGTCACCGCCGGCGGCATCCATGCCGGCCTGCGCCATGGGAGCGCGGTTGGCGAGGCCATCGCGCACCGCCTGCACTCCTGCGTCGATGACGATATGCCCGTCGCGACGGACGCCGTAGCGGCTTTCAGAACCAAACGCGCGCTGCGCTGGGCCTTCGATCGGCTGCAGTTCGACGCGCCATTCGATCTGGCGCTGAGGACGCCCTTCATGCGCAGGGTCGCCGAGCAGCTGTACTTCCACCAGCGCGGCCATGTGGTTCCCGAGCCGGACGCGGGCACTCCCGCGCGGCACGATTGAGTTCGATCAAGGCCGGCGTGGCGACGTCGGCTACAATAGGCCGTTGATTCGATAGCCAAGACCCCCTCATGTCCTCCGCGTTCGGCACCGAGACGGTGCTCGATGTCCGTCACTGGACGGACGCCTACTTCAGCTTCACCACCACCCGCGACGACGGCTTCCGCTTCGAGAACGGCCAGTTCGTGATGATCGGCCTGGAAGTGGACGGCAAGCCGCTGCTGCGCGCCTATTCCATCGCCAGCGCCAATTGGGAAGAGCAGCTGGAGTTCTTCAGCATCAAGGTGGCCAACGGTCCGCTGACCTCGCGCCTGCAGCACATCAAGCCCGGCGATTCCGTGCTGATCGGCCGCAAGCCCACCGGCACCTTGCTGATCAGCGACCTGCACCCCGGCCGCAACCTGTACCTGCTGGGTACCGGCACGGGCCTGGCGCCCTGGCTCTCGGTGATCAAGGACCCGGAGACCTACGAGCGCTTCGACAAGGTGATCCTGACCCACGGCGTGCGAAGCGTGGAAGACCTCGCCTACCGCGACTACTTCGAGAAGGAACTGCCGCAGCACGAGTTCCTCGGCGAGACGATCCGCGAGAAGCTGCTGTACTACCCCGCGGTCACCCGCGAGGATTTCCCAAACCGCGGCCGGCTGACCGACCTGATGGCCAGCGGCGAGATGATGAAGACGCTCGGCATCGAGGCACTGGATGCCGAGCACGACCGCGCCATGATCTGCGGCAGCCCGCAGATGCTGGCCGACTTCCGCGCGCTGCTCGACGGCCGCGGCTTCACGGCGGCGCCGCGCATCGGCACGGCCGGGCAGTACGTGTTCGAACGCGCGTTCGTGGAGAAGTAACCCCCCGGCCCCACCTGTCCCGCCTCGTTTGGGGGCCCGCACAAGTCTTCGACGGGGTGCTACGCTCGCCCGCAACGTCCTGGGGAGGACTAGCGAATGATGCGTAGCCTGTGGCTGGCGGTCCTGCTGGCCGTCACAACGTATGCCCATGCCGCCGAACCGGTGAAGCAGCCCGGGATAGGGGAAACGCCGCCGCCCATCGGCTTGAAGGATCGCGAGGGCAACCCCGTCGATCTGGCGGCCCTGCAGGGCAAAGTGGTCGTGGTGACGTTCTGGGCCTCGTGGTGCGGGCCGTGCCGGCGCGAACTGCCCATGCTCGCCAGGGTCCAGGACATCGTCGGCCGCGAACACCTGGAAGTCATTGCGGTGAACTTCAAGGAACCGCGCCGTGATTTCAATGCCGTGATCCGCGCCAACAAGGACCTCAAGGTCACCTACGTGCACGACGAACGCGGTGTGGTCAGTGATCGCTACGGTGTGACCGCCCTGCCCAACATGTTCATCATCGGCCAGGACGGTGTGATCGCGCAGACGCATCGCGGGTACTCGGAAGACGTCCTGGAATCCTTCACCGAAGAACTGCTGCAGCTGCTGCCGGAAGAAGCGCTTCAGCGGAAGGTCTCCGCCCCGTGAGCATCGCCCGGCGAATCCTGCGGATCGGCGGCCTGTTCTTGCTGGCGGCAGGGTTGGCTGCCTGCCTCCCCGGCGGCGGCAATGCACGCGCGCCCATACCGCAGGCGCTCGTGCCCGCCGACGGACCGGCGACGCGTCTTGTGGTGGTCCTGCCGGGTCGCGGCGACGACATCGCCGCCCTGCGCGCCAGCGGTATTGCGCCCGCGATACAGGCGGCATGGACCGACGCGGACGTTCTGCTGACCGGTCTGGGATTCGCCTATTACATGCAGGGACGCGCGCCCCAACGATT
Organism: Pseudoxanthomonas sp. G3; assembly: GCF_057654715.1. Classification (NCBI taxonomy): domain Bacteria; kingdom Pseudomonadati; phylum Pseudomonadota; class Gammaproteobacteria; order Lysobacterales; family Lysobacteraceae; genus Pseudoxanthomonas; species Pseudoxanthomonas sp. G3. The sequence goes on from NZ_CM172805.1 coordinate 2,418,250, forward strand.
GCACGAGGAAGTGATCGCGCCGGCACGCCAGCGGGGTTACCGACAGGTGTGGCTGCTCGGCGCCTCCATGGGCGGCATGGGCACGCTGATGTACGACCGCGCCTATCCCGGGGACGCAGATGGCCTGGTGTTGCTGGCGCCCTACCTGGGCAAGCGGCCGCTCATCGATGAACTACGTGAGGCCGGACTGGAGCGGTGGCGGGCGGGCCCCGTTCCCGCCCAGGTGGACGCGGACAACTATCAGCGCGAACTCTGGCGCCACCTGCAATCGTGGCAGCACGACCCGGCCCGCACCAGGACCGTCTGGCTCGGCTACGGCGCGCAGGACCGGCTGGCCGGTGCCATGCCGCCGCTTGCCGGCCTGCTGCCGCAGGACCACGTGGTCGTGGTGGACGGCGGCCACGCGTGGAAAGTGTGGTCGCCACTCACGCGGCGGCTGCTCGCGGAGGCAGCACCGTCGCGGTTGGAAGGTCAACGCTCGCCGTAGCGCAGCCACAGCGCGGCCGCCGTTTCGTCGGCGAACACGCGGGCATTGAAACCGTGCTCGTTGGCCAGCAGGCCGGCGAATTCCACCTGCGCAAGCTGTTCGGCATGCCGTTCGACATAGGCGATGCGGACCGCCTCCATGCCCTGCCCCTGCATGGCCTGCACGAACTCCAGCAACTGCCCCGGCGGCGGCGGCTCGCCTTCCATGTCGTCCACCACCAGCAGGCCCTTGGGCGGCAGGCGGCGCACTTCTTCGGCGATCGTGCGCCAATACGCCAGCGTGGTGTCCAGCGTGCCGTTGACGCCCGTCACCCAGGCGCGCAGGCCGTAGTCGGTGGTCGCGAATTCGATGTGGAACAGCGGCGTACCGCTGGCGGGCACGTCGCTCACGCGAGCGCGGCGCGGATGTCCCCCGCGAGTGATTCCGGCGTGTCGGTGGGCGCATAACGCTTGAGCACCTTGCCGTCCCGCCCGATCAGGAACTTGCTGAAGTTCCACTTGATGGCGCCGATGCCCAGCAGCCCGCTCTTCTCCTGCTTCAACCACGTCCACAGCGGATGCGCGGCATCGCCGTTGACGTCGATCTTGGCGAACATCGGGAAGGTCACGTCGTAGTTCAGCGAGCAGAAATTGCGGATCTCCGCCTCGTCGCCGGGCTCCTGGTGGCCGAACTGGTCGCACGGGAAGCCGAGCACCACCAGCCCCTGCGGGCCGAATTCGCGCCACAGCGCCTCAAGCCCGGTGTACTGGGGCGTGAAACCGCACTTGGACGCCACGTTGACGATCAACAGCGCCTTGCCCTGGTATTCCGAGAGCGACCGCTCCCGGCCGTCGATGTCCTGGGCGGAAAAGTCGTAGGCAGTGGTCATGCGTGCTCTCCGGGAAAGGCGCTATGAGACACCGCCCGCGCGCGCAGGGCAAGGCGACGCCCCGACCGCTGTCCATGCCTCCGATGATCGGCTAACGTGGCCCCGCACCGGATCCAGAACGCTGCCCATGCCAGAAGCCGCCGATCCCGCCAGCCACGCCAACCTCTACATCCATGTCCGCATCCTGTTGGGCATGATCGTCGGCCTGGGCCTCACCCATCTGCTGCGCCACGTGGCGCGACTGGTGGAACGACCGAATGCCCACCGCGTCTACAGCATCCACCTCGTCTGGGCGGGCTTCATGTTCGTCTACCTGCTGCATTTCTGGTGGTGGGAATTCAGCCTGTCCCACCAGGCGCACTGGAACTTCAGCCTGTACCTCTACGTCACGCTGTACGCGCTGCTGCTGTACCTGCTGTGCGCCCTGGTCTTCCCGGAATCGCTGCCGGAAGGCGGTGGCTACCGCGAGTACTACTACGGACGACGCAAGTGGTTTTTCGGACTGCTCGCCCTGATGTTCGTCGTCGATGCAGGCGACACCCTCATCAAGGGCGATGCCTACGCGCAACAGCTGGGCGTGGAGTACTGGGTGCGCAATGCCGGCTACATCGCCGGCAGCCTGGCCGCCATCGTGTCCCGCAGCCCGCGCTTCCACGGCACGTTCGCGGTGATGGCACTGCTGTACGAGTTGTCGTGGATCTGGCGGCGTTACGAGATCCTGACGTAGCCCTGCCCTCCCGCAGGAACGACGTCAGTCGCGACCGCAGACCAGGAATTCCAGGTGTACGGTCGCCACTGACGTCGCTCCTACAACCGATGCGTCAGCGAGCGGATTGCACGCTCAGGGCAGGCGCAAACGGCTTGATGCCCAACGCTTCGTGGATTTCGGCGGGGTAGTACGCCTGCCCGCCCTTGATCACCAGCGCGAGCTTGCGTACGTCGGCGATGTCCGTGGTCGGATCTCCGTCCACCAGCACCAGATCGGCGCGCTTGCCTGGCGTGATCGAGCCGGCATCCTCCAGCGTGCGGGTGTACTTGGCGCCGTTCCAGGTAGCCACCTGCAGGACCTGCGATGGCGTCAGCCCCGCCTGCACGTACAGTTCCAGCTCGCGCTGCAGGGTGAAGCCGGGAAGTTCATCGGTACCGGCCACGATCGGCACGCCGGCCCGGTACATGCGGCCGGTGAACTCCACCAGTTTGTCGAAGCTGCGCTTGTAACGTGCGCCCGTCTCGTCGTCCTTGATGTCCATTTCGGCTGCGCGCCGGCTGCGCTGCACGTCCGGCGGCAGATGGTCGGCCACGTCGGCGACGATCGGCGACAACTGGCCCTCGCGCTGATGGATGAACTCGAACGTCGCCAGCGTGGGATCGATGACGATCTGCTTCTGTGCAAGCTCTGCAATGAAGTCCTGCACCGGCTTGCTGTCGAAGTCCAGGCCATCGGTCTTGTCCGCGACCAGGTAGAAGCGTGCCAACGTGCGGGTATCGGTCTCGGGAGTGACGAAGAAGTTCAGCATCACCTGGTTGATGTGCTGGATCTCGTCATAGCCCTGCTCCACCACGTCCTGCGCGCGCAGGAACGCGGGCACATGCCCGCTGACCCGCAGGCCGCGCTGGTGCGCGTACGCGGTGGTGTCGCGCAGGATCTCCTTCGGGAAGGAGTTGTAGATCTTGATCTGCGGGTAGCCGTGGTCGGCATACCAGTCGATGGCCTGCTTCGCGCCAGCCAGGTCCTTCACCACGAAGCCGCCCTGCGACGAATGCGGACTCTGGCCTTCGATGTACCCGGCCGGGATCACCCTCGGATGCATCAGCGTACCCGCTTTTTCTTCGGCCATCAGTTGCTGCAACGTCGCGTTGTCGTTGCCCATGTCGCGCGTGCTGGTGACGCCCGCCGCCAGGTGCAGGCCGCCCTCCCAACTGCCCGCATGCACGTGCATGTCGTACAGGCCAGGCAGCAGCACGCGGTTACCGGCGTCCACGACCTGCTGCGCCTGTACCTTGGCCTGCCCGGCGGGCGATACCGACACGATCCGGCCCTCCCGGACGACCACGTCCGACGCCGGCCCGAGCACGGCCTTCTCGCTGTCGAACACACGCGCATTGCGGATCAGCGTGGTGCCCGGCAGCGGGTGCGCCAGACGCTGCTGCATCGCCAGCAGCGCCTCGCGCTCGGCGATCTTCTGCCGCGCTTCCAGCGTGTTGGCCGATGCCTGCCAACCATCCTCGATCAGCTGCAGAAAGCCCGGATAGATGAAGGCGAACAGGCGCGGTTCGGCATCGCGGGTCACCCAGACGAAGCTGGGCGTGAAGCCGATACCGGTCAGCGCCAGCAGGTCCACCGTACGCGACTGGCTACCGCTGCGGATATCCATCGAAGCGAGCTTGCGCTGCGTCAGCGTGCCGCTCGGCACCAGCGGCAGCTTCCCGTCCGGGCGCTTGGCCAGCGCCGCCAGCGCGACGGAGGTCGAAGCGGGTGTACCGCCCAGCGGCGTGTAAAGCGCGGTACCGACGAAGGCATGCGTTCCGGTGTCCGACGTGCTCTTCCAGCGGCCGCGATCGCCTTCGCGGATGAACGTCTCGTCCACCGGCGCGCCGAACGTGGATACGCCCTTCACCTGGTAGCGCTGGTACGTCCCGTCCGCAGCGAGGGTGTACTCCTCCTTCAACTCCGGCCCGCGCCCGTTGTCCTTGAAGATGAAATCCACGCGCGTCACGCCGTCATCGCCGAGGGTGACCGTCTGTTCGCCCGCCTGCTTGCCGCCATCCACCAGTGCGACGTACTTCAGGGTCTCGGCGGCCATGGCCGAGGGCGCCAGCAACAGCGCGCAGCAGAATGCAAGGACAGGCTTCACAGGACTCTCCGTCAGGGGGCGCTCGGGGGATTCTGCCGCAGATTGACGGGCTTTCCGGAGGCGTGCCCATGCCTTTCGTCATGGGTCCGGCCTGGACCCCTGGGTTACCCTTGGCTATCTACCTCGTCAGGACGTCGTGCTTCATGACCACCCGCCTCGCCATCGCGCTTGCCGCGACCCTTGGACTCGCCATGCCCGCCTACAGCCAGGCCGCCACGCCGGCCACCCAGGCCACCCAGGCCGCCAACCCCTTCTTCGCGGAAAGCCCGCTGCCGCTGCATTACCCGCAGTTCGACAAGATCAAGGACAGCGACTTCGCCCCCGCCTTCGATGCCGGCATGGCCGAGCAACTGAAGGAAATGGATGCGATCGCCAACAACCCGGCTGCGCCCACCTTCGAAAACACCATCATCGCGATGGAGAAGAGCGGTCAGGTGCTGGATCGCGCCACCACCGTATTCTTCAACCTGGTCGGCACCGATACCAATGACGCGCGCAACAAGCTGCGTGCCGACTACTCGGCCAAATTCGCCGCCCACGGCGATGCCATCAGCCTCAACCCGAAGCTGTTCGCCCGCATCAAGGCGCTGTTCGACAAGCGCAACGACCTGGGCCTGGACGCGGAAAGCGTGCGCCTGATCGAGCGCTACCACACCAGCTTCGTGCGCTCGGGCGCCAACCTCAACGACGCCGACAAGGCGACGCTGAAGACGATGAACGGCGAACTGGCCTCGCTGGCCACCACCTTCAGCGACAACGTGCTGAAGGAAGTGAACGCCTCGGCCGTGGTCGTGGACGACGTGAAGCAGCTCGATGGCCTGACCGAAGGCCAGATCGCCACCGCCGCCGAAGCCGCCAAGAAGCGCGGCCTGGAAGGCAAGTACGTGCTGACCCTGCTCAACACCACCGGGCAGCCTCCCGAGTCGCAGCTGACCAATCGTGCGCTGCGCCAGCGCCTGCACGAGGCCTCGGTCGCGCGCGGCAGCCGCGGCGGCGAGTTCGACACTACCGCGCTGGTCTCCCGCATCATGAAGCTGCGCGCAGACCGCGCGAAGCTGCTGGGCTATCCGAACCACGCCGCCTACGGCCTGGAGGACCAGACCGCGCGCACGCCCGAAGCGGTCAACGCGATGCTGGGCAAGCTGGCGCCGGCCGCCGTGGCCAATGCCAAGCGCGAAGCCGCCGACCTGCAGGCGATGATCGACCAGGAACAGAAGGCCAAGGGCGAGCCCACGTTCGCGCTGGCGCCGTGGGACTGGGCGTTCTACACCGAGAAGGTCCGCGCCGCGAAGTACAACTTCGACGAGTCGCAGCTCAAGCCGTACTTCGAGATGAAGAACGTGCTGGAGAACGGCGTGTTCTTCGCCGCCACCCAGCTGTACGGCCTGACCTTCAAGGAGCGCACCGACCTGCCGAAGTACCACGCCGATACCTGGACCTATGACGTGTTCAACGCCGACGGTTCCCAGCTGGCGATCTTCATCTTCGACCCGTACGCGCGCGATTCCAAACGCGGTGGCGCGTGGATGAACTCCTACGTGTCGCAGTCGGGCCTGACCGGCGACAAGCCGGTGGTCGCCAACCACCTGAACGTGCCGAAGCCGCCCGCCGGCGAACCCACGCTGATGACGTGGGACGAAGTGACCACCACGTTCCACGAGTTCGGCCACGCCCTGCACGGGATGTTCTCGGACGTGAAGTACCCGTACTTCAGCGGCACCAGCGTGCCGCGCGACTTCGTCGAGTACCCGTCGCAGGTCAACGAAATGTGGGCCGATTGGCCGTCGATCCTCGCCAACTACGCCAAGCACTACAAGACCGGCGAGGCGATGCCGCAGGCGCTGCTGGACAAGGTGATCGCCGCGTCCAAGTTCAACCAGGGCTTCGCCACCACCGAATACCTCGGCGCCGCGATGCTGGACCAGCGCTGGCACCAGATCACCGCCGACCAGGTGCCCGACGCCGCCGGCGTGATGAAGTTCGAAGCCGCCGCGCTGACCGCCGACGGCATCAACTACGCACCGGTGCCGCCGCGCTACAAGACGCCCTACTTCAGCCACATCATGGGCGGCTACTCGGCCGGCTACTACGCCTACATCTGGTCCGAAGTGCTGGACGCGAACAGCGTGGAATGGTTCAAGAGCCACGGCGGCCTGAAGCGCGAGAACGGCGACCACTTCCGCAAGACGCTCCTGTCGCAGGGCGGCAGCCAGGATGCGATGAAGCTGTTCCGCGACTTCGCCGGCCACGATCCGAAGATCGAGCCGCTGCTGGAGAAGCGCGGCCTGACGGCGCCGGCGGCTGCGCCGGCCGCCAAGCAGGTGAAGTAAGCGACTTCCTCGTCGCCGGCCACGCCACCTTCGGGTGGCGTGGTTTTTTTATGGGCGCTGCACGGACGAGGTTGTCCACACCGGGTGTGGATGAGTGCTGCACGAATCTGTGGATAACCGGCGCGCGCCCTTGCGTACCGGCCATGTCAAGCGGGCTGGCGGTTTTTTCGCCAACCCTCTCCGTTCATCACTGCCCGAAGGCCTGGGCCAACTGGGCGTACGCCTTGCGTTGTTCGTCGGTCTCCGCGCGCGGCGTGGTGACTTCCAATTCGACGATCTGGTCGCCCGGCGGCGACCCCGGCAGGCCACGCCCACGCAGACGCAGCTTGCGGCCCGTATCGGAATCCGGCGGGATCTTCAGTTCCACCGCGCCGCCCAGGGTGGGCACGCTGAGCGAGGCGCCCAGTGCCGCCTGCCACGGCGTCACCGACAGCACGTGGATGATATTGCGGCCGTCCACCTCGAACTGCGGATGCGGCGCGTACTCGACTTCCAGCAGCAGGTTGCCGCCCTGGCTGCCCTGCCCGGCCAAGCGGATCACTTGGCCCGGCTTCACACCCGTCGGCACCCGCACGTCCAACTGGCGGCCGTTGACGTTGACGCGCACGCTGCCGCCGTCGTGGACGGCCTGCAGTGGCACCGCGAGCTTGGCGCGCGAGTCGCGAGGCCCCTGTGGCCCTCGCGGCCCCGGCTGCTCCGCCCGTCCGCGACGGCCGAACAGGCCTTCGAAAAAGTCGCTGAAGCCACCACCGCCACCGCCCGCGCCACCGAAGATCTCCTCGAAATCGAAGTCCTGCGCGCCGGGTCCACCGCGCCCGAAATCCGGCGGCGGACGGAACTCTTCGCCCGGACGGTAGCCGCGCGCGCGCAACTGGTCGTAAGCCGCGCGTTTCTGCGGGTCGCGCAACGCCTCGTAGGCCTCGTTGACGGCCTTGAACTGCTCTTCCGCCCCCGGCTCCTTGCTGACGTCCGGGTGATATTTGCGGGCCAGGCGGCGGTAGGCCGTCTTGATCTCGGCATCGCCGGCCGAGGGCTCGACGCCCAGCACCGCGTAATAGTCCTTGAACTGCATGGGATCTCCGCAGGATCACGCGGATGCCCGTCCCATGCAGGACAGGCATCCGGAAAAGAATCGGCCCGCGACGCGGGCGCCACGGGCCGATTCTATCGCTCCGCCCGCAAGCCCGCCGTGCAGGCGACGGGCCGGGGACTCACTGCACCTGGATGCGGCGCGGCGTGGTCTCGGGCTTCTTCGGGATGTCGATCTGCAGCACGCCATGCTTGCCGGTGGCGGTGATGCCGTCCGGGTTGGCGCTGTCGGGCAGCGAGAACCGGCGATAGAACGTGCCGGATACGCGCTCGACGCGTGAGAACCGCGTCCCTTCCTCTTTCTTCTCCGCGGCGCGTTCGCCACGCAGACTGAGAATGCCCTTGTCCATGTGGATTTCGATGTCCTTGGGGTCCACGCCGGGAATGTCGGCCAGGATGACGAACCGGTCGGCGTCCTCGCGGATGTCCACGCGCGGGGCCCACTGGCTGGTCACCACGTTGGACTGGTCGGCGTCGGCTTCGCCCAGGAAGCGGTCGAAGACCTGCTTGATCTCGTCCTGCAGGCCACGCGCGTTGCCCCAGGGGTTGTACTGCACGATGCTCATGTCGATGTCTCCTCGGGAAAGTGGCGCCGGCATCCCGGCCGCCCATGTCCCGGAAAGTAGGCACGCGGCTCCCGGTTTCAAGACCGTCACGGAGGTGCCTCCGGTGCGCGCTACACTGCATTCAGTTTTCATCCATACAAAGGCAGTCCCATGAGCATCCAGGTTGGCGAGCGCATTCCCGAAGTGACCCTCAAGCGCATCCGCGAGGGCGTGGAGACGGTGGATACCGTCACCCTGTTCGATGGCCGCAAGGCGGTGCTGTTCGCCGTGCCCGGCGCGTTCACCCCGACCTGTTCGGAGAAGCACCTGCCCAGCTACGTGCAGCACTTCGAGGAGTTCCGCAAGCGCGGCATCGAAGTGTTCTGCGTCTCCGTGAACGACCCCTTCGTCATGCAGGCCTGGGGCAAGACCCAGCACGTGCCGGACGGCCTGCAGATGCTCGCCGACGGCAACGCCGACCTCGCCAAGGCGCTGGGCCTGGAGATGGACGCCAGCGCCTACGGCATGGGCATCCGCGCCAAGCGTTTCTCGCTGTACGCCGAAGACGGCGTGGTGAAGCACGTCTTCGTCGAAGCGCCCGGCGAATACAAGGTGTCCGGCGCGGAGCACATGCTGGAACAGCTGGGCTGAGCTTCCGCCCCGCCGCGCTGGCGATGCGTCCGAGGGCTAGCGCAGCACGTTGAACCGGACGCGCGTCCACGCCCCGCTGTCAGCGAGCGCGGTGAGCTGATGCTCGCCGGGCTCGTCGAAATCGCGCTGGAACGCCTGCAAACCGCGCGTCTCGGCGATCCATCGGCCGTCCAGCAGCCACTGGATGCGGGCGTCGGTGCCAAGGCCGCGCAACTGCAACCGCACGCCGTGCGGACTGCCCGGCGCACGCGCCAGCATGGCGCGGTCGTTGAGGCCTTCGATGCGCAGCTCCTCGATGGCCTCGCGACCGTCGGGCTGGCAATCCGGCGATAGCGCCGGCAGTCGCGACGCGGCGCGGGTCTGCGCCGGCAGCCACGGCGAGGCCAACGCCGGCCACCGCGCGATGTCGGCGCTGCGCGCCTCGTGCGGACGCGTGCACTCGCCCGACAGGCGCAGGCCGCTGCGTGCATCGATCTCGAAACGCTCACGCCCTACGCTCCACAGGCGCGCGTCGCGCTCGGCGAAGGTCGGCGGCACGTTGCCACCCAAGATCCACGCGTCGCGCTTGCGCTGGCAGAGCGCTGGCGCCTCGGGCTCGGGCGGCAATCCCAGAGGCCAGCAGATTTCGGTCGCGGCGACGTCGGACGGACGCGCACGCGGCTCGGCATCGGCGCGTGCGCGCGGCAGGCTGTCGATCACTTCGAACATCAATGGCAGCGCGGTGACGGCGCCGTACTGGCCCGGCAGCGGCGTGCCATCAGGACGCCCCACCCACACACCGACAGTGTAGCGGCGCGTCCCGCCCAGCGCCCAGGCATCGCGGAAGCCATAGCTGGTGCCGGTCTTCCACGCCACGCGGGGCCGCAGCCCGGTGTCGAGCACGCCGCCGCCATACCCGGGACGGGGATGCGCCTCGAGGACTTCGCGGATGATCCACGCCGCACCCGGCGACAGCAGCCGACGGTCCGCCTGCGGATCCTGCGTGGTATAACGCACCCGCCCCGACAAGCCGTCCCGATTCAGCGCCGCGTGCGCGCCGACGAGATCCTCCAGACGCGCGCCGGTGCCGCCGAGGATCAGCGACAGGTTCGGCTTGGCCCCACGCGGATACCTCAGCACCAGGCCATTGTTCGCCAGGCGCGCGGAGAAGCGCTCCGGCCCGACGCGGTCCAGGAGGTCCACCGCCGGCACGTTGAGGGACAGGCGCAAGGCATCGGCGGCGCTGACCGGCCCGTTGAACGCGGCATCGAAGTTGCCGGGGCGGTAGCCATGGAACGCCTGCGGCGCGTCGACCAGCAGGCTTTCGGAATGGATCAGGCCATCGTCCAGCGCCAGCCCGTACAGGAACGGCTTCAGCGTCGACCCTGGCGAGCGCCACGCCTGCACCATGTCGACGTGGCCGAGCCGCTCGCGGTCGCCGAAAGCCACCGAACCCACATAGGCGCGCGCTTCCATCGTGGCGTTGTCGACCACGAGCAACGCGGCCGAGGTGCGCGGCGGCAGCGTCGAGAAGTAACTCTGCAGGCGTTCTTCCAAGGTCCGCTGGAGTCCGGCATCGAGTGTGGACGCGATCTGCGCCACGTGCGGGTGCGCGCGACGCAAGCGCTCGGCGAGCAGCGCCGCCTGCAGCGGCGGTTGCAGCGCCCGCGCGACCACCGGCTCGATGCGCGCATCCTCCACCTCCGCCGACGACCAGACATCGAGGTCCACCATCCGCTGCAGGACCTTGTCGCGCGCCACGCGCGCCGCATCGGGGTGACGATCCGGGCGCAGGCGGCTGGGCGACTGCGGCAGCACCGCGAGCAACGCGGCTTCCGCATGCGACAAGCGCGAGGCCGGTTTGCCGAGATACGCCCAGCTGGCCGCCTCCACGCCCTCGATGGTGCCGCCGAACGGCGCACGCTCCAGGTACAGCGTGAGGATCTCGCGCTTGGACAGATGCGCCTCCAGCTGCACCGCCCGCAACATCTGCTTGGCCTTGCCCCACGGCGTGCGCGAATGCCGGTCCAGCATGCGTGCGACCTGCATCGTCAGCGTCGAGCCGCCCGAGACCACGCGCCCGTGCCGGACGAACTGCCCGGCGGCTCGCGCCAGGGCCCATGGATTGACGCCGGGATGCCGCCAGAACCACCGGTCCTCGTAGTTCAGCAGCGCCTGCAGGTAGAGCGGCGATACCGTTTCGGGCGTCGCGGGATAACGCCAGACGCCGTCGCGGTCGGCGAAGGCGCGCAACGGCGTGCCGTCGCGGGCGGTGACCAGCGTGCTCGTGTCGCGGGTTTTCGGCAGTGGGGGCGGGAAAGCGAAATCGAGGCACAGGAGCGCGACGAGCGCGGCGATGGTAGCCCAGCGCAACAGGGCGAGAAACGACAAACGAGTGATGGCGAGCGCGTGGATTTCCCGCCCGCTCGCCACCTGCAGCGCTCGTTCCTCGTTGCTCTCCACTCGTTCCCAGCGCTAAGGCTGCACCACCGTAATCGTCGCCGGCGAGGCCTTGCCGACACCGCGGATATCCGGACGGTACATGTCTTCCACCAGCGACGGCGGCACCGTGTACGTGCCCGGCGTCACCGCACGCACCAGGTAGAACAGCTTCGCGGTATCGCCGCGGTCCAGCTTCAGCGCCGCTACGTAACGGTCGTCGCGGAACTCTTCGTGCTTGACGTCGGCGGCGCTGCCGCGGTCGCTGATGGCGATGCCGTCCACCACCACCTCGGTCCACTGCTTGGCGTCGCCCAGGTTGAAGTTCTCGATCTCCAGGCCGGCCGGTAGCAGATCGGTGAACAGTGCATCCGGCATCGCCACGTTCGCGGTGATGCCTACGCGCACGATCAGCGCCTCGCCTTCCCTCAGCGTGCCGCCCTTCCACTCCTGGCCATCGGTCGTGTAGTAGCGGCGTTCGATGCCGATCTGGCGGTTGTCCGGGGCGGGCGCGCTGCGTGGTATGCCGGCCACGTCCAGCGAGGCATACAACGGCGGCGAGCCCTCAGGCACGAAACGCACGCCGCGGGCGAGCGTGGCGTGGTCGACGCTGCGGCCGAACAGGCGCACCGGCGCCACCGCCTCGGCGTCGCCGCCGATGCTCCACTGACCGGACACCAGCTTCTTCTGGTCCACCATCAGCGCCTTGCCCAGGCGCGCCAACGCGACCTGCTCCTGCGTGCTCAGCCACATCCACCCGCTGTTGCGGCGCGCATCCAGTTCGCGACCCAGCGAGATCGTGCGGCGGTCGTACTCGGGCTTGGCCAGCTTGCGCTCGTGCACCAGGGCGATCATCAATGCATCGTCACGCAGCTTGGTGCCGTAATCGCCGAGGTACTCGGGGCGGTCACCGGTCTTGGCGAAGCCTTCCGCGATCGCCTTCGCGCCGCGGTTGCGGTCGCCCTGCAGCGACAGCGCGATGCCCAGGTGCACCAGCGGCAGGCCGGTCAGCGTCTTGCCGCGCTCGTTGTCGTACAGCGCGCGCAGCGTCCCCAGCGGCGCACGGTTGACCCGCGCGAGCACGTAGCCGGCATAGGCCTGGTTGGCGAACTTGAGGTGGTCGCGCCGATCGTAGCCATAGAACTGCGCGCCACCGGCCAGCAGGTCCTCGTTGAGGCGCGTCAGTGCCTTCTGCAGCACGGTCTCTGGCACGGCGAACCCGCCCTCGCGCGCGTCCAGCAGGAATTCGGCGATGTAAGGCGTCAGTCCCGGATTGACGTAATCGTCGTTGCCCCACATCGAGAAGTGGCCGTTGGCCACCTGCATCGACGCGAGCCGTCCGAAAGCACCTTCCATGCGTTCGCGCCGCTTCTTCGCCTCCAGGCCGTCGATGCCGAGCAACTTCGCCGTCGCGTCGTCGAGCTCCAGCGCCGCATACCCCTTGCTGGTCGTCTGTTCGGCGCATCCGTACGGATACTCCAACGCCCCCTTCAGCGCACTGGCGAACGGGATCGGCGGCAGCGCACTGACCGTCATGCGTGCGGTCACCGAGCCCGGCATCAGCCCGTCGGCGAAGCCAGCGCCCATTTCCACCGGCGCCAGGCTGTCCAGCACCTGGGTGCGGGAACGCAGCACCGCCGGCCAGCCCGCGCGCACGGGCACGTCGTAGCGGCGATCCACCTTGAAGCCGTTGCCCTCCACGCGGACCCGCACCTGCGCGGTGGTGTAGCCCTCGCCTGCCGTGATCGGGAAGGTCAGCGTGCGCTTGGCGTCCACGGCCAGGTCGGCGGTACGGCTGCCCTCGGCGATGTTGAGCGGGCCTTCGCCATTGACCTGCACCTTGAACGCGCCGGTCCTGCCGGTGAAGTTCTGCACGTCGAGCGTCACCGTGCTCTTGTCGCCGGGCGCGAGCACGCGCGGCAGGCTGGCTTCGGCCACGATCGGCGCGCGCACCACGGTCTCGCGATCGCGGTTGCCATAGCGCGTGTCCGAATACACCAGGGCCGACACGCGCAGCGTGCCATTGAAGTCGGGCACCCTCAACGCGATCCGCGCATTGCCCTTGCCGTCCAGCTTCACCGGTCCGGAGAACAGGTCGACCGTCTGCACCCGTGCGGTCGGACGCTTCGCCTGCGGCAACGCCGACAAGGCCATGTCGCCACCAAAGCGGATCTTCGCGCTCCCGCCCTCGAAGCTCTCGATCACGCGCCCGTAGATGTCATAGGCGTCCACACCCAGGCGCCGCTGCGCGAAGAACTGCGCGTTGGCGTCCGGCACCGGGAACCGCGTGATGTTGAGGATGCCCACGTCCACCGCGGACACGGTGACGTGTGCGGTCTGGCCAGCGAGTTCCGGCACGCTGACGCTGGCCCGCAGATCCTGCTCAGGCCGCATCTGTTTCGGTACCGACAGGCCGACCGCGACGCGACGGTCGCGACGATCCATCGGCACGTGCGCCACGCCCACGGCGCGCGCCGGGGTGATCTTGCTGGGCGCCGACCCGCCGCGGAACACGAGGGCGGTGACGTAAACGTCGTGCCGCTCCCACTCCTTCGTCACCGGGATCGAGAACGTACTGCCCGGCTTGGCTTCGATCGCCTGCACGTACAGCATGCGATCGGCTTCCACCATCAGCAGGCCCTTGCCTGCGTGGGGCGGCGTCACCGTGACCTTCAGCGTGTCGCCGGCCTTGTAGCCGGTCTTGTCCAGGGCCAGCTTGACCTTGTCGGGGCGTGCATCCAGCCCGCGATTCTGGTCGTCCCAGCTCCAGCCGGCGCGGAATGGATAGCGCGTGGTCAGGCCGGTGGCCGGGTCGAACACATCCAGCCGGTACTCGCCCCACTCCACCGGGAAGTCGATCTTCGCCGCACCCGCGCCGATATCGAGCGTGCGGGTGTCCTTGTTCTCGAAGCGGCGGGTGAAGTCGTAATCCCAGCCGCCGTCTTCGTCGTAGTTCCAGTGGTAATCGCGCAGTTCGCGCACCAGCGTGGCCTTCAACCCCTTCGCCGGCTGCGGCTTGCCGGCGGCGTCCACGCGCACCAGTTCGAACGCCGCGTTGGCGTTGGCATCGGCGCCGTCCTTGTCGTCGAACAGCGGACGCACACCCACCAGTGCGCCCGCCGGCCACATCACGCGCTTGAGCGTGCGGTTCACTGTGCGGCCGCCGGTTTCGTAGACGCTGCCGGACACGATGGCGGCGATGGTGCTGCGCGGTTTGGCCTCGGCGGGCAGTGCGATGTCCTCCTGCAGCACGCCGTTCTCCGGCAACGTAGTGTCGATAACGTCCTTGGCTTCCTTCGGCAACTCCAGCGTCGGGTCACCGAAGAAGTAGCCGGGCAATTGCTCCAACGGATGCTGCTCCACCGCCACGGCCAACTTGGCGGTGAAGCGGTTGCCGCTGGCCGGCGCGCCGTAGAGATACGCCGCCGTGGCCTTGAGCTTCAAGGGCTCGCCGGGCTTCAGCACCGCCTGACCCGCGTCGAGGTCCAGCTTCATGCGTTCGGGCAGGAACTCTTCGATGCGCAGGGCCATGCCCTGCACCGCTTCCTTGCTGGCAGGATCGGTGCGGAACTCGACCAGCCAGCGCCCGGTGGGCGCTTCGACTGGAATCGTCTGCTCGAAGCTGAAATACCCCTGCGTCCCCGGCTGCAGGCGTGTCTCGCGGAACACCTTGCCGTCCGGCTGCTTCAGTCGCAGGAAGATCGGCTGCCCCGCGCCCGACTTAGGCGCAGGCACGGGCTTGCCGTCGTTGTCGCGCAGCAGCGCCGAGATGCGCACGGTTTCGCCGGGGCGGTACAGGTCGCGACCCGACCAGGCGAACACGTCGAACCAGGCCTGCTCGCGCCCCGCGACGGCGAATTCGGACAGGTCCAGCGCCGGCTGGTTGAACGGCAGCATGGACACGTCCTTGCCGCGCGTGGCGACCAGCACGTGGCCGGCATCGAGCGTGTACTTCAGCAAGGCGTTGCCGTTGCCATCGGTCTTGCCGGCGAGCACGGCCTCGCCGCGCGCATCCAGTACCTTCAGCTCGACGCTGCCGATCGCAGCGCCGTCCTGCAGCGACGCGGTGTGCACGAACACGGTGTCCTTGTACGCACGCGTATGCAGGCCGATATCGCTGACGGTGAAAAAGGCCGTCTCGAACTCGCCCGCGAACTTGCCGGTGCGCTTCATCACGGCGAAGTACAGGCCCGGATCCTGCAGTTCGCGGATGTCCTGGATCGGCAGGTAGGTCAGCACGCGTTCGTTCGGCTTGCCGCCCAGCACGAACCGGTTGAGATAGACGGGCTCGGCAAGGTCGCCGATGGGTGTGCTGTCGCCGTAGTCGCTGTCCAGGTCCCAGCTGCCACGGCGGCCGCCGCGCTGGTACTCGGCGAAGAATTTCGGCAACTGCTTCTCGCTGACGCGCAGGAACTCCACGTCCACTTCCGGCACGTTGATCGATACCACCGGCAGGCCCCGGCTCTCGCGCGCGGGCAGCACACTGCCTTGCGAAGCGAACCCCACGGCGGGATCCAGTTCGCCGGTATGCACCTTGCGCGTATCGTCCTTGCCCAGGCGCGTGCCGTCGGCCGCCGACAAGCCAGCCTTCAGCGTGATCTCGTAATCCTTCGCCGCTTCGACTGACGGGAAGCGCAGGATCAGGCCCTTGTCGTCCAGCACCCAGCTGCCCTTCACCACGGCGCCGTTGGCGCCCTTCACCACCAGCAGATCGTCGAATGCCTGGGAACTCACCAAGGGACGACTGAACTCCAGCGCGATGGCGAGATCGCCGTCGTGCTGGTCTGGATACGCGCCGACAAGGGCGAAACCCTCGACCTTCGCCGCCTCGGCCTTGATCGGATCGCCGCTGGCCTCCGGCAATTGGCCGGTCTCGTTGCGCTTGCAGCCCGCCAGTGCCGTTGCGACCAGGCATACAATAAAAAACGCGCGCACCCAACGGCTACGCGCGTTCGTCCCGTTCCGATGTACCGATCCCATGTGCCATTCCCTGCCGTGGTCGTGTCGGCAGTATAGAACGCAGGGATCGAGGCGGCGGGGTCAACGCCCGCACGCCTCGTACGCCGGTCAGGCCTCCGGCGCGGTGTCGCTGGCGTCGGTCGCCGCCGGAGTGGCCGCGATGCCGCCTTCGGCGCTATCGTCCTCATCCAGCGAGGCGTCCAGGCGTTCCACCGCCTGCAGGGTCTCGCCGTCGGACAGGCGGATCAGGGTGACGCCCTGGGTGTTGCGCCCCACCTGCGAAATTTCCGCCGCGCGCGTGCGCACCAGGGTGCCGCCGTCGGAGATCAGCAGGACCTCGTGGTGGTCGGACAGCTGGATGGCGCCGACCAGGCGGCCGTTGCGCTCCGTCGTCTTCAACGCAATCACGCCGCGGGTGCCGCGCCCCTTGCGCGGATAGTCGATCACCGGGGTGCGCTTGCCGTAGCCGCGTTCGCTGGCGGTCAGGATGTCGCCATCGCCATCGATGACGACCAGGCTGACCACTTCGGACCCGGCCTCGGCGATCGTCGTGCCGCCTTCGCCGTCGGCCGCTTCGCCCTCGTCCTGCTCACCCTCGCCCTCCGCATCGGCGCCTTCCGCCAGCCGCATGCCGCGCACGCCGGTGGCGGTACGGCCCATGGCACGCACCAGCGACTCAGAGAACCGCACGGCACGCCCGTTGGAGGCGAACAGCATGATGTCGCGCTCGCCATCGGTCAGCGCCACGCCGACCAAGGCATCGCCCTCATCCAGGTTGATGGCGATCTTGCCGCGCGCCAGCTTGAACGCGAACTCGGTCAGCGGGGTCTTCTTCACCGTGCCGTTCTTCGTTGCGAAGAAGACGAACTTGCCTTCCTCGTAGTCGCGCACCGGCACCACGGCCTGGACCTTCTCGCCGGGTTCCAGCGGGATCCAGTTGATGATCGGACGGCCGCGCGCATTGGAGCCGGCCTCCGGCAGCTGGTAGACCGGCAGCCAGAACACCTTGCCGCTGCTGGTGAAGGTCAGCAGCGTGTCGTGCGTGTTGACCAGCCACAGCTGGTCGATGAAATCCTCTTCCTTGGTCGCCGCCGCGCTGCGGCCGCGGCCACCACGCTTCTGCGCGCGGTAGGCGCTGGCCGGCTGGCGCTTGGCGTAGCCCGCATGCGACAGCGTGACCACCATGTCTTCCGGCGCGATCAGGTCCAGGATGTCCAGGTCTTCTTCGCTGTGGCGGATCTCGCTGCGGCGCTCGTCGCCGAACTCGGCCTTGACGTTCAGCAGTTCGTCGCGGATCACCTGCAGCAGCTCGTCCGGATTCTCGAGGATGCGGATCAGGCCGGCGATGGTGTCCAGCAGCTGGCGGTATTCCTCGGTGAGCTTTTCCTGCTCCAGGCCGGTCAGGCGGTGCAGGCGCATTTCCAGGATCTGCGTGGCCTGGGCCTCGCTGAGCTGGTAGCGGCCGTCGACGAACCCGATCGCGGCCGGCAGATCTTCCGGCCGCGAGGCCTCGGCGCCAGCGGCGGCGAGCAGCGAACCCACCAGGCCCGGTTCCCACGTCTTGGCCAGCATGCGCTCGCGCGCTTCCTGGGGATTGGCCGAGGTCTTGATCAGCTCGATCATCTCGTCGATGTTCGCGAGCGCGACCGTCAGGCCTTCGAGGATGTGGGCGCGGTTGCGCGCCTTGCGCAGTTCGAAGATGGTCCGGCGGGTGACCACTTCGCGGCGGTGGCGCACGAACGCTTCCAGCATCTGCTTCAGGTTCAGCAGCTGCGGGCGACCGTCGACCAGCGCGACCATGTTGATGCCGAACACCGACTCCATCGGCGTCTGCAGGTACAGGTTGTTGAGGACCACCTCGGCCGATTCGCCGCGCTTGACCTCGATGTAGATGCGCATGCCGTCCTTGTCGGACTCGTCACGCAGCTCGCTGATGCCCTCGAGCTTCTTCTCCTTCACCAGCTCGGCGATCTTCTCGATCAGCCGCGCCTTGTTCACCTGGTACGGGATCTCGGTGACGATGATCGACTCGCGGCCGTTGTCGTCGTTGACCTCGATGTCGGCCTTGGCGCGCATGCGCACGCGTCCGCGGCCGGTGCGATAGCCGGCGATGATGCCGGCGGTGCCGTTGATGATGCCGCCGGTGGGGAAATCCGGTCCGGGGATGTACTGCATCAGCCCGTCGACATCCAGTTCCGGATTGTCGATCAGCGCGATCAGGCCGTTGACCACTTCCGATAGGTTGTGCGGCGGGATGTTGGTGGCCATGCCCACCGCGATGCCGGCCGAACCGTTAACCAGCAGGTTCGGGAAGCGCGTCGGCAGGACCGTCGGCTCCTGTTCCTTCTCGTCATAGTTGGGCTGGAAATCGACGGTTTCCTTGTCGATGTCGGCCAGCAGCTCATGGGTGAGCCGCGCCATGCGCGCTTCGGTGTAACGCATGGCCGCCGCGGCGTCGCCGTCGACCGAGCCGAAGTTGCCCTGGCCATCGACCAGCATGTAGCGCAGCGAGAACGGCTGCGCCATGCGCACCAGCGTGTCGTAGACCGACTGGTCGCCGTGCGGGTGGTACTTACCGATCACGTCACCGACGATGCGGGCGGACTTCACGTGCGGCTTGTTGGCGTGGTTGCCCAGTTCGTTCATCGCGAACAGGACGCGCCGGTGGACGGGCTTCAGGCCATCGCGGACATCCGGGAGCGCGCGCCCCACGATCACGCTCATCGCGTAATCGAGATAGCTGCGGCGCATCTCGTCTTCGAGGTTGACGGGGATGATTTCCTTGGCGGTCTCGGCCATTCGGGTTCCGTGCTTCTTTGGTTGTCTCGGGCCTGAATCCGGGCCAAAACGCGCCTAGCCGGCGTGGGCCAGCGAGGCAGCGACAGGCGGGGATTCCGGCGGGTTCTGCAACCTGCCGAGTGTATCACAACGGACGTGCCAGACCGACCGTTTCAGCCCGAGAAACAAGCACTTATGGGGTCCGCTGCGGCCAGCTCGCGAGGACTGAGGGATTCGCCGGTGGTGCAGGCTTGGACGGCGGGCGCCGGACACGAAAAAGCCCGGCCGGGGCCGGGCTTTTCGCTGGAACTGGTGGGCGGTACAAGTTTCGAACTTGTGACCCCTGCCGTGTGAAAGCAGTGCTCTACCGCTGAGCTAACCGCCCGAATTCGTCGGGGCGCGCATGATAAACGGGGACCGGGGAGCGGGTCAACGCACCGGCCTCAGCGATCCTTGGTGTCGCACAGGGCGCTGACCCGGCGCGGCGGCGCGAACGCATCGCTGCGCGCCTCCGCCCAGAAGTCCCGGAACACCGCATGCGCCGGCACCCGGTCCAGCAGTTCGCCCGGCTCCAGGAACCGGTACAGCGAGGCCAGCGAGCGCACTTCGATGGGCGAAACCCGGCGCAGGATGTGTTCCGGCCCCAGTTGCTGCGGGTGGTCCAAGCCCGCCGCGCACAGCATGTCGCGCAGCGCCTTCAGGGTGTTGTCGTGGAACTGCTGCACGCGCACCGACTTGTCGCCCACGTCCAGGTGCTTCCAGCGTACCGGGTCCTGGGTAGCGACGCCGGTGGGGCAACGGTCGTTGTGGCAGCTCTGCGACTGGATGCAACCCAGCGCGAACATGAAGCCTCGGGCGGCGTTGCACCAGTCGGCGCCCATGGCCATGGTGCGGGCGATGTCGAAAGCGCTGATGATCTTGCCGGCCGCGCCGACCCGCACGCGGTCGCGCAGGTTCAGGCCCACCAGCGTGTTGTGGACCAGCAGCAGAGCCTCGTGCATCGGCACGCCCACGTGGTCGATGAACTCCGCCGGTGCCGCGCCGGTGCCGCCTTCCGCACCGTCCACCACGATGAAGTCCGGCAGCAGGCCGGTCTCGTGCATCGCCTTGGCGATGCCGAACCATTCCCAGGGATGGCCGATGGCCAGCTTGAAGCCCGTCGGCTTGCCACCGGACAGGTCGCGCAAGCGCGCGATGAACTGCAACAACGCCACCGGCGTGGAAAACGCAGAATGCTTCGCTGGCGACACGCAGTCGTGCCCCATCGGGACGCCACGGGTGGCGGCGATCTCGGCGCTCACCTTCGCGGCCGGCAGCACGCCGCCGTGACCGGGCTTGGCGCCCTGTGAGAGCTTGAGCTCGATCATCTTCACCTGCGACGCGCGCGCATTCTCGATAAAGCGCGCCTCACTGAAGCGCCCCTGTTCATCGCGGCAACCGAAGTAGCCCGAGCCGATCTCCCACACCAGGTCCCCGCCCTTCTCGCGATGGTAGGGCGAGATCGAGCCTTCGCCGGTGTCGTGGTAGAAGTTGCCGCGTCGCGCGCCCTCGTTCAGCGCGCGCACCGCGTTGGCCGACAATGCGCCGAAGCTCATCGCCGAGATGTTGAATACACTGGCCGAATACGGCTGCGCGGAGCCCGCGCCGACGACCACGCGGAAGTCGTGCGAATCCACATGCGTCGGCGCCATCGAATGATTGATCCATTCGTAGTCCACGCTGTACACGTCCTGCTGGCTGCCGAACGGAACGACGTCCATCACACCCTTGGCGCGCTGGTAGACCAGCGAACGCTGCTGGCGCGAGAACGGCACTTCGGCCGTGTCGCCTTCGATGAAGTACTGGCGGATCTCGGGCCCGACCGACTCCAGCCCATAGCGGAAATGCGCGAGCACCGGATAGTTGCGGCGCAAGGTGCTGCGCGTCTGCAGCACGTCCCACGTTCCCAGCAGCGCCAGCGCGCCGAAGACCGCCACGCCCCACCAGGCGACGGGCCAGGAGAACGTCAGCACCAGCATGCAGGCCGTCAGCAACACCGTGACGGCATAGGCGAGGTAACGCTGCATCGGCGGTCTCCCGTGGGCCAGCGGAGATTCTATGCCAAGCCCTGCGACCGCACGTCGCAACCGATGACCGGATTGATCCGGATCAATGCCCGCCGGCATCGGCAGTGCGACGTTGGCGCTACCACAACCGGGGAGGCGCGCACATGCATCCGATACTCAGGGAAATATTCATGGAGCCGGTCGGCTGGCTGGCCATCGGCGGCAGCATCGTCATGGTGGGCATCAGTGTCTTCGTCGCGCTGTTCGTGCGCCGCAAGGTGCGCGAAGAAGAGAAGAAACAGAAACGCTGAAGGCGTGGCGAGAGTAGTGCCCGGAGCCTCAACCGAAAAAACCTTCTAAGGCATTGATTACATTAACAACAGCTCGCCTCAAAACCAACTCTGACTCACGATATGACTCGCTTCCCATGAGTCGCTACCCTCCCACAGCTTATTAGAACGATAGGCGCCTCCAGAACAGCCTCACCCTCGGGAGATCACCGACTCGGTGGACCAGGAGGCTGTCGGCACGTTTGGCCGGACTCACCGCGAAGAAGTACGTGCAGCCCTACTGGCGGGCACCCCTATAGTCGAGGGCCCATCATCTTCCCTGCCCGTTGGGGTTCGCAAGCTCACCCCAACCTATGGTCCTAGAACAACAAGCGGACCTCACCTTTCTCAATCAATGAGCCGACCTCTCTACCTATCCAGTCTCCCCTCTCATACTTGATGAGCGTGCGCCTGGAAATACTCATCACAAGATTGGCCCACTGGACAAAACTCCGCGGCTTCTCGGAATGCCCACCATTCACATACAACTTCGGTGAATACCAGAGCCGTCCTCTAGAAATCTTGCCTGGCTCCGCTGGAGGTAAAATTGCTTCGATTGCCAGTAGCTGAGAGGCGTCTGGTCGCTCTCGGAGGAGGGAGCCCAAGACTACTTGCGAACTCGACGGTGGGCATATGTACGCGATCGCCCGATCGCCCTCCCTTCTTTCAGCCGGCGCCACATAGTAACGACCACTCGAATCGCTTTTTAGGAACGCAGCTCCAGCTTCCGCACTGATCGCGCTCAGTAAGTCAGCTTCATCATTCGCCGTCAGGTAGAAATTTATCTGTTTTCCGATCATCTGTCGTATGGGTGATACTTAACGGGAACGTCAGGCTTAGCCGTGGTTACGTCATCTATAGCTTTTCTCTCGCGAGAAACGGGACCGCCATTTGATGTTGACCTTCCAACTTGATGGAACTCAGTAGCTTTACCCGTTGATTGATCGATTCCCGCGACGTCCACGTAGCGAGTCTCTTTATTACCCCCGGGGGTGCTAACTTTATACTCTTGAACGGCAGTGAGTCCTCGCGACTCAACGTCAGCTTTCACCTCTGCCACTTTACCTTGATGAGCGGCCCCCCCGGCTCGGCCATTAGGATTTGGCACTTTCCGCGCGGCATCGACAGCTTCACCGCCCGCTCTAGCTACCTTCGATGCCCCTGCGGGTACAAACGGGATTAACATCGACGCAGTATCAACACCTGCGTCGATTAGACCTTCTCTGACAAGATGGTCCTTGCCCGTGATTTTTCCATAGGCGGCCTTACCTAGATCATATACGACGCTACCGACGTCCCAGATCGTGTCTAGAAGTCGACCGTCTGGGTCTGTGTACTTATAGGGATTGCCTGCCGCATACCAATAGCGATGAAAGTATCGCGCGTCACCGCTATGAGCGGTGATCGGGTCAACGGAAAGAAATCTGCCAACCGTGGGGTCGTAATACCGCTGCTGCATATACGTCAGCCCGGTAGCCCCATCCTGCACATGCCCCGTATAGCCGATGCCCTGATAGGTCGGCTTGCCGATGATGGCGCCGTAGGGCTCGTAATCGTTGCGCTCGATGACCGCGCCAGCCTGGTTGGTGATCGCGACCGGGCTGCCTAGTGCATCCGTATGATGGAACTTTGCCGAGTACACGTTGGTGACGATATTGCGCTCGCGACTGGCGATGATGCTTCCGGCGAGATAGATGTGTTCGCTCGCCTTCTGCGCATTGGGGCGATAGTTCTCCTCGTACGTCACTTGCCCGGCATTGGAGTACATCGACAGGATGTTGTCACCCGCCACCTCCCAGGCGAGCACCCGACGACCATGGCCGTCGTAGCGATAGTGTTCTTTTCCTGAGACTACGCGCAGGCGGTTGCCGTAATCGAACTGGTAGGTCTGGCCGTTCTTGGTCGCTAGATTGCCCTGCGGGTCATACTCAAATCCGACAATACTGGCGCCAGCGCTGTTCTTGATGTTGGCTAGTCGGTTCTGCGTGTTGTACACGTACTGCGCGTAATCCTTCACGCCGCCCAGCTTCCAGGATGTCATGTTGTCCAGGGCGTTGTATGTGAAGCGGTGCCAGTGGTCGCCACCAAACATGGCCGAACCTGCGGCGGCAAGGCGATCCAGACCGTCATATTCCATCAGCCGATACTTGGGAGCACTGCCCGGAATCATGTCGGGCACGTGATCGTAGATCTGGTTCACGTTGCCATTGGCGTCATAGCGATAGCTGAAGTCCATCGCCAGACCGCTTGCCGTGACCCGGTCCGGGAGTTGCCGCGCATTCTGCGCCATCGAATGGGTCAGACCGTTCGCGTAAGTGAACTGCTTGAGTGCGCCATTCGGGTAGTACGTGGCACCGTGCGCATAGCTGTAGCCAGTCTGATCACTGGCGCGAGTCGCCTGCCCCAACGCGTTGGGGCCGTAGCTGATCACCAGACCCGTGGGGTAGGTCTGCGTGGACAGGCTGCCATTGCTGTCGTAGCCGTAGCCTATTCCCCACGTATACCAGCCAAGCTGGGTTGAACTTTCCCCGGTGAGCATCCTGCGCTTGTTGTAAGCGTAGGTGTTCTCCACGATGCCGGCATTCAGTCCATCATTGTGTGTCGTGATCTTGTAAGGCAAGCCGTCCGGCCAGTACTGCCACGTCTGGTTGCCGCTTCCACCGGGGAACGCCAGATCCTGCAAGCGATTCCGATTGTCGTAGGTGCGATCGCTTCGCCGGGCCGCTACTGCCGCCGTCGTGCCGTTCGGCTCGCAGGCCTGACCTGCGGGGAGACCGGAGGACGACCACTTCAGGTTGCCTGCCGTGTCGTAGCCCATCAGCGTCGTGCCGGTCTCGGGCTCTTCGGAACGGCAAAGTTCCTGGTAATCGTTGTAGCCATAGTGCCGATCCACGAACAGGCTGCCATCCGCGTTGCGCTTGCGGATACGCTGCGGCTTCCCGAACACATCGCGATGGATCTCCGTCGCGGAGGTATCCGCGCCCGCGGACTGGGTGACGCCCGTGGGGCTGTCGTAGCTCGGCTGATCGTAGGCCTGGTACTCCGTGATCGTGGTGTAGTTGCGCGGATTGGTCACGTGGGTCTGGAAACCCGACGCATAGGTCGTGGTCGTCGTGAGCACGCCCAGCTCGCTGTCCTGCGACGACACCTTCACTCGGCCAAGGGCGTCGTAGGTAGTCCAGGTTCCTGTGGTCAGCGCATCGGTCGCGCCCGGATATGAAGCGAATGTCACTCGCCCATCATGGTCGTAAGTGAACCGCTGGAAGCGCTTTGTCGCCGTTTCGTTGGCTGCGTCGTACTCACGCGTCACCAGCGGGCGCCACAGTCCGTCGTAGTAATTGATCTTGACGGCATTCCCGGTCGTGACCGTCTGCCTCCAGTGACCGGCTGGGATGCCGTATTCGGCCACTCCTACATTGACGAACGTCAATACGGTTTGATTCCAGGCTGACGTGTCACAGACTCCTGGGGTTGTCTCCGACGTCTGAGTGATCAGGTTCACGCGACCCATAGCGTCGTAGCCGTAGCAGGTCTTGCTGCCCGCCGCATTGGTGACCGAAGTGACCCAACCCTGCGGATTGACGGTGGCGCTCTCGACCGCGCCGTCGGCGTACTGGATGGTCCGGGGGATGCCGCGGTACCAGTCCGTCAACGTGGTGACATTGTTGTTGCCGTCCTTGACCGTCGCCATTGTGCCGTCGGCGTAGTACGTGGCTGTCTGCACTAGCTTGCCCGGCGTCGCAGCGGTGCCTGGGCCGTACCTGCGCAAAGGCATGGCCGTTGTCGGGTCGTAGTCGGTCCTGAACTCCACTACGCCCGTATTGACGTTTGTGCTGGAGACCTGTTGACCCAGAACCCACTTCGTTAGGTTGTCGTGGTAAACAATGTCGTCCGTTCTCGAGTAGCTGGCAGCAAGGCCCAGCGCGGGAAAAGCCGCGGCCAGCGCAGCGCAGAGCGCCGAGAACATTCCAAGGGCTGACCTATTCGAGCGCGAGGGAGACGCTTGCGTGTTCACTAAAAGTCCTTCTTGTGAGTTGCCGCTATGGAACGTCATGGGTTTGATCCTCCGCCGCCACTGCTGCGGATCGAGGTCACTTGCTGCTGGGAGAACTCCCCGCAAGTGCTGCCATCGCACGCTTTCACTCGTGCAATAAAGCTTGTGACCACTCGGACCTTCGCCGTGGTGCTTGTAGCCCCTCCGGTGAAATGGGTACCAAACTGGCCCGTGCTTAGGCGAGACTCGACAACATAGTGGGTTGCGCCAGGTTGCGCGGTCCAACTAAGGGTGAAGGTTTGTCCGGTGTACGCGACGGCGGGCATCGATAGGACTGGCGTCGAGAGCGTCGGCGGCGGCTCAGCAATTGGACCTGGGGCGCTCGGCGCAGTTCCAGGCGCGCTTGATCTCGTGACACGTTTGGGTCGCGCCCAAAAGTCGAAGGTCACATTCTTCCGCGTGAAAGTCACATCCTGTTGCCAGATCGCGCTCTCCACCAAAGGTCGGTGAAACTCCTTTTGAAACACGCCGTCTCCTCCGCCCATCGCTGTCCCATACCGTGCGGGATATACGGAATCCTGCTGACTGAGATCGTAACGATTCACCACCGTATTGAGAGAGGGTCCGCCGCTCGCGCCGGTTTCAACCTTTAGAAGCTTGCCCTCGTTGTATCGATAGGTGTTGCCGTAGGTATATCGCTGCCAGTCGCCACCAGGCCCGATTACCGTGGTGACACTGGCGCCGGCGCACGTTTCCGACATACAGGGCGGTAGTGAGCAATTGACGTTAGCCCAGTCGCAAACTGGATAGCTATTTGTGGTGCCCGGATATCTATGGATAGAGGTTCCAGGCGTGTACGTGTAGTCCCAGATAGCCTCCTGAATACCTGGGCCGGCGATCCTCTTTTGCTTGAGCGTCAGGCTGTAGCCCTTTATGGCCCACAGGTTGATGTCATCATTGGGATCGTTGTACGGAGTTGAGAAGTTGCTGCAGCTGAGAGGAACCCTGCTTCGACCGTGCTCTCGAATATCCACCACAAACGTGCCTACCGCTCCTGAAGGATGCGTTAGCGTCCCTGTCGGCTGATCAGCGAAGTTCATCGGCAACTCGTTTAACGTGCATGTGCGAATGACCTCGCCCCCAGGTACGAAATCGCGAAACAGAAGCTCTGCTCCTGTGAACTGAGCGAAATTGATGTTCCATCGGGATTGGTCTGGCAGTGCCACACCGGTCAAAGTCCCACGGCCGGATGGCGTTGTCGCATAACTGTAGGTCCAGATTCTATTTCCATCACTTGCACTGCTGATGAAATCGCCGGTCCACCCGAATGTGAGACTGCGGCCGTCGCTGGACTGGATGGAACTTAGCCGACCGGGCGCATTCCACGCATTGGCATATGAATACGTAACGTAGTTCCCATGCCGGTCCTCGACTCGAGTGGCATAGAGAATGTTCTTCTTCTTGTAGAGGAGAACGGGAGTAGGCCTGTTGTTGAAATCGTCGATTGTCTTGACGGCCGGCTCGTACACCTGGGCCATCCAGTCGAACCAATAGCGGGTACCGTCGGGCGTGATCGCCATGAAGCCTTCGCCCGCGCCGTTTTTTATCGCAGGTAGGCACTTGAGTTGCGTCTGCCCATCGGTGCTGACCCACGCATAGGCTGAACCGTCCGCTGGACCAGGAACTGTGGGCGCCTTTCTGAGCACCTGGCCGCTGTAGCCACCCGGGATGTCGAGGTGTATCCCCTGAAAGAAATCTTCCAGTTTGAAGGGGTCAGCGAAGGGCGGGTATCCCACCGTACTGCAGCGATTGGTCGACCCCGGCTGGCCCGCTCCTGGAGCAATCGTCCAATCCGGTCCAAAGATGCCATTCAAGTTGGGGAGATCGGCTTCCCAGTCGGCGAGCATCCCCGTGTTTCCATAGTATCGTCGGTTCATCACGCTGTAGCTGCGACCGAACCGAACGGGCAAGCCGTTCGAGCCCGGGATGTCGATATCGACATTTCCGAACGATAGGGCGCCATTAGACAAACTGACGCGATCCCCAAAGAGATCATCCCCCAGTGGTTTGACCTCGCGACTGGCTTCGATCCGTTTCGAGAAGTCCTCCCAGACAAATCTCCCTTGCTGCGCTGACGCGACCGGGGGAAGAAGCGCCAGCAAGAGAGCAACCATGACCGAGGACGGGCACTTAAGAATGCGACGCCCCTTCTCTGGCAGGCAGTTCGATCCCGAGACGCTTCGATTGGTTGAGGGTGAAGGCGTGCTATCCGCGTGGATATCTAAAGTCATGGAGAGGGCCCACTGCTGCGGGTAATGCGAGAAGGACGAGCGCGGTGATCGAATACGTCGACGCGATAGGTAAAGTCTTGGCTCTGCTGTCTGACTACTGACTGCTGAAGAGGGCGATTGCGCAGCGAGAACTGTGCATCGCGCGTTCCGCCAGTTCCAAACATGTCCACGAAGCCGTTAGGCGCGCTGTAGGAGAAGAACTCCGATTTGAGAAGCGCCCCCGCCTGATATGTTCTCCTTTCGAGCAACTGTGATTCGTTGATCTCATACTGCGAGCCGAAGATGCTCTCCTCTATCCCACCATCCGGCATCACGACCGTGGCGATCCGACGTCCATTTGTGGCGGCCGCCGGACCCAATGGCATGGTGTCCTGCAAGGACTGGCCGTACTGATAAGACCACGTATAGTTCCCCCCAATACCTGGTCCGGACAGGATTTTGCTGACCAAAGCCAACGTATCGCTCAGAACCGCACGTTTACTGAACCATAGGTTCTCAGGAAGATCGGGCGGTGGTGTCTGCGAACCCTGGTAGGCGGACGGGTGGTAGTTGATGGGTTCGCCGATATCGCACTCTGTCAGCGGCACGTCGGTACGGAGATGTCGCTTCCAGGAGAAGGTGAACACACCCGTCGCTCCGGAAGGGTGCGTCATGCTGAGCACAGCGCTTGCAGGATTGAGCTTTCGTGCGTAGCCGCAATAGAGATGAAAACTGTAGTTCGTGTAGTCCGTTTCCAGCGTACCGCCGGCGATAGGCTGATAGCGGGGGGCATTCCATAGTCCGCTGCTGTCTAACGTCCAGCCGCTACCATCGGCATAGGTTACGGACTGAAGACGCCCATCCGTGGCATAGCTATACGACGCATGCTCGCTTCCTGACTGGGCTTGCGTAATGCGACTAGGTGTGGTCGTGGACCACGTGAATGCAAGTGACCTGCCATCATTTGAGGCGATGGAAAGCAGTTTATTACCCTGCCACTGTAGAGTGATCGTGTTTCCGTGTCGGTCGGAGATGGAAGTGGGGTACAACCGAAACAGCTTCCTCTGCATCACCACCGGCGCCGGCGCGGCCACGCTCGAGACGGTGCTGAGTTTGAAGATCGGCTTCTCCAAGTATTCCGCCATCCAATCGAATCGATAGCGTGTTCCGTCCGGAGCGATGCCTAGAAACCCCTCCCCCCCTTGACTTGATGCAAGGGGGACACAGGAAAAGTGCCAAAGTGATTTTGTGATCCACGTCGTAGCCGGCAGTACATTCGGCTTGTCGACAGTTGCCACCGGAGTCAACAGTGGACCGCCCCCCGCCACTCCGGACAAACTGACGCCTTCAGAGAACTCGTCAGCAAAGAACCTGACCGGCTGAACCACTGTGGTTGCAGCCTTCAACCCCTGAGAGCATCTCGCGGTAGAGGCACTCGTTCCTACAACCCAGCCCGCCGAGGAGAACACAGCTTCCAGGTGCGGAAGCTCAAGGTCCCAGTCACCAAAGGCAAACTGGGAGCGCCGCTGTCTCAGTGTGGCGTCCGGAGCCGATGTGCCTAGAGGATTGCGATTGGAGTCGACGGTCAGACTTCGGCGTACTGAAATCGGCAATTCGCTGTTGCCCGGAACGTCAAGGTCTACGTGGCTGAAAGACGCCTGGCCTGTGTAAAGGCCAACGCTATCGCCCATCAGACCTGGGCCGGCTTGAGCCACGTCGCGGGAACCTTTCAGTCGGTCCTTGTAAGACTGGTGCGCGCTTCCAGCTTCTTCTGCGCGAAGCTCAGGAATCAGGCAGAAAACCAGTGCGCACAGAAGTGCGAGTCTCAGAGCCCCGACCACCCTTTTATTCCCTCGAATAGAGGACACGCAATACGGCGCCACCGCTTCCTGCGGCGTGCGAATGATCGTCATCATTTCCCCCTTCCCCACCCTGTAAACAATCTTGCAGCTACATACGTTTACTGCAAGCGGTTTGCGATCCATATCGTGTCGAGCAGTGTGCCCGTCGCCCCTGCTCAAGAGGCGCATGACGCGAGTGAGCGACCGTACCGATCGCGCGCGGGGAAGGGCGAGCATCTGACGAACTGACTGTCACCTCCAAGCGAGAGGGCTTAGCAAAGGGAAGTGGAGATCGTTCCACATCGCCGATCGACTTGAGGTCATCGAGGATGAGCTCAACACCCTGTATTGACGGGCAGTGTTTTGCTTTGGCAGCAACTTTTTGAGTATCGCGCTCGCCGCGCGCGTACCGGTAAACCAGCGAGCCGCTCCATGGATCACTCCGCCTCTTGATGAACCGCTTTGCCTGGTCGACGCGAGCGGTTTTGGAGTGGAGCCCCCTCTTCCATCATTCCAGCTTCGTGGCTCATCTGGCTTGATGGCTAATATGCAGGCTTAGTGATACTGATAAGCCCCGCCATCTGCGTTGTTCGGCTAGCGATATGGAGGTGAAGGTGCCGTGGAGATTTCTTCGGCCCCTGGCTTCCCGAAAGCTGAAGCAGTCCAATTGGCTAGTCAGAGCTCCACCACCTTCAGCCCGCCGGCGAGGGCGGACCGGGTCAGGATGTAGCAGTCGTCCCGACCGAACTCGTCCGGACCGTCCTAAATCCGCCTGGCCTCCTTCGTGGATCCAACGCTGCCCGGGTGGTCCAGCGATCAACGAAATGGAACTGACGGAATTTGTCCTCCCGCTCTTCGAGCGCCGGGCGGCCTGATAAGGCCATCCCGCGACTTCGATGGTTTGCCGGAGAGAACATGACAAGCGGTTTCAGGCTTCTTCTGCCGGTATCGGTCGTCCTGGGAGTGAGTTTTGGTGCCCGGAGCCGGAATCGAACTCCGACGTAAGCCCTACTCGTTCAAATACTTGCTCATCGCGGGCTGGCACACCTGGCACACGCAGCACTGTTGTGTGCCAGCCTGTGTCTACCAACTGTGCCAGCGTTGGCACACCGAAAACGCATATCAATATTCATCCGGTGGTAGATGCGACACCGGATGCACACTTGGCACACGTTGGCACAGCGCTTGAAGAAAAAATTAGCGCCGACAATGACTTATGGTGCCCGGAGCCGGAATCGAACCGGCATGGCCTCACGGCCGGCGGATTTTAAGTCCGATGCGTCTACCAATTTCGCCATCCGGGCACGGGGATAGCCTGCCTCAGTCGTGCCAGCTTGGAAAGCGGCACCTGCCCAGCAGAAACAGCGAAGCCCCGCGTGCGGGGCTTCGGCGTACTCCCTGAGGGGAGCGAATATGGAGCGGGAAAAGGGACTCGAACCCTCGACCCCGACCTTGGCAAGGTCGTGCTCTACCAACTGAGCTATTCCCGCGTTGAAAGACATTGCGTCTTTCTGGATGTGGAGGCCTGGGTCGGAATTGAACCGGCGTACGCGGATTTGCAGTCCGCTGCATAACCACTCTGCCACCAGGCCGATGGCGACCGCGCCAGACTGGCGCAATCACGGCGCGTTTTCAAGGCGCCTGCAAAACAAAACCCCGCATGCGGGGTTCTGTCGCTGCCCCTCTCGAGGCCAATATGGAGCGGGAAACGAGACTCGAACTCGCGACCCCGACCTTGGCAAGGTCGTGCTCTACCAACTGAGCTATTCCCGCGTCGTGAGAGGCGAAATTGTAGCGGCTTGTTCGGAACTGTCAACCGTCTTTTTCTCGCCGTCACGCAGGATCGGCCACGCCGCGATCAGGTACTGGATGCCGGACCACAGGGTCAGCAGGGCCGCGATGGCCAGCAGCCAGTCGCCCAGGACGAAGACCCACCGCCCCATCCAGATGTCGGCCAACGCCTGCGAGCCCGGCGTGGACGCATACAGCAGGCAGGACAGCGCCACCATCTGCACGATGGTCTTGATCTTGCCCAGTGCGGCCACCTTGACCGTGGCGCGCTGGCCCAGTTCGGCCATCCACTCGCGCAACGCCGACACCGCGATCTCGCGCCCGACGATGACCGCCGCCCAGATCGCCATCCACATCGTCGGGTTGTCCTGCACGATGAGGAACAGGGATACGGCCACCATCAGCTTGTCCGCCACCGGGTCCAGGAAGGCGCCAAAGGCTGAATACAGGTGATACCGGCGCGCGATCCAGCCGTCCAGCCAGTCGGTGACTGCCGCCAGGATGAAGATGAAGGCCGCCGCGAAGTTGGTCCACGTGTACGGCAGGTAGAACACCAGCACCAGCACCGGGATCAGCACGATCCGCAGCAGCGTGAGCCAGGTGGGAACGGTCAACTTCATCGAACTTACTCGTTTCCGGCCTCGGGCGACGGCAGCCCGTGCAGGTTAGCGTAGATTCGTTCCGCGAGCGCGGCGTTCACGCCCTCGACGCGCGCGATCTCGTCCACGCCGGCGGCTTTCAGCCCGGCCAGTCCGCCGAAGTGCTTCAGCAGGCTGGCGCGACGACGCGGTCCGATGCCCGGGATGTCCTCCAGCTTGCTCGTCATCCGGGCTTTCTGCCGTTTGCCGCGATGCCCGGTGATTGCGAACCGATGCGCTTCATCGCGTACCTGCTGGATCAGCTGCAGGGCCGGCGACGCGGCGCCCGGGCGCAATTCGCGCCCATCGGGTAACACGAGTGCTTCATGACCGGCCCGGCGCTCGACGCCCTTGGCCACGCCCACCAAGGTGACGCCCGCCACGCCCAGGTCCGCCAATGCGGACTGCGCCTGCGCGAGTTGGCCGGCGCCGCCGTCGATCAGCAGCACATCGGGCATCACACCGCCTTCCTCCACCGCGCGGCGGAAGCGGCGTTCGATCGCCTGATGCATGGCGGCGAAATCGTCGCCGGGCGTGATGCCGGTGATGTTGTAGCGGCGGTACTGCGATCGCACCGCTCCGTTGGCATCGAACACGACGCACGACGCCACCGTCGCCTCGCCCATCGTGTGGCTGATGTCGAAGCATTCGATGCGCTTGGCGACCTCGGGTAGCCCCAGCAGGTCCTTCAACGCTTCGCTGCGCGCAGTCTGTGCGTTGCGGCTGGTGAGCTCGGTGGTGAGCGCGATCTCCGCGTTGCGCTTGGCCAGGTCCAGGTAGCCGGCGCGCTCGCTGCGCACGTTCCACTTCAGCTGGACCTTGCGTCCGGCGGCCGCAGCGAGCGCATGCTCGATCAGCTCGGCGTCCGGAATCTCGCGATCGAGAATGATTTCCTGCGGCGCGGGCTGCTCCGCGTAGTACTGCGACACGAAGGCGCCGAGCACTTCCTCCGCGCTGTCCTCGCCATTGGTCTTCGGGAAGAAGGTCCGCGTGCCCAGGTTGCGGCCGTCGCGGAACGCCAACAGCAGCACGCAGGCCTGGCTGCCCTGCATCGCGCACGCGAGCACGTCCAGGTCCGCCGCGCGTCCGTCCACGTACTGGCGGGCCTGCAGCGTCCGGATGGAGGCGACCAGATCGCGCAGCCGCGCCGCCCGTTCGAACTCCAGCGCCACGCTGGCCTGCTCCATGGCCTGGGTGAGTTCCTTGGTCAGCTCGTCGCTGCGCCCGTCGAGGAACAGGCAGGCCTGGCGGACCGATTCGGCATAGTCGGCTTCGGCCACCAGCCCCACGCAGGGCGCGCTGCAACGGCCGATCTGGTACTGCAGGCAGGGCCGCGAACGGTTGCGGAACACGCTGTCCTCGCAGTTGCGGATGCGGAACAGCTTCTGCATCAGGTTGAGCGTCTCGCGCACCGCGGTGGCGCCGGGATAAGGCCCGAAGTAGCGGCCCGGGATGGCGCGCGCGCCCCGATGGAACGCGATGCGCGGCCACTCTTCGCGCGTCAGCATCACGTAGGGATAACTCTTGTCGTCGCGCAGCAGCACGTTGTAACGCGGCGTCAGCGACTTGATCAGCTGGTTTTCCAGCAGCAGCGCTTCGGCTTCGGTGCGGGTGACGGTCACGTCCATGCGCGCGACCTGGGTCAACATCGACTGGATGCGCGGCGACTTCGGCGAATTATTGAAATAACTGGTGACACGCTTGCGCAGCGCGCCCGCCTTGCCGACGTACAGCAGGCTGTCGTCGGCGGCATACATGCGGTAAACGCCGGGTGCGGTGCTCAGGCGGGCCGCAAAGGCCTTGCCGTCGAACGCCGGCTGGGGACTACGACTCATTCGTCGATCGGGACGTGGCTCAATTCGCCGGTACCGATATCGTAGCGCAGGACCGCGTGAGCGTCGGTTTCGGCGATCCATACCGCGCCCGCGGCGACGCACAGGCCGGCGGGCCCGTGCAGCCGGCGCGGCAACGCCACGGTCGTGACCTCACCACCGCCCAGGCGCAATGTACGCAGGCTGCCGTTGCCGCTGTCGGCGATCCACATGACCGGCGAATCGGGGCTCAGCGCGATCGCCTGCGGATGCTGCAGGCGCGCGCCGTCGCGCGGGCCGTCCTCCGCGCCGAAGGTCCAGGCATCCTGTCCGACCAGCGTCTGCACAGTATCGCCGCGCAGCTGCATCGAGCGCAGCGACGACCCGACGGCATCGCAGACATAAAGCGTTTGCAGCACCGCTGCCAGACCGGCCGGCTGCGCAAAGGCCGCCATCGGCCCACTGCCGTCGCGCACGTCCAACTGGCCCGAGCCGGCGCGGGCGCGCAGTTCGCGCGTGCCCAGGTCGTAACTCCAGATGCGGTTGTCGCCCGCCATCGCCAGGAAGATTTGGTTGTTGTTCACCACCAGCGCCTGCGGCTGGTTGAGCGCCACGTTCCGCGCCACGTCGACCACGCCTTCGGCCGGTTCGCCGGCACGCCCGTTGCCGCACAGCGTGTCCACCGTGCTGGTGGCCAGGTTGATCCGCCGCAGCGCGTGGTTGCCGGTGTCGGCGACATAAAGGGACTCGCGCACCAGGGCCAGGCCCTGCGGACGCCGGAAAGCCGCATGGTTGAGTTCGCCATCGGCGAAGTCGGCTGTGCCCATGCCGAACTGCCGGATCACCCGGCCCTGATGGTTGCACTCCAGCACGCGATGGTGGCCGCTGTCCGCCACGAACAGGCGGTCCGGCGTGGCCACCAGCCCGGTCGGAAAACATAGCGGCATCCGCGGTTCCGGATGGATTTCGCGGAAGCTGCGCAGGTCGTCGTCCGGCGGCGCATGCAGGCCGTCGCACAACCGGGCGATCTGGCGCTCCAGGTCCTGCAGCCCATCGGCGCCCACCGCCCGGTGCCGCACCTGCCCTTCGCCGTCGATCAACAGGATCGTCGGCCAGGACTCCACGCCGTAGCGCTGCCAGGCCACCCAGTCGGCATCATGCGCCAGCGGCAGCGCATTGCCATGGCGACGCAGGCGCTTGAGGGCCTGCTGCGGATCGCGCTCGCTGTCGAACCGGGGCACATGGATGGCCAGTGCCTGCAGTCGACCCAGGTAGCGGGCCTGCAGCACGGCCAGATCGGCCAGCCGCTGGGCGCACCAGGCCGACGCGCTGTTGACGAAGGCGAGCGCCACGATGCGGCCCCGCTGCTCGTGCAGCGTGGTCGCGGGCGCGTTCAGCCATTGCAGGCCACGCGGCAGCTCGGGGGCCATGGTCATGTCGTTCATCCTCCCTGATTATGCCCAAGTCTCACATGGCGGAGAGCCGGGCCACGACCGCCTGTGCCGCCGAATCGACCAGTCGCCAGACCCGCTGGAAATCCTCGGTCCCACCCGTGTACGGGTCCGGTACCTCCCCTCCAGGCTGCGTCCCGGCCCAGTCCAGCAGCAGGGCGACCCGGTCGCGGCGCCCGGCGGGGGCCCACTGGCGCACGTCGCGCAGGTTGTCCCCGTCGGCGCACAGCAGCCAGTCGAAATGGTCGAAGTCGGCCGCGCGCAGTTGACGCGCGCGCTGGCCGGCGATGTCCACCCCGTGCGCGCGGGCGCAGGCGATCGCGCGCCGATCCGGCGGCTCGCCCGCGTGCCAACCGCCGGTGCCGGCCGAGTCCACCTCGACCCACCCGGCCAGCCGCGCGGCCTCCAGCCGGGCACGCAGCGCACCCTCGGCCATCGGCGAGCGGCAGATGTTGCCCAGGCAGACCACCAGCAGTTTCACGCGCCGCCCTGGAGAAGGGTTTCCGCGCGCGCGAGGTCTTCCGGCGTATCCACGCCGGGCGGGAAAGGCGCGGGCGTCAGGGCGACGGCGATCCGATGCCCGGCTTCCAGCACACGCAACTGCTCAAGGGATTCCGCCTGCTCAAGCCGTCCTGGCGGCAGTGTCGAAAAGCGGCGCAGGAATCCCGCGCGATACGCATAGATGCCGATGTGCCGCAGCCATTCGCCCGGCGGCAGCACCTCGCGCGAGTGGGCGAAGCCGTCGCGATGCCACGGAATCGGTGCCCGGCTGAAGTACAGCGCGTCGCCGTTGGCCGCACGTACCAGCTTGACTGCATTGGGGTCGAACAACGTCGCCGCATCTTCGATCGGCACTGCCAAGGTCGCCATGGGCGCGCCGCTGTCCGCGAGGGCTTCGGCGACGGCGCGGATGCCCGCCGGTGGCGCGAACGGCTCGTCGCCCTGCAGGTTCACCACCAGCGCGTCGTCGTCCCAGCCGGCGATGTCGGCGCATTCGGCCAGGCGGTCGCTGCCCGACGCATGCCGCTCGGAGGTCATCGCCACCTGCACTTCGGTGCCGACCAGCGCATCGCGGATGCGCGCATCGTCGGTGGCCACCCAGACCTGCTGCGCGCCGGCAGCCAGTGCGCGGCGTGCCACGTGCACGACCAACGGCGTGCCACCGAGCAACCGCAGCGGCTTGCCCGGCAGTCGCGAAGCGGCGTAGCGGGCGGGGATGGCGACGACGAAGGGCGGCATGGTGATAGGCATCGGCAAGGAGATCAGTGGGACGGACGCGGTGGCGCGCCCAGCTTGTCGAACAGCGCGATCCAGAAGGCTTCCGGCAGTTGGGCGGCAACCGGCACGCTGTAGAACCAATCGGTGGCGAAGGTCGCGCACTTCACTGCGTCCTTCTCCGTCATCAACACGGGCAGTTCGCTACCGAAGGCGAAATCCTCGGCGCGATAGTCGTGGTGGTCGGCGAAGGCGTGAGGCACCACGCCCAGGCCCCAGCCCCGTAGCATGGCGAAGAAGCGCGCCGGATGACCGATCCCGGCCACCGCATGCACGCGCTGGCCTGCGAAGGCCGACAGCGGCCGCGGACGCCCGCCACGCAACGGCACCGCGACCTCGGACTGCAATCGCATCGGCCATTCGCCGAAGGCGGCTTCGGCCTCGGGCGAAGCCAGGTTGACGACGCGGAAATCGCATGCGGCCGACCGCGGTACCGGTTCGCGCAGCGGGCCGGCCGGGATCATCCGACCGTTGCCGTAGCGGCGCGCACCGTCGATGACTTCGATCTCGATGTCGCGGCGCAGTCGGTAGTGCTGAAGGCCGTCATCGCAGACCACGACGTTGCAGCCCGCCGCCGCGAGCGCACGCGCCGCCGCCACCCGGTCGCGGTCGACGCGCACCCGCGTGCCGGTCTGGCGGGCGATCAGCACCGGCTCGTCACCGCCCTCTTCGGGCGGCGTGGCAGCATCGACCCAGCGTGGGGTGGCGTCGTCGCGCCGACCATAACCGCGACTGGCGACGCCGGGCTTGAAGCCCGCCGCACGCAAGCGCTCCACCAGCGCGATGGTCAAGGGCGTCTTGCCGGTACCACCGGCGGTGATGTTGCCCACCACGATCACCGGCACGCCGACGCCGAGGCGGCGAAACAGGCCGGCACGGTAGAGCTTCAAGCGCAATGCGACCAATGCGGCGTAGACGCCGGACAGCGCCCGTGCCCAGAAGGGCACGGGGGCATCGCCGAACCAGTATGCGGGGGTCTGCGCCACGCGCTTGCTCACCCCGGTTCGCCCTCGCGGAACTGCATCTGGTGCAGATGCGCGTACAGCCCCCCACGGGCGATCAGCTCGGCATGGGTGCCCTGCTCCACCAGCCGGCCCTGATCCAGCACCAGCACCTGGTCGGCGTGCTCGATGGTGGACAGGCGGTGGGCGATGACCAGGGTGGTGCGGTCGGGCATCAGCTTCTGCAATGCGTTCTGCACCAGGCGCTCGGACTCGTTGTCGAGCGCCGCGGTGGCTTCGTCGAGGATGAGGATCGGCGCGTCCTTCAGCATGGCGCGCGCGATCGCCAGGCGCTGGCGCTGGCCGCCCGACAGGCGCCCGCCCTTGTTGCCGATCGGCGATTGAAGGCCCTCAGGCAATTCCTGCACGAACTCCATCGCATTGGCGCCGCGCACCGCCGCGTCCATGCCCGCGTCATCCGCATCCTGCAGTTCGCCATAGGCGACGTTGGCGGCGACGGTGCCGTCGAACAACATCACCTGCTGTCCCACGAGTGCGATCTGCCGGCGCAGGTCGGCCAGCGGATAGTCCTGCAGCGGATGGCCGTCCAGCAGGATCTGCCCGGATTCGGCTTCGTAGAAGCGCGGGATCAGCTTGATCAGCGTCGACTTGCCGCTGCCGGAGCGCCCGACGATCGCGGTGACGGTACCGGGCCGGGCCGTGAAGCTGATGTCCTCCAGCGCGGGACGCGCCTGGCCAGGGTAGCGCGTGGTGATGTCGCGGAATTCCAGCAGGCCGCGTGCGCGATCGAGCGGACGCGTGCCGGAGTCCTGCTCGTCTTCCGCATCCAGCACGGAGAACAGCCGCTGCGCCGAGGCGACGCCGCGCTGGAGCATGTTCTGCACATTGGTGAGCTGCTTGAGTGCCGGGATGATGGCCATCATCGAGATCATCAGCGTCACGAAACCGCCCGCCGTCAGCCGCCCGGCCATCGCCTCGCGGCCGGCGAAGAACAGCAGCAGCGCCAGGCCGATGGCGCCCATCAGCTGCACCATCGCCGAGGAGATGCTGCGCGTCGCCTCGACCTTCATCGCCAGCCTGAGGTTGGCGTTGGCCAGGCTCTCGTACCGGGCCAGTTCGCTGCGCTGGGCGCCGTAGACCTTCACTTCCTGCTGGTTGGAGAGCGTCTGGTCCGCGGCCTGCATCATCTCCGCGCCGCTCTCCTGGATGCGGTGGCTGATGCGCCGGTACCGTTTGGCCACTTTGTCCATGATCCACGCCAGCGGCGGCGCCATGATCAGGATCGCCAGCGTGACCTGCCAACTGGTCCAGAACATCACCACCAGCGCGGCGATGATCTGCAGCACCTGCTGTAGCATCACCTTCATCGCATCCACGGCCGCCTGCGCCATCTGGTCGGCATCCGATCCCAGCCGCACCAGCATGGCCGGCACCGGCTCGGTATCGAAGCGCAGGCCCGGCAGGCGCAGGTACTTGCCCAGCACGTTGACGCGGACATCGCGGGCGATGCTGCGCGCGGCCTTGCCCATGCCCATGTCGGTGACGTATCCCGCGATGCCGCGGATCACGAACAGGCCGACGATCGCCAGCGGCAGCAACAGGCTCTTCGCGCGGTCGCGATCAATGAAGGTCTCGTTGACCACCGGCTCCATCAGCTTGCTGAAGGCACCGCCGGCCGCGGCCTCAATCAGCATGCCGAGCCCGGCCAGCAGCAGCAGTCCACGATACGGCCGGGCGAACGCCATCAGCCGCTTGTAGACCTGCCACGGCGAGTTCGGATCGCTCACTTCTGCGCCTCCGGCGCGGTGGCGATGTTGATCTTGCGGAAGCCCAGCTGGCCGAGCGCATCCAGCGCGGTGACCACGGCCTGGTGCGGCGTGCGGGCGTCGGCGCGCAACAACACCGGGCGAGCGCGGTCGCTGCCGGCCACCTGCTCCAGCGTCTGCTTGAGCGCGTCGATGTCGGTACGCAGCACTTCGTGTTCGTCCACGAAGTAGCGGCCGTCCGCGTTCACCAGCACGCTCAGCGCCTTCACCTGCGCCGCCACGGGTTCGCCGTTCGCGCTGGGCAGCTGCAACTGCAGCATCGAGCGGGCGTCGAAGGTGGTGGTGATCACGAAGAAGATGATCAGCACCAGGATCACGTCGATCAGCGGCACCAGGTTGAGGTCGGGCTCGTCCTGCGCGCGGTCGTCACGGATGCGCATGCGGCGGCCTCAGGAACCCGTCGCCGCCGGCGACGCGGCGGCCGGGCGCGGCACGACGCGAGGATGGCGGGCTTCCAGCGCATCCACCAGGGCGCTGGCTTCCTTCTCCATTTCCATCACGTAACCGGTCACGCGGCCGCGGAAGTAGCGGTGGAACAGCAGCGCGGGGATCGCCACGATCATGCCCGCCGCCGCGCACACCAGCGCCTTGCCGATGCCGCCGGCCAGCGCGTTGACATCGCCCACGCCGCTGTCCTGGATGCCCAGGAACATCTGGATCATGCCGACCACCGTGCCCAGCAGGCCCAGCAGCGGACCGGCCGAGGCGATACTGCCCAGCGCGTTGAGGAACTTCGCCATCCGGTGAACCAGATGCCGCCCGGTGTCCTCGATGCGCTCGCGGATCTGGTCGCGCGGCTTGTTGCGGACGTCCAACGCCGCCGCCAGCAACTCACCCAGCGGAGAGTTGCGGCGCAGGGATTCGATATGGGCCGGCTCCAGCTGGCCGCGGGTCGCCCAGGTGCGGACTTCCTCGCCCAGTCCGGGCGGCAGGATCTCCTTGCGGCGCAGCGACCAGAAGCGTTCCACCACGATGGCCAGCGCCAGCACGCCCAGCAGCAGCAGCGGGATCATCGGCCAACCGCCGGCCTTCACCAGTTCCAGCACGTTCAGTCCTCCGGCACATCGGGCCGTCCATCTTCGAACCGATAGGATAGCCCACCGGCCCGCTGGCGCCGCACGGCGTCCCACAGGTGCGCCCGGTCGTGACGCCGCTCACGGACCGCGAGCCCGTCGCGCCCCAGCCAGATGCGGACGGCACCGCTGGACTGGGTGTCCAGCACTTCCGCTCCCGCTCCCCGCCAGCGGGCCACCACGTCCTCCCGCGGATGACGGAAGCGGTTGCCGAACCCGCTGGACCCCACGACCAAGCGCGCACCCGTCGCGCGCACGAATCCGCCCGCGGACGATCCCGCACTGCCGTGATGCGGCAGCACGACAACGTCGCTGCGCAGGAAGCCGGCTTGCCTGCGCACCAATCCCCCTTCGATCTGGCGGCCGATGTCGCCCGGCAACAGCACCGCGCCCTGCGGTGTACTGACGCGCAGGACGCAGCTCGCTTCATTGCCGAAATAGGGGAAGTACGGTGGCGGGTGCAGGAAGCGGAATTCCACGCCATCCCATCGCCACACGGCGCCGGCCACACAGGGCGCATCACCTGCCACCGATGACCCCGCGGGCGCCAGTAGGGTATCCACCTGAATGACGTCCCGCACCGCCTCGACACCACCGGCATGGTCGTTGTCGCCATGGCTGACCACCAGCGCATGCAATCGCGGTACGCCCAACGCGCGCAAAGCGGGCACCACCGCACGTTCGCCCGCATCGAAGCCCTCCTCCACCGCAGGGCCGGCGTCGTAGAGCAGGGCATGGCGCGAGGTTCGCACCAGCACGGCAAGGCCCTGCCCGACGTCGATCACCATCAGTTCCGCCTCGCCCTCTCGCGGAAGCTCGCGATCGGGCCACAGCAGCGGCAACCACAGCAGCGACGCGAGCACCTTCCCCGGCATGCCGCGCGGCATCAGCAAGCAGCACGCCCCCACGAGCGCCAGCGGCAAGGCCCAGCGGGAGGGCTCTGGCAGCCACCAGAGGGCGAAGCGACTCTCCGCCAGCCACGTGAACACCGGCCAGGTCAGATCGAAGCACGTCGCCGCGGCCCGCCAGGCTAGGCCGCCGGCTCCCGCATGGAACAGTTCCGCCAGCGTGCCTAGCAGCGCCAACGGCACCACGACCAGGCTCCACCACGGGATCGCAAGCAGGTTGGCCAGCGGACCCGCCAGCGAAGCCTGTCCGAACAACACGGCGGTCAGCGGCAACAGGCCGACGGTGGCGACACCCTGAGCGGGCAGGAACGCCTTGGCCCAGTGCAGCGATGTGGGCAGGCACCACGCCAGCCACGCCACGCCCGCAAAACTGAGCCAGAACCCGGGCGCGATCAGCGACAGGGGGTCGACCAGGAGGATGGCCAATAGGGCCAACACCAGGGCGTCGACAACGCGCGCGGGCCGTCGCGACGTGCGCGCCAGCACGACCACCGCGATCATCAACACGGTCCGCAAGGTGGGCAAGGCGAACCCCGCCGCGGCCGCGTAACCCAGCGCACCCAGCAATGCCAGCCATGCCACGGCCTGTGGCCTGGGCACGCGACGCGCCGCCGACGGGAACAGTCGCCACACGAGGACGGCGAGGAGCGCGAACGCGCCGGCGACCAAGCCCACGTGGAACCCAGAAATCGCGATCAGATGCGTGAGCCCCGCCGCCCGCAACACCTGCCAGTCCTCCTGCGACAGTCCGCGCGTGTCGCCCAGCGCAAGCGCGCGCACGAAGCGGCTTGAGGCGTGGGGCACGGCCTCCTCGATGCGCCCGGACATCCGGGCACGCCAGGCATCGATACCCTGCCCCGCCGCCAGCTTCGTCGCCGCGTCAGCCGCACGCACGTAGCCGGTCGCGCTGATCCGCGACGCCATGGCATGGCGCTCGGCATCGAATCCCCCTGGATTGGCAAGCCCGCGCGGCGCCCTCACCCGCAGAGGGAAACGCCATCGCTCGCCCGCACCCAGTGCTCGACGCGGACCGATCTCTACCGCACCATGCTCGTCGTACCAGGCCACGCGCATCCGCCGGCCCCGCAGCGGCGCCGGCTGGCTCGCGTCGTCGTCGACGCGGAACAGGAAGCGCGTGCGGCGCGCTTCGGGTTCCGGCAGACCCTCGACCCGACCGCTCACGACGACGTCCCGCCCTTCCCACGCCACCGGCAACTGCGCCTGCAGGCTCCACGTCGCGTGCAGGCCCGTCCATGACAGGCCCACCATGGCGGCCGCCACCCATCGCCCGCG
Source organism: Pseudoxanthomonas sp. G3 (assembly GCF_057654715.1). Taxonomy (NCBI): domain Bacteria; kingdom Pseudomonadati; phylum Pseudomonadota; class Gammaproteobacteria; order Lysobacterales; family Lysobacteraceae; genus Pseudoxanthomonas; species Pseudoxanthomonas sp. G3. Next base: position 2,460,737 of record NZ_CM172805.1, read on the forward strand.
GTTGGGCAATCCCCATCCGATCAAGCCAACAAGCAGTCCAGCCCAGAGCGCGGTCACACTCGGCAGCTCGCTGCGCCACAACGCACACGCCGCGCCTGCGAGCCAGCCCAGTGCGCACGCCAAGCCGAAGGGCGGCGCCACTCCCGCTTCGGCTTCATCACCCGCCATCGGCACGATCCAACGGGCTGCGAACGGCACCGGCACCGCGGTTCAACACGTGGGTGTAGATCTGCGTCGTCGCCACATCCTTATGGCCCAGCAACTCCTGCACCGTGCGGATGTCGTAGCCGGCCTCGATCAGATGCGTGGCGAACGAGTGTCGGAGCGTGTGCGCACTCACCAGCTTGACGATGCCCGCCGCGATACGTGCGCGCTTGAGTTGACGCGAGAGCACATCCTCATCCACGTGATGGCGACGCCGACAACCGTCGCGAGGGTCCAGACTCAGCCCGCGCGCAGGAAACACATACTGCCAGCCCGAATGCCGCGCGGCCGTCGGGTCCTTCCGTGCCAGCGCATGCGGCAGCCAGACCTCGCCCGCCCCGGCTTCGATGTCTCTGGCATGGAGGGCCAGCGCGAACGACACCTGCTCGCGCAGTGCGGCGACCAACGAGGTCGGCAGCATCGTGCGGCGGTCCTTCGCGCCCTTGCCGTCGCGCACGGTAATTTCGTGCCGTTCAAAGTCGACATCCTTCACCCGGAGCCGAACGGCTTCCATGAGCCGCATCCCCGTGCCGTAGAGCAGCCGGGCGAGCAAGGCTACGCGGCCCTCGACATGCAGCAGGAGCGACGACACCTCCGCGCGCGACAAGACCGTGGGTATGCGCTGCGGTCGTTTGGCGCGAACAATGTCCTCCAGGCCCTCCAGCGAGAGGCCGAGCACCTCCCGGTACAGGAACAGCAAGGCCGCCAGCGCCTGGTTCTGCGTGCTCGCCGCAACGTGACCCTCGACAGCCAGCGCGGTCAGAAAGGCTTCCACGTGCACCGACTGCAGTTCGCGCGGATGGCGCCGCCCGTTGGCCAGGACGAAGCGCCGGATCCACCCCACGTAGGCGCGCTCAGTGCGAACGCTGTAGTGTCTCGCCCGAATCCGTCGGCGCACCTCGTCGATCAACGTAGGTCCACGCGCCTGCTTATCCTCGGGCGTTACCGCCCCATCCTCGCGCCGATAACCCATACCACCGCACTCCCTGCGGATAACGACGACAGCATGAGCTCAGAGAGGCCCATCTGCTGTCGGGCAAGTCTTTGATACGGCTAAGAAGTTCCCCGATTGACGCCTCAGCACAACCCCTCAATACTCCGCGCTACCACCCCTAATCAGGGTCTAATAGGTGTTAGGCCGTTCGGAGCGAGATGCGTACGCTTATCCGGATTTCGTTTGGCGTCGGCTCGCTCTACTTCGCCTGGTGGGGTTACCGCCTGCTGTCAAATCCCTTTGTTGCATGTTCGCAACCAGGTGCGAAGATCCCGGGCAGGTGGGTAATGGATATCTGCCAGACCAACGGCAACGGCACTGCTGCTATCGTCGTATTTGCTTCGGCTGTAATCTGCCTACTTGTGGCTGTGTTGCCAAAGCGTCGTCGGCTCCCGGCCTAACAATTCATTCAAGCCGATGCCGCTTCGCGGCACGGCTTAACTCAGGTGTTAGGCGCATGAGAACAAGGATGGTCGCCCTCATTTCAATAGCACTAGCCGGGTGCGCCCACTCGCTTTCTTCGGCGGACGCAGACATCACCATTGAGTTGGACGCGCGCGGCTGCCTCGCAGCTGCAGGCCCGGATGTACTGGTGCACATTCGCAACAGCTCTGCCGCGCGTGTCGCCTTCCATACCTACGGCTCGTCGGGTCCGCCATATACGCTGTACCCCGGCTCGGTTGAGCTGCTGAATGCTCGAGCGGGAGAGCCTTGGCAGGTTGTACTGGGACATTTCGTCCCGGCCACTCATGAGGTTGCGCTTGATCTGGGGAGGGAGCAGATTTCTCTTATGGGCCTAGTGTGTGGCCATCTGGTCAAGAAGCTGGCCTTTTCAAGCTGCGACTGCGCGACACCCAAGGCCGCTTACACTACTCATCAGAACACGGCGTGTGCCATCCCGGCTCAGCGCCTAACAGTTCATTCAAGCCGAACCCGCTTCGCGGGTCGGCTTAATTCAGGTGTTAGGCATGCCGAGAGAGCGCACCGCAATTGATGTTGCCGCGGGAAAGCTGATCTCTTCCATCCAACGGGAGTGGAGTGACGAGGCAGGGACCGAACAAGGCCATATCACTGAGCAAGTCATGGATCTTGCCCACGACCTACTTGAGGCTACAAAGGCCGGCACCCTTCATGACACGCTTGGCTCCAGGAGCATTGCTGACTACCTCGGGCCGCTCTGGGTAAAGCGCCATCCGGCAGTCCTGCCTGCCATTGAAAAGCTTGAGTCGTTGCTGGTTCCCGGGCAGCATGCCTAACAATTCATTCAAGCCGAACCCGCTTCGCGGGTCGGCTTAATTCAGGTGTTAGCTGGCCATGGACTATTTCGCTGCATTCAAGCTGTGGGAAGCCACACCACCTCCGTTTCTAGATGACTTACTGGCCCTGCCTGCAGGTCTGGAGCTTTTGCTAGCCAACGGACAGGTCAGAGTGCCATGGCCGATGTTCCGTGCGGACGATATTGCCAGTGCTTTTGCCGTCCTCGGAGACTGGGACATTCCCAACAACTTCATCCCAGTTGGCGGTGATTTCCACGATATCCTTTGCTTGGATGTAAGCAGGCCAGTGCCTGATCTAGTCCTGATAGACGATGCTCGCCGCGAACTGGCACGATTCCAAGATCCCTCCGATTTCTTCGCCGCTATCAGATCCGCAGACCCAAAGCTGGGGGATACCTCCGGCATCATCGAAGATGAATCATGGCTGGGCTTCTAGGCTGGCCAGCTAACAATTCATTCAAGCCGAACCCGCTTCGCGGGTCGGCTTAACTCAGGTGTTAGGCATCAGTGAAAGATTCTGACTACTGCACTCCTTATCAACGAGATATCTCGGATGAGGAGAGACTTTTGCTCAGATTCCTGTTGGAGCGCGAGGCTCCGGATCGACTGAGCCAGATCGAGTCTCTGAAAGTCATTGCAAAATGCGGCTGTGGCGACTGTCCGACAGTACTGTTCGGTTCGTCATTTGATGCTGATCCGGCAACTCAAGACAACTACATCCTTGCCGACTACTCAGGCAAGACTGCCGTTGGTGGCTTGGTTGGAGTCATGCTTTGGGCAAATGACCACACCCTAACGGAGCTGGAGGGCTATAGCATTGACGGCGCGGAGCCGGTAATTTGGCCGGCGCCCTTGGCATTACGGCCCCTAGCCTGATGCCTAACAATTCATTCAAGCCGAACCCGCTTCGCGGCTCGGCTTAATTCAGGTGTTAGGGCGCGATGAGAACATCAAAGGTGCTCATGCTGGTTGTATCGGCCTATCTTGGCGCATGTGCCAACATGCACACCAGTTCACCACCAGAGTTAGATCTCTTGAAGCTCAAAGAGTCTTTCTCTTTGTACGAGGGCAAGCGAGTTGTAGTCCATGGCTGCACTTATATGGATCCACATGGTGCTGTTGCTGTGGTTAGCTGCGACCCACGCCTTACCGCAAACCATATCGCTACGTTCATGACGGTAGATCGCTCGGATAAAGCCTCGCTCGCGGAGTACCAGGGACTATTCAGAGTGCTGGGGCCTGCATACAGGATGAGCATCACAGCAATCCCTAGGCTCGCGTCACACGGCCACTGGCACATCCTAGAGTTCGAATCAGCGGCCGAAGTAGCCGAGGTTGACGCATGCAAGCTCTGGCTAACTGGTGAATCATGCAATTAACTAGATCGGGCTGGGCTAGCTGCTCGCGCCCTAACAATTCATTCAAGCCGAACCCGCTTCGCGGGTCGGCTTAATTCCGGTGTTAGACGACAGTGACAGATCGCAGCAAGCTAAGTGACCTAAAGAGCTACTGCGGCGAGGAGCGGTTCGCCAAGTTCGTAACGACTCTTCGCGGCCAGTGTCGAGCGGATGGACGTCTGCTCTACTGGCAGGAGCAGCTTCTTCGCGACTTCTCGGAAGAGACTGATGTGCGCGTAGCAGCAGATCTTGACGGGATTCTGGATCTGTTCCGCCAAGACTCGGTGGCCGTGCCAATGCAATCCCACGCCGGCGCCGTTTCCTTTCCATCCTTCGAAGCAGTTCGGCACTTTAGTTCCAGGAATCAGATGGCCTCTGGCGGCTCGCACTTGACTGATTTTGTTGTGACGATTCGAAGCCACACAGTTGCTGGGACATGCTTATTTCAAGACAAGACGTTTCCGCACTCGAGACCTGAAGTTGTGCCGTCCCTGCTCGGCTCGCTTTCGGAGGGAGCCATGAAGTTCATTTATGACCAGGCGTCCTGCCTAACGCCAGTTGGGGGTGTTGATATTGAACTTCTTGAGTTTGCGGACAACGCAACCGACCTGAAGCCCAACAAGTACGCTGCTGCAATCTATTTCGTGCTCGGCGATCTATTCATGGAGCATCAGGCAAATCGGCGGGTTCATCGCAAGCTGATTGGGGTGCCTATCTGATGTCTCCGTCAATCGACTACTTGTCGTCTAACAATTCATTCAAGCCGAACCCGCTTCGCGGGTCGGCTTAATTCAGGCGTTAGAGCCCATGAGAATTTTACTGAGCACACATGTGCTGCTACTCGCGTCCTGCGCAACAGAAGTTGACGGCAATCATGTGGCTTCCGGCAAGAGCTGCAACGCCAGAGCTGACCAGCTTATTGATGAGGCGGATCGTGCTGCAGATATTGCGCAAGATGCCTTGGACAAAGCGGAGTCTGAGCCGACCCAGGAGAACGCAGATGCAGCAAGAGCAAGATCGCTGGAGGCTAGTGAAAAGGCGGTGGCTGCGGCGGAATTCAGGTGCGGTGCGTGAGCACTCCGGCATGGGCTCTAACAATTCATTCAAGCCGAACCCGCTTCGCGGGTCGGCTTAATTCTGGTGTTATACGTGGGTAAGACTTTGATCGCTGTCGGCTTCGGTTGGCAGCCGATCATGCGGTGCCTCCGGCTTCGGTGCTGATCGATTGTTGATACAAGGCAACCAGGCGCGTCCTTCCGACTTCGCTTCACTCGACTTCGGGTACATCGCTCTCGCGCCGCGCGGCCTACGGATGATTCGCTGGCTTGCGGACCGGCGTCGCTCCCGGCTTCGGTCTTTACCGGCCCCACCCTGTTACGGGCTGGCGGCGAGTGATGTCCTGCTCCCGGATGCTCCGGACCCGTTGCAGGTCGCGGGCTTCGGGCTTACCTTGGCGCATAACAATTCATTCAAGCCGAACCCGCTTCGCGGGTCGGCTTAATTCAGGCGTTAGGCGCTAGTCATGCAATTACGCATCTTGCAATCCTGCCTGCTTCTTACATTGACTGGTTGCGCAACAGCCACAGCAAACTCGTCGCTACTCGACTCCCTCGCCAAAGACCTTCGCGCAATGCGAGCACTACCCATGGGCACTCCTACTAACGCCAGATGCCCAAGCAACGCAGAGTCTCTCTTGGGCTTAAGTAAGGCTCAGCTTCAAAGCGCTCTCGGTGATCCTGATTTCATTGATAGGCCGGCCATAATCTGGTCATACTCCTTTACCAGTCCGCTTCCGCCGTACCAGTTTGGTGGCGGCCATCCAGAATTGACCTTTACATTCGGGCCTACCGAGCGCGCAATCGATGTTTCCTGCCATTACTCGCGTTAGATACGCGCCTAACAATTCATTCAAGCCGAAGCCGCTTCGCGGCTCGGCTTAATTCAGGCGTTAGGCTGCATGGGAAAGAGTGTGGCTACACGATATCTAAAGCGGCCGTCCACGTTCGTTGTGGTCTTTGGATCGATACTTGGTCTTGTAGCGATCGGCTACGGCTCGGTCATGCTCTTTCTAAGGCCGACCGGGATTGGACCCTGCCGATCCAACTGCGGCCTGGAGCAAGCGTTCCTGACATTCCTCGGCCAGCCTCTGTACAACCTCATCTTCGGTCTAACATGGGTCGTGCTTGGACTGGCTCTTATTGTTCTCATCATCTTCGCTCACGTACGGAGGCATTGATGAGCATGCAGCCTAACAATTCATTCAAGCCGAACCCGCTTCGCGGGTCGGCTTAATTCCGGTGTTAGGCCGCATATGGGCGATTCGATTCAATGCTCTGCACATGGCCCGCAACCGGAAGCATTTATGTGCCAACACATTCTTGCCAGTTTGGACACAAAGCGGGCGGTGGGGTTTCATTGGTCTGCTGAGGAATGATAGCCCGACGCCAGATGCCTGGTGCGTTGACTGCGAGGATGCCCGGCTTGCGGCCGGAGATCGTCCGGCCTGTTCCCGCCCATGCTAGCCATCGCGCTGCCGATGATCGTTGGCACCCTGATATCCGTGGTCATTGTTCTCCTGTTCCCCGGCGCGTTCTATCCCATCGACACTCTGACCGAGTACACGTTCCCTTATGAGAAGCACCACGAGCGACGTCACTATACGAGCGGGCGGACGGACATCTTCGGAAGACGTTCTCGCCACCGCGCTACATCTTCTCGCGGGGCTCGGCCGGCTCAGGCAGCGCAAGATGTTCGGCGGCACCTATATCTACTGCGACGACCTGTTCATCGCCACCGTGCATGACGGTGTGCTCTACTTCAAGGCGAACGCGAACACGGCGCCCGCGTTCATCGAGAGGAGCCTGCCGCCGTTCTCGTACCCCAAGGAAGGCGGCATCGCTACCCTGCAGTACTACCGGGCGCCTCCAGAGGTCTTCGAGGATCGCGCCGTCATGGCGTATTGGGCGGGGACTGCATTGGTTGCGGCGCGAGAAGATGCGGCGGCTAAACGGCCGCGCAAGACCCAGGCCAAGCATTCGCGCGCAAACTAAGACCAGACAACTGTTTATACGGAGATAGTATGGTGAGAGTCATGGGGGTGTATCGATGGGTCGAAGGCGCCTCGTTCGACCACACTTACTACAACGCTGAGCACATGCGGCTCACGCGCACGTTGCTTGCACCAGAAGGGCTTTTACGACTCGAAAGCGACCGTCATATTGCAGGCGAGCCCCCGCCACCCGGCAGCATCATCGCAGCATCGCACGCCTACTTTCCCAGTATGGAAGCCGCCCAACGTGCGGTCGCTGTAGCAGGCCCTACACTGATGGCCGACGTCCGACGGTACACGACACTCAAGCCAGAGCTGTCGTTCGCCTTGATTGAAAGCCACGACTGAACTCGCTCGTGACCGCAGGTGCTCCCGTCAGACTGATTCGGGCGCCAGTTCGCGCAGCTTGCCTTCGTGCAGTTCGAGCACGCGATCCAGACGACGTGCCAGGCGGCGGTCATGGGTGACCAGGACCAGGCTGGTTTTCTGCGCGCGGTTGAGCTCCAGCATCAGGTCGAACACCGTCGCCGCGGTCTTCTCGTCGAGGTTGCCGGTGGGCTCGTCGCCGAGGACGCAGGCCGGCTGGTTGACGAGGGCTCGCGCGACGGCCGCACGCTGGCGCTCGCCACCGGAGAGTTCACCCGGCTTGTGTTCCAGGCGGTGCCCCAGGCCCACCGACTCCAGCAGGGCTCTCGCGCGCGCGGCGGCATCGTCCGTCGCCGCGCCGCCCAGCATCACCGGCATCATGACGTTCTCGAGCGCGGTGAACTCGGGCAACAGGTGGTGGAACTGGTAGACGAAGCCCAGCGACGTGTTGCGCAGCTGTCCGCGCGCGGCATCCGAAAGCGACGACATCTTCTTGCCGGCGACGTAGACCTCACCGGAGGTGGGCGTGTCGAGGCCCCCGAGCAGGTGCAGCAGCGTGCTCTTGCCTGCGCCGGACGCACCGACGATGGCCACGGTTTCGCCGGGCTGCACGTTGAGCTCCAGGCCGTCGAAGACCGGCGTGCGCAGCTTGCCTTCGGCATAGGTCTTGCCCAGCGCTTCAGCGTGGATGACGGCGGTGCGGATGGACTCATTCATAACGCAGCGCCTCCGCGGGCTGGGTGCGGGCGGCGCGCCACGCGGGATACAGCGTGGCGAGGAAGCTCATCGTCAGCGCGACCGCCGCGATCAGCACCACTTCGCCTGCGTCCAGTTCGTAGGGCAGCCCCGTGATGTAGTAGACATCCGATGGCAGCAGGGTGACGTTGAACACTCCCTCGATGGCCGCGAGGATGTACTCCAGGTTGACGGTCAGCAGGATACCGCCGATCACGCCCATCACCGTGCCCATCACGCCGATCAGCACGCCCTGCACCATGAAGACCTGCATGACGCCACGCGGCGTCAGGCCCAGCGTGCGCAGGATGGCGATGTCGGCCTGCTTGTCGGTGACCAGCATGACCTGCGAATTCACCAGTGAGAACGCGCCCATCAGGATGATGAAGGACAACAGGATGCCCATCACCGTCTTTTCCATCTTCAACGAGTGATAGAGGTTGGCGTTCTCGCTGGTCCAGTCGCTGATCCGGTAAGGGCCTTGCAGGCGCAGCGCGAGGTCGCGCGCCACATCCCAGGACTGGTACATGTCGTGCAGCTTCAGTCGGACGCCGGTGACACCCTCGCCCATCCGCAACACACGCTGCAGATCGCCCATATGCACCAGCGCGAGGTTCCGGTCCACGTCGTTGTGGCCGACCGCAAAAATGCCGGTGACGGTGAAGCGCTTGATCTTAGGCATCGCGCCCATCGGCGTGCCTTGGAAGTCGCCCGCGGTCACCGTCACGCTGTCGCCAACCCCGACGCGCAGCCACGCCGCCAGCTCTTGCCCGAGCAGGATATGGAATTCGCCCGGCTTCAGCGAATCCAGCGTGCCGGCCTTCATCTTGTCGCCGATCACGGAGACCTTCGGCTCTTCACCCGGCAGGATGCCGGTGACCAGCGCGCCCTGCGGGTCGGCGTTGCCGCTCAGCATGGCCTGTACATGGATGAAGGGCGCGGCGCCCGACACGCGCGGGTCGTCCATCGCGATCCTGGTGGCATGCGGCCAGTCCTGCATGGCTTCGCCCGCCCCCATCACAGTGGCGTGCGCGGTGGCCTGCAGCAGGCGGTCGCGGATCTCGCGCTGGAAGCCGCTCATCACGGACAGCGTGGTGATCAGGATCATCACGCCCAGGGCGATGCCGACGACCGAGGCCAGCGAGATGAAGGAGATGAAACCGTTGCGGCGCTTGGCGCGGAGATAGCGCAGGCCGATGGCGACGGGGATGGGTTTGAACATAGACCCCTATGGTGCCATCGGGCTTGCCGGCCGCCCAGCATCGGCGCCGTCCGCAGCAAGCCTCAGTTCACGCCGGGCACGGGTCGGTAGCGTGTCGGGCCACCACGCTGCATGGCGCCAGGCTCCGCCCGGCCGTTCGCGCCAGCGCAGGAAAGCCATCGGCCCGCGCCAGGTCAGGCGCAGGTCGTGCAGCGGAGACCCATCGACGGTGGCCAATCGGCCGTCACCGGGAAACCAGAATTCACGCTCTGGCAACGCCCCATAGGCCCGCGCCAGCCAGAGGCCGCGACCCAGTGCCAGCACCGCCCCGGGCCAGGCGATCGTCGAGGGCAGCTCACAGAGCAGCAGCGACAACGCGGCCAACAACCCCAGCAAGGCCAGCCACCCCTGCAGCAGGCGCGAAGGGCGCCATTCAAGCCGGCAACTGACGGATCCGTTCGACCAAGGTGGCGAGTTCCGCATCGGGACACTGCTCGTAACCCATGAACCAGCGCCAGAGCTTATCGTCCTCGCAGTCGAGCAGGCGTAGGAAAACCGCGCGCTGCTGTTCGGAATCGGTCTCCCAACGTCGGTCCAGGTAACGGCCGAACAGTTGGTCCAGTTCGCGCATGCCGCGCCGGCAGCGCCAGCGGATGCGCTTGAGTTCCGGGTCGCCGCTCATGCCGCCGCCAGCGCGAACGCCAAGCGCGTCCAGAACGCGATCAGCACCAGCGTCGCCAGCGCGTAGGCGACGAAGCGGGTCATGACGTGATTGAAGGTGCAGTGGACCGCACTGTGCACGGCACGCAATCCGACGAAGGACCACGCGAGGGCAAGAGACAACGTATCCGACACGCCGAGCTGCGCCGCCAGCAGCACGCCGGCGTAGAACAGCACCGGCAACTCGAACAGATTCCGGAAGTTGTCCGACGCGCGGGTATCGATCAGCAGGCGCACCGAATCCGCGGCGTTGGCCAGGGCCTGCGCGTGAATACGCTTGCGGGCCATTTCGCCCAAACGCAGGTGGTACAACCTGACCCACACCAGGAAGGTCAGGCCGGCCATCGCCACTGCGGGCCAGAGGATCGCCGTGGCAGGTGCGTCGCTCATGCGGTCAGGCGCGACGCGCCATCATCAGCTTCTTGATCTCGGCGATCGCCAGCGCCGGGTTCAGGCCCTTCGGGCAGGTCCGCGCGCAATTCATGATGGTGTGGCAGCGGTAGAGCTTGAACGGGTCTTCCAGATCATCCAGGCGCGCACCGGTGTCCTCATCGCGCGAGTCGATGATCCAGCGGTAAGCCTGCAACAGGATCGCCGGGCCGAGGTAACGCTCGCCATTCCACCAATAGCTCGGGCAACTGGTCGAGCAGCAGGCGCAGAGGATGCACTCGTACAGGCCGTCCAGCTTCTTGCGGTCTTCCGGCGACTGCAGGCGCTCGCGGTCCGGCGGGGCCGGCGTCTGCGTGCGGATCCACGGCTTGATCGACGCGTACTGCGCATAGAAGTGGGTCAGGTCCGGAACCAGGTCCTTCACCACGTCCATGTGCGGCAGCGGATAGATCGGCACTTCCGCCTTGGTGCAATCGCCGATGGCCTTGGTGCAGGCCAGCGTGTTGGTACCGTCGATGTTCATCGCGCACGAGCCGCAGATGCCCTCGCGGCACGAGCGGCGGAACGTCAGCGTGGGATCGATCTCATTCTTGATCTTGATCAGCGCGTCCAGGACCATCGGGCCGCATTTGTCGAGATCGATCTCGTACGTATCCGTGCGCGGGTTGGCGCCGTCGTCCGGGTTCCAGCGGTACACCTTGAAGGTGCGCACGTTCTTGGCGCCCTTCGCGGGGAAGTGCTTGCCCTTGGTGACGCGCGAGTTCTTCGGGAGGGAAAATTCGGCCATGTGTCAGGTCTCCCGGCTCAGTAAACGCGCGGCTTGGGCGGCACCACATCCACGTCCTTGCTGAGCGTGTACATGTGCACAGGGCGGAAATCGAAGCTGCACTTGCCGTCTTCGGCGACATTGACCAGCGTGTGCTTCTGCCAGTTGACGTCGTCGCGCTCCGGGAAGTCCTCGTGCGCGTGCGCGCCGCGGCTCTCGTGGCGCTGCTCAGCCGAATTGATGGTCGCGACCGCGCTGAGCAGCAGGTTGTGCAGTTCGTAGGTCTCGATCAGGTCGGAGTTCCAGATCAGCGAACGGTCGCTGACCTTGACGTCCTGGAAGCTGGAGAAGATGTCGGCCATCTTGTCGCAGCCTTCCTTCAGCGTCTTGCTGGTGCGGAACACCGCGGCATCGGCCTGCATCGTGCGCTGCATGTTGTCGCGGATCACCGAGGTGGGCGTGTCGCCGTTAGCGTTGCGCAGCTTGTCCAGGTGCGACAGCGCTTTGTCGCAGGCATCGCCGGCCAGCGGCTTGTGCGACGAACCGCTCTTGATGGTCTCGGCGCAGCGGTTGGCGACCGCGCGACCGAACACCACCAGGTCGAGCAGCGAGTTCGAACCCAGGCGGTTGGCGCCGTGGACCGACACGCAGGCGGCTTCGCCGATCGCGTACAGGCCGGGCACGACGGCATCGGGGTTGTCGCCGACCTTGCGCACGACCTCGCCGTGGTAGTTGGTCGGGATGCCGCCCATGTTGTAGTGCACCGTCGGGATGACCGGGATCGGCTGCTTGGTCACGTCCACGCCGGCGAAGATGTGGGCGCTTTCGGCGATGCCGGGCAACTTCTCGTTGATGACTTCCGGGCCCAGGTGGGTCAGGTCAAGCAGGATATGGTCCTTGTGCTCGCCGACGCCGCGGCCCTCGCGGATCTCGATGGTCATCGAGCGGCTGACCACGTCGCGCGAAGCCAGGTCCTTGTAGTGCGGCGCGTAGCGTTCCATGAAGCGCTCGCCGTTGCTGTTGCGCAGGATGCCGCCTTCGCCGCGCACGCCTTCGGTGATCAGGCAGCCCGCGCCGTAGATGCCGGTCGGGTGGAACTGCACGAACTCCATGTCCTGCATCGGCAGGCCGGCGCGCATCACCATGCCGCCACCGTCGCCGGTGCAGGTATGGGCGGACGTTGCCGAGAAGTACGCGCGGCCGTAGCCGCCGGTGGCCAGCACCACGCCGTGGGCGCGGAACAGGTGCAGTGTGCCCGTGGCCATGTCCAGGGCGAGCACGCCGCGGCAGGCGCCCTCTTCATCGAAGATCAGGTCCAGCGCGAAGTACTCGACCATGAAGCGCGCGTCATGCGCCAGCGACTGCTGGTACAGCGTGTGCAGCATGGCGTGGCCGGTACGGTCGGCGGCGGCGCAGGTGCGCTGCGCCGGTGGGCCTTCGCCGTACCGGGTGGTCATGCCACCGAACGGACGCTGATAGATCTTGCCGTCCTCGGTGCGGGAGAACGGCACGCCGTAGTGCTCCAGCTCGATGATGGCCGGGATGGCCTCGCGGCACATGTACTCGATCGCGTCCTGGTCGCCCAACCAGTCCGAGCCCTTGATGGTGTCGTAGAAGTGGTAGCGCCAGTCGTCTTCGCCCATGTTGCCCAGCGCGGCGGAGATGCCGCCCTGCGCCGCCACGGTATGCGAGCGGGTCGGGAAGACCTTGGTCAGGCAGACAGTCTGCAGGCCCTTGGCCGCCAGGCCGAAGGTCGCGCGCAGGCCGGCGCCGCCAGCACCCACCACGACCATGTCGTACTTGTGTTCGGTGATCTTGTAAGCGGACATTGACTCAATTCCCCAGCGCGATGCGGGCTACGGCGAAGACGCTCACGATGGCGCCCAGCACGGCGATGAACTTGACGGTGGTCTGCACCGCCAGGGCGAGCAGCGAGTTGTGGATGTAATCCTCCAGGATCACCTGCAGGCCGAGTTGGGCGTGCCAAAACGTGGCGACCAGGAAGCCCACCAGCAGCACGGCGTTCCAGGGCTTGGCGACGGCGGCGGTCGCGGTGACGTAGTCGGCGCCGACCAGGCTCAGCACGAACACCAGGAACCAGATCGTCAGCGCGACCAGCGCGGTGGCGGTCAGGCGCTGGTGCACGAAATGCTCCGTGCCGGTCTTGGCCGAGCCCAGGCCGCGCGCGTTCTTGATCGGGGTACGGAAATCGCTCATGCGCCACCTCCCACCAGCACGTAAGCCCACACCAGGGCGGTGATGACCAGACTGCCGATCACCGACAGCCAGCTGCTGCGCACGAACGTGGCGATGCGGTAGCCGATGGCGAAGTCCTGCACGATGTGGCGGATGCCGTTGCACAGGTGGTAGGCGAAGGCCCAGGTCCAGCCGAACAGGAACACCTGGCCATACCAGGCGCCGGCCAGGTCGGTGAAGCAGTTCCAGGCTTCCGGGCCGATCATCAGCGTCAGCAGGCCCGCGGTGATCAGCAGCGCGCCGGCGGCGAGGACGATGCCGGTGGCGCGGTGCAGGATGGACGTCACCATCTGGATCTGCCAGCGGTAGACCTGAAGATGGGGAGAAAGCGGACGTTGTGGAGTCGCCATTCGTTGCGCTCGTTGTCTCGGCTGGGCGGTCAGACCGCGTTGGCTTTACGCACGCTGCTCAGAAATCGATGCAGCGTCCGTTCTTTTCCCAATCCCCGTAACGCGTGGGCTCGGGCCCGTCGCGTCCGCCGATCTCCTTCGCCACGGCCGTTCCCCCTGCCCCTTCACCCGCAGGCGGGGTCGAGGTTTCGGGCGGCTGTGTTCCGGGATCGGTGTCGGGAGTCGGGGATGTTTGACCTATCATGGCGGTCTCGCAACGCACAAAATTTTAATCCTCGCCCCCTTGGCTGACAACCTTTCCCGTACCAGTACGCCTGTTTTCGCCCTGCCCGACCACGCGTTGGTGACGCTGGAAGGCCCGGATGCGACGGCTTTCGCCCACGCCCAGTTTGCCAACGATGTCGCTGCCCTGGCGCCTGGATACTGGCAGTGGAATGCGTGGCTGACGCCCAAGGGGCGCGTGATTGCGGTGTTCGCGCTGGCCAAGCTGGCCGAAGATCGCCTGTGGCTGGTGTTGCCGGACCACCCGGTCGCTCCCTTCGTCGAGGCGCTGCGGCGTTTCGTGTTTAGACGAAAGTTGAAGGTCGAGGCACCGGACGGCGCGGGCATCAGCGGCACGTTTGCCGTACCAGGCCAGGCGCAGGGCCCGGCATTGGGCATCGGCGAGGACGGGGTTGAGCTGGATGCTGGTGGCGATGGCGGACCGCGCACGTGGCGCATCGGCCCGCATGCAGCCGAAAATGCGCACCAGCAGGCCGCCTGGCGCGACGCCGATCTTCGCCACGGCCTGCCCCGGCTGTCCGACACGCAGCGCGAACAGTGGACGCCGCAACAGCTCGCACTTGACCGGCTGGCCGCGTACAGCGTGAAGAAAGGGTGCTATCCCGGCCAGGAAATCGTGGCGCGCACGCACTTCCTCGGGAAGGCCAAGCGGTCGCTGCAGGGCTTCATCGTCGGCGCGGAGGTCGCGCCCGGCGCAGCCGTACGCGATGAGACGCGCGACATCGGCGAAGTAGTGAGCGTGGCCCAGGAACGCGGGCGCGCGCGCCTGCTGGCGGTGTTGCCGCTGGACCACGCGGGCGACGGGCTTACGGTCGATAGCGTGGCCCTGGTGCAGGAACCCTTGCTGGAAGGTCTTCGCCGCTGAGCGCTCCCCTGCCGGGCGATTGATCCACGTCAATGACGCCATCGCGCGTGTGCCTAGACTGGGGGTAACCCCGCGAGGAGCACGCGCGCATGCAACATGACGTCATGATCATCGGCGCCGGCCCGACGGGCCTGAGCCTGGCCAAGGCGCTCTGCGACCTGGACCTACGCGTGGCGCTGGTCGAACGGCAATCGCGTGCGGCGCTCGCCGAACCTGCTTTCGATGGGCGCGAGATCGCCCTGACGCATGCCTCCATGCGTCTGTTGCGCGATCTCGGCATCTGGCAGCACCTGCCGGAGGACGCGGGTTCTCCCCTGCGCGCGGCGCGCGTGATGGACGGCGATTGCCTGCACGGCATGCGCATCGAGGCCGGGCTCGCCGGCAAGGACCGGCTCGGCATGCTTGTGCCGAATTACCGTATCCGCGAAGCCGCATGGAAGGCCGTCAGTGATCTACCGGGCCTCGACCTCTTCGACAGCGCGCGCATTCACGCCGTGCATGCGACCGACGATCATGCCGGCGTCACCCTGGCCGATGGCTCGCGGCTGGAAGCGCCGTTGCTGATCGCCGCCGACAGCCGCTTTTCCGAGACGCGCCGCGCGATGGGCATCGGCGCGGACCAGCACGACTTCGGCAAGAGCATGCTCGTCTGCCGCATGCACCACGAACAGCCTCACCAGGGCGTGGCGTGGGAGTGGTTCGGGACGGGACAGACCTTGGCGCTGCTGCCGTTGCAGGAGCATGCGGCCTCCATCGTCGTCACCCTGCCCGACGCCGCGGCCCGGCGTCTGGCCGCGCTGGATGTGGACGCCTTCGCCCGCGAGATCGAACAGCGCTACGGCCACCGCCTTGGCCACATGAAGCTGGAAAGCAGCCGCCACGTGTATCCGCTGGTCGGTGTGTATGCGCGCCGGTTCGTCGGCCGCCGGTTCGCGCTAGCCGGCGATGCCGGGGTCGGCATGCATCCGGTCACCGCGCATGGGTTCAACCTCGGCCTGGCCAGCGTCGAACGTCTGGCATCGATGGCGCGCGAGGCCCTGCAACGCAACGGCGACCTGGGATGCGCCGAAGGGCTGGCGCGCTACGAACGCCAACACCGGCGCGGCACGCGCGCGCTGTACCTGGCCACGCGCGCGATCGTCGCGCTCTACACCGACGATCGGGTGCCGGCGCGGCTGATGCGCGAAGGGGTGCTGCGTGCGGGGCAGCGCCTGACCCCGTTCCGGCGTGCGCTCGCCGGCATGCTGGCCGCCGAGACGTCGGGCGAACGGCACCCGCTGCAACGGGTGCGCGATGGCCTGGCGCTGTTGCGCCCGGGCTGACGCCTCAGCCGAGCCAGGCCTCGAAGCGATCGAGGAACATCTGCAAGCGCTTGCGCAGGCGTTCGTCGAGGATCTCGCCGGACGCGTCGATCTGCCCTTCGCGGTACTGGATCGCGATCTCCGGCTGCGGCAGCACGGCGACATCGACCGCCGCCAGCACATTGCGCAGGTGCTGCTGCGCCGACACCGTACCGTGCGCACCTGGCGAGGTACCGATGATCGCTGCGCGCTTGCCGCCGAAGGAATTGCTGCCGCCGGGACGACTGCCCACGTCGATGGCGTTCTTCAGCACGCCGGGAATGGACCGGTTGTACTCCGGCGTGACGAACAGCAACGCATCGCAATCTTCCACCTGTCGCTTGAACGTTGAGCCCGCCACCGGAAAGTCCGCATCGTCGTCCTGGTCGTACAACGGCAAGTCGTCGATGCCGATCTCCTCGAAGACGAAACGGTCGCCCGCCATCACCCGCACGGCGCCGGCCAGTTGGCGATTGAAGGAAGCGGCGCGCAGGCTGCCGACGATGATGCCGATGCGGGGTGTGGCCATATCCGTTCCTCGATCAGAGCAAGGCCGCCATCATGCCAGCCGGTCGGCCGCGGCGACGATGTCCGCGTCGCCCGGCAGCACCAGGAAGGCGGCGCCGGCCAGCGGCGTGTAGGTATCAGCGCCGACGACGCGCTGGAACGGACGCGCGCGATACCCGGCTTCGGCGATCGCGGTGATGACGCCCTCGCCCACGCCGGCCGCCTGCCGGCCCTCGTCGACCACCAGGATGCGCTTGGCCGTCTTCGCCTGTTCGGCGATGAAGGCCGCGTTGAGCGGCACCAGCCAGCGCAGGTCGACCACGCGCACCTTCCAACCGTGTTTGCCTTCGATGGTCCGCGCCGCGCGCAGGCTCATCGGTACGCCATTGCCGTAGGTGAAGATCACCAGATCGTCCGCGCCTTCACCGTACACGCGCCCCTCGCCCAGGCTCATCGCCTCGTCCTGCGGCGGATACGGGAACAGCCACTGCCCGTCGCCGGTCTCGTACAGATCCTTGGTCATGTACAGCGCAATGGGCTCAAGAAAGACGGTGACGCGGCCGTCGACCTTCGCCAGGGCGGCCAGCGTGCGCAACATGGCGGCGGCATCGTCACCCCGCGATGGGCAGCCGACGACCAGGCCTGGGATGTCGCGCAGCGCGGTGATCGAGTTGTCGTTGTGGAAGTGACCACCGAACCCACGCTGGTATCCCAGACCGGCGATGCGGACGACCATCGGATTGCGATACTGGTCGTTGCTGAAGAATTGCAGGCTCGCGGCCTCGCCGCGGATCTGGTCGCAGGCGTTGTGGAAGTACGCCAGGTACTGGATCTCCGGCAGCGGCAGCATGCCCATGTTGGCGTAGCCCTGGGCCAAGCCGAGGATCATCGTTTCGTCCAACAGCGTGTTGAACACGCGGCTGCCCTTGAACGCCTTCTGCAGCCCCTTGGTGACGGTGTACACGCCACCCTTCTGCGCGACGTCCTCGCCGAATAGCAGCGTCTCCGGGTACTTGCAGAACAGGTCGTGCAGCGCGTTGTTGATCTGGATGGCGAGGTGCCGCGGCGGGAGTTTCTCCGGCAGCTTGTCCTCGCTACCGAATGCGGCCACGCGCACCTCGTGCGGGGCGACGCGGCGCGCTTCCTTCGCGACCTCGCGCGGACTGTAGGGGGCCAGCGGGGCCACCACGTCTTCCAGCGAGCCGATCTTGGGCCGGCGATCGGCTTCTTCGGCGGCGGCGAAGCAACGCTTGCGCGTGGCCTCGTACAACGCCAGCAACGACGCCTTCGTGTACAAGCCCGATGCCAGCGCGATGTCCGCGCTGCGCAACAACGGGTCGGTCGCTTCCACGGCGCACAGTTCTTCCAGCGGACGCCATTCGATTTCGAAATCGGTCCCCGCGTGGCCCATGATCCGGGTGGTGCGCAGGTGCAGGAACGTCGGCCGACGTGTGCGACGGCAATGCGCCACGGCCGCCTGCACCTGTCCGTAGCCGGCCGCCAAGTCCAGGCCATCGGCGTGGAAATAGTCCAAGTCCGCGCGGTCGCGGAAGTTGCGGCCGATCCAGCCATCCGGCGTCTTCACCGAGATGCCGATGCCGTTGTCCTCGCACACAAACAACACGGGCGCCGGCAGCTTCTGGTAGGCGGTCCATGCCGCCGCGTTGAATGCGGTCTGCGCGGTGGCGTGGTTGGAGGAGGCATCGCCGAAGGAACAGATCGCGATGCTGTCTTCGGGGATCGGCAGCGCATGGCCGATCCGGCGCGCCTGCTCGATCGCGATGGCCGTGCCCAACGCTTTGGGCAGGTGCGAGGCGATGGTCGAGGTCTGCGGCAGCACCCACAACGGCTTGCTGCCCCACACCTTGTGGCGGCCGCCGGACGCGGGATCTTCGGCGCTGGCCGCGAAACTCAGCGCCGAGTCCATCACCGGATCCATGCCGGGCAGCTTGCGGAAGCGCTCAGCCATGAAGCCGCCGCTGCGGTAGTGCAGGAAGGCGGGATCGGTATGGCGCGTCGCGCGCGCGACCATCGCGTTGCCTTCGTGGCCGCTGGAACCGATGGTGTAGAAGACCTTGTTCTGCACGCGCAACACCCGCGCCATCAGATCGAGGTGACGGCTGACCAGCTGCGACTCGAGCAGCTCGACGAAGCCGCGCGCGTCCAGCGCGCTACCGGGCAGGACGGGCTCGCCCGCTGCCGGCGCTGTATGCGCCTGGCCGTTCCACTCGCTGACGAATTCGATGAAGTTCTGGTCGCAGATCTCGGCCCGGTTCAGGCCCTTCATGCGTGCGGGGATCGCTTTCGACGTCATGTGCTCGCTCGGATCAGGAAGACGCCAGGCGCGCGGCGACATCGTCGATCACGCCCGGCATGGGAACGAAGCCCGGCGTGGCGCGCACGCGCGCCAACCAGTCGGTGATGCGCGGATACGCGGCCAGGTCGAAACCACCATCGTCCGCGCAGTGGGTATAGGCGAACAGCGCGATGTCGGCCACGCCATAGGCCGGACCGGTAAACCAGTCCGCCCGTTCGAGATGCTTCTCCATCACGGCCAGCGCCTGCGCGCCGCGCTCCTGCAGGCGAGGCAGATCCGCGCGACGCGGCGAATCCAGCGGAGTCCAGCCACGGATGAAGCGCGCGACCGCGATGTAGGGCTCATGGCTGTACTGCTCGAAGAACAGCCAGCTCAGCGCTTGCGCGCGCTGCCAGGCATCGGCCGGCAGGTAGGTGCTGCCCTCCGCCAGCCAACAGAGGATGGCGTTGGACTCCACCAGGACGGGGCCGTCAGCGCGCTCCAGCATCGGCACCTTGCCGTTCGGATTCTTCGCCAGATAGGCCGGCGTGCGGGTGCCGCCATTGGCGCTGTCGACTTCGATCCACGTGTAAGGGCGTCCCAGATGCTCGAGCAGCAGGCGCACCTTGTGGCAGTTGCCGGACGTGGACATGCCGTGGACGGTGACGGGCTCAGGTGACATATGGGCGCTCCGGCGACTGGGAAATGCGGGCGGCCTTGGCGAGATCCTTGTCGCGACCGAAGGCCAGCAGGATGCGGTGCTGGTCGGCCAGCGTCGGGATGCGTACCGCGTGACCGGCGATATCGATGCGCAGGTCTTCGTGCACATGGAGCGCCTGCCAGCCGCTGGCCGTCATCACCTCCAGACCACCCATGACTTCGAGCGGCATTGGCAGGTGCGTGAAGCGCGAAAAGGTGGAACGGAAGCGTGCTTCGTCCGCCGGCCGGAACATCGCATCGACATGATCGGACCACGCCTCGCGCAGCTTCAACGCATCGCTTCGACTGCACAGCACGTCGATGTCCTGCGGCTCGATGCCGGCCACGCCAGCGAGCGCCATGGCAGCGCTGCCGATGATCCACCACGGATCGCGGAAGGTCCGCGCCAGCTCCGGCAAGGCATCATGCAGGCCTGCGTGCAGCGCGGACGACGAGGTCACGGGTGCGCGGCCCTGCGTGCCCGCCACTGCGCGCGCGTCTGCCCCCAGACTTCCACCGGTTTCTCGTGGTGCGGTTCGGGCAGGCGATCCATCCGCAGGTAGGCCGATCCGAGTTTTGCCGCGACCGCCTTGGAGTTGGCGTTCTGCGGATCGATGGTATGGATCACCTCGTCCCAGCCCAGGTGGTCGAACGCCCAGTCGATGCTGGCCGTCGCCGCTTCCGGTGCATAGCCACGGCCCCAGGCCTCGCGTGCGATGCTCCAGCCCACCTCGGTGCCCGGCCAGCCTTCCGGCTGCCAAGGCCCTACCCGGCCGATCCAGCGGCCGCTGGCCTTCTCGACGACGGAGAACATGCCGAACCCCTGAAGGTGCCAGCTCCCCAGCGTCGCCGCCAGGCTGCGCCACGCCGGCGAACGCGCCTGCGTGCCCCCGATGTAGCGCATGGTCTCTTCATCGGTGGCGAACGCCGCCCACGCTTCGTAGTCCTCGCGCCGCGGCAACCGCAGCAGGAGGCGGGGGGTTTCGAGTCGCAGTTCGGAAAGGTCCATCGGTGCCATGTCGTCCCGTAACGGAAGGCCACCCCGCGTGCGGGCCCTGCCTTCCACGCGCATTACCGGCCGCACACAAGCTGCGGCGCGCTGTCAAAACGCGTTGATGCCTGTCAGCTCGCGACCGATCACCAACTGGTGCACGGTCTCCGTGCCTTCATAAGTGATGACTGATTCCAGGTTCAGCGCGTGGCGGATGGCGGCGTGTTCGGTGGTGATGCCGGCGCCGCCCAGCAGGTCGCGGCACTCGCGCGCGATGTCGATGGCCATGCGGCAGTTGTTCCACTTCGCCAGCGAGACCTGCTGCGGCGCCATCGTGCCGGCGTCCTTCAGGCGGCCCAGCTGCAGCGACAGCAGCTGCGCCAGGGTAATGCGGCGGGCCATCTCCGCCATCTTGATCTGCGCGCTCTGCGTGGCCGCGACGGGGCGGTCGAACAGGATGCGTTCCTTGGTGTAGGCCAGCACTTCGTCCAGGCAGGCGATCGCCGCGCCGATCGGGCCCCAGGTGATGCCGTAGCGCGCCTGGGTCAGGCAGCCCAGCGGGCCCTTGAGACCCTTCACGTTGGGCAGGCGACTGCTGTCGGGGACACGCACGTTGTCGAAGAACAGCGCACTGGTGACCGAGGCACGCAGGCTCATCTTGTGCTTGATCTCCTGCGCCGTGAAGCCGGCCATGCCTTTCTCGAGCAGGAAGCCCTGGATGCCTTCGTCGGTCTGCGCCCAGACGATGGCGATGTCGGCCAGGTTGCCGTTGGTGATCCACATCTTCGAGCCGTTGATCACCCAGTCGTCGCCGTCGCGGCGCGCATGGGTCTTCATGTTGGCCGGGTCGGAACCGCCGTGCGGTTCGGTCAGACCGAAGCAGCCGATCACCTTGCCCGCCGCCATGTCGGGCAGCCAGCGCTGGCGCTGCTCTTCGCTGCCGTAGGCGTAGATGGGATACATGCACAGCGAGGACTGCACGCTGACGAAGCTGCGGATGCCGCTGTCGCCGCGCTCGAGTTCCTGGCAGATCAGGCCGTAGCTGACCGCGTTGAGGCCGGCGCAGCCGTACTTCTCCGGGAGCGAGGAACCCAGCAGGCCCAGTTCGGCAATCTCCGGCACCAGTTCCTTCGGGAACCGACCCTGGTCGAAGGCGTCACCAATGATCGGGCGCACGCGCTCGTCGGTGAATCGGGCAACCGCGTCCTGGACGGCGCGCTCCTCTTCGCTCAGCAGGGAGCGGACATCGAACAGGTCGTACGGGTTCAGGGCCATCGCGCTTCAACCGGCATATGAGGTATCCGGCGATTGTATGCGGTGGCTATCGGGGGCGGTAAGCGCCAGTCCGCAAAGCGAAGGCCGGCGAAACGCCGGCCTTCGAGGGGTGCCACGTTGAAACGCAGGTCCCGGCCGGGACAGCGGGCTCAGCCCTGCTTGGGCGCATCCACACTGGCGGTCTGGGTCACGACCTGGCCATCGATCACCGGCAGGCGGGCGCCGGGCTCCTGTTCCATGCGAATGGTCTTTTCCTGACCTTCGAAGCGGTAGGTGACGTCGTAGCCGACGACCTTGTCCGTGGTGCCCAGCGCGATGCGGCTACCCGGCTTGCTGTCCATGCGCATCGTGCCGGTCGAGCCGTCCGGGTTGCGGTAGGTGACGTTGTAGCCGGTCACGCGCGAGGACTCGGACGTGGCGTTCTCGGTATGGCATTGGCGCTCGGTGCGGCTGACCACCTTGCCGCCCACGTGGCGCTTGTCCACCTGGTTGCCGATGGCGCCACCGGCGACGGCGCCGGCAACCGTGGCGGCCTTCTTGCCGCTGCCACTGCCCACTTGGTTGCCCAGCAGGCCACCGATCACCGCACCAGCCACCGTACCGCCGACGTTGCCGTCGCGCTCAGGCGCACGTTCCTGCACGACGACGTCCTGGCAGACCTCGCGCGGGGTGGTGCTGGTGGTCGTCTCGCGCACGGCCTCGGTGCCGATCACCGTGGCGTACAGCTTCTCCGAACTCGTCACCGGGGTGGACTTCACCACCTCGGCGTACTGCAGGGTGCCGACCGGGATCTGGTTGTCGGTCGACGCCGCGTCATCGGCGATCAGCGAGCCGTCCGCGGCCGTCACCAGACCATCGCCTGCCGGGCCCTTGTCGCCGCCCTTGAGGAAAGCCGCGGTGGCCACACCGCCCACCAGCAGCGCGCCGACGGCGACAAGAATCGTTGTGGTATTGCTCTTCATCGCTGCCTCCAAGTCGGGCCGTGCCCGGTTCACATTGGTCATCATTGCACCACTGCGAACCTGAACCAAGTACCCGCGAACGGCCACGAAAAACAACGGAAAATGAACGATTCCGTGACCTCCCGATCATGCTAGCGTGACGCCCATCCCAACGCGTTCGAGTGCCGACGCCATGCCCAATCCCATCCTGCTGCCCTTCCTCGATTGGGCGCGCAAGCTGCGCTACCCCACGCTGTTCAAGATCACCGCGGCGCTGTTCGTGGTCACGCTGTTCCTGCCGGATCCGGTGCCGTTCGTGGACGAGATCCTGTTCGGCCTGGGCACGTTGTTGCTGGCCAACTGGAAACGGAGGAAGGACCCGCCCTCCTCGCTCGAGGCCCCCGACGCCCGTCGCTGACCCCATGCTGGTTGACAGCCACAGCCACTTCGATGCGCCCGAGTTGGACGCCGATCGCGCGTCCGTGCTGGCACGTGCGCGCGCCGCCGGAGTGACGCGCCAGGTGGTGCCTGCCGTGACGGCGGCTTCGTGGCCGAAACTGCGCGATGTCTGCGCGCAGGATGCCGGCCTGTTCGCCGCCTATGGCTTGCACCCGATGTACCTGTCCGAACATCGGCCCACCCACCTTGAAGACCTGCGCACCTGGATCGAACGGGAGAAGCCCGTCGCCGTCGGCGAATGCGGCCTCGATTTCTTTGTGGAAGGGCTGGATGCGGAGACGCAGCAGGAGTACTTCGATGGCCAACTTCGGCTGGCGCGCGAGTTCGACCTGCCGGTGATCGTCCATGCGCGCCGTGCGGTGGATGCCGTGATCGCGTCGATCCGGCGGATCGGCGGTCTGCGCGGCGTGGTGCACAGTTTTTCCGGCAGCCCGGAACAGGCGAAACAGCTATGGCAGGCCGGCTTCCTGATCGGCCTGGGCGGACCGGTGACCTACGATCGCGCCAACCGGCTGCGCACGCTCGCCACGACGATGCCGCTGGACTACCTGCTGCTGGAAACCGATTCGCCGGACCAGCCGGACTCAGGCATCCGCGGCCAACGCAACGAACCGGCGCGATTGCCGGTGATCCGCGACGTCATCGCCGGGCTGCGCGGTGTCGCACCCGACGAGATCGCTCGGCTTACTACCCGGAACGCGGAGCGCCTCTTCAGGCTGCCGTCGCACTGACGGAGCGGGATTTCTTCAGCAGCAGTTCCAACGCCTTGCCCACCATCGCGAACGCGAAGGCACCGGTGATGTGCGTCGCCGCGCCCAAGCCTACGCCGCAATCCAGCTTCAACGCCGCATCAGCTCCCAGCTGCGGGCGAAGGCCGCACACGCTGCCGTCGGCCTGCGGATAATTGACGTTCTCCAACGAGTAGACCGCCTGTACGCCGAAATAGCGGCCGCGGTTCTTCGGGAAGTTGAAGTCTGAGCGCAACTTCTTGCGCACCAGCGCGAGCAACGCGTCGTGCTCGGTGCGCGAGAGGTCGCGCAGGCGGATCTGGGTGGGATCGGTGCGCCCTCCAGCCGAGCCGGAGACCACGATGGGCAGTTTCCGCCGACGGCACCAGGCGATCATTTCCACCTTCACGCGAAAGCTGTCGCAGGCGTCGAGCACCAGGTCGAACTCACGATCCAGCAACTCGCGCATGTTGGAGGCCGTGAGGAACTGCGGCACGATCTCGACATCGACCAGAGGATTGATCGCGCGGCAGCGCTCGGCCATCGCCTCGGCCTTGTTGCGGCCATACTGGCCTTCCAGCGCCGGCAACTGCCGGTTGGTGTTGGACACACAGATGTCGTCGGCATCGATCAACGTGAGGTGGCCGACGCCCGAGCGGGCCAGCGCTTCGACCACCCACGACCCTACGCCGCCCATGCCGACGATGGCCACGCGCGAAGCCGCGTAGCGTTCCGTCGCGCCTACGCCGTAGAGGCGGTCGATGCCGGCGAAGCGGTCTCTGAGTTCTTTCTTCATCTCACTAGTGTAAGCCGTGGCGCGAACCGTGACGGCCGTCGTACCATCGCCCTGTCATCCATCAGGAGCCCGCCGCATGGCCAGCCAGCCCGAGACCAAGAAGCCGTCCGCCGCTTCGCGCTACTTCTTCCTCTTCCTGATCGGCCTGGTGGTGGGCGCCATCTGCACGGTGATGGCGATGCGCGCGCTGCAGGCGCGCCAGGACCCCTTCCCGCACAGCGTCATGCACGTGATGGGCAAGCATGCCGGCCAGTTGGCGGACAAGGTGAAGGAAAACCGCTGTGCGGCCACGGACACGATTCCGCACGTGCGCACGCTGCGCGCGATGGCGAACGATCTCGAACTGGCGTTCCCCGGCCTGGCCGACGACGCCCGCTTCAAGAGCCACACCAGCCAGTTCCGCGCGGACCTGGACGCCGCCCTCAGTGCGCCGCCGACCGATTGCGCCGCGGCAGCCACGCTGGTCGACAAAGTGGGCGCGGACTGCAAGGCCTGCCATCAGGACTTCAAGGGATGACGGCGGCCTCACGCCTCTGAATCACACCTAACAATCGGGCCGCGCAAGCGGCCCGATTGTCATCACGTTCACGCGCGGGTGCGGAGCATGCGACCGAAGGACCCGACCTACGGCGGGCTCCATCGCACATAGGAGGCTTCCCATGAAAATGCGTCTGCTCGTCATCGGCCTGACCGCCACCGTCGCCCTCGCCGGTTGCGCCAGCACCTCTCCGGGTTATGGCAGCAGCGGTTACGGCAGCGGCGGTTACAGCGCCCCGGCCAGTCGCTACTGCGCGGACTGCGGCATCGTCGAACGCATCGACGTCGTCTCCTCGGGCCGCAGCGCACCGTCAGCGACGGGCGCCGTGCTCGGCGGCATCGTCGGTGCGGTGGCGGGTCGCCAGATCTCCGACCGTACGGGCGGCAGCGAGGGCAACAAGAACGTGTCCACGGTCGCTGGTGCGGTGGCTGGCGCGGCGGCCGGCAACGCCATCCAGAAGCGCACGACCGGCGACACCTACAACGTCACCGTACGCATGGACGATGGTCGCCGCGTGACCATCAACCAGCACGATCTGGGGGGCATCCGCGAGAACACCTACGTCCGCGTCCAGAACGGCCGCGTGGTCCTGCGCTGAGTTCCGCCCCCGCAGACAAAGAAAAAGCCCGGCATCTGCCGGGCTTTTTCATGCGGAGCCCGCGCCGGGCGCGGTACGCATCACCTCAATGTCAGACAGGCTGCACCGCATCCGCCTGCAGGCCCTTCTGGCCCTGCACGACGGTGAAGCTGACCTTCTGGCCTTCCTTCAGGCTCTTGAAACCCTGGGTCTGGATGGCGCGGAAGTGCACGAACACGTCTTCGCCATTTTCCCGGCTGATAAAGCCGAAGCCTTTGGCATCGTTGAACCATTTCACGGTTCCGGTTTCACGCTCGGACATCTAGTTGCTCCTTGGAACGGGTGGTGGTTACGCCTCTCGGCGGCTGGTTGCAAGGAGGACACGAGGTACAAGCGATGCAGCGGATCATGGATCTACCCCATCAGGCCACGGTGCACGGTGACCTTGGCAACGACAGCGGCCGCACAGTAACCCGGCATTTGGCAAAATGCAAACGCCTCCGCGAAAAAGTCAACCCCCCGCCAAGCCCTTGATTCCCTAGGAGAATTGTTTGGACATCCAGTATCTGTATTACGCCGCGGCCGTCGTGCTGATCCTCGTGGGCATCGCGGGAGTGATCCTGCCCGCCCTCCCCGGCCTGCCTCTGGTGTTCGCCGGCATGCTGCTGGCGGCCTGGGCCGGTGATTTCCAGCAGATCGGCTGGGTCACGCTGGTGGTCCTGGGCCTGCTGACGGCGCTCTCGTTCGCCGTCGACATCTTCTCCACCGCCATCGGCGCGCAGCGGGTGGGCGCCAGCAAGAAGGCCCTGCTGGGCACCGTCATCGGGACCTTCGCCGGCCTGTTCTTCATGCCCATCGGCCTGCTGGCCGGCCCCTTCATCGGTGCGCTGGTGGGTGAGCTTTGGCACGGGCGCGAGTTTCGCCAGGCGACCAAGGTCGGCCTGGCCACCTGGTTGGGCATCGTGCTGGGCGTAGTGCTGAAGCTGGGGCTCGCGTTCGCGATGCTCGGCCTGTTCGTTTTCGCCTGGATCTTCTGACATCCGTCCGCCTTCCACGCGCCGGCTGGCAGAATGGTCCCGCCCCCACTGCACGAGCCCTTGCATGACGCATCGCATCCGACTGCTGCCGCTGGTCATCGGTGTTACCTACGGACTGGCTGCCCATGCGCAGGAAAGCGCGCCCGTGGCGACACCGGCCGAAGCCTGCTTCTCCCTGGAGAACGACGCGGCGCGCTTGGCCTGTTACGACGGCGCGCTCGGACGCACCGCCGCCGACACCCGTCGGGCCGATGAGGAAGCGGTGGCCGCGAAGGAGGCAGAAGCCGCTGCCCGGGCCAAGGCCCGCGCCGAGGCACGGGCTGCCGCCGAAGCGCAGGACCCGGATCTCGCCCTGAGCGAGCGCACCCGCCGCCGGCTGGGTGCCTGGTTCCGCGCCGACGATCCGGAGGATGCCGACCTGATCGCCAATGCCGGACGCGGCTCGTTGCTCGACAGTCGCTGGGAACTGGCCAAGGACTCCAAGCTGGGCGTGTTCCAGTTGCGCGGCTACAAGCCGCTGTACCTGTTGCCGGCGTTCTGGACCAGCCGGGTCAACGAAACGCCCACTTCCCCCAACCCCGACAACACGGTGACCGAGCCGCAGGCACTGCAGGACATCGAGGCCAAGTTCCAGCTCAGCTTCAAGACCAAGTTCGCCGAGAACCTGTTCGGCGACAACGGCGACATCTGGGGCGCGTACACCCAGAGCTCGCGCTGGCAGGTCTACAACGGCGAGGAGTCGCGCCCGTTCCGCGAGACCAACTACGAACCGGAAGTGATGCTGGTGTTCCGCAACAACTACAGCATCGCCGGTTGGAAGGGCCGCATGGCCGGCATCGGCATCAACCACCAGTCCAACGGCCGCAGTGATCCGCTCTCGCGCAGCTGGAACCGCGTGATCGCCACCATCGGCCTGGACCGCGAGAACTGGGCGTTCGTCGTGCGGCCGTGGTACCGCGTGCCCGACGGTAACGATGACGACAACCCGGACATCGAGGATTACATCGGCCGTGGCGACGCGATGCTGACCTATGCGAAAGGCGGCCACGTTTTCACTGTGCTGGGACGGCACTCGCTGCGGGGCGGCGACGATTCGCACGGCGCGTTGCAGGTGGATTACGGCTTCCCGATCAACCGCACCTTCCGCGGCCATGTGCAGGTCTTCCATGGTTACGGCGAAAGCCTGATCGACTACAACCACAAGGCCACCTACCTCGGCCTGGGCATCTCGCTGTTGGACTGGTACTGATGGACGAAGTGACGATCTACCACAACCCCGCGTGCGGCACATCGCGCAACACGCTGGGACTGATCCGCAACGCCGGCATCGAACCGCGTGTCATCGAGTACCTGCGGACACCGCCGGATCGCGCCACGCTGCTGGCGCTGATCGCCGCCATGCAGGTCCCCGTGCGCGACGTCGTACGCACGAAGGAGGCGCTCTACGCCGATCTCGGCCTGGCTGACGCATCGGATGCCGCGCTCGTGGATGCGATGCTGGTCCATCCGGTGCTGATCAACCGTCCCATCGTGGTCACGGCGTTGGGCACGAAGCTCTGCCGCCCCTCGGAAGCGGTGCTCGACATTCTGCCGCAGCCGCAGCGCGGTGCCTTCAACAAGGAAGACGGCGAGCCGGTCGTGGATGCGGCCGGAAATCGCATCGGCTGACGTAAGATCGGGCGCAGGACCCGTACCGCCTGCCAAGGAAGCCGCCCATGCCCCGACCGCGCCGTTCGTTCTTCGCGTATGCCTCCGCCATGCTGGGCTTGCTCAGCCTGATGGCGGTGCTGTGCTTCCACTACCCCGAACTGCTGACGAGCAAGGAATTCCGCGCAGCCTATAACGAACAGTTCGCCCGCCACCTGTTGCTGGTGGGCCTGGTCGCGGCGTTCGTGCTGGGCACCCTGGCCATCCTGCGCGACCGCAACAAGCGCATCGCCCTGATCGGCGTGGGCAGCGCGACGCTTGCCGTGCTGCTGGGCGGCACCAACGTGCAGTTCGATGCCATCGGCAAGACCCCGTACTCGCTGGGGCTGGACTGGTTCGTCATCTCGCTGTTCTTCTCGGCGCTGGTGTTCGTGCCGCTGGAGCACTACCTGGGCAAGCGCCGCCTATCGCCACTGCGGCCGGGCTGGCGTACCGACGTGGGCTACTTTTTCATGAGCCACGTGCTGGTGCAGTTCATCCTGATCCTGGTGACGGCGTCCACGTCGATGATCGCCGGCTTGGCCGCATTCCCGGCGCTGAAGGACGCGATCCAGTCGCTGCCGGTCTGGGCGCAGTTCCTGATCGCCGTCTTTGTCGCCGATCTCGCCCAGGCGCTGCTGCACCGCGCCTACCACAACATTCCGTGGCTCTGGCGCTTCCACGCGGTCCACCATTCCAGTCGCGAGATGGATTGGCTGGCCGGTTCGCGCATCCACCTCGTCGAGATCGTGCTGACCCGCAGCGCGGTGCTGCTGCCGCTGCTGGTGCTCGGTTTCTCGACACCGGCGGTGAACGCCTACGTGATCCTCGTCGGTCTGCAGGCGGTGCTGGCACACGCCAACCTCGGCATCCGCTTCGGCTGGCTGGAGTATCTGTTGGTGCTGCCGCGCTACCACCACTGGCATCATGCCCGGCACAA
Organism: Pseudoxanthomonas sp. G3; assembly: GCF_057654715.1. Classification (NCBI taxonomy): domain Bacteria; kingdom Pseudomonadati; phylum Pseudomonadota; class Gammaproteobacteria; order Lysobacterales; family Lysobacteraceae; genus Pseudoxanthomonas; species Pseudoxanthomonas sp. G3. The sequence continues at coordinate 2,490,399 of NZ_CM172805.1, forward strand.
GGACTACCTGGACGTGAACTACGCCATCCACCTGCCGCTGGTGGACATGCTGATGGGCACCTTCAAGCTGCCGCCGAAGCAGGAAGCGTGGCCGGAAGAGTACGGCGTGATGAAGCTGGAGACGGTGCCGCGCGGCCTCCTGCGCCAGCACCTGATGCCGTTCCAGGGCGGCAGGAAGTTCGACGAATACGTGGATTGAGCGGGCGTGGTGATGGTCGATGTGGGAGCGACGTAAGTCGCGAGCTTTTTCCATCGGCCCGCGTGGATTCAGCCTCGGAGCTTCGCGACTTACGTCGCTCCCACAGGACGCATCTCCACTACGTCCAATCGGTCAGCCCTTCGCGGGCATAGACTTCCTTGAAGCTCGGCAGCGCCTTCATGCGCTGCGCGTGGGCCTGCAGCACCGGCCAGGTGTCGGTGGGCTTCGGCATGTTGCGCGACCAGCGCATCAGCATCGTCAGCAGGAAGTCGGCCGCGGTACGTTGCGTGCCCAGCAGGTACGGGCCGTGCGCTTCGAGGTGGTCCGCCACCTGCCCCCACGCCTTTTCCAGCTTCGCCCGCGCATGGTCCTGGGTCGCCTGCACATTGGCCTCGCCGGCGATCTCGTCCGAGTAGAACCACGCGCGGTACGCCGGCATCAGCGTGTTGGCGCAGAACAGCATCCAGCGGTAGTACTGCGCACGTTGTGTGCTCGCCACCGCCGGCGCCAGGTCGGCGCGCGGGTGCGTATCGGCCAGATGCATCAGGATGGCGGCGGTCTCGGTGATCACCTGCCCGTCCATCACCAGCGTAGGCACCACGCCGGCGGGATTGAGCTTCAGGTAGTCGTCCGATTTCTGATCGCGCCTGTCGAAATCCAGTTCATGCAGTTCATGCGGGATGCCCAGCTCGATCAGCAGCCAGTGGACGACCAGGCTGGCGGTGCTACGGGAGTAATACAACGTAGTAGACATGCAGTGGCTCCTGGAACTGAAAGCCCCTCTCCCCGCGGCGACCGAAGGAAGTCCCTGTGGGAGAGAGGGGTTGGGGTGAGGGGCGACGAAGGTCAGGAAGACTGCGAGCGCACCGGCTTCGTTCGCCCCTCATCCGCCTTCGGCACCTTCTCCCGCAGGGAGAAGGGACCAGCGTCAGGCCACCACCACCGGAATCTTCCCGATCCGCGCCTGCCATTCCTTCGGCCCGGTGTTGTGCACCGAGGTGCCTTGCGAATCGACCGCCACGGTCACCGGCATGTCCTGCACGGTGAACTCGTAGATCGCCTCCATGCCCAGGTCGGCGAAGCCGACGACCTTCGCCGCCTTGATCGCCTTGGACACGAGGTACGCCGCACCGCCGACCGCCATCAGGTAGGCCGACTGGTGCTTCTTGATCGCCTCGATCGCCGCCGGGCCGCGCTCGGCCTTGCCGACCATGCCCAGCAGGCCGGTCTGCGCCAGCACCTGCTCGGTGAACTTGTCCATGCGGGTGGCGGTGGTTGGGCCAGCAGGGCCGACGACCTCGTCGCGCACCGGATCGACCGGGCCGACGTAGTAGATGAAGCGGCCCTTCAGGTCGACCGGCAGCGGCTCGCCCTTGTTGAGCATGTCGACCATGCGCTTGTGCGCGGCGTCGCGACCGGTCAGCAGCTTGCCGTTGAGCAGCAGCACTTCGCCCGGCTTCCAGCTGGCTACGTCTTCGCGCGTCAGCGTGTCGAGATCGACGCGGCGGCCCTTGGAGGCGTCGTAGGTCAGCTCCGGCCAGTCTTCCAGCGAGGGCGGGTCCAGCATCACCGGGCCACTGCCGTCGAGGGTGAAGTGCGCATGGCGGGTGGCGGCGCAGTTCGGGATCATCGCGACCGGCAGGTTCGCCGCGTGGGTCGGGTAATCCTTGACCTTGATGTCGAGCACGGTGGTCAGGCCACCCAGGCCCTGCGCACCAATGCCCAGCGCGTTGACCTTCTCGTACAGCTCCAGCCGCAGTTCTTCGGCACGGTTGGACGGACCGCGCGCCTGCAGGTCGGTGATGTCGATGGGCTCCATCAGCGATTCCTTCGCCAGCAGCATCGCCTTCTCGGCGGTGCCGCCGATGCCGATGCCGAGCATCCCCGGCGGGCACCAGCCGGCGCCCATCGTCGGGACGGTCTTCAGCACCCAGTCGACGATGGAATCGGACGGGTTGAGCATGGCGAACTTCGATTTCGCTTCCGAACCACCGCCCTTCGCGGCGACGATCACATCGACGGTGTTGCCGGGCACGACCTTCACGTTCACCACGCCCGGCGTGTTGTCCTTGGTGTTGGTGCGCTTGCCGGCCGGGTCGGCCAGCACGCTGGCGCGCAGCTTGTTGTCCGGGTGGTTGTAGGCGCGGCGCACGCCTTCGTGGACCATCTCCTCCACGCCCATCGTGGCGTCGTCCCAGCGCACGTCCATGCCGATCTCGAGGAACACGGTGACGATGCCGGTGTCCTGGCAGATCGGGCGGTGGCCCTCGGCGCACATGCGCGAATTGATCAGGATCTGGGCGATGGCGTCCTTGGCCGCCGGGGATTCCTCGCGCTCGTAGGCGGCGGCGAGGTTCTGGATGTAGTCGACCGGGTGGTAGTAGCTGATGTACTGCAGGCCATCGGCGATGGACTGGATGAGGTCTTCTTGCTTGATCGAGGTCATGGGGCGGAATGCCGGAGCTGCCGGTGGGGTCGCGGGCGGAAGCCGCCATTTTAGGCCAAAGTGACACGCCGCCCGGCTGTCACGGGCGGGCGCCCTCGCCCGTCTTTGGTCGCATGAACGCCGAAAACACCTTCGAAACCCACCGCCCCCGGCTGTTCGGGCTCTCCTACCGCCTGCTCGGCAGCCGCAGCGATGCCGAAGACGTGGTCCAGGACACCTGGCTGCGCTGGCAGCAGGCCGACAAGACGGGCATCCGCGACCCCGAGGCCTGGCTGGTCACCGCCGCCACCCGCCTGGGCATCGACCGCCTGCGCGCCGCGCGCGTGCAGCGCGAGCACTACACCGGCCCCTGGCTGCCCGAGCCCAGCGAGATCGACGAAGCGCCCGGCCCCGAGCGCACCGCCGAGGTGTCCGAACAGGTCTCGCTGGCGTTCCTGGCGGTGCTGGAGCGGCTGGGCCCGGAAGAACGCGCGGCCTTCCTGCTGAAGGAGGCCTTCGACTACGACTACGCGCAGATCGCGCCCCTGCTGGGCCAGAGCGAAGCGAACTGCCGGCAGATGGTCCACCGCGCGCGCGAACGCGTGCAGGCGGGGCGTCCGCGCTTCGATGTGCCGCCGGAGAACCATCGCCGCCTGCTGGAGCGCTTCATGCAGGCCGCCCGCCGTGGCGACCAGCCGGCCATCACCGCCCTGTTGCGGGAAGACGCGCTACTGGTCTCCGACGGCGGCGGCAAGGCGCTGGCCGTCATCCGCCCGCTGCTGGGCGCGATCCGCATCGCGCGGCTGTTCTGGGCTGCGTACCGCCGGCAGGACCCCGCCATCGCCTGGCGCATGGGCACGGTGAATGGGGAACCGGCGATCCTGCGCTACCGCGATGGCGTACTGGTGGCGGTGATGGTCGCGATGAGCGACGGCGAGCGCATCAGCGAGATCTTCACCGTCGCCAATCCGGACAAATTGGGCAGGGGTGTCACGGCGAAGGACAGTGGCGCGTCCTGGTAGCGAAGGTGGCCATCGTGGCCGCCATTGAGGCACCGCCATGAGCATGAAATTCCATCGCGTCGATTACCCCAAGCACGTCCCGGAGGCCTTCCGCGGCCTGTACGCCACCAGCACCGCCGTCCATAACGGTGTGCTGGGCAAGGAGTTCCTCGAACTCATCTTCCTGCGCGTCTCGCAGATCAACGGCTGCGCCTACTGCATGGACATGCACAGCAGCGCACTGGTCAAGGCCGGGGTGGAGTCGCGCAAGCTGCATACGCTGGCCGGCTGGCGCGACAGCCGCTTCTTCGATGCCCGCGAAGGCGCCGCGCTGGCCTGGGCCGAACAACTGACCACGCTGCCGTCCGGCGCGCCGGCCGACGCCACCTACGAGGCGCTGAAGGCGCACTTCGACGAACACGGCATCGCCGAGCTGACCATGGCGGTGGCGACGATCAACGCCTGGAATCGCCTGGGCGTGGGCATGCAACCGGTCCTGCCCTGACCCCAGAGCCGATCCAGGCGGCACAATGGGCACCATGGAAACCCTGGTGCTCATCCTCGACCTGGTCGGCACGTTCGTGTTCGCGCTCAGCGGCGCCACCCTGGGCGTGCGTCGCCGGCTCGACATCTTCGGCGTGCTGGTGCTGTCGTTCATCGCCGCGACCGCTGGCGGCATCACCCGCGACCTGCTGATCGGCGCCACGCCGCCCGCTGCGCTCAGCGACTGGCGCTATCCCGTCACCTCGCTGGCCGCCGGCGTGGTGACGTTCTTCCGCGCGCCGCTGATCGAAAAGCTCCGCAATCCCGTGCGCCTGTTCGACGCGATGGGCTTGGCGCTGTTCGCCGTGGCCGGAACCCGGAAGGCACTCGAATACGGCATCTCGCCCCCGATGGCCGCGGCGATGGGCATGCTGACCGGCATCGGCGGCGGTATCGCGCGGGACCTGCTGCTGGCGCAGGTGCCGCTGGTGCTGCGCGCCGAACTTTACGCGGTCGCGGCGCTGGCCGGCGCGCTGGTGGTGGCGCTGGGCCATTGGCTGTCGCTGCCTGCCCTGCCCTGCGCCCTGGTCGGTGCCGGACTGTGTTTCGGCCTGCGCATGATGGCGGTGGCTTACGGATGGCACCTGCCGGTCGCCCTGCAGTCCGGCGGCGACGGCGAACCGCCCGGCCCGCTGCGCTGAAGCGCGTCCCGTGCGCCCAAGCGTGCACGGGGGCCGATGAGCCGTGCGGCAGCGGAGCACGCATGGCTTTAGCATGGCGGCACCTGCGTCCGTCCCGTCTTCCGTCATGGCCATCGCCGCCTCCCGCTCCCTCGACATGCCCCGCCAGCAGGCCTTCTGGCTGCTGCACCTGGGCGGCTGGGGCGCCTACTTCGCGCAGGGCTGTCTGTACGCGGTCGCGCACGGCAAGCCGTCCGGCTACTGGGTGGTGCCGCTGACGGCGACGATCACCGGCGCCGTGGTCACCCTGGGCCTGCGCTACCTGCTGCGGGCCTGCTGGGGCCTGCCGCCGCGCCGGCTGCTGGCGGTGATGATGCCGGCCATCCTGCTCAGTTCGGCCACCATCGATTTCGTCACCCGCGAAGCGCTGGTGGACTTCTGCGAAACCTGCCGGCCGTCCACGCGGTTGGAATTCCTCGCTTATTCGCTGGGCTATATCTACGTCGTCCTGGCCTGGGTGGGCGCCTACATGGGCATCAAGTACTACCGCCAACTGCAGGGCGAGACCCAGCGCGCGCTCGCGGCGCGCAGCATGGCCCACCAGGCGCAGTTGAAGATGCTGCGCTACCAGCTCAACCCACATTTCCTGTTCAACACGCTCAACGCCATTTCTACGCTGATCCTGGACCGCGACAACGCCACCGCCAACCGCATGGTGCAGGGCCTGTCGTCGTTCCTTCGCCACTCGCTGGACAACGACCCGATGCAGCGGGTCACGCTGCGCCAGGAACTGGACGCGCTGACGCTCTACCTGGACATCGAGAAGATCCGCTTCGCCGAGCGCCTGCGCATCGAGACGGACATCGACGAGGACTGCTGGCGCGCGTTGCTGCCCAGCCTGCTGCTGCAGCCGCTGGTGGAGAACGCCATCAAGTACGCCGTTGCCAAACAGGTCGCCGGCGGGCTGCTGCGCATCGAAGCCGAACGCGACGGCGAGCAACTGGTGCTGCGCGTCATCGACGACGGCCCGGGCTGCGGCAGCCTGGAAGGCAGCCAGCTGCCGCCGGGCAAGGGCGTGGGCCTGCGCAATACGCGCGAGCGCCTGCACGTGCTGTATGGCGAGGCGGGCGGCTTTTCGGTCCGCAACCGCGAGCGCGGCCTGGAAGTGTCGCTGCGCCTGCCGTTCGAAACCTCGCAGACCCTCGGGGACTAAGCATGGACAGCCACGCCCGCATGCCCCCCGCCCCGCGCCTGCGCGCGCTGATCGTCGACGACGAGCCGCTCGCGCGCCGCGGACTGGAGATTCGTTTGGCCGCGCATCCCGACATCGAGATCGTCGGCCAGTACGGCGACGGTGCCGCGGCGATCGCGGGCCTGCGCGAGCACCGCCCGGACCTGATGTTTCTCGATGTGCAGATGCCGGGCATGGACGGGTTCCAGACCCTACGCGCGATTCCCGCCAACGAGCTGCCGCTGGTGGTGTTCGTCACCGCCTACGACCACTACGCGATACGCGCGTTCGAGGCCTCGGCCACCGACTACCTGCTGAAGCCGGTCGAGGATTCGCGCCTCGCCCAGGCGCTGGCCCGCGTGCGCCAGGCACGCGCGCAGCGCGAAGCCAGCGGCCATTGCGCCCACCTGCTCGGCCTGCTGGGCGAGCTCAGCGGCCGGCCGCCGTTGGACCTGGACGAAGCCCTGAAGCCCGACGCACTCGACCTGCTGCGCCGCGAAGAGAAACTCGCCGTGCGCGACGGCGGCCGCACCGTGCGCGTGGACCTGCACAGCATCCGCTGGATCGACGCGGCCGGCGACTACATGTGCATCCATGTGGATGGCGACGACGCCAACGGCACCACCTTGATCCTGCGCGCGACCATGCGCGAACTGGAAAAGCAGCTGGACCCGCAGCGTTTCCCGCGCATCCACCGCTCCACCATCGTCAATGCCCGCCGCGTGGTGGAAATGCGCCCGCACACGAACGGCGAAAGCTTCCTGCGCCTGGACTGCGGGCAGGAACTCAAGCTTTCCCGCAGCCATCGCGACAAGCTGGCGGTGTTGTTGTAAGCCTCCTCTGCTTCTTGTGGGAGCGACGTAAGTCGCGATGACGCACCTTGATACGGCCATCGCGACTTACGTCGCTCCCACAACAGCTGTGCTCCACCTGCGTAACGCGCATTCTCGACCCTCGGTTCGCCGCACCGCGTCCACCGCTCGCCGCAATGCGGCGCCGCGCATGACTTCCGGGCCATAGCGCCGTCTGCCGCTGCGCGCATCGTGCGCACCGCCGTAGCCAAGGTCGCCCGTACGATGAAACTCACCGAAGCCTCCCTGCGCAATCCCGCCGCCGTCGCCGTGGTGGTGGCGATGGTCTGTGCGTTCGGCCTGCTGAGCCTGGGCAAGCTACCGCTGCAGCTGTTCCCGGACATCGAGCGCCCGCAGATGTCGATCCAGACCGGCTGGCGCGCTGCTTCCCCGCAGGAGATGGAATCGGAGATCGTCGAGCCGATCGAGACGGTGATGCAGGGATTGCCCGGGCTGGAGGAGATGGCCTCCAACGTCAACGCCGGCAACAGCTTCATCAACCTGACCTTCGCCGTGGGCAGCGACATGGACGCGATGCTGGTGGAAGTGCTGTCGCGGATGAACCGCCTTCAGCCGCTGCCCCGCGATGCCACGCCCCCCGTGGTCCAGGCGGGTGCGGATAACGCCAACAATTCGCTGACGTATTTCTTCGTGCAGAAACTGCCCGGCACCCGGGGCGATATCCTCGACTACCGGCAGTTCATCGAAGATCGCATCGTGCCGCGGCTGACGTCGGTCGACGGCGTGGCCGGCGTCGAGATCAACGGCGGCGCGGAAGAAGAACTCACCATCACCCTTGACCTCGCGCGCGCGGCGACGCTCGGCATCCAGATCCCGGAGGTCGCGGCGGTCGCCGCGCGCGCCACCGACGTCTCCGGTGGCGTGGTCGAAGCCGGGCGTCGCGAATACGTGCTGCGCTTCGCCGGCCGCTATTCGCCGGACGCGATGGGCAACCTGATCCTCGCCTGGCGCGACGGTCGGCCGGTGCGCCTGGCCGATGTGGCCACCGTCGAGGTCAAGCGCCCCGAGCAACGTTTCTTCGCCTACCAGAACGGCAATCCGGCCATCGGCCTGCGCATCCTGCGCGAAAGCGGCGCCAACGTGCTCGACACGCTGGACGAGGTCAAGCAGGTGGTCGCCGAGGTGCGCGAGCAGGAACTGAAGCCGCTCGGCCTGGACATCGCCCAGAGCTTCGACGCCTCGGTGTTCATCAACCGCGCGCTCGGCCTGCTGTCCGGCAGCCTGACCGCCGGCGTGCTGCTGGCAGTGGGTTGCCTGTGGTGGTTCCTGCGCGACGTGCGCGCCACCGCCCTGATCGCCTGCGCCATTCCCATCTCGCTGCTGGCCACCTTCATCGTGCTGCAGCTGACCGGCCGCAGCCTCAACGTCATTTCGCTGGCCGGGTTGGCCTTCGCCGTGGGCATGGTGATGGACGCGGCGGTGGTGGTCGCCGAGAACATCGTGCGCCTGCGCGAACAGGGGCTGTCGGCGACGCACGCCGCCCTGGAAGGCACGCGCCAGGTCGGCGGTGCGTTGGTCGCATCCACCCTCACCACGGTGGCGGTGTTCCTGCCGGTGATCTTCATGGAAGACGTCGAAGGCCAGCTCTTCGCCGATCTCGCGCTGACCATTTCCATCGCCGTCGGCATCTCGCTGTTGATCGCCGTCACCGTACTGCCTGCGGCCGCCGGCAGCTGGCTGCGCACGCGCCCGGGCGAAGAACGGCAGCACCGGTTCTGGTCGCGCCTCAGCGACTGGGCGCTGAAGACCACCGAGGGCCGGACACGCCAGTTGGGTTGGGTTGGCGCGCTGGTACTGGCGCCCGCCCTGCTCGCGGCGGTGCTGATGCCTCAGATCGATTACCTGCCGCCGGTGAAGCGCGCTGCCGTCGATGCCTTCTTCAATTTCCCGCCCGGGATGAGCCCGGAGCGCGTGAACCGCGAGATCGCGCCGGTCCTGCTGGAACGCATGCGCCCCTACATGGACGGCGAGAAAGGCCCGCAGCTGAGCAACTGGTACCTCAACCTGTGGCCAGGCGGCGGCACGCTGGGCGCGCGCGTGGTGGACCCGGACGACATCGGCGAGCTCGAGCGCATCGTCCGCGACGAGATCGTGGTCGGCTTCCCGGATACGCGCGCCTTCGCCAGCGAAGGCGACCTGTTCGGCAGCTTCGGCGGCTCCGCACGTGCCATCGCCATCCACCTGCAGCACAGCGACGGCGATGCACTGGCGCGCGCCGCGGAGACGGGGCGCAAGGCGTTGTCCGACCGTTTCGCCGGCGCCAACGTGCAGGCCTGGCCCAGCGCGGACGGCGGCACGCCGGAGTTGCGCGTCAATCCCGACGATCGCCGCCTGGCCGAGGCCGGCTGGCGCCGCCCCGAACTGGGCACCGTGGTGCGTACGCTGGGCGACGGCCAATGGCTGGGCGAGCACTTCGACGGCGATCGCCGCCTGGCCATCATCCTGCGTAGCAACGGCGAGGACGACATCGCGCGCTTGGGCGCCGCGCCGCTGGCCACACCGCAGGGCGGCGTGCTGAGCCTGGCCGAGCTGGCGCAGGTGGACACGGTGCTGGCTCCCAACCAGCTGCGCCGCATCGACCGTCGTCGCACCGTCACCCTCACTGTGGACCCGCCGGCGGCGATGTCGCTGGAAGAAGCGCTCGACATCGTCGACGACGAGATCGTGCCCACCCTGCGCGACGCGCTGCCGCCCGACGCCGCGATTCGTATCTCCGGCAGCGCCGACCGGCTGGGCGAAGTGGTGCGCAGCATGGGCCTCAACTTCGCGATGGCGCTGGTGGTGCTGTTCATGCTGATGGCGGCGATGTTCCGCTCGCTGCGCGACAGCCTGTTCGTCATGGCGACGCTGCCGATGGCGGTGCTGGGCGGCGTGGCCGGCCTGCGCGTACTCGACCTCGCGGCCGGGCAGACGCTCGACCTGCTGTCGATGATCGGCTTCATCATGCTGCTGGGCATGGTGATCAACAACGCGATCCTGCTGGTCGCGCAGACGCGCGAGGCGCAGGCCGAAGGTGCCTCGCTGGACGACGCACTGAAGCAGGCCCTGGAACAGCGCCTGCGTCCGATCCTGATCGCCGCCCTCACCGGCGTGCTCGGCGCGCTGCCGATGGCGATCAATCCTGGGCCCGGCGCGGTGATCTACCGCGGACTGGCCGCCGTGTCCGTGGGCGGCGTCGCGCTGAGCCTGCTGTTCACCGTGGTGCTGGTGCCGGCGCTGCTGCGCCTGGCCGGACGCACCGCGCCCACGCGTGCGGCATTGCCGACCGGTGACGCACCGCTGCCCCATCCCGTGTCCTGACCCCTGCTCCGGAGCTCCCCATGCGTACCCTGCACAAGTCCCTGATCGCCCTTGCGCTGGCCGGCGTCCTCGCCCTCCCCCTGCTTCGCCTGGACGCCGATGCCAGCGCCCCTGCCGCCACGCCGGAACCGCCTCCGGCCATCGTCAGCGTCGCGCCCGCGATCAGCACGGACTTCGCGCCGCGCCATTGGGCGCCCGGCAGCATCATCAGCCGCCAGGACGCGCGCGTAGCCAGCGAGCGCGAAGGCCGCGTGTTGCAGGTGGCCGAGGTCGGGCAGCGCGTGCGTGCCGGCCAGGCGCTGGCGGTGCTGGACGACACCACGCTGCGCCTGCGCGAGCGCGAAGGAGAGGCGGACCTGGCCCGCATCCAGGCCCAGCTGGACCTCGCCGCGCGGCAGGAGCAGCGCTATGCGCAGTTGGCAGCGCAGCAGAACATCGCGCGTTCGCAGTACGAACAGCTGCGCGCCGACCGCGACGTGCTGGCGCAGGAGCGCGCGCGTGCGCAGGCCCAGCTCGCCCAGATCCGCCACCAGCGCACGCAGATGGTGGTACGCGCGCCGTTCGACGGCGTTGTCGCCGAGCGCCACACCCAGCGCGGCGAATACCTGGTCACCGGCGCATCCGTGGCGCGCCTGGTGGATACCGCGGCGCCTGAAGTACGCGTGCGTGCGCCCGTGGACCTCGCCCGCCATCTGGAGCGCGGCACCCTCGTACGCGTGCGCACCGGCGGCGGCGAGCGCGACTACCCGGTCAGCGCGCTGGTGCCGGTGGGCGATGAAGCCTCGCGGCAGTTGGAACTGCGCATCGCGGTGCGCGACCTGCAGGCACCGGTCGGCACCGCGGTCGACGTGGGCCTGCCGAGCGCGGAGACCCGCACGGTCGTCGCCGTGCCACGCGATGCGGTGATCCTGCGGCGCGAGGGCGATTTCGTGCTGCGCGTGGACGCTGCCGGCAAGGCCGAGCGCCTGCCGGTGAAAACCGGCGCGACGGTGGACGATCTGGTCGAAGTCAGCGGCGACGTGCATGCCGGCGACCGCCTGATCGTGCGCGGCGGCGAGCGTGTCGAGCCCGGACAGGCCGTCTCCGTGCAGGCGCAGCCGACGCTGGCCATGCGCTGAGGCTCATCACCTCGGGATCGATGTCCGGACGCGACGGCGCATCACGCGTTCACTGACGCCGAGGTCGCCAGCAGGCACAATCGGGCCATGGCGTCTTCTCCCTCGCATGCGCCCCCCCGGCGCACCGGACCCAACCTGCGCGAACGCTTCGATGCGATGCGCAACCTGGGGCCGTTCCTCCACCAGATCTGGCAGACCAGCCGCACGCTGACGCTCACCAGCCTCGGCCTGCGCGTGGTGCGCGCGGTCATGCCGGTGGCCGCCCTGTACATCGGCAAGCTGATCATCGACGAGGCGATCCGCCTGGTCGGGTTGGGATTGGACCTCGGCTCGCTGGGCGAGGCCTGGCGCAGCGGTCAGCTCGATACGCTGGTCGGGCTGTTGGCGCTGGAGTTCGGGCTGGCCATTGTGTCGGACTTGCTCGGCCGGCTGGTGAGCTATGCCGACGCGCTGCTGTCGGAGCTGTTCACCAACGCCACCAGCATCCGCCTGATGGAACACGCGGCGCAGCTGGACCTGGAAGACTTCGAGGACCCCGACCTGCAGGACAAACTGGATCGCGCGCGCCGGCAGACGATGGGGCGCATGAACCTGATGAGCCAGCTGTTCGGCCAGGTGCAGGATGCCATCACCGTGGTCAGCTTCGCCGCCGGCCTGCTGGTCTACGCGCCGTGGCTGATCGCACTGCTGGCGTTGGCGCTGGTGCCAGCCTTCGTCGGCGAAGCGCACTTCAACGCGCTCGGCTATTCGCTCAACTTCCAGTGGACGCCCGAACGCCGCCAGCTGGAATACCTGCGGCAGATGGGTGCCAGCGTCGAGACCGCGAAGGAGGTGAAGATCTTCAACCTCCATCGGTTCCTGATCGACCGCTACCGCACGCTGGCCGAGAAGTTCTTCGTCGCCAACCGCGCCCTGGCCCGGCGACGCGCGTTCTGGGGCGCGCTGCTGGCCGCGCTCGGCACGCTGGGCTATTACGTGGCCTACGGCTACATCGCCTGGCGCACCGTGCGCGGGGATTTCAGCATCGGCGATTTGACCTTCCTGGCCGGCAGCTTCCTGCGCTTGCGCCAGCTGCTGGAAGGCCTGCTGATCGGCTTTTCGCAGGTCGCCGGGCAGGCGCTGTACCTGGACGATCTGTTCTCGTTCTTCGAGATCGAACCCGAGATCGCCTCGCCCGCGAATGCCATCCCGGTGCCGAAGCCGATCACCCGCGGCTTCGTGTTCGAGAACGTCGGCTTCCGCTATCCCGATGCCGAACGCTGGGCCGTGCGGCACCTGGATTTCGAATTGCACGCCGGCGAAGTGCTGGCACTGGTCGGCGAGAACGGCGCGGGCAAGACCACGCTGGTGAAGCTGCTCGCACGGCTTTACGACCCGGACGAGGGTCGCATCCTCCTCGACGGCCGCGACCTGCGCGACTACGACATCGACGACCTGCGCGCCAACATCGGCGTGATCTTCCAGGACTTCGTGCGTTACCACCTGACCGCCGGCGAGAACATCGGCGTGGGCCGCATCGAGGCCATGGATGATCAAGCCCGCGTGCGCGCCGCGGCCGCGCGCGCGATGGCCGACGAGGTGATCGAAGGCCTGCCGCGCGGCTACGACCAGCTCGTGGGCCGGCGCTTCAAGGACAGCGTGGATCTGTCCGGCGGCCAGTGGCAGAAGATCGCCATCGCCCGCGCCTATATGCGCGATGCGCAGGTCATGATCCTCGATGAACCGACGGCGGCGCTGGATGCGCGTTCGGAGTTCGAGGTCTTCCAACGCTTCAAGGAATTGTCGGACAATCGGACCGCGGTGCTGATCTCGCACCGTTTCTCCAGCGTCCGCATGGCCGACCGCATCCTGGTGCTTAACGAGGGACGGCTGGAGGCCAGCGGCACCCACGAGCACCTCATGGCCCAAGGCGGCCGCTACGCGGAACTGTTCGAACTGCAGGCCGCCGGCTACCGCTGACTTCCCCCACAGGAGACACGACGTTGCGCCACGCTCCCCACCGACTCGCCACCGCCCTCCTCCTCGCGCTGCCGCTGGCCGCGTGTAACTCTTCCGCCAACGGCGATGCCTCCAGCGCGGCGGCGCCCGCCGCCGCTCAGGCCGCGCCCGCCAGCCAGCCTGCGCAAACGCTGACCAGCGCGAAGGGCCAGATCCGCGTCACCCAGGTGGCCAGCGGGCTCGCTCATCCGTGGGCGCTGGCCTTCCTGCCGGATGGCGCGATGCTCGTCACCGAACGCAGCGGCGCGCTGCGGCGCGTCGGCACCGACGGCGCCGTATCCGCGCCGATCACCGGGGTGCCGAAGGTGTTCGCCACCGGCCAGGGCGGCCTGCTCGATGTCGTGCTGGCACCGGACTTCGCCAGCACGCAGCGCATCTACCTCAGCTACGCCGAGCCCGGCGACAACGGCACCGCAGGCACGGCGGTCGCGTACGGCACGCTGGCCGGCGACGCGCTCACCGACGTGAAGGTGATCTATCGCCAGGAACCGAAGGTCGACGGCCCCAACCATTTCGGTTCGCGCCTGGTCTTCGACGGCAAAGGACATCTTTTCATCAGCCAGGGCGAGCGCAACAAGCGTCCGATGTCGCAGGAGCTGGACAAGCTGCAGGGCAAGCTGGTGCGCCTGAACCTCGACGGCACCGTGCCGCAGGACAACCCCTTCGTCGGCAAGGCCGGCGCGCGCCCGGAGATCTTCAGCTACGGCCACCGCAACATGCAGGGCATGGCGCTGGATCCGCGCACCGGCAAGCTGTGGCAGAGCGAGCACGGCCCGCGCGGCGGCGACGAGATCAACCTGCCCGAAGCCGGCAAGAACTACGGCTGGCCCATCATCACCCACGGCATCAACTATTCCGGCCAGCCCATCCCCGAAGCCGAGGGCAAGGCGAAGGACGGCATGGAACAGCCCTTCCATATGTGGGAGAAATCCCCCGGCGTTTCCGGCATGGCGTTCTACACCGGCCAGCCGGACAGCCCGTGGAACGACAGCCTGTTCCTCGGCTCGCTGGCCGAGCGCAACCTGATCCGCCTGACCCTGCAGGGCGATACCGTCCTCGGCGAAGAACGCTTGCTCAACGAAATCGGCGAGCGCGTCCGTGACGTGCGCGTGGGCCCGGACGGCAACGTCTACGTGGTCACCGACGAGGAAGACGGCAAGCTGCTGCGGATCGAACCGCCTAAGGCCCCGTGACGATGCGCCCGATGATGCTCCGCACCGCCTTGTTCGCATGGGCGATGGTCAGCGCCGTCGCCGCGCACGCGCAAGCGCCGACCGACTACACCCAGGCCAAGCAGCGCGCCGACGCCGATGAGGCCTCGTTGCCTGCGGCGACGTCGCAGGCGTTGCGGGAAACGCAGGCGCGCGTGCTGCAGGACGCCGCCGCCGAGTGCGCGACACCGAACGCCGATACCTCGCCGTTCGTGATCGTCGCCGAGCTGGATGCCGCCGGCGCGGTCCGCCGCACCTGGCGCGAGGGCGGCACGCCGCTGGCGATCTGCGTGCAGAAGCAGGTCAACGGCAAGTCGCTGGCACCACCGCCGCGCGCGCCGTTCTACACCTCGTTCGAACTGAGCTTCACGCCATGAGCGACCGCACCGACATCAACGCCCTGCTGCGGACGCGCTTGCCGGCGGGCGTACCGTTGCAGATTCCGCCTCCTTGCCTGATCGACATGCAGGGCGAGCCGGTGGCCTACGTGGAAGGCGCGTCGCTGACGATGCGGTTCCCGGTACTGGCGCGTTACCAGAATCCGATCGGGCACATGCAGGGCGGTTTCATCGTGGCGGCGCTGGACAACACGCTCGGCCCGTTCTCGTACCTGATCGCCCCGCCCAGCGTGACGACGTCGCTCAACACGCAGTACCTGCGCCCGGTGACGCAGGAGATGCCGCACATCACCTGCCACGCCCGCCTGGTGGAACGAACGCGCACACAGTTGTTCCTCGCCGGAGAGGTCCGCGACGAGGCCGGCCGTGTGCTGGCCATGTGCCAGGCGGTGTGCCAGATCCTGCCGCAGAAGGCGGGCTGAGCGCGATACGCACACGCGCTCATGAGCACGTCGGGCTCATAGATTTGCGGTGAGATGGCTGTGGGGTTAGGCATGGTGCCGCTCGCCGCGGGGGCCCTACTTTTCTTTGCTTGTGCAAAGAAAAGTAGGCAAAAGAAACACCCCCCGGCGGTCCGCCCGCCGCTGCGCGACGGGTGCGCAGTCCCGGCGGGAATTTTCGGACGGGGCCTCCTGCCCCGGCCGAAAACGGCGCACGTCCTTGTGCGCCGCCCTGCGGGGTTTTACCCGCCGTGACTGCCGGACCTAAGGGGCCCCAGGAGCCGCGCCTGACAGATCGACGGGGCGCTGTGACTTTGCTCCTGCTTTGCTCCTGCTTTGCTCCTGCCTTCGGGCCCCCATGAGGCACGGCGAGTGGGCCGGGTAAAACCCGAAGGGCGCCGCCCTGGATGGGCGGCGTTTTCGTATGGCACATGGATGTGCCTTACGAAAATTCCCGGCCCGCTCGCGGACCCGGAGCGAAGCGCAGGGCGTGCCGCCTGGGGTGTGTTTCTTTGCTTCTTTCTTTGCACAAGCAAAGAAAGAAGGCCCCCGCGGCGAGCGGCACCATGCGCGAACAAAAGAAGGTCCGTCGCGAGACCGTCGAACAAAATGACCATCGTGGATGTGGTGCCTGCCAGAGCAGACCAAAGAGATAGTCTTCGTTGCCCCTCACCCCAACCCCTCTCCCGGCGGGAGAGGGACTTCAAAGGCGGAGTTCAACGCAGCTCGAACCGGTCCGCATCCAGCATCGCCGGGAACCGCTCCCGATGCGCCGCCAGCGCCTCCGCCGAAATCGTCGACGTCACCACCCCCTCGCCCGCCGGCAACTCCACCACCGGCTGCCCCAGGAAGTCGATCACCGCACTGTCGCCACTGTACGCATGCCCATTGCCATCCGTACCCGCGCGATTGACCGCTGCCACGTAGCAGAGATTCTCGATCGCCCGCGCCCGCAGCAGCGTCTTCCACGCGTACGCGCGCGGTGCCGGCCAGTTCGCGACGAACAGCTGCAGATCGAAATCCAACTGGCCTTCGCGCTCCACGTCGTAGCGGTTGCGCGCGAACACCGGGAAGCGCAGGTCGTAACAGACCAGCGGATTGATCCGCCAGCCCTTCCATTCCACCGTCAGGCGCTCACGGCCGGCGGCGTAGCGCTGATGCTCGTTCGCATAGCGGAACAGATGGCGCTTGTCGTAATGCTGCAGCCCACCGTCGGGCGTGGCGAACAGCAGTCGGTTGAACACGCCATCGGCCGTGCGCAACTGCACGCTGCCGGTCACCGCCGCGCCGAGGGATGCCGCCTGCTCGCGGATCCACGCCACCGTCCCGCCCTCCATGCCCTCGGCCTGGTCGATCGCCTCGTTGCTGAAGCCGCTGGTGAAGGTCTCCGGCAGGATCACCAGATCGGTCTGCCCCGCGAGCGGCGCGATGAGCCCGCCGTAGTAGTCGCGGTTGCCCGCCGGGTCGTGCCAGCGGGTTTCGCCTTGGATAAGGGAAATGCGGAGGTCCTGCATGGGTTCTGTCTCCAGGCCGCCATCAGCATGACGGCGACCGCACAATGGTTCCGACGTCATCCCAGCGAACGCTGGGATCCATGGGCTTTGCCGTTTTTCTCTGAATCTGGAGCAAAAGCCAGATGGATTCCGGCTTTCGCCGGAATGACGAATCATTACAGCGCTTTCAACCGCGCAATCGCCGCATCCAGCGTCGCCTCATTCTTGGCGAAGCACAAACGCGCCAGGCGCTGGCCGGCCGGAGGCGTTTCGTAGAACGGCGACAGCGGAATCGCGGTGACGCCGTGCTCGACGGTCAGCCACTTCACGAACTCGGCATCCGGCATGTCGCTGACCGCGGAATAGTCGACCAGCTGGAAGTAACCGCCCGGCACCGGCAGCGGCTTGAACTTCGTGCCCAGCAGCTGTTCACGGAAACGGTCGCGCTTGTCCTGATAGAACGCGCCCAGCTGCTCGTAGTGCTCCGGCTCCTGCCGGATCATCGCGGCGAACGCGTGCTGCGCCGGCGCGAACGTGCAGAACACGTTGTACTGGTGGACCTTGCGGAATTCCGCGCTCAGCGCCGGCGGCGCGATGGCGTAGCCGATCTTCCAGCCGGTGCAGTGGTAGGTCTTGCCGAAGCTGGAGACCACGAACGCGCGCGCGGCGAGGTCGGGATAGCGCAGGATCGATTCATGGCGGCGGCCGTCGAACACGATGTGCTCGTAGACCTCGTCGGAGATCAGGTAGATGCCGGTGCCCTCCAGCAGCGAGGCCAGCGCGCGGATATCGGCGTCATCGAACATCGCGCCGGACGGGTTGTGCGGGCTGTTGACGATCAGCAGGCGGGTACGCGGGGTGATCGCCGCGCGCACGCGGTCCCAGTCCACGGCGAACGTCTGCGGATCCAGCGGCACGTGCACGGCGCGCGCGCCGGCCAGGTCGATGGCCGGCTCGTAGCTGTCGTAGGCCGGGTCCAGCACGATCACCTCTTCGCCCGGGCGCACCACCGCGTGGATCGCGTTGAACAACGCCTCGGTGGCGCCACTGGTCACGGTGATCTCGGTGTCCGGGTTCACCTCGCGCCCGTAGCAGCGCAGCACCTTCTCGGCGATGGCCTGGCGCAGCGGCGCCACGCCCGTCATCGGTGCGTACTGGTTGTGGCCGGCGCGCATGGCCGCATCCAGTTCGTCCACCAGC
The DNA here is from genome assembly GCF_057654715.1 of Pseudoxanthomonas sp. G3. Classification (NCBI taxonomy): domain Bacteria; kingdom Pseudomonadati; phylum Pseudomonadota; class Gammaproteobacteria; order Lysobacterales; family Lysobacteraceae; genus Pseudoxanthomonas; species Pseudoxanthomonas sp. G3. Next base: position 2,508,448 of record NZ_CM172805.1, read on the forward strand.
CGCTGCGGCACCGCGAAATCCGGGAAGCCCTGCCCCAGATTGACCGCGCCGTGCTCGGCGGCGAGCTGCGACATGACGGTGAAGATGGTGGTGCCCACCCTGGGCAGCTTGGTCTGCGGCTGGAACATCCCGGTTCAGGTACTCGGCGGAAGGGAGCACGGAGTGTACGCGCTCGACGTGACGCGCGATGATGCGGCCATGGCCGAACACAGCATTCCCGCCGATGGCGCCGCGAAGGGAGATGTCCCCGAGGCCGAGCGCGCGCGGCTGGCCATCGCCTGGGCCGCGGCGCACTACTTCGTCACCCTCGGGCGCAAGGAATGGCTGTTCTGCACCGGCCTCACCGCGCCGGAGATCGAGCGCCAGGTCATGGCCGAACGCTATCTGTTCATCACCGCCTGGAATCCGCCGCCCGGCGAGGCGGCGCGCCCGGACAACGACGCCGCGCAGGCCCGCCTGGAAGCGCGCGTGCAGGCGCTGGGACTGGCCCTGCATCCGGCGCTGGGCTGCGACAACCGGGGCGGCATGGTCGAGTACGGCTGCCTGGTCCTGGACGCCACCCTGGCACAGGCCGACGCGCTGGCGCGGGAGTTCGGCCAGGGCGGCACGCTGTACTGGGCGGCGGGCGAAGCCGTGCGCCTGCGGATGATGTGGCCCCGTCCGGCCTGCGCCGCCAGCGACCCGCATACCGACTGGGTCGGCTAGGCCGAGGCGCGACGGTCTGTCGCAGGCGGCCGGACCGGCGGCTCCGTTTAGAATGGGCGGCTGAGCCTCAGGACACCCAGCCTCCCGCCCGGGAACGCCCGACCCGATGACCGACGCCGTTGCTCCCCATCCGCCGTTGCTGGCCGCCCGAGGCCTGGCGTTCTCGCGCAACGACGAGCCGGTGTTCGGGCCGCTGGATTTCGCGGTGGACGCGGGCGAGGCCCTGCTGGTGCAGGGCGGCAACGGCGTGGGCAAGACCACCCTGCTGCGCGTGCTGGCCGGGCTGTTGCGGGCCGACGCGGGGCATATCGACATCGATGGCCATCCGGCCGGCCCGTCGCGCCGCGCCCATGCGATGGCCTACCTGGGCCACCTGCCGGCGCTGAAGGGCGACCTGAGCGCGCTGGAGAACCTCAATTTCCTGTGCGGCCTGCACGGGCGCCGCGCGCGCCAGATGCCGGGCAACGCGCTGGCCATGGTCGGCCTGGCCGGTTACGAGGACGCGCTCGCGCGACAGCTCTCCGCCGGGCAGAAGAAGCGCCTCTCGCTGGCCCGCCTGTGGCTTTCGCCGTCGCCGCTGTGGCTGCTGGACGAGCCCTACGCCAACCTCGACCTGGACGGCATCACCCTGGTCAACCGGATGATCTCCGCGCACCTGCGCGATGGTGGCACCGCGCTGGTCACCACTCACGGCGCCTACGCGGCCCCGCCGGTGCAGACGCGCATGCTGCTGCTGGAGCGTCCCGCATGAACCCGGCGCCCTCCCTGTTCCAGACCGCCCGCGCTTTGGTCGTGCGCGACGTGCAACTGCTGTGGCGCCGCCGTGGCGACGCGCTGCAACCGGCGTTGTTCGCGTTGCTGGTCGTCGTGCTGTTCGCCCTCGGCCTGGGCACCTCGCCGCAGGCGCTGTCGAAGGTAGCGCCCGCCGTGCTGTGGGTGGCGGTGCTGCTGGCCGGCCTGCTGTCGCTGGATACGCTGTTCCGCGGCGATGCCGAGGACGGCTCGCTCGAACAATGGATCCTGGCGCCGGTGCCGCTGGCCTGGCTGGTGCTGGTGCGCGTGCTGACCCATTGGGCCACCACCGCCCTGCCGCTGGTGCTGGCCGCGCCGCTGCTGGGCGAGATGCTGCACCTGCCGCGCAGCGAGCTGCCGATGCTGCTCGCCACGCTCGCGCTGGGCACGCCGCTGCTGAGCCTGCTGGGCGCGGTGGTCGCGGCCCTGACGGTCGGCATGAGGCGCTCTGGTATCCTTGTGGCCCTGCTGGCGCTGCCGCTGTACGTGCCGGTGCTGGTGTTCGGCGCGGGCGCCGTGGCCGCCAACGCGCAAGGCCTGGATGCCTCCGGCGCCCTCCTCTGGCTGGCCGCCGGCCTGCTGCTGTCGTTGCTGCTCGCCCCGCTGGCCGCCGCCGCGGCGATCCGCATCGCCCTGACCTGAAGACCGACGCTGCGCATGAATCCACTCGTCCGCTGGTTCCACCAACTCGGTTCGCCGCCCTACTTCGACCGCTTCGCGGCGCGCTGGACGCCGTGGTGCTACCTCGCCGCGATCGTGCTGCTCGGCGTGGGCCTGTGGCAGGCACTGTTCGTCGCGCCCGCCGACTACCAGCAGGGCGACAGCTTCCGCATCCTCTACATCCACGTGCCCAGCGCGTGGATGAGCATGTTCGTGTTCGGCCTGATGGCGTTCTACGCGGCCATCGCGCTGATCTGGCGCATCAAGCTGTGCGAGATCCTCGCGATGGCCTGCGCGCCCACCGGCGCCGCGTTCACCCTCATCACCCTGGCCACCGGCAGCATCTGGGGCAAGCCGATGTGGGGCACGTGGTGGGACTGGGATCCGCGCCTGACCACCGAGCTGATCCTGCTGTTCCTCTACCTGGGCGTGATGGGCCTGTACGGCGCCATCGACGACCGCCGCAATGCCGCCCGCGCGGCCGGCCTGCTCGCCATCGTCGGCGTGGCCATCCTGCCGGTGATCCGCTACTCGGTCGTGTGGTGGAACTCGCTGCACCAGGGCCAGACCATCCGCGTGTTCGGTGAGTCGAGCATGGACGACAGCATGGTGCTGCCGCTGGTACTGATGGTGGTGGCGACCAAGTTCTGGTTCGCCGGCTCGCTGCTGGCGCGCGCCCGCGCCGACAACCTGCGCCGCGAAGCCGGCAAGGACTGGGTGGCGAAACTCGCCGCCGCCAAGGGGGCCGCGCCGTGACCTACCTCGAATACGTGATCGGCGCTTACGCCGTGTTCGCGCTCGTGCTGGCGTGGGATTTCCTCGCGCCGCGCCTGCAGGTGCGCCGCGAACTGCGCGCCGCCCGCCAGCGCGCCGCACGCGATACCCGCCGCAACGCCGCCCCTGCCGACCTGGAACGCTGACCGCATGAATCCCGTCCGACGCCGCCGCCTGCTGTTCGTGCTGCTGGCCCTGCTGGTCGCCGGTGCCGCCACCGCGCTGATCGCGATGGCCCTGCAACGCAACGTGGCCTACCTGTACACCCCCGCCGAAGTGCTGCGCGGCGACGCCAGCGAGCGCGCCCGCTTCCGCCTCGGCGGCATGGTCGAGAAGGGCTCGTTCAAGCGCGAACCCGGCTCGCTGGTGTCGAACTTCCGCGTCACCGACGGCGATGCGCAGCTGACCGTGCGCTACGGCAAGATCCTGCCGGACCTGTTCCGCGAGGGCCAGGCCGTGGTCGCCACCGGCACCATGCAGGACGGCGTGTTCGTCGCCGAAGACGTGCTGGCCAAGCACGACGAGACCTACATGCCCAAGGAAGTCGCCGACAAGATGGGCAAGGCGCACCAGAAGCACGACGTGCAGGCCGCACCGACGGGGCCGGCGAATTGATCGCCAAGCCCGCCGTGATCTCCCTTCTCCCTGCTTGCGGGGAGAAGGTGGCCGAAGGCCGGATGAGGGGCGCTCTTGCTTCTCGTCGTGTGGCCGACGGGAAAGCCGCGGGCCGGCGCATCCGGATATCTTCCCGTTGCTCTTATTTCGGCGACTCCGCTCGCCCCTCACCCGCCTTCGGCACCCTCCCCGGCCGGGCGCAGCGCGCCCGGCGTTCAAACGATCTGCGCGGCATGCCGCGCAAGCAGATCGTTCTCACCCCCGTCCGCAGGGCGAGGGAATGGATGACTGATGCTTCCTGAACTCGGACAAATCGCGCTGATCCTGGCGCTGCTGGTGGCCATCCTGCAGGCGGTGCTGCCGCTGGCCGGCGCGCACCGGGGCAAGGCTGCGTGGATGGACATCGCCCGCCCCGCGGCCTATGCGCAGCTGTGGCTGATGATGCTGGCCTTCATCGCATTGACGGTCGCGTTCGTGCGGCAGGACTTCTCGGTGAAGTACGTCGCCGACAACTCCAACTCGCTGCTGCCGATGGTCTACCGCTACACCGCGGTGTGGGGTTCGCACGAAGGGTCGCTGCTGCTGTGGGCGCTGGTGCTGGCGATCTGGACCGGCGCGGTGGCGCTGTTCTCGCGTCGACTGCCGGACGTGGTGATGGCGCGCGTGCTCGGCGTGATGGGTGTGGTCGCCATCGGCTTCCTCGCCTTCCTGATCTTCACCTCCAATCCCTTCATCCGCCTGCTGCCCTCGCCCGGCGAAGGCCGTGACCTGAACCCGTTGCTGCAGGACCCGGGGATGATCATCCATCCGCCGCTGCTGTACGTGGGCTACGTGGGCTTCGTGGTGCCGTTCGCCTTCGCCATCGCCGCGTTGCTGGATGGCCGCGTGGATGCGCGCTGGCTGCGCTGGACCCGTCCGTGGACGAACGTGGCCTGGGGCTTCCTCACCCTTGGCATCGCGTTGGGCAGCTGGTGGGCGTATTACGAACTGGGCTGGGGCGGCTGGTGGTTCTGGGATCCGGTCGAGAACGCCAGTTTCATGCCGTGGCTGATCGGCGCGGCCCTGATCCACTCGCAGGCGGTCACCGAGAAGCGGGGCGCGTTCCGCGGCTGGACGCTGCTGCTCGCCATCGCCGCGTTCTCGCTGTCGCTGCTGGGCACGTTCCTGGTGCGTTCGGGCGTGATCACCAGCGTGCACGCGTTCGCGGCCGATCCGACCCGCGGCGTCTTCATCCTGATCTTCCTCGGCGTCGTCATCGGCAGTTCCTTGTTGCTGTACGCGTGGCGCGCACCACAGCTGGCCGATGACGCCTCGGAGACATCGTACTTCGCCGCCAATTCGCGCGAGACCTTGCTGCTGGCCAACAACCTGCTGCTTGCCGCCGCCTGCGCGATGGTGCTGCTGGGCACGCTCTACCCACTGATCGCCGACGCGCTGGACCTGGGCAAGATCTCGGTCGGCCCACCCTACTTCAGCCTGTTGTTCATCGTGCTGATGGCGCCGCTGGTGGCGCTGGTGCCGTTCGGCCCGCTGACGAAGTGGCAGCGCGACAAGGCGTCGCGCCTGGGCGCGATGCTGCTGCCGTGGGCGCTGCTGGCCATCGTGCTGGCCGCCGTCGCTTATTTCGTCGCACCGCAGGGCAAGCTCAAGGCCGCCGCCGGCATCTTGGGCGCGGCGTGGGTCGGCCTGGGCACCGTGCGCTTCATCTGGTCGCGCCTGCGCGCGAATGGCCGCTTCACGCCCGAGATGCTCGGCATGACGCTGGCGCACACCGGCATCGCGGTGTTCCTGGTGGGCGCGTTGCTGGTGGAAGCGCTCAACGTGCAGCGCGAACTGGCGGTGAAGCCGGGGCAGACCGTCGAGGTCGGCCGCTGGGGCTTCCATTTCCAGGGCGTGGACGAAACCCAGGGCCCGAATTACCTCTCCGACCGCGGCCACGTGCAGGTGCTGCGCGATGGCGCGCCGGTGGTGCTGCTGCACCCGGAGAAACGCGCCTATGCCAGCGGTGGCCAGGTGATGACCGAGGCCGGCATACAACCCGGCGTGCTCGGCGATGTCTATGTCGCGCTCGGCGAACCGCTGGGCGATGGCGCCTGGGCGCTGCGCGTGCACATAAAACCGTTTGTCCGCTGGATCTGGCTCGGCGCCGCCCTGATGGCGCTGGGCGGCTTCGTCACTGCCGCCGACCGCCGCTTCCGGAATCACCGCAAGAACGAGGCGACCCCCGCATGAACAACGCGTCCGAACTTCCGCCGTCGCCGCCGCGCTCGCGTGGTGCGCTGACCTTCGCGCTGGTCATCATCGGCCTGTTCTTCGTCGGCCTGATGGGCCTGCTGTATTACGGCGTGAAGCAGTCCGACCGCAGCGATCGCGATGCGTTGCCGTCGCCGCTGATCGGCAAGCCGGCGCCCGCGTTCGACCTGCCGCTGCTGCACGAACCGAGCAAGCGCGTGACCAACGCCGACCTCGCCGGCCAGCCCTACGTGATGAACGTGTGGGGTAGCTGGTGCCCGGAATGCCGTGTGGAGCATCCGGTCCTGACGCGGTTCGCGCTGACCAAGCGCGTGCGCTTCATCGGCTACAACCTCAAGGACGAACGCCCGGACGCGCTGCGCTGGCTGGAGCAGTTCGGCAATCCGTACATGATGGTCATCGCCGATGTCGAAGGCCGTAGCGCCATCGACTGGGGCATCTACGGCGCGCCGGAAACCTTCCTCGTCGACGGCCATGGCGTGATCCGCTGGAAGCACGTCGGCGCCATCGACCAGGCCATCATCGACCACCAGCTGATTCCCGCGCTGGAGAAGATCGAAGCCGGCCGATGAGCACCTCCCCCGCCCTCCTGCTGCGCGCGTTGCTGCTGGCCCTGCTGGTCGCCATTGCCGCGCCCGCTTTCGCCCAGGCCAGCGACCCGACCCCGCTGCGGTTCCGTGACGCCGCCGAGGAAGCCCGCTTCCACAGGCTGACCGCCGAACTGCGCTGCGTGATGTGCCAGAACCAGTCGCTGGCCGATTCCAATGCGCAGATCGCCCACGACCTGCGCCGCGAAGTGCTCGACCTGATGCGCCAAGGCAAGGACGACGCGCAGGTGAAGCAGTTCCTGGTGGATCGCTACGGCGAGTTCGTGCTGTACAAGCCCGACGTCGCGCCCGGCACCTACGTGCTCTGGTTCGGCCCGCTGCTGCTGTTGCTGGCCGGCGGCGTGTGGGTGGGGCGCATCGTCGCACGCCGCGCCAGGCAACCGGCCCCCGCCACCGACGACACCGACCAGGAGTGGTGATGACCACGTTCGTGATCCTCGCCATCGTGCTGTCCGTCGCCGTGCTGCTGGCGGTGCTGTGGCCGCTGTGGCGTGGCGCCAGGCCGCTGGTGATCGGTGGCGTGCTGGCGCTCGGCATCGCCACCTTCGCGCTGTACCGCGTGGTCGGCACGCCCGCCGCGCTGGAACCGCAGGCCACCGCCGCCGGTCCGGCCACGCTGGAAGACGCCATCGTCCAGCTCGAAGCCGAACTCAAGAAACAGCCCAACGAACCCGAAGGCTGGCGCCTGCTCGGCAAGTCCTACGCGGCGCTGCAGCGCTTCGGCGATGCGCAGAAGGCGTTCGAGCGCGCGGTGCAGCTGATGCCCGACGACGCCGACCTGCTGGTGGAAGCCGCGCAGGCCCGCCTGTTCAACAACGCTGAGCGCAAGCTCGACGCGCAGGCGATGGCGCTGCTGGAACGTGCGCGCCAGATCAATCCCGGCCACCAGCGCGCCGCCTGGTTCGTCGGCCTGGCCCAACGCCAGGAAGGCAAGCCGGCCGAGGCCGCGAAGACCTGGGAACCGCTGCTGGCCCAGGTGGATCCCAACACCGCCGCCACCCTGCGCACGCAGATCAACGAAGCCCGTGCGGAAGCGGGCCTGCGGCCGCTTGGCGAGGTCGCGCCTGCAGCAGAGGCATCGCCTGCACTGCTGACGGTGACGGTGGATCTCGCGCCCGCGCTGAAGGACAATCTCGCCCCGGGCGACATGCTGTTCGTGTTCGCGCGCCAGGTCGGCGGCCCGCCGATGCCGGTCGCGGCCAAGCGCCTGCCGGTGGCGTCGTTCCCGATGACCGTGCCGCTCGGCGACGGCGACAGCCCCATGCCGACGCTGAAGCTCTCGCAGCTGCCGCAGGTGCAACTGGTCGCGCGGATCTCCAAGGGCGGCGCCGCCACCGCCACCGCCGGCGACCTGGAAGCCACCGCCATCACCGCCGACGTGAAGGCCGGCAACGCCTACACGCTGACGATCGATCGCGTGGTGCCGTAAGGCGCGTGTCGCTCCCTTCCCCCCGCAAGCGGGGGTGAGAGCACTCTGCTTGCGCGGCATGGCGTGCAGAACGTTGGAACGCCGGGCGCGGTGCGCCTGGCCGGGGTGGGTGTCGAAGGTGGATGAGGATCCGTAAAGCGCTTTGCGTCTTTCCCTTCTCCCCGCCTGCGGGGAGAAGGTGCCGAAGGCGGATGAGGGGCGCTCTTCGCGCGAATCCTTCGGCCAATGTCGTAGCCGCACGTTGACGCTGATTGCAACGCCGGCATCCCCGCTCCGCTCGCCCCTCACCCGCCCTTCGGGCACCCTCTCCCCGCTTCGCAGGGAGAGGGGTTTCGTTCCCGCATCACCGATGGTTCCGAATGCGCGACGCGTGCACGACGTGGCATCACTCCCGCGCCTTGCCCGCACTTTGACGATGACCCCCGCCTCGCCTGCCGCATGAGCCGAACACGCTGCGGTCTCGGCTCGGACCACCTGCCTGTGCGCGTCGGACTGCGCTGGCAGGGGGAATAGCGCCGCCGGGGTCGTTACACTTGGCGGATGACCGAATTCATCCCCCCCGGCACCCGCTTCCATCCCCTGCCCTCGCCGTTCCGCATGAAGCGGGGTGGCGCGCTGCATGGAGCGCGGGTCGCGTATGAAACCTGGGGCACGTTGAACGAACGGCGCGACAACGCGGTGCTGATCGTCACCGGGCTGTCGCCCGACGCGCATGCCGCGCGCAATCCCGGCAATCCGGAGGAAGGCTGGTGGGAGCCGATGCTGGGCTCGGGCAAGCCGATCGATACCGACCGCTGGTTCGTCGTCTGCGTGAACTCGCTGGGCAGCTGCAAGGGCTCCACCGGGCCGGCCTCGGTCAATCCGGATACCGGCGCGCTGTACCGCCTCGACTTCCCGGAACTCTCGGTGGAAGACGGCGCGAACGCGGCCTTCGACGTGGTGCGTGGGCTGGGCATCGAGCAACTGGCCTGCATCATCGGCAATTCGATGGGCGGGATGACGGCGCTGGCCTACCTGCTGCTGCACCCGGGCGCGGCGCGCACCCACATCAACATTTCCGGCAGTGCGCAGGCGCTGCCGTTCTCGATCGCCATCCGTTCACTGCAGCGCGAGGCGATCCGGCTGGATCCGAATTGGAACCACGGCCAGTACGACGACGACACATATCCGGAATCCGGCATGCGGATGGCGCGCAAGCTGGGCGTGATCACCTACCGCTCGGCGCTGGAATGGGACGGCCGCTTCGGCCGGGTGCGGCTGGAGTCGGACCGCCCGGACGAGGAGCCGTTCGGCCTGGAGTTCCAGGTGGAGAGCTATCTGGAAGGCCATGCGCGCCGCTTCGTGCGTCGCTTCGACCCGAACTGCTATCTCTACCTCAGCCGCTCGATGGACTGGTTCGACCTGGCCGAGTATGCCGGTCAGGAGCAGGCAGACGGCGACGTGGTGAAGGGCCTGGCGAAGATCCGCGTGCAGCGGGCGTTGGCCATCGGCGCCACCACCGACATCCTGTTCCCGCTGCAGCAACAGCAGCAGATCGCCGAGGGCCTGGCCGCCGGCGGCGCGCAGGCGGACTTCGTGCCGCTGGAATCGCCGCAGGGCCATGACGCCTTCCTGGTGGACTACGACCGCTTCGGGCCGGCAGTGCGGGACTTCCTGGCGGGGATCTGACCGTGCTTCCCTTCTCCCCGCCAGGCGGGGAGAAGGTGCCGAAGGCGGATGAGGGGCGAGCGCGGTCGTCGCACGTGCACCGACCCATCCTGCCTCCGTTCGCCCCTCACCCGCCCTTCGGGCACCCTCTCCCCGTGAACGGGGCGAGGGATTCCATCACCTTCATCTCGCACTGCACGCCACCCTCCCCGGCCCGGGCGGCTAAAATGGCCCCACTTCCTGACCCGGGCCGTGCCATGACCCTCGATTTCCCCGGCGCCGACAAACTGGTCGCCTCGCTGGACGCCGCCGTCGCCCTGGGCGACGACCGCGCCGTCACCGATGCGCTGCGCAAGTCGCTGTGCGAACTGATCTGCGATGAGGACGTGCGGCTGCCCGCCTGTGTGCTGGAGCCGATCTCCGACCACTACGCGCGGCGCGAGCTGTACACCAGCCCGGAGCACGGCTACAGCGTCATCGCGATGACCTGGGGCCCCGGCCAGGGCACGAAGATCCACGATCATTCGGGCATGTGGTGCGTGGAAGGGGTGTGGCGCGGACGGCTGGAGATCACGCAGTACGAGTTGGCCGAGCACGATGACGTGCGCTACCGCTTCGTCCCGGCCGGGACGATAGAAGCCGGCACCGGGTCGGCCGGCAGCCTGATCCCGCCGCACGAGTACCACACCATCCGCAACCCCAGCGACAAGGCGGTGGCGGTCAGCCTGCACGTCTACCAGCGCACGATGGTCCGCTGCGGGATCTATACGCCGGAGGAAGACGCCGGCACCAGCGGCTGGCAGCGCCGCGGCGAGCGCCTGCTGGGCACCGACCAGGTCAATTGAGCCCACACGGGCCTGCCCTGTCGGCGAGGCCCCGCGCTCGGCTATACTTCGCGTCCGCGCCGGAGTGGCGGAATGGTAGACGCAGCGGACTCAAAATCCGCCGCCCTTAAAAGCGTGTGGGTTCGAGTCCCACCTCCGGCACCAAGATCAAACCCTGGACCTCCAGGGTTTTTTCGTTTGTGGGCTCCAAGCGTTCCCAGAATGGATGGGCTGCAGGCGACCGAACCGGTCACCGCTCATCACCAAGCCGTGAGCGCTACGTGTCGCTCACGGCGAAGTCAGCCCCGCGCGCTCTCAAGAAGTCTCCAGCTCAACATGTAGGCGGGCCCGGAACTCGCAAGCGCACCTCGCGATCCAGGTACGTCATCTCCGCAACGGCTCGCCTGGCGGACGCAGGAATCGCATCCCTGATTGGTTTGAGAATGGCCTCGATTTCATCCCATCGGGCGCTTATTCCGCCATGCCCTGGATGGGACTCGCTACCCACTTCGCCTAACTTGTAGAGCGCGCTCCAAGCGACGAATATCTCTCACTGTTCGCGCTCCAGATCCAGCACTTCCTTTTCTATCGGCCAGACTAGGAACGTCCCAAGATACTCGTCATCCTTCTCGTCAAACTGGGACTTGAAACGATGTGGCACGCCACCTATGTCGGCAACGCCGGCACGCGGGCCGTCGTACCACTCGTTCTCCACATGAACTTTTTCGGGACGACCAACACCTGTCATCTTCTCTCCATCACGCGATCTCGTAGGATGGGTTGAGCCGCAGGCGATACCCATCTATTTGCAGAGCGTCGGCACCACGACGATGGGTATCGCTTCGCTCAACCCATCTTACTAGCTAGTCCTTCAGCCTGCCGTCCCTCGTCAAGGTACTTCAGGTGCCAGTTCTTCGTCCGCAGGCCTTTGCGGCGCGCGTTCTCTTTCGCCTGCGCGGCCCGCTTCTCCTCCTCGCTCCTGATGTCCTCGCGGAACAAATGATCCCAGCTAGGGCCTAGTTGCTTGGATGGGTCGATGTCGCATGGCCTGTCGCCGGGGCTGAGACGCTGTCGCGAGGCAAGGCCGTGCCCGCCACTTAAAGTTCCTGGTCCATCCGGGCCAGAACGAGCGCATGTCCGTCAGAAGCATCGGCGAGCACGACAACATCGTGAACCTACACGCCGACATCGTCAGCGATGGATGGGCGCCTCGTGGCGCCCGTCTCTACGGCATCCACTCGAAAGGTGGCTCTAGGCGAGGATTGATCAATGTTTCACCAGCTGCCTCCCGAGAGGGAAGTCATTGAAACGTCGTCGCAGGTACTGAGATTTCCACCGGTTATCCACACACTTATCTGCAACACCCCTGGGATTGGAGGCTGTACGGTGGTTCCCGCAGCATTCGCTGCATATCAGAGGAAAGTGTATGGCTAGCGTTCCCAAGCAGTTCGTCCTGTACAAAGACGATGCCGGCGAATTCCGGTGGACCCTCTTTGCGGAGAACTCCCGCAAGATCGCCAATGGTGGCGAGGGGTACAAGAACCACGCGGACTGCGTGGCCGGCATTCGTCTCGTTGTGAATGCCATCCCTGGCATTCAAATCAACGACAAGGTACGCGGTGAGTGGTACCAGGCCTAACGGCCTCGGGGTCGGCTGTTAGCGGCAGCCGACCCCACTATCCTACAACTGGAAACCCTGTATCACGTGTCTTGGATCACAACTTGACGGGGAGGGCGCATGGTGGGCGGAAGCGGCCGGAGGAATATCGCAAACAGGAAAGATACTGAGCTCGACGCGCTCAGGCAGCGGCGAGACTTGTATGCGCTGGCAATTGGCCTGGTGACATTCAACCTAGCTGGTGGCCACGTCGTTGATGCCGGCACAGTACGAAACCTTATCCCGGTCAAGCTGAAGTATCCCCAGGTGATCCTGGCAGTGGCATGGCTAGGCTTTTTCTACTTCTGGATCAGATTCTGGCTTGTGAGCGAGGCCAAGCCTTGGGGGGACTTTGTTGAAGATGCCAGGTGGCAAGCAGGTCACTCCAGGGCCGGGAGGAAGTTGGCTGCAGGACTCGCAAATGCATCGGTGAGCTGGGGTACAGAGCGGACGGCTGCCCAGAATGCAGAGGCAGTAGGAAACCCGATCGGACCAGTGCCCAGATTCTATCTAGAAGGCTGGAAGCCAATTATCGATCTGAACCAGATTGGAATGCGCGCACCAAGAAATGGGCAAAGCGTCAGCAACGAGCACTATGGTGGTCTCCACTATCTAGAGACCGCGGAGCAGCGCAGCACATTCTGGTCGGTCTATCTTCTGGGATTCTTCAGGGCTACGTTTCGAGAGCGTTCGTTCAGCGATAACACGCTTCCTCATCTCTTCGCGGTGTTCACCGTACTGACGGGAATCACCCACGCGATGATCTTCTTTGCGTGTTAGGACCATAGGTTGGGCTGAACGAAGTGAAGCCCAACATCGCCCAACTTCCGACATCCCGGCGTTGGGCTTCGCAAGCTCACCCCAACCTATCGCAATCCACGCTGTTCGACATGATGTCGCTGCCCAGCGCCATTCCTGCGTCCAGCGTCCGCTGGTGTAGACGCATCACCAGTCTCGTAGGATGGGTTGAGCCGCAGGCGATACCCATCAATTGCAGAGTGCCGGCATCGCGACGATGGGTATCGCTTCGCTCAACCCATCCTACGTACTCATCCCCATAGGGAAATGGCCCCTCCAGACGTCTACCGTGGTGAATGGGCGCCATTCGCGACCCGTGCACTGTCGAACGATGATCAAAGACCACCCGAATCCGTACCTCCAGGCCTCGCTCCGCGAGCTGTCCGCCGCCCTCGATCGGTGTGCACGCCAACTGCAGACGACGAAGGAGACCGCAGAGCGCGAGGACATGGCACACCTGCTCCTCGCCGCCGCCAATCGCCTCGTCCCTAAGGACAAGCGCCTAGGGGAACCGGCCCATCGCGTGCGCGCGGGTGCGGATGTCCTTCGCGCGTTCTGGCCGCGCTACGAACTCGAGAAACGCGCGATGCGCTGGCACCTGTTCCATCAGGCCACCGAAGCCGCCGGACTCACCCCGGCGGACCTCAATGAGTACCTCACACTGACCGGGCGGTCCCTGACGGATCGCGTTCTGGAGAGCGAGGAAGGCTACCGCGAAGCCCTGGATTGGATTGAAGAGACCCGTCGTGTGAGTAAACGGGCGTCCCGCCGTGTTGAGTAGCTCGCCCGGAAACGCCAGCGCCACCTTGGGTCTCACCGGATAGGCGCGCGGTACTGCGCTCTGCGGGACGTCGGAATAGTCCGGCTCGCATGCATCGTTGGACCACTGATGGAGCATCAACGCCCGATGCGGGACATCGGGGCGCGCAACTTACTGCCGGGCAAATCCGTCGGGTCGCAACCTTTCATGGCAATTGTGTAGCCTCACGTTCCCGCCTTCGGAATGTTTCTGGCGTTTCTCCCGTCCACACGTTGAAAGCGCGGAAGAACGAGTTGGGATCCTCGAATCCGAGGAGAAAGCCGATCTCACCCAGTGAAAGCTCCGTCCGCTTCAGATAGTGCTTGGCCAGCGCTTCGCGCGTCGCGTCGACCAGTGCGCGATAGTGGCTGCCCTCTTCTTCCAGTCGTCGCTGCAACGTACGCTTGCTCATCGACAGCAGCGCCGCAACGGCATCGATGCCCGACTGACCGGCAGGAAGCAGCTCCATCAACGCCGAGCGGACACGCTGCTGGATGCCGGCTTCGGCCTCCAACTCACCCAGGCGCTTGCGCATGTCCGGCTCGAACACCTTCCACATCGCGTCGTTGGCCGTGAGGAATGGCCGGCGCGCGTCGAGCGCCGAGAAGGTGATTCCGGGACCGTCTCGCTGCTGCGGTACGACACCGAAGAACCTCGCGTAAGCCTTCGCTTGCGAGGCCGGAGGCAAGTGATACATCGTGACCCGCATCGCCGCAATGGGTTCCCGCGTCGCCATGCGCGCCAGGCGCAGCAGGAACGCGAGCTCACTGGCGACGACGACGAACGGTACCGTTGCGCCCGCTTCCAGCCAGCGCGGCGACAGGGTCAGCGCACCCTCGGCATCCACGTCAACCTGCAAGCTCATCGGCGCGATGAGTTTCTTGTAGGTCGCCAGGCGCTGGCCAGCCTGCAACAAGTTGGTGCTGCACAGCGCGGCAAAGATCGGCGGAATGAAGGATTCCGCCTGGATCGCTTCCACCAGCCTCAACGGCAACAAAGGATCGCCTGCCTCCGCTTGCAGGCACTCCCAGAAGCGGAAGTACTCTGCCGTGGTCAGCCCGTTGCCGGGGCGGGTGAACAACTCCTGCGGGAGACCGGCACGCCGCAGCAACGTATCGCTGCGGATGCCCAGATCCTTGAGCAAGGGTCGCCAGCCGGCATCTACCGGAAAGGCACTACGTGCCATGTCAGCGGAATTGGCTCATGATCAGACGATCATAAACGCGATCCCCGAGGTATTTGCGCACGAACATCAGCGGGCGCGCCAGATTGCCGGCCACGTAGCGCGTCTTGGGCCGACGCGCCCGCACGGCCCGGTCGATGGCGTTGGCCACGACCGTCGGTGGCGACATGGGTGCAGCGGACTTGGCGATCGCGTGCGCCAGCTTTCCGTAGGGACCGGCCCCGGAACGAGCCAGCATGGGCTGGGTCATGACGTCACCGAATTCCGTAGCGATGAGGCCAGGCTCGATCACGACCACATGGATGCCGAACGGTTGCAACTCGAGTCGCAGCGCATCGCTCCAGCCTTCCAGTGCGTGTTTGGTGGCGTGGTACCAGGCACCGAGCGGTGTGTAGATCTTGCCACCCATAGACGAGACGTTGATGATCGTTCCGCGCCCACGCGCGCGCATGGCGGGAATCAACAGCTGGGTGAGGCGCGCCAGCCCGAAAAGGTTGACGTCGAACTGGGCCCGGGCATCCTCCATCGAAGTGTCTTCCACCGCGCCGTAAATGGCGTAGCCCGCGTTGTTCACCAGCACATCCACGGCGCCATGGTCGCGGGTGATGCGCGCCACGACCGAAGACACGTCAGCTTCGCTCGTAATGTCCATGCGCAGCGGGATGGCGCCCTTGGCGGCCAGATCCGCCATGGCCTCGACGCGTCTGGCGGCTACGTAGACCGTATGGCCCTGCCGAAGCAGGTGGAGTGCGGCGGCTTTACCGATACCGGAAGACGCGCCGGTGACAAGAATGGTGCTCATGGCAGAACCCTGGGACTGCGCCCGTTTGGAAGGTGGCGCCACTTTGATCTGCGCCAAATGCCAACGGACTAGCGAAGTGCGCCACTTTGCTAGCCTAGCGTGCCATGGCTTGTTGGCATGAGTTTGGTTGCGATGTCCGCTCGGATCGCTGAAGGACTACTTTCACGGCAACGGTCCACGCCCACCATCGCAGCAAGCCCGCAAGAAAGAGGGAGCCTTGCGGCTCCCTCTGCGGTGCGACTTATACAAGCATGGTGAGCTTCTTACGCTGACGCCTGACTCCCCATTGCCGGCTCTTCCTCTTCGGACTCTGCCCTCGCCCGCTTGCTCTTGAACCGCACCGACAACTGCTTGCGCAGCGAGTCCAAGCCACCGCTCTTGCCGGCCAGCTTGAGCAGCTGATAACCCTCCACGCTGTTCGACATGATGTCGCTGCCCAAGGCCATTTCGGTGTCCAGCATCCGCTGGTACAGGCGCATCAGCTGCACCGTGCGTGCCCGCAGTGCATCCAGCGCCGCGACATCGCGCTGCAGGGCGGCCAGATCGAAGGTCGGGGGCAGGATCTGCGGATTGCTGGTCAGCACGTCGACCGCCAGCCGGCAGAACGCCTCCGACTTGTCGCCCATCTTGTGCAGCCGGCGCCGCTTCACCGGGTCGAGGGCCACCAGCCCGCCCAATCGCATATGCAATATGCCCAATGCGCCGTCGATGTCGGCCAATGCATCGTTCTCGAACGTGATATCGATAATGTTCTGACTCATGGTGCGTCCTTGTCTCCTTGTCGTTGAATGCCCGCCCTCTGGCGGACGCCCCGACTGTAGAACGCCACGCGAAGAAAAGCCTCTAACATTTATCCGCCGCGTGCTCGCCGTCCTTGCTTCGTCTCGCGCGTGATAGGCCGCGACCTCGCACGACACCGGCCCGCGCATGACCCGCCATACCAAGCGGTATCACCGCCAATACCAACCGGTATCGTGCGACCTATCCCCGCCTACCGTTCGCCATGCCGCACGATATCCGTGCCGATATGCAACGCCATGGCGCGTCATCGCGCTGTCTTTGGCCTGCCATGGGACGGCATTCCGACGTCGATATCCTGTGGTATCACCGGCCATTCCCTACGCATCGCGCGCGGCTTGCAGGCGTATGGCGCGTCATGTCGCGCCTCATGGCGCGCCGGATGCAAGCGCATAGCGCGCCACGTCCGCGGCACACGCGCGCCATACCTTGTCGATTACTCGCCCATCCCCAGGATGGGCCGGACGACGGGAAGCCCAAGCTTACGCGCCTTCCAGAATCCCGACGCGAGGCTTCGCCACCTCGCTGCAACCCATCGCGACGATTCCGCGGAGGACGAAGGCAGTCTGCTCCACCCGCGAGGTACTTAGTCGACAGGGCGTGATCCAGCGGCAGGCGGCTTGCGACGGCGACGCGACTTCATCTCAGGATCGCACCGCGTCATCGGCCTGGCGAGCGAAGATGGCTCGCCCCCCACCTTACACAGCGCCTGCGTCCCCCGTCCGCTCCCCCACCCATACCTGCATGTCCACCGTCTGCAGTCCACCGTAACTGGTCAGGAAGGCCACGTCGGCCGCGTCGCGTCCGTAGGCGACGACGATCCGGCCACCGCGCGGCGCGGACTGCGTCGGATCGAACGTGTACCAACGACCCTCCAGGTAGGCCTCGAACCAGGCATGCAGGTCCATGGGTTCCAGTCCATGCAGGTAGCCGACCACCATCCGCGCAGGAATGCGCAGACTCCTGCACAGCGTGATGCCGACATGCGCGTAATCGCGACAGACGCCGGCCCCTGCCGCCAGGGTGTCGAGCGCATCCGTCGTGGCGTCGCTCACGCCGTACCGGTAGGCGATATGGGTGCGGATCCATTCCACGATGGCGCCCACCTGGCCACTGCGCGGCTCCGCCGCATCCACGATGGTCTGCGCCTGGTCGAACGCGCGATCACTCGGGCAGTAACGGCTGGGCAGCAGGTACTGCAGCGTGTGATCGGGCAGGAGCGCCGCGGGAACCGGCGCGACCCACGGCGCGACCGCGATGTCGCGTTCGATTTCGACCTCCAGTTCGGCCCGGATCCGCATGCGCCCACGGCGCACCACGAAACGCTGGCACAGGTTGCCGAACGCATCCACGTATTCGGTCGGGCGCACGTGGGGATCGAACGCATAGGTTTCGCTGATCAGCCATTGCGACTCGCCACTGCGCGGTCGCAGCATGGCGACCACCGCGCAATCCTCGGTGGATTCGACCGTCAGTTCGCATCCGGCTAGCAGACGCATGGTCCAACCGGGGGATGAGGGAAATTCATGCGCGAGCGTCGTCCGTCAAGGCGTGCGGATGCGGGCACGCATCCTCTCACACCCCACGCGCGCCCCGCGTGATGTGCCGATGAAGCGTCGCGTGGCAGCTCCGCTACGCCCGCCCACGTCCTCAGTAACCGAGCAGGTCGGGATTACTGCGCCAAACGACATAGTTCAGCGCCAGCGCGAAACTCACCCAGCCAAGATAAGGCAGCAACAGCACACCGGCAGTAACACGCACCCGCCAGAAGGCCACGACGGTGGCGAGGATCAGCAGCCACAGCAGCGCGATGTCGACGAAGGCCATGCCGCCCTGTCGCCAGGCGAAGAACAGCCAGCTCCACAGGGCATTGACGACCAGCTGAGCCAGAAACAGGAGCAGCGGGCGACGCTGCCGCGACCAGCCTCCTTCGCGCCACACCTGCCACGCAGCGATCGCCATCATGCCGTAGAGCACGGTCCAGACCGGCCCGAACACCGATGCCGGGGGCGCCCAGCTCGGCTGCACCAGCGCGTCGTAGAAGGTGGCCGCATCGATCGACGCCACGGCGCCAATGCCGGCCACGGCGTAGCAGGCCAACAGCCAGACCACCAAACCCAGGATCTGTCGAGTACGGGTCATGCTGGCTCCATCATCGGGTGGGTAAACATCCATCGAAAGAAACACACTACTTACATCTTGCAGCGCCGATGTCGTGGCGCGATGAACCCGTGTGCTTCGGCGTGCAAGCGATCAGCCTGGCGACTCCGCGCTGGGGGCGGTGGCGCCGACATGCGCCTGCCGATGGTGCGCGGCCTGCAGTCGCTGCGCAGCCACCAGCAGCGTCGGCAACAGCAGGGCCCAGGCGCCGGCCAGCCAGGCGAGTCCCATCGCACGGGGCGCCTCGAATCGAACCGCGCCCCAACCCGCTTCGGCGGCCAGGTAAGCCAGGGGGCCACCGATGCCACCGAGCAGCACGGCGAGCCACAAGCGATGCTGCACGCTGCGCAGCGAGACGTTGAGCGTGACCGCCAACGACGCCCAGAGCGCGAGGATCCAGAGGGGCGCAAGATGGCCGTTCGCAAGCGGCACCGCATAAGTCACCCAGCCCTGCGCGGAGGCCACCCCATCGACGCACATCCCCAGCGCGACGGCGATGGCGACCAGTTTTGTCTCCACGCGGGGCGCGGGCGACACATGAAGGCATATCAGAACGAAGAGGATGGCGGCCGCTACGCCCGGCCATGCGTATCCGGCCGCTGCCCGATCGACGGCGATCAACCAGACAAGCTGGTTGCCCACCACGTTGAAAAGGAGCATCGACCACGATGCGCGTCGATGCAGTGGGCCGACGCCCACGCTAGCGGACTGACGCATGGTATCCCTTCCCCGAATCGCCTGGCCGAGGGGGCATTCCCTCGGCCAGGACGCGCACGAACGTCTTCAAGGCGCGGGCTCGTAGAAGTACGTATTGAGCCGCGCAGTGCCGACCGGCAGGCCGGCCTGGAACGCCGTGACGTTGAAGACGGCGTTGAGGGCCTCGGCCGCTTCCGCGTTGAGCGTCAGCTTCACGTTGTCCAGTTGCACCGAGCCTGCGCGGGCATGCAACCCCCGTACGACGGGCGCGCTCACCAGCGTGATGTCGAACAGGGGAAGCCGACCCAGGACGCTGTCGTTGAGCTTGACCAGTCCCGTCAGCACCGGTGTCGCGCCGGTGGTATCGATGGTGTAACTGCTCAGATTGACCTGCGTGGCGCCGGCCTGCAGCGTCAGGCCGCCTGCGTGGTCCACCTCGCCCTTCAGCGAACCCAGATCCAGCTCGCCTCCCGGGATCGGGAACGCAGCATGCGCGCCACGAAGTCGGGCCGGATACGTCGCGCGTACCGACACGCCGAGGGAGGTCAGCGCGCCCACCAGGTCTCCGGAAAGCTGGACGCGTGTGTCCCCACCCAGGGTGTTGACGGTCGGCGCGGCGAGGACAGGCAACGGAAGAAGCAATGCGGCAATCAGCGCGCAAGCGCGTGTACGGAACGTGGTCATGAGGATATGTCCTGTGAAGTAAGCACTCAGGGGAAGAACCTTCGACACGGACATGCGCGAGTGGAGCGTGGAGCGCACACTCGAAGAGCGGCCGCCATGCGGCGCATGAGGCGCATGGCGGGTTACGTACGGTCATCCGGCAACGCTGGATGCAGACCCGTGATGAAGACGAACGGCCACCGACGAACGGCCGCCGCGCATACAGCGACGTCGACGTTCCGTGAAGGCGCATGAAAGCGCGCTTACGGAATACAGATCGGTGAATCCAAGTGCACTTCCCTGCGCGTAGATGCGATGCCTACAACCCGTAGGCATGACCAACTTCGTGGAGAGACACATGCGCATCAACGTCTTCGCCGCCCTGCTACTGGCCGCCGCGGGTCCTGCTTATGCCGCCGGCCCCGAGCAGGGTAAGTTCTCGATATCCGTGTTCGGGGGCGCCGACAGGCCGATCAGCGGCGATGTCCATACCGGCGCGGTGGCCCCGGTACCGGATCTCGGTCCGTTGAATCCCGCATTGGCCGGCGTGAGCGCGGAGCTGCGGATCCGCTCGCGCAGCCACGAGCAGATTTATGGCACCGCCAAGTCTTTCGGCCTGGAGCTGGGCTACGGACTGAGTGACCGGAGCGAAATATTCCTGCAGGCGAAGGAGACCAGCGCCGATGATGGGCGTGTGCGCGTCGGTGCCGCCTACGTGCCCGCACTGGATACCGAGCTCGACGTGTTCGGTCGCTTCTCGGGCTATGACGCGTACACGTGGGAGGTGGGTTACCGACACTTCTTCCGCGACGGTGGTCGGGTCAGGCCGTTCGTCTCAGCGCGACTGGGCGCCACCGAAACCGATGACATCCGGGCCACGTTCGAGATTCCCGACGCGGCGATCACGATCCCGAACGCGCCGTTCTACGAGAAGGACTGGGCACTGAGCGGCGGACTCGAGGCAGGCGCGCAGATCTCCTTCACCGAACGCTTCAGCATGAGACTGACCGCCGGAGTGAACTACATCGACGATCTTTCCGGCGACGATTCCGCGGTTGGCGGGCTCGGTCTGGCGCGTATCAACGACACCGGAAAGCGCGTCTCGGTGCCGATCTCGGTGACCGGGCGTTTCGATTTCTGAGGCGTTGCAGGCCAGGCGGGCCACCGGTGCAGCGCGCGGGATACCCTCCGTGCCCCGCGTGCGGCGATAACCGGTGGCCCGCCCCGGCTTGGCCACGGTTGACGGCACCTTCGCGGGCTTGGATATGCGCCATGGCCTGCTGAACGTACCGGCCTGCATGGGGGATCGAAGGCGCTGGACCGTCTGCATGGAAGTCACCCCAACGATGAGGTGTTCCATGCGTCGTCTGCTCGCGCTCCTGCTCGCTTCGATCCTGTCCACATCCGCACTGGCCGGCAAGGCCCCGCCCTATACCTATGTCCGCGTCGGCAGCACGGGCGATGTCTCGCCTGCCACTACGCCCGGCACGGTCCTGATGGGAGGTGGCGCCGACGTCGATGCCGCCTTCCAGTGGCTCTGCAACCTCGGCGGCAACGGGGATTTCCTGATCATCCGCGCCACCGGTGCCGATGCCTACAACCCGTATGTGCAGGGCCTGTGCCCGAACATCCATTCGGTCGCCACGCTGATCATTCCCAGCGCGACCGCCGCCCAACATGCGGATGTCGCCGCGATCATCGCCAAGGCGGAAGTGGTGTGGATCGCCGGCGGCGATCAGTCCAACTACCTCAACTTCTGGAAAGGCACGCCGGTGCAGTCCACGCTCAATGCGCGCATTGCGCAGGGCAAGCCGGTGGGCGGCACGAGTGCCGGCCTCAACGTGCTGACGCAGTTCGTCTACAGCGCGAACGCCAGCCAGGGTGCGACCAGCAGCCAGGCGTTGGCCGATCCGTTCAACCGCTATCTGACCTTCGATCGCGACTTCGCCGGGGTGCCGACATTGCAAGGTGTCATCGGCGACCCCCACTTCGCCGCACGCGACCGCATGGGCCGCAACCTCGCCTTTCTGTGCCGCGTGGCCGCCAACGGCTGGAGCAGCGCCCCGCGCGGCATCGCCGTCGACGAAGCGACCGCGCTGCTGGTGGCCAACGGCGGTTATGCGAGCGTGGTCGGCACGGGCAAGGTGTATTTCCTGCAGGCACCGGGATTGCCCCAAGTGTGCGCGGCCAAACAGCCGCTGACCTACCGCAACATCGGTGTCGCGCGCATCGCCGCGGGCGACGGTTTCGATCTGGTGAACTGGGCGCCGGTGGGCGGTACCGTCTACACCGTCACCGCGGAAGCCGGCGTACTGAGCTCCACCCAGCCGGGCGGCTCGGCGTACTGAACAACACGGCTCAGCGCTCGGGAACAGTCGGCGTGGCTATGCGATGGAACGGCGCGCCGACCCGTTCTGCTGGATGGGTGGGCCTGCGCGCAGCGTCATTCTCGTCGGTACGCCGCGCGGGGGAGGACGCACCCTTCAACGGCGCCGTGCGCGCTTGCCGCCGCTGCGTTGCGCCGTCGCGCGACTTTCCGCGAATTCCGGAAACGTCTCCGCGAGCGAATCCTTGTCGGGGAGGATGTAGAACACCCCGCCCTTCTCGAACGTCGGCTGCATGATGCGCTCGTAGAACCCTGGCGCGACATTGATGCACCCATGGGTGATGCGATTGTCGTCGGGCGTGGCCGATGCGAGCCGCTCTTCGCGCTTCTCGGCCGGTACGCCGGTGGCGGTCGGATGGATGGAAACCGCGGAGTCGTAGTCCACCCACAGCACGCGTCCGGCGTCGATGGACGGGCCGAAACCGCCTACGAAGCGGCCGGCAGGCGTGGTGCGGTCACGACCGGGAATTTCGCGCAGCGCGAGACCCGCAACGCCCGGCGCGGTGTGATCACCGACCGCCGAGCCGAACAGCCCGGGCGCGGCGCCGCGGAGGCGACCGTCGCCGCCGAACACCAGCACCTGCGCCGCGGCCTTGTCGATGATGGCAAATGGATAGCCCTGGCTGTCCTTGCTCGCGACGATCCAGCCTGCGAGCTCGATCACCGTGTCGGATACGTCCTGACCGGGCGGGAGCTGATCGGGGCTGTTGTCCGCTTGCGCGGCGTCTTTTCCGTCGGCGTCTTTTTCGTCGGCCGCCTTCTCGTCGGCGGCTTTCTCTGCAACGGCCTTCTGGGCACTGGCCTTCGCGGCACTGGCACCGAAACTGGCCAACGCCAGCGCCATGATCAGCGCGTGGGCGGCGGTCCTGATCGCGGAATGTAGGGAAGTACGGATGACGCGGTTCCTCGAAACACTCATGGGATCATGAAGGAAGCCCGGTGGCCGCACGGGCCACCGGGTTCCGGTTCACACGGTGCGCAACACGTCGCGCAAGCGCGATCAGCCGCGCGGCACGCGACGCGGGGCGGCTTCGAGCTGCTGGACGCGGCGCTCGATCTGGTCGAGACGCTGATTCGCCTGCGTCGCGGACTGATTGGCCGACTCGGCGCTCTGGGCTGCGCCCTGCACCTTGGTGTCGAGCGAATCGAGGCGCGAGTTGATGCCTGCGAATTCGTCGTCGTAGGTCGCGCAGCCGCTCAGCGCCACACCGGCCACCAGCGCCACACCGAGCACACGCGCCGCCTTCAGATATCGCTTCGTCGTAAACATTCAAATCCTCCTTCGTCTGGGGAGACGGAATATAGCGGCGTTTGCCACCGCTGCTGCAACCTGCCTTCAGGCTGGATTGGTCTACGTGCAAGGACTGTGAAATTGGGGTGCCGTTGGTCGTCTGATCGTCGTACGAAACGCGCAATACATCACTTTCCCATCTCCACCATCGCTGCGGACGCTCGCGCGCCCAGCAGCCCGCCCAGCCGCGTTTTGCGCACCACCGCGTGATAACCGAACAGGCAAAGCGCCAAGGTCGCGAGCACCGACGACACGAACTTGATGCCCCAAGGCGCCTTCACGTCCAGCAAACGGTATTGGAGCGCGAACAGGATCGGCAGGTGGACGAGGTAGATCCAATACGACGCCTCCGACAGATAGCGCAGCACGGCATGGCGACGATCCAACCACGCCTTGCCTGCGATCAGGCAGGCACAGGTCATCCATACGCTGACGTAAGCCTCGAGCACGGCGAGTGGCCAGGAGGCGGAAGGATCCCTCAGGCTGGGTACGTGTCGATCCAGCAGGACCCAGAAGACGCCATAGAGCATCAAACTGGCGGCCAGCAGCCACGGCGCGAGCGGCCGGAGCGGTTCCATCATCGCGTCGTGGTCATACAGCAGGTACCCGAACGCAAAGAACGGCCCGTAGAAACCGAAGGCCCAGAACTGCGGCAGGAGGCTTTCCGGTGCGGGATGCGGCGCGCTGACGGCGGCAAGCGACGGCACCAGCAGCAACGGCAGCCCACCCAGCAGCCAGACCGGGCGCAGGTCGCGCACGCGCTGTGCGAGTGCCTCCAGTCCGAAGTTCTTCGCCGACCATACCAGCACGTAGAAGAACAGCAGGTAGTAGAGGAACCACAGGTGCCCGGTGCCGGGCAGCTGTTCGGGCAGGCCTTGCGTCTGCAGCAGCTGCCGGATCATCGCCAGCATGGGCGATGGGTGCTGCACCGTCTCCGCGGCGTGCAGCGTGCTGTACTTCAGCGCCCCATGCACGAGCGGCAGGAAGATCACGAACGGCAGCGCGATGCGCATGAAACGATTCCGGAACATCCCGCCCATCCCGCGCTTCACTACCAGCATCGCCGCGAAGAAGCCGGCGACCACGAAGAACAGCGGCATGCGGAACAGATGCAGGAACCAGATGCCCACGTCGACCGCCGTCGACGACACGCGATCGGCCGTGGGAATGAAGGCGTGCGCTAGCGGACTGTAGGCCAGCGCCGCATGGAACAGCACGCCCGACAGCATGGCGAGCGCCCGCAGGTTGTCCATCGCGTGGAGGCGATCGGGCGCCGACATGGCGGCGTCAGTAGAACGCTTTCTTGCGGCAGCGCACCCAGCCGGTGATCACCAGCACGGCGATGCTCCCCACGATCTCCACGAGCAGGATGGAAACGGCGGGCAGGCTCCAGACGACGCGTTCGGTGTTCGCGTTGCCGGTGATCTCGGGGATCTGCCCCAGCAACATGATGAAAGGATTGATCAGGACCATGCTGCCGATCATGGCGAAGGTGTTCCAGCCTTCCGATTCCACTGCCATGGCCACGCTCAGGGAGACGCTGTAGGCCAGGGTCACGAAGCCGAAAATCAGGATCGAAAAGACGATCAGTCCATCCGGCAAGGGCGTGAACGCGATGACGGCCAGGGTGCCGGCGGACAGGAGCAGGAACGGCACGAAGAACGTCACCAGGTTGCCGAGCAGCTTCGCCAGATAGAAGTCCAACGGCGTGAGCGGCAGGCTCATGACGAAGGCCAGCGTGTGCTCCTTGCGCTCGACCAGTAACGAGGTGGAGATCGAGAAGCAGGAGATGCCGACCATGACGACCAGCAGCAACAGCGAGCCCAGGTAGAAGCTCCATCCCTTGGCCATGCCGATCAGGCAGAGCGCGAAGATGCCCCCGGTCACGTAGGCCGCGAGTTGCTTCTGGAACAGCGCCCAGTCCTTGGCGATCAGGTGCCTGATCACCGGCAGGTTGAGTTCGAAACGCTTCATGCGGCACCTCCCGCCCGCACGGTGGTGACGAAGATGTCTTCCAGGCTCATCGCCTCGGCGCTGCGGATGTCCAGCCCCTGCGCCTGCAGGCGGCCGAGGAGGCCGTCGCTGAACTGGCGCACCTTCAGCTCCAGCAGGGATCCGTTCTGGCGCGTCATCGCGATCTCGGGCCACGCATCCGCATCCGCCGGCCACGTGCCCTGGCAGATGATCCGGCGCCAGTCGTCGAGGAAGGACTCCTTGTCCTTGGACGCGAGCAGGCGGCCCTGGTGGACGAAGCTGATCGTGTCCGCCAGTTGCTCGATATCCCGCGTGTTGTGCGAGGAAAACAGCACGCTGCGGGCGTCGTCGCGCAGGATGTCGGCCAGCGCCTGCAGCACCTCGTCGCGTGCGACGGGGTCGAGACCGGTGGTGGGCTCGTCGAGCAGCAGCAGCTTGGGGCGGCGGGCGAAGTTCAACAGCAGCAGCGCCTTGACGCGCTGGCCGTGCGAGAAGCCCGCGAGCGTCTGCTCCGCCCGCAGGTCGAACCGACGCAGCAGGTCGGCGGCGTACGCCTCATCCCAGCCCGGATAGATCGAACGGATGAAATCCATGTGCCAGCGCAGCGTCTGGCTCTTGTACAGGCGCATGTCTTCCGACGCGAAGCCGAGTTCCTGCTTGACCGCCACCTGCTGCGCCGGCATCACGCGGCCCAATACTTCGACAGTGCCGGCGTCGGCGCGCGCCAGCCCGCTGAGGATGCGCAGCAAGGTGGTCTTGCCAGCGCCGTTGACGCCCACCAATCCCATGATCTGCCCGGCGGGCATGCTCAGGGTGATGTCCTGCAGCGCAAAGCTGTCGTAGCGCTTGGTCACGCCGGACAAGGCGAGTGCGGCGGTCATGGCGTGGATCCTCCGGAGGTGTCGGGCGTGGGATCGGCTTGCTCGTCATCGAGCAGTTGCCGTATCTCGTGGCGGGTAATGCCGAGGCGCGCGGCACAGGCGAGCATCGCGTCGAAGTGCTGGGTGAATTCCGCGCGCAGCAAGTCGGTGGGCAGGTCCGAGGACTCGGCCACGAAGGAGCCCATGCCGTGCCGGGTAACGATGATCCCGGCCAGCATCAGTTCCGCGTAGGCGCGCTTGACCGTGATCACGCTGACCCGGCTGGCGCTGGCCAGCTCGCGAATCGACGGCAGCGCCTGTCCCGGCTTCCAGTCACCAGCCATCACCTTGGCGGTGATCTGGTCGACGATCTGCTGGTACATCGGCGTGCTGTCGGTGGTCGACAGAAACAGTTCCGCGCTCACCGCCACCCACTGTGCATAGTTTATATGCACAGTATGCACAGCAGGGAATCCTCTGTAAAGCACCCCCGGTGTCGGGGGCCTGCAACAGACCGCACCCTCACCCCTCAAACTGCTCAACCCGGCGCGGCACGCCGGCCTACATACTTCCTGCCTCGGACATACACGGCAGGACAGGCATGAAGACGATCGGACTGATCGGCGGGATGAGCTGGGAATCGACGGTGCCGTACTACCGCCTGGTCAACGAAGGCATCAAGGCCCGCCTGGCTGGCCTGCATTCGGCCAAGGTCGTGCTGTACAGCGTCGACTTCCACGAGATCGAACAGCTGCAGCGCGATGGCGACTGGGACACCGCCGGCGAGGTGCTGGCCGACGCCGCGCGCCGCGTGCAGGCCGCCGGTGCCGACCTGCTCGTGCTGTGCACCAACACCATGCACAAGGTGGCGCCGCAGATGGAGGCGGCCGTGTCGATTCCGTTGCTGCACATCGCCGATGCCACCGGCGCGGCCATCACCGCCGCCGGACATCGCACGGTCGGCCTGCTGGGTACCCGCTTCACGATGGAACAGCATTTCTACCGCCAGCGCCTGCAGGACAGGCACGGGCTGCAAGTCCTCGTGCCGGACGCCGACGACCGTCGCATCGTCCACGACGTGATCTACGACGAACTCTGTCGCGGTGTCATCCGCGATCCTTCGCGCGATGCCTATCGTCGCGTCATGGACGATCTGGTCGCGCGTGGCGCGCAGGCCATCATCCTCGGCTGCACCGAAATCAGCCTGCTGGTGGGCCCGCAGGACGCGCGCGTGCCGCTGTTCGACACCACGGCTCTGCATGCCAGCGCCGCGGTGGAGGCTGCGCTGACGGAGTAAGGCAATCCACCGCGCATGCTAGCGCTCGAGATAGAAATCCATCGGAATCAGCTCGACCGCCCATCCTCCCGCCTCGCCCAGCGTCGCCGCCGGGTGCATGGACGCGATGCGCAGCGCTTCGTCGTGGCTGTCCGCTTCGATGATGAAGAGGCCACCCACGACTTCCTTCGATTCGGTGTAAGGCCCGTCGCTGACCTGCGTCTTGCCGGCCTGCGGGCGCAGTGTCCGCCAGCCTTCCAGATCCCCCAGCGAGGCGGATACCAGCACTTTGCCGGTCGCCCGCATCTGCTCGTCCAGGGCGGGACACTGGCTGACCAAGGCTTCGACATCGCCAGGCGACATCGCGGCGAACTTGTCGGGGGTGAAATAGGCCAGGCCGAGATACTTCATGGCGGTTCCTTTGTGCAGAGATGCCTGGGCGACGAAGCGGAAGGCCGTAGATCGACATGCCGCCCGAGGCGCGGCTGTCAGTCGCGCGCACGCCGGTAATGCAGCGCGACCGCCCCGCAGCGCAGCGGGGTCGCCGACACCAGATCAAGCCGTCGCGCGTGCGGCAGTCCGCGCTGGTACAGGGTCGGGCCGTGGCCGGCGATGCGGGCATGGACGAGGAAGCGGTACTCGTCGATCAGGTCCAGCCGGTCCAATTCCGTGGCGAGCATGCCGCTGCCCAGCAGCACACCGGCCGGTGTCGCATCCTTCAGCGCCTGTATGCCCGTGCGCAGTTCGCCCGTGAGGAGGTGGCTCTGCGCCCAGGTGAACTCGCTCCGCGTCGACGACACCACATACTTCGGCTTCGCCTCCAGCTTCCGCGCCCACTCGCGCGTCGCCGGGGGCGCCTCCACCTCGCCGCGTGCCACCTTCGGCCAGTAGCCTTCCATCATTTCGTAGGTGACGCGGCCCCATAGCATGGCGCCATGCTCGTCCATGAGCCGGGTGAAGAACGCGTGCGTTTCTTCATCGGCGATGCCCTCTTCGTGGTCCACGCAGCCGTCGAGGGTGAGGTTGAGGCTGAAGGTCAGAAGTCCCATGGCGGCGAATGTCTCATGGCGGATGACAGGAGTATGCCGATGTGCGGATGGGGTCGACGCCCACCCGATGAAGAAGCGCGTGCCGCTGCGTCCTGCATCAACGCGGCGGCTGGATGGCGGGCGCATGCTGCGCCAACAGCTCCACGACCCAGTCGATGAACACCCGCAGCTTGCGGCTGACGTGCCGGCTGGGCGGGAACGCGAGGTACATCGGCATCGGCTCGATCCGCCAGTCTTCGAACAGCGGCACCAGCGCACCCCGCGCCAGCGGCTCGCGCGCCATGTAGGTGGGAAGCCACAGCACGCCGAGCCCGGCGATGCCGGCCGCCAGATAGGCATTGCCGTCATCCACCGACAGCACGTGACGGCCCTGCACGCGCACCTCTTCTTCGCCGCGCCGCATCGGCGACATCAGCGGGTTGCCGGTACGCGCACTGCGATAGCCGATGACGCGATGCGCGGCGTCTTCCAGTGCCTGCGGATGCGCCGGCCTCCCCACGCGTGCCAGATAGGACGGCGCGGCGTACACCCCCAGCGCGAGGTCGGCCACGTGACGTGCGCGCAGCGAGTCATCGGTGAGGACGCCGCCACGGATCACGCAGTCCACGTTCTCGTCGATCAGGTCCACCTTGCGATCGCTGGCGCCGAGGTCGAGCTGGATATCGGGATAGCGCGCATGGAAATCGGGCAATGCCGGCACGAGCACGTGGCTGGCCAACGGTGCGGGCACATCCACGCGCAGCCGTCCGCGCGGTGCTTCGGAGGCCGCGGACAGGCTGGTCTCTGCATCGTCCAGGTCGGCCAGCAGGCGCACGACGCGCTCGTAATACGCGGCGCCGTCGGCGGTGACGTTGACCTTGCGCGTGGTGCGGTGGAGCAGCTTCACCCGCAGGTGCGTCTCCAACTGCTGCACCAGTTGCGTCACCCGGGTCTTGCTGGCCTGCAGCGTGTCGGCCGCCTTGGTGAAGCTGCCGGTCTCGACCACGCGGACGAAGGCCTGCATCGCGTCGATACGGTCCATGCGAACTCCAAGGCAGCGGGGATTGTTTGGATTCTACAAACAGTGATCCCGCGATCCGCGTGTTTATCCCCCGGGGAGCGCTGCCTAGAGTGCTCGCCATGTCCCGGGGCCTCACGGCCCCACCCACTTGAGGAGTACTCCCATGGCATCCCGCGACGCCGTCTTTCCCGCCGGTCGGCACGACCTCTACGCCCACTACACCTACTCCGCCGCGATCCGCTCCGGCGACCTGCTGTTCGTCTCCGGCCAGGTCGGCAGCCGCAGCGACGGCTCCCCCGAGCCGGATTTCGAAGCCCAGGTCCGCCTGGCGTTCGCCAACCTGGAGGCCACCCTGAAGGCGGGCGGTTGCACGCTCGATGACATCGTCGACGTGACGACGTTCCATACCGACCCCGAGCGCCAGTTCGACACCGTCATGAAGGTCAAGGGCGAGGTCTTCCCGGCTCAGCCTTATCCCAACTGGACCGCGATCGGCGTGAACTGGCTGGCCGGCTTCGACTTCGAGATCAAGGTGATCGCGCGAATTCCGGGGTGAGCCCCGCGCCCGTCTGATGGCATCGCGCACGCTGGTACGCTGGCGGCGAGCGACGCCGTCGACGCCCCGCGCTAGGCTGGCCATCCGACCGATGCCATCCGCGTCCGGGATCTCCCATGCCCTCTCCCTCCGACCCCTACACGCCCATCAACTGCGAGTTCCATGATGTGCTCGAAGCGACGGCGACGCGCCGTGCGACGACGCTGATCCGGTTCGTCGACGATGACGGCAAGGCGCACGAGCGGGACACCCGCATCGTCACCCTGTCGGCCCGTGACGGCATCGAGTACGCCGAACTCGGCACGGGGGAACGCGTCCGGCTCGACCGGTTGGTGGCGGTCGACGGCGTCTCGCTCGCCGACTTCCCACCGACAGGCTGATGCGTGTCCGCAGCGTGCGGGCGTGACTCGCACGCGCAGCCTCACGCCGGTAGCGGGCGGCGCAGCGGCGCGCGGCCAGTACGGAACTGCGCGACGGCTTTGCGCAGTGCTCCTGCCTGCACCTGCAGGCTCCCGGCGGCAGCGGCAGCCTCTTCCACCAGCGCGGCGTTCTGCTGGGTGGTTTCATCCATCTGGGTGATGGTCTGGTTGACCTGTTCGATGCCCGTGCTCTGTTCCTGCGAAGCGGCGGAGATCTCCGCCATGATATCGGTCACGCGCTGCACCGAGGCGACGATCTCGCTCATGGTCGTGCCGGCCTGCTGCACCAGGGCCGAGCCGTCGGCCACCTTGTCCACCGAGGTTTCGATCAGGCCCTTGATCTCCTTGGCGGCGTTCGCGCTGCGCTGGGCCAGCGTGCGGACCTCGCTAGCGACCACGGCGAAGCCGCGGCCCTGTTCGCCCGCACGCGCGGCTTCCACCGCCGCGTTGAGCGCCAGGATGTTGGTCTGGAAGGCGATGCCATCGATGACGGAGATGATCTCGGCGATCTTCTTCGAGGACTGTTCGATGTCGGTCATGGTGGTGACGACCTTGCCGACCACTTCGCCGCCTTGCGAGGCGACGCCCGCGGCGCCGATGGCGAGCTGGTTGGCCTGTCGGGCCGATTCGGCGTTCTGACGCACGGTGGAAGTCAGTTCCTCCATCGAAGCGGCCGTTTCTTCCAGATTCGCCGCCTGCTGCTCAGTACGGCGCGACAGATCGGAATTACCCGAGGCGATCTCGCCGGCGGCGGTGTTGATCGAGGTGGACGCATCCTGGATGCGACCGACGATGTCGGTCAGCTGCGCGACGGTGGCGTTGGCATCGTCGCGCATGCGCCCGAACACGCCGTGGAAGTCGCCTTCCATCCGCGCGGTCAGGTCGCCTTGCGACAGCGCGGCCAAGAGGCCCTGCAGCGCCGACAAGTTGTACTGGAAGGCATCCAGCAGGCGATTGGTGCTGCCTGCCAGCGTCAATACGAAGCCCTGCTTGTCCTCCAACGGAACGCGACCAGCGAGATCACCACGCGCTGCCGCATCCACCACGGCGGCGATCTCGCGCTCCACCAACATCTCGACGGCACGGCTGCGCCATTCGACGGTGGCGCCGATGCGTGCGCCCTCGACTACTACGCTGTTGATGGTCCATTGATAGCACACGCCACCATGCTCGACTTCTTCCTCGAACGCCGACTCGCCGGTCGCCAAGCGCCGTTGGGCTTCGGAAAACGCCGCATGCAGCTGCGTGGCGGGATGGCCAACCATCGCCGCCGCGTCCGGCAACACAGCCATCAGGGAACGGTTGGCATAGGCGAGCGCACCCTCGGCGTCGAGCATCATCAAGCCGGTCTTCGCGCAATCCAGCGCCTGGCGGGCACGCTCGTTTTCGCGTGCTGCGGCGCGTTCGGCCTCTATGCGAGTACGCAGGCGGGCCTGCATGTGGCTCAGCGTCGCGGCGAGACGGCCGA
Source organism: Pseudoxanthomonas sp. G3 (assembly GCF_057654715.1). NCBI lineage: Bacteria > Pseudomonadati > Pseudomonadota > Gammaproteobacteria > Lysobacterales > Lysobacteraceae > Pseudoxanthomonas > Pseudoxanthomonas sp. G3. The sequence goes on from NZ_CM172805.1 coordinate 2,540,590, forward strand.
TCTCATCGTGCGGGTTGTGCACCGTCAGCACGGTGTCCAACCGATCTTCGGCGATATCGCCGGCGAAGCGCAACGTATCTTCGATCGGCCGGCGCACCGCACGAAGCACCATCAGGAGGGTCATGATCACCGCTGCGGACACCAGCAGCCAGGTCAGCATGAAGAAGGCGTCGATCCAGCGTCCCTGGGACCGTTGCTGCGCACGCGCTTTCGCCAACGCATCGGCCTGGGCCTGCTGCAGTGCGTCCAGCGCGGGGGTGATGCCGGCTGCGATGTCCTCGAGCGACTGGGCTTCGACATCCAGCCCGATGCGCGCGGCGGTGTACGCCAGCAAGGCACCCTGGTAGGCGTCCATGTCGGCACGTAACGCGTCCTGCATCTCCAGCGACAGGCGCGAGGCGGTCAGTGCCAGATCGAACGGCAACTTCTCCTCGCTGACGCGATCGGTGTGTGCCGCGTCGCCGGTCAGCAGGAACTGGCTCTCGAACCGCCGCATGCGCTGCACGTGGCCAATCAGCGCTGGGTTGCCTGCGTCGTCGATGCGCCGCTCGAGTGCAGTGGCCGCTGCATCCAGCTGAGCGAGCAGTCCGGATTCGCCCTGCCCCATCTCGTCCACGCGCGCATTGAGCGAGGCGATGCCTTCACCGAACTGCGCAATCTGGGCGGCAACGGCCTTCAACGCAGGCGGGCGCGGACCGTCGGCGACGGTGCCGGCTTCCGCGGCAAGCGTGCTCGACAAACGTCGCTGCGCGGACTGCAGGGCAGCACGATGCTCGTCGGACAAGCTGCGCGCATAGGCCGTCTGCAATCGGCGCGCCTCGGCGACCTGCTGGGCGAGCGCGCCTGCGAGCACCGCACGTGCCTGATAGCCGGCGAACGTGTCGCCGGCGCGCTCTGCGCCTACACTGGCGCGCCAGTACGCCAGTGCGATCACCAGCAGGCCGAGACCGGACACCAGCAGGCTGGCCTGGATCTTGCCGGCCAGACTCATACGAGCGAGCTGCGTGGAGGGAAGAAGGCGCAGGCTGCGTGCAGCAGCATCGTACGCGCGATGAAGGACCGACTTCAGGGATGCGGGGAAGGCCATGGGCGTATTCCGGACAGAATGACGCATCGATATCGGCCGCTTCCGCCAGGACTTTAATGTCCTTGGTCGCCACGCGTGCGGCGTTCCGGGATGAAGGTGTTGTACGCGGCGTGCGCTACAGCACGATGACGGCGGCAACTGACACGCCACTGTCATGCGATCGCGCTAGCGTCCCGGCCCCATGCTCGCCTGCCCCGCCCCCGCCCCGATGTCCGCTGTGCTGGACGCTGCCCTGAGTCCGGGCGGATTGCGCGCGGTGTACCAGCCCATCGTCCATCTGGAAGACCAGCGTGTCGTCGCGCACGAAGGCCTGATGCGGCACGCACACGGGACGATGACGCCGCTGCAGTTGCTGGACTTGGCACGCGTTACCGGACGCCTGGGCGAACTGGAGACGCAGGCCGCGCGCATGCTGGTGCGCAGCTTCGATTTCGAACGCGGCGGGCGCCTGCTGGTCAACCTGAGCGCGCATGCAATCCTGCAGGATGCGTTTCGCCCGCAGCAGATCATCGAGGGACTGCGGTCGGCGGGACGGGACCTGAGCCGCTTCGTCATCGAGATCACCGAACGCGACATCGTCGAGGACGTGGGCCGCCTGGCCGATGCACTGGGTTACCTTCGCGCAGCCGGCATCCGCATTGCGCTGGACGACTTCGGTAACGGGCATTCCAACTTCGAGCTATGGCACGAGCTGGGGCCCGAGTACGTCAAGATCGATCGCTATCTGGTCCACGAGATCGCAGAGAGCCCCGGACGGCTCAGTATCGTGCGTGCGCTGGTGCAGGTGGCCGAGAGTCTGGGTTCCGACCTGATCGCCGAAGGCGTTGAGCGCACGCAGGATTTGGCGATCATCCGGGATCTGGGTATCCGTTACGCGCAGGGGTACCTGCTGGGTCGCCCGGCCGAACGGGCAACCGATGCCGTCCCGGAAGACCTCCGCCTGGCGTCACCCGAGAAACTGCCGGTATGGCCGCGTAGCGGGCGTCGCTCGACCTTCCCCAAGGTCACCGCCGCACACCTGCTGATCGAGGCACCGTCGATCACCGACAGCGCCAGCAACTTCGATGCCGAGCAGGTCTTCCGCCAACACCCTGACCTGCAGGCCCTGCCGGTCGTGGACGGCAAAGGGCTTCCGCTCGGACTCATCAACCGCCGGGTGTTCAATGAGCGCATGGCCGTGCCCTTCGCCCGCGAGCTGTTGGGACGCAAGCCTTGCGTCCAGCTGATGCATGCCTCGCCCATCATGGCGGACGTGGCGCAGAGCGTGGATGCGATGTCGGAGATCCTGCTGGGCGAAGACCAGCGCTATCTCTCGGATGGCTTCATCATCACCCGCGAGGGTCGTTACGCCGGCGTGGGCACCGGTGAGGCGCTGGTCCGGCGCGTCACGGAACTGCGCATCGAAGCCGCGCGCTACGCCAACCCGCTCACCTTGCTGCCGGGCAATATTCCCATTGCCGAGCACATCACGCGGTTGATCGACGCGCAGCAGCCGTTCAGGGCGGCGTATTGCGACCTCAACCACTTCAAGCCGTACAACGACCAGTACGGCTACTTCCGAGGCGACCGCATGATCCGCCTGGTAGCGTCGACGCTCCTGCGACATGCTGAACCGCAATGGGATTTCGTCGGCCATGTGGGCGGCGACGATTTCGTGGTGCTTTTCCAGAGCGACGACTGGGAGCGCCGATGCCGCGAGATGGTCGCTGAATTCAACGCCGCCGGCCGCGCTCTGTTCGACGACGATGACCTCGCGCGCGGTGTCCTGGAAGGCGAAGACCGTGCTGGCCGCTACACCACCTTCCCATTGACCACGCTCACCATCGGCGTGGCCCAGGTCAATCCCCATCGCTTCTGCACCGCCGAGGAAGTCGCCTCGCAGGCCGCCGCGGCCAAACGGGTGGCCAAGCGGCTGTCGGTGGGCCTGCACGTGCTGGATGCGGCGTCGCCCCCGCACGACTGACTGTCGCGACCGATCCGGGGCCCGCGCGCCTAGCGTTTGCTGATTCCTTTCGTTTTCTTGCCCAAAGCTACGGGCAGCCCCAATGGCCGATCAGCCCGCGCTATCTTTGGCCCATGACAGAGACCCTGCTGGCCGCCGTGCGGCGCTTTGCCGACCTGCGCGCTGACGCCGATGGCGTTGCGCGCACGCCGTTGAAGGGCGTCACCGTGATCCGCGCCCTGCACCCAGGCGAATTGCAGTACGCCATTTCGCGCCCGCTGGTGGCGCTGATCGTGCAGGGGCGCAAGCGGGTTTCGATGGGCAGCCGCACGATCGAGCTGGCTGCCGGCGATTCGATGCTGATCACGGCCGACATTCCCACCGTCAGCCAGATCACCCACGCGAGCGCCGGCACGCCCTATTACTCGGTGGTGATCGATCTGGAACCCAGCCTCATCGAAGGTCTGGTCACCCAGGTGACCGCACACGCGACGGCGCCGTCCGACACGCTGCAGGTCGAACCGACCGACCGCGAAGTGGCGGACACCGCCAGCCGCATGCTGCACTTGCTGGAGCAGCCGAACGCCTTGCGCATCCTGGGCGACCAGTACCTGCGCGAGATCCATTACTGGCTGCTGGCGGGCCGCCACGGCGGCGCCATCCGTACCCTGGGTGCGGTGGACGGCAGCCTGCAACGGGTGGCGCGGGCCGTGGCCGTCATCCGCTCGGAATATGCGCAGCCGCTGCGCATCGAGAAGCTGGCCGAGGTGGCCGGCATGAGCGCCTCCACGTTCCACCAGCATTTCCGCGCGGTCACATCGCTGTCCCCACTGCAGTTCCAGAAGCAGCTGCGCCTGATCGAAGCCCGCAGGATGATGCTGTCGGAAGGAAAATCGTCCAGCAACGCGGCCTATGCCGTGGGCTACGAAAGCGTCCCGCAGTTCACGCGCGAGTATGGACGCCTGTTCGGCGCACCGCCGGCCCGCGACATCCGATCCGCCCAGGCGCGGGTCCAGACGATGGCGTGACGCCGGCGCCGGTCGATCGTATCGGCCGGGTCGCAGGAATAGGCAAAGATGTCCCCGCTTCCCGCAACTTCGTCGGGGCCTTGCGCAGGACAGTACTGACTCCCCAACCCACCTGGAGTTCAGTATGAGCACGATTACTTTGGTGACCGGTTCCAGCCGCGGCCTGGGCCGCAACACCGCCTTGAGCGTGGCCCGCAGCGGCGGCGACGTCATCGTCACCTACCATTCCCGCGCCGCCGAAGCCGAGGCCGTCGTCGCCGAGATCCTGGCCATGGGCCGCAAGTCCGCCGCCCTCCCGCTCGACGTCGGCAATGTGGCCACCTTCCCGGGCTTCGTGGATCGCCTGCGCGACGTTCTTGTCTCTACCTGGCAGCGCACGAGCTTCGATCACTTGGTCAACAACGCCGGCCACGGCGAAATGGCCACGATCGCGGAGACGACCGAAGCGCAGTTCGACCATCTGATCAACGTGCATTTCAAGGGCGTCTTCTTCCTCACCCAGGCCCTGTTGCCGCTGATCGCCGATGGCGGGCGCATCGTCAACCTCTCCACGGGACTGACCCGCGTGTCGTATCCGGGGTTCTCGGCCTACGCCGCGGCCAAGGGTGCCATCGAGATCCTGACCGTCTATCTGGCCAAGGAACTGGGCAGCCGCGGCATCACCGCGAACGTGGTGGCACCCGGCGCGATCGAGACCGACTTCCTCGGCGGCGCCGTGCGCGACATGCCCGACCTGAACAAGGTCTTCGCCGAGATGATCGCGCTGGGCCGCGTCGGCGTGCCCGACGACATCGGGCCGATGATCGCCGGCCTGCTCGGCCCCGAGAATCGCTGGGTTACCGCACAGCGCATCGAAGTATCGGGCGGACAGGTCATCTGATGTCAGCCGCCGGGCCCGCGATCGCGGGCCCGGTCTCCCTTTCCCGACGTGCTCGAAGGAGAATCATCATGAGATTCCATGAAGGCCCACGCCTGTCCACGTTGCTCGGCGAAAGCGAACAACGCGCGATGCGAGCGGTGTCGACACGCGCGCTGCAGGAGGTATCGGGCAAGCTTCCTCTCCCGCCTTGGCGCCCTGTCAGCAACACAACCTCACGCGCTGACGAGGCGCTCCGGATCATTCGGGGAGGATGACGTCGGTACCGCCGAGCAGGTGCAATGCCCGTCGTCTGTTCTGCCGTTCCGCCAACCACTCTCCAGCGCGCCACGTGCCCGTTTCGTCACCGACGGGCCCGGTTTCGTCGCATCGCTCTTCCCCGCCACGGCCTTGCGTGCAAAGCTTCCCGCGCCCTCCACGGACCGGACCAACATGAGACTGCTGCTGGGATTCCTGCTGACGGCACTCGCCCTCCCCTCCTTCGCCCAGACAAAGGATCTCCGCGTCCCCGCAGGCCTGCAGGGCGGCCAGGTCGAGGCGGCAATGACCACGCTGGCGCGCGATGCGCTGGCGGTCTATCGCGACGAGGATCCCCAGCGCGACTTCGCGACACGGTTCCGCCTGCAGCTCGTCGCCGGCCAGTACGCGCAGGCGGTCGACAGCATCCTGGCATTGCGGACGCTGCGTGGCGATGCCCCGTCGCAACCTCCGCAGTTCCTGCAATACGAGATCCACGCGCGCGCTAAGACGGTGCAGGCGCAGCATGGGATGGCGTACGCGCAGGCGTGGCGACAGGTCTTCGCCGAGCGTTTTGGCTCACTGGACGACCGGACGGCATTGCAGGCGGAGTTCTCGTTCGGCACGTCGCTTGCTCGGGTACGGGGCGAGCTTGATGCGGCCTTGGCCAAGGTTGCGGGCCGGTCACGGCTGCCACTGCCCGAGGCCATCGACCTGGTCCGCGCCTATCAGGTGTACGCGGCCTATGCCGCATTCCAGCCCCTGTTCGCCGGCGCGCTGCAGGAGGACGATGCGCGTCGCTACGTCATCGATCGCGACGCCCTGCTGACCACGCCTGAGGGCGCGCGGATCGCCGCCCTCATCGTGCGTCCGGCGAAAGCACCGCCGCTGCCCACGCTGCTCCAGTTCACCATCTACGCCAATGATGACGTGGCATGGGGCGATGCCAAGACGATGGCCGCGCACGGCTACGCCGGCGCGGTCGCTTACAGCCGTGGCAAGGGCCGCAGCCCCGACGCGATCGCCCCCTTCGTCCACGACGGCCGCGATGCGGCCGCGGTGATCGCCTGGATCGCCGCGCAGGCGTGGAGCGATGGCCAGGTGGGCATGTTCGGCGGCAGCTACAACAGCTTCGCGCAGTGGGCCGCGGCGAAGTACCGACCGCCCGCGCTGAAGGCGATCGCCACGTCGGCGTCGGCGGCGCCCGGCATCGACATCCCGATGGAAGGCAGCGTCTTCCTCAATTTCATGTACCCGTGGCCGCTGTACACCGCGAGCAGCCGCTGGCTGGACGATGCGCGCTACGGCGACAGCGCGCGTTGGGCGAAGCTAGACCATGACGCCTACGCCAGCGGTCGAGCGTACCGCGAGCGATCCGCCCTCGATGGCAGTGCGAACCCGGTCTTCGCCGAATGGCTGCGCCATCCCGCCTACGACGGCTACTGGCAGGCGATGATCCCGCAGGGCGAGGACTATGCAGGCATCGATATTCCGGTGCTCGCCACGACGGGTTACTTCGATGGCGGACAGGCCGGCGTGCTGCATTATCTGCGCGAGCATCTTCGACACCGCCCGGACGCCGACCACACGCTGGTGATCGGGCCTTACGAACACATCACCATGCAGACGGGCGTACCGCCGAACGTGCAAGGCTATGTGCCGGATGCCGCCGCGCGCATCAACCTGCAGGCGCTGCGGTTGGCGTGGTTCGACCATGTATTGAAGGGCTCGCCGAAACCGGAGCTGCTGGCAGGACGCGTGAACTGGCAGGCCATGGGCACCGATGCCTGGCGTCACGCGGACACGCTGGACTCCATGGCCACGCGCACGCAGGCGTTGTGCCTGGCCCCGGGCGCATCGCCGGATGTCTACACGCTGTCGGCGCAGCCGCGAGCCGGGGTCGTTGCCCGCCAGCGCGTGGATTTCGGCGATCGCAGTGACGCCGGATGGACACCGCCCCAGCAAGTGGTCAACACCCGCTTGGACCCGACGTTGGGTCTGGCCTTCGTGGGCGAGCCACAGGCGCAAGACATGGAACTCGCCGGTCCTTTCGGCGGGGTGCTGGATTTCACCGTCAACAAGCACGACGTGGACCTGGCGATCGGTGTGTACGAACTGAGCGCCGAAGGCCAGTACCTCGACCTCGCCTGGTGGCTGCAGCGTGCGAGCTACGGCGAGAATCGCCGCAAGCGCCGCCTGTTGCAGCCCGGCGCGCCGCATCGCCTGGTCGTGAAGGACACGCGCCTGCTCGGGCGCAAGCTGGCGGCGGGCAGCCGGCTGGTGGTCACGCTCGGCGTCATCAAGCAGCCCGATCGTCAACTCAACCTCGGCAGTGGCAAGGATCCATCGGACGAAGTGCTTGCCGACGCGGGTGAGCCGCTCGAGATCCAGTGGCACGGCAGCAGCTGCCTGACGTTCGGCCTGCGCGACTGACCGGCGCGGTCCGCGTGGCGCATCCGCTTCAGCCCGACTGAACCAGCTTCCATCGCCATGAGGGCCGTTTCGTCGCAAGCCGGTTGTCCGCAGCGGCGACGCGGCGCGAGGATCCGGGTGTGCCGGTTGTCGGCGCCCGCCCAAGGAGCCTTCATGAAGACCCTCGTCGCGCTTGTCGCCTGGTGCATCCTGTTCGTGCTGTGCTGGCCGCTGGCCCTGCTGGTGCTGGTGCTGTGGCCAGTGGTGTGGCTGGTGTCGCTGCCCTTCCGGTTGGTGGGCGTCACGTTCTCCGCGTTGTTCGCCTTCCTACATGCGCTGCTGATGCTGCCGGCGCGCCTGTTGGGTGCGCGCCCGCGCTTGGCGGCCACGCCGGCATGACCGCCATGCGCACTCCACGGACGCTGGTGTTGAAGCGCGCGATGCCCACGCTGGTGGGCCTCGTGCTGTTGGCCTTCGCTGGCCGCACCGGCGCCGCGGCACCGGCCGAACGTTCGCAGGACGACCTGACGCGCACGGTGGCCGCACTGGATGCGGCCGTGTTCGATGCGTTCAACCACTGCGAGGACCCGGCGCAGCTGGCGCGCCATGCGGACTACTTCGATGCGGCGGTGGAGTTCTATCACGACAACGGCGGCGTCACCTGGACGCGCGAAGAGATGATCGGCCGCACGCGCGAGAACGTCTGCGGCAAGTACCAGCGTCGCCTGGTGCCGGGCTCGCTGAAGGTGTATCCGATCCGCGGCTACGGCACGATCGCGCAGGGCGAACACACGTTCTGCACGACCGGCGGCAACGACTGCGGTGGCATGGCCGACTTCACCATGGTCTGGCGCGAGCAGGAAGGTCGTTGGCAGATCACCCGGGTGCTGAGCTACGGCCATCGGCCTGCCCCGCCCGCGCCCTGACGCGCCGCGACTTCGCACTGGCTTCACACACGGCCTCTCGCCCGCCCACGCCCGGCATGGACGCTAGGCCTGCACTCCTGCAGGCTGACGGAACTTGACGATGGCGAGCATGCCGCTTCCCTCCACCACGACCCACTGGATCCGCCGGCTGCGCCCCCTCGCCTGGGGCGGCGCCGTTGCGCTGTTGATCGCCCCCTGGGTGGCGATGCGGTTCACGTCCGACGTGGCCTGGACGGGATCGGACTTCGCCCTGTTCGGCGCCATGTTGCTCACCGGCTGCGTCGCTTTCGAGATCGCGGCGCGCGGCGCGGGCGCCGGCGTATCTCGTCGCGAGCGTGATCGCGCTGGGCGCCGCGTTCCTGCTGGTGTGGGCGAACCTGGCCGTCGGGATCGTCGGCGAACCCGCACACCCGGCGAACCTGGCCTTCATGGCGATCCCACTGGCCGGCATCGCGGGCGCCCTGCTCGCCCGCCGGCAGCCCCGCGGCATGGCCGTCACCCTGGTCGTGATGGCGGGCCTGCAGGTCGTGGCAGCCGGGTTGGCGCTTGGGACCACGGTGCAGGCACCGCGCGGATTCCTGCTGGGTTTCACCGCCGCGTATGTCGCGGTGTGGCTGCTGTGCGCGGCCCTGTTCCGCAAGGCGGCCGACGCAACGCCGCGATAGGCGGCATCAGCGCGGCTTGCTGTGCCACAGCGCGTTGACGATCACCCAGCGACCGTCGAAGCGGCCCATGTGGAAATGATCGACGAACCACGGTGTTTCCAGGCGCACCGCGGCGGTCTCGGCGGTGACATCGAGGACGCGGCAGCTCCGGTTCCACTGCTCCTTCGGCGTCTTCAATACGCCCTGGCGGGTCAGCTCCACCAGTTCGTCCTTCGACATCCGGCGCAGGCCCAGCCGCTCGTAAGGCGTGTCGCCGACCACGGCGCGCTTGGCCAGGTCCGGATGCAGCGCGCGCGACACCCGCGCCGGGTCGCCTTCGAGCTGGCCATCGATGTAGTCCAGGCAGGTAGCCTCGATCGCGGCCAGGGTAGCGGCATCGGCGGTGGGGGCCGGCGTCGCGGCAGCGGCCGCCGCCATGACCAGGGAAAGCAACGACATGCGGAACTCCTTCGCGTTTGTTCGGGGGATGGCCTTCGGGTCTGCCCGGTCACGGGAATGACGCGGCGGGCGGGCCATGCTGGCGCAAGCACCCGCCGCGTCCACGTGCCGGAAGTTGGTCGACCGCCGTCGTCTTTCAGCCGCCGGACATGCCGCCGTCGGGCGCTTCTTCGATGGCGCGCACCTCGCACTCGATGTCCCACTCATCCCCGTGCACCTGCAGGAAGCGGCGCGTATGGGCGATCGCGTCCTCCAGCGAATCGGCCTTGAGGATGGCGAAGCCGCCGATGACCTCCTTGGCCTCGGTGAACGGGCCATCGGTCACCCGGATCTCGCCGAAGCGCGAGCGCACGCGCGCGCCCTGCGCACTGGGCATCAGCCCGGCGGTGTCGAGCAGCACGCCGGCGGCGGACATCTCGCCGATCAGTGCCATCATCTCGGTCATCAGGCGTTCGCTGGGTTGCTGGCCGGTGGTCTCGTCGACCCGGATCATCGAAAGGAACCGCATGGTCTGCCTCCTGAGGCATGGGAACTGCTCCAGCGACGCGCGACGGCGGCGGGAATCGACATTCCGGCGGTGGATCAGGGCAGCCAGAGTTTCTCGAGTTCGCGGAAACCCCAGCTGGCCGGGGACTCGACGCTGACGATGCGCTCGCGGTCGCCGGCGGTGGCCAGGTCGACGTCCGTCATGAGCAGATGGGTGCGCGACTTGGTCGAATAGAACACGCGCACGCGCGGGGCCAGCAGGGTGGCCGGATTCTGTTCGACCACCACCGCCAGGCGGTCGCTGGACAGACGCACGAGGGCGCCGATGGGATAGATGCCCACGCTGCGCACGAAGGCTTTCAGCAGCGTCTGGTCGAAGTGGCCCTGCCAGCTGGCCATGCGGCGCAGCGACTCGGCCGGATCCCAGCCGGCCTTGTACGGACGGTTGGAGGTGATGGCGTCGTACACGTCGCAGATCGCGCTCATCCGTGTCAGCAACGGCAGTTCGGCGCCGGAGAGCCGCTGCGGATAGCCCGCGCCGTTGAATTTTTCGTGGTGGTGGCGGGCGATGTGCAGGATCGCCTCCTGGGCGATTCCGCCCTCGCGCAACAGACGTTCGCCATGCACGGGGTGCTGACGGACGATGGCGAATTCCTCTTCGGTCAGCTTGCCGGGCTTGTTGAGCACGTCCTGGGGCAGCAAGGCCTTGCCCATGTCGTGCAGCAGGCCGCCCAGGGCGGCTTCGCGCACCTGGTCTTCGTGCAGCTCCAACTGGCGCGCCAGCATCGCCATCAGCGCGCCCACGGCGACCGAGTGCAGGTAGGTGTAGTCGTCGGCGTCCTTCAGCCGGGCCACGCTGACCAGCGCGGTCGGATGGCGTTCGACCGAGCCGGTGATTTCGTCCAGCAGCGGCAGCACGTGCTGGGCGTCCACGCCCTGCCCCAGCCTCACCTCCCGGAACATCGCCTCCACCGCCTCGCGGCCGTCGTCGCAGATCCGGCGGGCCCGGGCGAGTTCGGCGCCGAGACCCGCATTGCCGTCGGGCACGACCACGCGGCGGCGCTCGAGCACCGGATCGGCTGCAGGCGGGGCCGAGAGGGTCGCCGGCTCCGCGATGCCGTCGGCCCCCTCCGTGTCCAGCTCGACCTCGACCTCGCTGCGTGCCAGATCCACGATCACCTGCTCGACCCCGCTGTCCTGCAGTTCGGACAGCCGCGTCTCGTCCAGCAGGAACGAGGTCCGCCAGAACGGATGCTGCATCCACGGCCCGACCAGCTTCTGGACGAACATCCCGGGGCGCAGGTCGGCGACGTCGAGGGTCCTCAGCATGCATGTCTCCGGCGGGCTGGGGTCCAGTATTCTCCCGGGCGACGACCCGGACCAGCGGGGGAACCCCTACACCCCGGGAGCGATATCGGCACAGGAGGCCCCATGCTGAAGACCTATACCGGCCGCTGCCACTGCGGTGCGGTCCGCTTCGAGGCGGACATCGACCTGACCCGGCCGACGTACCGCTGCAACTGCTCGGTCTGCCGGCGCAACCGCTTCTGGCCGGCCATCGTCACCCCGGACCGGTTCCGCCTGCTCGCCGGTGAGGAGGCGTTGACCGAGTACCGTTTCAACACCCTGCGCAACTCGCATCACTTCTGCCGCACCTGCGGTGTGCGTCCGTTCGGCATCGGCAACAACGTTCCGGAGGGCGAGCGCATCTATGGCGTCAACCTGGGTTGCCTGGAGGACGCCACACCCGAAGAACTCGCCGCCGCACCGATCACCTACGTCGACGGTGCGCACGACCGCTGGCAGGCCCCGCCCACGCTGACAAGCTATCTGTAAGGCCTCTCGCGGCGGCCGAAAATACCCCCGGCCCACCGCTCGAATCGTGTCATGGGATTGCCACAGTCATGCGCCCTTTTGCTAGGCTGCGGAAACGTCGACACCCGGTCGCGCAGGGACTTCCCGTGAGCATTTCCTCCGAATATCTGGAAAACGTTTTCACCGACACGCACCCCGCCGGCGATTCACCGCTGCGCCCGCGCCCGCAGGTCGAACTGTGCCGGCGCGGCGAGATCCGCGCGGAGAAATTCCTCGACGCTGCCACCGAGGTGTTCGCCGAGAAGGGCTACCAGCATGCGCGCCTGAGCGAGATTGTTGCCCGCGCCGGCGGCTCGCTGGCCACCCTGTACCGGATCTTCGGCGACAAGGAGGGCCTGGCCAGCGCCATCCTCGAGCGCCGGCTGGACATGCATACCCACCTGCTCCGCGACCTCAACCTGACCGAGCTGCCACCCGAACAGGCGCTGCGCCGCGTTGCCATCCGCATGGCGCAGTTGATGGCCCGCACCGACTCGCAGGTGGTCTATCGCATCGTGATCGGCGAGGGCCAATCCTTCCCGGCACTGCGCGACTGGTTCTTCGATCACGCCGTGGCGTCCATCCGTGCCACCCTGGCCGACTACTTCGAACAACAGGTGGCTGCCGGCCGCATGCAGCTGGCTTCGCCCAAGGCGGCCGCCGCGCAGTTCTACATGAGCCTGTTCGGCGACCAGATCGTGCGCCTGGCCGCGGGCAGTACCCAACTGCCGGACGTGGATACGCTGGAAGCACAGGCCCTGGCCGCCGTGGAGCTGTTCCTGCAGGGCACCCTGCCGCGCTGAGCGTGCGGCGCGGGTCAGCGTCTCCTTCACCTGCGCCTGCGCGCCCTGATGCCAGCATGGGGCATCGCGTTACATGGGCAGGGCATGGATCTCAAGAGCGGCTACCCCTACTGGGCGGTCAAGAACGGGCTGATGCACGCATTCCCGGCGTTGCAGGCCGACCATCGTTGCGATGTTGCGATCGTGGGGGGCGGCATCACCGGCGCTCTGGTCGCCGACCGGTTGGCGGCCGAGGGATTCGACGTCGCCGTGTTGGAGCAGCGCGACATCGGCTGGGGCAGCACGGCAGCCAGCACCGCCCTGCTGCAATACGAGATCGATACCCACCTTGTGGACCTCGCGCGCCGTTACGGCGAAGCCGACGCCGCCCTCGCCTACCGCGCCTGCGCGCAGGCCATCGAGATGCTGGGAGACATCGCGTCGCCCTGGCGCGACGTGGAATTCGCGCGCAACGACAGCCTGTATTACGCGAGTCGCCGTCGCGACGTGGCTGCGATGAAGGACGAGTACGAGGCGCGGCGGCGCCATGGGCTGGCGGTGACGCTTCTCGACAGCGCGCGCATCCGCGACGATTACGGGTTCGACGCCCCGGCCGCCCTGCTCAGCACGCAGGCGGCGCGCGTGGATCCGTACCGGCTGACGTATCGCCTGCTCGCACGCCTGCAGCGCCAGGGGGCCGGCATCTTCGATCGCACCTGTGTGGTCGACCTCAAGACGACCCCCCGGGGCGTCGCGTTGCGGACCGCCTCCGGCGCGTGCGTGCGTGCCAGGCACGTGGTGCTCGCCGCCGGCTATGCCAGCCAGCACTGGCTGCAGCGACGGGTCGCACGCAACCGCAGCAGCTATGCCCTGATCACCGATCCCCTCCCCGCCGAGCGCCTGGGCTTCCTGCGGGACACGCTGCTGTGGGAGACCGCACGCCCCTACCTCTACGCACGCAGTACGGCCGATGGACGCCTGCTTCTGGGGGGCGAGGACGACGCCGTCGACATTCCCGCGCGACGTGATGCGCGTGTGCAGAAGAAGGCCCGCACGCTGGTGAAGCGCCTGCACCGCCTGTTCCCCGGCCTGGACGTCACCCCGGCGTTTTCATGGGCCGGCACGTTCGCAGAGACGGCCGACGGCCTGCCGTTCTTCGGCGCTCACCCGCAATGGGGACCGCGCGTCCACTTCGCGATGGCCTACGGCGGCAACGGCATTACCTACAGCGTACTCGGCGCCGACCTGCTGAGCGCACGGCTGCGACGACAGCGGCACGCATTGTGGCCGCTGTTCTCGTTCGAACGTTCGCCCTGACCGCGCGACGTTGACATCCGCGTCATCCCCCGCGCGTCACCCTGCCGGGACGTCCACCGCAGGAGACGACACCATGCCCCGTGGAGACAAGTCCGCTTACACGGACAAACAGAAGCGCCAGGCCGAACACATCGAAGAAAGCGAAGTGGAACAGGGCCGTCCACGCGAGGTTGCCGAACGCATCGCGTGGGCCACCGTCAATCAGCAGGACGGAGGCGGCAAGCGGTCCGGCGCGGGCCGCAAGACGGCCAAGAAGACCGCAAAGAAGGCGCCCACGAAAGCGGCCAAGAAAGCGACGAAGAAGGCTGCCAAGAAGACGGCGACCAAGAAAACCGCTGGCAAGACCGCCAAGAAGGCCGTGCGGAAAGCCACGAAAAAGACGGCCCGCAAGACCGCAAAAAAATCCGCGCCCCGCAAGACGGCGCGGAAAACCACCAAGAGAGCCGCTGGGAAGAAGACCGCCCGCACACGCAGCGCGCACGGCGGATGAACGACATGAGAAGGCCCGGTCACGTCGGGTGCGTCCCGGGTGGCTGGGCCCTCCTTGCCGATCCGCATCGAACGGGTTCTTTGCGGGCTTCGGACGATGCAGACGCTACGCGCGTCGGCGTGGGCAGGCAGTGAAAGACCGCATGCCGCTCGTCGGTCAGCCCGGCCACCAGCCCTTGCCCGTCAGCGCATAGCGATCAGCGGCGCGCTCGAACGGATTGCGCACGCTGACGCCACCGCACAAAAGATAGACCGGCAGGAACAGCGGCCCCAGCACCATGTACTGGTAGACATGCGCCCGCTCATGGTCGCCCAGGCGGATACGCGGGTGCTGCGTCCGGCCGGCGCGATGCTCGTAGGTGATGCATTCCGATTCCAGCGTGTCGCCGGTGTGGAGGATGGTGTTGCCGAAGGTGATCGCTCCGCCGGGTCCCCAGGGCCAGCGATGGAAGACAAGGGCGAAATCGCGACCGCTCCATTCCATGCGCGCGCCGAAGGCCATGCCGGCGACGCCGGCGAGCACGCCGATCAGGGTGTTGGGCACCGCCCACACGACGCCAAGCACGCGAGCGACCCACAGCCCCGCGGGCGCCATGGCATCAGTCCTGCTCGTTCGGCATCAGCAGCCAGAGGATCAGGTAGACGAGGATGCCGGGGAACGCCGCGGACGCGATGGAGACGATCACGAAGATCACCCGCAGCAACGTGGCGCTCCATCCATAGCGGTGGGCGATGCCGCCCATCACGCCCGCGATCATGCGGTCGTTCAATGACCTGGCAAACGGCTTGGATGCAGCAGTCATCAGCAACTCCCCACGGTTGTCCCCAGCCAGTCTAGCGCGTCAGCGCGCCGATGCGGCTGAACCGCGCAATGCGTCGAGTTTCGTCCTGAACCAGCTGGCCGCCGGCTGCACCGGCTGGCCCGGACAGCGCACCTGATAGGCGCGTCCGCTGATGCTGCTCTTGCTGGCGGCGCGTTCGATGAACTGCTCGGCGGTATCGGCCAGATTGCGCTTCAGCAGGTAGTCGTACTTGCGTTGCAGGTGCTTGCGTGCCTCGTCGCGGCCATGCCATGTGCCATTGCGTTGGAACTCGCACGACGACGCCGACAGGGCATCCATCAACCCCTGGATCTCGCGTTGGGCAGCCGCGGACGGCGCGGCCTGCGCGGCGTCCGGCAACAGCACCGCCAGCAGGACCAGGATGCCACGCATCGTCGGGCTCATCGTGTGCGCTGGCCGAGCCAGTGATGGATCGCCGTGGGTACTTCACGCTGGGCGCGGCTGGAGACATAAATGCCGATATGTCCGCCCTTGAAGCTCAACTCGGTGTAGTCCGCCGTACCCACCACGTCCTTCAGCGCGCGCGACGCATCCGGCGGCACCAGATGATCCTGTTCGGCATAGATGTTCAGCACCGGCATGTCGACGAAGCCCAGGTCCACGGTCTCGTCGCCGATCCGGATGCCGCCCTTGATGAAGCCGTTGCGCTGGTAGAACTGGGTGATGAACTGCTTGAAGGCCTCGCCAGCGAGGTCCGGCGAGTCGAAGATCCACTTCTCCATCCGCAGGAAATCTTCGATCGCGCGCTTGTCGTCGAGGATGTCGACCAGGCCCACGTACTTCTGCAGGTTCAGCCGGAATGGCTTCAGCATCAGGTAGCACGCGTTCATCATGTCGGCGGGCACGTTGCCCAGCGCTTCGACGAACAGGTCCACGTCAAGCTCGCGCGTCCAGTGCGACAGCATGTTGTCCGGTGTGTGGAAATCCACCGGCGTGACCATGGTGATGAGGTTCTTGACCTTCTCAGGATGCAGCGAGGCATAGCACAGCGAAAACG
Source organism: Pseudoxanthomonas sp. G3 (assembly GCF_057654715.1). Lineage (NCBI taxonomy): Bacteria > Pseudomonadati > Pseudomonadota > Gammaproteobacteria > Lysobacterales > Lysobacteraceae > Pseudoxanthomonas > Pseudoxanthomonas sp. G3. The sequence continues at coordinate 2,556,969 of NZ_CM172805.1, forward strand.
CGCCGCCCTGGCAGATGCCCAGCACGTTGACCGCATCGCGGCCGCTGCTGTCGCGCAGGTGGTCCACCGCGCCGTCGATGAAGCGATTGATGTAGTCGTCGAGTTCGAGGAAGCGGTCGGAGCGGTCCGGGTACCCCCAGTCGATGACGTAGACGTCCTCACCCTGCGCCAGCAGGCCCTTCACCAGCGAGCGGTCGTGCTGAAGATCCACCATGTACGGACGGTTGACCAGCGCATAGACGATCAGCAGCGGGACCTTCGCCGTCGGCGCCTTCTCGCCGACGAAGCGGTACAGCACGACCTTGCCGTCGCGCCAGACTTCCTGCTTCTGGGTGGCGCCGTAGTGCACATCCTCCACCTCCGGCAAGGTATGCAGGCCGGCGGACAGTTTCTGCGTCAGCGTCGTGGCTTCCTGGGCCAGCGCTTCGGCGGTGAAGTTGAGCGGTCCGTTCACTTGCCTTTACCCCGCTTCGCCTTCTTGGCGGCCTTGGGCGGCTCGGCCGTCGCCGCGCGCGCGGCATTGCGCGCCACCCAGTCCTTCATCGACACGACCGACGCTGGCTTCGCGGCAGGTGCCGGCGGCTTCTTCGTCGCCTTCGACACCGGCGGCTTCTTCACCGACTTGGCGGTGGATTTCGCCGCCTTCGCCGGCTTGCGCGGGGCAGCCTTGGTTGGCGCAGGCACGCGCTCCTGCTTGGTCACGGCCGGCGCGACGGCGGCGACCGCGCGTCGCGCGCGCTTCTTGGCGGCGGTCTTCTTGGCCGCCGCACGCGGCTTGGGCGCAGCCTTCGGCGGTGCCGGCTTGCGACGGGTCGGGGCACGCTTTTTTGCGACCTTGCGCTTCGTCGGTGCGGGCGCCTTCGCGGGTTTCGCTTCCACCGGCGCCGGGGCCGACGTTTCTTCTGGCACGTCGACAGGCTGCGCCGTGGCACGCGCTGCAGGTGCGCGCCGCGCGGGCGCCGCCTGCGCACGCGTCAGCTTCCGCAGCGCGCGCTCCAGTTCGACGATCTTGCGATGCGCGGAGTCCACCTCGGTGCGGGTCGGCATGCCGAACAGCGCGCAGACCTGCTCCACCTCGCGCTGGACGCCCAGCCGCAGGCGGGCCTGCGCGTTGGCGAGGCCGCCATAGACGTGGCGGAAATCGTCCGACATCGCGACCTGCGCGTAGGCCTCCTCGGCCGCGTCGATCCACAGGTCGAACAGCGCGCGCGCGTTCTGCAACTGGCGGCCGGGCTCGGCGTGTTCTTCCAGCTTGCGTTCGAAGCGCACGAACGCGTCCTGCGCCACCTTCAACATCAACTGGTCGTACTCGCCGACACGATGCTGGTAGTCCTGGTAGGCCTGCGCCAGGTGCTGCCAGCGCTCCTGGTGCTCGCGTGCGAGGCCGAAGGTCGGCAGGTGCAGCCAGCGGTCGCCATCCCGTTGCAGATTGTCCAACCACGGGCGCATCTGCTGCATCCAGCCATCCAGGCCATGCGCACCACCCTGCATGTGGCGGAAGATGTCGGCGAACGGGTTGTGGGCGGGCGCAGGCTCGGCCATGCCGAGCGCAGAGCGCCAGGCACGCCCGATGTCGGTGGCGTCGTGGTCGCGGCCGGTGAACTGCGCGGAGACCTGCTGCATCTGGCCGAACCACTGGCTCGCCTGCCGCTGGAAGCGGCCCACGGCCTCGTCCACCTGCGCCTGCCCGCCGGGCACCAGCTTCGACCACCAGTCGACCGTCTGCTGCCAGCCCGGCACGGCGCCGGGCATGGACATGGTCGGCGTTGCGCCGGCCTGCCGCAGGGCATCGCCCCAGAGACTCCAGTACTGCTGGGCTACCGATTCGAAATCGCCCGGCCACGGTGGAACGGAATTTGCCATGTGCCCTCCCTTCCCGACCGATTCTAGCCGCGGCCGGCGGCACGTGCATGACGCGCCGTCACCTCACAGCTCACGGCTTCGGAATGCGCAGGGTCTTGCTGATCATCAGCGTGCCCGACACCGCATACAGCAGCACCAGCGGATGCAGCAGCCACGGTCCCAGCTTCAACGCCCCCAGCCACAGCTGCGGCCCCACGTGGCCAAGATAGGCCGCGATGGCCAGCAGCACCACGAGCAGCAGGCTGGTGGGGATCGGCGTGCCCTCGAAATACTTCACCTTGTCGCCCCCGTCGGCGAGCGTTTCGGCGGTGACGTTGTAGCGCGCGAGCCGGCTGACGCCGCAGGCGACGAAGTACGACAGCACCAGCCAGTCCCAGCCGCCCTGCATGCCGCAGGCATAGGCCAGCGCCGCCGGGGCCACGCCGAAGGAGATCACGTCCGCCAGCGAGTCCAGTTCCCGCCCCAGCACCGACGCCTGCTTGCGCCACCGGGCCACCCGACCGTCGAGGGCGTCGAAGATGAAAGCCAGCGGGATCAGCGCCATGCCGATCATCAGGTCGCGCAGGATGCCCTCCTGCAGGAAGCGCATCGCCGCGAAGATCGCGCCGGTACCGCAGAACGCGTTGCCCAGCGTGAACCAGTCGGCCAGCTGGAAGTCGCGGATCATCGAGAAGTGTCGGGACATGGCGGCACGCGTGACCAGGAACGGCCTACAGGGTAAGCCGAACCGGGTGAAACCGTCGTGGGGGCGTGATCCCCTGTTGCGGGAGCGACGTAAGTCGCGAAAAGATGCCAGACATCCGGGGATGAATCAGGACGACGGGCACGCCCTGCCTTCTGGACTTCGCCCAATCGCGACTTACGTCGCTCCCACAACCGTCATCCCCTACCTCGGAATCGCAAACTGGCTCGTTTCCACGCTACCCGTGCCCCGCGGCTGCGCGCTGATCAACGCATTGGCCGGCAACTCGCGGCGGCCATCGAGCGTGGCATCGACCTGGTCGAGCGCGGCGTAGACATAGGGCAGTAGCGGCACATAGCGCGCGCCGTAGGCCGGCAATGCGAGGAACCCATCGAAATGCTGCGCGTGGCGTACTTGCCAGTAGCGCACGTCGGGATTCGCGGCACGCGCGGCGTCCACATAAGGCGCACTGGAAAATGCGGGCGGCACCAACCCGTCGTCCAGGCCATGGATCACCACCACCGGCCGGCGCGTCCGCGGGTAGCGCGCGGCGGTCTGCGCGATGCCGGCCTGCACCCGGCGCGCCTCGTCGCTCGTGCCCGTCTGCAGCGCCCGCAGGCACTGCAGCCCCGGCAGGGTGAAGTCCGGCGGCGCTAGCTTCGTGTCCACGATGCCCACGCCGGCCCCCGGCGGAATGCCGCTGCCGTCGGACCACCACGCGGCGCGCTCGGCGGCGCTTGCCGTGCGTGCGCTGAAGTCCGGGTTCTGCGCCGAGAATGCGAACCCGCACGGATGTTCACCCACACCGTAACGGCCATAGGCTGAGGCGTACGTCACCGCCACCGCACGCCACAGATCGAAGCCCACGCTCAGCGCGCCGGCCACCAGCGCCTCGTCGGTCCAGCCATTCGCTTTCAACTGTGCATGCGCCGACGCTGCCTGCGCTTTCGCATCGCCTCCGCTGACGAGTCCTGCCGCCTTCAGCGTGGCGCAGCGTGCCGTCCACAACGGTTCCACCTGCGCGCGCAGCGGCGGCTGCGGCAGCGTCTCCGCCGGCAGGTCCAGCAACGCGCACGGCATCAGCAGCGCCGCCTCGGTGGTGTAGTCGTACAACGAGCGCGCACCCGTCGCGTCCGCGGCGTAGATGTTGGGCTCACCGGCGACGACGGCATCCAGCCAGCCGCCCTCTTCCTCGCTGGCGCGAAGCACGGCGCCGCCGCCGTTCGAGATGCCGACCGCGATGACACGCGTATTGTCGAAACGGAACGGCGCTGCCTGCGGGAACGCCTGGTCCAGCGCGGCCAGCGCGAACTCGGCCGCCTGCTTCACGTGACGGCCCCAATCCGCTTCCGGATTGTCCTTGGAATGCGCGTGCTTCACTGCCACGCCGCTGGCGCCGACCGGCGCATCGGGCACGAAGGCCAGCGCATCCGTGCCCAATGCGCCAACGGTGCCGTCCTCGCGCGCGCCCTGCTGTTCGTCGAGATCGAAGTAATCCGTGCCCGCGCCCTTGTCGGTGTAGGCGACCGCACAGCCCTTCGGCAACGCCCAAGGCGCGGCGACGGCGATCGCACCGTAGATGCCCCGCGAACCCGACGAGGCGGTGACCACGATGCAGCGCTTCGTCGCATCGAAGCTGTCCGGCACCTGCACCAGCACGCGGTGCGGCTGGGTGGCGCCGGGGACTTTCGCCAGCGCGGAATACTCGCGGCCGGGAATGCTGGCCACGCTGCCATAGGCCTGGCCGTAGCCCCCGGTCGGTGACAGGTCGGCGATGCCGCGCCAGTTCGCCCAGATCGCGCGGCGGCGCAACTCGGCGGCGGTGGGGTGCGCCGGATCGGCGAACGCCGGCGCCGCCATCGCACGCAGGCCGTCGAGCCCCAGGCCGGCGGTGAGCAGGTCGTCGCTGCCGCGGTGCTCGGTGGTGTGCTGGGGCTGGATCATGTGGGCCACCGCTTCGGGCTTGGGGGGCGTACTGCTACAGGCGGCGAGAAGCACCGCGCCCAGCAGGACGCCACGGGTAATGCGCGTGTTCGCGTTCATGCGTGGAAAGCGTCCAGGGTTCCGGTCAATGCCACGAAACTACCCTCCGCAGGAAGCGCCGTCATCGTACTTTGGTACCACGAACCGCGCGCGCCTGCCTGCTACCCTAGCGATGACACGCAGGAGCTCCCCCATGCAACCCACCCACACCCTCCTCATCACCGGCGCCGCCAGCGGCATCGGCGCCGGCATCGCCGCGCAGCTGGCCGAAGCCGGCCGCCACGTCATCGTCAGCGACCTGAACCTCGAGGCCGCCGAAGCGGTCGCCACGCAGATCCGTACCGCAGGCGGCTCCGCCGAAGCCGTGGCGCTGGACGTCACCTCGCAGGACAGCATCGACGCGGCGCTGGCGACGATCTCGCGACCCATCGACGTGCTGGTCAACAACGCCGGCCTGCAGCATGTTTCGCCGCTGGAAGATTTCCCGATCGAGAAGTGGGATTTCCTCGTCCAGGTCATGCTGGTCGGCGTGGCCCGCCTGACGCGCGCGGTGCTGCCCGGCATGCGCGAGCGCGGCTTCGGCCGCATCGTCAACATCGGCAGCATCCACGCGCTGGTGGCGAGCCCGTACAAGAGCGCCTATGTGGCGGCCAAGCACGGCCTGGTGGGTTTCTCCAAGGTGCTGGCGCTGGAAACCGCCGACACCGACATCACCATCAACACGGTCTGCCCCAGCTACGTGAAGACGCCGCTGGTGGACAAGCAGATCGCCGACCAGGCACGCACGCGCGGCATCTCCGAGGCCGACGTGGTCAGCCAGGTGATGCTGAAGCCGATGCCGAAGGGCGTGTTCATCGGCCTGGACGAACTGGCGGGCATCACCGCCTTCCTCACCTCGCCGGCCGCGCGCAACATCACGGGGCAAACGATCGTGGTGGACGGCGGCTGGACCGTGCAATGAAGCGAGCCGGGAGTGAAGAGGAGTGAGAAGCGAGCGAAAGCCCACACCTTACTCACTCCTCTCCGCTCACTCCTGCCCCCATGCCCAACCTCCTGATCGCCGACGACCATCCGCTGTTCCGTGCCGCCCTGCGTGGCGCGGCCGTCGATGCCGTGGCGCAACTGACGGTGCGCGAGGCCGAGTCGCTGGACGGCGTGATCGCCACGCTGGAAGCGCACGACGACATCGACCTGGTGCTGCTGGACCTGCACATGCCGGGCAATCATGGGCTCGCGGGATTGGCGGCGATCCGCGCGCAGTTCCCGGCGGTCGCGGTGGTGGTGGTATCGGCCAACGACGATCCGCGCGTGGTGCGGCGCGCACTCGATCACGGCGCGGCCGGCTACCTGCCGAAAAGCTCCGGACTGGACGAGCTGCGCGATGCCATCCGCAGCGTGCTCGCCTGCGAGCAATGGCTGCCGGCCTCACTTCGCGCCGCGGTGGCGCGCGCGCAATCCTCGGAACACGACACCGAACTGGCCGGTCGCCTGGCCAGCCTCTCGCCACAACAGTTCCGCGTGCTGACGCTGGTCGCGCAGGGCCTGTTGAACAAGCAGATCGCCGACCGCCTGGACGTTCAAGAGCGAACCGTCAAAGCGCACCTGTCCGCCATCTTCGACCGCCTCGGCGTGCGCAACCGCACGCAGGCCGGCGTGGTGCTGCGCGAACTGGAACTGGCAGATCCGGCGCGGCAGATCGAGGGCTGAGCACGGCGCAAACCGCATCGGCATCTGCTCACTGCAAAAGCAAGATGGGTCCCAGCATTCGCTGGGACGACAGAACTTTATTTCCCTTGGAACCTCATCCCCCTTCGGAACGTCATCCCAGCGAAAGCTGGGATCCACTTTGCTCCTGCCGTTGCCTGCGCTGGGGTATCAGCAGCAAAGCAAGATGGGTCCCAGCGTTCGCTGGGACGACGGTATTGTCATCCCGGCGCAGGCCGGGACCCAGTGCCTTTCGCTTGCACGCATGACGGGTGTCCAAGTCGCTGGGTCCCGGCTTTCGCCGGGATGACGGAGCATTACTCCCCTTCAGAACTTCATCCTCCTTCGGAATGTCATCCCAGCGAAAGCTGGGATCCACTTTGCTGCTGTCGTTGCCTGCGCTGGGGTATCGGGAACAAAGCAAGATGGGTCCCAGCGTTCGCTGGGACGACGGCATTGTCATCCCGGCGCAGGCCGGGACCCAGTGCCTTTCGCTTGCACGCATGACGGGGATCCAAGTCGCTGGGTCCCGGCTTTCGCGGGATGACGAAACTTTATTGCCGTTAGGAGCCTCATCCCCCCTTCGGAACCTCATCCCCCTTCTGAACGTCATCCCAGCGAAAGCTGGGATCCACTTTGCTCCTGCCGCTGCCCGCGCTGAGGTATCAGTAGCAAAGCAAGATGGGTCCCAGCATTCGCTGGGACGACAGCGCCGTCATCCCGGCTCAGGCCGGGATGACGGCTTATCGCGTGAAACAATCCGCCGGCACGGCCGACACCGGCACGGCCGACACCGGCACTGGTCATAATTTAGCCACACGCCTTGACAGCGTTGCGCCACAACGCGCGCCGATGCTTATCCACATGTTGGTCGACAGACCATCCACATGCGGTGTGGACAACCCCGAAACCCACCGGTCACGCACTGGTCAAAAATTCACCACATATCTTGACAGGCCCGCGGCACAAGGCGCCGACGCGGTTATCCACATGGTTTCCCCAATGTCATTCCACAGGGAATGTGGACAAGCAGGGACGTGGAACACGCGACGCCCTCTGTAGGAGCGACGTCAGTCGCGACCGTGGACCCTGGCCTCCTGTACTCAGATGGATGACCGGAACGAGGAGGAACATGCGTCTTGGGAATCAGCGCTGATCCATGGTGCAGTGCCCATTTGGATTCCGGTCGCGACTGACGTCGCTCCTACAGGGTCGGGCAGCCCGGCCTCAGATCCGAGAGTAGTCCCACGAGACCATGCGGCCCTCGTGGTACGGCATCACGCCGTGGAAGCCGCGCGGGTCGTCGTCGAACACCAGGGGCAGGAAGTGGCGGTCGCCGTCCCAGAGCGGCAAGTCCAGGATCTTCTCCACCGGTACCCACTCCAGCGTGCCTTCGGGATTGGTCTCGTACGGAGTACCGCTGTACGCGGTGATCACGAAGACGAAGCCCAGCCAGTCCTCGCCGTGCTTGCCGAAGCCCGGCCAGCTGATCGTCCCGCGCAGCGTCATCGCGTCGCAGACGATGCCGGCCTCCTCGTGGATCTCGCGGCGCATGCCGGCCACCACGTCCTCGTCGCGCTCGATCTTGCCGCCCAGGCCGTTGTACTTGCCCAAGTGCTGGTCGTCGGGGCGCGCGTTGCGGTGGATCAGCAGCACCTGCGAACGATCGGGCGAGAGCACGTAGCCGAGGGTGGCGACGATGGGGGTGTAGGGCATGCGCGAACTCCGGAATCCAGGCGCGCATTCTAGCGATTGCTGCTGTGGGCGCGACGTAAGTCGCGATGGGCCGCTGGCAAACCCGAGATCGCGACTTACGTCGCTCCCACATCAGAGACCCGCGCGGCCAACAATCGGTCCAGCACCGATTTCAGCGCCAGCGGCCGCACCGGCTTGGCGAGCAGCGGGAGGTCGGCATCGCGCACCGCGCGGCGCACGGCCTCGGTCTGGTCGGCGGTGAGGATCAGGCAGGGCCGGGCGCCGTGCGCGCTCCGCAGGCGTTCGGCCAGTGCCACACCGGTATCGCCATCGTCCAGATGGAAGTCGAATAGCCACAGGTCTGCCGAACGCTCACACAGCGCCGCCTCCGCGCCTGCGCTTCCCACCGCGGCGGCCACACTGCAGCCCCAGCCCTCCAACACCTGTCGCAGCGCGGACAACGCTGCCGGATCGTTGTCGACGGCCAACACGTGACGACCGGCGAGACCCGGCTTGCCGAAGGACACCGGCGCCGGCGCGGGCGTGGCCACGCGCACCAATTCCACCGCGAACACGGCGCCCTGTCCCAGCCGGCTACGCAGCGACAAGGGCGCATCGAGCAGCGCGGCGATGCGATCGGCGATCGACAGGCCCAGACCGAGACCCTGCCCCGGGACGTCGTCGCCACGACGGAACTCCTCGAAGATCCGCTGCTGCTCGGCCTCGGCGATGCCAGGCCCGGTATCCCACACTTCAACGCGCAGGCGATCGCCCCGCCGGCGCACGCCCAGCAGCACGCCGCCGCGCGCGGTGTAACGCACCGCGTTGGCGAGGAAGTTCTGCAGGATTCGGCGCAGCAGCTGAGGGTCCGTGTGCACCCAGGCGCGGGTCGGCACGATGTCGAACGAAAGACCCCGTTCGTTCGCCAGCACGCGGAACTCGGACGCCAGTGGTTCCAGTACTTCCATCAGCGGCAGGTCGCGAGGCTCCGGCAGCAGGCCGCCGGCTTCGAGCCGCGACATGTCCAGCAGGCCTGTCAGCAGGTCGGTGGTGGAGTCCAACGCGCCGCGCACCTGCAGCGCGGTGTCGCGCTGGCGTGCTTCGGACAGCTGCTGCGACAGCGCATCGGTGAACAGCTGCGCCGCATGCAGCGGCTGCAGCAGGTCGTGGCCGATGGCGGTCAGGAAGCGGCTCTTGGCATCGTTCGCGTGCTCAGCCTCGCGCTTGGCGGTTTCCAGTAGCGCGGTGCGCTCGGCGACCCGCTGTTCCAATGTCTCGTTCGCCTGCTTGAGTTCGCGTTCGGCCTGGCGCGATGCGGTCACGTCGGTGTACGTGGCCACGAACCCGCCGCCCGGCATCGGATTGCCGCGAATCTCGACGATGCTGCCGTCGGGGAACACGCGCTCGGTCAGGTGCGGCGTACCTGCGCGCATGAAGGCCAGGCGCCGCTCCAGCGCGCGCTCGTCGTGGCCGCGCTGCGGCATGCGCGCGAGTGCCCAGCGCGTGAGTTCGGCGATCGGGCGCCCGACCTGCAGCAGCTCGGCGGGAAAGCCGAACATCTCCCGGTAGCGCCGGTTCCATGCCACCAGCCGTTGCTCGCGGTCGATCACGCTGATGCCCTGGCTCATGTTCTGCAGGGCGGCCTCCAGCACCTGCTGGTTGAAGCGCAGGTCCTGCGAGACCTCGCCGACGATGGCGGCCACGGTTTCCAGGTCGCCGCTCTCGCGCCTGGCAGCGTCCAGCAGCAAGCGTGCGGAGGCGGAACCCAGGACCGCGGACAGTTCGCGTTCCAGTCGCGCCTCGATCACGCCCGGCACTGGTCCGCTCCGCGGGGCGTCGGCGAGCAGTTCCTCCACGCGTTCGCGCGGCAGGAAGCGACGGCCGGCATCACGCAGCGTTTTCGCATCGAAACCGCGACTGTCGAGCCTGCGCGGTGTCGTGCCGCGCCAGCCCATCACGAGCAGCGTTACTGCCGTGCCGAGGAACAGGCTGACGCCGACCGCGCGACCCAATCGGCTCCAGCCGGTCAGGCCGAAGAAGCCGTCGGGCGACAGGCCGGCGATGCCGAACGGGCCTTCCTGCAGCCACGCAGGCGCCAGCCCACGCGCATCCATCGTCACCGGCAGCAGCAACAGCCAACCCCATACCAGGAAGCCCACGAAGATTCCGGCGATGACCGCGCGTGGTGGCGTCTGCGGGCGCCAGATCGCGAATCCCAGCGCCGGCGCCAGCGTGGCCAATGCCGAAAACGACACCGCGCCGACGTCGGCCAGCGCGTCGTTGCCGGCGACCAGACGGCTATACGCCCACGCCAGCAGCATTACCGCGACGATGCCGATGCGCCGCTGGGCGAGTACCGCACCGCGCAGGTCGCCGCCGGTACCGCGCAGCCAGCCGCCACGCAGCAGGCCCGGCGCCAGCCAGTGGTTGCCTATCATCAGGCTCAGCGTAAGCGTGCTCACCACCACCATGCCGGTGGCCGCGCTCAGGCCGCCGAGGAAAGCCAGCAGCGCCAGCCCCTGCTGCCCCTGGGAGAGCGGCAGCGCCAGCACATAGAGATCGGATGGCACCGCATCGCCGAACATCGCGCCGCCGGCGCGCGCCAGCGGCAGCAGCGGCGCCGCCATCAGCACCATGTACAGCGGGAACAGCCAGCGTGCGGTGCGCACATGCCGCTCGTCGCGGCACTCCACCACGCCCACATGCACCTGGTGCGGCAGGGTGAACATCGCCAGCACGCCCAAGGCCACCAGCGGCATGAAACCGTAGGTGGCGGACGGGGACGCCTGCACGGGTGCCACGTGGGGCAGGTCCGGCAAGCCCCACCAGACGAACAGGCCCAGCGCGAGCATCGCCGCCAGCTTGAACAGCGATTCGAAGGCCATCGCGAGTACCAGCCCGCGGTTGTGCTCCACTGCACTGGCGCGACGGGTGCCGAACAGCATCGCGAACACCGCCATCGCCAGCGCCACGTACAGCGCACTGTCCTGCCAGGCGGGTAGCGCGTCGTTGCCGGGCGAACGCGTGAGCAGTGCGAAGCTCATCGCCACGGCCTTCAACTGCAGCGCGATGTACGGGATCAGGCCCAGCGCGGCGATCAGGGTGATGGTCGCCGCCAGCCATCCGTCCTTGCCCAGGCGCGTGGCGATCAGGTCGGCCAGCGAGGTGGCGTTGGATTCGTGCGCCATCCGTACCAGCTTCACCAGCAGGAAGGCGCCGAACACATACAGCAGGATGGTGCCCACGAACGTCGGCGGCAGCGGCCAGCCGTAGCGCGCCGCTTGCGTCACCGTGCCGAAGAACGTCCACGAGGTGCAGTAGACCGCGAGCGACAAGGCGTAGATGTAGGGCCATTGGACCGCCAGCACGCGCGGATGGCGCTCGGCATACAGCGCCGAGCCGAACAGCACACCCAGCCATAGCAACCCAGCCAGCACCACCACGCTGACGCTCAACATGCGGTGCTCCACGTAGCGTGCGCTGCCCGCATGACCTCGTGGTGTTCGAGCCCGTGCGTCGATCCCACTGCGGCGGTCGAGGCGGCATCACGACCGTACCGTGCAAGGCGAGCGGCGGATTCGGCGATCGTGCGCATGGCGCACGCTACGTGAGGGAGGGACATGCCAGCGAGCATAACGCAGCAACGGCGGGCTTTCGCCCGCCGTTGCCGTTCCCGCACCGTGGCCTTGCGCGTACTCAGAAGTCGTAACGCGCGGTCAGGCTGTACTGCCGCGGCGGACCGTAGAAGCCGGTCAGCACGCCGTAGGCGGCGATGTTGTAGCCGGTGGTCCGGTACTCCTCGTCGGCCAGGTTGGTGCCCTGCAACGACAGGCTCCACGCGTCGTCGAGCTTCCAGATCACGCCCGCGCTTACCAGGCCGTAGCCTTCCTGCCGGATCAGCGGACTCAGGTCGGTGGTCGGCCACACTTCGGACTGGTACGAATAACCCACGCGCGCGGACAGGTTGCCGCCGTTGGCCAGGTCGGTGCGGTACTCCACATTGATCGCGCCGGAGAACTCCGGTGCGTTGGTGAAGCGCTGGCTGTCGGCCACGTTGACGCCGCTGGTGATGAACTCGTCGTACTTCGCGTCCAGCCAGGCCAGGTTGCCGCTGATCAGCCAGTTTGCCGTCGGCAGGAACTGGTACTCCACTTCCACGCCGTTCACGGTGCCCTTGCCGGCGTTGGTGAAGTCGCCGAAGAAGCTCTGCGAACCGTTCGGCAGCGTGTACGAGGTGAACACCGACAGCTGGATGTCCTCGTACTTGTTGTGGAACGCCGACAGGTTCAGGAACAGGCGCTGGTCGAGGAACGACATCTTGCTGCCGATCTCGAAGCTGTCGACGGATTCGTCGTCGAACGGCTCGCCCGAGCGCGGCACCGCCGTGGTGTTGGCGCGGATGTTGTAACCGCCCGACTTGAAGCCGCGCGAGGCCAGGCCGTAGACCATGATGTCCGGGGTGATCTGGTAGTCCAGCGACACCTTCGGCGAGACGTTCTTGAAGTTGACCGTCTTGTTGAAGTTCGCCGCCGTCCCCCACGAGGTCGTGTACTGGTTGTTGGTGTAGAAACGGTTCAGCGCGATGGCATGCTTGTCTTCGTCCGTATAGCGGGCGCCCACGTCCAGCTTCAGGCGGTCGGTCAGGTCGAAGGTCCAGTCGGCGTACAGCGCGATGCTCTTGGTGTTGACCACGCCCTGGGTATCGCCGAACAGCGGATTGGTCAGGCCGGTGGCCAGCAGCGGGTTCCAGAAGTAGTTCAGCACCTGGCCGCCGGCGTCGCCGTTGAACCAGTACAGGCCCATCACGCCGCGCGCGCGGCCGCCGCCGTCGTAGTTGGCCTGCAGTTCCTGGCTCACCTGGCTGTCGCTGTAGAACGCACGCACGTCCACCAACGGCAACGGCGTGGTGTCGAAGTCGATATTGGTCTCGGTGTCGGACTCGCGCTTGGCGGCGACGTACTTGAACGCCCAGTTATCGCTCGGACGCCAGTTGGCCGTCACCGAGGCACCCTTCATCTCGGTGTCGTTGATGTTCTTCATGCCGCTGCGGATGTCGTAGCGGTCGCTGGTCGGCGGATAGGCCGGCGCCAGCGGATTGGGCGCCAGCATCTTCGCGCCACGCACGCCGGACTGGTCGTCCATGTAGTCGAAGGCGAACTGCACGTCGAAATCGTCCTGCGAGTACGCGCCCAGCTGCATGCGCACCGCATTGATTTCCTTGTCGCTGACCTCCTGCCCGGTATAGGTGTTATCGCCGAAGCCGTCGCGGTTCATGCTGGCCACCGAGACGCGACCGCGCAGGCCACTGTCCTTGCCGCCGATTTCGCCACCGAGGGCCGCCTTCACATCCAGCTGGTTGTAGTTGCCCACGGTGACCGAGGCGAAACCGGTGGTTTCCTGCGGCAGGCCGCGCGAGATGTACTTGATCGCGCCGCCGATGGTGTTCTTGCCGTACAGCGTGCCCTGCGGGCCGCGCAGCACTTCGATGCGCTCCACGTCGAACACGTCCAGCAACGCGCCCTGCGGGCGGGCGATGTAGACGTCGTCCAGGTAGATACCCACGCCCGGGTCCACGCCCCACAGCGGATCGGCCTGGCCCACGCCGCGGATGTAGGCGGTGACGGTGCTGGTGGAGCCGCGCGCCGCGTATACGGTCAGGTTAGGCACCTGCGCGTCGAGGTCGCCGAGGTCCTTGATGTTGAGCCTGTCCAGCGTCTCCGGCGTGAACGCAGTGACAGCCACCGGCACGTCCTGCAGGGTCTCCTCGCGCTTGCGCGCGGTGACCTTGACCGAATCCAGCGTGGTGGCGTTGGTGGCTGGCGATGCGCCGACCGGCGCGGCGTCCTGCGCCCATGCCACCGGCACGGACGACAACAGGACGCAGCCGATGGCCAGGCTCAAGTGCTTGCGCTTCATGGGTCTCCCCTCCTCCCGGGTATGACGTTGGCGGCGGGCGGTTGCCGCCGATTGAAGCGAACACTAGGGGGTGGCCCGTGCGGAGGGCATCGTACCTTCGTACAGTGGGATGGGCGCCACGGCCCTGCCGATACTCGCCGCACTGCAACCGGCGCTGGCCGAGGAGTCGTGGATGTCGTTCCTGATCGTGCTGGCCGCGCTGTGTTTCCTGATGTTCGTGGCCTACCGCGGCTACAGCGTCATCCTGTTCGCGCCGATCGCGGCGCTGGGCGCGGTGCTGCTGACCGATCCCTCGCTGGTCGCGCCGATGTTCACCGGCCTGTTCATGGACAAGATGGTCGGCTTCCTGAAGTTGTACTTCCCGGTGTTCCTGCTGGGCGCGGTGTTCGGCAAGCTGATCGAGATCTCCGGGTTTTCCAAGGCGATCGTGGCGGCGACGATCAAGGTGGTCGGCGCCCAGCGCGCGATGCTGTCCATCGTACTGGTGTGCGCGTTGCTGACCTACGGCGGCGTGTCGCTGTTCGTGGTGGTGTTCGCGGTATACCCGTTCGCGGCGGAACTGTTCCGCCAGAGCGATATCCCCAAGCGGCTGGTGCCGGGCACCATCGCGCTGGGTGCCTTCACCTTCACCATGGATGCGCTGCCGGGCACGCCGCAGATCCAGAACATCATCCCCACGTCGTTCTTCGGCACCACCGGCTGGGCTGCGCCGGTGCTGGGCACGATCGGCGGCGTCTTCATCCTGATCGTCGGCATGACGTATCTGGAATGGCGCCGCCGTGTGGCCGCGCGCAATGGCGAGGGCTATGCCGGCACTGAAGAGCTGCGCAACGAACCCGAGCCTTTCAGGGGTGACCGCCTGGCGCATCCGCTGATCGCCATCCTGCCGCTGCTACTGGTGGGCGTGGCGAATTTCCTGTTCACCCGCTGGATTCCGGGCTTCTATGGCGACAGCCAGTCCTTCGTCCCGGCCGTCATCGGCAATCCGGCGCCGGTGGTGCAGGAGGTCTCGAAGGTCGCCGCGATCTGGGCCGTGCAGGGCGCGCTGCTGGTGGGCATCGTGTCGGTGATCGCATTCGCCTGGAGGCCGGTGTTCGCCAGCTTCGCCGAGGGCACCAAGAGCGCCATCGGCGGTGCGCTGCTGGCCTCGATGAACACCGCCTCCGAATACGGCTTCGGCGCCGTCATCGCCGCCCTGCCCGGCTTCCTGGTGGTGGCCAATGCGCTGCAGGCCATCCCGAACCCGCTGGTCAACGAAGCGATCTCGGTCACCGCGCTGGCCGGCATCACCGGCTCGGCCTCGGGCGGCATGAGCATCGCGCTGGCGGCGATGGCAGACAGTTTCATCGCCAATGCGAACGCGGCCGGCATCCCGATGGAGGTGCTGCATCGCGTGGCCTCGATGGCCTCCGGCGGCATGGACACCCTGCCCCACAATGGTGCGGTGATCACCCTACTGGCCGTCACCGGGCTGAGCCACCGCCAGTCCTACAAGGACATCTTCGCGATCACCCTCATCAAGACCGCGGCCGTCTTCGTGGTGATCGGCGTGTTCTACGCCACCGGCCTGGTCTGAAACCGCGCGCCACGTGACCGGGCTGTGCGCGCGGTCGCATACATCGCGCGGGTCTTGGCCAATACTCCCGCCATTCTGGGGAATGTGGGAAACACCGCATGGCGCGCTATACCCTCCCGTGGCGCCGGTTCGCCGCGCGCGGACCTGTCCGCCGTACCGCGACCGGTCCGGCGCTTCGCAATGAGGCGGAAACCGATGTGCTGCTGTCGCGGCCCAAGGCGGACCTCGCCACCCAGGTGCGCCAGCGCCTGAACCGCCTGTACGGTTGGAAGGGCGGCGAACAGCCCAGCCCGAAGGACACCACGCCCGCACCCGAGCCGGCGGTCGCCGCCAGCGGGGACCGTGTGATGGTGGGGCAGACGAATGCGCGTCTGCTGACGATGGCGCGCCCCCCGTTCGCGGTGCAGGCGCTGAACAACCTCAGCTACGGCGCCACCGCCACCACGCTCGCCGAGTTCAACGCGCTGGGCAGCACCGACCGCCAGCGCCTGGCCAATTACGTGGACTGGCAGCTCAACTGGGAGGCCATCGACGACAGCGCCGTCACCAACCGCCTGACCGCCGGCGGCTACACCACGCTCAACAAGTCGCTGGCCCAGTTGTGGGCCGACCACGTGGTGCCGGATCCGGAGTACAGCATCCGCATGCGTCCGGCCAACGAGGTGCAGCGCGCGGCGTTCGTGCGTGCCGTGTACTCGCGCCGCCAGCTGCGCGAGGTGCTGGTGAACTTCTGGCACGACCATTTCAATGTGCTCGGCACGGACTTCAGCGTCGGCCCGGTGTTCGTGCACTACGACCGCGACGTGATCCGCGCCAACGCCAAGGGAAACTTCCGCACGATGCTGGAAGGCGTGGCCCAGAGCACGGCGATGCTGTATTACCTGGACAACATCAGCAATTCGCGCTCAGGCCCGAACGAGAACTTCGCCCGCGAATTGCTGGAGCTGCACACCCTCGGCGCGGAGAACTACCTGGGCTTCATGGACCCGTTCCAGGTGCCGCCCTGCCCCGAGGACCCGGCGTATCCCATCGGATATACCGACATCGACGTGTACGAGACCTCGGCCGCCTTCACCGGCTGGTCGGCGAAGAACGGGCACTGGCAGTTCCCCAGCGAGAACGACGGCACCTTCGTCTACCGGCAGTCGTGGCACGACGCCGGACCGAAGTTCCTGCTCGGCATGCTGATCTATCCCGAACAGCCCGCGCTGAAGGATGGCCGCGACGTGCTGGATCGGCTGGCCAGCCATCCGCGCGTGGCGAAATTCATCTGCAAGAAACTGATCCGCCGCTTCATCGGCGATACGCCGCGGCAAGGGCTGATCGACAGCGCCGCGGCGATCTTCCGCGCCAACTGGCAGGCGCCGAACCAGATCGAACTGGTGATGCGCCATATCCTGAATTCGGACGACTTCATCAACAGCTTCGGCCAGAAGAACCGTCGCCCCTTCGATGCCGCGGTGGCGGCGATGCGCACGCTGGGCGGCGACTGGACGCTGCGTCTGGACCACGGCCGCAGCAACGACTTCATGTGGCTCTACGGCTTCACCGGGCATGCGCCTTACAACTGGCCGGCGCCGAACGGATACCCTGACACGGGCCTGGCGTGGTCGGGCTCCAACTCGTTCGCGATGACCTGGCGCGTGCTGGGCTGGTTGACCGAAACCCGGGACGGCGACGTGCCCTTGCATCCGGTGGTCGATACCACGCGCGCCAACGTCCCCGTCGCCAACTGGACAGCCAACAACCTGGTGACCTGGTGGTGCACGCGCCTGCTGGGCTACCAGCCGGAAGCCGCGCGCAAGCAGGCGCTGGTGGCGTTCATGGCGCAGAACGGCGACCCCAACACCTACGTCATCACCGACACCAACACGTGGCAGGGCAGCGACCTGAAGCGGCACTACAACCACGAGCGCCTGCGCAGTCTGGTGGCGCTGATCCTGATGACTCCCGAATTCATGAGCCGCTGAGGGCCCGCCATGCGCGATTTCAAACTGACCCGACGCGAATTCGTCAAAGGCTGCGGCAGCGCCGCCATCGTCAGCGCGGCCGGCGGCACGCTGATGTTCGCCGATCCGGTGGATGCGGCCGTCAATAGCTACGACACCGTCGTGCACCTGTTCCTGCGCGGCGGCCTGGACGGCCTCAATCTGGTCGTGCCCACCGGAGGCGTGGACCGCGGCTTCTACGAGGAGGCACGCCCCAGCCTGAAGATCGAGACCAGCGGCGCGTACGGCGCGCTGCCGCTCACGCTCGCCGGCGGTGCGGATACCGGCTTCGGCCTGCATCCCTCCGCGACCGGCCTGCGCGATCTGTGGAACGACGGCAAGCTGGCCATCGTGCATGCCTGCGGCATGGCTACCACGGTCACGCGCAGCCACTTCGATGCGCAGCTGTACATCGACCTGGGCACGCCCGGCAAATACGGTTCGCCGAGCGGTTGGATGACGCGCGCGTGGGAGACCCGCCCGAGCGGCACCGGCACCCTGCCCGCCCTGGGCGTCAGCGGCACGCAGCCGGCCGGCCTGATGGGCGCGGTGGATGCGCTGACCATGAGCAGCCCGTCGGACTTCTCGCTCAACACCACGGCGTGGAGCTGGCAACGCACGCGTTCGGACTCGCCCGCCGGCCTGCGCGGCGTGGCCGAGACGGTGGCCTCGCTGTGGAACGGCCAGACCGGCCTGGAGGTCACCGGCCGACGCGCCGACGGCGCGCTACGCCTGATCGGCCAGCAGGGCTACGCCAGCCTGCCGGCGAGCTGGCCGACCGGCAACTTCGCGCAGCAGCTGTGGACCATCGCGCAGAGCATCCGCTTCAACCTGGGCCTGCGCTACGCCACGCTGGACCTGGGCGGTTGGGACACGCACGAGGGGCAAGGCACCGCGGGCAGCGGCTACCACTACTATCAGAACAAGATCAACGAACTCTCCGCCGCGCTGGCCGCGTTCTATGCCGAACTCAACGGCACGGGCGAAATGGCGCGGGTGACGGTGGTGGTGCAATCGGAATTCGGCCGCCGCGTGCGCGCCAACGCCAACGGTGGCACCGACCACGGCTATGGCAATCCGATGCTGGTGCTCGGCGGCCCGGTGAATGGCCGCCGCTTCTACGGCAGCTGGCCCGGTCTGAATCCGGAAACGCTTTCGCCCACCTTCGGCGATGTGCCGGTGACCACCGACTACCGCCGCATCATGTCGGAGATCCTCATCCGCCGCATGGGCAACGCCAACCTCAGCCAGGTGTTCCCCGGCTACGCCGGCTATACGCCGCTGGGCATCATGCAAGGCACCGACATCGCGCCGAAGCTGGAGGAGATGGCCGTCGCTGCATCGATTCCGTCACTGGGGGTGCCAGGCACAGGAACTCCTGCGCCGGCCGTCAGCGCCCCCACCGAACGCGCCGTGCCCGACTGGCAGCGTCGCGGCCCGGTGGACCGCACGCTGGTGCGGCGCGAGCGCTGAGGCGCCAGCGCCGCAGGTGCACCTCGATCAGCCACGCGCTGCCCCAGGGCAGCGCTGGTTCACGCCTTGCACGAGTTGCGTGTTCGCGCGGGCGACGGCGGCACCGAGATCGTCGTAAAGCTCGGCCTCGCTGCCCCACCAGTTCACCGACGGCACCTGGGGCCGGATCAGGAACGGCGGTGTGTCGCCGAGCTGCGCCTGCAGGACCACCACGGGCGTATTCACCGCATGCTGCTGCGCCATGTAGAGGCGCTTGAGCTGGACTGTCAGGCGCATTCCTTCAGTCGCCTCGCCCGTACCGACCCCGGCCGCCACCAAATGCTCACGGATAAGGTCGGGCGCGCGCGTGAACTGCAGCGCGCGCCCGTTGTACACGCCGGCGGATTCGCCGCCCGGTCGCGCATCCACCACCTCCACCAGGGTCACTGCACATGCCAGGCTGACGCGTGGTGGTGCCGCCAGGCGCTGCGCTTGCAGCGGCGTGCGTTCGATCTGCGTCACACAGCCTGCCGAGAGCGCCGCCATCGACAGCAGCAGGACATGCCTCCCCCGTGTCACGAGCCCGCCCCGGCATCCACCGCAGCGGCCGGCGCAGGCTCCGTTGCGGGCGCTGCTTCGGTGGCAGGCACCGCGTCGGTCACCGGCGCAGATGGCGCCTCTGTCGCGGCCGCGTCGGCAGCGACCGCAGCCGGTGGCGTGACAGCGCCTTCCGTCTGCGCTGCCCTGCCCGTGTCGCTAGCGACCGCGACGGCAGGCAGTGCGCCCGCACGCACGGGGTAATAGCCGTGCAGCGGCAGCCCTGCGTTGAGACGCGTCCACACCCAGTGATCGGCCGCACGTACTTGCTGGCCATTGAACGATTCGCCCTTGAAGAAGGTCGATCCCCGCTTCTTCTCGCCACGCTCCGTGCGGCCGGCTTCAGAGAAATCGTAGGCCATCATCTGGATCGTCTGGTCGATGCCGTAATCGAGCATGGCCTCAAGCTGGTCGCTGCCCAGCGCGATCCAGCGCGCCGCATTGTCGTCCGGCTTCTGACCGTCCAGCGCTTCCAGCGGGTAGTTGAACTGATACTGGTGGGACGACACCAGGCGCAGCTTAGGCTTGCCGTTCGACTTGGTCTCGCGATCGATGAGCGCCACATGCAGGCGGACGGCGAGATTCTGGAAGCGGTTGTCGATCGCATAACGCGGCGATACCACCAGCACGCCCTTGGCCGGGACAACGCTGCAGCCGAATGACAGGCCGGCCACGACCACCATGCCACCTCCTCCGACCGCGGCAGGCGCATCGCAGGTGGTGATCTGCGGCGCAGGCGACAGGCCGTCGGAGGCTACGCCGGCGCGCAATGCAGCTTCCGCTCTCTGACTGAAGGGATAGTCCACCAGCAGGTTGCGAAGCTCGACGACGCGCTCTTCCGCATTGGACACCGCGGCCTTGTCGATCGCCGTGCCGATCAAGGCACCCAGCAATCCACCGACCGCTGCACCCGTGGCGGCACCGCTGGCAGGCACTTCGACCGCCAACTCCTGTTGCCCCAGCACAATGTCCACCGGCAACTGCTGCGCAACCGGCATCGGCAACGGTTCCGGCTTGGCCGCACGGCCGGGCAACGACACGACGGCCAGGCACGCGGCCGCACACCACACTCGCTTCATGGACTTCCCCCTGGATGGAATGGACGACGCTCGCGCGTCGCGCGATCCAGGACGGGTGGTATGGCGGCATTACCCCTAACGCCGCGCGCCTTCCTGGACACGGCGAGTGTGGACAAATAGGCGAGCCTGGGCAAGCCGCGTTGCGGTATGCCCGGGCGGCGACATGCAACGCGCCGGGGTTATCCCTTGCGCGCGTGCCACGCCTTCAACAACTCGGCTTCCTTCTCGCGCGTGATGCCCGCGCCCAGCTTGGCCTGGCGTTCGGCCGGCAGGCTGCGGAACCACGCCAGCAGATCTTCCACCGTGGTGGCGAGCGGACGGAACGTCAGGCCGGCGGCGATCGCGCGCTGGTTGCTGACCGCGCCATAGCCCGCATACGGGTTGTCTTTCGACGGCACCCAGATCGGCAGGCCGACCTGATGCTCGTCCAGGAAGGTGGGCGGCACGTGCGTGAGCGTCATGCCGCCGCCGGTGACGGCCTGGCAACCGTAGAGCATGGCGTCCATCGACAGCGTGTAGTCCGGGCCGCAGGCATTGAACGTGCCCAGCGTGCGGGCCTCGGCCAGGCGAATCATCCATTCGCCCAGGTCGCGGCCGTCGATGATCTGGATGGGGTCCTGCCCATCGCCGGGCACCAGGATCTCGCCACCCTGCGCCACACGGTGCGGCCAGTACGTGAAGCGGTCGGTCTCGTCGCGCGGGCCGACGATGTACCCGGGGCGCACGATGGTGACGTTCTTGCCGAACTGCTTGTGCGCTTCGGCTTCGCTCAGCGCCTTCAGCGGGCCGTACAGGTTCTCGATGTCGGCGCGCAGCGTCTGCTGCGTTTCGGCCATCGCGTCCTTGCCCTTGTACCGCGCCAGCGGGGAGTTCTCGTTGATGCCCGGCTTGCTGCCGTCGGCGTAGACCGAGATGGTGGAAATGAAGAGGTAATGGCCCACGTTGCCTTTCAACACCTGGCCGGCATCGCGCACCCAGAACGGCAGGCTGGTGGGGTTGTCGATGCAGACGTCCCATTTCCTGCCCTTCAACGCGGCCAGGTCGCCGGTGTTACGGTCACCGTGCAGCTGCTCGACGGCGGACGGCCACTCCGGCGACGGACGCTTGCCGCGGTTGAACAGGGTGACCTTGTGCCCGCGCTTGAGCGCGTACTCGACCTGGAACGGGCCGGTGAAGCCGGTGCCGCCCAGGATCAGAATGTTCAGCGGCTTGGCGGCCTTGCCCACGGGCTTTGCTTCGCCCGCGGCGGAGGCGAAGGACGGCAGCGCAGCGGCAGCAGCGGCCAGCGCGCCCAGCTTGAACAGGTCACGACGGGTGGTCATGCGGTGCTCCCCAGCGGTCTCAGGAAACCGACTAGATAGCACCCGCCCCGGCCTGCAAACCCCTGCCGGAAGTTGGTGTGACTTCCTGTAAGACACGGGATTGGCACGCACCGCGGCGCCCAGCGGCCAGGAACATCAGCCTGGGGCGATGATGCGTATCGTCTTCGACTCAATCCCTCCCACGACGGCCGTCCTTGCCCATCCCGTGCGTTGGTTCGCGTGGGCCCCTGCCCCACGGAGATACACGATGCCCGCTTCGCAATCGTTGATGACCACCCGCCGCGGCGAGTTCCGCGCGTTGTACCGGGCGCTGGCCCGCAAGCCCGACGCGTTCGCCTCGACGCCCATCGTGTTCTGCGAGGGCGATTCCTGGTTCTCCACCCCGCTGTCGATGAACCTGCTGGACTGGCTGGTGTATCCCGCGCCCGAGGATGAGAAGAAAGGCGTGCCGCTGTTCGGCGCCGGCGGCCTGTTCTTCCGCACGGAGGACAGCGGCGACCTCGCCGTGGACATGTTCACGGCACGCGGCATCCGCGACCTATCCGGTTGGTACCGAGCCTTTGCTTTCGACCTGGTATTGATCAGCGCCGGGGGCAATGACTTCGTGAACACCTTCCTGCAGGCCACGTTCCGAGGTGCCGCGCCGATGAGCCCGGCCGCGGCGTTCCAGCGGGTGGTGGACACGGGGCGCTACGAAGAAGTGCTCGGACGCTACCGTGCCTTCGTTACCGCCTTCCAGGCCATCCGTCCCGGCACGCCCATCCTGGCGCACACCTACGACTACCCGCGCGAATTGGGACGGGCCGCGCAGTTGACCCTGGGCAACCTGGGCGCTGCCGCCCTGCTCAAGAAAGGCGTCGGCCCGTGGATCGGCAACAAGGTCGCGCACGTGCTGCCACGCATCGAGCAACAGCGCGAGTTCGCCCGCCTGCTGATCGACGGCTTCGTCGACCGCGTGCTGGTGCCGCTACGCGACGACCGCACCACCGGCAAGGTCTTCGACTTCGTCGACCTACGCGGCGTACTGACCCGCAGCGACCAGTGGTTCGACGAGATGCACCCGACCGGCGCCGGCTTCGCCGCACTGGCCACGAAGTTCCGCCAGCAGATGCGGGCGAAGCTGGAGATCAAGCTGGGCGGTTGAACGCGCGCGCCCGTTCGCGCTAGGCGCGATCGTTCCGAATGCGCATGGGGATCTCCGCCAGGATAGAGAAGCAGGCACTCACGCCCAGACTGCAGAGGGCACCCACCAGGAGGAACCTCGCCGTGTGCGAGGCGGGGTCTGGCGTGCGCGCTCCGATGAACAGCGTCATCCAAAGGGCGGTACCGGCAACCGTCGTGCTCGCACACAGCGTCAGCGAGGACAGCTTTCCGAAGTGCTTCAGCAGCACCATCAGTGGCAGGCACACGAGCAGCATGCCGGCATATCCATAGACGAGGGACAAAACGACTACGAAAGGTAGGAAGAGCAGGACGTCAAAGGCGCTGCTGTACACGTCGGGCAGCAGGGCGACCAGCGGAATCGCGAGAACGGGCGTCACCAGCGGTGCGCCGAAGAAGGCACTCGTCAGGGAGAGCTTCGGCAGTGGATCGATCCGCATCGCGACTCCCGCGTCTCCCATGACCTTCATGCCCCGGGTTCAGTATTCCTGTCCCTGCGGCGAAGCGCCATGCCGACGATGCTCGAAGCCCGCCCACCCGGCGCTTGCCCCGTTGCAGCGCGCGCCAGGGACGGGCGGCTGGCCGTCCAGGGACACCTCTTGGCCGGTTTGCCCCCCTGCCCACGTATCACGGGTGTGGACAGGGGGAAGGACACCTTGACGGATATCGATTCGAACCGGCCTGTGCGGCTGGGTATTGTGGGCTGCGGGGCGATCACACGTGAGGCGCACCTGCCGGTGATCCTCGCCGATCGCCGGGTCGAGGTGACCGTGCTGTGCGACCGCGATCGCAGCAACGCGACGCGGACCGCGCTGACCAGCGGCGTGGAGGCCGAGATCACCACCGAGCTGGCCGACCTGGCGGGCAAGGTCGATGCCGCCATCGTCGCGGTCCCGCCGCGCTTCCATGCCCCCGTCACCATCCAGTTGATGGAGATGGGAATCGACGTGCTGTGCGAGAAGCCGCTCGCGATCACCGTCGCCGACGGCCAGAGCATGGTCGACGCCGCGCGCAGGACCGACCGCGTGCTGGCCGTCGCGCTGATGATGCGGTTCTTCCCGCACAACCGCTGGCTGGCCGACCTGGTGGAGGACGGCGAGATCGGCGAGGTCCGCGAGGTGATCGTCGAGGATGGCGCGCTGCTGGACTGGCCGATGGCGAGCAACAGCTATTTCGACCGGCATGCGACCGGCGGCGGCGTCCTCTTCGACACCGGCGTGCATCTGCTCGACCGCATGCTGTGGCTGTTCGGGGACCTGGACCAGATCGCCTATGAGGACGATGCCTTCGGCGGCTTCGAGAGCAACGCCAGGCTGACCGGCACGCTCCGGATCGGCGGACGACCGGTCCCCGCGCGGCTGGAGTTCAGCTGGTCGCACCGGCTTCGCCGCAGCATCCGCGTGGTTGGCGAGCGCGGAACGCTTGAGGCCTCGACCTCGGACCCCCGCATGCTGACCCTGCACAGGATCACGCGTCGAGGCCCGATGGAGATGCATATCCCCTGCGCGGGGCATTGGGACGGACGCAGCCACTACCGCGCGCAGTTGGACGACTTCGTCGGCGCCGTGCGTGAGCGCCGCCTGCCGTTCGTGACCGGCGAGTCCGCGCTGCGCGCGCTCGCCGTCATCGAAACCGCCTACGCCCGACGGACGCCGATGGCACAGCCCTGGATGGCCCACAGGGAGGCGGTGGCATGACGCCCGCTAGGATCCTCGTCACGGGCGCCACCGGCTTCATCGGCTCGCGCCTGTGCGAACTGCTTTCGCTCCATTACCGGCTGCCGTACCGCGCGATGGTGCGCGACTTCTCGCGCGCCGCGCGCATCGCCCGGCTGGATACCGAGCTGATCGCAGGCGACATGATGGACGCCGCCAGTCTGGCACGCGCAGTGGCCGGCTGCGATGCGGTCATCAACCTGGCCCATGGCGACGACCAGGGTGCGGAGAAGCAGACGCTGCAACTGATCGATGCCTGCGTGAGGGCGGGCGTGCGGCGCATCGTCCACGTGAGCTCGATGGCGGTGCATGGCCCGTCGCCGGCGCTGGAGGTATTGACCGAGGCCACCGCGCCGATCAAGCGCTGGGGCGAAGTCTATTCCGACGCCAAGGCCGCGGCCGAGGCCGTGGTTGTGGCGGCGGGCAAGCGCGGCGCGCTGGAGACCGTGATCCTGCGCCCGACCATCGTGTACGGACCCTTCAGCTTCTTCGTCACGCCGATCGTCCAGGACGCCCGTGCAGGCAAGATCAGCCTGGTCGACGGCGGGCGCGGTATCTGCAATGCGGTGTACGTGGACGATGTGTGCGACGCGATCGTGGCCGCGCTCGAGCGGGACGAGGCGGTCGGCGATGCGTTCCTGATCAATGGCGACGGACGGACCACGTGGGGCGACTTCATCACCACGTTCGCCGGGATGGTGGAAGGCGCGAAGACCATTCACGACCACGCGCCCGACGAGATCGCCGCGTACTGGAAGGCGAAACGCCCGCGTGCGCGCGACAGCGTCAAGGCCGCGGTGCGGCTCGCCGTCTCGCCCGCGTTCCATGCCCAGCTCGGCACCATTCCCTCGCTCGGCCAGCTGATCCGCGGCACCAAGGAAATGGTCGCCCGACGCATCACGCCCGAACAGAAGATCCTGATCAAATCGCGCCTGCAGGGACGACGGCCTATCGCGCACGTCGACGAAGTACCCTCGGTGCGGATGCCCAGCGAAGGCCGCGTGGTCCGCGAAGCCTACCGCGCGTGGGTCGCCAACGACCACGCCAAGGCGAGACTGGGCTGGACGCCGGCGCATTCGTTCGAACTCGGTGCGCAGCGCACGGCGGAATGGATGCGGTTTGCACGGTTGATCTGAGCGTAGCGCCCAACGCGCTGGTCCAACTCTTAGCTCGTAGGATGGGTTGAGCCGCAGGCGATACCCATCAAGCAAGATGGCGATCACGATGATGGGTATCGCCTTCGGCTCAACCCATCCTACCTACGCGTGCCAGGTGTCTTCCAGATAGCGCGGCCGGCAGGCCAGGTATCCGCCAACCAGCAACACGCCGACGCAGACGGCGAGAAAGGCCATCGGCAACGCCCAGCCATGGGTGTACTCGTGCAGCAGGCCGAACGCCAACGGTCCTGCGCACGACAAGGTGTAGCCCACCCCCTGCATGAAGCCCGACAGCGCGGCCGAACCCTCCGGCGTGCGCGTGCGCAGGTTGATCAGCGTCAGCGATAGCGGGAACGTACTGGGTCCCAGGCCCAGCAACGCGACCCACAGAGCGGGTGCGGCCATCGGCGCCAACAGCAGGCCGGCGAACGCGGCGGCGTAGAACCCACCGCAGGCCACGACCACGATGAAGGGTTTGCGCATGCGCACCGCGATCAGCGGCATCGTCAGCGAGGCCACCAGGCCCAGCGTGGAAAACAACGCGACCATCGAGCCGCCCAGCGCGAGCGTGCCGCCGGCTTCGACCAACAGCTTCGGCAACCAGGTGAACATCGAATACGTCACCAGCGAGGTCATGCCGAACATCAGCGCCATGCCCCAAGCCACTGGCGAGCGCCACGCACGACCGGTGGGACGCGATGCGGCCAGTTCGGGCGCTTCATCATCGACGGTGACGGCCGCATCGTGCGCGCGCGCCAGGGGCGAGGTCCGGCGGCGTTCCTGCCACAGCACCAGGCACCACGGCAGCGCCGACGCCGCGGCGAATACCGCCCACAAGCCCAGCGAGAGACGCCAGCCGGCGGCTTCCATCACCGGCACCGCGACCAGCGCGGGCAGGATGGTGCCGGCCTGCAGCACGGTGATGTAAAGCGTACTGACGGCGCCGACACGATCGGCGAAGTAGCGCTTCACCAGCGGCGGCAGCACGATGTTGCCGATGCCCATGCCGGCGAGCGCCGTCAGCGAGGCCGCCATCAACGCGGTCGTGTCGTTCGCGGCACTGCGCAGCAACAGGCCCAGCGTGGCCAGCAGCATCGCCAGCAAGGCGGTGCGTTCCAGGCCGATGCGGTGCGCCAGTGTTGGCGTCGCCACACCGAACAGCGCGAACGCGGCGGTCGGCAGCATGCCGAACACGCCGGTCATGGTGGCGCCGAACCCGAACGTATCGCCCAGCGTGTCGAGCAACGGAGTGAGCGAAGTGACGGCCGTGCGCAGGTTGAATGCCGACAGCACGATGCCGAGCAATACCAGTCCGCGACCGGACCAGAGTGGCGCGGATGCTGCGACGCGTGTCTTCTTGGATGCCATGCGCGTCATTATCGTCGACCGCATGACGGCCATCGGCGCGCGCATGAAGACGCTGTGTCCTGCGCTATCGCGCATGGCGTGAATGCTTCTCCCCGCTTGCGGGGAGAAGGTGGCCGAAGACCGGATGAGGGGCGACGAAGCCAACACGCTCAAAGCGACGGCGGGAACAACGAACAAGGCGATGGAAGAAGCGCACTCGATGCGTTGCGCGCCATGAACGATCTCAGCTCCGGCTGCCCCTCACCCGCCTTCGGCACCCTCTCCCCGCCCGCCGGGAGAGGGTGGAGCCACACTTCTCAAGGTCCATGCGCGCGACAAAGAAAAAGCGGGCCGAAGCCCGCTTTTCCGTTATCGCGTGGCGCTGTCGTGCGGCTTATTCGGCCGACACGCCCTCGCCTTCTTCCACGGCCTTGATCGACAGGCGGATGCGGCCCTGCTTGTCGACCTCCAGCACCTTGACCTTCACCACGTCGCCTTCCTTCAGCTTGTCGCTGACCTTCTCCACGCGCTCGCTGGAGATCTGGGAGACGTGCACCAAGCCATCCTTGCCCGGCAGGATGGTGACGAACGCGCCGAAGTCCATGATCTTGGCGACCTTGCCTTCGTAGATGCGGCCCGGCTCGACGTCGGACGTGATCTGCTCGATGCGGGCCTTGGCGGCCTGCGCAGCAGCGGCATTGACCGAGGCGATGACGATGGTGCCGTCGTCCTGGATGTCGATCTGGGTGCCGGTTTCCTTGGTGATGCCCTGGATGGTCGCACCGCCCTTGCCGATCACTTCGCGGATCTTGTCCGGGTGGATCTTGATGGTCAGCAGGCGCGGGGCATACTCGGACAGTTCGGCGCGCGGCGTGGTCAGCGCGTTCGACATTTCGCCGAGGATGTGCAGGCGACCCTGCTTGGCCTGGGCCAGCGCGGCGCGCATGATTTCCTCGGTGATGCCGTCAATCTTGATGTCCATCTGCAGGGCGGAGATGCCCTCGGCGGAACCGGCCACCTTGAAGTCCATGTCGCCGAGGTGGTCTTCGTCACCCAGGATGTCGCTGAGCACGACGTAGCGATCGCCTTCCTTCACCAGGCCCATCGCGATGCCCGCGACCGGCGCCTTCACCGGGACGCCGGCGTCCATCAGCGCCAGCGAGCTGCCGCAGACGGAGGCCATCGACGAGGAACCGTTGGACTCGGTGATTTCCGAGACCACGCGGATGGTGTACGGGAACTCTTCCATCGACGGCATCACGGCCAGCACGCCGCGCTTGGCCAGACGGCCGTGGCCGATCTCGCGGCGCTTCGGCGCGCCGAAACGGCCGCACTCGCCCACCGAGAACGGAGGGAAGTTGTAGTGGAACAGGAAGTGTTCCTTGTACTCGCCGGAGACGGCGTCGATGATCTGGCCGTCGCGCGCGGTGCCCAGCGTGGTGACCACGATGGCCTGCGTCTCGCCACGGGTGAACAGCGCCGAGCCGTGGGTGCGCGGCAGCACGCCGGCCTTCACGGCGATCGGGCGCACGGTGTCCAGCGCACGGCCGTCGATGCGGATCTTGGTGTCCAGCACGGAGTCGCGCATGGTGCGGTACTCCAGCTCGCCGAATTCCTTCGACAGCTCGGCCTTGTCCCAGCCTTCGGATTCGATGCGGCCGGCCAGCTGCTCGGTCACGTCCTTCTTGATCGCGGCGATGGCGTCGCGGCGCTGCAGCTTGTTGTGGATCTTGAACGCATCGGCGAGGTTGCTGCCGACGGCTTCCTTCAGCGCGGCGATCAGGGCGGTGTTCTTCGCCGGGGCGACCCAGTCGGACGGCTTGGTGCCGGCTTCGACGGTCAGCTCGTTGATGGCGTTGATGACCTTCTGCATTTCGCGGTGACCGAAGGTCACGGCGCCGAGCATCACGTCTTCGGACAGCAGGGCCGCCTCGGATTCCACCATCAGCACGGCGCCGCTGGTGCCGGCGACGACCAGCTCAAGCTGCGAGTCCTTCAGCTCGGTGGCGGTCGGGTTGAGGATGTACTGGCCGTCCTTGTAGCCGACCTTGGCGGCGCCGATCGGGCCCTGGAACGGCGTGCCGGCCAGCGACAGCGCGGCGGATGCGCCGATCAGGGCCGGGATGTCGCCGTCCACTTCCGGGTTCAGCGAGATCACCTGGGCGATGATCTGGACTTCGTTCTTGTAGTCCTCGGGGAACAGCGGGCGGATCGGGCGGTCGATCAGGCGCGAGATCAGCGTTTCCTTCTCGGTCGGACGGCCTTCGCGCTTGAAGAAGCCGCCGGGGATGCGGCCGCCGGCATAGAACTTCTCGACGTAGTCGACGGTGAGCGGGAAGAAGTCCTGCCCTTCGCGCGCGCTCTTGGCGGCGACGGCGGTGACCAGCAGTACGGTGTCGTCGACGTTGACGATGACGGCGCCGCTGGCCTGGCGTGCGATTTCGCCGGTCTCCAGGGTGACGGTGTGTTTGCCGTACTGGAAGGTTTTGGTGATCTTTGCCACGTGGGTTCCTTGGGGATGCCTTGTTCGGTTGGACCGCGCACGACCCTTGTCGCGCGGGGCTGGCCGGGGGTGCCGGCCGGTGGTTCAGCGTGTGCGGACCCGGTGCGGTCCGCGGTTACAGCGCATTCCATTCCCTGAAATGCAAACCGCGGCGCATCTCTGCGCCGCGGCGGGGTGTTGCATCAGCGACGCAGACCGAGCTTCTCGATCAGGGTCTTGTAGCGCTCGTTGTCTTTCTTCTTCAGATAGTCGAGCAGGCTGCGGCGGCGGTTCACCAGCTGCAGCAGACCACGACGGCTGTGGTGGTCCTTCTTGTGGGTCTTGAAGTGGCCGCTCAGGTGTTCGATGCGGGCGGTCAGCAGGGCGACCTGGACTTCCGGGGAGCCGGTGTCGTTCGCGCCGCGCGCGTTATCGGCAATCACTTTCTGGGTATCGATGGACATGATGTTCTCTCGTTGGATGCGTGACCTGCAGGAACGCGGGCTGTCCTCCGCGCGCACCGCCTGGTTCGCCGTTCATGAAGCAAAAGGATGGGAAACCGCCGGTGAAAACCGGCGGCGTAGTGTAGCCGCCAGGGCCTTGTGAAACAAGGTTTTATTGGCTGCGGCCGGGCGACGCCGCAGCGTGCGCGGTCCAGGTGAACAGGCGCTGCGGCGACAGCACGCCCGCTGGATCGACCGTCGCCAGCCCCAATATCCGGCCCTCAGGTCCATGCACGGCCACAGGACCCTCGCTAGGCGGCTGCCCGCGCAGGCGTTGTCCCTGCCCCAGCCGGCGCGCGCCCTCGGCGTCCACGTCGACCCGCGGGAAGCCGGCCAAGCCGGCCTCGATCGGCAGCAGGCAGGCATCGAGCGCGGCTTCCCCACCCTCCGCCGCCAGCGCCTGCAGGGCCTCGAGGGTGAACATGCGCGGATGTCTGAACGGTTCCACCCAGAGCCGCCGCAGTGCGCCGACGTGGGCTCCGCAGCCCAGGGCTTCGCCCAGGTCGCGGACCAGGCTGCGCACATAGGTGCCCGAGCCGCACTCCACCCGCAGCGCGATGCGGCCGGGCGTGAGGTCGAGAATCTCGAACGCATGCACCTCGACCTCGCGCTCGGGGGCTTCGATCGCCTCGCCCCGGCGCGCCTTGGCATACAGCGGCTCGCCGCCCTGCTTGAGCGCCGAATAGATGGGCGCACGCTGGCGGATTCGGCCCAGCAGGGGCGCGAGCGCCGCGCGCACGCTCGCCTCGTCCAGCGCAGGTGCGGGGCGCTCGCGCAGCGGCGCGCCATCGGCATCGTCGGTATCCGTCGTGGTGCCCAGGATGGCCACCGTGTCGTAGGCCTTGCGCGACCCGAGCAGCAGGCCGGCGATCTTGGTCGCCTCGCCGAAGCACAGCGGCAACAGGCCGGTGGCCAGTGGATCCAGGCTGCCGGTGTGGCCGCCCTTCTCGGCACGGAACAGGCGGCGGGCCAGTTGCAGGGCGGCGTTCGAGCTCATGCCCTGCGGCTTGTCCAGCAGCAGCAGGCCATCGAGGCGGCGGAAGTGGGTGCGTCCTGCCATACGGTTCCTAGGGTACGTCGTTTGGCTGGGGGCCGCTGAACCGTAGAGTCGAGCTTGCTCGACTCCCACTCGTCGCCGACGTGGGACGCATGGCCGGAAAGCAGCGGAGCAAGCTCCGTTCTACGGCATGACGTATCAGGGTTCGTCGTCGGACTCGGGTGCCGGCGGGTTGTCGCGCAGCAGGGTCTCGATGCGCTCGCCGCGATCGACCGAGTCGTCGTAATGGAAGTGCAGCTCCGGCACGTGCCGCATCTTCACGCGGCGCGCCAGTTCCATGCGCAGGCCCCAGGCGAGCTCCTTCAGGCCTTTGACTGCCTCGGCGGAACGTTCCGGCATCAGCGCGGTGACGAACACCTTGGCATGCGCCATGTCGCGGGTGACTTCCACGTCCGACACGCTGACCGACGGCAGGCCGTGCTCACGCACGGCTTCGTGCACCAGCGTGCCCAGCTCTCGACGGAGCTGGGCGGACACGCGGTCGGTGCGGTGGAAGGACTTGGTGGGCATTGAGCGAGGAGTGAGCGGAGAGGAGTGAGAAGTGAGGTAGGACAAAAGCGGCGGTAGCGAGTGGAGGTTCGTCGGCGTGGCTTTCGTTCACTCCTTACTCCTTTCCACTCACTCCTTGCCTCACAGCGTGCGCTGCACTTCGATGCGCTCGAAGCACTCGATCTGGTCGCCCGGCTGCACGTCGTTGTAAGCCTTCACGCCGATGCCGCACTCGGTGCCGTTACGCACTTCGTCGACGTTCTCCTTGAAGCGGCGCAGCGATTCCAGTTCGCCTTCGAACACCACGGTGCTGGCGCGCAGCACGCGGATAGGCTTGTTCCGCTTGACCACGCCCTCGACCACCATGCAGCCCGCGACCGCACCAAACTTGGAGCTGCGGAACACGTCGCGCACTTCGGCGATACCGATGATCTCTTCGCGGATCTCCACGCCCAGCAGGCCGGAGGCCACCTGCTTCACCTGATCGATCACGTCATAGATGATCGAGAAGTAACGCAGGTCCACGCCATTGGATTCGATGATGCGGCGCGCGGAGGCGTCGGCACGCACGTTGAAGCCGATGACGGTCGCCTTGGAGGTGACCGCGGAGTTGGCGTCGGACTCGGTGATGCCGCCCACGCCGGAGCTGATGATGTTGATGCGGATCGATTCGTTGGACAGCGCGGTCAGCGAATGGCGCAGCGCTTCCACCGAACCCTGCACGTCGGCCTTGATGATCAGGTTCAGGCTGAGCTGGCCCTCGCCCTTGCCCAGCTGCGCCATGATGTCTTCCATGCGGCTGCCGGCGGACTGGACCAGGCGCGATTCGCGGCGCTTGGCATCGCGTTGCTGCGCCACGTCCTTGGCCAGGCGCTCGTCGCCGACGACGACGAAATCGTCGCCCGCTTCGGGCACGCCCGACAGGCCGAGCACCTGCACCGGGATGGACGGACCGGCCGACGGCGGCTGGCCGCCGGTTTCGTCGAACAGCGCGCGCACGCGGCCGTACTGGATGCCGCACACCAGGTAGTCGCCCTTCTTCAGGGTGCCCTGCTGCACCAGCACCGTCGCGACCGGACCGCGGCCCTTGTCCAGCGAGGACTCGATGACCACGCCGCTGGCACGGCCTTCTTCCACGGCCTTCAGCTCCAGCAGTTCGGCCTGGATGGAGATGGCATCCAGCAGGTTGTCCACGCCCTGGCCCGTCTTGGCCGAGATCTCGACCATCTGGGTGTCGCCGCCGAATTCTTCGGCCACGACTTCCTCGGCCAGCAGCTCGTTCTTCACGCGCAGCGGGTCGGCGTCGGACTTGTCGATCTTGTTGACGGCCACGATCAGCGGCACCTTGGCCGCCTTGGCGTGCTGGATGGCCTCGCGGGTCTGCGGCATGACGCCGTCGTCCGCGGCCACGACCAGCACCACGATATCGGTCAGCTTGGCACCGCGGGCGCGCATCGCGGTGAACGCCGCGTGGCCCGGGGTATCCAGGAAGCTGATGACACCCTTCGGCGTCTCCACGTGGTAGGCGCCGATGTGCTGGGTGATGCCGCCGGCCTCGCCACTGGCGATCTTGGTGCGGCGGATGTAGTCCAGCAGCGAGGTCTTGCCGTGGTCGACGTGGCCCATGATGGTGACCACCGGCGGACGCGCGACCTTTTCGCCCTGCTGCTCTTCCGAGTGGGCCAGCAGTTCGTTCTCGACGTCGTTGGCGTCGGCACGCACGGCCTTGTGGCCGAGCTCTTCGGTGATCAGCGCGGCGGTGTCGTGGTCGATGGTCTGGGTGATGGTGGCCATCACGCCCATCTTGAACAGCGCCTTCACCACGTCGCCGCCCTTCAGCGCGAGCTTCTGCGCCAGGTCGGCCACGGTAATGGTTTCGCCGATCGCGACTTCACGCACGATCGGGGCCGTCGGACGTTCGAAACCGTGCGCACCGCCGCCACCGCGGCTCTGCTCATGGCGACGCTGCGGCTTGGGCTTGCCACGCGAGGCGCCCCGGCGAGCACGATCGGCCGCCGACAGGTGCAGCTGGCCGGCGAAGCGGCTGGTGTTGTCGTCGTCCTCGACGCCGGCCACCATCGCGTGCGACCCGCGGGTCTTGTGCTTGGCGGCGGCGGTATTGTTGCGATCGTCGGTGCGCGGCGGATCCTTGCGCACGACCATCTTCGGCACGTGGTGCCCCGGCGTACCCGGCTTGGCCGGACGCGGCGCTTCGTCGCCATCCACGGCCACGGCGCCGGCCGCCAGCGCGGCAGCCTCGGCATCGGCCTGCGCACGCGCAGCCTCGGCTTCGGCGCGGGCAGCGGCTTCTTCCTGGCGACGGCGCTCGAGCTCCTCGGCCCGCTTGGCGTCTTCCTGGGCCAGGCGCTGCTGTTCGTCGAGGTTGCGCTGGCGGGATTCCTCCAGCTTGCGCAGGATCTCGGCGCGCTCCGGATCGGCTTCGTTCTGCCAGTTGGTCGCGGCGGACTCGGCGTCGGTCGGCTTGACGTAGGTGCGCTTCTGGCGGACCTCGACGTTGACCGTGGTCTTGGTACGGCCGGCGGCGACGGTCACTTCCTGCACCTTGCGGCGGGCCAGGGTGATCTTCTTGGGCGCGGCATCATCCGCGGCGCTCTCGGTCTTGCCGTGCGAGCGCTTGAGGAAGCCGAGCAGCTTCACTTTTTCCATGCTGGTCACGACCTGGTCGGGACCGCTGAAGCTCATGCCGGCCTCGGCCAGCTGCTCCAGCAGTTTCTCGACCGGCGTATTGACCAGTTCGGCGAGCTTGCGGATGGTGGTTTGCTGCGACATTCGGATCCTAGGTTCTGTGTTGCGCCCCTCCAACCCAGAAGGGAACGCGGATTCTAAGCCCTGCGGGTGCCAGGGCGGTGTTCATCGCCGGCTCATGCGCCGCGGTCCAGGCGGGCCCCGGTGGCGCTCACGCACCACGCTCCAAACGGGCAATCTCATCGGCACGCGCGGCCAGGATCAGCGCGGCGGCGCGCGCTTCGTCCAGCCCCTCGATGCCGAACTCGACCACTTCGTCGGCGGCCAGGTCGGACAGGTCCTCGCTGGTGCGGACGCCATGCGAGGCCAGCGCGAACGCGGTTTCCTCGTCCATGCCGTCCAGGGCCAGCAGGTCCTCGGCCGGCTGGTTCTCCTCCAGGCCCT
This sequence comes from Pseudoxanthomonas sp. G3, assembly GCF_057654715.1. Classification (NCBI taxonomy): domain Bacteria; kingdom Pseudomonadati; phylum Pseudomonadota; class Gammaproteobacteria; order Lysobacterales; family Lysobacteraceae; genus Pseudoxanthomonas; species Pseudoxanthomonas sp. G3. The sequence goes on from NZ_CM172805.1 coordinate 2,591,887, forward strand.
CTTCCTCGGCCAGCGCCTCGTTCAGCAGCGCGTCGCGGGCGCGCGAGCGCAGCTCCTCGACGATGTCCTCGTCGAAGCCTTCGACGGCCAGCAGTTCGCCGACCGGAACGTAGGCGATTTCCTCGACCGTGCTGAAGCCTTCGGCGACCAGGATGGCGGCGATCTCGTCGTCCACTTCCAGCCTGTCCATGAACAACTGGCGGGCGACGGCCTGCTCGGCCTCGCTCTTGGCCTGGACCTGGTCGGCGGTCATGACGTTGAGCTGCCAGCCGGTCAGGCGGCTGGCCAGGCGCACGTTCTGGCCGCCCTTGCCGATCGCCTGCGCCAGGCGGTCTTCCGCCACGGCCAGGTCCATCGAATGCTTTTCTTCATCGACGATGATCGACTGCACCTCGGCCGGCGCCATCGCGTTGATGACGAAGGTGGCCGGGTTGTCGTTCCACAGCACGATGTCCACGCGCTCGCCGTTGAGCTCGTTGCTCACGGCCTGGACGCGCGAACCGCGCATGCCGATGCAGGCGCCGATGGGATCGGTGCGGGTGTCGTGCGCGAGCACGGCGATCTTGGCGCGGTCGCCCGGATCACGCGCGCAGGCCTTGATCTCGACCAGGCCCTGGCCCACTTCCGGCACTTCGAGCTTGAACAGTTCGATCATGAACTCGGGCGCCGCGCGGCTGATGAACAGCTGCGGGCCACGCGGTTCGTAGCGTACGTCGAACAGGTAGCCGCGGACGCGGTCGCCGGCGCGCAGCACGTCGCGCGGGATGCCCTTGTCCTTCGGGATGAAGGCCTCGGCATTGCCGCCCAGGTCCACGTAGATGTTGCCGCGCTCGGCGCGCTTGACCACGCCGGTCACCAGCTCGCCCACGCGGTCCTTCCACGCATCGACCACCTGCGCGCGCTCGGCCTCGCGGACGCGCTGCACGATGACCTGCTTGGCGGCCTGCGCCGCGATGCGGCCGAAGTCCGGGTTTTCGATCTTCTCTTCGATCCAGTCGCCGACCTCGGCGCCTTCGGCCTCGTCCTCGGCATCCATCAGGCGGATCTGGCGGTCCGGCGATTCCATCACCACGTCGTCGGCCACGACTTCCCAGCGACGGAACGTCTCGTAGCTGCCGTCCTTGTGGTCGATGGTGACGCGCACAGACACGTCCTGATCCAGGTAGCGCTTCTTGGCGGCGGACGCCAGCGCGGCCTCGATGGCATCGAAGATGACTTCGCGCGGCACGCCCTTCTCGTTCGCCACCGCGTCAACGACCAGCAACAATTCCTTACTCATTGATCACTCCGCGCGCGGCTTGCGGGCCGCCGGTTGGTTGGGTTTTTTCTTGGCTTGCTTCGCCGGCGCGCGCTTGGCGTCGCCGGCCTTGGCAGCGGCCTTGCGGCCGCCACCGGGTTTCTCGGGCGCCAGGCCCAGCGCCGCCCAGTCGGGGACCAGGCGCGCCTTGTCGATATTATCGAACGCCACCTTCAGCTCGGTGCCGTCGACGGTGAACACGATATCGCCGTCTTCGATCCGGGTGATCACGCCCTGCAGGCGGCGACGACCCTCCTGCGGCAGCTTCATGACCACCTTGGCCGATTCGCCGAGGAAGCGCGCGTAGTGGGCCAGGCTGAACAGCGGACGGTCCACGCCGGGCGAGGACACTTCCAGCGTGTAGTTGCCGGTGATCGGATCTTCGACGTCCAAACGGGCGGAAACCTCGCGGCTCACCGCTTCGCAATCGTCGATGTTGACGTGGCGGGTGGCGCGCTCGGCTTCCTGCACGTCGATGTACAGGCGCAGCGTGGCGCCGCCGGACGCCGGCAGGTACTCGATGCCGAGCAGCTCGAGCCCCAGCGACTCGACGGTCGGGGCCAGCAGTTCGGCGATGTGGTGGGCCTTCTCGCTCACGGGGGTCTACGCCATGCAGTCGTGGATGCGGATCGGTGACGCCAGAAACGACAAGGGGCCCGGCGGGCCCCTTGTCCGATAACGCTGGATGTCGGTGCAACGACGGGAACATGCGTCGTTGCGTGCCCGAGTTGCCCGGAACATCGGATCGGGAAACCCGATCGATGAGCCGGAAAACTTGGTAGCGGGGGCAGGATTTGAACCTGCGACCTTCGGGTTATGAGCCCGACGAGCTGCCAGACTGCTCCACCCCGCAGCAGAAGCGAAATTATGATGAATACGCCGCGGCTTTGCAAGCCTTGGCGTGCACCTCAATGAGGCATCGCGTTCATCACGCGTTGCCGGCGGCACGCTGCCGGCGAAGGAAACGCCTGTTTTTCGGGCCTCAGCCGGCGAACGCCAGCTTGCACCACGCCATGATCGGGTTCCAGGCGATGCCCAACGCCAACAAGCCCAGCGCGTTCACGCCGAACACCAGCGGCACCACGCGATCGGCGCGCGGCGGCGGCACTTCGCCCACCGGCTCGTCGAAATACATCACCTTGATGACGCGCAGGTAATAGAACGCGCCGATCACTGCGCACAGAACGCCCAAGATCGACAGCCACAGGAAGCCGCCGTTCACCGCGGCGCCCAGCACCACCAGCTTCGCCCAGAAGCCCAGGAACGGGGGGATGCCGGCCAGCGACGCCATCACGCACAGCACCAGGCCGGCCTGCCAGGGGTTGCGGGCGTTCAGCCCCTTGAAGTCGTCGATCCTGTCGGCCTCGAACCCCTGGCGCGACAGCACGATGATGGCGCCAAAGGCGGCCGCCGACATGATCGCGTAGCTGATCGCATAGAACAGCGCGGCCGCGTAACCGACCTCGCCGCCCCCGGCAAAGCCGACCAGCAGGAAGCCCACGTGCGACACCGTGGAGTACGCCAGCATGCGCTTGAGGTTGGTCTGCGCGATGGCAATGACGTTACCGATCACCAGCGAGGCGGCAGCCAGGCCCGCCAGCAGCCACTGCCACTGCGCCGCGGCCGGGCCCACGCCGTCCTGCAGCAGGCGGAATGCCATGCCGAAGGCCGCCAACTTGGGCGCCGCGCTGATGAACAGCGTCACCGGCGTCGGGGCGCCCTGGTAGACGTCAGGCAGCCACATGTGGAACGGCGCCGCGCCCAGCTTGAACGCCACGCCTGCCACCATGAACACCACGCCGGTCAGGAGCAGCAGGCGCTGCTCGCCGCCGCCGGCGAGCGCGTCGCCCGTGGCCTGGAAGATCGCTGGCAGGTGCAGCGAACCGGTCGCGCCATACACCAGCGACATGCCGTACAGCAGCAGGCCGGAGGCGAGCGAACCGAGCACGATGTACTTCATCGCCGCTTCGGTCGACAGCCCGTCGTCGCGGTTCAGGGCGACCAGTGCGTACGAGCACAGGGCCAGCAGTTCCAGGCCCAGGTACATCATCACCAAGCTGCCGGCGGACACCATCATCATCATGCCGGCGGTGGCGAACATCACCAGCACCGGCGCCTCGCCCGGATACAGGTTGCGCTCGCGCAGGTAGGGCCAGCCGTATACCAGCGAGAGCGCGCTGATCGCGACGATCACGACCTTGCTGACGTCGGCCAGGGTGTCGCGCACGAACATGCCGCTGAACACGCTGCCCTGCCCGCCCACGCCGGTCGCCAGCATCCAGACCACCGCGGCCATGATGACCAGCGTCAGCGCGTGGGTGATGACCCGACGGGAATTATCGAGGAACAGGTCCAGCATCAGCAGCGCGAACGCGCCCGCGATGAGGGTCAACTCGGGCAGCAGCGGCTGCAGGTCGGCGGCGGAGATGGGCATCGGCGTCGTCATGGTTCGTCCTTACAGCTTGCTGTTGGCGAGCTGCATCGCCAGTTGCGCGATCGACGGCTCCATCAGGTCGGTCAGCGGCTTGGGATACACGCCCAGCGCCAGCACACACGCCGCGAAGCCGCCCAGCACCACCGCCTCGCGCAGGGAGATGTCTTTCAGTTCGGCCACGTGCGCGTTCGCCACGTCGCCCAGGATCACGCGCTTCACCAGCCACAGGGTGTAGGCGGCGCCGATCACTAGGGTGGCGGCGGCGAAGAACGCGATCAGCGGGTGCTGCTGGAACGCGGCCAGGATCACCATGAACTCGCCGACGAAACCGCTGGTACCCGGCAGGCCGGAGTTGGCCATGCCGAACAGGATGAAGAACGCGCCGAACCACGGCATCGTGTTGATGACGCCGCCGTAGTCCTTGATCATGCGGGTGTGCATGCGGTCGTACAGCACGCCGACGCAGGTGAACATCGCGCCCGAGATGAAGCCGTGGCTGATCATCTGCACCATCGCGCCCTGCAGGCCGAGGCGGGCACCGTCGAGATTGCCGTAATCGCGCACCAGGGTGAAGGCGACGAAGATGCCCAGGGTGACGAAGCCCATGTGCGAGACCGACGAATAGGCGATCAGCTTTTTCATGTCGTCCTGCACCAGCGCCACCAGGCCCACGTAGACCACGGCGATCAGCGACAGCACGATGACAAAGGTCGACCACTCATGGCCGGCATCCGGCACGATCGGCAGGCTGAAACGCAGCAGGCCGTAGCCGCCGATCTTCAGCGCGATCGCCGCCAGGATCACCGAGCCGGCGGTCGGTGCTTCGACGTGCGCATCCGGCAACCAGGTGTGCACCGGGAACATCGGGATCTTCACCGCGAAGGCGATGAGGAAGGCGAAGAACAACCAGGTCTGCTCTTTCGCGGTCAGCGGCATTGCGTACAGGTCGGCCAGCTGGAAGCTGCCGCCCTTGATGTACAGATACACCAGGCCGACCAACATCAGCACCGAGCCGAGGAACGTGTACAAGAAGAACTTCAACGACGCGTAGATGCGGCGCGGCCCGCCCCAGACGCCGATGATCAGGAACATCGGGATCAGCATCGCCTCGAAGAACACGTAGAACAGCACCGCGTCGCTGGCGGCGAAGATGCCGTTGGTCAGGCCCTCGAGGATCAGGAACGCCGCCACGTACTGGGCCACGCGCTTGTTCACCGAACCCCACGCACCCGCCAGCGTCAGCACCGTGATCAGCGTGTTGAGCAGCAGCAGCGCCACGGCGATGCCATCGGCGCCAAGGTTGTAGTGGATGTCGAAGCTCGGGATCCAGGCGTGGCTCTCGACGAACTGCAGGCCCGGGTTGGCGTAGTCAAAGCCACTCAGCAGGCCCAGGCTGAACACGAAAGTCAGCACCGCCACCGCCAGGCTCAGCCAACGGGCCGCGCCCGCGCGGGCGTTGCCGAGCGCGAGCACCAGCGCGCCACCCAGGATGGGCAGCCAGATCAGAACACTAAGCAGGGGCCAGTTCGACACGTTGTGGTATCCGTTGAGTTCTTCGCCAGGACGTTCCGTTGAATCGGACTACGTCAGGTCGTTACTGCCAAAACTTGATGACCGCGCCCAGCAGCAGGATCAGGCCGATGATCATCGCGAACGCGTAGTGGTACAGGTAGCCGGACTGGGTCTTGCGCAACAGCTGCGCCCCCAGGTCGACCAGCTTCGCCGTGCCGTTGACCGCCGCGCCATCGATGACATGACTGTCGATCGCACGGGACACCTGGCCGAGCTTCACGCCACCGCCGGCGAATCCGTTGATCCACAGGTGGTCGGCCCAGTACTTCTTGTCCAGGATGTTGGTCAGGAAGGCGCCCACCGGGCTGTGGCGGATCTTGCCCGGCAGTTCCGGCTTGAGCAGGTACAGGAAGGTCGCCAGCGCAAAGCCGCCGAAGGCCAGCCACAGCGCGGGGGTCTGCACGCTGTGAAGCGCGAACTTGATCGCACCGTGCCATTCCGGCAGGAGCGCCATCACCGTATCGCGCGGGGACGTCGCCAACGATGGATCGAGGCGAATGAAATCGATCGCACCCTGGAAGAACGGCGTCACCAGATGATGGGCGTCGTTCCAGGAGGTGCCGAACAGCATCGGGCCGGCAGTGAACATGCCGATCAGGATGGACGGGATCGCCAGCAGCACCAGCGGGACCGTCACCACCCACGGCGACTCGTGGGGCTCATGCGGTCCGTGGTGGCCATGATCGTCGTGACCATGCTCCTCGTGTGCGTGGCCGTCATGCGCATCGTGCCCGTGGGCATGGTCGTCGTGCGCATCGCGGAAGCGTTCCTTCCCGTGGAAGGTCAGGTACAGCAGGCGGAAGCTGTAGAAACTGGTCACGAACACGCCCAGCAACACCGCCCAGTAGCCGTACGTCGCGATCCACTCGCTCGGCCCTTGGTAGCCCTGGGCCGCCATCACGCCCATTTCGGACATCTTCTCGCCCAGCTCGTGCGCCACCTCGTGATGGTGGTGCGCCGCTTCGATAATGACGTCCTTCGAGTAGAAGCCCGAGAAGAACGGCGTGCCGACCAGGGCCAAGGTGCCGATCAGGCTGGTGATCCAGGTGATCGGCATGTACTTGCGCAGGCCGCCCATCTTCCGCATGTCCTGCTCGTGGTGCATGCCGATGATCACCGAGCCCGCGGCCAGGAACAGCAGCGCCTTGAAGAAGGCGTGCGTCATCAGGTGAAACACGGCCGCCGAGTAGGCCGACACACCCAGCGCCACCGTCATGTAGCCCAGCTGCGACAACGTGGAGTAGGCCACCACGCGCTTGATGTCGTTCTGCACGATGCCGATCAAGCCGGTGAACAGCGCAGTCGTCGCACCGATGAACAGCACGAAGTCGAGCGCGGTTTGCGACAGCTCGAACAGCGGCGACATGCGCGCCACCATGAAGATGCCGGCGGTCACCATCGTCGCGGCATGGATCAGCGCCGAGATCGGGGTGGGGCCTTCCATCGAATCCGGCAGCCAGACATGCAGCGGCACCTGTGCCGACTTGCCCATGGCACCGATGAACAGGCAGATGCAGGTCAGCGTGGCCATCGACCAGACAACCGGCTGATCGAGCAGCTGCGTGGTGTGCCCGAACAGGGTTACAGCGCCCGACCACACCGGCACGGCCTTGCCGGCGAGCAGCGTGGCGTTGGCGAACACCGTGGCGTAGTCCAGCGTACCGAACATCAGCAGCACGCAACCGATACCCAGCAGGAAGCCGAAATCGCCGACACGGTTGACCAGGAACGCCTTCATGTTGGCGAAGATCGCCGTCGGGCGCTTGAACCAGAAACCGATCAGCAGATAGGACACCAGGCCCACCGCTTCCCAGCCGAAGAACAGCTGCAGGAAGTTGTTGCTCATCACCAGCACCAGCATGCTGAAGGTGAACAGCGAGATGTAGCTGAAGAACCGTTGGTACCCCGGGTCCTCGGCCATGTAGCCGATGGTGTACAGATGGACCAGCAGCGACACGAACGTCACGACGACCATCATCATCGCCGTGAGCTTGTCGATCATGAAACCGACGTGGCCGGCGTAGTTGCCGACCTCGAAGAACGTGTAAAGGTTCTCGTTGAACGGCGACGCGCCCTGCACCACCAGCTGATACAGCACCCAGCACGACAACGCGCAGCTGACCGCCACGCCCAGGATGGTGGCGGTGTGCGCGCCAGCGCGGCCCACCACCCGGCCGAACAGGCCGGCGATGATCGAGCCCAGCAGCGGCGCCAGCACGATGGCCAGCAGCACGTTCTTGGAGAGGAGGACTTCCATACCGGTCATCGGTGCATCAGCCTTTGAGCGTATCGACTTCGGCCACGTTGATCGTGCGCCGCGTGCGGAACAGGGTGACCAGGATCGCCAGGCCGATGGCGGCCTCGGCCGCGGCCACAGTGAGGATGAAGAACACGAAGATCTGCCCGGCGGCGTCGCCCAGCTCGCGCGAGAACGCGACGAAGTTGATGTTGACCGACAGCAGCATCAGCTCGATCGACATCAGCAGGACGATGACGTTCTTCCGGTTGAGGAAGATGCCCGCCAGGCTGATGCAGAACAGCACCGCGCCGAGCGCCAACAGATGGCCTACGGAAATCATGCCTTGCCCTCCCCTTCCACCGGCGCGCTGGCCGGCACGTCGCGTACCGGCTTCTCGGCGGGCATCGACACCATGCGGATGCGGTCGCTGGCCTTCACTCGCGACTGCTCAGCCGGGTCCTGCGTCTTGGTGCCGGTGCGCTTGCGCAGCGTCAGCATCACCGCGGCCACGACGGCGACGGTCAGGATGACGGCCGCGAACTCGAACGGCAGCAGGAATTCGGTAAACAGCGTGCGCGCCAGCCACGCGGTATTGGAGACGTCGGCCGCCGCGGACGCGGCGTTGTCCGGGAACGGCGTGGCGGTGCGCGCCTTGATGCCGATCAGCACCAGCATCTGGCCCAGCATCACCACGGCCACCAGCAGGCCGATCGGCAGGAACTTCACCCAGCCTTCGCGGATCTTCACGATGTCGATGTCGAGCATCATCACCACGAACAGGAACAGCACCATCACCGCGCCCACGTAGACGAGGATCAGGGCCACGCCCAGGAACTCGGCGCCCACCAGCAGCCACGTGCAAGCCACCGAGAAGAACGTCAGGATGAGGCACAGCACGGCATGCACCGGGTTGCGCACGCTGATCACCGCGCCGGCGGCAATGACCGCGACGGAGGCGAAAGCGTAGAAACTGATCAGGACCCAATCCATGCTTCGGACCTCAACGGAAGGCGGCGTCGGCGGCGCGGCGCTCGGCGATCTCGGCTTCCAGCCGGTCTCCGATCGCCAGCAGCTGCGGCTTGGTGACGATGTTCTGCCCGCGCTTGTCGAAGTGGTACTCCAGCACGTGCGTTTCTACGATCGAGTCCACCGGGCAGCTCTCTTCGCAGAAGCCGCAATAGATGCACTTGAACAGATCGATGTCGTAGCGCGTGGTGCGGCGGGTACCGTCTTCGCGCGGGGCCGAATCGATGGTGATCGCCAATGCGGGGCACACGGCCTCGCACAGCTTGCACGCGATGCAGCGTTCCTCGCCGTTCGGATAGCGGCGCAGCGCATGCAAGCCGCGGAAGCGTGGCGACTGCGGGAACTTCTCCATCGGGTACATCAGCGTGTACTTCGGCTTGAAGGTGTACTTCAGCGTCAGCCACAGGCCCTGGAGCAGTTCCAGCAGCATCAGGCTCTTGAAGTAGTGCACAACCTTGCTCATGTCTTACACACCCTTCTCGAACACGCCGAAGAACACCAGCAACGCCGTCACCGCGATCCAGAAGATCGTGAGCGGAATGAACACCTTCCAGCCCAGGCGCATGATCTGGTCGTAGCGGTAACGCGGGAAGCTGGCGCGGAACCAGATGTAGGCGCTGGCGAAGAACAACACCTTCAGCAGCAGCCAAGGCCAGCCGCCGGTCCAGATCCAGTTGATCCAGGGCGACACGTCGGCGGTGATCCAGCCCTGCAGCGGGCTCAGCCAGCCACCGAGGAAAAACAGCGACACCAGGAAGCTGACCAGGATCATGTTGGCGTATTCGGCCAGGAAGAACAGCGCGAACGCCGCGCCCGAATACTCCACCATGTGGCCGGCCACGATTTCTGATTCGCCTTCCACCACGTCGAACGGCGAGCGGTTGGTTTCGGCGACGCCAGACACCCAGTAGACGATGAAGAGCGGGAACAGCGGCAGCCAGAACCACTCGAAGAAGCCGGCATTGCCTGCCTGCGCCATCACGATGTCGGTCAGGTTCAGGCTGCCGGCGGCGATCAGCACGCCCACCAGCGCGAAGCCCATCGCGATCTCGTAGCTGACGACCTGCGCGGCCGAGCGCATCGCGCCCAGGAACGCGTATTTCGAGTTCGACGCCCAGCCTGCGATGATGATGCCGTAGACGCCCAGCGACGTCATCGCGAGCAGGTACAGCAGGCCGGCATTGGCGTTGGAGAGCACCAACTGGTAGTCGAACGGCACCACCGCCCACGCCGCGAACGCCGGCGCCAGCACGATCAGCGGCGCGATCACGTACATCGCCTTCTGCGCGCTGCTGGGCTGGATGATTTCCTTGAACAGCAGCTTGAAGACGTCGGCGAAGGCCTGGAACAGACCCATGCCCACGTACATCGGCCCGTGGCGCACGTGCATCCAGCCGATCAGCTTGCGCTCCCACACCACGTAGAACGCGACCGAGATGATCACCGGCATGGCGATCACCAGGATCTTCAGCACGATCCACAACACCATGCCGATGTCGCCCAGCCCGAAGAACCACTCGCGCAGCGGGCCAACGGCGTTGATCAACAGTTCGTTCATGCGCTCACCACCGTCACGCGTCCGGCACCCAGCGGAGCCGTGGCGCCGTAACCACTTTCGATCCAGGCCGCGCCCGCGGCGACGCGGGCATCCACCACCACCGGCAGCGCCGCGGTGCCGATGCCGTTGCCGACCTTGGCCACCTGGCCGTCGGCCACGCCGGCAGCTTGTGCATCGGTCGGATTGAGAACGATGCGCGCGCCGGTGTTCAGCGGATGCGCCTGCAGCGCTTCCGCACGGCGGACCGTTCCGTCGGTGCGGTAGATCGCGGCGCTGACCGCCAATTCCAGTCCCTGGCCCTGCGCGGCAGGCGCCGCCGAGGTGGCCACGGATACGGCCTTGGGATGGGCGATGGCGTCGCGCATGCCCGCCACATCGGCGAACTCGAAGCCGGCCAGTTGCAGCTCCCCGCCCAGCGCGCGCAGCACCCTCCAACCCTCGCGCGCTTCGCCCGGCAGCTTGCCGGCGGCCTGCGTATGCTGGGCCTTGCCATCGAGATTGGTCAGCGTGGCCTCGATCTCCGGCAGCGCGCCGATCGGCAGGATCACGTCGGCCACGTCGCGCGTGGACTTGCAGGCGAAGTGGCTGAACGCCACCACTTTCGCCGAGACCAGTGCCTTGGTGGCGGCCGGCGTGTCGGCGAAATCCAGGCCCGGCTCGATGCCGTAGATGATGTAGGCGTTGCGCGGCTCGGCGAACATGCCCGCTACGTCGCGGCCGCTCGGCAACACGCCTTGGCGCGCCAGACCGACGGCGTTGGCTCCCTGCGGGATGCGGCATAGCGAAGCGCCGGTCGCGGCGGCGAACTCACTGGCAGCCGCACGCAGCGCGGCGGCCTGCGGGTGATTCTCGGCGATGCCGCCGACGACCACGACCGCACGATTGCCAGCCTTGGCGACGTCGCGCAGTGCGGTGTCGTTGAGCGCGCCCCCCAGTTGCGACGGCGCCACGATGTGCTTGCCGGCGATGCTGAAGGCGAAATCGAAGTCGACCGGATTGACCACGTGCACCTTGGCGCCCTTGCGGACGGCCTTGCGGATGCGCTGGTGCAGCAGCGGCAGCTCGTGACGAATGTTGGTGCCGAACAGCACGATGACATCGGCCTGTTCGATCTCCGCCAGCGGCAACGCGAACGGCTGGGCGACCGCGCCATCGGAGAAGTCACGGTTGTTGATGCGGTGATCCAGGTTGCCCGTGCCGAGGCCGTCGGCGAGCTTCGCCAGCAGGCCACCCTCCTCGTTCGACACCGCCGGATGCACCAGCACGCCAAGGCTGTCGCCGCGGTTCGCGCGCAGGATCTCGGCGGCCGCGGCCAGTCCTTCGGCCCAGGAGACTTCGCGCCACTCACCGTTGACCTTCTGCAGCGGCTTCACCGCGCGGTCGTCGGCATACAGGCCCTGGTGCGAATAACGGTCGCGGTCGGACAGCCAGCATTCGTTGACGGCTTCGTTCTCGCGCGGGACGGTGCGCAGCACCTGGCCCCGGCGCGAGTGATAGAACACGTTGGAACCCATCGCATCATGGAAACCGACGGATTCGCGTGCGATCAGTTCCCACGGACGGGCGCGGAACTGGAACACCTTGTTGGTCAGCGCACCCACCGGACACACGTCGATGACGTTGCCGGAGATTTCGGTGGTCAGCGGCTTGCCGTCGTAGGTGCCGATCTGGAGGTTCTCGCCACGGTACATGCCGCCCAGCTCATACGTGCCGGCGATGTCCGCGGTGAAGCGCACGCAGCGCGTGCACTGGATGCAGCGGGTCATCTCGGTGGCGACCAGCGGACCGATGTCCTCGTCCGGCACCACGCGCTTGCGCTCCTGGAAACGGCTGACCGAGCGGCCGTAGCCCAGCGAGAGATCCTGCAGTTCGCATTCGCCGCCCTGGTCGCAGATCGGGCAATCCAGCGGGTGGTTGATCAGCAGGAATTCCATCACGTTGCGCTGCGACTTCAACGCCTTGTCGCTGCGCGTGGCGATCTTCATGCCGTCCATCACCGGCGTGGCGCAGGCCGGCGCCGGCTTCGGCATCTTCTCGACTTCCACCAGGCACATGCGGCAGTTGGCGGCGATCGGCAGCTTCTCGTGGTAACAGAAGCGCGGGATCGGGATGCCGGCCTTGTCGGCGGCCTGGATGATCATCGAACCCTTCGGCGCGGCCAGCTCCTGCCCGTCGATGAAGACGGTGACGTGGTCCGGCGGCAGGTTTGGATTTACGGGCTGCGCACTCACGCGGCCACCTCCAGGTTGGAACGGACCACCGTGCCGTCGCGCTCGTCATCGACGAGGAAACGCTTGTTGATGATCGCGTATTCGAATTCGTGCCAGAAATGGCGCAGCATGCCCTGCACCGGCCACGCGGCGGCTTCGCCGAACGCGCAGATGGTGTGGCCTTCGATCTGGCCCGCCGCCGCGCGCAGGGTCTGCAGGTCCTCGAGCGTGGCCTTGTGCTCGGCCACGCGGGTCAGCATGCGGTACATCCAGCCGGTGCCTTCGCGGCACGGCGTGCACTGGCCGCAGCTTTCCTTGTAGTAGAACCGCGCGATGCGCTGGCACGCACGCACCATGCAGGTGGTGTCGTCCATCACCACGACGGCACCGGAACCCAGGCCGGAGCCGGCTTTCTGGATGCTGTCGTAGTCCATCGTCAGGCCCATCATCACTTCGCCGGGCAACACCGGCATCGAGGACCCACCCGGAATGACGGCCTTGAGCTTGCGGCCTTCACGCATGCCGCCGCACAGCTCGAGCAGCTCGGCGAACGGCGTACCCAGGCGGATCTCGTGGTTGCCCGGCTTCGCGACGTGGCCGGAGACCGAAAATATCTTGCAGCCGCCGTTGTTGGGCTTGCCCAGGTTCATGAACCACTCGGCGCCATTGCGCACGATGGCGGGCACCGACGCGTAGGTTTCGGTGTTGTTGATCGTGGTCGGCTTGCCGTACAGGCCGAAATTGGCCGGGAACGGCGGCTTGAAGCGCGGCTGGCCCTTCTTGCCTTCCAGCGACTCCATCAGAGCGGTTTCTTCGCCGCAGATGTAGGCGCCCGCGCCGAGCGCGTTGTACAGGTCGATGTCCACGCCCGAGCCGAGGATGTTCTTGCCCAGCCAGCCGTGCTTGTAGGCTTCGGCGGTGGCTTCTTCCAGGTGCTCGAACGGTTCGTGGTGGAACTCGCCGCGCAGGTAGTTGTAGCCCACGGTCGAACCGGTGGCGTAGCAGGCGATCGCCATGCCCTCGATCACGGCATGCGGGTTGTAGCGCAGGATGTCGCGGTCCTTGGCGGTGCCCGGCTCGGATTCGTCCGAATTGCAGAGGATGTACTTCTGCATGTCGCCCTTGGGCATGAAGCTCCACTTCAGGCCGGTCGGGAAGCCCGCGCCGCCGCGGCCGCGCAGGCCGGACTGCTTGACCATCTCGACGACGTCGGCCGGCGGGATCTTCTCTTCGATGATCTTGCGCAGCGCGGCGTAACCGCCGGTCTTGAGGTAGTTCTCGTACGACCAGGGCTTGTCGAAGTGCAGCGTGGTGTAGACGGCCTGGTGCTCCTTCGGAGCGGGACCGACCGGGCCGTAGCCTTCGGAATAGTGAGAATGGCCTGCCATGCGCTTACTCCAAACCGTCCAGCAGCTCGTCGACCTTCGCCGGCGTGAGATTCTCGTGGTAGTGGCCGTTGATCACGACCACCGGCGCGCCGCAGCACGCGGCCACGCACTCTTCTTCGCGCTTCAGGTACACGCGGCCGTCGGCGGTGGATTCGCCCAGCTTGCAGCCCAGCTTTTTCTCCGCGTGCGCGACCAGGTCCTGCGCGCCATTGAGCCAGCAGCTGATGTTGGTGCAGAAGGCGACGTTGTTGCGGCCGACCTTCTCGGTCTCGAACATCGAGTAGAAACTGGCGACCTCGTAGGCCCACACCGGCGGCAGGTCGAGATACTTGGCGACGGCAGCGATCAGTTCGTCGGTCAGCCAGCCTTCGTTCTGCTCCTGCGCGGCATGCAGGCCCTGCAGCACCGCGGAACGCTTGCGGTCCGGCGGGAACTTGGTCAGCCAATGATCGATGTGCGCGCGCGTCTTGTCGCTCAACGCCACCAGCGGATCGACGTTCTGCGCCGCTTCGAAATTACCCGTGGCCCTCATCGGTCCACCTCACCAAATACCAGGTCATAAGTGCCGATCATCGCGACGACGTCGGGGAGCATGTGGCCGCGCACGATCTCGTCCATCGAGGACAGGTGCGCGAAACCGGGCGCGCGCAACTTCACGCGGAACGGTTTGTTGGCGCCGTCCGACACCAGGTAGCAGCCGAACTCGCCCTTCGGCGCCTCGACCGCGGCATAGGTCTCGCCGGCCGGCACGCAGTAGCCTTCACTGAACAGCTTGAAGTGGTGGATCAGCGCTTCCATGTCGTCCTTCATCTCCTCACGGGAGGGCGGAGCGACCTTGAAGTTCTGCACCATGACCGGGCCGGGATTGGCCTTCAGCCACTTCACGCACTGCTGGATGATGCGGTTGGACTGGCGCATCTCGGCGACGCGGACCAGGTAGCGGTCATAGCAGTCGCCGTTGACGCCGACGGGGATGTCGAAGTCGACCGCGTCGTACTTCGCGTAAGGCTGCTTCTTGCGCAGGTCCCAGGCGATGCCGGAACCGCGCAGCATGGCGCCGGTCATGCCCCAGGCGCGGGCCTGCTCCGGCGCGACCACGCCGATGCCGACGGTACGCTGCTTCCAGATGCGGTTGTCGGTCAGGAGCGTCTCGTACTCGTCGACGCGCTTGGGAAACTCGTTGGTGAAATCTTCCAGGAAGTCCAGCAGCGAGCCTTCGCGCGCCTGGTTTAACTGCTTCAGCGCCTTGCCCTTGCGCCAGGGCGATTCCTTGTACTTCGGCATCCGGTCCGGCAGGTCGCGATAGACGCCGCCGGGACGGTAGTAAGCCGCGTGCATGCGCGCACCGCTGACGGCCTCGTAGCAGTCCATCAGCTCTTCGCGCTCGCGGAAGGCATACAGCATGACCGCCATCGCGCCGAGGTCGAGCGCGTTGGAGCCGACCCACATCAGATGGTTCAGGATGCGGGTGATTTCGTCGTACATCGTGCGGATGTACTGAGCGCGCTCCGGCGCCTCGATGCCCATCAGGGTTTCGATGGCGCGCACGTAGGCGTGCTCGTTGCACATCATCGACACGTAGTCCAGGCGATCCATGTAACCGATCGACTGGTTGAACGGCTTGGATTCGGCCAGCTTCTCGGTGCCCCGGTGCAGCAGGCCCACGTGGGGATCGGCGCGCACGATGGTCTCGCCGTCCATTTCCAGGATCAGGCGCAGCACGCCGTGCGCGGCAGGATGCTGCGGGCCGAAGTTCAACGTGTAGTTGCGAATTTCCTGCTTCGCTTCGGCAGGATTGCTCGCGAACGCGGTACCGGATTGCGGATTGCTCATGCCTTGCCCTCACGCGCTGCCGTCTGTGAAGCGGCGAGTTCACCGGCGGCGGTCTGGTAGCGCGCATCGTCGCGGATCACGCGCGGCACGCCGACGCGCGGCTCCACCGAGGTGACCGGCTCGTAGACCACGCGCTTCTTCTCTTCGTCGTAGCGCACTTCGACGTTGCCGATCAGCGGGAAGTCCTTGCGGAACGGATGGCCGACGAACCCGTAATCCGTCAGGATGCGGCGCAGATCCGGGTGGCCTTCGAAAATGATGCCGTACAGGTCGAACGCCTCACGCTCGAACCAGTTCAGGCCCGGCCACACGTCGCTCACCGAGGTCACCACCGGCAGGCCGTCGTCGGGCGCGAAGCAGCGCACGCGCAGGCGACGGTTGTGCTGGTACGACAGCAGGTGCAGGACCACGGCGAAGCGATTCGGCCGGGCAGCGTCGCGCGGACGCTGCTCCCAGCTGAAACGGCCTGGACCGAAGCCTTCCACGCCGCGGCTGAAACCTTCGGACGAGACGTCGGCGGTGTCCCACTCGGCGCTGCCATAGCCCAGGTAGTCCACGCCGCTGACGTCGACGGCCTGCTCGAAGCCGAACTCGTCGCGCAGCGCGAGCGCCACCGCATGCCAGGAGGCGGACGGCACTTCCAGGGTGACTTCGCCGCGCGGCTCGGCGACGCTGACCGTCGCGTCGGCGAAACGCGCGCGCAACCGGTCGGTGAAGTTTGCAGCTTGCTCAGCCATGGGGCGTGGCGTGCTCTAGAAAGGGAACGGGGGAAAGACGGATCAGCGCGCGATGGTCTGCGTGCGCCAGATCTTCTTCTGCAACTGCAGGATGCCGTACACCAGCGCTTCGGCCGTGGGCGGGCAACCGGGCACGTAGACGTCCACGGGCACGATGCGGTCGCACCCACGAACCACCGAATACGAGTAGTGGTAGTAGCCGCCACCGTTGGCGCAGCTGCCCATCGAGATCACCCACTTCGGGTCGGGCATCTGGTCGTAGACCTTGCGCAGCGCCGGCGCCATCTTGTTCACCAGCGTGCCGGCCACGATCATCACGTCGGACTGGCGCGGCGACGGGCGGAACACCACGCCATAGCGGTCCAGGTCCAACCGCGACGTGCCCGCGTGCATCATCTCCACCGCGCAGCAGGCCAGGCCGAACGTCATCGGCCACATCGAGCCGGTGCGCGCCCAGTTCATCAGCGCGTCCACGCTGGTGGTGACGTAGCCCTTTTCCAGCAGCGGATTGTCGCCCTCGGGGCGCAGGATGTCGTCCACCCGCCCTTCCGGGATCGGGTTGTTCATCAGACGATCGACGGTCTGGATCACTCCCATTCGAGCGCTCCCTTCTTCCAAACGTAAACGAAGCCGAGGAACAGCATGCCCACGAAGAGGCCCATCGTGACCAGCGCACGCGGACCCAGCTCCTGGAACACCAGCGTCCACGGAACAATGAAGATGATTTCCAGATCGAAGACGATGAACTGGATGGCGATCAGGTAGTAACGCACGTCGAACTTCATGCGCGCGTCTTCGAAGGCTTCGAAGCCGCATTCGTACGGAGACAGCTTCTGCATGTCCGGCCGACGCGGACCGAGGAAGCGTCCGGCCACCATCAGCGCGATGCCGATGCCGGTGGCGACGACCAGGAACAACAGGGTGGGCAGGTAATTGGCCAGCACTCGCTTGTCTCTTCTTGTCCTTTCCGCCCGGCCGCATGCGACTGCGTCCGGGCCTGAACGGGGCTCGCGCCATCGGCCGGGGCCCGGCATTCGCCGTGGCCCTGGCCAGCGGCGCAGGGGCATCGGGACTTCCGTACGGCCCGGAGCCCGACGGCACATCCATCTGGTCGCACCGGTGCGTACCGCACCGATCCGCCCTCCGCGGGCCCCCTTCCGCAACACGTACCGGGTGCCCGATGAATCGACGGGATTGTAACGGTTGGTGAACTTGGTAGTAAACGATTACCGGCACGCATCGTCGTTCGCAGACCCACAAAAAACCCGCCTTGCGGCGGGTTTTTCACCAGTTCCGCGCGGTGGCGGTCCTGTTTGCTGCTGGTGCCCAAGAGGGGACTCGAACCCCTACGACTTTCGTCGCTACCACCTCAAGGTAGTGCGTCTACCAATTCCGCCACCTGGGCTTTGAAACCTGCGCGGCTGCGCGCCGCATCATTGTAACCGTGCTCAGCCGCCCTGCGGCGGCGTCACCGGCGCCTGCTGATCGCTGGCGGCCGGCGCGGGCGCGGCTTCCTGCGGGGCAGCGGGCGCGGTACCGGCGGGCGCCGGCGCCTGGATCGGGGTGCTCGGCACGGTCGACGGCTTGGGCAGTTCGCCCACCGGGGCTTCGGGCGCCGCCGGCAACTGCGACATCACGCCGAGGTTCTGCTGGGTGGTCGGGCGCGCACTGTGGGTCGCGTACCAAGCCATGAACAGGCTGATGCCGAAGAACGCCACGGCCAGCCACTTGGTGCTCTTGGACAGGAAGTTGGACGCGCCACGCGCGCCGAACACCGTGCCCGACGCACCGGCGCCGAAGCCGGAACCAGCCTGTGCGCCCGAGCCGCGCTGCATCAGCACCAGCGCGATGATCGCGATGGCCACCAGCACGTACACCACATTAAGGATCAACATCCACATCGGATTCAGTCTCGACCGGTTGAATCGCCGAGCCCCCACGGGCCGGCGTTGCCAGGGTCACCCCCGGCCGGCCGCCGCTTGCGCGATGGCCAGGAAATCCCGGGCGACCAGGGAAGCGCCGCCCACCAGCCCTCCATCGACATCGGGCTGCGCGAACAGTTCCGCGGCGTTGTCGGGCTTTACACTGCCTCCGTAAAGGAGGGTCAGCGAATCGGCGATTCTAGCATCGCGCGCGGCCACTTCGCCACGGATGAAGGCGTGCACCGCCTGCGCTTGCGCCGGCGTGGCGGTCAGGCCCGTGCCGATCGCCCAGACCGGCTCGTAGGAAATCACCGCGTCGGCGAACGCCTGCGGGCCGGCGGCATCGAACACGGCTTCGAGCTGCTTCAGGATGCGGAACTCGGTCTGGCCGTCCTTGCGCTGCTGCTCGGTTTCGCCCACGCAGAGCACAGGGATCAGGCCGGCGTTCTTCGCGGCGACGAACTTGCGGGCCACGAACTCGCTGCTCTCGTTGTGGTACTGGCGGCGCTCGGAATGGCCGATCAGGCCGTAGCGCGCGCCCACGTCGACCAGCATGGAGGCCGACACTTCGCCGGTGTAGGCGCCCTTTTCGTTGCTGCTCACGTCCTGCGCACCGAATGCGACGCCGCGGTCCCCGTAGTCTTCGATCAACTCGCCGAGGTAAGGCAGCGGCGGCAGGACCAGCAGGTCCACGCCGTCCAGCGGGAGGCCGGCAACCAGCTCGTCCATCAGCGCGGTGGCGAAACCGCGGTTGCCGTGGAGCTTCCAGTTACCCGCCACGAGCTTGCGACGCATAAGACCAATTCCTGTCCAGTTCGGGGCGCGCAGTCTAACGGATGTTGGCCGGCGCACCTACCGCGCACGGTATCGTGGGCGAAGACCCGCCGATACCCAACCGCCCATGACCGAGCTCTCCCCTGCCCCCGTTTCCGGCTATGCCGTCGTCACCGGCGCCTCCAGCGGCATCGGGGAACAGCTCGCGCGGGAGTACGCGCGGCGCGGCGTTCCCCTGGTACTGACGGCGCGCCGCGCGGACCGCCTGCAGGCGCTCGCAGAAGAATTGGCGGCGCAGGTGCCTGTGGAAGTGATCACCTGCGACCTGGCGGACCCCGCCGCGCCAGCGGCCCTCGTGACCGAACTCGAACGCCGCGGCATCGCGGTGCGGATCCTCGTCAACAACGCCGGCTACGGCGTGCCGGGCCGCTATCGCGCCAGCGAGTGGGCCGTACATGCGGCCTTCCTGCAGGTCATGGTCACGGCCGTCAGCGAACTGTGCTGGCGCCTGCTGCCCGCGATTCGTGCCAGCGGCCAGGGCCGCATCATCAACGTGGCATCGTTCGCAGCGCTGATGCCGGCGGCGGAAGGCCAGACGCTTTATGCGCCGGCGAAGAGCTTCCTGCTCAAGCTGAGCGAGGCACTCGCGCTTGAAAACGCCGATCGCGGCGTCCACGTCACCGCGCTGTGCCCCGGCTTCACCTATTCCGAATTCCACGACGTCACGGGCACGCGTGCGCGCATGCAGGTTTCGCCGACGATGTGGCTGCAGGCCACCGATGTCGCGCGCGCCGGCATCGACGGCAACGAGCGCGGCGACGTGCTGGTGGTGCCGGGCTGGCGGTACCGCTTGATGCACGCGATCGTGAAGCTGCTGCCGCACCGCGTGGCACTGGGCCTGATGGCGCGCAACTCGCGCAAGGTGCGGCCGCTGGATTGAGAGGCCCGGAAACGCACGACGCCGGCAAGCCGGCGTCGTGGGACAGCATGAGCGCGTTGCGCGTCGCTTACTTCAGCTTGATCTCGCGCAGGCGCTCTTCCAGGTAACCCTGGGCGGTGATCGGCTCCGGGTAGCGCGAGGGCGTCTCGGCCGTGATCGTCGAGGGCAGCACGTCGATCAGGAAGTCCGGATTCGGGTGCAGGAAGAACGGCACCGAATAGCGCGGCTGGCGCGCCTGCTCGCCCGGCGGGTTGGTCACGCGATGGGTTGTCGAGGGATACACGTGGTTGGTCAGGCGCTGCAGCATGTCACCGATGTTGACCACGATGGTGTCGGCATCGGAGGTGAACGGCACCCACTCGCCCTGCTTGGAACGCACTTCCAGGCCCGCGGCGCTCGCACCGACCAGCAGCGTGATCAGATTGATGTCCTCGTGGGCACCGGCGCGCACGTTCGGGATGTCGTCGGCGGTGATCGGCGGGTAATGGATCGGGCGCAGGATGGAATTGCCCGAGTTCGTCTTGTCGACGAAATAGTCCTCCGGCAGGCCGATGTGCAGCGCCAGCGCCGACAGCACGCGCGAACCCAGCTGGTCCAGCGCCTGATACAGGCCGTAGCCGTGCTCCTTGAAACCGGGGACCTCGACAGGCCACAGGTTCGGCGGCATGACGTCGCGGTATTTCGAGTCTTCCGGGATCTCGCGGCCGATATGCCAGAACTCCTTCAGGTCGAAGTGCTTGGAGTCCTTCGCGGTCTCCACGCCGAATGGCGTATAGCCGCGCGCACCGCCGCCGCCGGGCACGTGGTACTGCTTCTTCACCTCGTCCGGCAGGGCGAAGAAGCGCTTGAACACGTCGTAGGCCGCATCGATCTGCGCCTGCGGGATGCCGTGGTTGCGGATGCCGGCGAAGCCCCATTCGCGATAGGCCGCGCCCAGCTCGGCGACGAACGCCTCGCGGTCGGTATCGAAACGGGTGATGTCCAGCGTGGGGATACGGGCACTCATGCGGTTCTGCTCCAGCAAGTTTGTTGCGCGGGGGAACGCCATGGGACCGTTCCCGCGCCAGAGATTCATTGATCCAACTCAAACCGCGGCAGCGGCGCGCACGGCATCGGCCAGGGTGTCCAGCGTGCTGCGTACCAGCGCATCGTCGTCGGCCTCGACCGTGACGCGCACGACCGGTTCGGTGCCAGACGGACGCAGGAACGCGCGGCCGCGCCCGGAAACCGCCGCCTGCGCCTGGGCCAGGGCGGCTTGCACGCTGGCGGCCTCGGTCGGCTTGGCGCCGTTGGCCAGCTTCACGTTGATGGTCTTCTGCGGCAGCATCGTCAGCCCGTCGAGGGCCTCGCGCAGTGTCTGTCGGCGGCGGCGCAGCGCTTCCAGCACCTGCAGCGCGGCGATGATGGCGTCGCCCGTGGTGGTGCGGTCCAAGCACAGCAGGTGGCCGGAGGCTTCGCCGCCGAGCACCGCATTGCCCTCGACCAGCGCTTGGTGCACGTAACGGTCGCCGACCTTGGTGCGGACGAACGGGATCTCGAGCTTGCCCAGCGCGCGCTCGAGGCCGTAGTTGGTCATCAGCGTGCCGACCACCGGCCCGCGCAGGCGGCCACTGGCCTGCCAGTCGCGCGCCAGCAGATAGATCAGCTGGTCGCCGTCCACGGGCACGCCCTCGCCGTCCGCCATCAGCACACGGTCGCCGTCGCCGTCGAACGCGATGCCCAGGTGGGCGCCGGTCTCGCGCACCTTGGCGGCCAGATTCTCCACGTGCATGGAGCCGACGCCGTCGTTGATGTTGATGCCGTTGGGTTCGTCGCCGATGGTGATCACGTCGGCGCCCAGTTCGCGGAACAACAGCGGCGCGATGTGGTACGTCGCGCCGTGCGCGCAATCCAGCACCAGCTTCAGGCCCTTCAGGTCGAAGCGGCGCGGTACGCTGGCCTTGCAGAATTCCATGTAACGGCCGACCGCGTCGCGCGTGCGGATCGCCTTGCCAAGCTTCTCGGATTCGGCGGTGAAGAAAGGCGCGTCGAGCGCGGCCTCGATGGCCAGCTCGGTGGCGTCGTCCAGCTTCTCGCCTTCGGCCGAGAAGAACTTGATGCCGTTGTCGTGGTGCGGGTTGTGCGAGGCGCTGATGACGATGCCGGCGTCGGCGCCCAGCGTGCGCGTCAGGAACGCCACACCCGGCGTGGGCATCGGGCCCATCAGCTGCACGTCGGCGCCGGCGGCGACCAGCCCGGCCTCGAGCGCGGCTTCGAACATGTAGCCGGAGATGCGCGTGTCCTTGCCGATCACCACCACCGGACGGGTGTCGCCTGTCTTCTCGCAAAGCACGCGCCCGAGGGCGTTACCCAGACGCAGCACGAAGTCGGCGGAGATCGGGCTGGTGCCGACCCGGCCGCGAATACCGTCGGTACCGAAATAGTTGCGGCTCATGCGGTCACCAGTTCGCTGTCCTGCGGCTTGGGCTGTTTCATTAGCAACGCCAGCAGGTCGGCGAGGCGGTCACGCATCTCGCGGCGGTCGCAGATCTGGTCGATCGCGCCGTGGGCCACCAGGAACTCCGAACGCTGGAAGCCTTCCGGCAGCGTCTCGCGCACGGTCTGCTCGATCACGCGCGGGCCGGCGAATCCGATCAACGCTTCCGGCTCGGCCAGGTTGATGTCGCCCAGCATCGCGAAGCTGGCCGACACGCCGCCGGTGGTGGGATGCGTCATCACCGAGATGTACGGCAGGCCCGCCTCACGCAACTTGCCCAGCGCGGCCGACGTCTTGGCCATCTGCATCAGCGAGAACAGGCTCTCCTGCATGCGCGCGCCGCCGCTGGCGGAGAAGCACACGAACGGCGAACCGATCTCCAGCGCCTTTTCCGCGCCCAGCGAGAAACGCTCACCGACCACCGACCCCATCGAGCCGCCCATGTAGGCGAAATCGAAGGCGCTGGCGACCAGGTCGCGGCCCTTCAACGTGCCCTGCAGGGTGATCAGCGCGTCGCGCTCGCCGGTGCTCTTCTGCGCGGCCTTGATGCGGTCGGCATACTTCTTCTGGTCCTTGAACTTCAGTACGTCGGTCGGGCCCAGAGCAGCGCCGATCTCACGGGTGCTGCCGGGGTCGAACAGCGCCGCCATGCGGGCACGGGCGCGGATCGGCATGTGGAAGCTGCACTTCGGGCAGACCTCCAGGTTTTCCTCCAGCTCCGGCCGGTACAGCACCGCGCCGCAGCGGTCGCATTTTTCCCACAGCCCCTCGGGGACGCTGCGTTTGCTCTTGCCTGCGTTGCCTTCGGTGCGGATGCCCGACGGCATCAGTTTGCTGAGCCAGCTCATGCGTGGTCTTGCTGCCTGCCCCGGAAAGGGCCCAATGGATTAGCGCGGCAGTTTAGCTCAGTCGTCCATGCACCACCGTACGGTGGCTCAGCCGTCCAGGGCCGCCCGCAAGGGCGCGAGAAATGCGGATGCGCGGGCCGGCGCATCGCCCTCGGCCTCGGCCAGTGCCGCCACCAGCGCGCTGCCCACCACGACGCCGTCCGCGTCGGCCGCCATGGCCGATGCGCTGGCGGCATCCTTGATCCCGAAGCCGGCCACGACCGGCGCACGGGCGCCCTGGCGCAGTTGCTTCAGGCGCTCGCCCGCGGCGCCGATGTCGAGACGGTCGGAGGCGCCGGTAACGCCGGCGAAACTGACGTAGTACAGGTAGCCCTGGGCGGTGTCGCACAGCATCTGCAGCCGCCCGGCCGAGGTCGTCGGCGAGGCGAGCGCGATCAGGGCCAAGCCCTCCTGGTTGAAGACGGTACGGGTCTCCTCGGCCTCTTCCGGCGGCAGGTCGACCAGCAGCACGCCATCCACACCGGCCGCGACCGCTTCCCTCGCAAACCGCGCCGGGCCATGGATCTCCACCGGGTTCAGGTAACCCATCAGCACGAGGGGCGTGGTGTCGTCCTGCTGGCGGAACACCTCCACCGCCTCCAGCACGTAGCGCAGCCCGGCACCGCGGGCCAGTGCACGCTCGGAGCTGCGCTGGATCACCGGGCCGTCGGCCATCGGGTCGGAGAACGGCACGCCCAGTTCGATCACGTCGGCACCCGCATCCACCAACGCATGCATCACCGGCACCGTGGACTCCAGCGACGGATCGCCGGCGGTGATGAACGGCACCAGCGCCTTGCGACCCTCGGCCTTGAGGGCGGCGAACTTCGCTTCGAAACGGCTCACAGGCTGATCCCCTCGCGCGCGGCGATCGTATGTACATCCTTGTCGCCGCGACCGGACAGGTTGCACAGCACCAGTTGGTCCTTCGGCAGCTCGCGCGCCAGCTTGATCGCTTGCGCGACGGCATGGCTGGATTCCAGCGCCGGCAGGATGCCCTCGGTGCGGGTCAGCCGATGGAACGCGGCGAGCGCCTCTTCGTCGGTGACGCCGATGTACTCGGCGCGCCCGCTGTCCTTCAGGAAGGCGTGTTCGGGTCCGACGCCCGGGTAATCGAGGCCGGCGGAGATGGAATGGGTTTCGATGATCTGCCCGTCGTCGTCGCAGATCACGTAGGTGCGGTTGCCGTGCAGCACGCCGATGCGGCCCGCCGACAGCGACGACGCGTGGCGCCCGGTTTCGATGCCGTCACCGGCGGCTTCGGCGCCGACGATCCGCACGCCGGGATCGTTGAGGAACGCATGAAACAGGCCGATCGCATTGCTGCCGCCACCGACGCAGGCGGTGATCGCATCGGGCAGTCGGCCATAGTCGGCCAGCATCTGCGCCCTCGCCTCGCGGCCGACCACGGCGTTGAAGTCGCGCACCATGCGCGGATACGGGTCCGGGCCGGCGACGGTGCCGATGATGTAGAACGTGTCGTGCACGTTGGTCACCCAGTCGCGCATCGCTTCGTTCAGGGCGTCCTTCAGCGTGGCCGAGCCGCTGGTGACGGGTACCACGGTCGCGCCGAGCAGCTTCATCCGGTAGACGTTGATCTTCTGGCGCTCGATGTCGGTGGCGCCCATGTAGACCACGCATTCCAGGCCCAACCGGGTGGCGACGGTGGCACTGGCGACGCCGTGCTGGCCCGCGCCGGTCTCGGCGATGATCCGCTTCTTGCCCATCCGGCTGGCCAGCAGCACCTGGCCGATGGTGTTGTTGATCTTGTGCGCGCCGGTGTGGTTCAGGTCCTCGCGCTTCAACAGGATCTGCGCGCCGCCGACTTCGCGGCTCAGGCGCTCGGCGTGGTAGATCGGACTGGGGCGGCCGACGTAGTGCTTGAGATCCTTGTCGAAGGCGGCGATGAAGGCCGGATCGACGCGGGCGGTGTCGTAGGCCGCGGCCAGTTCCTGCAGCGGGCCGATCAGCGTCTCGGCGACGAAGCGTCCGCCGTGGCGGCCGAAGTGGCCGCGGGCATCCGGATAGGCGTGGTAGTCGGGGACGGACGACATGGCGAAGCTCGAAGCGGACGATGCCTCACGTTATCGCACGCTCTCATTCTGAAATAGCGATGTTTGCGGGCTAACCTGTGAGATAAACTCACGCGATGTCCCGTCTGCTCCCTTCCCTCAATGCCCTCCGTGCCTTCGAGGCCGCCGCCCGCTTGGGCAGCGTCAGTCAGGCGGCCGGCGAACTCCACGTGACCCACGGCGCGGTCAGCCGACACATCCGGGCCCTGGAAGACGCCTTGGGCCGGCCCCTGTTCGTCCGTGACGGCCGTGGCCTGGCACTGACGGCCGATGGCCACCGCCTGCGTAACAGCGCGGGTGAAGCTTTCGGGATGCTGCAGGCGGGCTGGAACGCCCTCCAGCGGGGCCCGCGCGCGACCGCGCTCGTGCTCGGCTGCCCAGGGAGCCTGCTGGCCCGTTGGGTGATCCCGCGCCTGGAACGCCTGGCCCACGATCTGCCCGACCTGACCCTGCACCTGTCCGCCCAGGAAGGCCCCATCGATCTAGCCGCAGCAGGCCTCGACGCCGCCCTGTTGCTGGGCGAGGCGCCGTGGCCCGCGGGCTGGGAGGTGTGGCCGCTGGCGCCGGAGCAGATCGGGCCGGTGCTCAGCCCCCAGCACGCCCGCTTCGCCGCGCTGCGCGAGGCGCCGCCACGGGTCTTGCTGGATGAGCCGGTGCTGCACACCGCCTCGCGGCCGCAAGCCTGGCCACGCTGGCTGGCGGCGCACCAGCTGCACGATGCCCCGCGCCTGGGTACCGGGTTCGATCACCTGACCTACCTGCTGGAAGCCGCCGTCGCCGGGCTCGGCGTCGCGATCGCTCCGCGCGAACTGGTCCAGGCCGACCTCGATAGCGGCCGGCTGGTCGCGCCGTGGGGGTTCACCGGGACAGGCGGCACTTGGGCGCTGTGCGCCGCACGCGGCACGCAGGACCCGCGCCTGCCCCGGCTGGCCGAGTGGCTGCGCCAGGACCTGGCGCAGCCAGCCACTTAGCTGCGGGTCTCGGCAAAGCGGACCGCGTCGACGAAGCGCCGCATCTTGTCGGGGTCCTTCTCGCCGGGCGCTGCTTCGATCCCGCTCGAGACATCCACGCCCCAGGGTCGCGCCGTGCGCAGCGCCAGGCCTACGTTCTCCGGCGTCAGGCCGCCAGCCAACAGGAACGGCCGGTCGGTGGTGGCCGGCATCTGCCGCCAGTCGAACCGCTGGCCGCTGCCTCCCTGCTCGCCGGCCGCATGGCCGTCGAAAAGGAAGCCGCTGGCGTTCGGATAAGCGGCCAGGCTGGCGAAGGCGCTCTCGCCCTGCCCGCCCATCGCGATCGCCTTCCAGAATGGGCGACCCAGCGCGGCGGCGAACGCATCGTCTTCGGCGCCGTGGAACTGCAGCAGGTCCGGCTGCAGCGATTCGACGATCTGCTCGATCTCGTTGCGCGGGTTGTCCATCACCAGCGCGACGACGCCGATTTCCTCGGGCACCAGTTCGCGCAACATGCGCGCCTGGCCCAGCAGCAACCGGCGCGGGCTGCGCGGCGCGAACACCAGCCCGATGTAGTCCACCCCGAGCTCGACCGCCAGGCGGACGTCCTCGGCACGGGTCAGTCCGCAGAACTTGATGCGCGTATGCATGACGGCAGGGTAACCCGCCGGCTCAGACGGCGGGTGCCGGCAGCGTGACTTCGGCCGGCAGGCCCCACTCGGCCGGGTAGAGCGGACTGACGAAGACCAGCCCATCCGGTGGCGCGGTGGGCCCGGCGACGGTGCGGTCGCGACCGGCGAGCAGATCCGCGATCCAGCCCTCAGGTTGCTCGCCCCGGCCGACCACCAGCAGCGAGCCGACGATGTTGCGCACCATGTGGTGCAGAAATGCGTTGGCCTGCACCTCGACGATCACCTTCTCGCCCTGCCTCCAGACCGAGATGGCGTGCAGGTTGCGCATCGCGTGCGGCGACTGGCAATGCACGGTGCGGAACGCGCTGAAGTCGTTCTCGCCCAGCAACACCTGCGCGGCGCGATGCATCGCGTCGGCGTCGAGCGGCATCCGTTCCCAGCTGAGGTACTGCCGCTCCAGTGCCGGTCGCGCGAGGCGGTTCACCAGCGTGTAGCGATAACGTCGCGCACGCGCCGAGAAACGCGCATGGAAATCGTCGGCGACCGGCTGGCACCAGCGCACGCAGACGGCAGGCGGCAGGCGCGCGGTCGCGCCCAGCAGCCAGCTTCGCGGCGTGCGCGCGGCGTCGCTGTCGAAATGGACCACCTGGCATTGCGCATGCACGCCGGCATCGGTGCGGCCCGCGCAGATCGTGTCGACCCGCGCGTCGGCGACCGACGACAGCGCGTTCTCGAGCGCCGCCTGCACGGTGGTGTCGTCCGGGGTACCGGACTTGCTCAACCGCTGCCAGCCCAGGAAGCCGCCGCCGTCGTATTCGACGCCCAGCGCGTAACGCATCAGGACTTCACCCGGTCATCCGATCTCGCGCAGCAGTTGCAGCGCTTCGTCGCGTGCACTGCCATCGGTACCAGCGGCGACTTCGTTGAGCAGGTCACGGGCCGTGGCGACGTCGCCGAGGTCGAGATAGGCCACCGCCAATTCCAGGCGATCGCGCCCGACCGGCGCGGGTGCAGGCGCCGACGAGGTGCTGCCGCCGGAATGCCAGGTCGGGCCGGACGCCTTCACGGGTTCCGGCTTGGGTGCGGGCTTTGGCGCGGACTTCGGGGCAGGCGCGGGCGCCGCCACCGGCACGACCGCGGGCTCCAGCACGGGAGAAGGTTCGGACGAAGGCGCTGCAGGCGTCGGCACCACAGCCGCCAACTCCGCGGCCCGGCTCGGGGCGGGCGCATCGCCGAGCACCGTGCTGCGCGGCACCGGCGCCAACCGACGGCGGCGCTGCGAGAAGCCCCAGGCCAGCGACCCGACGAGCAGCAGGCCGAACCCGGCCCAGGCCCACACAGGCACGCCGCCCTCGCTGCCCGAGGCCTGCGCCAGGCGCTGTTGCGCAGCCGCCAGGTCGCTGTCCTTCATCGCCAGCAGTTGTTCCTGCTGGGTTTTCAGTTTCTCCAGTTCGGCGACCTGGGAACGTAGCTCCTGCACTTCGGCTTCGCGCGCGGCCAGGTCTTCCTTGGATTGCTGCAGTTGTTCGTTCGCCAACATCTCGCCCTCACCGCCGGCGCTCACGCCGGACTGCGTTCCAGAACCCGTAGCACCTGCGGCGGCGGGCGCGATTTCCAGGCGCGCGTCGGCCACCGGCGCGGTGCGCGGTGCCGTCGGCGCAGCGGCCGGCGCGGGCGCCGGTTCGACCACGGCGGCCGGCTGCGGAATCGGCGCGCGCGCGCGTCGCCACTCGGCGATCTGGCTGCGCACCAGCGCAGCGGCCTCGTCTTCGAGGATGGTCTGCGCCTCGGCCGATTCCGGCACGCGCAATACCGCGCCCTGCTTGAGCAGATTGATGTTGCCGTTGATGAAGGACTCGGGATTGGCGCGCAGCAGTGCGACCATCGCCTGGTCCAGCGTATAGCCCTGCGCACGCGCCAACGGCGCGGCGACCTGCGAGAGCGACTGGCCACGGCGCACTGGCGCCAAGGTATCGCCCGGCGCGAGCTGTGGCGCAGGAGTCGACGCGACCGTGGGTGCGGGCGTGGCTGACGGCGTCGGACGGGTCGGGGCAGCTTCAGGCGCGGGGG
Source organism: Pseudoxanthomonas sp. G3 (assembly GCF_057654715.1). Taxonomy (NCBI): domain Bacteria; kingdom Pseudomonadati; phylum Pseudomonadota; class Gammaproteobacteria; order Lysobacterales; family Lysobacteraceae; genus Pseudoxanthomonas; species Pseudoxanthomonas sp. G3. Next base: position 2,620,904 of record NZ_CM172805.1, read on the forward strand.
GCGCGGTCGGCGTGGGCTCCGGGGTCGTCGCCACGACAGGTTCGACCGGGCGCGCGATGGTGTCCGACGGCGCAGCGACCGGCGCGTCGATCACCGGCTGTTCTGCCGCCGCCAACGTGCCCGGCGTGCTGACCAGCGCGGAATATTCGCGCACCAGCCGGCCCTGGCCCCAGTCGACTTCGATCAAGAAATTGACCGCCGGCACGTCCACCGGCGTGCGGCTGGTAACGCGCACCACCGGGCGTCCGGCTTCATCCAGCGCGACGCTGAAGTCCAGTTCGTTGACCAGCCCCTGCGGGCGCGGCAGGCCGACGCGCTCGAACGTCGTCGGTGACGCCAGGCGCGCACGTAGCTGCTCCAGCTCGCCCGGCTCGCTGGAAATGATCGGAATCTCGGCCAGCAGCGGCTGGCCGGGTTGCGATTTGACCTTGATCTCCCCCAAGCCAAGCGCGAGGGCGGCATTGCTCAGCAATGCCAGCCCCAGCCCGATCATGCCGGCCAGGCGGAGTCTTGCCGTCCGAGGTCTGTGCTTCGGTTTCACGGCCCTTCCCCATGTTTCCCGGGCACGACTATAGCCGCTCAGCCGCCGTTCGCCACCAGTTCGGCCAATTGCACGGCGTTCAGGGCCGCGCCCTTGCGGATGTTGTCGGCGACCACCCACAGGTTCAGGCCGCGCGGATGCGAGAAGTCCTCGCGTATGCGGCCGACGAACACCGGGTCGCGACCGGAGGCGTGGGTGACCGGTGTCGGGTAACCGCCCGCCTTGGGTTCGTCCACCACTTCCACGCCGGGGGCGGCGCGCAGCAGCTCGCGGGCCTGTTCGGGGGTGATCTTCTTCTTGGTCTCGACGTTCACGGCTTCGGAGTGGCCGTAGAACACCGGCACGCGCACGGCGGTGGGGTTCACCTGGATGCTGTCGTCCTCGAGGATCTTGCGCGTCTCCCAGACCAGCTTCATCTCTTCCTTGGTGTAGCCGTTGGGCTGGAATTCGTCGATGTGCGGGATCAGGTTGAAGGCGATCTGCGCCTGGAACTTCTTCGGCTCGATGTCCTGGAAAGCCAGCAGCTGGGCGGTCTGGCGGCCGAGCTCCTCCAGCCCGGAACGGCCGGCACCGGAGACGGACTGGTAGGTGGCCACGTTGATGCGCTCGATGCCGTACTCGCGGTGGATCGGTGCGAGCACCGGCATCAGTTGCATGGTCGAGCAGTTGGGGTTGGCGATGATGCCGCGCGGACGATTCTTCGCCGCGTGCGGGTTCACCTCGGACACCACGAGCGGCACGTCGGCGTCGTAGCGGAAGGTCGACGAGTTGTCGATCACCACCGCACCGGCGGCGGCGAACTTCGGCGCGTACTCCTTCGACACGCCACCGCCCGCGGAGAACAGGGCGATGTCCACGCCGGCGGGGTCGAAGGTTTCAAGATCGAGGACGTCGACCTTCTGGCCCTTGAAGTCGACCTGGGTGCCGGCGGAGCGCGCCGAGGCGAGCAGGACGAGCTTGGCGATCGGGAAATCGCGCTCGGCCAAGATGGACAGCATGGTTTCGCCGACGGCGCCGGTGGCGCCCACGACAGCGACGGTGAAGCGACGGTTCTGGTTGCTCATGAAAAGGATTCGCGAAAGATAGGATTGAAGACAGCGGACAGGGAGGCTGTGTTCGGGGAACCTGCGGGCGTGCCTCAGGCTCCCTGTCGTTTGGCGATGGAGGTGGTGCCGAAAATGGTGGCGAGCGCGTCCGGATTCACCGGCGTCGGCGGACGGCCGGCATCCGGCCCTTCGCCGAGCGCGGCGATCAGGTTGTCGACGGCCAGCGACACCATCGCGCGGCGCGTGGCCAGGCTGGCGCTGGCGATATGCGGGGTCAGCACCACGTTGCGCAAGGCCAGCAGTTCCGGGCGTACGGCAGGCTCGCCTTCGTACACGTCGAGGCCGGCGGCGGCGAGGCGCCCGTTCGCCAACGCATCGGCGAGCGCGACTTCATCCACGATGCCGCCGCGGGCGATGTTCACCAGCGTGGCGGTGGGCTTCATCTTGGCCAGCGCGGCGGCATCGACCAGATGATGGACCTGCGGCGAATACGGCAGCACCAGGACCACGTGGTCGGCCTGGGCCAACAGATCGTCGAAGCCGGCGTAGGCCGCGCCGCACGCGCGCTCGACGGTGTCGGGCAGGCGGCTGCGGTTGTGGTACAGCACGCGCATGCCGAAGCCGCGCGCGCGACGGGCGATGCCCTGCCCGATCCGGCCCATGCCGACGATGCCCAGCGTGCTGCCATGCAGGTCCGCGCCCAGCAACGTGCTGAAGGACCACTGCTGCCACTGCCCTTCGCGCAGCCAGCGTTCGGCTTCGGTGATGCGGCGCGCGGTGGCCATCAGCAGCGCGAAACCGAAATCGGCCGTGGTCTCGGTGAGCACGTCCGGTGTGTTCGTGGCGACGATGCCGGCCGCGGTCAGCGCCGGGACGTCGAGGTTGTTGTAACCCACGCCGACATTGGCGATTGCGCGCAAGCCAGGCGCACCTGCGATCTGCGGCGCACCGATCTTCTCGTTCAGCGTGACCAGCGCGCCGGCGCTGTCGCGCAGCGCGTCGGCGATGGCCGCGGGGCTGTGTTCGGTAATCACGTCCGTCGCGTGCACGTCGAAGTGCGCCGCCAGCCGTTCGACGAGATCGTCGAACAGCGGCTGCGACACCCAGACGCGCGGCCGCGACTCAGCCATCGACACTGCCCGGGACATGCGGCGGCACGTCGCCGACATCGCCGCATTGGGCGCGATGACGCAGCGCCTGGTCCATCAGCACCAGCGCCATCATCGCCTCGGCGATGGGCGTGGCGCGGATGCCCACGCAGGGATCGTGGCGGCCGGTGGTGATGACGTCCACGGTATTCCCGTCCACGTCCACGGTCGCACCCGGCAGGCGCAGGCTGGACGTCGGCTTCAGCACGATGGACGCCGTGACCTGCTGGCCCGTGGAAATGCCACCGAGGATGCCGCCGGCGTGGTTGGACAGGAAGCCTTCCGGCGTCATCAGGTCGCGATGTTCCGTGCCCTTCTGGGTGACCGCCGCGAAGCCGTCGCCGATCTCCACGCCCTTCACCGCGTTGATGCTCATCAGCGCGGCGGCGAGGTCGCCATCCAGCTTGCCGTAGATCGGTTCGCCCCAGCCGGGCGGCACGCCATCGGCCACGACATTGACGCGTGCGCCGATGGAATCGCCCGACTTGCGCAGCGCGTCCATGTAGGTTTCCAGCGCCGGCACCTGCGCGGCGCAGGGCCAGAAGAACGGGTTGTCTTCCACCGCGCTCCAGTCGAAGCCCTCGGGGGTGATCGGACCAAGTTGCGACAGGTAGCCACGCACGCGGACGCCGTAGCGTTGCAGCAGCCACTTCTTGGCGATTACGCCGGCGGCCACGCGCATCGTGGTTTCGCGCGCGGACGAGCGACCGCCACCGCGCGGGTCGCGGATGCCGTATTTCTGCCAGTAGGTGTAGTCCGCATGCCCCGGACGGAACTGCCGCGCGATGTCGGCGTAGTCCTTGCTGCGCTGGTCGGTGTTGCGGATCAGCAGCGCGATCGGCGTGCCGGTGGTACGGCCCTCGTACACACCGCTGAGGATCTCGACCTCGTCGGCCTCGCGGCGCGCGGACGTGTGCCGCGACTTGCCGGTGGCCCGGCGTTCCAGGTCATGGCGGAATTCCTCCGGCGCGATCTCCAGCCCGGGCGGGCAGCCGTCGACGACGCAGCCGATCGCCGGTCCGTGCGATTCGCCGAACGTGGTGACCGTGAGGAGTTTTCCGAAACTGTTGCTGCTCAAGCGCCGCTCCGCGGATGGGAACTATCGGTGCCGGGTCTTCAAGCATCGCATACCGGCCGCCCTATTGTGCAGTGCGCCAACGCCCGCCGCGACGGTTGCAGGCGCAACCGCTGCGCGCGTGGCGCAGGATCCGGCGGCGTTATTTTCGCGTGGCGGCGAGCGCGGTGATCCGCGCGTTGTGCCGGATCAGCTCCGCGCATTCGACAGCAAAGATGCCCATCTGCCCCACCTTGAATTCGATCCAGGCGAACTCGACGTCCGGCAGCAGTTTCACCAGCGCGTGCTCGGATTCGCCGACTTCGCAGATCAGCAGGCCGTCCTGGCTCAGGTGCAGCGGCGCGTCGCGCAGGATCTTCAGCACCAGGTCCAGGCCGTCATCGCCGGCGCGCAGGCCGAGTTCCGGCTCGAAGGAATATTCCTTCGGCAGTGCGTCGGTCTCGTCGTTGGTGACGTAGGGTGGATTGGTGACGATCAGGTCGTAGTGACGGCCGGTGAGCCCTGCGAAGAGGTCCGATTTCACGAAGTGCACGTTGTCCGCGTGCAGGCGCGCCTTGTTCTCGGCCGACAGGGCCAGCGCGTCCTCGCTGATGTCGGCGCCGTCGACCTGCCAGTCCGGGTGGTAGTGGCCCATCGCGATGGCGATGCAGCCCGAACCGGTGCACAGGTCGAGCGCGCGGTTGACCTCGCGACCTCCCAGCCAGGGCTCGAAGCCGGCTTCGATCAGCTCGGCGATCGGCGAACGCGGCACCAGCGCGCGCGCATCGCTCTTGAAGCTCAGGCCGGCGAACCAGGCTTCCCCGGTCAGGTAGGCGACCGGCACGCGCTCGTTGACGCGGCGCTCGAACAGCGCCAACACCTGCGCCTTCTCCGGCGAGGTCACGCGCGCCTGCCCATAGGCCGGGCCCAGGTCCGGCGGCAGGTGCAGCGCGTGCAGGACCAGGAAGGTCGCCTCATCCAGCGCGTTGTCGTAGCTGTGGCCGAAGGTCAGGCCGGCGGCGTTGAAGCGGCTGGCGCCGTAGCGGATCAGGTCGATGATGGTATGCAGTTCGGCGGCGACGTCGGCGGTCATGGCAAGGCTTGTGAAGACGCCGGAACGGCGAAGGGCGCCGATTATAGGGGCTGCCCCGGTATCATGGCCGCTTCCGCCGCGCCCATGCGGCCCCGGCCCGCGGGCCGTGCCCTCCTTCGTGGGAATCCCCAGCGCATGTTCAACAAGAAGATCGGCCTCATCCTCGTCCTGGCGCTCGCCGGCGGTCTGGGCCTGCTGGCCGCGCAGAAATTCTTCGGCCCGGTGACCCCGGCCACGCCATGGCCCGCCACCGAAGCGGTGACCCTGTTCCCGCAGGCGCGGCCGCTGCCGCCGTTCTCGCTGCGCCAGTCCGACGGCACCCAACTGGCCGACGGCGAGCTGAAGGGCCACTGGACCCTGGTCTTCCTCGGCTTCACCTTCTGCCCGGACGTCTGCCCCACCACGCTGGCCGAACTGGCCCAGGCGCAGGCGCAGTGGAAGGACCTGCCCGATTCCACCCGGCCGCGCGTGCTGTTCGTATCGGTGGACCCGGAGCGCGACACGCCGACGCGCATCGGCGAATACGCGCACGCCTTCCATGCCGACACGCTGGCCGCGACCGCGGACGTGCCGACGCTGGAGAATTTCGCCAAGGCGCTGGGCTTCGTCTTCATGAAGGTGCCGGGCGACGGCTTCGACCAGAACCCGAACGACTACAGCATGGACCACTCCTCCGCGATCGGCGTGCTGGACCCGCAGGGCCGGCTGGCCGGCCTGATCCGTCCGCCATTCCAACCCAAGGCGATCGCCGCGGACATGCGCGCGTTGACCGAGGCCTCGTCGAAATGAGCCTGCTGACCTCACTGACCTATGTGTTGCCGCACCGCTTCCTGTCGTCGCTGGCACGCCGGCTGGCCTATTCCACCTCGCCCGCGACCAGCCGCTGGCTGATCGATACGGTGACGCGGAAGTTCAACGTCGACCTGTCCGAGGCCGCCGATCCCGACCCGCGCGCCTATCCAAGCTTCAATGCCTTTTTCACCCGCGCGCTGAAGCCCGGCGCGCGCGTGGCGGATCCCGACCCGCGCGCCTTGCTGATGCCGGCCGACGGCCACATCAGCCAGTGCGGCCCGATCGAGTACGGCCGCATCTTCCAGGCCAAGGGACAGTCGTTCACCGCCGCCGAACTGCTGGGCGATGCGACGGACGCGGAGCCATTCCGTCACGGCCTGTTCGCCACGGTGTACCTGTCGCCACGCGACTACCACCGCGTGCACATGCCGTGGACCGGCACATTGCGCGAAACCGTGCACGTCCCCGGCCGGCTCTTCAGCGTGGGCACGGCCGCGGTGGCGAACGTGCCGCGCCTGTTCGCGCGCAACGAACGCCTGGTCTGCCACTTCGATACCGATTTCGGCCCGATGGTCTCGGTGATGGTCGGCGCGCTGCTGGTGTCCGGCGTGGAAACGGTCTGGAGCGGCGAGGAAATCCCCGCCTACGGCACCGCGATCACCCGCAAGGACTACCGCGGCAAGGGCATCACGCTGGAGCGGTTCGCGGAGATGGCCCGCTTCAACTACGGCTCGACCGTCATCGTGCTGCTGCCGCCGGGCGTGGCGGAACTGGCACCCAATCTAAAAGCCGAATCACCGGTATGCTTAGGCCAGGCCCTAGCCCGATTGATCGGGTAGCGGCCAGAGCCGGGGCCGCTACGACGCGTTTCGTCGCAGGCCCTGGCCCGCGTGATCTGAGCGGTATGTCTGTGCGCTATCGGCTAACGACTCTCTTCGCGGACGTAACGTTGCTGCTTTAGCAATGCAACAAGCTTGGTGCGGTCGTATCCCTCGAGCTTTGCGTTCGCCATCACGATGACGGGAACGCGCTTCGCTTCCAATCGTTGCAACTCTTGGCGGTGCATCGTCGACGTATCCGCAGGACGTTCCACGTAGTCCACACCGAGTTCGTCGAGTAGCTGCCGCGCCTGTTTGCAGCCGCCACAGGATGCGAGGCTGTAGAAAGCGATCTGATCCGGCCGCGCGAGGTAAAGCTCATAGTCGCCGCGCGTTACCGACAGAGCGCCCGCTTCAGCAGACTTATGGGCGCTGTAGGCGCGTCCCGCTCCAAGACCGATCAGGAGCGCGGCCACGATCAGCGCGAGCGGAAGCAGCTTCCCGATATTTCTAGGCATCTTCGATCCTTCGCGTGCATGTGCCGTTCGAAACCGCGGGGTTGCCCCCGCGGCACCTCGCCAAATCGGATCAGGGGGGATCGCAGTTACCGCACGTGAAGAACCGGCATGTATTGAGGCTGGCACGGCATTGGGCAGGGGTGTATTGCCCCCCCTGCATGCACGTGGTGTACGCCTGATCGCAAGCGAGCCAACATTCCGTACATGGATCGTCTGCCTTCGACGTGAACGAGAATCCAAGCACCAACGCTGCTGTACATGCGGACGAGAGCAGAAACGTTTTGATGGACATAACTACCTCCTTGTTATGGACGCTGACGAGTCAGCGATGCATATGTACTCTCGTCACGGATCGTGGAACGCGTTCGAGAGCACACTTTTTCGTTGCGCACCGCGGCTCGCGAAGACACATCGGCACAAGACGCGCATCGCCCGATGTTCATTCGTTTACATACAACCGTTTACGTTGCATCAGGACACAACGGCCACCCACGCATCCAGCGAGTTGCACGCATTCACCGCTCACCAGTCGCAGCGCTGCCGACCAAGCCAAAGACAATGCCGTTGGGCGGCGGCCCCGGAAGCTACCGCATGTGATGGCGATGGCTAGCGCACAAGCAAGGCGCAGCCGCCACTTGGCGCGACCCTCGACTATTTCTTGCAACCTTCCAGGCTCAGCTCCTGCCCCGGCCGCACGGCGTAAGCGGGCGCCTTCAGGTTGTTCGCGCGCGCCAGCTGCTTCTGATCGCACTGGAAGCGCTTCGCGATGCGTCCCAGCGTATCGCCCTTGGCAACGCGATACTCGCGGGCCTGCTTGGCCTTGGGTTCCGCGGGCTTGGGCTCGCCGGTGGCGACGGTGGTCGGCACGCCGGCTACGGGCGTCACGTCGCCCACAGCGACGTTGCCGGTGAACTGCGCGCGACGGATGGCGGCAGCCGGGTCGGCATTGACCAACGTGCGGGCGAGATCCGCGCGCGGACCGCTCACGCAATGGCGCGTGTAGAGACCTGAGATGCGCGTGTTCGCCTTCAGCGTGGTACCGGCCGGGATCCAGGTTTCCGGCTGGTAGCGCGGATTCAGGTTGCGTAGCGTGCGCATGTAGCCCTCGCGCGTGCCGCCGTTGCCCAGGCAGATGGTCAGCTCGTAGATCGAGGCGTCGCGCGCCAGCTTCAGCGGCGCGGGCTGCGCGTTGACCTTCGGGAACTCCAGGCCGTACTGCCGCGGGTGCAGGAACAACCATGCCGCAGCGATCACCATCGGCACGTAGTCGCGCGTCTCGCCGGGGAACTGGCTATAGACCACGTCGTCCCAGAAGCCGAGGCCCGGATTCTCGCGATACACGCGCGCGGCGCGGCCTTCGCCGCCGTTGTAGGCAGCCAGTGCCAGCTCGATGTTGTTGTTGAGCCCCCGCATGCGTTCATTGATGTACGCCGCACTGGCCTGTCCGGAGGCGTAGGGGTCGTAGCGCGTGTCGAAGCCGCTGGCATCGCGACCGAGCCCGAAGCGCGCCCCGGTGTTGAACATGAACTGCATCGGGCCGGCGGCGCCGGCGCGCGAGGTCGAATGCACCTTGCCGTTCGATTCCTTGGCCATGATGCCGAAAAGCAGAGCTTCCGGCAGTCCGCTGCGCTCCCAGGCGGGATACAGCTCGGCGCGCATGTTCTGGTAGTTCTCGTAGCTGTCGATCAGCGCGGGGCGCATGTCGGTCAACCAGCGGCGAATGCCGGCCTGGATGGCCGGGTTGTACTCGACCATGCGGTCGAACGCGTGGCGCTGGTCGTTGAGCAGCGCTGCGGTGCGTGCGGTTTCCGGCACGGCGGTACCGACCGGCGTGGCGTGGTCGGTGCCGTCGTCCAACGCATCGATCGCGTCACCGTCCTCTTCCCCATCGACGGTCTGCCCGTCGGCATTGTCTTTCAGGAGGCGCTTGTACGTGGCCAGCAAGGTGGCCACCTGGCAACCGCGTTGTTTGATGCAGGCATCCAGGACGTCTTCCATATCCTCCAGCGCGGCGTCGCTCTCCGCGGCGCCGCGCGGATCGCTGTTCGCTACCAGCACCAGCCCGTCGCGGTAGCGCTTCTCCGCGGCAGCCATGCGCTGCTCGAGCGTCTCGGCCGCGGCGCGATCCCGCGCGGAGACGCGCTGGGCATGGGAGACGGGCGACACGAGCAAGAGGGACAGGGTGGCCGCAATGGGCCAGTAACGCAGGCAGGCGGGAACCGCGAAAGACATCAGGTAGGCATCCAGAGTGTGAGTCGGGAGGGTAGCCCCGGCCGCGCGCCGCGGGCAAGGTCGGACGTCATGGAACGTTGCACCGCCGCTCGCGTCCAGCCGCTAGAATCGCGGCATCACCACGCGAGGTTGAACATGGATCCGATCCTGCTGGGCAAGGGCGTCACCGACGACATTCCGGTCACCCTGCAACCGAAGTTCGGCAACCGCCATGGCTTGGTGGCTGGCGCCACCGGCACTGGCAAGACGGTGACCCTGATGACGCTTGCCGAAGGCTTCTCGCGGATGGGCGTGCCGGTGTTCATGGCCGACGTGAAGGGCGACGTGGCCGGCCTGGCCACCGCCGGCGACGGCAGCGAAAAGTTGCTTCAGCGCGCGAAGGACATCGGCATCACCGACTACGCAGCGAGCGCGAATCCAGTCATTTTCTGGGACCTGTACGGCAAGCTGGGCCACCCGGTCCGCACCACCGTCAGCGAGATGGGCCCCACGCTGCTCTCGCGCATCCTGGAGTTGAACGACACCCAGAGCGGCGTGCTCGACATCGTGTTCAAGCTGGCCGACGACCGCGGCCTGTTGCTGCTCGACTTGGAAGACCTGCGCGCGCTGCTGGGCCTGGTCGCCGCCGAACGCAAGGACATCTCGACCAGCTACGGCCTGGTGAGCACGCAGTCGGTGGGCGCGATCCAGCGCGCCCTGCTGCGGCTGGAGCAGGAAGGCGGCGAGATGTTCTTCGGCGAGCCGGCGCTGGAACTGGCCGACCTGATGCGCACGAACACCGATGGCCGTGGCGTGATCGGCATCCTGGCCGCGGACCAGCTGATCCTGAAGCCACGTCTCTACTCCAGCTTCCTGTTGTGGCTGCTGTCGGAGCTTTTCGAGACGCTGCCGGAAGTCGGCGACCTGGACAAGCCCAAGCTCGTGTTCGTCTTCGACGAAGCGCACCTGCTGTTCGACGACGCGCCGCCGGCGCTGCAGCAGCGCATCGAGCAGGTCGTGCGCCTGATCCGTTCCAAGGGCGTGGGCGTGTACTTCTGCTCGCAGTTTCCGGACGACGTGCCGGACAACATACTCGGCCAGCTCGGCAACCGCGTGCAGCACGCGCTGCGCGCCTTCACCCCGCGCGACCAGAAGGCGGTCAAGACCGCCGCCGAGACCTTCGTGCCGAACCCCAAGCTGGACGTGGCCCAGGCCATCTCCAAACTCGGCACCGGCGAAGCACTGGTCTCCACGCTGCAGGACAAGGGCATCCCCTCGCCCGTGCAGCAGACGATGGTCTCGCCGCCGCGCTGCCGGATGGGCGCCATCAACGAGACCGAACGCCAGCAGGTGCGCAACGGCAGCCCTGTCGGCGGCAAGTACGACACCCGCGTGGATCGCGACTCCGCCGCGGAGATGCTCGCGCAGCGCGCCGAAGCCACGACACAGGCGGCCAAGGCGCCGCCCGCGAAGACCGAACAGGATGACCCGGACGCCGGCGGTTTCGGCCAGTCGGTGAAGGACGCCGTGTTCGGCACCAAGCGCCGCCAGGGCATGATCGAGACGATGGCCAAGCAGACCACGCGCACCATCGGCACCAAGCTGGGCAACCAGATCGTGCGCGGCATCCTGGGCAGCATCTTCGGCGGCCGTCGCTGACCGCACGCGCATGAAGTGGCTTGTCCTCCTGTCGGGCATCGCCGTGTCGCTGGCGGCCTCGGCTGCCAATCCGACGCCGGCGACCTTTGCCGGCCCCTTCTACGGCACCCTGCCGTCCGCTACCTGCGTGATGCAGGACGTGTGGCTGGACCTGCGTGCCGACGGAGGCTACACCCTGCAGGCGCACTGCCAGGACGACCTCCAGGCCGCGCCGACGCACGCCGGGCGCTGGTCGGTCACCTGGAACGGCACCTGCGTGCAGCTCACGCCCGACGACGGTGGGACGGCGCAGGAATTCGCCATCCACGACGACGACCTGCTGGTGCTGACTTCCGGCAGCTGCATCGAACCGGTCGAGGATCCGCGCGGACGTACGCTGCGGCGCGCAGACAACGCCGGGGACCGCTGACGTGTCGCGCTGGCGTCCGCCGGGCGAGAAAAGCACCGCCCTGATCACCCGCGAAGGCCATGACCGCCTGAAGGCGGAGCTGGATGATCTTTGGCGCATCAGGCGCCCGGAGGTGGTGAAGGCGCTCGCCGCCGCCGCCGCCGAGGGCGACCGCTCAGAGAACGCGGAGTACACCTACCGGAAGAAGCAGCTCGGAGAGATCGACCGGCGCGTGCGCTATCTCAGCAAGCGCCTGGAAGTGTTGAGGGTCGTCGACACCGCGCCCAGCGATCCCGAGGCGGTGTTCTTTGGCGCCACCGTCGAACTGGAAAATCTCGCCGGTGGAGAGACGTCGCGCTATCGCATCGTCGGGCCGGACGAGACCGACGCGGCACGCGGCTGGATCAGCATCGATTCGCCGCTGGCGCGCGCACTGCTGAAAAAGCGCATCGATGACGAGTTCGCCGTGGAGCTGCCCGGCGGCGTCACCCACTTCGTTCTGGTGGATGTCAGCTACGCAGGCTGATGCGTCACAGCGGTCGCGGATACACACGACCCTCCCGCAGTGGGCGGAAGTAGTCTTGCTGCGTATAGAACGCGGCACCCTGTTCCGCATGCCATCCGGGAATGCCGGCCAGCGGCATCGGGCGCAGTTCCGATGGCGCGCGCAGGACGTCGCCATCTGAAATCGCTTCGGCCACGCGTGCGACCCAGTCGTTCGCATCGCCCAACATGACAAGGCATTTGCCGACCAGCAGGCGCTCCGGCACCAGCATCTGTTCCATCAGCGCATGCCCCGTCACGGCGACTACGGCAATGCCGCCGTCGCGCCAGCGGCCGGCACTGGCGTGGAAAAGCGCTGTCCAGTCATGCCGATCCCACGCGTCCAGCAGTGCCGCATCGCGCACATGGACGATGACCCCGCTTTCGTCGAACTGGGTCAGCGCCTGCTGGGCTGGACTGCGATCACGCACGCCGATCCGTTCGATCTGCAAGCACTGCTGCCGGTTGAGGGCATGTTTGAGTGCCGGATGCCGCATCCAGACCATCGCATTGAATAGGTCGTGCCAGTTCTCGGCACGCGTGGCGATGCGTCCTTGGGCAACGCGGACCTCGTAGTGCAGTCCGTCGGCGAGCAGGTCCGCATCCTGCACCACGAAACGAGGCCCCGGCTGCGGCATGTGGGCATTGAGGGCACCGATGACCGGCCACCCTGCAACTGTCAGCAGATCCCGATACGCGTCGTATCCATCGAACAGGGGATGGTCGAAACGCGCGGCATCGACCTCGTCGCGCAGGGGAGCGATGAAACGACGCCGGCCACCGCTAGCCCGTATTCCGACGGTCGGCGCGGTCACAGCACCTTGACGTCGAGCGGCCTGCCCGCCGTTTCGATGATGGCGTCGCCGATCAGGTCGTGCTCGTCGCTTTCGGTGATCTCCACATCGACGAACTGGCCGACCCGCAGGCCAAGCTCGCCGCCGTTCTGGATATGCACCAGGCCATCGATTTCAGGCGCATCGGCCTTCGAGCGCGCCACCGCGATGTCGTCCTCGATCAAGTCGACCAGGCACTGCTGCACCGTGCCGATCTTGGCCTCCAGGCGCGCGGCGGAAATCTCCGCCTGCTTCTGCATGAAGCGCGCCAGGCGCTCCTGCTTCAGCTCTTCCGGCACCGGGTTGGGCAGCAGGTTCGCCGCGGCGCCTTCCACCGGCGAATAGGCGAACGCGCCCACGCGGTCCAGTTGCGCTTCGTCGAGGAACTGCAGCAGTTCCTCGAATTCCTGGTCCGTTTCACCCGGGAAGCCGACGATGAAGGTCGAGCGCAAGGTGATGTCGGGGCTGATCGCACGCCAGCGCTTCACTCGCTCCAGCGTCTTGTCGACGGCGCCGGGCCGCTTCATCAGCTTGAGGATGCGTGGGCTGGCGTGCTGGAACGGGATGTCGAGGTACGGCAGCACCTTGCCTTCGGCCATCAGCGGGACGATGTCGTCGACGTGCGGATACGGGTAGACGTAATGCAGGCGCACCCAGGCATCGAGCTCGCCCAGGCCTTCGCACAGCGCCTTCATCCGCGTCTGGTAGGCCTTGCCGCGCCATTCGCGCTCGGCGTACTTCACGTCCACGCCATAGGCCGAGGTGTCCTGCGACACCACCAGCAGTTCCTTCACGCCGCCGCGCACCAGGCGCTCGGCCTCGCGCAGGACGTCATCGACGGGACGCGACACTAGGTCGCCGCGCATCGACGGGATGATGCAGAAACTGCAACGGTGGTTGCAGCCCTCGGAAATCTTGAGATACGCGTAGTGGCGCGGCGTCAGCTTGACGCCGTAGTCAGGCACCAGGTCGACGAACGGATCGTGCTTCGGCGGCAGTGCTTCGTGCAACGCTTCCATCACGCTCTGGTAGTCCTGCGGACCGCTGATCGCCAGCACGTCGGGGTACTGCTCGCGGATCTGCTCCGGGCGCTTGCCCAGGCAGCCCGTGACGATGACCTTGCCGTTCGCATTCATCGCCTCACCGATGGCATCCAGCGATTCGGCCACCGCGGAGTCGATGAAGCCGCAGGTGTTCACCACCACCACGTCCGCGGCGTCGTAGGTCGGCACGATGTCGTATCCCTCCACACGGAGTTGGGTGAGGATGCGTTCGGAGTCGACCAGGGCCTTCGGACAGCCGAGGCTGACGAAGCCCACCTTGGGGTTCTGCAGGGACATGGGGAGTACGGCGGCGCGTGTACGGGGGCGCGGATTATAGCCCCGGGCCGTCGGCGGGCCTGGTCGGGCCGTTCAGTCTGCACTCCCCGCGCACCCGCGGCGCCTACACTAGTCTGCCCCCAAGAACGGAGCGCACCCATGGGCCAATGGCTGCCTTTCGAGTCCCCACACGGCCGCATCCATGCCTGGCGAGCCGATCCCGAGGGTGTGCCGCGCGGCGCGCTGGTCGTGGTGCAGGAGATCTTCGGCGTGAACCCGCATATCCGTACCGCGGCGGAAGGCTTCGCCCGGGAAGGCTACCTCGCACTGGCGCCCGCGTACTTCGACCCGATCGAGCGGGGTGTGGAACTGGACTACGACGCCGACGGCATCGCGCGCGGGAAGGCGCTGATCACCGCCCTCGGACTCGAGCGGGCGACTGACATCACGCGGGCGGCCGCCGATGCGCTCGCGGATCACGGGAAGGTAGGCAGCGTCGGCTATTGCTGGGGCGGCACCGTCGCCCTGCTGGCCGCGCTGAGACTGGGCCTGCCGTCCGTCAGCTACTACGGGGCGCGCAACCTGCCCTTCTTGGCGGAAGCGCCCAAGGCGCCGGTGATGTTCCACTTCGGCGACCGCGATACGTCCATCCCACCCGAGATGGTGCAAGCCCATCGTGACGCCTTGCCGCAGATGGAGATCTTCACCTACCCCGCCGGCCATGGCTTCAACTGCGACCTGCGCGCGGACTACGATCCCGCCAGCGCACGGCTGGCGCGCGAACGCACGCTCGACTTCTTCGCACGGAACCTCGCATGACCGACTTCGCCCTCGACCCCCGCCTGGCTGCCGACAGCATCTTCATCGCCGATGGCCCGCTTTCGCAGGTGCGGCTCATGGACGACACCCGCTTCTCGTGGCTGGTACTGGTACCCCGCGTCAACGGCGTCAGCGAATGGGTGGAGCTCGATGGCGGGCAACAACGGCTGCTGCTCGCGGAGATCAACCAGGCCGGCCAGTTGATCCGTGCACAGGCCGGTGTGGAGAAACTCAATATTGGCGCCTTGGGCAACATCGTCCGGCAGTTGCACATCCACCTGGTGGGCCGCCACGAAGGCGATGCCGCCTGGCCCGGACCGGTGTGGGGCAGCGGCAGCGCGGTGCGGCACGCGCCCGCCTCGCTGCACGCCGAGGTCGAGGCCTGGCGCCAGCGCCTGGCCTGAGGATCAGGACGTCTTAACGACCCGCGTGCCGGCGATCAAGTCGTGCACGCACCGCTGGTCGGCGCGGAAGATCATCAACGAATCGACCAGCACATAGATCAGCCCAAGGCAGGGCACGTTCGCGATCGCGTGCGTGGGCAGGTAGCGCTTCAGCAACAGATCCGCCAACGGCGGCTTGTTGCCCTGCAGGTCGACGATCTTCAGCGACAGCAGCTTCTTGCCCCAGGTCTGACCCCACAGCTGCAGCGGATATCCCTGGATCAGTACGAACAGGAGAAAGCCGATCGCGGCCCACATCAGCGTGGTGCCCAGGGGCATCAGGCCGAACCCGCCCGAGCGGCCCGCCTCGAACGCCGCCTCCCAGAATCCGCCCATGAACATCAGCGGCACCATCAGCACCATGCTGAGGGTCCAGTCGATCAGCACCGCGACCAGGCGCAGCGCACGGATCGCGGGATCGAGCCCCGTGCCCGGCAACGCCGCCACATCTGCCTCGGGCGTGCGATACGGGTCCTGCGGCATGGGCGGCGGAGCTTGCATCTTCGTCCTTCGGTTGCGTTGTAACGAATCAGGTGCGCGGCAGCGTCACGCCGGTCTGGCCCTGGTACTTGCCGCCACGGTCCTTGTAGCTGGTTTCGCAGACGTCGTCGGCATCGGACTGGAAGAACAGCATCTGTGCCACGCCTTCGTTGGCGTAGATGCGCGCCGGCAGCGGCGTGGTGTTGCTGAACTCCAGCGTCACGTGGCCTTCCCACTCCGGCTCCAGCGGGGTCACGTTGACGATGATGCCGCAGCGCGCGTAGGTGCTCTTGCCCAGGCATACCACCAGCGTGTCGCGCGGGATACGGAAGAACTCCACGGTGCGGGCCAGCGCGAAGCTGTTCGGCGGGATGATGCATTCGTCGGCCTCGATGTCCACGAAGCTCTTCGGGTCGAAGTGCTTGGGGTCGACGATGGTGGAGTTGATGTTGGTGAACACCTTGAACTCGCGCGAGCACCGCACGTCGTAGCCGTAGCTGGAGGTGCCGTAGCTGACGATGCGCTCGCCGTTGGCTTGCTTCACCTGCCCCGGCTCGAACGGCTCGATCATGCCCTGCTGCTCGGCCATGCGGCGGATCCAACGGTCGCTCTTGATGCTCATGCAAATCCTGGTCTGGTGGGGCGAAGGCCGCGCGACTGGCGCGCGGCGGACGGGGGATTGTAGGGCGGGCCCCGGCCCGCCGTCTGCGCCGGCCGTTAGACCAGCGAGGAGACGATGGACAGCGGCGCGCGCGGACGTTGGGCCAGGGTGGCGGCCATGACCCGCGCCGTCTGCCGGTAGGCCTGTGCGACCGCCGAATCGGGCGCGGCGACCACGACCGGCTGGCCGGCGTCGCCCTGCTCGCGGATGGCGATGGCCAGCGGAAGGGATCCGAGCAGCGGCACACCGTACTGCGCCGCCATGCGCTCGCCGCCGCCTTGGCCGAACAGGTGCTCCACATGGCCGCAGTTCGAACAGGTGTGGACCGCCATGTTCTCGACGATACCCAGTACCGGCACCTCGACCTTCTCGAACATCTTCAGCGCCTTCTTGGCGTCCAGCGTAGCGATGTCCTGCGGCGTGGTGACGATGACGGCCCCGGCCACGGGGATCTTCTGGGCCAGGGTCAGCTGGATGTCGCCCGTGCCCGGGGGCAGATCAATCAACAGGTAGTCCAGATCGCCCCAGAGCGTGTCGTTGAACAGCTGCATCAGCGCGGACGTGGCCATGGGCCCGCGCCAGATCATCGGCGTGTCCTGGTCGACCAGCAGGCCGATGGACATGGCTTCTACCCCGAACGCCCGCATCGGCTCGATCGACTTGTTGTCCGGGCTGTCGGGGCGCCCGGACAGGCCCAGCATGGCCGGCAGGCTCGGACCGTAGACGTCGGCATCCAGCACCCCGACGCGGGCGCCATCGGCCGCCAGGGCCAGGGCCAGGTTGACCGCCGTGGTCGACTTCCCCACCCCGCCCTTGCCCGATCCGACCGCGATGACGTTGCGGATGCGGGGGTGGGGGGACAGGTTGCCTTGGACGGCATGAACGCGGGGACGCTCGAAATTTTCTGTTCTTTCAGCCACTTGACGAGGATTCACTCCAGGGCGGAGGCGCCATTGTCGCACTGCGCCGACCTTCATCGGAACCTGAACAGAGGACTCATAACCGTGAAGGCGACATCACACACGAGAAATAATTCTGTGATACGCGCAGCACATTAATTCCGTGTTAATGTCGGGTTGCACGGACGCTTTTGCGCGGCCTGGACCGATGGGAACGGTCCTCTTGCGAGCCGCTTACACGTACGGATTTCTAGGGGATTCACCAATGAACTACGGAAACGCGAAGGCGCTCCGGCGCCATCCGCTTGGCGCGGCGTTGGTCGCCGCCCTGCTGATCCCGGGCGCTGCATTCGCCCAGGACGCCACCACCAGCTCGTCCTCGGAAGGCGAAACGACCAACCTCGGTAAGGTCCAAGTCATCGGCTCGCGCATTAAGCGCTCCGAGATCGAGGGTCCCTCGCCCGTCACGGTCATCACGGCCGAACAAATCAAGCAGGAAGGCTTCAACACCGTAGCCGAAGCGATCGACACGCTGAGCCAGAACACCGGCTCCGTGCAGAACGACTTCAACGCCGCCGGCGGCTTCACACCGAACGCCAGTCCGGTGAACCTGCGCGGCCTCGGCCCGGGCCGCACCCTGCTGCTGATCAACGGTCGCCGCGCGAACGACTATCCGTTCCCGTACAACGGCCGCAGCAACTTCCAGAACCTCAACAACATCCCCGCTGCGGCGGTGGAACGCATTGAGATTCTCTCGGGTGGCGCATCGGCCGTGTACGGCTCCGACGCCGTGGCTGGCGTGGTCAACATCGTGTTGAAGACCAACTACGAAGGCAACATCCTGAAGGTCAAGGGCCAGACCTCGACCGACGGTGGCCGCGACATCGCGGACATCCAGTGGGTAGGCGGCAAGACAGGCGACAACTGGAGCGTGACTTACGCATTCGAGTCGTACAACGCCGAAGCCCTGTGGGGCTACCAGCGGGACTTCATGGATTCTGCTGCGGACAACCCGGCGCCTCCAGGCACCTTCCCCCTGGCTGCCGGTAACGGTCGCGGCGGTTACCAGCCGCCGATCGGCATCCAAATCCGTCGCCTCAGCAGCACCGGCGCGACGCAGAGCTACGTGCTACCCGCTGGCCGCGACTGCTCCGCCAGCTCCCTGTACCGCTACCACTTCTACACCAGCTCGGCGACTGGCGCGAACCTGGGCCCCGGCTGCGGCTACGACCGTTTCCCCGCGGAGCAGACTGTTGCCAATGGCAGCAACGACCTCTCCGGTTACGTGTACGGCACCTTCAACTTCACCGACAACCTGGAAGGCTGGGCGAGCGCGATGGCGTTCAACTCCCGCAGCCGCCTGGGCGGCGGTGTCGAACAGTGGCAGGGTGGCCCGCAACCGGGCGCGAACTTCTACGACCCGGGCTTGGGAATGCGTATCTTCCCAATCCGCGCGATCACCCCGGAAACCTACGGCGGCTCCGAAGGCACCTACCAGAAATTCGAAGAAGACTCGCTGGACCTGGCGTTCGGCTTGCGCGGCACGTTTGCCGATCGCTTCGACTGGGAGTTCACCCTGGGCGGCGCCCAGTATGAAATCGTCCGCGACCGTCCGCGCCTCACCGTGGCAGGTGCCACGAACTACTTCATGGGCTCGCGGCTGGGAACCACCGGCCAGGGCGCCTACACGGGTCTTGCTGGCGTTCCGAACGGCCTGCCGGTCTATCGCCTAAACCTCGATCGCTTCTACGGCCCGATATCACCGGCGGACTACGCGGCGATGTCTACGATGGTCCACTACGAAGCGGTGTCGCGCAATGCGGCCGGTAGTTTCGTGCTGTCGGGCGACCTGTTCGAGCTACCTGCCGGCCCGCTATCGTTCGCAAGCGTCGTCGAGGCTTCGCGCCAGAGCTACGATCTTGAGAGCGACCGTCGCATCCTTCCGAGTGTTCGGGAAATCTATAACCTGACCGGCACGGGGGGCAGCGGCGAGCGTAATCGCTACGCGGCCGGTGTCGAGTTCAAGGTTCCGATCTTCAGCATGCTGACCGCCAGCCTGCAGGGCCGCTACGACAAGTACGACGACATCACCGAAGTGGATGATGCGCGCACGTGGGGTGCAGGCCTGGAGTTCCGTCCGCTCGATAGCCTGCTGATCCGTGCCAATTACGCCACCAGCTTCAAGGCGCCGGACATGCACTATGTGTTCTCGGAACCTAGCGGCTCCTTCGGCGCCATCACCGACTACTACCGCTGCTATCTCAATGGCATCGGAACCAGTTCGTCGGTGTGCGGTGCGGCAGGCGCTAACTACAACTATTCGGCATTCACCACCTCGCAGGGCCAGCCCACGCTGGAGGAAGAAACGGGTAACTCGTGGACCGCCGGCTTCGTCTGGGACGTCACCGAACAGTTGTCCTTGGCTGCGGACTACTACGTCGTTGAACTGGAGGATGTGGTCAACGTCCAGAGCGGTGCCACCATCCTCGAAGCGGAACTGGGCTGCAACACCGGCCGCTATCCCAACGGTTCCAACTTCCCATATCAGCTGAGCAGTGCCTACTGTCAGGCTACGCTGGGCCGCATCACGCGCAACCCTGAAACCAATCAGATCACCGAGATCCGCAGCGGCCCGATCAACCAGTCGTTCCTCGGAACGAAGGGTATCGATGCGACCGTGCGTTATCGTCTCGACACCGATCGTTTTGGCGACTTCAGCACAACCCTGCAGTGGACGCATGTTCTGGAACAGACGCAGAAGCTGTCGGCCGACCAGGCCCTGCTCAGCTACCGTGACTTGAACAGCAACTTGGACAATCGCAGCCGCGTCCGCCTGACCGTGAACTGGTCGAAGGATGACTGGATGGCGACTGTGTTCATGAACCGCTTGGGCAGCACGCCGATCTGGGACCCGAACGTGCCGGTAGCCTATCCGGAGTTCGACACCCGCATCGCGCCGTTCATCACCTGGAACGCCAGTGTGGCCAAGGACATCACCGAGAAGCTGAACCTGCGTCTGTCGGTAGTCAACGTGTTCGACAACCACCATCCGGAAGACAAGACCAACTACACCTACCCCTACTACTGGCGTGGTTTCGATGCCATTGGTCGTCAGGTGGGTCTGGAAGCGACCTACAAGTTCAACTGATGGGTTGAGCCGTTCTACAGCACCTGGACCCGGCGGCGACGCCGGGTCTTTTTACTTCTGGCGTCGCCCTGGCTTCAGCGGCGACGCCTCATGACCATCGAAGGCGGCGCGCCGCCCTTCAAGGAGCTCAAGATGATGCGAAAGGGAACACTGCTCGTCCTGGTCGGTCTGTTTGCCGTGACCGTTGCCGATACGCACGCCGCATCGCCGCAACCCGTCCGCGACTTCGTCAGCCACCCAGCCTTCAGTACCGCGAAGATCTCGCCGACCGGGGAATATCTGGCCATCAGCGTGGATAGGGGAGATCAGGACGTCCTCACGACAATGCGGACCAGCGACCTGAAGATCCTCAACGTCAGCCAGTTGCCCGACAAGAAAAGCGTCGGCTCTTTTGACTGGGTCAGTCCGAATCGCCTGATGTTCAACGCGGTGCGCAAGATGGGCGGTTACGCCCAACCCTTCAATACGGGGGAATGGTTCGCTGTCAACGTGGACGGCTCGCAACCCCGCCCACTGATCTTCTATGGCACGCAGGATGCCACCCAGCGCGCGAAGACGGTCACTTCGGAGCGCTTCAGCCTCGTCGACACGCTGCGAGACGATGATCAGTTCGTCATCATGGACGTGCGTTCGCCGCGCTCCAGCGAGGGTGCGGGCACCGAGCTCGTCAAGCTCGATGTCTTCAATGGCCGCCGCACCTCGCTCGGCCGTGCGCCCAAAGAAAACTGCAACGTGACGCTAGACGAGAACAAGCAGGCGCGGTTTGCCGTGTGTTCCTCCAGCCGCAACGAGGACGGCGAGTTCGACGAACGCACCGAGCTCTTTCGTCGTGATGGTCGCGACTGGACGCTGGTCAACGCGTCCAAGTCCGGCGGCAAGCACCTCGGCGTGGTCCATACGACCCGCAACGGCACCGTGTACGTCAGCCAGGACGATGGCGTGGCGCCCGCCGCGCTGGGCACGCTGGACACCACCTCTGGCGAGTTCAAGCTGTTGTTCCAGGACCCGGTGGCCCAGATCAGCAACCTCATCTGGTCGACCGACGACACAGCGCTCATCAGCGTCGTCACCGAGGCCGGGGCACCTGCCGTCAAACTGATCGACGAGGCGCATCCCGACGCCGAGCTCTATGCTTCGCTCGCCTCGGCGTTCGAAGGGCAGATGGTCGACTTCTCCAGCTATACCAGCGACGGCAAGAAGATCATTGTCAGCGTCTATAGTGACCACAATCCCGGTGAGCTTTACCTCTACGATCGCGAGACCGGCAAGGCGCGCTTCCTGATGAAGCGCCTCCCGCAGCTGGACCCCAAGAAGATGGCGTCGGTCGTGCCCTTCAATTTCGTTGCCCGTGACGGCAAGCGCATCCACGGCTACCTGACGATTCCCAACGGTTCGAACGGCAAGAATCTTCCGCTCATCGTCAACCCGCATGGTGGCCCGATCGGTCCCCGCGACGACTGGGCATTCAGCGGCGAGACGCAACTGTTCGCGAGCCGGGGCTACGCCGTGCTGCAGGTGAACTACCGCGGTTCGGGCGGCTACGGCCGTGCTTTCCAGAACGCAGGGCACCAGCAATGGGGCCAAGGCATCCAGAACGACATCATAGATGCCACCCAATGGGCAATTCAGAAAGGCCACGCCGATAAAGACCGCATCTGCATCTACGGCGGCAGTTTCGGCGGCTACTCGTCGCTGATGGCGCCAATCCGCGCACCCGGACTGTTCAAGTGCACGTTCGGCTACGTCGGCGTCTACGACGTCGAGATGATGTTCGAGAAAGGAGACATCCCGAGCACAGAATCCGGCCAACGCTACCTGCGCCGCACGCATGGCTCCGACAAGAAAGTGTGGACAGAAAACTCACCCGCCCGGCGTGCCGCCGAAGTGAAGATCCCGGTCTATCTCGCCGCCGGTGCGCGCGATGTCCGCACGCCACCCGAGCAAACGGAACTGATGAACAAGGCGCTGATAGCCGCCGGCAACGCGCCGGATGGCATGATCATCCAGTCCGGCGAAATGCACGGGTTCTACGATGTCGACAACCGCGTGAAGCTCTACACGGAGATGCTGTCCTTCTTCGATCGCCATATCGGCAACCCGGCGGGCGCCAAGACGTCCTCTGGAGCGAAGTGAGCCCATGCACGGTCATCGCCCATCGGCGGCCATGACTTCCGAGACGTGACCGGCGGGAAACCGCCGGTCAGACTCCAGGTCCAACCGCCAAGACACGTGTCGGAGTACACATGGGCACCCTCAGGACGATCCCACTCTTGTTCTTGCTGATGGCAGGCCTAGCCAGCGCGCCTGCCTCACATGCGGCCAAGCCGCCGCCGGACCCGACGCGCGACGCGATGATGCTCAGCGCCGGCTTCCTGACGGGGCATCCCGACTTGCGCTATCGCCTGCTCGGATTGAAGCGCTTCAAGGCCGGTGAATTCGAAGAGGCATTCCGTTTCTACCAGCGCGCGGCCTACTACGGGGACAAGCCGTCCCAGGGCATGGTGGGCGAGATGCTCTGGAACGGTCAGGGCACGACACAGGATCGCGCACTCGCTTACGCGTGGATGGATCTGGCGTCGGAGCGCGGTTACGCCGGCTTCATGGGTCTGCGGGAACGTTATTGGGAACAGCTCAGCGAGGACGAGCGCGCACGTGCCGTTGAGGAAGGCCAGGCGATCTATGCGCGGTTCGGTGACGAAGCCGCACAGCCGCGGTTGGCCACGGTGCTCAGGCGCGAAAAACGCAGGTCTACCGGAAGTCGGACGGGCTTCACCGGCAACCTGCAGATCAATATCCCAGGCCCGGGCGGGTTCATCCCCATCGATGGCAGCAAGTTCTATGACGACCGTTATTGGGACCCCAAGCAATACCAGGCTTGGCATGACGAGATCTGGATGAAGCCGCGCATCGGCCGGGTCTCCGTAGGCAGCGTGGAACAGGTCACCGGCACGCCGCCGCCCGCGTCGCGTATCCCGGCCACGGCACCGCAGCAGGACGCCCAGGAACCCGAAACGCCCGAAGCCGACGACACCGATCTCGGCACCCGAAAAGACGGCTGAACAGGCTTCTTCCATACGCCAGCGGATGCGGTATAACTGCCGCATCCGTCGGCGTGGCCGGCGGGCCTGACCTACATCCCTGGGAGGGGAACATGCGCAAGACCCTGATGGCCGCCTGCCTGGCCGCTCCGTTGATGGCCCTGTCCTTCGTGGCCTCTGCTGCTGATCCGGTGGTGGGCCGCTGGAAGACCATCGACAGCGAGACCGGCAAGCCCAAGTCCTATGTCGAGATCACCCAGGCCGCCAACGGGGCGATCAGCGGGCGCATCGTCGAGCTGATCAACCCGAGCAAGCCGAACCCGGTCTGCGACAAGTGCAAGGACGACCGCAAGAACAAGCCGATCACCGGCATGGAAATCATCCGCGGCATGAAGGCCGAGGGCGGCGGCGATTACGCGGGCGGCACCATCCTCAAGCCCGACGAAGGCAAGGTGTACAAGTCGAAGATGGAACTGATCGATGGCGGCAAGAAGCTGGAGGTCTCCGGCTGCATCGCCTTCATCTGCAAGTCGCAGACCTGGATCCGCCAGTAAGCCTCGGGTTCACGCGATGCCAGCGGGCCCGGTCATGCCGGGCCCGCTGCTTTTGCGGACCAGGAAAGGTGCCCTGCCGGTCCATGCGATAATCGCAACCCCCCGACACGAAGCCCCTCATGAGCCGCACCGCCCTCGTCACCAACGCCCTGCCCTACGCCAACGGCCCCCTGCATCTGGGCCATCTGGTGGGCTACGTCCAAGGCGACATCTGGGTGCGCGCGCGGCGGATGCGTGGTGACACGGTGTACTTCGTCTGCGCCGACGACACCCACGGCACCCCGATCATGCTGGCGGCCGAGAAGGCCGGCGTCACGCCCGAGGCCTTCATCGCGAGCGTCCAGGCGGGCCACGAGCGCGATTTCGCGGCCTTCGGCGTCGCCTTCGATCATTACGACTCGACCCACTCGGCCGCCAACCGCGAACTGACCGAGTTGTTCTACCAGCGTCTGCAGGCCGGCGGCCACATCAGCCGACGCACCGTGGCGCAGTTTTATGATCCGGCCAAGGGCATGTTCCTGCCCGACCGCTACATCAAGGGCATCTGCCCCAACTGCGGCTCGGCCGACCAGTACGGCGACAACTGCGAAGTTTGCGGCGCCACCTACGCGCCGACCGACCTGAAGGAACCCAAGTCCATCCTGTCGGGCAGCACGCCGGAGATCCGCGATTCGGAACACCACTTCTTCGAGGTCGGTCGCTTCGAGGCTTTCCTGCGCGAATGGCTGGCCGGCGATGTCGCCGCACCTGGCGTGAAGGCCAAGCTGCGCGAGTGGCTGGATGCCGAAGGCGGCCTGCGTGCATGGGACATCTCGCGCGATGCACCCTACTTCGGCTTCGAGATCCCGGGCGCGCCCGGCAAGTATTTCTATGTCTGGCTCGACGCGCCGATCGGCTACCTGAGCAGCTTCAAGAACCTCTGCGCGGAACGCGGCCTCGATTTCGAACCGCACCTGGTCGCGGGCACCGACGTCGAACTGCACCACTTCATCGGCAAGGACATCGTCAATTTCCATGGCTTGTTCTGGCCGGCGGTGTTGCAGGGCACCGGTCACCGCGCGCCCACGCGCCTGCACGTCAACGGCTACCTGACGATAAATGGGGCCAAGATGTCGAAGGGTCGCGGCACTTTCATCATGGCGCGCACCTACTTGGATGTGGGCTTAGAGCCGGAAGCACTGCGCTATTACTTCGCGGCGAAGGGTAATGGTCAGGTGGAAGACCTCGACCTGAGCTTCAGCGACTTCATTGCCCGCGTGAACGCGGACCTCGTCGGCAAGTTCGTCAACCTGGCCAGCCGCTGCGCCGGCTTCATCGACAAACGCTTCGGCGGCAAGCTGGCCGACATGTTGCCGGACCCGGCCATGTACCAGCGCTTCGTCGACGCCCTGCGCCCGATCGCCGACGCCTACGAGCGCAACGAGCCGGCGACAGCGCTGCGCCTGACCATGGCACTGGCCGACGAAGCCAACAAGTACATCGACGAGACCAAGCCGTGGGTCATCGCCAAGCAGGTAGGCGCTGATGCCGAACTGCAGGCCGTCTGTACGCAGGGCCTGAACCTGTTCCGCGTGCTGGCTGCCGCGCTCAAACCGGTGCTGCCGCGTACGAGCGCTGAAGCCGAGGCCTTCCTCGGCGCGCCCGTCGAAAGCTGGGCCGACGTCGCTGCGCCGCTGCAGGCGCACGTCATCCAGCCCTACTCGCCCTTGTTCACCCGTATCGACCCGAAACTGATCGACGCCATGACCGACGCTTCCAAGGACACCCTCGCCGCCGCCCCCGCACCTGCCGCTCCCGAGAAGAAGGCAGAGGCCAAGGTCGCTGCGCCGACCGAGGCCAAGGACGCCGGCGGCACCATCGGCATCGAGGATTTCGCCAAGCTCGACCTGCGTATCGGCCAGGTGCTGGAGTGCGGCTTCGTCGACGGTTCGGACAAACTGCTGCGCTTCCTGCTGGACGCCGGCGACCTCGGCCAGCGTCAGATCTTCTCGGGCATTCGCGCCAGCTACGGCGAGCCGGAAGCGCTGGTCGGCCGCAAGGTGGTGTTCATCGCGAACCTCGCGCCGCGCAAGATGCGCTTCGGCCTGAGCGAAGGCATGATTCTGTCGGCCGGGTTCGACGGTGGCGCGCTGGCGCTGCTCGACGCCGACAGCGGTGCGCTGCCCGGCATGCCGGTGCGGTGAAGCGGGAACAGAGTGAAGAGAAGTGAGGAACGAGCGAAACCGCTCCCGTCCCATTCCTCTCTAACCCCTGCGATGACCCTGGATCTGACCGAACGCCTCGATCGCCTGTTGCCGCAGACCCAATGCGGCCAGTGCGGCTTCGATGGCTGCCGTCCGTATGCCGAAGCGATGGCGCGCGGCGAGGCCGGGATCGACCATTGCCCGCCGGGCGGCGATGCCGGTGCGCGGGCGCTGGCGAACCTGCTGCAGGTGCCTGCGCGCCCCTATGACCGCAGTCGCGGCACGCACACGCCGCCGATTTTGGCGGTGGTGGTGGAAGAAGACTGCATCGGCTGCACCAAGTGCATCCAGGCCTGTCCCGTCGACGCCATCATCGGCGGCGCGAAGCACATGCACGTGGTCATCGATGCGCTGTGCACGGGCTGCGAGCTGTGCGTGCCCGCATGCCCGGTGGATTGCATCGTGATGGTGCCCGCGGCCTCCTGAGGCGCCGCGTGGAGGTCAGCGCGTGCCGGTCGCGCAAGCGGAGCAAATGCGCTCCACCTTGTAGCCGCGCTTGCGCAGCTTCTCGACCACGCCGTCCTCGCCCAACAGATGCAGGGCACCGACCACCACCAGCGTATCGTCGTCGCCGGGCTGGGTGAGGATCCGCTGGATCTTCGGCACCCACGCATCGTTGCGATCCACGTTGATGCGCTGGTACAGGCGAGGGTATTGGCGCTTCATGTCCGCCGCCATGCCGGTCCACAGGCCTTCGGCATCGCCACGCCGCCAGGCTTGGTGCAGGCGCTCGGTCTCCACCGATCCCTTGTCCGCCTGGTCCAGCGACTCGACGATGAACTGGCGCTGCTCCGCGACCTCCATGCCGTCGAGCACGCCGATCTGTTCCTGCGCGATCTCCAGGCCTGCCGTAGGCTTGCCCGCGGCCCTGGCCTTGTCCATGAAGTGGTTGTCCAATCCCAGCTTCGGATCCAGCCCTTGCTTGGTCATCTCGACGATGCTGATGGTCAGGCCGACGAACCACGGCTCGAAGTTGTTGAACGCCACCATCGGCATGGCGTTCTTGCCAGCCCAGGTTTCGAGCCGCTTCCACGTCGCCGCGTCCAGATCCTGCTGCAGCGTCTTGCCGTCGGTGCGCAGCGCCGCCTGCAGCATCAGCTGCTGCACGACGGTGGACTGCATTTCTTCAGGCGCCAGTTCGAACATCAGCCGTTCCGCATCCGCGAACGCGGTCTCGACGTCGGCCGACAAAGGGTAGTCGCTCTGCCGCAGCAGGTGGAACGACCCCAGCAGGTAGACCGTATTGTCCTTGTCCGACACCTTCCACAGCAGCGGCACCGGCGCGGCGGGCGCCTTGGCGGTGTCGGCCGCCAGCACGGAAGCACTGGCGAGCAGGCCCGCCACGACGAGGGATTTCAGCGGCATGCGCAACGGCATCGATTCCTTCCTCAGAGCACTTTGATCGGTTTGGCGTACGCCTTCTCGCCCGCTTCGACGAGCAGGTCCAGGCGGTTCTCGGCCGGCGGCAGCGGACACGTGGCGTACGGCGTGAACGCGCACGGCGGGTTATAGGCGCGGTTGAAGTCCAGCATCACCTTGCCGTCACGCGGCGGCTCAGCATCGAGGAAACGGCCCGCCGGATAGCTCCCATGGCCGCTGGTGCGGTCGGCGAGCACGAAGAACAGCGGACCATCCGGCGCACCCAGCGCTTCGAGCCGGAACGTCTTGCCGTCGCGTTCGAATTCCACCGCACCCGGATTGGGCGACTCGTTGGCCACGCCGATCACGTCGACGATGGTGAGCGTCTTGCCCGGAGGATGCGGGATATAACGGCCTTCGACGCGCCAACTCTCCAGCGCGGGCCAGTAGTCCAGGCCAACGAACTGGGTGCGCGATTCGGCATCGGCGTATTTGACGCGCAGGGCATGGCGGCCGCCGCGTTCGATCACCGACAACGCGCCCTTGCCGTCGTCGAAGCCGATGACGCCCGGCGCGGCATCACGGTCGCTCTGCAGCTCCACCCGGCCCTTCAGCGGTTCGCCGTTGAGCGTGAGATCGACGCCGCGCTCGGGCGTGAAGAAGATGCGGCCGTCCTGCTGCGTCACCATGCCCATCTTGGGCGGGCCCACCACCAGCTTGATGCCGCTGGCCGCGCTACTGCCAATGAAGTGCGATTTCAGCTCGATCCAGTGCAGGCCCACCAGGCTGGTCCAGCCATCCGGGGCCAGCAGTTCTTCCGTTCGCTTCACGCGCCAGGCCGCGTTGTCGGCGAGGAAGCGCGCATCGACGACCTTGCCGGCAGCACCGGCCTTCTCGTCCGCATCGCCACACCCCACCAGCAGCCCCAGCAGCATGGCCATCCCCAGCCATCCTGTCTTCATCCCCATATCAACGTCCTCGCAGGAACCAGCGGTCGATCTCGTTCAAGGAAAAGCGCGCCCAAGTCGGGCGGCCGTGGTTGCATTGCCCGGAGCGCTCGGTGATTTCCATCTCGCGCAGCAGGGCATTCATCTCGGGCAACGTCAGGCGACGGTTGGCGCGCACCGCGCCATGGCAGGCCATCGTCGACAGCAGCTCGTCGCGCGCCGCGGCCACGCGACGGCTCTCGCCGTGCTCGCGCAGGTCGGCCAGCACATCGCGCAGTAGGGCCTCGGGGTCGGCGTTCGACAACAGCGCCGGGATACTGCGCACGCTGAGCGATTGCGGCCCCGCACGGGTGATGTCGAAGCCCAGCGCGGCGAGCGTGTCGGCTTCGCGTTCGGCGACCTCCGCCTCGCGCTCGGCGACGGCCAGCACGCGCGGCACCAGCAACGGTTGCGCGCGCAGGCCGATGCCGTCGTGTGCCTGCTTCAGTTTTTCGTAACCGATGCGTTCGTGCGCGGCATGCATGTCGACGACGATCAGGCCGTCGGCGTTCTCGGCCAGGATGTAGATGCCATGCAACTGGGCGATGGCGAAACCCAATGGCGGCACGCCCTCCGGATCGTTCGCCGGCATCATCGGCAGCGAGGGCGCGGGATATCCCGCGGCCATGGCACCGGGCGCGGGCGCGTACAGCGCCGCGTAGGCAGCCGGTGCTTCCGCCACCGAGAGTCCCAGCGGCGATTGCTGCGTCGGCATCCACGCGGACGGGATCGGCATGGCGGCAGGCGGCCCGAACGGCGATGCCGCGATCTCGTGCGGCACGGTGCCGGCACGCGTTTCCGCCAGCGCGTCATGCAGCGTGCGATAGACGAAATCGTGGACCAGCCGCGTGTCGCGGAAGCGGACTTCGTGCTTGGCCGGGTGCACGTTCACGTCGACGCGCGTGGGATCGAGTTCCAGAAACAGCACGTACGCAGGCTGCCGGCCGTGGAAGAGCACGTCCTGGTAGGCCATCTTCACCGCATGCGCGATGTTGCGGTCGCGCACCGAGCGGCCATTGACGTAGACGTACTGCTGGTCGGCACTGGCGCGCGAATAGCTGGGCTGCGCGATCCAGCCATGCAGACGCAGGCCGGCCGCGGCATGATCCACGCGCAGCGCGCTGCGGGCGAACTCCTCGCCCAGCGTTTCGTCCAGGCGCGCGAGGGATTCCCGTTCATCCGGCTTGTAGCGCCGCGACGGCCTGCCGTTGTGGGAGACGCGCAACTCGATGTCGGGCCGCGCCAGCGCCAGCGAACGCAGCCATTCCTCGATGTGGCCCATCTCCGTGCGCTCTGCGCGCAGGAACTTGCGCCGCGCGGGCACGTTGTAGAAGAGTTCGCGGACTTCCACCGTGGTGCCGACCGCATGCGGCTTGGGCAATACCTCGCCAAGCTTGCCGCCGTCCACCTGCAGCGACGCGCCGTGCGCATCCTGCGGCCGGCGCGAGGTCAACGAAAAACGGCTGACCGACGCGATCGACGGCAATGCTTCGCCGCGAAAGCCCAGCGTCGCCACCGCTTCGAGGTCATCCAGCGAGGAGATCTTGCTGGTGGCATGGCGCGACACCGCCAGCGGCAGTTCTTCCGGCGCGATGCCACCGCCGTCGTCGCGGATGCGGATCAGACGGACGCCGCCCTCTTCCAGGTCGATGTCCACGCGCCGCGCTCCGGCATCCAGCGCGTTTTCCACAAGCTCCTTGACGACGGACGCGGGGCGTTCGACGACTTCGCCGGCGGCGATCTGGTTGATCAGGGTATCGGGGAGCTGGCGGATCGGCACGTGCTGGCGGCGCGGGCGCGCCGTCTCGGGGGTTCAGCCGTGATGATAGCCGAGCGAACCCGGAATCAGGGCGCGCCGGCGGCCCCGCCCGCCGCAACCGTGCGCGCCTCGGCCTCGGCCTGCGCGCGGGCGGCGAACAGCGTGCCCGGCGGCGGCTGGCGCGTGAAATAGGACTGGATGCCATCCAGCACCGCCCCCGCTACGCGGCGTTGGTGCGCAGCATCGAACAGGCGCTTCTCTTCGTCCGGGTTCGAAATGAAGCCCGTCTCCACCAGCATGGCCGGCATGTCGGAGTTGCGCAGCACTTCGAAGTTGGCGAATTCGATCTGCGGCTTGTGGGTCTTGCCCAGGCCCTTCAGCGAGCTCAGCACGTGCCCGGCCGCGTCCTGCGAGGCCTTCATGTGGCCGCTCTGCGCCAGGTCCAGCAGGACGTTGGACAATGTGTCCTTGGTCAGCCGCACGCCACCGACCAGGTCGGAGGCGTTTTCCTTGTCGGCCAGCCAACGCGCGTGCTGCGAGGACGCGCCGCGCAGGGACAGCACGTACACCGACGAACCCCAGGCACTGCGGTTTTCCGCGGCATCGGCGTGAATCGAGACGAACATGTCCGCCTTCGCCGCACGCGCCTTGCGGGCACGCTGCGGCCGCTCGACGTAGACGTCGGTGTCGCGGACCAGATAGGCCTTCATGCCCGGCGTGGCATTGATCTGGCGCGCCAGTTCCTTGGAGATGGCCAGCACCGCATGCTTCTCGTAACGGCCGCTCGGGCCGATCGCGCCGGGATCCTGGCCGCCGTGGCCGGGATCGATGGCGATCACCAGCGGGCGCATGCCGGCGGTGACGACGGGCGATGCCTTGGGCGCCGCGACGGCGTCCGACGCGGCGCTCGCCGCAACCGAGCCCGGCATCGGCGTCGGCTGGCCGGTGGCGATGGTGTAGGTCTGCGGGGGGCTACCGGCGTCGGCCGGCACACCGGTGGACGTCGACTGCCCATTGAGGATGGCCTGGGGCGAAGGCGGTGCGCTGGCCGTGGTCGACGGCGGCGTCGCCGCAGGCGCCTGGCCTGCCTGCGCGACCTGCGCCGTCAGCAACGCGGTCGCGCGCGCCGCCTCGGCTTGCGTCTGCGCTGCCGAGGTCGTGGCCGGCGGGGGCGGCGCCGCGTTGGGGATTACGGGCGTGCTCGCCACTGCTTGCGTCGAAACGGCGGGGGCGGCGCCATCACCGGGCCATTCGATCACCAGGCGCGAGGACTCCCCGGCCTGTTCCATGCGCGGATTGAGCGCGGCCACGGGCGAAGCGAGGTCGAAGACGATGCGCAGCGTGTTCGGATCGGGCTGGCCGGTCCGCACCGCGCGCACGATGCCGGCAGGCGCCGGGAGGCGCAGACCCGCACGCGCCTTCGACGCCGGCAGGTCGACGACGAGGCGATCCGGGCCTTTCAGGCTGAGGGTCTTGTACTGCCCGGCGCCGGCCAGCTGGATCTCGGCACGGGTGCCGGTGGCGCCCTGCGCAATGCTCACGCCGGTGACTTCGCCGGCCCACAGCGACACCGGCATCACGGCCAGCAGGCCCGCAAGGGCGGCACGCAGCGTGACGGTAGTGGGCATCCCCGGACTCATGCCGCGGATTCAAGCACCATCAGGTCACGAATGCAAGGTGTTTTCCCTTAATAATCCGCAACCTGGACGATGTTCCTAACCAGCCTGGGCAACTGATGCCTGCAACTGGCCTTCCGTCGAAACCCGGGCCAGCCAGCGCTCGCCCTCCGGGGAGGCGGCTTCGCAGACGGCCGCGCGCCCGCTGTCCTCGACCTGCAGCGAGACCACCAGATCGGCCGGCGGCAGCGAGGCGCCCCCGCGTTCCGGCCATTCCACCAGCCACAGCACCGCGGCCCCCTCGTCCAGGCCGAGGAATTCGAGTTCGCCCGCATCGCCGATGCGGTAGAGGTCCAAGTGCCAGGCCTCGCCATCGCCCACCGGATACCGCTCGACCAGCGTGTAGGTCGGGCTGCGGATCGCACCGGCCACGCCGAGCGCACGCAGCAGCGCACGCGCCAGCGTCGACTTGCCCGCGCCGAGATCGCCACGCAGATGGACGACCGCGGTCGCCGGACGCGTACGCGCGAGGGCCTGGCCCAGGGCTTCGGTGGCGTCGCTATCGGCGAGGAAAAGTTGCATGCGGCGATTCTAAGCGCTGACGTCGCGCCGCGCTGCCGTGGATCAGGGATTGGCGAGGCGACGCAGATGCGGCATCAGGTCCGACGGCAGCAAACCGCGCTGCCCATCCCACGCGGCCGCATCGCCGGCCAACGCATGCAGCAGCGCACCGGTGCTGGCGGCATCGAACGCCGACAGGCCCTGCGCGCGCAACGCGGCGATCACGCCAGTGAGCACATCGCCCATGCCGCCCACGGCCATGCCGGGATTGCCGGCATCGAGCACGCGCAGCGTGCTATCGGGTGCCGCGATGATCGTGCCCGCCCCTTTCAGCACCACCACGCACGCATAGCGCTGCGCGATGGCACGCGCGGCGTTGAAGCGGTCGGCCTGGATCTCGGCGGTCATGCAATCGAGCAAGCGCGCCGCTTCACCGGGATGCGGCGTAAGCACCGCATCGTCGAGCGGCTGCGGTGTGGAAGCCAGCAGGTTCAAGGCATCGGCATCGACGACCAGCGGACGTCCACTGCGCCACGCCTGCTGCAGCAAGGCGTGCCCCCAGTCGCCCTGGCCCAAGCCCGGTCCGATCGCGATGACACCGGCACGCGCGAGCATCGGCGCCAGGTCTTCGGACGATTCGACGCCGCGTACCATCGCTTCCGGAAGACGCGCGAGGATCGCGCCGGCATGCAGCGCTCGCGTCGCCACGCTCACCAGGCCAGCCCCCGAGCGCAGCGCGGCTTCCGCGCACAGCGCGATCGCACCGCCGCTGCCGTCGCCGCCGCCGATGCACAGCACGTGGCCGGACTCGCCCTTGTGCGTATTGCGACGACGCGGCAGCAACCAGCGCGCCAACGCATCCTGGTCGAGCAGCGACGCGTGCGACCGTACGCCGTCGAACGCGTCGGCGGATACGTCGAGATCGTCCAGCGACAGTGCGCCGGTGTACTCGAGCGCGTCGCCGGTATACAGGCCTGCATGGCGGGCGATGAACTGCAGCGTGCGCGTTGCCACCACGGCCACGCCCGGCACGCCACCACGGTCGGCATCGACGCCGCTGGGGACGTCCAGCGAAAACACCGGCACGGCCTGGGCGTTGATGGCATCGATCAGCGCGTGCGAGCCGGCCTCCGGTGCGCGCGAGAAGCCGATCCCGAACAATGCGTCCACCACTAAGTCGGCCGCCGGCAGCGCGCCGTCGAACAGGTTCACGCGCCCACCTGCGGCCACGTAGTCGGTGCAGGCGCGCTGGGCGACGGGATTGGCTGGTATATGTTCGCGCAGGTGCACCACTTCGACCGGACGCCCGGCGCGGTGCGCATGCCTGGCCACCACGTAACCATCGCCGCCATTGCTGCCGGGGCCGCACACCACGACGATGCGTTGTGCATCGGGCCAGTGCATCAACACGTGTTGCCACGACACCTGCCCGGCCCGTTGCATCAGCGTGTAGGCGTCGCCGCCCAGCAGGCGTGTGGCATTCGCATCCAGCGCCCGCGCGGCCGGGGTTGAATACAGGGGAACGGTGCCTGACATGCGCGGATTCTAGGTCCGGCGCCGGTTGCGCGGAAGTGAACGCCGCCGACCCACCTATACTTTCCGCATGCCCGCCCCCGGATTGCCCTCGCCATTCCCCTCGCCCGCTGCGCTCGCCGACCGCGTGCGCGTGTTGGCCCGCGAGTTCGGTTTCCAGCGCTGCGGCATCACCGGCATCGAGCTGGGCGAAGACGAACAGCACCTGCGCGACTGGCTGGCGCAGGGCCTGTACGGTTCGATGGACTGGATGGCGCACCACGGCGACAAGCGTTCGCGCCCGCAGGAACTGATCCCGGGCACGCTGCGGGTGATCTCGGTAGGCCTGGACTACGGGCGTAACGACAGCGACGACGCCTGGGACACCCTTGCCGATGGCCGCCGCGCCTATGTGGCGCGGTATGCGCTGGGGCGCGACTACCACAAGCTGATGCGCAACCGGCTGCAGAAACTGGCCGAACGCTTGCAGCAGGAAGTCGGCGCGTTCGGGCACCGCGTGTTCGTCGATTCGGCGCCGGTGCTGGAGCGCGCGCTTGCGCGCAACGCGGGCCTGGGCTGGATCGGCAAGCACACCTGCCTGATCGACCGCGACGGCGGCTCCTGGTTCTTCCTCGGCGAGATCTATGTCGACCTGCCGCTCCCCGTCGACACGCCGGCGACAGCGCACTGCGGCACATGCACGCGCTGCATCGACGTCTGCCCGACGCAGGCGATCACCGCGCCCTACCGGTTGGACGCGCGTCGCTGCATCGCCTACCTGACGATCGAGCACGAAGGTGCGATCCCGGAAGACCTGAGGCCTGCGATCGGCAACCGCATCTTCGGCTGCGACGACTGCCAGCTGGTCTGCCCCTGGAACAAGTTCGCCCAGCGCACCGACGAGCCGGATTTCCGCGCGCGCAACGATCTGGACGTCGCGACGCTGCCTCAGCTGTTCGCGTGGGACGAAGAGGAATTCCTGCGCCGCACCGAAGGCTCGGCTATCCGTCGCAGCGGCCACGAACGCTGGTTGCGCAACATCGCCGTCGCCCTGGGCAACGCACCCACGACGCCCGACGTGCTCGCCGCACTGGCGAGCCGCCAGGACGATCCGTCAGCCGTGGTGCGCGAGCACGTGGCGTGGGCGCTGGAGCGTCACGCGCCGCGATAGGCGCGGCGCGCCCGCCTCAACCGCGCGCGGCGATCTCGGCAAGCAGCGCGCGCGTCACCGGGTCCTTCGCCTCGGTTTCGCCCTTCAGCGCCGGGAGCAGGCCGTTCGCCAACTGCTTGCCGAGCTCCACGCCGAACTGGTCGAAGGCGTTGATGCCCCACAAGACTGACTGCGCGTAGACGCTGTGCTCGTACATCGCGATCAGGCCGCCGAGCGATTCGGGGGTCAGCGCGTCCAGCAGGATCATCGTGCTGGGACGTCCGCCCGCATAGCTGCGGTGCGGATCGTCGCTGGCCTGGCCGTTCGCCAGCGCCTCGCTCTGCGCGAGCAGGTTGGACATCAATGCCAGATGGTTCTCGCCGTAGGGATCGTCGTTGCGCACGGTACCCACGAAATCCAGCGGCACGATCTGCGTGCCCTGGTGCAGCGCCTGGAAGAAGCTGTGCTGCACATCGGTGCCCGCACCGCCCCACCACACCGGCACCGTGTCGACGCCGACGGGGCTGCCGTCCAGCGTCACCGACTTGCCCAGGCTCTCCATGACCAGTTGCTGCAGGTAGGCCGGCAACAGGGCCAGGCGCTGGTCGTAGGTCATCACGCCCTGTGCGGCGTGGCCGAGCACGTTGCGGTTCCATACCGCAGTAAGCGCATGGCGCACGGCGATGTTGTCGGCGAGCGGCGTGCCGATGACATGGGCATCGAACGCCGAGGCGCCGGCCAGCAGGCGTTCGAAGCGATCGAATCCGATCGCCAGCGCGATCGGCAAGCCCACGGCCGACCACAGCGAGTAACGGCCGCCGACCCAGTCCCACATCGGCAGCACGCGTGCGGGCGCGATGTCGAACGCTGCCGCGGCGCGTTCGGGATTCACGCTGACGGCGTAAAGCCGTTCGCTGCCGCCGAGCCAGTCGCGCAGGATGCCGCCGTTGAGCAGCGTCTCCTGGGTGCCGAAGGTCTTGGAAATCAGGATCGCCGCGGTGCGCGCGGGGTCCAGCGGCGCCAGCGTGCGTTGTGCGGCCGCACCGTCGACGTTGGACAGGAAGTGCACGCGGAAACGCCCGGGCAGCGGATCGCGAAGCGCGTCGGCCACCAGCCGCGGCCCGAGGTCTGAACCGCCGATGCCGACGCTGACGATGTCGGTCACGCCGCTAGCTTCCAGCTGCGCGATTAGCGCCGCCATGCGTTGGCGAACCTCCAGCGCACTGGCATGGGCCTCGCGCGCGATGGCCGCATCGGAATGCTGGCCGCGCAGCGCGGTGTGGAGTGCCGCGCGCCCTTCGGTGACGTTGACCTGCTCGCCATCGAACAGGCGGCGGAACGCGCCTCCAAGGTCGGCGGCTTGCGCCCGCGCGAGCAAGGCCTGCACGGCCTGCGCGTCGTACGACTGGCGGGCGAAGTTGAAGTACAGCGGGCCGCTACGCAGTGTGTTCGCGGCGACGCGGTCGGGCTCGCGCGCCAGCAACTCACCCAGGGAGGAACCACGCAGGCGCGTGGCGTGGGAGTGCAGTGCGTCGAAACCGTTGCTCATGTCAGGCCGCCTGCTTGGGGATGCTGCGGTTGGTGTGGGTGATGCGGTTCTGGCCGTCCACGTACACCAGGGTCGGCTGGAACTGGTCGGCTTCCTGCTCACTCATCGACGCGAACGCCGCGATGATGATCAGGTCGCCCACTTGTACGTGGCGCGCGGCGCCGCCGTTGAGCGACACGATGCCGCTGCCCTCGTCGGCGCGGATCGCATATGTCGAAAAGCGCGCGCCATTGGTGACGTCCCAGATGTGGACCTGCTCAAACTCGCGGATGCCGGTGGCGTCCAGCAGC
The DNA here is from genome assembly GCF_057654715.1 of Pseudoxanthomonas sp. G3. Taxonomy (NCBI): domain Bacteria; kingdom Pseudomonadati; phylum Pseudomonadota; class Gammaproteobacteria; order Lysobacterales; family Lysobacteraceae; genus Pseudoxanthomonas; species Pseudoxanthomonas sp. G3. The sequence continues at coordinate 2,657,934 of NZ_CM172805.1, forward strand.
AGGCCGTCGATGGCGATGGAGCCTTCGTAGTTCAGCTCCGAATGGGTGACGGTCGCGCGGTGGATCTTGGTCTTGAGCAGGCTGAGGTGCATGGGGACGGGATCAGGATCGGGGACGCGAAGTTTAGCCCCTCGCGCCCGGTGCGGCGTGCACGCCCGTGCAACATCGCATCGCCGCCGCGGTCAGAATTCCAGGTTGTCGATCAGCCGCGTACGGCCGAGCTTGGCCGCGATCAGGGCGACCCGCGGACCCTGCTCGCCGTCCACCGGCTCGCTCAGGTCGGGGCGACGGACCACGGTGTAGTCCACGGCGTAGCCGACCTCGGCAAGGCGCTGCGCCGCGTCGGCCTCCACCTGCGCGCGCGACCGCCCCGCCAGCAGGCCTTCACGCATGCCGATGAGCACCTTGCGGATCTCGGCGGCGCGCGGACGCTCGTCCGCGGACAGGTACTGGTTGCGCGAGCTCATGGCCAGGCCATCGGGCTCGCGCACGATGCTGCCGGCGAGGATCTGGACGGGGAACGCCAGGTCGGTGACCAACTGCCGGATCACCGCCAGCTGCTGGTAGTCCTTCTTGCCGAACGCCGCCACGTCGGGCTGCACCTGGTTGAACAGGCGACCCACCACCGTGCACACGCCATCGAAGTGGCCCGGGCGGTGCGCGCCTTCCAGCACGCTGCTGACGCCGGGCACATGGACCTTGGCGGCCAGCTCGACACCGAACGGATACATCGACTCCACCGTCGGCAACCACAGGACATCGCAGCCGGCGCCTTCGAGCCCACTCATGTCCGCTTCTGGCGTGCGCGGGTAGCGGGTGAAGTCTTCGTTGGGCCCGAACTGGGTCGGATTGACGAACACACTGGACACCACGCGGTCCGCGTATTGCCGCGCCAGCATCACCAGCGAGTAGTGCCCGGCATGCAGGTTGCCCATCGTGGGGACGAAACCGACCCGCAGGCCCTGCTGCTTCCACGCCCTGACGCGTGCGCGCAACGCGTCAAGTTCGGTAATGGTCTCGATCATCGGGGCCCCTGTGGCGTATCGGTGCGCGCGGCGCGGTCAGTAGGAATGGGCGTCGTCGGGGAACGCCCCGCTGCGCACCGCGTCGGCATAGGCGCGCACGGCGCCCGCCACCGAACCGCCTTCGGCCAGGAAATCCTTGACGAATTTCGGCCGGCGATGGCCCGTGTCCAGGCCCAGGAAATCGTGCAGGACCAACACCTGCCCGTCGCAGCCGGGGCCGGCGCCGATGCCGATGGTGGGAATGGCGAGATCTGCGGTGATCGCGGCGGCCAGCGGCGACGGCACGCATTCCAGCACCAGCAGCTGAGCACCGGCGTCGGCCACGGCATGCGCATCCGCGCGCAGCTTCGCGGCCGCCGCATCGCCCCGGCCCTGCACCTTGTAGCCACCGAAGGCGAGGACCGACTGCGGGGTCAGGCCGAGATGGCCGCAGACCGGGATGTCGCGCTCCACCAGGAACCGAATGACGTCGAGCTTGTGGCCCGCGCCCTCCAGCTTGACCATTTCCGCGCCGGCCTGCAGCAGGACGATGGCGGCATCGAGCGCGCGCTCCGGCGTGGCATCGGACTGGAACGGCAGGTCGGCAACCAGCAGCGCGCGATCAAGGCCCCGGGCGACGGCGCGGGTGTGGTACGCGATGTCGTCCACCGTCACCGGCAGCGTCGAGTCGTGCCCCTGCACCACCATGCCCAGCGAATCGCCGATCAGCACGAGGTCCACCCCGTTACGGTCCAGCACGCGGGCGAAACTGTTGTCGTAGGCGGTCAGCATCACCAGCTTGCGCCCCTCGCGCTTGGCGTCAGCGAGTGCGGGGACGGTCCAGGGCTTGCTGTCGGCATGCGTGCTCATAGCCCCGCATTATCCACTCATAACGGAAGGATGTTGGACATTTCGAGCGCGGACACAGCATCCCGCGCATCGCCGTAACCGGGGATGCGGGCCTGCGGCAGGACCTCGAGCAACGGCACGAGCGCGAAGGCGCGTTCATGCAAGCGAGGATGCGGCACATGCAGGCCCGGTTCGTCCACCACGGCATCGCCGTACAGCAGCAGATCCAGGTCCAGCGTGCGCGGACCCCAGCGCTCGCCCTCGGCACGCTGCCGCCCGAATGCCGACTCGACGGCAAGCAACTGCGCCAGCAGGGCCCGCGGGGCGAGTGTCGTCTCCACCAAGGCGACCGCGTTGATGAAATCGGGCTGGTCTTCGCGGCCCCATGCGGGCGTGCGGTACAGGCGCGACGTGCGCAGCACGTCGATGCCTTCGCAGGCGGCCAGCGCATCGAAGGCACACCGCAACGTATCGGCGGCGTCCCCGAGGTTGGCCCCCAGGCCGATGCAGGCCCGGACGTGCGAGGTCATTCGGCCTGGGACACCGCACTGCGGCGGCGGCGGCGACGGCGGCGCTTGGACGGCGGTGCGTCGTCGCCCTGCAGGTCATCGGTGGGCGTACCGACGCCGAGCGCGGCGGACAGTTCGTCGCCCGACTGGGTCTGTGCTTCGCGCCAGAATGCGACATCCTCGGCGTGCTCCGGCGACGCCTCCAGGCGCAGCACGAGGAAATCGAATGCCGCGCGGAACCGCGGATGCGACAACAGGCGCACGACGCGCTTGCGCTGGCGGTTGCCGAAGCGCGTCTGCAGCAGCCAGATCTCCTGCATCGGCAGCGAGAAGCGGCGCGGCAGCGCGATCGTGTTCAACTGGTGCAGGGTCACGCGGTCTGCCGCGCGGCGCTGCGCTTCTTCCGCGTGCACACCGGAGGCCTGCAGGCCCATCAGCGCCCGGCAGTAAGCCGGCCACAGCAGCAGGGCGAACAGGAACGCCGGCGACACCGGCTCCTCGTTGGCCACGCGCTGGTCGGTACCCGCCAGGCCGGCGACCAGCATGCGGCGCAGCGCGCCGCTGCGGTTGGAGGCCAGCGCCGCCGCCGTCTCCGGCAGCAGTACCTTCAACAGGCCGAAGCGCTCCAGTCCCTCGAAACTGGCCACCGCGTGGCCGGACAGGAACAGCTTCAGGATTTCTTCGAACAGCCGCGCGGGCGCGGCTTCGGCCAGCAACGGCGCCAGCGGCGCGATCGGCGCCGCGGTGTCGGCCTCGATCTCGAAACCCAGCTTGGCCGCCAGGCGAACCGCGCGCAGCATGCGCACCGGGTCTTCGCGATAGCGCTGCTCGGGGTCGCCGATCAGCTTCAGGCGCCGGGCCATCGTGTCTTCGAAACCGCCGACGTAATCGCGCACCGAGAAATCGTCGATGGCGTAGTACAGCGCGTTCGCGGTGAAGTCGCGACGGACCGCGTCGTCCTCCACCGTGCCGTACACGTTGTCGCGCACCAGCCGGCCGTTGTCCATCTCGCGGTCGCCGCTGCCGTCGTCGACATTGGCGCGGAAGGTGGCGACCTCGATGATCTCGCGCCCGAACACCACATGGGCGAGGCGGAAACGGCGACCGATCAGGCGGCAGTTGCGGAACTGCTGACGCACCTGTTCCGGCGTGGCGTCGGTGGCCACATCAAAATCCTTGGGGTGCCCGCCGACCAGCAGATCGCGTACCGCGCCTCCCACCAAGTAGGCCTGGAAGCCGGCATCCCGCAGGCGGTAGAGCACGCGCAGCGCGTTCGGGCTGATGTCCTTGCGCGAGATGGTGTGCTGGTCGCGCGGGATGATTCGCAGAGCGGTGGGCGGCGTAATAGCGGCGGTTCCATGCAGAAGGGGTCACGCGGCGGCCCGGATGGATTGCCCTGGGCGATGCCGCCGCCTATACTAATCCGCTACGCCGGTTTCACCAAAAACGCTCCCTTCGTCTAGTGGTTAGGACGTGGCCCTCTCAAGGCTAAAACAGGGGTTCGAGTCCCCTAGGGAGCGCCATCCGGCCAAGATCGCGGGTTGAGAACCGCGGCAGGTATACGACCAAGGCCCCGCTCCGGCGGGGTTTTGCGTTTCTGGCGCTGGCGGGCCGCATTAAAGACGGTTTAATCGCTTCGTCCTAGCATGGGGGCCCGCCGTCCCCGAGGAATCCCCGTGCAGCGCCTGCTCCTGGTCGAAGACGATCGCATGCTCGGCGACGCGCTCGCTGCCGCGCTCGCGCAGGACGGCTGGTCCATCGACCGCGCCGAAGATGCCGCCGCCGCGCGCCTGGCGCTGGTGGACCACGGCTATACCGCCGTCCTGCTCGACCTCGGCCTGCCCCGCGGGTCCGGCCTGGATGTCCTGGCCTCCCTGCGCCAGCGCTACGACACCACGCCCGTGCTGATCATCACCGCGCGCGACCAGCTGAGCGACCGTGTGCGCGGCCTGGACGCCGGCGCGGACGACTACATCGTGAAACCCTTCGAAGCCGGCGAGCTCGGGGCGCGCCTGCGCGCCGTGGTCCGCCGCACGCAGGGGCGCGTCGCCCCGGTGCTGCGCCATGGCGACATCGTGCTGGACCCCGCCGACCGCTCGGTGCGGCAGGGCGACCGGCCCGTGCGGCTCGGCGTGCACGAGTACCGCACCCTGCTCGCGCTGATGGAACGCCCGGGCCGGGTGATCGCGCGCGAGACGCTGGAGTCGCTCGTCTACGGCGGCGACGGCGCGATCGAGAGCAACACGATCGCCGTGTACATCCACCAGCTGCGGAAGAAGCTGGGCGATGGCGTGATCGCCACCGTGCACGGCTTCGGTTACCGCCTGGGAGACGCCGAATGAGCCACTCGCTCAAGTCGAAACTGCTGCTGGCGGTGATGACGCCCCTTGCCGTCGGCTGGGGCTGCTGGCTGGGGGGGCAGCACTTCCAGATGACGCGCCAGCAGAAGGGGCATGACGATCTCTTCCTGCAGGAAGTCAGCGAGCAGATCCTGCTCTCGATGCCGGCCAACCTCAGCGCCCTCGGCGATGGCCCGCGCCTGCAGTTGCCGACGCGGCCGAGCGTGGGGAAGCTCAAGCTCAAGACCCTGCGCTACCAGGTCTGGATCCTCGGCCGCGACAAGCCGGTGGTGCTTTCGGAAGACGCACCGTCCGAGCCGCTGAAGGCCGACTTCCGTCCTGGCTTCGTGGTAACGGACGTCGCCGGAGAACCGTGGCGCGTCTATGCGGTCACCGACGCCGGCGGACGCATCCAGGTGCAGGCGGGCATGTCGCTGTCGTCGATGCGCGCCGAGCTCGCCCACTGGGTCAAGATCAGCGTGTGGAGCGGCCTGGCCATCCTCATCATTCTGGCGATGTCGGTCGGCCTGGCCATCCACTGGAGCCTGCGCCCGATGAACCGCCTCCGCCGCGAGATGGCGCAGCGCGAAGCGCACGATCTGGCCCCCCTCCCCTCGGCCGGCCTGCCGCGCGAGATCCGGCCACTGGTGGTCTCGTTCAACCTCCTGCTGGAACGCCTGTCTGAGGCCATGCGGGGCGAACGCCAGTTCCTGGCGGACGCCGCGCACGAACTGCGCACGCCGCTGGCCGCGTTGCTGACCCAGACGCAGGTGGCGTTGCGCGCCGACTCGCACGCCGATGCGCGCGCGGCCCTGGAACCGCTCGCGCAGGGCATCCAGCGCACCTCGCGGCTGGCCCAGCAGTTGCTGGACTCCGCGCGCGTCGATGCGTCGCCGCTGCGCGAAGAGCGCCCCACCGTGCAGCTTCCCGACGTGGTGACGATGGTCGCGCGCGAATTCGAATCGATGGCGGCGCGGCGGGGGCAGACGATCGGCGTGCATGCGGAACCTGCCAGCGTGCGCGGCGATCTCGACGATCTCGGCATCCTGGCCCGCAATCTGATCGACAACGCGGTGCGCTATTGCGGCGAGCACGGCCGCATCGAGATCGCCTGCGGCACCGAGGACGAGGGCCGCACCGCGTGGCTGGCCGTGCGCGACAACGGGCCGGGCGTGGCGCCCGACGAGCGCGAGCGCGTATTCGAACGCTTCTTCCGCGGCAGCCATGGCAACGGCGAGCGCGGCAGCGGGATCGGCCTGTCGCTGGTGCAACGCATCGCGCAGGCGCACGAAGCGACGATCGAGGCGGGCGACGGCATCGCAGGCCGCGGCTTCGGCTGCCGGGTGCGCTTCACGGCCGCACCCGACACGCCCTGACGGACTACTCGTTGCGCCACCAGGGCTGCGTGCCGTCCGGCTGGTGTATCGCCAAGGGTGCGCCGATGACCGGCGTGGCGATGTCGATGCCGGCGTCCTGCGACAGCGCGTACAGCGTTTCCATCGGTTCGCTCCAGCCATGGAAGGCCAGATCGAACGTGCTGTTGTGCACCGGCACCAGCCAGCGACCGCGCAGGTCGCGATGCGCCTGCAGCGTCTGTGCCGGCAGCATGTGCACGTCCTGCCAGCGGCGGTCGTAGGCGCCGCATTCCAGCAGGGTCAGGTCGAACGGCCCGAAGCGGTCGCCGATGGTGCGGAAGCCATCGAAGTAGCCGGTATCGCCGCTGAAGAACACCTTGGTGTCGCCGGCCTGGATCACCCACGACGCCCACAGCGTCTTGTTGCGGTCGAACAGCGTGCGACCGGAGAAGTGCTGCGACGGCGTCGCGGTGAACTGCACGCCCTCCACGTCCGAGTGTTCCCACCAGTCGAGCTGTCGGATCCGCTCGCGCGGCACGCCCCAGCGCGCGAGGCGGTCGCCCACGCCCAATGGCGTCAGGAAGACATCCGTCTTGGCCGCGAGGGCAACAACAGTTTCGCGATCCAGGTGATCGTAGTGATCGTGCGACAGCACCACGGCGGACAGCTGCGGCAGGTCCTCCAGGGACAGCGGCGGCGCATGGAAGCGCTTGGGACCTGCCCACTGCACCGGCGACGCGCGCTCGGCGAACACCGGATCGGTCAACCAGAAGCGTCCTTGCAGCTTGAGCAGCACGGTGGAGTGGCCCAGACGGTACACCGTACCGTCCGGCGCCTGCGCCAGCTGTTCGGCGGACAGCGGCTGCACCGGGATCGCCTGCGCGGGCACCGTACCCTTGGGTTTGCCGCCGACCAGGAAATCCCACCAGAGCTTGCTGGTCTCGCGCCAGCCCAGCGGTCGCGGCTTGCGCTCGTTCTGGAAGCCGTCTTCGCCGTACTGCGGCGAATGCGGATATGCGAGCGTGCTGCAGCCCGATGCGCCGGCATACGCGGCGGCCGACGCCGACACGCAGACGGCGGCAGCCACGCGCCGCCAGCGACGACGCGGTGGTCGGGCCTTCGTAGAAATCGAATCACTCATCGCGCAGGCTCCGCCCCGACGTCGGGAACACGTACTGGATCATGGTGGCGGCCGCGGCCTGTCCAGGCAGTGCCAGCGCGCCCTCCTGCGCCAGCGGCACCTGCCAGCGCAGGTCGATGCAACCCAGCTCGTCGGCCATCGCGCGCGCCGCATCAAACAGGGCCGACGCCGCGCCCGAGGGACGCGCGTCCGCCGACACGAACAGCGACTCCAGGTTGAAGTAGTACGCACGCTCGATCATCGAAAAACCGACCGTGCCGAACGCATACCCCTGCGGGACGCCATCGCGCTCGGCGATCCACGCCCACGCGCGCAATGGCGCTTCGAAGAGGGCTTCCATCAGTTCGAGCACGCGCCCGCCGGTACTGCGCTGGGCAGTGGCGCCGGCCGGCAGCTCGGCCATGTGGCGGTCGCAGACCTGCATCAGCGCGGCCGCGCGGGTGCGGGTAACGCGATGCACGCGGAGCTGCGGCGCCGCGGCGATGGCACGGATCGCGAGGGGACCGGGGGCGGCGTCGCGGCGCCGAAGCGAGACGGTCAATGACATGGGGTTCTCCTCATCCAGGATGTGGGCGTCGACTAGAAGCCGCGCGACACGCCGATGAACAACGATGCCGCCTGGTCCTTGCCTTCCTCGACCAGCGGGCTGTCGCGCAGCGCGTCGGGCAGCGCGCGGTACTCCACGGTACCGAGCAGCGCCCAACGTTTGGCAAACGGATGGACGACGGTGACGCTCGCGCGCGGCGTGGTGACCGCACCGGGACGGTAGGCCACCACGCCCCGGGCGATTTCCTCGTCGAGCGTGCCGTAGTAGTAGTCGGCCATGTCGTCGGAGAGGCGCACGGCACCCACCGACGGAATCACATGGGTGCGGCCCCACGTCATCGGATAGCTGTAGTCCAGCGCCACGGCGTAACCGTCGCTGGTGCCGGTCACATCGCCGCGCACGTCGAGCTCCAGCTTGCCGGCCGTGCCTTTCCAACTGGCCGCCATGCCGATGTCCACGCTGTCGTCGCGGTCTTCCAGCAGGTTGCGGTCGATGCCGCGTCGGGCGAGCTCGGCCACGCCGAAATCGTCGGCATCGATGCCGTCCAGGCGTCCGGCGACGAACGCACGCACCTCGAAGCGGTCGTCCGCGTGGATGCGGTAGCCGAACGCCGCGCCCCGCAGGTAGAAGCGCTCACCGTCGTAGGCAATGTTGGGATAGAGACGCGTGCGCGTGCCTTCGCCGGCGTATTCGCTATCGCGATGGACGACGGCCAGGCCAGCGCTCCAGCGGGAGGACACCTGGTCCTGGGCCTTGGCGTCGGCGCGCTCGACGACCTGCGCCGCGGCGGACAGGGGAAACAGCAACAACAGGGGCGTGCAGGCGCGCAGTGCGCTCATGGGGGCCTCGGAGTGGGGGAACCGGGTATCCGGCCACGCCATGCTCCCGCAGGCTCTTTAAGAACTCCTTAAGCCCGCTTCACAGCTCGATGATGCCCCGGCGGACCGCGATCGTGACCGCGTGCGTGCGGTCGTTGGCATCCAGCTTGGCCAGGATGTTCTTCATGTGCGCCTTCACCGTCTCCTCGGAAATGCCGAGCTGGTGGGCGATGCGCTTGTTGCCGTTGCCGTCGGCCACCTGCCGCAGCACTTCGACCTCACGCGAGGTCAGCGCATCGTCGGACGCGTGCTCGGCGATGCCGGCGGCGATCTCCGGCGGAATGCGGCGGCGGCCGGCGTGCACGCTGCGGATGGTGTCCACCAGTTCACGGCGCAGCATGCTCTTGAGCAGATAGCCCGACGCGCCCGCCTTGAACGCGCGCAGTGCCTGCGCGTCGCCCTGGTAGGTGGTCAGCACCACCACCTTCGCATCGGGAAACTCGCGGTGGATCGCACCGATGGCATCCACGCCGTTCATTTCCGGCATCTGCAGATCCATCAGGGTGACGTCGGGACGGCAGTCGCGGAACACCTGCAGCGCCTCCATGCCATTCGCGGCCTCGCCGACGAGCTGCATGTCGGACTGGCCTTCGATCACCGCCGCGATGCCCTCGCGCAGCAGGGGATGGTCGTCGACGGTGAGGATGCGGATCGGCATGCGGAAGATTCTTGCAGGGAGCCGGGTCGGCGCTGTCGCCTCACGATACGGGCGCTTTCGCAGCACTGGCAACTACGCGACGTACACCGCCTCTCGCCCACCCCCATTCGAGGGACGCGCGGGCTGCCCCGATAGGGGTTCAGCCCCAACGCGGCGCCCCGCACCATGGCGTGGGCCTGCCTTTCGCGCGCCACGCTTTCCGGCAGGCCTTCCCGCCATCGCCTCGAGGACACCGCCGTGGATGCCTCCCCGTCCCTGTTCCTGCACGAGACCGCCGTACACCCGCTCCCTCCGTACGCCGCCACCTGGTCCGACAGCGATCCGCACGCCACGCCCCGCGGCCTCAGTCCGCGCGCACTGGCGCGGGCGCTGGACTACATCGAACGCCACATCGGCGACACCATCACCCTGGCCGACATCGCCAGCGCCGCCTGCATCAGCCGGTTCCACTTCGCGCGCCTGTTCCGCGTCAGCACGGGACGCAGCCCGATGGAGTTCGTGCTGGCCAAGCGCATCGCGCTGGCGAAGGAACAGCTGGCCCGCGGTCCGCAGAAGATCTCGGCCACGGCCGCGTCGCTGGGCTTCTTCGACCAGAGCCACTTCACCCGCACCTTCCGTCGGATGACGGGGTATTCGCCGCGCGAGTTCTGCCACCTGCACGCGCCGGTAACCCGCTCCGCGTAACCCTGCCCGTCCGCCGCACGTGCGGCGCACCCCCTCCCAGCTGGAGTTCCGCGATGGCCAAGGTCCTGATCCTGTACTACTCCGCCTACGGGCATATCGAAACCATGGCGCACGCGGTGGCCGAAGGCGTGCGCGCGGGCGGCGCCAGCGTCGACATCAAGCGCGTCCCGGAGCTGGTGCCGGAAGACGTGGCGAAGAAGTCGCACTACAAGCTGGACCAGCCCGCACCGGTGGCCACCATTGCCGAACTCGCCGACTACGACGCCATCATCGTCGGCGTGGGCACGCGGTTCGGACGGATGGCGTCGCAGATGGCCAATTTCCTGGACCAGGCCGGCGGGCTCTGGGCCAAGGGCGCACTGCACGGCAAGGTCGGTGCAGCGTTCACGTCGACCGCCACCCAGCACGGCGGCCAGGAGACCACGCTGTTCTCCATCATCACCAACCTGCTCCATTTCGGCATGGTCATCGTCGGGCTGGATTACGGTTTCGCCGGGCAGATGAAGCTCGACGAAGTCACCGGCGGCTCGCCCTACGGCACGACCACCATCGCCGGAGGCGACGGTTCGCGGCAGCCCACGCAGAACGAGCTCGACGCCGCCCGCTACCAGGGCCAGCGCGTGGCGGAAACGGCGATCAAGCTCCACGGCTGAGCACCGCCGGACGGCGCGCACGCCGATGCAAGCCGGCGCGCGCGCGGGCGGCGACAGTGGGGCGCCTCCTTTCTCACGCCCTGGAGCCCGACATGCCCACCGCCACCCCCGCCGCCGGCAAGACCCTGCTCACGCCGGCCGACCACACGCTGGTCCTGATCGACCACCAGTCGCAGATGGCCTTCGCCACGCATTCGATCGACGTGGCCACGCTGCGCAACAACGTCGCGCTGGTGGCCAAGGGGGCCGCCGGCTTCGGGGTATCGACGCTGCTGACCACCGTCGCGGAAAAGTCCTTCTCGGGCCCCCTGTTCCCGGAGATCCCCGAGGCGTTCCCGGACGCGACGGTCTACGACCGCACCAGCATGAACTGCTGGGAGGACACGGCGGTCATCGCCGCCGTCAACGCGTTCGGGAAAGGGCGCATCGTGCTCGGCGGGTTGTGGACCAGCGTGTGCATCGTCGGCCCGGCGCTGTCCGCGCTTGACCAGGGCTTCGAGGTCTACGTGATCGCCGACGCCTGCGGCGACGTCACCGCCGAAGCGCACGAGCGCGCCATGCAGCGCATGGTGCAGGCCGGCGTCCGCCCGCTCACCAGCGTTCAGTACCTCCTGGAGCTCCAGCGCGACTGGGCACGCAGCGCGACCTACGACCTCACCACCGGCATCGCCAAGCGGCACGGCGGCGGCTATGGGCTGGGCATCCAGTACGCCAAGACCATGTTCGGCGCCTCCGAAGGCGGCCACTGACGGGCGGCCGCGATGGTCACCCCCGCGGTGCTCCCCGAACACGCGCGCGCGACCTCGTTCGGGCTGTTGCTCCTGCGCCTGGCGGCGGGCGGCTTCCTCCTCCCGCACGGGCTGGGCAAGCTGTTCGGCTGGTTCGGCGGACCTGGGCTCGCCGGATTCGCGGCCGAACTGCAGCAGTTCGACCTGCCGTCCGCCGCTCCGCTGCCACTGGTGCTTGCCGCGTTGCAGACCGCGCTCGGCCTGATGGTCGTCGCCGGCGCGTTCACGCGCATCGCGGCGGTGGGCGCGGCGGCGTTCCTCGCCGTCACCGTCGCCTTGAACCTGTCGCATGGCTGGTTCTGGATGCACGGTGGCATCGAATACCCGATGTTGTGGCTGTTGGCGCACGTGGCGATCGCCCTCACCGGTCCGGGCACGCTGTCCATCGATGCAGCCCGCCGGGGATCCGCGCATGGCCATTGACGACACCCGCCGCCACCTGCTGAAGGGCGTGGCGGCCGCGGCGACGATCGCCGCGCTGCCCGCCCGCTCCGGAGACCACCGCATGGCCGACCTGATCCTGCGCAATGCCCGCATCACCACGCTGGATCCGGCACAGCCTTCCGCCAGCGCGATCGCCTTTGCCGACGGACGCGTGCTGGCGGTGGGCGACGACGCCCACGTGATGGCGCACGCCGGCAACGCTACCCGCGTGATCGATGCGGGCGGGCGCCGGCTGGTGCCGGGACTCAACGACAGCCACACGCACCTGATCCGCGGAGGCCTGAACTACAATCTGGAACTGCGCTGGGATGGCGTGCGCTCGCTCGCCGATGCGATGGCGATGCTGAAAGCGCAAGTGGCGGCCACGCCGGCGCCGCAATGGGTGCGCGTGGTAGGCGGCTTCAGCGAATCGCAGTTCGCCGAAAAGCGCCTGCCGACGCTGGAGGAGTTGAACGCCGCGGCGCCCGACACGCCGGTATTCCTCCTGCACCTGTACGACCGCGCGTTGCTCAACCGCGCCGCGCTGCGCGCCGTGGGGTATACGAAGGACACGCCCAATCCCCCGGGCGGTGAGATCCAGCGCGACAAGGCCGGCCATCCCACCGGCCTGCTGCTGGCCAAGCCGAACGCCTTGATCCTCTACGCCACGCTGGCGATGGGGCCGAAGCTGCCGTCCGAGTACCAGCTGAACTCCACCCGGCATTTCATGCGCGAACTCAACCGGCTGGGCATCACCTCGGTGATCGACGCTGGCGGCGGCTTCCAGAACTATCCGGAGGACTACCGGATCATCGAGCAGTTGCATGCGGACGGACAGCTGACCGTGCGCATCGCCTACAACCTGTTCACCCAGAAGAAGGGCGAGGAACTGGCCGACTTCCAGCGGTGGTCGACGATGGTCAAACCGGGCCAGGGCGACGATCTGCTGCGCCACAATGGCGCCGGAGAAATGCTGGTGTTCTCGGCGGCAGACTTCGAGGATTTCCGCGAGCCGCGCCCTGACCTGCCGGGCACGCTGGGAAACGAACTGCCGGCCGTCGTGCGTTTCCTCGCCGAACAGCGCTGGCCGTTCCGCATCCACGCCACCTACGATGAGAGCATCACCCGCGTGCTCGACGTCTACGAGCAGGTGAACCGCGAAGTGCCGTTCGATGGCCTGCACTGGATCGTCGACCACGCGGAAACCATCTCGCCGCGCAATATCGATCGCGTGCGCGCGCTCGGTGGTGGCATCGCCATCCAGCACCGCATGGCTTACCAGGGCGAGTTCTTCGCCGCGCGCTACGGCAAGGACGCGCTGCGCCATACACCGCCGGTCCGGCGGATGCTGCAGGCCGGCGTGCCCGTGGGCGCCGGCACCGATGCGACCCGCGTGGCCAGCTACAACCCGTGGGTGGCGCTGTACTGGCTGGTCAGCGGGCGCACGCTCGGCGGCCTGCAGATGTATGGCGAGGACAACCGGCTGGAGCGCGAGGAAGCGCTGCAGCTTTGGACGCATGGCAGCGCGTGGTTTTCTACCGAGCAGGACCGGAAGGGTCGCTTGGCGCCGGGTCAGTTCGCCGATTGCGCGCTGTTGTCGGCCGACTACTTCGCCGTCGACGAGGACGACATCCCCGACATCACCAGCGTGCTGACGGTGGTGGGCGGCCGCATCGTGCACGGCACCGGGCCGTTCGCACCGCACGCACCGGCGCTACCGGCGCCGATGCCCGACTGGTCGCCGGTCAATCGCTTCGGCGGCTACCAGGGCGGCACGCTCGCGCAGGCCAGCGCGGCATTGGCGCAGGCGCACGGCCCGGCGTGCCGCGTGCACGCGCACGACCACGCCGGTCATGCCCACGCGGCGCACCGCGCGGTGCCGACGCGCGACCTGCAGGCGTTCTGGGGCACGTTCGGATGTTCGTGCTTCGCGTTCTGATCGTAGGCATGTCGGCGATGCCCTTCGCGACCGCGGCCGCCCCCCCTGCGACCTGCGCGTATCCGCCCTGTGGTGGAGCCGAGGATGCGGACGCGCTGAAATGGCATGGCGAAATGCGCCTGCGCAGCCTGCGGTATGCGCCGGGACCGTTCGGCGTGCGTACGGACGACAGCTACGCGCTGGCCAGGCTGCTGGGCACGCTGCATTGGCGGGGCGAGCATGCGAGCGCGCTCGTGCAGGCCGGACTGCATGGCGAACACGGGCGCGACGGCGGGCCGGGTCGCACCGACCAGAGTGCGCTGGATCTCCAGCAGGCATGGCTGGGTTGGCAGGCAGGGGACTGGCACGCCTGGGCCGGCCGGCAGGAGCTCGCCTATGGCAGCGCCCGCCTGCTCTCGCGGCGGGATGGGCCCAACATACGGCTGGCATTCGATGGCGTGCGGGTTTCGCGGCGCGCGTCCGCGTACACGCTGGACGCCTTCCTGCTGCGCCCGGTGGAGAACCGCGCAGGCGCTTTCGATGACCGCGCGGACCCGGGCCAGCATCTCTGGGGTGTCTACGGCACACGGGCGCCGGGTCCCGCCGGCACGGGCCTGGACGTCTACGTCCTCGGCTATCGGCGCGATCGCGCACGGTTCGCGGTGGGGACTGGCGATGAGTCGCGACGCTCGGTCGGCGCGCGCGTTTTCGGCCAGCGCGGCCAGTGGGACTGGAACGTCGAGGCCGTCTATCAATGGGGCGAACTACGCACCGGGCCGGGTGCGTCGCTGGACGTGCGCGCCTGGACGCTGGCCAGCGACACGGGCTACACGCTGCGGACACTGGCGTGGGCGCCGCGCGTGAGCCTGAAGGTAGACCTCGCCAGCGGCGACGCCGATGCAGCCGACGGCCGCTTGCAGACCTTCAATGCGCTCTACCCGCGTGCGTCCTACTTCAGCGAGTCCAGCCTGATCGCGCCGGCCAACCTGCTAGACCTGCAGCCGGCGCTCACCTTCCATCCCCACGAACGTGCCGAGATCACCGTGGGCTGGGACGCCGTCTGGAAACACCGGCGGGCGGATGCGGTCTACACCACGCCGGCGCCGCTCACGGTCGTCCCCGGCACGGCGGGAATCTCCCGGCGCATCGGCGATCAGTTCAAGCTCGAAGCGCGCTACGCCCTGCGACCGGACTGGGAATTGCTGGTGCACCTGGCGCATTTCCGCGTCGGCCCCGCGCTGCGTGAAGCGGGCAGCGACGACACGACCTATGCCGCCGTGACCCTCGGGTGGAAACGATGAGCGCGCCGCACGCCGGAGCACCGGGGCCCTGGTCGCCGCTCGGCCAACCCACCTTCCGCGCGCTCTGGCTCGCGATCCTGGTCGGCAATATCGGCACGTGGATCCACGATGTCGCCGCCGCCTGGGTGATGGCCGAGACGACGAACTCGCCGCTGATGGTCGCTGCCGTGCAGTCCGCGACTACGCTCCCCGTCGTCGTGCTGGCCATCGTCGCCGGCACGCTGGCCGACATCGTGGACCGGCGGCGCTACCTGATCCTGGCGCAGCTATGGATGCTGCTGGTCGCCAGTTCGCTGGCCGTGCTCGCGCACCTGGACCGGTTGGACCCGTGGACGCTGGTGGCGATGACGTTCGCGCTGGGCATCGGCGCGGCGATGGCGATGCCGGCGCAGCAGGCCACCACGCCGGAGCTGGTGCCCAAGCCGATGCTTGGTCCCGCGGTCGCGCTGGGTTCGCTCAGCATGAATATCGCGCGCGCCATCGGGCCGGCGCTGGGCGGACTGATCGTGGCGCAGGCCGGCATCGCCTGGGCATTCGCGGTCAATGCGCTGACATTCCTCGGCGTGGCGGTGGTGCTGTGGCGCTGGCGCCGCGCGCCCACCGCCTCGGTGCTGCCGCCGGAGACTTTCGGCGTCGCCCTGCGTGCAGGATTGCGCTATGCGACCCGCGCGAGCGTCCTGAAGGCGGTGCTGGTCAAGGCGGGCTGGTTTTTCACCTTCGCCAGCGCGCTGACGGCCCTGCTGCCCATCGTGGTCAAGCAGGACCTGCACGCCAGCGCCGGCACGTACGGTCTGCTGTTGGGCTGTATCGGCGCGGGGGCGATCGGCGGCGCGATGCTGCTGCCGGGGCTGCGCACACGCATGGATCCAGATCGCATGGTGCTGTGGGCGACCCTGGCCTACGCCGGCTGCATCCTCGCCATCGCCCTGCTGCGCTGGGTGCCGGTGCTGTACGGCGTCGCCCTGCTCGCCGGCTTCGCCTGGATCGCCGTGCTCTCGTCGCTGCAGATCGCCGCGCAGACGGCGGTTCCCCAGTGGGTACGCGCACGCGCGTTGTCGCTGTACATCGTCGTGTTCTCCGCCGGCATGGCGGCCGGCAGCCTGGGCTGGGGCTGGCTGGCGCAGGCATTCGGCACGCCGCCCGCGCTGCTGGTGGCCGCCGCGGGCACGGTACTGGCCGCGATCGTGGGGTCACGTTTCCGCCTTGGGGACGCGGCCCGCGTGAACGTCACGCCCTCGGGACATTGGCCGCAGCCGGTGGTCGGTCCGGATCTGCACGACGACCGCGGACCGGTGCTGGTGACCATCGAATACCGGGTCGATCCGGCGCGCCGGCAGGATTTCCTGCAACGCCTGCAACCGCTCGGGCACGCACGGCGCCGCAACGGCGCGCTGCAATGGGGCGTGGCCGAGGACAGCACGCAAGCGGGCGTGTACCTGGAGTATTTCGTCGATGCGTCATGGCGCGAACACCTGCGCCAGCACGAACGCGTGACCGAAGACGAGCGCGCCCTTCAGGAAGCGCTGTTGGAAACGCTCGCCGATCCCGGTCAGCGGCCACAGGTGCGCCACTTCATCGGCGGCGCGCCTGGCGCAACACCACCGACTGCGCCGTCGACCCATGAGGGCTTGGCATGAATTGGAAGTTCATCGCCGGTCTCCTGCTCGGCTTCGGCATCGGCTTCGGATGCCGCGCCTTCGGCGTGCCGGTGCCGGCGCCGCCGGTCCTCGTCGGCGCGCTATTGGTGGTCGCGATGACCAGCGGCTACATGCTGGCCGACCGTGCGCTCGCTCGCCGCGACGCGCAGCACCGTCGCGATTGCGGCGGCCCCACCGGGCAGACCTTCCGGAGCGAACCGCCATGATCACCGCGCTCGTCGGCATCGCCCTCGCGCTCGCCATCGGCATCGCCTGCCGCTGGCTCGACATTCCGGTGCCCGCGCCCCCGCGCCTGCAGGGCGCGTTGCTGGTGGTGGCGATGACGGCGGGTTTCCTGGTCGCCGACCGGCTGCTCGGCTGACGGCCCACGCCAACGAAGAAGGGCGCGACACGCGCGCCCTTCCGTCCGCTGCGAGGCGACGATTACTGCAGGGTCGGCAGGTCGAACACCAGCACTTCGGCGCCGATGCCGCGTTCGATGCTCACCAGCGGCTCGTCCTTGTAAAGCAACGCGTCGCCAGCCTTGAGCGGCTTGCCGTTCACCGTCGCCTCGCCACGCGCGATGTGCACGTACCCCAGGCGACCGTCGGCCAAGCGCAGTTCCGCCTTCTCGCTACCGTCGAACAGGCCCACGTACATGCGGGCATCCTGGTGGATGCTCACCGAACCATCGGTACCGTCCGGGCTGACGACCAAGCGCAGGCGGCCCTGCTTATCGGTGGCCGGGAACGACTTCTCTTCGTAGGAAGGCTTCACGCCCTGGCGGTCCGGAATGATCCAGATTTGCAGGAAATGCGTGGTGCCCGAATCGCTGTAGTTGAACTCCGAGTGCTGCACGCCGGTGCCCGCGCTCATGCGCTGCACGTCGCCGGGCACGATGCTCGAACTGTTGCCCATCGAATCCTTGTGGCCCAGCGCGCCTTCCAGCACGTAGCTGATGATCTCCATGTCGCGATGGCCGTGCTCGCCGAAGCCGCGGCCGGCCGCCACGCGATCCTCGTTGATTACCCGCAGCGGGCCCCAGTGGACGTGCTTGTCGTCGAAGTAGTTCGCGAAGGAGAAGCTGTGCCAGGAATCCAGCCAGCCGTGGTTGGCATGGCCGCGCTCTTGGGCGGGACGCAGGGTGATCATGGCGGGAGCTCCTTCAGTGGTGGATGTGGCGCACAGCATGATCTTCGACATAAATGGAATAAATAAGTCATAAACTAACTGATTGTTCCATTTTTGTTGCTAGCCTGCCGAACCGGCTGCGAGCGGCCACCCTGCCCTGCCACCGCTGCCACGTCGCGGATGCCCGTGCGCGGCAGGCGCCCATCTTCGGCGGCACGTCATCGAGTCGCGGTGAAGACGGGTGGCAGCGGCGATTCTCCTCACCCCCTACGCCGCGTGCATTAAACTTGCGCGGTTTCCGTTCGAGCCCCTGTCTTCATGCCCTTCGTCGTCACCGAAAACTGCATCAAGTGCAAGTACACCGACTGCGTGGAAGTCTGCCCCGTGGACTGCTTCCACGAAGGCCCGAACTTCCTGGTGATCGATCCGGACGAATGCATCGACTGCACGCTCTGCGAGCCGGAGTGCCCGATCAATGCGATCTACCCGGAGGACGACGTGCCCGCAGGCCAGGAAGGCTATGTCGCCCTCAATGCCGAGTTGTCCAGGGCGTGGCCGGTGATCACCACCCGCAAGGACCCGCTACCCGATGCGAAGGACTGGGAAGGCAAGCCGGACAAGCTGCCGTTGCTCGAGCGCTGAGCCGGATCGCAATGCAATGAAAAAGGGCGCCGATGGCGCCCTTTTTTGTTTCCGGTGATCTGGCCGGATCAGCCGCCGAGCTTGGCCTTCAGCGCCGCCAGCAGCTTGACCGCCGCCGGGCTGGTGGCCGGCAGGCCGCGCGGATCCACCGCGGAGACATAGGCACCGGCATCCACCGCGCTCACGCGCACCAGGAAGCTCGCGCCTTCATAGCTCACATCGTACGTGCCCAGCAGCTGCGCGCGGCTGGCGATCGTCGCGCCCTCGATGCCGGCCAGGGCCTCGCCCACGCGGTTGAATGCATCGTCGCGGCTGCCGGCGACGGTGAAGCCGCCCGCCGCCGGGGTCGCTGCACCCGCGGACGCGGCCGGACCCACGTTCGGCACCTGCATCGCGCCGCTGGTGTTGGGCACGTTGAGATCCGGCGGGACTTCCAGCGGACGCGCTTCCGGCGCCAGCGCGTAATCGCCCTTGGCGCCCTTCTTGAACCACGAGCAGCCGGCGACCGAAACGACCAGCAGCACCAGGGCAAGCGGACGCACGAGGGAAGACGAAAGACGCATGAAATTCTCCTGGGTTCAGGCCGCGATCGTATCGCGGCTGGATTGTGCTTCCAGCGACTGGGCCAGCGTGGCCAGCCTGTCGGCAGTGGGGACATGGGCGGCGGACAACGGCAACAGGGGCAGGCGCAGGCCCTGGCCGATGCCCTGGCGCTGCAGCAGCGCCTTCACCGGAATGGGATTGGATTCGATGCCGAAGAAGGCATAGTGGTCCTGCAGCTGCCGGTCCAGCGCGGCGACCGCGTCGGCCTGCCCGCTGCGCGCCACGTCGCACAGGCGACGGAACGTGCGCGGCAGGGCGTTGGAACCGACCGAAATCAGGCCATCGGCACCGGCCAGCATCGCGCGCCCCGCGGTCGGGTCGTCGCCGCTGAGGATCGCGAAGCTCTCGCTTCGCAGCGCGAGCAACGCGGCCATGCGCTCGGGCTCGGCGCGTGCTTCCTTGATGCCGATGATGTTCGGATGATCGACGAGCTGCGCCACGGTTTCCGGCAGCAAGTCGCAGCCGGTGCGGCCCGGCACGTTGTAGAGCACGACCGGCAACCCGCCCTGGTCGGCGACGGCGCGGTAGTGCGCCACCAGGCCGGCCTGCGTCGGCCGCACGTACGGTGGCGTGACCACCAGCGCGGCGTGCGCGCCGCCTTCGGCGGCACGCCGGGTCGCGGCGATGGTCTTGGCCGTGTTCATCTGCCCGGTGCCGGCCAGCACCGGCAAGGCGCCGCCCACCGTCTCGATAGCGATGCGCAGCAGCGTGTCGTATTCCTCGTCGGAGAGCGCGGCGGCTTCACCCGTCGAACCGGCCACCACCACGCCCTGCGTGCCACCATCCCGCTGCTGTTTGAGCAGCGAGCGCCAAGCGTGCAGGTCGAGTTCGCCCGACGCCAGAAACGGCGTGGCCAGTGCGGTGATGCTGCCGGAAAGGTGCAAGGGAAGGCTCTCGGTGGGAGGATCCGGGGGCCGGCAGCGCAAGTAAGCGCGGTTATCCCGGTCCACCCGCAATGTCCGCCGCATGTTACTTGCGGCCTCAAAGGGCGGGCAAGTATGCTGCCCACGTCGCCGGGCCAACGCCCGGCCGCCATTCAGCCTCGCCGCAACGCCGGACGCACCTTTGACCGATTCCTCGCCCCGGCCTTCGCCGACCGAAAACCACCTCCTGATCACCGCCTACACGACGCATCCGGAGTCGCCGCTTCTGTCGGTGACGCGCCGGATCGCGGACAGCGGCTGCAATCTGGTGGATGCACGGCTGTCGACGGTGGGCCGCGACGTCTCGGTGACGGCGCTGGCCACCGGTTCGTGGGATGCGGTCGCCAAGCTGGAGGCGATGCTCTCGCGCCTGGAGCGCGACGAAGGGCTGAAGCTGGTCTTCTACCGCACCGGCCCGAAGGTCGTGCAGTCGAACCTGCTGCCCTACATCGTGGAAGTGGTGGCGGCGGACAAGCCGGGCATCCTCTTCCAGCTGGCGGATTTCTTCGACCGCCAGGGCATCACCATCGAGAACCTGCAAAGCACGCGCTACCGCGCGATGCAAACCGGTGCGGAGATGTTCTCGGCGCAGGTGACGATCGGCGTTCCGGCCAACATGCACATCGCCGCGTTGCGCGACGATTTCCTTGAGTTCTGCGACCATCTGAACCTGGACGCGATCATGGACCCGATGAAGTTCTGACGATGACGGCGAAAAGCGCGAAAGCCCTGCCCAAGTCGACATTGAAACTGCCGCTGGCGCTGTCCGGCGGCGAACATTCCCCGTCTGCCGCAGGCGCTGCCACCCTCGCCGACTACGCGGGCCAGTGGCTGGTGCTGTACTTCTATCCGAAAGACAGCACGCCTGGCTGCACCACCGAAGGCCTGGATTTCAACGCGCTGCTGCCGAAGTTCAAGAAACTCGGCGCCACCGTGCTGGGCGTCTCGCGCGACTCGCTGAAGTCGCACGACAACTTCTGCGCCAAGCAGGGGTTCAAGTTCCCGCTGGTCAGCGACGCCGACGAAGCGCTGTGCAAGGCTTTCGACGTCATCCACGAGAAGAACATGTACGGCCGCAAGGTGCTGGGCGTGGTACGCAGTACCTTTCTGATCTCGCCCGACGGGCGCATCGCGCAGGAATGGCGCGGCGTGAAAGTCCCCGGCCATGCCGAGGCCGTGCTCGAAGCCCTGAAGGCCCACCAAGCCCAGTGACGAAATCCGCTTCCACCCCAACCACCATCCCGCGCCGCGGCGGGTCATGGTGGCGCGCTGCTGTGCGCGTTTCCGCGGCATCCGTTGTTGCGTCATGTGTTCACACATCTTCCTCCATGAGGTTGCCTGAATGACCCGTAGCAAGCGTATCTATGTGTTGGACACGAACGTGCTGATGCACGACCCCACCGCGCTCTTCAAGTTCGAAGAGCACGATGTCTACCTGCCGATGCAGGTGATCGAGGAACTGGACAACGGCAAGAAAGGCACGTCGGAAGCGAGCCGCAACGCGCGGCAGGTCAGCCGCTTCCTCAACGAACTGGTCGAGGCCTCCGGCCTGGACAACCTGGCTGCGGGCATCCCGCTGGTCCAACCCAACAGCCTGCAGCTGCGCGGCACGCAGAGCGCGGGCCTGCTGCGCTTCCAGACCAGCCACTTCGAAGCCGGCAAGAGCTTCGGCGCGGTCATTCCCGACAATGCCATCCTGGGCGCGATCCTGGCCCTGAAGGAGCAGACGCCCGAGATTCCGGTGGTGTTCGTCTCCAAGGACATCAATCTGCGGATCAAGGCCGCGATCGCCGGCATCGTGTCGGAAGATTACGAGAACGACCGCGCGCTGGACGATTTCAGCCTGCTGTACACCGGCGCCGATCCGCTGCCCGAAGACTTCTGGCAGCGCTACGGCAAGGACCTGCGCTCCTGGACCGACAAGGGGCGCACCTACTACGAAGTCACGATGGAGAAGGACGCGGGTTGGTACCCCAACCAGTTCCTCTACCTGCCGGGCGACGACGAATCGGAGTTCCGTGTTTCGCGCGTAGACGGCGACAAGGCCACGCTGCAGATCGTCGACGATTTCCGCAGCGGGCAGCACGCGGTATGGGGTATCGCCGCGCGCAACCGCGAGCAGAACTTCGCCCTCAACGCGCTGATGGACCCGGACGTGGACTTCGTCACCCTGCTCGGTACCGCAGGCACCGGCAAGACGCTGCTGGCGCTGGCGGCGGGCCTGGCGCAGACGATGGACCAGCAGCGTTACCGCGAGATCATCATGACCCGCGCCACGGTCAGCGTGGGCGAGGACATCGGTTTCCTGCCCGGCACGGAAGAAGAAAAGATGACGCCGTGGATGGGCGCGCTGACCGACAACCTGGAAGTGCTGACCCACAATCAGGAAGGCGGCGCCTGGGGCCGTGCGGCGACCAACGACCTGCTGGCCTCGCGCATCAAGATCCGCTCGATGAACTTCATGCGCGGGCGCACGTTTCTGAGCCGCTACCTGATCCTCGACGAAGCGCAGAACCTGACGCCCAAGCAGATGAAGACGCTGATCACCCGCGCCGGCCCGGGCACCAAGATCGTCTGCCTCGGCAACGTGGAGCAGATCGACACGCCTTACCTGACCGAGACCACGTCCGGCCTGACCTACGCGGTCGACCGCTTCAAGAACTGGGCGCACAGCGCGCACATCACGCTGCGGCGTGGTGAGCGTTCGCGCCTGGCGGACTACGCGTCGGAAGTGTTGTAGCGTTCGGCGGCATGGGCCTGCACCTTCCCCGCTGGGTATGGATCGGCGCGGTCGCGCTGGCCTGCGTGGCGGGGATGGTCAACGTCATCGGCTACCTGGGCTTCGAGCACCAGGCGGTCAGCCACCTGACCGGCACCACCAGCCTGCTCGGCGCCGCGCTCGCGCAGGGCGACCTGCGCGCCGTGGCGCACCTGTGGGGCATGCTGATCGCCTTCTGCCTGGGCGCGATGCTCAGCGGCTTGATCATCCAGGACCAGACGCTGAAGCTCGGGCGCCGCTATGGCGCGGCGCTGGCGCTGGAGGCGCTCCTGCTGCTCGTCGCGATCCCGCTGTTCAAGCAGCAGCAGATCTGGGGTGCGCTGCTGGCCGCCACCGCATGCGGGCTTCAGAACGCGATGGTGACCACCTACAGCGGCGCTGCCGTACGCACCACGCACCTGAGCGGCATGTTCACCGACTTGGGCATCGGCCTGGGCCATCTGCTGCGCGGCATGCCCCTGCAAGTGCGACGGCTGACGCTCAGCGGCCTGATCATCAGCGGCTTCCTCGGCGGCGGCGTGCTCGGCGCACTGCTGTATCGGCAGTTCGGTTACGACGCCCTGCTCGCGCCAGCCCTGCTGACGGGCCTGACGGGCACGGGTTACGTGGCCTACCGCCAGTGGCGATCGCACGGAGCGGACACGGCCGTATAGGCCCACGATCATAGCGCCGCGGTGGCACAATCCGCGCATGACGCTTCCTACCGTGGTTTCCGCCCTCACCATCGCCGGCTCCGATTCCGGTGGCGGTGCCGGCATCCAGGCCGACCTGAAGACCTTCGCCGCGCACCGCGTACACGGCGTGTCCGCGATCGCGGCGCTCACCGCGCAACACACCCGCGGCGTGACGGCCGTGAACGTGCCGCCGATGGATTTCCTGCGTGCGCAACTCGATGCCTGCTTCGACGATTTCGACATCCGTGCGGCGAAGCTGGGCATGCTCGCGACCGCCGAGGTGATCGACGTCGTCGCCCGGACGCTGCAGGATCATGCGCCCGCCACGGTGGTGGTGGATCCGGTGATGGTGGCCACCAGCGGCGCCAAGCTGTTGGAAGACAGCGCATTGCATGCGCTGCGCACGCAGCTGCTCCCGCAGGCGGACGTGGTGACGCCCAACCTGCCTGAAGCCGAACTGCTGCTCGGTCGGCCGATCCCCGATCTCGACGCGATGCATGCCGCCGCGCACGATCTGCTGGCGCTGGGCGCGCGCTCGGTGTTCCTGAAGGGCGGCCACCTGCCAGGCGACGGTGATGTGGTGGACCTGTATGCCGATGCCGATGGCATCGTCGCGACGTCGCACCCGCGCCTGGCGGTGAAAGCGCACGGCACCGGCTGCACGCTGGCATCGGCGATCGCCGCGCGCTGCGCGCAAGGCATGCCGATGCAACAGGCCTGCCTGGCGGCATCCGACTACGTACATGCCGCGCTGCGGGGCGGGTATCGTCCGGGCCGCAGCGACATCCTCGTGCTGGACCACGTCGGAGCCGCGCCCGCCGCATGAACACCTTCAACGATATCGCGTCGCTGGATATCCCCGTGCAGGCCTCCGACGGCCACGGCTATACGCTGCTCGCCCGGGTACCGCGCACGGCGACGTCCGCGCTGCTGTGGATTCCCGCGCTGGGCGTGGCGGCGCGCCACTACCTGCCGTTCGCGGACCTGCTGGCGTCGCGCGGCACGGCGGTCGTCGTGCACGAATGGCGCGGCAACGGCAGCAGCACATTGCGCGCGGGGCGACGCCAGGACTGGGGTTACCGCGAACTGCTCGGCATCGACCTGCCACGCAGCCATGCCGAGCTGCGGCATCGCTTGCCGAATCTGCCGCACCTGATCGGCGGCCACAGCCTGGGCGGGCAGCTTGCCGCCTGCCACCTGGGCGCGGAGCCGGCCGCTTTCGATCGGCTTTGGCTGGTCGGCAGCGGCACGCCGTACTGGCGCACCTTCCCCGGGTTGCGCGGCTACAGCTTGCCGTTGTTCTACCAGTTCGCACCGTGGCTGGCGCGGGCGTGCGGGGCCCTGCCGGGCCGCCGGCTCGGCTTCGGCGGTGACGAGGCGCGCGGATTGATACGCGACTGGGCGCGCGTCGGCCTCAGCGGACGTTATCGCGCGACGGGCTGGCCGGCGGACCTGGAAGCCGGCATGCGCCAGGTACGGACGCCCATCGACGGCGTGCTGTTCGATGACGATTGGCTGGCGCCGGAAAGCTCGCTGCGCGCACTGATGGCGAAGATGCCGCAAGCGCCCTCGCGCATCGAAGTGCTGCACCACGCGGCGCTCGGCACGCGCGCGGACCACTTCGCCTGGATGAAGCAGCCGCAGGCCGTGGTCGACGCCCTGCTGGCCTGACGCCGTCGCTCAGCAACCCACGACGATGCAGTCGCGGCCCTGCGCCTTCGCGCGGTAGAGCGCGCCGTCGGCGCTGTTGATCCAGTCGGATACCGAAGCAATACCCGGATGCGGCTCGGACAAGCCGATGCTGACGGTGCAGCGCAGCCCGCGCGCGGAGAAGGAATACGCCGCCACCTGCCTGCGCAGGCGTTCGGCGGCCACGATCGCCTCTTCCCAGCGGGTGTTCGGCATGACGATGCCGAACTCGTCGCCGCCGTAGCGCCCGCCGGTGTCGGTATCGCGCAGGCAGGCCTTGAGCAGGCGCGCGAACTCCTCCACCACCTCGTCACCGATGGTGTGGCCATACCCGTCGTTGATGTCCTTGAAACGGTCGATGTCGATCAGCACCAGCACGGCCGGCCGCGTCAACCGCTGGTAACGCTGGAGCTCGGCCGTCGCCGCATGCAGCCACTGCTGCCGGTTCATCAGGCCGGTGGCGGCGTCGAAGCGCGCCATCTTCTCCAGCAGGTCCTTCTGCTGCCGGGCCTTGCGCGACAGCGAATGGGTGGCGACGCCGATCGCCATCGGATAGATCGCCAGGAATGGCAGGCAAGCGAGCACGACGGGATAGCTCGTGAAGGGATCGAAGGCGAACCCCCACGCAGCGCTCGCCGCCAGGCAGGTCAGCACCATTGCGCCGAGCGTGCGCTGGGCGAAGCGCGCACCGCCGATGATGATCTTGTCCATCGTCAGCATCACCGCCAGCAGCATGCTGGGCAACGCATCGAAGTGCATGGCGGCGATCCAGAACCCGCCCATCGCGGCATCGAAGGTCAGGTTCTGGAACTCGGCCTGCAGCGGCGCCTCGCGATGCGCCTTCACCCGCAGATAGGCCAGGTGCGGCCAGAGCACCGCGTTGGCGGCGAGCAGCGCCCACAGCATCGGCGAGGCACCGTGCTCCCATAGCACCGCGGCCACGCAGATACCACCCAGTCCCAGCCCCAGCGCGCGCATGCGGTACATGCGCAGGCCATAGCGTGAGCGGTTCTGTTCCGCCATGTCGCGCGCGGCATCGATGGGCAAGCGGATCCCAAGGCAGGCGGGTTGGCCGGATTCTCGGCCAATCGCGCCGATGGCACCAGTCTGCGACGCGCCGTTGCGGCGCCCGTTGTGCCAACCCGATCACATCGCTGCGATCACATCCTCGCCGTCAGGCGGCGGGGTAACCCTGCGGGTTCAAGGATTGCCAGCGCCACGCATCCCGGCACATCGCTTCCACGCCCAGCTCGGCCCGCCAGCCGAGCGTGCGGTGGGCAAGCGAGGGATCGGCGTAGACCTCGGCGACATCGCCGGGGCGGCGGGCGACCACCTGGTACGGGATGTCGCGCGCCGCAGCGTCGGCGAAGGCCCTCACCAGTTGCAGCACGCTGATGCCCTGGCCGGTACCGAGATTGACAGTAAGGTTGCGGCGCTCGCGCGCGACGAAGTCCAACGCGTCGGCGTGTGCGCGTGCCAGGTCCATGACGTGGATGTAGTCGCGCACACCGGTGCCGTCCAGGGTGGGCCAGTCGCCGCCGAACACGCTCAGGCGCTCGCGCCGTCCCACCGCCACCTGGCAGATGAAAGGCATCAGGTTGTTCGGAATGCCGCCCGGATCCTCGCCGATCAGCCCCGACGCATGCGCGCCCACCGGGTTGAAGTAGCGCAGGTTCACCGCGTGGAAATCGAGATCGGCGCGGCACAGGTCGCCGATCAGTTCTTCCATCACCAGCTTGGTGCGGCCGTAGGGATTGGTCACCTGAAGGTGCGCGTCCTCGCGCACGGGCACGCTGGCGGGATCGCCGTAGACGGTCGCGGAGGAGCTGAACACCAGGCGCTTCACGCCGGCCTGCTGCATGCCGTGCAGCAGATTGAGGGTGCCGCCGATGTTGTTGTGGAAGTAATCGAGCGGCCGTTCGCAGGATTCGCCCACCGATTTCAACGCGGCGAAGTGCACCACGGCGTCGAACGGCTGCCGGGCGAAGAAGCCGGTGACGGCTTCGCGATCGCGCAGGTCCAGCGGCTGGAACGGGACCGGCGCGCCGGTGATCTGCTGCAGGCGTGCCAGCACGCCGGGCGAGCTGTTGCTGAAATTGTCGGCCACCACCACCTCGTGGCCGCGCTCGACGAGCACCACGTAGGCATGCGCGCCGATGTAACCCGCGCCACCGCACAACAGGATCCGCATCTCGACTCCCCCGGTCGTGTCGCCGTCCCTTCCCGTGGACGATCACTGGAGGGATACGCAAGTCGCATCGCCATCAGGCCACCCACTGCCCGGTTGTCCTGCGTTGAACGGTTTGGACGTTGATCGGCACGACACGGGGCACGGACCGGGGAACGTCCGCACCGCGCCACCGTATAGACTCTTCGACATGCGACACCTACAGGGGATTTCCACATCGATGAACGCTCCACTGCCCACCCTGGATCAGGCCAGGATCGCCGTGATTGGACTGGGGTACGTTGGCTTGCCGCTGGCCGTGGCCTTCGGGCGCAAGTACCCCACGCTGGGGTTCGACATCAACGGCAAACGCGTGGAGGAGCTGCGCGGCCATCACGACCACACGCTGGAAGTCTCTTCCGAGGAGCTGCGCGACACGCCGCAGCTTGAGTTCAGCGACGATCCGGCAGCCTTGGCCGCGTGCAATGTCTTCATCGTCACCGTGCCCACGCCGATCGACGACTACAAGCGCCCCGACCTGCGGCCGCTGGAGTCGGCCAGCCGCGCGCTGGGCAAGGCGATCGGCAAGGGCGCCGTGGCGATCTACGAATCGACGGTCTACCCCGGCGCCACCGAAGAGGCCTGCGTGCCGATCATCGAGCGCGAATCGGGCCTGACCTTCAACCAGGACTTCTACGCTGGCTACAGCCCGGAGCGGATCAACCCGGGCGACAAGCAGCACCGCCTGGAATCGATCATGAAGGTCACCTCCGGCTCCACGCCCGAGGTCGCCGACTTCGTGGATGCCCTGTACGGCAGCATCATCACCGCCGGCACGCACAAGGCCAGCAGCATCCGCGTGGCGGAAGCGGCCAAGGTCATCGAGAACACCCAGCGCGACGTCAACATCGCGCTGATCAACGAGTTGGCGCTGATCTTCCATCGCTTGGGCATCGACACCCACGAGGTGCTGGAAGCCGCGGGCACGAAGTGGAACTTCCTGCCGTTCCGTCCCGGCCTGGTCGGCGGCCACTGCATTGGCGTGGACCCGTACTACCTGACCCACAAGGCGCAGCAGATCGGCTACCACCCCGACGTGATCCTGGCCGGCCGCCGCATCAACGACGGCATGGGCAGTCACGTGGCGCGCCGCGTGGCCAAGCTGATGGCCCGCCGCAACCTGCCCACCGCCGGCGCGAAGGTGCTGGTGCTGGGGCTGGCGTTCAAGGAGAACTGCCCCGACGTGCGCAACACGCGTGTGGTCGACATCGTGGCCGAGCTGCGCAGCTACAACGCGCAGGTCGACGTGCACGACCCGTGGGTCAGCGCCGAGGAAGCCAAGCACGAATACGGGCTGGATCTGGTGGCAGAGCCTCAGGCCGGCCAGTACGATGCGATCATCCTCGCGGTGGCCCACCGGCAGTTCAGCGAGCGCGGTGCCGATGGCATCCGCGGCTTCGGCAAGCCGGGCGCAGTACTCTTCGACGTGAAGCGCGCCCTGCCCCGCCACGCGGTGGACGACTGCCTGTAATTCCTTCCTCCCCCAGGAGTACCTGATGCGCGTACTGGTCACCGGCGCTGCCGGCTTCATCGGCTCCCACCTCAGCGAGCGATTGCTCGCCCGTGGCGACGAAGTGCTGGGTTACGACAATCTCAACGCGTATTACGACCCCTCGCTGAAGGAGGCGCGGCTGGCCCGGCTGACGCCGAAGGACGGTTTCAGCTTCGTGCGCGGCTCCCTCGAGGACCGCGCCACGCTGGATGCCGCGTTCGACGACTTCAAGCCGCAGCGTGTGGTGAACCTCGCTGCGCAGGCGGGCGTGCGCTACTCGCTGGAGAACCCGCACGCCTACGTCGACAGCAACATCACCGGTTTCCTGAACATCCTCGAGGCCTGCCGCCATCGCGGCATCGAGCACCTGGTCTACGCCTCGTCCAGCTCGGTCTACGGCGCCAACCGCAAGCTGCCGTTCGCAGTGGAGGACAGCGTCGATCACCCGGTCAGCCTGTACGCGGCCAGCAAGAAGGCCAACGAGCTGATGGCGCATACCTACAGCCACCTGTTCAACCTGCCGACCACCGGCCTGCGCTTCTTCACGGTGTACGGACCCTGGGGCCGGCCGGACATGGCGCTGTTCCTGTTCACCCGCAAGATCCTGGCCGGCGAACCCATCGACGTGTTCAACCACGGCCGCCACACGCGCGACTTCACCTACATCGACGACATCGTCGAGGGCGTGATCCGCACGCTGGACCGGGTCCCGGGCGCCGATCCCGATTACGACCCGCTGGCACCGACGCCGGCCAGTTCGTTGGCGCCGTACCGGGTCTACAACATCGGCAACCACCAGCCGGTGGAGTTGCTGCGCTACATCGAGGTCCTGGAGGACTGTCTGGGCCGCAAGGCGGAAAAGCGTTTGCTGCCGCTGCAGCCGGGCGACGTGCCCGACACGTATGCCGATGTGGAGGCCCTGAGCCGCGATACCGGCTATTCGCCCTCGACGCCGATCGAAACGGGCGTACGCCGTTTCGCCGAGTGGTACCGCGCGTTCTACCAGGTCTGACACTTGCCCTCCGGGCGCCGACGTGCGCCCGGCATTGGCCGGATTCCCGCATTGCCCCCGTTGTAGTGGGCATCAGCAGCTACAGGGGATCCTCGATGAAACGCGTCTTCACCGGCCTCAGCGCCCTCCTCTTGACCGGGTTCCTGGCGTCTTGCGCGACGTCGTCCGGCAGCGAGAGCGCTCCGCCCACCACCAGCACGCTGGCCACCGACGCCTACCACATCGGCGTCGACGACATCGTGCAGGTCTCGGTGTGGCGAAACCCCGAGTTGGGCATCACGGTGCCGGTGCGTCCCGACGGCATGATCTCCGTGCCGTTGGTGGGCGATGTGTCCGCGGGCGGCCGCACGCCGGCCGAGGTCGCCAAGGACATCCAGGAGCGCCTGGCCACCTACGTGCGCGACCCGCAGGTGGCGGTGATCCTCACCGATCTGCGCAGCCATGAGTACCTCTCACGCGTGCGCGTCACCGGCGCCGTCCGCCAGCCCGTCTCGCTGCCCTACCGTCCCGGCATGACCGTGTTGGATGCCGTGCTCGCCGCTGGCGGCGTCACCGAGTTCGCCGCCGCCGACCGCTCCGACCTGCACCGCAAGACGCCCGAGGAAACGCGCACCTACGCCGTGCGCCTGGATCGCATCCTCAACCGCGGCGACCTGAGCACCAACTACACGGTGTCGCCTGGCGACGTCATCACGGTTCCCGAGCGCACTTTCTGATGAGCCAGAGCAACCTTCCCGCACGGCGCGGCTATGCCGCGCCGGCTGCACCCTCCACTGCCCTGTCGCCCAACGACCTGGCGCCGATCCTGATCCGCGAAGCGCGCCGCCATCGCGTCGCGCTGGTCGGCATCTTCGCCGCCGTCGCCCTGCTGACGCTGGTGGTGGGCCTGCTGGTGCTGCCGAAGAACTACACCGCCTCCACCACGATCCTGGCGCAGGAGAGCGACATCATCCAGCCGCTGCTGGAAGGCCGCGCCGTGGCCACCGAGGTCGTCGACCGCGCGGGCATCGCGCGCCAGGTGATCTACAGCCGCAAAGTGCTGGAAGACGCGATGAAGACCGGTGGCTGGCTGGAAGACCAGCCCAGCGCCATCGAACAGGATCGCTTGATGGAGCAGATCAAGGGCCGCATCGCGATCACCAGCCCGCGCCCGAACCTGATCCAGATCACCTACCGCGACAGCGACGCCAAGCGCACCTACGACGTCACCGAGCGCCTGGGCGAGATGTTCATCAGGGAAAGCCTGGCGGCGAAGGAGCGCGAGAGCCGCGAGGCCTACGAGTTCATCGACAAGCAGGTGCAGGACTACCACGCCAAACTGCTGGAGGCGGAAGAGCGCCTGCGCCAGTACCGCTCGGCCAATACCGATGCGCAGCCGGGCAGCGCCACCGACGCCAACACGCGCATCAGCGCGCTGCGCACGACGGTCGAGCAGACCCGCATGGCGCTGCTGGAACAGCGTTCGCGCGAAGGCGCCATCGCCTCGCAGCTGTCGGGCGAGTCCGCGGTGACCGCCGTGCAGACGCGCGAAAGCCTGTATCGCGCCCAGTTGCTGGAGCTGCAGGGCCAGCTGGACCGCCTGCTGCTGAACTACACCGAGCAGCACCCGGACGTGGTCCGCATCCGCCACCAGATGGCGGACCTGCAGCAGGCCATGACCAACGAGCAGAACCGTCGCGCATCCGCGCCGCAGGGTGCCAGCCCGTTCGACGAAGCGCAGATGAATCCGCTGTACCAGGAGCTGCGCAGCCAGCAGGCGCAGACGCGCCGCGAAGTGGCCGCTACGGCTTCGCGCATGGCGATCGCCGAATCGATGCTGGGCGACGAGCTCAATCGCAGCCGCCGCATCGCCGAATCGGAGAGTGCGCTCGCCGAGCTGACCCGCGACTACGAAGTCAACCGCGACATCTACCAGGACCTGCTGCGCCGTCGCGAGAACGCACGCGTCTCCATGCAGCTCGACCGCGAGGAGCGCGGCCTGACCCTGCGCGTGCAGGATCCGGCGACGATGCCGCTGCGCCCGACCGGCCTGCGCTTCATGCACTTCGCCATCGGTGGGCTGCTGATGGCGGTGGGCATTCCGCTGGGCCTGCTGTTCCTGCGGGCGCGCTTCGACCCCCGCATCCGGTCGGCCGCACAGTTGCAGCGGATCACCGATCGTCCCCTGCTGACCGTCGTGCCGACGTACCACTCGCCGCGTGATCGCCGGCAGGAACTGAGCCGAAACGCGATGAGCGTCGGCATCCTGGCGCTCGTCATCCTCGCGTACGGGCTGGCGTTCGGCCTCAAGCAGCTCGCTGCCGCCTGAGGCCCGCCATGCACCCACACGCCACTCTGGAAAAGCCTGTGACCCCGGACAACGATCGACTGCACGGCGTGCCCCACCGCGCCGAACCCTCCCGCTCGCTGGCCCTCATGGACGAGCCGAAGGCACTGACGCCGCGCGAGCTCGAGGAACGTCGCGTCATCCACCGCAACGACTCGGTGCGCGAGCAGGCCGACGCCTTCCGCGAGCTGCGCACCCGCCTGCTGACGCTGGGCGGCGAGCGCAACTTCGTCACCCTGGTGGCGCCGGTCACGAACGGCTGCGGCGGCAGTTTCGTCGCCCGCAACCTGGCGGCTGCCTTTGCGTTCGACGACACCAAGAGTTCGCTGTTGATCGACTGCGACGCGCTGCACCCCACCCAGCACACCGCCCTGCACGTCGATGCCGGCCATGGCGGCTTGATCGACTACCTCGAGAACTCGGACGCCGACCTGGGCCGGATCCTGTACCGCACCGGCGTGCCGCGCCTGCGCCTGATCCCGAGCGGCCGGCAGCGCGAAATGACCGGTGAGGCGTTCAGTTCGTTCCGCATGCGCGCGATGGTGGATTCGCTGCGCAGCCGGTATCCCGACCGTTACCTGGTGCTGGACAGCCCCTCGGTACTCGGCTCGCCGGATGCACGCATCCTGTCGGAACTGGCGGACCTGGTCGTGCTGGTGGCCGGTTACGGCAAGGTCACCCCCGACAAGCTGGAGAAGGCCATCGGCAGCTTCCCCGCCGACAAGGTGGCCGGCGTGGTGTTCAACGAAATTCCCTGAGGACGCCAAGGAGCATCGGCATGCGACCCACCCGCCTCCGCCTTTCGGCCCTCACCGCGTCCGTGCTGGCCGCGTTTTCCGGGCACGCCGTCGCCGCCCGCGTCGACTACACCGTCGACCTGGGCATGGAACGCAACAGCAACGTGACGATGGCGCCCAGCGATCCCATCGAGCAACGCTACCTGCGCGCGGGCCTGGGCTTCAGCATCACCGAGAACATCTCCGCCCTGCAGTTGAACCTGGACGGGCGCGCGGAGTACCGCGACTACGAGGACGACATCTTCGCCGACACCGTCGACGGCACCCTGTCCGGGCGCCTGAACTGGGTCGCCATTCCCGAGCGCCTGTTCTTCCTGGCCGAGGACAACCTCACCGTGCAGCCGGTCGACTCGCTGGTGCCCGACGGCCCCGGCAACCGCCAGCAGGTCAACGTGTTCTCGATCGGCCCGACGCTGCTGTTCAACTGGACATCCTCGCTGCATGGCCAGGCCGAATTGCGGTACGTCGACAGCGACGCCGAGGTGACCGAGGAATTCAATTCCCAGCGTCTGGCCGCCGCCGTGCGCACGATCAAGGAGCTGGGCCCGACCAGCCGCGTGTCGTTGAACGTGCAGGCCCAGCGCGTGGATTTCGACGACGACATCGTCGCGCGCGACTACAACCGCTACGACGTCTACGGGCGCTACGTGCGCGAGTTGGCCAACTTCCAGCTGGGCGCCGACGTGGGCTACTCGCGCATCGATTACCGGCAGGGCGAATCGCGCTCCGAACCGCTGCTGCGCGCCGACGCCGAATGGACGCTGTCGCCGCGCAGTCAGCTGACGGCGGTCGTCTCCAGCCAGTTCTCCGACACCGCTACCGACGCCCTGGCCGGCATCCAGTCCGAATCCACCGTGCCGGCGAACGTGCTGACCGGCGACGCCGTGGTGAATGCGTCGCCCTACGAGGTCCGCAGCCTGGACCTGGGCTACAGCTTCACCGGCACGCGCCTGAACTTCTCGCTGGCGCCGTTCGTGCAGAAGCGCGACTACGTGGATTCGGACGAGTTCGACCAGAAGACGCGCGGCGCGCGCTTCGACCTGCATTGGCTGATGCGGCGCGGACTGTCGCTGGGCGGCTACGCCACGTGGGAACGCCTGGACTACACCCAGCTCGGACGCGAGGACAAGACCACGCGCGTGGGTGCGAGCCTGGAATACCAGTGGGTGCGTCGTTGGTCGGTGCGGCTGAATGCCGAGCGCTACAAGCGCGAGAGCACCGACCTGAACCAGGACGTGGCGCAGAACATCGTTTACCTGAGCGTTGCCTACTCCAACCGTTGAGGGCACCGGCATGCACGCCTCGCCTTCCAAGCTGAAGACCCACGGCATTCCCAGCGCGATCCTGCTCGGATTCGCGCTGGTGGCCGCCGCCATCGGCCATTGCGGCGCCGCGGATGCGCCCGAAAGCACGGCGCAGCCCGCCGAGAAAGCCGCCACCCCCCCGCCAGCCGCCGCGACACCGACCGCAGCCGCCGCGCCGGCCGTCGCGACCGGCGTGGATCAGCTGAAAATCGATCTGTCCTCCGTCGACCGGCGCTCCCCCGCCTTCGGTCGCTTCCGGAGTTGGGTCGACAGCGCCGTGTCGGGCAGTCCCGGCTATGCGTTCTCCGCCAGCGATGCCGCGTTGATGGCGCTGTCCGGCGGCGGCGACAAGTACTGCAAGCTGGCCGTGCGGATGGTCGAGCAGGAAGTCGGCGAAGCCGAGAGCGCCATCGCATCGGGCGGACGCCCCGCGATCTCGGGCGATTCCTATCTGGAAGTCGGCCCGCGGATCGCCGACCTGGCGATGACCCTGCATGCCTGCCGCGCCGATATCGCGCCGGCCCAGCAACAGCGCTGGTCCGCCTATGCCGAGCAGGCCGTCTGGAACGTGTGGAACCCGGCGCGCGCGCAATGGGGCGGCCGCACCCACGCGTGGACAGGCTGGTCGATCGACAACCCGGGCAACAACTACTACTTCAGCTTCATCGAGGCGACGATGTACTGGGCGCTGGTGAGTGGCAGCCCGACCTGGATGGAAGAGCTGCGGGAGCGGCGCCTGCCGCCGCTGAAGGCTTATTACGCTGCCCTCCCCGGCGGTGGCAGCCGCGAAGGCACCGGCTACGGCGCGGCGCAGATGCGCCTGTTCGGCCTCTACCGCTTGTGGGAGGACAGCACCGGCGAAGACCTCGCGGCGGCCAGCACGCATGCGCGCGACAGCATCCCGTACTGGGTGCATGCCACCGTGCCCACGCTGGACCGCTTCGCGCCCATCGGCGACCAGGCGCGCAGCTCGGTGCCGGAGCTGTTCGACTACCACCGCCGCCTGGTGCTGGAAGCGCGCCAGCTGACCACCGATGCCGAGGCGCTCGCGCTCTCCTCCTGGTGGCTGCGCAACATCTCGGTGCCGCGCATGAGCCAGGGTTTCAACAGCCGCTACGACTTGTTGCCGGCAGGCGATGCGGACGACCCGCCCAAGGCCCTGGTCTATTACGCCGAAGGCGCGGGCCACCTGTTCGCGCGCACGGACTGGGGCAAGGACGCGATGTGGATGTCCTTCGTCGCCGGCCCGTACAACGAGAGCCACGCCCACCAGGACCAGGGCAGCTTCACGCTGTTCTCGCGCGACTGGCTGGCGGTCACCGAGAACATCTGGACCCACAGCGGCATCCAGCAGGGCACCCCCGTGCACAACGTGGTGCGGTTCGAACGCGCCAATGCCGACGCGCAGCAGTGCGCCGCGCCGCGGGGCGATACCGTCGTGCACCAGTGCGAGTCCGCCCGTTCCCGTTCGAAGGTCACGGTGACCCCGCGGCCTGACGGCGGCGTGACGGCCATCGCCGACCTCACCCCGGTCTATCGCGACAACCCCGCCCTGCAGTCCTGGCAGCGGCGCATCGACTTCGCCGGGCGCAAGCTGCTGGTGCGCGATGACTTCCGCCTGGGCGCCGGCACCCGCGCCATCTTCCAGGTCAATGTGCCGGAGCGTCCGGTGGTCCAGGGCAACGAAGCCGTCGCGGGGCGACTGCGCATCCGCGTGCTGGAACCCGCCAATGCGACCCTGCGCGTGCACACCTGGAGCGACGACGACGCGCAGGAGTTCCGCCGGGGATGGCGGGTGGACGTGGCCGGGGGCCAGGCAGGCTACACGGTCGAACTGAGCGAAAAATAAGGGCGGCCACCGTCGTGCCCGCCCCCTTCGGGACACACCGGGCAGGCCATCACACTCCCGTGAACTCCCCTGCCGTCAGCTGAACCGGTTCACATTTCTGTGACCCAGGGCGTCCGTTTCGGAAAATGCCCCACGTTATGATCCGCCCCGCCGTTGCGCGGATCGCATGTAGCGAGGGGGCGCTGCAGCGGGTAGTCACCAGCCTCAGGGCTGTCGTCTTCCATTTCTATCGTGCGCGGTTTTCTTTTCAGGAGAACCCCCCTTGTTGCGCACGTCCGCTTCCCCCCGCTCCGCCCGCCGGCTGCCCATCGCCCTGCTCCTGGGTGCCGCCGCACTTGTCACCTTGACCGCCGCCAGCGCCGCCGGTGGCCTATTCGGCCAACGCGCCCAAGTCCTCGCCTCCGGTGTCTGGAGTCAGGTCGAAGACGACTTCGGCGACCTGCGTGACGCAGGGCGCGACAACATCATCCGTTTCTGGACCCGCACCACTGCCTCCGCGAAGGTCGCGCGCCGCGCGCGCGAACGTGGCGCCGTCGTGCCGTCTCTGGGCGGCAACGCAGGCACCTCCCCCGCGTCCGGCACCCCCGACAGCAGCCCGGTGTTGAGCAGCGGCGGCCGGGTGAGCTCCAATTCGTCCCGTCCCCGCGTGGTGAACCTGCCCCTGCCCGTGCCGGCCGTGGACAAGAGCTCCGCCGCCTACACCCGCTTCAAGGGCTGGGTGGACTCCGCCGTGGCCGGCAACCGCGGGTATGGCTTCAGCGCCGCCGAAGCGGCCTTGATGTACCAGCTGTCGCCCGAGGCCAAGTACTGCACGCTGGCCATTCAGATGGTGGAAGAACAGGTCACGGCCGCCGAATCCGCGATCGCCGCGGGCGGGCGCCCCGCCGTCGCCGGCGATTCGTATCTGGAAGTCGGCCCGATGATCGCCGACGTCGCCTCGACCATGACCGCCTGCGCCGGCAGCATCACCTCCAGCCAGCGCACGCGCTGGTCGGCGTACGCCGAACAGGCGGTCTGGAATGTGTGGAACTACAACAACGCCCAATGGGGCGGCCGCAGCCATCCGTGGTCGGGATGGTCGGTGACCAATCCCGGCAACAACTACTACTACAGCTTCGTCGAAGCGACGATGTACTGGGGACTGGCCAGCGGCAGCAGCACGTGGTTCAACTTCCTGCGCGACAACAAGCTGGCCGCGCTGCAGACGTACTTCGCGCGCCTGCCGGGCGGTGGCAGCAGCGAGGGCACTGGCTACGGCACCTCGCACATGCGCCTGTTCTCCTTGTATCGCATCTGGCGCGATGCGACGGGTTTCGACCTGGCCAACGCGAACAGCCACGCGTCCGACAGCATCCCGTACTGGATCCACGCCACCGTGCCGACGATGGACCGCTTTGCGCCCATCGGGGACCAGGCGCGCAGCTCGGTGCCTGAGCTGTACGACTATCACCGCCGCCTTGTGCTCGAAGCGCGTTCGGTCAACACCAATCCGGTGATCCAGAACCAGGCGACCTGGTGGCTGAATAACATCTCGATCGCGCGAATGGGTTCGGGCTTCAACTACCGCTACGACCTGCTGCCGGCCGGCACCACCGCAACGGTGCCCACCGACCTGATCTACCACGCGCGTGGCACCGGCCACCTGTTCGCCCGTACCGGCTGGACGCGCGACGCGATGTGGGTGGCGATCGTCGCCGGCCCGTACAACGAAAGCCATGCGCATCAGGACCAGGGCTCGTTCACCCTGTTCTCCGGCGACTGGCTGGCCGTCACCGCCAACATCTGGAGCCACAGCGGCATCAACCAGGGCACTGACGTGCACAACCTGGTGCGCTTCGTCCGCAACGGCACGGTCGCGCGCCAATGCGAATCCACCACGCGGGCCTCGACCATGACGGTCACGCCGGGCAGCGGCGGCGCCTTCACCGCGGACGCCAACCTGACGCCTTCGTTCTGCAACAACGACGCCGTGACAAACTGGCAGCGCAACTTCAACTTCGCCAACCGCCGCCTGACCGTCCGCGACACCTTCAGCATCACCAGCGGCACCACCGCGACGTTCCAGGTGAACGTGCCGGTTGCGCCCACCCTGGTGAACAGCCGTGAGGCCACGGCCGGCCGCTTGCGCGTGCGCGTGCTCGAACCGGCCAACGCGACGATCAACTCGAACTTCAGCACCGGCAAGTACGTGGAAGACGGCGCCCGCTACCGCATCGACGTGCAGGGCGGCACCACCGGCTACGTAGTGGAGCTGAGCGAGATCTGATCCTCAGAGACTGGACAGCGTCCGCCGCCCGCCGTTGCGCAGGCGGCGACGCATGTCGAGCAGCGGCGTCGGCACGTAACTGACCGACATCAGGCCGATCCGCTCCAGGGTCGGCCGCTCGAACAGGGCGCGCACCAGCAGCCGTCGGGCCGGCAAGGGATCGCGGGCGTGGATCAGATGGCGCGCGAAGTCGGTGCGGATGGCACGCAACTTCCAGCGGATGTCGCGACGCGACAGCCCCAGCAACTCGCCCAGCTCCTTGGCATTGCGTATCTCGGCCAGCGCGCAGCGTTCGATGCGGCTGGTCAGGCTGCCTTCGGCAGGCGTGTAGTGGCCCACCAGCCCCTCGCAGGCCCGCACCCGCCAGCCCGCGTGCGCGATGCGCAGCCACAGGTTGTAGTCCTCGGCCCCGATCAACTCCGGCGCTTCGAAGAAGCCGCCCAACCGCTCGAAGGCCGTCCGGCGCACCACGGTCATCGAGGTGCAGATGCGGTTGGCGCGCCACAACAGATCGAAGCCCATCTCGGCCGGCAGCGGCAGGCGGTCCATGCGGGCGGCGCCGTGCAGCAGGCCGACATCCGCGTCGGCGGCCAGCGCCAGTTGCGCCTGCATCTTGTGCGGCAACCAGCTGTCGTCCGCGTCCAGGAACGCGATCCACGCGCCGGCCGACGCACGGACGCCGGCATTGCGCGCCGCCGCGGGACCGGCGTTGGCCTGCAGCAGCAGGGTCACGCGGCCGCCATAGCCGGCGACGATGCGGGCGATGTCGGCGCGATCAGGCGATCCGTCGTCCACGACGATCACGTCCCGGGCAGGCACGGTCTGCGCCATCACGCTGTCCAGCGCACGCGCCAGCGTCGCCGAGGCATTGAAGGCGGGGATCACGACCGTGTAATCGGCAGCCGTCACGGGGGAAGACGGTGCCATGATCAGGCCGGCCTCGAGACGGGACTTCGCTTCAGCAGCGCATGCGCCATGTAATGCAGCATGCACCAGGCCGACCGCGGCAGGTTCAGCCGTTCGGTCTCGCGATAGATGCGCCATTGCCAGCCGGCTGCGCGCAGCTTGTTCGCCGACACCGAGCCACCACGCACCAGGTAGTACGCCAGCGGACGCACCTCCGGTACGCGCTCGGCATGGCCGGCGCGGCGCACGCGGTCCAGCCAGAACACGTAGTCCTCGTGGCCCATCTTCTGGAACGCCACATCGCCCAGCGCGCGTTCGTAGATGCCGGTGAGGTTGCCGATGCGGTTGCTGTAGAGCATGCCGGCATAGTCGACGCGCTCCGGCGGCACCACCATCGTGAGCGCGCGCCCATCCTCGGCCACGCGCTGGTAGGCGGTATAGCAGACGCGCGCGCCAGTGCGCGCCATGTGTGCAAGCTGCAGCGCGAGCTTGTCCGGGTCCCACCAGTCGTCGCTGTCGAGGAAGGCGACATGGGTGCCCCGCGCCTCCTGCAAGCCGCGGTTGCGCGCGGCGGCGACGCCGCCATTGGCCTGGTGCACCGCCACCACGCGCGGATCGCGACGGGCGTAGGCGTCCATGATCGCGGCCGAGCCATCGCGCGAGCCGTCGTTGACCAGGATCAGTTCGACCTCGCGATGGCTTTGCGCGAGCACCGAATCGATCGAGCGCTCCATGGTCGCTTCCGCGTTGTACACCGGCATCACCACGCTGACGCGCGGGAGGCCGGTGTCCGTCGCGAATGCGGCAGCGGTCATGCGGCGGCCTTCGCCTGGCGGCCACCGGCCCACGAGGCACGCGGGGGCGGCAGGTGGAAATCGCGGTAGTCGCCGGGATTGCCCTGCATGCCGGCCTCGGCCGCCTTCACGATGTTGTAGGCCTCGCGCGCACTGACGTAATGCAGTACGTACTTCTTGCCGTCGTTGTAGGCCGATTCCAGGTAGTCGTGCATCGCATCCACCGGCGGCCCCAGCAAGGTGTCGATGTCGCCTTCCTGCGTGCCATGGGTGTGGATCTTCACGAAGACCCATTCCGGCCTGCCTTCCACATGGACGCCCGCCCGCACCCAGGCATCGACGCGCTCGGGGGTGGGCGGCTGGCCCTTGCGCACGTCGGCGTTCTCGATGCGCGGCACCAGGCCCATGCGACGGTCCTTCCAGTTCAGTCCCAGCGGCCCCTGGATGAGCATCAGGTCGCCCGTGGCCTGGCCGCCAACGCGCACCGGCACGCCGGTGTCGTGCGACTTGGGCGCGTGCGCGTCATCGGTCGCGTAGTAGATGCTGTTGATCGTGCGCGTCTGCGTGTCGCTGGGCGCGGATGGCAGGGTGAAATCGGCATAGCAGCCCAGGTCTCGCAGCAGGATCAGTTCGTTGTCCAGGCCGCACCAGCGTCCGTCGGGACGCGAGTTGTCCAGGCACCAGTTGCCGTGGATGAAGCCGAAGCGCAACTCGCCGGTGGCGGGATCGCGCGGCAATGCGCCATGGCGCTCATGCAGAACGCGGCAGAAGCGCGCCATGCCTTCGTTGAAGTTCGCCTCGGTGTCGTTGTCGTGGTGCAGGTGCACCTCGATCTCGCCGAAGCCGTCCGAGCAGAGCGCGGCCAGCTTGTCGAGGTACTCGGGGACGTATTCTTCCTCGGGGTAGAAGAAGCTGTGCTGTGGCGGACGGCCGTCGGCATCGCGGTGGCGACCGGCCAGCGTGCGGTAATCGCGGCACCAGCGGTCGACCCGTTCGCGCTGCTTGGCTTCGTCGGCGCCGTGCCACATCGGCTCGAAGTGGTCGACGAAGCAGAACATCACGTGCACCGGACCCGGGGTCGCGGTCACCCGCGGCCGGCGCAGGTAGCTGCCGATCCAGATTTCCATGTTGCGCGAACGCAGCAGCTTCCACACGATCAGCGCCGCCGCCGCGAGGGCCGCCAGCGGAACCGCCAGCCACACCAGAATGTTCAAGCATCCCCCTTGCTTTCCGGCGTGCGCTCACGCCTCCGTCATCATCGATAACGTGGCAACGGCGGCGCACCGGCCAACGGGGGATCAATGCAGGTGCGGCAGCGCGCGCAGTTCGAAGCCCTGCGCCTTCCAGGCCGGGATCAATTCACGCAGCAACGCCAGCGAATGCGCGCTGTCGTCGTGCATCAGCACGATGTCGCCGGCGCGCACCGGGTGGCGCTGGATCGTCTCCAGCAGCTCGGGGACGGGCCGCCGGCTGTAGTCCATGCTGTCGTACGACCAGTAGTCGATCCGGTGACGCCGTCCCACCAGGCGCGCCAGCATCGGCAGGGTCAGCACGCCGCGCGGCGGCCTGAACGCGTGCCGGTCGCGGCCGTCGATGCCGTGCAGTACCCGTTCCGTGCGCTCGATTTCTTCCAACTGCTGCGCAAGCGTCAGCGCATCGAAGATCGGGTGCGAGTACGAGTGGTTGCCCAGGGTGTGGCCTTCAGCGGCGATCCGCCGCGCCAGCGCGGCATGCTTTTCGGCTTCGCGGCCGATCAGGAAGAAGCTGGCCTTGGCGTCGTGCTCGGCCAGCAGGTCCAGCAGCTCCGGCGTGAACTCCGGATGCGGGCCGTCGTCGAAGGTGAGATACAGCGTGCGCCCGTGCTGCGCAGGGCCCGCCGTCGCCAGCCAGCCGTTTGGCAGGAAGCGCAGCAGTTTGAGTCGTCGCGGGCGTGGATTCATGGCGATGCGTAGGCGGTGGAAAGACGGCTCACGACAGGCGTCCCTGCACGGCCATGGTGCACGAGTCGCACTCCTGCGCATCGTAGAGGCCATGGTACCGCTCGGCCATGGTCCGGAACGAGGCCTCGGCCTGCGCCCAGGCCTGGCCCGCGCGGCCCATCCTGCCCGCTTCGTCGCCTCCCCGCAGCAGCGCGATCAGCGCCGTCGCCAGAGCGGCCACGTCGGCCGCCGGCACCAGCCGCCCGTTGATGCCGTCGCGGACGATTTCGCGATTGCCGCCCACGTCGGTGGCCACGATCGGCAACCCCGCCGCGCATGCCTCGAGCAGGGCGATCGAATAGCCTTCGCTCGCCGACGAGAGCGCGAATACATCCATGCCCGTCAATAGCCGCGGCACGTCGTGGCGGTCGCCCAGGAAGCGCACCGCATCCGACAGGCCCGCCTGCTCGGCCTGTGCTTCCAGCGCGCCGCGCAGCGGTCCGTCGCCGACGATGGCGAGCACGGCCTCTGGCACCTGCATGCGGACCTTCGCGAACGCACGCAGCAGCAACGCGTGGTCTTTCACCGGCTGGAGCCGTCCGACCGTACCGACGATGCGGCTTCCCTGCGGCCACCCCAGTTCTGTCGCCAGCGCCTGGCGCCCGGCCGCATCGGCAGGCTTGAAGCGCTCCAGGCGGATGCCGTTCGGCACCGACAGCAGGCCGCGCTGCGGCTCCACGCCCTCCGCGGCGAAGCGCTCGCGCGCCGCCTCGCAGACAGCGACAGCGTAGTCGGTGAAGCGCATGCTCTGGCGATACAGCCATTCCTGCCGCCCGCTGCGCGCGCGCCCGCCCATGCCATGGCGTGTATTGATCCGGCACTTCAACGGCAGGCCCATCGAGGCGATGACCGCGTAGTAATGCGCCATCGCGTTGTGGGTGTGGAGCACGGCGTCCGGCGACTGCCGGATCAGCGCGCGTGCGCGCCGCAGCGCACGCAGGTCCAGCCCGGGGCGCTTGCCGCAGGCCTCCACGCGCACGCCGCTGGCGAGCAGTTCCTTCGCCAGCAGGCCCAGCTTGAACAGGCAGATCACCCGGCACTGGTGCCCCGCTTCGCGCTGGCTCGCGATCAGGTCCACCACGGTGCGCTCCAGGCCACCGCGATCCAGGTTCTCGACGAAATGCACAATCTCCACGCTGGTCCTAACCCCTTAGTTCAGACACGGTGACACGCTGTTTGCCGGTCGGCGTCAGCGGTATTTCGTCGGTGAAGCGGAAATCCAGGGCGACGCTGTCGCCCACCACCTTGACCAGTTCGCGGCGCACGAGTTCGATCACCGACGGGTCGAATCCGTCGTCGCGCACGATCAGGATCTCGAAGGCATCCAGCCGCTTCTGCACCACCTGGTAACGGCGTACGCCGGTGGCGCCGAGGAAGGCATAGACGACGTACTCGCCCGGCACGAACCGCCCGTCCGGGGTGCGCAGCGCATCCAGCTTGCGTCCGTCCACGCTGGCCAGCCGCGGCAACCCGCGCCCGCAGGCGCAGCGCCCGTGACCCGGCGTGGCCAGGTCGCCGTTGACGTAGCGCAGCAGCGGCATGCCGTAGTTGTGCAGGTCGCTGACGACGAGTTCGCGCGGACCGTCCGTGCCGGTGTCGGCGCCATGGCCCAGCTCCACCACCAGGTGGTCGGCGTTCACGTGCAGGCCGTCGCGGTGTTCGCACTCCGCGGCGATCAGCATGAACTCGCGGCAGCCGTAGGTGTTGTAGGCCGGCGCACCGAAGGCCTGCTCGATGCGCTGCTTCTGCGACGCATGCAAGGCCTCCGCCGCGCCGAGGATGCGCGCCGGCGCATGCACCCGCCGACCATTGGCGATCAGCCAGTCCGCCATTTCCACGATCGGCGCGACGTAGGACACGATGGTCTCCGGGCGAAAGCGGTCGATCGCATCGGCATACTCGGCCATGCGCGTGCGGTCCATCTCGAACGCATTGAGCATGCAACGATTGAACGCGCTGTGGTACAGCCGGTCCTTGCGCTTCTGCGCCCCGATCGGCGTGCCCCACAGATACAGCGTGCGCTGCCCCAGCCGCGCACCCGCCCACCCGTAACCGCGCCACATCACCGCTACGCGACGCTCGTAGCTCTCACGCGTGTAACCGAAGCGCAGCGGCTCGCCGGTGGAGCCGCCGGTGGTCTTGTACAGCAGGCCATCCTTGTACGGCGCCGCGATCAGCCGGTCGAAGTTGGCGCGGATCGTCGGCTTGTCGAGCACCGGCAAGCGGGCGAAATGCGCGCGGTCGCGGATGTCGTCCGGCGCCGAGATGCCCAGTGCGGTCCACGTCTCCCGGTAATAGGGCACGTGGTCCCAGCAGTGGCGGATCAGCTGCTGCAGCTTCTGCCACTGCAACGCGTCGATCTGCTCGGGCTCGAGCCATTGCTGGCGCTCGTACTCGCGCAGGTAGGCCAGCGTCTTGCGCCCGCGCATGCCCGACTCGTAGGCCGGGAACAGCACGTGGCGGAACAGCGGTTCGTATAGACCGGTCATGAGATCCCCTCCCCTGCTCGATCGTGCGCCCAGGCCAGCAGCCGTGCGCCCGCGCGCGGCCGGCTTGCGGCGAAGCGCCGGTGCAGCTGCTGGAGATGTTCGATGTCGTCGCGCGTCCAGCAGCGCAACAACAGCGTAAAGAGGGCATACGACAGCACCAGCAGCACGCCGCCCAGCAGCACCGCGGCCCACGGCACCAGGTGCCCGCGCAACGGCCAGGCCAGCGCCGCGGCCAGCGCACCTGCCAGCAACACGCGCCCCAACGCCCCCCAGGCAGGTCGCGCATGGCTGACCTTGATCGCGAGCGAGAGGTACAGCGTGGCGTTCACCGCCGCCACGGTCAGATAGGCCGCCACCGCACCGACCAGGGCGAAGTGCGCGATCAGTACAGCAGCCAGCGTCAGCTTCAGCGTGCCGCTGGTGATGGCGAGCA
This sequence comes from Pseudoxanthomonas sp. G3, assembly GCF_057654715.1. Taxonomy (NCBI): domain Bacteria; kingdom Pseudomonadati; phylum Pseudomonadota; class Gammaproteobacteria; order Lysobacterales; family Lysobacteraceae; genus Pseudoxanthomonas; species Pseudoxanthomonas sp. G3. The sequence goes on from NZ_CM172805.1 coordinate 2,702,933, forward strand.
CCAGGATGCTGCGCTGGCGGTCCGCACTGACCAGCAGGCTGGACGCGCCCTGCGCCATCGTCGTCATGCAGGTGGCGAACAGGCAGGCTGAGAACAGCGGCCCGGCGGCCCAGTATTCGCGTCCGTACAGCAGGTGGATGACGTCGTCGCCGAACACCAGCCCGAATGCCATCAACGGCACGGCCAGCAGCGACAGGTAATGCGTGGTGCCGACGAAGCGGCGGGCGGCGACTTCGCGTCCCTGGCTCAGGGCGTTGGCCATCATCGGCAGCAGCAGCGCACCGAACACGCCCGGCACCAGCGCCGCCGCGCCGACCGCCAGCTGATAGGCCACCTTGAACTGGCCGGCGTCGTGGCTGTCCGCGTACAGGTTGAGGAACATCACCTCCACCTCGCTGGCGACCAGGAAGCTGACCGACACGGTCAGCGCCGTCCAGCGCATGTGGTGGCTGATCCGCGCGCGCAGCGCCGCCGGCAGCACCACGCCGGGCTGGCGCGGCGGCAGCAACGGGCGGATCTGCCGCAGCGACATCACGTAGAACACGATGCCCGACAGCGAGAACACCGCCAGCAGCCATTCCACCGGCGCGTCCAACTGCCACGCCGCGATCACCAGCAGCAGGTTGATCGGCGTGGACACCAAGGCCACGATCGCCGTCGCGCGGAAGTTCTCGAACCCCTTCGCCACGCCGATGTTGAACATATACGACGAACGCAGCGCCACACCCACGATCAGGAAGCCCAGCAACAGCGTGTGGTTCATGCCCGGCGCCACATGGTCGCCGGCGAAGATGAACAACGCGGCGCCGGCCAGCAGCACGAACAGCATGAACACGCGTTGCGCCTTGCGCAGGTAGCTCAGCACGTACGGGATCTGTTCCAGGTGTCCCGCGCCGCGCAGTTCGGCGACGAACTTGATCGCCGCGCTGGCCGTACCAGAGTTGGTGGTCGCCACACCCATCGCCACCAGCCAGATCACCAGGCTGTAGGTACCGAAGCCGTCCGGACCCAGGTGGCGGGCGATGATGATGGACGTAAGCATGCCCAGCACGTACTCGGTGTACATGCCCACCGAGGAGAACAGGGTGTTGCTGAGCGTGCGCGAGCGTTCGTTCATGCCATCGCCAACAGGACCTTGACGGTCAGATACAGGCCGATAACGCCGATTACGGCATAGGCGGGCCAACGGATGATGTCCTTCTCCAGCGAGAACGCCGGGAGGCTGGGATAGGTGTTGCGCATGCGGGTGTAGTGGCCCACGACCATCGCCACCAGCAGGTACAGGATCACCACGTAGCTGCGGCTCAGGAAGAAGGCCGCCGTGAAGAAGCCGACCAGCGAGATCAGCATGCACAGGCTCAGCGCCTTGTCGGTGCGCCACTCCTTCAGCGCGACCTCGTCGGGCACGTCCATCGGCACGTCGTCGATGATGTCGTCGTCGCGGTCGACGATGGCCATCATCATCCGGAAGCAGTACCCCACGATCGCCAGCCAGACCGTGAAGCCGACGATGCCGGTCTCGGCCAGCACCAGCACGAAGGAGTTGTGCGCGGTCAGCTCATGCAGGTCCGAGTAGCCGCCGGCGCCGATGCCGAACACCGGACTGCCGATGAACATCTGGATGCCTTCGTACCAGGATTCCACGCGACCCATCGCCGAGGCCTCGGAGACGTCCATCTCCTGCATGCGCGAGGGCAGCATCATCAGCCCGCCCAGTGCCCCGGCGCCCAGCAGGCCGGCCCAGAAGATGCCGCGCGTGCGCCAGATGTACACGCCCAGCATGGCCACCAGCGCCAGCAGGGTGCCGCGCGAGTTGGTCAGGTAGCAGCCCCAGACCAGCAGCGCGATCGCGGTCCACCAGAACAGGCGTTTCAATCCCAGCCAGCCGCCCCGGGAGCTCAGGTAGAACGCCATCGGCAGGCACATCACGAACAGCATGCCCAGATCGTTGGGGTCGTTGAAGATGCCGACGTACTGGATGCGCGTGCCCTGCGAGAGCTCGACGCCGGTCCAGCCGATGCCCGTGCTGGCCTGTTCGATGCCGTGCACCGCCAACACCGACGCGCAGATCACGAACACGCCCATGACCGCCTGCATCCGCGCACGCGTATCCACCGTGTTGGCAAGCAGCACATAGGCCAGCAGCACCGGCGCGAAGACGAAGAAAACGAACAGCGCGCCGCCCGCCCAGCCGTTCACCACCTTGGACACCATGGCGATGAACAGGAAGATCGGGATCAGCAGGAACTGCGGCTGGTTGAACGACTTGCGCTGCGAGAACAGGAACAGCCCGGCCGCCAGCACCAGCGCGATGGACTGCATCGGCGGACCCGGTGATTCGGCCACCGCCGGGTAGTCCTGGGGCCTGATCAGCACCAGGACGAGGTACACCAACATGAAAAAGAACATGATCCCCTGTCGCTCCCGTGCCTCAGCCTGTGCGCAATCGCGAGGCATAGGTGAACAATTCCGGCATCGCCATCATGGCCTTGAACCAAGGCATGTCCATGTGGCGCTCCACCGGCAGCCTGGGAAGCGAAAACTGCGTGCGCGGCCCGAGCCGGCCGATGCCGGCCACGTAGCTGCAGGCCAGGCGGAAGCCCGCCGCGCGCACGGCTTCGACCGTGTCGTGGTTGAACGCATCCGGCCCCCCCACCGGGTAGGAGATGACCTGCACCGGCACGCCCAGTTCGCGTTCCAGCGCATCCTTGGAGCCCTGCACCTCGGCCACCATCCGCTCCAGCGGCAACTTGGCCAGCATGCGGTGGTCCACGCCGTGCGAGCCGATCTCCATGCCATCGCGTTGCATCTCGCGCAGCTGGTCCCAGGTCATGGGTTTGCAGTCCGGATGGCCGGCCGCGCGCGGGATGCCCCAGTCCGATTCCAGCCGGGCGACGAGGGTCGCCTGGCCGTCGTCGTCCAGCAGCTTCACGCGGTACAGCAGGTCGGCGGCCTGGCGGCGGCGGTCGTGGAGGTCGGCTTCGACCGTCCAGTCCACGTCCAGCTCGGGCACGTGCACGCGCGCGCCGGCCGGTGCCGAGCACAGCATGTGCACCAGCCAGTCGTAGGCGTAAGGCCGGCCCGAATCGATGTGGCCGGTGGACACGAAGAACATCGCCGACATGCCCAGCTCGCGCAGGATCGGGAAGGCGATGCGGTAGTTGTCGTCGTAGCCGTCGTCGAAGGTCACCAGCGCCGCGCCTTCCGGCAGCGGCTTGCCGCGCTCGATCAGGTCCACGATCTGGTCGAAGCGCATCGGCACGAAGTGGGTCTTCAGGTGCAGCATCTGCTGGCGGAAGTCGTCCGCCGACGCGCTGATCAGCTCCGGATCGAAACTGAAGCCCTGCGGCTCCTGCGATTCGAGCACACGGTGGTAAGCCAGCACGCGCAGCTCGCCATGCGCCTTGGGCCGCACCCGCTGGAGGAACGGCAGCGCGCCGAGGCGATGGCACCAGCGCGCCAGCAACTGCCGGCGCCCGACGCGCGCGGCCACGCTCATCGATGATCCCCTGGCCATCATCTTCCGCAGTTCCGGCAACCTTGCCTGTCCCCCTGAATACGCAGAATGCACATGCGAGCGGCCAGTCCGCAGGCTGGCCGGATCGGCCCCCGGATCACGTATGAATGGGGAAAGCAGAAATCATGCGCCGCGACGGCGTGGCAGCGAGACAGGGGCGCAGCACTGATGTCGGACGATACCGACTTCGTCAGCATGTACGAAGAGCTGGGGCTGGATGCCGAGTGCGGCATGGCCGCCTTCAAGCAGGCCTATCGCCGGCGCGTGGCCGTGCTCCACCCCGATACGCAGGGCGCGGACGCCGACCTGCCCCGCCTGCAGCGGCTGAACCGCCTGTACGAATCGGCGCTGGAATTCCATCGCGTGCACGGCCGCCTACCGGGCGCCCCGGCCGCGTCGCCGCGCCCGCATGCGCCGCGCCTGGAGCGGATCGCACCTGCGATGCCGGTAGACGATGATGGCCTCGAGCCGCCGCGCTCGCGTCGCCGCTACCTGCTGATCGGCGCCCTGTTGGCCGCCCTGCTCTACTGGCTGGGCGCGAACCGCACCTCGATCCCGACCCTGGACCCTGGTAGTCCCGGCGACAGCGCCTCCGTCGCGTGGCAGCCGCGTTCGCCGCAGCAACTCGAACTGGGCATGGACCTCGACCAGGCACGGCGGATCTTGGGTGAACCGACGACCGAACACGCTGCGCGCTGGCAGTACGGGCCGTCCTGGGTCGACTTCGAGTGCGGCAAGGTCACCGGCTGGTACAGCGCGCCCGCGCGGCCGCTCGAGGTGGGCCGGGATTCCGCGCACCAGGCCAGCGAAGGCCCGCACGGCGCGGCCAGCTGCGGTTGAACAACGGCGAAGGGGACAGGGACATGTGGAGCGACACCGCCAAACTGCTGAGGAAGGCCCAGCGCCGCTTGTGGATGAAGTACGCCCTACGCGGCGTGGGCGGCAACGACAACCACGCGCGCCTGGAACTGGCGTACCGCATGCCGGACCCCTGGAACATGGAATCGCCGATGGAGCGCGCGCGCTTCGAGGCCACCAACCGGGTGATCGCGCAGGCCTTCGGCCGCGTCGGCTCGGTGCTGGAGATCGGCTGCGGCGAGGGCCACCAGACCCAGTACCTGGCCAAGCTCAGCGACGAACAGTACGGCCTCGATGTCAGTCCCGCCGCGATCGAGCGCGCCCGCGCGCGCCTGCCGCAGGCCCACTTCGCGGCGGCCGACCTGTTCCAGCAGCCGTGGGGCGAGGAGCGTCACCGCTTCGACCTGGTCACCGCCTGCGAAGTGCTCTACTACCTGAGCGATCCCGCCGCAACGATCGCGCGCATGCGTCATCTGGGACGCGCCGGCCTGGTGACGTTCTTTGCGCCGGCGTGCGGCCGCGTGGGTCCGCATGTTGAGGCCATCCCCGGCCTGCAGAAAACCTGGATCCACTACGGCGGCACCGCCTGGCTGATCGGCTGGTGGCGCGATGAGTGACCCCTCGGCCGCCCTGCAGGGGCGCGGCGTGGTGTATTTCGGCAACGACTGGAACGCGGAGAACCGCACCAGCAGCCATCACGTCGCCACCCGCCTGGCGCAGCGCATGCCCGTGCTCTATGTGGACTCGCCGGGCATGCGCGCACCGACGACGTCCGGACGCGACCTCAAGCGCGCCTGGCGCAAGCTGACCGCCGCGCTGAAGCCGCCCGTGCAGGTGCGCGAAGGCCTGTGGCACTGCACTGTGCCGCAGCTGCCGTTCCGCCGCATTCCCGGCGTCGACGCCTTCAATCGCGTCTTCAGCCGCTGGGCCGTGCGGCGCGCGCTGCGCAAGGCAGGCATCGGCCGCTATCTCTCGTGGTTCGTGGTGCCGCATCCCGGGTTCCTCGCCCATCGTCTCGGCGAGGACTTCTGCGTCTACTACTGCATCGACGACTACGCCGCGCATCCCGGCGTGGACGCCGAACTGATCGGCCAACGCGACGATGCACTGAGCCGCGCCGCGGACCAGCTGTTCGTCGCACCGCCCGCGCTGCTGCCTGCCAAGCAGGCGCTCAACCCCACCACCACGTACGCGCCGCACGGCGTGGACCTGGACCTGTTCCTCACCGCGCGCGCACCGGAAACGCCCATCGCCGAAGGCGCGCGCGGCCTGTCCGGTCCGGTGATCGGCTACATCGGCTCGCTGCACGAGTGGATCGACATCGAGCTGATCGCCTGGCTGGCGCAGGCGCGACCGCACTGGAGCTTCCTGCTGGTCGGCCATGCCGCCGCCGACGTGTCGGCGCTGCGCGCGCTGCCCAATGTGCGCCTCGCCGGGCCGCAACCCTATGCCACGCTCCCGACATGGGCGAAAGCATTCGATGCCGCGATCATCCCGTACCGGATGAACCGCCAGGTCGCCAACGCCAATCCGCTGAAGCTGCGCGAATACCTGGCCACCGGCAAGCCGGTGGTGAGCACGTACAACCCCGAGATCGCGAAGTTCGCGCAGTGGGTCCGCATCGCCGAAGACCGCGAGGGTTTCCTCGCCGGGCTCGAGCAGGCGCTGGCCGAAGACAGCGATGCCGCCGCCGAGGCCCGCGTGGCCGCGGTCGCTGCGCAGACCTGGGACCGCCGCGTCGACGACGTGCTGGCCGCGGTCGCGCGCGCGCTCGATGGCCGATGACACCCTATTTCCTGATGATCCTCTCCCCATGACCCCACCCGCCTCCACCCGCCTGCGCGTCGCCCTCGTCGGCGCCGGGTATGTCGCCACCCATCACCTGGCCGCGCTCAAGCAGCTGGATTTCGTCGACGTGGTCGGCATCTGCGATCCGCAATTGCCCGCCGCGCAAGCGTTGGCCGACCGCTTCGGCGTGAAGCGCGTCGCCGCGCGCCTGGACGAGCTGGCCGACCTGCAGCCGCAGGCTGTCTACGTGCTGACCCCGCCGGCCTTCCATGCCGCCATCGCGTTGCAGGCGATGGAGATGGGCTGCCATGTGCTGGTCGAGAAACCGATGGCCGACACCGTCGAGGACTGCGAGGCCATGATCGCCGCAGCGCGCACCCGCAAGGTCCAGCTCGGCGTCAACCACTCCGACCTGTTCGATCCGGTGCTGATGCAGGCCGTGCAGGCCGTGCACGACGGCCGCATCGGCGACGTGGTGTCGGTGGAGATCGTGCGCAATTCCGAGTACCCGCCGTATGCCGGCGGTCCGCTACCGGGTTCGGTCACCCAGGGGTCCTATCCGTTCCGCGACCTCGGCGTGCATGGTCTCTACACCATCGAAGCCTTCCTCGGCCCGGTGCACGACCTGCGCGTCGACTACCAGGCCCGCGGCACCGATCCGAACCTGCACTTCGACGAATGGCAGGCGCACGCGCAGGCGCGCGCCGGCGTCGGTCGCCTGCTGCTGTCGTGGAATGCGCGCCCGATGGAGAACCGCGTGTTCGTCCGCGGTACGCGCGGCACCATCGAAGTCGATCGCTTCCTGCAGACCTGCCGCATCCACCGCGTGCTGCCGGGGCCGAAGTTCATCGGCATCGTCGCCAACGCGTTCTTCAGCGCGGTCAAGGATGTGTTCCGGGTGCCGTGGAACGTGGTGCGCTTCGCCACCGGCATGCTCAAGCCGTCGCCCGGCATCCGCCGCGGCGCCGTCGAGTTCGCGCGCGCCGCGCGCGACAACGCCTCGCCGCCGTTCACCGGCGAGGATGCGCTGCGCATCGCGCGCCTGCTGGAACCGGCCTGCGCCGCGCCTGACGCCGAGCGCCTCGCGCTGCTGGAATCGCGTTACGTCGATCTGCCGCCTGCCGACGTGCTGGTGACCGGTGCGGCCGGCTTCCTCGGCAAGCGCGTGGTTTCGCGCCTGCGCGAACAGGGCAAAACCGTGCGCGTGCTGGTGCGGCGTCCGGTGGCGGCCTACACGGCCGATGCGGGCATCCAGACCGTCGTCGGCGACCTGGGCGATCCTCGCATCGTCCGCCACGCCGTGCGCGGCGTGCCGCTGGTCTACCACGTGGGCGCCGCGATGCGTGGCGGTCCGCGCGACTTCGAAGCGGGCACCGTGTGGGGCACGCGCAACATGATCGACGCCTGCGTGGCCGAAGGGACCGCGCGCTTGGTCTACGTCAGTTCGATGAGCGTGTTCGATCACGCGGGTCGCGATCCGGCCGCAGTGATGACCGAGTCTTCGCCGCTGGAACCGCACCCCGAATGGCGCGGCGCCTACACCCAGACCAAGCTGTCGGCCGAGCGCATGGTGCTGGACGCCATCGCGCAGCATGGCCTGCCCGCCGTCATCGTGCGGCCGGGCCAGATCTTCGGCCCGGGCGCGGAGAAGGTCACCCCGAATGGCGTCATCGGCCTGGCCGGCCGCTGGGTGGCCGTCGGCGACGGTGCGATCGCGTTGCCGCTGGTGTACGTGGACGATGTGGTGGACGCCCTGGTGTGCGCCGCGGAAGCGCCGCTGCCCATGCAGCGCGTGTTCAACGTGGTGGACACCTCGCGCATCACCCAGCAGGACTACCTCGCGCGCTGCCGCCGCAAGCTGGGCGACGAGGTCAAGGTGGTGCGCGTGCCGCGCTGGACGTTCATGCTGCTGGGCTTCGGCGTGGAGCAGTTGGGCAAGATCCTCCACCGCGACGTGCCGCTGACGCGCTACCGCGTGCGTTCGCTGCGACCGCTCGCCAACTTCGATACCACTGCCGCGCGCACGGAACTGGGCTGGACGCCCCGCACCGGCGTGGAGAAGGGCCTGGATGCGACATTCGGCTGAAACGGGCGCGTCGGCCGCACGCTACGACGTGCGGGTCGAGCGCCTGCCGGCGATGGACGTGCTGGAAGCGCGTTGGCACGCGCTGGAGACACGCAGCCGTTGCAGCTTCTTCCAGAGCTGGATCTGGATCGGCGCCTGGCTGCGCACACTGTGCCCGTTGCCGCGCGCGCGCCTGATGTCGGTGTGGCTGGATGACGAATGCGTCGGCCTGGGCATCGTGGTCGAGCAGCGCCGATGGTTCGCCCTCGGCCTCAAGCACGTCCGCCTGCATCAGATAGGCGATCGCGTGGCGGACAGCATCACGATCGAGTTCAACGGCGTGCTGTCGCTGGACGGTTGCGAGCACGACGTGCTGGCCGCGTGCGTGGCGCATTTCGAACATCGCGAACGCCACTGGCTGACGCTCTATTTGCCCGGCCTGGACATGGACGGGATTCCGCTGGAACGCCTGCGTTCGCCGCGGCTGCGCCTGCAGATGATGACGCGGCCCACGCCCTACGTGGACCTGGCCAGCTTGCGGTCCACCCAGCAGGACTACGTGAGCACCGTGCCCGGCAGCAGCACGCGCGCGCGCCTGCGCCGCACCGCGCGCAAGCTGGCGGACCAATTCGGCCCGCTCGCCTGCAGCACGGCGGTGACGCAGCCGGACCGGCTGGCGTTCTTCGACGAGCTGGTCCGCCTGCACCAGGCGCACTGGGACGAAGACAGCGGCGAGCACGGCGCGTTCGGCGATCCGCGCATCGTCGCGTTCCACCGCGCGCTGATCGCCGCCTCCACCTCGGACGCCGGCGTGCACCTGATGCGGCTGGAGGCCGGCGACGCGACGGTGGGCTATCTCTACCACCTGGTATGGCGCGGCACGAGCTGCTTCTACCAGGCCGGCATCGACTACCGGCAGGTGGGTCAGGCCGGCAGTCCGGGCCTGCTGCTGCTCGCCAGCGCGATCAATGAATTCCTCGGCAACGGCTTCGACCGCTATGAACTGATGGCCGGCCACGTGGACTACAAGCGCGCGCTGGCGATGGCCGAAGGCCGCATGGGCTGGTTGTCGGTGGACCGTGTGGGCTGGCGTGCGCGCATCGTCGACCTCTACCGTCGCCGTCGCGGCGAAGAGATCGTGCCGTGAGCCTGCGCACGCGCCTGCGCCCGCTGGATGACCTGTCCAACGACGATCTGCGCGCCTGGGAAAAACTGGCGAAACATTCCGCCGCATCGGTGCCGTTCCTGCATCCGGGCTTCGTGCTGGCCGCCGCACGGTGGCTGACCCCGGATGCGCCGCCGGTCGTGTTGACGGTGGAACGCGACGACACCCTGCTCGGCCTCACCTGCCTGCAGCGCCGCGCACCGAATCTGTTCGTGCCGGTGCCGCATTGGCGCGCTTACCGGCACCAGCATGCGTTCCAATCCGGCGTGCTTCACCTGCCCGGCGAAGCGGGTGAGGTCGCTGGCGCCCTCGCCGCACGCATGCGCGAGGGCACCCTACGCGACCGCGCGATCGTGTGGCACAACGTCGCCGGCGACGGCGAATTCTGGGCGGCGCTGCGCGATCAGGCCGGCCTGGCCTGGACGCAGACCGCGCTGTCGCAGCGACCGGTGCTGCGCCGCCATCCCGATGACGTGCCGGCAGCGGCGCGCGTTCGCAGCGCCACCGCCAAGGACCTGCGCCGGCGGCTGCGTCGCCTGCAGGAACGCGGCGACGTCAGCCTGCGCATCCTGCAGGGCGCGGACGCGGATGCCGCCGCGGCCATGCGCCACCTGACCCTGGAAGACGCCGGTTGGAAAGGCGAGCGCGGAAGCTCCATGCTGGCCTCGGAAGGCGAACGCACGTTCTTCCTGGAACTGGTGCCGCGCCTGGCCGGCAGTGGCGGCATGGTGTTCGTGGAAACCCTGTGCGGCGAGCAGGTGGTGGCCAGCAGCAGCAATCTGCACCTCGGCAACGGCCTGAGCGGTTTCAAGACCGGGTGGGATCCCGAGTTCGCCGCGAGCAGCCCCGGCAAGCTCAACGAATGGCACCTGTTGCAGGCGCTGGACCGGCAATGGCCGGAGCTCGCCCTGTTCGACAGCCAGGCGCATGAGACGTCCTACATGGCCGACCTGCTGCCCGATCGGCAGCCGATGGTCTCCGGCATCCTGCACACGGGACGCCTGCACCGCTTCGCCACGGCCGGCGCACGCCCGCTGCGCCCGCTCGCCTACCGGCTGGGGCACGACGACTAGCGTGTGAGGCTCACGCGATCTGCGCGTGATGCCAGGCGATTTCTTCGGCGGACATGCGCAGGTGCGTCTGATCCGGTCGGAGTTGTGCGGGCGACGGCAGGCCTTCCGGCGGCAGGCTGCGCCACCATCGGCTGCTGCCGACACGCAGGCTGCGCACCGTGGCGAAGCGGCTGAAGCCCATGGCCGCATGCGCGCGCAGCGACGGCCGGTTGGAGACGCTCACATCCGAGAAGTACTCCATCGGCGTGGACTCCACCGTCATGCCGACGCCCATCATCGCGAGCAACAGGCGGCGCCCACGCCGCTCGGGCACGACGAACGCGTCGCGCAGCCATACCTGGGTTTCGTTCAACGGAATCTGCCAGGCGAATTCGTCCATGTAGCGGGGCACACCGTGCAGCGCCCAGAACCAGGCGACCAGCCGTTCGCCTTCCTCGATGGCGAAACAGCGCATGCCGTGGTCATAACGACGCTGCAGGCGCTCCGGCTTGCCGGACATGCCGTTGGCGCGATAGGCCTGGACCAGGCGTGCCTTGTCGCTTTCGCGCATCTCCAGGAAACGCTGGTCGTCGGCGAGCGGCAGCTGGCAGCTGGTCGCCGCGCGCCGGCGCAACAGCGCGATGGCGTTGAATTCGATCATGACGTGCCTTCCCCTTGCCGCGTCCTTAGCCCGGGGATCCGCAAGCGCGACATCCCGATGCCTGCCAGCGCGTCCCCGACCAGGCCGCGCGCGAATCCCCACAGCCCCACACCATACACAACCACACCGACCGATACCTCGGTGACCAGTCGCCATGGCGCGGCCATTGCCGAGCCCAGCGCACCGCGCCACGCCAGCACCGCGAGCACCATCACCGCGCTCGCCAACGCGATGCGCAACAGCGCGCTGCCCAGTCCACGCAGGCTAAGGCCATCGATGCGGCAGGCTTGCACCGTCAACCCCCATTGCACCAGCGCCGCCACGCCGATCGCCGCGGAGGCCCACAGTACGCCGCCCTTCGACAGCGACCACAGCGCCGCGATCAGTGCCGCCATCGTCGCGACTTCGATCCACATCAGGCGGTGGTTGCGCGCGTGCGCGGCCAGGAAGGCCGAGAGGATGAAACTGCCCGACCCCGGTAGCGACGCGATCGCCAAGATGCTCAGCAGCGGCGCCACTTGCGCCCAGGTAGGTGGCAGCAGCGCGTCCACCAGTGTCGGCGCGCACACCGCCAGGCCGGCCGACATCGGGAACAGCACCAGCGCGGTGAAGGTCAACGCGCGCACCATCAATGCCGGCCGCTCGGCGGGGTCTGCACGCACCACGGCCGGCATCATCACCGTGCCGATGTGGCCACCCACGTAGACCGCGGGCAACTGCGCCAGGTTGAACGCCAGGCCATAGCTGCCGGCATCGTGTGCGCCGACCAGGCGCAGCATCAACGGCTTGTCCCAGTAGCGCGCGCCTTCGCTCAACACCACTTCGCCGGTGATCGGCGCGCCGAAACGCAGCAGGTCGCGCAGGCGCGCGAGCGGAATCCTCACCGGCGCCAGCCAGCTGCGCAGGCCGGTCGCCGACACGGTGACGGCGGCGATGACCGTCGATTGCGCGATGAAGGCGAGGATCATCGACTGCCCGCCCAGCGTCGTCGTGCTGACCAGGGTCACCGCCACGATGGCGTAGACGATGTCACCGAGCGCGGTGCCGGCGGCGATGCGGCCGAAGCGCAACTCGCGGGCAAGGAGCTTGTCGGGGATCGCACCGATCCGGCGGATGCCGATGCCGAGCAGCGCGCCGGGCAGGTACTCCGCCACGCGCGGCGCCTGCAGCCACGCGGCGAGCGCCGGCGCGGCGAACCACAGGCCCACGATCATCAGCAGCCCGGCGATCAGGTAGACGACGCTGGCAGCGAAGACCGCTTCGCGGCCCTGGTCGCCCTTCACCACCACGTACTGGCCACAGCCCCATGCCGCCACCCAGTTGCCGGTCAGCGCGATGACGGTCGCCACGGTCACCTCGGCGACGATGTCAGGCGTCAGGTGGCGCGCGACCAGCAGCGTGCCCACCAGACCGACGGCACGTCCCAACAGGCCGCCGACGATGCCGTAGGCAGCGGAGGAAGCGACCCTGGCGAACAGGCCGTGCGTGGCGGCGTCGGCGGTCATGCGCGACCGGTATCGGAGCGGTGGGGCAAGCGGATGTCCTTGTCGGCAGCAGCTCGGGACGCGACGTGCGCCGCTTGGCAAGCTTGCCTCATCGGTTGGCCAGCGTGTGCATGCGGGTCGCCTTCCAGTTGCCGCGGATCCATTCCATGGCCGGCCGTTCGACCAGCCGGTGCAGCAGCGTGGCCAGCGCCAGCGAGACCGCGGCCGCGCCCACGCAGGCCAGCCAGGCCGGCACGCCCGCGCGTTCCAGGTGATGGATCACGACGAAGCCGATGGCCTGGTGGACGAGGTACAGCGTGTACGAGATCGCCCCCAGGAACGCGAAGAACCGGGTATCCAGGAATGCCAGCTTGCCGCGGATGAACAGCGTGAAGATCCCGCAGCACACCAGCGCCACCGGCAGGAAGATCGGTCGCTCGCCGATGGCGATGGCGAGCAGCGCACACAGCAGCATCGTCAGGTTGAGCCGCCATTCCGACGGATAGCGGTGCAGGCGGTAGAACAGGATGCCGATCGCGAAGAACGGGATGAAGCGCAGGATCATCAGTTCCCGCACCCAGTACGAGAAATGCCAGTGGTACTTCTCGCACAGGCCTTCGATGGTCGCCAGCACCAGCCAGCCGCCGATGATCCAGTGGATCCGCTTCAGCTGCCCCAACACGTACCAGAACAGCATCTGCACGTAGAAGAACAACTCGATCTGCAGCGTCCAGTAGGAACCATCCAGGTGCTCCGCGCCCAGGATCTCTTGCACCATGGTCACGTTGAGCAATGCCTGCCCGGCGGGCAGCTGCTGCAGCGGCAGGCCTGCGGTGTAGACCACGCAGGCGGTCAGCAGCACCGCCACCCAGTACGCCGGGAACAGGCGGGAGAACCGGGACACCACGAAATCCGCCGCGGTGCGGGTACGCTCCAGCGTCATGAAGATCACGAAGCCGCTGATCAGGAAGAACAGGTAAACGCCGTACTTCCCCGCCAGTAGGTCCACCGGCATGCCCTTGGCATGGCCGATCTGCTCCTCGTAACGCGTTGTGAAGTGGTAACCCAGCACGGCGACCGCGGCGATACCGCGCAGGGCATCCAGTTCCACCATCCGCGAGGGCGAAGACGTTTCGTGACCCACCCTATCCCCCTGCATCGGCATGACTCGGCTTTTACAACGCCAACCACGCCATGCGGCGGACAGTCCGGCGCCGCCATCACTCCGGTCCCCGCATGCGCATCCTGATCGTCACCTCCCAGTTTCCGATCGCCGGGGAACCGAATCGCGGCCGCCCGGTGTACCAGACCGTGCGCGAGCTCTCGCGCCTGGCCCAGGTGAAGGTACTCAGCCCCATCGCCACCTACCCGCGCTGGGCGCAGCCGCGCAGCTACCTGTACCGCGCCGCCGACGCCGGCCAGGTCGCGCCGGGCTGCGACGTGGACTACGTCACCTACCCCGCCCTACCCGCGGTGAGCCGCCCGTTCAACGGCCACCTGTGCGCGCAGGCGCTGGCGCGGCCGGTGCGGGCCTTCGCGCCTGACGTGGTGCTGGCCTACTGGCTTTACCCGGACGGCTATGGCGCGATGCGCGCCGCGCGCGCGGCCGGGGTGCCGTTCGTGGCGGGCGCGCGCGGTTCGGACCTGCGCGTGCGCGATGCGATCAGTCGCCGCCTGACCCAGCCGGTGGTGCGCGCCGCGCAGCGCCTGTTGGTGGTCAGCGAAGACCTGGGCCGTGTGGCGGTGAACCAGTACGGCGCGGACCCGGAGCGCGTGCGGGCGATCCCCAACGGCTGCGATGCCGCCCTGTTCCACCCCGGCGACCGCCGCGCCGCGCGCGATGCGCTCGGGCTGCCGCAGGAGGCAGACATCGTCCTCTATGTCGGCCGCCTGGTGCCGGAGAAGGGTCTGCGCGAACTACTGCACGCCACGCGCCGGCTGGCCGCCGCGCGGCCGCAGGCCCGGGTCGTGTTCGTCGGCGACGGCCCGATGCAGGCCGAACTCGCGGCGGTTCTGGTCGCCGAGCCCGGCCTGCCGTTGCACTTGGCTGGCAGCCAGTCCCCCGCGGAGGTCGCGCGCTGGATGGTTGCCTCCGACCTGGTGACCCTGCCGAGCTATTCCGAAGGCCATCCCAACGTGCTGGTCGAGGCGCTGGCCTGCGGTCGCCCGGTGGTGGCCACGTCGGTGGGCGGCATTCCGGAAGTGGTCGATGCCGCCAGCGGCCTGCTGGTGCCGGCCCGCGATGCGGATGCGCTGGCCGACGCGCTGGCGCAGGCGCTCGACCGGCAGTTGGACGAAGCGGCGCTCGCACAACGTTTCTCCCGCGACTGGCAGCAGGTGGCGCGGGACACGCTGCAGGCCTGCGAGGACGCGGTCGCCGGCACACGGACGGCGCGCACCGGCTACGCGGCCGATTCGGCCTGACACCAACACGGACACGGACAGGGGATACGGCACATGTGCGGAATCGCGGGTTTCATGGGTCCCGACGTCGTCTCGGCCAGCGCGCGCGATGCGCTGGAGCGGATGATCCATCCGCTGGCACATCGCGGGCCCGACGGTTTCGGCTTCCACGCCGCACCCAGCATCGGCCTGGCGCATGCGCGCCTGTCGATCATCGACCTGTCGACCGGCGACCAACCCATCCACAACCCGCGCCGCACGGTGTGGACCGTCTTCAACGGCGAGATCTTCAACTTCGTCGAACTGCGGCAGATGCTGGAAGCCAAGGGCCACCGGTTCTACACCCACTCGGACACCGAAGTGATCGTGCACCTGTACGACCGCTACGGTGAGGATTTCGTCCAGCACCTCAACGGCCAGTTCGCCATCGCGCTGTGGGATAGCGAACGACAGCGCCTCGTGCTCGCGCGCGACCGCGCCGGCATCCGCCCGCTGTACTACACGCGTCAACGCGGGCGCCTGTGGTTCGCCTCGGAAGTGAAGTCGCTGCTGGCCGTGCTGCCGGAATGCGCGCACCTGGAACCGCAGGCCCTGCTGCAGACGCTGACGTACTGGGCGCCGGTCGATCCGGAAACGCTCTACCAGGGCGTGCAGAGCCTGCCGCCGGGCCATGTGCTCTCGGTGGAGCGCGATGGCCGGCAGCATCTGCGCCGCTACTGGGACTGGACCTTCCCCGATGCGCAGGACACGTCGCCCGCGCGCTATCCGCTGACGCTGGAACAGGCCACCGCCGAACTGCGCGAACTGCTGGTCGACGCCGTGCGCCTGCAGTTGCGCGCCGACGTGCCGGTAGGTGCCTACCTCAGCGGCGGCCTGGATTCGTCCGGCATCGTCGCCCTGATTCGCGGCTTCACCGATACGCCGGTGCGTACGTTCTCGGTGGCGTTCGAAGACGGCGAGTTCGACGAAAGCGAATACCAGCAGGCGATGGTGCGGCACCTCGGCACCGAGCACACCACGCTGACCTGCACCCGCCGCGACATCGGCGAAGCACTGCCGCGGCTGATCCGCCACACCGAGACGCCGGTGCTGCGCACCGGGCCCATTCCGCTGATGCTGCTGGCCGGCAGCGTGCGCCGCCACGGTTACAAGGTGGTGCTAACCGGCGAAGGGGCCGATGAGGTGTTCGGCGGCTACGATCTGTTCAAGGAAGCGAAGATCCGTCGCTTCTGGGCGCGCCAGCCCGGTTCGAAGATGCGTCCGCGCCTGCTGGAGAAGCTGTACGGTTACCTGCAGCACTCCCCGGTGAGCAACCCGGCGTTCGCGCAGTCGTTTTTCGGCCAGGGCATGGAGCACCTGCACCGGCCGATCTTCGCGCACGTGCCTCGCTGGACCACGTCGCAGCGCGCACTCGCGTTCCTCTCGCCGGACCTGCGCGCCACCGCCACGCGCTGGGATGCGCTGGACGCCTACGAGCAGACGCTGCCCCCGGACATGGCGCGCTGGAGCGACCTGGCCCGCGATCAATACGTCGAAGCGAAATCGCTGCTGGCGGGCTACCTGCTGTCGTCGCAGGGCGACCGCGTGGCGATGGCGAACTCGATCGAAGGCCGCTTCCCGTATCTCGACCATCGCGTCATCGAATTCGCCAACCGGCTGCCGCCCAGTTTCAAGATCCGAGGCATGACCGAGAAGTACCTGCTGCGGCGCGCGCTGGCCGACCTGCTGCCGCCGGACATCGCGCAACGGACGAAGCAGCCGTACCGCGCGCCGGACAGCCAGAGCTTTTTCTTCGATGGCAAGCCGCTGGATTACGTGGCCGACCTGCTGTCGCCCGAAGCGATCCGCGAGGCGGGCTATTTCGACGCCGCAGCGGTCGGACGACTGGTGGAGAAGTGCCGACAGGGGCGCGCCACCGGCTTCGGCGACAATCAGGCGTTCATGGGCGTGCTGTCGACGATGCTGGTGCACCGGCAGACCGTGGAGGCGCGCTTGGCGCCGGCCACTGCCGCACAGGCCTCCGGGGCGATCGCGTAACCACCTGCCGCGCGGCAGATCGAGGGGATCAAGGCATGGATTGGCGGGTCAAGGGCATCATCCAGAAGGTTCTCGGCGGGCTGCCGGGTGGGCACGCGCTGCATTTCCACCTGCAGCGGCGCTTCGGCGGCCTGCGCGATTTCGATGGCGAACTCGCGAGCAAGGTGGACGACTGGGAAATCATGGTCGGCCACCTGCGCGATGCAGGCGTCGTGCTGCCGGGCGTGCGCGCCTTCGAGATCGGGACCGGCTGGTATCCCACGTTCCCGTTCGCCTGCTATCTGGCGGGTGCGGCGCGCGTGACCACGTACGACCTCAACCCGCACCTGCGCATGGACCTGACGATCCGGTGCGCGGAAGTACTGGGTGGATTTCTCGAGCGCATCGCCACGGTGGCGGGCACGCCGCTGGCGGAGGTCGAGGGCCGTCATCGGCGGCTGCTCGATGCCCTGCGAAAAGGCGCGAACCTCGAGACGGCCAGTGAGGGCGTGATCCACTACCGCGCGCCTGCCGATGCCACCCGCAGCCAGCTGCCGGACGGCGATGTCGACGTGGTGTTCTCCAACAGCGTGCTGGAGCACGTGCCGCCGGAAGTCATCGACGCGATGTACGCCGAGTCGATGCGCGTGCTGTCGCCGCGCGGGGTGATGTTCCATTCGGTGAATTGCGGCGACCACTACGCCTACGTGGACCGCAACGTCCACCAGCTGAACTACCTGCGCTACTCCGACGAGGAATGGCAGCGCTGGAACAACGCCTTCCTCTACCAGAACCGCCTGCGCGCGCACTGGTTCGTCGACGGCGCGCGCCGGCATGGCTTCGACATCGACCTCGATACGCGCACCACGCGAGCGGAACGGATGAAGCAGCTGGCCGCCATGCCGGTGCATCCACAGTTCGCGGATGTGCCGGCCGAACAACTCTGCATCACCAGCGTGGACTTCATCGCGCGCAAGCCGGCATCGGCAGCGGCCGGCTGAAGATCGCGCTAGGGAGCGCCTGCCACCGGCGCTGCGGGCGCAACCCCCGCTTCGGGTGCCGGTGCGGGGGCGATACGCAGCAGCTTGCCGTCAGGCGCAGGCGCATCCACGAGCACATAGAGCGCACCATCCGGGCCTTGCCGCACGTCGCGGATGCGCTGGTTGCGATCCAGCAGCAGGCGCTCCTCGTGCACGACGCGGTCGCCGTCCAGTTCGAGCCGGATCAGCGCCTTCGACGCGAGTGCGCCGAGGAACAGGTTGCCCTTCCACCCCGGCAACGCATCGCTGGTGTAGAACGCCATGCCGCTGAGGCCGGGCGACTTCATCCACACATGGTGCGGTGGTTCCATTCCCGGCGCGGCGTTGCCCTGCGAGCCCGGCACCGGACGCCCGCTGTAGTCCACGCCATGCGTGACCACCGGCCAGCCGTAGTTGAGGCCGGCCTTGGGCAGGTTGAGTTCGTCGCCCCCCATCGGGCCATGCTCGGTAGCCCAGAGCTGGCGGGTGACCGGATGCAGCGCGGCGCCCTGCACGTTGCGATGGCCGTAGGACCAGATCTCGCCCCGTGCGCCGGCCTTGGCCACGAAGGGATTGTCGGCCGGCACCGTGCCATCGGCGTTGATGCGCACGATCTTGCCGGAAAGCTTGTCCAACTCCTGCGCGGTGGCCGCACCCACGCGATTGTCGCCGTGAGTCACGAACAGATGGCCCTCGTCATCGAAGACCAGCCGCGCGCCCACGTGCGTGCCGTGCGAAAGTTTCGGTTCCTGCCGGTAGACGACGGTCGCATCGACCAGCGCATTGCCCTGGAGCTTCCCGCGTACCACCGCGGTCCCGGCCTTGTTGCCGCGGAAGGTGGGTTCGGCGAAGGCCAGGTACACCAGGCCATCGGTGGAGTAACCGGGGGACAGGGCGACATCGAGCAGCCCGGCCTGGCCGTCGACGAAGATTTTCGGCAACCCGTCGACGGGCGCCGACACCTGGCCATCGGCTCCTATCTTGCGTAGTCGACCCGCGCGTTCCGTAACGAGCATTCCGCCATCGGGCAGGAACGCCATCGACCACGGATGGTCCAGGCCTACGATCTGTTCGGAGACCACGAACGCCTGTTTTTCCGAGGCGTACGCCCTCGGCGAAGGATCCTGCACGGCACGCGGCGGCGCGGCGGGTTCCGCCACCGGCGCGTTCTGCCGGCAGCCGGCCAGCGCCACGAGGGCCAGGATCAGGAACGGTGCACGCATCGTGGACTCCCGTCGGTGACGTCGGGCGGCGATGGTAGCACCGGGAATGTCCGCCCTGCCCCCCCCTTCCCGCTTGGCCGGTGAACGTCCGAACCGCCGTTCATCTGGACAGCAACGGAACAGGAAATGCCGGGGACACCATGCCGCAGAAGCAACAGATCAAAGCCTTCATCCTGCAGAACTTCCTCTTCTCGGACGATCCTGCCGCTGTGGGCGACCAGGACTCGCTGATCCAGGGAGGCATCATCGATTCCACCGGCATCCATGAGCTGGTCTTCTTCCTGGAAGACGCGTTCAAGCTGCAGATCGCAGCCGAGGAAATGACGCCGGCGAACTTCGATTCGATCCAGACCGTCGACGCGTTCGTTTCGCGCAAGCTCGCCGTCGCTGTCTGAGCGCAGCCACCGCCTGCCGATGGAGCGCCTGACCGCCCGCCTCGCCCGGAACGCTCGCAGCGCCCCTCAGCGCATCGCGATGATCGACGGCGCGCGGACGATCACGTACGCGGACTTCTGGGCACAGGCGTGCGGCTTCGCCCGTTACCTGCGCCGCGCCGGCCTGCAACCGAAGGACCGCGTGGCGCTCGTGCTGCCGAACCGCATCGAGGCCGCCGTCGCGATCTACGGCACGTGGCTGGCTGGCGGCGTGGTCACGCCGCTCAATGCGCAGGCGCGCTCGCGCGACTTCGGCCCGTGGCTGCGGCACGCTGGCGCGCGCTTCGTCGTGCAGGAAGCCGGCCACCGCGACATGGACCAGACGCTCGCCCAGTGGGAGGGCGCTGCGCCCGCTCCGTTGGCGATCGAACTCGTCCCGGAAACGGCCTTGCCGCAGGTGGACGGCGACGACACGGATTTCGCGACTGACGGCGATGCCGACGCGACGCTGGCGCAACTGCTTTACACCTCCGGCACCACCGGCGACCCCAAGGGCGTGATGCTCAGTCACGCGAACGTGGCGGCGAACACCGGGGCGGTGATCGCCTATCTCGCGCTTTCGGCCGAGGATACGGTGGTCAGCGTGCTGCCGTTCTACTACGCGTACGGCGCATCGGTGCTGCATACCCACCTGGCCAGCGGCGCGTGCATCGTGCTGGGGCCGAGCATGGTCTTCCCGATCCAGGTGCTGGATGCGATCCAGCGCCATCGCGCGACCGGCTTCTCGGGCGTGCCGTCCACCTTCGTGCTGCTGCTGGACATGCTGGAGCGCCGCGGCCACGACCTGGCTTCGCTGCGCTACCTGACCCAGGCGGGCGGTGCGATGGCATCCGCCGTCGCCGACCGCGTGCGCGGCCTGCTGCCGGACGCACGCCTGTTCCTGATGTACGGACAAACCGAGGCGACCTCGCGGATCAGCTGGCTGCCGCCCGAGCGCCTGGACGAGAAGCGCGGATCGGTCGGCATTCCCGTGCAGGACACCCACTGGCGCATCCTCGCCGAGGACGGCACCGCCGCCGGCGTCGGCCAGGGCGGCGAAATCTGCGTGCGTGGGCCGGGCATCATGCTCGGCTACTGGAACAACCCGGCCGCCACCCAAGCCGTGCTGCGCGACGGCTGGCTGCACACCGGCGACCTCGGCTACGTGGACGCGGACGGCTACCTGTTCCTGCAGGGCCGTCGCAGCGACATGATCAAGACGGGCGCGCACCGCGTACACCCCACCGACGTGGAAGAAGTCATCGCCGAACTGCCCGGCATCCGCGAAGTGGCGGTGGTCGGGGTCGACGACGACGCGCTCGGCCAGGTCATCAAGGCCTTCGTCGTCGCCGACGAGGTGCTGCCGCGCGCGGAAGACCGCATCAAGGCGCACTGCCGCGCGCGCCTGGCCGCCTACAAGATCCCCCGACTCATCACCTTCGTCGATGCCCTGCCGCGCACTGCGTCCGGCAAGGTCCGACGTGTCCAACTGACGGAGCAGACCGCAAGCCCATGAGCCAGCTCGATCACCACGTCCTCGACATCGACTACCAGAGCGAAGCCGACCGCATCGCTGCGCGCCTTCGCGAGATCACCGCGCGCCAACTGCACCGGCGCGGCCTGGTGGTCGCGATCTCCGGCGGCATCGACAGCTCGGTCAGCGCCGCGCTCGCGGTGCGCGCGTTGGGGCCCGACCGCGTGTTCACGCTGATCCTGCCCGAACAGGATTCCTCCGACGACAGCGCCGCGCGCGCGCGCATCCTCGCCGAGCACCTGGGCGTGCGGACCGAAACGGTGGACATCGCCCCCGCGCTGGCGGCGATCGGCTGCTACCGCGCCCGCGACGAAGCCGTGCGCAACACCCTGCCCGAGTACGGCGATGGCTGGAAGTTCAAGATTGTCATCGACGGCGGCACCGAAGGCCGCATCAATCGCTTCCGCCTGATCGCGCAGTCGCCGGACGGCGCCATGCACGAGCGCGACCTCGCGCTGGCCGACTACCTGACCATCGTCGCCGCGACCAATTTCAAGCAGCGCATCCGAAAGACACTGGAGTATTTCCACGCCGATCGCCTGAACTACGGCGTCGTCGGCACGCCGAACCGGGTCGAATACGACCAGGGCTTCTTCGTCAAGAACGGTGACGGCTCGGCCGACGTCAAGCCGATCGCGCACCTTTACAAGTCGCAGGTCTACGGCATGGCGCGCCACCTCGGCCTGCCGGAGCGCGTCTGCGCGGCGATTCCCACCACCGACACCTACAGCCTGAGCCAGGGCCAGGACGAGTTCTACTTCGCCCTGCCGTACCAGCAGATGGACCTCGCGATCTGGGCGCTCAACCACGATCGCCCGGCCAGCGAACTCGCCATCGCCCTGGGCATCACGCCGGCACACGCGCAGGCCGTCTACGACGACATCCGCAACAAGCGCCGGACTACGAAGTACCTGCACATGGCGCCGGTGCTGGCCGGCGACGTTCCCGAACTGGACTGAGCGATGAACGCCATGCCCACCCCGCCGCAGTACCTCGTGGAAGCCGGCGATCCGGCGCGCGATCGCGAGACGGTGCTGTCGTTGTGGCGTGGCAATCTGGGCCAGGACGCCCGGATGACGGCAAAGTACGAGTGGTTCTACCTGCGGTGCCCGCATGGCGAGCCGCTGCTCCAGCTGTTGCTCGACGTCCCGGGCGAGGCGCACGTGGGCACTGCGTCCGCCGGTCGTCGCCGCCTCGTGTGGCGGGACCGCGAACTTCGTGCCGGCGTGCTGGTCGACCTGGCGGTGCTGCCGCAGCACCGCTCCCTGGGTCCGGCGCTGATGCTGCAGCAGGGATTGATCGCCGCTGCCGACGCATCGCTGGACGTGCTGTACGGCTTTCCCAATCCCAAGGCTGCGCCGGTGTTCAAGCGGATCGGATATGCGCAACCCGCGCATCTGGTCCGCTACGCGCGCGTGCTGCGCCATGCCGGCTATCTGCGCGGCCGCGTGCCGGGCTGGCTGACCCGGCCCGTCGGCTGGGCCGCGGACGTGGCGATCGCCTGCCGCGATGCCTTCGTGCGCCTTCGTGGCCCCGCGCTCTGCTCCGCTTGGGCGGACCATGCCGACGCACGCATCGACGCCGTATGGGCAGAATCGCCCAAGGATGACGGGGTGATGGCGGTGCGTGACGTCGCCCATCTGCGTTGGCGCTTCGATGAATCCCCGCTGGCGACCACGCGCTACCTGCTGGTGAAGCGCGAGCAGGATCGCGCGTTGCTGGCCTGGTTCGCCGTGCAGCGCATCGACGGCACCTTGCACGTGCGCGATTTCTGGTCAGTGGACGGCGCACACGGCATGGCCGCAGCGCATGTCGGCGAATTGCTGCACGCGGCGCGCAAGCTGGGCTGCAGCGCGGTCTCGGTGGAAATCTGCGCACCGGACGCGCAGCGCGCGGGCTGGCATGCAGTCCATTTCGTGGAACGCGGCCGCCGTCCGGTCTTCATGCGTTGGACCTCGCCGGACGCGGCCTTCGCGTCCGCGCCGATCTTCCTCACCTCGGCCGACGAAGACGAATGACGCAAGGCCCCGCGATGCGGGGCATGATCAGGCCAGGCGGCGCGCCTGCCGACGGAACAGGTACAGCGCCAGCAAGTCGTCGCGGAAACGGCCCCGCGCATCCACCACGGTATCCGTCTCGAAACCGGTGCGTCCCAGTAGCCAGCCCACGCCGGCTGCGGTCGGGTTCAGTACGGGCACGCTGGTGAATACCAGCTCGTAACCCGCCTCGCGCGCGCGCTGGGCGATGCCCGCATCGAACGAGCCGTGCGGGAACGACATGGATTCTGCATTCGCCTGCGCCTGCCCCAGCTGCTGCGCCAGCGATGCACGCGCACCCGACAATTCCGCATCCAGGTCGGGCGCGAGCTTCATCGGCGTATGCGTCTTGCCATGCAGGCCCAGCGCAACGCCGCCGGCCTGCAGGCGCCGCAACTCGTCCACCGTAACCATGTGCCGGTGGCCATCGTCGAGTTTGGCCATGAAGGGTGCGAGCACCTGATTTCTGACGTCGGCATCGAGCGCTTCCAGGCGCGCGATGACGGCGCGCAACGCGGTCAAAGACTCGTCGCCTGTCGCTGTCGCCCCGGCCTCGCCCGCAGGCAATGCGGCAGACAGTTCGCACACGGTCACCGCGCCGCGCCGCCAGGCCGCGATCAGCCGCTCCTGGAAGAACGGCTGGCGCGTGCCCACCGCATCGGCCACGACGAACATTAATGCGGGCAGGCCCGCCCGTTCCAGCGCGGGCAACGCATAGTCGGCGTTGTCGGCCCAGCCGTCGTCGAAGGTGATCAACAGCGCGCGCTTGGGCAGCGCCGCGCCCGCACGGCGCGACGCCAGCACCTGCTCCAGCGACACCACGTTGTAATGCCGGCGAAAAAAGGCCAGCGACTGCTCAAGCCATCCCGTGGCCAACGTGTAGTCCGGATCGCACGTGGTCCAGCGCGGATCGTCCGGACTCAGGGTACGATGGAACATCACGACGGTCAGGCTGTCCGCATTGCGCAGCCGGTGGTAGAGACCGAGCAGCCCACTGGTATAGAGCAGCTTCTTGGAGACGTCCTTCAGCATGGCGGCCCGCATCGAAGTTTCAGTGATTATACCGACGTACAACCGTCGGGACCTGTTGCCGCGCGCGCTCGATTCCGTGCTCGCGCAGACCATGCCCGTCGACGAGATCATCGTGATCGACGATGGCTCGACCGATGGCACCGACGACATGCTGCGTGCGCGTTACGGTGATCGCGTCCGCTACGTATGGCAACCGAACGCGGGCGTGTCCGCTGCGCGCAACCACGGGTTGCGGCTGGCGCAAGGGCGCTATCTGGCGCTGCTCGACAGCGACGATCTTTGGCTGCCCACGAAAACCGAACTTCAGGTGGCCTTTCTGGAGGCAAACCCCGATTTCGGCATGGTGGTGTGCGACGTGGAGCGTGTCGATAGCGACTATCGACACATCGACGTGTTCCGTCGGCGCGACACCCTGCGCGAGGATGGCTGGGTGTTGCGCTGGGTGCTGCACAACCCGGCCTTGGCGCCCGCTTCGGTGCTGATGCGCCGGGAGGTCGTCGAACAGCTCGGCGGCTTCGACGAGAGACTGCGCACGGCGGAAGACCTGGAGTTCCACCTGCGCGTCGCGCGTCATTGGAAGATCGGCGTGGTGGAACAGGCGCTCGTGCGCGCGATGCGTGGCCACGACGGCCTGTCCGCGGCCAACAGCACGTATGACGACTACGTGCGTGTGATGGAGGCGGCCATCGCCGGCGCGCGCGGCAGCGTCGACGACCGGGAACTGGACGAAGCACTCGCCGGCACCTACGCCCGGAATGCGCGCGGCATGCTGATCCGCGGCCGCTGGAAGGAAGGGGCCACGCTTGCGCGGCGTGCTTGGCGGCTGACCCGCGACGCGGACTTGCGCGGCCAGATCAAGGCGCTCGTGCCCTTCGGCATCAAGCGCCTGCTGCGGGGCCTCGTGCCTGGCTGATCCGGCGGCCCGGCACGTCGGCCGCGTACGCTCAGCGCGCACCACGGCCGAACAGCACCACTTCCACGGTCTGCAGCAGGATCATCAGATCGAACACCAGTCCGTGGTTCTTCACGTAGAAGAGATCGAATTTCAGTTTCTCTTCCGCATCGCGCACGGAAGCACCATAGGGATAGCGCAGCTGTGCCCAGCCCGTGAGGCCCGGCTTCACGCTGTGGCGCACGCCGTAGTACCGCACCTCGTCGTTGAGCATGTCCACGAAATGCGGCCGTTCGGGACGCGGACCGACGAAGCTCATGTCGCCGCGCAACACCGCGATGATCTGCGGCAACTCGTCCAAGCGCGTCTTGCGGATGATGCGGCCGACGCGCGTACTGCGATCGTCGTCCTTGCTGGCCCAGACCGCCACGCCGTTCTTTTCGGCGTCCACCCGCATGCTGCGGAACTTGGTCAGGGTGAAATGGCGCCCGCGTTCGCCGACGCGCGTCTGGCTGTAGAACACCGGCCCGCCTGATTCCAGCCACACAGCCAGGCCCACCAGGATCATCAGCGGCCAGCTCACCAGCAGCAGTACGCTGCCCGCGACGAGGTCGAAGAAGCGTTTGCTGAGGCGGCGCGGCGTGGAGTAATCGAAGCCGCCGGAGAACACCAGCCAGGACGGATCCACCGCATTGAGCTGGACCATGCCGGCCTCGCGCTCGAAGAAGCTGGACAGGTCGACGACCGACATGCCGCGCTGCACGCACAGCAGCATCTGTTCCATCGGCAGGCCGCCACGACGTTCGTCTGGCGCGATCACCAACTCGTCGATCTGCAGCCGTTCGGCAAGGTCGTGCAAGCCTTCTTCGCCCCGATGGATGAGCAGGTCTTCCCGCACCTGCACCGGCTGGCCCGGCACCGGTACGAAGCCCACCACGGTGAATGTGCGGCGATCCGAGCGGCGGCGCATGCAGGAATTGATGAGATCGGCGTTACGGCCGGCGCCTAGGATCAGCACGCGCTGCTTGAGTACGTCCGAATGGAACAGGTGCACCCACGCCACGCGCACCAGCACGATGCCCACCAGGCCGATGCCCAGCGAGATGGCCAACACGCCGCGCCCCAGATACGCCTGGGGCAACAGGTAATACAGGACCACCAGCGCGATGCCGCCGAACGCGAAGGACAGCGTCACGCGCAGCACGAAGTCCATCCGCGTGTGCCGTACATGCGTCTGGTAGAGCCCGAACGCCGTCATCGCACCGGTGATGGCCAGGGCCACGAGGACCGCGCGCCACGGCGTCTGCTCCAGGAACTTCACCTGGTATTCCGGCTCGGTGTGGAAGCGGATCCAGACCGCCGCCATCACGGCCGCGAACAGCACGACCACTTCCCCCAGCCACAGGAACCGGATCACCCGGTCCTTGCGGCTTTTGTGTGTTGCCTTCATCGACATCCCCCTGATGCGGCACGGCTCCCGGCTACCCCGCCAGGCCGCGCTACGTTCGTTCCGACGCCGACGGTGGCGCCCCCTCCGGGGCCTGTGACCGCCTCGTCCCATTGCGCATACATGTCCGACACCTCAGTTCCAACGCGACTTGACGCCATCGCCGGACAACCAAAAAAAAGCCGCCCACGAAGGGCGGCCTGGGGTTACCACGGGAATTCGACGGTCAGGGCCTGACCACGCCCCGGCGATAGCGCGTCACCGGCGACTGCCGCCAGCGGGGACGGTCCCGGGGCGGGATCGGCGCGGAGGCGTCGGGGGAGGTCAACGCCGGCTGGGAGGCCGTGACCGGCTGGGCCGCACTGCCCGAAGCGCCATGGACCAACGGCTGGGAGCCGTTCACGCGGATCGGGTCGGAGACCTGGTCGATGTCGAACTGCTCGAACGCACCGATGTCGATCCGGTTCTCCAGCAACAGGCGGGCGTGCGCGTCGCCGATGGCGAGCTTGGTCCGGAGCGGGGGATCGAAGGCCGGCAACAGCTGTGGCGAGGGGAACGGGAACGCAGACGGCGTAGCCGGCGTGTTGTTGCCCGCGTTGAGCAGCGGACTGCCCGCGCGCGGGCGCAGGTTGCGCTGGGCCAGGTCGACGAACATCGGGTCGGTCCCGCGCAGCGTGCCGCTCCATTCGGCCGGCACCAGGGTCGCGGCCGATTGCACCCAGTTGTTCGAACCGGCCACCTTGCGACCATCCGACCACGGCTCGCGGCTCTGCGGACCGCAGAACGGGGTATCCACGTTGCTCGCCGGGTTTTCACGCACGATGGCGGGCGCGCTGCCCGAGGCCGGCTGGTAGACGACGTTGTTGTGCATCTCCAGCGAGCCCTGGCCCAGCTGCACCAGCACGGCGTTCGCCGAACCGGAACGGTCCAGCAGGATGGTGTTGTTCACCAGTCGCGTGCGGCCCTGGTTGCGCCCGTTGAGGTCGCCGCCAATGCGCAGCGCATTGCCGGAACGGCTGGTCGAGCGGTGGATGATGACGTTGCCGACCAGTTCGGCATCCTCGCGGCGCAAGTCGGCGGTCCAGCCGGCCTTCTGCGTTTCGCAGTCCGGTCCGATCAGCTCGACTTCGTGCAGGTCGGAGCCTTCGATCCAGTTGTAGTGGATCTCGGCGCGCTGGTGGCGCACGCGCACGAGCACGCCGCCGGTGGCGCTGTGCACGTAGTTGTAGCGCATGCGGAATACGGTATCCGGGTACGTGACCTCGTCCGATTGGATATAGAGCGCATGCCGGCGATCGCCCTGCCCGGAGCGTGCGATCTCGCTGTATTCCAGGGTGAACGACCCCGAGTTCTGATCCGCCGCGAGGATGCCGTGCGAGGGGCAGTCGTGCACATAGGCGTCGCGGACGGTCGCGTTATGGGCTTCGCTGAAGATGCAACTGCTGGTGCCGCCCGTGACTTCGAAGCCCTCGAAGACGATGTGGTTGGACTGCTGGAACTTGATCGTATGCGTACCGCCCGACAGCAAGGGCCGCGTGGCGCCCGCGACACGTCGCCAGCGGATGGTCACCGGGTTTGCCTCAGTGCCGCTGTCGTCGTCGCCCACCACGATGTTGCCCGCATAGGTGGCATTGCCGTCCACCTCGACGATGTCGCCCGGCGCGAGGTTGACGCTGTTGAAGAACGTGGTGAGCTGCGTGTATTGGCGACCGGGTCCGACGTTGTACGTCGCCGCGGCTGCACTCAGCGGCACAGCGGCCAGCAGCCCGAGCCCGAGCAGGGGTTTGGAAAAAAGCATCAAATTCGACTCCCGCGACTACGCGCGTTCTGTATCCCCTGCCCCGCCATTCTCACTGTCCGGGCGTGAATACGCTGCTAATCCGGGCCCCGATTCGGCAGAGCGGGTGAGACGCCTTCCTCAAATCCAGCAGAGGATCGCCTTCCATCACGACGGGAGCGCGTATATCCGGCCGTGAGGCACTCAAAAATGTTGCCGGGAAGTTATTGACGGGTGAAACCGCTTCGTGCAGAATTCCGCGTCTAACGAAACGCGCCCGTAGCTCAGCTGGATAGAGTACCTGGCTACGAACCAGGCGGTCGGGAGTTCGAATCTCTCCGGGCGCGCCATTTTCGAAACAGGCAGACGAAGGTCTGCCTGTTTTTTTTCGTCTTCGCGAAGGCGCTGCCGACGCGCGCGCGATGCTTTCAAGCGACAAAAAAAGAAGGCCCCGCAATGCGGGGCCTTCTCGTCAAACTGGCGGAGTGAGAGGCCGATTCTTGCTTATACGAGCATCTACCGGCTGCAACTAAGTGACTGATTCGCATTGCCTGAGACTCCACACCCTGAAACTCGCTTCTACGGTGTTCGACCGTCCAAGCATGGGGCAGATGGCGGGGCAGAATGGCTAGGCCGACGAATCGACTCAGCGCCCGGGCGGCGCAGACCCTGACCGCTTCAGGCTACCACCCAGACGGGGGCGGCCTCTACCTGCTGATCGGCCCGACCGGGGCCAGGTCCTGGGTGCTGCGCTACCAGCTTCGGGGGCGCCGGCGTGAGATGGGGCTGGGCTCGGCCACCGTGGTGACCCTTCAGGAAGCCAGGGCCGCGGCTCAGGCGCAGCGCCGGATGCTGGCCGCCGGCGAGGACCCCATCGCGAACCGGGAGGCCGCCAAGGCCACCGGCAAGACGTTCGGGGAGTGCGTCGACGCGCTGATCGACAGCTTGCGGCCGAGCTGGAGGAACGACGCTCAGGCCGAGCAGTGGGCGCAGTCCCTGCGCGACTACGGGCCGCCGCGGGACATGGCCGTGGCCGACGTGGACACCATCGCCGTGATGGCCTGCCTGCGCCCGATCTGGGCCAGCAAGACGGAGACCGCATCTAGGGTTCGGTCCCGGGTCGAGCGGGTGCTGGACTGGGCGAAGGTCCACCAGCTGCGGACAGGCGACAACCCGGCACGCTGGAAGGGCCATCTGGATCACCTGCTGCCGCGGCCGTCCAAGGTCACCAAGCCCGACCACCACGCGGCGATGCCCTACCCCCAGGTCCCGGCCTTCATGGCCAAGCTGGCGGAGCGGGACGGCCGGGCACGCCGGGCGCTGAGGTTCACCATCCTGACGGCCGTGCGCACGAACGAGACGACCGGGGCGGCCTGGCCCGAGTTCGACTTGGACGCCGCTCTGTGGACGATCCCGGCCGATCGCATGAAGGGTGGCCGCGAGCACGTTGTGCCGCTGTCCGAGCCGGCGCTGGAGATCCTGCGCGGCCTGCCCCGGGACGTCCCACCGTTCACCCTGACCGAGAACGCGATGCTCTACCTGCTACAGAAGCCGCGGCCGAACGGCCTGGGCCTGCCCTTCACGGTGCACGGGTTCCGTTCGAGCTTTCGGGACTGGGCCGCCGAAGAGACCGACCACCCGAACGAGGTGGTCGAAATGGCGCTGGCGCACGCGATCCGGAACAAGGCCGAGGCGGCCTATCGGCGCGGGACGCTGATCGAGAAGCGCCGGCAGGTGATGGATGCCTGGGCGGCGTACCTGATACCTACCCTGGGCACGACCGTGCCCGATTAAGTCACAGCCCAGAGTGCCGGCGCGAACGCCCCCGTGGATGCCGGCTGGGCGTCTCGGGCGCGCGGACGTCGCCGTAAAGATGGCCAGTCCCAACGTCGACCCGCGCCTGTCGTATCTCGGCCTCCCACTTCGTCGCCCAGGCCGCCATGTAGCGCAGGCAGGCGTCCTCGTCGCGCAGGAACTCGTATCGGGGCGAGCCCTTCGGACTGATGCACAGCCGCCACGGCGCGCCGGGGTCCCCGTTCGCCGGGCATGCTGTCGCGATGACCCGCCCGTCCAGATATAGGCCCGGGCCGTCGACGTAGCGCTTGAACTCGAAGCCGGGCGGGAGGGAGTGCATGTCGAAATGCTACCCCGCTGCTCGTCACATGGGATGAGACGGGACCGGGGGTATATTCGCCGCATGGACATTCAATCGATCGCGCAGGAACGGCTCAACGGGCCGGAATGGGCTGCCTTCGTGGCGGCGTTGGAAGCCGTGGAGACGGCGCGGGACGCCCTCTTGGATGGGGTGGCGGACGAGGATGCGGAGGCGATCGACAGTGCCCTGCAGGCCGAGCTCGCCCGCCGTGGGCTGCTTGCGGACGCCTGACGATGTGCTACTCCGCCCAGGTCTACGCCGAGCTGAAAAAGTTCATTCGGGCCACGGGCCTGAAGATCAAGGCGAAGGACTACGTCAAGCTGTACTGGGACCAGACCAAGAGCCCGTACGCCAAGCGGCCGAAGGTGCCACGGGCGATGGAGATCGAGATTCTGAACGACGGGCCGGAGGAGTTGGCCGAGATCATCCGCGACTACGACTCCCGGGAGATGGCCGAGCTGGAGCAGGAGCTCTTCAAGCAGAAGAAGCGCGTGGCCGACGGCGAGCGGGCGCTGCAGGTCAAGACGACCAAGAAGGCGCAGGATGACGTGCGCATCGGCACGGACAAGATGGGCAAGATCCAGGCGCGCATTGATGCCCTCAAGCGGCGCGAACCCAAGCCCTCGGACAGCCGAATGTTCCCGCAGTACTACGTGCCGGTGCTGATCCACGAGGCAGGCGAGTACGTCGTCAAGCCGATGCGCTACCAGTGCCGACCCTGCGGCAAGCCCGCGTTCTACGACACGAAGTACCCAGGCACCTACAACGCCCGGCGCGACAACCTCGAGGGCTTCTGGAAGGGCGAGTTCGGCAAGTCACACGGCCTGATCATCGCCGACGTGTTCTACGAGAACGTCGAGGTCGACGGCAAGAACCAGGTGCTCGCCTTCACCCCGCGCGACGGCGGCCCGATGTTCATCGCCTGCCTGTGGTCCCACTGGACAGACCCGACCGGGCAGGAGCCGGACCTGCTGTCCTTCGCCGCGATCACTGACGACCCTGAGCCTGAGGTCGCCGAAGCCGGTCACGACCGCACGATCATCAACATCAAGCCCGAGCACATCGGGGAGTGGCTGAACCCGGAAGGCCGATCACTGGCCGACTTCTACGCCATCTTCGACGACAAGCAGCACCCATACTACGAGCACCAGGTGGCGAAAGCAGCATGAGCACTGAAGAAGAGAAGTTCACTATCGCGTATCACATCAACGTCACCGAGATCGTGCCAGAGCTTGGCGCTGCGCGGTTCGTATTCCGCTCGAAGGTCGCAGGTCGCGACGAAGAGCCGGTCAATGCCGACATCCCCGTTTTTATCCCTTACCAGGTGCTCGAAAGCCTCGCTAACGGACTTCCGCAGATTCTTGCCGACATGCGGTCAGCTGGTTGCGATCAGCTTTACGGATCGCGGCCCCAGAAGCCCAACGCCTAGAACCTGAGTGACACAGCACCAGGTGGCGAAGGCGACTTAGCCGAATGTGATGCTGGTTTGAGGGGGCGGATCGGGCGCGAGCACGTCGGTGGGCTCAGGCGCCGCCACGACGTTGGCCATGTTGACGGGCATGACTCCCATTGAGGCAGTCACCAATGAAACCGCCTGCCCTTGCGGAAAGACGGTCGGCGTTGCCCACGCGATGGTCTGAGCGGCTTTGACGGCCATTATTCGTAGATCAGGCAGAGAGAAGCGTTCGGAGAACCAGCCCCCGCATTGCCCATGCTCGTGTCAACAGACAGGTAAGTTCTGGCCGTCGATCCGACTATGGTCGTAGAGAAAGAGGTCCCGAAAGTTGCCTCTGTCTGGATCATGGAGCACAGGCCGAACACCGGGAGCACCTTGGGTGTTGGCATCCAGTGCAGGTAGGCTTGCGTGTCTGAACCGTCAACCGACGAAGTAACACCGTGAACAACGAACGAATACAGTCCAGTTGTATTGGCTGCAAAGGCAACAGCAGTTGCCGCTGTTCTAATCGCCTGAGCTGCAGGCGGGCTTGATGCTACCGAGGATGTATTGCACGTATAGACCACGAAGCCGGTCGTAGTTGGTGCGCCGGCTGCATCGCACGTCCTGCAGATCGCGAATCCTATCGACGCCTTGCCTGATGTATACCCAAACTTGTTTGCAACCCAGGCCAGACCATCAACCGCGCAGGCGTAGCTTTGATAATTCGTGACCGTGTTAGTTGCGTTTGCGTTTGTAGAACACTGTACGCGCGTGGTCGCTGTGCCCGTGATTGTGCCGGAACCGTTTGACCCGGTGCCAACAGTGATCCACGCTCCGGGCGTGTTCGAAGATGAGCCAGTCCCGTATTCGATCTTGAGGAAGATCGGCGCCGAGCCCTGAAGGCTGTCGTTGAAGCGCCAGATCTCGTAGCCGGCGGCCGTGTTCGTGCCTGGGCGCGTGACGGAGCCCCAGTTGATTTGCCCCGTATCGGCGGTCTGGACGAGGCCGATAGCCGCTAGACGCGCACTAAGCTCGGAACCCCACGCGCGAAACTGCGCGTCCGTCGTATGGGTGATTACGGTGTTCCAGGATTGAGTCGTCATGCGGTCTTGGTGCCTTTAAGAAGCAGGCTTACCCACTTCACGCCGGAGTTGGAGTCGATGTTTGCGGTCACGCCGTCAGTGCGGTTGACCGTCACGGGTCCGGCGAAAGAGCCGGTCGCGGAAATGGATGCGGCCACTGCAGGCTCGTCACCCGGGCAGATGGAATCGGCATCGGTCGGCGGCAGGCTGGCGAAGTCGTCGACCCATACGTCGATCTGAACCGAGCCGGACGGGTAGCACCACAGCTCCCACTCGCCGGTCAACTCATAGCTCGCCGATGCTATCGCCTGCGCCTTGGTGCCTACGGGCAGGACGGGGGAGTCATCAGAAGGCGTTCCGAACTCGATTAGGATCCCGCCCTCAGCAGAACCACCGCCGCCGCCTGCTGCGCCTGGCACCCACTTTTGGGCTGCGTCGTCCCACGTCAGCACATCGCCATCTGCCGGGGGCGTCGTGACCAGGTCAACGTCGGCAAGAGCAGACAGAATAAGGTCGTGCCAGCCCTTGGCGCCCACGGGGTTGGTTCCGTAGTAGCGCGACGAGCCTGGGACGACGAGGTCGCCTACCAGTTGCAGAACCGTTTCGGCTTCCTGCTGTATGGCCTGCACACTAGCCCGCCCGCTCACTCCGCTCTGACTTGCCGCCTCCAGAGCATCAAGGCGCGCAGAGATTGCCGACAGATCGGTCGTGTTGCCCTGCGTCTGCCGAACATAGGTGAGGAGGTTGCGCAGGAACTTCCAGTATTCCAGCGGCAGGCGTCCGTCCGGCCCTACACGCCACTCCCGTGCGCCAGGAAGGTCGGGAGAGTCGGCCATCAGGTAACCGTCACGGTTCCTTCAACGCACCAGTCGAAGTTCCAGGCGTTGTCGATCGTGTAGCCGCTGTCGCCGCCGTCGTCGGCCGAGTTGATCGTGACGGAGAAGGAAGTCATGGGCGTTCCAATGGTGTAACCGCCGGTGGAGTGGGTCGCTCCGATTCCGAACGCGCCAACGGACGAGGTACGCGGGGTAATGAAGACGCCGAACACCTTATCCACGCCAACCGACGGGGTGATGGTCACGCTCGACGTCCGAGAGCCGGCAGACGGCACAGTTCCTGAGCCGTACTGCTTCAGGAACTTCGTCGTGTCGTCAGAGACACCGATGCGCACCGAATAGGGCGACGCGTCGTTGATGACGATCTCGGGGTCTGGGATCTCCGGCTCCTCCGGCTGATCCTGCAGCGTGAAACCGGTGCCGGTGGAGTTGACAACCACCATCTTGCCCGCCGAGTCGGTGGGATCCGGCAAACCCTCGACCAGCACCAGCTCGTAGCCGGTGCCGTTGCTCTGGACTGTGCCGCCAGGAAGCGTGGTCGGGTCCGGCAACGTAGTCGTCGGGCTGACTTCGGGGACGACGTCGCGCGTCCAGATGACCGTGTTGTCCGCGGCCCGCAATACGACGGTGTACTCCCCATTCAGCCAGATTTCCGTCTCAGCCCGGCCAGACGCGTCCAGCTCCACCGGGTTGGCGTTTGGCGTCGTCAGACCGCGGTCGCTGTACGTCGCCTTCGGGGTCGTTGTCTGGTAGTCGTAGAACTGAAGCGTGCCGCCTGCGGCCGACTCCGTGCCCAACAGCGAAATCATGACCGGATTGGGGTCCGGAAACCGGTAGCTCATTGACTTTCCTTGTCAAAATCGCCCCATCCGTGGGGCTTGTGGTAATGTCGGCGGGCCTACGGAGGGGACCGCATGAACAAACTTCTGTTTGCCGCTGCCGCCCTACTAATCGCGGGGTGCGCCACCACACCAACCGTCCAACCAGACGGTCCAGACGGCTATCGACTGTCCGCGCGCGGCAAGACCGGCATGGTCAACAGCACGAAGCTGCAGGAGGAGAACTACCGCATCGCCACCGAGCACTGCGCCAAGCAGGGCAAGGTCGTCGAAACAATCGCGGCAGACTCCAAACAGGCCCGACCGCTGGGTGGATTCCCAGACGCCACGTTGCGCTTCCGCTGCGTGGTGCGGAGCCAGTAGTGGAAGCCTGGGTAGCGGCACTACTCTTGAAGGGAGCGGCAATCTTGCTGCTCGCCTTCGGCTACTACGTGGTCGTCTACAAGGGCTCGCACTTCCTCGGCCGCTTCATTCCAGACGGCAAGCTCAAGGAATGGCTATTCCGTGAGCGCGGGGACGCTCGCACCGGTACGGGCCGAGATCTGCAGTAGCGCCTTGTTGACCGCAGCTTTGTCCTGACGACTCAGGCTCGACAGCACGCGGCGCGCTTCATCTGGATTCGCGAGAAGACGCGCAAGCGTTTCGTTGAGTCTGCGCTCACCGATCGCTTCCAACCCCTCTGCAAGGCGACCCACGCCGAGAGGAAGGGACTTGAGTGTCTCCCTGCCCATTCTGCGCGCAAGAGCCTGCCGTTCTTGCGTGACAGAGTTTCCACCAGTCCCTGCGGTCGAGCGGAAGTACTGGCGATCCAAGTCATCTTGTACAGCCTTGATCGTCGCAATGTCTTCGGGGCTGAGAATCTGTGCTGCCTTGGCTTTCGAGAAGCCAGTTGCGCGGCTTGCGACGGCATCAAGATCATTGGCGAGTCCGCCGAACGCGTCAGGCGTAAGTGGACGGATACCGGTCTCTGGGTCGCGTCGACCACCACGAGCGCCACGCTTCAGCAGCTCTTTACCGATCTGCATGCGATTGATCGGACGGCTCATCGACTGGAAGGCGCCGCGGTATTCGTCAAACGACGGGGCAATGTGACTCAGCTCGTCGTCAACCATCCCCCGCATCTGCATTAGCTCGGCCTTGGCCGCCTTCGCAAATGACTTCTCGGTCCCGGCCTTTCCTTCAATTAGGTCATTGATGGACTTCCGAACCTGATAAAGGCCCTGGGCGCTTGGCTCAGCATTGTCCAGCTCATCAACAACTGACCCAATGCTTCGCTGGACCGTGCTGCGGCCACCTTGGTTGGCGGCAAGCTGATTGAACCCGGCCCTGAGATCCTTCACATTCCCGCCTGGAGTTGCGCCGTAGCGGTACGCCTGCGCGGCGATATCGTCAGCCTCAGCAAAGGCAGCGTCGCGAAGCCGGCTAGTAGCGGAATCGCGCGCCAACTCTGCCGCCGCCATATCTGCTTCCGACCCGGCGATCTGGCGAATGGCAGCGACTCGCGCCGCCGCATTGGCCCGATCGAGGTCAGTGAACACGCCTGCCGGCCCAGCTCCGCGCATCTGCCGCTCCAGCCGAGCGACACCCGGATTGAGTGACTCTTCGGCGAGACTGCGGCGCGCGCCCTGCACAGCCGATGGCGAAGGGGTGAGTAGAGGACGAATTCCGCCAGCCTCGTCAGCGATCATGCGGCCAGCACGGCTCTCGACTCCCGTGGCTGTCGGCTGTCCAAGAAGGTCCATCAAGGCATTGCGAACGGGGCGGACAGTGGCGCCAACAGTTTGAGGTACCTTGACGCCAAGGAATCCAGCGAGGCCGCCGATACCCTGATTCACCTGGCGCTCGCCCTCGGCCGCGACAGGCTGGGCCGTACCCAGCGCCAAGCCCTGCAAGGCATTGCCACGCGCGGTAGTCGGCATGAACACCTGGCCTGCCCTCGACCCGCGCAGGGCAGCGCCTGGAGTGAAAATCTGACCGACCGTGCCCACAACGTTGCCGAATGCGAAAGCCGGATCCTCAGCCATGCTAGGTGACAGCCGACGACGCTCGGCCTCTTCCGTGCGGAGCTTAGCGCTCTCCTGTCGGGCGCGATCGCCGACACCTGGGATCTGCCCGGCGAGATTCAGGATCGCGGACAAGCCCGACGGCACACCGCCATCCTGTCCGGCCACCGCATCCACGCCGTACTGATACGCGCCGCGCGCAGTGTCGACGATGGACTTGCCCACGCCGGCCATGTAGTCCTGGTAGGCGCTGCCGGAGCGGCCGCTAGGGCGCTGGGGCGTAGGCTGCTGCTTGACACGGCCCTGTGGCTGCGGCTGGGCTGCCCGCATCTTACGGATCTCTTCCGCGAACCGGCGGGCGTGTTCCGTGTTACCCGCCGCATGCGCCTTCCGCAATCCGTTTTCCAGCTCTTCGATGGTCGCCATCAGCGATACAGGCTCAGCAGGTCATCCACGGAGGTTTCCTCGTCGGCAGCGGTCGGCGCAGCCTGGCCGCCGCTCAAGAGGTCGTTGTAGCCACCCTCGACGGTATTCAGCAGGTTTTCGAGGTCTTGGAACTGCTGCAAAGTGACGTCCTCGTAGGTTCCACGGGACGGCAGACCAGCGTTCTGCAGCTTGCTTTCGTAGTCCGACATCGCACCGACGCCGGGGACGCGGGTGACAGCGGTGATCAGCGGCGCCAAGTTGGCGATGGCGCGGTCAAATGCCTGGCCTTCCGGAGTCGGCAGGTACTGGCCGCCGAGACCCGCAGAGAACGTGCCTCGCAACTTCTGGAACGCTTGGCGTGCGGACTGGATCTGCTGGCGTGCCGCACGGATCTGGGTGATCTTCTGGCGCGCTGTGGTCGCATCCTTGGCGCTGATCCGCTGGGCGTCTCGGCCAGAGTTGCCGCCGATGACCATGCGGCGCTTTTCCTCAGGCGTCGCCCCAAGTTGGTCTGCCATCTGAAGCCGGCGCTCAAGTTCCGACGGCGCCTGCGCTTTCGGCGCACTCCGCAACTGCTGGCCACCACCAAACTGCTGCGGCCCAACGTTGCGCGGCGGAAGTTGGACATTCTGCGCCGTGCCGCCTGCCTGGATGTCGGCAAGCGCTGCCTGCTGCATCTCGGGCGTCAGGTCGTCACCAATGCGTACCATGCCGGCCGGGGTCTGGTACAGGCCGGCTTGTAGCGACGGTTGCGGAGCCTGTTGCGGCTGGCCGCCCACCATGACCGGCGCAGCACTCAGATTGCCCTTGTTGACACCGTAGAAGCCGTTGCCCGTGTCGATGATCTGGTTGTTCGGGGCGTTCTGGCCGAGCGTGCGGGTAGAGCCGTCACGCAAGATGGCCACACGATTGCCCTGCGCGTCCACGTAGGTGGACTGCACGCCAACTTCGGACGCCTGGCCATCGTCAAGGATGGCCGCGAACTGCTTCAACCCCGGCAGGAACGCGTCGCTGTACTCGAGCGGAATGTCGCCAAGGCCTAGGTCACGGGCCTCCTGCGCGATCTGCGGGTACAGCGAGGCGACCGCCTGCGAGTTGCCCGACTCGGCCATACCTACGAAGATTTTCGCCTTGCGCGACAGGTCGGCCATGCGGTCACTGTCGCCCTGGCGGAAAATCTTCTGCTGCGACACGGCCGCATCCGGGCTGGTCTGCGCCATCTGGCCCAATAGTGCTTGCCGATCAGCACGTGGCGCCGTGTAGGCCTGAGAAGCGAGACTCGCCAAACGCGACTGCTCGCCACGCTGACGGCCAAGCTCGCCTTGCTTCTGGACATAGCCGGCCAGTTCCAACAGATTCGCCATCAGCCCTTCCCCGGATTGTTGCCCAGATACCAGCCCGTGCCGCCACCGTTACGGGCGCTGTTGTTCTGATACCAGTTGTTCAGACCGCCAACGATGCCGGCGCCGATCTGGCTGTAGTTGTCTCCCTGCTGCTGGTAGAACTGGTTTTGCAGCTGGCCGCGGCCGATCGCCAGGTTGCCGACATTGTTGGCGTAGTTCTGCCCCAGGCTGGCGAGGCTCTGACTCTGCGTCTGACCAACTCCGGTGAGGCTTGCGATGCGGTTGTAGTAGTCGCCGTAAGCTTGGGTCGCGAGCCCTTGGTTGTAGTCGATGATGTCCTTATCCATCCGCCCGCCGAAAAAGTTGCCGCGAGCAGACGCCATTTCGGCCAAGCCTCTAAGCCCCTGCTGCCGACGAAACTCGTAGTCAGGAGACTCGCGAAACGACGAGAAGTCGCCAGAATTAAGCCGCTCAAGCTGGTTCAGGCCGCGCTGTCCAGCCTGAAGCCAGGGCAGCATGTCCTCGCGACTCTGGTCGTACTGACGCGCCTGCTCTGCCGTGGCTGCATCCTGCCCACGAAGCGCCGCCTGCTGGCCCTTCTTGGCGTTCCTGTTGTTGATCGCACCGCCTACGACGGTGATTGCCGCGCCGGCTACTGCTGCCCAAGACATTGTTCGGAACCTCCATGTTCCAAAAGTGGCTCTTCGGGGACGATGAACTTGGCCTCGATGGCAGCAAGGTCCGTCAGCTTGGTGGGGTGGACGTTGAGCCAGCGCGTGTCGGTGATCGCAAACCCGACCTTCTTGCACCCTGGCGGCGAGACGAACACGGCAGGGGCTTCCATTTCCCGCACCGTGCCGTCTTCGCTGGTGACGCGAATACAGCCTTGGATCAGCACGTTGAGCGTGGAGTCTCGGTGAATCTTCCCAGTCAGCACCGTGCCGGCCGGGATGAACAACTCGCGCCCATAGATGCCATGGGCGAAGTGGTGGGTCTCCACCAGCTCTGCCGGTGGAAGCTTGGCAATCTCGGCCTCCAACGTGCGGATCTGATCATAGGTCGGCGTGATCGCTCCTTCCGTGAGCGTCAGATCCATCACTCACCGGCCTCCATGTCAGCTACAGCGCCAATGTGATCCATCACAATCGGGCTGGTCACCCGGACCTTGAAACAGAACTGCTCCGAACGCCCCAGCCGGCGAAACCGGACTCGGTGTTGGTACTGACCCAGCTCCCCCAAGCTCTGCTCACGCGCAGGGCCGAAGTTGTGCCCACCGTCCTTGCTGACGAACAGCGTTACCTTGCGATCGCTCATGGGACGTACCTCGCCATATCGATGATGTCGTAGCCGAAAGGCTGAGTCTGGGCCGTCCAAATGTTTCGGTCAGTGCTGGTCTTGACCTGCCCACCCGTCCCGCCGCCCGCGATCCAAAGCAAGCCGGTGTTGATGATCTTGTTCACTCCCACGCCAAGCGAGCCGGATGCAACAACGGGCACATCGGTATCGCTGCTGTAGAAGAACTGGCCGTCATTCGTGCCGATCACCCACTTGTACTCGTCTCCATCCAACACTCCCTCGACGGCGGTGGCGACTGTGCCGGTAGCTGAAGAAAGAACGTGTTTCGTAAAGCTGACAAAGTCCTGGGTAAGCACGAACACAGGCTTTGTCGTAGCGTTGTCGCGTCCGCAGAATGCGAACCAATTACCAACCGCAACCATCATCCCGCCGGAACTCAGCGTGACGCCGTGTGCGCTACGGGCAGTCCACGTGGCGCCGTCAGTGTCGCTGGTGAACCCAGCAGTTTCGTACTGGGATATGGTCGCCCACACGCCGCTACTGTTTACGGCGACGTGCTGTCCGCGAGGGTTTCCGGGATAGGCGAGATTCGAGAACGTGACGCCCCTGTCGGTACTGCGGTACATGCCGTTCAGACCGCCGCCGATTAGGACGACCCCACCCCTCGAAGCGCCGCCACGCGCCCCACCAGCCCCGCCAAGCGAACTTGCCGAGTCTGTCTTCGTGGAGAAGAAGTTATCGGAGTAATCAAGCGAGCCCGTGCTCCAAGACAGGAACCTGCCACCGCTGACACCGAGGACATTTCCTTGACTGTCGGCCGTGCTTAGCAGTGGGCCCGACCAATCCGTGCCGTTTGGCACCACTAGCAGGCTGCGAGAAATGGAAGTCGTGGCCCCGTAGACCAGTAGCGGCAGAGAAAGCTCGAACGTGTCGGTGTGATCCGTGAACAGCCCGTTGGTGTCAAACGTGCGCAGGTTGAGCGTCACCGTGCCGTATGAGGTGGGCGTGTCGGCCCCGATGGATGCGGTGCCCTGGTCCCACGAAAGACCAAGTGACTCCAAGTCGGTCGACCCGGAGCGCAGGATGGTGCGCGCGATAGGCGCATCGCCAGGCGTTACCGTGTAGGTGTAGCCGGGGTAGGCGATGCCGATAGAGCCATCCGGCGCCGACCCACTGATCGCCGGCCCAAGCGGCTGATCGGGGAAATCGATAGCCGTGTAGGCCTGACCGCCACAGCCGAACAGCAGTTCAAGCTCGTGGATGAAAACCGGGTTCTGGTCGGCGCTGATGTCTCCGGTCACCCACTCGCGCACCAGCTTTTCCTGCACGTCGAAGGGGTAATCCCGCCAGCGCAATTCGAGGATGTCGCCGCGGCGGCTATCCAGCGCGTACCAGCGGCCGTTCCACTGCACCACGTCGGTGACGGCCCACCAGTCCAGCCCTGTAGAACTGCGACGGTGCCACTCGCGATTCTTGAAATCGTACCCGAAGGTGAACTTGCCCGGCACGGTCAGGTAGTATATCTGGAAGCCTTCCGACTCCAGCGCGAAGGCGTAGGCGCTGGCGATCTGCTGCTTGGTGCACGCCTGCAGGGCTGAGTCGATGACCGCGGTGCTGATCGGGATCGTGGTGTAGCCGTCCAGAAGTTGAACTGTGCGATTCTGGTCGAGGAACACATCCACCTTTCCAACCGAACACACCGAGTCGCGGGCACTGCAACCAACCTGCAAATACGTGTTGG
Source organism: Pseudoxanthomonas sp. G3 (assembly GCF_057654715.1). Lineage (NCBI taxonomy): Bacteria > Pseudomonadati > Pseudomonadota > Gammaproteobacteria > Lysobacterales > Lysobacteraceae > Pseudoxanthomonas > Pseudoxanthomonas sp. G3. The sequence continues at coordinate 2,744,474 of NZ_CM172805.1, forward strand.
TCCCCCGCTCAAAAGGTGCGATGCCATCTGCGGATGGGGCCTTAACGTACACTTCTGTGGTCTGGTCTCCGAAGATGAAGACCTCGCGGGCCGCAACGTGCGCAGTCACAATTCGGTCCGGCTGACCCTCCGCAAAGTATCGATTCAGCGAGAGGTACGACAGCGCGTCCGCGACATCTGAGTGACCCCAGTAGCGCCCCTGCGGATCGATATACCCGATCGATCCGTCTATAAAGAATGCTTTGATCGACCCCGGAAAGGACTCATCCGTAACCTTCTGCAGCACCTGGGTCTGCGTGTTGAACACGTAGCGCGACTGGCCGTTGTCAATCGCCAGCTCGTTGCCCAGGCCGCGCTGGTTGTGCGCCATCGAGACGCGTCCGACGCCCGGGATCGTGCCGTAGTTGACCGACACGCCCGCCGAGGTGATCTGCCACAGGTTGCGGCCCGCGACGGCGTACAACTTGCCGTCCACCACCCGCAGTCCGCGCCCAGCACCCGCGGCCACGAAGCCCGCCTCGCCTCCGTTCTGGCCAATCCGGCAGAACGGCTTGAGTCCGGGCGCGTCCACGTACTTGGACACCGTCCGCGTCCCGCCCTTTTCCGCCATGATCGGGATGACGTTCAGCGCGTCCTGCGCCGAATACATCCGGTTCGGGTCCTTGTAGGTCCCGTTGACGGTGTTGATGGGGCGACGCATTAGCGCGGAACCTGCCTCAGCCGTCCGCCACCCTTCACACGCATGCGCTCCTGGCTGTTCGCCTGGTCAAGCAGAGTCGCGTAGTACCCCTGCCAGACCGGGATACGCTTGTCGAAACCAATGAACGGGGCCGACGACAGCAGCGCTGCGTACAGGTAGAGCTCGGGATATCGGTTGAATGTGGCATGCAGCCCGTCCTTCAGGGGTGTGGGCTTGGCGTAATAGCGGCCACCCAGCAGGGCGCCATCGGGGGCTTCCGGCGAAAAGATGATCGACTCGCCAGCCTGGGCAGCTTGCCGAGGCTCTCCACCATCCATGCAGGGCAGCCGACGTCGCAGGTCGCGCTCGTCGCACATGTCCAACGGGTCGCCGTCGTCCAGCCACGCAATGACGAGTTCCATGCAGTTAGCTGGAATCGCGACCGCATTGTCCGTGACGGTCCCGGTCAGGCTCGCTTCCATGGTCGACGCACGCAGCGGACCCAGGCCTGCCCCGTTGCCGTAGTGCACGATGGACTCGCCCAGGGAGATCATCAGGTCGACCGTCGCCGGCTGGATGTTCGACTGGACGTCGTCGCCGTCGATCATCAGCAGCGTGGCTGCGCGGAACTCGTTGTAGCTGGAGAAGGCCATTTAGGCTTGGCCCTGCCAGATTCGATACGGGCGTACTTCCTCGCTGTTGAGGAAGGCTGTAGCGATCGCCGGATTGGCAAGCATCTCGTGAAACGTCAGTCCGCGGGCCTTACGCCATGCCTCGCTAACGGCCCATGGGATCTTGGCCGCGTGGCGCATCTCCTTGTCACCCGTCTGCCCCGTGTCGCGCAGGTACTTCACGTGACGCAGGATCGGCTCGACGTCCTGAGCCTCCTGGTGGTAGATAACGCCGTCCTGCTCGACGACGTTGACCGTCTTCAGTTCCATCAGACCTTCACCTTCGTCCGTGCGGGGGTCGTGTTGGTAACCGTGTTGTGCGCCATGTCAGTACACCGCCACCAGCAGCGTGGCCGTGGTGCCCGTTGCCTTCACTGCGAGAACGCGGAACGGAACGATGCCACCGGCCGGCATGGTGATTGCGACGTCCGCGCCGCCGTTGGCCGGCGTGCAGGTGACGACACCTGCGCCGCCAACAAATACAGCGACCGGTCCCTGGAACGTGTCCGCATCGCTGGGGGTGATGGCCTTGCCGCCATCTGGCAGCACAGGGCACTGGTTGCTCGCTTTCGTGATGATGCCTAGAGCGATGGTTGCCATTGATCCTCCAAAAGAAGGAGGGGCCGGTTTCCCGGCCCCTCCGAAGTACAGCTAACCGATCGATCAGGTCAGGTCGCGAGCGACCGCGTGCGCGTCAAGGTTGTCCATCAGGAGCGCGTACTCCATGGTGAGCAACATCTTGTCGGCGTCGCCGGTCTTGGCCAGCGGAGAGCGGGTCAGCGGGTCCAGCGTGCCGAAGGACACATGCTCCAGGTCGATCAGGTACGCGGCAGCATCGCAGAAGCGATCCGGCACGACCTTGAACTTGCCGAAGTCCGACACGTACCAGTCATAGGCGGCGTTGATCGTGTTACCCGACGCCTGGTTGAAGTTGGTCGCGTTGCCGGCGAACGCCGAGGTCAGCTGCTTGTCCAGCGGACGCAAGATGAGCAGGGTCGGCTCACCGCCGGCGTTGTAAGCGTCCGACGCCATGTCCTTCAGCAGCGCTTCCGTCCATGCGCGGCCCGTGCCCGCGACCGGAGCGGTATTGGTGCTGGGGACCGGGAACACGCCGGCACCTGCGCCGACCGAGCCCTGGCGGATCCAGCCGGCCAGACCACGCGTCTGACGTGCAGTCGCAGCCGCACCAGCGTTGTAGGTCGTGTTCTGGATGATCGCGACCTCGACGTCTCGCTTGATCTCCTTGGTCTTCTTCAGGGTCTGGTAGTCGACTTCCTTGTCGCGGCCAGCCTTGTCGACGATGTTCTCGGTGCGCGAGATGATGAAGTTCTTGGTGCTGATCTGGGCGTAGGTGTCCCAGCGGGTCGGCTGCGCCACGGCGGTGAACGATGTCACGTCGTCACCTTCGATCACGGCGTTGTTCGCCGCGGTCGCCAGGGAGTCCGTCAGCCACTCGGGCTTACGCGAGACGATCTTCTTCTTGCGCAGGGCCGAGTAGAACGGGGTGGCGGTGGGGCTGATGTTGTCGATGACGTCCGACAGCTCTTCACGCAGACCGACAGCGGTGTACGTGGTCAGGGTATTGGCAATGATGGTCACTGAGCGATCCTTCGCTTGACGGCCATGAGATGCAGGAGGTCTTCTTCCCGGCCCGACTTGGCGCGCTTCTGCGCCTCAGCCAGGGCATCACTGACCTTGGTTTCGGTTTGTGCCGCACCGGCCTTGAGGGGCTTCGGTGGCGGCTGCTTGACTTGCTTGTCCTTGGCCGCGACGCGCGCAGCCTGCTGCTTCTCAGCCAACCACGCTTTGCGGGCGATCAGATAGACGCGGTGATCCATGAACGTTTCCATGTCCTCCTCGCTGACGCCTTGCTGGCGCAGGTAGGCGGCCATCTCGTCCAGTTCTTTGGTCCGCGCCGCCGGATCCTTCCACTCAGGCAGCTTGGCGTGTAGCGCTTCTGAGTTGGATCGGATCCAATCGTTGCGCTTGCGGTTCTTCTCTTCTTGGGCGCGCTGTTCGATGACTTGGCGCTCACCCAAGGCCTGCTGGAACCGCTGGAATCGTTGCTGGTAGGCCGCGTTCTGGCGCACCCACTCGGCAGGGTCTGTCGCCGCCAACTCCGCGAGAGCCTGTTGGTCACCGACAAGCTGCGTCTGCAACTGGCTGATGAGCGTGTCCAGCTGGTTGGCGTAGTGGTTACGCTCCTGCTCGACTCGATCCTGCAGAGCCTGTGCGTTTCGCTTGGCTTCGGCTACCTCAGCGGTCTTCTGCCGGTAGTCAGCGTCCTTCATGTAGCCGGCTTTTAGCTCCGACTTCTTGACCTTGATGTCACCAAGGTCGATCTCGGGGTCTTGTTCGACCACCGGCGCGGAGTCTTCGTCTTCGGCCTCTTCCTGGGCCTCAACTTCCGCCTCTTCCTGCTCTTCGCCGACCTCCTGCCCTTCCTGGCTCGCCTGCTCCCGCCTACGGGCTAGCTGCTCCAGAATCGCAGCGTCTTCGTTGAGCTCTTCACCGCCGTTGAGTTCCGTCTCCGGTTGACTCGTCATCCGCCACACTCCATGTGAGTGCGTCCCCGCTACGGGTTAACTTTCCCAAGTTCCCTTGCAGGTCAGCACTGTGAAACGATCGCCCCGCTCCACGGGACAACCGAAGAACGGCCTCGTATAGACAGCCGGAAAATCGTCAAACGGGACAACAATCCGCCCCAACAAACCGTGCTCGGCCTCTATTTCGAGAAGGCGCGCTTCAGCGACTGGCCAGCTCGTTGGGCCAGCGACAGTTTCGCCAGCGTCCCGGAGTCCATCACCTGCAACAGGTGCCCGCGCACCTTCTCCAGGTTCTTGATCGACAGAAACAGGGCTTCCCGCCCCTCGACGTCCCTTGCTGGGCTGTTTTGCCATGCCTTCAGATACTCCAGTTCGATGAGGGCGAACGCCTCTGACAGTAGCGGGTCTTCCAGAAGCTGCTTTGCGCGCTCGCCGCGTGCGATTTCAGTCTCAGTCCTGTCCATTGCCAGCCTCCTGCGGCTGCAGGGATGCGCTCAGGACGGAGGATTGGGCGGCAATCTCGGCCTTGCGGATATCGGTCTGCGCGGCCAAGTTCGCCTTGAAGGTTTCGAGCTCGATCTGGCGGTCGACCTTGTACTGCTCCAGCGTCATCTGGTTGCGGAGCTCTTCCGCATTGCGCTCGGCTTCTAGCTGCGTCTCCTGCGCCGCCTGAGCCGCTTGGGCTTCCTGCTTCAGGCGCTCGACTTCGATGTCGACCTGCCCCTTGAGTTGGGCCAACTGCTGCGCGCCCTGCTGCTTCATCTGCTCAAGCTGGAGCTCGACCGGAGGCTGCGGCGGGGGCTGCGGGCCTGGTGGGGTGAAATAGCGCTCGGGGTCGTGATAGCCCATCGCCTTGGCGAGATCCGTAGCCGTCGCATGGACGTTCTGCGGGGTAACGATGCCCAGCGGCATCAGACGTTCCTGAATACCGCCCAGCGTGGTCAGGTTGGCGACCTGTTGGCGCTTCTCCAGCGCACCGACGCCGACATTCACCCGCAGACGGAAACCGTGCACCCACTCGCGCGGGTCAACCTGTAACCAGCGGCCGTTGACCTGCACCTGTGCCGGACGGTCCTGGTACTGCGTGGCGTGCTTCAGCAGCAGCATGTAGAGCCGCTTGACGCCCGTCTCGGCCAGCACTCGGGCAATCAGACGGATGCGCTGACTGCCGGCCTGCATCATGGCCTGGACGCCGTCGGAGCCGATGCTGCCCTTGCTCAGGCTGTCCGCGTTGAGTGCCGAGTTCATCTCGGTTACGCCCGATCGCGTGTCGCGGACCTGGTCGACGAACTCCAGAAGCTGCAGGCCAGCGCCCGCAACAAACGGGGTCTGCAGCTCCTTGATCGCCTCGGGGTTCTTCATCCGGACGATGCCGCCCGGACGGGCATTCAGCAGGTCGTCTAGATTGACCTGCCCCTCGACAACGCCCTTCATCGGGGTGTTGCTCAGGTAGACGTTGTCCAGCACCTGGCGAGTCAGTGCCGTCTTGATCCGGACCAAGTCCTCGATCATGTCGTGCATCGACAGACCGATGATCTTGTAGGGCATCAGAATGGGGGTGAACAGCGAGAAGCAGTGGTCATCCGTGACCTCGTTCTCGTGGATGTACGTCCCGGCCTTCTTCACCCGGCGTAGCTCCGCCACGCCATCGCCATTCGAGTCGACCCGAATGTAGGCCTCGGTGACGACGATCTTCTCTTGCGAGCGGTCGCCCTCGTTGGCGTCCGTCTCCCAGGTGCCGTCGTAACTGTGGCGGGCGGCCTCGTCGTTCTGCGTGCGGTAGTCCGTACCGCGGGGCAGCTTCTCTACCTCTTCCCTCGGCCAACCCTCAGAGATCAGATCGGACGCGGTCCGCTCCACCTCGTGGGCCACGAACTCGGCCGCTTGCAACGTGCGAGCATCCTTGCTCACCCGGAACTCCTCCGGGGGGACTCCTTCCACCACGAACCGACGCAGCTTCTCGCGGCGCTTTGCGACTACGGAGAACTGCTCAAGGCTGGCACTGTCGACCACGCCTTCGGGCGGTACAACGCCCGTCAACTCAACGGACACCACCTCAATGTCCGCGTCCAGGCCCAGCGCTTCGACTTCGTCTGAGCTCAGGCCCTCGTAACGCTCTTCCTTCTCTTCCCAGGATTCGTCGCAGTAGACCTTGCAGACGCCGAAGCGGCCGATCAGGCCCTGCTTGATGGCGTCGTGCAGGGTGACGAAACCCTCGTTCTCTTCGTACAGCAGGTGATTGATGTAGACCGTGGCGTCATCGGCGGCCTGCTCATCGCCTGGGCGGGTCGGCCGGAACGACACGACGTCATCAGCGCCGGTCAGCGCCTCCATGATCGCCGGCATCGCCCATTCGACCGTCTCCATCAGATCCTTGGAAACGACCGTGGAACGGCCCTCGACCTCGGGCGGGGCAAGCGCGCCCTTGGCCTCGCCCATGTAGAACTCCATCGCCGTGCGTCGCTGCTGGGCGTAGAAGTCGTCAGCGCCGATTGAGTTTTCGCATTGGCGGTCGATCAGCGCGCAGAGCTCGCCGTCGGTCATCTTGCTCTTGGTCAAGTCGGTCCCTTAGTGGGTCGTCATGCGATGCCGGCTCGCGGATACTTCAGCGGGTGGCCGTCGAAGGGCTTGCTTGATGCGTTGGCCATGGCCAGGTAGCGAAATGCGTCCGCGCCGTGACTGGCCCAGTCGTGCACGGGGGCGACCTTGAACTCGCCCAGCTTGTCGTTGTAGTCGCGCCGGTAGTTCATCAGGCTGGCGATACCGTCCTCACACTTCTGCTCGTCGAACCAGCAGCGGCTGAACAGCATCCGCGCAGCGTTGATGCCCTGCTCCAGACCTTCGCGTGGCAGGACAGTCATCCGGAAGCCCTGAGACGCCGCCACCTCAGTCATGGTCGTAGCGGTCCAGCGCTCCCTGGCCTCTGCGTCATGCGGCACGTAATGCGAGCCGTAGTTGTACGGCTTGGCCTTCAGGACACCCAGGTAGTGCGTGATCGGCTTCCCGCTGGACGCGTAGTAGTCGATCAGGTGAATGCCGCGGCCGACGTTCTGGTAGAACCAGATCGACGTGTCGTCGCCCACCCCCAAGTCCCATGCTGTGTGCACCAGGGCTGCCGAGTCATACGGCACCGTCCCGATACGCTTGTCCTTTCGCGCCTGGGCGAGCTCAGTTGCATAGATCGCACCCAGCGCCGGCACGTCGAAGGCGCACTCGAATTCCTGGGCGAACTGCTCAGGGGTCATCGCCTTGCGGGCATCCTCCAGCTCTGCCTCATCGACGATGCCCGTCTCGCTGGCCCTGAGCTCTTGGTAGAACCAGGACGGGTCCGACCTCGCCTGCACCGCCAGAGCGTGAAAGTGGTTCTTGCCCTTCGGCGTTCCGATGAAGCTTGCCCAGCCTTTCCGGTCCGTCAGCAGCGGGCGGATGATCTCGCCCCACACCGACGGCCGCATGTCGCCGTACTCGTCCAGCACCACGCCATCCAGGTAGAGGCCGCGAAGCGCATCGGGGTTGTCTGCCCCGAACAGCCGGATGCGCGCCCCATTGACCAGCTCCACGGACAGTTCCGACTCCATCGGCCTGCCCGCCGTGATCGGCCTGGCGTAGTGTTTCAGGTAGTCCCACGCGATCGCCTTGGCCTGCCCGTAGTACGGCGCCAGGTAGGCGTAACGTGGGTTGGGGAGCTCACACAGCGCCGCGCGCTTGATGAGCTCGTTAATCTCTCGCACCGTCTTGCCGAACCGGCGGTGCGCCACAGAGCAGGCCCAGCGCTCTTCCCGGTTGTGGTACGCGACCGACTGCGGCCTAGGCCGATAGTCGATCGTGATTACTTCAGCCACTGAACGACCGTCACAGGGCTTTCAGGGTCGCCGGCCAAGGTCATCGGCAGCACCTTGCCCAGCAGCGAAAGGAACGCAGACGGGTTCTCCATCGCCTGCAGCTTGAGATAGCCGACCGTGCCCTCGGGGTGCGCCTGCTCGGCGGCCTGCAGGATCATCTCCTTCAGCGCCGCATTCAGCTTGTTAGGCGTTCCCTTCTGCCTGCCGCCCGTCTTGGGCTTTCCCTTGCCCGCCATCTCTATCTGCCTCTGTTTTGGAGTTGGACGATGCCTTGACTCCGAACGTGCGCTCCCAGTTGTCCGAGAACGTCTTGTCGTCTACCGCGAACGGCCGCGGCGTGTCGCCCTTCCCACTCACTTCGTCACCGCCTGGTCCGCCACGTTGCCCGCCAGATACAACCCCAGCACCCATGCCGATTGGCTCAGCCACTGGGCTGCGTCGATCTTGCCGATGGAGAAGAACACCACCCCGGCCAGCCAAGCGGCGCAGGCCAGGAGGAACTTGCGGGAGGCATAGCGGGTTTCGGTCATCCTTCCACCACAATGAATACTGGAGCATCGACACGATGACCCTCGATCCAGTTCGGACCGTCGGCCACCTCGACCCGCTCGGATTCGATCGTGTAACACTCGAAGTACCCGCAGACCGGCAAGTCGCCATGCTCGGCTATCGCCTTCTGCAGTTCCGCGATCAGCTCTGACGCCTTCATTTCCGATCCGCCTCGATCACCTGCTGGAGCCCGCGGACTTGGGCGTCGCACTCGTCTGCGGCTCGAACAAGATCTGCCGCACCTTGTTCCCGGTCTGCGGCGCCTTCATCAGGCTCGGCGGCGGAGGCGACAGCTTGGGACAGCTCGGCGGTGGCTGCCGAGGCTTGCCACAGCTTCCGAAGCCGCAGGTTGCCGCTACGCAGATCAGCAATGATCCGATCAGACTCAGCCGCTGCCGCATCCTTCTGCTCCTCGTAATCCTTGGCGATCACCGCCATCTGGTCCGCTCGCCGGCGCTCGGTCTCGAGCGTTTCCTTCAGCGAAACGACCTCCTGGCGAGCCGAATCTCTCTCCTGCTCGGCCTTTGCGGCGCGGGCATCGGAAAGAGCGGAAATCCCACGAAAGTACAGAAGGCCTATCAGCGCAGCGACCGCCAGCGCTGCGGCAATGCCGGCGATAATCTTCCACGCGTTGGCGCGGAGTTCGGCGAGGATCACGCGCCCGCCTGGTCCGTGTCGTCCTGCTCGCCCCAGTTGCCCCGGGCGAACCTGAGTGCGGCCAGGCCGATGACGGTTGCAGCGCCGAGCAGGAACCCGGCAATCAGGCCAAGGATCAGCATTTCAGTTCCCCATGCACGTTTGGTATTCCCACTCGCGGCGCTTGGGGATGCCGGCGCACTTGTTGCGCGGATCTCGGCAGTCCTTGCCCTTGATGTAGGTCCACCGAAGGATTTGCTTGCAGGCGCCAGCCACGTCTCCAGCGTTCAGCAGGCGAGCCGCCGAGCTGTTGCAGAAGTTGGCTGTGCCCACGTTGTAGGCGAAATGCCCGAACGCCTTGATGACGTGGAAGTCGAAGCTCCCCGTGACGCACCGCCCCATGCTGTTGAGCATGCGGGTCACGTAGGTGACCTCCATGTCCCGGCATTCGGCGTCTGTGTACGTCTTCCCCGGCACCACACCCGGACCGGTTACCCCAGCGCAGACCGTCCAGACCTGCCCTAAGTGGTCCCAATACGTCTTGTGTACCCGCTTCTCGCTGACGCCGAGGGCCGCCACGATGGCGAGCACCACAACTGCCGGCACAGCGATGAAGCGAGCCTTCATTCCTCGTCCCTTGCCTCAGCCAGCCGCACCTTGTGCAGCTCTTCCTGCCGGCGGTCGTCCTTGCGCTTGTAGTACCACTGGATCACCAGACCCAAGACCGCAACGATCGCGCCCACGTAGGCCAGTAGGTCGTTGGCGGTGATCCCGCCGTAGGCAGCCGTAGCGCCTCCGCCGACCGTGAATTTCTGTGCGACGGCGGCAATGGTCGCCTCGGCTGCTTGGTCTTTCACTTCATGTGGCCCCTGTGGTGTAGCTGGCGGACAGGGCAGGGCTCGAACCTGCGGCCGAGCGGTTAACAACCGCTTGCTCTACCTCTGAGCTACCCGTCCGGGTTTGGTGGAAAGGGCAAGGATTTGAACCTGCGACCTTCGGGTTATGAGCCCGACGAGCTGCCAGACTGCTCTACCTTTCCGATTTGGTGCCGCTCGCAGGACTTGAACCTGCAACCGATACCTTACAAAGGCATCGCTCTGCCAATTGAGCTAGAGCGGCGAAGACTTACGATTCCCGCCGGCACTTCCCCATGCCTAGCGGGTACTTACGGCGTGAAGCCTTACAATTCAATTCACCGGACGAAGCGGCCTAGCCTTCTTCGCCCCGTCCTTCTCCGCGTTGAACCACTGACGGGTCGTGCCATCCAGGTACCAGATGCACCCGGCCTTCAGCATCACCGCCAACACGCCCTCCTGCTCCCCACTGTCGTGGTGCAGGGCGTCCGGGTCCGGAATCCACACCGAGTCCTCGTGAAGGACGATTGGCTCGGCCGCCGACCACTCGACATCAAGCTCTTCGTCTTCGGTGTCGGTCATGGCGGCTCCTAGAGAACCCGGCGTCCGCACTTGGGATCAGCCGGGCGGGCGACGAATCACCCGAAATCTTCCTTTCTATACTTTCCTTATCCCATCTCTTCTCTTTTGTGGCGGGCGTAACTCAGACAACGAGGATTCCGCGCATCCAGGGGATCACCTTGACGTTAAGGCCGAACACCCGGACCGCGCCATCCACCCCCAGGCTGCCTCGGGCGTGGAACTCAATGTAATTCCTACCCACGTCTGCCCCGATGATCCGTTGCAGGTCTTCCGGCCCCATATAGACCGTGGTCGCATCCCGGTAAGCGATGGCTTCACGGGCGTCGATCTGGGCCACGATGGCGCCAAACACATCATCTGTCGGAATCAGATAGCGCGTGTGCTTCAGGCGCTCATACGTGTTGTGGCACCCGATGCGCGCCAAGACCCAAAGACACGCCCGCTGCGCCAATGCCCAGCCGCGCTCAGGCTTGTAGGTGAAGGTGTCCTGCTGCGTGAAAAGCTCGCGCGACTCATCGTAGTCGATGGCGCGAATCTCTACGTAGCTCATGCGTCCCTCGCCACTCGATGCGCCCAACGGAGCGCGTCCTCGTACTGCCACGCCGCGAGGACGATGGCCCCGGCGACGAAGTCCCTGATTCGCTGGTACGCCTCACGGTCGCAGCCGAACTCATCGGCGCGTTCCCGCAGACTGGCCGGCTCCGACCCAAACAGGGCCACGCACAGCCCGTCCAGACTCGCCTGCCGCCCCCACTCGTGGTTGTAGCTCGCCACGTACTGCCGGCTGCGCATCCGCAGCCTGGGCTTCATCCGTGCGATGGTGGCGCCCAGTCCGACCGCCCATGCCTGCAGGTCCGGGCAGAACCGCTCAGTCCCAGACACCATCGTCAGCCACGCCTTGTAGCCCGGGTGCCGCTCGGGCAAGCAGGACGACGCCAGCGACAGCCGCCACAGCGCACCCTCGGGCAATGCGCGCCTGGTGAAACTGGCGTAGTACGCGCGCAGGTCTGTGCCCCGCACGTCGTAGTCGCCCACCTCGATCTTCTGGAGTGCGCCCATCACGCCACCTGCTTCAGTTTGGCGGCGCCGCCGGGAACGCTGTGCGTCTCGGACATGAACGTACCGCAGTCCTTGCACTGCCAGCGCTGGTACTTCCGCGTCTTCGTCTGGTTGTAGCCGCGGCGGATCAGATTTTCCGACTGGCACGTCGGATTCGTGCAGCACAACCCACCCTCGATGCTCGCGTTCGGCAACCCGAGCACCCACCCCTTGGCGTTCAGGCGGTCGAACACCTGCTCAGTCAGCCGCGTGTCGCCGATGTTGTAGCGGCGCATGAGGTTGCGCGCCTTTTCGTCTCCGGCCAGCACGTCGGACCACAGGTCGAACCCACCGGTGCGCACCTTCTGGCCGATGCCCAGCCACCGTGCCACGAAGTCCAGCTTGTAGCTCGGCAAGTACACCTGCTTCTTGACCGACTTCATCAGGTCGACCTTGGCGAAGGGCGAGGGTTTGGCGAGGCCATGCTTCAGAAACTGGGCCTGGATCCAGCGGATGTCGAACTTGTCGCTGTTCCAGCCGGCCACCGCGTCCGCTTCGTCCAGCAGGCGGTGAAGCTGGCGTGTCATGCCCTTCTCGCCGTCCGCCCACTCGCTATGGAAATGGACGCGGCGCTCGCCGTGGAACTTCGCAGCGAAGCACAGCAGGCCACCCGCATTGGTGATCTGGTTGATGCCAATGTTCTGGCCCCACAGACCCCAGGTACGCGCCTCGATAGGCCGAGTTTCGATGTCGATTGTCAGCAGTCGCATATCCATCCTTGGGCCGCATCCCTGCGGCGGTTGTCCTTGGGGTGCGTCCTTACTTCTTCGGCTCGTCGTCGGGCTTGATCGCCTCGGTCAGCGCCTGCTTTGCGAGGCTGTACAGGTCGGCAGCTTCCTTCTGAACTGCTTCGTTGTTCGCAATGGCCGGAATGATCACCATCGCGGCCGCTGTCTTCGTGGATGGCGTGATCGAGTAAGCAACGCCACAGAACACTAGGCAGCCCAAGATCGGCCGAAAGACCTGCTTAGGCGTCAGCTTGAAGTCCGAGTAACCGTCGAACAGCAATGGCGCCATTACAGCAGCCACAATTAGGGAGACTCCAGACAGCAGTATCCCGGCGCTCAACAGGTCACGAATCGAATCAAGCTGAAGAATCCAATAAATGCTCCAAGGGCTAATCATCTCTATTCCTCGTCAGTCAGTCGTGCGGAAGCTGCCGCGTAGGCGGCGGGGTTGTGTTCGTCGAGTGGTGGCTGCGGCACAGGCTGGAACGCCTCGTCGCACACCGATTCGAGAAGACTGGCACCACGCTGCGCCGCCGATGGCGACACGAAATCTCGTGAGATGCGCGTCTTGCCGTCGGGCAGTTGGTGCCAGTGGACGGCCATGTCAGGCAGCCGCTTCCTCGACGGGCTCCAAGTTGTCGCGGAGCCAAGCGTAAAGGTCAACCAGGTTGGAGAAGACGCGATCAACGCCCGCCGGATGGTTCTCGCCAGACGATCGAATAGCCCCTTCGCTATCCATGAAGTAGACCTGCGTCCCCTGGTATCGGACGCCGGGCGTCACGATGTACCCGTTGCGCACCACCCTGATCGACACGTTGATCTCACCGGGAACTTCTTTCTCCGTGGTGACGGTGATCTTGCGGCCCATCTGCATCACTCCTTGTTGGGGTGATGCCAGTTAAGCGGCTTCCTTGTCACCTTCGTAGGGGGAAACGAGTGACAGCGTTGGCTGGTGCAGAACGCGCATCACGGGTGAGCGACTACAGCCCAGACAGTCGGCAATCTCCCTCACTGACTTCCCCTCACCGCGCAGCTTCCACACCTCCTCGGCGTTCACTTCCGACTGCGGAAGCTTGGGGATGTACAGGTACTCGCCGCCGGCCTGCTCAGCGAGCGCGGCCAGGAAGTCGGCGCGCTCCTGATCAGTTGGTTGTCGTCCCAGCGCCTGCGCGAATGCGATCACCAGCAATGCCCTACTCATCTCAACCCCCTAACTGCAATCCACGACCCGGGCCTGCCAAAACCGCCCGACCTTGTGCCAGCCCCAACATTCCACCCGCCAACCCGCCTCACGTATTGCGGCGATGTGTTCCGATTCCGCGATCTTCTTCACCCGCGACGACACGTTGCTGTAGCTCGTCGCCTGCACCAGCAGCGTTTCCGTGCCGCGAATCGCCAGCACGTCGCCGATGTTGTAGAGATCCAGCCGCGTCTTCGTGTGGCCGTTCCACTTCTCCACCACCCACGGCCTCCATCCTTCCTTGCGCAGCTTCGCCAGCGTCCTTGCTGTGGGGGTGCTCATTTCTTGGACTGCTCCAGTAGTTCGCGGCCTTTGGTAGTTAGGCGGTACGTCGGCGCGAAGGCGTCAGCTACCGCGATCAGGTCCGCTTCCGTTGGGAACCTTGGCGGCCCTTCAGAGTCCAGCAGCCATATCGAGTCAGTCGAGCCACGGCTCTTGTACCAAGCGACCCAGAGGGCCATTGCGGGACCGCTCGGAAGTTCGATGTGGTCAACCTTCACGGTCGCGTACTTCATGTCGTCGCAATACTGGTAATCGACTCCACAAGGCAGCTCTTGGCCCTCGTAAACCAACTCGCGAATCAGATTCACGGTCGCGCAGTTCCAGTTATCAGAGAACGGCCGGCCATCGAACGCGCAGCGGGGTGCGCTACCGTTCCACGTCTGCCCACGCTCCTGACACGCAGCACATTTGACCCCCATCACCACGCCCTCCCCTGCAGCTGCCCAGGTTGGGCGCCGCGCCAGTTGTTGAATGCCATACCAACTTCCGGATCCGCTTCCACCGCCAGCGCAGGCACGTTGCTTTCCTTCGTGTAGCTGGTGACGCCGAGGCGGTTTGCCCGCTGATAGATGCTGAACTTCGACCTGCCAGTGAGGCGCTCTATGCAGCCCTTCCAACCCTGTCGCGGGTAGACGGCACGAATGATTGCGTCTTCTGTTTCCAGCCACTGCGCCCTAGCGCTCATCGAATCTCTCCAGCAGTTCATCTTGGTATCGCTGCCATGCCTCGGTTCCACGCCCGTAGCCAGGCAGCACGTCGTATGTCCACTCCCGAAAGTCGGCCGCGCTCTTGAAGCTCGGACCGAACTGCTCCCGCATGTCGTCGGTTGAGTAGCCCTCGATCAACACACCGTCGTGGTGCCAGGCCCCCATCGCCACGACGTAGGCTTGCCCCAGCTGCTTTGCGCCGTGCCAGTCGTTGAAGTTGCGGTGATGAATATGCGTGGCGCCGCACTGGACGTTGGCCTGCACACCCTGGTCAATACGCTTGCGGCAGACCACGCAGCCAAGCTCGCGGGCTGCGTCCTGATAATCCTGTTCCGGCCGCGTTGCCGGCTTGCGCTTGGCGATCATGCTGCCTTGTCCTTCGGCGCGTACTCACGCGCTACCTGCTCCGACTTTTCAGACCACACCACGCCGCGCTCGCTGCCAGTCGCGTACAGGAAGTTGATGAAGTCGGCGAACCTCCTCACGCCGTAGTTGGACGTGCTGGCGCCAACCATGACCTGACCGCCCTCCAGGCCCTGCGCCATCTCGATCTCTTGCTCGAACGCCGCGGTCAGCACCGCCTTCCACGACATCGGCGGCATCTTTGCGATCTGCCACTTACCGCCCTTCGTGTGCGGCCAATCGATCTGCCGCGCAAAGTCGGTCAGCATCGGCCACATCTTCCGGTTCTGGTCGGTGGTGCGCTTACGGTCAAGGTCGTCGTTGATCACTTCACACCCCACACTTGGTAATCCGCCAGCAGGCGGGCGATCTTCTCGGCATCGATCTCGAAAACCGGCTTGCCGTTCAACTTGCCGGTGCGAGTCTCACTTACGCGGTAGTCCTTGTTTGACGGGACGAAAGGCTTGGGTTGGGAGGGCTTGCGGCTCACAGAGTGTTGTCCCAGGCGGCGGACGCATCAGCCCTCTCCCACGCGTCTGTCCCCCAGTCGTCCAGCCGCATAAGGTCGAAGCGATTACGAAGCGGAATCACGTGTCCAGTCTCCACGTCTCGGCCTTTCCCAATGATCATTTCGACCAGACCGGGACGATCATTCGCATCGAAGTAGTCCCAGCGATGCAGGAATATCACCGCATCCGCCACTTCCTCGATCGCGCCAGAACCACGCAGGTCAACCATGGTTGGCCTACTGACCTTCCCCTTCTCTGTCTTGGCCGCCCCTCGATTCAACTGAGCGAGAACCACAATCGGGCAGCCGATGTCCTTGGCAAGCTTCTTGATGTCGCGCAGAGCCTGACCGCGCTCGATCACTTCCCCTTGCTTTCCAGGCAATTCCATCTCGTGAAGATGGTCTACCACCACGAGACGGACCGGCTTGCGCATGTGTTCGCGGCGAACCCGTGACGACAATGCGCGAGATGACAGTTGGGGCGACTCGTCAACGAGAAGGTCAATTTCCCTGAGCGCCCTTACGCCCTCGGTTACCTTGGCGAAGTTTTCCCCATCGTCCTCGTCCGGCTTGCGGAGCCACTTGTGGGAGATGGACATGACGCCCGCAAGATCTCGGTTGACCACCTGTTCGTCCGTCATCTCCATGGACGATAGGTAGGCGCGATTGCCCCGCAAGGCGGTGAAGCGCGCCAGCTGTAGCCCGGCGATGGACTTGCCCATGTTTGACCTGGCCGCTAACACGTAAACGCGCCCATCCTCTAGGCCGCCAATGTGGTCGTTCAGGTCCTTCCAGGGCGTGGGAAGGCCAATTGGAGCGGTTCCACTCGCCCTCTCCTTGAACTGTCTCCACCACTTCGCCATCAGCTCCCGGTAGGGCTTCGGCCCGACCTTGAGGGTCGGCGAGAGTCCTAAGATCTTGTGTTGCGCTTCCCCAAGGATGTCCTCTGCGACTCGGCCCCGAGAGTCAAACGCCGCATTGACTATCTCTGTCCCGATCTCAATTGCTTGACGTAGCTTCGACTTCTGCTTAACGATCTCGGCGTAGGCAACGAGATTGGCTGCCGAGAACACAGTCGCGCCAAGCTCGACCAGGTATGAGCCACCGGCGATTAGATCCAGCTGCCCCTGTGACTCAAACCACTCGCCGACAGTCACTGGATCGAAGGGCCTGTCCTTCTCGGCCAAGTATCGAATGCCGCTATAGATGAGCTGATGATCGCGACGGTAGAAGTCTTCTGGCTCAAGCCATCCATCCACTTCCGCCAGCTTCTCTGGCGCCAGCATCAGCCCGCCAAGAACGTTCTGCTCCGCCTCGATAGCACACGGCGGAACACGGAGTTGTTCCATGTTCACGAGTGATACCTCCCCTCGATGATCTTTGC
Source organism: Pseudoxanthomonas sp. G3 (assembly GCF_057654715.1). Taxonomy (NCBI): domain Bacteria; kingdom Pseudomonadati; phylum Pseudomonadota; class Gammaproteobacteria; order Lysobacterales; family Lysobacteraceae; genus Pseudoxanthomonas; species Pseudoxanthomonas sp. G3. Next base: position 2,761,182 of record NZ_CM172805.1, read on the forward strand.
GAAGTTGGCCGCCTTGACCATCCACTCTAGGCCGGGCAGGAACGGCCGCCCTCCGCTGCCCTCACGCTTCCCGGTCAGGAAGTCCGAGGCCGCAACGTGGGTGAAGAACCGCCGCCAGTAGTCCAGGCTCTGCCGCTTCTCGTCCTCGCGCCAACGGGTCCGCAACGCAGCGGCACGAGCGCTGTCCCAGACCCTGATGCGAGGGTTGGCCGGCAGGAGCTCGTGGTAGAGCGCCACGATTTCCTGGTGAGGGCATGGCGGTTCGTCGTCGCCGGCTGGCGACAAAGAACCTTTAGGTTCTTCTGCTTTTAACTGGCTAGTGGCTAGTGGCTTATGGCTAGCAGGCGTTTCGCAGGCGTTTCGCAGGCATTCTTGCAGGCGTTCTTTCCAGTCTTCTGGGCGCAAGTCCTTGTTTTCTGGGCCCTTGCTGCTGTTGCACTTCCGGCAAAGCGGCTGCAAGTTCTCGATGGCGTCTGATCCACCCTGATAAATGGGGGTGATGTGATCCTTGACGACGCCTTCGGCACCACAGCGAACGCAGGCATTTCCGCAGACGTTCACAAGAACTTCCCACTCAAGTTTCGTGTGAGTGCCCTTCTCACGCGCGCGGGACAAACGTTGCGCCCTGGTGGCGGCTGCATCATTCGTTGTGCCCCAACGTGTAGTGGCGGAATCAACCGCCTTTGACGTCTTCCCTATCGCGTCGGCAATGACTGACTCAGCCCTCCCATGACTCCAGCCTTCGTCGCTCAGCACGAAGAACTCCCGCAGCACAGACTGCACCGCGTTCCGCTCAGCCTCGGTAGAAGCTCCCGCCACGCGCTCACACCTGCCATCCGGGATGGGCTTCTCGGTGGCGTAGTAGTAGTCAAGCAGCAACGTGTAGGCGCCGTGCTCCAGCAACGAAAGATGCTTCGTGTCCTTCGCATAGTCCCCAAGATGGCGCTTGTAGTAATTCATCCCCTACCCCCTGCTAAACAAGTCCGTCTGTGCCTCGCGGCGTTGGTCGTCCCTGTGCTTCACTTCCGCTACGGCGCTGTAGTGCGCCCTGATCTCTTCACCGGTCATTTCCGGGCTGGCGCGAATGACGGCCAGGCAGTGCTCTATCCACTCGATGCGGGTCATGCGGCCAAGTCCTCCATGGACTCAGCCTGCCGCACGGCTTTCGGCGAGATCCCGCCTTTTTGCTTTCCGCCGCTGACCATGTGGCCCACGTGCCAGTGATCGCAGTGCTCGCAGCGAAACGCGTGCACGGCATGACGGTCACCGTTACGCTTGTTCTTGACCTGGATCCGCTGGGCGTAGACGTGGGCCTTGCTCGCGCTGATGTAGATGCGCTTGCCCGTGGCTTCGCAGGTATCGAACCAGTCCTCGTAGGCGGCGATGCTCATGCGGGGACGCCCTCGCCCGCCCTGCACCGGTCAAGAAGCGCGTCCATATCGCGCTTGAATTCCTCGTCGCAGGCTTCGTGCTTCTGATCCAGGATCGGTTCCAGCTCGTGGGAGAACATTGGAAATAGATCCCCGCCTATGCGGGCGTTGCGGTGGCCGGGGAATCTCACTCGCCAATCCACTGACGAGCCGCGCTCAACAATGACGCCTTGTGCACCATTGGGCAGGCAACGCACTCGGCTGCCTTCGTCACGACGAACTACCCGCACCCTCTGCCCCACAAAGAATGTCGCCATCACGCAGCCTCCGGCGGCATCGGCCGCGTGTAGGTGCGGAGCCACTGGGCGGCGCGCTTCTGGCGCTGGCGCTCAGCGGCGGGAGCAAACTCGATGACGTTCGACGGCGGCGCGGGCTGAGGCTCAGCGGCCTGATAGCGCTGGATGGAGATGAGGGCTCCGGCGAGGACTGCGTCCATTCAAGCCGCCTCCGCAAGTTCCAGCTCTGCCAGCTCACGGCGCAGACGCTGGGCGCGGGTTTCCGCGATCGGCACCAGGCGATAGCCGACGCGGTAGCAGAGCCACTGCAGGACGCCCACGTTGCCCAGGTAACCGCAGAGGGCCGGCAGCTTGTCCTCCGGCGTGTACGCCGGTGCATCCTTCGGCTTGTTGCAGATGCGGGACCACACCGACGGCTGGAGCCCCAGCTCGGCGGCGATCGACTTGTCGCTCGGATGAACTCGGGACTGCGAACGGGCGACCCCGAGAACCTGCACGAAGGACTGGCAGCGTTCGATCAGGGCCTCGTCCAGAAGCTCGGGCGCCGGGACGGCGGAGAGCATCGGGATGACTTTCTGGTTCATCGTATTCACTGGTGTTGACTCGCGTTGAGGGATGGCGGATAGGCCCAATTGAGGCCCGAACCTGAGAGGCCGAGCCGTGGGTCGATTTAGCCACGCGCTAAAGTCATCTGTCAAGCTACCAGCTAAACCCTTTCCGATGGGCGGTCGTTACGCTTTTCGGATGGACGACATCTATGAGATCCGGCGCAAGAACCTGGCCGCCCTTCTGACCTCTCCGGCCCTTGGGGGCCTGAGCCAGAAGGAGCAGGCCATCGCCCTAGATCAGAGTCCGTCCATGCTTAGCCAGCTGAAGGCCGGCAAGCGGATAGGGGACGACGTCGCTCGGAAGATCGAGTCGGCACAGAAGAAGCCGGCGAACTGGCTGGACAACACCCACCGTCAGGCGTCGCAACCGGCGCGACTGGAGGCTGCCACGCTGAAGTCTGCTATCCACTTGGCGAAGCGCACCGTCGAAGCCCTCACCGGCAAAGACGATTTCGACCCTGAAGAAGATGCGGACCTTCTGGCGCAGGCAGTCAATGCCGTGCTGGCCGAAGACCTCACGACTATCTCGGATAGCGATGTACTGAGATTTTTGAAGGTCAAGAACGCAACGGAGGGTGACCGTGGAAAAGCACAACGAACTGGACAAGCTGGCGGAATTGGTGGCGCAGCGGGCAAGGCGGAAGCTGGGGGCGAAGGCGAGCCTGCGCGTCGTCGGGCCAGGAAATCTGCATAAGCACGTCCCGACGGCCCCTGCCCCGTCAGGAATTGATCCTGTAACTAGGGATTACATGTACAGCCGGATCAACGACTTGTCCCGGATGTATTGGCTGCGGTGGCTGGTCAGGCAGGAGACGAAAGGGGTTCCTGTTGAGTGCCTAGACGATGACGCCCTACTCGCTTTAGTCAATAAGATGGAGCGGGGCCGAGAGTGTCGAGTCGAGGGGATCGGTTTTGACGAAGCGGGCCTGGTGGAGGGCCCTTAGGGAGGGGGTATGCGCGGGGTAGCTATTGCTTTGCTAGTGGCCGTGTCGTTCGGAGCGTCTGCCCAGGAGCGACACGGGGACTGGGAGGTCGGTGTCGGAGACGGGGGAATTACTGCCGAAGTCCGCAACGACAGTGGCGGATCACTCGGGTTGCTGTGCTTCCACGACAGCCAAAACTGCGTCTATGCCTTCAGCATCGCCGACAAGTGCAGGATTGGAGATTCATACCCAGTACTTGCCAACTCAGACGCCGGCGCACAAAGCCTCCAAGTCAGGTGCATTGCGCCAAATGGTGGATATGGCTTCTGGATGACCTTTGAGGACTACAAGGCCATCGACAACCTCGTGAGGACTGGAAGCCGAATTGGTTTTGCGGTGCCAATGGAGGCCGGGACATTCAAGGCCGTTCGATTCTCTCTTCGAGGCTCTGCCGCGGCGGTTGACCGCGCAAATAGCCTGACTGTGCAGATGGGTAAGAACTCCACGCGGGACATGCAGCTCTAGCTGAATAGGCGACTTGCCGCTGGTCGGCAAGTTTAGCTTCAGGCGAAATATTTAGCTTCTGGCTATTGACATCGTTTAGCGGCTGGCTAAACTTCTCTCCAACGCACAGCGGAAGGAGAGAGCCGTGAAGCAAGACACCACCCACCTGCTGCAGGTGCTGACCGAAGACGGTTGGCGCGACCTGAAGCCCTTCGTCGACCAGGAATCAGCCGACCGCACCTGCGAGCAGCTGACCAACCTGGCTGAGGCGCACGGTGACGGCACGCAGTACCGCGTGTGCTCGTGGCTCCCCACCCTCACCCCGGCGAAGTTGGCCGAGGGCGACGTCTGCGAGGAGCGTCGCTGATGGCCGCCCTCAACTACGCACGCATGCCCGGTCCGGGTGACCTGCCGGGTAACCGCAACCACCCGAATAGCCCTGATTGCGTAGAGCCGGCGTTCGGCCTCGATGACGCGGCTGGCAACGTCGCGCGCCACTTGTGGAACGAGGATGAGGTCGGGGAAATCGTCTACGACCTCGCCGAGGCGGATTGGGCATTGCAAGTCGCCAGCCAAGTGGTCACCAGTTCGGCGTTGGCCGAAGTGCTGAAAACGCTGCAGAAGCACGCCGCACGCATGGCACGCATGCGCGATGACGAGTTCGAAAAGCTCAACGGGGGTGCGCCATGACATCCGACCGCTTCGACCGCCGGAACTACCGCACCTGGCCCGAGACGACGCGCGCCGAAGTGCTGCCTGTCGCTGGGCTGCTGAGCCGAAACGCTGATATCGACCTGCGCCGCGATGAGTTGCGCTGGTCGCCGAGGGGGAATGCGTGAAGGCTCGTCGGTATCGATACCGCTTCCAGTCCGAGCAATCGTTCCGCGGAACGACGTGGATTCCGCCGTTCCCGATGACGCGCGGCGTTTCGCCGGCCCACTTCAAGTGCCCGCTGCCGCAGTCCGACGCTGAGTTCGCGATCCTCTCGCAGATCTTCTTCGGCAAGGCGCTTTCACTATCGAAGCTCTGGCTGTACGGCACCGGTGGTCAGGTCGAGTTTTCGCAAGGGTACGAGGAGTACGCGACCGCCGACGGTCACTTCAGCTCCTACAGCCTTGAAGGCTACGACCGCCTTTCTTTCTTCATGCAAACGGTGTTCGGCTCGATCAGTTGCTGCCGGACGCTCGGTTATCAGGATCTCAAGCGCATCGGGCATCGCCACTGGCGGCGCCTGCAGCGCTGGGAGAAAAGCAGGCGCGACAAGGACAGTAGCTCTGTCCGGCCAGCGTTTGTGAGGTTAGCCCGCCGCTTCGGGGTGGGAGAGAACATCGAGAACGGGAATAGGCCCCCTGCTATCGGTGTGCTGTCGGAAGGCCGGGAGGATGGCGCGACCGCAGCTTCTATCTGCGAGGTGTCCGCATGACCCTCGCCTCCCTCCGCCGCCAACGCCGCATTGAAACGCTGGTGATCGTGCTGGGCCTGTTGGGCGTCATCACGGTAGCCGCATCCCGTCCTTACATGGAACAACCGCGCCCCATCTCTGGCGCAGTGAGAGGTTGAAGATGAAGTGGGAACCGATTGAGACAGCGCCGAAGAACACCCCGGTTCTGGTCTTTGCCAGTGGTCAGCAGTTCGTGGCCTGGCTGCAAGACGACGCCACCGATACTTGGCATGAAGAGGGTGACGGCGAATCTGACTTCAACGGCCATTGGTGCGTGACAGACAACAAACTGGGTCCGTATGCGCTGCGTGGGGGCAGACCTACCCACTGGATGCCACTTCCGGAGCCGCCGAAGTGATCACCCGCTCCGTCACCCCGCTGTCCAACCCGCAGCCTGCACCGGACTGGCGCGCCCAGTTCGACACCTTCTTCGGAGCCGACCGTTCCTCCCCTCTCTCTCCATCGGACGGCGGCTCCGAGCCTCTTTCACCTGACTACCTGCCGGAAATGGCGGATTGCCCGGGGTGGTAATGACCATCAAGCACAGACAAACGCTGACACCGACCTGGCATTCGTGGCGAGCCATGAGGCAGCGGTGTCAGGACCGGAACCATGCGACCTACCCGAACTACGGTGGTCGCGGGATATCGGTCGCTCCGGAGTGGAATGAATTTGCCAATTTCCTGGCTGACATGGGCGAACGACCTGCAGGGTCGACCCTGGGTCGAGTTGACAACGACGGCAACTACTGCGCGGCCAACTGTCGTTGGGAATCCATCGAACAGCAGAACCAGAACAGGAGAGCGTTCCGGGTGCCGGGCGGCGGCATCAGCAAGACGGTCATCGAGTACGACGGCCGGGCGCTGACTCTCTCGCAGTGGGGCCGAGAAAAATCCGTCTCTCTGCCCACGCTCATCTATCGCTACAGGGCTGGCTGGCCAGTCAATCAGATCATCAATGGGAGAACCTAATGGCACTCAAGATCCTTTCCGCAGAAGAACCGATCACCGTCGAGAACATCACGCTTGTGATCTACGGCGACCCCGGTGCAGGCAAGACCACCCTCGCCTTCTCTGCTGAAAAGCCCCTCCTCTTCGACTTCGACAAGGGCGCGCATCGTGCGCTTGGCCGCAAGGACACCGTGCGGGTGAACACCTGGGCTGACGTGGCGGGACTGACCGCGTCTGACCTGGCGCCCTTCTCCACGATCGTGGTCGATACCGCGGGCCGTCTGCTCGACGCTCTGTCGGCTGACATCATCGCCAACGACGCGAAGATGGCCAAGGCGGGCGTTCTCTCCCAGCAGGGCTGGGGCAAGCTGAAGCAGCGCTTCCTGGCGTGGACAAAGCTGATTCACCAATCCGGCAAGGATGTGGTGCTGATCGCCCACGGCACCGAGAAGATGGACGGCGAAGAAGTGAAGGCCCGTCTGGACGTGCAGGGCGGCAGCAAGGACGAGATTCTGAAGTCTGCCGACGCCATCGGTCGTGTGTTCGTGAAGTCCGGCAAGCGCGTCCTCAGCTTCGACCCAACCGAATCAGCCTTCGGCAAGAACCCGGGCCAGTTCGACCTGCTCGATATCCCGACGCCGATCACGCCGACCTTCCTGGCGGACCTGATCACCGAGACGAAGTCGCAGATGAACCAGCAGACGGAAGCGATGCAGGAAGCTGCGCGCGTCCAGCAAGGCTGGGTGGAGGCCTTCGCTCTCCTGGAGACGGCAGAAGACTTCAACAGCGAGCTGCCAGCACTGAAGGAGCAAGCCCCAGCCATCAAGCGGCTCTTCATGCAGGCGGCAGACAAGCGCGGCCTGGTGTTCGACAGCAAGGCGGCAACATTCTCCGCCAAGTCGGCCGAGGCTGCGTGATGTTGGCCCGCGTCTCCAACATCGAGGCGTGGCGGCGGTGGCGCGAGGATCCGGACGCCACCCCGGACGACCTGATTCGGTACATCACCGTCGACGAGCCGTCCGAAGCCATGCTGGCCGGCACGGCGTTCCATGCGGCGATGGAGACGTTGGCGCCTGGCGAGTACGACACATTGCAGGCCAACGGCTACACGTTCCGACTGGACTTCGATAGTGCGCTTTACCTGCCGACCATTCGCGAACTGCGCTGCTCGGCGATGTACGGACCACTGGAAGTCTCCGGTCAAGTGGACGGGATCGAGGGCCGGCGCGTCGACGACCACAAGACGACTGCCAACCTCAACGTCGAGAAATACATCGAAGGCTGCCAGTGGCGGTTCTACCTGGACATCTTCGACGCCGACGTCTTCCGCTGGAACGTCTTTCCGATCAAGCCGCTCAAGGACGCTCCGAAGACCTACACCGTCAGCGAGCCGCATCTGATCGAGATGTGCCGCTACAAGGCACTGCACGACGACTGCATGCGCCTGGCTGCCGGCTTCTATCAGTTCGCAACCACCCACATGAAGGAAGCAGCCTAGATGGCCCTCAAGAAGACCCATGACGCCGTGTATGCCGGCGAGAAGTACACCGACCGCGAAGGCAACGAGAAGACCCGCTACGTCAACGTTGGCGCCCTGTTCGCCCGTGACGACGGCTCGATGACGATGAAGCTGGAAAGCCTGCCGATCGGGTTCAACGGCTGGATCAACTTCTACGAGCCGAAGCCGCGCGACGGTGAGCAGCGTTCGCAGCGCCGAGCGCCGCAGCAAGACGACTCCGACAACGTGCCGTTCTGACGACCACGGGGCGGAATGCGCAGGCTGATGCGCAGGCTGATGCGCAGCAGTGCGACGGGCGATTTCCCGTGATGCGCCAAAGGTCCGGACACAAGGCCGGAGCCCTGCAGGCACCGAGTAGCAAGCCGGAGATCAGCACCGGCCCGCCCCACCCAGGAGAAGAGATGGACACCCCGACCCCCGACAACGCGGCGCGTGCGACTCCGGTGGCTTGGCAGTACGCCGGCATGTATCGGAGGAACGTGCCCAAGTTTCGCGAGGACCGAGCGGACGGCTACACCGAACCCCTCTACTCCGCCGCCACGGTCGCGGCGCTGGAGGCGGAGGTGGAACGCCTTAACGCGATCATCAACACGCCGCAAGCCGACGACTTCCTGCGCGCCGTCAGTACCGAGGCGGAACACCAGCGCCAGCGCTGGGGCAGCAGTCACGATGCAGGGAAAGCGCCGGCCGATTGGTTCTGGCTGGTTGGCTACCTAGCCGGCAAAGCGCTGCACGCACACGCCGCAGGCGATGCCACGAAGGCAGAGCATCACATCATCACGACCGCCGCAGCGCTGGCGAACTGGCACCTGGCCGCATTCGGCAAGACCGACATGCGTCCCGGAATAGACGGTGAAGCCGCCCTCACCGGAGCCCGCGCGAAATGAGCCAGATCGAGATTCCGGAAACGGTAACGGTGACGTTCGATATCGGCATTCTCGGCGCTATCCAAATCCTTTGGGCTGCCGTCACCTCTGGCCGCGTGGAACTTCACGCCGACCGTATTAGCTACGCCATCCGCAAGGAGCCGGCCGCATGAGCCTGAAGATCGGCGACATCGTGCAACTGAACAAGGACGACCAGGGGATCAACTGGATCATGCGCGCCGTGGTCTTGCAGTACCCCGCAGGCCCTGGCGACGTATGGAGATTCCGCAACGTCGATACCGGCCAAGAGGTCTACACCAATGAAACCTTCACCGCCTACGTGTTGGAGCGTGCGCCATGAACGAACCCACCCCCGCAGAGCGCGGGCTGCCTGAGTTGCCGGCAAGTGCTGGCTATCTGTTCCTGCACAACACTGGCGGCGTGTCACAGGTATATGGCTACACCGCCCACCAGATGCGCGAGATGTACCAGCGCGGCTTGGCGGACGGCCACAATATCGGCAGTTGGTTCGCGGCCGATGACGTGTACCGCCACGCCCGCAGCATCGACGTTGCGCTGAACGGCGAGGAAGACGCGGCAAGTCGGCCGGCACTGTGCGACGTGGTGTCGCAGATCGCGAGCCTCGCGCGTCAGTACGGCCCGCTGGTTCGCGCCCTATCCGCCCGACCCCTTCCGGGCGATTGGGTGGAGGTGCCGAGGGAGCCGACGATGACGATGCTTCAGCGTGGAAGTGCTGCGGCAGACGGCCTAGGCTCGCCGCTGACTCGAACCGAATGCGCATGGAACGCCATGCTCGCAGCCGCCCCCTCAGCGCCAGCGGAAGAGGTCGATCCGCTTTTCGTGGACGACCGTCTGGAGCTTACGGACGTGTCCAGAGTCATGGCGGAGTTGGCCGAGATATACGAGCCCGGCGAACGCGGACCGCTGACAGATGAGGAGCGCGCCGTGCTGGTGGACTTCGTTACCGGCCTCGTTGACGAGCCTCTGTTCCTTGGCGTCGTCGGTCACTACTTCGCGCAGAATCCGCCGTCTGGCGTGACTGCCCCCGAACCCCTGGCGCAGGGTGAATGCGAATCCTGCGGTCGGCGCGACCCGCTACAGGCCGCAGCTTATAGGGCCGCGCTGGATACCTTGGCTGACTTCAACCCCGGCGCTGACGAATACACCAGTGCGATTCATCTTCTGCGTCAGCACGCTCCATTGCCGCAGCCCGCAGCGGAGGTCTTGAAGTACGTGCACATCTTCGGGACTCTGAACGAAGTTCAGCGGTATGCGCTGGATGGCGTGATCGGGAACTTGGAATATGAGGCCGGAGACGTTGAGGATTCGCCCCCGAGCCGCGAGAAGGATGAGGACGCGTACTGGGCCTATCACGCGTGGCACGCCATCAACATCCTGCGCGGCGGCGACAACTCCCATACCGCAAAGCCCACCCCCCCTCAGCCCAGCGCGTCGGTGGGGGAGTGGGCGAGGGAGTTGTTGGCGGCTGAGTACGAGCGCGATGGATTCGATCCTGTGGGGGCCCAACAAATCCGAGAAGGCTTCGTCAACAACACAACGGCCATTGCCCTCCGCGCCATCGAATCTGCCCTGACCACCGCAGCGGGAGGGGCCCATGACTGATTGGAACCAGATGGAGGGCCTGTGCCGTGGTGCTCCCGAGTTCGTGGATGCGTGGGTGAAGATCGTGCGCCAGGGCCGCGATGAGGAGCGCGCATGGGTTCAGGACTTGATTCGCCAAGGGTACAAGGCCGCGCACCCTAATGACGGCTGGGTCAACCGCAAGGACAACATCCTGACGTTCTGCTATCCGCAGTTCGATCATGGGGCCGGCGTCGGTGATCGCGTGATGCTCGGCTGGGCAAGCGATCCGAAGTCGTGGCGGCCGGTGATTCTGACCGAGGACGTGTCCACCAAATGGCTCGGCTACAACAAGAAGTTCCAGTTCAAGGATGTGACCCCATGACTAGCGCCCTCGCCGAGGTGTTGGAGAAGCTGGAGAGGGCCGCTCCCGGCGAGTGGTTCGTAGACCAAGAGCGCAGGGTTTACAACGCCGAAGCCTATGTGTGCGACGCCAACATCCGGCACACGGAGTACGACAACGAAGCTACCGCGGAAGCCATTGCCGCCGCCGTCAACTGGCTGAGAGAACACGGAGCCGCGCTGCTGAGGGACGCGGGGGATGCTGCTCGGTATCGGTGGCTGCGGGACAACGGTGGGACGCTAGCTGTATGCGATGAAGAAACGTCGTACTACCTTGAACAGCTAGACGCCGCCATCGACGCCGCCATGCACGCTCCTGGCGGGGCGGGGGGTGGGGCCAATGGCTGAGGTGTCCATCGGCGATCGATTCGCCTCTTTGGTTGTCACAGCACTACGGCGTGGTTCGAAGGGCGTGCACCCCGTAGCTGTTTGCCTGTGTGATTGCGGGGAAACCTGCACGCATCGCGTCAGCAGGCTTCGAACCGGCCGCGCAACGCGATGTGGCTCCTGCGCGCGGAAGGAAACGTGGCGCACCAGGGAGCGACCCAGCAGCGAAGACATGGCAATCAGGAGACGGCACGAGATCTATTCCGGCAACGCAGCCAGGAAGAGCCACGCTTTCGAACTGACCGCACAGCAGACGCGCGAGCTGTTCCTTTCGGATTGCCACTACTGCGGACACCCGCCAAGCACGCTTGCTAAGGCGAAGGGGCGCCAAACAGGTGTTCTGGTCAATGGCATCGACAGGCTCGACAGCAGCCTTGGTTATGCGGCCGGCAACGTCGTGCCGTGCTGTCCTCAATGCAATTTCGCAAAGCGCGACATGTCGGTCAGCGACTTCCTGGCATGGGCCGCACGGGTTGCCATGCATCAGAAGGCATCGCGCGCATGAAGGCTTTTTACAACGAAATCGATCCGTACTGCTGCGCTTGGCTCAGCAACCTCATGGACGCAGGACAAATCACGCCCGGAGTCATCTGTGACAGATCCATCGAAGACATCTCCCCGAAATCACTTCTGCAGTACGACCGGGTGCACATGTTCGCAGGGATTGCTGGATGGGAGCTTGCTCTCAAACATGCAGGCTGGGGCAACCGACGGGTTTGGACTGGCAGCTGCCCTTGCCAGCCTTTCTCCGCGGCAGGTAAAGGCGCTGGGTTTGACGATCAGCGGCATCTCTGGCCCGCCTGGTTCCATCTCATCCGCGAGTGCCGACCTGCAATCGTGTTTGGAGAACAGGTTGCGAGCAAGGACGCAGAGCCTTGGGTCGACCTTGTACACGCTGACCTGGAAACCGTGGGTTACGCCTTCGGGTGTGTCCCGTTTCCGGCTGCGGGCATCGGTGCGCCGCACATCCGAGATCGGAACTACTGGTGTGGTGTCGGCCAGGCCGACACCGACCACGCGCGACTGGAAGGACGGCAAGGAGCGGGCGAACGTGCCACTGAACGCCCTGCTTGGCCGCGTGGCGTGGCTGGCGGGATGGCCGACGCCCATGGCGGGTACGCCAGCGCAGAATGGCAACAACGCGGCCGGGAACAACGACAGCAGCCGCAAGACGGTCGAGTTGTCCGGCTGGCCGACTCCACGAGCAGCGGACGGCGAGAAGAACGTTCGCACGACGGAAGGGGCGCTTTCGGAGATCGATCGCAAGGCCTCGCCGCAGGACTTGTCGATGGCAGCGGCGATCACGGGCCCGGCCCGCTACACGGATTCTGGCGAGCTGCTGACTGGTTGCTCTGCCGGGATGGAAAGTGGCGGCCAGTTGAGTCCGGCTCATTCCCGCTGGCTCATGGGATACCCGGCCGCGTGGGACGACTGCGCGCCTACGGAAACGCCATCGTCCCGCAGGAAGCGGCCGAGTTCGTCGCCAGCTTCCTCGACATCGAACACCAACGCATGAGGCAGGCAGCATGACCGCCGCAGAGAACAACCCTACACCGCTGTCGCTGCTGCCGATCAAGGACGTGAAAGCGCGCGTCGGCCTGAGCGTGGCGATGATCTACCGCCTGATGCAGCGGGGCACGTTCCCGCGGCCCAGGAAGATCGGCGTCAAGTCGCTGTGGCGATCGGATGAGGTCGAGGCATGGATCCTCGCGCAGACCACCGAAGCCGAGCAGCAGCACTCCGCTGCAGCCTGATCCGAAGTGTGGGGCGAAACATGGGGCAACGACCCCAGAAACGCGAAAACCCGCATGGTTGCGGGCTTTCGGTCTTGACTTGGCGGAGTGAGAGGGATTCGAACCCTCGATAAGGCTTTTGACCCTATACTCCCTTAGCAGGGGAGCCCCTTCGGCCACTCGGGCATCACTCCGGGTCTTTCCGCTCCCGCAGCCGTGCTGCAGCGGCCACATAGAATAGCGGCTCGCCGCGCAGGCGGCAAACACATTCACTCCGAAGTGACGTTCTCGGACGCCGACGGCGAACCGATCTCTTCGCCACGCTGGATGCGCTGATAGATTTCTTCGCGATGCACGGCCACATCCTTGGGCGCGGTGATGCCGATACGCACTTGGTTGCCTTTGACGCCAAGCACGGTCACCGTGACCGAATCGCCGATCATCAGGGTTTCGCCGACACGGCGGGTCAAGATCAACATGTTTCTTCTCCGTAATCCGGCAAAGGATAGTGCCGGGGGCGCGCCCGCCCCGTGAAAAGGGGGCTGCGGCTTCCTGGTACATTCATGAACCTAAAGCATGTTAGCGGCCGAAGGCGCACGGCCGCAAGCACCGGATGGTCCAATAAGCGGATTAACCGAGGCGCTGCTGAACCCATTCAGGAACGCCCTGAAGGGCCGTGGCAAGGGCGGGCCCGTCCTCACCACCACCCTGGGCGAGGTCCGGGCGACCACCGCCCTTGCCCCCGATCTGACTGGCGACGTGTGAGAGGAGTTCCCCGGCCTTGACCCGACCGGTTGCGGCGCCGTTCACACCGGCGACGAGAGCCGCCTTGCCCTCCGCGGTGCCGGCCAGCACGATCACGGCGTCACCGAGTTGCTGCTTCAGGCGATCTATGGCGTCGCGGAGCGCCTTCGCATCAAAACCTTCCAGGCGGGAAGCCAGGACGCGGACGCCGCCGATCTCCACTGCCGCACCGGCCAGGTCCGAGGTGGCGCTGGAAGCCGCCTTGGCCTTCAGCGACTCCAGCTCGCGCTCCAGCTTCTTTTGCCGGTCGGTCAGCGCCCGGATCTTCTCGACCACTTCGGCCGCATTGCCACCCAGCAGGGCGGCTGCCTCCGCCAGGCGACGTTCCTCATCGGCCACGTAGTCCAGTGCGCCCTGCCCGGTCACAGCCTCGATGCGCCGGACGCCCGCCGATACGCCGCTCTCGCCGACCAACTTGAACAGGCCGATATCGCCGGTCCGGCCGACATGCGTGCCACCGCACAACTCCGTGGAATAGCCGCCCATCCTCAGCACGCGGACGTGCTCACCGTACTTCTCGCCGAACAGCGCCATGGCGCCGAAATCGAGCGCCTCCTGCATGCCCATGTGGTGAACTTCGGCCTCGTGGTTGGCACGGACCTGCGCATTCACCCGGCGCTCGATCTCGGTCAGCTCAGCGGCCGTCAGCGGCTGGAAGTGGGAAAAGTCGAAGCGCAGGCGGTCCGGCGCCACCAGCGAACCCTTCTGCTGGACATGCGTGCCCAGCACCTCGCGCAACGCAGCGTGGAGCAGGTGCGTGGCCGAATGGTTGAGGATGGTGCTGGCGCGGCGCGTGGCGTCGACCGATGCGACCACATGATCGCCGACCTTCAGGCTACCCTTGGCGACGCGACCGACGTGGCCGTGGAACTGGCCCGCGAACTTCAGCGTATCGGCGACATCGAACGCGACGCCCTGCTCGACCAGCACCCCGGTATCACCCACTTGACCACCGGACTCCGCATAGAACGGCGTGCGGTCCAGGATTACCACGGCCTCGTCGCCCGCATCGATCGACGCCACCGGACGACCATCCTTCAACAATGCGACGACCTGCAGGCCGCCGGCATCAAGCTGGTCGTAACCCAGGAAGCCCGTCGGCGAAATCTGCGCGACCAGCTCGGCCGGCAAGCCGGTGTTGGAGGCGAACTTGCCAGCGGCACGGGCGGTCTCGCGCTGTTGCTCCATCGCCGCATCGAAACCGGCCATATCCACCGTCAGCCCGCGCTCACGCGCGATGTCCGCGGTCAGGTCGACCGGAAAGCCATAGGTGTCGTAAAGGCGGAAAGCGTCCGCACCCGGAATCACACCATCGGATACGCGTGAAGCAACGTCGTCGAAAATGCGCATGCCGGCATCCAGCGTTTCGGCGAAACGTTCTTCTTCCGCCTTCAGCGCTTTCTCCACCAAGTCACGCGCCGCCGGCAACTCCGGATACGCATCACCCATCAAGTCGGAAAGGGTGCCGACCATCTTGTGGAAGAACGGCTGCCGCACGCCCAGCATCCAGCCGTGGCGGAGCGCGCGACGGATGATCCGGCGCAGCACGTAACCACGCCCCTCGTTGGACGGCAGCACGCCATCGACGATCAGAAAACTGCAGGCGCGGATGTGGTCGGCGATGACGCGGAGGGACTTATTCTCCAGGTCGGTTGTGCCGGTCAGTTCGGACGCCTTCCGGATCAGTGCCTGGAACAGGTCGATTTCGTAGTTCGTATGGACGTGCTGGAGCACCGCCGCCAGACGCTCCAGACCCATGCCGGTATCGACGCACGGCGCCGGCAATGGCACCAAGGTACCGTCGGGCTGCCGATCGAACTGCATGAAGACGTTGTTCCAGATCTCGATGTAGCGATCGCCGTCCTCGTCCGGGGAACCCGGAGGACCCCCGGCGATGTGGTCGCCGTGGTCGTAGAAGATCTCGGTACACGGACCGCAGGGACCGGTGTCCGCCATCTGCCAGAAGTTGTCCGACGCGTAAGGCGCGCCCTTGTTGTCGCCGATGCGGACGATGCGCTCGGCCGGCAGCCCGATCATGGTGTGCCAGAGGTCGTAAGCCTCGTCATCGGTGTGATAGACCGTGACCAGCAGGCGCTCCTTCGGCAGCTTCCACACCTCAGTCAGCAGTTCCCACGCCCAGGCGATCGCTTCCTTCTTGAAGTAGTCGCCGAAAGACCAGTTGCCCAGCATTTCGAAGAACGTATGGTGCCGGGCCGTATAACCCACCGAATCCAGATCGTTGTGCTTGCCGCCCGCCCGCAGGCAGCGTTGCACGTCGGCCGCCCGCACATAGCTGCGCTTCTCCGCGCCGAGGAACACGTCCTTGAACTGCACCATGCCGGAGTTGGTGAACAGCAAGGTGGGATCGTTGCCGGGCACCAGGGAGGCGGAAGGCACGATGGTATGGCCCTTGCCGGCGAAGAAATCGAGGAAATCCTGGCGGATCTGGCGGGTGCTGAAGGTTTTGGACGTGGTCATCTGGCAGGCATTGGCTGGAAGGCGCATCCTGGCGCCGCGATACCCGCTACATGCGGGTGCGGCCGGGCGGAAGCAACCCAATGCGCTAGATTATCAGGCCGCCCCGTCCCAGTCCTCCGCCCCTGCCTGGCTGGCGGCCCTGACACTGGCACCGTCGAAGCCTCGACGGATCAGGAAATCGGCGATCTTGCGCCTTTGCGCGAGATCGGTGGGGTCAACTGGACCGAAACGCCGGCGGACGAGGTCGCACGCCGTTTCGGTCCAGTCGCCGTCGAAGGTAGCCATGGCGGTTTCCACCGCCTCACGATCCAGCCCGTGGGTAGAAAGTTCGGCCCGGATCCGCAGCGGGCCATGGCCACCGGCGGCCCGGCTGCGGACCAGGGTTTCGGCAAAGCGCGTGTCGCTCTGCCATCCCTCGTCCACCAACCTGTCCACGGCCGATCGCACATCGGCCGCGTCCATGCCGCGTGCGGTCAACTTGCGGGACAGTTCCCGCCGGGAGTGTTCGCGCCGGACCAGTAGGCCGAGCGCACGTTGGAGCGGCGTCTGCTCGCTGCCGCCCCGGCGGCGGGGTTTGCGCCTCCCTGCATGCTCGCCCGTCATCATGGGCACCCCGTCGCCAGACGTTCAGCCTTATTCGTCGCTGTCGTCGTCCGCGCCTTCATCACGCTTGGCTTCCTCAGGCTGGAACTTCTCGCGAAGTTCCGCCTCCAGCTTGGCCGCTACCGCCGGGTTCTCGCGCAGGAAGGTCCGCGCATTGTCCTTGCCCTGGCCGATACGCTCACCGGCATAGCCGTACCAGGCACCCGCCTTGTCGACCAGTTTGGCCTCGACGCCCATGTCGATCAGCTCGCCTTCGCGACTGATGCCTTCGCCGTACAGGATCTCGGTGACCACCTGCTTGAACGGGGGCGCCAGCTTGTTCTTGACCACCTTGATCTTGGTCTGGTTGCCGATGATCTCATCGCCCTTCTTGATGGCGCCGATGCGGCGGATGTCCAGGCGGACCGAGGCGTAGAACTTCAGCGCATTGCCGCCGGTGGTCGTTTCGGGGCTCTGGCCGGGCATCATCACGCCGATCTTCATGCGCAGCTGGTTGATGAAGACCACCAGCGTGTTGGAGCGCTTGATGTTGCCGGTCAGCTTGCGCAGCGCCTGGCTCATCAGGCGGGCCTGCAAGCCCGGCAGCTGGTCGCCCATCTCGCCTTCGATTTCCGCCTTCGGCGTCAGCGCGGCCACCGAGTCGATGACCACGATGTCGATGGAACCCGACCGGACCAGCATGTCCGCGATCTCGAGCGCCTGCTCGCCGGTATCGGGCTGCGACAGCAGCAGGTCGTCCACGTTCACGCCCAGTTTCGCGGCATAGATCGGATCCAGTGCGTGCTCGGCATCGATGAAGGCCGCCGTACCGCCCTGCTTCTGGCATTGGGCGATGGCCTGCAGGGTCAGCGTGGTCTTGCCGGAGGACTCGGGACCGTAGATCTCGACCACACGTCCCTTGGGCAGGCCGCCGATGCCCAGTGCCAGATCCAGCATCAGCGAACCGGTCGGGATGACCTCGACGGGCTCGATGACCCGGTCGCCCATGCGCATCACCGAACCCTTGCCGAATTGGCGCTCGATCTGGGTCAATGCGGCGGAAAGGGCGCGCTTCTTGTTCTCGTCCATCGTCGTGGTCCTAGTCAAAGTGGTCAGGTGCGATCAGTGTGGAGGGGGGCCATCGCACGGACTGCGACGGAGCGGGCATGGACGACATTAACGTCGAGCCAGGCACCCGTGGATCGGGAATCGCCGCCCGCGCCGGTCGGGAATCGCCGTTCGGCGGAGCCGGGAAACACGAAGAGGACCGGTGCGGTCACCGGTTCGGCCTCACCAGGCCGCAGTAGAGACCTTCGATGGCGAAATCCTGGTCCGGCAACACCTCGATCGGCGCGTAGTCGGGGTTGCGCGGCAGCAAGCGGATACGGTCCTTGCCGATCTTCAGCAGCTTGACGGTGATGGCATCGTCGATGCGCGCCACCACGATCTGGCCGGACCGGGCGTCGCGCGTGCGGTGCACACCGATCAGGTCGCCATCGAAGATGCCCTCATCGCGCATCGAATCGCCCTTCACCTTAAGCAGATAGTCCGGCGCCGGGGCGAAGAACGCGCGGTCGAGCAGGACGTAATCGTGGTGGTCTGCGTCAGCCCCGATGGGGGCACCGGCTGCGACCTGCCCAAGCACCGGAATACGCAGGCCTTCGTCATTGGCGGCGGCCGGAAACGCCAGATACGGCTGCGGCGACGGCGGCGCCTTGAGGACCCGGATACCGCGTGCACGGCCGGGCACGCGCTCGATGGCGCCGGCCTGCTCCAGGGCTTCGAGGTGATACTGGGCCGCTCTGACCCCCTTGAAGCCGAACGCCTTGGCGATCTCAGCCTGCGAGGGCGGCATGCCTTCGGCCTCGAGCCGCTCGGCGATCAGGGCGAGGATGGCGATCTGGGTATCGGTCAGGTCCATGGTTAGTAGTATTACTACTAACTGTAGCGCGTGGCAATACCCTGCCTTATCGGGCATCGACGCCGGCGGACCCCGCTACGGTTGCTAGACCCGGGCCAGTCCCGTCAGCGCGCGCTCGACCGTCTGACGGCGGACGGCGTCGCGATCGCCCTCGAAGTGGAACACCTCCGCCCGGGCATACCCGCCGCGCCGCTTCCAGCCGATCCACACCGTCCCCACCGGCTTGTCCTCGCTGCCGCCTCCGGGCCCCGCGATGCCGGTCACCGCCACCGCGATGCTGGCGCCGGAGTTGACCAGCGCGCCCGACACCATCTCGATGACCGTCTCGCGGCTCACCGCGCCATGGGTTTCCAGCGTCTGTGGACGCACGCCCAGCAGCGCCTGTTTGGCTTCATAGCTGTAGGCGGCCATGCCGCAATCGAACCAGTCCGACGAACCGGCGATGTCGGTCACGCACTTGGCGATCCACCCACCCGTGCAGCTCTCCGCAGTGACCAGGCGGTCGCGTGCGAGCCGCAGCTGCTCGCCCAGCGCCTGGGCGAGGACACGCAGTGCTTCATCCGAGGGAGCGGACATCAGGGTTCCTGCAGGTGGGGTATGCGTGTTTTAGCCCATTTCCCCACCGCCTGTCGCGCCGGTTCAGGGCGCAGGAAAGAAAACGGCCCGCCAGGGGCGGGCCGCTCGCCACGATCAGCGAAGGGGGATCAGTAGCGGACGCGCAGGGTTACGCCATACATGCGGGGCGCACCCAGGAACGCGTTGAAGGTGTTGAAGGGATTGTTGGGTGCCGGAGAGACGTTCTGAAGCGGACCGTCGAAACCGACCTGCACGTAGTCCTCGTCGGTGATATTGGTGCCCCAGAATTCCAGCATCCACCGCTGGTCCTGCGCACCGATGCCGAAGCGGGCGTTGGCCACCGTGTAGGCATCCTGCATCTTCTCCGGATCCAGGTCGGAGCCGGTGTTGTACTTGGACACGTACTTGGCGCCGATGTTGAAGCGCGCCATCAGGCTGCCCACGTCCCATTCGTACGTCACGGACGCGGAGCCGGACCATTTCGGCGCGAAGCTCATCTGCGCACCCGGCAGCTTGTACAGCGCGCCGGTCGGGGCGACGAAGTCGCCGCCGGGGATGTTGTCCCCATACTTGGTATCGGCGTACATCAGGCCGCTCTGAAACATCAGCCCGCGGATCGAGCGCGGCTGCCACAGCAGTTCCGCGTCGAGGCCCTGCGAGGTGACCTCCGGGATCGAACGCACGACGAAGCTCGTGCCGAGGAAGCTGTTGAGCTGGAAGTCCTCATACTTCTGGTGGAACAACGTGGCATTCAACAACAGGTTGCCGTCCAGCCAGGTGGTCTTCGTCCCCAGTTCATAGCTGTCGACGAACTCGCCCGGGAACGACGTGTCCAGGACCGGAATGATGCCGTTCGCACTGCCGCTGCTGAGCCCGTTGGACGACTGCACCCGATCGAGGTTGAAACCGCCCCCTTTGTAGCCGCGCGCGAACGAAGCGTACGTCATGATGTTGTCGTTCCAGCGGTACGCGGCTTTCACCGTACCCGACCATTCCTTCTCCTCGCGCTCCTGCACGGTGTCGCGCGTGGGCGCGTTGTGGAGGGGATTTGCCCACGGCAGGCAGCCGTAGCCCACGACGGTGGGCGCCGCGGCAGATGCCTGGGCGACGGTCAGGCCGCGCGCCACGAGTGCCGCCACCACCTGCGCCGGGTTGGCGAGCATCGCACCACAGCCGGCGCCGCCGTTGGGATTGCTGTAGTTGGAAATCAGGTGCTTCTTCTCCCGGGTGTAGCGCAGGCCCAGGGTGATGTCGAGCGCATCGGTGGCATGCCAAGTGTTGTTGGTGAACAGCGCGGTGCTCTTCGCGTTCTGCTGATAGGTATCCAGCGCGCCCAGGCCGGCGAACACGGTGCCGAAGGGGCGACCACTGGCTTGCGACAGGAACAGCGGCGCCGTCGGCGACTGGCCCAACGCGGGATTGATGATCGACAGCAGCGCAACCGACAGGTAGGGCTCGTAGTGCGGGCCGATCCGGTAGGTCTCGGTGCGGTCGAGGTCCTCATCGGAATAGAACGCACCCACCATCCAATCGATCCGATCGGTGGCGCCGGTCAGGCGGAATTCCTGACTGAAGGTGTCGAAGCCGGTGAAGGATTCGTCCTCGTCCGCGTTGCGGTACAGGATGTCGGCCGTGCTGAAGTCGTAGTCCAGGCCGTTGATGGCCTCCCACTTGCGCTGCGCGGTGATCGAGGTCAGCGTGGCATTGCCGAACCAGGGCGAGTCCCAGGTGACCTCCACCGAGACGCCGCTGTCCTTGATGTCCTGCGTGGTCGGACGGTTGCTGTAAGCGACGCGATCGAACGGATCGTCGCCCGGTGCAGCCACGGCCTGGCCATTCACCAGGCGGTTGAGGATGGCGGCAGTCGCGCCGACCGTCGTCTGCACGGCCGTACAGCAATTCTCTTCGCGACTGGTGAAGTCGCCCGACACCAGGATATCCAGGGTGTCGGTCGGCTCCAGCAGCAGCTTGCCGCGCACCGTGTGGAAGTTCTGGTCGTAATCGTCCGTTTCCTGGCGCGGACCGCTGCCGGTGCGCACGTCCATCCAGCCATCGCGCTTGCGCTTCGCCGCGTAGATGTTGAAGGCGCCCGCTTCGCCCAGCGCATCGTTGTAGCTGCCGGACACGCCCATCGCGCCGTAGTTCCCCACGGTGACTTCGCCTTCGGCGCTCTGCGTGTAACCGGGACGGCGTGTCACCACGTTGATGACGCCGGCCGAGGTGTTCTTGCCGAACACCGTGCCCTGCGGGCCCTTCAGCACTTCGATGCGCTCAAGCTGGCCGAGATCGCCGAAACCCACGCTGTTGCGCGGGCGGTAAACACCGTCGATCACCACGCCGACCGAGGACTCCAGGCCGACGTTGTCGCCGACGGTGCCGATACCGCGGATGCGCGCGGTGGTGATGGCCTCGCTCTGCGTGCTGGTCACCGTCAGGCCGGGCACCAGAACCTGCAGGTCCTTGATGTCGCGCACGCCGGTATCCTGCAACAGCTGTTCGGGCAACGCGGTCACGGCGATCGGCACATCCTGCATGGCCTCCTCGCGCTTCTGCGCGGTCACCGTCATGGTGGCCAGCGTGGTGGGCTCCTCTTCACCAGCCGGTGCGGCGGCTTGTTGCGCATAGGCATGCGAGCTGCAGAGCGCAGCGAAGACGGCGAGCGAAAGCGCTTTATGCCTGGGTGATGCAGTGACCATGTTCTCCCCTCCCAAGGGTCATGTTCTGAGCGACGCGTACTTGCAGTGATCCCGATGTTGACGGGCGGCGATGCCGCCGATGACGAACGCAACTCCCCTTGCGTCAATGCGAAATTAACACCCGCTTCACAGCGCGGCATTCTGCACTGCGTCGATACGCAGGACATCACTTTGGCATGGATAACCCACTGATTTTTCGAACGATCGTGCGGAACTTCGGTTACGCCGCGATGCTCCATCTGGACTCGGAAGGCGGCCCACCGCACGGCCGATGCGGTGCCATGGGGCTTCTGCAGGGCGCCGGCGTGGGACCGGCCAGCGGCTACAATCAGCGTCCTTTTGCCTCCCCTTCCCTGCTGACCTCGTGAGCAAAGACAAGTCGGAACACACGCCCCTGATGAAGCAGTTCTTCGCCGCCAAGGCGGAGTACCCGGACTTGCTGTTGTTCTTCCGGATGGGCGATTTCTATGAGTTGTTCTACGACGATGCCCGCAAGGCCGCCCGGCTGCTCGACATTACCCTGACCCAGCGCGGTAGTTCCGGCGGTGCGCCGATCCCGATGGCGGGCGTGCCCGTGCATGCCTGCGAGGGCTACCTGGCGCGATTGGTGGCGTTGGGCGAGTCGGTGGCCATCTGCGAGCAGATCGGCGACCCGGCGCTGGCGAAAGGGCTGGTGGAGCGCAAAGTGGTCCGCGTGGTCACGCCGGGCACGGTGACCGACGAAGCCCTGCTCAACGAACGTCGCGATACCTTGCTGATGACCATCAGTCGCGGCCGCTCGGGCTATGGCCTGGCCTGGGCCGATCTGGCCGGCGGACGCTTCATGGTCAACGAAGTCGACAGCGACGACGCCCTGGAGGCCGAACTCGCGCGACTGGAACCGGCCGAACTGCTGGTCCCCGACGAAGAAGGGCTCCCGGCCTTCCTGCAGCAGCGCACCGGCCTTCGTCGGCGCGCACCGTGGCTGTTCGATCCCGACAGCGGGCGTCGACAGTTGCTGGCCTTCTTCGGCTTGCACGACCTGACCGGCTTTGGCATCGACGACAAGGCACTGGCGACCGGCGCCGCCGGTGCGCTGCTCGGTTACGTGGAAGAAACCCAGAAGCAGCGGCTGCCGCACCTCACCGCGATCGCGGTGGAGTCGGCCGGCGATGCCATCGCGATGAACGCCGCCACCCGCCGGCACCTGGAACTCGACACCCGCGTCGATGGCGATACCCGGCACACCCTGCTCGGCGTGCTGGACACCACCGTGACGCCGATGGGTGGCCGCTTGCTGCGACGCTGGCTGCACCGACCCCTGCGCGACCGTCGCGTGCTCGGCGAACGCCACCACGCCGTAGCCACGCTGATGGGCGGTGCGGAACGGGACCTGCGGACCGGGTTCCGTGCACTTGGTGATCTCGAGCGCATCCTCACTCGCGTCGCGCTGCGCTCGGCGCGCCCGCGCGACCTGTCCACGCTGCGCGATGGCCTCGCACTGCTGCCGGACGTCCGCAATCATCTGGTTCCCCTCGACTCACCGCGCCTGCAGGCGCTCGCCACCGCGCTGGGCGAGCACGACGACACCGCAGCCCTGCTGCTCGCCGCCGTGGCGCCGCAGCCTCCGCCGAAACTCAGCGACGGCGGCGTACTGGCCAACGGCTACGACGCCGAACTCGACGAACTGCGGCAGCTGAGTACGAATGCGGACCAGTTCCTGGTCGACCTGGAAGCGCGCGAGCGCGAGAGCAGCGGCATCGCCACGCTCAAGGTCGGCTACAACCGCGTGCACGGCTATTACATCGAGATCAGCAAGGGCCAGGCCGAACGCGCGCCGGTGCACTACACGCGGCGGCAGACCCTGACCGGCGCCGAGCGCTACATCACCGAAGAGTTGAAGCAGTTCGAGGACAAGGTGCTCTCCGCGCGAGAGCGCTCGCTGTCGCGCGAGAAGCTGCTTTACGACGCCCTGCTGGACACCCTCAACGCGCGCCTGGAACCGCTCAAGCGCTGCGCCGCCGCGCTGAGCGAACTCGATGTGTTGGCCGCCTTCGCCGAGCGTGCGCAGGAACTGGACTGGGCGCAGCCCGAACTGAGCGACGCGCCCGGACTGTGCATCGAGCGCGGCCGCCATCCGGTCGTCGAGGCCGTGCGCAAGGAGCCGTTCGAACCCAATGACCTGCGCCTGGACGAGGCGCGAAGGATGCTGGTGATCACCGGCCCGAATATGGGCGGCAAGAGCACCTACATGCGGCAGAACGCGCTGATTGTGCTGCTGGCCCACATCGGCAGCTTCGTGCCCGCCTCGCGCGCCGTGCTCGGTCCGATCGACCGCATCCTGACCCGCATCGGCGCCGGCGACGATCTTGCCCGCGGCCAGTCGACCTTCATGGTCGAGATGGCGGAGACGAGTTACATCCTCCACCACGCCACCGCGCAGTCGCTGGTGCTGATGGACGAGATCGGCCGCGGCACCTCGACCTACGACGGCCTCGCGCTCGCCGATGCAGTGGCCCGCCATCTCGCGACGGCGAACCGCTGCTACACGCTGTTTGCCACGCACTATTTCGAACTGACCGCGCTGGCCGGCGAGCCCGGCAGCGGCATCGCCAACGTCCACCTTGATGCGGTCGAGCACGGCGATGCGCTGGTCTTCATGCACGCGGTGAAGGAAGGCGCGGCGGACCGCAGCTTCGGCCTGCAGGTCGCTGCGCTCGCCGGCTTGCCAAGGGCCACGCTGCAACAGGCGCGCCGGCGCCTGGCGGAACTGGAACAGCGCGGCCGCGAAACGCACGCATCGGACATGGCGCCCCAGGCGCTGGATGCTCCACAGCAATTCGGACTCTTCGCCGCCGCGCCCTCGGCCGCGCAGGAAGCGCTGGCGGCGCTCGACCCCGACGACCTCACGCCCAAGCAGGCCCTCGAAGCGCTCTACCGCCTGAAGGCACTGCTCTGACCTTGCGCAGCGGTGCCGCCCTCGCCGGCGGTCCTGCGCTCCTGCAGGGGCGATGCGCGCACGTGGCTACAACACTTGCGTAACGCACGCGGCGTATCGTGGCGCTCTTTGGGGCATCTGATGGCGCAACGCACCATTGAATGACGCTATCGGATTGTTTGCCACAAACGATTTTCATTGATCGTCCGCAGTCCCTAGTCTGGTCGACATTCGCCAACGCCCCGAGGACGTGAGCCCATGCTTCCCACGACGGTCCGTCCCGACGCCGCACCTGCGGATCCTCCCGCTCCGCCTCCCTGACCCAATCCATACGCAGGCCCTGTCGGGGACCGCCTGCGTCGCCTTCGCGTGTTCCAACTCCCGTCCGCTCATCCACCGCCAAAGGAAGGAAATCCATGACGACCGAATCCAAATGCCCGTTCCACGCATCCGCCGGCGGTGGTACCGGGAACCGCGACTGGTGGCCGGACCAGTTGCGGCTGGAGCTGCTGAACCAGCACTCCGAGCGTTCCAATCCGCTGGACGAAGGTTTCGATTACGCAGCGGCCTTCAAGAAGCTCGACTACCACGCGCTGAAGAAGGACCTGCGCGACGTGATGACCGACTCGCAGGACTGGTGGCCGGCGGACTTCGGCCATTACGGCGGTCTCTTCATCCGCATGGCGTGGCACAGCGCGGGCACCTACCGCATCGGCGACGGCCGTGGCGGTGGCGGACGGGGCCAGCAGCGCTTCGCACCGCTCAACAGCTGGCCGGACAACGTGAGCCTGGACAAGGCGCGCCGGCTGCTGTGGCCGGTGAAGCAGAAGTACGGCCAGGCGATTTCCTGGGCCGACCTGATGATCCTGGCCGGCAACGTCGCGCTGGAAACGATGGGCTTCCGCACGTTCGGCTTCGGCGGCGGCCGCGAGGATGTGTGGGAACCGGACCAGGACGTGTACTGGGGCCGCGAGACGACATGGCTGGGTGGCGACATCCGTTACGCGCATGGCTCGGAAGGCGTCGAGAAGCCCGGCGATGCCGGCGTGCTGGTGTCCGATGACGACGCCGATGGCGACGTGCACTCGCGCCGGCTGGAGAACCCGCTCGCCGCCGTGCAGATGGGCCTGATCTACGTGAACCCGGAGGGCCCCGACGGCAATCCCGATCCATTGCTCGCCGCGAAGGACATCCGCGATACCTTCGGCCGGATGGCGATGGACGACGAAGAGACCGTTGCGCTGATCGCCGGTGGCCATACCTTCGGCAAGACCCATGGTGCCGGCCCGGCCGACAACGTGGGTGCCGAACCCGAAGCCGGCGATCTGGAACAACAGGGCTTCGGCTGGCACAACAAGTTCGGCAGCGGCAAGGCCGGCGACACCATCACTTCGGGCATCGAAGTGACCTGGACGCAGACACCGACGCTTTGGAGCAACAAGTTTTTCGAGAACCTGTTCGGCTTCGAATGGGAGTTGGAGAAGTCGCCCGCCGGTGCCCACCAGTGGGTCGCCAAGGACGCGCCGGAGGATGTGCCGTTCGCGCATGACAAGACGAAGAAGCAGCGCCCCAAGATGCTGACCACCGACTTGTCGCTGCGCTTCGATCCGATCTACGGCCCGATCTCCAAGCGCTTCCTCGAAAACCCGCAGGCGTTCGCCGACGCATTCGCGCGCGCGTGGTTCAAGCTGACCCACCGCGACATGGGCCCGCGCGTCCGCTACCTCGGCCCCGAAGTGCCGAAGGAAGAGCTGATCTGGCAGGACCCCCTGCCCCATGCCGACTACGCGACCATCGACGCGGCCGACATCGACGCGTTGAAAGGCAAGATCGCCGCGGCCGGTCTGTCCGTGGCGGAGCTCGTGTCCACCGCCTGGGCGTCGGCGTCCACGTTCCGCGGCGGCGACAAGCGCGGCGGCGCGAACGGCGCGCGCCTTCGCCTGTCGCCGCAGAAGGACTGGGCGGTCAATCGGCCGGAACAATTGGCGAAGGTGATCAAAGCGCTGGAGCGCATCCAGATGGAGTTCAACCTGGACGCCAGCGGCGGCAAGAAGGTTTCGCTGGCCGACCTGATCGTGCTGGCGGGCGGTGTAGGCATCGAACAGGCGGCAAAGGCCGGGGGCATCGCGCTCACCGTGCCGTTCCGACCGGGCCGCACCGACGCACGACAGGACCAGACGGATGTGGAATCGTTCGCCGTGCTGGAACCGTTCGCCGATGGCTTCCGCAATTACCTCAAGGGGCGCTCCGCCATCCCCGCCGAACACTTGCTGGTGGACAAGGCGCAGCTGCTGACGTTGACCGCGCCCGAGATGACCGCCCTGGTCGGCGGCTTGCGCGTGCTCGGCGCCAACGCCGATGGTGGCGACGCGGGCGTGCTCACCGACAAGCCGGGCACGCTCAGCAACGACTTCTTCGTCAACCTGCTCGACATGGGCACGGAGTGGAAGCCCACCGGCGAGAACAGCTACGCCGGGCACGACCGCAAGACGGGGACGAAAAAGTGGACGGGCAGCCGGGTGGACCTGGTGTTCGGCTCCAATTCGGTGCTGCGCGCCGTGGCCGAGGTCTACGCCAGCGCGGACGGCAAGGACAAGTTCGTGAAGGACTTCGCCGCCGCGTGGGTGAAGGTCATGGAACTGGATCGCTTCGACTTGCGCTGATCGCGCACGCCGCGCCTTCGACGCCGCATGACCTGCGAGGCATGCGGCGTCGTCGTTTCCGTCGGTCGGGCCGCTGCAACTGTGAGTCGGTAAACGGTCAGATTGGCGCTAGCATCATCCGCGGCTTCCCACCCGTCCAGGAGGACGAACGCACGATGAGCACCGCTTCCCTCGCAGAAGAACTCTTCGCCCAGTTGCAGGGCGCGCCGATGCAGCAGGTCTCGCAACAGCTTGGCATCGGCCAGATGCAGGCTTCCACCGCCGTCGGCGCCGCGCTGCCGCTGCTGCTGGGCGCACTGGGCCGCAACACGGCACAGCCGCAAGGCGCGGAAGCGCTGTTCGGCGCATTGCAGCGCAACCACAGCGGTCTGGATATCGGCAGCGTGCTGGGTGCGGTCCTGGGCGGCGCGGCGTCGCCGCAAGCCAACGGTGCCGGCATCCTCGGTCATGTCTTCGGCGGCCAACAGAACCGCGCGGAACTCGGCCTCGGCCAGGCGACCGGCCTGGGCGGCGAACGTGCCGGCCAGTTGCTGAAGATCCTTGCCCCGATCGTGCTCGCCTTCATCGCCCAGCGCATGACCCAGGGCGGCGCGCAGAACAATCCTTTGGGATTGGCCGAAGTGCTGGGCCAGGAGCAGCGCCAGGTGCAGCAGCAAGGCGGCCTAGGCGGTGGCCTGCTCGGTGCGGTGCTGGATCAGGATGGTGACGGACAGCTGGGCCTGGGCGACATCCTGAAGATGGGCAGCGGCATGTTCGGTGGCGGACGCTGAGCGGCCCGCATGATGCAAGAAGAAGAAGGGCGCCTCGGCGCCCTTTTTTACATCGCGTCGATGTCGCCCAGCGCGCGGATCAGGCGCCGCGCCCGCTTGTCGGGCTTGGATTCCGGTGCCTGGTAACCGGCGCGCTCTGCACGCCGTGATGCGAGGACCGCTTCGCGCTTCTGACGCGACGCTTCCGATTCGAGGTACAGCATCCGCGCCACGGGCGCAGGACCGCGCTGGTCGCTCACCCCGCGCACTTCGACCTCATAGGTTTCCTCGCCGCGCGTGATCGCCAACACATCACCCACACGCACCGCGCGCGAGGACTTCGCCCGCTGCCCACCCACGTCGACCTTGCCTGTCTCGACGGCATGCTTGGCAAGACTGCGGGTCTTGAAGAAGCGTGCCGCCCATAGCCAGATATCGAGGCGGGTGGCCTCAACCGTGGATTCTTGTTTCTGCATCGTGAATCGGTGGCGCGTAGCGTAAGCTGGAGAATTGGAGCGCGATAATGCAGGACCATCATGCCATTGTCAGGACGCGCACTGCGAGGCGCTACGGCAGTTCATAAAGCCCCGCCCTGTTGGCGATGGCGCGCGACAATTCCACGCTGCGAGGTGCGGCCAGCCCGCCGTACTGCGCGTCAACCTGCGCCAGCAATCGCTGGGCTTCGTCGAGCTTGCCCTCGTCCACCTTTGCCGCCACCTGATCGAGCTGCCTGCCGATGTCGTGGTCCAGGCCCGCCAGGCACGTGTCAGCGTCGGGCGTCGCGTCGACCGGTCGTTCCAGTTCGTTCATCACCCGCCGGAAACCTCGGCCGTCCGGCACCCAGTGCTCCACGCCGTTCTGCGGGACCACCCGCAGGCCCTGCATGCACAGCGCCTCCAGATTCTTCCGCGTGCGCGCATCCTTGGCCCGGTTGGGGAAGTCGTTGCCGCCGGTCGCAAACACGAAGCGCGTCTGCCGCTGCATCAGGCGCGACAGCGCCGCCGACGGCAGGGTGAAGCCGCTCTCCCCGCCCAAGGAGTCGCTGCCCCCCACGAGGAACACGCCGCTGAACACATCCGGGTAGGCCATCGCCACGCGTTGGGCGGTCCGCGAGCCGCCCGAGAAACCGCCGATGTAAACCCGCGCGGGATCGATGGCGTAGCGGCTGCGCACGTATTCGTAGCCGTGCAGCGCCAGCGGCACACGCCTGTCGAAGATGTTTTCGACGTTGCTCGACCTCCGCGATGCCACGTAGATCATGTGTTCGTCGCGGAACACCCGCCACCAACCCTCGGGCACCTGGATGTCGTCGGCGGGCCAGACGAAAACCATGAGACCGTACGTGCCGTCGGCGGCAGGTTCAGGAACGAACACTTCGAACGGTTCCTCACCTACCTTGATCGTCTGCTCCTTGAGGCTGACGTTCACCTTCTCGCGAAACTTGGCGATGCGGTCCTGCGTCACCGGTGACAGCAGGCGCGACGTCAGCTCGGGGGCGGACGCCAGCGGCGAGAGGGTGTCCAGCGTGACATTCTTGCTGGGTGAGTTAGCGGCAAGAATGCTGCCCCCCGCGAGAAGGCCGCCGATCACCACGAGAGCACGGAAGATCGGCGTGGATGGGGTGTTCGGCATGCAGGCGCTCGTTCGGCAAAATGACGGATCGCCTCGGCGATCAGGAGTGAACACGTAACGCCCAAACGCAAACGGCCACCCGAAGGTGGCCGTTTAGGACGCGTAACCGACGAGGATTACTCTGCGGCGGCGGCCAGGCGTGCGGCCTTGGCGGCGGCGTTGGCGGCCAGGTCTTCCTTGATGCGGGCAGCCTTGCCTTCCAGGTCGCGCAGGTAATACAGCTTGCCGGCGCGGACCTTGCCGCGGCGCTTGACTTCGACCGAGTCGATCGAGGCGCTGTGGGTCTGGAACACGCGCTCCACGCCGTAGCCGTGCGAGATCTTGCGCACGGTGAAGGCGGAGTTCAGGCCGGCGTTCTTCTTGGCGATGACGACGCCTTCGTACGCCTGCACGCGCTCGCGATTGCCTTCCTTCACCTTCACGTTGACGACGACCGTGTCACCGGGGCCGAACGCGGGCAGCTCGCGCGTGATCTGGGAGGCTTCGAATTCCTGGAGGAGCTTGCTCATGTTGGCACCAATGCTTGTATGCGTGATCGTGTCTTGCGACAACGGAAACTGATGCAGTCGCCGGATTGCGCTGCACGATATTCTTATAGGGTCCGGGGGCGTGAACCGCCCAAGGGTCGCGCATTCTACCGGATTTTCCGCCCGGGTGGCTACCCTGACCCATCCTGCCCTGCCAGGCCGGCACGGAACGCATCCAGCAGGGCCCGGTCGGCCTTGGACAGGCCGGTTTCGTCCAGCAGGTCCGGGCGACGGAGCCAGGTCCGCCCCAGGGCCTGCTGCCGCCGCCAGCGCGCGATTGCGGCGTGGTCGCCCGAGCGCAGGACGGCAGGCACATCACCCAGCGGATGGCTCGATGGCTGGGTGTAGTGTGGGCAATCCAGCAGACCATCGCCCTCGAAACTGTCCTGAACGGCGGAGTCCGCATCGTTCAGCGCGCCCTCCTGCAGCCGCCCCACAGCGTCGATGACCACGGCGGCGGCCAGTTCGCCGCCGGACAGCACGTAGTCGCCGATGGACAGTTCCTCGTCGACTTCCGCCTTGAGGAACCGCTCGTCCACACCCTCGTAGCGTCCGCAAAGCAGGATCATGCGCGGCAGGGCGGCGAGGGTGCGCGCCTTCTTCTGCGTCAGCGGGGCGCCCTGCGGGCTCATGTAGATCACCGGCGCCGGCGCCGGATCCGCGGCGCGCACCGCCGCCAGGCAGGCCAGCAATGGTTCGACCAGCATCACCATGCCTGGGCCACCGCCGAACGGACGGTCGTCCACGCGACGGTAGCCGCCGGTGGCGTAGTCGCGGGGATTCCAGCCGTGCAGCGACAGCAGCCCGCGCTCCTGCGCACGCCCGACCACACCCACGGCCGCGGCCTGAGCGATGAAGTCGGGAAACAGCGTCATGACGTCGATGCGCATGGCGATCGGCTGCAGCTCGTTGGGGAAGCAGGGTAACCGCCAAGGCGGTCGCCGGCGAAGCGGCTAGAACTCGGGGTCCCAGTCCACCGTGACCACGCCCGCCTCGAAATCCACCGAGCGGACGAAATCGGGTTCGACGAAGGGAATCAGCCGTTCACGGTCGCCGCGCGCCACCAGCACATCGTTCGAACCGGTGGAAAACAGGTGGGAGACCGTACCGAAGTCGGTGCCGTCGCTGTTCACCACGCGCAGGCCTTCCAGGTCGACCCAATAGAACTCGCCAGGCTGCGGCGCTGGCAGCGCCGAACGCGGCACGTGGATCTCGATGCCGTGCAGCGCTTCGACCGCGTCGCGGTCCTCGATCTCGGGCAGCGTGGCGACGAGGTGCTTGCCGGACGCCTTGCCACGCACGCCGGTGAGCTCGCGCTCGCCGCCACGGGCATCGCGCAGCGTCCACGGCTGATAGCGGAAGATGGCGTCGCGCGGCTCGGTCCAGGATTCGATCTTCACCTGGCCGCGCACACCAAAAGCGCCCAGGAACCTGCCCAGCAGAATCATCTTCTGCGGATCGGTCGGGCGCTCTTGGCTCATGCGAAAAGGCCGCGCGCGAAGCGCGGCCGGACCACTCAGGCCGCCGGAGCGGACTTGGTGGCTTCCTTGTACAGGTTGCGGACCTTCTCGGTCAGCTGGGCGCCATTGCCGACCCAATGGTCGACGCGCGCGATGTCCAGCTCGACGCGCTTTTCGTTGCCGGCGGCGACGGGGTTGTAGTAACCCACGCGCTCGATGTTGCGGCCGTCACGCGCGCTGCGCGAGTCGGTGACGATGATGTGGTAGAACGGACGCTTCTTCGCGCCGCCGCGGGTGAGACGGATCTTGACCATGGTGTTTTCCAGTGTTGCCCAGTCGCCAGAATGGCGAGGTAAGCCGGCTATTCTAAGCCATTGAATCGGTCTGGAAAACCCACCTGAGGTCTTCGGCCTTCCCGGTCAGGCAAGTGGCTCCCAAGGCGAGGCTTCCAACGCCCCCGCCATTCGTGTCATCAGGGCCGTATCAATGCCCCATGCGACAGCGTCGACACCCACCACCGGCTGTAACCCACTGGCGTTGCAGGCAAAAGCGGCCTTGAACCGCCCGAGGTCTTCCCGCGGCACCGGCGTCGACCGCTGCGGCACGCCGGCCCGGGTCAGGGCGGCCTGCAGCAGCCGTTCGGCCGTGCCCCGCAGGGCCGGCCCCTCGGGCCAGATGACGGTGTCGCCGTCCCAGAGGCCCAGGTTCCAGATCGAGCCCTCCACCACTTGCCCCGCCGGATCGACGAACAGCGCATCGTCGAAGCCGTCCGCCAGCGCCTGCCGGCGATAGTGGAACAGCGGAAACGTGCCCACGTGCTTGAACTGCGGCAGTGGACGCACGAACGGGTAGGTCTTCACGCGCAGCGCCGGCTTTTCGCTCGCCGCGGGAGGCGACAACGTGATCAGGACATGCGGCGTCACCGCGCGCGCCGGATCGCGGTAGTCGAAATGCAGGGAAAACACGGTGATGCGCACGGACGCGTCGCGCAGCCCGACCGATTCCATCGCATGCGCGGACTGCCGCAGCGCAGACGCGCCATCGAGCGACGTGCCGAACAACGCTTGCGTGGCGGTTTCCAGTCGCTCGACGTGCAGGTCGCGCCCCTGCACGGCACCGTCGCGCACCTGCATCGAGGTGAAGTGACCGTAGTTGGCCAGCGCAAGCGCACGCAGGTCGTCGGCGGTGGCAGGCTTGCCGTTGAGGAAGGCCGAGGTCATGCGGGCGACTCCTGATTCCCTTGTAGGAGCGACGTGAGTCGCCACCGCGGCAAAGAAAACATCATGAAAGCTGTAGGTGTACGGTCGCGACTTACGTCGCTCCCACAACAAGCGAAAGCCTTAGCGGAACGGCATGCCGCCCCGGCCGCCCATCATGCTCTTCATGTTGCGCATCATGCCCTTCATGCCGCCGCCGGCGAGCTTGCCCATCATCTTTTCCATCTGCTGATACTGCTTCATCAGCTTGTTGACGTCGGCCGGCGTCAGGCCGGCGCCCTTGGCGATGCGCGCGCGGCGCGAGCCATTGAGCAGCGCCGGATTGCGGCGCTCCTTCTTCGTCATGGAATTGATGATGGCGATCATGCGCGGCACTTCCTTGCCCTGCTGCACCTGCTGCTTCACATGCTCGGGGATCTGGCCCATGCCGGGCAGCTTGTCGATCAGGCCGCCGATGCCGCCCATGTTTTGCATCTGCTCCAGCTGGTCGCGCATGTCGTTGAGGTCGAATTTCTTGCCCTTGATGACTTTCGCGGCCAGCTTCTCGGCCTTCTCGCGGTCGACGCTCTGCTCCACCTGCTCGACCAGCGACAGCACGTCGCCCATGTCGAGGATGCGGTTGGCCACACGCTCGGGGTGGAACACATCCAGGCCGTCGGGCTTTTCGCCCACGCCGATGAACTTGATCGGCTTGCCGGTGATGTAGCGGACCGACAACGCCGCGCCACCGCGCGCATCGCCGTCGGTCTTGGTCAGCACCACGCCCGTGAGCAGCAGCGCTTCGCTGAAGGCCTTGGCGGTGTTGGCGGCGTCCTGGCCGGTCATCGCGTCGACGACGAACAGCGTTTCCACCGGCTTGACCGCCGCGTGCAGCGCCTTGATCTCGGCCATCATGGCCTCGTCGATCGCCAGGCGACCGGCGGTATCGACCAGCAGCACGTCGACGAAGGACTTGCGCGCATCGTCGATGGCGGCGCGCACGATGTCCTCCGGCTTCTGGCCGGCGTCGGACGGGAAGAACAGCACGTCCACCTGCTGCGCCAGCGTCTTCAACTGCTCGATCGCGGCCGGGCGGTACACGTCCGCACTGACCACCATGACCTTCTTCTTGCGCTTCTCGCGCAGGTGCTTGGCCAGCTTGCCGACAGTGGTGGTCTTGCCGGCGCCC
This sequence comes from Pseudoxanthomonas sp. G3, assembly GCF_057654715.1. NCBI lineage: Bacteria > Pseudomonadati > Pseudomonadota > Gammaproteobacteria > Lysobacterales > Lysobacteraceae > Pseudoxanthomonas > Pseudoxanthomonas sp. G3. The sequence goes on from NZ_CM172805.1 coordinate 2,795,173, forward strand.
TGCAGGCCGGCCATCAGGATGACGGCGGGCGCGGGCACGTTGAGGTTCAGATCGCTGGCCTGCGAACCCATCACCGCGGTCAGCTCGTCGCGGACCACCTTGATCAGCGCCTGACCGGGCGTAAGTGACTTCAGCACCTCCTGGCCCACGGCGCGCACCTTGATTCGCTCGATCAGCGCCTGCACCACCGGCAGGGCGACGTCGGCCTCCAGCAGGGCGATGCGGACCTCGCGGGTGGCCTCGCGGATGTTCTCCTCGCTCAGGCGGCCACGGCCGCGCAGGCGTTCGATAGTGCCGGAGAGTCGCTGGGTCAGGGATTCGAACATGGAAGCAGGCAGGCCAGGGGAAAACGGACGGCGATTATAGCGGCCCCGCCCTTCCGCCTCCGTTGCCGCCCGCACAGGCCGCCCGCGCCCCTGCGCCGGCGCGGCCCGCTGTGCGACACTCTCCGGATGACAGTCATTCTCATCGCCGTTGCGCTGTATCTGCTGGCCGCCGGCCTGCTGGTCCGAACCGTGGCCCGCGATACCGGCGAGACTTCGCGTCCCTGGCTGTGGCCGGCACTGGGGGCGGTGGCGCTGCACGGGGCCTACCACTTGCTGGTGGCCTGGCGCACGCCGGGCGGACCGGACATGCATTTCTTCGCCGCGCTCTCGCTGGTGGCGCTGGGCATGGCGGCAATGACCCTGCTGGTCGCGGTCCAGGGCCGGATGGCGGCACTGGGCGTGGTCGCGTTCCCGTTGGCCGCCCTGTTGCTGGCGGCGTACCACGTCTATGGTCACCAAGCCTCGAGCGGGCTCGACTGGCGTCTGCAATTGCACGCCTGGCTCGCGCTGCTGGCCTACGCCGCACTGGCCATCGCCGCGCTGTTGGCGGTGATGCTGTGGGCGCAGGAACGCGCCCTGCGCCGGCGCGAATTCCACCTCTGGCTGCGCGCCCTGCCGCCGCTGACCGAACTGGAGGACCTGCTGTTCCGCACGATCACGGTCGGCTTCATCCTGCTGACCGCCACGCTGCTGACCGGCGTGCTGTTCGTGGAGAACTTTCTGGCCCAGAAGCTCAGCCACAAGACCGTGCTGAGCGTGCTGTCATGGCTGGCGTTCGGCGCCCTGCTGGTCGGCCGCTGGCGCTACGGCTGGCGAGGCGTGAAAGCCGTCCGCTGGACCCTCGCCGCGATGGCGCTGCTGCTGCTGGCGTTCTTCGGCAGCAAGTTCGTCTATGAAATGGTGTTGAGGCGCGCTTAACCGACTTGTGGGAGCGACGTAAGTCGCGACGGTGAATCTACTTCCCAAGTGGAAACCAGCGGCTTTGTAGTCGCGACTTACGTCGCTCCCACAACATTTGCCCCCTACTCCGCAGCCGCCTCCAGCGCCTGCGACAGCCGCTCCACCGCCACTACCTCTAGGCCCTTGAACGTGCCCGACTTCGGCGCGTTGCCCTTGGGCACGATGGCGCGCTTGAAGCCGTGCGTGGCCGCTTCGCGCAGGCGCTCTTCGCCGTTGGGCACGGGGCGGATCTCGCCGGACAGGCCTACTTCGCCGAAGGCGATGGTCTTCTCGGCCAGCGGGCGGTCGCGCAGCGAGGACAGCACGGCCAGCAGCACCGGCAGGTCGGCCGCGGTTTCCTGCAAGCGGATGCCGCCGACGACATTCACGAACACGTCCTGGTCGCCCACCACCACGCCGCCGTGCCGGTGCAGCACGGCCAGCAGCATGGCCAGGCGGTTCTGCTCCAGGCCCACCGCCACGCGCCGCGGGTTGGACAGCGGCGAGCTGTCCACCAGCGCCTGCACTTCCACCAGCAACGGACGCGTGCCCTCGCGGGTGACCATCACGCAGCTGCCGGGCTGCTGGGCGCTGCCGGACAGGAAGATCGCCGACGGATTGGGCACTTCCTTCAGGCCCTTTTCGCCCATCGCGAAGACACCCAGTTCGTTCACGGCGCCGAAGCGGTTCTTGAACGCGCGCAGCACGCGGAACCGGCTGCCGCTCTCCCCTTCGAAATACAACACCGCATCGACCATGTGCTCGAGCACGCGCGGACCGGCGATGCCGCCCTCCTTGGTCACGTGGCCCACCAGGAACACGGCCGTGCCGGTCTCCTTGGCGTAGCGCACCAACCGCGCGGCGCTCTCGCGCACCTGGCTGACGGAGCCGGGCGCAGCGGTGAGCGATTCGGTCCACAGGGTCTGGACGGAGTCGGCGACGATCAGTTTCGGCCGCGCGACGGAGGCGTGTTGCAGGATGGCCTCGATGCCGGTTTCCGCCAGCGCCTGCAGGTTGTCCAGCGGCAGGTCCAGGCGCACGGCACGGCCGGCGACCTGGGCCAGCGACTCCTCGCCGGTCACGTACAGGGCCGGCAGGTGGTCTGACATCCGGGCCAGGGCCTGCAGCAACAGGGTGGATTTGCCGATGCCCGGGTCGCCGCCGACCAGCACCACGGCGCCCTCCACCAGGCCGCCGCCCAGCACGCGGTCGAATTCGCCGATGCCGGTGGTCACGCGCGCCTCTTCGCTATGGCGCACGTCCTTCAGGGCGGTGATCTTGGGGGTCTCGGCCTTGCCGGCCCAGCCCGAGCGGCGGGCGGCGGCGGGTGCGCCGGCGGCGGTTTCCAGCACGATCTCGCTGAGGGAATTCCACGCCCCGCAGTCGGCACACTGGCCCTGCCATTTGCTGTGCTCGGCCCCGCATTCGGTGCAGACGTAGGCGGTACGGGACTTGGCGGAGGTCTTGGCCACGGGAAACCTGTCGGGACGGCGAGCGGCTACTGTATCGGGCCGCCGTCTCCGGGGGCGAGACCCGGAAAAAAACAAAGCCCCGCCGAAGCGGGGCCCTGTCACACCTGGTGCCGGAAATAGGAATCGAACCTACGACCTACGCATTACGAATGCGCCGCTCTACCAACTGAGCTATTCCGGCGGAGCCGCGAATTTTAGAGGTTGGGGCGGGGGCGGGTCAATGCGGGGTGTTGGGGATGGGATGTAAGCCGCTGGGAAGCCGGGGGTGGGTGCGTTGCGCCTTGTCCGCTTGGCTGACATTGGGATCAATCCCATCACTTGCCCCACAGAACCTTTTTCAACGTAACGCCGTCCTTGTCGAAGCAGTAGGTGGTTGAACCCCCGAATACCACCTCGCCCTTCAGCGAAAAGGGAGAAAAACTAATGCAAAACCCATCGCCTTTGGGATAGACGATCGACTGATAGTTGCGCAGCAGGGCCAAGCGGTCTTCCATTTCACCATCGCGCTCAAGATCCTTGGACAACTCAACGACGAACTTGTCGATCGCCATCTTGTACGCTCGCGCAACTGCCTCGTTGTCGGCTTGAACCCGGGTGGGCTTTTCCAAGACATCTTCATGAGCAACGGCCACGAAGGAATACTGCATCAGTAGAAAGGCAGGTAGAAAAGCAAGAAGTCTATTCACGGCAATCACACTTTCGCTCCAACAGGCCATCACCGGATCCGCACATTGCGGGCTCGCCATCCACACCCTAGGAGCCTGGGCAAGATTGACGTTGGAAGCGTCGTCAGAAAGGCCCCCTAACCCTGTCTCGCCGTTAGCGCGACTCCCTTCCATCAGATTCTTCTTTTCTTGGCGCAGCATTCTTCTGATCGTGATCGTCCGAGGCTTCTAGATCAGCCTCTATTCCAATCATCCGGTGCGTAAAGCTACCTCGCGGCCCACGATTCTGAAACACTGCGGGGTTTGGAGGAACATCCTCTGCCAAGAACGCATAAAGCAGCGGCCCCAAGAAGGGTACAAATGCCACGACCGCAAGCGCAGCTTTCTCAAGCCGCGACCTCTTGCCTTTCAACAATCTGTAAACCACGAAGAGGCTGACTAGTTCCGAAGCAGCGACCGCGAGTAGGAATTTAGCGTCCATGTTTAGGAACTTCGCGGAAACTGGCTCGAAGCTGCGACATGAAGGCGATCCCAATGATTAGGCCATCCAGCAGTGTCGCCATGTAGCCCAGTGCCGCCTCCGACGAGGCCTGTATAGAAATGCCACTGACCGCGATTACGGCTCCACCCGAAATCACGAGCACTAAGTGGAGCCATCTCGACCAATTTGTAAAGAAAAGCATGCCTGCATACGCGACGAACAACCCTACAGCGTAGAACAGGCCGACCCACTGTAAGAGCTCCAATGAAACCTGGGCACCCTCGCCCAACCAAGAGAGCGCCATCATGGAACTTTGATCGAAAAGATAGTCAATCGGTAAAAAATAGAACACCACCAAATTAACCACTTGAACGATTATTAAAGTTTTGAAAATCGCCCTCACGCCTTATCTCCATCACTAGATATCAATCGCCATAGTCGCACGCGTGCAACGGCAACTAGGGTTGTCCTGCGGAGCGGGCCCCACAGTGGGAACAATTGGACAGCTGCTGCTCGGCGGACACACACAGATGATGACCTCTACAGTGCAATGCCCGTGTGCATTGCACTTTACGGTATCTAGATCAGGGGTCTTAACTGGATCGGGGAAGTTATTCAACGACAAGTCCAAATCCCGATTCAAGCCCAGCCAGCTCTCACGCTGTACCTGTCTCCAAATGGAATGAATCTGGGCACGAGTGAGCCCCCGGCCACCCAAAGCTTGCTGGACGGCGTTCCATCTATTCGTCGGCCGCGCCCCTTGTTTTCCTTGCGAATCCACAAGATTCACGGGGTCTGCGCCCACGTAAGCATATGTGTTTGCTCCCCCTCCTAAGCCGATCGGATCAGACTGTACATATCGCCCCAATCGCGCATCGTAGTAGCGGTTGACGTTGTACCAGAGCCCCGTCTCCTGATCATAGTACTGCCCCGGGAAGCCGACGTTCAGGCTCCCGATGCTGTCCAGCGTCACCGCACGGTCGAATGCATAGTTGCTGGCACGCCACATCACGGCCTTGGCGCTGTTGGTCACGATTTCAGGACGACCGAGGTGGTCGCCGTGCACCCAGTACATCTGACTACCGCGCGTAATCCCGACCAGCTCGCTACCGAACCACAAGTAATTGGTCCACACATCGCCATTGTCTTTGTGCTCGCTCATCAAGCGGCTTCCAGGACCATACACGTAGCGGTAGTACCCGTGACTTGGAGCGGACTTCCAGACACGCTCGTTGAAGGCGTTGTAGCCGTATCCGATGCTATCCGTTGTGGAGCCGTTGAAATGGGAGGCAGACGCCATGTTAGAAAAGGCGTTGTACCCGTAGCTGGCGATGTACCTCCCGTGATCATGGGTCCACGTCAGGTTGCCCACCGTATCGTACTGATACTCGATGGGCCGGCTTGGCGAAGTCCCCGTAAGCAGGGACACCCGATTACTGGCGCTCTCGATGGAATAGGTGCCCGCCCCGAAGGTCGCGCCCGTCGCGGACGTCCTGTTTCCGTTCGCATCGTAGCCAAACGACTGATTCCCGGAACCCGACGTCACGCCCGTCAAACGCGAAATAGCGTCATAGGCATACTGCTGCGTCAGAGTTGAGCTGACGCCGTTTGTAATGGTCGATATCTGATCGTCTGCGGTCCAGGCATATGCCAAGTTCTGTAAGTAGCTCGCCCCGTTGGAGAGGGTAATTCCTGTGGTGCGTCCGTCCGAATCTTTCGGCATCACAAGCTGAAGTCCGTTACCTAACGCGACCTCCGAGATTCCGTTGTAAGGCGCATAGAGTGAGTCCGAGACAACATTGGAGATTGATCCTCCAATGTTCACGGTCATTGTTTTGAGCTTACCCGACGCGTAACCGTATCCCACCGCAACGCCGTTCGGATACGTCAACGAGTTCAATCGGCCATAAACGTCGTAGTAGTAGCGCGTCCAATAGTCCGTGGTCACGCTATTACCCGTGATGCCCTCCCTTCGTGTGGAAAGACGACCATCTGCCAGGTAGGTGAACTGCGTCCATTGACCTCCGCTTGCTGTGATGCCACAGAGCCGGCCCTTTCCATACCCGTTCCCATCACCGTAACCATAGCCATGGTGGCAATTGTCGTAGACCAGCTGACGCCCTTCTGCCGCTGACGCCCCGTACCAGATCACCCGCCCCAGCGCGTCATAGTCATATACCAACGCACTGCCATCATTGCGGACCATGTGTGTCAGCTGGCCATAGGCGTTGTACTGGTAGGTCGTGGTTCCTGTATCAGGACTCGACTGCGACCACACCTGCCCGAACCCGTCATAGACGTACGTCGTGATCTTGCCCCGGGGGTCGGTGACCTTGGTGACCTGGTCGCCGGCGTTGTACTCGATGTAGGTCGTCTGGTTTAGCGGATCCTTGGACGAGGTAACCCGGCCCAGCGCATCGTAGGTCAGGGTGGTGACGCGATCCTGCGAATCCTTCACCGTGACCAGCGTGTCGTCGACGTCATAGCCGTAGCGGACATTCAGACCGTAGTTGCCCCGACTCGCCCGAGGCCGACTCAACTCGTCATAGTCGGTGAATGCACTCTGCGTGGTGACCGGACTGACTACCCACACCGACCCGTACTGAACACACTCCGGCGCTCCTTCCACTGTGCGCCAGCGTGTGCACTGGGTTTCGTAGTGGCCATAGGTGTTCTTGATTTCACGCTGGACCACGTCGCTGGCGGCATTGTAGTAATAGGCCATGGACTCTTCGGAGCCGCCGTTCTGTAGCACACCGGAGACGGGGCTTGCCTTCTTCTCCAACCGGAAGAAGAGGTCGTAGGTGTAGTTCGTGGTCACGCCGTCGATGCTGACGACAGACGCCAGCAATCCCTTGCCGTTATAGGTGTAGGTGATGTCGGCCGCCTGCGTTCCGTCTGGATATCGCCTCACGCGAAGGGTACGGCCGCCCGCATCGTAGGTAAGGTCGGTGATGTCGCCGTTGACCCCTGTGACCCGGCCAGGCTGCCCCAGCCCATTGAAGTTGCTGAAGCTTTGCGTGTGGCCAAGGCTGTTGGCAACGGACACCAGATTGCCCTGGTTGTCGTAGCTGGTCACCGTGGCGTCGCCTGCACCGGACAACGGTCCATCCACCGTGATCGTCGCCAGCATCCCGTTGGCATGGGTGGTGTAGGCGTAGGTGGTGGTGCGCGTTTGGTTGAGATTCGTCGCCGGCGCGGGCGCCAGCAGATTGGTCTCGGTGATGGACGCGACCCGTCCATTGGCCGCATAGGTGTATTCGACCTTGGCCACGCCAACCACCGTGACGCTCTCCATCCGATTCAGTGTCGGATGCCACACATACTGGGTGGTTCGGGCCAGCGCCGTTCCGTAGCCTTCGATCTTCTGGGTCAACTGTCCCTTGGCGTTGTAAGTGAACTGGGTGTCGTTGCCCTTGTAGTCGGACTTGAGCAACGGATATCCATTGGCATCATAGACAGTCTCCGCATACCGGCTGGCGCAGTACGTCGTTGCCGCACCCGATACCGACGTGGGCTTGCCATCCTGGAACTGATAGACCGTCTGGTGTCCCAGCGGGTTCGTTACGGTGGCAGTGAGGGCGCCGTTCTGGCCGCGCAGGTAAGTGTAGTTGTACTTCTCCACGGCCGTGGTCAGGTTCAGGCCATGCATGCTGGTTCGCATGAAACCCGTGCCGTCGTACTGGAAGATGGAGTAGCGCGAACCACCGATGCTCTTGCCCGTCAGCGCGGATGGGTCGCTGGTGAACTCATAGTGGTAGGCGATGGCCGTGGCAGGCGTGCCGGGACGGGACGTCGCAGACAGCCGGTGCAGTCCGGTACCGAACTGGTTCGCGGTGTACGAGTAGCCGTAGAAGTTCCCTGCCGGGTCCCGGACTGCCGTCAACTGCGTCCCGGTCCAGGTGAACTCGACATAGCGCCCGGAGGTGTGGGTGACGCGATAAGGATAGGTGCCTGACGTATAGGTATACGTCCAACCGATGTTCTGGGCATTGCGCACCGTGACAACGTAACCGGCCGAGGAGTACGTCTCGACCTCATTGTCTTCGCCATAGAGCACGAAGCTGTTGTCGGCCTGCTTGACGATGCGCGCGATGGGTGATGGCTTGTCCTCGTAGAACACGCCGTCGGTGGCATTGCGGATGTACTTGATGATGCGGCCGTCCGGACGCCAGGCGTAGATCTCAGTGTGGCTGCCCACCCCGCACGCACCACCGCCTTGTCGCGGATAGCATGCATCCAACGCGAAGCTGCCGAAGGTCAACTTGTAGTCGAAATTGCTGACCCAGTGCTTGCCGAAGAGACCTGCGCCGGGCCAGTAGTGGTTATAGGTGCGCTGCAGGAACAGGCCCATTTCGCCGGAGCTGCTGAAGTCCAGCTCGGGCTCGATCTTGTTGCCTGTAGCGAGCACGACCGGATTGCCTACGGTCTTGGGAGCTACCGAACTATCCCCTTCTGCGTCGGGGCATGGATCTTTCTGTTGTGACTCGGACGCACCCTCGTTTTCTTGACGCACACCTCGGTACTGCTGCGCACCGTAGGCGTCAATCATGAACGAGAACATACCGCCACTGCCGGACCCGCCAAAATCAAGTATGGCCCGGACGCGTTCGAGATTGGTCGGTTCTGGTTCCGTAGCATGCGCCGTAACGCCCACCAGAAGCAGCGCTGCAGCCAGGCTAAAAATGAATTTCTTCGGTACAGCGAGTAACCGACCCCGCAATTGGCAGACAGATACGTAGCTCGCTTTCGGTGCCGACAGGCCAAGTTGCGCCACATTCGAATTTCCAACCATCCAAACGCTCCGTTCCAGCCCCTTGCAGGCCAGAGTCCATGCGTCCGCCACCCCGGCGGGACACCCCTTGCCGGCGAAACTAACGTGGCAGCGTTGAGCTTGGGAAGTGGGTTGCGAACGTAAACGCACTTACCTGCTGAGTCCATGCCCCGCGGGACCGTCAGGGAGCGGCGCCTCAGCGATGCGGCGCTCCCAAGCCACAGCAACTCCAGAAAAGAACGGCCCCGCATCGCGGGGCCGTTCTGCGTCCATCAACCGCTCGACAACACGCGATCAGTTGCCGCCCTCCCCCGCTGGCGGCGCGTCCGGTTCTTGCGTACTCACGCGCCAGCGCGCGCTCAAGCTGCGGCGTGCTTCGTCCAGGCTCTTGCCCTTGCCGGCCACCTTCAGCGCACCGTAGACCTCCAGGGCGGCGACCATCTGGTCGCTGCCCAGGGCCATTTCGGTATCCACCACCCGTTGATACAGGTGCGCGATGCGCAGGATGCGCGGGCGCAGCAGGTCGAGGGTCTGCTGATCGCGCTGGAAAGCATCGATGTCGAAGTCGCGCGCCATGATGCCGCTGTGCTGCTGCGCCACGTTGAGGGCGGCACGGCAGAAGGCTTCGGACTTTTCGCCCATCTTCATCAGCCCACGCCGCTGTTCCGGCGTCAGTGAGATCAAGCCTGCCAGACTGGTTTCCATCTGCGTAATAGCCGCATCCAGCGGATCGAGGATGGTGTTGTCGATCTGCAAGTCCACGAGGTTCTGACTCATTGTCACTCCTTGATTCCATGTCAGGTGATACCGCCGCATCCGACGGCACGTCCACGCTACCCCGACATCCGTGCGCATCCAAGACGATGACGACGGAAAATGGCTAACAATTGTCACGTCGCTGTGCTCGTCCACCTCGCAGAGCATCACCCGCACCCCTCGAATGTGAGACGTCGACCCAAGAAGGTGCGCGCGCACCGCACTGAAGTGAGATGACCAGGCCGGTTTCCTCGCATCGCGAAGTGTTCCTATGAGTCGACGAGGCATCACTCCTCGATCGGGAACCTCCCACGCTGGGCGACAGGGAAATCCACCTCGGTGTCGAGCCTTATCGGGTCGAGGTGTCGAAGAAAACATCGTTGCCGCCAAGGATCTCCGCCCTGGCCGCAAGGCTTCGCGAGGTGATGGCGAGCCATCGTGGCGCGTCAGGGACTTTCCGCGGCTCGACAGGAAGCCTGGCTTCCTCCTGACGGATGCGTCGAACGTCCGTGGCCTCTGATGTTGTCCGTGCATTGTGGGGTTCGCGAGCTCACCCCAACCTATGCGCTCGTTCAAACCTATAGGACAGCAAACAACTCCCTCACAGGCACAACCCGTGCTGCTTCGCCAGCGCCGACTTTTCCGGGTCGGTTCGCGCCAGGTAGTCGCAGACCAGGCTCTTGCCGTAGTCGGAGGACACCTGGTTCGCTTCGGCCGAATTGATGTAGGCGATGGTCTTCTTGAAGCATGGCGCCTCGAACATCGCGGCGATGGCGTCCTTCTTCGGCGTGGGCAGCTTTTCCAGCGCCGGGAGGAGGTCGTCGAGCGTGGCGACCCGGCGGGCGGCCTCGGCCAGGTCGGTCCCGCTCTCGGACCTGATCAACGCCGCGCAGTGCTCGGCTTCCTGCGGCGTCAGCAGTTGGGACAACGGCACGTTGAGCCGCGCCGCCAGTTCGTCGACATCGAACGCGGCGATCGAGCCTTCCATCATCGCCTTCTCCGCGGGGTCGGTAGGCATCTGCTCGCGCATCGACTGCAGGATCACCTCATACCCGCGGAACACCTCGAACAGATACGTCACCAACTTCGCGGACCCCGAAGCAGGTGCCGTCTGCGCCGCCACGGAACCGCACAGCAGCAAGAGCAGCGCGGCTCCCGCCGCCATCGTCGAACGCTTCATTCATTTCCCCTGGAAGTCTCAGTCCTGGATCGCCGGGCCCGCAGGCCGACATCCCCGTTCACCCACGGCGCTCCGAGACGACGCGCCTTCCCCTGGATGCTGGTCGATCTTAGGGGCCACGCCATCTCTCTAACAAGCGTGCACGCCGGGATCAACGCGTGGCGGTGACGCCCCCCGCCGGTGCCGCCTTCAGTTCACGCCAGGCGGCGCGCAGCACACGCGAAGAAGAACGCAGGAACATCACCAACAACGCGACCGCGATCAGCAGGTCTGGCCAGCCCGCCCCGAACAGCCACACCAGCATGGCGGCCAGCAGCACGGCGCCGCCCTCGAAGATGTCGTTGCGCGAGCATTCCCACGCCGACGCCATGTTGACGTCGCCGGTGCGGTACGGCGTGAGCAGCCACAGGCACGCAACGTTCGCCGCCAGGTTCAACGCGGCGGCGATGCCCATGCCTTCGAACAGCGGCACCGCGGGATGGGCCAGCCGCCACGCGATCTGCACGCCTACCGCGACCGCGGCACCGAGGATAAGCAGGCCCTTGAAGAATGCGACCTTCGCCTTCGCACGCAACGACGCGCCGACCACCGCCAGGCTGATCGCATAGGTCAGCGCATCACCAAGATTGTCGAGGCTCCCGGACAGCAGCGACGACGAATGCGCGCGCCAGGCGGCGAACATCATCATCGCGAAGGTGGCGAGGTTGATCGCCAGCACCCCACGCAGCACGCGGCGTTGCTTCGCCTCGAGCGCGGCGACATCGACGACCTTCCCGCATCCGCAGCATTCCGACATGGGCGTCTCCCGTCGCGTGTGCGCGTAAGGCTGAAGTCTCAGCCGACCAGCTGCAGCCGCAGTTCCTTCGGCAGCGCGAACACCATGTTCTCCGGCTCGCCGTCCAGTTCGCTGACACCGGCGGCGCCGAGGTCGCGCAGGCGCTGGATGACACCGTCGATCAGCACGTCCGGCGCGGAGGCGCCGGCGGTCACGCCGATGCGCTGCTTGCCGTCGACCCAGCGCGGATCGATTTCATGCGCGCCGTCGATCAGGTACGACTCCACGCCATCGCGCTCGGCCAGCTCGCGCAGGCGGTTGGAGTTGGAGCTGTTCGGCGAGCCGACCACCAGCACCAGGTCGCACTGCTTCGCCAGGTCGCGCACGGCGTCCTGGCGGTTCTGAGTGGCGTAGCAGATGTCATCGTTCTTCGGCCCGTGGATGGCCGGGAAGCGCGCCTGCAACGCCTGGATGATGCCCACCGTGTCGTCCACCGACAGCGTGGTCTGGGTGGTGTAGAACAGGTTCTCCGGCTGGTTCACTTCCAGCGTGGCGACCTGGTCGATGTCTTCCACCAGATAGATCTGCCCGTCCCCGCCCTCGCGGTTCCACTGCCCCATCGTGCCTTCCACCTCGGGGTGGCCGGCGTGGCCGATCAGCACCACGTCGCGACCGGCGCGGCAGTGGCGCGCTACTTCCAGGTGCACCTTGGTAACCAGCGGACAGGTGGCGTCGAAGACCTTCAGCCCGCGCCGCGTGGCTTCGCCGCGCACCGCCTGCGAGACGCCGTGGGCGCTGAAGATGACGGTGGCGCCGTCCGGCACTTCGTCCAGTTCCTCGACGAAGATCGCGCCGCGCTGCTTCAGGTCGTCGACGACGAAGCGGTTGTGCACCACTTCATGGCGCACGTAGATCGGCGCGCCCAGCGTTTCGATGGCGCGCTTGACGATCTCGATGGCGCGGTCGACGCCGGCGCAGAAACCGCGGGGATTGGCGAGCAGGACGTCCATAGGAAACAACTTTACCGGAGGTGAGCGAGTGAAAGCATGAATCCCGGGCTTCTTGTCTCCGCCGTCATCCCGGCGAAAGCCGGGATCCAGCGACTTGGCACGGGAGATGGGGCGGCGGAGCAAAAGGCACTGGGTCCCGGCTTTCGCCGGGATGACGACCGCAAGCCCTGTAGGGTGGGCCTTGGCCCACCGTTCAATGACGCACCGACACGGCGGGCCAAGGCCCGCCCTACGCGGCCTTCTTCTTGCCTTCGAACAGGCCGAACAAGGCGATGCCGATCGCCCCGCCCACTACCGCGCAATCGGCGATGTTGAATGCGGGCCAATAGTGGTCGCGCCAATGCCACTGGATGAAATCCACCACGTGGCCATGGATCTGGCGGTCGATGACGTTGCCCAGCGCGCCGCCGATCACCAGCGCGTACGGCAGCGCCTGGCGCCAGTCGGCCCGGCGCGTGCGCGACAGCCAGAAGCCCAGCAGGCCGCTGATGCCCACCGCGAGCACGGTGAAGAACCAGCGCTGCCAACCGCCGGCGTCGGCCAGGAAGCTGAAGGCCGCGCCGGTGTTGTAGGTGCGGTACCAGTTCCAGAACCCATCGATCACCGGGATGGCGGTGTACTCCGGCAGCGAGGCCAGCACCCAGGCCTTGGACCACTGGTCCAGGCCGATGACCACGGCCGAGAGCAGCAGCCAGACGAGGGCGTTCGGCTTGGGGGCGGCGGCCATCAGAACCACTCCCGGGTTTCGCCGTTGCCGTCGATGTTGCTCACGCAGCGGCCGCACAGTTCCGGGTGCCCGGCATGTGCGCCCACATCGGCGCGGTAGTGCCAGCAGCGCACGCACTTGGCCTTGGTGGTCGGCGTGGCGAGGACGAAGACCTCGTCGGCGCTGACTTCGGAGACGGTGACGTCGCCGCTGATGAAGAAGAACCGCAGTTCCTCTGCAAGCGGCTGCCACTTCGCGGCCGTGGCGGCATTCACCGAGACGGCGATTTCCGCTTCCAGCGCGGCGCCGATCAGGCCGTTCGCACGCATCGGCTCCAGCACCTTGGCGACCTGCTCGCGCAGGGCCAGCAGCTGGTCGAAGTCGGCCGCATTCAGCGCAGCGTCCGCGGGCAGCGGCGCCAGGCCGTCGTACCAGGTGGCGAACAGCACGTTGCCCGTGCGCTCGCCCGGCAGGTAGCCCCACATTTCATCGGCGGTGAAGCTCAGCACCGGCGCGATCCAGCGCACGAAGGCCTCGGCGATGACGTACATCGCGCTCTGCGCACTGCGGCGCCCGCGCGAATCCTCGCGCATGGTGTACAGGCGGTCCTTGGTGACGTCCAGGTAGAGCGAACCGAGGTCGACGCTGCAGAAGTTCAGCAGCGCCTGCACGATTTCGGCGAAGTCGTAGCGGTCGTAGGCCGCCTTGATCTTCTCCTGCACCTCGTAGGCGCGGTGCACGATCCAGCGGTCCAGCGCGACCATGTCCGCCGGCGCCACCAGATCGCGCGCGGGCTCGAAGCCGTTGAGGTTGCTGAGCAGGAAGCGCGCGGTGTTGCGCAGGCGACGGTAGGCATCGGCGTTGCGCTTCAGGATTTCCTGCGACAGCGACATCTCGTTGCTGTAGTCGGCGCTGGCGATCCACAGGCGCAGGATGTCCGCGCCGAGGGTCTTCATGATGTCCTGCGGCTCGATGCCGTTGCCCAGCGACTTGGACATCTTGCGGCCGTGCTCGTCCACGGTGAAGCCGTGGGTGAGGCACTGCTTGTAGGGCGCCTTCTTGTCGATCGCCACGCCGGTCAGCAGCGAGGACTGGAACCAGCCGCGGTGCTGGTCGGAGCCTTCCAGGTAGAGATCGGCCGGCTTGCCCAGGCCGCGTTCCAGCAGCACGCCTTCGTGGGTGACGCCGGAATCGAACCAGACATCGAGGATGTCGGTGATCTTGTCGTAGTTCTTGGCTTCGTCGCCCAGCAGTTCGGCCGCGTCCAGCGTGTACCAGACGTCGACGCCGCCCTGCTCCACGCGGTCGGCCACGGCGCGCATCAGCTCGACGCTGCGCGGATGCGGCTCGCCGGTTTCGCGGTGCACGAACAGCGCGATCGGCACGCCCCAGGTGCGTTGCCGCGAGATCGTCCAGTCCGGACGCCCGTCGACCATGCCGGCGATGCGGGCTTCGCCCCACTGCGGGAACCAGCCGACCTGCTTGATCGCGTCCAGTGCGTCAGCGCGCAGGTTCGCCTGCTCCATCGAGATGAACCACTGCGGCGTGGCGCGGAACGCGATGGGCGTCTTGTGGCGCCAGCAGTGCGGGTAGCTGTGTTCCAGCTTGCTGAAAGCGAGCAGCGCACCGCCCTGCTTCAACACGTCGATGATGACGTCGTTGGCCTTCCAGATATGCAGACCGGCCAGCTCCACGCCATGCGCGGCCGGAGTGGACGGCAGGTAGACGCCACGACCGTCGACCGGGTTGATCTGCGCGGCGGTGTACTTGTCCAGCAGGCCGTACTGCTTGCTGACGACATAGTCCTCCTGGCCGTGGCCGGGCGCGGTGTGCACGGCGCCGGTACCGTCTTCGGCCGACACGTGGTCGCCCAGCAGCACGGGGATGTCGCGGGTGTCGTAGAACGGGTGCGCGAAAAGCAGGCCTTCCAACGCACTGCCCTTCACTCGCGCATGCACCACCAGGTCGGTGACGCCGTAGCGCTGCAGCGCGCGCGCGGCCAGCGCATCGGCCAGCACCAGCCAGCGGCGCTTGCCGTCATGCGCAGGGCCTTCGACGAGGGCGTACTCGAGCTCTCCGCCGATGGAGATGGCGAGCGAGGCCGGCAGCGTCCACGGCGTGGTGGTCCAGATGGGCAGCGCGACTTCGACATCGGCCGGCACCGCGGCGCCGAACGCCTGCGCCACCGCCTGGGCGTCGCGTGCGGCGTAGGCAACATCGACGGCGGGCGACACCTTGTCGGCGTATTCGATCTCCGCCTCGGCCAGCGCCGAGCCGCAGTCGAAGCACCAGTGCACCGGCTTCACGCCGCGGGTCAGGTGGCCGTTGGCGACGATCTTGGCGAGCGCACGGATCTCGTTCGCTTCGAAGCGGAAATCGAGCGTCTTGTAAGGGTTGTCCCAGTCGCCGATCACGCCCAGGCGCTTGAAGTCCTTGCGCTGGATATCGATCTGCGACTCGGCGTATTCGCGGCACTTCTGCCGGAACTCGACCGCATCGAGCTTCACGCCGACCTTGCCGTACTTCTTCTCGATGGCGATCTCGATCGGCAGGCCGTGGCAATCCCAGCCCGGAATGTAGGGCGCATCGAAGCCGGCCAGGTAGCGCGACTTGACGATGATGTCCTTCAGGATCTTGTTGACCGCATGGCCCAGGTGGATCGCACCGTTGGCATACGGCGGACCGTCGTGCAGCACGAAAAGCGGGCGTCCCTTGGCGTGCTCGCGCAACTGCGCGTACAGGCCCTGGCTTTCCCAGCGGGCCAACGTGTCCGGCTCACGCTTGGGCAGGTCGCCGCGCATCGGGAACTCCGTGGCGGGCAGATGAAGGGTGGCTTTGTAGTCCTGGCTCACGCCGTCGCTCGTCGTTGATGTTCGGAAAGGATGTCGCGTGCGTCATCCGCATCGCGGTGCATCTGCTCGGTGAGGCTGGGCAGATCGGGGAATTTCAGTTCGTCGCGCAGCTTGGCGACGAATTCGACTTCGATATGGCGCCCGTAGAGGTCGCCGGCGAAATCGAACAGATGCGCTTCCAGCAGCGGCTCGACGCCGTCGACCGTGGGGCGCGTGCCGAAACTGGAGACGGACGGCCATGGTGTATCGCCCACCCCATGCACCCAGGTGGCGTAGATGCCGGACAGGGCGGGCGTTTTCGGGAAGCGCAGGTTGGCGGTGGGAAACCCGAGCGTGCGGCCGAGTTGCTTGCCGCGCACGACCCGGCCGCCGATGGCGTAGGGCCGGCCGAGCAGGCGCGTGGTCGTGGTGAAGTCGCCGCCCTTGAGGGCTTCGCGAATGCGCGTACTGGAGACACGCTCGCCATGCACTTCGACCGGCGCGATCGCGTCGGCACTGAAGCCGAGTTCGCTGCCCATCGCCTGCAGCAGCGTGACATCGCCAGCGCGGCGGTGACCGAAACGGAACTCGGGACCGATCCAGACTTCGCGGGCGGCCAGGCGGCCGACCAACAAGGTGCGGACGAAATCCTCGGCCGACATCGCCGAAAGCTTCGCGTCGAAGCGCAACAGGCCGACACGGTCGGCCCCGAGCTCTAACAAGCCTTCCACCTTGGCCCGGGCCAGGGTCAGGCGCGGCGGCGGGTGGTCCTTGGAGAAGAACTCGCGCGGCAGGGGCTCGAAGGTCACCACCACGCACTCGACACCCAATGCACGCGCACGCGCCACGGCATGCCGCACCAGCGCGCGGTGGCCCGAGTGCAGGCCATCAAAGGCGCCGATGCAGACCACGCTACCGTGCGGACTCAGAAGCCCGCCATCGACGTCACGGAACAGCCTGCTCATGGAATCCTGTCAGGACGGATCGGCCGGTACGGGCGATCCCGGAGGAGTGCAACAACGTTGAAGTATAGCCGGGCGTGCCGGACCTCAATGACCACGCAGGTCACGGGGACGGATGCCCTGTACCCAGAGCAGGCCGGCATACAGTGCGCCGCCCGCGCCCACCACCACCGCCAGGCGCCAGCCGCGGTCCCACCAGGCCCAGGGCGTCCAGTCCGGCCAGAGCACGCGGAAGGCCATCACCACCAGCGTCATCGCCACCGTCGCTACACCGATCTGGCGCAGGAACCGCCCCCAGCCGGGCTGCCGCCGGTAGACGCCAGCCTTGCGCAGCAACCAGGCCAGTTGCAGCGCGTTCACCCAGCCGGCCACGGCGATGGCCAGCGCCAGCAGCGCGTGTGCGCCCTGCACCTGGCCCAGCGCCTGCTTCACATCGCCGCCGGCCGCCCGCAGCGCCTGCCGACCCGGCTCGGTGCCGTAGAGCATGAGGGCGAAGAACAGTAGCGTGCACAGCGCATTGGTCAGCACCGCCACCACCGCCGCCTTGACGGGGGTGCGGGTGTCCTGGCGCGAATAGAACGCCGGCGCCAGCACCTTCACCAGCAGGAAGGCCGGCACGGCGATCGACTGCGCCATCAGGCTCCAACTGGCCATCTGCACGTCGGTGGCATCGAATTTTCCGTACTGGAACAACGTGGCCAGCAGCGGTGGGGCGCACAGGATCAAGCCGGCACAGGCCGGCAGGCCGATCAGCAGACAGAGGCGGAAGCCCCAGTCCAGCCCCTTCGAATAGCCCTCCGGATCGGTTTCGGCATGCCGGCTGGACAGGTGCGGCAGGATCACCGTGCCGATCGCCACGCCGAACATGCCCAGCGGGAATTCCAGCAACCGGTCGCTGTAGTACAACCAGCTGACGCTGCCGCTGATCAGTAGGGCGGCGACCCAGGTGTTGAGCAACAGGTTGAACTGGGCCACCGAGGAGCCGAACAGCGTAGGCACCATCAGGGTCAGGATCTTGCGGACGCCGGCGTGGGCGAAGTCCAGCTTCGGGCGCGGCAACAGGCCCAGGCGGGCCAGCGACGGCAGCTGGAAGCCCAACTGCAGCACGCCGGCGGCGAACACGCCCCAGCCCAGCACCATCACCGAGTAGTCCATCAACGGCGCCAGCCCGACGGCGGCGGCGATCATGGACAGGTTCATCAGCACGGGCGACAGCGCCGGGATGGCGAACCGCTGGTAGGTATTGAGGATGCCGCCGGCCAGCGAGGCCAGCGAGATGAACAACGCATAGGGGAAGGTGATCCGCAGCAGGTCGGTCAGCACCTGCATCTGCGCGGCGTCGAAGTTCGGCGCGATCAGGCGTGCGATCTGCGGAGCCAGCAGGATGACGATACCGGTCAGCACCAGCAGCGCCGCCGCCAGGGTGCCGGTGACCCGGTCGATCAGCGCCCTGACCTCTTCCGGGCTTCGGGTGGCCTTGTATTCGGCCAGGACCGGCACGAACGCCATCGAAAACGAGCCCTCGGCGGACAGCCGGCGCATGAAGTTCGGGATGCGGAAGGCCACGAAGAAGGCGTCCATCATCCCACCCGCGCCGAAGACGTGGGCGTAGACTTGGTCCCGGACCAGCCCCGAGAGCCGGGACAGGAAGGTCATCGAGCTGAAGACGGCGGCCGAGCGCAGGAGCTTCCCGCTCATCGGGACAGATCCCCCGACAGAATCACCAGCTTGACGCAACCCATTGAATGCCCCATAATTTCCGGCTCGATTACCCGTCTTCCGTTCAACCCCTGAATTCTCTCAGGTATTCACCAGGAATCCCACTGTGGCCAATATCAAGTCCGCCAAGAAGCGCGCCAAGCAGACCGTCGTGCGCAATGCGCGCAATGCCGGTCAGCGTTCGATGCTGCGCACCGCCGTCAAGAAAGTCCTCAAGGCCCTCGACGCCAATGACGCCGCTGGCGCCCAGGCTGCGTTCGTGTCGGCCCAGCCGATCCTCGACCGCCTGAGCTCGCGCGGCCTGATCCACAAGAACAAGGCTGCCCGCCACAAGAGCCGCCTGAACGCCCGCATCAAGGCGCTGCAAGCCGCCTAATCCAGCGGTACACGGACGCGAAGACACGAAACCCGCCGGAAGGCGGGTTTCTTTTTGCCCGACCGCCGCCGGATCCTGCACGAGTCGACGGACAAGGAAAACCCGCCTTCCGGCGGGTTCCGACGTCAGCCCCGGGCGGCTTCTTCGGCCTCTTCACGCTGGCGGTCGAAGAAAGCCATCACGTCTTTCATGATCGGCCAGGTGCCTTCGCGCGAGATGGCCGAGACCTGGTACCACGGCTGGGTCCAGCCCAGCTCGGCGATGATCTGCGCCGCGCGCTCCTTGGCCTCGTCCTCGAACATCAGGTCAGCCTTGTTGAGCACCAGCCAGCGCGGCTTCTGCAGCAACTCGGGGTCGTGCTTCTCGAGCTCGCGCTCGATGGCACGCACCTGCTCGACGGGATCGATGCCTTCCACGCCGCCTTCCATCGGCGCCATGTCCACCAGGTGCAACAGGATGCGCGTGCGCTGCAGGTGGCGGAGGAACTGCGCACCCAGGCCGGCACCATCGGCAGCGCCTTCGATCAGGCCCGGGATGTCGGCAATGACGAAGCTGCGGTGCGCTTCGACGCTCACCACGCCCAGGTTCGGATAGAGCGTGGTGAACGGGTAGTCGGCCACCTTCGGCGTCGCCGCCGAGACGGCGCGGATGAAGGTGCTCTTGCCCGCGTTCGGGAAGCCCAGTAGGCCGACATCCGCCAGCAGCTTGAGCTCCAGTTTCAACAGGCGCTCCTCGCCCTCCTCGCCCGGCGTCGCCTTGCGGGGCGCACGGGTGATGGAGCTCTTGAAATGCATGTTGCCCAGGCCGCCCTTGCCGCCTTTGGCCACCAGCAGGCGGTCGCCATGCTGGGTGAGGTCGCCGATCACTTCGTCGGTGCTGACGTTGGTGACCACGGTGCCGACCGGCACGGTGATGGTCAGGTCTTCGCCTGCCTTGCCATACATCTGCCGGCCCATGCCGTTCTCGCCACGCTGGGCGCGGAACGTCGTCTGGTGGCGGAAATCGACCAGCGTGTTGAGATTCTCATCGGCCAGCAGCCAGACGCTGCCGCCACTGCCGCCGTCGCCGCCATCGGGGCCGCCCAGCGGAATGAACTTCTCGCGGCGGAAGCCTACGCAGCCGTTGCCGCCATTGCCGGCGGTGACCAGGATTTCAGCTTCGTCTACGAGTTTCATAAGAGCCGGGAGTGGGGATTCGGGAGTGGGGAATCGAAGAAGCAGGTGCGCTGCACGGTCATTCCAGGCCTCGAAACGAAAAGCCCCGCACGCGGCGGGGCCCTTCGCGACGCGTGTGCGCGAAGCCTCAGGCTTCCGCCACCACGCTGACGGTACGACGCTTCTTGGCGCCCTTGATCGAGAACTCGACCTTGCCGTCGACCAGTGCGAACAGCGTGTGGTCGCGACCCAGGCCGACGCCCGGACCCGGATGGAACTGGGTGCCGCGCTGGCGGATGATGATGTTGCCCGCATCGATCGCCTGACCACCAAAGACCTTGACGCCCAGCATCTTCGGATTGGAGTCGCGGCCGTTGCGCGAGGAACCTACGCCTTTTTTGTGTGCCATGACTGCTTCTCCTTACTTGGTGATGCCGGTGATTTCGATTTCGGTGTAGTGCTGCCGGTGACCCTGGCGCTTCATGTGGTGCTTGCGGCGGCGGAACTTGATGATGCGGACCTTATCGGCGCGGCCGTGGCCGACGACCTTGGCGGTCACGCTGGCGCCCTTCAGGGCGTCGCCCAGGCTGATGGTTTCGCCATCGCCCAGCATCAGGATGTTGTCGAAGGTGATCTCGTTGCCGGCTTCGGCCTCGAGCTTCTCGACGCGGAGCGTCTCGCCCTTCATCACGCGGTACTGCTTACCGCCAGTGACTACGACTGCGTACATGTGGATTCCTTGGTTTCTGTAGTTATTTTCTGGAGCCTGCCTGCCATCGAGGGCGGACAGAAGCGGAATTCTAGTGGATTCATGCGGTTAGGGTCAACCACCCCCGCCCCATGGCCCAGCGACACCGATTGCGGGCGGAACCCGCCCTGGACCCCCTCATAGACTGGTCGGCTCGATCCACTCTGCTAGTACAAGCTCTTGAAAATCATGCACTTGCCCACATGTCTCTTCGTGCCGCTCTGATGGTACGTCGCAGGCGTGCCTGCATGCGGGCTGCCGCCCACCTCAGCCGCTTCCCATAGCTCCTCCCTCGCTTCCCTGCTCCTTTCCCGCGTATCCCTGCATTGGTGCGGGGGCTATTTGCCCCCATCTGAGCAGATCGCTACGCTTCCTTGTTCGCTTTCCGGATCCCCCACCCGATGGCCATGGACTTCATCCGCATCCGCGGCGCGCGGACGCACAACCTCAAGAACATCGACCTCGACCTCCCGCGCGACAAGCTGATCGTCATCACCGGCCTGTCCGGCTCGGGCAAGTCGTCGCTGGCGTTCGACACCATCTACGCCGAAGGCCAGCGCCGCTACGTGGAATCGCTGTCCGCGTACGCGCGGCAGTTCCTGTCGGTGATGGAAAAGCCTGACGTCGACCACATCGAAGGCCTGTCGCCGGCGATCTCGATCGAGCAGAAATCGACCAGCCACAACCCGCGCTCCACGGTCGGCACGATCACCGAGATCTACGACTACCTGCGCCTGCTGTACGCGCGCGTAGGCCTGCCGCGCTGCCCGGACCACGGCTATCCGCTGGAAGCACAGACCGTCAGCCAGATGGTCGACCAGGTGCTGGCGCTGGATGGCGAGCAACGCTACATGTTGCTGGCGCCCGTGATCCGCGAGCGCAAGGGCGAGCACGCACAGGTGTTCGACCAGCTGCGCGCGCAGGGTTTCGTCCGCGTGCGCGTGGACGGCGAGCTGTACGAGATCGACGCCGTGCCGGCCCTGGCGTTGCGCCAGAAGCACACCATCGAGGCGGTGATCGACCGATTCCGCCCGCGCGAAGACCTCAAGCAGCGCTTGGCAGAGAGCTTCGAGACCGCGCTGAAGCTCGGCGACGGCATGGCCCAGGTCATGTCGCTGGACCAGCCAGACACCGCCCCGCTGCTGTTCTCGTCGAAATACTCCTGCCCGGTCTGCGACTACTCGCTGCCGGAGTTGGAACCGCGCCTGTTTTCGTTCAACTCGCCGGTGGGCGCCTGCCCGACCTGCGATGGGCTGGGCGTGGCGCAGTTCTTCGATCCCGCGCGCGTCGTCGTCCATCCCGAGCTGTCGCTGGCCGCCGGGGCGGTGCGCGGCTGGGATCGTCGCAACGCGTACTACTTCCAGCTGATCGCCTCGCTGGCCAAGCACTACCGCTTCGATGTGGATGCCCCTTGGCAGTCGCTGCCGGAAGGCGTGCAACAGGCCGTGCTGTACGGCAGCGGCGAAGAGGTCATCACCTTCACCTACCTCACCGAATCGGGCGGCCGCACGCAGCGCAAGCACCGCTTCGAGGGCATCGTGCCGAACCTCGAGCGCCGCTACCGCGAGACGGAATCCCCCGCGGTACGCGAGGAACTGGCCAAGTACATCAGTGACCGTCCCTGCCCCGATTGCCTGGGCGCGCGCCTCAACAAGTCTGCGCGCAACGTGTTCGTCGCCGACCGTCCGCTGCCGTCGCTGGTCGTGCTGCCGGTCGATGAGGCGCTGGCGTTCTTCCGCAGCCTGGACCTGCCCGGTTGGCGCGGCGAGATCGCCGCCAAGATCGTCAAGGAAATCGCCGAGCGGCTCGGCTTCCTGGTCGATGTCGGTTTGGATTACCTCACCCTCGAACGCAAGGCCGACACGCTGTCGGGTGGCGAAGCGCAGCGCATCCGCCTGGCCTCGCAGATCGGCGCCGGCCTGGTCGGCGTGATGTACGTGCTCGATGAACCCAGCATCGGCCTGCACCAGCGCGACAACGAGCGCCTGCTGGCCACTCTGACCCGCCTGCGGGACCTCGGCAATACGGTGATCGTCGTCGAGCACGACGAGGACGCCATCCGCATGGCCGACTACGTGCTCGACATCGGCCCCGGTGCCGGCGTGCATGGGGGCGAGATCGTCGGCCAGGGCACGCTGGACGACCTGCTGAAAGCGCCACGTTCGCTGACCGGCCAGTACCTCTCGGGCAAGCGCCAGATCGAGGTACCGAAGGCGCGCCACAAGGCCAACCCTAAGATGACGCTGCACCTGCGCGGCGCCACCGGCAACAACCTGAAGGACGTCGACCTCGACGTGCCGTCCGGCCTGTTCACCTGCATCACCGGCGTGTCCGGCTCGGGCAAGTCGACGCTGATCAACGACACCCTGTACGCGCTGGCCGCCAACGAGATCAACGGCGCTTCGCACAAGCCGGCGCCGTACCGCGAAATTGAAGGCCTGGACCTGTTCGACAAGGTGGTCGACATCGACCAGTCGCCGATCGGGCGCACGCCGCGCTCCAATCCGGCGACCTACACCGGCCTGTTCACACCCTTGCGCGAGTTGTATGCGCAGGTGCCGGAAGCGCGCGCGCGCGGTTATTCGCCGGGCCGTTTCAGCTTCAACGTGCGCGGCGGCCGCTGCGAGGCCTGCCAGGGCGACGGCATGATCAAGGTCGAGATGCATTTCCTGCCGGACGTGTATGTGCCCTGCGACGTCTGCCACGGCAAGCGCTACAACCGCGAGACCCTGGAGATCCTATACAAGGGCTACAACATCAACGACGTGCTGGAGATGACGGTCGAAGATGCGCTGACCCTGTTCGAACCGGTGCCATCGATCGCGCGCAAGCTGGAAACGCTGGTCGACGTTGGCCTGAGCTACGTCAAGCTGGGCCAGAGCGCGACTACGCTGTCCGGCGGCGAGGCGCAGCGCGTCAAGCTGTCCAAGGAACTGTCGCGGCGCGATACCGGTCGCACGCTGTACATCCTGGACGAGCCCACGACGGGCCTGCACTTCCACGACATCGAACACCTGCTCGCGGTGCTGCACAAGCTGCGCGACGAAGGCAACACGATCGTCGTGATCGAGCACAACCTGGACGTCATCAAGACCGCGGACTGGGTCGTCGACCTCGGGCCGGAGGGTGGCCACCGGGGCGGGCGCATCCTCGCCACCGGCACGCCGGAGGACATCGCGGCGCATCCGGAATCGCACACCGGGCGCTTCCTCGCCAAGCTGCTGCCCGCTGCCAAGGCGCCCAAGCCCACGAAGCCGGCAGCTGTCGCCAAGCCCGACGTGCTGCCGCCGCGCAAGTCCGCCACCAAGACCACGAAGAAGAAGGCCGCGCGATGAGCGACTCCCACGACGCCAGCCGCAAGTTGCTGGCCAAGATCCCGATCAGCGTGCGCTGGCGCGACATGGACAGCATGGGTCACGTAAACAACGCCAAGTACATCTCGTACCTGGAGGAAGCGCGCGTGCGCTGGATGCTGACCGTGCCGGACGTGTCGATGACCGACCGCATCGCACCGGTCGTGGCCGCGAACAACATCAATTACAAGCGGCCGCTCACCTGGCCGAATGATGTGGTGGTGGAACTCTACGTCGACCGCCTCGGCACCAGCAGCGTCACCATCGGCCATCGCATCGTCTCGGCGAAGGACGACAGCGTGCTGTATTCCGATGGCAACGTGGTGGTGGTCTGGATGGACACGCAGACGGGCCATAGCGCGCCCCTGCCCTCTGCGATCCGAGCGGCGTCGGAGGCGTAGCGCGTTCCTGACCCCTGTAGGGGCGCCGTCACGCCCCTCCTTTACCCATGCGGGGACGCCGCTGGCTTGGGCGGTGCCCTTATGAGCACCGCGTGCTTATGCGTTCCGGCCGGTGTTTCCAAGTCCGCAGGTTTGTCGCTCTTCCGGTCGCGGCTGACGTCGCTCCTGCAGACGCCTGGCGGCTCAGGGAGCCGACTTGCGTACCTCGAACACCACCGGCAGCGTCCGCCCATCGGCCAGCTTCAGCGTGATCACCGGCTTTTCCCCCGCGACCAGCGGTTGATACGGGCCATGCAACATCAGGTGCAGCCCGCCCGGCTTCAGTTCAGCGGCCTTGCCGGGCGCGATCGGGAGTGTCGCCACTTCACGCATGCGATTGACACCGTTTTCTTCGCGCGTCTCGTGCAGCGACACGTCGTCGAACGCGAGACTCTCGGCCCCTACGATGCTCACCGACGCCTTGCAGGGATTCTCGATGCGGGCGAAGCCGGCCATCATCGGCATTGCGACCGGGGGCAGGCGGATCCATGCGGCCTTGGCGACGGGCAGGCACTCGGCTGCCACGGCGGTCGCCGCGCACGACACCAGCAGGACGGACAGGCAAAGCGTTTCGACGCAACGGTTCATGCGCCTATGATACTGACCTGACTCGGGGAGAAATGAATGACCGGACTCATCGAAACCGTCGACCACGCCGACATCCGCGAGATCCGGCTGGCGCGCGCGCCGGTCAACGCCCTCAACACGGACCTGTGCCGTGCCCTGATCGACGCGCTCAACGCCGCGCTCGACCAGGGCGTCCGCGGCATCGTGCTGGCGGGCAACCCGAAGATCTTCTCCGCCGGCATGGACGTGCCCTATCTGATGTCGCTGGGCGATGACCGAAAGGCCCTGCTGGACGCATGGCAGGCCTTCTTCGGTGCCGCGCGCACGCTGGCGGAGTCGCGCGTGCCGGTGGTGGCCGCGATCACCGGCCATGCGCCGGCAGGCGGTTGCGTGCTGGCGCTGTGCTGCGACTACCGCGTGATGGCGCGCAGCCCGGATCCGGCGCGCCCGTTCGCGCTGGGCCTCAATGAAACCCAGGTCGGCCTGGTGGTGCCGGAGGGCATCCAGCGCCTCATGCGACGCGTGGTCGGTCCCTACCGCGCCGAGCGCCTGTTGGTAGCCGGCGAAATGGTGCCAGCCGAGCACGCCTTGGAGATCGGCCTGGTCGACGAACTGGTCGACCAGGACACCGTCACCGCGCGTGGCGTCGATTGGCTGCGACAGCTGCTGCGGCTACCACATCACCCGATGCTGCAGACCCGCGCGCTCGCGCGCCGCGACCTGGTGGAAGCGCTGGACCCAGCCCTGATCCAACTCGAGCGCTTCGTCGACGCCTGGCACGCGCCCGATACGCAGGCCGCCTTGCAGGCGCTGATCGACAAGCTCAAGAAGTAGCGCCGCGCTTCAGGTGCCGCGTGCGATCGGGCGGGCAGGATCGCCGATCCAGCCGCTCCAAGAACCGGGGTAGACGCGCGCGCCCTGCAGGCCTGCATGCTCGAACGCGAGCAGCAGATGGCAGGCCGTCACCCCGGAGCCGCACATGAGGACGGCATCCGCGGGAGAGCGATGCCCGAGCAGCGACGATAATTCGGCACGGAGTTCGTCGACCGGCTTGAAGCGCCCGTCGCGCAGGTTCTGCGAGAACGGAAGGTTGACCGCGCCGGGCACGTGGCCCGCGACAGGATCGATGGGTTCGATCTCGCCGCGAAAGCGTTCGCCTGCGCGCGCATCGATGAGCCAGGCGCCCGCCTCGCCCAGCCGCGCCACGATGTCTTTCGCGTCGACAAGCTGGCCTGGGTCGAATTGCGAGGGATACGCCCCGACCGCCACCGGCGCCGACGCCTCCGCCGTCTCACTTCCACCCGCTAGTCGCCAGGCCGCGACACCGCCATCAAGCACGGCAACGCGTGTGTGGCCCAGCAGTTTCAGCAGCCACCACATACGTGCGGCCGCCATGCTGCCGTCGCCCGCGTCATAGACCACGACTTGATGCGAGGGCCCGATGCCCCATTCGCCCAGCTTGCGTGCAAACGCCTCACTGTCGGGCAGCGGATGCCGACCTGCACCGATTTTCGAGAGGTCCGACAAGTCCTGATTGAGATCCGCATAGACGGCACCCGGCAGGTGCGACGCGACGTACGCCTGTCGCCCCGCATCGGGCGCCGCGTTGAGCATCACGAAACGCGCATCCACCAGCCGCAGATCCGGATCACCCAGGGCAGCGAACAACGTGGGTGCATCGACCAGCGTTGTCCAGTTCATGCCAGTTGCTCCAGGCGTTGCCGCAAGTTGAACAGGATGGCGGCGGTCGCACCCCAAATGCGCTGCCCGGGCCAGTCGTACTCGAGCACGACGCGACGGCGGCCGCGATAGTCGATCTCCACGCGGCGCAGGTTGTCCGCTGCCAGGAGGTAATCCAGCGGCACCTCGAACACATCGGCCACTTCGCCCGGTGCCGGCGTCGGCACGAACGCGGGATCGATCACCGCGACGACCGGCACGACGCGGAAGCCGCTGATCGTCGTGAACGGATCGAGGAAGCCCAGGGGCACGGCCTGCGAAGCCTGCAGTGCGATTTCTTCGCGACTCTCACGCAATGCCGCCGCCACGACGTCGGCATCGGTAGGCTCGATGCGCCCGCCCGGAAAACTCACCTGCCCGCCGTGATGCCTCAGGCCGTCCGTCCTTCGCGTCAGCAGCACCTGCGTGCCGCTCTCGCGCGGCACGAGGCCGGCGAGCACCGCGGCTTCCGCCAGCGGGCCCGGCGGCAACAGATCGATGAGCTCGTCCTGGTTCCAGCCTGGCATGCGCGGCACGGCGCCGAGCGGATGCAGGGCACGCTGCAGGCGAACACCGTCGCGCAGCTGTTCGACGAGCGGCACCCGCGTGCGTTCGCGCGCGGGCAGCACGGACTCCATCAGGCGCAGGCGTTCGTCATCGTTCATCTGCGACCAGCGTGCGATCTCCGAAGTGGTGCGCAGGCAGCCCTGGCAGAGGCCGGCATCGTCCAGCGTGCAGACGCCGATGCACGGGCTGAGCACGGCGCGGAAAGCGGTATTCATGTCGTCGGACACCTGCGGAGGGTAGCGCGAAAACGTGCCCTGCCGCGAAAAGCACTGCGCCGGCACGAGGCCGGCGCAGGGATGGAACAGTCAGACAGGCTTACCTGGCACTGACCAGCTTGATCTCGAACACCACCGCCACGTTCGGCGGGAAACCCGTGCGCGGGTCCGCGCCATAGGCCTTGTCCGGCGGTAGCGCGACTTCCCACTTCGAGCCGACCGGCATCTGCAGCAGCACGTCGCGCATGGCCTGCATCTCGATGGCACTGACCTTCACGTCCTTCATCTGCTGCGGTGGACGCGCTTCGGTCGGACGCTGGCCGAACGGGTAGGCACCCGCAACCTGCAGTTCCACCGTGCTCGCCTGCGTGGGCTTGGCGCCGGTGCCGTTCTCCAGCACCTTGTAGGCCACACCGCTGGGCAGCAGCTTCACGCCCGGCTGGCCCTTGAACGTCGCGATGAACTGGTCGCTCTTGGTCTTGTTCTCGGCCGCGACCTTGTCGTACTCGGCCTTGGCCTGCTGCGCGCGGGCCTGCTCGCGCTTCTGGAAGGCCTCCAGGGCGGGCTTCAGCTGCTCGCTGGTCAGGGCAGGCTTCTGCTTGGCATACGCATCCTGCAAGCCCTTGACCACGGAATTGATATCCAACTGCTCGCCACGGGCGGTCAGCTCGGCCAGGTTGTTGCCATAGTCGTAGCCGAAGTAATAGCTCAGCTTGCCCTTCTCGGACGAGACGTCCTGGGCCAGGGCGCTACCGGCCATGGCGAATGCCGCAACAGCGACCACTAACGAACGCAACTTCATCAACACACTCTCCGGGATGGGCGGCATACCGCCTGGAATGGACGCGATAGGATAGCGGCCGGGGCGCTTAACCGCCACTGACAGCAGGCTGCTCTGACCGGCTCTCTGCGGCGGAGTTCCCGCTTTACCGAAAATTTACAAAACCACTGAAAATCCCATGTCAGAAAGCCTTGTTCTCGTTAGCGATGCCGATGGCATCCGCCGCCTCACTGTCCATCGTCCCGACAAGCTGAACGCTCTGAATGCCGCCACGCTGGATGCGTTGCAGGCCGCGTTCACGGCCGCGGCCGAAGACACCTCCGTGCGTGTGGTCGTGCTGTCCGGCGCCGGTCCGAAAGCCTTCGTGGCCGGGGCCGACATCGCTGAAATGGCCGACTTGCGGGCCACCGAAGGCCGCGATTTTTCGCTGCGCGGCCAACGCTTGATGCGCACCATCGAGACCTTGCCCAAGCCGGTCATCGCGATGGTCAACGGGTTCGCCCTCGGCGGCGGGCTGGAACTGGCCATGGCCTGCCACCTGCGCATCGCCGCGGACACCGCCAAGGTTGGACAGCCGGAGATCAACCTGGGCCTGATCCCAGGCTTCGGTGGCAGCCAGCGCCTGCTGCGGTTGGCCGGCCGTGCCGCCACGCTGGAACTGTGCCTGCTGGGCGCCCCGATCACCGCAGAGCGAGCCCTGCAGTTGGGCATCGTCAATCGCGTGGTGCCGGCGACCGAACTCGAAGTAGAAACTTTGAAGGTGGCCGCGCAACTCGCCGCCTCGGCACCGCTCGCCCTGCGCGCGACGCTGGAGGTGGTGAATGTCGGCGGCGAGTGCGGCATCGAGGAAGGCCTGCAGTATGAAACCGCGCAGTTCGGCCTGATGTTCGCCACCGATGACATGCGCGAGGGCACCCGCGCCTTCATCGAACGCCGCAAGCCCCACTTCACCGGCCGTTGAGGCGCATGGCCACGTTCTGCCCCGGCTGCGAACAGGCCCGCATGCTGACCCGCCTGCTGGTCGACGACGCCATCGATGCCGCGCTGGACACCGGCCTCATGGGGTGGGTGCAGTGTCCCGGCGAATGCGCCGATCCGGCGTACGTCGAGGCGATCACCCGCGCGCAGGTCCGCTTGCGCACGGCGTGGGCAGCGCGAGAGCGCTATCGCCAGCGCGCAGCACGACTGGCACGCCGTGCCGCCGAACACGAGGCGCGACGCATCGCGGCGCAACCCAGCGGACCCGCCGTGCCCGTCAGGCCTGCGCTGCCCGCCGCTGCCGCCGCCGTGCTCGAGCGCGCGCGCGCCAAGGCCGCGGAGCGCACGAAGCCATGAGCGCGGTGCGACGGAGCCCAACGCTCAAGCGCGATGAAGTGGTGGAACTGTTTTCGCGGCTGCGCGAACTCAATCCGCATCCGACCACGGAACTCGAGTACAGCACGCCTTTCGAGCTACTGGTCGCGGTGACGCTCTCCGCGCAGGCGACCGACGTGGGCGTCAACAAGGCGACGCGAAGGCTGTTCCCCGTCGCCAACACGGCGGCGGCGATTCTCGCCCTCGGCGAAGACGGATTGAAGAAATACATCGCCACCATCGGCCTGTTCAACGCGAAAGCGAAGAACGTCATCGCCACCTGCCGGATCCTGGTGGACGACTACGGCGGCGAAGTGCCGCGCTCTCGCGAAGCACTGGAAAGCCTGCCTGGCGTGGGACGCAAGACCGCGAACGTGGTGCTCAACACCGCGTTCGGCGAACCGACCATCGCCGTGGATACGCACATCTTCCGGGTCGCCAACCGCACCGGGCTGGCGCCCGGCAAGGACGTGCGCGCGGTAGAGGACAAGCTGCAGAAAGTGGTGCCGGCGGAGTTCATGCAGGATGCGCATCACTGGCTCATCCTGCACGGACGCTACGTGTGCAAGGCGCGCAAACCGGACTGCCCGCAGTGCGTGATCCGCGATATCTGCCGCTTCAAGGAGAAGACGGCACCCTGACGCAGCGTGCGCCACGTGCACCGCATCGCGTCGGTGGAATCCTCCGGATTGTGCGCGCGGCGCACGATCCGGTGTCGCGCTCCATGAGGGTGAACCGCGATCCTGCCGATTCAAGGACAAGGACATCGCCCGACGTAGCGTGCGCCATGCGCACGGCATCGCCTCGTCGGAATCCTAGCGATCTTGCACGCGGTGCACGCTACTGTGCGTCGCGCTCGATGAAGGGTTTGCGCGGCATGCGCTCATCGCGCATCGCGGCGTGGTAGGCGAACGACGCGATGATTGCCGCCGCCTGCTTCAGATCCTCCGGCACCACATGGTCGTACGTGTCCAGGTGGGTGTGGTGGACATGGGTGAAGTAGTCCGCCGGGTCCTGCACGAACTGGAACCCCGGCAGGCCCACGCGATCGAACGAAATATGGTCCGTGCTGCCGGTGTTGCGGGTGGTCACGACGGTGGCGCCGATGTCGGCGAACGGCTCCAGCCAAGCCTTGAAGATCGGCACCGCGGCGTGGTTCTCCTGCGCGTAGATGCCGCGGATGCGGCCGGTGCCGTTGTCGAAGTTGAAGTAGGTCGAGAAGTGGTCGTACCCGCGCTGGCGCTGCAGCGGGCCAGTGCCGCGCTGGTAGGCGCGGGGAAGCGCCTTCTGTTCCGGATCAGTGGGCGCCGGATAGTCGGCCAGGTAGCGGGCGACATAACCAGCCGAACCGTGCAGCCCCTGCTCTTCGCCACCCCACAGGCCCAGCCGGATCGTGCGGCGCGGCTTCACGCCGATCGCCCTGAGGATGCGCATGGCCTCCATCATCACGACCACGCCGGCGCCGTTGTCGCTGGCGCCGGTGCCGGTGTGCCACGAGTCCAGGTGCGCGCCGATCATCACCACCTCGCCCGCCTTGCCGCCCGTGCCCGGGATCTCGGCGAAGGTGTTGGTGGCCGGCAGGTCCTGCTCACTCGTGAAGCGGGAATCGACGTCGATGCGCAGCCGCACTGCCTGCTTGGCCTGCACCGCACGCACCAGCGGGTTGTAGTGTTCGGTGGGCAGGACCAGCTCGGTGACGCCGACCGGCTCGTCGGCCTTGCGCGCGCCGCCGCCGGTGGCGCGGATGATGCCGTTGTCCCACGCGCTCAGCGACAGCGTCGCCAGCACGCCTTCATCGGCAAGAAAGGCATTCAACGCCTTGGTCAGGGCCTGGCGCTTGCGGTACTCCTCGAGGCGTTTCTCCTGGGCATCGGGTGCAGCGTCTTCGGCGATGGGGAAGGTCTGTAGTTCGCCCAGCTCGGCTTCGCTGTAGCGGCGGAAGTCGGCCTTCTCTGCCGGCTTATAGGCGCGCGCATCATCCAGCAGCACGATCTTTCCGCGCAGCTTGCCGCGCTGCTTGTCGATGTCCTCCAGCGTCTTGAACGCGGCCAGGACCACCTCGCCTTCCACCGGGCCATCGGTACCGCGCGTCCAGGCCTTCGGCAGTGCATGCACCGGCGCCCGGCGCGGCGACACCATCTCCACGCGCGAGGACTCGAACGCCCAGCCCCGGCCGAAGGCCGGATCGAAAACCTCCTCGTGCACGTTGGACAAACCCCAGGCGGACAGCTTTTCGCGCGCCCACGCGCTGGCGAGGGTGTAGTTGGGCGAACCCGTCAGGCGCGGGCCGACGGTTTCGGTGAGCGCCTTCAGGTTGGCCGCCGCCTGCGAGCGGTTGAAGGCCTCGTGCCGGATCTTCGCGACCACATCCAGGTCCACCGGCTCGGCCGCCTGCCCCTCTCCCGCCATCACGCACATCGCCGCCCAGGCGACGATCATCAGCCGCTTCATCCAGCCCCCTGATTGAAAAGGATCCCCATCCCTGTGATCCACCGCATGCGCCATGGACCGCCCCGCAGTGTCCCTGCTGGACCAGATGGGTACCCCTGCCAATGGTCATGGTCGGTGGCCGGAAAGGCGAAGGCCCGGGATGCGATCCCGGGCCTTCGTGCCGTGCGAGCGACGCGGATGCGCCGCGCGGCTTACCAGGCGAACTGCGTGCGCAGCGCGTACTGGGCGGTCTCGTCGCCGGTGACTTCGTTGTCGCCCTGCGTGTAGTTGAACATGAAGCGCAGGTTCGGATTGACGTAGTAGTTCACGCCGAGGATCCAGCTGGTGACTTCGCGGTTCAGCGTTTCGTTCTCGACGTAGTCATAGCGACCGGTCAGCTCCCACAGGCCCTTGTCGGCGACCTTCGGCGAACCGAACACGCCGGTGGCGCCCTTGTAAGGCTTGTGCCCGCCGTTGAGCATGAAGCTGCCCTGCACGTAGTACGTGGTCACGTCCTGGTCGCGGCCGAGCGGCTGGCCGAAGGTTGCATCGGCGTACTCGGCCTGGAAGAAGGCCGGACCGAACGAACCGGCGGCTTCCACCGCCATCACGTCGACGGTGTTGCGGCTGGCACCGGTAGTGGTGGCGATCACCTGCGAGGGACCGCGACGGCCGGCGTAGTTCGAGGTGGCGACCAGGTCGGCCGACCCCAGGTTGTTGTCTTCGAAGCTGTACCACGCACCGAAGTGCAGCGTGTTGTTGTCGGTGTTGATCGGCGCATATGTCACGCGGCCGGCGGCGCCGACGCCCTCATTGCGCGTGCCCGCAGCACCGCGCAGGTTGAATACGCTCAGGCCCGCGGTGTAGTTCTCGCCGGCGCGCAGGTAACCCACGCCCTGCTGGAACTGGCGGCCGGAGAACAGGCCTGTGGCCGAGGCGAACGGACGCTCCATCGTCAACAGTTCGTTGGAGCTGGTCAGCTCTTCCATGGCGCGGTAGGGCTTGAAGTGACCAATCGTGAACTTGCCGCCCAACGCCGACTTGGCGATGTAGACGTCGCGGAAGCCGTCGAGGCCGCCGCCCGCACCGAAGTCGTTCTCCATCTTGTATTCCCAGCCGTAGGCCTTGCCCTGCAAGGTCAGACGCGCGCGACGGAACTCCGTTGTGCCGGTGGTGCTGGCGAGGTCGCGATCGAACGCGTAGGTGTCGAAGTGGATGCGGCCGCCGACGGAGGCTTCGAACTTGCCATCGGCCGAGGTGATCTTGAGGCCGCCCTTGGTGTCGACCTTCGGCGAGCCGGTGTTGAGCTTGTCCAACTGCGCGGCGGTATCCAGGTTGACGTCGGACTGCGCGTCGGTGCGCTCTTCCAGCTCGGCCACCTTGGCCGACAGCGCTTCCAGCTGCGCCTTCAGTTCGGCGATCGTCTGATCGCGGGAGTCGGCGGCGGACGCCGAGAAACTGGTGCTGCCCATGGCGACGGCGAGCGCGGCGGCCAGGAGGGAATAACGCATGGTGACTCTCCGAGTGGAAGTTAAGTAAGAGCGCAGGCTTCGTGGGCGCCCGCTCCGCTTCCGAGATCACCTTCGGAAATCATTAAGCGCCCGTCAAAGATGCGCTAAAGGATGGGAGTGAAATCTTGCAGTCACATGTGCGTTTCGTGACCGTAATGTGACAGGCGCGCCCTCCACGCGTTCATCCGGCAACGCGGGATTCGGCCACCTCATAAATGAGAGCTCAGGACGCGTCGATGAGTCTCCGGGTCTGTCGCGCGAGTGGCAGTTGCGCTCGGGCGCCTTTTCCTGACGCAATCGGGCCGGATCGCGCATCGTCACGGGACTGTCTTAATCGCGACACGGGGCTGTCACAGAAACGTCGTGGAATGGCCACCCAACGGGCACGCCCGTGCCTTCCACCCTGCCTTCTCCCAGGAGACTTCCGTGTTGAACTCGATCAAATCCCGCGTGGCGCTGCTGGCGCTGGCGTCCGCCTTCTCCACGCAGGCGTTCGCGGCCGACGTGACCGGCGCCGGTGCGTCGTTCGTGTATCCGGTGATGACCAAGTGGTCGGCCGACTACGCCAAGGCCACCAACAACCGCGTGAACTACCAGTCGATCGGTTCGGGCGGCGGTATCGCGCAGATCAAGGCCGGCACGGTGGACTTCGGCTCGTCCGATGCCCCGCTGAGGCCCGAAGAACTCGCCAAGTACGGCCTGGCCCAGTTCCCGTCGGTGATCGGCGGCGTGGTGCCGGTGCTGAACGTGGCCGGCCTGAAGCCGGGCCAGCTGAAGCTGGACGGCCCGACCCTGGCCAACATCTTCCTGGGCACCATCAAGACCTGGAACGACCCGGCCATCGCCGCCCTCAACCCGGGCCTGACCCTGCCGGCGCAGCGCATCACCGTCGTCCGTCGCTCGGACGGTTCGGGCACCACCTTCAACTTCGTCAACTACCTGTCCAAGGTCAGCCCGGAGTGGAAGAGCAAGGTCGGTGAAGGCACCACCGTGCAGTGGCCGACCGGCGTGGGCGGCAAGGGCAACGAAGGCGTCGCCGCGTACGTGAAGCAGATCAAGGGCGGCATCGGCTATGTCGAACTGTCCTACGCGCTGCAGAACAAGATGGCCTATGCCAGCCTGAAGAACGCTGCCGGCCAGTTCGTGCAGCCGAGCGAAGAGAGCTTCGCCGCGGCGGCCGCCAGTGCCGAGTGGGGCAAGTCGAAGGACTTCTACCTGGTGATGACCAACGCCCCGGGCGCGCAGTCCTGGCCGATCACCGCCACCAACTTCATCCTCATGTACAAGGCGCCGAAGAAGGGCAACAAGGACGCCCGTGATTTCTTCCGCTGGGTCTACGCCAATGGCGACGCCCAGGCCAAGTCGCTCGACTACGTGCCGCTGCCGCCGGCGCTGGTGCAGCAGATCGAGACGTACTGGAAGGCGAATCTGAAGTACTGATCGCAGCACCGCCGGCACGGTCTCTCCCCGTGCCGGCACCGGGTTGCGCTCCCTCCCGCGCAGCCTCATCCGGCGGGCCTTCGGGCCCGCTTTCTTTTGTCTCCCCAGCTGTCGCATGACACCCCGAGACGCACATGTCATCAAGCCGTAACAAAAACATCATTTCATAGCGTGGATCACAAACGACCCGTCTGGAGCGCCCATGCACGTCCGTAATGCCCGCCTGGCCACGCTGGCCCTGGCCACCGCCTTGTTCGCCGCTGCCTGTGGCGGAAAGACCGATGCTCCGGCTGCGACCGCGGGTACCGAAGGCGCCGCCGCGACCGCGGAGGGCGCGCAGAAGATCTCGGCCGAGATCACCGGCGCCGGCGCGTCCTTCATCTATCCGCTGATGGCACGCTGGTCCACGGACTACAACAAGGCCACCGGCGCGAAGATCAACTATCAGTCGATCGGTTCCGGCGGCGGCATCGCGCAGATCAAGGCCGCGACGGTCGACTTCGGTTCCTCCGACAAGCCGCTGTCGCCGGAAGAACTGGCGCAGGCCGGCTTGGGCCAGTTCCCGTCGGTGATCGGCGGCGTGGTCCCCGTCATCAATGTGGAAGGCCTGCAGCCGGGCCAGCTGAAGCTCAACGGCACCGTGCTGGCGGACATCTTCCTGCACAAGATCACCACCTGGAACGACCCGGCCATCGTCGCGTTGAACCCGGGCGTCACCCTGCCGACCGGCAAGATCAACACCGTGCACCGTTCCGATGGGTCGGGCACCACCTTCAACTTCGTCAACTACCTGTCCAAGGTCAGCCCGGAGTGGAAGAGCAAGGTCGGCGAAGGCACCAGCGTCAACTGGCCGGGCGGCGTCGGCGGCAAGGGCAACGAAGGCGTGGCTGCCTACGTGCGCCAGCTGAAGGGCTCCATCGGCTACGTCGAACTGGCCTATGCCGAGCAGAACAAGATGTCTTACGCCTCGCTGCAGAACGCGGCCGGCCAGTTCGTGCTGCCCACCGCCGAGAGCTTCGCTGCCGCCGCGGCCAGCGCCGACTGGGCTAATGCGAAGGACTTCAATCTCGTCATCACCAACGCGCCGGGCGAGCAGGCGTGGCCGATCACCGCCACCAACTTCATCCTGGTCTACAAGCAGCCGAAGGACGCCGCGAAGGCCAAGCACACACTGGATTTCTTCAAGTGGGCGTACGAACAGGGCCAGGCGCAGGCGAACGAACTGGACTACGTGCCGCTGCCGCCTGAACTGGTCGGCCAGATCGAGCAGTACTGGAGCACCGAGATCAAGCTCTGAGTCGTCCGCACCGGGCCGCCGTGATGGGCGGCCCGGTGTCATCACGCGGTAACGACGTACCCGTGCACTAGCCAGACCGCCCTACCGCCCTCCCCCACCCTTCGGGTTGCATGAACGCCACTGCCCTCCCCGCTTCCCTGACGGACGTGCGCACTGCGAAAGACGCGCGCGCCGACAGGCTGTTCCGGCTCACGCTGACCGGTGCCGGCCTGTTCGTCCTGGTCTCGCTGATCGCCGCCGCCTTGTCGATGCTGTGGGGTGGCCGCGAAGCCCTGCAGACCTTCGGCCTGGGGTTCTTCACCAGCACCGAGTGGAACGTCGGCACGCGCGAATTCGGCGCACTGGTGCCGATCTTCGGCACGCTGGTCAGCGCCGGCATCGCCATGCTGATCGCGGTGCCGGTGAGCTTCGGCATCGCGGTGTTCCTCACCGAAGTCGCACCGGCCTGGCTGCGCGGCCCGGTCGGCATGGCCATCGAACTGCTGGCCGGCATTCCCTCGATCATCTACGGCATGTGGGGCCTGTTCGTGCTGGCGCCGCAGCTGAGCGAACACGTCTACCCCTGGATCAACGACAACCTCGGCCAGCTGCCGCTGGTCGGCGTGCTGCTGTCCGGTCCGCCGCTGGGCATCGGCATGATGACCGCCGGCCTGGTGTTGGCGATCATGGTGATCCCCTTCATCTCGTCGGTGATGCGCGAAGTCTTCCTGACCGTGCCGGGGCGCCTGAAGGAATCGGCCTACGCGCTGGGCTCGACCAAGTGGGAAGTGGTCTGGGACATCGTCCTGCCCTATACCCGCTCGGCGGTGATCGGCGGCGTGTTCCTCGGCCTGGGCCGCGCGCTCGGCGAAACGATGGCGGTCACCTTCGTGATCGGCAACGCCTATGCCATCAGTCTCGCCCTGCTGGAACCGGGCACTTCGATCGCCGCGACGATCGCCAACGAGTTCGCCGAAGCCACCGACCCGCTGCACAAGGGTTCGCTGTTGCTGCTGGGCTTCACGCTGTTCGTGCTGACCTTCATCGTGCTGGCGATCGCGCGCCTGATGCTGCGCCAACTGGCCAAGCGGGAGGGCAACTGATATGTCCACGTCCCTCTACACCTGGCGCAAGGTCAAGAACGGCGTGGCCCTGACGCTGTCCATCGCCGCCGCCCTGTTCGGTCTGATGTGGCTGGTCTGGATCCTCTGGACGACGATCACCAAGGGCATGGGCAGTCTGAACCTGGACCTGTTCACCCAGATGACGCCGCCGCCGAACGAACCGGGCGGCCTGGCGAATGCGCTGTTCGGCAGCGTGGTGATCAGCCTGCTGGCCATCGTGTTGGGTACGCCGATCGGTATCGCCGCCGGCACTTACCTGGCCGAGTACGCCAACAAGCACTGGCTGGGCGAGACCGTCCGCTTCGTCAACGACATCCTGCTGTCGGCGCCGTCCATCGTGCTGGGCCTCTTCATCTACACCGTGATGGTGGCGCAGATGGGCCACTACTCGGCATGGGCCGGTGCGGTCGCGCTGGCATTCATCGCGCTGCCGGTGATCGTGCGTACCACCGACGAAATGCTCCGCCTGGTGCCGCAGCAGATGCGTGAGGCCGCGCTGTCGCTGGGCGTGCCGCAGTGGAAGGTCACCACCCAGGTGCTGATGCGTTCGGCGCTGCCGGGCATCGTCACCGGCATCCTGCTGGCGCTGGCGCGCATCAGCGGCGAAACCGCGCCGCTGCTGTTCACCGCCTTCAACAACCAGTTCTGGAGCACGGATCTCAACCAGTCGATGGCCAACCTGCCGATGGTCATCTTCCAGTACGCGATGAGCCCGTACGACTCCTGGAACTCGCTGGCCTGGGCCGGCGCCTTCCTCGTGACCGCCCTGGTGCTGATCCTCAGCTTGATCGCCCGCACCATCCTTCTTCGAAACAAGGTGACCCATGAATGACGCCGCCCGCATTGCCGTGGTGACGCCGCAGCGCCACGACGAACACGCCGCGCCCGCCAGCGTGAAGCTGGCCGCCAAGGGCCTGGATTTCTACTACGGCGATTTTCATGCGCTGAAGAACATCAACCTGGAGATTCCGGAAAAGCGCGTTACCGCGCTGATCGGTCCGTCCGGCTGCGGCAAGTCCACCCTGCTGCGCGTCTTCAACCGCATCTACTCGCTCTACCCGAAGCTGCACGCCAAGGGCGAAGTGTTGCTGGACGGCGAGAACATCCTGGATGCCAAGTACCCGATGAACCGCCTGCGGAGCAAGGTGGGCATGGTTTTCCAGAAGCCCGTGCCGTTCCCGATGACGATCTACGAAAACGTCGCCTACGGCATCCGCCACCACGAACGCCTCAACAAGGCCGACATGGACGTGCGCGTCGAACAGGCGCTGCGCCAGGCCGCGCTTTGGGAAGAAGCCAAGGACAAGCTGAAGCAGAGCGCGCTGGGACTCTCTGGCGGCCAGCAACAGCGCCTGTGCATCGCGCGTGCCGTCGCCCTGCGTCCGGACGTAATCCTGCTGGACGAGCCTACCTCGGCGCTGGACCCGATTTCGACCAGCAAGATCGAACAGCTGATCGAAGAACTGAAGCACCAGTACACCATCGCCATCGTGACGCACAACATGCAGCAGGCGGCGCGCGTGTCGGACTACACGGCCTTCATGTACCTGGGCGAGCTGGTCGAACACGACGCCACGTCGACGATCTTCTCCAACCCCGGCAAGCAGCAGACCGAAGACTACATCACCGGACGTTTCGGCTGAGGACGCCCATGAATACCCAACCCAACGACCATATCGTGAAGAGCTACGACGAAGAACAGCGCCGCATCGTGGCGGAGATCGTCCGCATGGGCGAAACCGCCGTCGCCCAGCTGGAGGCCGCGCTGGACGTGGTCGAACGCCGCGACGACAAGGCCGCCCAGCGCATCATCGCCAACGACGAAGCCATCGACGCTATC
The DNA here is from genome assembly GCF_057654715.1 of Pseudoxanthomonas sp. G3. Taxonomy (NCBI): domain Bacteria; kingdom Pseudomonadati; phylum Pseudomonadota; class Gammaproteobacteria; order Lysobacterales; family Lysobacteraceae; genus Pseudoxanthomonas; species Pseudoxanthomonas sp. G3. The sequence continues at coordinate 2,834,663 of NZ_CM172805.1, forward strand.
GAGCACCAGGTCAGCCATGACGTGATGCACCTGGCGCTGCGTGGCCCGATGGCGCGCGACCTGCGCGAGATCCTCGCCGGCCTGCGCATCCCCGCCGACATCGAACGCATCGGCGATTACGCGGCCAACGTCGCCAAGCGCTCCATCGCCCTGAACGTCTCGCCGCCGATGCCGCAGATCACCGGGTTGCGCGCGCTCGGCAGGCTCGCCGCCCGCCAGGTCCGCGATGTGCTGGTCGCTTACCAGAATGGCGACGCCGAACAGGCCGTGCAGGTGCGCGAGCGCGATGCCGAGCTGGACGCGCATTACACCGCGCTGTTCCGCGAACTGCTGACCTACATGATGGAAGACCCGCGCAATATCACGCCGTGCACGCACCTGCTGTTCATGGCGAAGAACCTGGAGCGCATCGGCGACCACGCGACGAACATCGCCGAGAACGTGTGGTTCTTGGTCCATGGCGAACAGCCGCTGCCGCCGCGCGCCAAGCGCGACGACACCAGCACCACCGGCGCCGTCTGATCCACGCGCCGCACCGCAACATGCGACAAGCCCCGCTCCGGCGGGGCTTGTCGGTTCAGGGCCCCTCGCAGACGGCGCGCTAACGTCTCGCGGCTACAATCGCGCCACGCTGGTGCGGATTCCCCGCACGCCCTGGGAGAGAACAGATGTCCAAGACCACCAAACCCGCCGCCGTCGCCGTTGCGCTGGCCGGCGGCATCCTGCTGGCCGGCTCGAGCTTCGCGATGGAACCGCTGGCGCAGGGTTACCTGCTTGCCGCACCCGAAGCCGCGAAGGCGGGCGAAGGCAAGTGCGGTGAAGGCAAATGCGGTGAGGGCAAGTGCGGCATGGCCAAGGCCGACACCGACAAGGACGGCAAGGTCTCGCAGGCCGAGTTCGCCGCTGCCCATCCGGACAAGGCGGCCGACTTCGCCGGCATCGACACCAACAAGGACGGCTTCATCGACGCGGCCGAGCACAAGGCCCACGCCGGCGCCAAGGGCGCCGAGGGCAAGTGCGGTGAAGGCAAGTGCGGCGAGGGCAAGTGCGGCGGCGACAAGAAGACCGGCGACAAGTAAGCCCATGGCCTCGGGCCCCGGCTGAGCCGGGGCCTGCGGCATCCACCGGATGACCACGCCCCTCCCCACTGCATCGGCCGGCCTCGGCCTGCGCCGCGCGCTGCTCGACGATCTGTTGGCTGCGCCTGCGGGCGCGTTCGATTTCCTCGAATGCGCGCCCGACAACTGGATCGGGGTGGGTGGCCGTTACGGGGAGGCATTGCGCGCGCTGTCGGCGCGACATCCGCTCACCTGTCACGGCCTGTCGTTGTCGTTGGGCGGCATGGCGCCGCTGGACGATACCTTCCTCGCACGCACGCGCCGGTTCCTCGACCAACACGAGGTCGCGTTGTACAGCGAACACCTGAGCTACTGCGCCGACGACGGGCACCTGTACGACCTGATGCCGATCCCGTTCACCGAAGAAGCGGTCCACCACGTCGCCGCACGCATCCGCCAGGCGCAGGACGCGCTGGGCCGACGCATCGCGGTGGAGAACGTCTCCTACTACGCCGCGCCCTACCAGGCGATGGCGGAAGCCGATTTCATCGGCGCGGTCCTCGACGAGGCCGACTGCGACCTGTTGCTCGACGTCAACAACATCTTCGTCAACGCCATCAACCACGGTTACGACGCGCGCGCGTTCCTGGCCCGCATGCCATCGGCGCGGATCGCCTCGTACCACATCGCCGGGCACTACGACGAAGCCGACGACCTGAAGGTCGATACGCACGGTGCGCCGGTGAAGGACGACGTGTGGTCGCTACTGTCGCTGGCCTACGCCACCCATGGCGTACGGCCGACCCTGCTCGAGCGTGACTTCAACTTCCCGCCGTTGGCCGAACTGGCCGCGGAAGTGCAGCGCATCCGCGACCTGCAAGCGCCGCATGCCGGCGCGACCGCGCGCGCCACCCATGGCTGAGCGCCTGCAAGACCAGCAGTTCGCGTTGTCGCGGCACCTGCGTGACCCGTCGACGCATCCGCCGCCGCCCGGGATCGAGGAACGGCGGCTGGCGATCTACCGCGACCTGTTCTTCAACAACATCGAGGGCTTGCTGGCGGGCAATTTCCCGGTGATCCGCAAGACCTTGGGCGATGATGCATGGCGCCGGCTCGTGCGCGACTTCTACGCGAACCACCGCAGCCACACGCCACTGTTTCCGGAAGTGGCGCGCGAATTCATCCGCTTCCTTGAAGGTCGCGCACCTGATCCCGATACGCCGTGGCTGCGCGAGCTGGCGCATTACGAATGGGTGGAACTGGCCCTGCAGATCGCCGACGACGCCGTGCCGCCGCACGACCCGGATGGCAATCTGCTCGCAGGCGTTCCCGTGGTGTCGCCGTTCGCGTGGGCGCTGGCGTATCAGTGGCCGGTGCATCGCATCGGGCCGGACTACCGCCCTACTTCACCGCCGGAGGCACCGACCTGCCTGCTGGTGCGGCGTGGCGACGATCATCAGGTCCGCTTCTCCGCCCTCTCGCCCCTCGTCTACCGGCTGATCGAACTGCTCGGCGAGGGACAGCGCACCGGCGCGGAAACGCTCCGCCAGCTGGCCGACGAAGCGGGCGTCGACGACGCCCCCGCCTTCATCGAACAGGGCACCGCGATGCTCGCGCGCATGCGTCAGGAAGGCACGCTCCTTGGCACCGTCCCGCCTGTACTATAGGAGCGACGTGAGTCGCGACCGCACGGATTGAGCAACCACGAGACCGTCGCACGCCGAGAGCGGAGACATCGCGTCCCTTCGTGCAGCGCATTCATTGTCACTGGGCGGCAGGCTGACGGTCGCGACTTACGTCGCTCCTACAACGGAACGGGTTCCCGGTGGGCTTTCAGCCGGGGAAGCGCCCTCGCCCTCTGCTACCCTTTCCGCATGGAAAACGTCGCCGAGCCCCTCCGCATCACCCCCATGGCCCACCGCTTCCGCGGTTACCTGCCCGTGGTGGTCGACGTGGAAACGGGCGGCTTCGACTGGAACCGCCACGCCCTGCTCGAACTGGCTGCCGTGCCGCTCGATCTGGACGAAAACGGCTTGCTCGTGCCCGGCACCACGTCCAGCGTGCACCTGCATCCGGCGCCCGGCCTGGAGATCGATCCCAAGTCGCTCGAGGTCACCGGCATTGACCTGGACCATCCGTTCCGTTTCGCCAAGCACGAGAAGGAGGCGCTGGACCACGTGTTCGCGCCGGTGCGCGCCGCCGTGAAGAAGCACGGTTGCCAGCGCGCGATCCTGGTGGGCCACAACGCCCACTTCGATCTGAATTTCCTCAATGCCGCCGTCGCACGCGTCGGCCACAAGCGCAACCCGTTCCATCCCTTCAGCGTGTTCGACACGGTGACGCTGGCCGGCGTGGCGTACGGCCAGACCGTACTCGCCCGTGCCGTGGCTGCCGCCGGCTTCGACTGGAATGCCGAGGACGCCCACTCCGCCGTCTACGACGCGGAGCAGACCGCGCGCCTTTTCTGCACGATCGCCAACGCGTGGCCGCGGCCGCCAGGCTGAGATCGCGCGTGAGCATGCCCTCATGCGATTGACCGCATTACAAGCTGACATCACGACGCTGGACGTCGACGCCATCGTCAATGCCGCGAACTCCTCGCTGCTCGGCGGCGGCGGGGTCGATGGCGCGATCCATCGCGCGGCGGGTCCGGACCTCGTGCACGAATGCCGGCTGCTCGGCGGTTGCAAGACCGGTGAAGCGAAGATCACGAAGGGATACCGGCTACCGGCACGCCATGTGATCCATACCGTCGGCCCGGTATCGCGTGGCGGCGACCAGGGCGAGCAGGATCTGCTCGTCGCGTGCTACCGCAACAGCCTGGCGCTGGCGGACAAGCACGGCCTTCTGAGCATCGCCTTTCCCTGCATCAGTACCGGCATATTTGGCTACCCCGCAGAGGCGGCCGCGCGCGTCGCGGTCGATACGGTCCGCGACGTGCTGGCTGGATCGGCGGCGCCGCCCGACGTGGTGTTCTGCTGCTTCTCTTCGGAAGACCTGGCGCACTACCGCGCCTTGCTCGCCTGAACTACGCCTCGCCGTTGGCCGCGGTCTTCACCGGGGAGCGCGAAGTCATCGCCGCACCGGCTGACGCGACGATGATCGCGGCGATCGCAAGCCACTGCAGCACCGACAGCCGCTCGTGCAGGAACAGCAAGCCGCATAGCGCGCCGATCGCCGGTTCCAGGCTCATCAGCATGCCGAATGTGCGCGTCGGCAGTTTGGTCAGCGCCACCATTTCCAGGCTGTAGGGCAGCGCCGTCGACAGCAGGGCCACGCCGAAGGCGATCGGCAGCAGGGCGGGCGACAGCAAGGCCGCGCCTGCATGCGCCACGCCGAACGGCACCGCGACCGCGGCGGCGATGCAACTACCGAGCGCCACGGTCTGCGGCCCATGGTCGCTGCCGGCCTTTTGCCCGAACACGATGTACAGCGCCCAGCAGGCACCCGCACCCAGCGCATAAGCCACGCCGACAGGATCCAGCCCCTGCGGGCCCTGCTCCGGCACCAGCAGCACCAGGCCCAACACGGCCAGCGCCACCCAGACCACGTCGCGCAGATGGCGGGACCCGAACAGCGCTACGGCCAGCGGACCGGTGAATTCCAGCGCGATGGCGATGCCCAACGGCACGGTTTCCAGCGCCTTGTAAAACATCAGGTTCATCAGGCCCAGCGAGACACCGTACGCGAGCAGCGCGGGCCACTGGTGCCGCTCCACGCGCATGCGCCACGGCCGGAACACCGCCACCAGCATCAGCGTCGCCAGCGCGAGACGTAACGCGGTGGCACCGGACGCACCGACGGCCGGGAACAGATGCTTGGCCAGCGCGGCGCCGGACTGGATGGAGACCATCGCGACCAGCAACAGCGCGATGGGCTGCCACGGCGAAGCAGCATGGGAACGGGACAGGGATTGCATGAGGAACACCTGCACGGCGGGGACGTGCGCTTGTGGGACAAGGGCTTTGCGCACTATATTGCGCAATCGAAGCTTAGCCTATGCGCAATATATTGCGCAACTCCGACGATGAGCGTACTTGAACATGTGGCCGAGAACGTCCGTCGCCTGCGGGCCGCCGCCGGCCTCAGCCAGCAGGCCCTGGCCGAAGCGGCCGACGTCAGTCGGCGGATGCTGGTGGGCATCGAGTCCGGCGACGCCAATGTCAGCCTGAACACCCTGGACCGGATCGCCGAAGCATTGCAGGTGAGCTTCGCCGACCTGGTGAAGGCCCCCGCCAACGACCTGCGCCGCATCGAAGCCCTCGCCTGGCAGGGGCGCACACCGGGATCGCGGGCGGTGCTGCTGGCCACCGCGCCCGCGTCGCACGATGTCGAACTGTGGGCGTGGACACTGATGCCCGGCGACCGCTACACCTGCGGCGCGGATCCGGCCGGCTGGCACGAGATGTTCTTCGTCATCGAAGGGCAACTGGTGGTCGAGCTGCCCGAGGGCGAACAGACCGTCGACGCCGGCGACTTCTTCGTCTTTCCCAGCGACCGCGACTACGCCTACCGCAACGGCGGCGACACGCCGCTGCGCTTCATCCGCAACGTCGTGCACTAGTCTGTAGTGGCCTACTTCGCCGGCGGCGCGATGCCGTGGCGACGCAGGACGGCGCGCACGCGATCCAGTGGAATCGCCTCGACGGTCTGGCCGTTCCCGCTCACGGTGGTGGCCATGAACAGTGCGTTGTAGATCGCCTCCTCGACCGCATCCACGCTGGCCTGGAAGACCGCGCTGGTCTGCTCGTTCGCCAGTTCGGTCGTCTCCAGGCGCGGCGCGTCGAAGGCACGCCGGACGGATTCCGCCGTGGAGAACGCGATGATGTAGTCGCCGCTGCCGTTGGACGCCGCGCTGCCGGTACGGCCTAATCCCATCATGCCGCGCGAGGCCAGCCGGCGCAGGTTGCGATCGCCGAGCGGTGCATCAGTAGCGATGACGATGATGATGGAACCGTCGCCGCGATCTTCCGCCGGTCCGCGCCCGGCATGCGCCTGTGCGACCGCGTTCTGGAAGGCATAGCGCTCCAGTTCGCGACCCACCGGTGCGCCCGACACCTGCAGCACGCCGCCGAAGTTGGCTTGCACCAGCACGCCCACCGTCCAGCCGCCCAAGCTGTCGGGCAGCTTGCGCGAGGACGTGCCGATGCCGCCCTTCCAGCCGAACGCGACCGTACCGGTGCCCGCGCCCACGCTGCCTTCGCGCACCGGACCGTCGCTCGCCGTCTCCAGTGCGCGTCGCACCGCTTCGGCCGTGACTGGCCGCGCGCGGATATCGTTGAGTCCACCGTCGTTGGTCTCGCCCACGACGACGTTGATCGACCGCACCTGCTGCATGTCGGGGCGTTCGAGCATCCACGCCGCCATCGCATCGGCGGCTTTCCATACGCACAAGGTGCAGGTCAGCAGGATGGGCGTTTCGAGTTCACCGAGCTCGCTCACCTGCGTGCTGCCGATGAACTTGCCGAAGCCATTTCCGACATGCACCGCCGCGGGCACGCGAGAGCGGTAGGCATTGCCCGGATGCGGCAGGATGGCGGTGACGCCGGTGCGCACGCTATTGCCTTCCACCAGGGTTACCTGCCCCACGCGTACGCCGCCGACATCGGTGATGGCGTTGTGCGTGCCGGTGGCGAAAATGCCCGGCGCAACGCCGAGGTCACGCGCGCGTACGCGCGGAGCCTCCTGTGCGGCGGCGGTGGCGGATAGGACTGCCAGCAGCAGCGCCGCGAGCCGGTACAGGGAACGGTGCGGTGTGCCGGGCATGCGGCGTCCTTATTGGCGTTGGCGGACGGCTTCGAATAGGGTGATGCCGGCGGCGACCGACACGTTGAGGCTCTCGATCTCGCCCGGCATCGGGATCTTCACCAGGCCGTCGCAGTTCTCACGCGTCAACCGGCGCAGGCCGTCGGCTTCGCCCCCCAGCACCAGCGCCACGTTGCCGCGCAGATCGAGCGAGTACAACGACGCCTCCGCCTCGCCCGCGAGGCCGTAGATCCACACGCCGAGTTGTTGCAGGTCGCGTAGGCAGCGCGACAGGTTGGTGACCTGCACCACCGGGATGGTGTCGGCCGCTCCGGCCGAGGTCTTGCGCACGGTGGCATTCACGCCCACCGACTTGTCCTTGGGGATCACCACCGCGGTGACGCCGGCCGCTGCGGCGCTGCGCAGGCAGGCGCCGAGGTTGTGCGGGTCCTGCACGCCGTCCAGCACCAGCACCAGCGCCTTGCCTTCGGCGGCCTCGACCAGGCCCTGCAGCTCGCCCTCATCCCAGGTCTTCGCCGCGGCATAGCGCGCGGCAACGCCCTGGTGGCGCAGCGAACCGGCCACGCCATCCAGTGCCTGTCCGGTCACGCGGCGCACGTCGATGCCCTTGCGGCGCGCGTTCTCTTCGATCTCGGTCAGGCGCGCGTTCTTGCTGCCGCCTTCGACCAGCACCTCGCGCACGTTGTCGGCATCGTTCTCGATGGCCGACGCCACCGCGTTGACGCCGACGATCCACTGGTTCTGCTTGCTCATGCGCTGTACGGCCGCCCTGGAAAGGCCGGCATTATCGCACCGACCCGCCGTTCAGCGTGGCGGCCAGGCCGGCGTGTCGTGGTCCGGGTGCTGGAAGGAGACCACGCCGACGAGGAACGCGGCGGCGGCCTCGTCCTCTTCGGTGCGCCGTTGCGGCAGCGCCGGCAGGCCATCCACGAACGGCAGCTTGCCCTCCACGCCGTACTGCACCCATGGCGCCAGACCACCGGGCTCGTCGAACGCGCCCGCCGCCACGGCCACGCCGTCCGGTGCTTCATAGGTCAGCGGCGTGCCGCAGTCGCTGCAGAAGCCACGACGGACGACATTCGACGACTGGAAGCGCTTGGGTTCGCCGCGCGTCCATTCCAGTCGTGCGCCGCGCGTTGATACCAGCGGTGCGTAGTACGTGCCGAACGCTTTCTGGCACATGCGGCAATGGCAGATGGAGGCATCCGTGAGGTCGCCGGTGATGCGGAAGCGGATCGCCCCGCATTGGCAGCCGCCGGTGTGGATGTCGGGAGACATGGAGACTCCGGTTGGGTGAAAAATCCTGATCGTCATCCCGGCGAAGGCCGGGATCCATGTTGCGTCTGCCGCCGCAACCCACGCGCAAAGCAGAATCAAAGTGGGTCCCAGCGTTCGCTGGGACGACGGGCCGGGGTACTCAGTACTTCTGTTTCTTGCGCTTCGCCGGCTGCCCGCGCGGCGGCGGAGGCGGAGCCCCCGTATCAGTCTTGTCTTCGACTAAACGGAAGTCGATCTTGCGCTCCTCCAGACTGGCCTTCAGCACGATGATGCGCACCCGGTCTCCGAGGCGGAACTGCAGGCCACGGCGCTCGCCGGACAGCGTCTTCCGCATCGGATCGAAGTGGTAGTAGTCGTGCGGCAGTTGGGTCACGTGGACCAGGCCGTTGACCTTGGACTGGTCCAGCTCGACGAACAGGCCGAAGCTGGTCACGCCGCTGATGACGCCGTCGAACTGGCCACCGACGTGCTTCTCCATCCACGCGGCGCGGAAGCGCTCATCCACCTCGCGCTCGGCCTCGTCGGCGCGGCGCTCGCGTTCGGAGCACTGGAGCGCCAGCGCGGCCATGTCGCGCGGCGCATAAAGGAAGGCATCGGGCTTTTTCTTCGTCAGCCCGTGCTTGATCGCGCGGTGCACCAGCAGGTCAGGATAACGGCGGATCGGCGAGGTGAAGTGCGCATAGGCCTCAAGCGCCAGGCCGAAGTGGCCCACGTTGTCCGGCGAATACACCGCCAGGCTCTGGCTGCGCAGCAGCACCGACTCCAGCAGCGCCGCGTCGGGCCGCTCACGCACTTTCTTCAGCAGGTGGGTGAAATCCTTCGGCTGCACCTTGCCCCACGACGGCATCGACAGCTTGAACTCCTTGAGGAATTCCAGCAGGTCCATGTACTTGGTTTCGGGTGGCTTCTCGTGGATGCGGTACGGCGCCGGGATGTGCGCCTTCAACAGATAGCGGGCGGCCTGCACGTTCGCCGCGATCATGCATTCCTCGATCAGCTTGTGCGCATCGTTGCGCACCAGCATGCCGGCCTGCGTCACTTCGCCGCGATTGTCCAGCACGAAGCGCACTTCGGAGCTTTCGAATTCGATCGAACCGCGCTGCGTGCGCGCCTTCGCGAGTACGTGATAGAGCTGATACAGGCGTTCGACGTGCGGCAGCACCGGGGCGATCTGCGCGCGGGTTTCTTCGTCGTTCTCGCCGACCGCCTTCCACACCTGCGTGTAGGTCAGGCGCGCATGCGAGTTCATCACCGCCTCGTAGAACGTCGAACTGGTGACTTCACCCTCGCGGTTGACCTGCATGTCGCAGACGAAGGTCATGCGATCGACTTTCGGGTTCAGCGAGCAGATGCCGTTGGAGAGCGTCTCCGGCAGCATCGGCACCACGTAACCGGGGAAGTAGACAGACGTCGCGCGCTTCTGCGCCTCGTCGTCCAGCGGCGTGCCGGGGCAGACGTAGTGCGACACGTCGGCGATGGCGACGATCAGGCGGAAGCCGTCGCGAGTGGGTTCGCAGTAGACCGCATCGTCGAAATCCTTCGCGTCCTCGCCGTCGATCGTGACCAGCGGCGTGGACCGCAGGTCGACACGGTCGCCGATCATCGCCGGCTCCACGACCAGCGGCACAGCGGTGGCTTCGTCGAGCACGTCCTGCGGGAACTCGTGCGGCAGGTTGTGGCCGTGGATGGCGGCCTCGACCACCAGCGACGGCGTCAGGCTGTCGCCGAGCACGGCGATCACCTTGCCGATGGGCGGGCGGCGTGCGTCCGGGGCCTGGGTCAGTTCGACGACGACGAGCTGGCCGTCGCGCGCACCACCGGTGGCATCCTGCGGGATCTGCACGTTGCGCTGGATGCGCTTGTCGTCCGGTGCGACGTAGGCAATGCCGACTTCGAACCCGAAGCGGCCGATCAGGCGGGTGACGCCGCGCTCCAGGACGCGCGCGATGCTGCCCTCCCGGCGGCCGCGACGGTCGATGCCGGTGACGTTGGCCAGGGCGCGGTCGCCGTGCATCACCTTGCGCATCTCGTAAGGCGGCAGGAACAGATCATCGCCACCGCCCGTGTCCGGCCGCAGGAAACCGAAGCCGTCCGGATTGGCGATCACCGTGCCGGCGATCAGGTCGGTCTGTTGCACCGGAGCGAAGCCGCCGCGGCGGTTCTGCACGAGCTGGCCGTCGCGGACCATGGCGCCGAGCCGCTTGGACAGGGCGTCGAAGCGGTCGGGCGCGTCGAGACCCAGCGGGCCGGCGATCTCTTCCGCCGTCTGCGGCCCCTCGGCCGCTTCAAGAAAGGCCAGAATGGCCTCCCGGCTGGCGATGGGCTGGTCGTAGCGCTGCGCTTCGCGCTGCGCATGCGGGTCGACGAAGCGGCCGGGCGACGGCGCCCGGCGTGGCATCGGAGCCGACGCGGGCGACGGCTTGCGACCGCCGCGCGGGGCGGATGGCAGATCCGGCATCCAGGGCGGCAGGCTCTTCTTGGCGGGTTTGCCCGGCTTGCCGGCGGACTTGCCACCGGCCTTGGGCGCATTTCGGGACGCCGGTTTCGCACCGGCCTTCGCGTTCGCGGCGGGCTTGTTGCCGCCGCCAGTCGTGTTCTTCTTGGTCATCCGTGCATCGTACACCCCGCCTGAACAACGCCGCGCGAAGACACCCGTTGACATTCCCCCGCCCTATCCTCAAAATGCGCGCCTCGCTTACCTGCCCAGGTGGCGGAATTGGTAGACGCACTAGTTTCAGGTACTAGCGGGTAAAACCGTGGAGGTTCGAGTCCTCTCCTGGGCACCACGCATAACGAAACCCTCGCGCAAGCGGGGGTTTTTCGTTTCCGGGGACGTGTCCGCATGCGATCACGCCTCATCACGCCGCCCACGCTAGGCTCCGCGACACACGCACGACGTTCTATCGCCCGGGGGCGCGCATGGAGTTCCAGCAGATCCTGTTTCTCGCCATCCTGGCGGTCACCCTGGGTCTGTTCGTCAGCGAGAAACTGCGCGTCGACCTGGTCGCGCTGCTGGCGTTGCTGGCGCTCACGCTGACCGGCATCCTCGGCCCGAAGGAAGCGCTGTCCGGCTTCGCCAGCGAGCCGGCGATCATCGTCGCCGCCGTGTTCGTGCTGTCCGCAGGCCTGTCGGCCACCGGCATCACCGAACGCATCGGCGCGGGCATCGGCCGCGCGGCCGGCGGCAGCGAGTGGCGCACGATCGCAGTGGTGATGCCCGCCACGGCCGCGCTTGCCGCGTTCTCGCATCACGTGATGGTCACGGCGATGATGCTGCCGATCCTGATGCGCATCGCACGAGAGCAGAAGCTTGCGGCATCGCGCCTGCTGATGCCGATGTCGCTGGCAGCGTCTCTGGGCACCACGCTGACGCTGTTCAGCGCCCCGGCCTTCCTGCTGTCGAACGATCTGATCAAGCGCGCTGGATTGCCTGCGCTCGACCTCTTCGCGGTCACGCCCATCGGCATCGCGCTGGTCGTGCTCGGAACGGTCTACATGCTGCTGGGGCGCTGGCTGGTGCCCAGGCGCGAGGGTGAAACGCCGCAAGGCGATTACCTGAAGCTGGATCGCTACTACACCGAGTTGCTGGTGGAAGAGGATTCCCCGTGGATCGGCAAGCCGCGCGGCGAATTCGCGCAGACCTACGAAGGTCGCCTGCAGGTGGTGGACTGGTTGCGCCATGGCATGCGCCGGCGCAACCAGCGCCTCGACAGCCTGCTGGCAGCCGGCGACGTACTGCTGGTGCGCGCCTCGCCGGACGAGATCGCCTCCATCCGCGACGAGCCCGGGCTGGCACTGCATGCCGTGGCGAAATACGGCGACAAGCACGAGGACGGCAAGAGCGAGGCGTTGGGCGAGGAACGGCTGGTACAGGCCGTCGTCGCCCCGCACTCCGAGTTCATCGGCCGCAGCGTCGCCGACATCGACTTTCTGAGGAATCTCGGCGTGGTCGTCGTCGGCCTATGGCGACGCGAAGGCTGGCTGCACGGCGAGCTTTCGGAAATGGTGCTCCAGGAAGGCGACCTGCTGGTGCTGTGGGGGCAACCGCAGAATTTCGAACCCCTGGCGGCGCACCACGGTTTCCTGATGCTCGTGCCCTTCGGCGGCGAGGAGAAATCGCGGCGTCGCGCTCCGATCGCCCTCGCGGTCATGGTCGCGGCGGTGGCGGCCGCGGCCACCGAAACCTTGGCGCCGCACATCGCCTTCCTGGCCGGCGCGGTGGCCATGGTGCTGACCCGCTGCGTCGACATCGAGCGCGCCTACCAGGAAATCGACGTGCGCATCTTCGTGATGATCGGCGGCGTGATTCCGCTGGGTATCGCCATGGAAAAGACCGGCACGGCCGGGCTGGTCGCCGATCTGCTGATGCGCCACGCCGCGCACTGGACGCCCCTCGCGCTGTTGCTGGTGATGTTCGGCACGGCTGCGCTGCTCACGCAGATCCTATCCGATGCCGCCACCACCGTGCTGCTGGCGCCGATCGCGCTCGCCCTCGCGACCGGATTGGGACTTAACCCAGTCCCCTTCGTCGTCTGCACCGCCATGGGCGCGGTGGCGTCCTTCCTGACCCCGATCGGCCACCACGGCAACCTGCTGATCCTCAACCCGGGCCGCTACACCTTCGCGGATTTCCTGCGGGTGGGCATCCCCCTCACCCTGGCGATCGCCTTTACCACGGCCTGGCTCGCGCGCTGGCTATGGCTGGATGGCCCGCTGCTGCCCAATATCGCGGGGTGAGACGTGCCCGCGGGTAGAATGGAGGGGATTTCCGACCCGCAGACCGCACGCCCGCAATGACCGAAACGATCCGCCCCACCTTCCACGGGTTCGAACAGATCCCGTTGCGCGAGTACGCCGAACGCGCCTACCTCGACTATTCGATGTACGTCGTGCTCGATCGCGCCCTGCCCTTCATCGGCGACGGATTGAAGCCGGTCCAGCGGCGCATCGTCTATTCGATGAGCGAGTTGGGCCTCAACGCGGGCGCCAAGCCGAAAAAATCCGCGCGCACCGTGGGCGACGTGATCGGTAAATACCACCCGCATGGCGACAGCGCGTGCTACGAAGCGCTGGTGCTGATGGCGCAGCCGTTCTCGTACCGCTATCCGCTGATCGAGGGCCAGGGCAACTTCGGCTCGCCGGACGACCCGAAGTCCTTCGCGGCCATGCGCTATACCGAATCGAAGCTGACCCCCATCGCCGAAGTACTGCTGGGCGAACTTGGGCAGGGCACCGTGGACTGGGCGGCGAACTTCGACGGCACGCTGGAAGAGCCTACCTGGCTGCCCGCGCGCCTGCCGCACCTGCTGCTCAACGGCACCACCGGCATCGCCGTGGGCATGGCGACCGACGTACCGCCGCACAACCTCAACGAGATCGTCAGCGCGTGCATCCGCCTGATCGACGATCCGGACGCCACCGTCGCCGACCTGTGCGAACACGTGCGCGGCCCGGACTACCCGACCAAGGCGGAAATCATCACCGCGGCGTCGGACCTGCGCGCGATGTACGAGAACGGCACCGGCAGCGTCCGCGCACGCGCCGTGTGGCGCAAGGACAACGCCAACATCGTGATCGACGCGCTGCCCTACCAGGTGTCGCCTTCCAAGGTGATCGAGCAGATCGCCGCACAGATGCGCGCCAAGAAGCTGCCGTGGCTGGAGGACATCCGCGACGAATCCGACCACGCCAACCCGGTGCGCGTGGTGCTGATCCCGCGCTCCAACCGCGTGGATGCCGAACAACTGATGGGCCACCTGTTCGCCACCACCGACCTGGAGAAGAGCTACCGGGTCAACCTCAACATCATCGGGCTGGACGGCCGCCCGCAGGTCAAGAACCTGAAGATGTTCCTGACGGAATGGCTGGCGTTCCGCAGCGACACCGTGACGCGCCGTTTGAAACACCGGCTGGAGAAGGTCGAGCGCCGCCTGCACCTGTTGGAAGGCCTGCTGGTCGCGTTCCTCAACCTGGATGAAGTGATCCGCATCATCCGCACCGAGGACGAGCCGAAGGCCGCGCTGATCGCCCGCTTCAAGCTGAGCGAGGAGCAGGCCGACTATATTCTCGAGACCAAGCTGCGCCAGCTCGCACGCCTCGAAGAGATGAAGATCCGCGGGGAGCAGGAGGAGTTGCAGGCCGAGCGCGAGAAGATCGCCGGCATTCTGGAATCGAAGGCGAAACTGAAGAAGCTGATCAAGGACGAACTGACCGCCGACGCCAAGAAATTCGGCGACGCGCGCCTGTCGCCTCTGGTGCAGCGCGACGCCGCGCAGGCGCTGGACGAGACCGAGTTGGTGGCCAGCGAACCGATGACCGTCGTGCTGTCGGAGAAGGGCTGGATCCGCGCCGCCAAGGGCCACGAGGTGGATGCCGCCACGCTCTCCTACCGCGACGGCGACGGCCTGCTGTCGGCGGTGCGCTCGCGCAGCACGCAGCAGGTGGCCTTCCTCGACTCCGAGGGCCGCAGCTACTCCACCGCCGTGCACACGCTGCCCTCCGCCCGCGGCAACGGCGAACCGCTGACCGGGCGCTTCTCGCCGGCCGCCGGCGCATCGTTCCAGGCCTTGGCCAGCGGCGACAACGACAGCCGCTTCGTGCTGGCGTCCTCGCACGGTTACGGCTTCGTCACCCGCTTCGAAAACCTCACCGGCCGCCAGAAGGCGGGCAAGGCGATGCTCAACCTCACGGTGGGCGCGAGCGTGTTGCAGCCCGCGCAGGTGGCCAACACCGAGACCGACCGCATCGTCGCCGTCACCAGCGCGGGCCATTTGCTCGCGTTCCCGGTCAGCGATCTGCCGGAACTGGACAAGGGCAAGGGCAACAAGATCATCGAAATCCCGAAGGCCAAACTCGGCACCGAGCGCGTGGTGGCCATCGCGGCCGTTACGCCGGGCAGCACGCTGCTGGTGAAGAGCGGACAGCGCACGATGAGCCTGTCGTTCAAGGATCTGGACGAGTACCTCGGCGCGCGGGCGACGCGGGGCGGGTTGTTGCCGCGGGGTTGGCAGAAGGTCGACGGACTCGAAGTCCAGTAGTTCACCGCATGGGCGCGCTGCGGCGCGCTCATGATCGCCGCCGTCCCTGGCTTCAAAGGGGCGCAGCAGAGGGTCGACGGACTGGACGTCCCGTAGTTCACCCTTACCTCTGAAGGATTCGTCGATGGATGCCGATTTCTGGTTGCAGAAGTGGCAGGAAGGCCAGATCGGCTTCCATCGCAGCGACGTGATGCCGCTGCTGGAGAAGCACTGGCCGTCGCTGCAACTGCCGTCGGAGGCGCGCGTGCTGGTGCCGCTGTGCGGCAAGTCGCTGGACATGCACTGGCTGGCTGCTCAAGGCCATCGCGTGCTCGGTGTGGAACTGTCGCCACTGGCGGTGACGCAGTTCTTCGAAGAAGCCGGACTGGAGCCGGTGCGGACCACGAGCCGCTACGGCGAGCACTTCAGCGCTGGGCCGGTGGAGATCATCCTGGGCGATGCTTTCGGCGTGGATCCGGCGCTGCTCGCCGACGTGGCCGGCGTCTACGACCGCGCCGCCCTGATCGCGCTGCCGCCCCACCTGCGCCTGCGTTATCGCGACACGGTGTACGTGTCACTGCCTGCCGGCTGCCAGGGGCTGCTGATCACGCTGGAGTACCCACAGGCCGAGAAGGCCGGCCCGCCGTTTTCAGTGGAGCAGCCCGAGGTCGAAGCGTTGTTCGCCGCACCGTGGCGACATACGTTGCTGGAACGGCGCGACATCTTGGACCAGGAGCCACGCTTCCGCGAGGAAGGCCTGAGCGCACTGGAAACGGCGGTCTACCGCCTGCGCCGTTCGTAGAGCGGAGCCTGATTTCCAGCAGGGACAGCGGATGCTCGCGGCGTGCGAAGCCAAGCAAGCTCGGCGCTACGTGAGCACTTATTCGGCGACGGCTTCGCCGTCCAGCTTCGAGGTCAGGTACAGCTCGATGCCGAGCCGCTTGATCAGGCCGAGTTGCTGCTCCAGCCAGTGCGCATGGTCTTCCTCGGTGTCCTGCAACTGGGTCAGCAGGATCTCGCGCGTCACGTAGTCGCCATGCTGTTCGCACAGGGCGACGCCCTTGGCCAAATTGGCGCGCACCGCGTACTCGACCTCAAGGTCGCGCTGGAGCATCTCTTCGACCGTCGTGCCGGCGATGAAGGCTTCCGGGCGCATGTCCGGGTCGCCCTCGAGGAACAGGATGCGGCGCAGCAGCGCGTCGGCATGCTGGGTCTCTTCCTGCATTTCGTGGTCGATGCGGTGGAACAGCGCCTTCAGGCCCTGGTCCTCGTAACGCCGCGAATGGATGAAGTACTGGTCTCGCGCGGCCAGCTCGCCGCGCAACAGGAACTTGAGGTAGTCGATGACGTCGGGGTGGCCTTTCATGGGGCGGCTCCTGTAACGAGGCGCACAGGATGCCCGATCCTCCGGGCCGGCGACCGAATCGGAATCAGTCGCGTTCGTCGTCGCATCGCGGCATGGACCGTCATCGCTTCCATGGAATAATCGCCCCGCCCGCCCCTACCCTCAGGACCCGCAATGCTGAAGTGGACCCGGCGCATCGCGCTGCTGCTGTTGGCCCTGATCGTGGTCGTGGTGCTGGTCGCATGGTGGATGTTGCGGGGAAGCCTGGCCCGGCTGGACGGCGAGGCCGGCCTGGCCGGCCTGTCGGCGCCGGCCAGCGTGCAGCGCGACGCGCTGGGCGTGGTCACCATCGACGCCGCCAGCGAGGCTGACGCGGTCCGCGCACTCGGCTACGTGCACGCGCAGGAGCGCTATTTCGAGATGGATCTGATGCGCCGCAGTTCGGCGGGCGAGCTGGCGGAGCTGTTCGGCCCCATCGCCGTCGACCTGGACAAGGAGCGCCGCGTGCACCGCATGCGCGCGCGCCTGAGCGAGCACCTGGACGCCTTCGCCGGCAACCGCATGCCGCAGCTGCAAGCCTATGCCGATGGCGTGAACGCCGGCCTCGGCAATCTGCGCGCGCGACCCTGGCCCTACCTGCTGCTGCGGCAGGAGCCACGCGAATGGGACGTGCTGGATTCGGCGCTGACCGGTTACGCGATGTACTTCGATCTGCAGGACGCGCAGAACGTACGCGAACTGGGCCTGTGGCAGATCCGCCAGCACGTACCGCAGGGCCTCTACGATCTGCTCGCGCACGACGGCACCGAATGGGACGCGCCCCTGTTCGGCGAACCGCGTGGCAACGCGCCCCTGCCTGACGCCAGCCAGGTGGACCTGCGCACGCTGCCCATGCCGAAGACGGATTCACACCAGCGCCTGGCCGACAAGGGCACGCCGGGAAGCAACAACTGGGCGGTCGCCGGCGCGCTGACCGCCGATGGCCGCGCCATCGTCGCCGACGACATGCATCTGGGCCTGCGCGCGCCCGGCATCTGGTTCCGCGTGCGGCTGCGCTATCCGGACCCGCATGCGCCGGGCGGCAAGGTCGACGTGTCCGGCTTCAGCCTGCCGGGTCTGCCCGCGATCATTGTGGGCAGCAACGGACACGTGGCCTGGGGCTTCACCAACAGCTACGCGGATACGGCGGACTGGTATCCGGTGAACCCTTGCAAGGGCGCCGCGACGACGGGCTGCGACGCCGTCGAGCGCCATGCGGAGACCATCAAGGTGGCGGGCGGCGAAGACGTGGCGTTCGAGGTGCTCGACACCCGCCATGGTCCCGTCGTGCATCCGGCCAAGGGCGAACGCCCCGCACTGGCGTTGCGCTGGGTGGCGCAGTTGCCCGGCGCGTTGAACTTCGGCCTGTCCGAACTCGCGCGCGCCGACGACCTGTCCGCCGCGCTCGCCGTCGCCCAACGTACGGCCACGCCGGCGCAGAATTTGGTCGTCGCCGATCGCAATGGCCGGATTGCCTGGCGCATCCTCGGCCCGCTGCCTTCGCGTGCCGGTGCCTGCGTGCACGGCCTCGACGGGGTTGCCACCGAGGCGCCCGCCAGCGACGCCGCCACCTGCAAGCCCTGGGATCTGTCCTACCAGCTCTCGCCGGTGCTGACGTCGCCCGAAAGCCACCGGCTCTGGACTGCCAATGCGCGCGTGCTGGACGGCGCGGCATTGGCCCGCGTCGGCGATGGCGGCTACGCGCTGGGCGCGCGTGCGAAGCAGATCCGCGATGGGCTGATGGCGAAAGACCGCTTTACCGAAAAGGACCTGCTGGCGATCCAGCTCGACGATCGCGCGTTGTTCCTGGAGCGCTGGTGGACGCTGCTGCAGGCCGAAGCGAAGAAGCGGCCGGCGAACGCCTCTCTTAAGGCGCTCGCCGACGCCGGTAAGACCTGGGATGGCACCGCCAACATCGATTCGGTCAGCTACCGGCTGGTCCGCGCCTGGCGCCTGGCCGTGCATGCGCGCGTGGCCGACGGCCTCACCGCGCCCGCGCAGGCGGCGCTGGGCGACGCCTTCATCATGCCCGACCTGCCGCAGCTGGAAGGCGTGGTGTGGCCGCTGCTCGAACAGCGCCCGGCGCACCTGCTGTCGCGCCGCTACGCCACCTGGGACGCGCTGCTGGAGGATGCTGCGAAGGAAGTGCGCGACGATCTCACCGGCCAGGGACCGCTCGCGGAGCGCCGCTGGGGCGAACGCAACACGGCGAAGATCTGCCATCCGCTGGCCAATGCCCTGCCCGCCTTCCTGAAACCGCGCCTCTGCATGCCGGGGGAACCGCTCGCCGGGGATGGCGCCATGCCGCGCGTGCAAGGCCCGTCCTTCGGCGCATCCGAACGCATGGTGGTGTCGCCCGGCCATGAGGCCGACGGCATCATCCATATGCCCGGCGGCCAGAGCGGCCACCCGATGTCGCCGTTCTGGGGCGCCGGCCACGACGACTGGGTGCATGGTCGACCGACGCCGTTCCTGCCGGGGCCTGCCACGCATACGCTCACGCTGCGTCCGTGATGCGCCTTGCTCCCCATGGGATGCGATGGGGAGAAGACGTGGCCTAGAGCGCAGACGCGTGCACACCTGCGACCGCACGACCCGACGGGTCGGCCATCTTTGCGAAGCTCGCATCCCACGCGATCGCCGCTGGCGATGAGCAGGCGATCGACTTGCCGCCCGGCACCGTCTCCGCGCAGGCCTGCCCCGGGTAGTGCTGCTCGAACAGCGTGCGGTAGAAGTAGGCCTCCTTGGTCTGCGGTGGATTGACCGGGAAACGTTTGTCGGCGGCGGCGAGCTCGCGATCGCTGACCTGCGCTTCGGCATGCGCCTTCAGCCCGTCGATCCAGCCGTAGCCGACGCCGTCGCTGAACTGCTCTTTCTGCCGCCACAGGATCGACTCCGGCAGATAGCCGTCGAAGGCTTCGCGCAGCACGCCCTTCTCCATCCGCTGCGCACCGGCGCGGGTCTTGTCGATCATCTTGTGCGCGGCATCCATCTTCATGGCGACGTCGAGGAATTCGACGTCCAGGAACGGCACGCGCGGCTCCACGCCCCAGGCCATCATCGACTTGTTGGCGCGCAAGCAATCGTAGTTGTGGAGCGCGTCTAGCTTGCGCACCAGCTCTTCGTGGAACTCACGCGCGTTCGGCGCCTTGTGGAAGTAGAGGTAGCCGCCGAAGATCTCGTCGCTGCCCTCGCCCGACAGCACCATCTTCACGCCCATCGCCTTGATGCGCCGCGCCAGCAGATACATCGGCGTGGACGCGCGGATGGTGGTGACGTCGTAGGTCTCGATGTGGCGGATCACTTCGGGAATCGCGTCCAGGCCCTCCTGGAAGGTGTAGGTGAAGCCGTGGTGCACCGTACCCAGGGCCTTCGCGGCGACCTCCGCGGCGGCCAGGTCCGGCGATCCCTCCAGGCCGATGGCGAAGGAGTGCAGGCGCGGCCACCAGGCCTCCGTGGTGTCGTTGTCCTCGATGCGATGGCGCGCATAGCGCGCGGCGACCGCCGCCACCAGCGACGAATCCAGTCCACCGGACAGCAGCACGCCATAGGGCACGTCGGTCATCAATTGCCGGTGCACGGCGCGTTCGAAGGCTTCACGCAGCTCGCTCTTGTCCACCTGCACGCCCGCCACGGCTTCGTAGGCGCGCCATGGCTTCCGGTAGTACTTCACCAGTTCCCGCGTGGCGGTGTCGTAGTAGTGCCCCGGCGGAAACTGCGCCACGTCGGCACAGATCGGCGCCAGCGCCTTCATTTCCGACGCCACGCACAAGCGGCCCTCGCGATCGTGCCCCCAGTACAGCGGGCACACGCCGATCGGGTCGCGCGCGATCAGCGCACGTCCCTTCGCACGATCCCAGAGCGCGAACGCGAAGATGCCATTGAGGCGGTTGAGGAACGACAGCGGCTCGTCTTCGCGGTACAGCGCGTTGATGACTTCGCAGTCCGATCCCGTCTGGAAGGCATAGTCCTGCGTCAGTTCACCCTTCAGCTCGCGATGGTTGTAGATCTCGCCGTTGACGGCCAGCACCAGGTCGCCGTCGGTCGAGCGCAGCGGTTGCGAGCCACCGGCCGGATCGACGATGGCCAGCCGCTCATGCACCAGGATCGCACCCTCGTCGTGGTAGACACCGCTCCAATCCGGGCCGCGGTGGCGCTGCTTCTGGGACAGCTCCAGCGATTGCCGTCGCAGGGCCGCACTATCGTCGCCGGGCTGCAGCCCGAAGATGCCAAAGATGGAACACATGGGTGGAAACTCCTGGTGGATTCGGAATCGGGCGCCGGAAACGAAGAAACCCGCATCTTGCGATGCGGGTTTCTGGTATCCGGCAGATCTTTCTTTGCCTAATCGCAGAGCCGCACCACCCGCGTCCCGTTGTTCGGGCGCAGGTTGTTGCGGTTGTTATTGATGGCGTTGCGGCAGGGCATGGAGCGACCGTAACCGGTCCGGCCGGGGGCGTGCAACTGTTTCATTCGCAAGGGTATGGCGGCGCCAGCGGTCAGCCGGTGGGCTGGGTCAGCATCAATCGCTGCACCAGCGCCTGGTACAGACCGGGCAGCGCTTCGAGGTCGGCCACCCGCACATGCTCGTCGACCTTGTGGATGCTCGCATTGACCGGCCCGACTTCGATGCACTCCGCCCCCAGAGGCGCGATGAAGCGGGCATCCGACGTGCCGCCCGCGGTGCTTTCTTCCGGTGGCGCGCCGGCGAATTCGCCGAGCACCGCGCGCGCAGTCGCCCGCAGGTGGCCTTCCGGCGTATAGAACGGCTCGCCGCCGCGCAGCCATTTGATGCTGTAGTCCAGCCCATGGCGACGGAAGATGCCTTCGATCTCCTGCTCCAGCCTTTCCGCCGTCCACGACGGATTGAAGCGCAGGTTGAACACCACCTGCAGTTCGCCGGGAATGACGTTGCTTGCGCCGGTGCCGGCGTGGATGTTGGAGATCTGCAGGCTGGTCGGCGGGAAGGTCTCGTAGCCCTCGTCCCACTGGCGGGCGGCGAGTTCGTCCAGCGCCGGCAGCGCTTTGTGGATCGGGTTGAGCGCCTTGTGCGGATAGGCCACGTGGCCCTGCACGCCATGCACGTCCAGCGTGCCGGTCAGCGTGCCGCGCCGACCGACCCGTAGCAGGTCGCCCAGCGTTTCCTTCGACGACGGCTCGCCGGTGATGCACCAGTCGATCCGCTGGCCGCGCTCGCGGAACAACGCGGCGACCTTCTTCACGCCGTCGTGGGCGTCGCCTTCCTCATCCGAGGTCACCAGCAGCGCCACCGTGCCCGGATGGTCGGGATGCGCATCGACGAAGCGCTCCAGCGCGATCGTGCATGCGGCCACGCTGCACTTCATGTCCGCCGTGCCGCGCCCGTAGAGCACGCCATCGCGCACCGTGGGCACGAAAGGATCGCTGGTCCAGGCCGACAACGGACCCGGCGGCACCACGTCGGTGTGTCCCAGCAGCACCAGCACGGGCGCACCGCTGCCATGGGTCGCCCACAGGTTGTCGGTCTCGCCGAAACGCAGATGCTCGCAGTGGAAGCCCCACTGGCTCAGGCGCGTCGCCAGCACCTGCTGGCAACCGGCATCATCGGGCGTCACCGAGTGGCGACGGATCAGTTCGCTGGAGAGTTCGACGACATCACTCACTTTCCCGCTCCGAACAGCTTCTTGAAGCCATTGTCGCTGAAACCCTGTGAAAAACCCGCCACGTCATCGACCACCACCGGGCGCCGGATCAGCTGCGGGTATTCCTTCAGCAGGAGCTTCCATTCCGCGTCGGAACCCGGCGACTTGCGGTTCTCCGGCAGCTGCCGCCAGGTCGTCGATGCTTTGTTGATCAGCCCGTCCCAGCCACCCGCTTGCTCCGCCCAATCCTTCAATGTCTCGGGCGCCTGTCGGTTGTCGCGGTAGTCGACGAACGTGTAAGCCACGCCGAAGCGGTCCAGCCACTTCGTCGCCTTCTTGCAGGTGTCGCAGTTCTTCAGACCGTAGAGCGTCGTCGCCATCGCTCAGTCCGCCAACCCGCGCAGCAGCTCGTTGACGCTGGTCTTGCTGCGGGTCTTCTCGTCCACTTGCTTGACGATCACCGCGCAGTACAGCGAATGCGAACCGTCGGCGGCCGGCAGCGAGCCGGATACCACGACGCTCCCCGGCGGCACGTAGCCATAGGTGATCTCTTTCGTCGCACGGTTGTAGATGCGGGTGGACTGACCGATGAACACGCCCATGCCGATGACGCTGTGGTGGCCGACCACCACGCCTTCGACGACCTCGGAGCGCGCACCGATGAAGCAATGGTCCTCGATGATCGTCGGGCTGGCCTGCAGCGGTTCGAGCACGCCGCCGATGCCGGCGCCGCCGGACAGGTGGCAGTGCTTGCCGATCTGCGCGCACGAACCCACGGTCGCCCACGTGTCGACCATGGTGCCCTCGCCCACGTACGCACCGATGTTGACGAAGCTCGGCATCAGCACGACATCCTTGCCGAAATAGGTGCCGCGGCGGGCGATCGCGCCCGGCACGACGCGCACGCCGAGCTTGCGGAAATCGTTCTCGTCGAAGGCGCCGAAACGCGCCTCGACCTTGTCCCAGAACGGCGCGGGATAGGCCTCGACCAGTTCCATCTCGTTGACGCGGAAGTACAGCAGCACCGCTTTCTTCAACCACTCGTTGACCTTCCAGCCGCCTTTGCCATCGGGCTCGGCCACGCGCAGCTTGCCCGCCTCCAGGCCTTCGATGGCCCGTTCGACGGCATCGCGGGTGGAGCCCTCGATCTCGGCCGGCGTCAGCTCGGCGCGGCGCTCGAACGCGCTCTCGATGGTGGACTTCAGTTCTTCGGTCTTGGTGGCTTTGCGGGTCATCAAACGTCCTGCTGGGTGCTTGCTCAGGTGGGGGTATCGAGGCCGGCGCGCAGTGCGTCGCGCAACGCATCCTGCTGGGCGGTATCGGTGAGGGGCTGGTCGTGCTCGTCGGTGATCTGGAACACGTCCTCGGCGCGCTCGCCGAAGGTGGCGATGCGCGCGTCGTGCACGCGCAGGCGCTGGCGGCGCAGCACCTGGGCGACGTCGGACAGCAGGCCGGGGCGGTCGGGCGCGACCAGGCCGAGGATCGTGCGGCGACCGTCCGGCGTGGCCCCGAACTCGATCCGCGGCGCGAACCGGAAATGCTTCAACTGCCGCGGCACCGCGCGACGCGACGTGCGCACGCTGTCCAGCGGACGCGCCAGCGCCTCGCCCAGGCCCCGCTCGATGTCGGCCGGATCGCGCGGCGCATAGGCGTCGGCGGGCATTACTTCGAAGGTATCGAAGATGGTGCCCTGCGGCCCGACCAGCACGCGCGCCTGGTGGATGGCGAAGCCCATCCGGTCCAGCGTGGCGAGGATGGCGGCGAACAGGCCGTCGCGGTCCGGCGAATGGACGAAGACTTCCATCGCATCGGCGTCGTCCGCGATGCGGCGCGCACGCACGCGCGTCTCGCCCGGCGTCGCGCCGCGGATCGCGTGCGCCTGCCAGGCCAGTTGTTCCGGGCGGAAGCGCAGGAAACTCTCCTCCGGCATCGTCGCGAACAACGTGTCGGCCTGCGCCGCCGTCATGCCCTGCACTTCCAGCAGCGCACGCACGCTGCCGCGCGCTTCGAACAGGCGTTCGTCCACCGCCACCGGATTCTCCAACCCTTCGCGCAGCACGCGGCGCGCTGCGAAATAGAGATCGGCGAGCAACCGGTCCTTCCACGCGTTCCAGAGCTTGGGACTGGTGCCGGCGATATCGGCGCAGGTGAGCAGATAGAGATAATCCAGCCGCTCGCGGTCCTTCACCAACGCGGCGAAGGCGTGGATCACGTCCGGATCGGCGATGTCCTGCTTTTGCGCGGTCACCGACATGCGAAGGTGCTGCTCCACCAGCCAGGCCACCAGATCGGTGTCCGACTCGCTGATCGCATGCACGGCGCAGAACTCGCGCGCATCGACGGCGCCGAGTTCGGAATGGTCGCCGCCGCGACCCTTGGCGATGTCGTGGAAGAGCCCGGCGAGCAACAGCAGTTCGGGCTTGCGCAGGCGCGGCCAGACCTCGTGCGCGATCGAGAAGCGCTCGTCGGCGCGGCCGGCGGCAAAGGCCGCGATGTTCCGCAGCACCATCAGGGTGTGCTGGTCGACCGTGTAGACGTGGAACAGGTCGAACTGCATCCGCCCCGATACCCGGGCGAACGCGGGGATCCATTGGCCGAGCACGCCCAGCCGGGCCATGCGGGTCAGCGTTTCGACCGCACGCGGCCCGCGCAGCAAGGCCATGAAGGCATCGCGTTGCGCGCGCCCGGCATCGGGATAAGCCGGCAGCTTCGGCAGCGCCTCGGCCAGCGCGCGCGCGGTGCGCGAGTGCAGGCCGCGCACCTGCGGATTCGCCGCCCACGCCGCGAACAGGGCGAATACCTGGGTCGCATCGCCGGCCGGCCACGTCGCGTCGCGCGCGGCCAGGTAGCCGCGACGCAGGGCGAAATGCGCGTCCAGCGGCTCGGCCAGCGCTTCGCCGTCGAACTGCTCTTCGAAGCGCTGCAGCAGGCGGTCGCTGATCCGGCGCACGATGGCCGCGCTGCGATAGAAGCCCTGCATCATCTTCTCGACGCCAAGGTTTTCCGCGTCGTCGACAAAACCCAGGCGCTGGGCCAGGGTCTTCTGGTAGTCGAAGCGCAGGCGTTCCTCCGCCCGTGCAGCGACCCGGTGCAGCCCGTAGCGCAGCCGGCCCAGTGCGCGCCGCTCGCGTGCCAGCGCTGCGGCTTCGTCTTGGCCCAGGTGGCCCATGCCCACCAGCGGCTCCAGGTCGCGCACGCCGAACGTGCGCAGCGCCATCCAGCCCAGGGTGTGCAGGTCGCGCAGGCCGCCGGGGCCGTCCTTGATGTTCGGTTCAAGGTTGTCGGAGGTGTCGCCGAAGCGCGCATGGCGGATGCGCAGCTCCTCGCGCTTGGCCACGAAAAAATCGCGTGGCGGCCAGACCCGCGCGGGACCGATCGCATCGATCAGCAGGCCTTCGTCGACCGGCTCGCCGACGATCAGGCGCTCTTCGATCAGCGCGGTCAGCACGGTCTGGTCCGCCGCGGCGGCGGCCGTGCATTCCGCGGCCGAACGAACGCTGTGGCTGATCGGCAGGCCGGCATCCCACAGGGTCGCGAAGAAGCGCGCCACCGCATCGTGGTAAGCCTGTTGCACGTCGCTGCCGGCCAGCACCAGTACGTCGACATCCGACTGCGGGAACAATTCACCCCGCCCGTACCCGCCCACGGCGAACAGCGCCATCGGCGCGTGTTCGGGAATGCAGCGCAGCCAGGCGTCCCTCAGCAGGTGGTCGACCGCGCGCGCGCGCAGCGCCAGGATGCGGTCCATGCCGTCGTCCTGATCGAACCGCTTGTCCAGCCGCGCATCGGTGTGGGCCAGGGAGGCGCGCGCCGCGGCCGACCAGGCGGCGTCGTCGGCAACGTCCGGCCCGATGTCCGGCAGCCGCGTCGCCTGTCCGTTCGCGGCTGCGGGGGCGCTCACAGGTCGTTGTCGTCGCCCGGCACGCGGGTCAGGATCTCGACGCCTTCCTCGGTGACCGCCACGGTGTGCTCCCACTGGGCGGACAGCTTGCGGTCCTTGGTCACCACGGTCCAGCCATCGGGCAGCACCTTGGTATGGCGGGCGCCCTCGTTGATCATCGGCTCGATGGTGAACGTCATGCCAGGCTTGAGCACCACGCCCTCGCCCGGACGACCGTAGTGCAGCACCTGCGGTTCGTCGTGGTAGACCTTGCCGATGCCGTGTCCGCAGTATTCCCGTACCACGCTGAAGCGCTCTGACTCGGCGTACTGCTGGATCGCGTGACCCACGTCGCCCAGGGTCGCGCCCGGCTTCACCGCGCGGATGCCGCGGAACATGGCCTCGCGCGTCACGTCCACCAGGCGCTTGGCCATCACCGACGGGGTACCGACGACGTACATGCGACTGGTGTCGCCGTGCCAACCGTCCTTGATGACGGTGACGTCGATGTTGAGGATGTCGCCGTCCTTGAGCACCTTCCCTTCGCTGGGGATGCCGTGGCAGATGACGTTGTTGACCGACGTGCAGACGGTCGCGGGGAAGCCCTTGTAGCCCACGTTCGCCGGGATCGCCTTCTGCACGTTGACGATGTGATCGTGGCAGATGCGGTCCAGTTCGGCGGTGGTCACGCCGGGCTTCACGTACGGGGCGACCACCTGAAGCACCTCGGCGGCCAGCCGGCCGGCGATGCGCATCTGGGCGAGGTCTTCGGGGGTTTTCAGCTGGATGGCCATTGGCCGATTATCCCCCATTTGGCCCACCAGCTGAACGCCCCGGCCGTCCCGCCCCGGCGGACGTTGCGCTTCGGTTTGCGGCCGGACGGCCTGAACCGCTATACTCCCGCGGCTTCGCGCCCGGGCACCCCCGGCCGGACCGCCCACGTCGGGCGTCACCGACGAATCCACACCTGTCGCCACTGCCCGTGCCGGGGTGCCCTTCGTCCGAAGGGTTCGGTCACGGAAGCGACAGGGAGGCCCAACCCCGGAACCTGGCCCTCACGGGCACCGCCTTCCTTTTGCCTGGCGGCGGGTTCCTTATCAGGAGTAGAGCAATGCCCCAAGTCACCATGCGCCAGATGCTGGAAGCCGGCGTCCATTTCGGCCACCAGACGCGCTACTGGAATCCGAAGATGGCGCCGTACATCTTCGGTGCCCGCGGCAAGATCCACATCATCAACCTCGAGAAGACCGTTCCGCTGTTCAACGACGCGATGAACTTCATCTCGGGCGTCGCCCAGAAGCGCGGCACCATCCTGTTCCTCGGCACCAAGCGCAGCGCGCGCGAGGCCGTGAAGGAAGAAGCCGTGCGCTGCGGCATGCCGTACATGACCCAGCGCTGGCTGGGCGGCACGCTCACCAACTTCGCCACCGTGAAGAAGTCGGTCGCCCGCCTGAAGGAACTGGAAGCCGCCGAAACCGACGGCACCTTCGAGAAGCTGGTCAAGCACGAAGTGCTGGGTCTGCGCCGCGAGCGCGAGAAGCTGGAAGCCTCGCTCGGCGGCATCAAGGAAATGAACCGCCTGCCGGACGCCCTGTTCGTCATCGACATCGGCCATGAAGACATTGCCATCAAGGAAGCCAAGAAGCTCGGCATCCCGGTGATCGCGGTGGTCGACTCGAACTACGACCCGGCCCTGGTCGACTACGCCATCCCGGGCAACGACGACGCCATCCGCGCCGTGCAGCTGTACGCCCGTGCCGCCGCCGACGCCGTGCTGGAAGGCAAGGCCGCCGCGCCGAACTCGGCCACCGTGCGCGAGGAAGAGTTCGCCGAGGGCGGCGACGACAAGGGTGCCCGTCGCGCCCCGGCCAAGAAGGCCGCCAGCAAGAAGTCCGACGAAGCCGCTGCCGAGTAATCCGGCTGCAACGCCGTCGCGCCATGCTGCGCGGCGGCCCTGTTTTTCCCTTCTCCCGTCGGGAGAAGGTGCCCGAAGGGCGGATGAGGGTGCGGCAAGCATGTCGGCGCTGCAGGCGTCGCGGTTCCGCCGGACCCTCACCCCAACCCCTCTCCCGACGGGAGAGGGGCTTTGCCAATCTAAACCGAGGTAATCCCGTGGAAATCACCGCTTCCCTGGTCAAGGAACTGCGCGAGCGCACCGGCGCCGGCATGATGGAGTGCAAGAAGGCACTCACCGAGAACAAGGCCGACATCGATGCCGCCGCCGAGTGGCTGCGCAAGTCGGGCCTGGCCAAGGCCGACAAGAAGGCCGACCGCGTCACCGCCGAAGGCCGCATCGCCGTGGCCCAGGACGGCGGCAAGGCCGTGCTGGTCGAGATCAACTCCGAGACCGACTTCGTCGCCAAGGACAGCAACTTCATCGCCTTCACCGACGCGATCGCACAGGCCGCGCTGACCTCCGGCGCCGCCGATGTCGACGCCCTGAAGAGCGCCAAGTTGTCGTCGGGCGAGACCGTCGAAGAAGCCCGCGCCGCCGCGATCGCCAAGCTCGGCGAGAACATGCAGATCCGTCGCCTGGTCGCCATCGACAGCGCCAACAACGTCGCGGCCTACGTGCACGGCGGCAAGATCGGCGTGCTGGTCGAGGTCAAGGGCGGCGACGCCGATTTGGCGCGCGGCCTGGCGATGCACATCGCCGCGATGAACCCCCCGCACAACAAGGCCTCCGACGTGCCGGCCGAGTTCGTGGCGAAGGAAAAGGAGATCGAGCTGGCCAAGATGTCCGACAAGGACAAGGCCAAGCCGGCCGACATCCTGGAGAAGATCATCTCCGGCAAGATCAACAAGATCGTCAACGAAGTCACCCTGTACGGCCAGCCGTACGTGCTGGACAGCGACAAGACCGTCGAGCAGGTGGTCAAGGCCGCCGGCGCCGACGTGGTCGGTTTCCAGCGCCTGGTGGTCGGCGAAGGCATCGAGAAGGTGGTGGAAGACTACGCCGCCGAAGTGATGAAGCAGGCCGGTCTGGCGTAAGCCATCGCCCCCCTGTGGTACGCAGGAAAGCCGCGGGAAACCGCGGCTTTCCTGTTTCCGGAAGACGCATGCGATCCGCGCATCGATACCGTTCGTCGCGCACGGCTCAAGTTTGTCGCGCCTACGCCGACACTGGTTACAAAAGGTGACACTTCGTCACGCTTTGCTGGCATGCTGCCTGCAACGTCCTATCACCGCCGTGCGCACCCGGATGCGTCCCGAACTCGAAGCCCAGCTCCTGAATTGCCGCAACCTGCCGAGCCCGCCGGGCGTGGCATTGCGCATCATCGAGCTCGCCCAGGATCCCGAGGTGGTGATGGCGACCGCCGCCGATGCGATCGGCCTGGACGCCGCCCTCAGCGCGCGCATGCTGCGCATCGCCAACTCGCCGCTCTACGCCAGCCGCCGCCGTGTGGAAAACCTCTCGCAGGCGCTGACGGTGCTCGGCCTGAACGCCACCCTCACCCTGGCGCTGGGCTTCTCGCTGGCACGCTGCGGTACCGGGAGCCATCCGGTGGCGCAGGGCCGTGTCTGGCGCCGCAGCGTGATCGCTGCGCTGGCCAGCCGCCTGCTCGGCCAGCACGCGGGCATCCGCAAGGCCGAGGAACTGATGCTGGCCGGCCTGCTGCAGGACATCGGCATGCTGGCCCTGCTGGAAGTGCTGGGCGAAGACTACGCCCGCCTGGTGGAGCACGCCGAGGACAATGCCGCCCTGCTCGCCGCCGAGCGCGACTGGCTGGGCTGCGACCACGCCACCGTGGGCGGCTGGCTGGCGCGGCAGTGGAACCTGCCCGCGCTGCTCCGCGAAGCGATAATCGAGAGTGAACAGCCCGCCTCCGATACCGGATTCAACGCGTGCGTGGCCGTGTCCGGCCATGTCGCCGACATCTGGCTCGCCAGCGGCGATGCCGAACGCACCGAAGCCGCACATCGCGAGGCTGCCCTGCACGCGGCCACCCGGCTGGGGTTGGACTATGCCGCGTTCCTGACGCTCACCGAGGAGATGGTGGCCGCGCTGCCGGACGTGTGCGCGATGTTCGACGTACCGCCGGCGCCGCCCGCGCGCATCCAGGCGCTGCTGGACCAGGCGCGCGAACTGCTGGTGGTGCGCAACCTGCGCGAAATCCAGGAAGCCGCGCGGGCGCGCAAGGAAGCCGACGAGCACGAAGACCGCGCGCGCCGCCTCGCCGAGGAGGTGCGCCGCGATCCGCTGACCGGCGCCTACAACCGCAGCCAGCTGGAAGAAGTGCTGGAGAAGGAGTTCGACGCCGCCACACGCCACGGCTGGCCGTTGTCGATCGCCTTCATCGATCTCGATGATTTCAAGCAGGTCAACGACCGCTGGGGACACCTGGTCGGCGACGAGGTCCTGCGCAACTTCGCCAAGGCGCTGATGCGTCGCGTGCGCAGCAGCGACATCGTGGCCCGCTACGGCGGCGAGGAATTCCTCGTGGTCCTGCCGGGCATCGGCGAAGACGCCGCGGCCCAGGTCGTGCGCCGCATCCTGTCGGAAGTCTCGGGCGCCGCGATGGCCGACGTCAGCGGGCAGCCGCTGCACGTGACCTTCTCCGCCGGCCTGGCCACGCAAGGCACGCTGGAGCAGTTCCGCCACGTCGACGACCTGCTGCGTGCGGCCGACGAAGCGCTCTACGGCGCCAAGCGGCAGGGCCGCAACCGGGTGGCGATCGGCGCGCTCGGCAGCGCGCCCTGACACCGCATCCGCGCCCTATTGCCGGGGCTGCAGCACCACTTCCTCGTAGGGCTGGACGACGACCCAGCCCTCACCCGCGAACCGCAGCTGGATGCTTTCGCCCGAGCCCCGGCCGAACAGCGTGCCCAGCGAGATGTCGGTGATGATTTCCGGCGTCAGCCCGCCGGACCACGCGACCGTCGCGTTCGGATCGGTGAAGACCGGGCCGGTCTGCGCGGTCACCGGCAATGTCAGGGGCTCGTAGTGGGAGGTGATGGCGACGATGCCGTGGCCGCTCAGGCGCACGTTGAACAGGCCGCCCGACAGCATGCCGGCCACCTTGCGCATCATGGTGATGCGGCTCTCGATGCCCGACTCCACGGCCAGCACGTCGTTGCCGTTGACGAAGATCGACTCGCCCGCCAGGCGCAGCAGGGTGATCTTCTTGCCGGCATCGGCCAGGTAAACGCGGCCCTGGCCCTCGACCTTCATCAGCTGCATGCCTTCGCCGCTCACCGCCTTCTTCAGCAGGTTGCCCAAGCCCTGCTCCAGCACGCCCTGGCGGGTGAACTTCACCGCGCCCTTGCGCGCGACCATCGCACCCGCCTTGGCCCAGACCAGCCCGTCCAGGCGGACCTCCAGCAGATGCGGACTCTCCAGTTCGAAAGCCTCCGCGCTGGCGTCCTTTTCCTTGGAAGACGCGAGGAACTCCTGCAACGTGCGCACGCTCATGTCGATGCCTTGATGGTCGCCTGACGGGGACGCCATCATAAGCCGCATTCCCGGAGGTTCCGCCATGCCCCGCATCCTGCCCGTCCCCCACGTACTGGACGATGCCCCGCGCGAATCCGTCGCGGCCGACCGGCTGCTGTCCGGACAGCCGACACAAGCGGTGGCCAATGCGTTTTCATCCCCGGATGCGCGCTTCCACTGCGGCGTGTGGGAGGCCGACGCCGGCGCGTGGCGCGTCCACTACACCGAGCACGAGTTCTGCCACCTGATCGCCGGCCGCTTGCGGCTGATCGGCGACGACGGTGAAGAGAGCGTCTGGGACGCCGGCCAGAGTTTCGTGGTGCCTGCCGGTTTCAGCGGCACGTGGGAAGTCCTCGCGCCCGCACGCAAGCTGTACGCGATCTACGAACCCGGCGACTGACGCGCGCGGTGGCGCTCGGATAGAATTGCGACGTTTGCCCCACGCCGAGACCCCCATGACCGCACCCATCGCCTATCGCCGCATCCTGCTCAAACTGTCCGGCGAAGCGCTGATGGGGGCAGAGGATTACGGCATCGACCCGGCCGTGATCACGCGGATCGCCAAGGAGATCATCGAGGCCCGCGATGCCGGCGCCGAAATCGGCCTGGTCATCGGCGGCGGCAACATCTTCCGCGGAGCCGGCTTGGCCGCGGGCGGCATGGACCGGGTCACCGGCGACCAGATGGGCATGCTCGCCACGGTGATCAATGCGCTGGCCATGCAGGACGCGCTGGAGAAGCTTGGCGCCAAGTGCCGGGTGATGAGCGCCATCAAGATCAACGATGTGTGCGAGGACTACATCCGCCGCCGCGCCATCCGCCACCTCGAGAAGGGGCGCATCGCGATCTTCGCCGCCGGCACCGGCAACCCGTTCTTCACCACCGACTCAGGCGCGGCGCTGCGCGCGATCGAGATCGGCGCGGACCTGCTGCTGAAGGCCACCAAGGTCGACGGCGTGTACGACAAGGACCCCAGCAAGCACAAGGACGCGACGCGCTTCGACCAGCTGACCTACGACGAGGTCATCGCCCGCGACCTGCAGGTGATGGATACGGCCGCATTCGCACTGTGCCGCGACAGCGACGTGCCGCTGCGCATCTACGACCTGTCGGTGCCGGGCAACCTGATGCGCATCCTGCGCGGCGAGCCCATCGGCACCCTGGTCAAAGGCCGCAACTGAGACCCTTGCCGTTGTAATAGTGTCCGTGCCGGTCCGCCGGCACCCTGACTTCATGGGACACGGACATGGCGCACACGCGCATCCTCACGGCTCGACCACGCGCGCCTTCGCGCTGGTCACGCTGATCAACCTGGCGTACACGGCCCTCGAGGCGGGGTACGGCTTCTACACCAATTCGCTGGCCCTGCTGTCCGACGCGGTCCACAACCTGGGCGATGTGCTGGGCTTGGCGTTGGCCTGGAGCGCGGCCGCCCTGGCGCGAAGGCCCCCACGGGGCCGCCATACCTACGGTTGGCGGCGCGCCACGCTGCTGTCCCCGCTGGCGAACGCCCTGCTGCTGGTGGTGTTCTCCGGCGCGCTGGGCTGGGAGGCCGTGCGCCGGTTCAGCGCACCGCCCGAGATTCCCGCCACGCCCGTGATCGTGGTCGCTGTGCTGGGCATCCTGGTCAATCTGGGCGCTGCGTGGTTCGTACGCGACGGGCATGCGCATGACCTGAACAAGCGTGGCGCGTTCCTGCACCTGATCGCCGATGCTGCGGTGTCGCTGGCCGCGGTGCTGGCGGGCGTGGGCATGGCGACACTGGGCTGGGCCTGGCTGGATCCCGCCACGGCACTGCTGATCGCGCTGGTCGTCGCGGTCGGGTCGTGGGGGCTGCTGCGAGCCAGCTTCGATGCGGCCATGGACGCCGTGCCGGGCACCGTGAACCCCGACGAAGTGGGGGCCTTCCTGCGCGAACAGCCCGGCGTGACGGCCGTCCACCACCTCCACATCTGGTCGCTGGGCGCGAACGAGATCGCCCTGACCGCGCACCTGGTCCGGCCCCGCGAGGACGACCACGACGCCTTCATCGACACCACGGTGCATGCGCTGGACCATCGCTTCGGCATCAACCACGCGACCCTGCAGATCGAACGTGGCGCCAGCTGCGGCCACGACCTGCACGATGCCGCGCCGCATCATTCCCACTGAGCGGAGCCCGGCGGTCGGCAACGGCGCCGAATCGCCCTATAATCGGACGTTTACAGGCTTTGCAACGGAAAGGGCGATGCTCAACGACATCAAGAAAGACGCGCAGGCGCGCATGACCAAGAGCATCGAGGCGCTCCGCCACACGCTGGTCAAGGTCCGTACCGGCCGCGCCTCCACGGCCCTGGTCGAGCACCTGAAGGTCAACTACTACGGTTCCGACGTGCCGCTGAGCCAGGTCGCCACGGTGACGATCTCGGACTCCCGTTCGCTGACGATCACCCCTTGGGAAAAACAGATCGTCGGTGCGGTGGAGAAGGCCATCCTCGCTTCGGACCTGGGTCTGACGCCGAATACGGCCGGCACCACCATCCGTCTGAACCTGCCCGCCCTGACCGAGGAGCGCCGCAAGGAACTCTCGAAGGTCGTGCACAGCGAAGGCGAGGACGCCAAGGTCGCCATCCGCAACATCCGCCGCGATGCCAATCAGCAGGTCAAGGACCTGCTGAAGGACAAGCAGATCACCGAAGACGAAGAGCGCCGGACCGAAGAAGAGATCCAGAAGCTCACCGACAAGTCCATCAAGGACGTCGATGACGTCGTCAAGGCGAAGGAACAGGAACTGATGGCGGTCTGAGGACTGCCATGTCCCCTGCCGCTTCCCCGTCCGTGCCCCGGCACTTGGCCGTCATCATGGACGGCAACGGGCGCTGGGCCGAACGCCGCCGGCGTCCGCGCGTCATCGGCCATCGCGCCGGCGCCCGCGCGGTCAACGTGTGCATCGATTTCTGCCTCGAACGCGGCATCGGCGCGCTGACCCTGTTCGCGTTCTCCAGCGAGAACTGGGGCCGGCCGGAAGAGGAAGTCGGCGCGCTGATGAAGCTGTTCCTCAACGCGCTGGACCGGGAGGTGGAGGAACTCCATCGCCGTCACGTGCGCGTGCGCTTCATCGGCGACCGCGCGCGCTTCTCCGCCGACATCCGTGCGCGGATGGACGCAGCCGAAACGCTGACCCTCGGCAACACGCGCCTGCACCTCGTGATCGCCGCCAGCTATGGAGGCCGCCAGGACGTCGCGCACGCGGCGCGCGCACTGGCCGAGGATGTCGCCGCGGGCCGCCTGCAGCCGCAGGACATCGACGAGACGTCCCTCGGACGTTACGTGGCCCTGGCCGACCTGCCGGCACCGGACCTCTTCATCCGCACCGGTGGCGACCACAGGATCAGCAACTTCCTGCTGTGGCAGCTGGCCTACACCGAGCTGTGGTTCACCGACGTGCTGTGGCCCGACCTGGATGCCGCGCTGCTGCAGCGCGCCTTGGACGATTTCGCGCGGCGCGAGCGCCGCTTCGGCCTGACCAGCGCCCAAGTGGCCGATGGCGCCATCGAGGACACGCCCGCATGAGCGCCACCCGCACCCGCGTCATCGCCGCGCTCGTCATGGCTCCCTTCGCCATCGGCGCCATCCTGCTACTGCCGACCTCCTGGCTGGTCATGCTTGCCGCGCTGGTGTTCCTGGTCGGCCTATGGGAGTGGTTCAAGCTCGCCGAGATCGACGACACCCTGCAGCGGACCGTGCTGCTGACTGCCAACCTGCTGCTGATGGTGCTGCTGGTGTGGGCCTCGCGCGGATCGACCGACCTGGTGCCCTTGCGCCTGATGGCGCTGGCCGGCGCGGTCTGGTGGCTGCTCGCGCTGCTGTGGCTGCGCTTCTTCCATTTCGCCTCCGATCACGAGACGTGGGCACGCGTGTTCAAGCTCGCGGCGGGCACCTTGGCGGTGGTGCCGGCATGGTGTGCACTGGGTCTGATCCATTCCTCCGAGCCCAACGGCCACCTCTGGCTGTTCATCGCGCTGGCGATCGTGTGGGCCGCGGACAGCGGCGCTTATTTCGCCGGCCGCCATTTCGGCGGGCGCTGGTTTGCCGGCCGCAAGCTGGCGCCGCGCATCAGTCCCAACAAGACGCTGGAGGGCGTGCTCGGCGGCCTGGCGGCGGGCCTGCTGGTCGCCGGTGTCGGTGCGTTGATCGCGGGAGCCGGCGTTACCCAACTGCCGGGCGTGCTGCTGGTCGCCATCTTCACCGTGTTGTTTTCGGTCGTCGGCGACCTGTTCGAAAGCCTGCTCAAGCGGCACGTGGGCGCCAAGGATTCCGGCGACGTCATCCCCGGCCATGGCGGGGTGCTGGATCGCATCGACGGCGTGCTGGCTGCGCTGCCCATCTTCGTGCTCGGCAAGGAAGTCTTCGGGTTCTGAGCATGGTTGCGCACGCACCCCGCAATGTGGCGGTCCTGGGCGCGACCGGCTCGATCGGCGCCTCGGCGCTCGACGTGATTGCCCGCCATCCCGATCGCTACCGGGCCAGCGTGCTGGCGGCCGGCCGCAACGTCGACGCCCTGGTCGCGCTATGCCTCGCCCACCGTCCCGACCATGCGGTCATCGCCGATACCGCGTGCTATCCGCGCCTGCGCGAGGGCCTCGCCGCGGCCGGTCTGGCCACGCAGCCGCATGCAGGCGATGCACCGCTCGACGCGCTCGTCGCCGATGCGTCCTGCGACACCGTCGTGGCGGCCATCGTGGGCGCCGCCGGCCTCTCTTCGACGCTTGCCGCCGCGCGCGCCGGCAAGCGGTTGTTGTTGGCGAACAAGGAGTCGCTGGTCCTCGCCGGCGAGCTCATGACCGCCGCCGCGGACGCCGCGGGCGCAGAGATCATCCCGATCGACAGCGAGCACAACGCGATCTTCCAGTGCCTGCGTTCACGACAGGCTCAGGGCGAGGTCAAGCGCATCGTGCTGACCGCGTCCGGCGGTCCGTTCCGCGGGCGCAGCCGGGCCGAACTCGCGAAGGTCACGCGCGCGCAGGCCATCGCCCATCCGAAGTGGTCGATGGGGCCCAAGATTTCAGTCGATTCGGCCACCTTGATGAACAAGGGACTGGAGCTGATCGAAGCCCATCACCTGTTCGGCGTCGGACGCGAGCGGCTCGATGTACTGGTGCACCCGCAGAGCCTGGTGCATTCGCTGGTGGAGTTCGTCGATGGGTCGACCCTGGCGCAACTGGGTCTGCCCGACATGCGCACCTCGCTCGCCGTCGGGCTGGGCTGGCCCGAACGGATCGACTCCGGCGTGGGCGGGCTCGACCTGCTGGCGCACCCGCGGCTGGATTTCGAGGCGCCCGACATGGACGCCTTCCCCTGCCTGCGGCTGGCTTGGGAGGCCATGGAGCTCGGCGGTACCGCGCCTGCGGTGCTGAATGCTGCGAACGAAGTCGCGGTTTCAGCCTTTCTTCAGGGCCGCATCGGTTTCCTATCCATTCCCGCGCTGGTCGAGGACGCCCTCGCCGCGCTGCCTGCAACGCCGGCCGATTCGCTGGAGGCGCTGCTGGAAGCGGACGCGCAGGCCCGACGACTGACCGAACGCAACCTCGCAGGCCACCTCTCTCCCATGAGCGCCGAGATCCGATGAGCGACCTGCTGGGCTCCATCTGGTGGATGATCGTCGCGCTGGGCGTCCTGGTGACGTTCCACGAGTTCGGCCACTACTGGGTGGCGCGCCGCTGCGGCGTCAAGGTGCTGCGTTTCTCCGTCGGCTTCGGCAAGCCACTGTGGTCGCGGCGCGATCGCCACGGCACCGAGTTCGCGATCGCCGCGATTCCGCTCGGCGGCTACGTCAAGATGCTGGACGAAGCCGAGGGCGAGGTCCCCGCCACGCAGCGTGAGCAGGCATTCAACCGCAAGTCGGTCTGGCAGCGCATCGCGGTGGTCGCCGCAGGCCCCGCGGCCAACATCGTGCTCTGCGTCGCCCTGCTCTGGGCGATGTTCGTCCTCGGCAAGCAGGATTATTCGGCCACCCTGGGGGGCGTCACGGGCATCGCCGAAGCGGCGGGCCTGCAGCGCGGCGACCGCATCGTCCGGATCGGCGACCGCGCGATCGACACCTGGACCGATGCCTCCAT
This sequence comes from Pseudoxanthomonas sp. G3, assembly GCF_057654715.1. Taxonomy (NCBI): domain Bacteria; kingdom Pseudomonadati; phylum Pseudomonadota; class Gammaproteobacteria; order Lysobacterales; family Lysobacteraceae; genus Pseudoxanthomonas; species Pseudoxanthomonas sp. G3. The sequence goes on from NZ_CM172805.1 coordinate 2,872,198, forward strand.
CGTGCTCACCAAGGCCGCCATCGACGGCAAGGACGTGCCGGTCGACGTCGAGACGCCTGCCGGCACGATGGTCACGCGCCAGCTCGCCCTGTCGCGGCTGCCGGTGGATTTCGACCAGGAGAACGTCATCAGCTTGACCGGCCTGACCTGGCGGCACTGGGTCGTGCCGGCCACGATCGGCAAGGTCAGCCCCGGGGCGCCGGCCGATGGCGTGCTGCAGCCTGGCGACGTGGTCACCGCCGTGGACGGCCAGCCCGTGCACGGCTTCGGCGACATCGCCACCCAGGTCGATGCGCTGGGCAAGCGCGGCGGGCCGGCCATGGTGGAAGTCGATCGCGCGGGCGAGCGCATGGCCTTCGAACTGGCGCCACGCCGGATGAAGCGTCCCGACAACGGCCAGGAGTACTGGGGCCTGGGCCTGGCGCCGCCGGATGCCGCTCAGATGCCCGGTTATGACGCCCTCCTGCATTACGGTCCGCTGGCCGCCATCCCCGCGGCCTTCCGCGAGACCGGCAAATTGACCGCCGATTCGCTGGGCATGATCCGTCGCATGCTGACCGGCGACGCGTCGCTGAAGAACGTATCCGGCCCGATCACCATCGCCCAGGTGGCGAATGTGTCGGCCAAGCGCGGGCCCGACTGGTTCCTGTGGTTCCTGGCGGCGATGTCCCTGAGCCTGGCCATCATCAACCTGCTGCCGATCCCCGTCTTGGACGGCGGGCACCTCCTGTATTACCTTATCGAGTTGGTCAAGGGCAGTCCCTTGAGCGAGCGCCACATGGTGGCTGGACAATACGTGGGCCTGGCCGCACTGGCGGGCCTGATGGGATTGGCGTTCTACAACGACATCCTGCGTCTGGTGACCTGATGCCCCTGAACTTTCTCGGGCCGGCCCGCTCCAAGGGTCGCGCCCCGCCGGCAAGCCCCGGGAACGCAGCCCTGCGCCCCACTCCTGCATCGCAGGAACTACCCCAATCGGAAGTGATGATGACGCGACTGCCCTCCCGCCGCCTGCTTGCCCTCGCCCTGGCCTCGGCCATCGCCATGCCGGCATGGGCCCAGACGACGGAAACCGCTCCCGCGCCCGCGGCGGCCGCACCGCTGAGCAGCGACACGTTCACCGCCACCGACATCCGCATCGACGGCCTGCAGCGCATTTCGGCCGGTACCGTGCTGACCTACCTGCCGATCGAACGGGGCGAGCAGGTCACGCCTTCCGGCGTGTCCGAATCCATCCGCGCCCTCTACAAGACGGGTTTCTTCGAGGACGTGAAGCTCGACCGCCAGGGCGACATCCTGGTCGTCACGGTCACCGAGCGCCCGGCCATCAACAAGCTGACGCTCACCGGCAACAAGGACATCAAGACCGACGACCTGATGTCGGGCCTGAAGGACATCGGCCTGGCCGAAGGCGAGACCTTCGACCGCCTGAGCCTGGACCGCGTGACGCAGGAACTGGTGCGCCAATACAACAACCGCGGCAAGTACAACGTCGAGATCACGCCGACCGTCAGCCCACTGGACCGCAACCGCGTGGACGTGACGATCGCGGTGAAGGAAGGCAAGGCTGCCAAGATCAAGCACGTCAACGTCGTCGGCGCGGAGAAGTTCGAAACCGAAGACCTGCTGGAGAACTGGGAGTCCAAGGAATCGAGCTGGCTGTCCTGGTACCGCCGCGACGACCAGTATTCCAAGGAGAAGCTCTCCGGCGACATGGAGCGCCTGAATTCCTGGTACCTGGACCGCGGCTACGTGGACTTCAACATCGACTCCACCCAGGTGTCGATCAGTCCTGACAAGCGCGACATGTTCATCACCGCTGGCATCACCGAAGGCGAGCAGTACAAGATCTCCGACGTGAAGGTCACCGGCGACACGGTGTTGCCGAAGGAAGAGATCGAGAAGCTGGTGATCGTGAAGCCGGAGCAGACGTTCTCGCGCATCCTGCTCGAGATGACGTCCGACTCGATCACCGCGACGCTGGGCAACATCGGCCACGCGTTCGCGCAGGTGAACCCGATCCCGACGATCGACCGCGAAAACCGCACGGTCGCGATCAACCTCCAGGTCATACCGGGCCCACGCGTCAACGTGCGCCGGATCGTCTTCAAGGGCAACACGCGCACCTCCGACGAAGTGATGCGCCGCGAAATGCGCCAGTTCGAAGGCAGCTGGTTCTCGCAGGTCGCGGTGGACCGTTCGCGCGTGCGCCTGCGCCGCCTGGGCTACTTCGAGACGGTGGATGTCGAGACCACGCCGGTGCCGGGCACCACCGACCAGGTGGATGTCGTGTACACGGTGAAGGAAACCACCTCCGGCAGCTTCGTGTTCGGCCTGGGCTATTCGCAGCTCTCCGGCCTGACCACGTCCATCCAGCTGTCGCAGAACAACTTCCTCGGCGGCGGCAACCGCGTCGCGGTCGAGGCGCAGCGCAGCGACTACCTGCAGCGCTATTCGTTCTCGTACACGAATCCCTTCTTCACCGACGAAGGCATGTCGCTGGGCTACAACCTGTGGTGGCGCGAGTTCGACTACTCTGACTTCAACACCGCGCAGTACTCCACCACCAGCGCGGCCGCGCAGGGCGTGCTCGGCCTGCCGATCACCGAGAACGATACCGTCTCGCTGCTCTTCGGCGTCGACAGCAACGAGATCCTGACCTTCGGCGGCTCCACGCCGCAGTCGATCATCGACTACATCGATGCGGTTGGCCAGCGCACGTTCCACGCCTGGCGTACCGAAGTGGGCTGGGCGCGCGACACGCGCAACGACTACTTCATGCCCACCGGCGGCACCTACCAGCGCGTGTCGGCCGAGATCGCACTGCCAGGCTCCACCGTCGAGTACTACAAGCTCAACTACGAGTTCTCGAAGTACTGGTCGCTAAGCCCGTCGTTCGTGCTCAACACCCGCGCGGAAGTCGGTTACGGCGACAGCTACGGCTCCGACATCTACCGGTACATCTGCCGCACGAACGGCTCCAATCCGCAGATTCCGGGCCAGTCGAACACCACCACCGCACCCTCGGCGGACGGCACCTGTGCCGATGGCGGCACGCTGGACAGGACCCTGGTCGCCAGCGGCCTGCCCTTCTTCGAGAATTTCTACGCCGGCGGCACGCGCTCGGTACGCGGCTTCCGCGACAACACGCTGGGGCCGCGTTCGGAAGTCATCAGTGGTTACCGCGGACAGCCGTTGGGCGGGTCGCTGAAGACCACGGGCTCGGTCGAGCTGATCTTCCCGAAGCTGTTCGACTCCAATGCGGCGCGCGTGTCGGCGTTCTTCGATTTCGGCAACGTGTTCGATGGCGTCGACAATTTCGATGCCGGCGAACTGCGCGCATCGACAGGCGTCGCCCTGCTGTGGCGCGCTCCGGTCGGCCCCATCTCCATCAGCTACTCCTTCCCGATCAAGAAGGAAGAGGGCGACGAACTGGAGCGCCTGCAGTTCACCTTCGGCGGCGCGTTCTGACGCCTGCCATGCGCTGGCCGGCCGGGGGCAACCGCCCCCGACGGCCAACCCACCATACGCCCCCGTGAAAGCGGTTTGGCGGCGGCTGGCGCTAAACTACGCGCCTTATGACGCCGCCCATCCACACCGCCCGCGCGCTGGCCGACCGTTTCGGCCTTGAGCTCCGGGGCGATCCCGACTTGTCCATCGAAGGCGTCGCCACCCTGGCGCGGGCCGAGCCCGGGCAACTGGCCTTCCTGGCCAACACCCGTTATCGAGGCCAGTTGGCCGAAAGCCGGGCCAGCCTGGTCGTGTTGCGCGCCGAGGATGCCGAGGCCGCGCGCGGTGCGGTGCTGGTCGCGAAAGATCCGTACACCGCCTTCGCCAAGATGGCGGCGCTGTTCGACAGCAAGCCCGTGCGCACGCCGGGCATCCACCCGAGCGCAGTGATCGATCCCACCGCGCGTATCGCCTCGGGCGCGCACATCGGCCCGTTCGTCACCGTCGGCGCGCACAGCGTGGTCGGTGACGGCTGCATCATCGGCCCCGGCTGCGTGATCGGCGACGACTGCACGATCGGCGATGGCAGCGAACTGCTCGCACGCGTGACCCTGGTCACCCGGGTGCGGCTGGGCAAGCGCGTGCTCGTCCATCCCGGCGCCGTGATCGGCGCCGACGGCTTCGGCCTGGCGATGGACAGCGGCCACTGGATCAAGGTGCCGCAACTGGGGGGCGTGGTGGTCGGCGACGACTGCGAGATCGGCGCGAACACCACGATCGACCGCGGCGCGCTGGACGATACCGTGCTGGAAGAGGACGTCCGCCTCGACAACCAGATCCAGATCGGCCACAACGTCCGCATCGGCGCCCACACCGCCATGGCGGGTTGCAGCGCCGCGGCAGGCAGCGCGCGCATTGGCCGCTACTGCCTGATCGGCGGCGCGGCGGGCGTGCTCGGCCACCTCGAGATCTGCGACCGCGTCGTCGTCACCGCGATGTCGCTGGTCACCAGTTCGATCACCGAGCCCGGCGAGTATTCCAGCGGCACGCCGCTCACCGACAATCGTACCTGGCGCAAGAACGCCGCCCGCTTCAAGCAACTGGACGCCTTGGCACGACGCGTGCTGGCGGCCGACAAGGAAACCTGATGACCCTGGACCTGCAACTGCCCGTCGACTCGGCCACCATCCGCAAGCTGCTGCCGCACCGCTACCCGTTCCTGCTGGTGGACCGCGTGGTGGAGTTCGAGAAGGACAAGCGCGTACTGGCCTACAAGAACATCACCCAGAACGAGCCCTTTTTCACCGGCCACTTCCCGGACCGCCCCATCATGCCCGGCGTGCTGATCATCGAAGCGCTGGCCCAGGCGGGTGGCCTGCTGACCCAGCTCTCGCACCAGGGTGATACGGCCGGCCGCATGTTCTACATGGTGAAGGTCGAGAACGCGCGCTTCACCAAGATGGTGGTGCCGGGCGACCGTCTCGACTTGGACGTGACCCTGAAGCGGCTGATCCGCAACATGGCCTTCTACACCGGCGTGGCGTCTGTCAACGGCGAACAGGTCGCCTGCGCCGACGTGCTGTGCGCCGAGGACACGCGCTGAGATGGGTGCCCCCAGCGCCATCCATCCCAGCGCGGTCGTCGATCCCGGCGCATCGCTGGGTGAAGGCGTGCGCATCGGGCCGTTCGCGTACGTGGGCCCGGAGGTCGAGATCGGCGATGGCACCGTCATCGGCCCGCACTGCACGGTCACCGGCCCGACGCGCATCGGCCGCGACAACCATTTCATCGGCCATGCGGCTATCGGCGGCGATCCGCAGGACAAGAAGTTCAAGGGCGAACGCGTCGAGCTGGTGATCGGCGACCGCAACCAGGTCCGCGAGTTCGTCACCGTCAACCGCGGCACCGTCACCGGGACCGGCATCACCCGCATCGGCGACGACAACATGCTGCTGGCCTACACGCACGTAGCGCACGACTGCATCGTGGGCAACCACTGCGTGTTCTCCAACAATGCCACGCTGGCCGGCCACGTCACCATCGAGGACTGGGTGATCATGAGCGGCTTCTCCGGCGTGCATCAGTTCTGCCGGATCGGCGCGCATGCCTTCATCGGCATGGGCGTGCTGCTCAGCGGCGACGTGCCGCCGTTCACCATGGTGGCGGGCGAAGCCTCCGGCCGGCCGCGCGGCATCAACAGCGAAGGCCTGAAGCGGCGCGGTTTCGATGCCGACCGCATCGCCGCCATCAAGCGCGCCTACCGCACGCTGTACGTGGCCGGCCTGCCGCTGGCGGAAGCCAAGCAGCAACTCGCCGAACAGGCGCAGGCCAGCGACGACGTGAAGGCCCTGCTGCATTTCATCGACAGCGGCGAACGGCCGTTGCAGCGCTGATGGACGCCACACCTGCGGCCCGGCCGCTCCGCATCGCGCTGTGCGCGGGCGAGGCGTCCGGCGACGGGCTGGGCGCGGGGCTGATCGAAGCGTTGAAGCAACGCTTTCCCGATGCCGAGTTCGCCGGCATCGGCGGCGACGCGATGCGTGCGGCCGGCTGCGACACCTGGTTCGATGCGAACGCGCTGGCGGTGATGGGCCTGGCCGAAGTACTGCGCCACCTGCCGCGCCTGCTGCGGTTGCGCAAGGCGTTCCGGCAGCGCGTGCTGGACTGGAAACCCGACGTCTACGTCGGCATCGACGCGCCCGACTTCAACCTGGGAATCGAACGCTGGCTGAAGGAGCGCGGCGCGCGCACCGTGCACTATGTCAGCCCGTCCGTCTGGGCCTGGCGCGAAAAGCGCGCCGAAAAGATCGGGCTTAGCGCCGACCGGGTGCTTTGCCTGTTCCCGATGGAACCGCCGATCTACGCCAGGCACGGCATCGATGCGTGCTTCGTCGGCCATCCCATGGCCGACGACATCCCATTGCAACCGGATCGTGCCGCAGCCCGCGCCGCCCTCGGCCTGCCAAGCTATGCGCCGATACTCGCCGTACTGCCCGGCAGCCGGCTCGGCGAGATCCAACGCCTGGCCCCGGCGTTCTTCGACGCCGCCCGACGCGTGGCTGCGGAAATCCCCGGACTGCAGGTTGTCGTTCCGGCGGCGAATGCGGCCTGCCGGCAGGCACTGGAGGCGCAGTTCTCCGCGCACGGCGCCGATGCTGCCTGGCACCTGCTCGATGGCCAGGCGCGCACGGCACTGATCGCCAGCGACGTCGTCCTGCTGGCCTCCGGCACCGCCACGCTGGAAGCGATGCTCTGCAAGCGCCCGATGGTGGTGGGGTACCGTATCGCGCCGCTGACCTACCGCATCGTCAAAGGGCTGGGCCTGCTGAAGGTCGAGCGCTACGCGCTGCCCAATGTGCTGGCGGGCGAGGACATCGCGCCGGAGCGCATGCAGGATGAGTGCACGCCGGAGCACCTGGCCGCAGACGTGATGCGCTGGTTCGACTCCCCCGCCGATGTCGCCGCTCTCCAGCCCACGTACGACCGGCTGCACGCGCTGCTGCGGCAGGATGCGTCGGCGCGCGCGGCCGACGCGGTCGCGGGCCTGATCGGCGATGGCCTGCGTCCATGAGCATGGGCGGCCTTTTCCCGATGCCGAAGGTGCACCTCGTCGCCGGCGTCGACGAAGCCGGGCGCGGGCCCTTGGCCGGTCCGGTCGCCGTCGCCGCGGTGATCCTCGACAAGCGACGTCGCATTCGCGGCCTCAACGATTCCAAGCAGCTCAGCGAGCGCAAGCGCGAGGCCCTGTTCCCGTTGATCCAGGAACGCGCACTCGCATGGCGGGTGGAATTCGTCGAACCGGACGAGATCGATCGCCTGAACATCCTGCAGGCCACGCTGGAAGGCATGCGCCGCGCGGTGATGGCGCTGCAGCCGTTTCCGGACCTGGTGCGCATCGACGGCAACCGCGCGCCGAAGGGTCTGAACTGCATGGCCGAGACGCTGATCGGCGGCGACGCCCTCGAGCCCGCCATCATGGCGGCATCGATCCTGGCGAAGGTGGCGCGCGATCGGCTGATGGTGCAGTTGCACTCGGCGTACCCGCAGTACGGTTTCGACGTGCACAAGGGCTACCCCACGCCGGCGCACTTGTCGGCTCTGGCGCAACACGGTCCCTGCACGCACCACCGGCGCAGTTTCGCCCCGGTACGCGAGGCGCTGCGACCGTCCTGAATCCCATGACCATCGGCACCGTGCTCATGGTCACGATGGCTTCTTGCAGGCGCGCCGCGGGGCGCACCCCGGCAGCATGACCCTCATGCCCGTTCCCTCCCCCTGGATTGCGGGCTCCTCTCCCCCACGAGGCCTGCATGACGCTGATGCATTCCCAGGGCGTACCCGCGACGCCCTACCGTAGCCACCACGCCGACGACGAACGCCTGGCCCTGCTGCGCTGCCTGCTGGCAGACCGCGCCTGGACGCAGGACGCCAGCCAGCGCGCGCGCCTCCAGCAGGTGCAGGCCGCGCTGCGCGCCCCGGGACTGGCGACGCTGGATGAAGACCTATGGACGCTGCTGGCCGACGAGACGGCGCGCTACCTGGAATTCCGCCGCCAGCAGAGCCTGGAGCGCCAGTTGCGCGGCCTGCACGAAGGCACCGCATACCACGTCGCGCCCCGCACGCACTGACCCCCGCGACGCCGCCCAGACGGCGCGCCTTCCGCTTCCCCCTGCCGCCCCTGGGCGGCTCTTTTTTTTGCGCTCAAGAGCCTGCCGGCAGTGGCGGAATGTCAAGCCTTGCCCCACCCCACCCCCGCCGTTACGCTGGCCCGACAGTACCCCGAGCCGGCATGTCCTCCCGTTTCGTCCATCTCCACCTGCACACCGAATTTTCGTTGGCGGATTCGATCATCCGCGTGCCCGAGAAGCCGGATCAGGCCGACCCGAAGAAAGCCAAGCAACCGAACCTGCTGAGCCGGGCGGTGGAACTGGGCATGCCTGCGCTGGCGGTCACCGACCGCAACAACCTGTTCGCGCTGGTGAAGTTCTACAAGGCGGCCGAAGGCGTGGGCCTGAAGCCCATCGCCGGTGCGGATCTGCTGGTCGCCGAAGGCAACGAGGCGCCATGGACGGTCACGCTGCTGTGCCGCGACCGCGACGGCTACCTGTCGCTGTCGCGCCTGTTGACGCGCGCCTGGATGGAAGGCCACCGCACCGATGGCGTGGCGATCGATCCGGACTGGTTGCGCCAGGACCATGCCGGCCTGTTCGCATTGATGGGACGGCAGAGCCTGGCCGGCCGGATGGCGCTGGGCGGCCGCCACGATCTGGCCGAGCAGCATCTCGCCGACTGGCAGCGTAGCTTCGGTGAGGACCTGCATCTGGAACTGACGCGCACGCAGCGCGATGGCGAAGAGGCCTTCAACGCTTTCGCCCTGCATGCAGCGGGCACTCGCAGCCTGCCGATAGTCGCCAGCAACGACGTGCGTTTCCTCTCGCCCGACGATTTCGACGCGCACGAAGCGCGCGTGTGCATAGCGTCGGGCCGCGTGCTGGACGATCCCAAGCGGCCGCGCGACTACAGCCCCGAGCAATACATGAAATCGGCCGCGCAGATGGCCGAGCTGTTCGCCGACGTGCCCGACGCGATCGACAACACGGTAGCGCTGGCCCAACGCTGCAACATCGAAATGCGGCTGGGCACGTACTTCCTGCCCGCGTACCCGGTGCCGGACAACGAAACGCTGGACAGCTGGATCCGCAGCCTGTCGCACGAGGGCCTGAAGGCGCGTCTCGAGAAGAACCCGCTCGCGCCCGGCCACACCCGAGAGGACTACGAGAAGCGGTTGGATTTCGAGCTGGATACCATCTGCAAGATGGGTTTCCCCGGCTACTTCCTGATCGTGGCCGACTTCATCCAGTGGGGAAAGAACCACGGCATCCCGATCGGCCCGGGCCGCGGCTCCGGCGCGGGCTCGCTGGTGGCGTGGGCGTTGCAGATCACCGACCTCGATCCGCTGCCCTACGGCCTGCTGTTCGAACGCTTCCTCAACCCGGAACGCGTGTCGATGCCCGACTTCGACATCGACTTCTGCATGGACCGTCGCGACGAAGTCATCGACTACGTCGCGCGCAAGTACGGGCGCGACCGGGTCAGCCAGATCATCACCTACGGCACCATGGCCGCGAAGGCCGTGGTGCGCGACGCGGGCCGCGTGCTGGGTTATCCGTACGGCCTCGTCGACGGCGTCGCCAAGCTGATCCCCAACATCCTGGGCGTGACGCTGAAGGATGCGATGGGCGAAGGCAGCAGCGAGATGGCCTCGCAGGAGCTGATCGAACGCTACCGCGACGAGGACGACGTCCGCGACCTGATCGACCTGGCGCGCCAGCTGGAGGACCTGACCCGCAACGCCGGCAAGCACGCCGGCGGCGTGGTGATCGCGCCGACGCCGCTCTCGGACTTCTGCCCGCTGTTCGCCGAACACGACGAAGGCGGGCGCGGCAGGAACCCGGTCACCCAGTTCGACAAGGACGACGTGGAGGCCGTCGGCCTGGTGAAGTTCGACTTCCTCGGCCTGCGCACGCTGACGATCATCGACTGGGCGGTGAAGGCGGTGAACGCGCGCCGCGCGCACCTCGGCGTGGCGCCGATCGACATCGCCACGATCCCGCTCGACGACGCCAGCGTGTACCGGGACGTGTTCGCCAACGGCAACACCGGCTCGGTGTTCCAGTTCGAATCCTCTGGCATGCGGCGTGCGCTGAAGGAAGCCAAGCCCGACCGGTTCGAGGACCTGATCGCGCTGAACGCGTTGTACCGCCCCGGCCCGATGGACATGATCCCGTCCTTCGTCGAGCGCAAGCACGGGCGCGAACAGTTCGACTACCCGGACCCCCGCACCAAGACCATGCTGGAAGAGACCTACGGCATCATGGTCTACCAGGAGCAGGTCATGCAGATGGCGCAGATCGTCGGCGGCTACTCGCTGGGCGGCGCCGACCTGCTGCGCCGTGCGATGGGCAAGAAGGTGCCGGCCGAGATGGCCAAGCACCGCGAGATCTTCCGCGAGGGTGCCGCGAAGGGCGGTGTGGACGAGCGCAAGGCCGACGAGATCTTCGACCTGATGGAGAAGTTCGCCGGCTACGGCTTCAACAAGTCGCACGCCGCCGCGTATTCGCTGGTCGCCTACCAGACCGCATGGCTGAAGAAGCACTACCCCGCCGAGTTCATGGCGGCCACGCTGTCGTCGGACATGGACAAGACCGACAAGGTGGTCGGCTTCCTCGACGAAGCGCGCGGCCTGGGATTGAACGTACTGCCGCCGGACGTGAACCATTCGGACTTCATGTTCGTCGCCACCGACGCCAACACCGTGCGCTACGGCCTGGGCGCGGTGAAGGGCGTGGGCCAGGGCGTGTGCGAGAGCATCGTCGAGGCGCGCGGCGAAAGCGGGCCGTTCCGCGACCTGCTGGATTTCTGCAAGCGCGTCGATTCCTCCAAGCTCAACAAGCGGGCGTTGGAAGCGCTGATCAACGCCGGCGCGCTGGACGCCCTCGGCCGCAACCGTGCCTCGCTGGCGCTGCAGTTGCCGGAAGTGCTGAAGGCCATCGACCAGATCAACAAGAACCGCAACGCGGGCATCGTCGACATGTTCGGCGCCAGTGCGGGCAGCGACGATATCCACGTCGACCTCCCGGTGACCGACGAGTGGCCGCTCACGCAGAAGCTGCATGGCGAACGCGAGACGCTGGGGCATTACCTCAGCGGCCATCCGATGGACCCGTATCGCGAAGACCTGCGCTCGCTGGTGGGCAGCGACCTGAGCGAGCTGGACCGCATCTGGTCGAGCGGTTCCAGCGGCGAGAAGAAGGGCTGGCGCCCCGAGGTCAATGCGATCGTCGCCGGCCAGGTGGTCGGCGTGCGCCGCAAGGGCGACAGCCAGGTCTTCGTGCAACTGGAGGATGGGCGCGGGCGCATCGAGTGCAGCGCGTTCTCCGATGCACTGAACGAATTCGGCGCGCTGATGACGCGCGACCGCGTGCTGGTCATCAAGGGCGGTCTGCGCGAAGACGAATTCAGCGGCGGCTACAGCCTGCGCATCCGCCAGGTCTGGGACTACGCCGCGTTGTGCCAGCAGCATGCCCAGCGCCTGCAGCTGCGGCTGGACCTGCGCGTGCCGGGCCTGTGGGAGCGCGTCGACGCGCTGCTGTCGCGCCATCGACCCGGCGGCACGCCGCTGCGCCTGGACCTGCTGATGGGCGCCGGGGGCAACACCATCGCCGGCATGCTCGACCTCAACGGGCAGAAGGCCGTGCGCGTGGACGCCGAACTGCTGGACGCGCTACGCGCCATGCCCGGCGTGCGCACCGCCAAGCCCGCGTTCTATCGTCCCTGGGCGAATTGACGCGGGCCGTGCGCGGCGTCACGGCCCTACCCCCCCGTACGTGACCGTCCGGCGGCTTCGGCTACACTTTGCCCCTTTCCGGCCCATGGCCCGCAGATGAACCCGAACTACCTCGATTTCGAACAGCCCATCGCCGATCTGGAAGCCAAGATCCAGGATCTGCGCGCCGCCAGCACCGGTCCGGCGGTGAATGTCGATGCCGAGGTGCATGCGTTGCAGGACAAGCTCCGCATCCGCACCGCGCAGATCTTCCGCGACCTGTCGCCCTGGCAGGTGTCGCAGTTGGCGCGCCACCCGGCCCGCCCCTACACGCTCGACTACATCAAGGTCTTCTGCGACGAATTCCAGGAGCTGGCCGGCGACCGCGCGTTCGCCGACGACGCCGCCATCGTCGGCGGTCTTGGCCGCATCGATGGCCGCAGCGTGGTCATCATCGGCCACCAGAAGGGCCGCGACACCAAGAGCAAGATCGCGCGCAATTTCGGCATGCCGCGTCCCGAGGGCTACCGCAAAGCGCTGCGTCTGATGAAGATGGCCGAGCGCTTCAAGCTGCCGCTGCTGACCTTCATCGACACGCCCGGCGCGTATCCGGGCGTGGGCGCGGAAGAGCGCGGCCAGTCCGAAGCCATCGCCCGCAACCTGATGGAGATGGCCGAGTTGAAGATCCCGATCATCTGCACGGTGATCGGCGAAGGCGGCAGCGGCGGCGCGCTGGCCATCGGCGTCGGCGACCGTACGCTGATGCTCGAGTACGGCACCTATTCGGTGATCTCGCCGGAAGGCTGCGCGTCGATCCTGTGGAAGGACGCCGCCAAGGCGAAGGATGCGGCGGAGCAACTCGGCCTGACCGCCAAGCGCCTGCATGGCCTGGGCCTGGTCGACAAGGTCGTGCGCGAACCGATCGGCGGCGCGCACCGCAATCCGCGGCAGATGGCGGTCCGCTTGAAGGCCGTGCTGCTCAATGAGCTGAATGCGCTGGAACAGCTGCCCATCGAGGAGCTGCTAACCAAGCGCTACGCGCGCCTGCGTGGCTACGGCGCTTACGAAGCGGCCTGAGCGGTTCTCCTCCGCAGCCCGAACGAAGCGCCGGTTCGTCCGGCGCTTTTCTTTGCGCGTGGCCTAGAGCGATTTGAGGAAATCGATCAGCACGCGGCGGTCCTCCGCGCTCATCGCCTCGAACCGCTGCTTCGCCGCCGCGCCCTGCCCGCCATGCCACAGCACGGCCTCCTCCAGCGTGGCCGCACGGCCGTCGTGGAGATAGCGCGCGTTCGGATCGATCGACGCGGCCAGGCCCAGACCCCAGAGCGGCGCCGTGCGCCATTCGCGTGCGGTGGCACGGCCTTCGACGTAGGTATCGGCGAGGTCCGGCCCCATGTCGTGCAACAACAAGTCGGTGTAGGGGCGGATGGTCTGGTAACGGAGTTCGACGAAACGGTGGTGCCCGGTACGCAGCTCCGGTGCATGGCAGGTGCCGCAGCGCGCGGCCTCGAATATCTGGGCGCCGCGCTTGACCCGCAACTGTCGCGCCCGCGCCTGCGCATCCTGCTCCAGCGGATTATCGAAATCGCGCTTCGGCGGCACGCCCAGCAGGCTGAGGTAGAGCGTGGTCTGGTGGATGTCGGCGGCGGTGAGCCGGGCGCCGCCGGTGTTCGCCTGCGCGCAGGCCACGCCTTCGCTGCCACGCGCGCATTCCAGCGACGCCATCAGGGGCGTGGCCACCCCCATGTCCGTATTGAAGGCCAGCGACACCTGCTGCTCCAGCGTGGCGGCGACGCCCTTCCATCCGAAGCGGCCTACGCGGCTGACACCGGCGTCGCGCGCATCGGCGACGATCTGCAGGCGGCCGGCGACGCCATCGGGATCGCCCTGCTGCGCCAGCGCCAGACGCTCCAGTTGCTGCTCCGGGACCGCTTCCAGCAAACCCAGGCCGATCAGCGACGGCGCCACCCGCACCGACAACGCGGTCGGCATCGCCAGCGCTTGGCCAGCGCGATCGCGTAAGACGTAGTTCGGACGGCGCAGCACATAGCCTGTGCCGTCCGCATAGCGGCCCGGGATCTCGGTGTAGCCGGTGAGCACGAGTTCGGCTTCCCGTCCGTCGATGTTCGCGCCGGCTTCGCGATAGGTGCCCTGCTGCAGGCGCAGGCCGAAACGCGGATCTGCCGCCTGCGTGCCCGTGCCAGCCACGCCGACGAACACGCCGAGCCGGTTCAACGGCGCGCCCGCGACCGGCGAACTGCGGCCATTGCCCGTGTGGCAGTCTACGCAGCGCGTCTGCGAGAAATGCGGCGCGGTCTTGCCGGCATGCGCGGTGAAGACGGTGTTGCTTTCCTCGGAGTGACGGCCACTCGCGAACGAGGTGTGGATCAGTCGGCGCCCTTCCGCCCACGGCTGCATGTTGTAGCCGGCGATGTTGTGCGAGGCCTGCTGCAGCATGCGGTAGGGCTCGCTGGACGTGTCTTCGTGCAGCGTCATCCACGGACCGGCGCTGAGCGCCTCGGCCGGCATCGCCAGCGAGTCCAACGGCCGCTGCACACCGTAACCCGGCCCGCGGAACCAGGACACGATGCCGTGCGAACCGGCGCGGTACACCATCGCCTCGGCGTAGTAGTTGAAGCGGCCGATGACATCGGGATTGCCGGCCAGGAAGATGCCCAGCTCGAACTCCACCAGGTCGCCCTTGCGCAGCGCGCGATGCGCCTCGTTGGCGGCGGTACGGATTTCCTTCACCAGCACGAAGGCGTTGCCGGGCGCCCCTGCGGGCGGCGTGTAGTTGGTGTTCGGATCCTGCCCGAGCTGCGCGTAGCCGGGGATCGGCGTCTGCGTGGCGACGCCGCCGGGCAGCAGTTTCATGCCGCCGTTGTCGGCATACAGCGCCACCGAGGTCGGCTCCAACGGGTCCTCGCTGCGCCGCCCGATGTAGCCGTGGCGGAAGTTGGTGCCGTACCAGTAGTGCTGCGGCTTCACCACGATGGTCAGGATGCGCTGCTCGCCCGACGTGCCGGGTACCGCATCGTCGTGGATGATGATCTCGTGCGTGCGCCGCTCGAAGTAGTGCGGCGGGAACACTTGATAGCTGTCGTCGACGATGGGCTCGCGCGCATGCCGGTCGCGCACGCGGCCACCGACATGCGTCACCAGTGTGCCGTCGTCCTGCGTGTACTGCACGGGCGCAGCCTCGTCGGGCCACAGCAGCGGCTGGTAGTTCGCCGACGGCGGCACCGCGGGTGGCGGCGGGAGCAACGGGTGCGCGCCGTTGAGCCGGACCGGTTGCGGTTCGCCCGCGCCGAGACGGAACTGCTGCGCCGCTACCACCGCGCAGGCCACCTGCTCGACCGACACACCCGGCGACGTCGACGCCCCGACGATGCCCAGGCACTTGCCGCTGTTGACGTTGACGATGCGGTAGCGGTCGCTGGTATCGATGCGTTGCAGGCGGAAGCGTTGGGCGCCACTGCCGTTGTCGTCCCACTGCTGCACGATCACGTGGTCGGCCGCGGAGCCGCCGGGGATGTCCGCGGACTTCTGCGTATGCAGGTTGCGCAGGCGATATTGGCCCGTGGTGGTTTCGGCGATGTCGAAGAACTGGCGATGCAGCGTGGCATCGCAGGCCGACTGCACGAGCGGCGTGCCGTTGGCCGCGCTGCCGTCACGGATTTCGATGCACAGGCCGCTGGCGACGCTGGCGATCCGGTAGCGCCCCGACGGCACGGGATCGACGTCGATGTTCTGCGGCGCGGCCGCCGCCACGGGAGCGCTCGAGGCGGCCGTCTGCGCGGTCGCCTGCGTCGATGCCAGCATCGGGCGCGCGCGACTCCAGAACGGCGCGTCCCCGTCCGCGTCCTCCGTCTGCGCGGAGCAGGCGGCCAGCGAAACAATGGCGAACGCAGCGGGTGCGCAGCGACGCCACGCACGGGCAAGGCAGGGGACGTGCATCGGGGGCCAACTCCATGGGGGACGCGTGGGGAACGTCGGCGAACCCGGCCTCTCCCCGAGGCCATGGCCCGCCATCCGAGGCAGGACGGGGCATCGTCGCAGAGCGGGCGATCCGCCACTGTGACCCTTGCCTCACAAACCGCGCCGGGGCACGAGGGGCGACGCTGGCGTGCGCCCCGCCGATATCCGATGCTGGGCGCCCGCCTCCGGCGCCCGCCCACCTGCATGAGCCCTCTCATCCTGCTGTCCCTCGTCCTGCAGATCGCCTGTTGCGTGCATGTGGTCCGCACCGGGCGGCCGCTCTACTGGGTCTTCATCCTGCTGCTGTTCTCCTTCATCGCGGTGATCGTGTACGTCGTCGCCGAAATCCTCCCGGATCTGCGCCACAACCCCTCGGCACGCCGCACCGTCCGCAATGTGCGCAACCGCATCGATCCCGACCGGGACCGGCGCGACGCCGCCAAGCTGCTGAAGGCGGCCGACACGCCCGAGAACCGCCGCCGGCTCGCCGAAGAAAGCCTGCGCAGCGGCGACTATGCGCAGGCCGCAGAGTTGTACGAGCAGGCATTGAAAGGCCTGTACGCGACCGATCCCGACCTGATGCTGGGGCTGGCGAAGGCCCAGTTCGGCCTGGGCGATTCGCAGCGGGCGCGCGCCACGCTGGATGCGCTGATCGCCGCGAACCCGTCCTTCCGTTCCGCCGACGGCCACCTGCTTTATGCGCGCACGGTGGAGGACACCGGCGATGCCGCGGCCGCCATCCACGAGTACGAAGCGGTCGTGCAGGGATATCCTGGCGAAGAGGCGCGCGCCCGGTTCGGCCTGCTGCTCAGGCGCGCCGGCGAAGACGCCCGCGCACGCGCCGTGTTCCAGGAGATCCTCGACCGGTCCGATGCTGCACCGCGCTACTACCGTCGCGAACAGCAGGACTGGATCGATCTGGCCAAGCGCGAACTTGCCGCCCTGCCGCGCTGACCCTGTGAGGCAGGCGTGCAGACGGACGGTTGATCGGGATCAAGGCCGCCGCTCTGGCCCGGCGCGATGATGGCGACAACGGACGGCCCTGCCGCCGTCCCGCGGAGGATCGCCATGGACCTGCTCGCGTTGCCCTGGTGGCTGTTGCCGGCCGTCCTCTTCACCCTGCCGATCCTGGTCGCGCTGGGCGTCAACCGATGGTGTTTCCATCGCACGGGGGTCAGCCAGCACCTGGTGCTGGGCCTGTTCGTCGGCACCTGCTGGATGGCCGCCTTGATCGTGATCCTGCAGCAGGTGCGTTGACCCCCTCAGGCCGCCTGACGACCCGCGGCTAGCGCGTCCTTCTGGTCGCTGAGGTCTTCTTCGGCGCGCAGGTAGACCTGCAGCAAGGCGTCGTCCGCCGAGGTCGAGGCGGCGGCACCGACCAGCAGCACCAGCCCTTGTCGCTGTCCGGCCTGATGCGCCGCCGCGCGCAGAGCGTCGATCCGTGCAGCGACGTCGCCGCCCTTCAACAGCACGACGAACTCGGCGCTGTCGGTCACCCGGCTGACGTGGTCGCCCTCCGCGTGATTGAGGCAGGTGTCGAAGACCGGCTCCAACGCCTGCAGGGTTTTTTCCAGCGTACGTTCGCCCAGTCGCCGCGCTGCGTCGGCCATGCCTTGCACTTCGATCAGTGCCACGCTGTAGGCCTCGGTCGCGGCAGGCGGCGCTTCATCGCCGCGCAGGGCTACGAGCGCCTGGCGTTCGTGCCGTACGCGGTGTGCGTCCAGCAAGGTGGCCGTGATCCGTGCGAGCGCGCGCAACGAGGTCTTCTGTTGATTGTTCAGGCGACGGGGCTGGGTATCGATCACGCAGACAGTGCCCAGGGCCTCGCCGTTGTCGGTGACCAGCGGCATGCCAGCGTAAAACCGCGCCTTCACGTCCCCGGTCACGATGGGGAAGCCGGAGAAGCGACTGTCTTCGACGAGGTCCGGGATTTCGAATAGTTCCTCCGGTTGCCGGATCGCGTGATCGCACACCGCGGTGTCGCGCGTGGTCTCGTGGTCGTCCAGCCCGATGCGTGCCTTGAACCACTGGCGCTCACGGTCGACCAACGACACCAGGGCGATGGGCGTGCCGCAGACCGCGGCGGCCAGCGCGACCAGGTCGTCGTAGACCGTGCTCGGCAGAGTATCCAGGGCGTGGTAGCGATCCAGCGTGTGCTGGCGCGTGCGTTCGCGGTCGGCGGTATCGTTCGGCTTCACGGAGGCTCCTGCGGGGTAGTCGTGCCGATGGTCGCGGCGTCCCGGTTCAGATTCCGTCAACGCGTGTGCAAAACCGAACCTCCATCACAGTGTGCGATATGGCCTGCGCCCGCTAGCATGCGCGCATGGACGCCCGCTTCCCCTCGCTCAACCTGCTGCCCGCGCACGCGGCAAGCCATGTGTGGGTGGCTTTCAGCGGCGGTCTGGATTCCACGGTGCTGTTGCATCGGCTCGCGCATGATGCGGTGATCCGGCGGCAGGGGCTTTCCGCCGTGCACGTGCACCACGGCCTGCAGACCGAAGCCGATGCCTGGGCGGCGCATTGCGCGACGGTATGCCACGCGCTCGACGTAACGCTGCGCACCGTGCACGTGCAGGTGGACCGCGAACGAGGCGACGGCCTGGAAGCCGCCGCACGCCATGCGCGCCACGCCGCGCTCGCGGCGACGATGGGGCATGGCGACGTGCTGGCGATCGCGCACCATCGCGACGATCAGGCGGAAACCTTCCTGCTGCGCGCGTTGCGTGCGTCCGGGCCGGACGGTCTGGCCGCCATGCGGCCGTGGCGCACGTTCGCGCCGGGATGGCTTTGGCGGCCGCTGCTGGAGACGCCGCGCGACGACGTGCACGCGTATGCGCGCGCGCATGCGCTCGCGTGGATCGAGGACCCCAGCAATGCGCGCATCGATCTTGACCGCAACTTCCTGCGCCACGACGTGTTGCCGTTGCTCGAACGGCGCTGGCCGCAGGCGAAGGCCGCTTTCGCCCGCAGCGCGACGCTGAGCGCCGACGCGGCCGATCTGTTGGCGGACCAGGACGCGTCGTGGCTCGCACGTGCGGCGACCGCGGATCCCGCCGCGATGCGCGTCGAGCCGTTGCGGGCGGCCAGCGCTGCGCAGCGAGCGCGCATGCTTCGCCGGTGGATCGCGGGGTTGTCGCTGCCGCCGTTGCCCGCCGAGGGCGTGGCGCATATCGAGGCCCACCTGCTGGACGCGCGCGCCGATTCGCAGCCCTTGTTCGCGTGGCAGGACGCGGTCGTCCGGCGTTGGCGCGACCTGTTGCACGCCGAGCGCCAGCGTCCTGCGCTACCGGCCGACTGGCGCACGGCGTGGGATGGCGTCGCGCCCTGCCTGCTGCCCGACGGCGGCCGGCTCGTCCTGGAAAGCGACGGCGCCGGCTTCGACACGCCGATGACGCTCACCGCGCGCCGGGGCGGCGAGCGCATCGCGTTGCCGGGGCGATCGCATACGCACGCGCTGAAAGACGTGCTGCAGTCGCTCGGCGTGCCGCCCTGGGAGCGCCGCCAACTGCCGCTGCTGTGGCACCAGGGCCAGCTATGGGCCGCGGGCGACCTCGTGCTCTCCGCGGACGGCGACGCCTGGCTGCGCGCGCAAGGCGCCCGCCTCGCGTGGCAGCGCGGCTGACATCCGCGTTTGACCTGGCCGGGGCCGATCCCCACACTTGCCGCATGGCCAAGAAGAACACCCCCGACGCCTCTCCCGTCGCCCACTTCGAACAGTCGCTGGACGAACTGGAGAAGCTGGTCGACAAGATGGAACACGGCGACATGAGCCTGGAAGAATCGCTCGCGGCGTACGAGCGCGGCGTCGGCCTTTACCGCCAGTGCCAGAGCGCGCTGGAGCAGGCCGAACTGCGCGTCAGGCTGCTCAGCGATCCGGAACAGCCCGAGAGCGGCGAACCCTTCGCCCCGGCGCCCGATGGCCGCTGATCCCCGCTTCGCCGCATGGGCGGCGGGCTTGGAACACTATCTGGACCACGTGTTGCCACCGGCAGACGTGGCACCGCTGCGGCTGCACGCGGCGATGCGCCACGCGGTGCTGGGCGGCGGCAAGCGGATGCGTGCCCTGCTGGTCTATGCCAGCGGCACGCTGCTCGGCGCCGACGCCGCCGCGTTGCACGCCCCGGCCGCCGCTGTCGAACTGGTCCACGCCTATTCGCTGGTCCACGACGACCTGCCGGCGATGGACGACGACGCCATGCGTCGCGGCAAGCCCACCGTGCACGTCGCCTTCGACGAAGCCACCGCCATCCTCGCCGGCGACGCCTTGCAGACCCTGGCCTTCGAGCACCTGGCCACGGCGACGGCACCGGCCGCGCTGCGCGTGGACTGGCTGGCTGCGCTCGCGCAGGCCTCCGGCGCCGCGGGCATGTGCGGCGGCCAGGCCCTGGACATCGACGCGACCGGCACGCAGCAGTCGCTGGACGCGTTGCAGCGCATGCATGCACTGAAGACCGGCGCACTGATCCGCGCATCGGTGCGGATGGGCGCGCTGGCGGGCGGCGCGGATGCCACGCTGCTCGCGCGACTGGATGATTTCGCCACGGCGCTGGGGCTGGCGTTCCAGGTACGCGACGACATCCTCGACATCGAGGCCAGTTCCGAACAACTCGGCAAGACCGCCGGCAAGGACCAGGCCCAGGCCAAGTCCACCTACCCCGCCTTGCTGGGCATGGACGGGGCGAAGGCGAAGCTCGGGGAGTTGGCCGACGCGATGCGCGCCGCCTTGGCGACCTGCGACGCACGCGCCGACGCCCTGCGTGCGCTCGGCGAACTGACCGTGCGCCGTTCGCACTGAACCGTGCCGCAGGCGGCAAAGAAAAAGCCCGGCGATGCCGGGCTTTTTCATGGGCGATGCCCGTGTCGCTTACTTGATCAGACGCAGCGCGAACGGGTAGCGATAGGCTTCGCCGTTGTTCGCCTTCATGCCGCCGATGATGCACAGCACGAGGTTCGCGATGCCGATCAGCGGCAGCAGCAGGAAGCCGATCAGGACGAACATCAAAACCCACGCCACCACGAAGGCGATGAAGACGGTGATCTGGAAGTTCAACGCTTCGATGGCCTGATCGTTCAACCAGCCCTTGTCGGTCTTGTCCTTGTTCACCAGCCAGATGATCAGCGGCACGATGAAGCCGAACAGGATGCCAGACAGGTGCGTCAGCAGGGCGATGGTGCGGTCTTCCTGCGGCGCGACGCCGGACGGCGGCGGCGGCGGTGCGGTGACGTTGTCGAATTCGCTCATTCAAGGTTCCCCGAAAAGTGATGGTGGTCGGACCCTGCGACTGCGCCGCGGGTCCCTCGGCAAGGATAACGGCAATCAGGGTCGCTTTCGGTCAGGGCCTCCCCGAGTCGCCGCTCACTCCCCTGCCACCGTCATCCGACCGACCAGGACCGAGCCGATGGCCACGTGCGAACGGCGGTCGACGTCGGTACCCACGGCTTCGATCCCGGCGAAGATGTCCTTGAGGTTGCCGGCGATGGTGATGCCGTCGACCGGGTAAGCGATCGTGCCGTCCTCGATCCAGAACCCGGCCGCGCCGCGCGAGTAGTCGCCGGTCACGCCATTCACGCCCTGACCCATCAGCTCGGTGACCAGCAGGCCGGTCCGCATCCCGGCAAGCAGGTCGTCGAAGCCGCCCGCGTTCGCCTTCACCTGCAGGTTGTGCACGCCGCCGGCATTGCCGGTGCTTTCCAGGCCGAGCTTGCGCGCCGAATAGCTGCCCAGCAGATAACGTTCCAGCACACCGTCGCGGATGATGTGCGAGCGCCGGGTCGCGACGCCTTCGGCGTCGAAAGCGGCCGACCGCAGGCCGCGTGGCAGCAGCGGCAGTTCCTCGATGGCGAACCAGTCCGGGAAGATCCGCTGGCCCACGTGGTCCAGCAGGAAACTGGCGCGCCGGTACAGCGCGCCGCCCGAGATCGCGCCGAGCAGGTGCCCGACCAGCGAGCGCGCGACCTCGGCGGAGAACAGCACGGGATGCTGGCCGGTGGCCAGCGAGCGCGGCTCCAGTCGCGCCAACGTGCGTTCGGCCGCCTTGCGGCCGATGGCATCCGGCGCTTCGAGCGCGTGATGCGACAGCGCGGTGCTGTACCACCCGTCGCGCTGCATGGCATCGCCCTGCCCGGCAATCAACGCGCAACCGATCGTGTGCTGGGTTTCGCGTTCGCGACCAATGAAACCGTGCGAGTTGGCGTACACCGACAGGCTTTCACCGCTGCCCACCGACGCGCCGTCGGAGTTCGCGATGCGCGCATCCAGGTCGCGACCCGCCGCCTCGCAGGCGAGCGCCAGGTCCACGGCCTGGTCCATGTCCAGTGCCCACGGATGCCACACGTCCAGGTCCGGGAACTCGCGCGCCATCCGCGCTGCGTCGGCCAAGCCGGCGGCCTCGTCGTCCTCGGTGAAGCGCGCGATGGCGCAGGCCTGGGCGACGGTCGCCTCCAGGCTCTCCTCGCGCAGGTCGGCGGTGCTGGCACTGCCCTTGCGCTGGCCGAAGTACACGGTGACGCCGATGCCGCGGTCGCGGGTGGACTCCACCGTCTCCACGTCGCCCAAGCGGACGTTGACGTTGAGCCCGGTTTCCTCGCTGCAGCTCACTTCCGCCTGGGTGGCACCTGCTGCCTTCGCGCGCGCCAGAAGGCGCTGCGACAGCGATTCCAGGCGTTCCAGCCGGGCGAGGCTGTCGTCGGCGGTGGTCGGGAGGGTGGCGTTCAATGCTTTATCCTTGTGTCCTGTGATCCGCGCGATGGCGCCGGATCGGTACCCTGGTCAGGCTTCCGCGCGATGCGGAAGCGATAGTGAGGTTTCACCATGCGCGGACGCGACCCCGACACCGGCGAATTCTATAGCCCGAGCCGAACCCAGCAGCGAGTCGAAGCCCTGGAGATCCGCAGCCTGGCCGAGAAGCTGGTGGCCCTGCCGGCCGCGCAACTGGCGCGCCTGCCGATCCCCGAGGAGCTGATGCCGCACATCGTGGAAACGCAGCGCATCACCTCGCACATCGCCCACAAGCGCCAGCTTCAGTTCCTCGCCAAGCAGATGCGGCGCGAGGAAGACGAGGTGCTGGAAGCCATCCGCGATGCGATGGACGAAGGCGGCGACGCGGCGCGTCGCGAGACCGCCCTGCTGCATCGCGCCGAACAGTGGCGCGAGCGCCTGCTGGCCGGTGGCGACGACACCCTGGCCGAGCTGCTGGAGGAGTTCCCCTCCGCGGACCGGCAGAAGCTTCGCCAGCTGGTCCGCAACGCCCTCGACGAACGGGCGAAGAACAAGCCGCCGCGCGCGTTCCGCGAGATCTTCCGCGAGGTCAAGGAACTCCTTGCCGGAGCCGAAGACGCCGGCGACGATCAATCCTGAGGTCGTTCCAGCGCAGGCTGGAATCCATGGTGACGTTCGCGCAGGACGCGAACGCCGAGGCGGCAGCAAGAGGGAAATGAATCCTGGCTCTCGCCAGGATGACGGGACGGGCCGTTGCCTGCGTTCCACGAAGTCCACGAGCGACCGGCGGCGTCTGCTCACGCCTTCGTGCCACCCACCGTCAGGCCTTCTATCAGCAGCGACGGTTGTCCCACGCCCACCGGCACGCTCTGCCCGTCCTTGCCGCACACGCCCACGCCGGCGTCCAGCGCCAGGTCGTGGCCGACCCTCTTCACCTTCTGCATCGTCTCCGGACCGTTGCCGATCAACGTGGCGCCCTTCACCGGCGCGGTGATTCGGCCGTCTTCGATCAGGTAAGCCTCGGTGGCGGAGAACACGTATTTGCCGCTGGTGATGTCGACCTGGCCACCGCCGAAATTGACCGCATACAGGCCCTTCTTCACCGAACGGATCATGTCTTCCGGATCGTCCTGCCCGGCCAGCATGTAGGTGTTGGTCATGCGTGGCATCGGCAGGTGCGCGAACGATTCGCGCCGGCCGTTGCCGGTGGGCGCCATGCCCATCAGGCGCGCGTTGAGCGAGTCCTGCATGTAGCCCACCAGCACGCCGTCTTCGATCAGCGTGGTGCAGTTCGTCGGCGTGCCTTCGTCGTCGATGTTGAGCGAACCGCGACGCCCCGGCAGCGTGCCGTCGTCGACGATGGTGACGCCCTTCGACGCGACCTGCTCGCCGATGCGGCCGGCGTACACGCTGGTGCCCTTGCGGTTGAAGTCGCCTTCCAGGCCGTGGCCGACGGCTTCGTGCAGCAGCACGCCCGGCCAGCCGCTGCCCAGCACCACCGGCATGATGCCGGCCGGTGCATCGATCGCCTCCAGGTTCACCAGCGCCTGGCGCAAGGCTTCGCGCGCGAGGTCTTCCGGTTTGCCGTCGGCGAACAGTTCCGCATAGCCGTAGCGGCCGCCCATGCCGGCGTAACCGGATTCGCGGCGACCGTTCTGCTCCACGATCACCTGCACGTTGAGCCGTACCAACGGCCGCACGTCCGCGCCGAGCACGCCGTCGCTGCGCGCCACCAGCACCGTGTCGATGCCGCCGGCCAGGCTGACCGTCACCTGCTTCACCCGCGGGTCCGCCGCACGCACGAAGCGGTCCACCGCACGCAACGCCTCGACCTTGGCCTCGTTGCCCATCGCATCGATCGGGTCGTCGCTGGCGTACAGCGCGCGCCCTTCACTGCGCACCAAGGTGCGCGGCGCATGCGCGGCGCCGTCACGGGCGATGGCGCGTGCGGACTTCGCCGCGCCGAGCAACGCCTGCGCGTTGATGTCGTCGGAATACGCGAAGCCGGTCTTCTCGCCCGAGATCGCGCGCACGCCCACGCCCTGTTCGATGGAGTGGGCACCGTCCTTCACGATGCCGTCTTCCACCGTCCAGCTTTCGCGGCGCGTGTGTTGGAAATACAGGTCCCCGAAATCGACGCCGGGGCCCAACAGGGCGCCGAACGCACGGTCGAGGCTGGAGGACGCCAGCCCGGCGGGCAGCAGGAGGCGGGATTCGGCGAGCGCGATCGGCAGGGTCATGGACATCACAATGGGGGTGGTGGACGGCGACGGCAAGGCGGACGCGCGTCGGACCGGTTCAGGGGGCGCCAGCGGCATCGGTCCGGGTGTCGTTGACGACGCGCGACTGCTCGCGGCCCACGACCTCGACCTTGGGCGATTTCCACGGGCCGGTGACCCGGTAGGTCTTGGCGCCCATCTCGGCCAGCGGCTTCTTCAGCACGGCATTGGCCACCGCTCCCACCGCCGCGCCGATGGGGCCACCGGCGACCGCGCCCACGGCGGTCAGCACGTTGGCGGACTTCGGCTTCACGTCGACGGTCTGGTCGAAGCGCTCGCTGCGCAGGTCGGTATCGCCGCGGATCTGGATCTCGGCGGCGGGGCCGTCGATCATCAGGTTGTCGCTGCGCGCCAGACCGCCCGCGATGCGGATGTCGCCGTCGATGCGATTGAAGGCGAAACCCTTCGAGAAGAAGTCGCTGAAATCCAGCATCAGGCGCCGGCGTACTTCCGCCACGCTCAGCAAGCCGAGCACGCGACCCGCGCCCGGCTCCACTTCCAGCAGATGGCCATCGCGCGCGGCAAGCTTCACGCTGCCCTCCAGCGCCGCCAGGCGGAACGCCGCCGGACTGCCCGGCCAGCTCGCGTTGGCGGTGATCTGGCCGTGCCCGCCGCCGACGCGATCGCCCAGCCCAAGATCGTCCAGCAGCACGCCGAAATTCTCGCTCTTCACCTCGGCGGCGAAGCGGGTACGCGCGGCGTCGCCCGTGCCGGTCCATTGGCCGCTCACGTCGATGTGCTGGCCCGGCGAACGCAACTGCAACTGGTCCACGTGCATTCCGTCGGCCTGCTGGCGCGTGCGCAGTTTGGCCGCACCCAGCTGCGCATCGCCGAAGCGCAGGTCTTCGATATCCAGCGATAGCGGCGGAATGTCGGCGGGGTTGATGTCATCGGTCGCACTGCGCGCGGTCGCGACGGTGCCGCCGGTATCGGCCGCGGGCGCCTTGCGCCAGTGCACCCGCGCCAGCTTGCCGGCGATCGCCGCGCCCTTCGCCTCGGGAACGAGCAACGCGCCGGACAGGGCGTCGCCATCCAGCGATACCGCCAGCGCCTGTTGTGCGGGCGCCAGCTGCAGTCGCGTATCGGGGAAGACCGAACCGATCATCAGCAGCCGCTCGGCGGTGACGTCGATATGGCGCAGCGGCAACGAACCGCCTTCGCCACCGCCTTTCGCCAGCGCCACCCACTCCATCGCGTCGAGTGTGCCGGTGTGGCCGGTGGCCACGAGGCCGGACACGGGCGCGGGCTCCTTCACTTCGTTGCTGCCCAGCACGACGCGCACGCCGGTCTGGCCGTTGTTCTCGCGCGCACGCAAGGCGAGCAGGTCGCCGAACGCCACGTCGATCTGGCCGCTGCCCATCGGCAATGGCGCACGCACGGTGGTCCGCAGGGGCGATGTCGCCGTTTTCCGCAGTGGCGCCGGCAGGCTCATCGCCGTGCCCACGAGATCGGAGGTGAGGTTGAGTTGGGTGGGCGCGTCGGGCTTGCCGGCGGCGGTGCGCGGGATGTTCACGCCGACCGTCCAAGACGAGCGCCCGGCCATGTAGGGCTTGAGCCAAGCCATCTCCGGCGCGCGGTCGAGCAGTCGGTCGGCGTCCACGATGGCCGTGAGGTCCGCTTCGAATGCCTGGTTGCGGTCGCGCGCGCCGCTGCCGGCGCGCAAGCCGAGCACGCCGGCCTGTCCGTCATGCACGACCTGCAACGGCCCCGATGCGAAGCCGCCGTCGTCGTACTTCGCCTTGCCACGCACGTTGTCGAATACAAGGTCCCAGCGCTTCTCCGCCAGCTGTGCGCCTTTCAACTCCACCGTACCCGTGAGCGTCTTACGCGCCTGCTCGGCGGCGTGCAGCGGCTGCAGCAGGTCGAAGGTGGCCGCGACCGGCCCCTTCGCCTGCAGGTGGTCGAGCGTCTCGCCATAGGTCTTGTGAAGCGGACTTCGACGCAGCAGCGCGAGCAACTTGCCCGAATCGGTCTCGGTACGCGCCACGATCTTCAGATCGCCCTTGCCGAAATCCGCGATGCCCGCCTCGAACGCGGGAATCGCGACCTCCGCCAACTGGCCCCGCGCCTTCAGCTGGAAGCCGTTACCGATGAAGGCGATGTCACCATGCACCTGCTCCACCTGCGGCCAGTCGGGCTGGAACTTGAACTGCCCGCCCTCGATCCGCGCCACGGCTTCGAATCGCCCGTTCTGGCGCGTAAATGGCCAGTCGTCCAGATCGCCGGTGACGATGGCGCGCCCGTCGCTGACCGTCCCGCCGACCAGCGCACCGTTCAACCAGTCCACGGCCGCCTTCGACATCTTGTGATGGATCCAGAAGCCCTTCGCCGCCGGCACCGGCGCGTCGTCGAGATCGGCGGCCAAGTCGATCCACGGCCGCGTGCCATCGCCCTGGAACCACATGCCGCCACGCACGTCGGCCGCATAATCCCTGCCCTGCACGCGCAACGCAGGCGTGCCCACGCGCCAGCCCTGCCCTTCGCGCCAACCCAGCACGTCACCCTGCAGGCTGACGTCGTGCACGACGGCGAAGCCGCTCGGCCAGTCGAAGCGCATGCGCGAGGCCGGGTCGAGCTTGAGGCGGAAGCCGGCCGCATCGCCGTCGAAGTCGCCGGCCAGACCCCTGAGGCCGGGCGCGTCGCCGACCGGCGCGAACGAGATGTCGCGCAGCGTGCCTTCGCCCTGCATGGTGCCATCGCGACGACCGGCCAATGCCAACCGCGCGAGCCGAGCGCCAGGCTTGGCCTGCACCAGCCAACGACGCAGGCCCGCATCGACTTTGTCGCTCAATCCCAGCACCGCGAACAGCGGTGCGGCGTCCACTTCGTCGGCCAGCAGCGCGTACTGCGCGCCACCGGCCAGCACCAGGCCGTCCAGTGTCTGCACGGCCGGCGCACTGCCCACGCGCAGGTGCGGCGCATCGAGTCGCCAGCCGCCCCGCACCAGCCGCCAGCGCATGCGGCCTTCCACTTGGTCGAACGCGACGCGCGTCGGCGCCGCGGATGCGGGCAGCGGCGCACCATGCAAGCCGACTTTGCGCAGCTGCGCATCCGCCGTCACCATCACCACGCGGTGCCGCCGCAGTTCCGTCCAGGCGCGCACGCGGCCGTTGCCTCGCTCTGCCACCACGCCTGCGTAGCGCAGCAGCGGCGCCCAAACACCGATGTCGTCGGCCACCACGTCGAGGTAGGCACGGCCATCACCGGCCTTGCGGTCGAAATCCACCGCCACGTTGAGCGGCGCGGCGTCCTTGCGGATCCAGGCGCGCGTGCCGGCGCGTACGCGGTCGCCCTGCACGCGCAGGCGCAGGTCGACATCGGGCACCTGGATGTCCCAGCCCAACGACGGCGCGACGATCGCGAGCCGGCCATCGATGACCTGCAGTTCGCCCAGCCCTTCCAGGTTTTCCAGCGGGTCGTCGCCGGCGTTCTGTTGACCCGGAAGACCGCGCACCGACCATGCGCCATCGTCGCCGCGCTGCAGGGTCAACGCCAACCCGCGCAACCGCAATTCGGTGAAGGAGCGTCCCGGCAACAGGCCGCCGTACATCGACACCAGCACCTCGGCCTGACCGATGCGCACCCCCGCATCGCCTTCACCCAGACGCAGGCCGTCGAGCTGCAGCAGCGGTCCGCGGCGCGTCCACTGCGTCTTGACCGCATCGAACGCCACCGGCCGGCCGGCGCGTTCGCTCAGCCACGCCGCGATGCGGTCCGGATGGCGCTCGGCCAACGGCAACACCTGGCTGGCAATGCCGAGCACCACAGCCATGCACACGAGCACGACCGCGATGCCGTAGACGGCACCCCGGCGGGCCAGGCGCAGGCGGCGGCGCAGCGGCGTAGGCATCAGCTCGCTGCGCTCGCAGGAATTGGGGATTGGGGGCTGGGGATTCGGAAAAGCAGGCCGCGGCGCAGGCTGCGGATCCCGAATCCCCGATCTCCAATCCCGGCCTCAAAGCAGCACGACATCGAACTGCTCCTGCAGGTACTGGTCGTCCGCCTGGAAGCGGATCGACTTGCCGAGGAACTCCTCCAGTTCGGCCACGGCCGCGGATTCCTCGTCGGTGATCCGCGCCACGACCTTCGGCGAGGCGATCACCAGCAGGCGCGCCGCATCGAACTGGCGCACCGCACGGGTGATCTCACGGAAGATCTCGTAGGTGACCGTCTCGGTCGTCTTGATGCTGCCGCGCCCGCTGCATTCGGGGCACGGTTCCGACAGCTGGCGCGCCAGGCTTTCCACCGTGCGCTTGCGGGTCATCTCGACCAGGCCCAACGGCGAGAACTCGTACACCGTGGTCTTGGCATGGTCCTTCGCCAACGACTTCTCCAGCGTGCGCAGAACTTGCCGCCGGTGCTCCGGATCGGTCATGTCGATGAAATCGATGATGATGATGCCGCCCAGATTGCGCAGCCGCAGCTGGCGCGCGACCGCCTGCGCAGCTTCCAGGTTGGTGCGGTAGACGGTTTCTTCCAGGTTGCGCTGGCCGAGGAACGAGCCGGTGTTCACGTCCACCGTGGTCATCGCTTCGGTCTGGTCGATCACCAGGTACCCGCCCGACTTCAACGGCACCTGCTTGTCCAGCGCGCGGCCGATCTCGTCCTCGACGCCGTACAGGTCGAAGATGGGGCGCTCGCCCGAATACAACTCGATGCGCTCGGCCAGCACCGGCATGTACTTGGCGACGAAGGCCTGCAACCGCTCGTGGGTTTCCTTCGAATCGACCTTCACCTTCTCCACGTCCTTGCGGATCAGGTCGCGCACCGCGCGCAGCGGCAGGCTCAGGTCTTCGTACAGGATGCTGCACGAAGGCGATTCGCGGCCGCGCCGTTCGACGACGTTCCAGACGCGCGACAGGTAGGCGATATCTTCGGCCAACGCCTCGGCCGGCTGGCCTTCGGCGTTGGTGCGGATGATGTAGCCGTGGCCGCCATGCAGCCCGGCCAATTCGGTGACGACCTGCTTGAGGCGATGGCGCTCGGCTTCGTCCTCGATGCGCGCGGACACGCCGATCACCTTGGATTGCGGCAGCAGCACCAGGTAGCGCGACGGAATGCTGATCTGCGTGGTCAGGCGCGCGCCCTTGCTGCCGATCGGATCCTTCACCACCTGCACGACGATGTCCTGGCCGTCGCGCAGCAGGTCCATGATCGGCGCCGGCGCCAACGGAGGGGCAGGCAGCGCTGCATCCTCGCCCTCCACGACCGCGCCCGGCGAGGAGCGCACGATGTCGTTGGCGTGCAGGAACGCGGCGCGCTCGAGCCCGACCTCGACGAAGGCCGCCTGCATGCCGGGCATCACCCGCTGCACCTTGCCCTTGTAGATGTTGCCCACCACGCCACGACGCCAGCCGCGTTCGATGTGCAGTTCCTGCAGCATGCCGTTCTCGATCACCGCGACGCGGGTTTCGCGCGGGGTGACGTTGACGAGGATTTCTTCCGACATCGGGGTCCTTCCCTCAGGCTGGGGGGGCAACGGCGCTGGGCGCCGGGTGGATGCCGAATTCGCGCAGCAGCTTCGCGGTCTCGTGCAGCGGCAGGCCCATCACCGCCGAGTAGCTGCCCGCCAGGCGGGTGACGAACTGTTCGGCGCGCCCCTGGATGCCGTAGGCGCCGGCCTTGCCCATCGCTTCACCACTGGCGACGTAGGCCGCGATGTCGGCGTCGTCCAACTCGGCGAAGGTCACATCGGTGACCACCAGCGCCTGCGCCTCGCGGCCGGCGCTGACCACCGACACGGCGGACACGGCCTGGTGGGTACGGCCCGAGAGGCGACGCAGCATCGCGGCGGCTTCAGCCTCGTCGTTCGGCTTGCCGAAGACCTCCTCGTCCAGGATGACCTCGGTGTCGGCGCCCAGCACGACGGCGCCGGGGGTGGCGACGACCTTCAGCAATCCGGCGCCGGCCTTCTCCCGGGCGACTCGGCGCACGTAGTCGGTGGCGGGCTCGCCGGGCTGGCGGTGTTCGGGGATGTCGAGGTCGATCCGACCGAACGAGAAGCCCAGGCGGGTCAGCAGTTCGGCGCGGCGGGGGGATTGGGAAGCCAGATAGAGCATCAAGGAAGAATAACCCGCGGCACCTGACTGAATGGGTCCTGATGACGGCCTGATCGCCGTAACCCTGCCGCAGATCACGGCTCGTTCATGTCATCGTGAACACCCTTGCGCGTCGACGACGACCGGGTGTCCCGCCACCCGAATCACGAAAAGGAGATCCCATGCGTCTGCCCCTGATCCGCCCGCTGCTGCTCGCCCTGACCCTGTCCCTGGGAACCACCGCCGCCATGACCACGCACGCCCAGACCGCCCCCGCCTACACGATCCCGTCCGACGGCACCCTGCTCAACGTGTCGGCCCAGGCCGAGGCCTCGCGCGTGCCGGACATCGCCTCGATCTCCGCTGGCGTCGTCACCCAGGCCGTGGACGGCAATACCGCCATGCGCCAGAACAGCGAGCAGATGGCGAAGGTGGTCGCGGCCATCAAGGCTGCCGGTATCGCCGACAAGGACGTGCAGACCAGCGGGATCAGCCTCAACCCGCAGTACCGCTACGCCGAGAATGAGGCCCCCAAGATCACCGGCTACCAGGCCAACAACACGGTGAGCGTAAAGGTCCGCGACATCGCCAAGCTGGGCAAGGTGCTGGACGCCCTGGCCGGCGTGGGCGCGAACCAGATCAACGGCCCCAGCTTCGAGATCGACAACCCCGAGCCGGTCTACGACGAGGCCCGCCTGGCCGCGTTGAAGAAGGCCCAGGGCCGCGCCGAGACCTACGCCAGGTCGCTGGGGCTGAAAGTGCGCCGGATCGTCAGCATCTCGGAGGGCAACGGCGGCTTCCGCCCGGTCCCGATGATGGCGATGGCCAAGATGGAAGCCCGCGATGCCGGCGGCGCCCCTCCAGTCTCGCCCGGCGAAACCACGGTCTCGGTCAACCTGGATGTGGTGTTCGAACTGGGCAAGTAAGCCCATCCGTGCGATGCCTTCTGACGGCGCCCCCTGTGGGCGCCGTTTTCGTTGCCGGAGCCCGGAAAAGGACTACGCCGAAGGTCGAACCCCCTGCCCTCTTGCGGACGCCATGCGCCGGAGTACAGTCTGGACGTGCGGCGCGGAGACGTTGCAACCCCACTCTCCGCGGCCGAGCGTTGTTCCGTTCACAGCCCTCAGGAGGTGGATCATGGTTCGCGCACTACCCCACGGTTCCGACAACCGCATCGATGTCGGCCGCATCGCCGCCATCGCCGCCGCCCTCGCGGTCCACGCCGTCGCCCTGCTGATGTTGCTGATGCCGATGGCGGCACCGCCGCTGCAGGCCGTCGCCGATCCCAAGCCCGTGGTCCGTTGGATCGAGAAGGATCCGCCGCCGCCTGAAGTCGTCGAGATCAAGGAGCAGCAGCTCGTCAAGCGGGTCGAGCCGAAGCCCGTGACCACGCCGACGCCAACCACGATCACGCCGATCGTCGATGCGCCCGTGATCGTCGAAGGCGGCAGCGAGCCCGTCGTCGAGGCGTCAGTCGCGGACAGCGGCGACATCACCGGCCCGGTCGTGGCCGGTCCGCTGCCCTCGGCAACGCTGGAGTACGTCCGCGCCACCTCGCCGCGCTATCCGGTCAACGAACTGCGCAACGGCGTGCAGGGCACGGTGATGCTGCGTGTGCTGGTGGATGTGGATGGCACGCCGCTCAGCGTCACCGTCGAGAGCAGCAGCGGCAACCGCAATCTGGACAAGGCCGCGCTGCAGCACGTGCTGAAGACCTGGCGCTTCAAACCCGCCATGCAGAACGGGCAGGCGGTGCAGGCTTACGGCCTGGTACCGATCGCCTTCAGCCTGCAGTGACCGCGACAACAGGCAGCATGCAGAAGCCCGCCGAAAGGCGGGCTTCTGTGCTTCTGTAGGAGCGACGTGAGTCGCGACCCCAGATCGGAGGCCATCGGCAAACCTCGCGGCGGGCAGCCGACCCTCCCACTTTCGGCGCATACACCGCGCGTTCGCGACTCACGCCGGCCCCACAAAGAGCGGCATGGCTCACGCCCGATGGTAAGGATGGTTCGCCAGCATCGCCGCCGCGCGGTACACCTGCTCGGCGACGACCAGCCGCACCAGCATGTGCGGTAGCGTCAATGGACTGAGCGACCACTTCTCGTGCGCCGCAGCAACCACGTCCGGCGCATGGCCTTCCGGCCCGCCGATCAGCAGCGCGATGTCGCGCCCCAGCGTGCGCCAGTGTTCCAGCCGCTGCGCGAGCTGTTCCGACGAATACGGCTTGCCGGTCACTTCCAGCGCGACGATATGCGCGTTCTTCGGCAGCGCCGCCAGCACACGCTTGCCTTCGTCCTCGATCGCGCGCTGCGGATCGCGCCCCTTGCCGCGCAGGCCGGGTTCGATCTCGACCAGTTCGAACGGCAGCCAGTGCGAGAGCCGCTTCTGGTACTCGGCGAAGCCTTGGGCGACCCACGCGGGCGCGCGCTCGCCGGTAGCGATGAGACGACATTTCATCTCGACATGATAGCGGCGTCACACGTCCGTCGGTCCGGCTGCAAGGGTCATGCCTCTGTCATGCGGCGGTTACATGCGCTGCCTAGCGTCGCGGACTTCCCCCGCCCCGCAGGAGCCGCACGATGACGATGTTCGATCCCTCCCGCCGCCAGGTCCTGAAAGGCAGTGCCGCCGCCGTCGCCATGGGTGCCATTGGCAGTCTCGGCGCGTTGTATGCGCGACAGGCCCACGCCGCCACGGCCGCGACGCAACTTTCACCG
Source organism: Pseudoxanthomonas sp. G3 (assembly GCF_057654715.1). Lineage (NCBI taxonomy): Bacteria > Pseudomonadati > Pseudomonadota > Gammaproteobacteria > Lysobacterales > Lysobacteraceae > Pseudoxanthomonas > Pseudoxanthomonas sp. G3. The sequence goes on from NZ_CM172805.1 coordinate 2,905,704, forward strand.
GTCCCCAGCCGATATGGCCCGCTCGCGCCGGTCGCGGACGAGGCCACCGGCCTCCCCTTGCTGCAGTTGCCGCGCGGCTTCCGTTACCGCTCGTTCGGGTGGAGCGGCGACCGCATGGACGACGGCCAGCCCTGCCCCGACCGCCACGACGGCATGGCCGTCGTCGGCGTGCGGCACCCGCGCCACGGCCGCGGCAGCAAGGGCCATGGCCATGGCCTGGAGTATGTGCTGATCCGCAACCACGAGCGGGGTGCCGGCACGCCGATCCAGGCCCCTGGCATGTACGACACGGGCACCGTCAGCGGCACCCAGGTCGCGGGCGGCGGCACGACGACGCTGGGCTGGCGCCACAGCGAATGGACGCGCATGGAGCCGAGCCTGGGCGGCACGCTGGTGAACTGCGCGGGCGGCCTGACGCCGTGGGGCACGTGGCTGAGCTGCGAAGAGATCAAGACCGATGCCACCTCCAGCACCGGTCGCAAGCATGGCTACGTGTTCGAAGTGGATCCGGAAAGCGAACGCACGACGGGGCGGCCGTTAGTGGGCCTCGGCCGCTTCAGCCACGAAGCCGTGGCTGTGGATCCGCGCACCGGCATCGTCTATCTGACCGAAGACGATCGGAACAAGTCGGGCCTGTACCGCTTCATCCCGAACGATCGCCGCGGCCGCAATGGCTCGCTGGAGAACGGCGGGCGCCTGCAGGCGGCGCGCGTGCGCGGCAAGCGCAACGTCGACCTGAGCGTGGCCGCGATCGGCGACGAATACGCCCTGGAGTGGGTCGACATCCCGGATCCGGACCTAGACACGATCGTGGCGCCGAGCGGCTTCCCCGACATCTCCGCAGGCGAGACGCTGAGCGGACCGTTCGCGCAGGCATGGAGCGAGGGCGCGCTGCGGATGAGCCGGGGCGAAGGCATCTGGCACAGCTACGGGAAGATGTTCATCGTCGACACCAGCACGGGCGTGGACGCGCAGGGTCGCAAGGGCCGCGGCAACGGATCGGTCTGGGTACTCGACCTGTTCACGCAGCGATTGAAGGCGCTGTTCGTCAGCGGCAACCAGCTCGCCGCGCACAACCCCGACAACATCACGGTCAGCGGGCGAGGCGGCGTGGTGCTGTGCGAGGACGGCGGCGAGAGCCCCGACGAATACGGCCCCGGCGCGCGACTGATCGGGCTGACCCGCGCAGGCGAGTCGTTCTATCTGTGCAAGAACAACGTGCAGCTGACGTCGACGCAGATCGCCAATGCCGGCAAATCGGTGCCGGAAGGTGACTACCGCGACAGCGAGTTCTGCGGCGCGTGCTGGGACCCGCTCTCGCGCACGCTGTTCGTCAACCTGCAGTCGCCGGGCATCACCGTGGCGATCACCGGTCCCTGGGAGCGCGGTCCGCTCTGACGGGATCGGCAGAACGAAGAACGGCGCCCTGGGGCGCCGTTCTTCGTTGCATGACGCATGGCATCAGAGCCGCGATTCGTCGGCGGTCTCGACATCTTCCGGCGGCTGGTCGCCGACCGTCCACAGGCGCTCCAGCGCGTAGAACTCGCGCACGCGCGGCAGCATGACATGGACGATAACGTCGCCCAGGTCCACCAGCACCCATTCGGCCTCGCGCTCGCCCTCCACACCCAGCGGCATCACGTCGAGCTTCTTGGCGAACTTCACCACTTCGTCGGCGATCGACTTGACGTGGCGGGTCGAGGTGCCCGAGGCGATGACGAGGTAATCGGCGACGCTGGACTTACCGCGCACGTCGATCTCGACGACATCCTTGGCTTTCAGCTCCTGGACCGCGGCATGCACCGTGGCGAGCAGGTCCGGCAAGGCCGGGGGCGGGCTGGGCAGGCGGGTCTTGATGACGTGGGCTTGGCTGGACAAAGGCTTGGTGGCTCCGGAGGTACGGCCGTGATTATAGCGGACCGGACGTGGTGACCCGGTCAAGGTAGAGCCTTTCGTCGGCGATGGTGGCCGCGACGGGCGCGGGCACCAGATGCCGCCAGGGTTCGCCGCCCGCGATCCGCCGCCGGATATCGGTGGCCGATTCGGGCTGCAGCGGGTGGCTCAGCCGGTACACGCGGCCGGCAGGCGCGTCGGTCAGCACCGCGGGGCGGGATGCCCAGCGCGGGGCCAGCATGTCGGCCAGTTCACCCGGCAGGCCCCCATCCAGCGGACTGCCCGGCCGGTCGGCAACGATGAAGTGAGTGAGTGCGAACAGCGATCGCCATGCCCGCCACGTCGGCAGGCCCAGCAGGCTGTCGGCGCCGATCAGCAGCGCCACGGGCACCACGTCGCCCAGTTCGGCACGCAGTTCGTGCAGCGTGTCGACGGTGTAGGAACGTGCCTCCGGTGTGCGTTCCGCGCGTCGCAGTTCGCGGCGGTCGACGTAAAGATCGGCTTCGTCGCGCACCGCCAGGTCGAGCAGGTGTGCACGCTGCGCCGCGCTCGCACCCGGCGGCGCGCGGTGCGGCGGATCCGCCGCCGGCATCAGGCGGACGGGCGCCTGCACTTCGTCGCGCGCGGCACGCGCGATGGCCAGGTGCCCGTTGTGGATGGGATCGAACGTGCCGCCGTAGAAGAGCTGCAGCATCCGGCGCGACCGTCAGGCCACCAGCAGCCGCACGGCCTTGGCCTCGGCGATGGCCAGCAGCAGGCGCTCCAGCGCCACCCAGGCATCACCCTCGCCGCGGCCCTTCGCGGTGCGGTCGATCTTCGAGGCTTCGGCGACGAAGCGGTCCCAGCGCGCGGGCGATGCATGCCGTTGCAGTGCGCGCTTGAATGGCGCCTGCTTCGCTTCCCATATGCCCTGCGCCTTCATCTCGGCCGCGAGATTGCCGCCGCCGGCCTGCACGCGCGCCAGTGTGGCGGTGCGCAGCAGTTCCTTGACGATCATCGGCATCAGGCCGGCGACCACGTCGCCCTCGGCCCGCAGACCGGCAACGATGCGCGAGACCTGCGCACCCTGCCCGGCCAGCACGGCGTCAGTGAGGCGGAACACGTCGTAGCGCGCGGCGTTGGCGACCAGCGCTTCCATCCGGTCTGCGTCCAGCGTCTGTCCATCGCTGAGCAGGGCCAACTTGTCGATCTCCTGCGCCGCGGCGAGCAGGTTGCCCTCCACCCGCTCGGCCAGCAGTTGCACTGCGTCGCGCTCGGCCCGCAGGCCCTTGCTGCGCAAGCGGCTCTCGATCCAACCCGGCAGTTCGTGCGGCTTGATGGCCCAGGCCACGGCGACCACGCCGACGCGCGCGATGGCGTCGCTCCACTTGCCCTGGTAGGCCTTGCCCCACTCGCCCGCGGTGATCATCAGCACCACGTCCGGCGGCGGGTTGGCGCAGAACGCACTGATGACCTCGGCGCCTTCCTTGCCCGGCTTCCCGCCCGGCAGGCGCACTTCCACCAGTCGCCGCGCACTGAACAGGCTGGGTGCATTGAAGCTGGCATCGAGTTGGCCCCAGTCGAAGTCACGCCCGTCGGCATCGAAGACTTCACGCTCGCCGATGCCCTGTGCCCGCGCCTGCGCACGCACCGCGTCGGCGGCCTCGAGCACGCGCAGGATCTCGGGACCCGCGATCAGGTAGACCGGATGCAGCGGCTCGGACGCGCCACGCGCGGCCAGCTGTTCCGGCTTGAGCTCCATCAGCGGGCCGTGTTCACCTGGCCGGACCGCACCACGCCGTCGACGCGGCGCAGGATGGACGCCGCCATTTCGCGACGGAGTTCCTCGGCCAGGACTTCGCGCTCGGTTGTGGTGCCGGTCGCGTCCTGCGGGGGCGACACGTAGTCGCGCGACAGTTCGACGACCTGCTGCGGGACCAGATCGGTCCCGTCCGCCTTGGTGAAGGCGAACACGACGGCGTAGCGCAGGCTGAATTCCTGCGCGCGGCCGAACTGGTCAACGGCGATCGGCAGGTCGCCCCAGCGCTCGGACATGATCCGCAGCGTGGCGACCTGTTCGCCGGCGGTGGCGTCCTCGTTTTCGCCGATCGGCGCGGCCAGCGTCGCACCGGCGGCCTGCAGGCCGCGCGAGAGACTGGTGACCAGCGCGCTGTACGAGGTCGTGGCACCCACCACCCGGACCGGCCCCAGGTCGGCCGGCAACGCGATCTGGTTGCGCAGGTGGAAGCCACAGCCGGCCAGCAGGATGAGGGCGGCGAAGAGCAACGGCAGGCGGAATCGGGTCATGGGCGAAGTCTGGACGAGGCCGTCATGGGCGGCAATAGCGTAGCCCGCCCGCAGGTGAACACGGAGGCAAGCCGCCAACAGCGCCCGTGCTCAGCCCGCGACGATGTTGACGATCTTGCCCGGCACCACGATGACCTTGCGGATCGCCAGGCCGTCGAGGAACTTGGCCGTGTTCGGTTCCGCCTTGGCCAGCGACTCGACGAGGTCGCGCGGCGCATCGGCGGCCACGTCGATCGTGCCGCGCAGCTTGCCGTTGACCTGCACCGCCAGCGTCACCGTGTCGCGCACCAGCGCATCGGCATCGACCTGCGGGAAGGGCTGGTCCTCGATCAGCGTTTCGGCATGGCCCAGTACCTGCCACAGCGCGTGGCTGGCGTGCGGGGTGATCGGGTTCAGCAGCAGCACTGCCGCTTCCAGCGCTTCCTGACGGACGGCGCGACCCTGCGCGGTGGCATCGTCGAACTTGCCCAGGGCGTTCGACAGCTCCATCACTGCCGCGATGGCGGTGTTGAAGCTGTGGCGCTTGCCGTAGTCGTTGCCGACCTTCTCGATGGTCTCGTGGGTCTTGCGGCGTATCGCCTTCTGCTCGGCGCTCAGCGCCGCCACGTCCAGGGCCGGCACGGCGCCGTCGGCGGCACGGCCTTCGTCGGCATGTCGCTGTACCTGAGTCCACAGGCGGCGCAGGAAGCGCGCCATGCCTTCCACGCCGGCTTCGTTCCACTCCAGCGACTGCTCGGGCGGCGCGGCGAACATCGAGAACAGGCGCACGGTGTCCGCGCCGAACTTGTCCACCATCGACTGCGGATCCACGCCGTTGTTCTTCGACTTGGACATCTTCTCGACCGGGCCGATCTTCACCGGCTGGCCGTCGGCCTTCAGCGTGGCGCCGATCACGCGCGCCTTGTCGTCGCGCTGGATTTCGACGTCCACCGGATTGATCCATTCCTTCGAACCGTCGGCGTTGTCGCGGTAGAAGGTCTCGGCGATCACCATGCCCTGCGTCAGCAGGTTGGTCGCCGGTTCGTCGCTGTCCACCAGCCGCGCGTCGCGCAGCAGCTTGTGGTAGAAGCGGAAGTACATCAGGTGCAGGATCGCGTGCTCGATGCCGCCGATGTACTGGTCGACTGGCAGCCAGTAGTTGCCGCGCTTGTCGACCATGTCCTTCGCGCCGGGCGAGGTGTAGCGGGCGTAGTACCAGCTCGATTCCATGAAGGTGTCGAACGTGTCGGTCTCGCGCTCGGCGGCGGCGCCGCACTGCGGGCACTTCGTCTTGCGCCATTCCGGGTCGGCCTTGATCGGCGACTTCACGCCGTCCAGGGTGACGTTCTCCGGCAACACGACGGGCAGGTCCGAATCCGGCACCGGCACGGCGCCGCAGGTGTCGCAGTAGATCACCGGGATCGGGCAGCCCCAGTAGCGCTGGCGGCTGACGCCCCAGTCGCGCAGGCGGTAGTTCACCCGGCGCTGGCCCTGGCCCTTGCGCTCGAAGCGCTCGGCCAGCGCCTCGAAGGCGCCGCGGTAGTCCAGGCCGTCGAACTCACCCGAGTTGACCAGCTCCAGGTCGTCACGGGTCTTGTCGCCGTACCAGTCGCGCCAGGTGGTCGGGTCGTACGTCTTTTCTTCCTCGTTCTTCGGCGCTTTCAGCGCGATCACCTGGCGGATCGGCAGCGCGTACTTGGTGGCGAACTCGAAATCGCGCTCATCGTGCCCCGGCACCGCCATCACGGCGCCGGTGCCGTAGCCCATCAGCACGAAGTTGGCGACCCACACCGGGATCCGGTCGCCGGTGATCGGGTGCACGGCCATCAGGCCGGTGTCCATGCCGCGCTTTTCCTGGGTCTCCAGTTCCGCTTCGGACACGCCGCCCTGCTTCAGCTCGGCCAGGAACGCGGCCAGCGCCGGATTCGACGCGGCGGCCTTCTGCGCCAGGGCGTGTTCGCCGGCAATCGACACGAAGGTCGCGCCCATCAGCGTGTCCGGCCGCGTGGTGAAGACGGTCAGCGGTTCGTGGCCGTCGACGGCGAACTGGATCTCCAGGCCTTCCGACCGGCCGATCCAGTTGCGCTGCATGGTCTTGACCGCATCCGGCCAGCCCGGCAGATCGTCCAAGCCGTCCAGCAGTTCCTGGGCGTAGTCGGTGATGCGCAGGAACCACTGCGGGATCTCGCGCTTCTCGACCAGCGCACCGCTGCGCCAGCCGCGGCCGTCGATCACCTGCTCGTTGGCCAGCACGGTCTGGTCCACCGGATCCCAGTTCACCACCGAGTTCTTGCGGTAGGCCAGCCCCTTGCGCAGCAGGCGGGTGAACATCCGCTGCTCGTGCACGTAGTAGTCGGGCCGGCACGTGGCGAACTCGCGCGACCAGTCGATCGCATAGCCCAGCGACTTCAGCTGGCTGCGCATGTGGTCGATGTTGGCGTAGGTCCACTTGGCCGGCGCGGTCTTGTTCTTGATCGCGGCGTTCTCGGCCGGCAGGCCGAACGCGTCCCAGCCCATCGGCTGCAGCACGTTGTGGCCCGTCATGCGCTTGTAGCGGCTGATCACGTCGCCAATGGTGTAGTTGCGCACGTGGCCCATGTGCAGCGCGCCCGACGGGTACGGCAACATCGACAGGCAGTAGTACTTCGGCTTGTCCGACCGCTCGTCGACCTCGAAGGCGCGCCGGGCCTCCCAGAAGGCCTGGGCCTGGGACTCGACGGATTTCGGATCGTAGGAAACGGGTTCGGCGGCGGTGGACATGGCGGTTGCGGCAACGGCTACGGCAAAGCCGCCAAGGGTACCGCAGCGCACCATGCCCCGCCACGCCACCGGTTAGCATGAGGGGGTCGAAACCGGGGATCCCAGATGAACAGAACTTTCCTTGCCCTCGCCGTGGCCGTCTGCGGGCTGTCCGCCAGTACGACCGCCCTTGCGGCCGAACCCGCCGCGACCACCACGCTGGCGCTGCACTGCGACCGGGTCTTCGATGCCCGCAGCGGCAAGATCCTGGGCGAGCACACCGTGCTGGTGCGCGACGGCCGTATCGCCGAGGTCATCCCCGGCCGTGCCAAGCTGGCCGATGCCGAATCGATCGTCCTGGCCGACCATACCTGCACACCGGGCTGGACCGACCTGCACGTGCACCTGGATGGCGAGTCCAGCCCGCAGAGCTATTCGGAAGGCTTCCGCCTGGACCCGGTCGATTTCGCCTACCGCTCGGTCGGTTACGCCGAAAAGACGCTGATGGCGGGCTTCACCAGCGTGCGCGACCTGGGGGGCGACGTTACCCTGCACCTGCGCGATGCGGTGAACCAGGGCGCCGTGAAGGGCCCGCGCATCTTCGCTGCCGGCATCTCGATCGCCACCACGGGCGGCCATGCCGACCCCACCAACGGCTTCAACACGCACCTGGCGCACCTGATGGGCCCGCCCGGCCCGACCGAAGGCGTCATCAACTCCATCGACGACGCCCGCCAGGCCGTACGCCAGCGCTACAAGGATGGCAGCGACGTCATCAAGATCACCGCCACCGGCGGCGTGCTGAGCTACGCCAAGTCCGGTGACGCGCCGCAGTTCACCGTCGAGGAAGTGAAGGCCATCGTCGATACCGCCCGCGACTATGGATTCCGCGTGGCGGCGCACGCGCACGGCAAGGAGGGCATGAAGCGCGCCATCCTCGGTGGCGTGACCAGCATCGAGCACGGCACCTACATGGACGACGAGGTGATGCGACTGATGAAGCAGCACGGTACCTGGTACGTACCGACGATCTCGGCCGGCCGGTTCGTCGCCGAGAAGGCGAAGATCGATGGCTACTTCCCGGCGGTGGTGCGCCCGAAGGCCGAACGCATCGGCGCACTGATCCAGCAGACGGCGGGCGTGGCCTACCGCAACGGCGTGAAGATCGCCTTCGGCACGGACATGGGCGTGGGTCCGCACGGCGACAACGCGCGCGAATTCCTCTACATGGTCGAAGCCGGCATGCCGGCAGCTTACGCCCTGCAGGCGGCGACCATCCGCGCGGCGGAAGTGCTCGGCGTGGACGACCAGGGCGTGATCGAAGCCGGCAAGCGTGCGGACATCGTGGCCGTGCCGGGCAATCCGGTGGAGGACATCAACGCCGTGTTGAAGGTGGATTTCGTGATGAAGGACGGCAAGGTCTATCGCCGTCCGTGATCGACCATGGTGCCTGGCGGACTAGCTCCGCCGGGCCGCCACGCACAGCCACAGCAGCCAGGCGGCATAGCCCAGCCGCTGCGCGATGCCGGCCGGCATCAGGGCGACCGCGACCAAGGCACTGAACAACACGATCGCGGCCGCCACGCCGCTTGCGATCACTGCCGGACGCCACCCACGGCGTCCGCGCATCCCGAAAGCAAACAAGACCGCACCCGGCACGAACGCCACCCACCACAGCAACCATGCCGTCGCGTGCAGGCTGCTGGCATCGTTGTGCAGGTCATCGGGATCCAGCGGCAGCACGCCCAGACCGACGAAACCGAGCGCGGATAACAGCAGGAACTGCGCGCCCACGCGCGCGGCCCAGCCTGCATCGGCCGGCAGCCGATGCCGCAGGTCCAGCGCGACCACCGCAGCCAGCAGCCCCGTCAGGACGAAGCCCAGCAGATTGAAGCCCAGGGCGTGCGGCACGCCTCTCGCGCCCAGCACCGCGACCGGATGCCAGACCTGCGAGTAACCCGACAGTGTCATGCCGAATCCCACCACGGCCGCGATGAAGGCGATGGCGGCGAGCGCGCCCGTCAGGGGCAGGAGTCGGGTCAGGCGGGAGATCATGCGGGCTCGCGACGTTGAAACGATACGGGCAGACCGTGCTGGCCTGCCCGTTCGGTGACGCATCTTAACGCCGGCGCGTCATTCCTTCTCCCAGCCGGTCCGACCGCCCTGCGTCGTGGCCTGGTTATCCTTCAGGTAGTCGAGCGCGAGCGAGGCGCTGCGCACGAGCATGCTGTTGTCGGCGGCGCCGAACGTCCACGCGCCGGTCATGCCCTTCGCATGCTGGTAGAACTCGGGTTCGGCGATCACCTGACCCGTGGCCTGGTCGGTGAGTTTCATCTTCACCAGGATGCGCGAACTGCCGGCGAAGGCGCCCGCCCAGAACCGCGCGCCGCCGCTGATGAAGCGGATCTTCTCGATGCGGGGCTCGATCACCAGCGTGCGCACCGACGCGTGCGTCGCAGGTGCCGCGTTGCGTTCCGCCACCCATGCGCCGACGCGCTCATCCAGATTGCGCTGGAACGAGGCCAGCGCCTCCTGGTTGGCCTTGTGCCCGGCGTAAGTGTCGGACAGCGTGGCCGGCTTGAGCTCATAGCGATCGAACGCAGCCAGCGCCTCCGCCGGAGGCGGATTCACCTCCGCCGAGGCTTGGATCTCGTCCTTCGCCAGCGCATGGCCGCTGAAGGCCCCCGCGAGCAACATGCCCAGCACAAAACGACGTAAGTGCATCCCCGCCTCCCTTCCTGTCAATGACGCGGCGGATGCCGCCGCCGGACCTTAACAAAGCCCGATCAGCGACGCCCCCTGCCGGAAGTGCCTGCGGGCGGGGTCGATCCGGGCGGGCCGCGAACCGTGCCCGTCACCGCCGCGATCAAGAGCCACGTGCCGGCCGCGTCCGTGATACCGATGTCAACGCGTGCTGCCCTCACCTTGTATCCTGTCCGCCGCGCCACCATCTGGAGGCGATTCCCCGTAGCCACGAACCTGCCCGATGAGCGAGCTGCCCCACGTTTTCGACGCCACCACCGAGACCTTCGAGGCCGAGGTCCTGCGCAAGTCGCTGGAGGTGCCCGTCCTGGTGGATTTCTGGGCGACGTGGTGCGGCCCCTGCAAGACGCTGGGGCCTATTCTCGAAAAGCTCGCCGCGGAGTACCACGGCGCGTTCGTGCTGGCCAAGGTGGACGTGGACAAGGAGCAGCAGATCGCCGCAGCCTTCCAGATCCGCTCGGTGCCGACGGTGTTCCTGGTGAAGGGGGGACAGCTGGTCGACGGCTTCCCCGGCGCCTTGCCTGAGGGCCAGTTGCGCGAGTTCCTCGCCTCGCACGGCATCGTGCCGGCCGAGGGCGCGCCCGTTGAAGAGGCGCCGGCGCCGCTGGATCCGCAGGCCCAGGTCGCCGCCCTGCGCGAGGCGATCAGCGCCGAACCCGACAAGGACGAGCTCAAGCTCGACCTGGTCCTCGCCCTGCTGAAGACCGGCGAGGCACCCGAGGCCGAGCGCCTGCTGGACGCGCTGCCGGCCAACCTGGCCACCGACGATCGCGCCGTCAAGGCGCGCGCCCGGCTGGGCTTCGCCGCCGCCCTGAAGGACGCGCCCGCGCCCGAGGCTCTGCGCGTGGCCGTCCAGGCCAACCCGGACGACCTGCGCGCACGCCACCTGCTGGGCGTGCATGCCCTGGTGGCCGGGGATTCGGAGCAGGCGCTGGAACAGTTCCTGGAGATGCTCAAGCGCGACCGCGCCTACGAGGACGGGCTCGCGCGGAAAAGTCTCATCGACGCTTTCCGGGTGATCGAGGACGAGGCCCTGGTCGGCCAGTACCGCAGGAAGATGTCCTCGCTGCTGTTCTGATTGCCGAAGCCTTCCCTACCTGGCCCCACTCGCACGCGCAGTACCCATGAAAGCCAACACCCTGCGGCACATCTTCAATATCTGGCCGCCCTTCCTGTTCAGCGGCGTCCACGTCACCGAGATGTCCGACGACTGGAGTTTCGCGCGCGTCGAGCTGCGCATGCGCCCGTGGAACCGCAACTACGTGGGTACCCACTTCGGCGGCAGCCTGTTCTCGATGACCGATCCGTTCTGGATGATCCTGGCCAAGGAACGCCTGGGCAGCGCCTATTACGTCTGGGACAAGGCCGCGGAGATCGAGTTCGTGAAGCCCGGCAAGGGCACGCTGCATGCCGAGTTCCGCCTGGACGACCGCGTGCTGGACGAGATCCGCGCCGAAGCGGCCAGCGGCCAGAAACACCTCCGCTGGCTGCCGGCGGACGTCTTCAACGCCCAGAACGAAGTAGTGGCGCGCGTACGCAAGCAGATCTATGTGCGGCTGAAGCCCGAGGCACGCACGAGGGCGGCCTGAGTCCTAGCGCTCTTCGCCCGCCATCCAGGCAGGCACGGGGAGTCGCCATGCGTCGCCTTGGTCCGGGCGTCGCTCGTACATGGGTATCTCCAGCGTGGCGCCCTCGACGGTGATGTCGCGCGCCGCGCTCTTGAACGCATCGGGCCGTGAACGCAGCCGCTCCACCAACGGCCGCGTATCGTTCGCCGCCCGGGCGCGCAACCACAACCAGGTCGCTACCGCCTTCTGCCGCATCCCTGCGTCCTGCAGACGCAGCGCATAGTCGGCATACGCCGGCGCCTGGATGCTGACCAGCGTGCACCCGATGGCGTTGGCGATACAGGCGAACGAGAGGCGCGAGGGCGGCGCTGGCAGCGGGACGGGAAGATCCGCAGCAATGGCCGCGTCGACTTCCTTTCCGCAGTACCACTCGAAATTCCGAGTCCCACGTGCGACGGTCTTGTCCACGTCGAGGAAAAGCGATGTGAGCAGTTTCCTGCGCTCATCTCCGCCTGTGAGGGCGCGATAGGCGTCGGTGGACCACCTGCCCTCAGCCCGGAGCGTTGGACAGATGGCCTGGACATGCATCTCGTCCACGCGGAACGCCTGATGGCAGATCGCCGGCAAAGGATGATCCGGCGGCAGTTCGGACAGCATGCCCACGAACAACGCGGCGCTGCCCTTTTGCAAGGCAGCGCCGATCATCGATGCGATCAGGCTGTCTCCGCTGGCGATCAGCTTGCGGGACAGGGAAGCATCGCGGCATACGCCCTCCAGGGCAGCATCCACGTCACCGACCGAGAACCGCTGCGCGTGCAGGGTAAGGTCGTGGATCAGTGGTTGGAAAGGCGGTAGCGCCGCATCCATTCGCGGAGGCAACGGGTTGAGGAAATAGTCGTACGCATCAAGCGCAGCCACCTTCGCGGCGGTCCGCTGTTGTACTTCCGCCACCGAAGCGTAAACGGCGGGATCGCTTCGTACTTTTGCCAGGCACGCTGCTTCCTGCAAGCCGCAGAAAGCGTCTGCTTTCCCCGAAACCGCAGGCAACGTGGGGAACCGCTGGAGGACGCTGACGCTGGCTTGCGACTCGCTCTCTCCGCGCACAGAGGGTACGGCCGCCGTCCTGCTGGCTTCCTGTGCGAGCAACGCTTCGGCTTGCGAGGCATCGACATCGTGCGTCAGGGACCACAGGGCGGCAAAGCCGTTCCGGCCCTCCAGCACCGGCAGTGCCTCGATCCTGGCCAGCGCCGCGACCTCGTCCTTCGGGATCGGCAGTGCGCGACTGACCACGTACAGTAGCGCGACCAAGGCCACCAGCCCGAACACGGCCGCGCCAAACCCTTTCAACAACTTTCCCATTCCCTGTCCCCCATCGTCCTGTCGTTGACTATAGCCGTTGCCGTTCCCCAGCCTACAATAGGCGTATGCCCCCCGATCATCCCCCGCACCGCGCCTCGGTGCAGAAGCTTTTCATCACCGGCCTGCTGACCCTGCTGCCCATCTGGCTGACGTGGGTGGTCATCAAGTTCGTGTTCGTCCTGCTTTCGGACATCAGCAAGCCGTGGGTGGAGCCGCTGTCGCATCGGATCGCGGCGACGTTCCCGCAGTCGCTGGGCTGGTTCAACGGCCTATGGGTGCAGAACACCATCGCGATGGTCGCCACGCTGTTCGTCATCCTCGCGGTGGGCGCGCTCACGCGTCGCGTCGTCGGCCAACGGCTGCTGAGCTGGTTCGAAGCGCTGATCGCCCGCGTGCCGCTGGCCAACGTCATCTACACCAGCGCGCGGAAGCTGCTCGACATGCTGGAAACCAAGCCCGGCAGCACGCAGCGCGTGGTGCTGATCGACTTCCCGCACCGGGACATGAAATCGGTTGGGCTGGTGACGCGCGTGATCCGCGAGGAAGGCAGCGGGCGCGAACTGGCGGCGGTCTATGTGCCCACCACGCCCAATCCGACCTCGGGCTACCTGGAAATCGTGCCGGTGGAGCTGCTGACCCCGACCGACTGGACCGTGGACCAGGCTATGAGCTTCATCATCTCCGGTGGCGCCGTGGCGCCGGATGCCATGCCATTCACCCGCGCCGGGGACCGCTGAGCCATGACCACGCCGCGCACCCTGGATGATCGTGCGGTCCGTCTCTTCATCGTGCTGGCGGCGGTGTTCTGCGCCAACGCGGTGCTGGCCGAGTTCATCGGCGTCAAGATCTTCGCGCTGGAGGACACGCTCGGCATCGCGCCGCTGGAATGGAACCTGTTCGGCCAGACCGGTTCGCTGAGCTTCACCGCGGGCACGCTGCTGTGGCCGTTCGTGTTCATCCTGACGGACACCATCAACGAGTTCTTCGGCAAGCGCGGCGTGCGCTTCATCTCGTGGTTGGCGGTGGCGCTGATCGTTTACGGCTTCCTGTTCGCCTTCGCCGCCATTGCGCTGGCGCCGGCCGGTTGGTGGGTCGGAGCCGCCCAGGCGCAGGGCGTGCCGGATTACCAGAAAGCGTTCGCTGCGATCTTCGGCCAGGGCATGTGGACGATCGCCGGCTCCGTCGTGGCGTTCCTCGTGGGCCAGTTGATCGACGTCTCCGTTTTCCACCGCATTCGCGAAGCCACAGGCGAACGCTGGGTATGGCTGCGCGCGACCGGCTCCACCGCGATCTCGCAACTGGTGGACAGCTTCGTGGTGATCTACATCGCCTTCGTGCTGGGGCCGCAGAAATGGCCCACGTCGCTATTTCTGGCCGTGAGCACGGTGAACTACGCTTACAAGATGCTGGCGGCGATCGCGCTGATCCCGCTGCTGTACCTCATGCGCCACGGCATCCGCCTCTACCTGGGCCGCGCGCGCGAGCAGGCCTTGCGCGAGGAAGCGTCGACAGACTGACCCCGCGGGTGCGTCAGGCTGCTGGCATTCCGTTCCACTCGGGGATGGCAATGACGAAGGCATGGGTACTGGGAGCGATGCTGATGGCGATGGGCGAAGCGGGCGCGACATCGCGCGATGCCACGATCGACGGGTGGATGCGCGACTACGGCGGCGACGCGCCGGGCGCTTCGGTGCTGGTGCTGGAGGACGGAGAGGCCGCGCTCGAACGCAGCTACGGCATGGCCGAACGCGAGACGGGACGCGCCGCCACGTCGGATACCCGCTACCGCTTGGCCTCCATCACCAAACAATTCACCGCGACGTGCGTGCTCTTGCTGGTGGAGGACGGAACCGTCGCACTGGACGATTCCGTGCAGAAGTGGCTGCCCACGCTGCCGGAGGCCACCCGTGCGGTGACCTTGAGGCATCTCTTGAGCCACACCTCGGGTTTGGTCGACTACGAGGATCTGGTACCCGAAGGCCAGACCCAGCAGGTGCGCGATGCCGACGTGCTGCGCCTGCTGGAGCGAGAGAATCGCCTGTACTTTGCGCCTGGAACTGCGTATCGCTACAGCAACAGCGGTTATGCGTTGCTGGCCCTGGTGGTCGAACGTGCGTCCGGCACGCGGTTCGCTGATTTCCTGCGCACGCCGGTATTCACACCGCTCGGCATGCACGGCACGCTTGCGCGCGAAGACGGTGGACCGGCCGTCGACGCGCGCGCCTACGGCTACAGCCTGGTCGAAGGACGTTGGCAACGGACGGACCAGAGCACGACCAGCGCAGTGTTGGGCGATGGCGGCATCTATTCGTCGCTACGCGACCTCGCGCGCTGGGATGCCGCATGGTACGACGATCGCTTGCTGTCTTCCGCATCTCGCGCCCTGGCAGTGCACCCGGCCACCACGACCGACGAGGCGGATGTCGCGCACTACGGCTTGGGATGGCGATTGCAGGGGCGCATGCAGTGGCATTCGGGCGAGAGCATCGGCTTCCGCAACGTGATGCTGCGCTTTCCGGACAGGCGCCTCACCGTCATCGTGCTGACCAATCGCAACGGGCCGGAGCCCTATCCGTTGGCACGACGGATCGCCGCCCTGTGGGGTACAACGCCCTGACTTGGGACGGGGTGCACGATCAGGGCTAATGTGACGTGAGAAAGGCCGTTCGCCGGCCAGCCGTCCGCAACGTTTCTTCTATAATTGTGACCGACGCAACACTTTTGTGACAGCGGGGGACAGCAATGCAGAGGGAGGCGATTCGATGGGCGGGGTGGCGCGGGTGGGGCCTGCTGTTGCTCCTTGCGCTGGTGTGCCCGGCGAAGGCGCAGGACTGGTCGTATCGCGTTCGACCGGGCGATACGCTCTGGGATGTCGCGGGCGAATACCTCGCGCCTTCCGTGCCGTGGCAACGCCTGCAGGAACACAACCGCGTCGCCAACCCTTACCAGCTCGCCCCCGGCAGCACATTGCGCATCCCCGTGCAGTGGCTGCACCGCCAGCCTGCGCGCGCGAAGGTCATCGCCGTGCGCGGTGAAGCGCGGGCGCAACGTCAGGCCGGCCAGGCCACGCCGGTCACGGCCGGCATGTCGCTCGGCACTGGCGCGGTGGTGACGACCTCGCCCGAGGCCACGCTCAGCCTGCAGTTCGCCGACGGTTCGCGTCTGCTGCTGCTCGGCGACAGCGAGTTGCTGCTGGAGCGGCTGACGCGCCTGGGACGATCCGGCATCGCCGATACGCGCCTGCGCCTGCAGCGCGGCCGCATCGGCAATGACGTGCGCCACCTGCGCGGGCCTGCGGCGAACTTCATCGTCGATACGCCTAGCGCTTCGTCCGCCGTGCGGGGCACGCGCTTCCGCGTCGAGGCACATGCCACCGGCACGCATACCGAGGTGCTGGAGGGGCGCGTGGCGGTCAGCGCCGGCGCGCGCAGCGCCCTCATACAGCGCGGCTACGGCACTGCGGTGGCGCTCGACCAGCACGCGGTGACACCGGTGGCCCTGTTGCCTGCCCCCGACCTGTCCGGTCACCTGCCGCCCCCGCAGGTGACGCGGGCACCTCTGGCCTGGCGGGCCGTGCCGGGCGCTCGCCAGTACCGCGTCCAGATCAGCGAGCACCCGCGTTTCGACAGCCTGCAGGTGGATGCCCAAGTCGATGCACCCGGTTACACGCTGCCGCCGCTTGAGGAAGGCCGTTACCACGTGCGCGTACGCGCCATCGATGCACAGGGGCTGGAGGGTCGCGATGCGGTCGCGCAGCTGCAGGTCGACGGGCTGCTGCCGCCGCCGTACTCCATCTCGCCGGTCGCCGCCGGCGTGGTGCGCGAAGCCAACGTCGCATTGAGCTGGACCCAGGCGCCGGGCGCGGTGGCCTACGACTACGAAGTAGCCGACGCCGCAGGCTTCGCCCAGCCGGTCGCGCAGGCCCGCGTGAAGGATGGCACCTCGGTCGCGTTGCCCAGCTTGCCGCCGGGCGAC
This sequence comes from Pseudoxanthomonas sp. G3, assembly GCF_057654715.1. Lineage (NCBI taxonomy): Bacteria > Pseudomonadati > Pseudomonadota > Gammaproteobacteria > Lysobacterales > Lysobacteraceae > Pseudoxanthomonas > Pseudoxanthomonas sp. G3. The sequence continues at coordinate 2,922,266 of NZ_CM172805.1, forward strand.
TACACCTGGCGAATTCGCAGTGTGGACCGCGCGGGCACGACGGGGCCGTTCGGCGACGCCATCGCCTTCACCCTGCGTCCCCTGGCCGAGGTCACCGCCATCGACGGCAGCGCCGCCGAAGCAGGCGATACCCGGCAGGTGACGTTCCGCTGGCCCGCCGGCCAGCCGGGGCAGCGCTATCGCTTCCAGATGTCGCGGACGGCCGATTTCAGCGTACTCGCGGTGGATCAGACCGTCGACGAAGCGGAAATCACCCTGCCCCGCCTGCGCAGCGGCACCTGGTATCTGCGCGCCCAGACCATCGACGTCGACGGCTTCGAAGGCCCGTTCCCCCGTCCCCAGGTGGTCGAAGTGCCATGCCGCCTCTGCAGGATTGGCGCTGGGGCGGGGGCGTTGCTCATACTGCTCGCCCTGTGAGCACCCCTGCGCCCCTGCCCAAATGGAAACCCCGCCTGCTGACCGCGGTGGGGGCGGCGGCGCTCGCCGTGCTGGTGACGCTGTCGGGGCTGACCACGGCACCGGACGCCTGGGTCTACGACAGGCTGGTGCGTGGCACGGCGCCTGAGCCGGACCCGCGCATCGTCGTCGTCGATATCGACCAGAAGAGCTTGGCGGAACTCGGCCGCTGGCCGTGGTCGCGCCGGGTGCATGCACAGTTGGTCGAGCGCCTGCGGCTGGCGGAGACGAAGGGCATCGCCTTCAATATCCTGCTCTCGGAGCCCGCGCTCTTCGATCCCGAAGGTGACGCCCTGCTGGCGCGCGCGATCGGTCGCAGCGGCCGCGTGGTACTGCCGGTGCTCGCCGAACCCGTCCAGCGCAACGGCGCCAGCGTGGAGTTGATGCCGATCCCGGAGTTCGCCGCCTCGGCCGCCTCGCTGGGCCACGCGGAAATGGTGCTCGACGAAGACGGCGTGGCGCGCAGCGTCTACCTCCGTGCCGGCCTGGGCTCCCCGCACTGGCCTGCCCTGGCGCTGGCCCTGTTGCAGCTCGACCAGCCCAACGGCGGTGCGCCGGAACTGCCGGGCCGGCGCTTGGTGACCACGGACGTCCCCGCACCGGCGCACGACGACTGGGTGAGGGACCACGAAGTACGCATCCCCTTCGCCTCGCCGCCGAACGGCTTCCGGCACGTGTCGTATACCGACGTGCTCAACCAGCGCATTCCGCCCGCAATGCTGCGGGGGAACTGGATCATCGTGGGCGTGAATGCCACCGGCATGGGCCAATACGCGCGCGCGCCCGGTCAGCCGCTCAATGCCGGCATGAGCGGAGCCGACTACCAGGCCAACCTGCTGAACATGCTGTTGAAGGAAGCGGCCATCACACCGATGGGCGAAGGCTGGCAAGCGCTGCTGTCCGCCCTGCTCGCCGCGCTGCCGTTGCTGCTGTCCGCCCTGCCCGGCCTGCGTCGCGTATGGCTGCCCACCGTCATGACGATGGTGGCCGCGTTGCTGCTGTCGGTGCTCATGCTGCGCTATGGCCATGCGTGGTTCTCGCCGGTGCCGGCGCTGCTCGTGCTGGCGCTCGGCGCGTCGTTGTGGATCTACCGGTTGCTGCGGCGTACCCACAAGCAGGCCCAATCCGACGCGCTGACCGGCCTGGCCAACCGCACGCGATTCGACCAGACCTTGGACCAGGAACTGCGCGTCGCCCGCCGCAGCGGCCAGCCGTTGTCGCTGCTGGTGATGGACATCGACCACTTCAAGCAACTCAACGACAGCCAGGGGCATACCGCGGGCGATGCCGCATTGAAGGCGTTGGGCCGCGTGCTGCGCAGCCGCGCGCGGCGTCCGCGCGATCTCGTCGCCCGGCTCGGCGGCGACGAGTTCGCGGTGCTGCTGCCGGAAACCTCGGCCCAGGCCGCCGCGACCATCGCCACGACCATCCACGTGGACCTCGCCAACCTCGGCCGCAAGCCGCACGGCGCGAACGCAGGCGCATCGCCGCCCTTTACCGCCAGCATCGGCATCCACACGTTCCAGTCGGGCGACGACCTCGGCCCCGAGGACGTGTTCGACCGCGCCGACGCCGCGCTCTACCGCGCGAAACAGACCGGCCGGAACCGCAGCTTCAGCCATACCGGCGAGCACGAGCCCGTCGGCGTGTCCGCCACGCGCAGCTGAAGCGCGGGACGCCTGCGCTAGACCTCCACGATCATTCCCGGCCGCGCCAGATCCACCGGCGCGCCGTGCCGCTCGCCGATCTCGCCCGCGAGCGCTTCGCGCGCCCTGTCCTCTCCATGCACCAGCACCAACGGTGGCGAGGGCTGGAAGTGCCCATACCACTCCATCAGGCCATGCTGGTCGGTGTGTGCGGAGAGTCCGCCGACGGTATGCCGCTGCGCATTGACGCGATAGTCGCGGCCGTGGATGCGAACCCAGGCCGCGCCATCGACCAGGCGCCTGCCCAGCGTGCCTTCGGCCTGGTAGCCGACGAACACGATGTGCGCATTGCGCCGTCCGACGTTGTAGCGCAGGTGGTGCTGGATGCGGCCGCCATTGGCCATGCCTGAGCCCGCGATGATGATCGCGCCGTTCTCGACCTGGTTGATCGCCATCGATTGCTGGGTGGTCTCGGCGACATGCAGGTTCGGCAGGCGGAAGGGATTGGGCGCCTGCGCCCATACCCGGCGCGCATCCTCGTCGAACAGGCCGTGGTGGCGCGCGTAGACGTTCACCACCTTGGCCGCCATCGGGCTGTCCAGGAAGATCCGCCAGCGCGCGAGTTTCCAGGCCTCCCAATGCCGCGCGAACCAGTACAGCAGCTCCTGCGTGCGGCCCACCGCGAACGCGGGAATGATCACGTTGCCGCGGTCGCGCCACGCGCGCTCGAAGATGTCGCCGAGTTCGCGCACGGTCTCGGGACGATCGCGATGGTTGCGGTCGCCGTAGGTCGATTCCATCAGCAGCAGGTCGGCCTGCCGCACCACGGCGGGATCGCGCAGGATCGGCGTGCCCTTCGGGCCGAGATCGCCGGAGAACACCAGCTTGCGGCCCTCGGCCCACAGCTCGACGATCGCCGAACCCAGGATATGGCCGGCATCGCGCAAGGCGATGTCCACGCCAGGCACGATCATCGTGCGCACGTCGTAGGGCAGCGGCTGCACCTGCCGCATCGCCTGTTGCACGTCTTCGGCGACGAACAGGGGTACGGCGGGCGGCTCGCCCTTGCGACGGTGACGATTGGCGCGTTCGGCCTCGGACTCGGAGAGCGATGCCGTATCCATCAGCATGATGGGCATCAGCTCGCCGCTGGCCTGCTGGGTGAAGATCGGCCCGCGAAACCCGCGCTTGACCAGCAACGGCACGCGCCCGATGTGATCGATGTGGGCATGGCTGAGGACGAGCGCGTCGAGCGTCGACGGGTCGAACGGGAACGACTCCGCGTTGCGGGCTTCCGCCTCGCGGCTGCCCTGGATCAACCCGCAATCCAGCAGCACGCGCTTGCCTGCCGCTTCGACCAGATGCATCGAGCCGGTGACCTCGCCGGCCGCGCCGTGGAAATGGACCTGCATGGGCTCGCCTCCTGTGTCCTGCGCCGAGTATGCCGCCTGACGAGGGGGGCAGAATCGGTCGCAACCGGCCTAGGGCGCGCGCGGGTCCGGATGCCATCGGTTTCCGGGCCCGTACCCATGACCTTCGACACACCTGCCCTCTCCCGGGCAGGCGTAGAGTCGCCGCACGCCCCCGCCCGGGGGTTCCTTTTTTCCATTGCCCTGCCCAGGGCCGGAGTAGACCGTGATTGCCCGCAAACCCCAGATCCTGATGCTTTCGCTCGCCGTGGCCGCCGCGCTGGCCGCGTGCGCCAAGAAGGAGGAGGCGGCACCGCCCGCCGACACCGCCGCGAAGGCGCCGGAGGCGCTGCAGCTCAAGCTGGACGAAAGCACGTTGCCGGGCGTCAACCGTTTCCAGATCGGCGACCTCGACACCACCAAGAACGCCTGCGCCGATTTCGCCGGTTACGCGAACGGCAAGTGGCTGGCCGCCAACGCGATCCCCAGCGACCGCACCAGTTGGGGCGCGTTCGAGATGCTGGATGAGCGCTCCACCGCCATCCAGAAGCAGCTGGCCGAACAGGCGGCCGCGCACGCCGGCGCGACCGGCGTCGAAAAGATCGTCGGCGACCTGTGGGCCACCGGCATGGACGAAGCCAAAGCGAATGCGCAGGGCATCGAGCCGATCGCGCCGATGCTGAAATCGATCGACGGCCTGCAGGACAAGGACGCCATCGTCGCTTACCTCAACCAGTCTGCCGCCAAGGGCCAGGCGTTCCTGTTCGGCTTCGGCGCCGAGGCCGACTTCAACAAGCCCGACACCAACATGGCGTATGCCTTCCAGGGTGGCCTGGGCCTGCCGGACAAGAACTTCTACTTCGACGCCGACAAGAAGACCATCCGCGACGAGTACGTGAAGCACATCGCCAAGGTGCTGGAGCTCTCTGGCGTCGCCGCGGCCGACGCGCAGAAGCAGGCGACCGACATCATGGCCTTCGAAACGCGCCTGGCGAAGGTGTCGAAGTCGAACGAGGAAATGTCGCGCGACGTATCGCTGTACTACAACCCGGTCACGCTGGCGGACGCCGACAAGCTGACGCCGAACTTCTCCTGGACGAAGTTCTTCGAATCGCAGGGCGTGGCGCCGCAGGAGAAATTCTCGCTGGCCGTGCCGGCTTTCCACCAGGAAGTCAGCAAGATGCTGGGCGACACCGACCCGGCGGCATGGCGTGCCTACCTGCGCTTCCACACGATCGATGGCGCCTCGCCCTACCTGAGCGATGCCTTCGCCAACGAGAACTTCAACTTCTACGCCAAGACGCTGCGCGGCCAGAAGGAGATCGAACCCCGCTGGAAGCGCGTGCTGTCCACCATCGAGGGCCAGAGCGGCGAAGCACTGGGCCAGCTGTACGTGAAGGTCGCCTTCCCGGAAGAATCCAAGGCCAAGATGGAGAAGCTGGTGGCCAACCTGGGCGACGCGCTGAAGGCGCGCATCCAGGCGCTGTCGTGGATGAGCGACCAGACCAAGGCCAAGGCGATGGAGAAGCAGGCCGCGTTCACCACCAAGATCGGCTACCCCGACAAGTGGCGCGACTGGGCCGGCCTGTCGACCAGCCGCGACAGCTACATCGGCAACGTCCTGTCGGCGATGGAGTTCAACTACAAGTGGAACCTCGGGAAGATCGGCAAGCCGGTCGACCGGACCGAATGGGGCATGCCGCCGCAGATGGTCAACGCGTACTACAACCCGCTGCAGAACGAGATCGTGTTCCCGGCCGCCATCCTGCAGCCGCCGTTCTTCGACCCGAACGCCACGGATGAGATGAACTACGGCGGCATCGGCGCGGTGATCGGCCACGAGATGACGCACGGCTACGACGACCAGGGCAGCCGCTTCGGTCCGACCGGCAAGTTCGAGAACTGGTGGAGCGAGGCCGATTCCAAGGGCTTCAAGGCCCTGACCGGCAAGCTGGTGGCGCAGTTCGACGGCTACCGCACCGCCGACGGCCAGAAGATCAACGGCAACCACACCTTGGGCGAGAACATCGCCGACCTCGGTGGCCTGGCCACGGCCTATGACGCAATGAAGAAGGCCACCGCAGGCACCCCGGACCCGATGACCGACGGCCTGACCCGCGACCAGCGCTTCTTCCTCAACTGGGCCACGGTGTGGCGCCGCAACTTCACGCCGGAAGAGCTGAAGAACCGCATCGCCACCGACGAGCACGCCCCGGCGCAATTCCGCGCCATCGGTGCGCCGTCGAACCTGCCGACGTTCGCTGCGGCGTTCTCCTGCAAGGCAGGTGACGCGATGGTGCGCGGCGGCGACCAGCAGGTCGTGATCTGGTAAGCCCCGCTCTGGCGTGACCCGAAAAGGCCCGGCATGTCCGGGCCTTTTCCTTTCCGCGACCGTCCCGGAACGCCGCAAGCGGTGGAGTCTGTGACACAGGGCCGGTTGTCGCCGCCAAATGCGGCGGGATTTGCACGATGGCGTGCCCGGCCGCTTGCGGTGCGCTTGCTAGAATCGCCCGACCCCTGAATCACGGAAGCCCCTGATGTCCCTCCCGCGCACCGCACTCGGCCGTCCCACCCTGATCGCCTTCGCCCTGGTCCTGGCCCTGGGCGCCCCGGATGCCGATGCCCAGCGCAAGAAGCGCGCCGCACGCGCCCCTGCCGTCAGCGCGGAGTGCACCGATTTCTACAGCGCCACCAACGCCACCTGGCTGAAGAACAACCCGGTGCCCGCTGGCCAGGGCGCCGTCAGCGTGCTGGGCGCCTTCCGCGAGCGCACGCTGGAGCAGCAGCGCACCCTGCTCGATGCGGCGATGAAGTCGCCACAGGGAAATGTGCAGAAGCTGCTGGGCGACTTCTGGGCCAGCGGCCTGGACGAAGCGGCCGTGGAGGCCGACGGCGCCAAGCCGATCGCACCGCTGCTGGACCGCATCAACGCCATCAAGAAGCCCAAGGACGTCGCGCCGGCGATCGCCGCGCTGCATCAGGTTGGCATCCCGGTGGCCTTCAACTTCAGCCCGGACGTGGACCTGCAGGCGCTGGACCGGCACATCGGCTACTTCATGCAGGGCGGCCTGGGCCTGCCGGACCCGGCGTACTACACCCGCACCGATGCCGATACCCGCGCGTTGCTGGGGCGCTACCGCGCCTACGTGAAGCAAGTGCTGGCGCTGACCGGCACACCGGCGGCGAAGCTCGATGCCGAGTCTGCCCTGGTGATCGATCTGGAAAGCCGCCTGGCGCAGGTGTCGAAGCCGATCGTCGACCTGCGCAGCCCGTTCGCCAACTATGCGCCGGTGCCGACCAAGGACCTGGGCAAGCAGTACCGCAACCTCCAGCTCGATGCCTTCCTGAAGGCGCAGGGCGTCACCGACGACACCGTCTCGCTCGCCGATCCCGCGCTGTTCAAGCGCCTCGACGGCCTCGTGGCCAGCCTCAAGCCCGACCAGTGGAAGGCTTACCTTCGCTGGCGCGTGGGTGATGCGATGGCGCCCTACCTTGCCAAGCCGTTTCGCGATGCGGAGTTCGACTTCCGCGGTCGCGTGCTGCGTGGGGAAGCCGCACCCGCGCCGCGCTGGCAACAGGTGCTGGACGCCATCAACCTCGCCGCCGGTCCGATGCTGGGCAAGGAATACGCCGAGCGTTACGTGCCCGCCGACCACAAGCGTCGTGCCGAGCAGATCGCCGGCCAGGTGCGCGATGCGCTGGGCCGCGGCATCGAGCGCAGCAGCTGGCTGAGCGGGACCGCCAAGGCCGAGGGCAAGGCGAAGCTGGACAAGCTGAAGATCGAAGTCAGCACGCCCAGGCGCGACCTGGACTACACCGTGCAGCCGATGGGCCGCGGCAGCTTCGGCGGCAACATCCTCATCGCGTCCACGTGGCGCCACCGCGAAGAAATGAAGCGCATCGGCAAGGGCAACGCCGACCGCCGCTGGGACGTGCTGCCGCAGCAGCCGGCGCTGGCCTACGACCTGGCGCAGAACCGCCTGATCGTCACCGCCGCCGTCCTGCAGGAAGAGATCTTCGACGCCAAGCAGCCCGCCGCCGTGCAGTACGGTGCGTTCGGTGCGCTGGTGGGCCATGAGCTGAGCCGCGGTTTCGACGGCAAGGGCCGCATGGTCGACGCCAAGGGCCAGCTGCGCGACTGGTGGAGTCCGGCCGACGTGACCGCCTGGAATGCCTTGGGCAGCAAGGTCACCGCGCAGTACGGCGCGTACGCGTATCCCGGCCTGAAGAACGTCAAGGTCAACGGCGCACTGACGCAGGACGAGAACCTGGCCGACCTGGCCGGCGTCGAGCTGGCGTGGGATGCGTTCTCCACCGCCGAGCCACAGGCGAGCGCCGCATCGAAACAGTCGTTCTACAAGGCGTGGGCCACGCTGTGGGCACAGAACCTGTCGGAAACCGAAGCCGCCCAGCGCGCCGCGGTCGACGTACACGCCCCGGGCCAGTGGCGCGCCAACGGGCCGCTGACGCAGCAACCCGCATTCGCGCAGGCCTTCAACTGCAAGGCCGGTCAGCCGATGCAGGCGAACGAGGCCGAACAAATCCGCGTCTGGCGCTGAGCCTGTCGCGAAGGTGTCACGAGAACGGCGCGGAATTCCGCGCCGTTTTTCTAGTGGTGCATCACTTGACGATGCGCATGCGCGGCGGACCTTTTCGGCCGCGCCCGAACGGGGGCTGGCCGCGCCAGTAACGGATCATCAGCCACCCGAACACCATGCCGCCCAGATGCGCGAAATGCGCCACGCCGGGCTGCAGCCCGGTGAACCCCATCAGCAACGCCAGCACGGCATAGATGATCACCAGCGTGCGCGCGCGGATCTCCATCGGCAGCGGGAAGATGATCATGCGGTTGTTCGGGAAGATCATGCCGTAGCCGAGCAACAGGCCGAACACGCCGCCAGAGGCGCCCAGCGTGGGATAGGGCATGCCGCCCTGGCTCACCATCCACGCGCCCACGCCCAACTGCAGCAGGCCGGCGCCGATGATGCAGACCAGATAGTAGGTAAGAAAGCGCTTCGCGCCCCAGGTCTGCTCCAGCGGGCTGCCGAACATCCACAGCGCGAGCATGTTGAAGGCCAGGTGCGCGATGCTGCTGGGGTCGTGCAGGAAGCCGTAGGTGAGCAGTTGCCAGGGCATGAAACCGTACCCCACCGGCCACAAGGCCAGCCACTGAACCAGCACGGGACCCAGCACGAGCTGCAGCAGGTAAGCGACGCCATTGGCGATCAGCAGGTTGCGGGTGACGGGAAGCAGTCGGGGGAACATGGGGATCCTCATGGCATCTGCCGCCATGATACGTGCCTCACGTTAAGACCGGCCCGGGCCCCAGAGCGCCTCGTCCAGCGTGTCGGCCTTACGGCGCTTCACCCGCCCGTTCTCCACCTTCACGCCCTCGGCGCGCAGGCGCTGGCTCTGCTCGCGGTAGGCGCGGGAACCTTCCGGGAAGGCGATGCGCCCATCCGAGCGCAGCACGCGATGCCAAGGCAGCGCGGGGTCGTCGTTCTGGCTGAGGATGCGCGCCGCCAACCGCGCGCGTCCGGGCAGGCCCGCACGGTGCGCCACTTCGCCATACCCGGCCACCTGTCCGCGCGGGATCGCGCGAATCGCGGCGAGGATGCGGTCTTCGGGAGACTTGGCGCTCATGCCGGATTAGCATAGCGGCATCGGCAACACCGGAGCACACCATGGAAAACTTCGAACAGGTCCGCGGTCACCTGAATTCTTCGGGCTACAAGGTCACGATGCACGACCCGTTCGTCGCCTGCGTGGAACTGTCGCTGGGCAACGGCAAGCGCCACCAGGCCATCTTCCTGTCCGAGCTGGGCAACGACGACGAACGCGGCTACCTGCGCGTGAGCACGGTGATCGCGCCGATGACCGGCATCGATGCCAAACGCGCGCTGAAGTTCAACTGGCAAAGCAGCGTCGGCTACCTGGCCATCGGTGAGCTCGACGGCGTGCCGTATTTGCAGCTGTGCGAGAACCGCCCCTACGAAAGCCTCAACCCGGCCGAAGTGGACCGGCTGGTACTGGAGATCGGCGGCCTCGGCGACAGCATGGAACGCGCTCTGTCGGCCGAGGGCGACCTGCTCTGACAGCTCACGCTGCCAGACAAACAAAAACGCCGGGCAGTGCCCGGCGTTTTTGTTTCAGCGACCGCGCGGGAGGATCACGCCCACCCGATGGCTTCCAGCAGGCGCAGAAGGCCGTAGGCGATACCGCCGGCGGCCGGGATGGTCAGCACCCACGCCCACAGGATGCGTTCGATCACGCTGAACTTCAGCGCGCGAGGGTTCTTGGCAAAGCCCACGCCCATGATGGCGGTGGAGATGCTGTGCGTGGTCGACACCGGCATGCCGAAATGCGCGGCCACGGTCAGGATGGTGGCCGAGCTGGTTTCCGCGGCGAAGCCGTTGATCGGGTGCAGCTTCACCATCTTGTGGCCGAGGGTCTTGATGATCTTCCAGCCGCCCGACGCCGTACCCAGCGCCATCACGATGGCGCAGGTGATGACGATCCAGGTGGCGATGTCCTGCTCACCGGCGCTGCCCGGGTGCAGGAACGCCAGCCAGCCCGGCAGGTTGTCGAGTGCACCGGTGGCCTCCGCGCCGAACAGCGTCAGCGCGATGATGCCCATCGTCTTCTGCGCATCGTTGTGGCCATGCGCGTAGCCCATGTAGGCGGCGGACAGGATCTGCGCCTTGCCGAAGAACTTGTTGACGAAGTGCGGGCGCGCCAGCCGGCCCAGCCAGCCGCCGATGCGCGCCAGCAGGACGATCAGGCCCCACAGCAGCACCATCACCACGATGCCGAGCAGGAAGCCCGCGACCGGTGAGGTGATCATCGGTAGCACGACCTTCCAGAGGATGCCCTTGTTCTGCGTCCAGTCGCCCGCCACCTGCGACCAGATCAGCGCGCCCCAGTCGTTGTGCGCAGCCGCGAGCGCGGCGCCGCACAGGCCACCGATCAGCGCGTGCGAGGACGACGACGGCAGGCCTTTCCACCAGGTGATCAGGTTCCAGATGATGCCGCCGAGCAACGCGCAGAGGATCACCTGCGAGGTGACCTGCACCACGTTGGTGTCGACCAGGCCGGACGCGATCGTCTTCGCAACGGCCGTGCCGGTCAGTGCACCGATCAGGTTCATCACCGCCGCCAGCATCACCGCCTGGCCCGGCGACAGCACCTTGGTCGCAACGACCGTGGCGATGGAGTTGGCGGTGTCGTGGAAGCCGTTGATGAACTCGAAGACGAGCGCGGCGAAGATCACCACCAGCACGAGGGTAAGCATGGGCGCGACCCGTCAGCTGTTCTTGAGGACGATCTGGTACGCCACCACGCCGGCCTCGCGGCAGCGGTCGATGGCCTTCTCCAGGATCTCGAAGAACTCCTTCAGCAGGAACATCTGCAGGTGGTCCAGGCGCCCGGAATAGATGTCGCGGTACAGCTCCAGCATCAGCCGGTCGGCCTCGTTCTCGATCGCGCGCAGCTTCTCGTTGAGCGAGGTCATGCGATCGATGTTCATCTTCTTGATCTCGTGGACCATCTCCACGACCACGGACGCCGCCTGCTCCAGCATCGCCGCGCGCGGCGCGAAGTCGATGCCGTCCAGGTGCTGGATGGCCAGCGAATAGCGGTCGGCGAACTTCTCGACCTGCTTCGGGATCTTGTACAGCGCCGAACCCAGCGCCTCGATGTCCTCGCGCTCGATGGGCGTGATGAAGCTGTCCACCAGCGCCTTGCCGATCTTGTCCGACGCCGCGCGCTCGCGCAGGCGCGCCAGCTTGAAGGCGTCGAGCGCCGGCTGGCGATCGGTGGCCTTCATCATCGAATGCAGGGCCTTGGTGCTGTCGTGGGCGGCTTGGGCGGCCTCGTCCAACAGCGTGTAGAACTGCTGGCCGGAGCCGAAGATCGTCTGGAGGGAGAACATCGGGCGGTCCCACCGTCACGGGATGGACGGCTTCAGGGGCGGAATTATGACGGTTTCATGACGCGCACGGACAGCCCGGCGCGCCCAGCAGCGGGGCTTGTACGGCCGCATTAGCCGAACGTCGCGTTCAGCTTCGCGTCTTGTCGACGGGGCCGTTTGCTAAACTCGACCCGCGCCCCCAAGGGGTGCACCCTATGGACGACGACCCTACTCCCCCCCACTGTCCCCCGCGACAGACCCCGCCCGCCTCGCCGGCCCTCCTCCCCGCTGACCGGGAGGCGCCGTGCTCGAGCTGATCATCGTGTTCGCCCTGGTGCTGTTGAACGGCTTCTTCGCCATGTCCGAAATGTCGGTCATGACGTCGCGCAAGAGTCGGCTCAAGCAGATGGCGCAGACCAGTCACCGCGCCCAGCGCGCGCTGGACCTGTCCGAGAAACCCGAGAGCTTCCTGTCCACCGTCCAGATCGGCATCACGCTGATCGGCGTTCTCACCGGTCTGTTCGGTGGTGAAGCCATCGGCATGGCTATCGCGGGCTGGCTGCAGGGCATGTTTCCCTCGCTCTCCGCCAGCTTCACCCTCGTGGGCGAGCCGCAGCCTTGGTCCGAGCTGATCGGCAAGACGCTGGCCGTGGCCCTGATCACCTTCCTCACGCTGATCTTCGGCGAACTGGTCCCCAAGCGCCTGGCGATTACCGCGCCGGAAAAGATCGCCGGCATCGTGGCGGTACCGATGGGCTGGCTGGCGAAGATCGCGTTCCCGTTCGTATGGCTGCTCTCGCACAGCACCCGCCTGGTCCTGCGCCTGATGGGCCTGGGCAACGACGAGGCGACCACGGTCAGCGAAGAGGAAATCCGCATGCTGGTGTCCGAGGGGCACGAGGCGGGCGTGATCGACGCCGACGAACGCAACATGGTCAACCGCGTGCTGCGCCTGGGCGACCGCACCGCCGACAGCCTGATGACGCCGCGCAAGAGGATCGTCTGGCTGGACGCGGCCGCCGCCTACGAGGACAACCTGGAAACCATGCACGCGTCTGCGTTTTCGCGCTTCCCGGTCTACCGCGGCAGCGACCAGGACGTGGTCGGCGTGCTGGAAGTGAAATCGTTGCTGCCCGCGCTCGGCGCCGCGAAGCCGGACCTCTTCATCAAGCTCCGCGAGCCGCTGTTCGTGTCCGAATCCACCCATGCCATGAAACTGCTGGAGATCTTCCGCGAAGAACAGCAATCGCTGGCGCTGGTCGTGGACGAATATGGCGAGATCCAGGGCCTGGTGACCCAGAGCGATCTGATGGGCGCCGTGGTCGGTCGCCTGCAGGCCGCCGAGCACAACGTGGACGAGGCACCGCTGGTGGTCGTGCGCGAAGACGGCTCGCTGCTGGTCGATGGCTCGCTGCCCAACGACGACCTGCGCGAACTGCTCGGCGGCGTCGCCCTGCCCGACGACGACGAATACAACACGCTGGCCGGCATGATGATCGAGCGTTTCGGCCGCATTCCGCATGTCGGCGAACAACTGGAATGGGCCGGCTGGCGTTTCGAAGTCGTCGATCTCGACGGCGCGCGCATCGACAAGCTGCTGCTGCAGAAACTGCCGGAAACCGACGGCGAAGATCTGGCGGTCTGAGATGACCGCCGACGACACGCCGCACCACACCAGCACCGCCGCGCTGCTCGACGGCTTCGTCGCAGGCGATCCCGACGAGGTGCTGCGGATCGGCGACCTGCTCAAGGATTTCGGCCCGGCCGCATTCGGCATGCTGCTCTTCATCGGCGTGCTGCCCGCCTTCATCCCGGTGCCCGGCGTCGGGGGCGCGATCGGCGGCCCGATGGTGATCCTGGTGGGGGTGCAGTTGCTGCTCGGCATGCGGAAGGTGTGGCTGCCCGCCTTCCTGGCCAAGCGGGGGCCCCACCGCAGCGCGATGATCCGTTTCCGCCAGCGCATGGCGCCTTGGCTGCGCCGGTTGGAAAAGCTGGTGCGGCCGCGCATGGCGGGCTTCCTCGACAACCGCATCGCGCTCAGCTTCACCGGCCTGCTGCTGGTATTGCTGGGTATCCTGCTGGCGTTGCCGATCCCCTTGACCAACTATGTGTTCGGCTTCCTCCTGCTGCTGTTCGCGCTGGCGTTGCTGGAGCGCGACGGCGCCCTGCTGCTGGTGGCGTGGATCGCCGGCGGCATCGCCGCGATCGTATTCGGCTTCCTGTCGGGCAACCTGGTGGAATCGCTGGCCCGGCTGGTCGACAGCTGGCTCTGACCCAAAGTCGCGCTGTCGTGGGAGCGACGTAAGTCGCGAGCTTCTCCGCAGCGGCACCTCATCGCGACTTACGTCGCTCCCACGGCAGCCTCGGCGGACGCGCGTCAGGCGATCAGCTGCGCGAATTCCGCCGCCGTGACCGGATAACCCAGCCAGTAACCCTGCGCCAGATCGCAACCGCGCTCGCGCAGCAGGTTGAATTGGCCTTCCTTCTCGACGCCTTCGGCCACCACCGTGATGCCGAGCGAATGCGCCATCGCGATGATCGCCGTCGTCAGCGCCAGATCGTCCGGGTCGCGCAGCATGTCGGCGATGAAACTGCGGTCGATCTTCACGCCATCCACCGGCACGCGGCGCAGGTGGCTCAGGCCGGAGAAGCCGGTGCCGAAGTCGTCCAGCCATACCTTCACGCCGGTCCGGTGCAGCGTGGCCAGCAGCGCGCTGGCATGCGCCTCGTCGGCGATCACGGCCGTCTCGGTAAGCTCGAGGTGCAGGCGCGAGGCCGGCAGGCCGGTGTCGCGCAGGCAGTCCGCCACCACGTCGGGCAGGTCGCCGCTGCGCAGCTGACGCGGCGACACATTGACCGAGACGAACAACGGATCCAGCGCGTCTCGGTCGGTGCTCCAGCGCGCGGCTGCGGCACACGCGGCGCGCAGCACGCGCGGGCCGATGCTTTCGATGAGACCGCTCTGTTCGGCCACGTCGATGAAGACCGACGGCGCCACCATGCCGAGCTCCGGATGCTGCCAGCGCAGCAGCGCTTCGGCGCCGACGATGCGGCTGTCGGACAGGCGGAACACCGGCTGGTACATCAGGCTCAGTTCGCCGCGTTCCCAAGCGCCGCGCAATTCCTGCTCCATCCGCACGCGACGCTCGACGGCCTGGTCCATGGCGCGGCTGTAGAAGCGGTAGCAGTTCTTGCCGGCCACCTTCGCCTGGTACATCGCGATGTCGCCGTTCTTCATCAGCGCGGTGGCCCCCGATGCATCCTCGGGGAACAGGGTGATGCCGATGGAGGTGCCAAGGAACACCTGGCGCTCCTGCACGACGATCGGTCGGCCGAGTTCGGCGACCAGCTTCTCCGCCAGCCGCGTGGCGCTGCCGCGCACATCGCCGTCCTGGATCAGGATCACGAACTCGTCGCCGCCGAAGCGCGCGAGCAGCGCGTCGTCGCCGCCGATCTGCTCCACCGCGTCGCGGATGCGGTGGGCGAACTGCTGCAGCACCTCGTCGCCCGCCTCGTGACCCAAGGTGTCGTTGACGCGCTTGAAGTCATCGATATCGGCGAACAGCAGCGCGAGCTGGCGGCCCGCGCCACGCAGCATCATCAGGCGATGGTCCAGGCTTTCGCGGAAGGCCAGGCGATTGGTCAGGCCGGTCAGCGAATCGGTATACGCCATGCGACGCACGTCGCGGTCGTGCCGCGCGATGCTGTCGCTCATGGTGCCGAACGCACGCACCAGTTCGCCCACTTCGTCCTGGCGGGCGCTCGCCATGCGCTCGCCGTTGTAGTTGCCCACCTCGATGTCGTGCGCGGCGCGCGCCAGCTGCCGGATCGGGCGCACCAGCGTGCGCTGCACGTACAGCATGACCGCCACGCTCACGCCGACCAGCGCGGCGAGCAGCAGCGCGATCCATCCCAAGTGGCGGGCGCCCAATTCGTTCAAGCGCGCGCGCGCGGCATTGATCGCCTTTTCCTCGTACGCCCTTACCGAGGCCACGGAGTAGCCCACGCGCACGCCGCCGATCCGCTCGCTGCCGATCAGGATCGGCTCGGACACGTCGACGATCTGGTTGGACCACTGGGTATGCATGGCCCGGGCATTGATCGCCTCGTAGGCCAGCGGATCGGTCATCGTCTGGCCGTATACGGCGATGTCGGCCGTGCCGTCGTGGATGATCCGCCCCTGGTTGTCGTAGACCAGCACGTAGCTGACATCTGGCTCCTTCTGCGCGGAGCGCACCAGACCGCCTACGGCGTCCAGGTCGAAGTAGTACAGCGGGTTCGCCAGCGCATCGGCCAGCTGATCGACGGTGGCCTCGCCGTGGCGGCGCAGGCTGTCCTCGACCATGCCGTGCATCGCGTCGCGGCCGAGTTCGGCCACTTCCTTCTGCATCACCTTCTGCCGGTGCAGCAGGGTGGCGACCAGCGCGATCACCACCAGCAACATGATCGCCATGGCGGCCAGGAAGCGCGCCTGCAGGCCGAAGCGCAGCGCCCTCATTCCACCTGCTCCCTGACGCGGGCCACGCCGCGGCGCAGGCTGTCCAGCGCCTGCTGCGAGGCCGGGTCGACCGGCATGAACCGCGTGGTCCGGAAGAACACGTTGAGCGCATCGCGCGCGGCCGGGTCGTTGGCGGCCTCCAGCAACACTTCGCGCAGCCGGGCTTCCACCTTCGGATCAAGGTCGTCCCGCACCATCTCCAGCGCGCGCGGGAAGTCCTGGGTCTCGTGGATCACTCGGAAGTCGCGACGGAATGCCGGCGGCATGCGACGCACATCCTCCCAGTCCAGGTTGCTGACCACGCCGGCATCGACCAGGCGCTTGTGCACCCAGGCGGCGATGTTGAGTTCGGAGCGCGCGAACACGTAGCCGACCGAGTCGGCCGAAGGGCGATCCATCGGCGAGAGCAGAATCTCCAGCCGCTGGCCAGCATCCAGCAGCGCCGTCGCCGGCGCGAAGTAGGCGCTGGTCGAGGCAGTGTTCTGGAAAGCGACCGTGCGGCCTTCGAGGTCGTCGAGCCGTTCCAGCCCGCTGTCGCGGCGGACGAAGAACACGCCGTGATAGCGGCTCACGCCGCCGCGCTCGGTCAGCAGCAGCGGTCGCGCGCCGGCGCGTTCCTGCAGGCGCATGCCGGTGCCCGCGGTCTCGGTGACCCAGTCCACGCGCCCGCGACGCAGGTAACTGGTCATCTGCTGGGTGTCGCGGGCCATCAGGATGCGGCCCTCGGTGATGCCCACGTCGCGCATCCGCGGGATCACGTAGTCCAGCAGCGGCTTGAGTTGCTCGTAATGCGCTTTCGGATCGTCGCTGATGCGTCCCAGGACGAGGACGCGGTCGTCGCCGGCCGCACTGGCGGGCGCGATGCTGGCGGGAATCAGCGCTGCGCCGATCGCGGCCAGCGCCAGGCTGAACCAGGTTGTACGCAACGATAGGTGCCCGCCGAAACGATGGCGGCAGCCTATCGGAAATCGTGTGAGTTAGACAGCCATCAGCGGTCTGCGCCACCGGCCAGGCGGGCCATCCGCTGGGCATCGGCCAGGATGCCCCGCAGCAGCCGGACCTCCTGCTCGTTCAGGGCCGCCTTGTGGAACAGCCGGCGCAGCTTTCGCATGGCCGAATCCGGGGTCCGGCCCTTGTGGAAGTCGATCGCGTCCAGCGTGTCGCCCAACTGGGCGTAGAAGCCCTCCAGATGCGCATGGCTGGCCGGAGCCTCGTCCGGCGCCATACTGCCGGCGACCGGGGCTACTTGGACCCGCTCCAGGAGGGCCATGCGCAGTTCGTACGTCAGTACTTGGACCGCGGCCGCGAGGTTCAGCGAGCTGTAGTCCGGGTTGGCGGGGATATGCACCGCCGCCTGGCACAGCTGCAACTCCTCGTTGGTCAGGCCGGTGCGCTCCCGGCCGAACACCAGGGCCACCTCGCCCCCGGTCTCGGCGCGGCTGATGGCCACACCCGCCGCTTGGCGGGGCGGATGCTCCTCCAGTTGGACGCGGCGGCTCCGCGCCGTGCAGCCCATCACCAGGTGGCAGTCCGCGACCGCTTCGGCCAGCGTGGCGACCACGGGCGCGGCGGCGAGCACGTCGTCCGCGCCAGCGGCCCGCCGGAAGGCTTCGTCCGCCGGGTAGTCCTCGGGCGCCACCAACACCAGCCGCCCCAGGCCCATGGTCTTGAGCGCACGGGCGGCCGCGCCGATGTTGCCGGGGTGCTGCGTGCCCACGAGCACGACGCGAAGACGGGCGGCCAGCGTTGCCGGAACGGGATCGGCCGCAGCGGTAGGGGTGTCGGAGGGGGGCGTGTTCATGGGGGCAAATGGTAAACTGCGCGGGCCGGCCGCTGCGCCGCGCTGCTCTTTTCCACTTGTTCGCCCGCCCCACGCCTGTCCGAGGTCCGTTCGCATGCAGAAGCCCGTCGTCACCGTCATGGTCAAGGCCGCCCGCCTTGCAGGCAACGTGCTGTTGCGGAGCATCAACAAGCTGGATGCGCTGAACGTGGTGCAGAAGGAGCGAATGGACTACGCCAGCGAAGTCGATTCCGACGCCGAGAAGGTCATCATCAAGGAGCTGCGCCGGGCCTACCCCGACTACGGCTTCGTCGGCGAGGAAAGCGGCCCGCAGATCAACGGCCGCTACACCTTCGTGATCGACCCGCTGGACGGGACGAGCAACTACCTGCGCGGCTTCCCGCACTACTGCGTGTCCATCGCCCTGGTCGACAACGGCGAACCCACCGATGCGGTGATCTTCGACCCGTTGCGCAACGACCTGTTCACCGCCAGCCGCGGCGCCGGCGCGCAGCTCAACGAGCGGCGCATCCGCGTGGCCGACCGCAAGGAACTGGCCGGCACCGTCATCACCACCGGCTTCCCCCCGCGCGAGCGTGCCCGGGCCGGTGCGCAGTTGGAATGCGTGCGCGAACTGCTGGTGAATGCCGAGGACATCCGCCGCACCGGTTCGGCCGCGCTCGACCTGGCCTACGTGGCCTGTGGCCGCGCCGATGTCTACTTCGAGGCCGGCGTGAAGGACTGGGACATCGCCGCCGGCGTGCTGCTGGTGCGCGAGGCCGGCGGCAAGGTCTGCGACTTCCGTGGCGCCGCGCTGGGCAAGATCGACGGCCGCACCGCCCTGCCCCGCCAGATCGTCGCCGGCAACCTGAAGGTGGCCGAAGCGCTGCAGAAGACCATCGTCTCGTCCGGCTACGCGGCTTCGTTCAACGGCTGAAACACGACACGGTTCTGCTTTCTGTAGGAGCGACGTAAGTCGCGACCGGAAACCGGAACGCTCGGAATACGATCAGCCAAGGGGCTTTCTTGGCCTCATCGGCCATTCCAAACTATTTGAACCGATTGATCTGGCCGTGCGGTCGCGACTCACGTCGCTCCTACAAAAAACGACGCCAACAAAAAAAGGCCACGCAATGCGTGGCCTTTTTTCGCACCTGAACGACGCCGCTTACGGGCGACGCGCCAGCGCGGCTTCGTCCTTGGCCTTCGGCATCAGGTCCTGCTTGGTGACCTTCAGGAAGCCGATGGTCAGCAGCGGGCAGGCGACGAAGATCGAGGAGATCGTGCCGATCACGATGCCGATCATCTGCGAGATCGCCATGCCTTCCAGCGAACCGCCGCCGTACAGATAAAGGGCCAGTACGGTCAGGAAGGCCACGAACGAAGTGATGATCGTACGCGACAGCGTCTGGTTGACCGAGCGGTTCAGCACTTCCACCGGCTCCACGCGCAGGCTGCGGAAGTTCTCGCGCACGCGATCGAATACCACGATGGTGTCGTTGATCGAGAAACCCATCACCGACAGCAGGCCGGCCAGGATGGTCAGGTCGAACTCGCGGCCGGTCAGCGCGAAGAAGCCCGCGCAGATCAGCACGTCGTGCAGCGTGGTGACGATGGCGGCCACGGCGAACTTCCACTCGAAGCGGAAGCCGATGTAGATCAGGAAGCCGGCCACCACGAACAAGAGGGTGTACAGGCCGTTGAGCGCCAGTTCCTTGCCAACCTGGGGCCCGACGAATTCACTGCGCATCACCGTGGCCGTGTTGCCGTCGCTGGAGGCCAGCCGGACCACCTCCTGCGCGGTCTGGTCGGTGGCCGCGGCGGCATCGGGCGCGGCGGCGCCTTCTTCGCGCGGCTGCAGGCGGACCAGCAGGTCGCTACCGGTGCCGAAGGTCTGCACCTGGGCGCTGCCGTAGCCGGCGGCCTCCAGGCGCGCGCGCACCTGGTCCACGTCGGGCGGGTTCTGGAAGCGGAGTTCCACCACCGTGCCGCCGGTGAAGTCCAGCGCGAAGTTGAAGCCTTTGACGGCGATGGCGCCGATTGCGACGGCGGCCATGATCAGGGCGATGGTGATGGACACCCACCGCAGGCGCATGAAATTGATGTGGGTGTCGTTCGGGACGAGATGCAGGGGAAAGAGGCTCATGGGTTCGTATGCTCTCGTCAGATGGCCAGCGACTTCAGCTTGCGACGGCGGCCGTAGATCAGCGTGGCCAGGCCGCGCGAGACGGTGACCGCGGTGAACACCGAGGTCAGGATGCCGATCACCATGGTCACGGCGAAGCCCTTCAGCGGACCGGTGCCGAACGCATACAGCGCCACGCCCGCCAGCAGCGCGGTCATGTTGGAATCGAAGATGGTGCCGGAGGCTTTCTCGTAGCCGGTGGCGATCGAGGCCAGCGGCGGTACCCCGGCCCTCAGCTCTTCGCGTATGCGCTCGTTGATCAGCACGTTCGCGTCCACCGACATGCCGATGGTCAATGCCAGGCCGGCGAAACCGGGCAGCGTCATAGTGGCGCCGAACAGCGACATCACCGCGACCACCATCACCAGGTTCAGCAGCAGCGCCACGCAGGTGATCAGACCGAACATCCGGTAATACACCAGGAAGAACGCCAGTGCGAAGATGAAGGAGTAGACCACCGCCTTGGTGCCGCGGGCGACGTTCTCCGCGCCCAGGCTCGGGCCGACCACGCGCTCTTCGATGAAGTCCATCGGCGCGGCCAGCGAACCGGCGCGCAGCAGCTTGGCCAGGTTCTCGGCCTCGGTCTTTTCCAGGCCGGTGGTCTGGAAGTTCTTGCCGAACACGCCGGCGATGCGCGTGGGCGCCAGCGCTTCTTCGCGCACGCGCACGCTGCGCACTTCCTTGCCGTCGACCACGGTCACCGTCGGCACGCGCTCGATGTAGACCACCGACATCAGCTTGCCGACGTTGGCGCTGGTGTAGTCGAACATGCGCTGGCCGGCGATGTTGTTGAGGGTCACGTCCACCGCGGGCAGGCCGTTGTTGTCCACGCCGACGCGGGCGTTGACCATTTCGTCGCCGGAGGCCAGCACGCGCTTGTTCAACAGCACCGGACCGGCGTTGTCGCGCAGCTGGTAGACCTTGGCTTCCGGCGGGATGCGGCCGCTGGCGACGGCATCGGCGGCGTTGCCGTCGACCACCGCACGGAATTCGAGCGTGGCGGTCGCGCCGATCAGGCGCTTGGCTTCGGCGGTGTCCTGCACGCCGGGCAACTGCACCACCACGCGGTCGTTGCCCTGGCGCTGGATGATCGGTTCGGCCACGCCGATCTCGTTGACGCGGTTGCGCAGCGTGGTCAGGTTCTGCTCGATCGCCTCACCGGCGATCTGGTCCAGTTCCGCCTGCGGCAGCCCGATGATGATCTGGTTGCCGCTGGTCTGGTAGGACAGGCCCGTGCCCGGCAGCGCATTCGCACTGCCGCGCGCGCTCAGCGTCGCCGCCAGCACCTTCTGCGCGGCGGCGGTGTCCTGGCCCTCGGCCAGGGTTACGACGATGCTGTTGTCGGGACGGCGCTCGACGGCGGTGTAGCGCACGCCCTTGTCGCGCAGGGTGACGCGGGTGTCTTCCAGATAGCCTTCGATGCGCTTGTCCAGCGCGGCCTTCTGGTCGACCTGCAGCACGAAGTGCACGCCGCCCTGCAGGTCCAGGCCCTGCACCATCGGACGCGCACCCACATCGCCCAGCCAGTCCGGCACCGTCGAGGCCAGGTTCAGCGCGACCAGGTAGTCCTCGCCGAGCGCCTTGCGCAATGCATCGTTGGCCTTGGTCTGCGCGTCCAGGCTCGGCAGCCGCACCAGCATGCTGGCGGTTTCGGATTCGATCGCCTTGGGCTGCACGCCGGCGGCCTTCAGTGCGGTATCCACGCGGCCGCGCAGGGCGGCGTCGATGGCGAAGCCGCGGTTGGCGGTGATCTGCACGGAGGGATCCTGCGGGTACAGGTTGGGCAGCGCATACAGCGCGCTTGCCAACACGACGATCAGGATCAGGACGTATTTCCAGCGTGGGAATTCAAGCATCGGGGCGACCCGCACAGGCCCTTCCCGGGCATGCGCTCAACAGTGGTTCGGAATGGAACGGGAACCGTCCGCCGCGGGCGACGGAACGGGAGGAATCAGGCGGACTTCAGCGTGCCCTTCGGCAGCACGTTGCCGACGGCGGCCTTCTGCACGCGCACGCGCACGTTGTCGGCCACTTCGATGGTCACGAAGTTGTCGCCGATGTCGGTGACGGTGCCGGCGATACCGCCGGAGGTGATGACTTCGTCGCCCTTGGACAGCTTGTCCAGCATGGAGCGGTGCTCCTTGGCGCGCTTCATCTGCGGGCGGATCATCAGGAAGTACATGATGGCGATCAGCGCGATCGGCATCAGCAGGCCGAAGCCGCCCATGCCCTGCTGGGCCGGAGCGGCCTGGGCGAATACGGGGGCAACGAAGAAATCAAGCAGATTCATGGACTTGTCCAGTCGGTATCGTAAGCAGCCGGGGATTATGCCACGCGCCGCCGGGGGCCGTCCGGGCATCCCCCTGGCCCGGACTGGAAAAGACCGCCCCGGCGCCGGATGGTTCCCCGGCAACGGGTGGAAGGGGGCTCAGAGGGGCGGCACCGCGACCCCGCGGGCGGCGTAGAACCCCTCCCGGAACGCCTGGAACCGGCCCTCCGCGATGGCCGCCCGCATCTGCGCCATCACCTGCTGGTAGTACCAGAGGTTGTGCAGGGTGCCGAGCATCGGCGCCAGCATTTCGTTGCAGCGGTCCAGGTGGCGCAGGTAGCTGCGGGTGAAGCCGTTGCGGCAGGCATAGCAGCCGCAGCCCGGCTCGATCGGCTGCAGGTCGTGCTCGTACTTGGCATTGCGGATTCGGACGGTACCGAACGAGGTGAAGTAGTGGCCATTGCGCGCGTTGCGGGTGGGCATGACGCAATCGAACATGTCCACGCCGCGCGCCACCGCTTCCACCAGGTCTTCCGGCCGGCCCACGCCCATCAGGTAACGGGGCTGGTCCGACGGCAGCTGCGGGCAGGTGTGCTCGAGCATTGCGTTGCGCTCGTCCTCGGTCTCGCCGACGGCCAGGCCGCCGATCGCGTAGCCGTCGAAACCGATCGCCTTCAACCCGTCCGCCGAGCGCGAACGCAGATCGTGGTGCACGCCGCCCTGGACGATGCCGAATAGCGCCGCGTCGTTGCCTTCGTGCGCGCGTTTCGAGCGCTCGGCCCAGCGCAGCGACAGCTCCATCGACCGTTCGATCACGCGCTTGTCCACCGGCTTGCCGTTGACGTTCACCGGCGGGCATTCGTCGAAGATCATCACGATGTCGCTGTCCAGCACCTTCTGGATGCGCATGCTTTCTTCGGGGCCGAGGAACACCTTCGCCCCGTCCACCGGCGACGCGAACGTCACGCCCTGCTCGGTGATCTTGCGGCGATGCGCCAGCGAGAACACCTGGAAGCCGCCGGAGTCTGTGAGGATCGGCTTGTTCCAGCGCGCGAACCCGTGCAGGCCGCCGTGCTCGCCGATCACCTCCAGCCCGGGCCGCAGGTACAGGTGGAAGGTATTGCCCAGGATGATTTCGGCGCCCAGGTCCTCGACGTGCTCGGGCAGGATCCCCTTCACCGAGCCGTACGTGCCCACCGGCATGAAGGCCGGCGTCTCCACGGTGCCGCGCGGGAAGGTCAGGCGGCCGCGGCGGGCCGCGCCGTCGGTGGTCAGCAGATCGAAGGACATGCGGCTCATGCGGCTACCCTACCGCGCGACCCATCTCCGTCATTCCGGCGCAAGCCGGAATCCCTCTTGATCCTGGCATCCAAGCCGAACGGCAAGAGCCAAATGGATTCCGGCTTTCGCCGGAATGACGGCAGAAGGCCAATCTGCTGGCGCTTCACTTGGCATACTCCGGAAACAGCAGCATCGCGTCCCCATACGAAAAAAACCGATACTGCTCGCGCACCGCGTGGGCGTAAGCGGCCATGATGCGCTCCTTGCCGGCGAACGCGCTGACCAGCATCAGCAGCGTGCTTTCCGGCAGGTGGAAGTTGGTGACCATCGCATCGACGCTGCGGATGCGGTAGCCGGGGAAGATGAAGATCTGCGTCTCGCCAGCGAACGGCTGCAGTTCGCCGTCGCGCATGGCGGACTCCAGCGCGCGCACGACCGTGGTGCCCACCGCGATGATCCGACCGCCGCGCGCGCGCGCGGCACGTACCTGCTCGACCAGCGCCGCGCCGACGTTGAGCCACTCGCTGTGCATGTGGTGCTCGTGGATGTTGTCCACGCGCATGGGCTGGAAGGTGCCTGCGCCGACGTGCAGCGTCACGTGGCCGAATTCCACGCCGCCTTCGCGCAACGTGGCCAGCAGCGCGTCGTCGAAATGCAGGCCTGCGGTGGGCGCGGCCACCGCGCCCAGTTCGCGCGCGAACACGGTCTGATAGCGCTCGTCGTCGTCCTGCCCCGGCGCACGCTGGATATAGGGCGGCAGCGGCAGGCGGCCGGCCTTCTGCAGCCAGCTCTCCAGCGCACCGGGCACGTGGAAGCGCAACTGGTAGAACTCGCCGTCGCGACCGATCACTTCCGCCTCACCGCCGGCATCCAGCTGGATGCGGCTGCCGGGCTTGGGCGACTTGCTGGCGCCGACCTGCGCACGCGCGGCGTTGTCCGGCAGCAGGCGCTCGATCAGGATCTCCACCCGCCCGCCGCTTTCCTTCTGCCCGAACAAACGCGCCGGAATCACGCGCGTGTCGTTGAAGACGAGCAAATCGCCAGGCTGCAGGAATTCGGGCAGGTCGCGCACGTGACGGTCCGCGAACGGCGCATCACCCGGCGGCACGACCAGCAATCGGCTGGCGGAGCGCTCCGGCAGCGGCGCCTGGGCGATCAGCGCCTCGGGCAGCTCGAAATGGAAATCGGACTTCTTCACGGTCGGGGCCTTGCGGGGGCGTGCATTGTACGGGACAGGCCCTCGCGGCCCGAGGCCGCTCAGCGCTCGAACTTGGTCGACAGCACGATGGATGAGGTGGTCCGCTCCACGCCATCGAGCGCGCCGATGCGGTCGGTCAGCACGTCCATGTCGCCCACGCTGGGCACCGCGCCGACCGCGATCAGATCGTGGCTGCCGCTGATCGAGTGCAGCACGCGCAGTTCGGGCATGGCCCGCAGGGCGGCGACGACCGAGGTCATCTGCTTCGGATGCACCGCGATCATGATGTGCGCTCGCAGGTGGCTGCGGTCGTATTCGTCGTGGACGCGCACCGTGTAGCCGCTGATGACGCCCTCGCGCTCGAGTCGTTCGATCCGGCTCTGCACCGTGGTCCGCGACAGGTTGAGGCGGCGGGCGATCTGGGCGGTGGAAGCGCGCGCGTTCTCACGGAGCACTGAGAGCAGCTGCTGGTCGGCGTCGGTGAGCTTCATGGGACCGGTACGTTTCGTCGAATCGACGAAATATCCATGAATTTAGCGCAGATCACAACTGTCAAGCGACGAGTTTATCCAGATAATAGGGGTTTGCCCTCTCTGCCGGAGCTTCCCATGGCCCTGACCGACGCCCTCGCCCCCCTGCGTGCCCACCAGGGCCAGCGCCTGACCCTCGGCCTGGACGATGCCGCCGTCGAACGCCTGGCCAAGGGCCATCCGGACCTGGTGGCCGTCATCGAAGCGGCCGCCGCCGAACACGCGCGCCTGAAGGACGAATTCGCCGAGCTGTTCGACCTGGACGAGACCGAACAACTGCGCGCCGTGCAGGCCGGTTACGTCAATTTCTACGCCGACGACGCGATCAACCCCTACATCGCGCTGGTCGCGCGCGGCCCGTGGGTGGTCACCCTCAACGGTGCGGTGCTGTACGACGCCGGCGGCTACGGCATGCTCGGCTTCGGCCACACCCCCGCCGCCGTGCTGGACGCGATGGCGCGCCCGCAGGTGATGGCGAACATCATGACGCCCAGCCTGTCGCAGCTGCGCTTCGACCGCGCCCTGCGCAAGGAAATCGGCCACACCCGCGGCGGCTGTCCGTTCGCGAAGTTCCTGTGCCTGAACTCCGGCTCCGAGTCCGTCGGCCTGGCCGCGCGCATCGCCGACATCAACAGCAAGCTGATGACCGATCCGGACGGTCGCCACGCCGGCCGCACCATCAAGCGCATCGTGGTGAAGGGCAGCTTCCACGGCCGCACCGAACGCCCGGCGCTGTATTCCGATTCCTCGCGCAAGTCCTACCAGCAGCACCTGGCCAGCTACCGCGGCGAGGATTCGGTCATCGCCATCCCGCCGTACGACGTGGATGCGCTGAAGCAGGCCTTCGCCGATGCCGAGACCAAGGGCTGGTTCGTCGAAGCCGTGTTCCTGGAGCCGGTGATGGGCGAAGGCGACCCGGGCCGCTCGGTACCGCCGGCGTTCTACGCCAGCGCGCGCGAGCTGACCCGCAGCCACGGCAGCCTGTTCCTGGTCGACTCGATCCAGGCCGGCCTGCGCGCGCATGGCGTGCTGTCCATCGTCGACTACCCCGGCTTCGAAGGCCTGGATGCGCCGGATATGGAGACCTACTCCAAGGCATTGAACGCCGCGCAGTACCCGCTGTCGGTGCTCGCGGTGAACGAGCGCGCTGCCGGCCTGTACCGCAAGGGCGTGTACGGCAACACGATGACCACCAACCCGCGTGCGCTGGACGTGGCCTGCGCCACGCTATCCCAGCTGACCCCGCAGGTGCGCGAGAACATCCGCAAGCGCGGCGTCGAGGCCGTGCAGAAATTACAGCAACTGCAGGCGGAGCTCGGCGGCCTGATCACCAACGTGCAGGGCACCGGCCTGCTGTTCTCGTGCGAACTGTCGCCGGCCTTCAAGTGCTACGGCGCCGGCTCCACCGAGGAATGGCTGCGCCAGCAGGGTTTGAACGTCATCCACGGCGGCGCCAACTCGCTGCGCTTCACCCCGCATTTCGCCATCGATGGCGAGGAACTCGACCTGCTAGTCAGCATGGTGGGCAAGGCGCTGCGCGAAGGCCCGCGCATCCACCAGGCCGCGGCGGCCTGATCTCCGCGGACGCTTCGCGAAAAAGGCGAGCTTCGGCTCGCCTTTTTCGTTCCTGCAGCCGCCCGCCTCGCTTTACGGCTTCTGGGTGGCGAAGCGCTCCAGCGAGGCCTGGATCAGCCCTTTTGCTTCCTTCGCATCGCCGTAGCCGTTGAGCTGCACCGGATTGCGGCCCTTCGGCAAGTCCTTGTAGACGCGGAAGAAGGCTTCGATGCGCTGGCGTTCGATTTCCGGCAGATCGGCCAGGTCGCGGATGCCGGCGTAGGTCGGGTCGATCTTGTCGGTGGGCACGCCGATGATCTTCTCGTCGTGTTTGCCGTCGTCGAGCATGCGCAACACGCCGATCGGCCGGAACTTCACCAGCACACCCGGATGCAGCGGCTCGCGCGTCAGCACCAGCGCGTCCAGCGGATCGCCGTCGCCGGCCAACGTGCGCGGCATCGACCCGTAGTTGGCGGGATACGCCACCGGCATGGACTGGAAACGATCGACGAAGACCAGCCCTTCGTCGTTGATCTCGTACTTGGTGAAGCTGCCCGCGGGGATCTCCACCGCCAGCAGCACCTCTTCCGGCGCGGCTTTCGGCTGCTGGGCGAGGAACGGATGGCGGATATGGGACTCCCGCGCAAGGGCGGTGACGCAAACGAACAACAACGCGAACCCGACAACACGCTTCATGGCGTATTCCTGTGTAGAGCGGAGCTTGCTCCGCTGCTTTGATGGACGTACAAGCTTTCTTTGACGGACGACGGAGCCAAGCAAACTCGGCTCTACGGGAGCTAAGTCATTCCCAACACCGGTCGGCGCGGCCCTTCAGGGTCTCGGCACGGGTGCAGGTGCGTTCTTCGATGCGGCCTTCCGCATGCTCGACAAGCTGCTTGCCGGCGGTCCCACCATCGACAAGGTCGAAGGCGTCGTACAGGCGGCCGGTCGCCGTGCGCGCTTCGTAACGCAGGCGCGGACCGTCGAAACGCAGCACCTGGAAGAGCTGGGTGTCCTCGGCGACCGGCCGCATCGTCTTGCGCGCCTCGTCGGACAGCCGGTACTGCTTGGCACCGGTGACGGACACGACGAACACCGGTGTTGGGGCTTCGTTCTTGAGTCGGCCGTAGACATGGTCATGGCCCTGCAGCACGAGATCGACCTTGCGCTTGCGGATCACCGGCAACAGGTGCTCGCGCAGCAGCACGTTGTCGCGCCCTTCGCGCGGGGAAAAGAACGGCTGGTGCGTCATCACGATGCTCCAGCGGCGCGGGCTCGACGCCAGCGCCTGGTCCAGCCACGCCGCCTGCGCCTTCGCCGTGCCCAGGTCGAGCGCCGACGTGCCGTCGATCACCACCACGCGCACGTCCTGGTAATCGAACCAGTAGGTGGTGCGCTTCGCCTGCGCCACGCCATTGCCCGGCAGCGCAAACGTCACCGGCCAGTGCGCACCGAGTACGCGGCGCTCCTGCGGGGTGTCTTCGAATTCCTCGAAGTACTCGTGATTGCCTATTGCCGGCGCGACGACCAGCGAGGTCGGCAGCACCTCATTTGCCTCAAACCACTCACCCCACTCGGTGTCATCTTCGCCGTCGCCGCCGCTGACCAGGTCGCCGGCGAACAACGCCAAGCGTGCATCGGGCGCGGCCCGCATCGCTTCGCGCACGACCCGCGTGGTCAGGCTGACGTTCTTGTTCTGGGTGTCGCCAAAGTAGAGCAGCGTCAGCGACGCCGCTGCGCCGGCCGCTGTACGGGTATGGTGCCAGGCGCTCCAGGTGCGGTCGCCCTGCACGCGCCAGGCGTACAGCGTATCCGGCTGCAGACCGTCCACATCCGCGCGATGGTAGTGGGCCTTGCCGTTCTCGGTTTTTAGCGGCGTGCTCGTGGCGGTCACCCTGCGCGGCTCGCCCATGTCGGGCGAATCGCCGGCGACGACGATCTCGAGCAGCGGCGTAGCGACATCCGCATGCGTGCGCCATGCGACCGAGAACGCGGTGGCGGCGTCCTGCGCCGGCGAGGCCACGATCCGGTCCGGAAAGCCGCTCGGCGCATAGCGCACGACGCCCTTCGGCACGCGCGTGTTCGGCTCGGGCTGGCGTGTCGTCGCCTCCTGCGCGAGCGTCGTCGCGCAGGTCCCCAGCAACAGCACGGCCAGCCCCCACTTCAAGCCCATATCCCCTGCTCGCTTCATTCGGCGCGGCACTCCGGCAGCGACAAGGCCTTGGCGATGTCGCGCCAGTCGAACGCCGCCACCGCCTGATCGTCGTCGACCGCGTAGAACGCACCCTGCGGGAAGCGTGCATCGGCGCTCTGGTCCAGCCATACGCCATCGGTATTCGCGGTCTTGTTGCCGGCGAACGCGCCCTTGTAGGCCAGCGTCGCGCGATCGAACACATGGAACACGCTGCGGTCCTTGAACTGGTCGGTCGCGATCCAGTAACCGGCGTCCCCCTCGCACTGGGCGAGCGCCATGCCCTCGGCCTGCGCCTTGAACAGGTCTGCGCCGATATCGCGGCCGCGGTACGTGCCATCCAGGCCGTACTCGCGCAGGCGCGTGCCGACGGCGACGTCCTCTTCGGCCAGCAGCAGGCGGTCGTTCGCCACATCGCCGAACACGGATTCCGCGATACGGATCGCGCCCGCCTCGCCGGTGTCACCGAACGTGCCAGCAAGCTTGGCTTTCCAGCCACCCTCGGTGCGCTGCAGGAGGTAGCGCTTGAAGCGTTGGCCCAACTCGGCCAGCGGCGGCGGCACGTCCTCGTTCTGCGGCGACATGTAGTTGTCGCTGACGATGACCTCGTACGCGTCCTTCTGCGGGCGCACCCACAGACCGTACGGTTGTTTCAGCTCGTCCGCACCGAACACGAGCAGCGGCTTGAAGTCCGGCAAATGGAACACCTGCACGCGCCGATTGTCGCGCTCGACCACCAGCACCAGGTCGTCGATCACCGCGATACCGTTCGGCCGCTGCATCTGGCCGAGCTCGGTGCCGGGGCCGGACACCGTGCGCAGTGGCTTGCCGGTGCTGCCGTCGTAGACAACCAGGCGGTGCGTGTCCTTGGCGGTGGCGATCAGCCAGCGCGTGCCGTCGGCCGCGCGCCAACTGGCCGGCGAATCGACGTTCTCCGCCGGCGTCGCCGGCGTGATGAAGGCTTCGGGCACCACGACATGGGCGATCTTCGCTTCGCTGAGCAGCGGATCCTTCTCGACGTTCTCGTCCGGCTCCTTCTCCCGTGCCGGCGTTTCCGCCGCTGTGGCAGTTGCGGAGGGCACTTCGGGTTTTCCGCCGCATGCGGCGACCAGCAAAGGAATGGCAAGCAAGGCGAGGCGTGGTTTCACCGGTGTCCCCATGACATGAAGGCGTCAACAAACTGCCATGTTCTACGCAGGCGCCATGACATTTTCGTGTCAGCGCACTGCACGCGGATACCTGTCATCGCGCGGGAACCTGCGTGTCATGTTTCGGCCATGTGACGTGCTTACAAAGTGCCGTTTACTTTCGTCACGGGGACGACACACGATGAAACGCAATGCCTTGGCCGCCTCGCTCGCGCAGGCGCTGTTCTGCGCTGCCCTGCTCCCGGCCAGCCTCGCCGCCACCGCCCAGCACCAGGCACCGGACGCCGGCACCGCCGGCGATCCCAAGCAGCTGGACACCGTGGTGGTGCAGCCGGAGATCACCTACCGCGACCGCACCGACGACATCGCGCCCACCCTGGTCTACGACCTGGAGTACTTCCAGCGCTTCGAGCCGAACACCGTGGGCGACATGCTGAAGCGCGTGCCCGGCGCCGGCTTCGTCGGTTCGGACATCATGGAGTACGACGGCGTGCAGCTGCGCGGCCTCGGCGGCGGCTACACGCAGGTGCTGATCAACGGCAAGAAGGTGCCGGGCGCGGGCGATGACCGCTCGTTCTACGTCGACCGCATTCCGGCCGAGATGGTCGACCACATCGAGATCAAACGCAGCGCCAGCGCCAACCGCAGTGGCGATGCGATGGCCGGCGCGATCAATATCGTGCTGCGCGATGCCTACGAGTTCACCGGCAGCTACATCCGCGTCGGCGTGAACCGCTGGGACGATGGCGAGGTCAACCCGACCTTCGGCGCCGTGACGTCGTTCGAAGCGCTGGGTGGGCGCCTGCTGGCCGGCGTGAACGTACAGGACCGCTATCGCGCCAAGACCAAGCGTTCGGACCGCTTCACCGACAACACGCGCGAAGAGAAGGTCAGCTGGGAAGACCAGACCGAAGTGAAGGACGGCCGCGACTATTCGGCCAATCTTTCCTACACGGCCGATATCGGCGAGAACGGCCGCTTCAGCCTCGATGGCTTCTACGTCAAGACCGATCGCGACGTCACCGAAGTGTCGTTCGAAGAGGAACTGGACGACGACGAGACCATCAACATCCGCGTGCCGGGCCTGGATCCGTACGACCAGAAGAACTACGGCGTGGGCGCCGAGTACCGTTTCGATATGGCCGGCGGCACCACGACGGCGAGCGTGGACTACGCGCGCTTCGAGAACGACCAGGCCACCACCGAGGGCGAAGAGGTCTACGTCAGCGGTGCGGAGAACTGGGACGACACGTGGAGCATCCCGGCGGACGCGGAGTGGGACGGAACCGCCTATGAGGCCGAATCCGTCACCGCCAAGGACGAGGAAACCGGCTTCACGGTCAGCCACGTGCGCCCGGTGGGCGGCGCCGAACTGGAATTCGGCGTGGACTACCGCCGGAAGAAGCGAGAAGGCCTGGTCGTCAGCTACGAATGGGAGGCCGACGATGAAGGCCAGACGCCAGCGTCCCTGGCGGATTACGACCTGGATGGCAGCGTGGCGTCGGTGATCGAAGAGAAACGCCTCGACCCGTACATCATGCTCAGCGGCAAGGGCGAGGCGTTCTCGTGGGAGGCCGGCCTGCGCTACGAGACCACCAAGTCCGAGGTGGAATACCTCGAAGACGATGAGAGCGAAGGACGCGTCAGCAAGGACTACAACGAACTGTTGCCGTCGGTGAACCTGCGCTGGAACCTGGGCGATGCGGACCGCATCAGCCTGTCGCTGGCCAGGACCGTCAAGCGTCCGAACTTCAACGAGTTGCTGCCGGCCCTGCTGGACGGCGAGTTCGGCGACAACGACTACATCGGCAACCCGGAACTGGATCCGGAGACCGCCAATGGCCTGGATCTCGGTTTCGAACACCGCCTGGGTCGCAAGGGCGTGGTCGGCGTGAACTTCTTCTATCGCGACGTCAAGGACCTCATCGAACTCGTCAATACGGGCGAGCCCAGCGAAGAGATGCAGGACACCTGGGAAGAGCTTATCGAGGACGGCGATGCCGTCGACCTGGCCGATGCCATGGCACAGGAACCGGCGGACAGCTTCCTGTACACCTCCGACAACGTCGGCGACGGCAAGGTCTACGGTTTCGAGTTCGACGTGTCCACGCCGCTGTCGGCGATCGGGCTGGAGAACACCGGCATCTTCGCCAACTATTCGTGGGTGAAGTCCAAGGTGGATGATTTCCTGGGCGAGCGCCGCTTCAACGACCAGGCCAAGTCGGTCTACAACATCGGTTTCATCCACGACATCCCGGCCTGGGGCGCGAGCTTCGGCGCGACCTACCGCAAGCAGGGCGACGCCTACACGCGCGTGCTGGGCGAGGAAGCCGTCATCCGCTACGGGGGCGAGCTGGACGTGTTCGTCGAGAAGCGCTTCGGCACGAGCGTGTCGGTGCGCCTGAGCGCCAACAACCTGCTGGATGCCAGCAAGGACGAATTCTTCGGCAAGTTCGACACGTTGCAGGACCAGGTCGACCGCGACTACGACGAGTACGAGCTCGAAAGCGAAGAAGCCGGCCCGAGCTACCAGGTGGTCATGCGCTGGGCGTTCTGATCGTCCCGGCCACCGCATGGCGTACAGGGAGCCGGCGCATGCCGGCTTCCTGCTTTGTGGGGCCCCGGCATTTGATGCAGACTTCCCGCATCTCCCGTCGCCGCGCCCCGCCATGAAGACCGTCGAAGTCCGCCATCCCCTCGTGCAGCACAAGATCGGCCTGCTGCGGAATGCCAGCCTCAACACCAAGGACTTCCGTGAACTGGTGACCGAACTGGGCACGCTGCTGGCTTACGAGGCCACTGCCGACCTCGAGCTGGGCGATGAAACGATGGCCGGCTGGGCCGGCGCGGTGACGGTGAAGAAGATCGCCGGCGCGAAGATCACCCTGGTGCCGATCCTGCGCGCGGGCCTGGGCATGCTGCCCGGTGTGCTGGCGCTAATCCCCACCGCGCGCGTCAGTGTGGTGGGCCTGCAGCGCGACGAGGAAACCCTGCAGCCGGTGCCCTACTTCGAAAAACTGACCGGGCGGCTGGAGGAGCGCGACGCGCTGATCCTGGACCCGATGCTGGCCACCGGCGGCACGCTGATCGCCACCATCGACATGCTCAAGCGCGCCGGCGCGAAGCGGATCAAGGGCATCTTCCTGGTCGCCGCCCCCGAGGGCCTGAAGGCACTGGAAGCTGCGCATCCGGACGTCGAGGTCTATACCGCGGCCATCGACGAACGCCTCAACGACAAGGGCTACATCCTGCCCGGCCTCGGCGACGCCGGCGACCGCATCTTCGGCACGCGGATCGGCTGAAACCCCGCTGTTGTGGGGGCGACGTCAGTCGCGACGACAAGCCGCCGCGTCGCGACTGACGTCGCTCCCACCGCCTTACCCGGTTATGCGGCCAGCGGGCGCGCGTGCAGTTCGGCGACCTCGTGCGCGACGCCGAACTTGCCCTTCTCGTCGCGGGTGACCTGCGCCAGCGCGCAGCCCGGGTCATGGGTGAAGAACAGGTGGACGTTGCGGGCGAGCTTGTCTTCGAGGAAGACGCGCTTTTCGTCGATCAGCAGTTCGGCGTTGCGGTCGTAGCCCATGGTGATGGGCACGTGCACCCACGAACGGCCGGGAATCAGGTCGGCGCAGAACACCACACCGCCGTGCGGCTGGCCGTCGATGCGCTCCGGACCGACGATCTCGGCCAGCATCAGGCCCGGCGTATGGCCATCGCTGAAGCTGAAACGGACTGCATCTCCCAGCGCCTCGGAGTGCTCGCCCGAAACGAGTTCCAACCGCCCACTGGTTTCCAGCAGCGGCTGCAACTCGGGAATGAAGCTGGCGCGGTCGCGCGGGTGCGGTTTCAGCGCGCGCTGCCAGTGATCGGCGCCGACGATGAAGGTCGCGTTCGGGAACAACAATTCCGGTGCGCGTGCCTCCTGCCACGGCGCCAGCAGGCCGCCGGCATGGTCGAAGTGGAGATGGCTGAGCACCACCACGTCGATGTCCTCGTGCGAGAAACCGGCTTCGCGCAGCGAATCGAGCAGCACGTGGCGCTCTTCCTGCACGCCGAAGCGTGCGCGCATCTTCGGTTCGAAGAATGCACCGATGCCGGTTTCGAACAGCACGGTCTTGCCGTTGAGCGGCTGCACCAGCAGCGCGCGGCACGCCAGCTCGATGCGGTTCTCCGCATCGGGCGGCGACCATTTTTCCCACATGGCGCGCGGTGCGTTGCCGAACATCGCGCCGCCATCGAGTTTCTGGGAATTGCCCAGCAGCGACCAGAGTTTCATGGCCCCGATTCTACGCCTGTCAGGGCGAGGCCGCGGTTTCGACCACCTTCGCCGCACCGACGGGATTGCGCGGATCGCTGCCGCCATGCAGCGTGTTGGTGGTCTTGTCCCATTCCACCGTCTGCAGGTTGCCCCAGACGTGGCTGGAACCGCGACCGCCCTGCGCGCTGTAGCCCGCGATCTTGAGGCGATGGCCCATGGCCTCCAGGGTCTGCTGCGTGGCCGGCGTCAACGCGTCGGTCTCCATCTCGATCAGGTCCGGCATCCATTGGTGATGGAAACGCGGCAGCGCGGCGACCGCTTGCGGCTCCAGTCCGGCGTCGTAACCCAGGATGCCCAGCAGGACCATCGTGATGATGCGGCTGCCGCCCGGCGTGCCCAGGATCGCGACCTTGTCCGGCGACTCCATGAACGTCGGCGTCATCGAACTCAGCATGCGCTTGCCCGGCTGCGGCGCGTTGGCGTCGTAGCCCATCACACCGAAGGCATTGGGCGTGCCCGGCTTCAGCGCGAAGTCGTCCATCTCGTTGTTCAGCAGGACACCCGTGCCCGGCGGCACCAGGCCCGAGCCGTACAGCAGGTTGACCGTCTGCGTGCCGGCGACGCGGTTGCCTTCGGCATCGATGATGGAGAAGTGCGTGGTTTCTTCGTCCTCCAACGGCGTCTGCTGGCCGGAGAGCTGGTCGCTGGGCGTCGCCTTCTGCGGATTGATCGTCGCGCGCAGGCCCGCCGCGTAGTACGGGCTGGTCAGCGTCTTCATCGGGATCTGCACGAAATCCGGATCGCCCAGGTAGAAGGTGCGGTCGCGGAACGCGCGGCGCATCGCTTCGACGATCAGGTGCGTGCGCTGCGCGTCGTCGAGCTTGGACAGGTCATAGGCATCGAGGATCTGCAGCATCTGCGTCAGCGCCACGCCACCGGACGAGGGCGGCGGTGCGGTGGTCACCTTCCAGTCGTTGTAGTCGAACGTCAGCGGTTCGCGCTCGCGCACGGTGTAGCTGGCGAGTTCCTTGGCGGTCCACTGCCCGCCTTCAGCCCTCACGCCGGCCAGCAGCCGCTTGGCGGTTTCGCCACGATAGAACCCATCGAAGCCCTGCGCAGCCAGGCGCTCCAGCGTGCGCGCCAGGTCGGGTTGCCTGAAGACATCGCCTTCCTTGATCGGCTGCCCGTTCGCCAGGAAGACCGCGCGCGTGCCCTTGTAGCGCTCCATGACGTCGCGACGCGCCTGATAGCCGCGTGCCATGCGCGCATAGACCGGGAACCCTTCGCGTGCCGTACGGATCGCCGGCGCCAGCGAGGTCTTCAACGGCAACCGGCCGTACTTCGCGGCCAGGTGCACGAACGCGGCAGGCAGGCCGGGAATGCCGGCGGCCCACGGACCGTTCTCGGCACGGTCGCGGTTGAATTCGCCATTCGGCAGCAGGTACTTGTCCTGCGTCGCCGCGGTCGGTGCCGTCTCGCGGGCATCGACGAACACATCCTTGCCGGTCCTGGCGTCATGCAGGAGGAAGAAACCCCCACCGCCTAGCCCGGAGCTGATCGGCTCCACCACCGACAGCGTGGACGACACCGCGATGGCAGCGTCGAAGGCATTGCCGCCCTGGGCGATGACGTCCAGCCCCGCCTGCGTGGCCAGCGCGTGCGCACTGGCGATGGCGGTACCGGGAGGATGGGCAGGCGGTGTGCGTGCAGCATCGGCGGCCCACGCGGCGGGCGCGAAGGCGACAACGAACAGCAAGGCGAAAAGACGGCGTTGGATCACGATCGCTCCTGTTGCGGAAACCGGCACGAAGCGATGGCGCGGAGGCGATGCTCAGCCGGCCTGCAGCCGCAGCATCTTCGCCAGCAAGTCTTCGTGGGTCTCAGGATACGCCGGATCGGGATCGATGCACTCGACGGGGCACACGACGACACATTGCGGTTCGTCATGATGGCCGACGCATTCGGTGCAGCGCGCCGGATCGATCACGTAGATCGTCTCGCCCATCGAGATGGCCTGGTTGGGACAGGCCGGCTCGCAGACATCACAGTTGACGCAGAGCTCGTTGATCTTGAGTGACATGCAGGATTGCCATCATCCCGGCGTGCGCCGGGATGACCTTTCCGCAAAGGCGTGGCCGCCATGGGCGGCCACGCGCGGAAAGGTCACTTGGCTTCGACGAACACGAACTCGGCACCGCTCGGTGCCACCGCGGCCTTCACGCGTTCGCTGTCCTCGGTCTTGCCGATGAACAGGATGCGCACGCCCTTGAACGTATCGGCCTGCACGCCTTCGAACGCGGCGACGGCCAGATCGGCGATCTTGACGCTGGAGGGCGAACCGAAGGCGACCAGGTTGCCGCTGGTGACGCCACGCGCCACGGCGCCCTTGGCCTGCTCCAGCTGGCGGCCGTACTTGGCCTCGAACTCCGGATCGGTCTCTGCGGGCAGGTAGTACACGTACGGCGTGTTGGTGATCGTGCCCATGTTGGCGTCGACGACCTTGCTCAGGTACTCCTTCCACGGACCGTCTTCGGTCGTGGTCGGCGCGACCAGGGCGACTTCGGCCGGCTCGGCCGGGGCTTCATCCTGCTTCTTGCACGCCGCGAACGGCAGCACGAGGCAGGCGGTGAGCAGCACGCGGGTTGCGATGTTCTTCATGGGTCTTCCCCCTCCTGTTGGATCTGTTGTCGGAATACGGGCGCTCAGGCGCCCTTGTTGGACTGCCATTGTGCCTTGAGCGCGGCGACCACCGCCGGCGGCACGAAACCGGACACGTCGCCGCCCAGCCGCGCGATCTCGCGTACCAGCGACGAGGAAATGAAGCCGTACTGCTCCGCGGGCGTCAGGAACAGCGTTTCCACCTCGGGAATCAGGTGGCGGTTCATGCTGGCCAGCTGGAACTCGTACTCGAAGTCGGACACGGCGCGCAGGCCGCGCAGCAGCACGCCGCCGCCCACATCCTTCACGAAGTGCGCCAGCAGGCCGTCGAAACCGCGCACTTCCACATGCGGGTGCTTGGCCACGGCGTCGCGCGCCAGTTCCACGCGCTGCGCCAGCGGCAGCGCCGGGCCCTTGCCGGGGCTCTCGGCCACGCCGATGATCACCCGCTCGAACAGCGGCGCGGCCCGATCGATCAGGTCGATATGGCCATTGGTGATCGGGTCGAACGTACCGGGATACACGGCCGTCCGGGTGCGTGCCACAGTCATGCAGTCGTCGCCGGCGAATCGTCGGGGCGCAGTGTACCAGTGGCCTGCGCCCCGGGGGCGCGGTAGAGGGCGTAGCGCACGTCACGGGTCTGGCCTTCGCGGTGCAGGACCCAGTCCGAGGGAACCGGGGGTGCGTGGCCTGCCGGGGACTCCACGTAGACCCACGCGTCCACCGCAAGGCGCGGCGCCAGCGCTGCCAGCGCGCCCTCCCACAGGCCGTCGGCGAAGGGCGGATCGAGGAACACCACGTCGAACCGTCCCTGCTGGCCCGCAAGCCAGCCCAGCGCCTCCTGCGCGACCACCGTGGCCTCGGCCCCCAGACGGTTCGCCGCCTCGCGCAGGGAGGCAGCCAGGCCGGGGTCGCGTTCGACCAGGGTCGCATGCGCCGCGCCACGCGACAGCGCTTCCAGCCCCAACGCGCCGGTACCGGCGAACAGGTCCAGTACCCGCGCGCCCGACACCACCGGCAGCAGCCAGTTGAACAGCGTCTCGCGCACGCGGTCGCTGCTGGGGCGAAGGCCGGGACGGTCCGGCACCGCCAGCTTCGTGCCCCGCCAGCGACCGCCGATGATCCGCACCTGGCCGGCTCCGCGCGAGGCGGATGCGGGGGCTGGAGGGGAGCGGTGGGGGCTGCGGGACATCGGCACGACGGTGATGGGAGGTCCCGCATGATACGTCCCCCGCGCGGGGCGCACGGTTGAGAAAGCCGGACCCGGCCCATACACCGGGAGCCATCGGCCGCCGCCTGCGGCCTGCCTACCGATCCACGGAGTAACGCCACGATGACCACCGAAACCCGCAAGGAAACACTGGGCTTCCAGGCCGAAGTGAAGCAGCTGTTGCAGCTGATGATCCACTCGCTGTACTCGAACAAGGAGATCTTCCTGCGCGAGCTGGTCTCCAACGCCGCCGACGCCGCCGACAAGCTGCGCTTCGAGGCGCTGAAAGAGCCGGGCCTGCTCGGGGAGGACCCCACGCTGCGCATCCGGATCGGCTTCGACGCCGATGCCCGCACGGTGACCATCGACGACAACGGCATCGGCATGAGCCGCGAGGAGGCCATCGCCCACCTCGGCACGATCGCCAAGTCCGGCACCGGCGAATTCCTGCGTGCACTGAGCGGCGACCAGAAGAAGGACGCGAACCTGATCGGCCAGTTCGGCGTGGGCTTCTACAGCGCCTTCATCGTGGCCGACCGCGTGGATGTGTTCAGCCGCCGCGCCGGCCTGCCGGCGAGCGAGGGCGTGCACTGGTCCAGCGGCGGCGAGGGCGACTTCGAGGTGGCCACCGTCGACAAGCCCGAGCGCGGCACCCGCATCGTGCTGCACCTGAAGGACGGCGAGGAAGGCTTCGCCGACGGCTGGAAGTTGCGCGGCATCATCAAGAAGTATTCCGATCACGTCGGCCTGCCGATCGAGATGCCGAAGGAGCACCACGGCGAGGACACGCCCGCCACGCCCGAATGGGAGGCCGTCAATAAGGCCAGCGCGCTGTGGACGCGTCCCAAGTCAGAGATCAAGGATGAGGAGTACACCGAGTTCTACAAGCACATCGCGCACGACTTCACCGCGCCGGTGGCGTGGAGCCACAACAAGGTGGAAGGCAAGCTGGAATACACCTCGCTGCTGTACGTGCCCGGCCGCGCGCCATTCGACCTCTACCATCGCGACGGCGCCAAGGGCCTGAAGCTGTACGTGCAGCGCGTCTTCATCATGGACCAGGCCGAGCAGTTCCTGCCGCTGTACCTGCGCTTCCTGCGCG
The DNA here is from genome assembly GCF_057654715.1 of Pseudoxanthomonas sp. G3. Lineage (NCBI taxonomy): Bacteria > Pseudomonadati > Pseudomonadota > Gammaproteobacteria > Lysobacterales > Lysobacteraceae > Pseudoxanthomonas > Pseudoxanthomonas sp. G3. The sequence goes on from NZ_CM172805.1 coordinate 2,961,548, forward strand.
GCGTGGTGGACTCGTCGGACCTCTCGCTCAACGTCTCGCGCGAGATTCTGCAATCGGGTCCGGTGGTGGATTCGATGCGCTCGGCGCTGACCAAGCGCGCGCTGGACATGCTGGAGAAGCTGGCCAAGGACAAGCCGGACGACTACAAGGCGTTCTGGACGAACTTCGGCCAGGTGCTGAAGGAAGGCCCGGCCGAGGACTATGCCAACCGCGAGAAGATCGCCGGTCTGCTGCGTTTCGCTTCCACGCACGAGGCCTCGGGCGAGCCCGTCGTCTCGCTGGCGGACTACGTCGGCCGGATGAAGGAAGGCCAGGACAAGCTGTACTACCTCACCGGCGAGTCGTACGCACAGATCAAGGACAGCCCGCACCTGGAAATCTTCCGCAAGAAGGGCATCGAGGTGCTGTTGCTCACCGACCGCATCGACGAGTGGCTGATGGGCTACCTGACGGAGTTCGACGGCAAGTCGTTCGCCGATGTCGCCCGCGGCGATCTCGACCTCGGCGCACTGGACAGCGAGGACGAGAAGAAGGCGCAGGAGGAAAGCGCCAGGGCCAAGGAGGCCTTGACCGCCCGCATCAAGACGGTGCTGGGCCTGGACGTGGCGGATGTGCGTGTCTCGCACCGCCTGACCGATTCCCCCGCCATCCTGGCCATGGGCCAGGGCGACCTGGGTGTGCAGATGCGCCAGTTGCTGGAAGCCAGCGGCCAGCAGGTACCGGAAAGCAAGCCGGTGTTCGAGTTCAACCCCGAACATCCGCTGATCGCGCGACTGGATGCGGAGACCGATGCGAACCGCTTCAACAGCCTGACCCGCGTGCTGTTCGACCAGGCCGCCCTGGCCGCCGGCGAAAGCCTCAAGGACCCGGCCGGCTACGTGAAGCGGCTCAATGCGTTGCTGCTGGAACTGTCGGCGTAAACGTAGCCCGGGTAGAGCCGAAGGCGAAACCCGGGATCACGCGATCCCGTCCCCGGGTCGAAACTTCGCGGACACGGCGCTGGGTGTCACCGCGCTGTATCTGGGCTGCGCTGATCACGGACACGGCCCCGGGTTTCGCTGCGCTCTACCCGGGCTACGCTGCTGATCACGGACAAATCCCCGGGTTTCGCTGCGCTCTACCCGGGCTACGCCCTGACGTCCAGCAGGCTGCCCAGGGTCTGGTCGGCCGTCTTCAGCACGAACAGGTTGGCGTCGGCCATCGCCTTGTAGGTCAGCATCGCGACCACGTCTTCGAGCGGGGCGGCGGGATCGACAGGCGCCTCGACCACGCGCGCGGACACGCCGCCGGGCTCGGCCGACAGCGCCACGCTCTGCCGCGCCGCGTCCGGCGTGGCCAGGTTGGCGATGTTGTGCGCCGCCGCCTGCATGCCGAGCGAGGCGGCGCGCAGGCCCGAGGTGGCGATGCCGGCGATGGGGCTCATGCGATGACTCCGCAGGGTATCCAGCCTCGATATCGGCCACTCCCGGCCACACTTTAACCCTGCGTCCACGGCTGGCCGACGGACGGGTGTTAGCATGGCGCCCTCTTCGAGATACCCCCTGAAATGATCGGTTTTTTCCGCCGCAAGAAGCCCCAGGACGGCCCCGACGCCGCCCCGCCCCGCCCCAGCACCGAAGACCTCGCCGCCGCGTTTCCGCGGGGTCCGGGCGAGCCGCCCGCCGATGCGGCCGGGCCAGAAGCAGCGGCAGCGGCGACGCCCGAGCCGCCCGCTGCATCGGCCCCGACCGAGCCTGACACCCTGCCCGCGGCGCCCGCCGGCAAGTCCGGCTGGCGCGATCGCCTGCGCCGCACCAGCGCCGCGCTCGGCTTGGCCGGCCTGTTCACGCGCAACCCGCGCCTGGACGACGACCTGCTGGACGAGATCGAAACCGCGTTGCTGACCGCCGACGTGGGCGTGCCCGCCACCACGGCGATCATCGAAGACCTGCGCAAGCGCATGAAGGAACGCGAGTTCGCCGATGCGCAGGCGCTGCTGAAGGCGCTGCGCGAGGATCTGATCGCGTTGATCACGCCGGTGGCGAAGCCGTTGGTGATCGATGCCGCGCGCAAGCCCTTCGTCGTGCTGACGGTGGGCGTCAACGGCGTGGGCAAGACGACCACCATCGGCAAGCTCGCGCGCCGCTTCAAGCAGGACGGCCACAGCCTGATGCTGGCCGCCGGCGACACGTTCCGCGCCGCCGCCGTGGCGCAACTGCAGACGTGGGGCGAACGCAACGGCGTACCCGTGGTCGCGCAGGGCCAGGATGCGGATGCGGCCTCGGTCGCGTTCGATGCGCTGCAATCGGCCAAGTCGCGCGGCTTCGACGTGCTGATTGCCGACACCGCCGGCCGCCTGCACACCCAGACCGGTCTGATGAACGAGTTGGGCAAGATCCGCCGCGTGCTCGGCAAGATCGACGACAGCGCACCGCACGAGGTGCTGATGGTCATCGACGGCACCACCGGGCAGAACGCGCTTTCGCAGCTGCGCCAGTTCCATGCCGCCGTTGGCGTCACCGGCCTGGTGGTCACCAAGTTGGACGGCACGGCCAAGGGCGGCGTGGTGTTCGCGTTGGCGCGCGAGTTCGGCATCCCGATCCGCTACGCCGGCATCGGCGAGCGCGTGGAAGACTTGCGCGTGTTCGATGCGGAAGCTTTCGTCGACGCGCTGCTGCCGGAAGCGCTGGGTGGTGGCTGACATCGGCCTGCCTTTTGTGGGAGCGACGTCAGTCGCGATGACGCCATCGCGGTGGTCGATCGCGACTGACGTCGCTCCCACGGAACGCGGCATGTGAGCGCCGACTCCTTCGCCTCCCGCCTGCTGGCGTGGTTCGACCGACACGGCCGCCATGACCTGCCCTGGCAGCATCCGCGCACGCCGTATCGCGTATGGCTGTCGGAAATCATGCTGCAGCAGACGCAGGTGGCCACGGTCATCCCGTACTTCCTGCGCTTCATCGACCGTTTCCCCACCCTGCCCGACCTCGCCGCGGCCTCCACCGACGACGTGATGGCGCACTGGGCCGGCCTGGGGTACTACGCCCGCGCCCGCAACCTGCATGCCGCGGCGAAAGCCTGCGTTGCCGAGCACGGCGGCGATCTGCCACGGGATTTCGATGCGCTGCACGCGCTGCCCGGCATCGGCCGCAGTACCGCCGGCGCGATCCTGGCGCAGGCCTGGAACGACCGCTTCCCGATCCTCGACGGCAACGTCAAGCGCGTGCTGACGCGCGTCCACGGCATCGCGGGCTGGCCTGCGCTTCCCGTCGTGGAGAAGCAACTGTGGGCGCTGGCAGACGACCACCTGCGCGAGGTACCCGACGGCCGCCTGGCCGACTACACGCAGGCGCAAATGGATTTCGGCGCGACGCTGTGCACGCGGGCGAAGCCGGCCTGTGCCGTATGCCCGCTGCAGGACGACTGCGTCGCGCGTCGCGAGGGTCTCACCGGCGTGCTGCCCACACCGAAGCCGTCGAAACAGCTGCCCGAGCGCGAAGCCACCGCGCTGTGGCTGGAAAATCCGGCCGGCGACGTCCTGCTGCAACGGCGCCCGGAGACCGGCATCTGGGCCTCGCTGTGGACACTGCCGCAGGCGGAGACCGATGCGGGCATGCGCGACTGGTTCGCGCGCGAGATGAAAGGCGATTACGACGCGGCCGAAGCGCTGCCGCTCGTCGTGCACACCTTCAGCCACTACCGCCTGCACCTGCAGCCGCTGCGGCTGCGCAAGGTCGCCCTGCGCGACGCGGTGCGCGACAATGACACGCTGCGCTGGGTCGCGCGTGGCGAACTGGCCACGCTGGGCCTGCCGGCGCCGATCCGCAAACTGCTAGGGAATTGACCGATGGCCCGCACCGTCTTCTGCCAGTACGAACACCGCGAAACGGAAGGCCTCGATTTCGTGCCTTATCCGGGCGAGCTGGGCAAGCGCATCTTCGCGAACGTGGGCAAGCCCGCGTGGGCCGCCTGGCTGGCGCACCAAACCATGCTGATCAACGAGAACCGGTTGTCGCCGCGCGACCCCAAGCACCGCGCGTTCCTGGAAGCGGAACTGGAGAAATTCCTGTTCGGCGGCGGCGCGGACAAGCCGGCGGGCTACGTGCCCACGCCGTAACCCTCGGCTGGCTCAGGCCTTCGCTTCGCGCTCCACCGCCGATGCCTCGCGCAGTTCCTTCTCGCTGGCACGCAGCGCTTTCACGTCCAGCGGACGGATGGTCTCGATGCGGCAGGGAATCTTGATGCTCGACGTGCCGGCGCCCAGCGGCAGCACGTCGTCGAAGCGCGCCGACACGCGGTTGCCGAACTGGGTGATGCGGATGGCCGTGGCGTACTCCAGGTCCTGGCAGCGCCCGCTCAGTTCCAGCAGGTAGGCCTCGCTGGGCCGGGTCCAGACGGCCAGCGCCGCGTCGCCGATCGGTGCCCAGCCATTCAGATGGCCGAGATAGCGGAAATCCTTGACCGGTTCGCCCGCATGATCGCGGTAGAGGGCCAGTTTCTCGGCCGTGCTGAGCTTGCCGGTGGCGCAGCCCGCCAGCAAGGTGGCGGCCAGCAGGGTCAGGGGGATCAGGCGTTTCATGGTCGGAGTCCTGTCGTTCCGGGGGACGGGCCCTCGATAACGCCGATGATGCGCCCGTGGCGGACAGGCCGCGCACGCCCGCCCGCGACGCGTTCAGCCCGGATCCGGCTTGCCTTCCCCTGCAGCGATCCGTATCATCTGCGGCCTTCGCACCGGCTCAGCCGTACCGCGACAAACCATGGCCGGGTAGCTCAGTTGGTAGAGCAAGGGATTGAAAATCCCTGTGTCGGGGGTTCGATTCCCTCCCCGGCCACCATGTGAAACGTAAGCCCCGCAATGCTTTATGGCACTGCGGGGCTTTTCGTTTGAGGAGCACGTCCTCTCTGGGGTAACACCGGGGTAACTCATGAGCATGCTTCGTGCCGCAATCGCGATCTACTTGATGGTGGTGTCCGGACCGCTAGCTGCTCAGCTTGCAAACAGCGGAGAGGAAGCGACCCCCATGCTTCGCGCAGACGCAATTGCCTACCGAACTTGCCTAGAAGACGCAGTTGCGTCGTACGCGGGAAAGGCATCATCCGCAAATGAGGCGATCACTGCCGCAGGCTCGAAGTGCAAGGCAAGCAGGAGACAGCTTGTCGAGTCTGCGGCGGCAGAGAAGTTGGCGCATGATGCCCTAGCAGGCAAAGACCTCAACGAACGAACCGCCAAACTACAAGCCCACCAATTCGTGAACTCGGCAGATAGGGCATTTCGCGCTGACCTAGTACGAATCTATCTCGAAGCAAAAAGGTAGTCATCGCACCGGCTCAGGGCTTTCTATCTGATCGCTAGGTATCGATAGTCCGATAGCGCCCATCTGGTCTACGATCTCATCTCGGATGCTGCGTATTGCCATCCGCAAGCCATTGTCATTCACGGCATATGAGAACGTGTCCATCGCTGCCAGTAGCAAAGTGTCAGCCAAGATTGAATGAACCATCACTTCCTGCGTGACGAAGGAAGCCGCCCAGTTTCCGAGCGTGTCTCGCCGGTTTATCTGAGGCATGTCCCCGTGTGTGAACTTGTGAAACGGGCCTTGACTCGAGGCGATCTGCCTAATTTTCGGCCCAATCCTTGGGAGCTTAGCGCAGTGGGCCCACATGGACTTGGCTGACGGCAGATAGACCATGTCTGCCTCGAGCTCTTCTGCTGTTCGTTTGCTTTCCAAGTGCAGTAGATAGAGCGCGGACAAGGCTCCCTCCATCTGCAACCTGATCTGTGAAGCGGCGGCAGCGTAGTGTTTTCCGCGCAAAGCCATGAGCTGGGCGCTGTGTAGTTCAGCGACATAATCTGCCGCCTTCGCAGCGAGGCGGTCTCTAGGATCCCCCAATTTCTTTATGTCATATCTGGCGAGCACGGCAGAGCATGTGGCCGCACAGCGCTCAGACCACGACAGACGAGCTTCAAGCGCACGCATTGTCCGATCCTTCGCGCTCCCCACGTTATGCAGAATATGCACCCCAATCTGCCAACTCTCAACTTCCTCTCGTCCATCTTTGAGTCGCTAGCGCAGGACTACACCGGCGAGGCAAAGGGCGAGCTAAGTGAGTTCATCGAGTCACTCAAAAGTGACCCGGCATTCGAAGTGCCGAACCGCATCAAGCTTCTGAAGGACGCTCAGGAAGCACTCGACTTGATTCAAGGAGGCAAGAAGGAACGCGCGGCATTCAAGCTGATGCTTCACAGTCGGGAGCTGTGGCACGGTTTTACCTCAAATCCTACGGGTGAACAATGAACTGCCCTTTCATGGCTTTGGGACTTTCATTATCCAGCATCAAGAATGCACCTCTGCTTACATCAAAACCGAAGACGCTGAAGATTGCACCCCCTTCATCGTGGAGGTGCAAGAGCCCCTCGTTGACACTCCACGAATGTTCGTTGTGATTTCGCCCCTCTAGCACCACGCCGTCCTTGCCAAAGGCGATGGGCTTCCGCCCTCCGCTAGCAGGGTTGAAGTGCAGAACCCAACTTTGATTCAACAAGATTTTTGTGACGGCTTGATCTCTACTGACACTTCCGCGAGGCAGGGTACGGTCCGCCGCCTCGAACTCTGTCAAACGAGTCTCTAACGATGCCATCCTCTCGGTCGTGGACACAGCGGCTTCTTCGAGAACCTGGTTTCTCTGCGTAGCTTCCCGCAAGCGACTTTCTAGCCGTGCGACATCACGAGCACTTCTAGATTTAAGGCGATCCGCCTCCTCCTCAGTGAGCAGGCGCGTCTTCTCAACCTGATTTCTCTTATCTAGAAGCGCCCGTCTTTGGTGAAGCTTCTTTTCGTAGAACCAGAGAGCGGGCTTGTGGTACCACAGCAGGTAGATCGTTGCCGAAAGCGCTGGAAGCACAATTCCACGCAACGCAACATCCTCCCAGCCCGGATAGAGGACGGAATCTATGTAGCCGAACCTCTTGGGTATCGGCAGGTCTGAGAATAAGGCGATGGGCAACCTGTAGTTCCATGCCAACCAGCTCAAGCAGAATGCCCCCGTAAGCGGGCTAACAGCCTTGTCTTTCAAGTAGTCAGTTATCGACTGCCAGATCTCCCCTACCATGAGCCCCTCCTCTTATCCCCACCCCAAGGTAGCCCATTCCCTTGCTCAAGGGGAGCGCGGTTGAGCTGCCAACGGCCCGCGCTGGGCTTGAATAGAATCAGCCCAATCTGCTGTCACCTTCAAGCCAGCCAAGGCCGCGCTCTACTGTAGGGGTTGTCCTACCGCCTCTTCCTGGTCTTTCTTGGCTTCACCGCGATTTCCGGGTATGGACGACCAAGGCAATCGCCCGATGAGCTTTGTGGGGCCGGGGCGAGCCTGTTGCGGACCTCTGCCTTGGCGTTCTCCCCCCACTTAGCCAACCAGGCCTCAATGTAGCGCTTCGCGCCGCCTCGCGTGGCTAAAAGGCGACTCTCTTGGAAGCCGGCGATATAGGAGCGAGTGGAAACCCGGAAACCCGGCCCGTCCGGCCGGAACTTAGCCAAGGCCATTCCCCGGTAGACCAGCCAAACCTCCTCGCCTACCTGCTTCCAACTGACTTCGGGATCGTCCATGGACGAAGCATTCCTTTGAGTGGTCGCGCCGCCTGAGATTCAACAAACTCGACCCTTAATGCCACGCACTACCTACGATTCGGGGCAGGCAACGCAATGACCCTCAACTTTGTTCTAACGGACCTACTGTTCTCCACCAACGAACTAGTGTCTGGAAAATGCTTTACCACCAAGTCAGTCAACTCACGATCGGTACTACTCACAAAAGTGATGTGGGCTATAAAACGTTGGGAAGTGGTGCCTGATGGCACGTCCTCACCCAAATGAACTAAGAACTTCAGACTACTAGCGCCATCGGGAGTGACAAAGCTTCTGGTCTCGCTTTTCTCGACCGAATACCAATTGGAACCTGGCTTGATGGATAGCTTTTCCCGGTCGAACGGCAGGATTTCAACTGAATCAAGTTCATATGAGGCGGCAAACTCCCCTTCGTTCCGCGCCTCGCATATCACCTCGATAGTCAATTCATTCAACGCCGTTGGAGAACAGTCGAAATCGACTTTGGGTTGGAACAAGACCGCCTGCTTGTACGCTTCAAGAGCAAGCTTTCGCTCTTCCAGCCGCAACTTTGGCCTCTCGACAAAGGTGTAAGTTGCCAGGAAGGTGGCGACCGCGACCAATGCACCCACCACAACACCAAGCGCTGTGGCTATCGCGGTTGGATCCTTTCGTAGTCCTGCTTCACTCATTCAATGACTCCACCCTAAGGGAAAAACCGCTACTTCTTTCGCCAACCTAACTGATGAGGCGCCGTAGAATCGGTCACCCCTAGCTTTGAAAAAATCACGGCGCGATTGCTACCAGGGCTCCGCCATAGAAAGCCAATCGACCTCGTCAGTTGATCATTGTGAAAAACCAGCCCCCTTGGCCGATACAGCCCGTACCAATTTGGGTCATCTGGCTTACCGAGCAACAACCAAAGCCGCACTCCAGCAAGCCGAAACGAAGCAGCTTTGACTTCTTTTGTCTGCGGGTGAACCACGGTCTCCAGCAGTAGGTCCCGGGTGAATATTTCCGGCTGAGGCGAGGGCCCTACGTACAGACCCCAGCCTTCAGGCCAATCTTTGCCTAACAGAATGTCAAAATGAGCTTCGGCGAACGGCGAGTTCGTCAATGTCTTGGCGGCAGTTGCGCCGATAAGCACCTTCAGGAGCCATCGCTCAAAGAGAGAACCATTGATTTCGGTTTCCGGAGCAATAGATTCAGGAGATTTATCTGCGGCCACCAAAGCATTGGCGAATCGACCGGCCTCCGCGTCTAGTTCTGCAAGCTGAGAATTGTGTGACCGGCAAAGGATGTTTGATTGCATAGAGCCAATGCCGATACCTTGCATCGTATATGGCTCTTGCCAAGGCATTCCACCCACACTTAGGTCATTACCGGGCGCAATTGCCTTCAAAACACTGGCGGATAGATAGTGCTCGCGTGAGATCTTGGGACTACAAGATCCATGCCCGGCCAAGTAGCATTTCGCCATCCGAATAACCTTCAGCTCTGACTAGGCGGCCGCCCACTGCTGTCCTGCTTCAGTCCATCCCGTACCGCTGAAGCGAACCTCAAGCTGCTAGTCGTTAGTGAAGTCACTGCTGGAAACCCCATAACAGAGCAGCGCTTTTGCCATGATTACTTTGCCGCGGGCTGCGGAAAGAGGCCACGCACGACGATTACACAAATGGCAATTACGTTCACTGTCGCGCCGCTCGTCAGGGTTATCAAACCGGTGTCGCTGAGAATAGGCTTTCCCAGAGCGGCATTTGCAATACCAACTGCCGTGAACATTGCGCACCAGAACCAAACAGCCCACTCCGCTAGACCAAATGCCTTGGCTGCATACTTGCTGCGCATCTTCATGTCTTCCACGCGCTGGTCGTTTGCCACAACCATTCCTCGAAGCCGCTCCGCTTCAGCCTCATGCTGATACCAAGCTTTTTCCTCTCGATACTTCGAGCCGCTTTCTGGGGTCGCGCGAGCTTCGTCAGCAAGCTTGTCACTGAAGTTGTAAACAAGCTCTTCTAGCTTGATTGGATGCTTCCCTGGCTCTTCCTTCCGTGATTGAGTCATGGCGTAGTGCTCAGTTCGGCTGCGGCCGGAAGTAAGCCTTCAGCGACTCATCACTAATGTCAGCATTTCGATACTGTCCATGCGCTTTCGCCCAAGGCCCCTCTGGCGCGTGCGACATGTTGGAAAGCTCTATCGGAGAACGATCCTTATAAGCTTCCCACACTGCGTGAATCAGCTCTATGTCTCCTTGATCGACAACCGGGGGAGGTGGCATATGCACGACACCAGTCGGTTGCCACACGTAGCACAGGCCCGGGGCGGTTATATTGGCTGAGCCCCAAGCCTTGAATGCTTGATAGACCGAAGGGAACACGGGGCCATACGTCCAAGCTTCTGGCGCTTCATCGACCAACGGCCTATCGCGCAACCCAAGGCTGTGCCCATGCGCGAAATAGAGAAGCTTCTGCAACTTCATGTTGGAAATGGGCCGTCCTTCCCGGATGCCCAAATCAATGAATGTGTTTGCGACGCTCAGGACCTTGTTGGTCATAGTCGCGATCTCCCTCGATGACCGAAGCGCTGGGCGCTTCATCCCCTGTGGATAAAGCCTAACAGCAATCTGTTGACAATTCTGTGGATAACTTCCGGGAACTCAAGAAATAGATGCTGAATGATCCGCGTCTCTGTCACTGAGACCGGCTGATGTCGGGGTCATAGTGGCGTCCGCCTGCAACCAGCGGAGAGTCAGGTAAACCTCCTCACACATACCACCAGCTCGGCTTGGAGGTCAGGCGGGGTTGTCGCGCGATAGCTGGCGATGGTGGCGTCCGTTTTCCCGTCCTGGCACATCAGGACCACCATATCCGGCCGCTCGTCCTGCTGGGCCTCCAGGCGCTCAACGCGCCGCAGGTGTTCGGTCTTCATAGGATCTTCTCCGGTCGCAGGTAAGTGTGGATGAGGAGGCCGATGGTGACGCCATGGGCGTCAGCTTCTTTGCGGATCCGGGCGGCCTCTTCCGGGCTCTCCGCCACGGACAGGAACCGATAGCCACAGTGCAGCGGGGCGGCGTGTTCCAGGCGTGCCAGACGGGTATCTAGGGTTCTCATTTGCGTTCTCCTTTGGGGGTCAGCTTGGCCTCCAAGGCTGCCAACCGTTCACTGAACTCGGTGGTTTCGACCAGCTTGGCAAGCGCACTCAACGCCTGCAGAAGGTCTGCGCCGGCGTCTACGGTCAGCTCGCCTGCGCATACGGCGCCGATGACGGCCTCCCCTCGCTCGGTCAGGGAGCCGGCTGGCATATCCAACTGGACATCAGCGGCGGCCGCTCGCCGCTTGGGCCAAAAGCGATCCATCAGGGCATTGGCGGCGGAGACGTCACCGGCCTTGGCCTTGTCGACCACCGCCTGGATGATCGCCAGTTGATCCTTCTTGCTGAGCAACCCATCGAAGGCGCGGGCTGTGTGGCTGCGCGCCCCTTTGGGCTTTCCGCTCGGGTTACCGGACCGGCCGGGCTGGAAGCGCGCCATCAGCGGGCTCCCGCCTGCTGCTCGGCCACGCGCTGGCTCGGGCTAATGAAAAACTCCTGGCCCTGCTCAGCGGCCCGCCTCTCCATGCGCTGCATGGCGCCCGGGTTCATAGACTCGTTGAGGTTCCACATGAACAGGTAATCCACCACCGGCTTCACGTAAAAAAGGTTGTTCCCGGGGAGGTTGCCGTAGGTCAGGCGGAAGAGTTGATCCCCCACCTCGACGCTCTTGTCCGGATCCAGCGCCGCTTCGCGACCCTTGAAGTAGATATTGGCCACCGCCTCCAGATCGCCAGCGGTCGGGCCGACGATGGTCCCAATGAAGCCACCGCCCATACGGTTGGCCTGGCCAAAGAGGAAGTCCCCCATGATGCCGAGGCCCCCACCCTGTTGCATGGCGGCCAGCATGGTTTCGATGTCGCCCGGATCCCGAGGTTCCTTGCCTTTCAGCACATCCTTCATCGACATGGCGAGGTAGCCCATCACGGTCGACATGAGGAAGAGCTGCGACAACCCCAACAGAGCGGCACCGTTGGTCATGGCCGTGCCGTAGACGCCGGCGCCGCGCACGTTCGGGTCAATGTGGGTCAGCAGCTCGCGCCCGATCATGCGTTGCGAGAACGCGACGCTGAAGGACTTGAACTGCATGGCGAAACGGACTGCTTCACCGGCCACCGTTCCCTTCTGGGTTCCCAGCTTGGTGAGGTAGCGAGTTTCCGCATCCGGGGACAACATCAGATATCCGTTTTGGTCCGTGAAGTACGCCCTCAACGCGCGCGCTACGGCTTCATCTTGGATGTTGGCGGGGGATAACAGCGCGGTGCCGTCCTCAGCAACCTGCACGCCCTTCCGGGCGACGTTCCAGCCAGCCTCATCAAGCCCGTAGAGGCCAAGTGTCTTGACCAGGCGCGGATCGAGGTCAGTGAAGGCCTTTGAGGCTTGAGCAGCCAGGTTGTGCGACAGCATCTCGGCAGCCGCGAAACGCAGGCTATCGGTCCACCAGCGCTGCAGGTTCAACTTGAAGAACTGCTGCTGCGCGGACGCGATAGCACCTCGGCCGCCATCGTCCAGACTGAAGCGAGAGGCGAGCTTGCCCGCCATGCTTTCGAAGACGACACCCAACGCCGAGGCCAGCTCGATCCGCTCAGCTTGCGGCCTCCCCTTGAACAAGCCGCTGACAGCAGACCCTGCCGCTTGCAAGATGTTGATCCCGTTGTGACGAGCCGACAGCGCGAAGAAGCCGAGATCAGTGAACGATGAGATGAGGCTGGCGCCCAGGCTCGACATGGTTTGCACCGCGCGGATCGCTTGGGAGTACGTCGCCAGAGTTGAATTGCCGGGCACGTCCAAAGATCCATCGACCTCGGCAAGCCGGTTGCGGGCGTCCTGCACGTCCTTGCGGAAGCGCTTGGTGTCGGCAGGACTGGCGCCCTTCTGCCGCATGCGCTTGGCAAGCTGCCCCTCCAGGCTCTCCACGAAGGAGCCGGGATTCGTACCCATGACGCGCATCAACCCAGTGTTGCGGGCGCTCTGCTCCAGGCCAGCCACGATGGTCTCGCGCAGGTTGCCGTACCCGAACTCTCGGTTGTACTTGATGAAGTCGTCCGCCGACTTGAAGTGGACAACCTTCTCCTGCGACACACGGTTGGCAACGTTGGGCGTGCCCTTGCCATCCATCGGTGCAGTGAAACGCAGGTGCAAGCCTGTCGATAGAGCCAGGAACAGGGAGTCCAGCATGGCTTGCTCGTCGTCCGCGCCCATCTCTTCCATCATCCTGGGCAGATCGAAGGACTCCTGAGCAATGCGGCGCCATGCCGACTCCTTGCCGGCAATGCGTTGCGGATCGTGAGTGGCCCGAAAGACGTAGCCCTGATATTTGCCGATGCTCGCCCCCTCTTTGTTGGCGAGCAGCCTGGCGAGTTCCTGGTACTGGTTCACCACCCCGGCCAGGCGTACAGCCGCCGGCGACAGCCTCGCCAGTTGGGCAGCATCAGGCTCCTCCTGCGACAGGTGCCAAAGGCCTCGCGCGATGTCGTCCTCAACGACATCTGTCGTGAATAGCCTTAGATCATCCGGACCCAGCTTGGCGAGGCTGGCGTGCAGACCACCCACTAGCTCCGCGCGCAGGGCGTCTTGCTGACCCGCAGCCGAGATGCGGGCGCCCTTCACCCCTCGCTGTGTACCCGTCACCAGAGAGCGCAGGCCCAGCCCAAGCTGGGTGCCCCAGTTCTCGCTGATGTTGGACACGGCTTCCAAGCGCTTGCGCTCATTGATCAGGGTGACGCGCTTGAGCTCCATGGCCTTGCGCTGCTTGTCAGCCACAAGGCGTTCGGCGGCCAAGGTGATCGCGTCATTGGGCGACAGCAGGCCATCCTTTCGAAGCAGAGCCTTAGCCCTACGCTCGACGGTCGCCGACATCCGCTCAATGTCCGCCTCTGAGAAGTCCCGACCGCTGATGTTCCGCAAGATCTCTCGGCATAGTTCACGAGCCATGGGCTTTCCTCGTCATGCAGAAGGCCATCAGGCGCAGCGCCCAGGCTTCCGTTTCCGCCTCGGCCTCCAGTTGCTTGAACTCGGCGGCGATGGCGTCCAGGGCCGACGCGTCTCCGCCAGACGCTTCAATCTGAGCGCGCAGGCGCCTCTCCAAATCCACGTTCTCCTCAACCAATCGGGCCGCTTCCAGCGGGGTCAGGTTGCTGTAGTCGAGGCGATCGATGGCGCTGAGCCCACTCCGCGGATGGAGCGTCGAGATATTCGAGGTGTTCATGGGCGCTTCCTCTGATCGAGACGGGCCGCATGGGCCAGCAGGCGCGAGTACACCAACGGCTTCAGCAAGACATGGGCGTTCTCTTCCAGGTAGTCCCCGAGCCGTCCACCGCTTTGCGAGTCCAGTTCGGTGAGTAGGCGACCCAAGGCCTCCTGCCGCCGGACGAACTCCTGCTCTCCCAATCGTCCTTTGAGCAGCGCATGGGTCTGTGCGGCCATTTGTTCGAAAGCAGCGTCGGCCATGGGCTCGGGTGATGCCTTCAGCTCGACGGCAATGGCCTGCATTAGGCCTGTGCCCTCGTTGGCCGGCATTCCCGCCGCATAGAGCAGAGATTGCAGCCCCTGCACTTCCGCCATGGCCTCCGGCGTACCCGCGTGATCGGGGTGCACTTCAATGGCGTAGTGGCTTGGCCGTGCCGCGGGCGCATCCATGGCAGCTATCTGCGCAGCCTCCCCCAAGGTCGCCGGATCCTGCTGCTCGTAGGGATTGACCGGAGGCAGTTCGGGAGGCGTCGGCGCCCAACTGGGAAGCCCGGAAGACGTTCCCGTGACGTTCGCAGTGACACGCACACCCGTGGACTCCGAGCCCGCAGGAGCTTGCTGGTGCTCGATGGTCATGCGACCTCCTTCGGGTCTTGCAAAGCAAGCCACTCAGCGGCTGCCGCGGCACTGCGCGCGGTCAATGTGGGCTGCTCGCGCAGTTCGTGCAGAACAGAGCCGGTCTGACCGCCCCACCGGCCGTCGGTAGCCAACGAAAGCAGTAAGCCCACCTCGCCACGCAAATCGGTGTATTCGGGCTGCAGGTAGACCGGGGCGCACCCTGGCGCCGGACGTTGCCGCACCGGCAGCGCTTCATAGGCAGCCGTGGCCGCCTCTTCTGCTCGTCGGTAAGCGGCGCCGAAGGCTTTGGCGGACTCCTCAAGCGCTACAAACGCCTCCTGGCGGCGCGTAAGGGCTGCACTCGTCTGAGCCCACCGCTCACCAAGACTTGCCCTGGCCCTCGCGGCCTTGGCCTCTTCCAGACGCATCTGGACGGCATCGCGGGCAACCCGCAGCCGATGAAGCATCCCCTCAGCCTCCTGCATGGCCTGTTCGATTGCGTCGCCTTCCTTGGCTTCTCCGCTAATCAACGCCGCGCCGTACGTCTCGCGGCTCCGGGTGAGTACGGCCTCGACGGTTGCGATCTCACCTTCCAGCTCGGCCAGGATGGTTTCGACAACCTGCACGTCGTCGCGGCGACGTCCTGAAAATCGCTTCCGAATGCTTGTAAGCAAGTCTTTCATCACCTGTATCTCCTGTAATTTTCAGGCGGGCACACGGGCGGCGATGGCATACACCGCCGTTGCAGTCGTGGCGACAACGCGAATGGATCCCGGCGGCAGGAAGAACCGAGCGCTGCCGGCTGCCGTGAGGCTTATGGCCACGCCCGTGATGGCATCCAGGACCGGAAGCCACGCGCCATTGGGGCCGACGAACTGAAGGGCGACACTGCCCCCGCCGAAGGTGGCCTCCACGGCAATGACGCCATGGCCACCGGACCAGGACTGGGGGGTGCCGTTACCGGCGCCGCTGTTCTTCGCGAGTTCAACTGAGTAGGTCTGCATGTCTGATCCTCTACTGGTGTCGTTGCGTGTGGGTGGGTTTGCCATCAGGGCCGATGGCGTAGACACGGCTGGAACCGTGGACGGTGATTTCGGGAGTGCAATTGCAAGGCCCGTCCTGCAGAAAGGCGCACGCGGTTTCGTGGACCACCTCGACGTGGGAGATCTCCCCTGGCCGCAGCGGGCCCAGTAGGCAGGCGGTCAACAGGCGGTCGAGATAGCTGGTCATGGCAGGCATCCCACTCGTCCCAGCCCATCCCACTGACCCGCTGGGACGCTGGGATAGGTGCCGTCCCACATCCCACCCCTCTTTAGAGGGTGGGATGCTGGGACGCCCTGCAAATTGGGATCAGAAGCCACTGGAAGCCTCCTGGTATGACTGGGACGAATCCCTGACCTTTTTGGCGTAGCGGCCGGCCACCGAGCGGGAGACGCCGAGCTCCTCTGCGATCTGTGAGACCGTCCGCCCCTCGGCGAGAAGCTCCCGCACCTGGTCCGAGCGCGCGTCCCCGGCTGACCGGCATGACCATGAGAGGCGCCCGTGGGCGTTGGTGATGAGTTGGGCGTTGAGCGGTTCGATCTCCGCGCCGTGCAGGCCGCGGACCTTGGACCACTCCCAAGTAAATGCAGCGCCTGGCTGCGCATCGTCCGGCCGGCTCAGGACGATGCTGGTATCCAGCAGATCCTCGCGCTTGCTTGTGCCGCGCTGCTGGCCGTTCTTGCCCGTGTGATGAATGAAAAGGACCGCGCGGCCCTCTCGCCTCATCCGCAGGGCCCACGTCGCAACCGCCGACCAAGACTCCGCCTCGTTCTCAACCCCGGTACGGGCCAGCGAAGACAGGTTGTCGACCACGATCAAATCGGCCTGCGACGTCCAAGGATTGAGCTCCTCTTGGCCCCGCTTGGTCGAGATATCCGGGAGCGCGGACTCTTGGAGATCAGGCGTGATCAGGCAGAAGTTGGCGTGATCGAAGTCCGGGAACATCGGGAGAAGTTGCCCAAGCCGGCCCTGAAGCTCAGTCGCCGCCATCTCTCCATCGATGTAGAGAACACGGCACGGCTCCGGAGCAGCGAAACGCAGGAACTGCCCACCGCTCGCGGCGGCTAGGGCAATGGAAAGGGCGGTCCACGTCTTTCCGGTCCCCCGGTAGGCCGTCAGCATGTTGATGCTGCTCGCTGCGAGCCAAGGGGAAAGCAGGGTCCTACGAGGTGGAAACTCGATACTCATGACAACATCGAGAGGGACGCAGGTGACCTGGGGCGCTTTCATTTGCGCCTCCGTTCCCACCAGAGACGCTCAATGATCGCCTCCCAGATGGCGACCACGAGCGCTTTGCGGCGCACGGGCAACATCAGGCGGCCTTCGGTTCAACTCGACCGGCAGCCAGGAAGGCGTCGAGGTCAGTGACGTCGTAGACGATGCGGGCGCGGCGACTAGTGCCCAGCTTGCTGTATGCCGGACCGACGGACCTCAGCCGCCAGTCGGCAACCGTTCGTTGAGATACGCCGAGGTAAGCGGCGGTCTCTCGTTCCGAGAGCCGGCGAGAGGCATGCGAATTGGTATTCATCGATCATCCCAGTGACTTCCCGTCATTGACGGTGTGGGATGACCTTATGATGTGAGCGCTATTGGATCACGGACACGAAAGGCCCTATTTCTGTCCCCCGTTACGTCGCGCCGCGTTCGACTTATGCCGCCGAATCTGTCTGGCAACAGAGTCTTCGTTGCCCTCCTGCACGGTCAGTCTGGGCACCAGCCCGCGCTCGACCATGAAGCTGGCGCGCTCCTCTGGCGAGAGGTCTGGATAGTGCCTCTTCACTAGCAGATCCGTGTCAGCGACCAGTTGGCTTTGGTAGTGCCCAAACTTTGTCTTCGGGTTGGCCATGAGGTACTCGATGTCCCGCACAATGAACACCTCACGTTCGGGCTGAGAAAGATGCGCCCACCGATCAAAGATCTCTTTGATCCGCGCCTTATTGATTGCCACGACTCCTCCTCGCCTCAATCGACTCCACGCCGCCAGAACTGGTTAGCCCAAACACAGCAGCCTCCAACCGCTCCATGGGAGCACGAAGCCGGTTCACATCATCCGTAAGATATCCGGCTGTCACATCACCCTCTTGACTATGCGCGGCGATGCGCTTTAGGGCATACGCACTGACGTCCATCGCCTCCAGCAGAGTTAGCGCGGTCCGTCGCAAATCATGGGGCGACCAAGCGATAGATTGACCGTCACTGTCCAGAATCTTGCTCAGGAAACGAACAGATAGACGGGCCAGAGGTTCATGCGTTGGCCGACCTCTGACCAATTTTCCCAGACCCGGAAAGACAAAGCGCTCTGACCTTGCCGTCTGCTGCCGCACCTTAAGCATGGCGATCATCGCCGGACCCAACGGCAGGGAATGCTGGGCTTTGCCCTTCATGCGGTCGGCGGGCACCGAAATCGTCTTAGCTCGGAAATCGATCTCCGACCATTCCAAGCCCGCGGCACTAGACCACCGCAGCGCCGTGCAGAGAAGAAACAGCGTCAGATCCCGCTGGGTTCCAGTTAGATCCGGCGGCAGGTCGTCGGGCAACGCTCGCACGGCTGAAACGAACTCCCGCAGATTCTCACCCAGGAGGGCGCGCTTGCGCCTAGCCACATTGCCCCAGCCGCGAGTAGCGGTGATCTTTGCCGCCACGTCCGGCAGATCCAATTCGCGAGTGATCCGAAGGTAGTTCACCACGGCCCTCAAGGCCCTCACGGCGCCATCTGCCCTGCTCGGGCTCGCGGTGATGCGCTCGCGCGCCTGGCTGCTCGCAACACGCGCCTGTGAGCGGATTGGACGTGTCTTTCGATCCCTGTGGCGGTCGCGCACCTTGTCCGGAGTGAGTTCGATGAGCGGACGGTCGAGGTAATCCCCAAAGGTTGTCCGGATGTCCCGCTCATAAGTCATTCGCGTAGCCGAGCGTAGGTTGTCCTTCTCCGCCATGTAGATCTTCAGCCCGTCAGCCAAGGTCAGCCCTTCGCGAATTTCCTGCTGCCTTCGCTGTCGCTTCTCTTGCCCCGGATCTTTCCCCTCCAGGATCGCCGCAACGGTGCGTATGGCGCGCTTTCTGGCTTGCTCCACGGACAGTTCATCAGACCGCCCCAGCAGGACCCGAAGCAGGCTGCCGCCGGGCGAGCGCTTTAAGACGTACCAGGAGGCTGCGGTCGGGCTGACGCGCAAGCGCAAAGCAGATACGTCCTCGTCCTGATACTCCCGGCGCCCCGATTTGACGTCGGCCCGGATCTTGCCCACCCGGGCCTCTGTAAAGCGCACAACATCCATAGCGTTCTCTGCCTTGGGGTAACACCGGGGTAACTTCCATCACCGCAGACCCCAGCGAATGCCGGACTATAATGCGCCTCAAGCCATTGTTATACAAGGGGTAACGGCATATCCCCGTATCTGACCGACAAGCGGATCGCAGGATTGAAAATCCCTGTGTCGGGGGTTCGATTCCCTCCCCGGCCACCATGTTTGATTCTGGAAGGCCTGCAGCGATGCGGGCCTTTTTCATGTCTGCCGGCACCCGCCTCGCCTTCCTGCGGCTTCCGTCCACCCCGACGCCCGCGCCTCCCCTTCCGAGTTGTCCGGCCCCATGTCCGAGCCCATCCGCCTTGCCAAGCGCGTCGCCGAACTGGCCGGCTGCTCACGCAGCGAAGCCGAGCAGTACATCGAAGGCGGCTGGGTCACCGTGGACGGCGAAACGATCGAAGCGCCTCAGCATCCCGTCACCGAAGAGCGGGTGGAAATCGATCCGACCGCCGAACTTGGCGCTGCCGAGCCCGCCACGCTGCTGCTGCACAAGCCCGACGGCATCGCCTGGCAGGAGGCCGCGGCACTGGCGGTGCCGGCCACGCACATGGCGGACGACGACAGCGGCGTGCGCCCGTTGAAACGCCACCTGCACCGCCTCACCGCGCTCGTGCCGCTGGATACCGAGGCCAGCGGACTGATGGTGCTCAGCCAGGATGGTCGCGTGTGGCGCCGCCTGACCGAGGACTATGCGCAGATCGAACAGGAGTTCGTGGTGGAAGTCCGCGGCGAGACCGGGCCGTATACGCTCAGCCGCATCGGCCACGCGGCCACCTACCAGGGCCGTGGGTTGGCGCCGTGCAAGGTCAGCTGGCAGAACGAGGTGCGGCTGAGGTTCGCGATCAAGAACGTGCAACCCGGCGAGCTGCGCCACCGGTGTCGCGAAGGCGGGCTGGAGGTGGTATCGATCCGCCGCCTCCGCATCGGCCGGGTCGCGCTGGCGAAGATGCCGGTGGGCCAGTGGCGCTATCTGCCGGTGGGCGTGCGCTTCTAAGACCGCGCCAGCCGCCCCGCGCGACGACCGGCGTCCGCCGCGGCCATGCGCCATCGGACGAAAAAGAGGGTCGCGACACCGAAAAACATCCAGCGTTGCATCAAAAAGGGGCAACGTTGGATCTTTGTGTGAGAAGAAACACCGAAAAACATGCAACGTTGGACCTTTGTGTGAGAAGAAAGGCCGAAAAACATCCAACGTTGGATGTTTGTGTGAGAAGAACGGCCGAAAAACATCCAACGCTGGACCTTGGTGTGAGAAGAACGGCCGAAAAACATCCAACGCTGGACCTTAGTGAGAGAAGAAATACCGCCAAAGGGCAACACTGGATCTCGTAGCCCCCAGCGCCCGACCGGCCACAGGCGCGTGATGCCACCCCTGCACAAAGATGAATGTTCGACGCGCGTGGGCAACACCTCTTTGTGACTTATGGCCCGCGACGACGCAGGCTGGCCACGAAAGACTTCTACGCCATGTATCTCGCTGCCGCGCCGCTTTCGACGAGCTATTCCTATGGTCTTGCCACCTTCATCAAGGTGCATCGCGGCGCGCGCGATGCCTTCGTCGAGGTGCTGGGCGAGGTGGCCAGCGTCGCGTGCCAGAGCCCCGGCTGTCTCGAATACATCATCAGCCAGGTACCCGACGATCCCGATGGCGTCTTCATCACGGAGTTCTGGCGCAGCTTCGATGATCAACGCGGCGCCCTCCAACTGCCCGCGATCGCGGCGCTGATCGAACGCTGCGCCCCCCTGATCGACTACTTCGAGCAGAAGGCGCTGGCGCCGGTCGCCTAGCGGCGCTGCAGGCGCATCACGGCGTCGGCGCCCTCGGCGTCGGAATGTCCGCCTTCGGCGCGCGTCCCGAACCGATCATCGCCACCGCGCGCATCTCCACCACCGCGCCGGGCGCCAGCAGCGCGCTGGTGCCGACGGCGCTCCACGCGGGGTAGTGCGTGGGAAAGAATGCGTGATGGATCGGCGCGAACCGCGCGAACTCCTCCTGGAAGCTCTTCGGATCGGTGGGCCCGGTATGGAAGGTGGTCAGCTCGACCACGTCGGCGTAACTGGCGCCCGCCTGTTCGAGCTCCTTGCCCAACGCGACGAACATGCGCCGCACCTTCTCCTCGTAGGTGCCCGGGCCCGCCGCCGGGATGCCCGAGACGATGACCATGTCGCCCACCTTCACCACCGGCGTGTAGTGCCAGTCGTGGTAGGCCGCTTCATGGCCGGGGCTGGCGAAGTGTTCCCGGGTGGGGGCTTGCTGGGCGAGCGCAGGCAGGGCGGCGAGCGAGAGCAGCAGGCAGGTCAGGCGCAGGGACATGGGCGGGCTCCGGTGGGCAGCCGAGTCTTTCCTGCGCCGCCTCGGCCGCCATGTCCCATCCGTCACGCCCCGACCACGACATTCACGGACCACTGAACGCCAGGGTGCCCCCACCTGCCTCCCACGCGCGCTTGACGCCGCCTGCACGGGGCCTGCCGCAAGGTCTGGCCAGCCATCCTTCGGAGCCCGCCACGTTGGACATCGTGATGAAGAACGCCCAGCACACCCTGCCCGAACGCTTCGCGTGGCACCGCACTCCCGCCGGCTGCGAGTTGCGTCTGGATGACGTCCTGATCGCGGAAGTGCGGCCGCTCAATGCGGGGCTCGTGTTGAGCGTGCAGGTGCGGACCGGCGACATCGCGCCGTTCGAGATGGCCGTGCGCTGCGAGGAACGCGCGATCGGATGGGCTACGCAGTGGGCGCGGCAACGCGCGGGGCTGCTGTGCCGGCACGTCGATCGCCAACGTGCCGAAACGCTCATCGCCGCTCCGGCAAGGGATCCTGCTCCGTTGGCGGTGGCGATCTGACGCCCGCGCCGTCGGCTTCGCGGATCTGCAACCCGTTGAGGAACGCCACGCTCCGATCCATCGCCTGCCGGCCCGCGTCGGTATCCAGGTTGAACTGGTACTCGTGCGCCAATGCAGGGGTGTAGTCCTTCGGAAAGAACAACGTGTCCACGCGCACGCCCTGGGCGCGCAACGCATCAGCCAGCGCGCGCGAATGCGGCTCCAGCGGATCCGCATTGCCGGCGCTGATGAAGGCGGGTGGGAACGCGGGCGTGACGTGCCGCGCCACCGAGAACGCATCCAGGCGGGGATCGTCGAGGAAGTCCTTGCGCCCCATGTATGCCCACAACACCGTGCGCATGAAACCGGCGAACGGGCTGTCCCATCGCACCAACTCGGCGTCGTACGGCCCGCAGAACAACAGTACGCCCGCCACCTGCGACGGTTGCAGGGCCGGCGTCACGCCGACGCGGCGTGCGTGCGCGGGCGACGTGATCGCATTGGCCGTCTCGGCGGCGATCTGTGCTCCCGCCGAATCGCCTGCCAGGACGATGCGCGTGGGGTCGATGTTCAATGCACCCGCATGCTGTTGCAGGTAAGCCAGCGCCGCGTTGAGCTGGCGCGTGGGCGTGGGCCAGGTCGCGCCCGGGGCGATGCTGTAATCCACGTTCACCACGACGTAGCCGCGCGCGGCGAGGATGTGCAGATAGTGGGCGACATCCTCACGCCGACCCGACACGAAACCGCCGCCGTGCACCCACACGACGGTGGTCAGGCGCTGTGCGCTGCCTTGCACGTTGGGCGGGAAGTACACGTCCAGCAGCGCATCGGGGTCCTGCGCGTCGTAGCGCAGGCCGCGCTGCTCGGTCACGCCCTGAGGCAGGTGCTTCCGCAGGGCGTCGCTGGCATCAGCGGCGCCGCGATCGAAGACCCAGCGGATCGCCCACACCGAGGGCCAGGGGCTGACCTGGAACGCGACCCAGGTGCCCAGGCCGAGCAGGCCCAGCATCACGACCAGCCGGACCGCCCACCGGCGCCACCGCCCACTGCCGTCTTTCGTCGCCATTTCCGTCCCCGGTCACCGACGCCCGGAGCGGATGTTCCTCCTTTCCGTTCCGCGCGCAAGCACGGGCATCGGAAAAAGAAAAGCCACCGGGCTGGAGAGTTGCCCGGTGGCTTGGGGGATGCGCGCCAGCCTCTCTCCGGCGCGCATCTCACTCAGTGGCCGCTACCGGCGGCCAGCTTGTCCAGGTCGATGCCCTGGTTGCGCAGCGTACGGGTAGCGGCGATGGCGTAGAACGCCAGGTAGGCGAAGCACGCCACGCCGACGATGAAGCTGAAGTGCACGCCGACCTGGTCGGCCAGCAGGCCCTGCACCAGGCTCACGACGCCGCCGCCCATGATCATCATGATCAGCAGGCTGCTGCCCTGGTTGGTCTTGTCGCCCAGGCCGGTGATGGCCAGCGCGAAAATGCACGGCCACATGGTGCTGCAGAACAGGCCCACGCTGATGAAGGCCACCACGCTGGTCCAGCCGGTGGTGAACATGCCGATCAGCAGCGCCGCGATGCCGCAGGCGGCGAAGTACAGCAGCATCCGCGCCGGATTGCCCTTGCTCGCCAGCGTGGCCAGGATCATCAGCACGATGACTGCGGCGTAGCCGAAGAACTGCGAGACCTCGTGCTTCATGATCGCGTTGACGGCCAGGAACACGCCGAACGCCACGTATGGCAGCAGCAGGGTCAGCCAGCGCTTGGCGCCCGCACCGACATTGAACGCGCCGGCGGCGCCGCCCCAGCGTCCGATCATCAGGCTGGCCCAGTACAGCGACACGAACGGCGCGATCTGCGACGTCTCCAGGCCGAGACCCTCCGGCGACTCGAGGTAGGCCGGCAGGTTGCTGATCGTGGACACCTCCACGCCGACGTAGACGAAGATGGCGATCATGCCCAGCACCAGCTGCGGATAGCCCAGCGCCGACTTCTTGTGGATCAGCTTGCTGCTGTCCTGCGCTTCGGCTTCGGAGAGCTTCTCCAGATCGATGTGGTTGGGCACCGAGGAGAACTTCAGGAAGATCGCCACCAGGATGAAGGCCACGCCCAGCACCAGGTACGGTGTCTTGACGCTTTCGATGCTCGCCTCGGTGCCGCCCGACAGCACACTGCCGAAGATCGCCACGCTGACCAGCAGCGGGCCGATGGTGGTGCCGAAGTTGTTGATGCCGCCCGCCATCGTCAGGCGTTGGGCGCCGGTCTTCGGATCCCCCATCACGATGGCCAGCGGGTTCGCCGCGATCTGCTGCAGCGAGAAACCCAGGCCGACGATGAACAGGCCCGACAGCATCAGGTTGAACGAACCGGTATTGGCCGCCGGATAGAACAGCAACGTACCCAGCGCAGAGATCACCAGGCCCAGGCAGATGCCGTTCTTGTAGCCGATCTTGTTGAGCAGATCGAGGCCGATGACTTTCGAAACCGCCACGTAGATCAGCGAGCCCACGGTGTACGCGACGTAGAACGCGACCGCGACGTACTGGCTTTGCGCCTGCGTCAGGTCGAAGGCTTTCTTGA
The DNA here is from genome assembly GCF_057654715.1 of Pseudoxanthomonas sp. G3. Taxonomy (NCBI): domain Bacteria; kingdom Pseudomonadati; phylum Pseudomonadota; class Gammaproteobacteria; order Lysobacterales; family Lysobacteraceae; genus Pseudoxanthomonas; species Pseudoxanthomonas sp. G3. Next base: position 2,985,752 of record NZ_CM172805.1, read on the forward strand.
ACACCGGGATCAGGATGTCGTTACTCGCGGCAACGAAACCCCAGAAGAAGAACACGGTGATCAGCACGCCGAACTGCGACCATCGGGTGGGTTGTGTGGTCATGGATTGGTATGCCTGCTGGTAGGGTATCCGGACGGAACGGCCAGCCTACGGGGCCGGCGCGCGATTGCAACTTGCACTGCGGCAGCAGCGCCCCGTGGCATGGCCGTGGGACGTGCCGGTATCACGGGGCGCACTTCACCACGTCCACGCCATCGGCGGCACCCGCCACCACTTGGATGTCGGTGAACGCGGCGGCAAACGGTGCATCGGCGGTGATGCTGAAGGGCGTGTCCACGCCCGTCAGGTCGGCGCCCCGCGTGCCGAAGCACGCCAGCGGAACCTTGACGGTCTGTTTCTTGCCCACCGCTGCGCCGGAGAACGTCGCCGTCAGGTCGAGGCTGGCGCCGCAGTTCGCTCCGCAGCCCAGCGTGAACTGCACCGGCTTGGTCGGCGCCTGCTTGACCACGACGTCGAACTGCACCACGCCGCGCGCGGTCGCCATCGCGGCCAGGTTGTTCTTCGACGGATTGCGGGCGAAGAACTGCGCCGGCGCCAGCCAGGTCACTTCCTTCGCATCCTGTTGCGTGTTGACCTGCACGGTGGCCACCTGAAGGGCGGGCTTGGCCTGCGGCCAACGCTGGGTGGCGTTCATGTCGTTGCCGACGGCCTGCGTCGCGCCGCCGGCTTCCATCTGCAGGGTGAAAGGTGCGATGTCGGACTGCTTGAAGATACCGAGTGCCGTCGCCTCACCGCAGCTCGTTGCGCTGTCTTCCGGCAGCTTGTCCATGTGCTTGGTATCGCCGTAGCGCATGCCGCTGTCCACCGGGAACTGCGGCACGCTGTCGGCCTTCGGGCACGCCACGGCCGGCCACGGGAACGTCAGCTTGCCGCGGAAGTCGTGCACCGGCTTGCCATCGGCGCCCGCCACCAGCACGTCGGTGACGCCCTTGCCTTCCGTGCCCGGCAGCCACGCGGCCACGAAGCTGTCCGACCGGTTGATCAGATCGTTGGCGTACAGCGCGCGGCCCGATAGGAACACCGTGACCACCGGCTTGCCGGTGGCCGCCGCCGCCTTCAGCGTGGCGAGGTCTTCCGGATGACGACGGCTGTGCGCCATCGTGTCGGAAGGCACGATGTCGCCGTTCGTCTCGGCATACGGGGTTTCGCCGATCGCCGCGACGATCACGTCGTAGCTGGCCGGGTCCACGCCTTCGGCGCTCTCGCGCAGGATCACGTTGCCCTCGCCCAGCTGCTCGCGCAGGCCGGCGGCGAGACTGTCCGCGTTGGGGAAATCGGCATTGGTGTTGTCGGTGCCCTGCCAGGTCAGCGACCAGCCACCGGTCTGGTGGGAGATGCTGTCGGCGCTCTTGCCGACCAGCAGCACGCGCTGGCCCTTCTTCAGCGGCAGCGTGTCGCCGTCGTTCTTCAGCAGCACCAGCGATTCGCGCACGGCGCGGCGCGCCAGGTCGCGATGCACCAGCGATTCCGGCTTGCCGGCGAACTGGCTGGCCGACGGCTTGTGCTCCCACAGGCGGGCGCGCAGCTTGACGCGCAGGATACGGGTGACGGCATCGTCGATGCGGGCCTGCGGGATCTCGCCCGACTTCACCTGCGCGATCGTGTTGGCGATGAAGGACTTCCACTTGTCCGGCACCATCACCATGTCGATGCCGGCGTTGATCGCCTGCGGGCAGCTGTCGTCGGCACAGCCGGTGACCTGGCCGATGCCGTTCCAGTCCGACACGACGAAGCCGTCGAAGCCCATCTTCTCCTTCAACGCGACCGTCAGCAGATCGCGCGCGCCATGCATCTTGCCGTAGTCCTTGCCGGCGGCGACGTCGTTCCAGCTGTTGAACGAGGCCATGACGGTCTGCACGCCGGCCTCGATGGCGCCGTAGTAGCCCTGGCCGTGGATGTTGATCATCTGGGCCTGGGTCACGGTGGCATTGCCCTGGTCCTTGCCGCCGTCGGTGGCGCCATCGCCGATGAAATGCTTGGCGGTGGCGACCACGTTGCCGTCCTTGTCCAGCATGCCCTGCATGCCCTTCACGTAGGCGGTGGCGTATTCGCGCACCAGCGCCGGCTGCGAGGAGTAGCTTTCGTACGTGCGACCCCAGCGCGCGTTCTGCGCGACCGCGACCGTGGGCGCGAACGTCCAGGTCACGCCGGTGGCGCGGGTCGACTGGCCGGTCGCCTCGGCGATGCGCTCGATCAGTTCGACATCGTGCGCGGCGCCCAGGCCGATGTTGTGCGGGAAGATGGTGGCCCCGTAGACGTTGCTGTGCCCGTGCACAGCATCGGTGCCCCAGATCACCGGCACGGGAATCTTGGCGTCCGTGCCCATCGAGGCGTCGTAGTAGGCATCGGCGAGCTTGACCCAGTCTTGGACCGTCGCATGCTTGTTCATCGCCGGCCACGAACCGCCGCCGTTGAGCACGGAACCGATGTAGTACTGGCGCACTTCATCCGGCGTGATCGCCTTGATCTCCGGCTGCACCATCTGGCCGATCTTCTGCTCGAGCGTCATGCTGGCGAGGATCTCGGCCACGCGCGCCTCGATGGCGGGGTCCTGGGCGAACCGGCTCTTCAACGCCGGCCAGTCCTTCAACTCGGCCGATGCGTCGGCGGCAGCGACAGGTTTCGTCTCGGCGTCTCTCTGGCCGGTACACGACAGGCAGGCCAACAGGCTGGCCCCCAGCAGGGTCATTCGGATCGGCTTCACTCGCATCTCCCTTTGTATGGCGGCACGCATGTGATCCACGGCAGGATCCGCGCCGCATCGATCGTCCGACGGGATGCAGGGCCGTGCCCCGCATCCCGTCAGGTTGCGGCGTTCAAGCGTGGCGCATGGTCACAGCTTGTAGCGGAAGCCCAGCATGTACTGCCGGCCGTACTCGGTGTATTCCTCGGGGAACAGCAGTCCCGTGCCGGTGCTCTCGCTGACCTCCGTGCGGAAGGGCTCGTTGGTCAGGTTGTTGACCTGGAGCAGGACCGACAGGCCGCTCAGCGCGCTCGTGTCCGGGAACTCGTAACCGAACTGCATGTCCATCGTCCGCTCGCTCTTGGTGAAGCGGATCTGGCGCTGCCCGAACAGCGAGCTGTATTCGCCACGGTAAGCGTCGCGATAGCGCTGGCTGAGGCGAGCCGAGAAGCCGTTCTTCTCGTAGTACACCGTGGCATTGGCCACGATCTTGGACAGGCCCGGTATGGTATCGGTGCTGGCGCCGTTCTCGGGACCGTCCGGATCGATGGACGATTCGGTATACGACACGTTGAGCAGCGCACCGAATCCGTCGAGCGATGCATGGAAGGTATCGCCGCTGATCGCGCCACTGAGTTCCAGGCCCCGCATGTAGCCGCCGCTGCCGTTGGCCCAGGTGCTGTAGTTGCCGAAGTCGGAAATCGGCGTCTGGCCGTCCGGATCGTAGGCGCTGAAATCCCAGTTCGGGAAATTCTGCCGATAGATGTAGGTCTCGAGGTTCTTGTAGAACGCCGCCAGGCTCACGTAGTTGCCTTCACCGAAGTAGCGCTCGAAGGACAGGTCGTACGCGTTGGCACGGTAGGGTTCCAGCGTGGGATTGCCGCCGCTGCCCGACCACACGAACGGGGCGGTGGTGCTCACCGCCGCGCTGCTGTCGGCACTGAGGTAGTTGATCGGCGGACGCACCAGCGTCTTGGCAGCGCCGAAGCGGACCATCCAGCCTTCGCCGAAGTCCAGCACGAGGTTCAGGCTGGGCAGGATGTCGCCGTAACTGGCACCCAGGGTCTGTGCGCCCACCACGGTGCTGTTGTTGGCATTGAAGCCGGTGGATTGCTGGTCGGTGCGGATGTACTGGAAGCCGGCGTTGCCGCGCAGGCGCACCGTGTCCGTCACGTCCAGGTCCAGGTTCGCCTTCGCGTAGAACGTCTTGACCGTTTCCTCGACGATGAAGTCCTTGCGCAGGTCGTCGTTGCTCTCGCTGACGTAAACGTCGTAGTAGCGATTGACGAGATCGCGCGGGTTGAAGCTGAGGACATCGCCCATGCCGACGAAGCCGAGCGAAGTGGGCGAATAGAGCAGGCTCGCATCGACCAGGGTGGGCGCGCGCCCGTTGGGGAGGTCGGCGAAGTAGACGGTCGCGACCTTTTCCTTGGTGCGGCGGTTGTAGTTGAAGCCGACGTCGAAGCTGCGGAGGAAGTCCGATTCGACGGTGCGGTTCAGCTCGACGCGGCCGGCCTTGATGACGTCCTTCTGGAACGAATCCTCCAAACGGCCGTCATGGCCCCAGTTCTGCGGATCCCACAGGTACACCGCATTCGGGTCGGCCATGTCGGGCAGACCGTAGTGGTTGAAGCCCGACACGGGCCGGATCGAGAAATCGATGCTCTGCCCGCCCAGACGGCCCGCGTAAAGCTCCAGTGCGGACTGCTCGCGCTCGGCGCGCGAATAGCTCAGGTCGGTCTTCAGCGTGTACACCTCGCCGAATTCGAACGTGTTGTTCCAGCCCGCCGAGAACAGCTTGTCCTCGCGCACGTTGCTGTCGTTGCGGATGACCGGGCGCACGCCATTCAGCGTGCCGCTGGTGACCACCGGATAGCCGTGGTAATCCGTGGTCGTCGCATTGCTGTAGGACACTCCGCCGCCCGGCGCCCAGGGGTCGTTGCTCCACATCGCGCCGTGCATCACCTCGTCCTGGTCGAACTTGGAGTAGTACACGTCCAGGATGCTGTGGAAGCTGTCGTTGGGCTTGAATTCGAACACGCCCATGACGCCGTCGCGCGTCAGCTCGCGCGATTTGATCCACCCCTCCGATCCCTGCAGCGCGATCGCGTTGGCCGGACGGCCCGGCTGGGCCGGGTCACCCCAATCCACCGCGTCCATGTCGGCCCACCACCACGCCTTGTAGTGCTTTTCCTGGAACGGCGAGTTGATGCGCGCCACGCCCAGCGCGACGCCCACGGTATCGTTGACGAACTGGTCCACGTAGGACGCACTCGCGCGATAACCCTTGTCGTTGCCGTCCTGGCTGAGCTTGCCGAAGGAATTGGCTTCGTACTGGCCGCTGAACACGATGCGGCGCTCGCCCAGACTGAGCGGACGGATGGTCTGCAGGTCCACCGTACCGGAAAGGCCCTGACCGATCAGTGCGGCGTCCGGTGTCTTGTAGACGGTGACCGCATTGATCAGTTCGGCCGGGTATTGGTCGAACTCGACACCCCGGCTGTCGCCGGTGCTGACCTGCTCACGGCCATTGAGCAGCGTGCCGGCGAACTGCTCCGACATGCCACGAATGTTGATGACTTGGGAGCGGCCGTCCACGCGCTGCGTGGCGAGGCCCGGCAGGCGCGAGATGGAGTCCGCGATGCTGATGTCGGGCAGCTTGCCGATGTCTTCAGCCGAGATCGCCTCGACGATCGAGGTGGATTCGTTCTTGGTCTCGACGGCGGTCGCGATGGCGGCACGGATGCCGGTGACTTTCACGGCGTCGAGCGTTTCGACGGTCTCGTCGGTGGACGATGCCTGCTGCGCCTGGGAGACCAACGGGAACGCGAGCGCCAGGCAGCACGCGATGGCCAGATGCTGCTTGCGCAAAGCGCGGCGAGGCGCGCGCGGCGCCACGCCTGGAATGTGGTTCGAGTGCTGCATGTGGTCCCTCTCCGACCGTTGTTGACAGCGCTGTCATATACAAGCTCAAATGGACTGTCAACAAATTCCTAACAAACCGCGAAGCAATGCGCGCACAGGATTGAATTTGCTCGACACGCGCCAGTTCACGTAAACGATTTCGCTGCAATGCAGCACCCATCAGCGCGGATTCCGGGAGGGGTTCGTGGCATCGCATCCGCACCACGGGAGGCCAACACCATGACGCGAATTTTTTCCCGGCGGCGAACGCTGCTGGCCATCGGCATCACTGCCCTTGCTGCTGCGCTGGGATCGGCCGCACAGGCCCAGGACGTGTCGGTCTGGATCACCACGGCCGACCACACCACCGCACTGAAGCCATCGGCCGCCGCGCGTTTCGGCAACGAGAGGGCGGCGAACCTGTCGATCACCGTGGACGATGCGCAGCGCTTCCAGGAGATGGTCGGCTTCGGCGCATCGCTGACCGATGCGTCCGCATGGCTGATCCAGCACAAGCTCGATGCCGGCCAGCGCGATGCGTTGTTGAAGGAACTGTTCGGTCGCGAAGGGAACGGGTTGGGGCTGAGTTTCTCCCGCCTGACCATCGGGGCATCCGATTTCTCGCGCCACCACTACAGCCTGAACGACACGCCGGACGGCAAGCCGGACCCGGAACTGAAGCACTTCAGCATCGAGGAGAACCGCGGCGACGTGATCCCGGTGGCGCGCGCGATGCTGGCCATCAATCCGCAGCTGAAGATCATGGCGTCGCCATGGAGCGCGCCCGGCTGGATGAAGGACAGCAACAGCCTGATCCAGGGTCGCCTGCTGCCGCAGTACTACGATGCGTTTTCGCGTTACTTGTTGAAGTACGTGGATGCCTACGCGGCCGAAGGCGTGCCGATCTTCGCCCTGACCGTGCAGAACGAACCGGACTACGAGCCGAAGGACTACCCCGGCATGCGCCTCAACGCGCCCGCGCGGGCGCGCCTGATCGGCGACCACCTCGGCCCGATGATCGCCCGCCGCGGCAACGGCCCCCTGCTGTTCGACTGGGACCACAACTGGGACAAGCCGGAAGAACCGCTTGGCGTGCTGTCCGACCCTGTCGCCGGCAAGTACGTCGACGCGGTGGCTTGGCATTGCTATGGCGGCAACGTCGCGGCGCAGTCGCCGGTGCACGACGCGTTCCCCGACAAGGATGCCTACATGACCGAATGCTCGGGTGGCGACTGGGAGCCGGTCCGCAGTGGCGGACTGCCGTTGCAGGCGAAGAACATCATCATCCGCAGCGCACGCAACTGGGCGCGCGGCGCACTGTTCTGGAACCTGGCACTGGACGAGAACAACGGACCGTATGCCGGCGGCTGCCACACCTGCCGTGGCGTGGTGACGATCGATTCGCGCACCGGCGCGATCACCCGCACCGACGAGTACTACGCGCTTGCGCACGCCAGCCGGTTCGTGCGGCCCGGCGCGCGCCGCATCGCCTCCACCGAGTCCGGCGGCGACCTGGACAACGTCGCCTTCCGCAATGCCGACGACGGCTCGCTGGTGCTTTTGGTGACCAATTCGGCCACGCAGGCCCGGCGCTTCTCGGTCGGACAAGGAGAGCGCCGCTTCTCGTACACGCTGCCTCCCCGCAGCCTGGCGACCTTCGTCTGGAAGACTGACGCAGTGCAGCACGACTGAGCCGTGCCGCCGGCGGGCTCGGACTGTCATCCGGGCCGCCATACGCCGTAGTATCCTGCCGCTTTCCTTGATGGAGCCGCGGCATGATGCGTCGTATTTCCCTGCTGGGTCTGGTGCTGGTGTCGATGCTGTTGGCCGGCTGCGGCAGCGGCATGGTGCGGCGCGTGTCCGACCCCGCCGTCAGCGTGCAGCAGCTCACGGTGAAGGCGGACGGCCAATGGGTGGTCGACCTGCGCCTGCAGAACTACAGCAGCATCCCGATGCGCTTCGATACCGTGAAGGTCGACGTGCAGGTCGGCGACCAGGCGGCCGGCACGCTGCAGGCAACCCCGGCGCTGTCGGTCGGTCCGGAGTCCGCGGACGTGGTGAGCGTCCCCTTCAATCCTCCGAGCGCCGCGCGCATCGTCGTCGCCGACGCGCTCGCAGGCCGGCGCGCGCTGCCCTACGCATTGAAGGGCACCGCCAGCGCGGCACCCGAGGATGCCAAGGTCCGCACTTTCGACGTCGACACCCGCAATACCCTCAACCCCGTTCCCGGCCTGGACGGCGTGCTGCGCTGAGCCGCGCGACGTCCCGTTCCCCGCATCTCGAGATCCTGCATGAGCGCGTCCTACAAAGCCCCCCTGACCGACATCCGTTTTGCCCTGTACGACGTGCTCGGCGTCGAGCCGCTGTTCCAGCGCCTCGGCTATCCCGATGCCACGCGCGACATCCTGGATGCGGTGCTCGACGAAGCCGCCCGCTTCTCCGAGACCGTGCTTGCCCCGCTCAACAGCGTGGGCGATGAAATCGGCAGCACGCTCGACAAGGCGACCGGTGAGGTCACCACGCCGCCGGGCTTCAAGGCGGCGTATGCCCAGTTCGTCGAAGGCGGCTGGACCGGCCTGACGGCGTCGCCCGACTTCGGCGGCCAGGGCCTGCCGCACACGATGGGCGTGCCGCTCAACGAACTGGTCAACGCCAGCAACCTGGCGTGGGGCAACTTCCCGCTGCTGTCGCACGGCGCGGTGGAAGCGTTGAAGCACCATGGCGAAGCGTGGCAGCAGGAGGTCTTCCTGAAGCCGCTCGTCGAGGGCCGCTGGACCGGCACGATGTGCCTCACCGAACCGCACTGCGGCACCGACCTGGGCCTGCTGAAGACCAAGGCCGAACCGAATGCGGACGGCAGCTACGCGATCACCGGCACCAAGATCTTCATCACCGCGGGCGAGCACGACCTGACCGACAACATCGTGCACCTGGTCCTGGCCAAGCTGCCCGACGCACCGCCCGGCCCGAAGGGCATTTCGCTGTTCGTCACGCCGAAGTTCAAGGTGGCGAAGGACGGCACGGTAGGCGAACGCAATGCGCTGTCCTGCGGCTCGATCGAGCACAAGATGGGCATCAAGGCGTCGGTCACGTGCGTGATGAACTTCGATGGCGCGCAGGGCTATCTCGTGGGCCAGCCGCACAAAGGCTTGCAGGCGATGTTCACCATGATGAACACCGCGCGCCTCGGCGTGGGCCTGCAGGGCATCGGCCTGAGCGAACGCGCCTACCAGAATGCATTGCGTTACGCGCGTGAGCGCCTGCAGACGCGAGCATTGAGTGGACCGAAGTTCCCCGACAAGCCGGCGGACCCGATCATCGTCCATCCCGACGTGCGCCGGATGCTGCTGACCATCAAGTCGCTGGTCGAGGGCAGCCGCCTGCTCGCGCTCCATGCCGGCAGCCTGATCGACGTGGCGAACCATGCGGAAGACCCGGCCGAACGGGAGCGCGCGGACACGCTGGTCAGCTTCCTCACCCCGATTTCGAAGGCCTGCCAGACCGAATGGGGCATCGAGAACACCTACCACGCGCTGCAGTGTTTCGGCGGCCACGGCTACATCCACGAACACGGGATGGAACAGCTGGCGCGCGATGCGCGCATCACGACGTTGTACGAAGGCACCACGGGCATCCAGGCACTCGACCTGATGGGCCGCAAGACGGCCGCCACGCAAGCGGCCGGCCTCAAACTGTTCCTCGCGGAGGTGCATGCGTTCGCGCAGCAGCACAAGGACGACGCCGCGCTGCGCGAGTTTATCGATCCGCTGCAGCAGAAGGCCGCGGAGTGGGCGGGCCTGACGAAGAAGGTGCTGGAACGTGCGGCGACGAATCCGGAGGAGATCGGCGCGGCTAGCACCGACTACCTGTTCTATTCCGGCTATGTGGTGCTGGCGTACTGGTGGGCGCGCAGCGTGGCGGCGGCCGACGCCTCCTCGCATGCGGATGCCTTCAAGCAGGCCAAGCGCGAAACCGCGCGGTTCTACTTCGCGCGCATCCTGCCGCGCACGCTCGCACACGCCGCCGCCATCGAATCCGGCGCGGACACGCTGATGGCCATGGACGACGCGCGCTTCGGCGACTGACGGGCACGGGGGAGCGCGAATGCGCGCTCCCCCGCAGAAATACCGCGCGCTATACACATTTCGTCAACATTTGGGTATAACCTGCTTCTCCATGGAAGCAGACAGAGCTCAGCTTCACCTGGTCCAGGCCGGTTCGTCCCGCATACCGGCCCCGCCCCCGTCGTCTCCGCGTCCCCACCCCGCCGCCCTCCGCCTGCTGTCGCTCGACGCGCATGGCCGCGTGCTCGACTGGATCAACTGGCAGGATGCGACGTGCCTGTATGCGCGCGGCGCGGTGGCCTGGACGCTCGGCGATCCTTGCTTGCTCGTCCACGGCGGCACCAACCGGCTGACCGGCGAACAGAGCCTGATCGAACTGCACCCCATCGTGGCATCGCGCGGACATGCCCGCGCGCATGCGCTCTCGCCGACGCCCACGCTGACCAACACCGCCCTGTTCGCCCGCGATGCACACCTGTGCCTGTACTGCGGGCATGAGTTCTCGCGGCCGCACCTCACCCGCGACCACGTGCTGCCGCTGTCCAAGGGGGGCAAGGACGTCTGGGAAAACGTGGTCACGGCGTGCTTCCACTGCAACTCGCGCAAGAGCAACCGCACCCCCCAGCAGGCCCACATGCCGCTGCTGGCCGTACCCTACCGGCCCAGTTGGATCGAGCATCTGATCTTGTCCAACCGCAACATCCTGGCCGACCAGATGGCGTTCCTGAAAGCCCAATTGCCGAAGAAGTCCAAGCTTTCCGCCTGATCCGTTGCCAGGATGCCCTGCCCTCGCTTGCGCGAGGGCGTTCGCCAACGCACGATCAGCCACCGGCTGATCGCAAGCGCGCCGGTTCACCCTGGCCGACCAAATGGCGTTCCTGAAAGCCCAGTTGCCGAAGAAGCCCAAGCTTTCGGCCTGATTCCCGGCCTCGGGACCGCCGAACGCGATCGCGTTACCTGCACGGTTTCCTGAACCTCCACGCCCGGCTCCTTGCCGGCTTCACCCCTTTGCTTGCCCCGCTTCACACAAGAGGGGGAAAATAGCGGGCCAGACCCATACCAGCCCGATGATCGACGCCGCCCGCTACCCCCGCCTGTCCCGGATCCAGATACCGGCCGACCTGCGCCAGTTCGACGAATCCGAACTGCCCGCCATCGCCGAGGAGCTGCGCGGCTATCTGATCGAATCGGTCGGCCGCAGCGGCGGGCACTTCGGTGCCGGGCTGGGCGTCATCGAACTGACCGTGGCGCTGCACTACCTGTTCGAGACCCCGCGCGACCGGCTCGTGTGGGACGTCGGCCACCAGTGCTATCCGCACAAGATCCTCACCGGCCGCCGCGACACCATCCACACGGTGAAGCAGAAGGACGGCGTCGCGCCGTTTCCCAAGCGCGAAGAGAGCGAGTACGACACCTTCGGCGTGGGCCACTCGTCCACCTCAATCTCTGCCGCGCTGGGCATGGCCATCGCGTTGGCCCAACAGGGCGACGACCGCAAGGTGGTTGCGGTGATCGGCGATGGCGCGATGACGGCCGGCATGGCCTTCGAAGCGCTCAACCATGCCGGTGGCATGGAGCCCGAACCCAACCTGCTGGTGATCCTCAACGACAACCAGATGTCGATCTCCGAAAACGTCGGCGGTCTGACCAAGATGCTGGGCCGGCTGAGCAGCAGCCGCACGCTCAACGCATTGCGCGAGGGCGGCAAGAAACTGCTCGGCGACAAGAAGAAACCACCGGCGCGCTTCATGCGCCGCTGGGAAGAGCACTGGAAGGGGATGTTCGTGCCCTCCACGCTGTTCGAACAGATGGGCTTCCACTACACCGGGCCCATCGACGGGCACGATGTGGAAGCGCTGGTCGGCGCGCTGAAGACCCTGAAGACTCTGAAGGGCCCGCAGCTGCTCCATATCCTGACCACCAAGGGCAAGGGCTACGAACTCGCCGAGGGCGACCAGATCGGTTACCACGCGGTCGGTCCGTTCGATCCCGAGAAGGGCCTGGTCAGCAAGGGTGGCGCGAAGAAGCCCACTTACACGGACATCTTCAGCGACTGGCTCTGTGATATGGCCGCCGCCGAACCGAAGCTGCTGGGCATCACCCCGGCGATGCGCGAGGGCTCGGGTCTGGTGCGCTTCAGCAAGGAATACCCGGACCGCTATTTCGACGTGGCCATCGCCGAACAGCACGCGGTGACGCTGGCCGCGGGCATGGCCTGCGAAGGCAGCAAGCCGGTGGTCGCGATCTATTCGACCTTCCTGCAGCGCGGTTACGACCAGTTGGTCCACGACGTCGCGATCCAACAGTTGGATGTGCTGTTCGCCATCGACCGCGGCGGCGTGGTCGGGCCCGACGGCGCCACCCATGCCGGCAACCTGGACCTGAGCTACCTGCGCTGCGTGCCGCACATGGTGGTGATGGCGCCGGCTGACGAAAACGAATGCCGGCAGATGCTGAGCACGGGCTATCACTTCAACGGCCCGGCTGCCGTGCGCTATCCGCGCGGCACCGGCCCCGGAGTGGCGCTCGATCAAGGGCTCGCCACGCTACCGATCGGCAAGGCCGACGTGCTTGCGCAGGGCAGCCGCGTTGCGCTGCTGGCGTTCGGCTCGACCGTCGCTGCGGCAGAACAGGTCGGCCGCGAACTGGGCCTGACCGTAGTGAACATGCGCTTCGTGAAGCCGCTGGATCGCGATCTGGTGCTGGACCTGGCGAAGACCCACCAGGGCTTCGTCACCGTCGAGGACAATGTGGTGATGGGCGGTGCGGGCTCCGGCGTCGCCGAACTGCTCAACGCCGAAGGCATCGCCCTGCCCGTGCTGCACCTGGGCCTGCCGGACGAGTTCCAGCATCACGCCAGTCGCGAAGACCTGCTGGCCGAAGCCGGCATCGACGCCGCCGGCATCCGTGCCCGCGTACTCAAGCGCTGGCCGCAACTCGAAGCCACGCAGCCACCGAAGACCGCCGCGGGCTGACCCTCGCAGCGGAACGCTGGATCATTCCGGCGCTTCCACCTCGTAGCCCTTGGCCTGCAGGGCCTCGAGATAACCGCCCGGCTTGACGAGTTGCCACACCGGCACAGTGGCGAAGGTGACCCGGTTCTTCTGCAGCGCTCCTTCCGCGACGTCCATCCAGCGCGCCTGCATGCGTGCCTCGACATCGGAAATGCCGCGCTTGCGCGCGGTCTCGGTGTTGAACCAGGCCGACGCACAGGCCTGCTGCCAGTCCTGTCGCGCTCCGGATCGCAGCGCCGGCCAGTCCCCGACCGCCCAGGCATTGGCGCGCGCCGCCACCTGCGGCAGATCGCCTTCGATGACATCGAGTGTCTTGATGAAGCAGGCGAGATCCTGGGGCTTGAGGGTTTCCTTGCGGAAATCCGCCAGCGCCGCCCGCGGATCCTCCAGCTTGAGATCCAGCACCGTGGGCGTGCGCTTCATCTTGCGCTGCTTCAGCACGGCCGTGATGACGGGATCGATGACGCCGCCCTCGCGCAGGCCGGAGTCCGACAAGGCCTCGGCGTAAAGCTGGAACGCCGCAATCATCGGACGCTTTTTCTCGATGCCGCCGTCGCGGCCCATGTAGCGTTGCTTGAGCACGCTCCAGCGGGCGTACACGTCCGGTGGCAGCACGTCCTGGAGCTTTTCCCCGTCGGGGTTCTTGGCGGCCTTCATCGCGGAAGGCAGCAGCGTGAGTCCGCGGAAGAAGCCGATATCGGCACCGACGCTGACGCCGGGCGAGGCCAGCACCTCGTCCGCGAGCTGCAGGACCTGGTCGACCTCGTCGGAACGCCAGGTGATGTTCTTCGGCAATGGCGACTGCGTGCCCAGGACATAAAGCAGGTGATCGCCCCGGCGCACCTTCCACAAGCCCGGACCGGGCTGCACGCCGGCGACCACCACGGCGTCCATTTCGATCACGCCGTCCTTGTCGGCGGCCTGCGCCACATCCGGAGGCAAGCCGGCCTCCTGTGCGTGGACCGTGTTCGCGATCAGCAAAGACAGGCAGAGCACCCCATAAAGCGGCATACGCATCTAGGCGACTCCATGTGAAAGATGCAGGAGTGTGCCTTCGGATGCTGCGTGCCGTGCAGACCCGGCGCGCCGCGCCGGGGGCATCCGTTCAGGCGACCTTGCCGCCCGCATCGAACAGGTGGCGGGCCACTTCGCTGCCAGCCTGCATCAGTTCGAACCCTTTCCACGAGAAGCCCGGCGATACCGAGCAGTCGACCAGGGTGTAGTCACCGAGCGAACGGGCGCTCTGCCAGATGCCTGCGGGGACGACCTGGCTGGACTGGCCGCCGCGTGCGGACGTGTCCAATTGGACGCGGCTCAAGGTCCGCTGCTCGGGATCGAACAGGGACAGCTCCATCGCCGCGCCCTCGCTCCAGTCCCAGACCTCGGTAGCATCAACGCGGTGCCAGCGGCTGGTCACGCCCGCCGGCAGTAGGAACTTGATGGCGGTGAGCGTGGGCCGCTCGATGCCGTTGACTTCGGTGCGCTTGGCCGACTCGTAGATGCGGCGGAAGTAGCCGCCCTCGGGGTGCGGCATCAGCTGCAGCGTCTGGATCAGTTCGTCGGCGCGCGTGGGCATGCCGCGATCCTAACCAGCGTTCTCGCATTTGTCGCGTAGAAGAAACAAAAAAGCCCGCAACGCGGGCTTTCGTGCGACAGATGCCGCGAAATGGTCGGGGTAGCCGGATTTGAACCGACGACCACTTGTCCCCCAGACAAGTGCGCTACCAGGCTGCGCTATACCCCGGATGGGTCCGCCCTGAGGCGGCGGTCGATTATACCGGCATTGCCGCGCCCATTCCTAGGCGCGTGCGCCGCGCTCAGCGGCGCAGCAGCTGCAGGATTTCTTCCAGCTCCATGCGCACCTGACGCACGATCTGGTGGCTCAGCGCGGCTTCCTGCTTCGCGCCTTCGCCTTCGAGGCGCAGGCGGGCGCCGCCGATGGTGTAACCCTGTTCGTACAACAGGCTGCGGATCTGGCGCACCATCAGTACGTCGTGGCGCTGGTAATAGCGGCGGTTGCCACGGCGCTTGGCCGGTTCCAGGCTGGGAAACTCGGTCTCCCAGTAACGCAGCACGTGCGGCTTCACGTCGCAGAGTTCGCTGACCTCACCGATGGTGAAGTAGCGCTTGGCCGGGATCGGCGGAAGCTCGCGGTTACTGCCCGGATCCAGCATACGTTTCCACCCGCTCCTTGAGTTTCTGGCCCGGCCGGAACGTCACGACGGTCCGGGCCGAGATCGGGATTTCCTCGCCGGTCTTCGGGTTGCGGCCGGGGCGCTGGTTCTTGCGGCGCAGGTCGAAGTTGCCGAAACCGGACAGCTTGACCTGGCGGCCCTGCTCCAGGGCCTCGCGCAGCACGTCGAAGTAGGCGTCGACGAATTCCTTCGCCTCGCGCTTGTTCAGACCGACCTCGTCAAAGAGACGCTCGGCCATCTCCGCCTTCGTCAACGCCATGGATTACTGCTTCCCCGTTGCGGCCGTCGCCGGCCTTGCCACTGCCTTCACACCGTTCATCCGCGGATCCGGGCGCCATGCGCCTCGCCGATCGCGGCCACCACCGCGGCCACTACCTGCTCCACGTCGCGGTCGGTCAGAGTGCGTGAGTTGTCCTGCAAAATCAAGCCCATAGCGAGACTCTTTTGACCCGATTCGACCCCCTGCCCGACGTACCGGTCGAACAGCAGGATGTCCCGCAGCAGCGGGCCCGCGGCGGTACGCACGGTCGCCGCGATGGCCGCCCACGGCACCTCATCGGCGACGACGAACGCGAGGTCCCGGCGGACGGACGGATAGCGCGACAGTTCGCTGGCACGCGGAAGGGCGCGGGCGCTGAGCGGCAGCAAATCCACCTCGAACGCCACCACCTCGGTGTCGAGGTCGAGGGCGCGCTGCAGCCGCGGATGCAGCTGGCCGATCCAGCCGACCTGCTCGCCGTCGCGATAGACGTCGGCCGAGCGGCCCGGATGCCCGTAGGGCGCGCGGGAAGGCCGATATTCCAGGACGGCGCCGGACAAGGCGGCGACGCTTTCCAGATCGCCCTTCAAATCATGGAAATCCACCCTGCGAGCCGGCTGGCCCCACTGCTCGGCATGGGCGTCGCCGACGGCCGCAGCCGCAAGGCGGACGGTCTCGCGTGGTGCGTCGCCCGAGACGGCGGCGAACACATTGCCGAGTTCGAACAGGCGAGCGCGACCCGCCTGCCGGGCGGCATTGCGCTGCAAGGCGGCCACGACGCCGGGCAGCAGCGCGGTCCGCATGACGGCGAGTTCCGCGCTGAGCGGGTTCGCCAGCGGGACCGCGCCGTTCGCCATCTGCCAATGCGCCAGCCACTGCGCATCGACGAAGGCGAAGTTCACGGTTTCCAGATAGTCGCGTGCGGCCAGTTGGCGACGCACGACGCCCGCCTCCACGCGCGTCTCGCTGGGCGAGGCGATGCGGGTCGCGCCGCCGGGCAGCGTGGTGGGCACGCGATCGTAGCCATGGATGCGCGCGAGTTCTTCGATCAGGTCTTCTTCGATGGCGATGTCGAAGCGGCGCGTCGGCGCCACCACGCTCCAGCCCTCGGCGACCGCCTCCGCCTGCAGACCCAGCGCGCGCAGGATGCGTTCGACCTCGGCGTCGGCGATCTCCACGCCCAGCACGCGGGCGATGCGTGCGCGGCGCAGGCGGATCGCGGCGGGAGCCGGGAGATGCTCGGCGTGTTCGACCACGGTCGTCGGGCCCGGCGTACCGCCCGCGACATCGAGGATCAGGCGGGTCGCGTATTCGACGGCCAGGCGCGGCAGTTCGGGATCGACGCCGCGCTCGAAACGATGGCCGGCATCAGTGTGCAGGCCCAGCTTGCGGCTGCGGCCGATGATGGCCGATGGAATCCAGTGCGCGGCTTCCAGGAAGACGTTCGTCGTCACCTCGGTCACACGCGTATCCAGGCCGCCCATGATGCCGCCCAGTGCGACGGCGCGTGAGGCGCGGCCCTCGTGGCTGTCGGACACCACGAGGAAGTCGTCGTCCAGCTCGACGGTACGGCCGTCCAGCAGCTTGGCCTGTTCGCCCGCACGCGCGGGACGCACGACGACCGGAGCGGTCAGCGTATCGCGGTCGAAGGCGTGCATCGGCTGGCCAAGTTCGAGCATCACGTATTGGGTGACGTCCACCAGGAAGCTGATCGGACGCACGCCGCTACGGCGCAGGCGTTCGGCCATCCACACCGGTGTGGCCACCCGTGCGTTCACACCTTCGATCACGCGCCCGGCGAAGCGCGGGACCTTGGCCTCGGCCTCGAGCGCGACCTCCATCGTCACCGCGCGCTGCGCCGGGACGGGCGCGGCGTCCAGTGCCTTCACTTCGCTGCCAAGCGAGGCCGCGACGTCGTAAGCGATGCCACGCACGCTGAAGCAATCGGCGCGGTTCGGCGTCAGCTTGATCTCGATGCTGGCATCGGGCAGGCCCAGGTAATCAGCGATCGGCGTACCGACGGGCGCGTCGGCCGGCAACTCGAGCAGACCGGACGCATCGGCGTCGATGCCGAGCTCCTTCGCCGAGCAGAGCATGCCGTTGGACTCCACGCCGCGCAGCTTGGCTGCCTTGATGGCGATGCCGCCCACATTCGCGCCGACCATGGCCAGCGGCGCCAGCAGGCCCGGGCGCGCGTTCGGCGCACCGCAGACGATCTGCAGCAGGCTGCCCTGACCCGCGTCCACCTGGCAGACCTGCAGGCGATCGGCTTCAGGATGCTTGGCGCATTCCACGATGCGCGCGACCACCACGTTCGCCAGGCCGTCGCCCAACGCGGTGACGTCTTCGACCTCCAGACCGATCGCGGTCAGCGTGGCCGCCAGTTCATCGCGGGTGGCCTGGGTGGGGACGTGGCTGCGCAACCAGTTTTCAGAGAACTTCATCGTTCGTGATCCGTAGGGCGGGCCATGGCCCGCCGTCGTCGTGTGTCAGGTGTCGTGATGCCGGAACCGCGGCGAGTTCTTAGGCGAACTGGCGCAGGAACCGCACGTCGTTCTCGAAGAACGCGCGCAGGTCGTTGACGCCGTAGCGCAGCATCGCGAAGCGCTCCACGCCGAGGCCGAACGCGAAGCCGGTGTAGCGTTCCGGATCGATGCCGCAGTTGCGCAGCACGTTCGGATGCACCATGCCGCAACCCAGCACTTCCAGCCAGCGCGTGCTGCCGTCCGGCTGCTGCCAGGCGATGTCGACTTCCGCACCGGGTTCGACGAAGGGGAAGTAGCTCGGGCGGAAGCGCATCTCGAAATCGCGTTCGAAGAAGGCGCGCACGAATTCGGCCAGCGTGCCCTTGAGGTCGGCGAACGTGGAATGCTCGTCCACCAGCAGGCCTTCGACCTGGTGGAACATCGGCGAGTGCGTCTGGTCGCTGTCGCTGCGGTACACCTTGCCCGCCGCGATCATGCGCAGCGGCGGCTGATGAGCGTCCATGTAGCGAACCTGCACACCCGAGGTATGCGTGCGCAGCAGGCGGCCGTCGCCGAAATAGAACGTGTCGTGCATGGCGCGCGCCGGATGGTGCGGCGGGAAGTTCAGCGCCTCGAAGTTGTGCCGGTCGTCCTCGATTTCGGGGCCATCGGCGAGTTCGTAACCGAGGCGGCCGAAGATGTCGGCGATGCGCTCCAGCGTGCGGCTGATCGGGTGCAGGCCGCCGCGCGTGCCGTTACGGCCCGGCAGCGTGACGTCGACAGTTTCGCCGGCGAGGCGGGCATCCAGCGCGGCGTCTTCGAGCACGTCCTTGCGCGCCGACAACGCATCGCCGATGGCGTCGCGCGCGCGATTGATCGCCTCGCCTGCCGCCTTGCGCTGGTCTGCAGGCAATGCGCCCAGTTGCTTCAGCTGCGTGGTGACGCTGCCGTTCTTGCCGAGCAGGGCGACACGCAGCTGTTCCAGCGCGTCCGGCGACTGCGCCGCCGCGATGTCGGAAAGGGCTTGCGTGGACAGGGATTCGATATCGCTCATTTCTTGATCGGGCCTCGTGTCGTCATCCCGGCGAAAGCCGGGATCCATTCTGCCGTTGCATCTGCTTCGCGTTCGGCGGCTTTGCACGCGAAGATCAAGATGGATTCCGGCTTTCGCCGGAATGACGGCAACCCACAAAAAACAATGGGGAAGGACTCGCGCCCTTCCCCACGTGTTCCCGGCGATGAACTGCCGGAGTGCTTTACGGTGGAGACGCGGCTTACGCCGCGAGTGCGCCCTTCGCCTTTTCAGCCAGGGCCGCAAAACCGGCCGCGTCGTGCACGGCGATGTCTGCCAGCACCTTGCGGTCCAGGGTGATGCCAGCCTTCAGCAGGCCGTTCATGAAGCGGCT
The DNA here is from genome assembly GCF_057654715.1 of Pseudoxanthomonas sp. G3. Taxonomy (NCBI): domain Bacteria; kingdom Pseudomonadati; phylum Pseudomonadota; class Gammaproteobacteria; order Lysobacterales; family Lysobacteraceae; genus Pseudoxanthomonas; species Pseudoxanthomonas sp. G3. The sequence goes on from NZ_CM172805.1 coordinate 3,004,803, forward strand.
GTAGCTCAGGCCGTTGATGCGGGCTGCCGCATTGATGCGGGTGATCCACAGCGAACGGAAGTTGCGCTTCTTCTGCTTGCGGCCGATGTAGGCGTACTGCTGCGCCTTGATGACCGCCTGCTTGGCGACGCGGAACACCTTGCGACGGGCGTTGTAGTAGCCCTTGGCCAGGTTGAGGACCTTCTTGTGACGGCGACGCGCCATCACGCCACGCTTAACTCGTGCCATGTCTCAGTCCTCAGAGGTAGGGAAGCATGCGATTCAAACGGCCGCTGTCCTCGGCGCGAACGATGTTCGTCGCACGCAGGCCACGCTTACGCTTGGTCGCTTTCTTGGTGAGGATGTGGCTACGGTTGGCGTGGCCAGCCTTGAACTTGCCGGAGGCGGTCTTGCGGAAACGCTTCGCCGCCGCCCGGTGGGTCTTGATCTTGGGCATTGCTATGTCCTTGACGGGTTTATGTCACTGATCCGGGCGGCGCCCTTTCAATGCTTTGCGGCTTTGCCGCGAAGATCGAAAGGCCACTCTTTCCATCCATGCCCATATCGGCTTGTAAGTCGTTGATTCCGAAGAGGAACCTCCGACGGGTCCATCGGCTGCGAGCAGCCTCCCGGCGTACCGGGCCGCGTATTATGCCCGCTGCCGTTTTTTCTTGCAAATCCGGCCACTTAGGCTGCGGAGGTGGCTATCGGAAGCAGCAAGGGCGCCCCTCGGCGCCCCTCCTGCGGATCCCGCGCCCGAAGGCGGCCGGGATCAGATCACTTCTTCTTCGGCGCGATCATCATGACCATCTGCCGGCCTTCCAGGCGCGGACGCGACTCGATGACGATCTCATCGCCCAGCTCGGCCTCGATACGCGCGGCCATTTCGCGACCCAGCTCCTGGTGGCTCATTTCGCGGCCACGGAAGCGGATGTTGACCTTGACCTTATCGCCTTCTTCCAGGAAGCGGCGGATGTTGCGCATCTTGATCTGGTAGTCGCCCTCGTCGGTGACGGGGCGGAACTTCAGTTCCTTGATCTCGACCTGCTTCTGCTTCTTCTTGGCCTCGTTGGCCTTCTTCTGCATTTCGAACTTGAACTTGCCGAAGTCCATGATCTTGCAGACGGGCGGCTCCGCGTTGGGCTGGATCTCGACGAGATCCAAACCTTCATCCTCCGCCTTGGCCAGGGCCTCGTCGCGCGTGAGCACGCCGATCATCTCGCCATCGGAACCGATCACGCGCACCCGCGGCACGCGGATCTCGTGGTTCTTGCGGTTTTGCTTGTTGTCAGGGGTGCTGATGTTGCAGTCTCCAGGGAGGGGTGCACCGGCCCGCACGGGCCGGAACCAAATTACGCAGCGTGCTCGTTCCGCAAACGTTCGGCGAAGGCGGCGACGGACATCGTGCCCAGATCCTCGCCCGAACGGGTACGCACGGCGATGGCGCCATTTTCCTTCTCGCGGTCTCCGACCACCAGCAGGTACGGCACCCGCTGCAGCGTGTGCTCGCGAATCTTATAGCCGATCTTCTCGTTCCGCAAATCGGCCGCCACCCGGAAGCCTTGATTTGCAAGGGTTTTCCGGACCTCGGCCACGTAATCGGCCTGGGCGTCGGTGATGTTCATCACCACGGCCTGCTGGGGAGCCAGCCAGGACGGGAATGCACCAGCGTGGTGCTCGATCAGGATGCCGATGAAGCGCTCCATCGAGCCCACGATGGCCCGGTGCAGCATGACCGGGTGCTGGCGCTGGCTGTCTTCGTCCACGTACTCGGCGCCCAGGCGGCCCGGCATCATGAAGTCGACCTGCATCGTGCCCAGCTGCCAGGTGCGGCCGATGGCGTCCTTCAGGTGGTACTCGATCTTCGGGCCATAAAAGGCGCCTTCGCCCGGCAACTCCTGCCACTCCACCCCGCAGCTGCGCAGGGCGGCGCGCAGGGCGGCCTCGGCCTTGTCCCAGGTGGCGTCATCGCCCAGGCGCGACTCGGGGCGCAGCGCGATCTTGATCTGGATGTCCTCGAAACCGAAGTCCGCATAGACCTTCAGCGCCTGCTGGTGGAACGCCGTGACTTCGGCCTCGATCTGGTCCTCGGTGCAGAAGATGTGGCCGTCGTCCTGGGTGAAGCCGCGCACGCGCAGAATGCCGTGCAGCGCGCCCGACGGCTCGTTGCGATGACAGGCGCCGAACTCGCCGTAACGGATCGGCAGGTCGCGGTAGCTGTGCAGACCCTGGTTGAACACCTGCACATGGCCCGGGCAGTTCATCGGCTTGACCGCGTAGGTGCGGTTTTCCGACTCGCTGAAGAACATGTTTTCCTTGTAGTTGTCCCAGTGGCCCGACTTCTTCCACAGGGCGACATCGAGGATCTGCGGGCAGCGCACTTCCTGGTAGCCGCTGTCGCGGTAGACCTTGCGCATGTACTGCTCGACCACCTGCCAGATGGCCCAGCCCTTCGGGTGCCAGAACACCAGGCCCGGCGCCTCTTCCTGCAGATGGAACAGCTCCTGCTGCTTGCCGATCTTGCGGTGGTCGCGCTTCTCGGCTTCCTCGATGCGCTGGATGTAGGCCTCCAACTGCTTCTTGTCGGCCCATGCCGTGCCGTAGATGCGCTGCAGCTGCTCGTTCTTGGCGTCGCCGCGCCAATAGGCGCCGGAAATGCGGGTCAGCTTGAACGCCTTCAGGAAGCGCGTGTTCGGCACGTGCGGGCCGCGGCACATGTCCACGTATTCCTGATGGTAGTACAGGCCCATGGCTGTCACTTCAGGGCCCATGTCCTCGATCAGGCGCAGCTTGTAATCCTCGCCACGCGCCTTGAAGACGTCGATCACCTCGGCGCGCGGCGTCATCTTCTTGATGACGTCGTAGTCCTGCGCGATCAGTTCCTGCATGCGCTGCTCGACCGCCGCCAGGTCTTCCGGCGTGAACGGGCGCTCGCTGTAGATGTCGTAGTAGAAGCCTTCGGCGATGACCGGGCCGATGACCATCTTGACGTCGGGGTAGAGCTGCTTGACCGCGTGGCCGACCAGGTGCGCGCAGGAGTGGCGGATGATTTCCACGCCCTCCTCGTCCTTCGGCGTGATGATGCGCAGCGCGGCGTCATGGTCGATGACATCGCTGGCATCGACCAGCACGCCATCGACGGCACCGGCCACGGTGGCCTTGGCCAGGCCGGCACCGATGGACTGCGCCACCTGCATGACGGAAACAGGGTTCTCGAACTCGCGGCGGCTGCCGTCGGGGAGCGTGATGGTGATCATTTGGGGGCCGGGATTCGGGATTAGGGATGGGGATTCGTAACGGCGGATCGCGGACTCGTATCGGCTCGCTTTTGCGAATCCCCAATTCCGAATCCCGTAGCCGCACAGCGGCCAATAAAAAAGCGCCACGAGGGCGCCTACGGGATGCAGTGCCTCGGGCAGTACCAGGGTCAGGCGGTGGTAGTGCTCATGTCGCACGCTCGGCCGGCGTTTCCGCGGGCCACCTCGTGAATACGGATGGCGCATCGGGCTGGCCCCAGAACTCCGGAATCCACGCTGCGGAAGCGTGGTGGGCGGTACAGGGTTCGAACCTGTGACCCCTACCATGTCAAGGTAGTGCTCTACCGCTGAGCTAACCGCCCGGTCTGCCCTTTGCAGGGGCGCGAATTCTATCCCGGAAGCAGGGTTTCCCACAACCGGGGGATGCAGTCGCCCGTCAGCCGCCCAGGCTGGCCTCCTTCAGGCGCTGGATCTGGTCGCGCAGGCGTGCGGCGTCCTCGAACTCCAGGTCGCGGGCATGCTGGTACATCTGCTGTTCCAGCACCTTGATCCGGGCGACGGCCTTCGCCGGATCCATCACGCCGTAGTCCGCCGGCTCCTCGGCCACGCGGCGCGCCTTGCCCCGACCCGCCTTCCCCTCGTTGGCGGCCTCGCTGTGCGCGCCCTCCAGGATGTCCACGATCGGACGCGCCACCGACTTCGGGGTGATGCCGTGCTCGAGGTTGTACTCCACCTGCTTCTCGCGACGGCGGCTGGTCTCGTCGATCGCGGCCTGCATGGACCGGGTGATCCGGTCGGCATACAGGATCGCCTTGCCCCGCAGGTTGCGCGCCGCGCGCCCGATGGTCTGGATCAACGAGCCGGTGGAGCGCAGGAAGCCCTCCTTGTCCGCGTCCAGGATCGCGACCAGCGAAACCTCGGGCATGTCCAGGCCTTCGCGCAGCAGGTTGATACCCACCAGCACGTCGAACTTGCCCAGGCGCAGGTCGCGGATGATCTCCACGCGCTCGACGGTATCCACATCCGAATGCAGGTAGCGGACCTTGACGCCGTGTTCGCCCAGATACTCGGTGAGGTTCTCGGCCATCCGCTTGGTCAGCGTGGTGACCAGCACGCGGTCGCCCCACGATACCCGCAGGTTGATCTCGGACAGCAGGTCATCCACCTGGGTGCCGACCGGACGGATCTCTACTTCCGGGTCGATCAGGCCTGTCGGGCGCACCACCAGCTCGACGATCTCGTCGCCGGATTCGCGCAGTTCGTATGGACCCGGCGTGGCCGACACGTAGATGCTGCGCGGAGAGCGGGCTTCCCATTCCTCGAACCGCAACGGCCGGTTGTCCAGCGCCGACGGTAGCCGGAAGCCGAATTCCACCAGCGTTTCCTTGCGCGAGCGGTCGCCCTTGTACATGGCGCCGATCTGCGGAATCGTCACGTGCGACTCGTCGATCACCAGCAAGGCGTCAGCGGGCAGGTAGTCGAACAGGGTCGGCGGCGGCTCACCCGGTGCCTTGCCGGTCAGGTGCCGCGAATAGTTTTCGATGCCCGAGCAGAAGCCCACTTCGGCCATCATTTCCACGTCGAACTGCGTGCGCTGCGCCAGGCGCTGCGCTTCGACCAGCTTGTTCTGCGCGTACAGCTGCTCCAGCCGATCCTTGAGTTCGATCTTGATGGTGTCGATGGCGGACAGCACCCGCTCGCGCGTGGTGGCGTAGTGCGTCTTCGGATAGACCGTGTACCGCTGCAGCTTGCGCAATGATTCGCCGGTGAGCGGATCGAACAGGCTGAGACCCTCGACCTCGCCATCGAAGAGCTCGATGCGCAGTGCTTCTGCATCGCTTTCCGCAGGATGCACGTCGACGATCTCGCCGCGCACGCGGAAAGTGCCGCGCTGTAGTTCGTACTCGTTGCGGGTGTATTGCAGTTGGGTCAGGTGGCGGATCAGCTCGCGTTGGTCGATGCGCTCGCCCAGCGACAGGATCAGGCGCAGCGACAGGTAGTCTTCCGGCGCGCCCAGGCCGTAGATCGCGGATACCGTGGCCACCACCAGCGCGTCCGGGCGCGACAGCAACGTCTTGGTCGCCGCCAGCCGCATCTGCTCAATGTGCTCGTTGATCGAGCTGTCCTTCTCGATGAAGGTGTCGCTCGCCGGCACGTAGGCCTCCGGCTGGTAATAGTCGTAGTAGCTGACGAAGTATTCGACCGCGTTGTGCGGAAAGAACGCCTTGAACTCGCCGTACAGCTGCGCCGCCAGCGTTTTGTTGGGCGCCATCACCAGGGTCGGCTTCTGGATCCGCTGCACCACGTTGGCGATGGTGTAGGTCTTGCCCGAACCCGTCACGCCCAGCAGCGTCTGCTTGGCCACGCCCGCCTCGAAGTTGTCCGCCAGCTTCTCGATGGCTTGGGGCTGGTCGCCGGCCGGCGAATAGGGCGAAACAAGCTGGAAACGATCGGTCATTTCAGGTCGCCAGGGAGCCGACCGATGAGTATAGCGGCGCTATCGTGATCGTTTCCCGGTGATTTCCTACACGCGGACAGGAGCTGACCTGATGGTGCACCCATGCCCGGCGGGCCGACGCTGGCTGTTCCGAACAATCAAGGAGATACGCCATGGCAAGGATGCCGGCGCGAACGGTTGCGTCCGCTTCACCTCTGCGTCTTGCACCTTCTCGGGGCGTCACCCTCATCGAGGTGACCATTGCAATGGGCGTCCTCGCGGTCCTGACAGCGCTCGCCGTACCCTCCTTCCAGGCATTGTCGAAGCGGAGTCGGGTCGATGCCGCCCTGCACCTGCTGACCTCCCACTTCGCCTCCGCGAGGATCGCCGCGATCACGCATAACGTGCCTGTCGTTGTCTGCCCCAGTCGAGGAGATGGAATGTGCCGCCAGGACAGCGACTGGAGCGATCATTGGCTGACGTTCCGGGATCCGGATGGCAACCGGCAGCCCGATGAATCCATCGATATCTATCGGAACGATCCGGCACCCAGAAACCCCTCTCTCCGAATCCGTTCCACGGCCGGGCGTCGGGAGTTGCGATACTTGCCTACGGGCTACAGTTCCGGCAGCAATCTCACGCTGCGCGTTTGCTACGACGGTGTCGTCAGCGGCTTGGTCGTGGTCAACAATGCCGGCCGCGCCCGTACCGCACGCCCCGATGACTCCGAGCCGTGCGCGAACGCCGCTGGCAGCCTTTGAATTCAATGCCTTGTGCGTGAACCCCAGATCGTGCGCCGGGCTCGCACCCGCTCGACCGCGGATGACTTGCCCAGACCGTGAACCCGCCGCTACAATACGCGCCCCCGCCCGAATAGCTCAGCCGGTTAGAGCACTTGACTGTTAATCAGGGGGTCGTTGGTTCGAGTCCAACTTCGGGCGCCAGATAAAAGAAAACCCGCGCTGCGAAGCGCGGGTTTTTTGTCGCCTGCCAGCCCGCGGTCCTACCAACAATCGTCGACCGTCCGGGTGCCGCTCTCACCGCGCTGACCCGCAGAGTTAAGCGTCAGCGTGCCGCACTGCGGATCCTGCTGATTGGCCTGCGGGACCGCACGCAACTGGAAGGTACGTGCTGTCGATGCCGCGGCATAGCCGACCTGATAGAAATTTGCCACTTCCGGCGCGCACTGCGCGATCGCAGGCGCGGCGCCCGTGGCTGGATCGAGGTAGGACAGATTCGTCGCATAAAAGCGCTCGAGGAACTGGGCGCGCTCCTGCAGGCAGGTGGCCGCTGCCGCCCTACGCGACTTGACGATGAAAGAACTGTAGCTGGTGTAGGCGATCGTCGCCAGGATGGCGATGATCCCCACCGTCACCATCAACTCGATGAGCGTGAATCCTCGTTGACGCTTCGAAAGCTTTCTCATGATCTGCCCAGATTGTTGAAGTGGTCGGGAACTTAGTTTCTGATGATTTCACGCCAAGAAACGCGACCCACCTGCCTGGTCTCCCGAATGCGCTCACACTCGATGCTCGCATCCGAAATGTTCAGGCAGATCTGACCGGTGCCACCGGTGCCTCCGAAGATAGCACCCAGGGTGCCCATGCCACCCAAGGGAACCGATCCGATCGCGACGCCCGTGTTGGGGCCTGTCGTGATCCGCTCGTCATTAAAATCAGCGTCGCCATCGAGATCGAAGAGCGAGACCGGCAAGCTTGCACCAGAGAAGGCATTGAGCGCGTTCAGATAGCCGCTTCCCCCTGGCAAACAGGGATCTTGACTGGGAATGATGCTAGAGAAGATCAGAACGCCCGCCACGACTTGCGTATCACTGATGACGCGCTCGCCGAGCGTCGTCCCTGGCGGATAGGGCGGGTTGACAAGATCAATGTACCAACCCTGCACACCGGCCGCGATGTTGGACGGGGCCTCGAACGCACGCGCTCCATTCTCGGTCGCAACGATCGTCCTGCGCTGCAGCGATGCCCTGCCTGCGATCGTGGAGGTGGAATCCTTGATGCCATATACGCTCTGGACTTGCAGGTTGCTGAGGTCGCCTTCGGTGATGAAGCGGCCGGTACCGAAGAACACCCACAGCTGGAAGGTGGCCGGGTCACGCACGACCGCCGGGGCCGCAGTGATCGGCTGCCGTTGCCCAGCATCATTGGTGGCGGTATAGAGGATCACCCGGCTGCCGCCGGCAGCCCACGTCGCGGAACTGGCGGCGGTGAGATTGAAGCGCCACATGTTACCCAGCATGTCGCCGGCGTAGACGAAGTCGGCAGTGCCGTTGCCGTCATTGTCGCGCACGGTGGCGGCCATCAATCCATTGGGGGTCGTCGCATTGCCGATCCCGGTGTTGATCTCCGCCAACAGGACACCATCGCTCAGCCGGTAGATCAACAGCGCCGCACGGTCGCCGGCACTGTTGATGCCATTAGGAACGATAACGCCGGTATCACCGTTGTTGAGTTTGGTGATGATGGGCTGTCCAACGACCAAGCCCATGTTGGTGCCGGGTGTCTCGGTGCGTTCCCACATCACCTTGGTCTGATCGAAGGTCTGCGGGCTCGTCACGTCCAGGGTGTAGATGCCCTTGCCACCACGCCCCAGTGCACCGACCAGTATCGTGGACGCAGGCGTCTGAGCCCTTGTCGAGAGCGCGATGGCGCCATCCACGAAATAGCGATGCTCGTAATCCGGATGGCTGAGCGTCGACAAGTCGGAGAAATTGATACCGCCCGGCACATAAGCGAACCGTTCGGTGCCGTCGTTGACATTGATGGCATGCATCATGCCGTCGTTCGCACCGACGTACAGCGTTTGCTCGCGTGGCGCAAAGGCCGGCGAGGAGTTGATGATATCGCCCAGTAGTTGACTGCGGTTCCTAAGCGTGCCTCCGTTGGCTCGTTCCCGACTGCGATCTCCTGCGATATACGCTGCATTATCGGCACCGGTCACCGCCGGGCTCGTTACGCGAGCAAGAAGTAACTGCTGCGCTGCGGTTGGGAAGACAGCCCCGCCAGTCAAACTGTTCGTGAAGATCCGACGACCCGTCGTCGGGATGCCGGCAGACGCATTCCAGATAGGCGTAGCGGTATTGATGCCCGATGCAGTAACCGGAAACGCACGTACGTTGCCTGTCCACAGTCCCGACACGAAGCTGGCTTGATAGGACCGCGTACCCGAGTCCAGACGGGTAGAATTCGCCGCAAGATTCGAGAACGAACCTGTCAGCTCAGTAATCGAAGATAGCGTTCTGCGAAGCGCTGTGGTGAATTCATTGGGATCGTTCGCGAGTACAAAGCTGCCCCGACCGTTCACGGACGCATGCCAAAGGTCGTCAATCGTCTCGGGCGTCAGATTGGCGCTAGGGTTGGGCCAGCTAAGCGCGCCAGAGGTCAGCGCGGGCAGATCTGCGTCGGGATTAAGCGTGCCCGATGCGCCGATCGAGATCGAGAACGTCACCATGTGCTGCCAGAAAGCCGGATTCGCCGAACTGTAGCGCACGTTGTTGGGCAAGTCCGTGCGCAGGTCGTTCTTCCAGTAGCGCATCGCAACGTCGGCCAACGTGTCGCTGTACGCACTGCTGTACGGATTCGACGGCGAATAAGTATACGTTTGTCCCGACACGGTGCCCGTTATGGTCGAGCCGGCCAGGTTGTCTTGCTCGCCCACCGGGTTGGTGTAGCCGCTGTCATTGCGGTAGCCATCCGTGGTCAGGAGCGCGAAATTCTGCCGACAGCTGAGCTGATTAACCCCAGACTCAGGACCCCAAGGTCCCGTATTGGAATTGTCGTTCTGGAAGTAACGACCTGCCTCATTCAAGGCATCACGCAGCGGCGTTGTGCCACTTGCCGTCGTGCCATATAGACGCTGATACCAGACTGTCCGATTATTGTCCGCGCCGCTGTCTACAAAAAGACCACTGTTGCGACTAATCAACAGCGGCTTATTGAATGTGATGGCATTCCCCGTCAGATTCCGCTTCCAGATAGTACGGAAGCCCACGCGCAAATTGCTGCCGATCTCACTGAATGCGGCGCCGGCGCCAGCCTTGGCAACCTTCATGCGCGTGCGATGGTACGAATACCAGGTTGCATAGTTGGTCCGTTCCGCGGCCTCGGTTCGGCTGACGGTCTGTCCCTGCTCATTAAGGTAAGAGGGGGTGACCTGCGTGCAATTGCGCCACTGGCTCGAGTTCGTCGTGTTCGTACAGCCGGAATTGAGCGCGGGGCCATTGTTGTAGTTCGGCGCGCTACCGGATCTGGCCAGCCATTGGCTGCGAATGACCCTTCCATCGGTGAGGATCTGGTACCGGTAGTAGTTCGCACCGTTGCCCAGATATGCCGCCGTGGTATTGGTCAGGTCAATCGGTACGTAGTACGTCCTGACTGCTTCATACAGGTTCAACGCGCCGGTCGCGAGTGTCGTGTTGTCATAGACGGCGTTGTAATTGGTGCCGCCCGTCATCAAGGTACCGTTGCCGCTTTCGGCCATCCACGGTTGATAGGTGATCGCCGGGTTGTAGTGAATGGTGTTCCGCGTGTAGGCCTGAGCGGCGACATTCACCGTCGAGGTGGCGGGAACATTGTCGGGCAGCGACGTGTCTTCCATCGAACCTGAGTCATCGAGGATGAACAGGATGTTCGGCGGAACACGTCCACCCGTCTGGATGGGCTCGTAGGGGACCGTGATGCCAGCGTTCGCGGGCAGCGCAACCATCGTGGCAACGAAAGTGCACACGATGGCTCTCACGTCGCCAACCAGCGAGGCGCGACGAGTACGGGGGCGGAGAGACTTCATACACTCATCCAATGCCGTGGGTCACGGCGCAATGAAGTTCGACTGCAGGATCACGCTGGCGCGGCCGTTTGCCTCGCTGCGGGCCGTGACGCGATAGGCAGGCCGAATACAAAGATCTGTCCCGCGATACTTCGCATCCAGATTGCATTCGAACCAGGTCTCGGACCAGCCAGCATGTTCGACAAAGAACTGCGGCTGCACCGCTTGGGCGCCGGCCAAGCCGTTGTTGAGGTTGGATACCGAGTTGCGCCAACCCGCAAACGCGGCGTTGGTGGCGCGATCCGCCGTACCGGCGACCGGCGAGCCACACATGCCATTCGTGCAGCCGCTGCCGGCCGCCGGAGGGTTAGCCCCCCAGACGCCGCCTGCGATCATCGCCTCCGCTTCGCGAAGCGCCGCTTCCGCTGCCTGGAAATTCTGGCTGCGATCGAGCAGGTTCGCGCTCATGCGGTCTTCGAGCAGGGTACCGCGCAGGACGGCAAGACCGAGGAGGGTCATCACCAGCAGCAGGATCAGCACAACCACGAGCGATGCGCCGCGGGTCTGCTTCGCAAACTTGGGGGCGGTACGCATTACAGGCTCCTGTTCCTGAGGCTGGCCACCTGGACAAGCTGACGACGGATGGGCTGCCCGTCGGTTCCCGTGTTCTCGTCGCTTCGCAGTGTCAGTGTCATGCGCACCGCGAGCACGTCACGCCAGTTGGCGGCTGGCACCGCGCCGGCGGCGACGTAGTTGTTGGCTCCCGGAAGCAGGTACTCCAGGTTCATGGCGACGACGCCGGGAATGAGCTCTTGCGGGTTCACCACGCCGTTTGGAGTCAGGAGCGCTTGATACAGTGCAGGCCCTCCCGTCCCGTTGCCGATGTACCAGGCGGCGGCGTGAATGCGGGAAATGGTCGCGTTCGCACCGAATGTCGAGGCGTCTCCATTCGGCCCCAGGTTGGCGGTCGCATTACCCGGCGTCCCTGCGGCGGTGTGGCGGATCGTGGTGGTACCGCCCGCATTGGTCATCTGAAAGATGGCACCGAAGCGTACCGTGCCCACGTCCGTATCCTGGACACTGGCCAGCGACACGACGTCCGCATCCTGACCGCAGGCCAGCAACACGTCACCGGTCTGGAAGCCATGATTCGCATTCTGGACGGTGAATGTCTGGGTGCCCGGTACGTGCGAGACAACACTTACCGACCTTTCTCCGCCGGACATCGTCACCAACGCCTGCGTATTGGCTACGCGCTGTCCAGGAGCCCCTCCGACACCGATGGCCGGAATGACATCGCCACCTCCATAACCCATCAACGCACTGCCGAGCGCGACATTGGCGGGCGTGCGGCCCCAGTTGCTCCACCAGCGCGTCGCGGGCCCGTTGATGACGTTGATGACACTCATGTTGTTGCTGCTGTTGCAGGCATTGCCGCCAGCCTCCCGCACATCGCGCGCCATCAGCTCGAACGCCATGCGGGCGTTCTCCTGGATGCGTCCGACGCTTTCGGTGGCGCGATAGGCTTGGCGATTGGAGAGGAAAATGCCGATGGCGGCGGCAACCACGAGCAATCCCAATACCAGCGCCACCATCAGTTCGATCAGGCTCAGGCCACGTATCGCGCGGGGCGCACCTTTCATCTGAACGATACGATTCATATCTGCGTCCTGGTCGCGATCCGGTAGGTGCTGTTGCCGGCCCCTGCATTACCGGTCGCCCGGCTGTCGTCCCACTGGACCGTCACCGTGCAATCCGCGGCATTGCATTGGATCGAGCCACAGGTATTCGGTGTGTTGCCGAGGGTCGTCTCAAGCGATGCAATCCAGGCGTTCATGTCCGACTGCGCAAGCGTGCCCGCCGCGGGAGGATTGCAGGTCAAGGCCAGGTTGTATTGGCCGGCAATTGCGGCCTGACGGTTGGCCCGCATCGATTCCAGGATCGCGTACGACTGGATGACGGCTTGGCTGCGTTCCAGCGAACTCTGGCTGTTCTTGAGCGCGGTGGCCTGCATCGCCGCAATACCCAACAGACCGATCCCCATGATGAGCACTGAGATCATCACCTCGAGCAGACCCACACCGGCTTCCGTGCGTGGATGCGAGAACCCGGCGCGTCCGGTGCCACGGACGTGAGCGATGCCATAAGTCTTCATGGAGGACAGGCTCCCGGGGTGGTGAATGTGGCAGACGACGAGGCAAGACGGCTTCCCGCATCGAGTCGAACCTGCCGGGTGTTCTCTTCTGGCGCCGTTGTAGGCAGGCATACGGTGAACTGCGTGTTGAGCAGTCCGCCCGCCGCGTCGCGCGCAAACCCGTCAGGGCGGAACACCACGCTCCCTACATTGCCCCGAACCACCAGTACGCCCTTGGCCGTACTGACACGCAGGACCTGCACGCCCGCGCCCGCGGGTGCGGTCATGATCCTGTTGCCCCAGTTGGTGCCCGAACACGTCGCATTGTCCGTGCTGGGGCACAACGTGACCCGCTGGTTCAGCTTCACCGCCTCCGAACGCGCGGCCTGGATATCGGCCACGAGTTCGTTCGCCTGGGCCGTCAACCGGTTCCCGTTGATGAGCGCCGTGAACGCCGGGACCGCCAGGGTCACGAGGATAGCCAGCACCGCGAGCGTCACCGCCAGCTCGACCAGCGTGAATCCTCGGGAAGATGCGGAGCCGGCGACGTCGCCGGACTTCCCATCAGATCGAGACATAAAGGGTTCGCCCCCATTGGAACCGGATGCCAACCTAACGGCTCCTTTGCGGCCAGGCCATACGATCCCCGATGAACGGACGGAGAGGCGCCCTCAGCGGTCGGCGTCTGCCAAGAAACACGCCGAGCGTGCATTATCTCGGCGTGATCCCACGCCCTTCCATCGCCTTCCGCCCGGCCCTGCCCTCCGCCCTGGAGACGCTGTGGCAGCCCGCTACGCTGATCTGGGTCGTCCTGGGGGGTGAGGGTCTGGCCGCGTTGTTCGCACTTTCGCCCGGCGTCGAGTCGGGTCGCTGGATTCTGTTCGGGTTGGCCTCCCTCATGATCCAGTGGGTGCTCTTGCTTTCGCTGGGTGGGCTGTACAGCCTGCGAAGAAACTTGGCGCACTGGCGTCCGCTGCACATCGCCTTCGTCGCCATCTTGTTCCTGGTAGCGTCAACGTGGATCACGTGGGGCGCCGCCTGGCTCACCCTCGGGGCGGACTGGGGCCTCTCCACCACGGGCTGGCGTGATGCCGGCTTACGGTTCACCGCGGTCACGCTCACGGTTGGCCTGCTCGGGCTCGCCGCCTTCCAGAACCACTGGCGCGCACGCCAGCTTGCGGTGCGGGTCGCGCAGTCCGAACTCGAAGCCCTGCAGGCGCGCATTCGTCCGCACTTCCTGTTCAACACGCTCAACACGGGTGCCGCCCTGGTCCACCAGCGGCCGGAGGAGGCCGAACGGCTGTTGCTGGACCTGTCGGACCTGTTCCGTGCCGCACTGGCCGGGCCGCGGGAAATCAGCCTGGCGGATGAACTGTCGCTGGTGCGGCGTTATCTCGAAATCGAGGGCCTGCGGTTCGGCGATCGCCTGCGCGTGACCTGGTCGCTGCCGGAGGAGGCCTTGCCGGCGATCGCCGTACCCGCGCTGTCCGTACAGCCCCTGGTCGAAAACGCGATCCGCCATGGCGTGGAACCGGCTGCCAGCGGCGGCGACGTCAGCGTGGAGGTCGTCGAAACGGAGGGCGTCGTGCAGATCACGGTGGGCAACGCCCTGCCCGCTACGCCGGTGCGACCCACGGCCGGGCATCAGGTGGGACTGAGTTCCGTCAGGGCACGCGTTCAGGCGATGACCCAGGGACGGGGCAGTGTGGAAATCCAGGCGAAGGACGGCCGTTACACCGCCATCCTCCGCCTGCCGATGCCCTGACCGGTCAGGTTGCCACGCGGTAGCAGGGCTGGTACTCGCCGGCGATCTTCATGCGTCGCTGTTCGACGAAGGCGCGCAGCAGCGCGTCCAACGCCTGCATCATCGCCGGGTCGCCGTGGATCTCGAACGGGCCGAACTCCTCGATCCGCCGCATGCCATCTTCCTTCACGTTGCCCGCCACGATGCCGGAGAACGCGCGGCGCAGGTCGGCCGCCAGATCGTGCACGGCACGGCCAGGTCGCAGTTGCAGCGCGGCCATCGCTTCATGCGAGGGCACGAACGGCTGCTGGTAGTCCTCCGGAATCTGGATCGCCCAGTTGAAGAAGAACGAGTCCTTGTGTTCGATGCGGTACTCGCGCACGCGACGGATGCCGGCCACCATCTTCTTCGCGACCGCCACCGGGTCGCCGATGATGATCTCGTAGCGTTCCGCGGCCGCGTCGCCCAGCGTCAGTCGGATGAAGCGGTCGATCTGCTCGAAGTACGGCGCTGCGATGGTCGGGCCAGTGAGGATCAACGGGAATGGCAGGTGCGCGTTCTCCGGGTGCAACAGGATGCCCAGCAGGTAGAGGATCTCTTCCGCCGTGCCGACGCCGCCGGGGAATACCAGGATGCCGTGCCCGATGCGGACGAAGGCCTCCAGGCGCTTCTCGATGTCCGGCATGATGACCAGGTGGTTGACGATCGGATTCGGCGACTCGGCGGCGATGATGCCCGGCTCGGTCACGCCGATGTAGCGGGTCTTGGCGCGGCGTTGCTTGGCATGCGCGATCGTCGCGCCCTTCATCGGCCCCTTCATTGCGCCCGGGCCACAGCCGGTGCAGATGTCCAGGCCACGCAGGCCCAGCTCGTAGCCGACCTGCTTGGTGTAGAGGTACTCGTCGCGCGAGATCGAATGGCCGCCCCAGCACACGACGAGGTTCGGATCGCTCGGCTTGAGGATGCGCGCGTTGCGCAGCAAGCCGAATACCGCATTGGTGATGCCCGCCGAAGACTCGAGGTCGGCCGCATACTCCGGCCCCAGCTCAATGGCCGTGTAGGCCAGGTCGCGCACCACCGCGAACAGCAGTTCGGCCACGCCGCGGATGATCTCGCCATCCACGAACGCCATCGCCGGCGCGTTGATCAGGTCGATGCGCACGCCGCGATCCTGCTGCAGGACCTGGATGTCGAAGTCGGGATAGAGATCGCGCGCCGCGCGCGGGTCGTCCGAGGCGCTGCCGCTGGTGAGCACAGCCAGTGCGCAGCGGCGCAGCAGCTCGTGCATGCCACCGCTGGATGCGTCGCGCAGACGTGCCACTTCGGCGCGGGAAAGTACGTCCAGGCCACCGCGCGGGTAGATCCGCGCGTCCTGCACCGGCAACGCCCTCGATGCCGTTTCGCTCATGGGTTTTCCTGTTTCATGTCGTCAGGAGCGGGACTTTAGCGCAGTCCCGCAGGCAAGAGGAGCCCGCCCAAAAAGAAACGGCCGGGTTGCCCCGGCCGTTCGGTAACACGTCGTGCGAGGCTGGATCAGAACTCGTACTTCAGACCCACCTGGAGCGACCACTGCGAAATACCGTTGGTCTGGCTGTCCGCGTTGGTCGGCAGGCCGAGGGCCGTGGACTGGCCGAACTCAGGCACGCCGTTGAGGTTGCCACGGTAGCCGTAGACGTACCTGCCGTTGTAGATGCCCTGCAGGCTGGCCACCGCGTTGTTGGCGTTGAAGCCGTAGTCGATGACGTGGCCCCAGTCCTTGTTGATCAGGTTGCCGACGTTCTGGATGTCCAGCCAGATCTTCGACTTGTGACCCTTGAAGAAGCCGGGCAGCTCCTGGCTGATGCGGATGTCGAACGTGTTCACCCAACCGGTGGTGAAGCCGTTCTCCGGCGCATAGGTACCCTGGTAGCGGCTCAGGCCTTCCTGCGTCGACAGCCACTCCCAGAAGCGGGCTTCCATCACCGGATCGGGCGTGAACTGGCCGGTCGCGCTCAGGCTGCCGAACAGCACGTCGCCAGGGCCAGCCGGCACGTAGAACAGGTCGTTGAACGTGCGGTTGTCGCCGTTGGCGTCGCCGGTGAAGATGTAGCTGTACGGACGGCCGCTGCGGCCTTCGTAGAACAGGCCGACCTGGGTCGCATAGTCGCCGAAGAACTTGTGCGACCAGTTCAACGCACCGCTGAAGCGGTCCTTGATCTCGTAGCGCGCGGTGGAGCTGGTCGGCTCATTGATGCTGAACCCGTACTGCGAACCGTAACCCGAGCCGGCCGTGGAGCTGGTCAGCGCGGACACTTCCTCGGCGTTGGTGCGGGTGTAGCCGATGTTCCACGACCAGTCGCTCTCGCTGGAGAACGGCTTGCTCAGCGAGATGGTCAGCTGCTGGCCCTTGCCCTTGTTGGTGTTTTCCAGCAGGAAGACATCGCCAAAATAGGTGTTGCGGCCGGTGCGCGCGCCATTAGGCGAGAGCGCACCGGTGCCGGCCGTGGTGTTGCCGAACGGGCGAGCGCTGTTCGGGTTCCAGTACAGCACGCGGCCATCGGGACCGATGTAACCCGGACCCACGTTGAGCGTGCGGTAGAACAGGCCGTTCTTGACGTCCGTCAGCAGCAGTTCGGCCGACGCGACCACGCCGTTCCACGGCGTTTCCACGTCGATGGCCAGGTTGGCCTTCCACACCGACGGCAGTTCGAAGTCGTCGCTGATGGCGTTGACGTTGCGCACGCCAGAACCACCCGGCGGCACGTTCTGGTTCAGGCCATCGGGGCTGAACGGAACGAGCGTCGGGTTGGTGTAGTTCTGATACGACGTGTAGTTCAGGCCGGTGCTGCTGTAGGCGTTGCCCACCCATACCTGCGGCGCATCGCCCTGGAACAGGCCGACGCCACCGCGCAGCTGGGCCGGACGCTCCCAGTCGAAGGTGTAGTTGAAGCCGAAGCGCGGCTGGATGATGTAGTCGCCGTTGTAGGTGTTGTTGTTGGCGATGCCGAAGCCGCCGGTGTAGCCGGTACCGCACGCGGCATTCGTCGTGCCGGGAGCGGCGGCGAAGCACTCATTGAACGGCGGGTTCGGGCTGGCCGTCGGCTTGTCGGCGCGCACGCCGAGGGTCAGCGTCAGGTTGGGCGTGACGTACCAGGTGTCCTGCACGAAGAAGCCGAGCGACTTGTTCTTGTAGCGCGCGGCGATCGCATCCGGATTCGTCGGATTGGTCTGCAGGTCGTAGTCGAAGTAGCGGCCATTGATCAGGTTGCTG
The DNA here is from genome assembly GCF_057654715.1 of Pseudoxanthomonas sp. G3. Lineage (NCBI taxonomy): Bacteria > Pseudomonadati > Pseudomonadota > Gammaproteobacteria > Lysobacterales > Lysobacteraceae > Pseudoxanthomonas > Pseudoxanthomonas sp. G3. The sequence continues at coordinate 3,022,389 of NZ_CM172805.1, forward strand.
AAATCCGAAACGCCATTCACCAACGGCACGTAGAAGCTGTAGTTGCCCCACGAGTCCTGCAGGAAGAAGTTGTAGATCTCGTTCTCGCTGTACTCGGCGCCGAACTTCAGGTCGTGGTCGCCGAGGGTCCAGGTGGCCGCACCGAAGTAATTCCAGGTCTCGGTCAGCAGCGCATTGCCGGGCGAGCTGCGCTCGGTGCCCAGGCGGATCGCGTCGAGGCCGGCGAAGCTGTTGCTGTTGGTGCCGATCGGGTTGTTGTTGCCGTTGGTCGCGATGCCGTCATCGAAATACACCTGGATCGTCGGCGCGTTGGTCGGGCTGACGCGGACGGCGGAGTAGTCGCGGTACGACACCTTGAACTCGGTCGAGAACGTCTCGGACCAGTCACTGAACAGCTGGCCGACATAGCTTTCCACGGTCTTGACGTGGTTGAACCAGTTCGAGCTCAGCGCCAGCACGCTGGCGGTGGACGCTTCCGGACGGATGCGGTTCTGCTCCAGCTTGCTGTAGCGCAGGCTGGCGCGGTGCGCATCGCTGATGTTCCAGTCCAGCTTCAGCGCGTACTCTTCAAGCTCGGTGTCGCCACCGCCGCTCAGGTCGCCCGCATCGAAACCCCACTCCTCGCGCGCGATGCGCTGCACTTCGGCCACGTCGGCGGCGTCGAAATCCGCGCCGCCCGAGGACAGCGGGTTGGTGCCCAGGGTCTTGCCGGCCGGGCCGATGTTGGTCTGCTTGAACTTCTCGTAGTTGGCGAAGAAGAACAGCTTGTCCTTGATGATCGGGCCGCCCAGCGTGATGCCCCAGGTCTTCTCGTCGTCGTATTCGTCGAACGGACGGTCGGTGACGTCAATGGTGGCGCCGGCCACGCGTGCCGGGTAGTCGCCGAACCAATCGCCATCGCGGTACGTGCCGTAAACCGAACCATGGAATTCATTCGTGCCGGACTTGGTCACCGCGTTGACGTTCGCACCCGCGGCGCCGGACATGGTCACGTCGTAGTTCGACAGGTTGATGTCGATGGCCTCGATGGCCTCCATCGAGACCGGCTGGCGCTGGGTCGGCATGTTGTTGCCTTCCAGGCCGAAGGTGTCGCTGGCAGACACGCCGTCGATGGTGATCTTGTTGAAGCGCGGGTTCTGGCCGCCGGCGGTGATGCTGCCCGACGCGCGATCACTGAAGGTCACGCGCGGATCCAGGCGCATGTAGTCCTGGATGTTGCCGTTCACGGACGGCAGGTTCTCGATGGTGACGCGGTCGACGCTGGTGCCCGAGCCCATCTTGGTGGCGCTGAACACTTCCGAGCCGCCAGCGAAGCCCACGGCGGTGACGGTTTCCAGCGTGGTCAGGTCGCCGGTCAGGGCGGCGTTGACGGTGCTGGTCTGGTTCAGCTGCAGGAAGACGTTGTCTTCGGTCTTGGTGCCGGCACCCGACTTGGTGATGGTCACCTGGTAGGGACCGCCGACGCGCAGGCCGCGCGCGGTGTAACGGCCGCTGGCGTCGGTGGTGGCGCGGCTGACCGTACCGGATTCAACGTGGGTGATGGTCACCTCGGCGCCAGCGACCGGCTGACCGCCATTGTCGGTGACCAGGCCGCCCACACCGGCCGAGGTGCTCTGCGCGAAGGCAGGCGCGGCGGCGAGCGCGGCAACGAGGCCAAGGCTGAGCTTGGACATGCGAAGACGACGAGATTGATTCATCGGATAAACCTCAGTACGGGAGTGGTGATGGCGGAGCTGGCTGACAAGACGTGCGGAACCGGCCGGAAAGGTCGGTTCAAGAGGGCGTGCTAGGGGTTCCCATGGCCCACGCGGCGTCCGCGGAGGTTAATAACAGGTTAACACGATAGGACCATTTTGTGACCGCGGCATGACAATTTTCCGCAGTGCAGCATGACAGTCGTCGCGATGCGGCGACGCCCCGCTAGGCGGGCGTCCAACGGGCGGCGCGACCTGGCCGGATCAAATGTTGGGAGGCGTCAGCTTGAGATAGGTGCCCACCCCGTCCAGCACCATCTGGACGGAGATGGCGACAAGAAGCATGCCCATTAGCCGCTCGATCGCGGTCAGCACACTGCGCCCCAACCACTTGTAGAGGACCGTGGCCGAGATAAGGATCGCCGCGGTGGCGGCCCACGCGATCAGCAGGGCCAGGCTCCAGTCGCCCAGGCGGTCCGGCTCGGAGCTGCCCATCAGCATCACGGCGGCCATGCCCGAGGGGCCGGCGACCAGGGGGATGGCCAGCGGCACGATGAAGGGCTCACCGCCGGGCGTTTCGCCCATCAGGCCCTCGGGGCGCGGGAAGATCATTCGCACGCCGATCAGGAACAGCACGATGCCGCCGGCAATCGCCACCGATTCCTGGCGCAGGTGCATCAGTTCCAGCGCGTACTTGCCGCACCAGAGAAACAGCATCAACACGGCCAGCGCGATCAGCAGCTCCCGCACTATCACGATGCGCTGACGGCGCGTCGGCAGCGGCTTCAGCACGCTGAGGAACACGGGAATGTTGCCCAGCGGGTCCAGAATCAGGAACAGCAGCATTGCCGCCGACAGGATCGTCATGCGCGCACTTTCCAAACCTGACCGCGGTGCTCACCACCGGAAGATGACAGCAGAGTGACACAGGCGCCGGCGTAGTCGGCCGCATCCCGGGCCTGCAGGTCGTTGTCATCGGCATAGGCGCGCGCACGCAGGCCGGTCCGCATCGGGCCGGGCTGCAGGGCCGACACGCGCACGGACGAGGTCGCCAGTTCGGCATGCAGCATGCCGACCATCGCTGCCAAGCCGTGTTCGGCGATGCCGTAGGCACCCCAGTAAGCCTGGCCGACGCGGTCGAGGTCGTCCAGCGCGAACACCAGCGCCGCATCCCTGGACTGCCGCAGCAGCGGCAGGCAGGCCTGCGACAACCACCAGGGCGCCGTCAGGTTGACGTGCATGACGCGTGCGAACGCGGCCGGGTCGGCGTGCTCCAGTGGCGTCAGCCCCTTGAACTCCACCGCGCAATGCAAAACGCCATCCAGTCGACCCAGTTCGGCACGGAGGCGGTCGGCAAGCTCGGCGTAATCGTCTGGCGTAGCGCCCTCGAGATCCAGCGGATACAGCAGCGGCTCAACCCCGGCCTGCGCGACCGCGTCGTAAACACGATTCAACTTCGGCACCTTTCGACCCAGCAGCACCACGGTCGCACCGGCCTGCGCGCAGGCAACCGCCGCAGCGCTGCCCAGGCCACCATGCGCGCCACTGACCAGGATGACGCGTCCGTCCAGCGGGCGTGGTGCGCGGGTGGGCAATCCGACCAGGCTCACGGAGACAGCGCCTCGCTCACGATGCGCTGCAGTTCGCCGGACTCGTGCAGTTCGAGGGTGATGTCGCAGCCGCCGATCAGTTCGCCGTTGATGAAGAGTTGCGGGAACGTGGGCCAGTTCGAATAGCGCGGGAGGTTGGCGCGGATCTCCGGCTCTTCGAGCACGTTGATCGTGTAGGGATGCTCGGCGCCGGCTTCGCGCAGGGCCTGCACGGCACGGCTGGAGAAGCCGCACATCGGGAACTGCGGCGTGCCCTTCATGAAAAGGACGATCGGGTGGCCATCCACTTCGGCCTGGATGCGTTCCATCACCGGCATGCTGATTTCTCCTTCCTTGACGGTTTGGCAACCACCGTCGGGTACACTTTCGGTCCGCTCCGCAGGCCTCGCCGGCGGATTGCCCATTGTAAGCCTTCGCATCGCTCCGACGATGCCCGGCATGCCCTTTGACCCGCCTAGCGTAAGGAACCGAGCCATGGCCATCGAACTGCCCCCCCTGCCCTACGACCGCACCGCCCTGGAGCCGCACATCTCCGGCGAAACCATCGACTTCCACTACGGCAAGCACCACAAGACCTATGTGGACAACCTCAACAAGCTGATCGAGGGCACCGAGTTCGCCGACGCGTCGCTGGAAGAGATCGTGCGCAAGTCGCAGGGCGGCATGTTCAATAACGCCGCGCAGGTCTGGAACCACACCTTCTACTGGAATTGCCTCAAGCCCAACGGCGGCGGCGAGCCGACCGGCAAGCTGGCCGAACTGATCAACAAGACCTTCGGCGACTTCGCCAAGTTCAAGGAAGAGTTCACCAAGACCGCCATCGGCACCTTCGGTTCCGGCTGGGGCTGGCTGGTGCAGCGTCCGGACGGCTCCTTGGCGTTGGCCAGCACCTCCAACGCCGCCACGCCGCTGACCGGCGAAGACAAGCCGCTGCTGACGATCGACGTGTGGGAACACGCCTACTACATCGACTACCGCAACGCGCGCCCGAAGTACGTCGAGTCGTTCTGGGCCCTGGTGAACTGGGACTTCGTGGCCGGCAACCTGCGCTGATCGCACGGCGTCACCGCACATCCGAACGGCCGGGGAAACCCGGCCGTTTTCTTTTCGCGACGCTGGCTGGCCGATGAATGCGGCGCGGCCGCGCGTCAACAGGCGCGAGTGCGCAGGCGTTCCCGGAGGCGTGGTCCCACCCCGAGGAGAACATCATGGCACTGCGTTACGGATTGGCTGGATCTCTGCTCACCGTCCTGCTGGCGATGTCGGCGAATGCCGATGCCGCGCCACGCGACCGCGACAACAACCCGCCCGGCCCCGTCGGCGGCCGCGGCACCAACTGGGAGAACCCGCCCGGCTGGAAGGGTGGCCCAGGCACATCGCCGGACCGCCGCTGGTATCGGCATGGCGGCAAGCGTTACGAGTTCGTCGTGGTGAAGAACGGTTACTACTTCAATCCCCAGTACGGTTACTGGCATCCCCGCTACGGCTTGTGGAACCAGGCCAAGCGCTGCTGGTTCGACCTGGACAACAATCCGCCGGGGCCGCGCGGTGGCCGCGGCACCAACTGGGAGAATCCGCCGGGCCCGAAGGGCGGACCGGGCGCATCGCCCGACCGCTTCGGGCGCTGCCGCTGACGCGTCTGATGCGCAACGCAGAACGGCCGGTCAACCCGGCCGTTCTGATATCCCAACATGGCGACCTGTCAGTCGGTGAGACGTGCGATGACGGGCGCGACCTGTGCCTGACGGCCGAGCGCCACGCCGACACGCGCGAGCGCATGCGCGAGCGATTCGGCGTCATCGGCCCGCAACGTGGCGTGACCCACCTTGCGCCCCGCACGCGACTCCTTGCCGTAGTCGTGCCAGTGACCGCCAGCTTCCCGCAGCACCGGCGCGGCGGCAGGCATCTCCCCGATCCAGTTCAACATGCACGCATGACCCAGCACCCGCGTATCGCCGAGCGGCAGGCCGAGCACGGCGCGCAGATGGTTCTGAAATTGCGAGGTCTCCGCGCCTTCGATCGTCCAGTGCCCGGAGTTGTGTACGCGCGGTGCCATCTCGTTGGCGAGCCAGTGACCATCGCGATGGAACAGCTCCAGTGCGAACACGCCGACGTAGTCCAGCGCGTCGGCCAGCTTGCGCGCATGTTCACGCGCGGCATGCGCCAACGATTCGTCGATGCGTGCGGGCGCCAGGCTGGCCGACAGCACGCCGTCGACGTGCCAATTCTCGGTGAGCGGCCAAGTGCGGAACTCGCCGTCGCGCCCCCGCACCGCCACGACGGACGCCTCGCGCTCGAACGGGATGAAGGCCTCGACGATCAAACCGACGGTCGTTGCCTGCGCCCCCAACGCCGCCCATGCCGCATCCACGTCATCGATGGACCGCAGGCGGAACTGGCCCTTGCCGTCGTAGCCCAGCCGCCGCGTCTTGAGGATGCAGGCGCCGCCTAGGCGCTCGACCTCCACCTGCAGTTGTTCGCGCGAGGCGACATCGGCGAAGGCACCCACCGGGATGTCGAGTTCGCGGAACAGCGTTTTCTCCACCAGCCGATCCTGTGCGACCGCCAGTGCGCGCGGATTCGGGAAGACCGGCACGCGCTGCGCAAGCCACTCCGCGCTTTCGGCGGGAACGTTCTCGAAATCGAAGGTGGCGACGTCGATCTTCGACGCGAATTCGGCCAGCGCCGTTTCATCGCGATAGTCGCCGACCAGCAGCGGCGCGAACTGACCTGCGCAGGCGTCGGGCGCGGTATCCATCGTCAGGAAGCGCGAGCCCAAGGGCGCGCCCGACAGCGCCAGCATGCGGGCCAACTGCCCGCCCCCGAGGATGCCGACCGTGGTCATAGCGGCTGGCGCGGATCGTCGTGCGCCATGACATCGTCGGTTTGGCGCGCGCGGAACGCGTTCAGCGCCGCGCCGATGGCGGGATACTCCGGCGCGAGCAACGCCGCAGCGAACAGGCCCGCGTTGGCAGCACCCGCATTGCCGATGGCGAACGTCGCCACCGGGATGCCGGCCGGCATCTGCACGATGGACAGCAGCGAATCCATGCCGTTGAGGGCTTTCGACTGCACCGGCACGCCGAGCACGGGCACCGCGGTCTTGGCCGCCAGCATGCCCGGCAGGTGCGCCGCGCCGCCGGCGCCGGCGATAATGGCGCGCAGGCCGCGCGCGCCGGCTGAGTCGGCGTATGAAAACAGCACGTCCGGCGTACGATGCGCCGAGACCACTTTCACTTCGTACGGCACGCCCAGCGCGTCGAGTTTCTGCGCGGCGTGCTGCATGGTGTCCCAGTCGGAGCGGGAGCCCATCACGATGCCCACCACGGGGCTGGATACGCTGGCGGTCATGGCCGTCCTCGGTCGCAAAGACGTATTCTACCCGCTGACTGAACCGCCAACCGAGTCCCGACCTCCATGGACCGCAAACTGCTGGATCTGCTGTGCTGCCCCACTACCCGCCAACCGCTGGCCGTGCTCGAGGCGCGTGGCCTGGAGGCGCTGAACCGTGCGATCGGCAGCGGACAGGTCAAGCGTGCCGACGACACTGCGGTCACCGAACCGTTGCGTGAGGCACTGGTCACGCACGATCGCAAGACCGTCTACCGCGTGGAGGACGGCATCCCCGTGCTGCTCGCGGAAGAAGCCATCGCCACTGCCCAGGCGGGCGACTTCCCCGCCCGATGAGCCTGCGTCCGACGCCACCGCCGGAGGATGTGATCCGCGACGATGTCGCGCGCGCGCTGGCCGAGGATGTCGGCACCGGCGATGTCACCGCCGCGCTGCTGCCCGATACCGCCGACATCGCCTACCTGCTCTGCAAGGAAGAGGCCGTCGTTGCGGGCCGGCCTTGGTTCGATGCCTGCCATCATGCCCTCGATCCCGGCGTCCAAATTGACTGGCGCGTGCAGGACGGCGACCGCGTGCCGGCAGGCACCGTGCTGGCCACGCTGGCCGGCCGTACGCGCGCCCTGGTCACCGCCGAACGTGCGGCGCTCAATTTCATGCAGACCCTGTCCGGTACCGCCACCACGACCGCCAGCTACGTGGAGGCCGTGCGCGGTACCGGCTGCACAATCCTCGACACGCGCAAGACCCTGCCCGGCCTGCGCCTGGCGCAGAAATACGCCGTGCGTTGCGGCGGCGGGCAGAACCATCGCATCGGCCTGTACGACACGGTGATGCTGAAGGAAAACCACGTGCGTGCCGCGGGTTCGCTCACGGCGGCGATCCGCGCTGCGCGCACCGCGCAGCCCGCGCTGCCGCTGGTTGTCGAAGTGGAAACCCTGGCCCAACTGGACGAAGCGCTGTCGGAAGGCTGTGAGCGGATCCTGATCGACGACTTCGATGCCGATACGCGGCGTGAAGCGGTGCGCCGCGCGAAGGCATCGCCGCATGACGGTCGCATTCCGCTGGAGGTGTCCGGCGGTGTGGACCTGTCCACGCTCGCCGGCATCGCCGCGGACGGTGTGGACTTCGTCTCCATCGGCGGGCTGACCAAGCACGTTCACGCCATCGATCTGTCGATGAAGCTCGGCCCTGCGCCATGAACATGTCGCCGCTCAGCGCGTTGCTGTGGATGGTGGCGGCTGCGGCCGCCTTCGCTTACTGGAACGCCGCGCGTGCGGCGGCCGAACGTGCCGGCGTGGTCGGCCGCAACGCCTGCCAGGCCGCCGGCGTCATCTGGCTCGACCAGAGCGTGCACGCCACCGGCCTGCGCGTATGCCGCGGCGAGGATGGTTGGCTGGGCTTCGAACGCAGCTTCCGCTTCGAGTACTCCCATGACGGCATCGACCGCCATGTCGGTCGCATGGTGCTGCGCAAGGGTGAACTGGTGTCGTTCGTGGGACCGGTCGTGCCGTCGATAACGCCGCTTGATCCGCACTGATCGCCCGGCGTTCGCCGCACGCTATTTCACGACGCGCAGGAACGGCGGTCGCTTGCCCGGCGTCGGTGGCGTCTCGTCGCCCGGCGGCGTATCCGGGGACGGCGGCTCGTCATCGCCCTCGGGCTCCGGCCCAGGCGCGACGTCGTCGGGCAGCGCCATGCCCTGCCCCGTTTCGCGCGAATAAATCGCCAGCACCGCACTGATCGGGACGTAGACCGGATGACTGACACCGCCGAAACGGGCGGTGAAGCTCACCGCCTCGTTGTCGATCATCAGCCGCACCACGGCGCGCTCGGCGATGTTGAGCACCACCTTGCCTTCCTTCACCGCGCTCATCGGCACCTGCACCCCCGCCTGGGTGGCGTCCACGAGCAGGTGCGGCGTCATGCCGTTGTCCGCGATCCATTCGTTCAACGCCCGCAGCAGATACGGACGGTGGCTGGTCATGCGGGAGGATTCGTCGGTCATGGTGTGTCGGGGGCCGCTCGCGGTACGGCTGCGTGCGAATCGGCCTGGCGGGCGCCCGGCTAGGCCGGGATCTCGCGAAGCTTCTTCTCGGCGTCGGTCAGGCTGCGAATAAAGCCCGGATTACGGAAGATGCGGTTGCCATAGTCTTCGATCGCCTTGCCGTCCTTGGGCAGCGGCACGTCCAGCGACGGCAGGCGCCAGATGATCGGGGCCATCGCACAGTCGGCCAGGCTCATCTCGGGATTGAGGAAGAACTTGCTCGCTTTGAAAAGCGGCACGGACGCGGTCAGCAGTTCCTTCAAACGCTTGCGGCCGGCTTCGGCCTGCTGCTTGTTGCCCAGTTGTATGGCCTGCACCTGCGGCACCCAGTCGTGCTCGATGCGGAGCATGGCCAGGCGCAGGCGCGCGCGGGAAAGTGGATCCACGGGCATCAGCGGCGGGTGCGGATAGCGCTCGTCGAGGTACTCGCTGACGACCGACGCGGCGTACAAGACCAGATCGCGCTCCACCAGCGTGGGCACGGAATGGTAGGGATTGAGATCGATGAGGTCTTCGGGCGGGTTCTGCGGGTCCACCGGCACCAGGTCGTAACTCACGCCCTTGGCGGCGAGCACGAGCCGCACGCGGTGGCAGAGCACATCGTCGGTGGAAGAAAACAACGTCAGTGTATTGCGCATACGTGGGCTCGCAGCCATTCACGGCTCTCCGACGACCGGAATCCGCCGATCGCACCGACGCCATCGGCCCCTTGCCGAAGGTCGCCCCGGTCCCTGAGTGTGCAATCCCCGCCGGAAAAAGCCAAGCAACCCCAATGCCCGGCAGCTTCGTCTACGGCGCGGGCGTGTGCCCGCGCCGTGGCGGCAGATGCGGCGCCCTTAGTGGACGTCCTTCCAGTACTCCTCCTTCAGGAGGTAGGCCAGGAACGTGAGTGCCGCCAGGAACAGGATCACCCACACGCCGATGCTCTGGCGCTTCAGGGCCGCCGGCTCGCCGACATACTCCAGGAAGTTGGTGATGTCGCGCGCGGTCTGGTCGAACTCCTGCGCGTTCTGCCGACCGGCCTGCGCCACCTTGAGGCCTTCCACGTGGCGCTCGCCCGTGGCCGGATCGGCCGGACCGAACTCCGCGTGCTGCAGGCCCTGCAGTTCCCACAAGGGGTTCGGCATGGAGGCGTTCGGGAACAGCTTGTTGTTCCAGCCCAGCGGACGCGACTCGTCGAGGTAGAACGACTTGAGGTAGGTGTAGATCCAGTCGCTGCCGCGCACGCGGGAGATGACGCTCAGGTCCGGCGGCATCTTGCCGAACCACTTCGTCGCCGGATCGTGCGGCATCGACACCTGCACCTGCTCGCCGAACTTGGCGCCGGTGAAGTTGAGGTTCTTCATCACCTCGTCTTCGGTCAGGCCCAGGTCTTCGGCCATGCGCGAGTAGCGCATGTACTTCAGCGAATGGCAGCCCGCGCAGTAGTTCATGTACAGCTGCGCACCGCGCTGCAACGACGCGCGGTCGCCCAGGTCGTTGCCGGCCTGCAGCGTGGCCCCGCCTTCGGCGGCGAATGCGGAGAACGAGATCAGCAACCCGCTGGCGAATACAGCTAGGCGAGAGGCGAAAGTCTTAGTCATGCGTCGTCACCCGCTCGGGCACTGGCTTGGTCTTGTCGATCTTGGTCCAGATCGGCATGGTCAGGAAGAACAGGAAGTAGAAGCCGGTCAGGAAGCGGCCGATGATGGTTTCCACCGGATCCGTACCCGGGCCCGCACCGATCTTGCCCAGCCACACGAAGCAGATCGCGAACACGCCCAGCAGCACCTTCGACAGCAGGCCGCGATAGCGGTACGACTTGACCTTCGCACGGTCCAGCCAGGGCACCAGGAACAGGATCGCGATCGCGCCGAACATCACCAGCACGCCGCCCAGCTTGTTGGGCACCACGCGCAACATGGCGTAGTAGGGCGTGTAGTACCACACCGGCTTGATGTGCGCCGGCGTCACCAGACGGTTGGCCTCGGTGAAGTTGTCATGCTCCAGGAACCACCCGCCCATCGCGGGCGCGAAGAACACGATGAACGCCGCCAGGATCAGGAAGCCGCCCACGTAGAAGCCGTCCTTGACCGTGTAGTACGGGTGGAACGGCACGCCGTCGGCCGGCGCGGTCGGCGACCAGCGGTTGCCCTTCGGTCCCTTCTTGATCTCGACACCGTCCGGGTTGTTCGAACCCACTTCGTGCAGCGCGAAGATGTGCAGCACGACCAGCAGCAGCAGGACCAGCGGCAGTGCGATCACGTGCAGGGCGAAGAAGCGGTTGAGCGTGGCGTCGCCGGGCAGGTAGTCGCCCATGATCCATTCGGTCAGGCCGTTGCCGATCACCGGGATCGCGCCGAACAGCGAAATGATCACCTTGGCGCCCCAAAACGACATCTGGCCCCACGGCAGCACGTAGCCCAGGAAGGCTTCCGCCATCAGCACCAGGTAGATCAGCATGCCGAGGATCCACACCAGTTCGCGCGGCTTCTGGTACGAGCCGTACATCAGGCCGCGGAACATGTGGATGTAGACCACGATGAAGAACAGCGAGGCGCCGGTGCTGTGCATATAGCGGATCAGCCAGCCCCACTCCACGTCGCGCATGATGTACTCGACCGAGGCGAAGGCTTCCGCCGCGCTCGGCTTGAAGTGCATCGTCAGGAAGATGCCGGTCAGGATCTGGTTGACCAGCACCACGATCGACAGCACGCCGAAGATGTACCAGATGTTGAAGTTCTTGGGCGCGTAGTACTCGCTCATGTGCTTGCGGTACACGGGCATGAAGCCCGGCGCGCGCGCATTGAACCAGTCCATCAGGCCATCAGCGGTACGGGTGATGATGTTCGCCATGGCTTATGCGCCCCCCTTCGGGTCGACGCCGACGATGATCGTCGTGTCGTTCTCGTAGTAATGCGGCGGCACCACGAGGTTGGTGGGCGCCGGGACGCCCTGGAACACGCGGCCGGCCATGTCGAAACGCGACTTGTGGCAGGGGCAGAAGTAACCGCCCTTCCAGTTCGGGTCGTACGGCTCGGGCTTGATCTCGGCGGCCATTTCGGGCGAGCAACCCAGGTGGGTGCACAGGCCGACCAGCACGGAGATCTCCGGCTTCAGCGAGCGCGTCTCGCCGGTGATGTAGGACGGCTGCTGGTCCTTGTTGGACGACTGCGGGTCGCGCAGGTTGGCGTCCAGCGTCGGCAGCGCGTCGAGCACGGCCTTGGAGCGCTTCACGATCCAGATCGGCTGGCCGCGCCATTCCAGGATCAGGCGCTGACCTTCCTGCAGGCCGCTGATGTCGGCGGTCACAGGTGCACCGGCCAGCTTGGCCCGGGCGCTCGGATTCCACGACTTGATAAACGGTACAGCTGCAATGCCGGCACCCACTGCACCCACCACCGCGGTGGTCGCAGTCAGGAACCGGCGTCGGCCCGTATTCACAGGCCCATTGACCCCATCGATGGCCATCCGGCACTCCGCAAAACAATCAGGTAGCTAAAAAGGCTGCCAAGGCCGCACCCCAACATCGGTGCGGGCCGCAAAAGACGGCAAAGTGTAACGGAAGGCTTAATCGGCCGACAACGGCTGCCTTGAAATCAAGGAGTTGCGCGCACATCGGCGCGCCCGGGATGATTCAGCGCGCGGCGACGGCCTGGCGGTAGCGGTCGGCCAGCACGGCCACGCGCTCCACGTAGCGCTGGGTTTCCTTGTACGGGGGCACGCCGCCGTGACGGTCCACGGCCCCTTCGCCGGCGTTGTAGCCCGCAGCGGCCAGGGTCAGGTTGCCGTTGAATCGCTTCAGCAACCAGGCCAGGTACTGGGTGCCACCGCGGATGTTCTGGCCGGCGTTGTAGCTATCGGTCACACCGAACCGACGCGCCGTGGCGGGCATCAGCTGCATCAGTCCCTGCGCGCCGGCATGGGACAGGGCCAGCGGGTTGTAGGAGGACTCCGCATGCATGATCGCGCGGATCACCGCTTCCTCGACGCCGAATTCCCGCGCGGCCGCGGCGATCTCGGCCTGGTACGCCCCGGTGTTGAGGCGCAGCCGGCCGAAGTCCACGCTCGGGTTGCCGCAGGCGAAGCAGGTTTCGATGTAGCTGTACTTAATGGTGCGCAGGCTGGCGACCTGGGTGCCGCCACGCGGACGCGTGCTCGTGTAATGGCGCACGCCGTCCTTGATATAGGAATAGACCTGCCCACTGACCACGCGGCGCGGGCCGGTGGACGGTGCCGCCGCCGGCGGCGCGGAGGCCGGGACCACGGCACTGGCGGAGTCGGACAAAGCCGGGGTGACGGCCGCGCCCACGGCGGGAGGCGGCGTGGCCGGGCGCGACACACTGGAAACCTGGGCGGAACGGCTGCGATCGGGCGTATAGCGGCTGATGACTTCGCAGCTGGCGCCACTGACGCGCTTGCTGACGTAGTTCGGCACACCGTCAGCGCCGGTGCACTTGTACAGCGTGCCCGCGCTGGCCGGCAGTGCGGTCAACGCGGCCAGCATGGCCAGAAGCGTCAGAGTCCCCCTCATGGCGCGCAGTGTCCCCAATTCGCCAGCGGTTGCCAAGTCCTTGTCCAACAAAGGTTTCCTCCAATCTGTGCGGCCGGTCGGAGTTCCAACAGCCAGCGGCACGGCGGCCAGGGATGGCCTGTTACCCGCTATCAACGCCATCCAGCGCGGGTTCCGGCCGCCCCCACCCGCATCCGGACGCGTAAACTACGCGGCCCCGCCCGCCCCCACCCGCCTGGATTAAGCGCCATGACCGGGACGCTAGCCCCCGAACTGCCGACCACGGCCGGCTCCGCCGTGACCGACCCTACCCTCGTTCCCTTGCCTGTCGGCCGCCCCCATGCGCCGGAACAGGTCAAGGGAAAGCTCTTCATCAAGACCCACGGGTGCCAGATGAACGAGTACGACTCGGCCAAGATGGCCGACGTGCTCGCGGCCTCCGACGGCCTGGAGCTCACCGACAACCCGGAAGAAGCCGACGTGGTGCTGGTCAATACCTGCTCCATCCGCGAGAAGGCGCAGGAGAAGGTCTTCAGCCAGCTGGGCCGGTGGAAGGCGCTGAAGAATGGCGGCCGCGACGTCATCATCGGCGTCGGCGGCTGCGTGGCCTCCCAGGAGGGCGAGGCGATCGTCAAGCGCGCGCCCTACGTCGACCTGGTCTTCGGCCCGCAGACCCTGCACCGCCTGCCGGAGCTGATCCGCGCACGCCGCGAGCAGAACAAGCCGCAGGTCGACATCAGCTTCCCGGAGATCGAGAAGTTCGACCGCCTGCCCGAACCGCGCGCCGAGGGCCCATCGGCCTTCGTCTCGATCATGGAAGGATGCTCGAAGTACTGCTCCTTCTGCGTGGTGCCGTACACCCGCGGCACCGAGGTCAGCCGGCCGTTCGAGGACGTGCTGGTGGAAGTGGCGCAACTCGCCGCCCAGGGCGTGCGCGAGATCAACCTGCTCGGCCAGAACGTCAACGCCTACCGCGGCCCCTACGGTGACGGTGAAATCGCCGACCTGGGCCTGCTGATCCGCACCATCGCCGAAATCGACGGCGTCGGCCGCATCCGCTTCACCACCTCGCATCCGCTGGAATTCAGCGACTCGCTGGTGGATGCCTATCGCGACGTGCCACAGCTGGCCAACTTCCTGCACCTGCCAGTGCAGGCCGGCAGCGACCGCATCCTCTCGGCGATGAAGCGCGGCTACACCGCGCTGGAATTCAAGCAGAAGATCCGCAAGCTGCGCGCGGTGCGCCCGGACATCTCGATCAGTTCGGACTTCATCGTCGGCTTTCCCGGCGAGACCGACGCCGACTTCGAGAAGACCATGAAGCTGATCGAGGATGTCGGCTTCGACCAGAGCTTCAGCTTCATCTATTCGCGCCGCCCCGGCACGCCCGCCGCCGACCTGCCCGACGACGTGTCGGACGAGGTGAAGCACGCGCGCCTGGATCGCCTGCAGAAGCACATCAACGCGTATGCCGCGGGCATCTCCCAGGGCATGGTCGGCACGGTGCAGTCGGTGCTGGTCGAGGGCCCATCGAAGAAGAACCCGAACGAGTTGACCGGCAAGACCGAGAACATGCGCTCGGTGAACTTCCCTGGCCATCCACGCCTCGTCGGCCAGTTCGTCGATGTGGTGATCACCGAGGCGCTGACCAACTCGCTGCGCGGCCGAATCGCCGGCACAGACTGACGCGGCACTTCAGCCGACGGCGGGCAGCGGCACGCCTTCGCGCTCGTTGTCCCAGATCATGTGGATGATTTTCCAGCCGTCCGCGCCCTTGTAGAGCTGGATGCTGTTGATGCCACGCCGCTCAGGCACCGCGTCGCCGGGCGCATGCCGCGCCTCGTAGGCGCTCCAGACGTGGGCGATATTGCCGAACACGCGCATCTCCCGGCCGGTCTCGATTTCGAAGAAATCCATGCCCGTCAGCAGCGCATCCGCATTGGCACGGTATTCCGCCAGCGAGAACGACAGCCGCCACGGCGCGCCCTGCGCATCCACGCCCGTGCGGATCTGCCGGCAGTCGGGATGGAAGACGGCGTCCTGGGTGGACCAGTCGCGTGGCCCCGCCGGTCCCGAAATCATGGCGTACATCGCATCCACCACGGCACCGATCGCCGTTTCGTCCATCGTCTGCCCTGCCATCCCGGATGATGGCGCCAGCCTATCAGTCCAGCCGCTTGCGGAACCTCAGGATCGCCGCGGCCATCATCACCGTGGTGAAGGCCAGCAGCGCGAGCACGTCGGGCCACAGTTCCCATACGCTGGCGCCGCGCAACATCACCCCACGGATCAGGCGCAGGAAGTGGGTCAACGGCAGCGCCTCGGCGATCCACTGCACGGCCTTCGGTATGCCGGCGAACGGAAACATAAAGCCGGACAGCAGGATCGAAGGCAAGAAGACGAAGAATGTCATCTGCATGGCCTGGAACTGCGATTGCGCGCGGGTCGAGATCAGCAGGCCCAGCGTCAGGTTGGCCACGATCAGGAGGCAGGCGGCGACATACACATTCAACAAACTGCCGCCCAGCGGCACGTTGAACAGCCACATGCCCAGCGCCAGCACCACCGTCGTCTGCACCAGGCCGATGGCCACGTAGGGCAGCACCTTGCCGATCATCAGCTCGGCGCTGCTGACCGGCGTGGCGATCAGCAGCTCCATGTTGCCGCGTTCGCGTTCGCGCACGATGGCCACGCCGGTGAACAGCACCATGGTCATCGTCAAGATGACGCCGATCAGCCCGGGCACGATGTTCACCGCCGAGCGCCGTTGCGGGTTGTAGAAGCCCACCACGCTGATCGGGCGTGAGGTCAACGGGCTGCTGCTGCCGTCGAGCGGCATCTGGGCCAGCTGTGCGGCGGCGCTCTGCACCGCGTTGTCGCTGCCGTCGACGAAGATCTGCACCGCTTCGCGCCCCTCGGCGCGGCGACGCTCGTAGTCCGGCGGGATGACCACGCCGATGCTGATCTCGCCGCGGCGCATCGCCTGCACCAGCTCTTGCGGCGTGGCGGCTTCCTTCGTCGGCGCGATCACGCCGGTGGCGACGATGTCCATCACCAGCGCGCGCGACGCCGACGTGCGCGCCTGGTCGGCGATGCCAGCGGACAGGTCGCGCAGGTTGGTGTTGATCGCGTAGCCGAACAGCAGCAACTGCATCACCGGGATGCCGACGATCATCGCCAGCGTGATGCGGTCGCGCCGCATCTGCCGCAGTTCCTTCACCATCACGGCGGTCAGGCGCCGGAAGTTCATGCGGCCTCCTCGCGCGCGGGCTGGCCGCGCGTCGCCGAAACGAAGACGTCCTCCAGGTTGGCCGTTGCGGCCGAGACCTGCGCGTCCACGCCCGCCGCACGCAGGCCGTGCGCAATGCGGTCCGCGGCCTGTCCGTTCTCGGCCAGCAGCACACGCAGCACGTTGCCGATCTGCGCCACGCTGAGCACGCCGGGCAGGCCGACCAGCACCTTCTGCGCCTGCCGGGGCTCCTGGGCTTCCACGACGAGCGTACGGCCGGCGAGTTCGCCGGTGAGTGCGTCTGGCGTTCCGTCGGCCACCAGCACGCCGCGATCGAGGATCGCGATGCGGTGACAGCGCTCGGCCTCGTCCATGTAATGCGTGGAGACCAGCAACGTGGTGCCGGCATCGGCCAGTTCGAAGAGCTTCTCCCAGAAATCGCGGCGCGACTCCGGGTCCACCGCACTGGTGGGCTCGTCGAGGAACAGCAACTCCTGCGAATGGATCACCGCACCTGCGAGCGCGAGGCGCTGCTTCTGTCCGCCGCTCATCGTGCCCGCGAGCTGTTTCTGCCGATCCTGGAAGTGGTATTGCTCGACCAGTTCATCGATGCGACGCCTCGCCTGCGCGCGCGGGATGTCCTGTACTGCGGCGAGGAACTCGAGGTTCTCACGGACAGTGAGGTCTTCGAACAGCGAGAATTTCTGCGTCATGTAGCCGATGCGCGTACGCAGTTGCTCGGCCTGCTCTGGAATGCGCAGACCCAGCACTTGGATATCGCCCGCCGTGGGCGTCAGCAGGCCGCACAGCATCCGGATGGTCGTGGACTTGCCCGAGCCATTCGGCCCAAGGAAGCCATAGACATTGCGACGAGGCACGTCGAGGTCGACGTCGTTCACCGCCACCAGCGTGCCGAAGCGCTTGGTCAGTCCGCGGACGCGGATGGCCAGGCCGGGATCATTCGTCGCCATCGGACACCACCTGCAGCGGCGCACCCACCGGCAGATCCGCCGCCTCCTTGCCCAGGCTGATTTCCGCTAGGTAGCTCAGGCGCGCAGCATCCTGGCCGGTCAGCGCAAAGTACGGGGTGAAGCTGGGCTCGCTGCGGATCATGCGCACTCGTCCGGCGTACGCCTTCTCCTGCCCATCGAGGCGCACCTGCACGGTGTCGCCGACCTTCAGCCGATTGCGCAACGCTTGTGGCAGGTAGACGCGGGCATACGGCGCCTCGCCCACCAGCATCACCGCCAGCGACGCACCCACCGGCGCCTGGTCTCCGAGCTTGTACGGCAGGCTGTCGATACGGCCTGCGCGCGGCGCAGTGATGCTGAGCTTCTCCAACGTCACCGCCTGCACGCGCGCCTGGGCGTCCGCGGAGGCGACCGCAGCCTCGCCTTGGGCGACCTGTTCAATGCGGGTGCCGCGCTCCAGCTCCAGCAGCGCCGCCTGCGCGACCCGCACTTGCGCCTGTGCGCTCTGCGACGCGGCGCGCGCGCGATCCACCTCCGAGGCGGCGACCAGGCGCTGGCGCCCCAACGGCTGCAGGCGCGCGTAGTAGGCGTCGGCATCGCGGACCTGCGCCTGCGCAGCGGCGAGGCTGGCGCGCGCCTGCGCGATGGCTTCGCTGCGCGGACCGGCCCGCAGTTCCGCCAGGGCTTCGCGGCTCTGCGTGGCCTGCGCCGTCGCGGCCGCCAGTTGGGATTGGGTGCGGGTCAGTTCGAGTTGCAACAACGGCGTGCCAGCCGCCACCTGCTGGCCTTCGCGCACATCGACGCGCACGATCTTCTCCGCGACCGGCGATGGCAGCGTCACGCGGTCCCATTCCAAGGTGCCCAGCGCCGCGGGCGTGTCGGCGGCGCAGCTCGTCAGCGTGATGATCGCGGCCGCGAGCGCGGCGCGTGGCAGTTCATTTCGCATGGTCCAGCTCCAGTCCGCGGTCCAGCAGCACCAGCGTGTGCCGGCGCAGGTCGTTGAAATCGATATCGTCGGCGCCGAACAACTGGCGCCAGATCGGCGCACTGGCCATCGGGAACATCGTCAGCCCGATCAGCGAGACCATCAGCAGGCGAGGGTCCAGGTCCGGATTGAGGTGCCCGGCCTGCTGCGCGGCGGCGAAGCGGCCGGCCATCATTTTCGGCAGCAGCGGGCCGACCTGACTGATCATCATGTCGCGCAACGCGCCGCCTTCGCAGAGGATCTCGCGCACCCACAGGGTCGGCAGCCACGGGTGCTGCTGGACCACGCCGGCGATGCCGTGCACGAATCCGGCCACCAGCGCGGCCACGTCGCCCTCGCCCGCCTGCATGACCGGCGCACGCATCTGCGCCACCACCGGCAGCAGCCGCTCGGCCACCACCGCTTCCTGCAGCTGCGCCTTGTCGCCGAAGTAGTAGTGCACCAGCGCCGGTGTCACCGCCGCTTCGGTGGCGATGTCGCGCAGGGAGGTCGCCGCGATGCCGCGACGTACAAAGCAGGCCAGCGCCGCGTCCAGCACGCTGGCGCGCAGGTCGGCGTTCTCGGCGGTGGGGCGGCGCCCGCGGGCGCGCTTGCGGGGCGTGGATGCGGGGGCGTTCGCGGGGGAACGGGGACGGACGGGAGGGTTCTTGGTGGTCATGTCTGTTATTTAATTTATGGATTAATTAAATTTCAAGCCCGTTCCGACGAGCGGCTGCCGGCTGGCCGGTCCCGGATGGTCGCGCTACCCTTCGCGCCCGCCTTGCGTTTGCCAGGATCGCCGCCATTTCCTCGGATAGCCCCCGCCTGTGGGTGTTCACGCTGGAAGCCCGGCCTCGCGCCGACAGCCCTGACTTCGTCGAGGCCGGCGGTGCGTACGTCACCTGCTACCAGAAGCCCGGATTCGCCGAAGACCCCATGCGGCGCGCGTCCGAGTTCATCCGCGAACAGGGGTGGGTGGTCGTCGCGGTGGAGGACGAACCGGTCCAGGTCGACCGCGACCAGGCCCCCAACGCGGACCACTTCGACCAGGCCCTCGTCGACGACGAGGTCTACGTCTTCAACCAGTGGCCGGTCGACGACGCCGACGACCAGACGCGCCACTAACCCGAACACAGCGATCCCCTGCCCCATGACTGCCCCCAGCAAGCGCGAATTCACCCTGGAACCCGAAAACACCGAACGCTTGGCCAACCTGGCTGGCCCGTTCGACGCGCACCTGCGCCAGATCGAACTGCGGCTGGGGGTGGAAATCGCCAACCGCGGCCCGATCTTCCGCGTCACCGGCCCGGAGAAGGCCGTCGCGGCGACTGAAAAACTGCTGCATTCGCTGTACGAAGAAGCCGCCGGCGAAACCTTCGACAGCGAGGCGATCCACCTGCGCCTCAACAGCGCGAACGTGGAGCGCGTGGCCGACGACGGTTACGAGCCGCAGGACGTGGCCATCAGGGTCAAGCGCGGCACCGTGCGCGGTCGCGGCGCCAACCAGGCCAAGTACCTGCACGCCATCGCCACGCACGACATCAACTTCGGCATCGGCCCGGCCGGCACCGGCAAGACGTTCCTGGCCGTCGCCAGCGCGGTGGAAGCGCTCAACGAATCGCGCGTGCAACGGCTGATCCTGGTGCGCCCGGCGGTGGAAGCCGGCGAGAAGTTGGGCTTCCTGCCCGGCGACCTGTCGCAGAAGGTCGATCCCTACCTGCGCCCGCTGTACGACGCACTCTACGAAATGCTGGGCGTGGAGAAGGTGGTCAAGCTGCTGGAGAAGAACGTCATCGAGATCGCGCCGCTGGCCTACATGCGCGGCCGCACGCTCAACGACGCGTTCGTCATCCTCGACGAAGCGCAGAACACCACCATCGAGCAGATGAAGATGTTCCTCACGCGCATCGGCTATGGCAGCACCGCAGTCGTCACCGGCGACCTGACCCAGATCGACCTGCCCAAGCACCAGAAGTCCGGCCTGAAGGATGCGCTGGAGGTACTGCGCGATGTCGACGGTATTTCGTTCACCTTCTTCACCAGCCGCGACGTGGTCCGCCACCCGCTGGTCGCGAAGATCGTGCGGGCTTACGATGCACGCGATGGCAAGGACGCCGAGACCGGCCCTGCCTGATCCCCTCCGTCGACCGCGATCGCCATGACCCAAGGCCCCGTCCGCCTCGAAGTCTCCGTGAACTACGCCCTGCCGCGCGCCGGCATCCCGTCGGCGGTGAGCTTCCGCAAATGGGTGGCAGCCGCGCTGGCAGGCCGCATCCGCGAAGCCGACCTGGCTATCCGCATCGTCGACAGCAAGGAAGGTCGCGCGCTCAACCGCCACTACCGCGGTCGCGACTACGCCACCAACGTGCTCAGCTTTCCGGCCGAGATGGCCGAAGGCGTGAAGCTGCCCAAGGGCGTGAAGATGCCGCTGCTCGGCGACCTGGTGATCTGCGCACCGGTCGTTGCCCGCGAAGCCCGCGAGCAGAAGAAGCCGCTGGCCGCGCACTACGCGCACATGACCGTGCACGGCACCCTGCACCTGCTGGGCTGGGACCACGAGGACGACAAGGAAGCCGAATGCATGGAGCAGCTCGAGCGCGAGATCCTGGCCGACCTCGGCATCGACGACCCCTACGCGGAAGACTGACGATGCTGCGCATCCTGTTGCTCGCGCCCTGCGTGGCGCTGGCCCTGTCCGTCGACGTGCAAGCGCAGACCAGCACGCCCGACCTGCCCGCGTTGATCGAATGCCGTGGCGACATCGGCGGGCTGACCGCGTTGGCGCCTGCGCTGGAAGACCCGCTGAAGGCGGTCGCCCTGGGCTGGCAGCCGCTGCCGCAGGCGAACATGTTCATGACCGAGTACCGCTTGGCGTCGCCGATCCGTGTGTTCGGCCACGACAGCGACCACATCGCCTTCTCCGGCGGCAGCGTGATGGCGATCCTCGACCTCTCCGACCCGCGCCCGCTGGCCCAGGAACTCGCGCTGGAAACGGCGATCGACACGCCCGCCAAGGCCATGTTCGGCAAGGAGCTGCGCAGCGAGGAAACGCGCGACGCGGACAGCGGCAAGGTGCTGATCGAGTCGGTCGTGCTCAACGTCAGCAACGTCGCCTCGCACCCCGGCAAGACCCTGGTGGGCTGCAGCTACAGCCTGGACCTGCCCGAGGAGCCGGAGGAAGCAGCGCCGGACGCCGCCGCGCCTGCACCCGCCCAGCAACCGGGTTAGACTGGAGCCCACGCCCGGCCGGGCGCACACCCCCACGAGATGTCAGAAGACGACAGTACCCACGCGCCGGATGGCTCCGAAAAACCTTCGGAGAAACGGCGCACCTGGCTGGACCGCCTCAGCTCGGCGTTCTCCGGCGAACCCAGCACACGCGAAGACCTGGTGGCCCTCCTGCGCGACGCGCAGTCCGACGGCCTGATCGGCAGCGACACCCTGAAGATGATGGAAGGCGCCATTGCGGTCGCCGACCTCACCGTGGGCGATGTGATGGTGCCGCGCGCGCAGATGGTGTCGCTACCCGTCGAGGCCCGCTTCCTCGACCTGATGAAACAGGTCGTCGAATCCGGCCATTCACGCTTCCCGGTGCATGGCGAGAACAAGGACGAGATCCTCGGCATCCTGCTGGCCAAGGACCTCCTGCGCGGCGTGGTGGCCGACAACGGCCCCGGCAGCGTGCGCGAACTGCTGCGGCCGGCGGTGCTGATTCCCGAGTCGAAGAAGCTCAACCTGCTGCTGAAGGAATTCCGCCTCTCGCGCAACCACATGGCGATCGTGGTGGACGAGTACGGCGGCGTCGCCGGCCTGGTCACCATCGAGGACGTGCTGGAGCAGATCGTCGGCGAGATCGATGACGAGCACGACGATGCCGAGGATGGCGCCGCGCTGATCGCGGCGCAGGCCGATGGCCAGTTCGTCGTGGATGCGTTGACGCCGATTTCCGACTTCAACGAGCGCTTCGGCGCCGACTTTCCGGACGACGAGTACGACACGGTCGGCGGCCTGGTCACCGCCGCGATCGGCCACCTGCCGGAGACCGGCGAGGAACTGACCCTGGGCCGCTTCATGTTCCGGGTAGCGCGCGCGGATGCGCGACGCGTGCATGCGTTCCATGTCGGCGTGCTGGCGGATGCGTAGCGTGGCCGCGCGCCTGGTGCTGCTGGGCGCGTTGTGGCTGCTTGCCGCGGCGGCCTGGGCGTCGCCGCGCATCGGCGTGGCGACGATGGAGCCGGGCGAGGTCTTCTTCGAGCGCTTCGGCCACAACGCCATCGTCGTGGTCGACCCCGCCAACGGCGATGCGATTTCGTACAACTTCGGCTTCTTCGATCCATCGGAAGCCGACTTCGTCGGCAATTTCGCCCGCGGCCACATGATGTACTACCTCGTCGCGCTGCCGTTCGAGCAGGATCTGGCGCAATACCGCGACAGCGGTCGCGGCGTGTCGCTCCAGTGGCTGGACCTCTCGCCCGCACAAGCGCAGGCGTTGGCCAGCGCGCTGGCCGAACGTGCGCGCCCCGAGAACGCGCGCTACCGCTACGACTACTTCACCTCCAACTGCTCCACCCAGGTACGCGACGCGCTGGATGCCGCACTCGGTGGCGCACTGAAGTCCCAACTGGCCGGCCGCTCGCGCGGCAACACCTTCCGTAGCGAAGCGGTGCGCCTGGCCTCGCCGGCGACGTGGATGTGGCTGGGCTTCGACGTGGGCCTCGGGCCGTCGGCGGACAAACCGATGTCGCGCTGGGAGGAGGCCTACGTGCCGATGCGCCTGGCCGACAGCCTGCGCGAGGCGAAGAACGCCGCCGGACGTCCGCTGGTGCAGTCCGAAATGCAGCTGCTGCCCCATCGCATCGCGCCGGAGCCGGCGGAGACGCCGCGTCGTTGGTGGCCATGGCTGCTCGCGGGCGTGGTCATCGCCGCGCTGGTCGCGTGGTCAGGACGCCGCCAGCCGCGCGTGATCGCGGCGCTGGCGATCCCGTTCTGGCTGGTCTGTTTCGTGGCCGGCGCGCTGCTGTTGTATCTGTGGGGCTTCACCGAGCACTGGGCCGCGTGGGCCAACCGCAATCTGCTGCTGCTCAATCCACTGTGCGTCCTGGTGATTCCCGGCGCAATTGCCGTGCTGCGCCGCCGCATCCCACCCGCTTGGTCGGGGTGGCTCGCGATCGCCGTCGCCATGGGTGCGCTGCTCGCGTGGTTCCTGCACTGGCTGCCGTTGCGCCTGCAATACAACCAGTCCTGGATCGCCTTGCTGCTGCCGATCCACTTGGCGCTTGCATACGTATTCATGCCCCGGCGCTTGTCCCCCTGAGCCCCGCCACGCACGATGCGGCCCTCTGCTTATCGCGAGGGTCGCATGTCCCGTTTCCTGATTCCGCTCTTCGTCCTGCTGTCCAGCGCTGCCGCGCATGCGGCACCGGGACCGCGCATCGCCTCGCCCGATGGCTCCATCGTGGTGGAGTTGTCGACCGACAACGACGGCCGCCCCTCGTATGCCGTCTCGCGCAAGGGCCAGCCGGTCCTGTCGCCGTCGCGCCTGGGCTTCCTGCTGCTGGACGCGCCGAAGTTCGAGCGGAACATCGAGATCGTGCAGCCACGTACGCGCGCCTTCGACGAAACCTGGGAACAGCCGTGGGGCGAGCGCCGCTTCATCCGTAACCACTACAACGAGCTGACGGTCACACTGAAGGAAAAGGCCAAGCCCTTCCGCAGCTACGACGTGGTGTTCCGCGTGTTCGACGACGGCGTCGGCTTCCGCTACCGCTTCCCGAAGCAGGCGGGCCTGGAGCAGGTGAAGATCAGCGAGGAGCTGACGGAATTCTCCCTGGCCCGCGACGCGACGGCATGGTGGATCCCCGCCGGCGAATGGAACCGCGAGGAATACCTCTACCACCGCACCCCCGTGCAGCAGGTCGGCGATGCGCAGACGCCGATCACCTTCAAGTTCGCGGACGGCACCCACCTGTCGATCCATGAGGCGGCGCTGATCGATTACAGCGGCATGAACCTGACCCGCGTCGAGGACCGCCGTCTGAAGGCCGACCTGACCCCGGGCATCGGCGAAGGCAAGGTGGTGCGCGCCGCACCGTTCGACACGCCGTGGCGCACGCTGCTGCTGAGCGATGACGCGGCGGGCCTGGCGATGTCCGCCCTGACCCTCAACCTCAACGAGCCCAACGTGCTCGGCGACGTGTCGTGGGTGAAGCCGATGAAGTACGTCGGTGTGTGGTGGGAAATGCACCTGGAACTGAAGAGCTGGGCCTCGGGTCCGAAGCACGGCGCCACCAACGAGAACGTCCGCAAGCACATCGACTTCGCCGCGAAGCATGGTTTCGGCGGCGTGCTGGTGGAAGGCTGGAACGTGGGCTGGGACGGCGATTGGTTCGGCAACGGCGAGGATTTCAGCTTCACGCAGTCGTATCCCGATTTCGATCTCGAAGCGCTCAGCCGTTATGCCCGCTCGAAGAACGTGGTGCTCATCGGCCACCACGAGACCTCGGGCAATGCGGCGCATTACGAGTCGCAACTCGATGCCGCCTTCGACCTCTACCAACGCGTCGGCGTGCCGGCGGTGAAGACCGGCTACGTGGCCGACGCCAGCCAGGCGAAGGTCACGGGCACTGACGGCAAGCGCCACTACGCCTGGCATGAAGGCCAGGACATGGCGCGCCACCACATGAAGGTGGTGACGGAGGCAGCCAAGCGCCACATCGCCGTCAATCCGCACGAGCCGATCAAGGACAGCGGCCTGCGCCGCACGTATCCGAACTGGATCACCCGTGAAGGCGCGCGCGGCATGGAGTTCAGCGCCTGGGGCCAACCGGGCAATCCCCCCGAGCACGAGGCCAATCTGGTGTTCACCCGCCTGCTGGCCGGGCCGATGGACTACACGCCGGGCATCTTCGGCATGAAGACGCGCTCCACCGACGGCATCGCCACCACCTGGGCCAAGCAACTCTCGCTGTACGTCGTCATCTACAGCCCGCTGCAGATGGCGGCCGACCTGCTGGAGAACTACGAGAAGAACCCGGCGCCGTTCCAGTTCATCAAGGACGTGCCGGTGGACTGGGACGACACGCGCGTGCTGAACGGCGAAGTCGGCGACTACGTGACCATCGCGCGCAAGGAGCGTGGCGGTCCCAACTGGTACCTCGGCGCGTTGACCGACGAGGACGGCCGCACGCTGAGCGTGCCGCTGTCCTTCCTTGACAAGGACCGCCGCTACACCGCGCAGATCTACCGCGACGGCGACAAGGCCAACTGGAAGACCGCACCGCAGGACATCGTGATCGAGGAGCGCAGCGTCACCCGCGCCGACACGCTGACCCTGAAGCTGGCGCCGGGTGGCGGGCAGGCGATCCGCTTCGTAGCGCAGTGAGATGAACTTGGCTGTGGGAGCGACGTAAGTCGCGAACTGGCAACGACGTGTCCAAGGCGGCCCATCGCGACTGACGTCGCTCCCACACCCGCATCCGACTTGTCGGATGCAGGTCTTCTGGCGCACGATTCACGCCATGAATGACGTCGCCTCCGCCCTCTCGAAGCCCGCCCTGCCCCAGTGCGTCATCAACTGCGTGGTCTATGACAAAGGCGGCAAACGGCGTGACATCAGCCTGGACGAGATCAGCGATGTGCTCGCGGTCGATGACGGCAGCTTCATCTGGGTGGGCCTGTACGAACCGGCCGACACCATCCTGGAGAAATTGCAGGAAGAGTTCTGCCTCCACGATCTGGCCGTGGAGGACGCACAGAACGCGCACCAGCGTCCCAAGCTGGAGGCCTATGGCAACTCCTTGTTCGTGGCCGTGCATACGGCCCAGGTGGTCGAGGACCGCATCCGGTTCGGAGAGACCCACGCCTTCCTCGGCCCGCGCTATCTGGTGACGGTGCGCCACGGCGCTTCGCTGTCGTACGCGCCGGTGCGCGAGCGCGTGCAGCGCGAAGCCGACCTGCTGGCACTCGGTCCGTCATACGGGCTGTATGCGGTGCTCGACTACATCGTCGACAACTATCGACCGATCATCGATCAATTCAAGCAGACCCTGGACACGCTGGAGAAGGACATCTTCGCCGACACCTACCGGCGGGTGACGGTCGTGAAACTGTACGAGCTGAAGCGCGAGCTGACCCAGATGCGGCTGGCGGTGGCGCCGTTGCAGGACGTGCTGGCGCAGCTGACCCGCTCGCAGAGCGCCCTGATCCCCGAGGAAGTACGGCTGTATTTCCGCGACGTGCAGGACCATGTGATGCGCGTCAACGAGTACACCGACACCCTGCGCGAAATGCTGACCACTGCGCTCAGCGTGAACCTGTCGCTGGTGACGCTGGCCCAGGGCGAAATCGTCAAACGCCTCGGCGCGTGGGCCGCGCTGCTCGCCGCACCCACGCTGATCACCAGCTGGTACGGCATGAACTTCGAGCACATGCCGGAGCTGGGGGGACGCTTCGCGTATCCCGTCCTGATCGCGGGCGTAGCGCTGGCCTGCTTCGGCCTGTATCGGCTGTTCAAGCGCTCGCGCTGGCTCTGACGCCCTACGCCGCCGGACTGCGACCAAAGTC
This sequence comes from Pseudoxanthomonas sp. G3, assembly GCF_057654715.1. Classification (NCBI taxonomy): domain Bacteria; kingdom Pseudomonadati; phylum Pseudomonadota; class Gammaproteobacteria; order Lysobacterales; family Lysobacteraceae; genus Pseudoxanthomonas; species Pseudoxanthomonas sp. G3. The sequence continues at coordinate 3,049,306 of NZ_CM172805.1, forward strand.
GAAGGCTGAATCGGCCGTTACGGATTGACCGGGTCCGCGCATGGGGGGACCCTTGTCCCGACTTGTCGGAGGGTTCCGGAATGAATGGTTTTTCCAAGATCGGCTGGGCGGCGCTCGCGTTGCTCGGCGCGGGATGTCTGGGCGTGGTCGCACTGCGCCAGGGCGAACAGATCAGTGCGCTCTGGATCGTCGTGGCGGCGGTATCCATCTACCTGGTGGCGTACCGCTACTACAGCCTGTACATCGCGAAGAACGTGATGGGGCTCGACCCGACCCGCGCGACGCCCGCGCACATCAACAACGATGGCCTGGACTACGTGCCCACCAACAAGCACGTGCTGTTCGGCCACCATTTCGCCGCCATCGCCGGTGCGGGTCCGCTCGTCGGCCCGGTGCTGGCCGCGCAGATGGGTTACCTGCCCGGCATGCTCTGGCTGATCGCCGGCGTGGTGCTCGCCGGCGCGGTGCAGGACTTCATGGTCCTGTTCATCTCCAGCCGCCGCAATGGCCGTTCGCTCGGCGACCTGGTCCGTGAGGAAATGGGCCAGGTGGCCGGCACCATCGCGCTGTTCGGCGCGTTCCTGATCATGATCATCATCCTGGCGGTGCTGGCGATGATCGTGGTGAAGGCGCTGGCCGAAAGCCCGTGGGGCATGTTCACGGTGATCGCCACGATGCCCATCGCGATCTTCATGGGCCTCTACATGCGCTACATCCGCCCCGGCAGGATCGGCGAGATCTCGGTGGTCGGCATCCTCCTGCTGCTGTTGGCCATCTGGTTCGGCGGCAAGGTCGGCGCGCATCCCACGTGGGGCCCGGCGTTCACCTTCACCGGCACCCAGATCACCTGGATGCTGATCGGCTATGGTTTCGTCGCCGCCGTGCTACCCGTGTGGCTGCTGCTGGCGCCGCGCGACTACCTGTCCACCTTCCTCAAGATCGGCGTGATCGTCGCGCTGGCCATCGGCATCGTCATCGCCAGCCCGGAAGTGACCTCGCTGAAGATGCCGGCGCTGACTCAGTTCGCCAGCACTGGCGATGGCCCGGTGTGGAAGGGCGGCCTGTTCCCGTTCCTCTTCATCACCATCGCCTGTGGTGCGGTCTCCGGCTTCCATGCGCTGATCAGCTCCGGCACCTCGCCCAAGCTGCTGGCCAACGAGACCCACATCCGTTACATCGGCTACGGCGGCATGCTGATGGAATCCTTCGTCGCCATCATGGCGCTGGTCGCGGCCTCGATCATCGAGCCGGGCGTGTACTTCGCCATGAACAGCCCGGCCGCCGCCATCGGCACGACCGCGGTGGACGTGGCCGCGAAGGTCAGCAGCTGGGGCTTCGTGGTCACGCCCGAGATGCTGACGCAGACCGCGCACAACATCGGCGAGGGCACGATCATCTCGCGCGCCGGTGGCGCACCGACATTGGCCGTGGGTATCGCGGTGATCCTGCACGACGCGCTGCCCGGCGGCGACGCGATGATGGCGTTCTGGTACCACTTCGCCATCCTGTTCGAAGCGCTCTTCATCCTGACCGCGGTGGACGCGGGCACCCGCGCCGGCCGCTTCATGCTGCAGGACCTGTTGGGCAACTTCATCCCGCCGCTGCGCAAGACCGACTCGTGGGGCGCGAACGTCATCGGCACCGCCGGCTGCGTCGCGCTGTGGGGGTACTTCCTCTACCAGGGCGTGGTCGACCCGCTGGGTGGCATCAACACCTTGTGGCCCCTGTTCGGCATCGCCAACCAGATGCTGGCCGGCATTGCGCTGATGCTGTGCACGGTGGTGCTGTTCAAGATGAAGCGCGACCGCTACGCCTGGGTCACCGTCGTGCCGGCGATCTGGCTGCTGATCTGCACCACGTATGCCGGCCTGATCAAGATCTTCGACAGCAACCCGGCGGTCGGCTTCGTCGCCCAGGCGAAGAAGTACCAGGCGTCCATCGCCGATGGCCAGTTGCTTGGCGCGGCGAAGAACATGGGCCAGATGCACCAGGTGGTGGTGAACAGCTACGTCAACACCGGCCTCACCGTGCTGTTCCTGTTTGTGGTCTTCAGCGTGCTGGCGTATGCCTTGCGCGCCATCGCGAAGGCCCGTCGCAGCAACGAACGGACCGACCGCGAGACGCCTTACATGGCCTTGACCGAAGAACAACAGAAGGTCTGGCTGTAAGCCATGGGCACGGAACTCGTCCCGCTTTCGCACTTCGCCACGCACAAGCGTGTGTGGCGGAGGCTGGTGCAGACCGCGCGTCTATGCTGCGGTATCCCGGACTACGACAACTACGTGCGACACGTGCTGGAGAAGCATCCCGACCGCGAGCCGATGGATTACAAGACGTTTTTCCGGGAGCGCCAGGAAGCGCGGTTCGGCGGCAGGAGCGGGTTTCGCTGTTGTTGATCGACTCCATCAAACAATGAAAAAGGGCAAAGCCACTGGCTTCGCCCTTTTTCATTGCTCCATTGTAGGAGCGACGTAAGTCGCGACGTTGATGTTTCCGGTCGCGACTTACGTCGCTCCTACAGTGGAACCCATATCAACCCTACCCCGCCATCGCCCTGAGGCCAACGCCCACCGCGTACGCGGCCACCGTGCCCGTCGCGTAGCCCAGCGCACCCAGCAATGCACCGACCGGCGCGAGCGAGGGATGGAACACCGATGCCACCACCGGCGCGGATGCCGGACCGCCGATGTTGCTCTGCGAGCCCATCGCGAAATAGAAGAACGGCACGCGCAACAGCTTGGCGAGGAGTACGAGCAGCACGATGTGCACCAGGATCCAGATCAGTCCCAACGCCAACAGCCAGGGCTTGTCGGCGAGCGAACCGATATCCATCTGCATGCCGATGCAGGCGATCAGGATGTAGAGGAACAAGGCGCCGATTTTCGAGGCGCCTGCGCCGTCCAGCGTGCGCGCTCGCGTCAGGCTCAAGCCAAGCCCGATAAACGTGGAGAGCACAACGACCCACACGAAGGGCTCATGCAGGCTGACCTGCTTGGCCCATGGCACGTTCTGGGCGAACCAGGACGATGCCGGGCCCGCAATGGCATGGGACAGACCGACAGCGCCGAACGCGATGCCCAGGATGACCATGAGGTCGGTCAACGTCGTCACCCGTTCATGCTGCTTCTGATAGCTGGCGAGCCGTTGCTTCAAGTCTTCGATGGCCCGCGTATCCGCGCCGCTGCGCGCATCGATGGCCTGCGCGCGGTTGGCGAGGAAGATCAGCACGGCCATCCACAGGTAACCCACGGAGACGTCGACCACGACGAACTGGCCAAACGTCGTTTCGTCGACTTCGAAGATCTCCTTCATCGCCAGCATGTTGGCGCCGCCACCGATCCAGCTGCCCGCCAACGCCGCCATGCCACCCCATGTGTCGCCGGCCACGGTTTCCGGGTGGATCAACCCCATCAGCCAGAACGCCACCCAGGCACCGATCATGATGCTGATGGATGCACCGGCGTACATCGCCAGCAGCTTCGGCCCCAGCTTCAACACGCCCTTCAAGTCGATGGTCAGCGTCAGCAGTACCAGCGCAGCGGGCAGCAGCACACGGCTGGCCACCGGGTTGTAGAGCTTGCTGGCGCCGCCGTCGATCAGACCCACGCTGTTGTAGATGCCGGGAATGAAGTAGCACAGCAACAGCGCCGGCACGTAGGTGTAGAACTTCTTGAAGAAGCCCGTCTCGCGCGAGGACGTCCAGAACACCATGCCCAGTGTGGCGGCGATCAGGCCGAACAGGACGATGTCGTTCTGGATCAGCGCAGTGGATGGTTCGGTGGCTTCGATCGCCATCGTCGGGTCTCTCCTTCAGTCAAAGAAAAGGGCCGGCATGACCGGCCCTTTCCGGAACACCTCAGCGTCCGATATGCTGCTTCAGCCACGCATTGACGGTGTCGTGCCACAGGATGCTGTTCTGCGGCTTCAGCACCCAGTGGTTCTCGTCGGGGAAGTACAGCAGCTTGGAGTCGATGCCCTTGCGCTGCAGGGCGGTAAACGTGGACAAGCCCTGGTCGACCGGCACGCGGTAATCCTTCTCGCCCTGCACGACCAGCATGGGCACGCGCCAGTTGGCGACGTGGTTGACCGGGTTGAACTTCTCGACGTTCTTCGGGACGTCGTAGGGTGTCCCGCCGTTCTCCCACTCGGTGAACCACAATTCTTCGGTCACGTAGCCCATCGAGCGGATGTCGAACACGCCATCGTGGTTGACCAGGCACTTCCACGGCTCGTTCCAGTTGCCGGCGATCCAGTTGATCATGTAGCCGCCGTAGCTGGCGCCCAGCGCGCACGCGTTCTTGCCGTCGAGGAAGGCGTACTGCTTCTGCGCGGCCGCCCAGCCCTTCTGCAGGTCTTCCAGCGGGCGGTCGCCCCAGTGCTGGCTGATCGCATCGGTGAACGCCTGGCCGTAGCCAGTCGACCCGTGGAAATCGATCATCACCACCGCGTAGCCCTGGCCGGCGTAGGTCTGCGGATTCCAGCGATAACTCCAACCGTTGCCGAAGCTGCCCTGCGGGCCGCCGTGGATCAGGAAGGCCACCGGGTATTTCTTGCCTTCGACGTAGTCGTGCGGCTTGACCACATAGCCGTGCACGGCCTCGTTGTTCCAGCCCTTGAAGTTGAACTGTTCGAAGTCGCCAAAGCTGACATCGCCGAGGGTTTCCTGCGCACTCGGCGTGATCGCACGCAGCGGCGCGCCAGACAGCGTCATAGTGAACAGCTGGTCGCCGCTCTTCAACGTGTTGCGGGTAAGCGCCAGCGTATCGCCGGCGATATCGAAGGCGGAGATGCTGCCTTCACCGACGACCGACTTCACCGCGCCATTGGCGACGTCGACAGCGAACAGCGGGTGCTGGCCCATGTCCTGTGCGGTGGTGTAGATCGTCGCGCCATCCTTCGCCAGCACAATGCCGTCGGCAGAGCGATCCCACGAAGGCGCGATTTCGCGCACCTGCTTCGAGGCCAGGTCCATCGCCATCAGGCCGAAGCGGTCGGCTTCGAAGCCCGGGCGCTTCATCGCGCGGTAGTACAGGGTCTTGCCGTCGGCACTGAACACCGGGCCGGTGTCCCAGGCAGGATTCGCCGCGGTCAGATTGACCGGTGCGCTGCTGCCATCGGCCGCGATCTTGTACAGGTCGAAGTTGGTCGACCAGGCTTCGCCCTTGCCCGCCACGCGCACGGCCGCGACCACCGAGGCGCCGTCGGGCGACCACGTGTACTCGTCGGCGCCACCGAACGGCTTGGACGGCGCGTCGCCGTCGAGGCTGTCCGTCAACGACGTGGCGGTGGTCACCGCCTTGGCCTTGGCGCCCGGCAGCGACGCCACGAACAGGCGGCTGCGGCGACCATCGGCCCACGTATCCCAGTGGCGGACGAACAGTTTGTCGTAGACCACGCCGCTGCTCTTCTTGGCGGCCGTGGCATCGAGCTTCTTCTGTGTGCACGCGAAATCCGCCTTGCAGTCGGCGAAGGTGTCGGTGCTGAACAGCACACGCGTGCCATCCGGCGACAGCTTGTAGCTGGCCACGTCGAGCGCGAAAGCGGTCAGCTGCCGCGGCGTGCCGCCGGCCAGCGGCAGGGAGTAGAGCTGCTGGATGCCGGACTTGCCGCTGAGGAAGTAGACCGTCTTGCCGTCCGGCGAGAAGGCGGGCGAGTTGACGTTCCAGCCTTCCGGCGTGAGGCGCTTCGGCGGCCCCATGTCGCGGGTCAGCAGGTTGCGGACCCACAGGCTGCTGCTGGCCTTGACCACCTCCGCATCGACCACGCGCTTGGCGAACAGCACGGTGCTCCCGTCCGGCGACAGCACGGGCGAGGACACGCGGTCGAGCTTCTGCAGATCGCGCACGTCGAGGCCGCGCGCAGCGGCCAGCGACGGCAGGGCCGCCAGCAGGCAAAGGGGCAACAGGGCGGATTTCAACTTCATCCGGGGCTCCGGCAACAGGAAAACCCCGATGGTAGGCGCTAAGCGCGCCGCGGCGCAAAGGCGTGAAGTCACGCCCTTGCGCCGTGTAGTGGCTTAACGGGGGCCGGGCTCGACGTCGCCCAGCGCCTTCGACTTCGCACCAGTGCGATAGAGCAGCCAACCCACGATCGCCAGGATCACCAGACCGACGATCTCGCCCTGCTGGAACGCTTCCGGCAGCACCAGCACGTCGCGATCCTTCGACACGTAGATGGCGATGCCGACCGCGATGCCCATCAGCGCCTCGCCAGTGATCAGGCCGGCGGCGAACAGGGTACCGGGGCGGTGGATGCGATCGCGCGCCTCCTCGTCCTTCGTGCCGACCATGCCATGGCGCTTCTCGACCAGGTAGGCCAGCAAGCCGCCGAGGAAAATCGGCACCATCAGTTCCAGCGGCAGGTAGATGCCGATCGCGGCGGCCAGCACGGGCACGCGGAAACTGCTGCCCTTGGCTTTCAAGGTCTCGTCGATGGCGATGATGATCGCGCCGATCACCGCACCGATGCCGATGATGCCCCACGGCAGTTCGCCGCCGAACAGGCCCTTGGCCACCGAGGCCATCAGCGTGGCCTGCGGTGCCGACAGCGGATTGGGATGCTCGGCCGTAGGCGCACCGATGCCGTAGGCCTCGGACAGGATGTTCAGCACCGGCGCCATGATCAACGCGCAGGAGAATGCGCCGATGCCGAGCATCAGCTGCTGCTTCCACGGCGTGGCACCGACCAAGTAACCGGCCTTGAGGTCCTGCAGGTTGTCGCCGCCCACCGCCGCTGCGCAGCACACCACCGCGCCGATCATGATCGCGGCCACCGCACCCAGCGGCGCGCCGCCGGTACCGACCGCCATGCGACCGCTCTCGCCCAACAACAACAGCAGCACCACCGAGGCGAACAGGATGGTGGCGATGGTGATGCCCGATACCGGGTTGTTCGACGAGCCCACCAGGCCGGCCAGGTACGCCGACACGGACACGAACAGGAAGCCGGCCACGATCATGATGATCGCCATCGGGATGCTGACGTGCCACACGCCGACGATGGCCTGGTACAGCAGCAGCAACGGCAAGACGAACACGACCAGCGCCACCAGCATCCACTTCATCGGCAGGTCGCGCTCGGTCTCGGCGACATCGGCGCCGCCCGAGCCCGCGCGCGCAGCGGCGATTCCGCTCTTCACGCCCGACAGCAGCGACTTGCGCAGGGAGAAGAGCGTCCAAACGCCGCCGATCAGCATCGCGCCGACGCCGAGATAACGGATCTTCGCCGACCAGATCGCGCCGGCCACGTCCTCGGCGCCCGCACCCGCGATGCCCTGCGCCAGCGCGGGATCGGTACCCAGGAAGAACATGTGGTACAGCGGAATGGCGATGTGCCAGGACAGGATGCTGCCCGACAGCACCACGATGCCGATGTTCAGGCCCACGATGTAGCCCACGCCAAGCAGCGCCGGCGACAGGTTGGTGCCCATGTAGCCAAGGTACTTGCCGAAGAAGCCTGCGCCCGCGGCGGTGTCCGGGATCAGGCGCATGCCGCTGTGCGCGGCCACTTTAAGCACGGCGCCGATGGCGGCGGAGAAGGCGAGGATCTTCAGGCCCGGGCCCGGATTCTCGCCGGCCTTCAGCACTTCGGCCGCGGCCTTGCCTTCGGGAAACGGCAGCGGCTCCTCGACGATCATCGAGCGACGCAGCGGCACCGAGAACAGCACGCCCAGCAGGCCGCCGAGGCCGGCGATCGCCAGCACCCAGGAGTACTGGAAGTCCTGCCAGTAGCCCAGGATGATCAGCGCGGGGATGGTGAAGATCACGCCCGCCGCGATCGACGAACCGGCCGACGCGCCGGTCTGCACGATGTTGTTCTCCAGAATCGTGCCACCGCCCAGCAGGCGCAGCACGCCCATCGAGACGACGGCCGCCGGGATGGCGGTCGCCACGGTCAGGCCAGCGAACAGGCCCAGGTAGGCGTTGGCGGCGGACAGCACCACGGCCAGCACGATGGCCAGCACGACGGCGCGGAAGGTAAGTTGCGGGGTCCCCGGCGAGCTCATGGCGCGTTCCCGAATGGCAGAAAGCGGACAACCTAGCGTCCGCTGCCCGGCAAGTCCAGCCGAGGGTACCGGCGCGCCGCCTATACTCGCCCGGTTTTCCGATGCCGGAGCGGCCCTTGAACTCCCCTGCCCCCGTGGCCGCCGGCCGCGACGACTTCCTGGGCCACCCTAAGGGCGTCTACGTCTGCTTCTTCACCGAAATGTGGGAGCGCTTCTCGTTCTACGGGATGAAAGCGCTGCTGCTGCTGTACCTGACCAAGTACCACCTGTTCACCGATGGCGCGGGTTACGACCTGATCGGCGCTTACGGCGGTCTGGTCTACTGCGTACCGATCATCGGCGGCGTGCTGGCGGACCGCTGGCTGGGCATGCGCAAGGCGGTGGTCTTCGGCGGCCTGCTGCTGGTCGCCGGCCACGCTGGCATGGCCTTGGAAGGCGCTGCGGCGACCATGGACGGCGGCGTGATCACTCGGGACGAAGGCGCCCTGCGCACGATGTACCTGTCGCTGGCCCTGATCGTCATGGGCGTGGGCTTCCTGAAACCCAACATCACCGGCATCGTCGGCCGGCTCTATCCCGCCGGCGATCCGCGTCGCGACGGCGGCTTCAGCCTGTTCTACGCCGGCATCAACCTCGGCGCGCTGCTGGCCTCGCTGGTCTGCGGCTACCTCGGCGAGACGCTGGGTTGGAAATACGGCTTCGGCGCGGCGGGGATCGGCATGCTGCTGGGCCTGGCGATGTTCCTGTGGGGCCAACGCTACCTGCACGGCCATGCCGAGCCTCTCTCACCCGCTGCGTTGCGCGCCCGAGTGCTGGGCGTTCCGCCCGAATGGCTCATCTACGTGGGTGCCGTCGCCGGCGTGCTTCCCGTGGCCTGGCTGATGTGGGCGGCCGCGAACGGCGCATTCGCGCTCGGCGGCGAGTTCTCGCTCGCGCTGGCTCTGATGTTGCTCGTGCTGATCGTGGTGCTGGCGTGGTTCACCTGGTTCATCACCACCCAATGCACGCCGGTGCAGCGGCGGCAGATGCTGTCGCTGATGGCATTGATCTTCATGTGCCTAGTGTTCTTCACCCTGTACGAGCAGACCTACGGCTCGTGGGTGATGTTCACCGACCGCATGCTGACCAAGGACCTGTTCCCGTCGCTGGTGCAGCCCGCCTCGGTGGTCGTCTGGTCGGACAGCCTGGCGGCGAACATCGGCCTCTTCATCGGCAGTGCGCCGTGGTCCACCTGGGCACTGGCAGCGATGCCGCTGTCGTTCGTGGTCGCGACACGCTGGTCGGAGCGCAGTTCGCGTCCTGGCCCGCCGCGTGCGTTGTTCCTTGCCAGCGCCGCACTGTTGGTCATGCTGGTGTTGCGCGACTCGCTGGTCCTGCAGCAGACCGCCGGCTCGCTGACGTACCTGGGCGCGTTGTTCCTGGTGGTGCTGGCGCCGGTGTTCGCCTGGCTGTGGTCGACGCTGGGGCGTCGCGGCCTGGATCCGTCCAAACCGGTGAAAGGCGCGCTGGGTTTGCTGTTCGGCGGCCTGTCCTTCATACCGCTGGCGCTCGCGGCACAGCAGGTCGGCGACACCGGCGCGGTCGCGAGCGTGTGGTGGCTGGTACTGGCCTACCTGCTGCTGGAAATCGGCGAGATGTGCCTGGCACCGGTCAGCCTGGCCGCCGTCACCGAACTGTCGGTGCCGCGCGTGGTGAGCTCGATGATGGGCATGTGGCTGCTGGCCACCGCGTTCTCGGAAACGCTGGCGGCGCAATTCGGCAAACTCGCCGCCGTGGAGATACCGGACGACTCGGCATTCGACATCGCCAGCGCCGCATCGGGTTACGCCGATCTGTTCTGGCTGATGATGTGGATCGGCCTAGGCTGCGCCGCGATCGCGCTGCTGGCATCGCCCTGGTTGCGACGGGCGATGCGCGCGGCGGATTGATCTGCGCCGCGCGTGGACGGGCGAGTCGCCGCCCGTCCACCGCAGCGGTTACTTTGCGGTCGCGCCGCCCAGGTGTCGACTGAAGAACGCCAGCAACTTCGTGTAGTAGTCGCGCTGGTTTTCTTCCTTGTAGTAGCCATGGCCTTCGGTGCGGTAGTAAACCGCTTCTACTGGGACGCCCGCGGCCTTGAGACGACGCTCCATGAGTTCCGTGTGCTGTACCGGTGCGCGCTCGTCTTCACCACCGGCCGCCATGAACACGGGCGACTTGATGCGGGTCGCCATGTTGGTGGGCGACGCGGGCGCTAAATCCTTAGCATCGCCGATCCAGTCGCGCAGGTAGGTACGACCCCATTTGAGCTCTTGGGTATCACCGCGGGTATGCATCATGGGTAAATCGTAAACACCCACGTTGCCTGCGGCACAGCGATAGAGGTCTGGCTCCTTCGCCTTGCCCATCAACGCAGCGTAGGCACCATAGCTGGCGCCGTAGATGCAGATCTTCCTGGCATCCGCTATGCCTGCCTGGATCGCCCAACGGGTCGCATCGGTCAGATCGTCCTGCATCGCTCGGCCCCACTCGCGCGCGCCCGCTTGACGGAAAGCGCGTCCATAACCTCCGGAGCCGCGAAAATTGACCTGCAATACCGCATATCCTGCGGCCGCCAGCATCTGCACGTCACTGTCGAAGCCCCATCGATCACGAATCCCGTACGGTCCACCGTGCGGGTGCACGATCATGGGGAGATCTTTGCCAGTGCTGCCCTTGGGTACGGTCAGATACCCATGGAGAAGCAATCCGTCTCGCGCCTTGATCTCGACAGGACGGGAGGGCGATAGCCGCTCCGGATCAAACCAGTTCCGGCGACTCAACAATTAATCCATCTTCTTGGCGGCGATGTCGAAGACGTAGAAATCGCCCGGGTTCGTATCGGAAGACACCTCGACGAGCGCCAACGCGCCATCTCGTGTCGTCGACGTGATCTGCACGTAGTCGTTCGGAAACGCCTCTTGCAAGCTACGTAGCAGCCGACCATCGGGATGACGACCGTCAAGCATTTCGATCTTGGGTTTGCCATCCCAAAAGACCGCCGCGACCGGAATGCCCTTCCCATCCCGTGAATAGAGGGTTTCCTCTGGATCGACGCGGGGATTGCGCAGCAGTTCGGTCCGCTGACCACTCTCGAGATCCAGCGCTACGATGGCATCGGCGCCCTTCGCCTGCTCCACACTCAGGTATGCGACTCGCTGATCCGCACTGAATCCCAAGGGTAGTTCGACGCGCTCGGTAACGTCCTCATCGTTGAGAATTTTCCATTCCTGCCCCTCACCCGCCCGCAGGTAAAGCTGATTAGCGTTGTTCACCGTCCTGCCATAGGCGAACCGCACCACTCCGCGACCATCCGTAGAGAAGTCGGCCTCCGTCACAGGAGAGCGCGCCAACACAGTGCGCCGCCCCGTGTACACATCCAGCAACTCCGCGGTCGTGTAGGGCAGCTCCGCGAAGGGGCGCACCATGACCACGACGTTGCGGTCGTCGTCCGGGAGCGTATCCACGAGGTACCCCGCCACGAAACCCGCTTTCTTCGGCTGAATCCGCGTTCCTGGACCCGCACTCTCGACCCGATAGCCGAGTAGATTCTCTTTCTTCGAGCCATCCGCATTCATTGCGAAAAGCTCGCCAGTGAGTTGTGGCATGTCCAGCATGCCCAACTTCTGCGCAGCCGAGAACACTACTCGCTCGGGATTCACCCACCAGAAATCGTGCACATGGTTATGCCGACCGAGAGATATCGACCCCGTGACCTTGTTGTCGCTCCTACGCAGCACGACCAACGAAGTCCTGTCCTCCTGCTGCACGGTTGCGGCCAGGAAATCTCCGTTCGGAGACAACTTGATATCGGTGAATACATCCTTGCGGATGTAGGGATCCAGATCCAGCTCAGCCGCACGGGCCGAATTCGTGCCTACGGCAACACACAACGCAAGTGCCATGGCCGTTGCGGCCACGCAAGTCCATTTCCGCATAGTGCCTCCCCAGGCAAGCAGGCGGCCATCGTTCCACACTGATGCTCTGTATTCAACGCCTTGGCACCGGTGGTGCAGGCCCAGTCCAATCAACCCGAAAGCAGCTGGTGCAAGACTTCATCCCAATTCGGCAATCTTTGCCCCAGACGTGCTTCCAGCTTGCGGACATCGAGGCAGGAATAAGCCGGGCGCTGGGCCCGCGTCGGGTAGTCGGCTGTGTCGATCGGAAGCACCTTCGGCGCGCGCGCGATCAGGCCGCGCGCTGCGGCCGCCTCGAAAATGGCTTCGGCGAACCCATGCCAAGTCGTCTCGCCGCGGGACGTAAGGTGGAACGTCCCCGATGGCGCATCCCGCAGGCGCAGCAATTCCGCCGTCACGTCCGCGATCAGGGACGCGGGCGTGGGTGTGCCCCGCTGGTCGGCAACGACGCGCAGCTCGTCGCGATCGGCGCCGAGCCGCAGCATCGTCTTCATGAAGTTGTGGCCGTGCTGGCCGTAGACCCACGCCGTGCGCAGGATCAAGTGCTGGCCACCCGCGGCACGGATCGCGTCCTCACCGGCCAGCTTGCTGGCGCCATAGACGCCCAAGGGCGCCGTGGGATCGTCTTCGCGATAGGGCCGCGTGCCCCGCCCGTCGAACACATAGTCGGTCGAGTAGTGGACGAAGGGGATCCCACGCGCGACGCAGGCGCGTGCCAGTACGCCTGGCGCTTCGGCATTGGCGCGATAGGCCGCGTCGGCGTCGTCCTCTGCCTTGTCGACCGCCGTGTAGGCCGCGGCATTGACCACGATGTCCGGCGCCAGGCGATCCACGAGGGCGCCCAATGACGCGGGCTGGTCGAAATCGGCTGTTTCGCACGGCAGGCCTTCGGGCAGTTCACCGGAGCGGGTCGTCACGACAAGGTCGCCGAGCGGCGCAAGACTGCGCCGCAACGCATGCCCCACCTGGCCATTGCCGCCGAAGATCAGGAACTTCATGGCGTATACGGGGGCAGCCGCTCCGGCGCGACGTCCGCCAGCAGGGGCGCAACCGCGTCCTTGGCGGACAACTGCGGCTCGGTCACGGGCCAGTCGATGCCGATGGCCGGATCGTCCCATCGCACGCCCGCATCGGCGGCCTTGTCGTAGACCGCGGTGCACAGATAACTGAATACCGCCCGCTCGGACACGACGGCAAAGCCGTGTGCGAAGCCTTCGGGAATCCAGAACTGCCGCTTGTTCTCGGCGCTCAGCATCACGGCGGCCCACTGCCCGAAGGTCGGCGACCCACGACGGATGTCGACGGCCACGTCGTACACCTCACCCTCCAGCACGCTGACCAGCTTGCCCTGCGGATTCGGCCACTGATAGTGCAGGCCGCGCAATACGCCGCGCGCGGAGGACGATACATTGCTCTGGACGAAAGCCGTCGGAAGACCGTGCTGGCCGTAGCGCTCCGCGTTCCAGGTTTCGAAGAAGAAGCCGCGCTCATCGCCGAAGACCGCAGGCTCGATCACGACGCAGCCCCGCAGGGATGTCTCGATTACTTTCATCGCACGACGCCTCGCTTTGCCAGCGAGAGCAGGTACTGGCCATAACCGTTTTTCGCCAGCGGCGCGGCAAGCTGTTCGACCTGAGCAGCATCGATCCAGCCGTTGCCGAATGCGATCTCTTCGGGGCAGCAGACGCGCAAGCCCTGGCGGGCCTCGATGGTCTCGATGAAGTTGGATGCTTCGAGCAGGGACTGGTGCGTGCCGGTATCGAGCCAGGCGTGCCCACGCCCCAAGGTCTCGAGATGCAGCGTGCCGGCTTCCAAATAGCGACGGTTGAGATCGGTGATCTCAAGTTCGCCGCGGGGCGAGGGCTTCAGCTCCGCCGCGTAGTCGCTGGCACGGCCGTCGTAGAAGTAAAGGCCCGTCACCGCGTAATTAGAACGTGGATTCACCGGCTTCTCCTCGATGCCGATGACACGGCCCTCGTCGTTGAACTCGGCGACACCGTAGCGCTCCGGATCGTTCACCCAGTAGCCGAACACGGTGGCGCCATCGCGGCGCGCGTCCGCGCGTCGCAACTGCTCGGTGAATCCGTGTCCATAGAAGATGTTGTCGCCCAGCACCAGGCAGCTCGGTTGCCCGGCGACGAACTCCCTGCCGATCAGGTACGCCTGGGCCAGGCCGTCGGGGCTCGGCTGCACGGCGTAGCGAATGTCCATGCCCCACTGCGACCCGTCGCCCAGCAGCGCCTTGAACAAGGCCTGCTCATGCGGTGTGTTGATCACCAGCACTTCGCGGATACCCGCCAGCATCAGCACGCTGAGCGGGTAATAGATCATCGGCTTGTCGTAAACCGGCAGCAGCTGCTTGCTGATCGCCTGCGTCAACGGGTACAGGCGCGTGCCCGAACCGCCGGCCAGGATGATGCCCTTGCGCGTCGTCATCGTCGTCATCTCAGGCGGCCGTGCCGATGCGCTCGAGGCGGTAGCTACCGTCCAACACGCGGTTCACCCAATCCTGGTTCGCCAGGTACCAGTCAACCGTTTCCGCGATGCCCTTCTCGAACGTGTACGCGGGCTCCCAGCCCAGCTCGTCGCGCAGCTTGGACGCATCGATCGCATAGCGGCGATCATGGCCCGGGCGATCCGCTACGAACGTGATCTGGCTGCTGCGCGGCTGGCCGTCGGCACGTGGCACGCGTGCATCGAGCAAGGCGCAGATCGTGTGAACAACGTCCAGGTTCTGCTTCTCGGCATTGCCGCCGACGTTGTAAGTCTCGCCCACGCGCCCCTTCTCCAGCACGGTGCGAATGGCCTCGCAATGATCGCCGACGAACAGCCAATCGCGGACGTTCTTGCCGTCGCCGTACACCGGCAGCGGCTCTCCGGCGAGCGCGCGCGCGATGATCAGCGGAATGAGCTTTTCCGGAAAATGGTAGGGCCCGTAGTTGTTGGAGCAGTTGGTCGTCAAGACCGGCAGGCCATACGTGTGGTGGAACGCGCGCACGAGGTGGTCGGACGCTGCCTTGGACGCGGAATAGGGCGAGTTCGGCGCGTACGGGGTGGTCTCGGTGAACTTGCCGGTGTCGCCCAGCGATCCGTAGACCTCGTCGGTGGAGACGTGCAGGAAGCGGAACGCGTCGCGCGTGCTGCCTTCCAGACCCTTCCAGTAATCGCGCACGGACTCCAGCAGCCCAAGAGTACCGACGACATTTGTCTGGATGAAGGCGGACGGTCCGTCAATCGAACGATCCACGTGGCTCTCCGCGGCGAAATTCACCACCGCATCCGGGCGGTGTTCGTGCAACAAGCGCGCAACGAGTGCGCGATCCCCGATATCGCCTTCCACGAAGACATGCCGTGGGTCGTCCACGACCGACGCCAGCGTGTCGAGATTGCCCGCGTAGGTGAGCGCGTCCAAATTCACGACCTTGACACCGCGCGCGATGGCGCGCAGCACGAAATTACCCCCGATGAAACCGGCTCCGCCGGTGACCAGCCATGTCGGCACGCTGCTGCTCCTGTCCAATAGTGTTGATGTCAAATGTGGTGTGACCAATTGCACCAGAAGCCCAAGTATTCAGGCCTCTCTACACCCGTCACCCAAAATCACGCAAGACATTGATTTTAAAAGATATGTATTGAATGTCGTGCGCTTTTTCCTTACCTGCGGAGAAGAACCGAATCCTCTGTTTCCACGCTGTTTCACGCCAATTCTAGCGTCTAAGTTCGTCATTCCGGCAGGCTCGTGAATCGCAGGACGCCTCGCAGCACCGCCCCAGAGGGACGAAAACCGCCTCCCCGCCCGATTGACATCCCGTCCACAGGGCGAGGACTAGCGTGCAGCCGATCGACAACGAGACGGCTCGATGGCCGGCGTCACCACGCTTCTCCCCGATTTCTTCTGGCGCGACGAGGGCGAGCGCGTGACGCTGTGCATCGGAGGAATTCCGGTGGCGAAGGTGGAGGCGTCCGGCAACGGCTGGGTGGTCAGGACGCTGCTGCACGGCACCGATGTCGAGGACGAGCCCCCGTCACGGATTTCGGTGCCCTCGTTGGAACAGGGCAAGGAGTGGGCGGCCCGCTGGGCGCAGTGCCGGCAACTAGCCCTCGTGCGCGCCACGGCGCATCACCGGACGAAAGCTGGCGCGCAAGCGCTTGGCCGTGCCTGATCGCGGCGATCGACGTCGTTTCCTGCATGCGCCGTTTCGCCCAGGCCATCGCATCCGCCGATTCACTGCCGCCAGGGCTTCCCGCCGTGCTCGTTGCCGCCCTGGTCGACGGTCCTGACCGCTACAACGTGGCCAAGGGGAAAGAGGCGCGTGTGTTGGCCATCAACGTCCACGGCCGAGTCTGCGTGGCCGACATGACATGGGGGCTGGTGCCGCGTTGGTCCAAGGCGCCCGCGACGCCCTACACGACCGTAACGGCGCGGCTGGAGCGCGCGCCGAGAAGCCGCATTTTCTCGCAGGCATGGAAGGAGCGCCCCTGCGTCGTGCCCCTGAACGGCTATTACAAATGGGACCGCCGACGGACGCCGGCATGGCCGCGCTTCATCCAGCGACGCGATGGGCTTGCGCTGCTGGCAGCGGGGCTTTGGGAAACCTGGGAGGGCGAAGGCGGCGCCTTTCTCCATAGCTTCGCGCTGCTCACCGGACCGAACGTATCGATTCCCCCGCCCCTGACCCAAGATGGTCCTGTCTTCTTGGGAGCGCAGGAGGCGCTGGCCTGGCTGGCCGGGCGCTACCGCACGCCATCAGCCCTGGCGCGCCATGCGCAGACACCTTCGCTTGAAAGCTATCCCGTCTCCCGTGCCATTCGCGACATCGAACGCGACGACTACACGCTGCTTGAACCCGTGGACCCGGATGATCCCGTCCTGGAGCTCCCTGCATGGCCCGAGGACGATATCGATGACGACGAGTGAGGCGTGGGCGTGGCTTCGCCGGTAGCTGCCGTGGCGAAAACGGGCGTTGAGGCGGTGCTGGATTGCCTCGTCGTCGGTGGCGGACCGGCGGGCCTGACAGCGGCGACCTACCTGCGGCGATTCCACCGCTCGGTCGTGGTCTTCGATGATGGCCGCAGCCGCGCCGCCTGGATTCCCGAATCGCATAACTGCCCGGGATTTCCGCAGGGTGTTTCCGGTCCTGGACTTCTCTTGCGCCTGCGTCAGCAGGCGACCGAGTATGGGGCTGACATTCTTCCCTCGACGATCCGGTCGCTCAGGCGCACAGAGGACGGTTGGGAGGCCGGCGACGGCAGGACGGCATGGCGCGCGCGCACGGTCATCCTGGCGACGGGCGTGGTGGATGAACTGCCCGAGATCGCCGGAAGCGACGGTGCCGACGCCATCCGAACCGGGCGACTTCGCCTGTGCGCGATCTGCGACGGTTACGAAGCAACGGATCGTCGCATCGCGGTGGTCGGCCCGCTGGACAAGGCCCTCGGGCATGCCTGTTTCCTGCGCGCCTTTTCCGCGCACGTCACCGTGGTGCCCACGCACTCGTCGCCCACCGCCGTGCCCGTCGAGCTCGCCAGCAGGGCCGACGCGCTGGCGATCCCGGTCCTGCCCGTACTGCGCGACCTGTCGTTCGAAGCCGATACGTGCGAGGTGATCGATGCGGAGGCGAACCGCCATGTCTTCGACACGGTCTACGCGGCCATGGGCGCCCCAGGACGCGTAGATCTGGCGAGGCAGGCGGGGGTCGATCTCCGCACGAGTGGCGAGATAGACACCGACGACCACATGCGCACGTCCGTCGAGGGGGTCTACGCGATCGGTGACGTGGTGACGGACCTCAACCAGATCGCCGTCGCCTTCGGCCACGCGGCCATCGCCGCGACCGCCGTCCATCGTGCACTCCCGCCACAACCGCGCTGATGCATCACTGCCGGCTGCGTAGCCGGCATTTTCACGGCGGGAGGGTTAGCGTCGGAGCTCGTCACAAAGCCGGACTGCCGATGCCACGACTCCAGCACACCGATTGGCCCACCCGCCTGTGGGTGGTGCGGCACGGGCAGAGCGCCGGCAACGTGGCGCGCGACATGGCGGAGTCGAACGGCGCAACGCTGATCGACTTGGCGCATCGCGACGCCGACACGCCGCTGTCCACGCTGGGAGAACGCCAGGCGCAGGCCCTCGCGCAGTGGTTCGCCAACCTGCCCGCACCGGAACGGCCCACCCATTACATGAGTTCGCCTTTCGTCCGCGCCCATCAAACCTGCGTGGCCGTCGCACGCATGGCCGATGCCGGGCCGGACGACATCATCGTGGACGAGCGGCTGCGCGAGAAGGAGTTCGGCATTCTGGACCGCTACACGGTGCAGGGCATCCGCAGCACGTTTCCGGAACTGGCCGAACAACGTGCGTTGGTGGGCAAGTTCTACTTCCGCCCGCCCGGCGGCGAGAGCTGGTGCGATGTCATCCTCAGGCTTCGCAGCGTGGTCGAAGTCCTCCGCCGCGACCATGTCGGCGATCGCGTGGTCGTGGTCGCGCACCAGGTGATCGTCAACTGCTTCCGCTATCTGCTCGAGTGCCTGGACGAGCGCGCCATCCTTGATATCGACCGGTTGGCCGACGTGCCCAACTGCTCGGTCACCGAGTATGGCTTTCGTGCCGACGACCAGGGCGAGCGCTTCGGTCTGCTGCGCGCGAACTACGTGCCGCCGGAACTGGAGGCGACGGCCGCCGTCACCGTCGCCGCGGATGCGCCGGCAGGGCCGAAATGAGCCGATCGATGAATGCAATCTCGCTCGACGCCATGCTGTTGCGGCAGTGGCCGCTGCCTCATCCCGATGCGACCCGGAGCAAGGAGGATCGCGGGCGCGTGCTGGTGGTGGGCGGCTCGCCGACCGTACCAGGCGCAGCGCTGCTGGCGGGCGAGGCGGCATTGCGTGCCGGCGCGGGAAAGCTGCAGATGGGCGTGCCTGCGGCGATCGCGCCGGCGTTGGGTCTGGCATTGCCTGAAGCCAAGGTCCTGCCGCTTCCGACCTCAGCTGCCGGCGCATGCGGGTCCACGCCGATGCTCGAGACGGCGTGCGCGCGGAGCGATGCGTTGTTGGTCGGTCCTGGCATGGACGACACCTCCGAACTGCACGCGCTGGTGGCGCGCCTGGCGGCCGTGTCTGACACCACCGCGGTCGTGGATGCGGGCGCATTGGGGGCCTTCGGCCGGCCGCACGCGTTCCGTTCGACCCCGGTGCTTACCCCGCATGCCGGCGAGATGGCGTCTCTGATCGATGCCCCGCTGGAAGAAGTGCAGGCGCACCCCGCGGATGTCGCACGCCGGTTCGCCACCCGCGCGGGCGTCATCGTGGTACTGAAGGGGCCGGAGACGTGGATTGCCGCGCCCGATGGTCGCCTGTGGCGGCATACTGGTGGCTGCAGCGGGCTGGGTACGTCCGGCTCGGGGGATGTGCTGGCCGGAGTGATCGCCGGACTGGTGGCGCGCGGCGCGCCCGCGGTACAGGCCGCCGCGTGGGGTGTGTTCGTGCATGGCCAAGCCGGCGAGGCGCTCGCGCGTTCGGTGGGTCGCGTGGGCTTCCTGGCACGGGAGTTGTCGCGCGAGGTGCCGCGCCTGCTGGACCTGTTCCAGCCCGACACATCCGCGCCGCCACATGAAGAATCGCCGCCATGAGCAAGCGGAAGCCGGCGGCGGCCCAGGGCTTCATCCACGTGCGCGGCGCGAGGGAACACAACCTCAAGAACGCCGAACAGCTGCGAGCGGATCTCAGCCGGCCACCCAGCTGTCGGGGGGCGAGGCGCAACGCATCAAGCTGGCCACCGAACTGCAGCGCAGCCACCGCGGCGACACGCTGTACATCCTCGATGAGCCGACCACCGGTTTGCATCCCGCCGATGTGGACAGGTTGATGATCCAGTTGCAGGGCCTGGTCGATGCCGGCAACACCGTCATCGTCGTGGAGCATGAAATGCGGGTGGTGGCCGACAGCGACTGGGTGATCGACATGGGGCCCGGTGCCGGCGAGCAGGGCGGTCTCATCGTCGCCGAGGGAACGCCGGACCGGGTGTCGCGTGTCAGGCAAAGCGTCACGGCCCCCTATTTGCGACGCACCCTGGGCACCTGAGCATGATGCGTTGTGTTGACAGCGTGTCGACAGCGCCCGTGTACCTTGCACGTTCACGCTCATCCGGGGGTCGCGCCTTGTCTCCCCTGCCGCGGCCGTGCGTACGGTCCGCATCATTCCACCGACCATGACGCAGCCTCTTCCCCGTGCGTTTTATAGCAGGGATCCGAGGGTCGTGGCCCCGCTCCTGCTCAACAAGGTGATCCACCGCGCCGACGGGCGCGCCGGGCGTATTGTCGAAGTCGAAGCCTATTGCGGTTCCGAAGATCCCGCCGCGCATACCTGGCGCGGCAAAACGGCGCGGAACGCCACGATGTTCGGCGAAGCCGGCCACCTGTACGTCTATTTCAGCTATGGAATCCATTGGTGCGCGAACACCGTCTGCGGCGAGGAAGGCCAGGGGTTCGGTGTGCTGTTGCGTGCGATGGAACCTGTGCAGTGCATCGACGCGATACGCGTGGCGCGACGGCATCCGCGCCGGGATGTGGAACTGGGCAGCGGACCCGGCAGGCTGGCGCAGGCATTGGGGATCACGGGTGAACTCAACGGGGCGGACCTGGTCGTCCCCGATCGCGGCATCTGGATCGTCGACGACGGCGTGCCCCCGCCGGCGTATCCGGCGGCGACGCCCCGTGTCGGCATCTCGAAGGCACGCGAGCATCCCTGGCGTTGGCACGTGCCCGGCCATCCGCATGTGTCGCGTGGACCGAAGGTCGGGGCACACAACGACTGACCTCCATCGTCGCTTCACTCGCCGTGAATGCGCGCTTGCGCAGGCTCGCAGCCATGGCTTCGATTCCAAGGGACTTGGTCGTCCTGCGCCCCGAGGGCATGTACTGCCCCGCAGGCCGCTTCTACATCGACCCCTGGCGGCCCGTCGACACGGCGGTGATCACGCATGGGCACGGCGACCATGCGCGCATCGGCATGGGCGTCTATCACGCGACCGCGGCGGGGTTGCCGGTGCTCCGTTGGCGGCTGGGCGAGCAGATGCTGCATGCGCATGCCTATGGCGACATATTCCAGCTGGGAGAGGCGCGCGTGTCGCTGCACCCCGCAGGCCATGTGCTCGGCTCGGCGCAGGTCCGCATCGAGGTCGATGACCAGGTCTGGGTAGCCTCGGGCGATTACAAGCGACAGCCCGACCCCACCTGTGCGCCGTTCGAAGTCTTGCGCTGCGATGTCTTCATCACCGAGGCCACGTTCGCCCTGCCCGTCTACCGCTGGCCCGACACGCACGAGGAAGTCGCACGGATCGTCGCGTGGCGGCGCGCGTGCGCGAAACGCGGCCGTCCTGCGTTGCTGTATGTCTATGCGCTGGGCAAGGCGCAGCGCCTGCTCGCCGAGCTTGCGCGGTTCGACGAACCCCCGGTATTCCTCCACGGCGCCATCGAGGCAGGCGCCCGCGTCTATCGCGAGGCGGGCATCGAGATGATCGCGACCGAGCCCGTCGGGGACCAGCCCAAGGGCAAGGACTACGCCGGCCGGTTGGTGATGGCGCCGCCGTCGGCCGCGGGGTCGACCTGGGTACGGCGCTTTCGCGATGCCGAGCACGGGTTCGCCTCCGGCTGGATGCGCCTGCGCGGCAATCGCCGTCGTCGCAATTACGACCGCGGCTTCGTCGTGTCGGACCATGCCGACTGGCCTGCGTTGCTGGAAACGATCGAAGCGACCGGCGCCAAGCGCATCATCGCCACCCATGGCAGCACCGACACGCTGATCCGGCTGTTGCGGGAGCGCGGCGTGGACGCGCATGCGTTCGCGACCGACTTCGGAGCGGAAGAATGAAGGCGTTCGCCGCGCTCTACCAGGCGCTGGAGCACAGCACGGGCACGCAGGACAAGCGCGCCGCCATCAGCGCGTACGTACGGCAGGTGCCGGCCGCGGACGCGGCCTGGGGCCTGTGGCTGCTGTCGGGCAACAAGCTCCGGCGCATCGCCGGCAGTGGCGAGCTTCGCCTGTGGGGTGGCGAGGTGGCGGGCTTGCCGGACTGGCTGGTCGACGAGAGCTACGCCCATGTCGGGGACCTGGCGGAAACGCTGGCGTTGCTGCTGCCCGAGGGCAGCACCGTGGAGGCCGACGTCCCCCTCCATGTGTGGATCGAACGGCGCCTGCTGCCCGTCGCCGGCGCGGATGCGGCGACACGGCGACTCGCCATCATCGAGGCCTGGCGCGGCTTGCCCGATGACGAACGCCTGGTGTTCAACAAGCTGCTGACCGGCGCGCTGCGCGTAGGTGTATCGCTGCGCCTGGTGCAACAAGCGCTCGCCGATCTGTCCGGGGTTCCCATCGCGGTACTGGCGCAGCGCATGCTGGGCGACTGGCCACCGACGCCGGAATTCCTTGGCGCCCTGTTGTCGAACGAGGCGCTCGACAGCGATCGCGAGCAGCCCTATCCGTTCTTCCTCGCATCGCCGCTGGAGGTCGCGCCCGATCAACTGGGCGATGTCGGCGACTGGCTGCTGGAGTGGAAGTGGGATGGCATCCGCGCCCAGTTGATCCGCCGGCGCGGCGAGATTGCGTTGTGGTCGCGGGGCGAAGAACGCCTGGATGGGCGCTTTCCCGAAATCGAGGAGGCCGCCCTGGCGCTGCCACGCGATGCCGTCATCGATGGCGAACTGCTGGCCTGGCAGGACGGCGACGCGCCCCTGCCGTTTTCGGCGTTGCAGACGCGCATCCAGCGCCGCAAGCCTGGCGCCCGCCATCTCGCCGCCGCGCCCGCCCGCCTGCTGGCCTATGACCTGATGGAGCTCGACGGCGAGGATCTGCGCGAGCACCCGCTGGCGCTGCGCCGGCAATGGCTGCGCGAACTGATCGACGCGGCCGGCGATCCGCGCCTGCAGATGTCGCCGGAAGTCGCGGTCGCCACGTGGGAGGACGCCGGTGTGCTGCGCGACGCTTCGCGCGCGCGTGGTGTGGAAGGACTGATGCTGAAGCGCCGCGCGTCGCCGTATCGTACGGGGCGTCGGCGCGGCGACTGGTGGAAGTGGAAGATCGATCCGCTGACCATCGATGCCGTGCTGTTGTACGCCCAAGCCGGGCATGGGCGCCGCAGCACGCTGTACACCGACTACACCTTCGGCGTGTGGAACGAGGCCGGCGAGCTGGTGCCGGTCGCCAAGGCGTATTCCGGCCTCGACGACAACGAGATCCTGTCGCTCGACCGCTGGATTCGCGCCCACACGCGCGAACGCTTCGGCCCGGTCCGCTCGGTCGACCCGCAGCACGTGTTCGAGCTGGGCTTCGAGGGCGTAAACCTCAGCAGCCGGCACAAATCCGGCATTGCCGTGCGCTTCCCGCGCATCCTGCGCTGGCGCCACGACAAACCTGCGGCCGAGGCCGATCGGCTGGAGACGCTGAAGGCACTGGCCCGATGACGCCGCGCCAGCGCCTGACGCACTGGTTCACGGCACGCGGATGGAAGCCACTGCCCTTCCAGCGCGAGGCATGGCGCCATTATCTGGCGGGAGAATCCGGACTCATCCATACGCCCACCGGCAGCGGCAAGACCCTCGCGGCCTTCGGCGGCCCGCTGATCGAAGCGCTTGCGGAACATGTGGACACCTCGCCGTCGCCGTCACGCGGTCGGGCGAAAGCCGCTCGACCCCTGCGTGTCCTGTGGATCACGCCGTTGCGTGCCCTAGCGACGGACACCACGCGCGCGTTGACCGAGGTCTCGCATGCGCTGGGCCTGGCGTGGACCGTGGCGCAACGAACGGGCGACGCCAGTGCGCGCGACAAGCGGCTGGCACGCGGCGGCAAGGTGGACGTGCTGGTGACGACCCCCGAATCCCTTTCGTTGTTGCTCGGTTATCCCGACACGGCGCCCATGTTCGCGGACCTGCGCAGCGTGGTGGTCGACGAATGGCATGAACTGATGGGCAGCAAGCGTGGCGTGCAGACACAGCTTGCGCTGGCGCGGCTGCGGCGCTGGTCGCCCCGTCTGCGCACGTGGGGCCTGTCCGCGACACTCGGGAATCTCGACGAAGCCTGCCGCGCGCTGCTGCCGCCGGGCGCGCCGACCCGCGTTCTCTCCGCGGCGCGACCCAGGCCGATGACGCTGGAAACCCTGCTGCCGCGCGACATCGCCCGCTTCCCATGGAGCGGTCATCTTGGCCTGAGCGAACTCGCCGGCGTGCTCGACCGGCTGTTCGTCGTGCGCACCACCCTGCTTTTCACCAACACGCGCGCGCATGCCGAGCTTTGGCATCAGGCGCTGGCCTCGGTATGGCCGGAAGATCCCGGCACGCTGGCGCTGCATCACGGCTCGCTCGACCCCACCGTCCGCCAGCAGGCCGAGACCGGTTTGCGCGATGCCACGCTGCGCTGCGTGGTGGCCACCTCGAGCCTCGACTTGGGCGTGGATTTTCCCTCGGTCGACCAGGTGATCCAGGTCGGCAGCCCCAAGGGCGTGGCCCGTTTGCTGCAGCGCGCGGGGCGGGCCCGCCACCGTCCTGGCGAGACCGGCCACGTCGTGTGCGTGCCCACGCACGCGCTGGAGCTGGCGGAGTACGCCGCGACGCGCACGGCGATCGCCGATGGCGTGGTGGAAACGCGACGGCCGCCGCGCCTGCCATTGGACGTGCTGGCGCAGCACTGCGTCACCGTCGCGCTGGGGGGCGGCTTCCGTCCGCACGATCTGCTCGATGAAGTCCGCACCACCGACGCCTTCGCCTCGCTCGATGCTGCCACCTGGCAACGGGTGCTGGACTTCGTCGTGCGGGGTGGTAGCGCGCTGGAGCACTATCCCGAGTATCGCCGGATCGTGCGGGACGCCGATGGCATGCATCGCGTTTACGACCGGCAGGTGGCGATGCGCCACCGCCTGTCCGTGGGCACCATCGTCAGCGACGGCAACGTGGCTGTGCGTTTCCTGCGCGGTGGCGGACTGGGCGCCGTCGAGGAGGCCTTCCTGAGCCGGTTGCGTCCAGGCGACCGTTTCCGCTTCGCCGGCCGCCTGCTCGAATTGGTGAAACTGCAGGACATGACCGCCTACGTACGCCTGGTCAAGCAGGGCGACGGTGTGGTGCCGCGCTGGATGGGCGGCAGGATGCCGCTGTCCTCGCGCCTGGCGGCGCAGGTGCAGGCGACCCTGGGGGAGGACACCACGTCGCCCGAGATGCAGGCCTTGCAGCCGCTCCTGTCCGTGCAGGTCCGCCTCAGCCGCATTCCCGCCCCTGGCGTACTGCTGGCGGAACTGGTGCGGCGGCGCGATGGGCAGCACCTGTTCGTGTTTCCCTTCGCCGGACGCCGTGCCCACGAGGGACTGGCGGCGTTGCTCGCGTGGCGGCTCGGGCAACGGCAGCCCAATACGTTCTCGCTGTCCGCCAATGATCTTGGCTTCATGCTGTCGGCCCAAGTGCCGATCACGCTGGATGCCGGCCTGCTGCACGGACTGTTGACGCCAGCCGGCCTGATCGACGATCTGGCGCAGGGCGCCAATCTGGCCGAGCTGGCGCGACGGCAGTTCCGTGGCATCGCACGCGTGGCTGGCCTGCTGCCGCCTTCGTTGCCGGGCCGCACGCCCCGCAGCCTCCGGCAGTTGCAGGCATCGAGCGGTCTGCTGTTCGACGTGCTGTCGCAGCACGACCCCGGCCACCTGCTGCTGGAACTGGCCCGGCGCGAAGCACTCGAGGAAGATCTCCAGGTCGCAACCCTCGAAGGCTTGCTCCTGCGGTTGCGCGACCATACGTTCGCGCTGGAACGCCCCGAGAGCCTGACACCCCTCGCCTTCCCCCTGTGGGCCGACGGCATGCGCGCCCAGCTCAGTACCGAGGACTGGCAGGTGCGCGTGCGGCGCGCGGCGGAGCAGCTGGAGCGCCGGCATGCACGCTAGCCTGACCGTGGAGCGCGCCGGAGAAACGGTGGAGTTGCTCGCCGACCGTGCGCTGTTCTGGCCAAGCGAACGCCTGTTGCTGATCGCGGACCTGCACCTGGGCAAGGGCGAGGCCTTGCGGCGTGGCGGCATTGCGGTGCCGCGCGGCGGTACGCGCAGCGATCTGAATCGCCTGCATGCGTTGCTCGCGCGTACCGGCGCTACCGAACTCTGCGTACTCGGCGACTTTCTCCATGGTCCCGCGCAGGGCACGTGGCGCGAGGACTGGCAGGCTTGGCGCATGCAGCACGCGGACTTGCCGATCTCGGTGGTCGCCGGCAACCACGACCGCCAGCTCGCACGGCATGCAGCGGCCTGGCAGCTGACGCTGCTGGAGGAAGGCGTCCAGCGAGCACCCTTCCACCTGCGGCATGCACCGGGCGCTGGGGCGCACGTGATCGCCGGCCACGTCCATCCGCGCGTCCGCTATCCGGGACTTCCGGGCCGATGGCCCGCGTTCCTCCTGCGGCCTCAGCAGACCGTTCTGCCGGCCTTCTCTCTGTTCACGGGTGGCGCCTGCACGCCTCCTGAAGAGAACGAGCAGGCCGTCGCATGCCTTGATGGCCTTGTCGCCGTGGTACCGCCCGGAGGTCGAAGCCCATAGGCTGGGTTGCGAATCCAACGCCATGCAACGTGCCGGGGCATGGACAAGCGCTGGGATTGCGCTTCGCTTCATCCCAGCCTACGGAGTGCTTGGCGGAAACCTCGACGGAATCCTCGTGGCTGGGTTGATGAACCCGGCGCGCGCAGCGTGTCGGTGCATGGACAATTGCCAGGATCGCGCTTCGCTTCATCCCAGCCTGCGGATCTCGTGCGGCGGCTGCCATGGCGCACATGACGTCGTGCGCGACGTATTGTCCGACGCTCACTTCGAGATGGTCACCCACGTCGGCGCATGGTCGCTGGCCTTCTCCTGCAGCCGTACCCATCGGTCCACGCCCGCGTCCTTCAGCCGCTTGGCCAGCGGCGGGTTGAGCAGCAGGTGATCGATCCGCAGGCCGCGGTCCCGCTCGGCGTGCTGGCGGAAGTAATCCCAGAACGTGTAGATGCGCGCGTCGCCCGCCTTCGTCCTCAACGCGTCGCACCAGCCCTGGGCCAGCAGCCGCTGGTAGGCCTCGCGGACCTCCGGCTGGATCAGGGCATCCTTCCGCCACGCCTTCGGGTCGTAGACATCGTCGTCGGTGGGGATGACGTTGAAGTCGCCCATCAGCACGACCGGGTGAGGCAGCTTCACCAAGCCTTGCGCATGCCGGTGCAGACGCGCCATCCAGCGCAGTTTGTAGTCGAACTTCGGCCCTGGCTGTGGATTGCCATTCGGCAGATAGAGCGCACCGACCACGATGCCATGCACGGCCGCTTCCAGGTACCTGCTCTGCGTGTCTTTCGGCTCGCCCGGCAATCCACGCCGCGACTCGACGGGTTGCACGCCGCGGCCGAGCAAGGCCACGCCGTTCCAGCTGCGCTGTCCTTGCCAGATCGCGCCATATCCCGCGTCTTCGATCGCCTGCGCAGGAAATGCGCTGTCGACGGCCTTGAGCTCCTGCAGCGCAACGACGTCCGGTTTTTCCGCCTCAAGCCAGGCCAGCAGGTGCGCCAAGCGCGTGCCGATGCCGTTGACGTTGAACGTGGCCAGTTTCAGGGTCTTGGCGCGAGGCATGGCAGCGTCCGTGGAGCTAAGCCACCACGCTAGGCGTTAGGCCATGTCCCCGGCGTGAAACCGACCGTCCCCCTTCACGACGTGCCGACCTGCGATGCCCACACTCTGGCGGCATCACCTCTACCGGGAGATCGCTCGCATGGTGGACGCCATCGGTTGGCTCGCTTCCGCCATCCTGCTCGCCACCCTCGTGCGGCAGATCGTGAAGCAGGCGCGGCATCGCGAGACGGAGGCCGTATCCACCTGGCTGTTCCTGGGCCAGGCGACCGCCTCCGCGTTGTTCGTCGTCTATTCGGTATTGCTGGAGAACTGGGTGTTCACGGTGACCAACAGCTGCCTGCTGGTCACGGCGATCGTCGGCCAGTGGCTCGTCAAGCGGGCGGCCCGACACACGCCAGATCAGGCGGAATGAGCGCTACGCGGTCAGCTCCCCAACGTCGGGTGCACTCTCCGTTCACCGCAGATCGATTTCACTGACGATGGGTCGTTGACGGAGGGATCATGGGCACTCGGAGTGCCGTCGTTGGCTGCGCAGGCTGGTCGGTACCGCGCACGCACGCCGCTCTGTTCGGCGAGGGCGACAGCGCATTGATGCGGTACGCCACGCGTTTTCCGGTCGTGGAGATCAATACCTCGTTCTATCGGCCACACCGCAGGGAGACCTACGCGCGCTGGGCCGCCGCCGTGCCGCGGACGTTCCGCTTTTCGGTCAAGCTGCCCAGAACGATCTCGCACGAAGCCAGACTGCGCGGCGTCGGACCGTTGCTGGATCGCTTCCTGGAAGAGACCGCGGGGTTGGGACACCGGCTCGGTGGCTATCTGCTCCAGCTTCCTCCCAGCCTGGCGCTCGACATGCGTACCGTGTCGACCTTCCTGAGGATGTTCCGGGCCCGCACCGATGCGCGGCTGGCCTGCGAACCCCGTCATGCAAGCTGGGCGACGCCATCGCTGGACGCCCTGCTCGCCCGCCACGATGCCGCGCGCGTCATCGCCGATCCGCAGGCGATCCATCCGCCGCCGGTGTCGCCGTCGCCCTCCTGGTTCTACTGGCGGCTGCACGGATCGCCCCGCATGTACTACAGCGCCTATGGCAGGGAGCGCCTGGAAGAATTCGCGCGGGACATCCGTGCACTCGAGCCACGCGCGCGCCCCTGGGTCATCTTCGACAACACCGCGCATGGTCACGCGACGGCTGACGCCGCCCTGTTGCAGACGCTGCTCGGCCTGGCGTCTTCCGCGCCGGCGCGACGCTCCCGGCCCACCGACTGACCCGCTCG
This sequence comes from Pseudoxanthomonas sp. G3, assembly GCF_057654715.1. Classification (NCBI taxonomy): domain Bacteria; kingdom Pseudomonadati; phylum Pseudomonadota; class Gammaproteobacteria; order Lysobacterales; family Lysobacteraceae; genus Pseudoxanthomonas; species Pseudoxanthomonas sp. G3. The sequence goes on from NZ_CM172805.1 coordinate 3,078,134, forward strand.
CCCATCCACGCCAGACGCAACGTCATGCCGCATTCCACTCCCGCCCTGCTGATCATCGACATGTTCAACCATTTCGCCTTCGAGCACGGGGCGCGGCTGGCCAGGCAGGCGGTGGCGATCGCGCCGGCCATCGCCCGGTTGCGGGATCGCTTCGACCGGGTAGGCGCTCCGGTCATCTACATCAACGACAACTTCGCTCATTGGCAGGGCGACTTCCGGGATCTGGTCGCACACTGCAGCACCCTGCCGGGAGCACCGTCCGCAATCGCGTCGACGCTGTCGCCCAAGGCCGGGCACTACTACATCCTCAAGCCGAAGCATTCCGCATTCCTGGCGACGCCGCTGCCCCTGCTGCTCTCCGAACTCGGCGCCAGACACCTGGTGCTCACCGGGGTCTCGACCGATTCCTGCATCCTGGCCACCGCGCAGGACGCCAACATGCGAGAGCTCGAAGTGTGGTGCCCCACCGACGCGGTCGCGGCCATCACGCCGCAGCGCCACCAGCGTGCCCTGACGCTGATGGCGGCGTCACTGGGTGCGCAGGTCGGGAGTAGCCGCCGGACGCGGGGGCTGTTCCCGAAAAAAGGATAGGGCCGATGCAGGGGACATCGGCCCTATCCGCACCCTCGTGGCGTCGGTGACGCATCGGGCGCGATCTGATGATCGACGCATCGATTTGACGAGGCTGTGAATCCGCGAGGTCCGATGGCCGGCGCCGCTTTACGGCATGAAAGGCACGCGCCGGGCGACCATCATGAAGAAGATCGCGAGGAATGACACCAGCGCCGGCACGCCCAAGGCGGCCCAGCAGCCCAGATAGGCGCCGAAGCGTGCGGGAAGCGCTTCGCCAGCCTTGTCCGCCTCGTTCGCGATGTCGCGCAGGCGCATCTGCAGCCAGACGACCGGCAGCCAGCACAGGGCGGCGAGTCCGAAGGCCACCAGCGACCAGTAGAGCCACGGCGTGGTCAGCGGGATATGCAAACGATGGGCGAGATACAGCCCGGTGACGGGCTGGATGACGATGGTGGTGGCGGTGAACAACCAGTCTGCGATCACCACGTAGCGGGCCACGACGGCGACGACATGCGTATCGCGCGAGAGGCTGGCGACCAGCAGATAGAACGCGGTGCCGATGCCGGTGCCGAACAGCAGGGTCGACGACAGCACATGTACGTACTTAACGAGAATGAGGTCCATGTCCACGGTCCAGCGCCCAGAGGCAGGCGATCATGGCGAGCAGGGGAAGGTTCTTGAGCACGGGCCCATACGGATGCAGCCACTGTTCGGGCAGCCAGGCCGTGATCATGAGGGTGTAGGCCGCCACCAGGGCGGCCTGCGCGGCGTAGATCGCCCCGCGCCAAGCCGGCCGCAGCAGCATGCCCAGGCCCAGCATCAGATCCAGCAACGCAGCGCTCCATAGGGCCGCCGTCGCCCATGCGCCTTCCAGTCCGGTACGCGCGAGCAACGCGAGGCTGTCCTGGCGGGGGTAGCCCCAGAGCGACACGACCGCCGTACCGATCCACATGACGCTCAGCGACAGCCTCATGACCGGCAGCAGCCAGCCCAGCCATGCCCGCTGCCTCAAGAACGAGGCGTCGTGCGACAGGAACTCTCCGGGGTCGCGCAACCGCACGCCTCGCCAGCGCGCCATTCCGTCGGCGGGGGCGACATTGCCCAGGTTCAACATCGCAAGCGATTCGGCATCGAAGGGCGCGCGCGGCCAGCGCCCTGCGACGGTCGCGCCAGCGCGCGCCAGCCACGCCGGCAACGTGATGAACCGGTGTCCGTTGCGCAGGGCCTGCTTGAAGAACTGCAGATACTCCCGCAAGCGCAACGCACGCGGACCGACGGCATCGAGGCAGGTGCCGCCCGGCCCTTCTTCGACCAGCCGGACCAGCACGCCCACGAGATCATCCAGATGCAGCGGCTGCACGCACGCAGGGCTGTCGCCCGGCAACGGGGTCACGGGAAGCACCGCCAACATGGCGAACCAGCGGGTGCTCGCGCCCGCCGGGGCGAACACCAGGGAGGGCCGCACGACGATGCCCGCGGGGCGGACGGAGGCGAGGATCTCTTCGTCGGCGGCGCCCTTGCTGGCGAAGTACGGCAACGGCGACGCGGCATCGGCGCCGAGCGCCGACACCTGCACGAAACGGCGCACGCCGGCGAGCCTCGCGGCCTCGAGCAGTACCGAAGGTCCTTTCACATGCAGTGCATCGAAGCTCTGTTTTGCTGATGCCCGAAAGATCCCGACAGCGTTGACGACCACATCGATGCCGGTCAGCGCCTTCGCAAGATCCGTCGCGGCCGGCATCCGCATGAAATCGAGGACCACGCCCGGGCCGCCCGCCTTCCGCGCAGTGAGGACGACGTCATGACCCCGCGCACGCAGCCCCTTCACCAGCGCCGCGCCGATGAGGCCGCTTCCCCCCGTCACCAGCACCCGCAACGGCGTGGCGGCTGGCGCGATGTCGTGCGCAGCGGCAGCATCGCCAGTCTCGCGTCCACCTGCGTGGTCAGCGTGTTCAGTCGCCTGCGCGTCGGCTACGCGGCCGCCGGCACCAACGCCGCCAGCCAGTGGCTCTGGTATCCCGGTGCCCGTTTCGCGCGCGCCCCCTCGTGGCGGCACACAGTGATCGGTTATCTCATCCACCACGCCAGTTCCCTCCTGTGGGCCGCAGGCTACGAGGCGACGCGCCCGGCCCGCGCATCCACTTCGGGACGCGCCGCCCGGGCCGCCATGATCGCCTCACTGGCCTACGTCGTGGATTATCACGTGGTGCCCCGTCGTTTGAGTCCGGGCTTCGAACACAAAGTGGGCCGGATCGGCATGGTCGCGGTGTATGCGGCATTCGCCGCCGGCCTATGGGCCAGCACCCGACCGCATCGCCCGCCAGGCCGTCCACAACTCTCGCGCCAGCGGAAGGGCGCACAGCGCAAAGCCGGGTAATAGAATCGCCGCCCACACCGGGAGGGCGTAGGCGGGCGCGCGCCATGACCAGGACCATGCCTGCATGCGCGTTTCCGGGTACTCGGCATACGCGACAGCGGCCAGCAGGACCCAGGGCGCGGCGTCCAGAATGCTGTGGATGTGCTGCTCCAGGGGCGTGATGGGCCGGCGACGCCACGCCACCCGGGTATCCGCATAACCGGCAGCGGCGTGCGCCACCACGAGCGTCGCCATCAGGAGGAGCGGACCGAAGCCCGGGGCCACGGCCATCCACACGACCACCATCAGCGCCATCAATGCGGTCTGCAGCAGATGCAGCAACGATTCGGGAAGCCCCGAGGTATGCGCGAGATCGGCGCGCCGATGGCAGAGGAAGTCGATGCATCCGGCGCACAGCCAGACGAGGTAGACGCCGTACAGGATGCAGGACGCCGTCGTCACGACGCCCCGGCACCGGCCATGTCCTCGTCGTCGGCGAGCGGGAACGGCGCCAGCGGCTCGCTCGCCGGCCCGTTGAGAATGGCCCCGGTACGCGCGTCGAAGCGCGAACCATGGCATGGACAATCCCACGATTTCTCTTCGCTGCTCCACCGCACCACGCAGCCGAGATGCGTGCACCGCGCATTGTGGGCGCACAGCGCGCCCTCGCCGGAGCGGTAGACCGCCACGCGATGGACGCCCTGCCGGATGACCACCCCCGCCCCTCGCGCCAGCTGGGCCAGTTCCGCCTTGTGCGACGGCGCCAGCCAGTCGCGAAACTGCGCGACCGCATTGGTGTTCTCGCGCAACAACGTCGGCGTGCTCTTGAGGTTGCGCCGTCCGGGCGCATACAGCGCGGCCCAGGGATGGTCGCGTCCGGCGATCAACTCGCCGAGCAGTATTGCCGCGATCGTGCCGTGGGTCAGGCCGTTGCCGGAATCCCCGGTCACCAGATACACGTTCTCGTTGTCGGGATCGGCGCCGATGAAGGCCAACCCGTCGCTGGGCTCCAGGATCTGCCCCGACCACGCGTGGGTAAAGCGTGTCAGCGAGGGGAAGTGCGCGCGCGCCCATGCCTGCAAGCGCGCGTAGACGGTGGGGTCGTCGTCCTGCCCGGTCTTGTGGTCCCCACCGCCGATGATGACCTCCACCTCCGCGTCCTCGTGCTCGTCGGGCTTGCGCAGGCGGATGTAGTGGTACGGGTCGCCGTCATCCCAATACAGCGCATCCGGAATGCTGTCTTTCGGTGCCCGGCCCACGACGACGTACGAGCGATACGCCGCCTGCTTCATGTAGGTCGCGCCGGTTTCGTGGATCGGCACGTTGGTGGCGGCCACGACGACGCGGGCCGTGAGGCGGCGGCCATCGCGGCAGGCGATCTCGGGGCTGCGTCCTCCACGGATGGCGGTCACCTCGGCGCGGTGGAACCTGGCGCCTGCGTCACGCGCCTGTGTCGCGAGGGCAAGCATGTACGCGCCCATGTCGATGCGCGCCTGGCGTTCGAAGCGTAGGACCGGCCCGAGCGCCGGCAACGCGGCCAGCCCTTCCGATTGCATCGCTACCTGCAGCCCGGCGTCGTGCGCGGCGGCCCGTTCCGCATCCAAATCCTCGGCGCGCTTCCGGCAGGAAAACAGGAAGCCGGGCACATGCTGGAAATCGCACGCGTTTTCAGCGGCGCGCGCGACCCGGGCGATCCATTCGATCGCAGCCGTGTGACTGGCGGCAGCCTGCTGAGCGCCCTCTTCGCCGTGATACCGCGCCAACGCGGTAAAGTGATCGTCGAGTGCAGACGCCAGGTGCGCGCTGGTACGCAGCGTCTCGCCGGCGCCAACGCCTTCGCGATCCAGCACGGTCACGCGGCGCCCGCCGCGGGCCAACTCGAGCGCCGTGCTCAAGCCCGCGATGCCCGCGCCCACCACCACGATGTCGAGGTCCTGCTCCGGCGTCGCCTCCCACCATGCGGCGGTTTTCGCCGTGATGTCGTGCCAGACGGGATGTGTGCGCGCGGTGCTCATCGGCATAGGCCATCGTCGGGGTTGCTTCACGCTAATCCCGTCGGAATGAGTGCGATGTCAACACGCGCCAAACGTTGCGAGGCTGTGAGCGGGCGCTGATCACACAGCCTTGACCGCAGATCGATGAAGGTGCGCGCCCAAGGCGATCTCTTGAGATCGCCGCCCCACGCTCAAGGACATGGTCCGACACGCGCGATCTTCGGGCCGCGCCGCAACAGACACGAACGATGAACCCGGTATCTGCACTACCTTCCACGCTGGGTCCCGGCTTCTGCTGGCACACCCACCCGCACGACCACGATCCCTTCCATCTCAATCCGCACCGCAAGGCCCACACGCTCTACTACCTCGACACGCCCATCGCGTGCGTCGAACCGTCGGGGCGGGGCCTGGTCGTCCGCTTCCTGGCCCACCATTTCGAGACGCCCGAGCGTCCGGTGGCCGTGGTGAGCGTGCGAAGGGGCAAGTGCTTCATCCAGAACTGGCTGTGTCCTCGGCAGCAGGCCGTGGTGGCGGGCTGCCATCGCCAGGCGCTTTCACCGCAATCACCGCACGCCGGGGCGCAGGACAGCAGGTAGGCGACCCGCACATGTGACGAGGCCTGGCGTGGCGCGCGACAACCTCGTCATCTGGTGGAAGCGACGATCGATACGGGCCTGTCGCCCACCATTACCGGAGACACCATGAAACCGCTTCGACTTCTCGTCCTGCTGGGCACCGTATGCCTGGCCCTGTCGTTCTCGGCCTGCAGGACCGACAACACGCCGAACCCCAACGGTCACGCCGCTACCGAGGGTTGATCCCGCCATGCAGCCGCACGGCAGTGCGGCTGTGCGTGGTCACGAGTGCATGTCGGATTGCGGCACCACCGTGATGCCGTCCCCGGATTTCCTGGCCTGCGCATCGAGGTACTTGCGCGCCTTCTCCTGGTCGCGGGCCGGCAGCGTTCCCAGGAGCTCCTCCAGCCTTTTCGATGGCTCGACGCCACTCAGGCCGGAATCAGTGGCGATGAATTCCTGGATCTTCGATTTGATGCGCCGCCAACTCTGGCGGCGGGGTGACATGGTCTTGCGCTGCATGGTGTTCCCCGTCCCGTGGCCCAGTGGGACGAAGGAAGCGATGACCGCTTCCTCCGTCCCACCCCAGGTTTCGCCGGCCCGGGACCGCAGCATCCAAGCAGCGGCGTGGCGAGGTTGTGATGCGCTGGAGCACGCCAAGGCCGCTTCGTTCCCTACGCGATGACGAGCTGCGGCTCCCTGTCGACACGAGGGCCCGCCAAGGCGATGGCGTAGGCCTCGAGCGCATCATCGTCGGGAGCCTCGGCCACGATCAGCCCCGCATCGCCTGCGGCGGCGATGCCGGCAGCCTCCCACACGGCGCTGCCCTCTCCCACGAGCAGCAGCGGCTTCCCATGGCGATAGGCGTCGCGCACATGCTCCAGGGCGCGCGCATCAGAGGCGAGCAGGTTCGCCGCGGCCTCGCCACCTGCCACGGCAAGGCCGTCGAACAGGACGCCCGGCTCGTTCTCGAGCGAGGCATCGGCATCCAGCGTGTCGCCCTCTTCCGTCTGCAGCAGGCCGACGTGCGGACCGACCACGCGCACCATGGCGCCCAACGCGGTGAGGTAGGCCTGTACGCGTTCGACGTCGCGGGTCCGGCTGCCGTCGGCCACCAACAGGGCAACACGGCGCGTCCTGATGCCGCCCTCGCCCGGCCGTGCGAGCATCGAGAGCGCCGGCGAACGGGACACTTCAGCCTCGGCCGTTCCTTCGAATGCGCGTGGCATCGCTTCCGGCAGCGGCATGCCCAGGCCGGCCGCGACGTCGGCCGCGAGAGCTTCGGATGCATTGCGCAGCATCGAGACCACGCGCATGCGGATCGCCGGCACGGTGACCTTGCTCAGTTCGAACCGGAACGCGCTGGCAATGTGGCGCTGCTCGGCTTCACTCTGGCTTTCGTAGAACAGGCTCGCCTGGGCGAAATGCTCCGCGAACTTCTCCGGCTTGGCCCGCACCTCGTCGCCCTCGGGCGGTTCGGCGAAGGACACGAAGCCGGCGCCGCCGGCCTGGAACGGGCAGCCGCCGCCAAGCGAGTTCGGCTCATAGGCCACGCGGCCGCGATGGATGGCCTGCCGGTGCATGCCGTCGCGCTGGTTGTTGTGGACCGGCGCCACCGGCGCGTTGATGGGCAACTCGTGGAAGTTCGGCCCGCCGAGACGGCTGATCTGCGTGTCAACGTAGGAATGGATGCGCCCGGCAAGCAAGGGATCGTTGCTGAAATCGATACCGGGAATCACGTGCGCAGTGCAGAAGGCGACCTGCTCGGTCTCGGCGAAGAAGTTGTCGGGATTGCGGTTCAGCACCATCCTGCCGATGGCCTGCACCGGTACCAGCTCCTCGGGCACGATCTTGGTGGCATCGAGCACGTCGAAGCTGAAGGCCTCCGCCTGTTCCTCGGTGAAGACCTGGATGCCCAGCTCGTACTCCGGGTACTCGCCGGCCTCGATCGCTTCCCACAGGTCGCGGCGGTGGTAGTCGGGATCCGCGCCGGAGATCTTCACCGCTTCGTCCCACACCAGCGAATGCGTGCCGAGCTTCGGGGTCCAGTGGAACTTGCAGAACACCGAGGCGCCTTCCGCGTTGACGAGCCGGAAGGTATGCACGCCGAAGCCCTGCATCATCCGATAACTGCGCGGGATGGCCCGGTCGGACATCAGCCACATCAGCATGTGGGTGGATTCAGGCATCAGCGACACGAAATCCCAGAACGTATCGTGCGCCGACGCCGCCTGCGGCATCGCGTGATGCGGCTCCGGCTTCACCGCGTGGACGAGATCGGGGAACTTGATCGCGTCCTGGATGAAGAAGACCGGCATGTTGTTGCCCACCAGGTCCCAGTTGCCTTCGTCGGTGTAGAACTTGACGGCGAACCCGCGGACATCGCGCGCGGTGTCCTTCGAGCCCCGCTCGCCCTGCACGGTCGAGAACCGCACGAACACCGGCGTGATCTTGCCGGCCGCCTGGAACGGCGCCGCGCGCGTGAGCGCGGACAGGTCGTCGTAGGCTTCGAAATAGCCGTGCGCGCCGGAACCGCGCGCGTGCACGATGCGCTCCGGGATCCGCTCATGGTCGAAGTGGGTGATCTTCTCGCGAAGGATGAAGTCCTTCAGCAGGGCCGGGCCGCGCACGCCGGCTTTCAGGCTGTTCTGGTTGTCCGCGACCGGCACGCCCTGATTGGTGGTCAGGCGACGACCGGTTGCGTCGTTGCGGACGCGCAACAAGGGCCCCGTGGTGGGATCCTGGCCGGGGGCCGCAGGCTCGCCCAGCTTCACGCTGACGTTCGGTTCGCTCACCGTGCTCGCGCCCGTGTCCGGCGAGGGCGGATCGACATGTTCGCCTTCGGGCGGCTCCAATGCGCCGTCGCGGCCATGCTCGGCGGGCTTCTGCGTGTTGTACGGCCGCTGGCTCGCCCACGCGTCGACCTGCGCAGGCACGGTGTCCTCGGGTCTGGCCGGCATGCGGGAACGGCTGTCGGCGGGCCCACTGTCGGATCGCGCTGCGGAACGTGCTTTCGGGGTTTTCCTTGCCGGTGTCTTCTTGCTCGCCATGGCGCCTGCTCGCTGGAGGGAGCGATCCAACATAGTCAGGCGCAGTGACAAGGTTGTGAGGAATGGACCGACCTAGACTTCGCGCGCCAACCGTTCCATCAGCGCCTCCAGCGGCATGGGCCGCCCCATCAGATACCCTTGCGCCTGGTCGCAGCCGTTGAACGCGAGCCATTCGAGCTCGCGCGGATCTTCCACACCCTCGGCGATGACCCGCAGCCCGAGGCCCTTGGCCAGTTCGATCAGCGCCTTGCAGATCGCGGCATTGCGGATGTCCTGATGCACGCCGGCGACGAAGCTCCTGTCCAGCTTCAGCGAGTCCAACGGCAGTTCCCTCAGGTAGGTCATGCTCGAGAAGCCCGTACCGAAATCGTCCACCGAAATGCAGACATCGGCACGCCGCAGCGCGTCCAGCGACCGGCGTACCTGGTCCGGTCGCCGCATCATCGCCGTCTCGGTGATCTCCACGTGGAAATGGCCCCCTTGCAGGCCACGCTCGCCGGCGACCCGCGTCAGCCACTCCGCGACGCCTCCGGCCGACAGCTGCTGCGCCGAGACGTTCACGGAAAGGGGAACCTCGCGCACGCGTCCGGCGCGCAGGGCCGCAACGGCGTTCGCCGCCTGCTCGATGACCCAGCAACCCAGCGGCACGATCAGCCCCGACTCTTCGGCGAGCGGGACGAACACCGCGGGCGACACCTCGCCCCATCGCGCGCTGCGCCAGCGGAGCAGCGTCTCGGCGGCCACGATCCGGCCGGTGGCGAGTTCGATGATGGGCTGGAAATGCAGGTGCAGTTCGTTCGCCGCGATAGCCTCGCGCAGGTCGCCGACCATCGCCAGGCGGCGCGCCGATTGCTCGGCCATGCCTTCGTAGTACGCGACCTCCCGCTGTCCGGTATTGCGTGCCTCCAGCGCCGCCAGCGCCGCATGGTCGACGACCTGCTCGGCGGTCGAGGCGTCGCCTTCATCGGCCGTCGCCACCCCTATCGACGCCTCGACCCGATAGCTTCCGCCTTCGAACTCCACCGGCACCGCGAGCGCGCTGGAAATCGCCTCGCACAGCTGCGGCGTGCGGGCGGGATCCGTCGACACCAGCACGAAGGCATCCGACGGCACGTAGGCCACCGGGCCATGGTGCTGTCCGATGCCGGACAGCCGGTCGGCGATCTCCGTCAGCAGCGCAAGGCCGAGGCGGCGCCCCAACGTGGGGGCCACGACCTCCAGATCGCGGACCTGCACGTAGACGGCGGCGAATCCCGTGGCCGTGCGTACACGCGACGCCTCCACCTCCACCAGCAACGCACTCAGCTTGAGCAGTCCGCTGGTTTCCTCGTGCGTGGCGCGCCACGCCAGTGCCTGTTCGTGCTCCACACGCTCGGTGACGTCTTCCGCCAGGACGAGCCGTGCGGCCTTGCCATCGAACGAGATCGCGCTGCCATAGACGCGGACGAACAACGTACTGCCATCCTTTCTCCTGTGCACCCACACCCGATCGTCGCTCGGGACATCCACCGGCCGCAGCAGATCATCGATGACTGCGTCGCGGTCTTCCTCGGGCCGGATGTCCAGGATCGACATGGAGAGGAATTCCTCCCGCGTGTACCCATAGCGTGCGACTGCGGCCTGGTTGACGGCCAGAAAGCGGAGCGAGGCCGCGTCGAAGACCCAGAAAGGCAGCGGATTGCGGTCGAACAGCTCCCTGAATTGACGCTCCGCGCGCTCCAGCTGCGCGCGCGCCTCCTGACGCCCGGTCACATCGACGATCGTGCCGGTCATCTGTTGCGCACCGGATGCCAGCGCGACCATCGCACCGGACGCTTCTATCCAGCGGATGGCGCCGCCCGGCAGGACGACGCGGTATTCGGCGCGGAAGCTGCGACCGGCGGCCAGCGCGTCGGAAAAGGTCGCCTGCACGCCGCGCCTGTCGTCCTCGTGCATCCGCATGAAGAAGTCCTCCAGCGGGATCAGCGCGTCCTTCTCGGCGAACCCGAACAACGACGCCGCCTGCGCCGTCGCGCGCACCCGCTCGCGTTCCTCGTCCAGTGCCCACACGCCTGCATGGGAAGCATCTTGGGCCTTGCTCAACCAGTCCGCGTGCCGGAGCAGCTCCGCCTGGGTGACGGCGCGCGCGCGTTCGGTCCTGACCAGCGCGCAACTGAAGTACGCGAAGACGAGCCAGTACGCCACCAGACAGAGCACGACCGCGACGCTGTAGTTTCACCACGACGCGAGCACATCGCGTTCGGCGAGCCCGACCGACGCGATGAACGGATAACCGCTGGTGGACGTGAAGCCCGCGTGGCGCTTGACGCCATCCAGCGAACTGACGAGCAGCACATGGGTGCTGCCGGCCTTGGCGAGCACCGGGACGTCGACGACCTTTCCCACATACCGACCGCTCTCACCGGTGCGGGCAAGAACCCGACCGGCCGTATCGAGGATGGCCGCGCTGCCGTGCGCCCCCACCTCAGTGCCCTCGAGCATGCGCGCGAGTTCCGACATGCGCAGTCTCGCCACCAGCCAATGGCCCTCCGGCGTCTTCAAGAAGAGCGGCAGGATGGGCTCGCCGGGACCGCCCCACTGGAGCGTGCCTACGCGCAGGCCCCGCGCGTTTCCGGGCGGCACGACGATGCGCGCGCTCGTCCCCGCGCCGACGCCCAACCGGATGGGGCTGCCGTCGTTGGCGTACAGATCCACGTCCTGGATCTCGGCGTTGCGTGCGATCAGGTCGCGGATCTCGCTGGCGAAATCCCATGTGCCGGACGCGTCCTTCGCAGCCGCATAGCTGTCGGCCGCCCGACCCAGACCGCGCAGCGCACGCTCGATATGGCGCAGTTCGTAGTGCAACAGGCGGTCGATGCCCTGGGCCATGCCCAGGGCGTGCCGCTGCGCGGCCTCCACGCGCGTGGCGCGGTCATGGAGGATAGCCGCCAGCATGACCCCCGTGAGGATCAGGCCCACGACGATGCCGAGACGGCGCCAGGAGGGTCCTGTCGCATCGCCGGACGTGGCGCCCGCGCTAGGCGGTGCGCCTGCTTGGCGCTGTCGTGATGAGTCCATTGCGCGCAGGTGTCAGTTCCGGGATCGGTCCGATGAGACGACGATCCGCGTGAAACTGTCGTGCTGTGGCGGCACGGGAAAACGTCTCAACAGGAAATAGCGGCAGCGCGCCGCGTCCCTTGAGGTCGGCCCATTGCCGCACCTCTAGTCGGCAGGGTAGGTCACATCCTCGCCTGCGGGACGGGCATCGGTATTCAGCGGATGAGGTTGCGGCGCGTCGTCGTCGATGATGTGAAGCACTTCCCAGCCGCGGTGGGTGAGCAGGTCGGCCATCAGCCGGCGATGGCAGCGCCACCACAACGATTCCGAGCACATCAGGGCGGTCCGTTGCGCAGAGGCCACCCCGACGGCGCGCGCGAGGCCCTCGGCGAACGCCGGGGTCGCCATATGATCGGCGTAGCCCCAGAATGCCGCATTGCGCCACGCGGCATTGACCGATTTCGGTCGCGGCCTGCGCCGGCCGCCGAGCTCGGGAATCCATTGGTAGCCGATCGCCGCCTGTGCCAGCAGATCAGCCAACGCATCGCGCCCGAACCAGGGATAGCGCCGCGAGCCGGGATGGCGGCGCACATCGGCGATGGACGCGATGCCATGGTGCCGTAGCAGCGCGACAAACCGTTCCGGGAGCCGCGTGGAATGGCCCACCGTCCAGATCACCCGTCGCGCGGAGCCTGGTCCGGGCGCCAGTTCCGACAGGTGGGCCACGGCCTAAGCGGGCTACTGCGTGAGCGCCTTGACCGCACCCTTCACCGTCGCCTTGGTCTTCTCGCCGGCCATCGCGGCCTGAGCCGCGGGCGATGCCTTCCATGCTTCGTAGTCCTCGTCCAGCTGCGCACGTTCTTCCGCGTTGAACAGCTTGCGCGCCATCTTGAACATGGTGGTTTCTTCTTCGGTGGCATGGTGGTCGATCAGCTCACCGAAGACCTTCGTCCGGCCAGCAAATTCGGGCGTACCCGGGTCCGCGGCATGCACTTCCGGAATGACCGTGTGCTCTACTGCGTGATGCTCCGTCAGCGCTTCGGCGTAGGTCTGCTGGCCGTCGCGATCCGCGCGCTCCTTGAAAGCCGGGTAGAAGACGCTTTCCTCCCACTTCGCATGTGGGATCAGCGACTCTTCGATGCGCTGCAGCAGGGTCTGGCGCTTCTTGACGCCACGGTCGGTGGTCTCCTTCAGCTCCGCGAACAGCCCGCGCAGCGTGTCGTGTTCTTCCTTGAGGGTCTTGAGGATGTCGCGCGCCATGTCGTGTTACCTGCCGTTAGGTTGGGTGCTTCAATCTGGCGAAGCGGATGTGGACAGGTTGTGTTGGCGATGCGGCCACGTGGCATCCACGACCGTTCACGCCGGCTCGATTCCCCTTGCCTGCGCCGCCCTCGATACGTGCCCATGCATGCCCGAAGGTCCTTCCATCGTGATCCTCAAGGACGCCGCGTCCAAGTTCGCCGGCCGGATCGTGCGTGACGTGGCCGGCAACAGCGGGCAGGACCTCACCCGCATGGCGGGCAAGCGGGTGGTCGCGCTGAGGAGCTGGGGCAAGCATTTTCTGATCGAGTTCCGCGGCTTCAGCATGCGCGTCCACATGCTGATGTTCGGCTCCTACTGCATCGACAGCGCCAAGCCCAAGCCGCCGCGCATGGCCCTGACCTTCGACAACGGCTCGCTCGTCTTCTACGCATCGTCGGTGAAGTACGTCGAGGGCGATCTGGACGATACCTACGACTGGCGCGTGGACGTCATGAACCCCGCCTGGGACCCGAAACTGGTGCGCCGCAAGCTCAAGACCCGGCCGCAGCAGCTCGTCTGCGACGCATTGCTCGACCAGGACACGTTCGCCGGCGTGGGCAACATCATCAAGAACGAAGTGCTGTTCCGCATCGGCGTTCACCCTGCCAGCCCGGTCGGGGCGCTGCCGCCGCGGAAGCTGACCCAGCTGATCGACCAGGCCCGCCAGTACAGCTTCGATTTCCTGGAGTGGAAAAGGCAGTACGTGTTGCGCAAGCACTGGAAGATCCACACGCGCCGCACCTGCCCCGTGTGCGGTGGGCCGGTGACGAAGGAGTACCTGGGAACCACGCGGCGCAGGACGTTCTTCTGCGTCCGCTGCCAGACGCTCCATCCTGCGCGTCCCTCCGCGTAGCGGCGCGGCTCGTACCCTGCGCACCGCGTGGGCGGATTGACATTGTGCTCACTCCGGCCTCCCTACGGTGAATCGACGGGTCGCCCCGTCGACGCCCCCTTCTTCTTCAGCTTCGTCCCCCTCCATGACGCCGCCCGCCTCCTACTCGTTCTTCCGACGGAATGGTCTTTCGCTGATGCTGACGGGCCTGTTCCTCGCGTTCGTCATGGCCCAGGTCGTGACCGGCCATCACGCCTACAACGAAGAGCGCTTGCAGGATCAGCTGCCCGCGATCGGGCTTTCCGCCTACCTCTCCAGCGGCCATTTCATCTCTGCCACGTTCGAGAACTGGGAGAGCGAGTTCCTGCAGATGGGCATGTATGTGCTGCTGACGGTGTGGTTACGGCAGCGTGGCTCGGCCGAGTCGCGACCGCTGGATCCAGCGGAGGAAGAAGAGCGGATCGACGAAGGTCCCACACCGTGGCCGGTGCGTGCGGGCGGATGGGCCAAGGCGCTGTACGCGCACTCCCTGGCCCTGGCCTTCATGCTCCTGTTCCTGGTCTCGTTCGTGCTCCATGCGCAGGGCAGCCACCTGCATGAGAACGAACAGCGCGCAGCCCAGGGCGAGCCGCCCATCAGCCTGGCCGAACACCTCACCGGCGCCCAGTTCTGGTTCGAGTCGTTCCAGAACTGGCAGAGCGAATTCCTGGCGGTGCTGTCCATCGTCGTGCTGTCGATCTTCCTGCGCCAGGACAAGTCGCCCGAGTCCAAGCCGCTGCGCGCGCCGCACGCGCAGACCGGCACATGAACGTGACTGCCGCACGGCGGTGCGATGAGCCGCCCGGCGGGGGCTTCTGACGGTCCGCCGATGTGGATGCCGTCCTGCTCTCGCGGATCCAGTTCGCGTTCGTCATCAGCTTCCATGTGCTGTTTCCGGCGTTCACCATCGGCCTGGCGAGCTGGCTTGCGTTCCTCGAATTCCGGTGGCTGAGGTCGCGCGATACCGTCTGGCGCGACCTCTATTTCTTCTGGATCAAGGTATTCGCCGTCTCGTTCGGCATGGGCGTGGTCAGCGGCATCGTGCTCAGCTTCCAGCTGGGGACGAACTGGTCGGGATTGAGCGCCTTCGCCGGCAGCGTGCTCGGCCCCCTGCTGGGCTATGAAGTCCTGACCGCCTTCTTCCTGGAAGCGAGCTTCCTCGGCGTGATGCTGTTCGCGTGGTCGCGCGTGCCGGAGAAGCTGCATTTCCTCTCGACCTGCATGGTGGCGCTGGGCACGCTGCTTTCGACGTTCTGGATCCTGTCGGCGAACAGCTGGCTGCATACGCCGCGCGGCCACGTGTTGGTCGACGGGGTGCTGCAGGTCGCCTCCTGGCGCGAGGTGATCTTCAATCCATCGTTCCCTTATCGGCTGGTGCACATGACGCTGGCGTCGTTCCTGACCACCTGCTTCGTCATCGGCGGTGTGGCGGGCTGGTACCTGCGCAAGGGCGTGCACCTGGAACCCGCGCGGCGCATGCTGCGCCTGGCCACCGCGTTCGCCTGCATCGTCGTGCCCTTGCAGATCGCCGCGGGGGACCTGCACGGGCTCAATACGCTGGAACACCAGCCCGCGAAGGTGGCTGCCATCGAGGGGCACTGGCATCAGGGAGCGGCGGGCGAAGGCGTTCCGCTGGTGGTCTGGGCCGTTCCCGACGAACAGGCCGAGCGCAACCGCCACGCCGTCGAGATTCCGCGACTCGGCAGCCTGGTACTGACGCATTCGTGGGACGGCCAGGTACCGGCGCTCGGCGACATCGCGCGCGACGACCGGCCTCCGGTGAAACCGGTGTTCTACGCGTTCCGCCTGATGGTGGGCATCGGCATGCTGATGCTGCTACTGGCCCTGACATCGGCATGGGCGTGGTGGCGCGGCACGCTCGAAACGCGCCGCTGGCTGCACGTCGCGTGGAACGCGATGCTGCCCGCCGGCTTCGTGGCGATCATCGCCGGATGGTTCGTCACCGAGATCGGTCGCCAGCCCTACGTCGTGCATGGCCTGTTGCGCACCGCGGACGCCGTCAGTCCGGTGAGCGCTGCCAGCGTGGCCGCCTCGCTGGCGGTCTACGTGCTGGCCTACGCGCTGGTCTTCGGTTTCGGTATCGCCTACCTGTACCGCATGCTGCGCCGCGGCCCCCTGCCCCACGAGCCGGAACCGCGTACCGAGGGTGGCGAGCGCACGCCTGCCCGCCCCCTCAGTGCGTCCGATGCCTCGCTGGAGGACGGCTGACATGCCGATGTCCGAATGGCTACCGGTGGTGTGGTTCGGCGTGATCGCGTTCGGCGTGCTGATGTACGTGGTGCTGGACGGTTTCGTCCTCGGCCTGGGCATCCTCGCACCGTTTGCGGAAGACGAAGCCCAGCTCGACCTCATGATGAACACCGCCGCGCCCATCTGGGACGGCAATGAAACCTGGCAGGTGCTCGGCGGCGCAGGATTGTTGGCGGCGTTCCCGGCCGCCTACGCCCTGATCCTGCCCGCGCTCTACCTGCCGGTGCTGTTGATGCTCGTGGCGCTGGTGTTCCGCGGCGTGGCGTTCGAGTTCCGCTTCAAGGCGCATACGACGCGGTGGATCTGGGGGGCCGCCTTCGCGCTGGGCTCGATCTGCGCAGCGTTCTGGCAGGGGGTCATCCTGGGGGCGCTGGTGCAGGGCCTGGGCGTGCCGTCGGCAGGCGACACCGTGTCGCCCTGGCACTGGTTCAGTCCGTTCTCGATGCTGACCGGGGTGGCGCTGGTGTTCGGCTACGGCCTGCTCGGCAGCACGTGGCTGATCCTGAAGACCGAGGGACCCGTGCACGCGTTCGCGCGCGTGCTGACGCGCCCGCTGGTCGTGGTGATGGCGGCCGCGATGGGCCTGGTGAGCGCGTGGCTGCCCTTCCTCAACTCGAAGGTCATGGCGCGCTGGTTCGAGGGCGGCATTTTCTGGTGGTTGTCGCCGGTGCCCGTGCTGGCCCTGTGCACGGCCGTCGCACTGTGGCGCGCAGCCACTGCGCCAGGACGCGATGCGCGTCCCTTCCTGCTGGCGCTCACGCTGTTCGCGTTGGCCTACGCGGGGCTGCTGCTCGGCCTGTGGCCGTATCTCGTCCCGCCGGTCCTGACCCTGTGGCAGGCCGCCGCGCCGCCGTCATCGCAGGGGTTCCTGCTCGTCGGCGTGGCGGTCCTGCTGCCCCTCATCCTTGGCTATACCGCGTGGTCGTATTCGGTGTTCCGGGGCAAGCTGCGCAGCGGCCAGGGCTACCACTGAGCGCGAACGTCACACGCCGAGATGGCGACGCACGGCGTCGACCGACGTGCCGACCGCGGCCACCACCGAGCGCAGCTGCTCGGGCGTGATGTCCAGCGCTTCGGACCAGTAGCGCAACTCGTGTTCTTCGTTGACGTTGATGCGGTCGCGGTCGGGCGATCCCGTGTTGCGAAGGTCGTCGTTCATGGCGGACTCCGTTGGAAAGCCAGTGATCTTGTTACAAGGACCTGCGTGGTCACGATGTGATGCGATTCTTTGACGTGGCGCGAACACGCATCAGGGATCGTCGGGAACGCCCTGGCGGATGCGCAGGCCGTCACTGCCGTCGAGTACGTCGAAGTGCGTCCTGCCGTGCGCGTCGCGCTGGAAATGCACATCCACCACCGCTTGGCCCACCCGTAGCCGGCGCAAGCGCAGCTCAGGCAGCCACTCGGGCAGGCACGGATCCAGCCAGAGCGTGTGGCCCGCCTGCGCGCGGATGCCGAGCAACGCCTGCACCAGCACGACCGGCGTCGAGGCGGACCACGCCTGCGGCGCGTTCGCGCCCACGTAGATCGCCGGAAACGGATGCAGGGCATCGCGTCCGTGGCCGCTCACGCATTCCGGCAGGCGCCGGCCTTCGCACAGATCGGCGAGCTGGAACTGGGCCATGCACAGCCGATGGCACTGCTCGATCGCGCCATAGCGCCGCAAGCCCAAGGCGAACGGACCATGCTCGACCGGCCATATCGTGCCGACGTGGTAACCATGCGGGTTGTAGGCGGCGTGCGCCGACGAAAGCGTGCGGATGCCCCAGCCGCTGAACATGTCCGGCGCGAAGGCGCGTTCGGCGACCTTCTTCGCGATTGCCGGTTCCAGGATGCCGCTGGCCAGGCAGCGCAGCGCATTCGATCCTATCGAGGGGATCGCGCGGCCCTTCGGGTCCAGGGCCATGGCGAGAAAGCCGGTCTCCTCCAGCCAGAAGCGTTCGTTGAAGCGGCGCTTCAGCTCGTCGGCCTCGCGCCGCAGCCTGCGTGCTTCGTCCAGACGGCCGAGACTCTCGAGCACGCCCGCAAACGACTGCTTGGATGCATAGACGATGGCCTGTTCCTCGCAGGTCGCGACCGGCTGCGGCACCACGCGGCCATCGAGGTCCACGATGGACTCCGACGAATCCTTCCATGTCTGGTTGTCGAGCCCTTTGGACGAGCGCGTCCGCACCGCGTAGAACGGCCCGGGCACCTGCAAGGCCTCTTCGTCCATCCACCGGAGGGCGCGCAGTGCCGGCTCGATCAGCGGGGCGACGCGCGCACGGTCGCCCGTCCAGTCCCAGAGTTGTGCCAGCGCGAACGGGAACAGGCCGGACGAGGTGAGGCTGCCGTAATAGCGCGCCGTCGGCCGCTCGTTGAGACACGCGGCCGGATCCTCGCGCGCCTCATGCAGCATGCGGCCGGGGGCCTCGTCGCGCCAGTCGTCGCGGCGCGTGCCCTGCATTTCGGCCATCAGTCCCAGGCTGCGCGCCAGAATCTCGGTGCCGAGCAGCGCGGATTGCCAGCCGGTGGTCAGCATGTCGCGGCCAAACAGCGCCAGGTAGGCCGGCGCGCCCGCCGCCACGGTCCAGGCATCGTCCGCATCGAAGCGCGGCAGTCGCAGCGCGTGCAGATCGCGCTGCGCGCGTGCGAGCAGACCGACGACATCGATCTGCGGACCTTGCGTACTGCGTCGCCCGTCGTCGGCGAGCACCGATGCGTCGACCCAGGCAGGATGCACGCGTTCACGCAAGGCAGCGGCGTCCCCTCCGGGGCATGGCGGTGAGGGCAGCGCATCGCCATCGATGGACACGTCCCAACGCAGGCAGGCGTGCCATGTTCCGCGCGCCGGCAGGCGGAGACGGAAGCGGATCCGGCAAGGATCGTCCGCCGGCTCGGCCGGGTGATCGACTTGCAACCGCAGGGTCATCTCCCGCGTGCGGGTGAGGCCGTCGCCGGAATCCTTGCGCTGTGCGCGATAGCGCCAGCGCCGATCGACGGCCGCATGGGTATCGGCCACAGCGCGGACGACGCGACCACGGGACGTGTCGGAATTCCCGGCCTCGTCCTGACCGACGAAGTCGCCGTCCGCGCGCAGTTCCAGCACCATCTCGACATCCCGGTCCGTGTGGTTGCTGACGCGCAGGTCCTCGTGCAGCCCCTCACCGACCGTGCGGACGAGCAAGAGCTCCAGGCCTGCGTTGGCCGCGTCGCCCTGTCGCGACTGCGGGGCGCCCGCCTTGCCGCGCGGCGCGACCAGGTAATAGCCATGCCACTGGTCCTGGCGCGCGGGCGACAGGCTCGCCGGGATCAGCCGCTGTCCGCCCACGCGCAACGCATGCGCCGCCAACACCCGCGTTTCCCGCACGAACAAACCGTGGTCTTCGCCGGCCCGCAGTTCGCCGTCCGGACCCGCGACCAGGGCGGTCTCGCCGTGGGTGATGATGTGGCACTGCGGACGCGCGCGCAGGTGGACCAGGCCCTGATCGTGCGAGGGTAATGTCGTCCCGTCCTGCATGCATCACTCCAGCGCAGGCAGCACGTGGCGCCCGAATGCATCGATGAAGGCTTGCTGGTCGCGATTTACGTTGTGCAGGTACATGGCGTCGATCTCCAGGTCGAGGTAGCCGCGAAGGGCGTTGAGGTGGTCGTCGAGGCGGGCGCTCACGTGCACGGCCTTCCGGATCTCCGCCTCGCCCACGTCGCGCGCAGCCCGCTCGAATGCCTCCGGCGTCCGCAGCGCTTCTGTCTTCTCCGGCGGCAACGCGTTGGTCCGCCACTGATCGAGCGCTCCTTGTAACGCTTCGTCCTCATGCTTCGCATAGGAAAGCTTGACCTGCAGGGACACCGGCTTGCCCTGCCCGCCCCCCGTGCGGAAGGCCTCGATCACCTCCTGCACCGGCGCCGCAGGCGCGGCGACGGTGATCAAGCCGTCCGCCCAAGTGGCGGCCCAGCGCGCGGTATCGGGCGTCAATGCCGCCACGTAGACCTTGGGCATGTGCGCGGGCCGGCTGTACAGCGCGGCCTCCCGCACCGCGAAGTGGCCGTCGTGGCTCACGCGTTCGCCGCGCCACAGCGCGCGCATCACATCCACGGCGTCCTGCAGCCGCGCGTTGCGAACGTCCTTCGTGGGCCAGTCGTCGCCCGCCGCCCATTCGTTCAGGGCTTCGCCGCTGCCCGCCGCCAGCCAGAAGCGATCGCCGAACAGGCAGCCCAGCGTGGCGACGGCCTGCGCAATCACCATGGGGTGGTAGCGGCCGACCGGTGCGTTGACCACGCCGAACGGAAAGCGGGTGCGCGCCATGGCCGCCCCGAGCCATACCCAGGCGTGACCGCTCTGTCCTTGCGCCTGGCTCCACGGATGGAAATGGTCGGAACACATGGCGCCGCCGAAGCCGGCCTGCTCGGCGCGGACGACATGCTCGACCAAGGCGCCAGGCGTGAATTGTTCGTGCGATGCGTGGTAACCGATCAGCGTCATCCGGAGATCTCCTTGGTCTCCACTATCCATGCAAGCGCTGTGGTGCCCTCGTGAAGCGGCGGTCCACATCCTCATCACGAGCGGCGCAGCAGCGTCGCCTCGTAACCGGAGAACTGCAGATGAGCACAACGCATGCGACGCCACCGATCGGCGCACACCGCTGGGTGATCCCCGAGGGCTATATCCCGCGTGAAAGCCATGGACCTGCGCCGGAGCTGGAGAGCCATGAAGCCTGCTGCATCCTCAACGCGGGCGACCGCTACGCGCGGGTCGAGATCACCATTTTCTATACCGACCGCGACCCTGCCGGACCGTATCGGCACACGGTGCCGCCACGGCGAGCGGTGCATCTGCGTTACAACGATTTCGACGATCCCGAGCCGATTCCGCGTGCGACACCGTACGCCAGCATCGTCGAGTCCAGCGAGCCGGTCGTCGTGCAGTACACACGCCTGGACTCGCGACAGGCGGAAAACGCGTTGATGACGTCGCTCGCGCATCCCTGCTGACACGTCGCAAGGCGTGCGAATGTAAGACGCGCGTGCACGTATCCGTTCGTTGCGTTCGCGGTCGCTATACGTGCGAACCGACAGACTGCAGACATACTTTCCCAGGAGATGCCCGTGGCGATTCCCGACTACCCCAAGCCGCCCTTCAAGCCGCAGCAGCAATCGTTCCCCGGCAAAACGGAAAAGATGGACCCCCGCCCCGACCACGGCGAGGAGAGCTACGTGGGGCATGGAGTGCTGCAAGGCAAGCGTGCCCTCATCACCGGCGGCGACAGCGGTATCGGTGCCGCGGTGGCCATCGCCTATGCGCGGGAGGGCGCCGATGTCGCCATCGCCCATCTGCCATCGGAGAAAGCAGACGCGGCGCGGATCGCCGCGATGGTGGAGGCAGAAGGCCGCACGGTGGCGACGCTGCCCTGCGACATCAGCGATCCCGCGCAGGCCGAACAACTGATCCAGGACACGGTCGATGCCCTCGGCGGCCTCGATGTGCTGGTCAACAACGCCGCCTACCAGAAGTATTACGAGCGCTTCGAGGACATCACGCTGGAAGAATGGGAGAAGACGTTCGCGACCAACGTGCATGCGGCATTCAACCTGGTGCGCATGGCGCTCCCGCACCTGCAGCCCGGCGCGTCGATCATCAATACGGCCTCGGTGCAATCCAAGAAGCCCAGCCCCAACATCCTGCCGTACGCGGCGACCAAGGGTGCCATCGCCAACCTGACCATCGGCCTGGCGGGCACGCTCGCCGAGAAGGGCATCCGCGTGAACGCGGTGCTCCCGGGCCCGATCTGGACGCCGTTCATTCCGGCTGGCATGTCCGAAGAGGAGGTCAAGGACTTCGGCGGGCACGTACCGATGGGACGTCCTGGCCAGCCAGCGGAGCTGGCCTCGGCTTACGTGATGCTGGCCGCGGACACCGCGAGCTACACCTCGGGCACGCTGCTGACGATCGCCGGTGGCGCCGTCACGTTGTGACAATGCGCGCGCCATCTTCGTGATCCTCGCGCAGGTAGCCGTTACGCTAACCGACGCGGACGCGACGACACGCGTGGCCTCGTACGCAGATTCTTAACGCACGCACGAGCAGCATGATCGGGAGTGTGAGGGAGTGACGTGGATGGCTAGCCGCTTGGCAGGACGAAAAGTGATGATCGTCGAGGACGAGTACCTGTTGGCCTCAGCCCTGCAGGACGCGGTCGAACAGTTGGGGGGCGAGGTCGTCGGACCATTCGCTCGCGTCCAGCAGGCCATGCAATCCATCGACGCGGGCAACCTGCCTGATGTGGGGCTGCTGGACGTGAACCTCGGGTCGGAATATTCGTTTCCGCTGGCCGATGCGCTCGCCCAGCGCGGCATCCCTGCGGTCCTGATCACGGGCTACGACACCGGCGCGCTCCCGGAGGCGTACCGCTCGCTTTCCTACCTGCGCAAGCCGTTTGACATGGCCTCCATCCGCTCGACGCTGGATCGCGTCGAGCTCCACGACGGCGGCACGGGCGGCACGACGCATTAGACAACCGTGCCCCTTCCTCAGAGGAACTGGGCACCTGCCCCCACGGCAATCGAGAACGCGCCGACCGTCGTCAGCCAGCGCACGCGCGCACGCGTTCCGGCGCCGGCCAGATACGTGACCGTGGCGAGCACCAGTCCATAGGCGACGCTGCCGAGCAGGACGGGATGGATGAGCAGCGACATGGTGTCCTCGGGGTTCGAAGGTGGCATGGCCACGGGCAGTCTTGGCGTGGTGAATACATCGCGCGCTGTCGTGCCGACGTGATGCCGTGGCGCGGACAACCTCTTCATGCGGGGTTGCCGAGAGTGGTCTTGCGGCATTCCGCCGCCGAGGACACCTTCATGACGACCCAACGCGACACCCGCGCCCAGCAAGCACAACCCGGCCGCCAGCCGAACGATCCCCAGCGTCAACCCGCCGAGGAAGGGCAAGGTACGCCCGGCGGCAACGACGAAGAGGAATGACCCAGCCCGCACGCCGCCCTGATGGAACGGCGTGCCGGCGTCTTGGCCGAATGCCTGGACACGCAGGCACCTATCCACCCTCCCCACCCTGGAGACCGACATGACTCCCCGCTACTCCGTTCTGATGGCGTCGCTCGTCGTCGCGCTTGCCCTCGTTGCCTGCAACGAGCGGCGCGATGACGGCGACGCGACCGCAGCAGCCGACGTGCCCGCCGTGGATCCGACCACCACCACCCCGCCCGATACGGCTGCCGGCTCCGATGCGATGCCGGCGACCGATCAGCCGAGCGATGCGACTGCCGACGCTTCCGCCGCGACGGCGGCCCCTTCCGAACGTGCGGCACTCGGTGTGCTGAACGCGATCAACGATCATGAAATCGCGGCAGGCAAGCAGGCCCTGGCCAAGGGCGTGCAGGGCGAGATCGCCACGTACGCGCAGATGATGATCGACCAGCACGGCGAAAACCGTACCCGAACCAGCGCCCTCGGCGCGGACGCCGCCGGTGCGGATGCCCGCGCGCAGCAGCAGAAGGGCGAAGCCGAACTGGCGAAGCTGGATGCGCTCTCAGGCGACGCCTATGCGAAAGCCTACGTCGACGCCATGGTCAAGGGACACACCGAAGCCCTTGCTGCGCTCGATGGCGCGCTCATCCCCGCCGCCACCACCCAGGCCGTACGCGACCACCTTGCGAGTACGCGCGGGCACGTGGCCGAACACCTGGAGCGTGCGAAAGCGCTGGCGGGACAGGCGCGCTGATCCGCCGCGGCGTTCTGCACGGTCAGGGCTCCGTCGTCAGGGGCACCTCGATCGTGCAGTGAACGCCGCCAGGCGTCAGGGAATAGCGTGTGCGCGCACGCAACTGGTGCGGCAGCGCGCGCTCGATGAGTTCCCGGCCGTAGCCGCGGGCCAGCGTGGGCGTCGCGGTGTCCACTTCCACGCCCGTTTCGGTCCATTCCACGCGCAATACCTCTTCGCCTTCCGGCCAGCGATGCGGCGCCCAATGGATCGACAGGCGCCCCTCCGGAGAAGAGAGGGCGCCGTACTTGACCGCATTCGTCGCCAGCTCATGCAGGGCCAGGGCGAATATCTGCAGGCTGGAGGAACGCAGGCGAATGCCGGGTGGCCCGCGCAGCTCGACCTGGTCGCCGGAGACGCCGTGCGCCCGCAGTTCCTCGTGCAACAGGTCGTCGAAGCTCGCGCGGTCGCCTTCGGGGAGGCGCGACAACAATCCGTGCACGCGCGCCACGGCGCCCAGCCGGTCCAGGTAGGTCGTCTCGAAGTCCACCAGCGTGCCGCTCTCGCGCAGGGTCTTGGACGCGATGGACTGCACGACCGCCATCAGGTTGCGGGTGCGGTGCTGCAGCTCGGCCACCATGACCTGCATCCGGTCGGAGGCTTCGCGCTCGGCGGTCGTATCGTGGCCGATGCCGCCGATGCGGACGACTGCCCCGCTGTCGTCGCGCAACGGAAACTTGGTATTGCGCATCCAGCGCACGCCTCCGTTGCCGCCGCGGCGGATGCGGTACTCCGTGGTCACCCGCTCGCCTGCCTTCACCCGCTCCAGAGCGGTATGCACGATGTGCCGGTCCTCGGGCAGGATCAGGTCGAGCCAGCCGTCCAGCTCCGGATGGTCGAGCATGGCGCGATGGTCCAGCCCGTAGATGTGATCGAACGCCTGGCTGAGGTATTCCAGCCGCAATGTCTCCGCGTTGCGGATCCACAGGACGTCGGACGATGCGTCACCGAACTGGCGGAAGCGGGCCTCGCTTTCGCGCAGCAGGCGTTCGGCGGCCAACTGCTCGGTGACATCCTCCATCACTCCGATCATGCGGGTCGCATTGCCGGCATCGTCGTAGTAATAGAAGCCGCGCGCCGCGCATGTCCGCACCGTTCCGTCGGGCCACATGACGCGAAGCCGGTGCGCGTAGTCGGTCTGGCGGTGCTGCGCGTCCTGCAGCACGCGCACCGCCTCCTCGCGGTCGTCGGGATGCACGCGGTCCAGCCAGGCCTGGAGGCTCGGCATGACCTCACCCGGGCGATATCCCTGGATGCGGTAGTGCTCGTCCGACCAGATCACTTCGCCGGTCTGGATGTTCCAATCCCAGCTGGCGAGTCCTCCCGCCTTGAGGGCGAGTTGAAGGCGCTCCTCACTGACCTGGCCTGCTTCATCCATCGTTCGACCCTGTTGCTCGCGCCGTAACCGCCGATTGTTTGCGGCACGACGTCGTTGAACCGTGAAAGCCAGGGCTTCGTACCACGCGTTGCGCCCGCGAAAACCGCGAAACGCCAGCTTTTTGCCGGCGTGCAGAGCGGGTGAGCATGCCGATGACATCCTGTTACCGCATGCCTGCCTAGTCTCGAACCTGATGCTTTGCCGAGGCCCGCGATGGACACCGTGACCGCATTCCAGGTCATCGCCCACGAAGCGAACCGTATACCGTTCGAGGCGCACGCCATGGCCGGGCGCTGGACAAGCGCGGGCCGGCCGGTGGTCTATGCCTCCTGCACGGCGTCGACCGCGCTGCTCGAATTCCTGGCCCATCGGCAAAGCTCCCTGCCCGATGCGCTCGCGTGCGCCCGCATGGCCTTGGGCGCTGCCGATGTCGTGGTGCTGGAGCGTCTGCCCGACGGTTGGCGTGAGCGCCCGTATCGCCCGGACGTCCAGGCGCTCGGCGATCGATGGCTGGACGAGCGGCGCAGCGTCGCCCTCAGGGTCCCGAGCGTCTTGGCGCCCGCCTCGCACAACCTGCTCATCAATCCGTCGCACCCGGCATTCGGCGGCCTTGCCGTCGACTTCACCGAAGCGTTCCGGCTAGATAGCCGGCTGGCGTGAACCCATGCAGCCGCTGACGCTTCCGCCGGGCGTGTACAGCAAGTTGAACGCCTTTCTGGCGATGACCTTGCAGGATGCGGCCGATACCGACACCGAAGGCGTCCGGGCACGCCTCGAGCCGGCCGTCGACGACCTGTATGCGAATACGATACGCCCAGCGAAGCCCACGCCGCGCTGACCATGGCACTCCTGCAGGTCGCGGGCGATTACGCCCTGGCCGACGAGATGACGGGCATTACCCAAAACAGCCGCCAGAACGCCGCGCTTTCCGAAGACGACGAGGAAGAAGACGAGGACGCTTGACGTCGCGGCTACGCGTCAAGGGACGTCGTCGCTCGTCGGCGAAGTGCGCTCGGCGGGGTTTTCCATGGGCGGATCGTGCGCCAGCGCGTGGCCGTCCGGCGCCATCAGCGCCCACTGTCCCCACTTGTCGCTGACCCCGTGGCCCGAGGTGCGTCCTGCCCCCGCGTCGCCGGCATACCGGTACAGCGGCTGTCGCGCGTAGGTCAGTTGCGTGCGGCCATCCGCCCGTTGCAGTCGACCCAGCAGGCCGGATTGCACACCCTCCATCGTGCCGGCGTCGCCGGCCACGACCGGCGGCCAGGCTTGCTCGCAGGTGGCGTCGCACCGCGTGCCCTGCGCATTGCCTTCGAGGAAGTACAGCGACGCACCGCTTGCGTCCACAAGATACGAAGGGCTTCCCTGCGACAACTTCAGCATCGCGCGCCCTGCGGCGTCGCCGTTTGCGGCCCCGGTGCCTTCCGGCATCACGGGTGTGGGCGGCGCGCGCTCGGTGGGCGCGGAGCGGGTCGCTGCCTGTGTGTCGTCGGGCGCCAAGCGCTGTTCCTCCTTGCACGCTGCGGCAAGCAGGGCGGAGCTGACCACGATCGTCCACGCCATCGTCTTCATGCACACCTCGTCCGGTCCGGGATGAGCGATGCGCAAGTTGCATGCCAGCCGGTAGACCCGCGATATCGACCCGCGCGCTTCAGCACGCGCGCAGATCTTGCAGGGTGTGCAGCTTATTCACGCTTGCACACATCCCTGAACGTCGTTCGCGCCACGGTCACGGCCTTTCCCCTATACCAATGCGAATTCCACAGGAGGTGCAGGGTGGTTGCTCCCACGTTGGCCATCGTCGACGACGACCAGGACTTCAGCGCATTCCTGGCCGGCTTCGCGCAGCGCAAAGGATTCGAGGCGTGCCAGTTCCATAGCGTCGCGGAAGCCAGTCCATGGCTCGCGCGGCACGACCCGGAGCTGACCATGCTCGACATGGCCCTGCCTGACGGCACGGGACTGGACGTGCTGGAACGCCTCCCCTCCGGACGTGGCGGACAAATCGTCTTCGTGTCGGGGACCGACAACCGCGAAGAGATCCGACGCGCAGTATCGAGTTCCGCGACGGAATTCCTCGGCAAGCCGCTCCGCACGGAGGCCCTCGAGCGCCTGCTGCGGGGAGCCAAGGCGCGCTTCGACCAGCGCCGCATCGCAAGGCAGGCGCAGGCGGATACGCTGGTCGGCGAATGCGTGGCGATGGCGGAGGTCAGGGAGGAGATCGCCCGCGTCGCAGCGACGTCGCTCAGCGTTCTGGTCACCGGCGAAACAGGCACCGGCAAGGAACTCGTCGCGCGCGCGCTGCACCGGCAAAGCGGTCGTCGCGGCAGGCTGATCAGCGTCAACTGCGGCGCCGTGCCCGCGGATCTCCTGGCGAGCCAGTTGTTCGGGCATGAGCGCGGATCGTTCACCGGCGCGACGTCCCGGCACTTGGGCCACTTCGAACAGGCCTCTGGCGGCACGCTCTTCCTCGACGAAATCGGCGAGATGCCCGCCAGCCTGCAGGTCTACCTGTTGCGCGTGCTGGAAACCGGCTGCGTGGTGCGCGTGGGCGGCACCGAGGAGATTCCGACGGACGTGCGGATCGTCGCCGCCACCCACCGACACGGCAACCCCGTTCCCGCCGGCGTGCGCGAGGATCTGTATTACCGGCTGGCGCGCTATCCCATCACGCTGCCCCCGCTGCGATGCCGCGGCGAGGACATCGAACTGCTGGCGCGGCGATTCATCCATGCATTGAATCGCGAAGCAGGTGCCGACAAGCATCTCGACCCCGCCTGTGTCGCGCAGCTGCGTCGACATGCGTGGCCCGGCAACGTACGGGAGTTGCGCGCGGCAACCGAATACGCGTATCTGCGGGCGACCGATGCCGCCGTGCATGTCAGGCCGCTGGCCGGCGTGCTCCGTCCACCGGGGGTCGACGATGCGGGCGAGCTCCGCTTCCGTATCGGCATGACCTTCCATGAGGTCGAGGCCGCGATGCTCCAGCGCACACTTGCCTTCCATGGCGGCGACAAGACGGCGGCGGCACGCAGTCTGGGGGTGAGCGTCAGGACCATCCATAACCATCTCGCGCGGCGGCGCCCGCACGACCATGGATGAGCATTGGCTCCATGCGCTGCGCAACGAGCTCAATGTATTGACGGTCGGCATGCTGATGCTCCGTAGCGAGCTCCAGTCGCTGGATCGCGCCGACCTGACGGAGGCGCTCGACCGCCTGGAGCGCGCCGCGCTCCGCTGCGCTGATCTTCTCGCCCTCGCGCAGCAAACACCGCCGGCCATCGACTGATCGGCGCGCTGGCGGATGCCGCCGCGTCGGTGCAGGTGATGACAACGGGGAAGACCGATCGGTGCATGGCGCTCTGCTCCACAGGGGGCAGGCGGACGGACGCAATACGCGTGCCAGTCCCGTGGATCTCGTGCGTGCGTACTGCTCGCGGTACGCCTCGGAAACATCTGCATGCGCACGCACATCTTTCATCGCCTCGTTCCTTCCGACGGCCTTTGCGCGGCTCAACAACGGCCTCCCGCACTGGCACGGCCCTTGCGTAGACAGTTCACGGCACGACAAGGAGACAAGTGTGGACAAGCACGTAGGAACCGAACTGAGAGCCGCATTCGGCGAGCTGCAGACATTGGCTGCGCGCCTGGTGGATACCAGCCGCGCATGGTGGGACAACCGGAGGGAAGACATGAATCGGAACGAGCAGTATTACGGCCAGGGCCGTCAACCGCAGCGCGATGACGAGCAGACGCGCGATACGCAGCGTGCAACCGGCAGGAACTGGCGGTCGTCGGGCAGCGACGGGCGTGAAGACGGGCGCGAAGAAAGTTTCCAGCGTCGCGGCGAACAGGGCCAACACGCTCCGTTCGGCCCCCAGCCAGGACGTGAACAAGCCGGATCGCGTGGGTATGACGAAGACCTGTACTACGGCAGCGGCTCGCGCTATGCGGGCATGCGCGGCATGGACGACGACGAGGATGGCATGTTCGGTGCGCGCGGCGTCGGCGGCTACAGCCAGGGCCGTCAAGGCCCCAGCCGCAATCCCGACCAG
The DNA here is from genome assembly GCF_057654715.1 of Pseudoxanthomonas sp. G3. Classification (NCBI taxonomy): domain Bacteria; kingdom Pseudomonadati; phylum Pseudomonadota; class Gammaproteobacteria; order Lysobacterales; family Lysobacteraceae; genus Pseudoxanthomonas; species Pseudoxanthomonas sp. G3. Next base: position 3,107,345 of record NZ_CM172805.1, read on the forward strand.
AACCTGGGCCAAGGCAGTTACGGCCAGCCTGACCTCGGTCAGGGCGGCTACGGCCAATACGGAAGCGGCCGCACCCACGCCGGCGAGCACGGCTACGACGCCAACCGGCAGTCGCGCCAAGGCGGCGCGGAACAGGAATACGGTCGCGCTGGTGCCTCCCGCACCGGCCACGGCGGCTACGGTGAGTACGGCGGTCGCGACGACGGCATGGGCCAGGCCTACGGCGGCTCGCAAAGTGGCCAGGAAACGCAAGGGCGTTTCCGCGGGCATGGACCGAAGGGATACCGGCGCTCCGACGAGCGCATCACCGAAGATCTCAACGAGCGCCTCACCGAAGACGCGATGCTCGATGCGACCCACATCACCGTGGAAGTCCGGGATGGCGTGGCCACGCTGCAGGGCACCGTGGAGAGTCGCTGGATGAAGCACCGTGCCGAAGACATCGCCGATGCCTGCAGCGGCGTCAGCGACGTGCGCAACGAGATCCGCGTCGGCGCCGCGCAGGCCGCAGGCACCGAACGGAGCGCTTCCGCGAGCCGCGGCGGGACCAAGGACCGCAACGCCCAGCCGGAAAGCGGCGCGGCGTCGAGCCAGGTCGGCACGCCGCACTGACCCCACTGCAAGGAGAGCGCCATGCGTGCATTGACGTATCACGGCAGCAAGGACGTGCGGGTTGAGCAGGTGCCGGACCCTGCCCTGCAGGATGCCGACGATGTCATCCTGCGGATCACGGCCACCGCCATCTGCGGCTCGGACCTGCACATCTTCCGCGGCAAGATTCCGGGAATGCGCGATGGCGACATCCTCGGCCACGAGTTCATGGGCGTGGTCGAGGAGGTGGGGCCTGCGGTGACGGCGCTGTCGCGCGGTGATCGCGTCGTCGTGCCCTTCGTGATCGCCTGCGGCGAATGCTTCTTCTGCAAACTGAGCGAGTACGCCGCCTGCGAGACGACGAACACGGGGCGCGGCGCGATCCTGAACCGCAAGCACATCACGCCGCCCGCCGCGCTGTTCGGGTACAGCGCGTTGTACGGCGGCATTCCGGGTGGCCAGGCCGAGTTCGTGCGCGTGCCGAAGGCCAACGTCGGACCCTTGAAGATTCCCGATGGCCTGACGGACGAACAGGTGCTGTTCCTGTCGGACATTCTTCCCACGGGCTATCAGGCCGCGGTCAATGCGGACATCAAGCCGGGTGCGACCGTGGCCATTTTCGGGGCGGGCCCCGTCGGACAGATGGCGGCCGCATGCTGCCGCATGTTGGGCGCCGAGCGGATCTTCATGGTCGACCACCACGACTACCGGCTCGCGTTCGCGACGCGGACCTATGGCGTGCATCCGATCAACTTCGACGAGGAAGACGACCCTGCCGAACGGATCGTGGATGCCACGGGCGGCCGCGGCGTGGATGCCTGCATCGATGCCGTCGGCTTCGAGGCCAAAGGATCGACGACCGAAACCCTGCTGACCGCGGTGAAGCTGGAGGGCAGCAGCGGCAAGGCTTTGCGCCAGTGCATCGCCGCCTGCCGCCGCGGCGGCATCATCAGCGTACCTGGCGTGTATGCCGGCTTCATCCATGGGTTCCTGTTCGGCGACGCCTTCGACAAGGGCCTGCGTTTCGCCATGGGGCAGACGCATGTCCAACGCTTCCTGCCCGAGCTGCTGCAGGCGATCCAGGAAGGCATGTTGCGGCCCGAGGCCATCATTTCGCATCGCCTGTCGCTGTCCGAGGCAGCGCAGGGCTACGCGATGTTCAACGACAAGGAAGACGACTGCCGGAAGGTCGTCCTCACCCCGTGAGCGAGGAGAACAACATGGCACGCTGCGATGTATGCGGGAACAGTTACGACAAGACCTTCACGATCGAACAGGAGGGGCGACGCGGTACCTTCGATGCCTTCGAGTGCGCCATCCACGCGTTCGCCCCGACGTGCAGCCACTGCGGCTGCCGGATCCTCGGCCATGGCAACGAAGCGGACGGCCGCATGTTTTGCTGTGCGCATTGCGCCGCCGCCTCCGGCGAGCCCGGCATGGTCGACCGCGCATGAGGGCGCTGACATGAGCACCGCCTTGCCATCGAAACTGCCGGATTGCTTCCGTTGGACCGAGGAGGAAGGTCGCCGGCGCCTGTTCCTGGACAACGTGGAAGTGCTGGAGGTACGCCGGCAGCGCCATGGGTGGGTCGTCGAAGTCCATCTGCTGGAGGCGGCGCAGCTCCCGCAGGTCGTCGCGGTGCGATCGCCTGCGGCGGGCATGCGTTGGGGGGCCCGCTGGACCAAGCAGCGGGCATCGCAGCTGGTGACGCTGGTCGCGCTACGGCGCCGCCTGGCCAATCGCAGCCCTGCACTTCCGATCATGATCGGCGGCTGACATGGCCAGGGACCGCAAGGATCCCCCCGCGAACGACGAGGATCGCGCATGCGAGGAATCCGCGACGCAACGCCGCGCGCGGAAGGAGCATGCCAGCGATAACCAGGATGAGGCACTGGAGGAGACGTTCCCCGCGAGCGATCCGGTCTCGCCGTTCGTGCCCGCCAAGACGCCCGATTGACGTGGACAAACAGCGCTGCGTATCGCGTTTTCATGCACACGGCAGCGCTCGTTCATCTTTACAAACGACTCCACATCAGTATCACGCCGCATCGCGTAACTTGGCTTCCATGGAAGTCACCGGAACCGATCGAACTCCCCCGTTGTTGCGCGATGATGCGGCGCTGTTCCTCGACGTGGATGGAACACTCACCCATCACGCGCCCACCCCGGAGGCGGTCGTACTCGATGCGCGCGTCGCGCCGGTACTTGCCCACCTGCAGTCGCGTCTGGGCGGTGCCCTGGCCCTGGTGACCGGCCGCAGCCTGGTCGCACTGGACGCGCTCATGCACCCGTGGGTTACACCGCACGCCGCAGGCCTGCACGGGCTGCAGACACGTCCGTCACTAGCCGGTGCCGAGTGCGTGATGGTGGGTGAAACCTGGGTGGCTGAGGCCCAGGCTATCGCCGACCAGCATCCTGGCGCGCGAGTGGAGGCGCACGGCCCCTGTTTGTACCTGCACTGGCGCGCGGCGCCCGAGGCGGCCGAAGTGTTCACCCGACTCGCCCACCGCATCGCCGAACACATGCCGTCGCATCGACTGCATGTCGGTGCGCACGGCATCGAGATCCGGCCGCATGGCATGGATAAAGGGAAGGCCATCAGCGCCTTCATGACGGCAGCGCCGTTCGCCGGCCGGGTACCTGTGTTCGCAGGCGACGACCCCGCCGACGAGCCGGGCTTCGCCGCGGTCAATGCACTCGGTGGGGTGAGCATCCTCGTCGGTCCGGAGCGCGAGAGCGTGGCGCGCTTTGCGCTTGGCGACGCAACGGCGGTCCTGGCATGGCTCGAGAAATCGGGAGCGGAACATTTCAAGGAGAACTACGCGTGAGCAGATTGTTCGTCGTATCCAACCGGGTCGCCTGTCCCGGCACTGCACAGGCCGGCGGGCTCGCCGTTGCGCTGCATGGCGTGCTGCGACAGCGCCGCGGCGTGTGGTTCGGGTGGAGTGGCGCCTTCGGCGAAGGGTCGCCCCGCGTGCAGATCGGCGATGGCATCCGGTTCTGCCTGCTCGATCTGCCGGAACACGATTTCGAAGGCTATTACCACGGGTTCGCCAACCGCGCGCTGTGGCCCTTGCTGCACTACCGCGTGGACCTGATCCATTTCGATCGCGACGAGTACGCGCGCTACCTGGCCGTCAACGACCGCTTCGCCGACGCACTCGCACGCGAGCTCCGCGGCGATGACGAGGTGTGGGTGCACGACTATCACCTGATCCCACTCGCCCGAGCGTTGCGCGCACGCGGCCTGCAGCAGCGGATCGGTTTCTTCCTGCACATCCCCCTCCCCTCGTGGGATGTGCTGTGCATGCTGCCCGAGCACCGCGAGGTGTTCGGGGCACTGGCCGACTACGACCTGGTCGGCGTGCAGACCGAGGCGGACGCGGACAACCTGCGGCAGTACTTCGCGCGCATGGGCCTTGAGGCACCGGACTGCACGGTGGCCGCGTTTCCGATCGGCATCGACGTGGACCAGGTGGCGCGCGATGCGGTGTCCAGCGCAGGCCGGGAGGCGGTTTCGGCGCTCCGGCAGAGCCTGTCGGACCGACGTCTGGCGATCGGTGTCGATCGGCTGGACTACTCGAAGGGCCTGCCCGAACGCTTCCATGCATTCGGCCACTTCCTCGATACCCATCCCGATGCCGCCGGCGCGTTGACCTACCTGCAGATCGCGCCCCCCAGCCGCGAAGACGTGCCGGAATACCGGGCCCTGCGCGAGGAGTTGGAGCGTGTCGCCGGCCACATCAACGGTCGCCACGCGCGCCCGGACTGGACACCGCTGCGTTACGTCAACCATACCTACCCCCATGAGGTGCTGGCCGGTTTCTACCGCATGGCCGACATGGCGCTGGTCACGCCGCTGCGCGACGGCATGAACCTCGTGGCGAAGGAGTATGTGGCGGCGCAGGACCCGCACGACCCGGGTGTCTTGGTCCTCTCGCGCTTCGCCGGTGCCGCCGATACGCTGACCGAGGCCCTGCTCGTCAATCCCCACGATGCCGGCGAAATGGCGGAGGCCATCGACATGGCCCGCCACATGGCCAAGCCGGAGCGCCGCGAGCGGTGGGCCGCGATGATGGACACGCTGCGTCGCCACGATATCGCCTCGTGGGCGAAGGCGTTCCTTGAGCAGCTTCAGGCCAACACCACGCCTGCGGACCTGCCGTCGAAAGGCTTTCCCACGCTCGCACCGCTGACGGAAGGTGCCGCGTCATGAGGATCGCGCAAGTCTCCCCGTTGTTCGAATCCGTGCCTCCGAAGCTGTACGGCGGCACGGAGCGCGTGGTGTCCTACCTGACCGAAGCCCTGGTGGCGCGGGGTCACCATGTGACCCTGTTCGCCAGCGGCGACTCCGTCACTTCGGCCAACCTCACCAGCTTTCGGGATATCGCCCTGCGGCTCGATCCAGCGCCATTGAAGTCGGCGATGGCGGCGCATCTGGCCATGTTACATGGCATCCGGGAGCGGGCGGACGAGTTCGACGTGCTCCACTTCCACATCGATCTGCTACCCCTGCCCCTGTTCGAAGACATCGCCCACAAGTGCGTCTTCACCCTGCACGGGCGCCAGGACAAGCAGGATTTGCCGCAAGCGTATCGGCGGTGGTCGCAGTACCCCCTGGTGTCCATTTCCGATCACCAGCGCTTGCCGCTGCCCTGGGCCAGTTGGTGGCAGACGATCTACCACGGGATGCCCACGACGCTGCTGACGCCGCCTGCGCGCCCGCGCGGCGACTATCTCGCCTTCCTGGGCCGCATATCCCCCGAGAAGCGGCCCGACCGCGCCATCGAGATCGCGCTCCAGGCCGGCCTGCCTCTGCGCATCGCCGCGAAGGTGGATGCGGCCGACAAGCGCTACTTCCACGAGACGATCGAGCCCATGGTGGCCGGTGGCGGCGTCGAGTTCGTGGGCGAGATCGATGACGCCGGCAAGCCGGAATTCCTCGGCAACGCCGCCGCGCTGCTGTTTCCCATCGATTGGCCCGAGCCTTTCGGCCTGGTGATGATCGAGGCAATGGCGTGCGGGACGCCGGTGATCGCCTGGCGCGAAGGTTCGGTGCCCGAAGTGATCGACGAAGGCATCAGCGGCTGCATCGTCGACAGCATCGAGGAAGGGGTCGAGGCCGTCGCGCGGTGCCGGGGCATGGACCGCGGTGCGGTACGTCGCTGTTTCGAGCAGCGCTTCGATGCGATCCGCATGGCGCGCGATTACGAAGACCTCTATCTGCGGATGGTGGAGGGCACGCCCCGGCGCATGAAGGCCTGAGGCATGGACAGCAGCGAGAGCGCGCCGCTCACCCGGTATGTCCTGAAGGACGGCGACAGCTTCCTGGTCGCCAACAGTCTGGGCAACATCGTGGCCCCGGCCGAGGGCTTCTTCGTGCACGACACGCGGGTCGTGTCGCGGTACGAACTGCTGCTCGGCGATCAGGAACCGGCCCTGCTGAGCTCCGCGGTCACGCAGGACAACGTGCTGTTCGTCGCGCACCTGACCAACCGTTCGCTGTCCGCCATCGACGAGATGGGCGCGCCGGAAGGCCTGATCCACATCACGCGCAGCCGCTTCCTCTGTCGCGAGCGGATGTACGAGCGCATCACCTGCATGAACTACGGCCACCTGGCGGCGCGTTTGCCGCTGCGCTTCCGGTTGGATGCGGACTTCGTCGACATGTTCGAGGTGCGCGGCAGCCAGCGCCCCGCGCGCGGCCGCCTGTTGGGCCCGGAAAGCAGCGAGTGGGGCTACGCCTTCCGCTACGAGGGCCTGGATGGCGTGGTGCGCGCGTCGTCCGTGCTCTTCTCGCGGCCGCCGGTGCAGGCGGGTCCTGGCTGCGTGGAGTTCATGTTGACGCTGGCCCCCGGTGCATCGGAAGAGCTGTACACCGAGATGGGCGTGACGCAGGAAGCGATGCCGTCCCGCCAGCGGTATCGCGACGAAGCCTCCGCAGCCCGTCGCCACATGCGCCGCCGGCAACGGCGCGGGGCCCGCGTGTCCAGCAGCGGCCCCCTGTTCGACCAATGGATGCGGCGCTCGCGCTCCGACCTGGCCTTGTTGACCAGCGAACTGGACACCGGGCCCTACCCTTATGCGGGGATCCCCTGGTTCTCCACCCCGTTCGGCCGCGATGCGGTGATCACGGCCATGCAGACCCTGTGGCTGGACCCGGGCCTGGCCAAGGGCGTGCTGACCTTCCTGGCGAGGCACCAGGCGCAGGAGGAGTCCTCGTTCCTGGATGCGGCGCCCGGCAAGATCATGCACGAGACCCGCAAGGGCGAGATGTCGGCGATGAAGGAGCTGCCCTTCGGCCTGTACTACGGGGGCGTGGACACGACGCCGCTGTTCATCACCCTCGCAGGCGCCTACCTGCGGCGCACCGGCGACATCGAAACAGTGCAATCGCTGTGGCCTGCGCTGCTCGCGGCCGTGCAGTGGATCGAGCGCGTTTGCGATGCCGATCCGAACGGTCTGCTGGTCTATGCGCGTGCGAGCGACCGTGGCCTGGCCAATCAGGGCTGGAAAGACAGTGGCGATTCGGTGTTCCACGCGGACGGCCGGCTCGCTGAAGGACCGATCGCACTGGTCGAGGTGCAGGGCTATGCGTACGCGGCGCTGCGCACCATGGCGGAACTGGGCGAGCGATGGGACTCGCGCGCTGCCGCGCACTGGACGCGGCGCGCGCAGGAACTGCGGACCACCATCGAGCGTCGCTTCTGGATGGAGGAGGCCGCGTACTACGGCCTGGCGCTGGATGGCGACAACGCCCTGTGCGCGGTGCGGACCAGCAATGCGGGGCATCTGCTGCAGTTCGGCGTGGCCAGCCCGCCCCGCGCATCCGCCGTGGCCGAGCAACTGATGTCGCCGGCCTTCTTCACCGGCTGGGGCATCCGCACTGTCGCGCGCGGCGAAGCGCGCTTCAATCCGATCTCGTACCACAATGGATCGGTCTGGCCCCATGACTCCGCGCTATGCGCCAGCGGGCTCGCCCAGGCGGGTGTGCGCGGCGCGGCGACGCGGCTGCTGCGCGGCGCGTTCGAAGCGGCCGTGCACTTCGACATGCGCATGCCGGAGCTGTTCTGCGGCTTCGCGCGCACGCAGGGCGCGCCGCCGGTCGCCTACCCCGTCGCCTGCCTGCCGCAGGCCTGGGCGGCGGGGTCGGCCTTCATGCTGTTGCAGGCCTGTCTGGGCGTGGAGGTGGACGGCGCCAGCAAGACCATCCACGTGCAACGCGCGGAACTTCCCTTCGGCATCCAGGACGTGACGGTGAACGATCTCGCCGTGGGCGACCAACGCGTCGACCTGGTCTTCCGCAGCACTGGCAGTCGCGTGGCCGCTTTCATCGACGGCGATCCGGACGGTCGGGTGTCATTGCAGGTGCGCGGCTGACGCTCAGGCCAAAGCGACGCCGTTGGCCTGCAACCGCTGGACCACCGCATAGAGCAGCGCGGCGCGGATCCGCGTGACCTGCCGGGGCCCGTCGACGTACGCGGAAATGCCGATCCAGAGCTTGTTGTCCTTCACGTCCTCCATCTGCACCTGCGGCGCGGGCGACGCCTTGAGGTCGCGTTGCTCGCGGACCACCGCCTCCACCAGTCCGATGACCTGCTCCATGTTCGCGGTGGCAGGAACCGGCAGAACCACCTTCACCAGGCCGTCGCCTGCGGTGAACGTGCGGTTACGCACCACCTTGGTGATGAGTTCGGAGTTGGGGACCAGCACCGTCGTGCGGTCGGCCAGCGCGATTTCGGTGGCGCGCACGTTGATGCGGCGCACGTCGCCTTCCGCATCGCCGACCACTACCCAATCACCGACCTTGACCGGGCGTTCCACCAGCAGGATCAGGCCGGAGATGAAATTCTGCACGATGGCCTGCAGACCGAAACCGACGCCTACCGTCAGCGCGCTGACGATCCACGTGATCCGGTTGGCCTCCACGCCCAACGCCGCCAGCGCCATGCCGATCCCGACGATGACGCCGAGGTAGCCGACCAGCGTGGTGAGCGAGGCCTGCACGCCGGCGTCGAGCCGCGTCGTCGGCAGCAGGCGGCACGACAGCCAGCGCGCCAGCATCCGCGCCACCACGACGGCTACGACCAGCACGAAGACGGCGCGCAACAGCTGCACCGGGCTGAAACTCAGGCTGCCGATGCGCAGCCGTCCGCCCGCATCGAACACGCGCCCCAACAGATCGCCCGGACCCACGCCATAGGGCGCACTGACCAGCATCAGCGCGATGCAGGCCACCGCCAGCATGAGGACGCCGCCCGCCAGGACCACCGCCTGCTGCAGCCGGCGCGTGCCGATACCCAGGCGGCGCGACGCCCCCATCAGGGTTTCGCGGCGGCCGGTCAGGAAGCTGACCGCATCGCCGACCATGCGCCAGGCCAGGAAGAGCCAGGCGAGCACGATCAGGCTCCAGACCACCTGTTTGGCCAGAAACGCCGCGAGCGCCGCGTAGCCGGTCAGCAGGCTGAAGACGATCACCACCACCAGCAGCCAGCCGATGAACACGCCCACCCGCACCAGTTGCGTCGCACGTCCCCGTGTCGGCGCCCATTCGGCTGCGGCCGCGAGCATGTGCGAGACGCGCGATAACAGCAGGGCGATGGCCGCCATCAGGACCGACGCCGAGACGACCTGCACGAAGCCGATCAGCGCGACATCCTGGGGGACGAGCGCCGCGTGGTGGTCGAGCAATGCGACCAGCAGCAGCGCGACGGACAGGACGACGGGCGCGACGCCGAATCCTGTCGGCGTGCCCAGCGCTCCTTGGCCGCCAGCCACCACGCGACGGACGCCGCGCGCCGTCGCCAGAAGCACGGCGATCAGCGTGGCGATCGCGACCAGCATGCGCGCGGTCGCACGCAGTGCGGGCATGTCGGGCGCGGCCGCGAGGAACACCTGCAACAGCAGGGAGGCCGCCAGCCAGGTGGCGCACCCCAGGAGGATGACCCCCGCGAAAGCCGGCAGCGAGATCGCGAGCGCGGCGCCATGCCAGCGGGCTTCCCGGCGTGCTTCCCAGGCCGGCAAGGCCCAGCGCCACACGAGGAACACGCCGGCAGACAGGACCAGCGTGGTCGCGAGCATCGCCACGCCGTGCCCACCCATGCCTTCCACCGCGTCCTGCCACAGACGCGCGGCCGCGGCGAACGCCTCCGCGACGCTTCGGCTTCCTGCGATCAACTCCCCCCACAGCATGCGGTCCGTCAGATCGGGGAGCGCACGTCCAGTCGTCTCTGCCACTGAATCAACAGCCCATCGCATGAACGCCGGTCAATTCAACGCGAGTTCGCCCCGCGGGGCGCTCATCAGGTAAGCCAACTGGAACTGGCGAAGGCGGATCGTGCGGTACCCGGTATCGCCATCGCCGCAGGCGCGGATGCAGTGCTCGCCTTGTCGGTAGAGCGCTTCCCGCAGCAGTGGATCGCTTTCCACGAGCAGCATGTCGCGCATGCGCCACTGCAGGCGGTCCCAGACGTCGTCCTCGAATGCTTCGGAAAGGGTGGCCACGGGAGCTCCAGCGGCGAACCCGCCGCCATGCAAAGAGAGAACCAGAGAGGAACGCCGCGGCCCGCAGGGCCTGTGCTCAAGCGGACCGGGCCATGACGTTGTAACGCGGACCATGCGAACGCGATGTCAACGGCGCCGGGAGGGGGCAGTCGATGCTGCCTCGGCACGCCGGCACGGACCTGTCGCTACGCATCGGCGGCAGGAGACGCCGCGCCGCACACGGTTTCGCGTGACGGAGCGCGGAGCGCTCGCGATCCGCGTCGCGCTACGGAAAAACAAAAAGCCCCGCCAGAGCGGGGCTTTTGCCGAGATCTTGCCAACGCCGATTTTTCAGAACGGGATGTCGTCGTCCGCGAAGTCGTCCATCGGCGGCGCCTGCTGCGGCGCCGGCGCCTGGCGGCGCTGCGACTGGCCGCCGCCCTGGTTGCCGTAGTCCTGGCGTGGCGCACGGGCCGGTCGATCGCCGCCACCGCCACCACCACCGCCTTCACGGCCGCCGAGCATCTGCATCTCATCGGCGATGATGTCGGTGGAGTACTTCTCCTGCCCGTCCTGGCCGGTGTACTTGTCGTAGCGGATCGAGCCTTCCACGTATACCGAGCTGCCCTTGCGCAGGTACTCGCCGGCGATCTCGCCGAGCTTGCCGAAGAACACCACGCGGTGCCATTCGGTGCGCTCCTGCTGGTTGCCATCCTTGTCCTTGCGCACGCTGGTGGTGGCCAGGCTGATGCGCGTGATGGCCATGCCGCCCTGCGTGTAGCGGGTTTCGGGGTCGTTGCCGAGGTTGCCGACCAGGATGACTTTATTGATGCCGCGGGCCATATCGATATCCGTTCAGGGATGCCCGCCGAGCGCGGGCAAAGATCAGTGAAGTATACCCGGCAGGCCCCTACCGTCGGCCCCCGCCGCAGTCGCGCGTAGGAAATCCCCGCCATGTAACGCCTATAATTCAACCACTTCCCGAATCTTGTCCCCATGGCCGTCGTCGAATCCCCCCGCCCCGCGCTCGGCCTGGCCGACATCCAGTCGCTCGCCCGCGCCGACATGGCGGCCGTCGACGCCCTGATCCGGGCCCGGCTGGCGTCCGACGTGGTGCTGATCAACCAGATCGCCGACCACATCATTTCGGCGGGCGGCAAGCGGCTGAGACCGATGCTGGTCGTCCTGGCCGGTCTGGCTTGCGGACCGTCCACGCCCGACCACCATCAGTTGGCGGCGATCATCGAGTTCATCCACACCTCCACCCTGCTGCACGACGATGTGGTCGACGAATCCGACCTGCGGCGCGGCCGCAGCACGGCGAACGCCCTGTGGGGCAACGCGCCCAGCGTGCTGGTCGGCGACTTCCTGTATTCGCGCAGCTTCCAGCTGATGGTGGAACTGGACCGCATGGACGTCATGCGCCTGCTGGCAGACACCACCAACCGGATCGCCGAGGGCGAGGTGCTGCAACTGCTGCATGTTCACAACCCGGATACCGACGAAGCGGCCTACCTGCGCGTGATCGAACGCAAGACAGCCGTCCTGTTCGCGGCGGGCACGCAGCTGGGCGCGTTGGCGTCGGGCGCGGATGCGGCCACCCAGCGCCGCCTCTACGACTACGGCATGGCGCTGGGCTACGCGTTCCAGATTGCCGACGACGTGCTCGACTACACGGCCGACGCGGACGCGCTGGGCAAGAACCTCGGCGACGACCTGGCCGAAGGCAAGGCAACGCTGCCGCTGATCTACGCCATCCGCCATTCGGAAGCGGGCACTGCAGACCGCCTGCGTGCCATCGTGCAGGCCGGGGAAGCCGATGCCATGCCCGAGGTGCTGGCAGCGATCCGCGCCACCGGCGGCCTGGACTACAGCCGCGCACGTGCCCATCACTACGCGACACTGGCCGAGCAGGCGCTGGACGACCTGCCGGAATCCGACGCGCTCGCCGCCCTGCGTGGCCTGGCGCGCTATGCGGTGGAACGCGGGCACTGAGCGTGCCCGCGCGCGTTCACCGGGCGAACACGTCCCGGAAAAAGTCCGCCATCATCCGGTAAGCGCGCTTCGCCGAGGGCTCGTGGTAGACGCAGCCCGGCGGGTTCTGCGCATCGGATTCGGCGAAGCAGTGCACCGCGCCGCCGAAACTGACGAACTGCCAGTCGGCGCGGGCCTTGCGCATCTCGTCCTGGAAGGCGGTGATCTCCGCCGCGGATACGTAGGTGTCATCGCCCCCGTTGAGCACCAACACGGGTGACTTCACCGGACCGGCTGCCGGCAGATCGGTGGCGAGCCCGCCATGCAGGCTGACGACACCCGACAACGCATCACCGGCACGAACGAGCTCCAGCACGGTGCTGCCGCCGAAGCAGTAACCGAACGCACCCAAGCGGGTGACGTCGACCAGGGTCCCCGGCTGCTGCTTCAGCACCTCGACCGCCTTCTGCACGCGCGCGCGCAGTTTCGGCCGATCGGCGCGCATCGCGGTGGCCACCGGCCCGGCTTCGGCATCGGTCTTCGGGCGGATGCCCTTGCCATACACGTCGGCGATCAGCACCACGTAGTCGTCGCCGGCGACCAGGCGCGCTTTCTCGATCGCGGACTCGTTCACGCCCTTCCAGTTGGGCACCATCACCAGGCCGGGGCGTGGCAGCTTCACCGCATCGTCGTAGACAAGCACGCCGGCGAAGGTGTCGCCGCCGATCTTCCATTCCACCGGCTTGGCCACCGGCGCCGCCAGGAGCAGGGGCGACCAGAGCAGGGACAACAGGCAGGGCAACAGCAGCGTGCGGCGCATGGCGCGTCTCCTTGTGAGGGCCTGCGAGTGTACGCCGGCGCCGTGCAGGCGGTTTGACGGCGCGTGCGGCGTCAGGCCAGGCCCAGCCCGGGGATCGCGGTGATGGCGTCCGGATCGAAGCCGGCGAGTTCGGCGAAGTGCCGGCCACGCGCCACGTAGTCGCGGTACTGGCCGAAACTGGGCGCACCGGGCGACAACAGGACGACGCCGTCGTCGCCCAGCGCTTCGCGCGCGGCCGCCATCGCCTCCGGCAACGTTTGCACACCGATCAGCGTGAATCCCGCCTCCCGCGCCACCGGCGCGAGTAGCGCATGGATGCGCGGGCCATTGGCCCCCATCGTGATGATGGTGGCCGGCGCGCCGTGGCGCATGTGCGCCGCGAAATCGGACCAGTCCACGCCGCGGTCGTGCCCGCCGACCAGCAACGCGATTCGGCGGCCGGCGAAGCACTCCAGCGCCGCCAGCGTCGCATGCGGCGTGGTGCTGATGGAGTCGTTGACCCAGGTGATGCCGTCGCGCGTTCCCATTGTCTGCAGACGGTTCGGCAATGGACGGAAGGAGTGCGCATGCGCGGCCAGCGGCAGCGCATCGATGCCCGCCGCTTCCAGCGCCGTCAGCACCGCGCACAGGTTGCTGCGGTTGTGTCGTCCCGGTAGCGGCAATGGCAGCGTGTCCATGACGAATGCGTCGCCGCGGTACAGATCATCCTCGCGCAGGTGCCAGCCGTCGGCGTGGTTGAACCAGCGCACGTCGCTCTGCGGCAGCCTGAGCGCGGCCAAGCGTGGATCGGCCGCGTTGAGCACGGCGATGCGGGGGTGCGCGGCGGTGACGAGCTTCAGCTTGTCCTCGATGTAACGCGCCTCGCTGCCGTGCCAGTCCAGGTGTTCGGGAAACAGGTTCAGCACGATCGCCACATCCGGTCGCGCGCCGCTGTCGGCCACATCGCCGGTCTGGTAGCTCGACAGCTCGATCGCCCATTCGTCCGGCGCCGGCTGCGGTTCCAGCACTTCCAGCATCGGCAGGCCGATATTGCCGGCCAGCACCGTGCGCTTTCCCGCCGCGCGCAACAGGTGCGCAAGCAGCGAGGTGGTCGTGCTCTTGCCCTTGGTGCCGGTGACGCAGAACGTATGCGCCACCACGCCATCGGCGCCGGCGTGTTCGCCGAACCACAGGCCGGTGCCGCCGATGAAGCGAGTGCCCGCCTCGGCCGCCGCGACGGCGACGGGGGTGTTCGGGCTGATGCCCGGCGACTTGATGACGATCTCGAACGCCGACAGCCGCGCGGCGGTCGCCTCCGTTTCCACGGAAAGTCGCGGATCGCGTAGCGCCGCCGCATCCGCGGCTTCCTGCTCGTTGCAGAACAGCGTCAGCGGCAACGACGGTAGGCGCGACCGCACGGCCTGGTGGGCAGCGCGACCTTCGCGCCCCCAGCCCCACAAAGCGACACGCCAACCCTCAAGCTGCGAAATTCGCACGCAGGCGCTCCCACAGCGCGGCGGGGATGCGGTGCTCACCACCGATCTCCAGCAACGGCGCCACGACCAGTTCCGAGGCGTCGAGTTGCGGGCGGATCTCGCGGTTGAAGCGCGCGACGATCACGTCCTCGCGCCACTCCGGCCGGTCGCCCAGCGTGGCCATCGCCGCGCGCGATTCCTGGCCTTCACCGACGCATTCGAACGGCTTGTGGTCCTGGTACTCCAGCAAGGCGTCGAAGCCGCCGGTCTGGTTCGCATCGTCCAGCAGGTTGCGACCGAAAATGCTGACGAGGCGCGGCTTCGGCATGAACGGCGCCAGCGCGAGGAACACGAAGTGGCACTTGGGGCACACGCCGCACCAGCGGTTGGTCGGGCGCTCGCCCAGCAGGTGGAAATTGCGGTTGCAGCTGGAGAAATGCGCGTCGTAGTGGTCGGTGCGCGCAAACTGCCGCGCCACCGCCAGCTCCGACAGCGGCCGCAGCAGCGAGTAGTACTGCAGGTCCGCGGCCACATGCGACTGCACATGCGCGCCGAACGCGCTCTCAAACGCCCAGCCCTTCGACCACTGGTGATTCACTTCGCCCGTGCCCGGGATCATGCTGCCGTAGCTGGCGGAGCGTTCGTTGGAGAACACCACCTGGTCCACGCCGTGTAGCAGCGCGGCCAGCACCATGATGGCCGAGTTGATGGCGGTCACCGGGATGTGCCCGTTCCACGCGCCCTGGCGGTTGTACTCGAACAGCTCCGGCGCCAGCGCACGCCCGATATTGAGCGTCGGCAGGCCCGTGCGCGCCGCGCACGCCGCGATCAGCTGCGAACCGCCGACCCAGGTGACGGTCTGCGCGACGCCGGCGCCGCGCAGCGCTTCGATGCTGACCAGCGAATCCTTGCCCCCGCCGATGGCGACCAGCGCATGCTCGCGCAGCCCCGCCGATGGGGCGGACGGTGCCTGGGCCCCGATCGGGAAGCGCACGCGGCCGTGCAGGCTCAGACCGTTGCGGTACGCGAACTCGCCCAGGCCGTGCACGTACACCTGTTCCATCAGCACGGCGGTGGCGGCATCGATGGCATAGCCGTCGATGCGGATCTCGTTCGGCACGGCGGCCTTGTAATAGCTGACGCCGGTGATCAGGTGCAGCAGGCGCACGGCCTGTTCGACCGCCTGTGCACGCGCGGCGTCCAGCGCGAAGGGCGCGCCGGGAATCGTCACCGTCTCCGTCAGTTCGGGGCCGTCGTCGAAGGCGTACACCAACCGCGCGACACCGCTCTCCGCGTCGAAGGCACAGCGGACGAAACGGAAGGTGCGGATGCTGGATTTGTCGAACGTGGTCATGCGGGATCCATGGAAAGAGCGGTCGGCTGTCGATGGCCGGTTGAGCAGAATGCGAAGACGGCGGCCCTAGACCGGATCGGCACTGCCGACCTCGATCACATCCTCCGCCGGCAAGCCGCGCAGGTTGTAATGGCTGGCCATGACGAAGCCGTAGGCGCCGGCATCGGAGAACAGCAGCACGTCGCCTTCGGCGGTCGCCGACGGCAGCTTGCGGCGCTTGCCGAAGATGTCGCTGGATTCGCAGATCGGACCGACGACGTCGAACGGCTCCTGCGCCTCATCGTCCAGGCGCGTGAGGTTGGCCACGTCGTGCCAGGCGTCGTACAGCGCGGGCCGCACCAGCGTGTGCATCCCGGCGTCGCTGCCGACGCGGCGGATGCCGAGCTTCTCCACCACCTGGGTCACGCGCGCCAGCAGCGCACCCGCCTCGGCGACCAGGTAGCGGCCGGGCTCGATCACCAGCTGGTACCCCGGATAGGCGGCCTTGATCGCCGCCAGACCTTCGCCCCACGCCGCCAGGTCGAACGGCTCGTCGCCCTCGGCGTAGGGAATCGGCAGGCCGCCGCCGATGTCGATCGTCTCGATGGTGCCGATCTGATCTGCAAGACCGCCCAGCTCGTCGGCGATCTGGTTCCAGTGCTGCGCGCTCTCCACGCCGCTGCCCAGGTGGGCGTGCAGGCCGACGATGCGCGCGTCCACTGCACGCGCCGCTGCGAGGAAGGCGTCCAGCTTGGCCAACGGCAGCCCGAACTTGGAGGTCTTGCCGCCAGTCTTCACCTTGTCGTGGTGGCCGTCGCCGCGGCCCAGGTCCACGCGCAGCCACAGACGGCGGCCGCGGAATACCTCGGGCCACTGCTGCAGCGCTTCGACGTTGTCCAGAGTGACGTTGATGCCACGCTCCAGCGCGAACGCGTACTCCTCGCGCGGCGCGAAGCTGGGCGTGAACAGCACGCGGTCCATCGGCAGCGCCGGCACGGTGTCGAACACGCGCTCCAGTTCGCCGCGCGACACGCATTCCAGGCCGAAGCCTTCTTCCACCAGCGTACGCAGGATGGCCGGATGCGAATTGGCCTTGATGGCGAAGAAACGCTGGTCGACCGCCGTGATCGCGGCCAATGCGCGGGCGCGGGCACGGACGATGTCCAGGTTGTAGACGTAGCGCGGCGTGCCGGCGTGCGCGAGCGACAGCAGCCGTTCGCGGGCCGCGGGCGTGCTCCACCAGCGCACACCGCGATGGCGGACAGCACCGTTGATCTCGCGCCAGCTGGGGCCGAACACGCTGGCTTCATCGACCGGCATTGCGCCGCTGTCGATCAGCGCTTCATGCAGCAGCGGCAGCATGCCGTCGGCATCGGCTTCGTCGATCACGAAGGTCAGGTTGAGGTCGTTGGACGACTGCGAGATCAGGTGCACGCGCTCGCGGCCGAACATCGCCCACACGTCGGACAGCTTGTGCAGCAGCGAGCGCATGCCGCGCCCGACCAGGGTGATGGCCGTGCAGGGCGCGATCACCTTCACCCGGCAGATCTCGGCCAGGTCGGCCGACAGCGCGGCCAGCACGTCGGTGTTGACCAGGTTCTCGCTGGGGTCCAGCGACACGGTGACGTTGGTCTCCGACGAACCGATCAGGTCCACTGAAAGACCATGCTTCTTGAAGCGCGCGAACACATCCGCGAGGAAGCCCACCTGCTGCCACATGCCGATGCCTTCCATCGACACCAGCACGATGCCATTGCGGCGGCTGACGGCCTTGACGCCAGGTACCGTCACCGCGTTGCCGTCGATCGTCGTGCCCGGCAACTCCGGACGCTCGGTATCGAGAATGGCCATCGCCACGCCGGCATCGCGGCAAGGCTTGATCGAACGCGGATGCAGCACCTTCGCGCCGGTGGTCGCGATTTCTTGTGCTTCGTAGTAATCCAGGCGTGTCAGCAGGCGCGCATCAGGCACCTCGCGCGGATTCGCGCTGAACATGCCGGGCACGTCGGTCCAGATTTCCACGCGCTGTGCGCCGAGCAACGCACCGAAATAGGCCGCGGACGTATCCGAGCCGCCGCGCCCGAGAATGGCGGTGCCGCCGTCGGCGTGGCGGGCGATGAAGCCCTGCGTCAGCAGCATCGTCGTCGGCTGCCCCGCGAACGCCCGGCGCCAGTCCTGGTCCGGCGCGGTGTTGCAGGACACCGACAGGTGCTGCGCCCACGGGCTTTGGTTCGGCAGGAAATTTGCCTGCAGCCAGTGCCGCGCATCGACCCAGCCGAAATCCAGGCCCTGCGCGCGCAGGTAGGCCACGCCCAGCGTGGACGAGAGCAGTTCGCCCTGGCCCAGCACCTCGGCCTGCCAGTCCAGCGCGCGCGTCGCCGCACGCGGGTCGGTCAGCAGGTTGCGCAGCGCCGCCAGGCGATCGCCCAGCACCGCATCGGCGTCCAGCTCCAGTTCGGCGAGGAACTCGCGGTGGCGCTGCTCCAGCTTCGCCACGCGCTCGGCGCTGTCGGCGGCACCGTCGGCGATCGCGGTCAGCTCGTTGGTCACGCCGGACAGGGCCGACACCACCACCAGCACGCGCGCGCCCTGCTCGTCCGCCCGCTGTTTCGCCAGTTTGCCGATCGTGTTCCAGCGATGGCGACGCGACACCGAGGTGCCGCCGAACTTGAGGACGATCCAACGATCAGACGCGGGGGTGGCAGAGGGCATGGATAGAATTGGGGAGGGAGGCCCGAACCCTTCGGGCGTGAACCGTCGATTCTAGCCCAAGCCCCCGCACACGACCGGACCGTACCGCATGCAACGAACGCCTTCGCGGCCCGGCCTGCGAAGATGCGCCGGATACGGTCCCGGCCCCGACTTGGTAAGCTGCGCGGCCCCCACGCGACATGCCTCCATGACCCTCCGCCGTTACGTCCAGCTGGACGTGTTCGCCGACCGCCCCGGCGCCGGCAACCCGCTGGCCGTCGTTGTCGACGCCGCCGGCCTGGATGACGCCGCCATGCAGGCGATCGCCCGCTGGACGCGCCTGCCGGAAACCACCTTCGTGTTCGCGCCCACGCAGCCGGGCGCGAGCTATGCCGTGCGAATGTTCAGTCCGCGCCGGGAAGTCCCCTTCGCCGGCCATCCCAGCGTCGGCACCGCGCACGTGGTGCTGGATGCCGGACTGGCTGTCCCCGTCGATGGCCTGCTGATGCAGGAAGGCGTGGCCGGCGTGCTGCCGCTGCGGGTCGACGGCGATGGCGCCGACCGCACGATCGCGGTGCGCACGCCGCGCGCGACCGTGGTGAAGGAGGGCGATCCCGCCGGCGATGCGCTGCTCGGCGCCGCCCTCGCCGCCTTGCCCCGCGGGATGCTGCCACCCGCCCTGGTCGATGGCGGCCGCCGCTGGTGGCTGGCCGAGGTCAGCGACGAAGCCCACTTGCGTGGCGCCACGCCCGATTGGGACGCCATCGGCGCGCTTGCGCGGGCGACCGAGAGCATGGGCGTGTGCGCCTACGCACGCACGCCAGGGCGCGACTACGACCTGGCCGTGCGTGCCTTCGTGGGTGCACCGGCGGCGTTCGAGGACGCGGCGTCGGGTGCCGCGAACGCTACGCTAGCCGCATGGCTGAAATCACGCGATGCCCTGCCCGGCCGCGACGGCCGCTATGTCGTCAGCCAGGGCCGCGAAGTGGGCTACGACGCCCACCTGCAGCTGCATGTGGACGACGCCGGCGACGTCTGGTCCGGCGGCCATGTCCGCACCATCGTGACGGGCCAGATCGACTGGTGAAGCCGGTGTCTCATGTAGGAGCGACGTAAGTCGCGACCGGAAGATGCGAGGCCCACGCAAAGCCTGATGCGTGCAGTCGCATGCACACATCATGGGTCTTAGGCGATCGAACGCTATGGTCGCGACTCACGTCGCTCCTACAACAAGCGACCGCTACTTCGCCTCGTAGACCGGCTTCCCATCCACCCAGGTGGAGCGGACATGCAGCTCATCGAGCTGCTCGCCGGGAACGGCCAGCGGATCTTCATCGAGGACGACGAAATCCGCGCGCAGGCCCGGAGCAAGCCGCCCCACCTCGCTTTCGTCGTGCGCAGCCCAGGCCGCATCGGCGGTGAAGCCCCGCAGCGCTTCGGCCGCACTGAGGCGCTGGTCCGGCATCCAGCCATCGTTCGGCGCGTCATGGCTGTCCTGCCGCGTCACCGCGGCATGCAGCCCACGACGCGGATCCACCGATTCCACCGGAAAATCGGAGCCCAGCGCCAGCTTGGCACCGCTCGCCTGCAGACGCTGCCACGCATAAGCTCCTTTGATGCGGATCGGACCCAGGCGGTCCTGCGCCCACGGCATGTCCGAAGTGGCATGTGTGGGCTGCATCGACGCGATCACGCCCAGCGCGGCGAACTTCGGGAATTCCTCCGGCGCCACCACCTGCGCATGTTCGATCCGCCAGCGATGGTCGGTCTTCGCCGCATCACCCAGCACGCGCGCGTAGGCATCCAGCACCAGCCGATTCCCGCGGTCGCCGATGGCGTGCGTCGCCACCTGCACGCCGCAACCACGCGCCTTGCGCATCGCCGTTTCCAGCGCGGCCGGCTCGGTCACCAGCAGGCCACGATTGCCCGGGTCATCGCTGTAGTCGTCGAGCAAGGCGGCACCCCGGCTGCCCAACGCGCCGTCGGCATACAACTTCACCCCACGCATCTGCAGGCGTCCGCCGGCATGGCGGTACAGGCCGTGCGCGCACAGGTCCGCCAGCGCGGCGCCGTCGCCATCGGCGTAGGTGTCGATGCGCAGGGGCAACCGGCCCTCGTCGGCGAACTGTTTCATCAACGCGAGGTCCTCGCGCGAGACACCCATGTCGTGCACGCCCGTCAGTCCGTTGCGCACCGCGGCCAGCGTGGCTTTCTCCAACGCTTGCCGGCGATACGCGCCATCCGGCGCGGGCACCACGGCATTGACCAGCGCCATCGCCGCATCGACGAACACGCCACTGGGCTGCCCGTCCACGCGCTCAATGCGTCCGCCCTCGGGTTGCCAGTCGCCCCCCAGCGGGCGCGATGCGCGCGCCGACGCCACGCGAAGCGCGGCACTATTCGCCCAGCCGGCGTGGCCATCCACGCGCTCGAGCCAGACGGGCCGATCGGGGAAGGCGGCATCGAGGTCGGCGGCGGTGGGGAAGGTCTTTTCCGGCCAGTCGTTCTGGTCCCAGCCGCTGCCCAGCAGCCATGCGTTGGCGGGAAGCTGCTTTTCGTACTCGCGCAGGCGCGCAATGACCTCGGCCTTGTCGCGGGCGTTCACCAGATCGGCGCGCATCAAGGCGTATCCCAGGCCCATGACATGGCCGTGGGCGTCGATCAGGCCGGGAATGACGGTCTTGCCGCTTTCGTCCACGCGGCGCGCATCGGGATAACGCGCGCGCAGTTCATCCGCACCGCCGACCGCAAGGATGCGGCCCTGCGCATCCCAGGCGATCGCCTGCACGACCGGGCGTGCCGGATCGGAGGTGTGCACGCGTCCTGCCGTCAGCACGTGGACCTGCGCCTGGGCAAGGCCCGCGACGGCCACGCATCCCACGCCGAATCCCGCCAACCACGCCAGTCGCCGCATGCTGCTCTCCCGTATCGGTCCAGGGCGCGACTATGCGCAATGGCGCCGCGCACGGCAATAAAAAGAGGGGCCTTGCGGCCCCTCGGTGCGGCAGATCCCCCGTCGTTCGACGCTGCGACCGCAAGACAATAGGGCGTGCGGCTTACTCGGGGCGCACGTCCACGCGGACGCGGATGCGATCGCCGGGGTGATGATCCGTGCGGGTGTGATAGGTGCGGTTGCCGTATTCGTAGGTGACGTCGTAGCCATTCACGCGACCATCGCCGTAATAGTCGTCGCCATAGCGGCCACCGCTGGCAGGCGCGGGATCGCAGACGCGCACGCGGCCACGTTGCACCTGGCGATCGCGCTGCGCGCTGTCGTAGATCGAACGGCCAGCCATGCCGCCGACCATGGAGCCCACCGCGGTTCCCACGTAGCGCCCGCTGCCGTCGCCGACCTTGCTGCCGAGCACCGCGCCGGCGATGCCGCCGATCACGGTGGCCACGGTACGACCGGATTCCGTGCCGCGGTCCGGGTAGCGGCGATCGCCGTAGTAGCCATCGTCGCCGTAACGATCATCGCTGTAACCGTCGTTGCGGTAGCCATCGTGATACGTATCGCGTGCGTAGACGTCGTCGGCTTCGCGGTAATAGCAACGCTGGCCCGTCGTTGTGTTGGCATAGCCATCAGTGCGGCCGTAGCCGTTGTCGATGATGGGGTCCACGCGCACGACGCGGGCGTAGTCGTAGAAGGCTTCATCGCCGTAGCGGTCCGCGGTGCCGTAGTAGCGCGTGGACTGCGCGGAGGCCGCGCCGGTGGCGAGCAGGCCGATGGCCAGCACGATGGCGGTCAGACGCTTCATGTCGGGTACTCCCCCACGCCGGATCGGCGTGCAGGCATGCTCGGCCGATGCGGGTGAAACATGGCTGAACTCAGCCGGGTTTCACCGCCCGATTTACCCATTCGACAGCTTGCGCGGCGATGCCGGCAGCGTCGCGTCCGAGCAGCCGCCCGACGTGCGACGTTGAAAGCGTTTGCAGCACGTCCGCACCCCAGGCCTCGGCCATCGCACGCGTAATCGCAGGCGGCACATCGTCGTCTTGGTCGGACACCATGCACAGCACCGGACAGTCGGGGCGCGCTACCGCGACACCGCGCCGGGCCTCGCGCAGGACGGCACCGGATTCGTCGCGCCAGTGGCGGAACGCGAACAGCGCGGTCGCTTCATCGGTGTCGGGCAGGGCCCGGCGCGTGCCGGCCAGACGCGCATCGCGCCGCCAGTGCACCACGTCGGGCCAGTCACGCGGCGGCATGTCCGCATGCCACGGTGCCGGCGGAAGGGGATTCACCAGCACCACCGCATCGGCGTCGGCCGCGGCAGCCAGGGCCAGCAGACCGCCCAGGCTGGCGCCGACCAGCACGCGGGGGCGCGGCAGCACAGCCAGCGCGGCGCCGACCTGGGCCTGGTAGTCGCCGAACCGCGTGGCGGGCAGACCCGCACGGGCCGGCACCAGATCGGGCGCTTCCACGCGATAGCCCGCCGCCTCGAACACGCCGCGCCAGAGGTTCCACTCCCAGCCGCCGCCGCCCGCGCCATGCACGAGCAGCGCGGCCCGCGTCCCCGTCAAAGCAGGGTCGCTTCCAGCGACACCGGCACCGACAACGCGCGCGAAATCACGCAGCCGGCCTTGGCCTGCTGGGCGATCTCCTCGAATTGCGCCGCGCTGATCCCCGGCACGCTCGCCGAGACGGTCAGCTTGATCGCGGTGATCGTCGGTCCCGGATCCATGCCCGGCTCCATCGTCGCCTCGGCGCGCGTCTGCAGCTTGTCGGGGGTGAAACCCGCCTTGCCCAGCACGGCCGACAGCGCCATGGTGAAGCAGCCCGCATGGGCGACCGCCAGCAGTTCTTCCGGATTGGTGCCCTTCTCGTCGCCGAAGCGGGTCTTGAACGAATAGTTCTGGCCTTCGAACAGGCCGCTCTGCGGCGTGCTCAGGCTGCCTTTGCCGGACTGCAGGTCGCCAGCCCACACCGCATCCGCGTAACGCTTCAAAGCCATGGTCGTGCTCCTCGGGTCAGGGGAAGCGAAGCGTACACCGCCGGATGTTCACGCCATGTTCCGCAGTGCGGCTTGACCCCTCCGCCCCGCGCGCGGATGCTGGCCGCCCGCCATGACCGCCCGCCGAGCGCCACGCTCACGGGACGCGCTCAGCCCGGACAGCCATGACGGCCCTTCGACCCAACCTACGGGAGGAACGGCCTCATGTCGTACAGCACGCAACAGATCCGCAACGTGGCCCTGGCAGGCCACCCCGGCGCCGGCAAAACAACGTTGTTCGAAGCCCTGCTGCATGCCGGCGGCGCCCTCCAGGTGGCAGGCACCATCGAACGCGGCACCACGGTGTCCGACCACGACCCGATGGAAAAGACCCGCGGCCATTCCATCGACACGGCCATCGCCAGCACCGACCACGGCGGCATGCATGTCAACCTGATCGACACACCCGGCTACCCGGAATTCCGCGGCCCGGCATTGTCGGCGTTCTCCGCGGTGGAAACCGCGCTGATCGTGGTCGATGCCGACAGCGGCGTCGCCCACGGTACGCGCCGGCTGATGGACCGCGCAGCGCAACGCAACCTGTGCCGCGCCATCGTCGTCAACAAGATCGACCATGAAGGTGCCGACTGCGCCGGCGTGCTCGCTGCGCTGCGCGAGGAATTCGGGCCGGAAGTGCTGCCGCTCAACCTGCCCGCCGAGGGCGGCAAGGCGGTCGTGGATTGCTTTTGGCAATCGACGGGTACCTCCGACCTCGGCGAGGTCGGCGAGTGGCACCAGAAGATCATCGACCAGGTGGTGGAGATCAACCAGACGGTGATGGAGCACTACCTCGACCTGGGCGAAGGCGGGCTGTCGGGCGAAGAGCTGCACGACGCCTTCGAACAATGCCTGCGGGAGGGCCACCTGGTGCCCGTGTGCTTCGCTTCCGCGCGTACGGGCGTGGGCGTGAAGGAACTGCTGGACGTGGCCGAGCGCCTGTTCCCGAACCCGGCCGAAGCCAATCCGCCGCCGTTCGTGAAACTCAACGGCAGCGGCCCCCAACCGATCGAAGCCGTCCCCGACCCGCGTGCGCATGTGATCGCCGACGTCTTCAAGATCGTCAACGACCCGTTCGTCGGCAAGCTGGGCATTTTCCGCGTGTACCAGGGCACGCTGAAGAAGGACACGCAGTTGTTCGTCGACGACGGCAAGAAGCCGTTCAAGGTCGGCCACCTGTTCAAACTCAGGGGCAAGGACCATGTGGAAGTCGACCAGGCCATCCCCGGTGACATCGCGGCGGTGGCCAAGGTAGACGACCTGCATTTCGACGCCGTGCTCCACGACAGCCACGACGAGGACCACATCCACCTGGCGCCGATCGACTTTCCCAAGCCGATGTTCGGCCTGGCCATCGAGGCGGCCAGCAAGGGCCAGGAACAGAAGCTCTCCATGGCGCTGCACAAACTCACGGAGGAAGATCCCGCCTTCGTCGTCGACCACCAGCCGGAGTTGAACGAGACCGTCATCCGCGGCCTCTCCGACCTGCACTTGCGGGTGATGCTGGAACGCCTGAAGGAGCGGCACGGCGTGGAAGTAAAGACCCGCCCGCCGCGCATCGCCTACCGCGAGACGATCGGCGCGAAGGCCGAGGGCCACCATCGGCACAAGAAACAGACCGGCGGTGCGGGCCAGTTCGGCGAGGTGTTCCTGCGGGTGGAACCGCTGCCGCGCGGCAGCGGTTTCGAATTCGCCGACGAAGTGAAGGGCGGCACCATCCCGGGTCAGTTCATGCCGGCCGTCGAGAAAGGCGTGCGCCAGGCATTGGGCGCCGGCGCGCTGGCTGGCTATCCGATCCAGGACGTGCGGGTGACGGTGTACGACGGCAAGCACCATCCGGTGGACAGCAAGGAAGTCGCCTTCGTCGCGGCGGGCAAGAAGGCGTTCCTCGATGCCGTGTCCAAGGCCCGTCCGCAGGTGCTGGAACCGGTCGTTGACCTCGAGGTTGCGGTGCCCGAAGCCCAGGTCGGCGACGTGACCGGTGGGCTGGCAGGCAAGCGTGCCCGCATCAATGGCACCGATGCGGTGCGTGGCGAGATCGTGGTGAAGGCGCAGGTCCCCCTGGCCGAGTTGGACGGCTACGCAGCCGAGCTGAAGTCGATGACCGCAGGACAGGGACGCTACAGCCTGGACTTCAGCCACTACGAGCCGGTGCCGCCGAACGTCCAGCAGAAACTGGTCGAAGCCTACAAGCCCCGGCACGAAGAAGAGTGAGTCGTGCGGTGCGGCATCCGGTCGCGGAACGCGCCGGATGCCGCTTCCCGCACGCATCCGCGACCGACATAAGGCCATTCCATGCGGTGATTTGCGCCACTTCGGGCACCGAATCGAAAAAAAACCGAAAAAAAGCCGCTTTTGGTGCCTCTCCGCTCTTGGCGGCGCGAAGTGTTTGCCCTACATTTCGCTTGCCGATGCGATCGGCCCGATTACCCAACCACTCGACCGTAGAGACAGGACACATGGCAAAGAGCACCAAGAAGGCCGCGCCGAAGAAGGCCGCCAAGAAAGCTGCACCGAAGGCCGCCGCCAAGCCGGCCGCGCCGAAGCCGATCAAGGAAGCGCTGAGCAAGTCGGGCCTCGTCGCCCACATCGCCGAAGCGACCACCGTCGCCGCCAAGGACGTCCGCGCCGTGCTGGCCTCGCTGGAAAGCGCCGTCCACGCCTCTATCAGCAAGAAGGGCGCGGGTTCCTTCACCCTGCCGGGCCTGCTGAAGATCAGCGCCGTCAACGTGCCGGCCAAGCCGAAGCGCAAGGGCATCAACCCGTTCACCAAGGAAGAGCAGTGGTTCGCCGCCAAGCCCGCCTCGGTGAAGGTGAAGGTGCGCCCGCTGAAGAAGCTGAAGGACGCTGCCGCCTGATAGGCGCGCGCCAGGTTGCACAGAATCGGGACGGCCATGCCGTCCCGATTTTTTTGGGGCATGCCGTAAGTCACGCTTGCGAACGACCGGCATCGCCCGCAGATATTCTGCTTGGACCCCAACGCAAGGTGCGCCACGCATGAAGATCCAGGGTTTCCTCGACCATCTGCTCAAGTCCTCCAGCGGCAACGGCAGCGTGCTCAACGCCGACTTCGGCAAGGGCGCGATCACCGGCGGCGCACTCGGCCTGCTGCTCGGCAAGAACAAGACCTCGCGCAAACTGGCCACCTACGGCGGGCTGGCGGCGATCGGGGTGATGGCCTATCGCGCCTACAACGACTACAAGCAGCAGCAGGGCGGCTTCGCCGCCGGTGCCGGGCCGCAGACCGTTGATCGCCTGCCGCCCCCACAAGCGGAACTGCACAGCCAGGCGATCCTGAAGGCGCTGGTGGCGGCCGCGAAAGCGGACGGCCATATCGACGCGCGCGAGCGCGAGGTGATCGAGGGCGAGTTCTCGCGCCTGGGCACGGATGGCGAACTGCAGCAGTGGCTGCACGCCGAACTCGAGAAGCCGCTGGACCCGTCGGAAGTGGCGAGCGCCGGCAGTACGCCGGAAATCGCGTCGGAGATGTACTTGGCCAGCCTGATGGTGGCCGACGACCAGAACTTCATGGAGCGCGCCTACCTCGACGAACTGGCGAAGCAACTGCGGCTGGATCCATCGCTGAAGGCGCAGCTGGAACGCCAACTGGCCCAGCCGCAGCCGCCGCCGCTGCCTTGATCCGCATGCGGACTGGCGCACGCAGGGGGCGACGCCTCGCATGGGGGTTGCTCGCGTGCTTCATGATCGGCGTTGCGCTGGCGTGGGCCTGGGGCCAACCGTTCCTGGCGTCGGCGCGCATGCTCTGGGATATCGCGCGCGCGCCGCCGCCCGTGTCGCTTCCCGTGCCGGTGGAGGGCGTGCGTGCGAGCCAGATCGCCGACACCTTCGGCGCGCCACGCGGTCCCGATCGCAGCCATCAGGGCGTGGACATCTTCGCCGCACGCGGCACGCCAGTGCGCAGCGCCACCCGCGGCATCGTGGTCGCCCTGCGTGACAGCGGTCTCGGCGGGCGTCAGGTCTGGGTGCTCGGCCCGGCGCGCGAACGTCACTACTACGCCCACCTCGACGGGTGGGCGCCGGCGCTGGCCACCGGCCAGGCGATCCAGGCCGGGCACGTCCTCGGCTTCGTCGGCACCACCGGCAACGCGCGCGGCACGCCGCCGCACCTGCATTACGGCATCTACGGGGCGGAGGGCGCCTACGATCCGCTACCGCTGTTCCGGGCCGGCGCTACGCCCGCCTCCGCTCGCTGAACCACGCCGGCCGGCGGAACAGTCCATCACGGCGCGCCCCCTCGTTAGGCCAGGCGGACGCGCCTATCTTGGCCATGGTCCCCACCGCGCCCCTCGCGCACGCTCCCATGCCCAACAACACCCACCGCTACCGCATCACCGTCACGCCCATCGAGGACGACGGCCTGCAATGCAACGGCCGTTGCACCATCGAATTCGAACACGCCTGCCACGACGACTGGATGCGCATCCTCGAGAACGTCCAGCGCCAGCGCGGCTTCAGCGGCGACGAGCGCGCCGCGCTGGTCGTCGGCACCAAGCTGCTGAGCGGCCTGATGCTCGACCACCGCAAGGACGCCGACGACCTGTTCGCACCGCTGCGCCCGCACATGGGCGAGTTCATCCGGACGCTGAAAGAACGCACCCGCGACGCCGGCTGACATCGACTCGGCGCGCTAAGCTGGCACCGATGAAAGCCCGCCACGCCCACGATGTCAGGACCCTCGAGGACATCCCCAACATCGGGCCGTCCATCGCGAACGACCTGCGCGGCATCGGCATCGCCACGCCGCAGGCACTGGTGCGACAGGACCCCTACGCGCTCTACGCACGCGTGAACGCGCAGACCGGCCAGCGCCACGATCCTTGCCTGTGCGACTGCTTCATCGCCGCCGTACGCTTCATGGAGGGCGGCGCACCCACGCCGTGGTGGCACTACACCGCCGAACGCAAACAACGCTTCGCCCGCGACCCCGGCGCTGCCGGTTAGGGTCCGGACAGGCGGCCCCGGCTATGGTGCGCCGACGCCTTCCGGAGCCCACCATGCGTACGCGACGCCATTTCCTGACCGCCACCCTCGCCGCCGCCGCGACGCTTGCGCTGGCCGGGTGCAGCACGCTCAATGCGGTCACCGGTTTGCTGGGCAACCAGATCAACTTCACCCAGCCGCAGCTGCAGCGCTACCTCAACCAGAGTTTCCCGCGCGAATTCGACAAGCTGGGCGGCCTGGTGTCGGCCACGCTGACCAACCCGCGCCTGAGCATTCCCTCCGGCGACGACCGGCTCCGCCTGGATTTCGACATCGGCGTGAGCGCGCTCGGCGCGCGCGATGTCAGCCGCGGCCACTTCGCGCTGGCCAGCCGGCTGCGCTACAACCCAGCTACCCAGGGCCTGCACCTGGACAACCCGGAGATCCTCTCCGTGGACGTGCCCGGCGCCGGTTCGCTGATGTCCGGCGGCACCCGCCAGCTGGTCAACACCGTGCTGCAGGAATACGCGCGCAACGAGCCGGTCTACAAGATCGACAGCGATGTGCTGCGACGTCTGCCGGCCAGCAAGCAGATCGGCAACCCCCTGATCGAGGATGGCCGCGTGGTCATCCCGCTGCAGTGAGCGGCCTCGCGATGATGAAATCTTTCCTGGCTCTGATCGTCTTGCTTGTGGCGCCGACACTGGCGTCGGCGGCCACGCCTTCGGTGCTGCGCTTCGATGCGGGGCAACTGCAGGCGGCGGCCCAGGCGGGCTTCCCGATGGAGGAATCGCTGCTGCAGGGCTTCGCGTCGCTGACCCTCAGCGACCCCGACGTGCGCATTCCCACACCGGGCGAACGCGTCCGCTTGCAGATGAACTACGACATCGCGCTGACCACCGGCGAGCGCCTGGAATACGGCAACGTCGTGGTCAGCAGCGGCCTGCGCTACGACCCGGCCACGCGCGGCCTGCATCTGGTCGACCCGCAGCTGGAACACCTGGGCACCGGCGCCGGTGGACGCGGCCTGCCCGGCGGTTCGCGCGAGGTGCTGCAGGACCTGATCCGCGAGTACGCGCGCACCCGTCCGCTCTATCGGCTGAGCGCGGAAGAGCTCGCCCAGGTGCCGGGCACGCTGACCGCCGACTCCCTGAGGATTAGGGATGGCCACGTCGAGCTGGGGCTGGACACCGCCCCGCGCTGACGCGCGGCCACGACGCGACCCTCACAGTTCGAAGCGGTAGCTCAGCTTCACGATCAGCTGTTCATCGTTGCGCAGGCTGAAACTGTCGCGCAGTGCGTCGTCGACGCCGTCGGTGCCGGGCAGCTGCTCGTAACCGCCGCGCGCGTAGACGACATACAGGTAGGACAGCGGCGCGAGTTCGTAGCGGTAGCGCACCTGGAAGCCCAGATTGCGCACGCGGAAATCCTCGACGGTGTCGCTGGCGGCCACCGCATGGCCTGACGGATCGAAGCGCCATGCGTCGTGTACACGCGCACTGATCGCGATCGCTTCCAGCTTGACGCGGAGTTCCTGCCGCGGATCGATGTTCCAATCCAGGCCGGCGCGCAGCGTCGTCTCGCGACCATCGAAGGCACCGACCAGGTCGCCCTGCGCGGCGCCCTGCCAGATCAGCCAGTCGGGCCGGCGCACGACATTCAGGCCCGCGTTGAGGCTGAAAGCGTCGTTGATGAAGTAGGTGGCGCCGTACCAGAAGGCCGAACCCAGCTTGCGATTGCCCGCCAGCCCGCCGCCAAACGCTTCCACCTCGACGTCGTGCGCCCAGTTTCCCTTGCGGGGGCGCTCGTACTCGAAATACGCGTTCATGTTCGCCGGCAGACGCACGATGCCGTTGCCGCGCAGCAGCGTGTCGTTCAGTCCCGCACTGTTGACGTTGATCTGCGCGTACTCGTAGCTGCCGTCGCGCAGCTGGCCTTCGCGACTCATCCGGAACTGGTCGTTGAGCTTCTCGCCATGGTTATTGTGGCTGCTGCTGATCCGCCAGCGCCAATTCTTGGACGAATAGCGTGAGGCCTCCGGTTGGTCGCTGAAGCGCTTGCGCGCCTCCCAGTGCAGGTAGTTGGTGCTGTTCCGCGACAGGTAACCGAAATCGTTGAGCTGCAGGTCGTTGCCGAAATGCATGGCAATCCACTGCTGGCGCCAGCCGCGGTCCATTTCATAGTCGGCCCACACGGTGGCGCCATAGTCCTGCACGGTGTCGCCGGCCTGCTCGATGCGGCTGCCCAGCAGCCGCGTACGGATGTTCCAGCGCGCGGTGGGCCGCCAGTTGTGGTCCACGCCGAGCACAGTGGCCTCGCGAGCGCGGGCGTCGTCGTCCACGCGGGTCAGCATCGCGCCGAGATTCTGCCGTTCGAAATCGCGCACCAGCCGCAGCGCGTGATAGCTGCGTCCGCTCGCGCCGTCCTCGTCGGCGGAGAACAGGCCGTAGTTGGCCTTGCCCAGGCTGCCGTTCAACTTGACCGCCGCCGTGATGTCGCCGGTGCTGCCTACGCGGCGCGTATAGAGCTGCTGGCTGTCGTCGGACGGCGTGGTCAGCTCGAAGATGCCCTGGTTCTCG
Organism: Pseudoxanthomonas sp. G3; assembly: GCF_057654715.1. NCBI lineage: Bacteria > Pseudomonadati > Pseudomonadota > Gammaproteobacteria > Lysobacterales > Lysobacteraceae > Pseudoxanthomonas > Pseudoxanthomonas sp. G3. The sequence goes on from NZ_CM172805.1 coordinate 3,138,202, forward strand.
GTGAAGAACGGGCGCTTGTCGCTGATGAAGGTTTCGGTGGCGCTGAAGTTGACCACTAGGTCGTCGGCTTCCACTTGGCCGAAATCCGGCTTGACGGTGGCCGAGAGCTGGAAGCGGCCGTTCGGCTTCCAGAAGATGTCCGCGCCAGCGTTGAAGTCGGCGCCACCGCCGACATTGTCGTACAGGCCGGACACGTAAGGCGTGACAGCGAGCAGCGACTGGTCGTACCGCGGTACCGTGACCGGCGCGAAATCCGACAGGAAGCGCGGGCGCTCGAAGCTCGCCTGCGGCCAGGCCATGCGCTCGCCGGTGGAACCGATCACGCGGGCCAGGAACACCTTCAGCGTGCGCTGCCCGTCGGTGCCGTCGCGCATCGGCGCGGTATGCCACGGGATCAGCAGCTCGACCGACCAGCCTTGCTCGTCCTCGGCGACCGCATGCCGCCACTGGCCGTCCCAGTCGCCGCTGAACTGGTTCTCGTTGGTGATGATCTCGTCGGCGACGCCGCCGGTGGAACTGATGGTGAAGGCATAGCCCGTGCGCCCGTCGCCATCGAAATCGATGAAGGCGTTGACGCGGTCCACCTGGGCATCGAAATCGCGCTGCACTTTCTGGCGCGTGCGCGGCACGTTCGGCGGCTGGGCGTTGCGGAACGCGATCGCCAGGCCGTCGGGCGTGGCGAGCACCCACGCCTCGGTCGCGAGCGAACCGGGCTCGCCCGTCAGCGGCTGGGTCTTGCGGAAGTCGGTGACGTGCTGCGCATCCTGCCATTCGGCAGGATCGATGCGGCCATCGATCTCGACGGCCTGGGCCACGGTACAAGGCAGGGCCAGCGCGAGCAGGCCGGCGAATCGGGTCGGGGTCATGGCGGGCGGGTGGTGGTCCGGAGCGCGCACGTTATCGATGCGGCGTGGATGCCACACCTGCCTTCGGTCATTTCAACCTTTCGGCATCCTGCGGCATCCGTGCCAAGTGGAGATCAGCGCCCTTTCTTGGGCTGCAGCATCGTGCCCGTGCACTTCTTGCTGCCGCAACGGCAGGCCCAGATCTTCTTCAGGCGCGCGGTGTGCGGCTCGTCCAGGGTGATGCCGTAGTTGTAGGTCAGTTCCTCGCCGGGCTTGATGGCGCGGATCGCTTCGATGAAGACCTTGTCCTTCTTGCGATTCTTGCCGTCGTGCTCCTCGATCACCGCCTCGCAGTTCGGGTCGCAGCTGTGGTTGATCCAGCGCGCCTTGTTGCCCTTGTAGTTGGCGTCGATGACGTAGTCGTCGTTCAGCGTGAACAGGAAGGTGTGGCCGGAGTCCACGTCGCCGGTGTCGTCGGCGTCGACTTCCTCATGCGTGCGGCGCTTGCCCTTGTACTCCACCACGCGTTCGCCCTTGGCGATCGGCGCGATGGCGAACACGCCGTTACCGTGGATGTCGGATTGGCGGGCTTCGATCTTGCGGGGCATGCGGGGGTCCGGCGGGAGGGAGGAACGACGATTCTCGCCCATGCGCGCGGGTTTCCCAACTTTCCATTGCCTGAACGCGGCCGCCGGGGTGCGTGGCCGGTTCGCGCGGGACGACGCGTTCGATGCCCGTCCCCCTCATCACGACCTTCGACATGCGCGCCAGTCCGCTCCTGCTCGCCACCGCTCTGTGCCTCACCCTGTCCGCCTGCCAGCCTGCGGAAACGCAGACGGCGACCCGACTGCCTACGCCCGCCGACAGTGATGCCGACCTACTCGCCCGCGGCGAATACCTGGTGCGGACCACCGGCTGCAACGACTGCCACACGCCGGGCTATGCAGAATCCGGCGGCACCACCGACAAGGCGGCGTGGCTGGTGGGTTCGCCGATGGGCTTCCATGGCCCGTGGGGCACTACCTACCCGAGCAACCTGCGGTTGCGCATGCAGCAGCTCACCGAAGCGCAGTGGCTGGAATACAGCGCCAACCTGCGCACCCGCCCGATGATGCCGGACTTCGCCGTGCGCGCGATGACCGAAGAAGACCGCCGCGCGATCTACCGCTTCGTGCATTCGCTCGGCGCCGCCGGCCAGCCCGCGCCCGAGGCGCTGCCGCCCGGCCAGACGCCGCCGGCACCGTACCTCGGCCTGGTCCTGCCGGCACCGACGGCCGAGGCGCCGGCCGCGCACTGAGCTTTTGCGGCCGCCTTACCCGGGGAACAGGCGGCCGTTGAACATCCAGACCAGGCCCAGGGCCAGGCCGAAGACGGTCCAGAACAACTGGCCCAGCCCGCGGAACAGCTTTACCGCCAGGTAGACCCCGCCGATGGCGAGCAGCACGCGCCAGAGGAAGCCTTGGTCCAGGCCACGGGCGGACGGGATGGAGTTGGACGAAGTGTGGGTGGTCATGATGGCGATCCGGGAATGGCGTCCGGAAGTGGACGGAACCCATCTTCCCGAACCCGCCGATGCCGCATCAGTCGCAACCGTCAACGATCGCGGATGACATTCGTCAACCGCCGCGCCCCGGCTGAACGGGGAAAACCCCGGGGTTTGAGCCGGGCGGCGTGAAAGCGTACAATTTCGGTACGTTTTCCGAGCTCCCTCCCCCATGCTCCGCGTCACCAAGCTGACCGACTACGCCACCGTGGTCCTGACCGTGCTCGCCGCCCGGCCGGGCGAGATCCTCAGTGCCTCCGACCTGGCCGAGCACTCCGGTCTGGAGACGCCGACCGTCAGCAAGGTGCTGAAGCCGCTGGCCCAGGCGGGCCTGGTGGAAGGCCTGCGCGGGGTGCACGGCGGCTACCGCCTGAGCCGCGATGCGGCCGACATCAGTCTGGTGGAGATCGTCGAGGCCATGGAAGGGCCGCTGGCGATGACCGAGTGCAGCCAGAGCGAAAGCCAGTGCGGCATCGCCCAGAAATGTGGCGCGCGCGCCAACTGGCGTCTGATCAACGACGTGGTGGCCGACGCCCTGCGCGGCTTCACTCTCGCCCAGATGGTTACCCCGCCCCCCTCCCCTTCCGACGACGTGCGCAGGCGATCCATCGCCGTGCAGGTCGCGACCCGTTGAACCGTAGGCAGCCCGATGGCCACCGAGAACGCTGAAATCCTGGAACAGCTGGGACGTCGCTACGACGCCGGCTTCATCACCGACATCGAATCCGATTCGTTGCCGCCCGGCCTGGACGAGGACGTCGTCCGCGCCCTGTCGGCGAAGAAGAACGAGCCGGAGTGGATGACCGAATGGCGTCTGGCCGCCTACCGCCACTGGCTGACGATGCAGGCCCCGCACTGGGCCAAGCTGAAGATCGGCCCGATCGATTTCCAGGCCATCAGCTACTACAGCGCGCCGAAGGCGAAGTACGCCTCGCTGGACGAAGTGCCGCAGGAATTGCTGGACACCTACGACAAGCTGGGCGTGCCCCTGCACGAGCGCGCCAAGCTGGCCGGCGTGGCGGTGGATGCGGTGTTCGACTCCGTCTCCGTGGGCACCACCTTCCGCAAGGAGCTGGCCGAGAAGGGCGTGATTTTCTGTTCGATGTCCGAGGCCATCCAGGAGCACCCCGAGCTGGTGAAGCAGTACCTGGGTAGCGTGGTGCCGGTGGGCGACAACTATTTCGCCGCGCTGAACTCCGCGGTGTTCTCCGACGGCAGCTTCGTGTTCATCCCCAAGGGCGTGCGCTGCCCGATGGAACTGAGCACCTACTTCCGCATCAATGCCGGACACACCGGCCAGTTCGAGCGCACATTGATCGTCTGCGAGGACAAGGCCTACGTCTCGTACCTGGAAGGCTGCACCGCGCCGATGCGCGATGAGAACCAGCTGCATGCGGCCGTGGTCGAGCTCGTTGCGCTGGAAGACGCCGAGATCAAGTACAGCACGGTGCAGAACTGGTACCCGGGCGACGAGGAAGGCCGCGGCGGCATCTACAACTTCGTCACCAAGCGCGCCGAGTGCCGTGGCGCGCGCGCCAAGGTGACCTGGACGCAGGTGGAAACCGGTTCGGCGATCACCTGGAAGTACCCGTCCTGCGTGCTGCTGGGCGACGACTCGGTGGGCGAATTCCACTCGGTCGCACTGACCCACCACCGCCAGCAGGCCGACACCGGCACCAAGATGATCCACGTGGGCAAGCGCACCAAGTCCAAGATCGTCAGCAAGGGCATCAGCGCCGGCCGCGGCCAGAACACCTATCGCGGCCTGGTGAAGGTGGACCGCAATGCCGACGGCGCGCGCAACTACACCCAGTGCGACAGCCTGCTGATCGGCAAGAAGTGCGGCGCCCACACCTTCCCTTACATCGAAGTGAAGAACCCCACCGCGACGCTGGAACACGAAGCCACCACCTCCAAGATCAGCGACGACCAGCTGTTCTACTGCCGCGCCCGCGGCATCGGCCAGGAAGACGCCGTCAGCATGATCGTCGATGGCTTCTGCAAGCAGGTCTTCCGCGAACTGCCGATGGAATTCGCGGTGGAAGCGAAGAAGCTGCTGGAAGTGTCGCTGGAAGGCAGCGTGGGATAAGGCTTTTCTCTTCTCCCGTCGGGAGAAGTTGCGCGCAGGGCGGATGAGGGGCAACGAAGTCCGGCGATCTCAAACATCGGGACTCCATCACCCCTCACCCCAACCCCTCTCCCGCTGGGAGAGGGGCTCGAAAGAATCAAACGGAAACGAACATGCTGAAGATCGACAACCTCCACGCCAGCGTCGCCGGCAAGGACATCCTCAAGGGACTCTCGCTGGAAGTGAAGCCGGGCGAAGTACACGCCATCATGGGGCCCAACGGCGCCGGCAAGTCCACGCTGGGCAACATCCTGGCCGGCCGCGAGGGCTATGAGGTCACCGACGGCAGCGTCGAGTTCGACGGCAAGCCGTTGCTGGACCTGGACCCGGAAGAACGCGCCGCCGCCGGCGTGTTCCTCGCGTTCCAGTACCCGGTCGAGATCCCGGGCGTGAACAACACCTACTTCCTGCGCGCGGCGCTCAATGCGCAGCGCAAGGCGCGCGGCGAGTCGGAACTGGACTCCATGCAGTTCCTCAAGCTGGTGCGCGAGAAGCTGGCCGTGCTGCACCTGAAGGACGAGCTGTTGCACCGCGGCGTCAACGAAGGTTTCAGCGGCGGCGAGAAGAAGCGCAACGAGATCTTCCAGCTCGCCGTGCTGGAACCGAAGCTGGCGATCCTGGACGAAACCGACAGCGGCCTGGACATCGACGCGCTGAAGAACGTCGCCGACGGCGTCAACGCGCTCCGCTCGCCGGACCGCGCGTTCCTGGTCATCACCCACTACCAGCGCCTGCTCGACTACATCAAGCCGGACGTCGTCCATGTGCTGGCCGGTGGCCGCATCGTCGAGACCGGCGGCCCGGAACTGGCGCTGGAGCTGGAACAGCACGGCTACGCCTGGATCAAGGACCGGGTGGCACCGGAGCAGGCGGCCTGATGAGCGCGCTGCTCGACTCCCTGTCGGCCGGCTTCAGCGGCGACGCCGCGCGCCGCGCCGTGCTCGACGAAGCGCTGCGCGACGGCCTGCCCGGCCCGCGCACCGAAGCCTGGAAGTACACCTCGCTGCGCCAGCTGGAGCGGCGCAGCTTCACCGTGGTCGAGGCGCTGCCGTCGCTGGACCCGATGCTGCTGGCCGACATCCCGGCCCCGCGCGCGGTGTTCGTCAACGGCCGCTACTCGGTGGCGCTGTCGCTGACCACCGACCTGCCGGACGGCGTCAGCCTGCAACTGCTGTCCGAAGCCCTCGCCGAGGGCGGCGATGCGGCGCGCTTCCTGCAGCGCCGCTTCGAACGCACGGACGAAGTCTTCGCCCGGCTCAACGCCGCACTGGCGACCGAAGGCCTGCTGCTGCGCGCCGAAGCCAACGTGCGCAGCGAACAGCCATTGCACCTGGTCTTCATCGGCACCGACGACGGGGCCGACCGCGCCTGGCACCTGCGCAACCTGATCGAACTGCGCGCCGGCGCGTCGCTGACCGTGGTGGAACACCATCTCGCCGCCACACCGCACGCGCACTTCATCAATGCGCTCAGCCACGTGCACCTGGCGACGGGGGTGACGCTGTCGCATGCACGCGTGCAGGCCGAGAGCGACCGCGCCACAGCCCTGCTGCGCACCGATGCGGTGCTCGCGCGCGATGCCGACTACCGCCGCGTCGACCTGGAACTGGGTGGCGCCCTGTCCCGCCATGAACTCAACGTGCGACTGGAAGGCGACAACGCGCGGCTGACGGCAAACGGCGTGCTGCTGGCGGGCGGGCGTCGCCATCTCGACACGCGCCTGGGCATCGACCATATCGGCCGTGACACCGCGTGCGCACTCACCTGGCGCGGGCTCGGCGCCGGTCGTGGGCGCGCGGTGTTCCATGGCGGCATCCTGATCCGCGAAGGTGCAGACGGCACCGACGCCGCGCTGTCGAACAAGAACCTGCTCTTGTCGGACAACGCCGAGATCGACACGCAACCGGTGCTGGAAATCCATGCCGATGAAGTGAAGGCCGCGCACGGCGCCACGGTCGGCCAGCTGGATGCCAATGCCTTGTTTTACCTGCGCTCGCGCGGGCTGACCCAGGCCGAAGCCCGCCAGCTGCTGACGGCCGCATTCTGTCGCGAGCCGCTGGGCGTGATCGAAGACGCCGACGTGCGCGAGGCGCTGCTGGCGCGCGTGGACGCGGCCCTGGCCGCGCTGGAGTCGGCATGAACCACGAAGCCCTGCGCGAGGCCGGTGCCATCGACTGGGCGCTCGTCCGCGCCGACTTCCCGTTGCTCACCCGCCAGGTCAACGGCAAGCCGCTGACCTACCTGGACAGCGCGAATACCGGACAGAAGCCGGCATCGGTGATCCAGACCGTCGACGATTTCTACCGCCAGCACAACGCCAACGTCAGCCGTGCCGTGCATACGCTCGGCACGGAGGCGACCGAAGCTTACGAAGGCGCGCGCAAGACGCTGGCGCGCTTCCTCAACGTGCGGCCAGACGAGTTGGTGCTGTGCAGCGGCACCACCTTCGCGATCAACCTGGTGGCGTACTCGTGGGCGCTGCCGCGCCTGAAGGCCGGCGACACGATCCTGGTCTCGCGCATGGAGCACCACGCCAACATCGTGCCGTGGCAGCTCGTTGCCGAGCGCACCGGCGCGAGGGTGAAGGTCGCCGAGATCCGCCAGGACGGCACGCTCGACCTCGACGCGCTGTACGCCGCGATGACCGGGGACGCGAAGCTGCTCGCCATCACCCACACCTCCAACGTGCTGGGAACGGTGAACCCGGTGCGCGAGATTTGTCGCGAAGCCCGCAAGCGCGGCATCGTCACCGTCGTGGACGGCTCGCAGGCGGTGCCGCACCGTGCGGTCGACGTCACCGCGATCGGCTGCGACTTCTACGCATTGACTGGCCACAAGATGTGCGGCCCCACCGGCACCGGTGCGCTGTGGGCGCGCAAGGAGCACCTGCAGGCCATGCCGCCGTTCATCGGCGGCGGCGAGATGATCAAGGAAGTCAGTTTCAACGGCACCGTGTTCAACGACCCGCCGCACAAGTTTGAAGCGGGTACGCCGAACATCGCTGGCTTCATAGGCCTGGGCGCCGCGGTCGACTATCTGGATGCGCTGGGCATGGCGAACGTCGAAGCACGCGAGGCGGAACTGCTGGCGCATGCGACGGAGGAGCTGGATGGCATCGAAGGCCTGCGCATCTTCGGCCGTGCGCCGGACAAGGCGGCGGTGATTTCCTTCCTGATCGAAGGCGCGCACGCACACGACCTGGCGACGCTGCTGGACCTGGAGGGCGTCGCCGTCCGCTCCGGCCAGCACTGCGCGCATCCTCTGCTGCAGTTCTATGGCGTGGCCGCCACGCTGCGGGCTTCATTTGCGTTCTACAACTCACACGAGGATGTGGAGCGTTTCATCGTCGCCCTCCGGAAGGCCCGAAACCTGCTCGTCTGACGCTGCGTCGGAGCGGGCCGCCGCCCTACAATGGACGGCATGGATACCTTGACCTTCCGCACCGCTACCCACGCCGATATCCCGGCCCTCGTCGCCCTCGTCACGTCCGCCTACCGCGGCGATGTGAGCAAGCAGGGCTGGACCACCGAAGCCGACATGCTCGATGGCCAGCGCATCGATCCGGACGGGCTGGCCCGTGACATCGACCGCGACCGCAGCCGTATCCTCCTGGCCGAGCGCACGGGAACGCTGCTCGCCTGTGCGCACGTGGCGGAGGAGGACGGCGCCGGCTATTTCGGCATGTTCTCCGTTCGGCCCGACCTGCAGGGCGGCGGCGTGGGCAAGGCCGTGCTGGCCGAAGCCGAGCGCATCGCACGGGACGAATGGCGCCTGCCGGCGATGCGGATGACGGTGATCGACATCCGCGAAGAACTGATCGCGTTCTACGGCCGACGCGGCTATCTGCGCACCGGCATCAAGAAACCCTTTCCCTACGGCGACGAGCGCTATGGCATTCCCAAGCGCAACGACCTTCGCTTCGAGATCCTCGAGAAGCCGTTGGCGGGGGCCCTCGCATGAGCGATACCTGGACCTTCGTCTGCGCCACGGGCGAGCTGCTGCCCGGCGAGCTGAAGACGGTGTTCGACGAGGTCACCGGGACGCCGATCGTCGTCCTCAACCACGACGGCGACCTGTACGCGCTGGAAGACAAATGCAGCCACGAGGACTTCGAGCTGTCCTCCGGCCACTTTGACCCGGCGGAAGCCAGCATCGAGTGCGTCCTGCACGGGGCGCGCTTCGATATCCGCGACGGCCGCGCCCTGTGCGCCCCGGCCTACTCGCCGGTGGCCAAGTTCCCGGTCCGCCTGGAACACGGCGGTATCTGGACCCGGGACGACCGGGACTGACCCTCAGAATGTGAACATTCTGTTGTAATCGCAAATCATTCTCATTATCCTGTCGCACCCTGCGGCAGCCCGCCGCAGCCCGCCCTTCGAGGCCCCGGTGCCGCGCGTCCTTCGTCCCGTCCTGCCGACTGTCATCCGCCCCCCCCAAGGCCGACGGCTCGCGCACGCGTTCGCCCCCGCCTGCTGGGGCTGCGGCCCCCCTCGCTGAGGCCGCCCGGGCGCGCCAGGCGCCCCGCCTGTGCGCCGCGCATCGCGCACTAACGAATCCCTTTTTCTCACCTCTGTCCCGCAGCTATCGCCACCGGGTCATCCGCCCAAGCACCCAAGGATGCCTATGAACTTCCGCCCTTCCCCCCTGACCGCTGCCCTGCTCATGGCGATCACCGCCCCGGCTCTCGCCGCGCCTGCCGGCGAAGCGCCGGCCGATGCCGCCATGCAGGCCAAGGAACTGGACACCGTCGAGGTGCACGGTGAGCGCGTGCAGAAAGCCAGCTCGCCGAAATACACCGAGGCATTGGTGGATACGCCGCAGACGATCACCGTCGTGACCAGCGAGGTCATGGCGCAGCAGAACCTGCTCGGCCTGAAGGACGTGCTGAGCACGCTGCCCGGCATCACCTTCGGCGCCGGCGAAGGCGGCGGCGGGTATGGCGACAGCATCAACCTGCGAGGTTTCACCGCCAGCAGCGACATCACCACCGACGGGGTGCGCGACAGTGCGCAGTACACGCGTAGCGACACGTTCAACCTCGAGTCGATCGAACTGATCAACGGCGCCAACTCGGCCATGTCGGGTGCAGGCTCCGTCGGCGGCACCATCAACCTGGTCAGCAAGACCGCGCGCGAAGGCGATTTCAATACCGTTACCGTGGGCGCCGGCTCGGACAAGTACGGCCGCGTGACCGCCGACAGCAATTTCGATTTCGAGAACGGCATCGCCGTCCGCCTGAACGCCATGGGCCATACCCAGGATGTCCCGGGCCGCGACGAAGAATTCAAGCACCGCTGGGGCTTCGCCCCCTCGATCGCATTCGGCCTGGACTCCGATACCCGCTTCACCGTGAGCTACCTGCACCAGCACGACAACAACATGCCGCAGTACGGTGTGCCGTTCGCGCTAAGCCCGTTCAACGACGGCCCGTTGCCAGGCGTCGACCGCGAAACCTATTTCGGTTACCGGAACACGTCGCGCCAGGAAAGCGACGTGGACATGCTGACCGGCGTGCTCGAGATGGACTTCGGCGACCACGTCAGCCTGCGCAGTCTGGGCCGCCTGCAGCGCGTGGAGCAGTACACCAACGCGACGGCCCTGCAAGGCAGCTGGTGCCGCTTCGACGGCACTGATCCCTACACCGGAGGCCCTTGCGCGTTCATGCCCGGCAGCACCACGGTGCGTCAGCCGGCAGGGACTTGGAATCCCAGTGGCGGCCCACGCGGACTGGTGCGCGATACCGAGAATTTCATCGCCCACAGCCAGACCGACCTGACGGCCAGCTTCAGCACCGGCGCTGTGCGCCATGACGTCGTCGTCGGCGTGTCCTTCAGCAAGGAAGACTTCGAACTCGACACCGGCACCACGTTCCGCAATCCCGACGGCTCCACGACGGGCATCACCTATCAGCTCCAGAACTTCGACAACCCGTACAACGTCTGGACCGGTCCGCAGAACTACTTCCGCACCGGCCGTACCGAGGGCAGCCTGAACAATCAGGCGGTGTACGTGTTCGACACGTTGAAGTTCGGCGATCAGTGGCTGTTGAACCTCGGTGCGCGCTATGAGCACAACGAAGGCGACACGGTGAACTACATCGTGTCCACGACGGGCCAGATCACCGGCGTGAGCGGTGTGTTCGAGAACGAGGACGATCTGTTCTCCTACCGCGCCGGCCTGGTCTACAAGCCGGTGGACAATGCCAGCGTCTATCTGTCGTACGCCAACAGCAAGACGCCGTCGAAGTCGTCGGTCAATGGCGCGTGCAGCGCGGTGACCTGCAACGTCGATCCGGAAACCGCGGTCAACATCGAGCTGGGCACCAAGTGGGACGTGCTGCAGAATCGCCTGGCGTTGACGGCCGCGCTGTTCCGCAACGAACGCCAGAACTACAAGGTGGCCAGCGTCGATCCGCTGCAGCCGGAGCAGGTGCTGGATGGCAAGGCGCGTGTTGACGGCGTTGCGCTGGGCGTGGCCGGCAACATCACCCGCGAATGGGCGGTGTTCGCCAACTACACGTTCCTGGACAGCGAAGTCCTGCAGAATGCCGCGGATGGCGCGGCGAGCGATCCGGTCAAGGGCAACGAACTGACCCAGACGCCACGCCACTCGGCCAGCCTCTGGAGCACGTACGAACTGGGTGACTGGACCTTCGGCTACGGTGCGACCTATCAGGGCAGTTTCTATCCGAACAACTCCTCGGCGACGGCCTACCTGAAGACGGAGGCCTACTGGGTCCACCGCGCGATGGTCGGCTACCAGATCAACGAACGTATCGGCCTGCAGCTCAACGTCAGCAACCTGTTCGACGAGGAGTACTACACCGGCATTCGCAACAACCTGACCGTCAACGCCGCAGGCGTGGTCACCGCCGGCAACGGATGGGCCAACCCGGGCGAAGGCCGCTCCGCGGTGCTGACGGCCACGTTCCGCTTCTGATACGTCCGCGTCCCATGCCCCGCCTATGCACAATGGGCGGGGTTTTCTGTTCGAGGTGAACCGACATGCTGCTGGCGATTCCGGAGATCCTGACTCCCGCGCAGGTCGCGCAGGCACGGGCGCGCCTGGATGCCGCCGATTGGGCGGACGGCCGCGTCACCGCGGGCTACCAGTCGGCCAAGGCCAAGGACAACGCCCAGCTCCCCGAAGATTCGCCGGCGGCGCGCGATGTGGGTGCACTGATTCTGGAGGCGCTGTCGCGCAACAGCACGTTCTTCTCCGCGGCGCTGCCCAAGCGCATCTATCCGCCGCTGTTCAACCGCTACGATGGGGGCCAGTCGTTCGGGTACCACGTCGACAATGCGATCCGCTACGACCGTAGCCGCGGGGGCGTCGATCCCGTCCGCACGGATTTGTCGGCCACCCTGTTCCTCAGCGCGCCGGACGAGTACGACGGCGGCGAGTTGATCATCGAAGACACCTTCGGCACGCAGAGCGTGAAGTTGCCGGCCGGCCACATGGTGCTTTATCCCGGCACCAGCCTGCACAAGGTGACGCCGGTGACCCGCGGTGCGCGCGTGGCCTCGTTCTTCTGGATGCAGAGCATGGTGCGCGATGACGGGCACCGACGGCTGATGTTCGAACTGGACGTGTCCATCCGCCGCCTTACCGCCGATGTGCCGGAGCATCCCGCGCTGGTGCAGCTGACAGGTGTCTATCACAACCTCCTGCGCCAATGGGCGGAGACCTGAGCCACGCGCACCAGGCCGTCCAGGTCACCACGAGAGTCGATCTCAATTGAGAGCCATTCTCATCTGTGATGTAATGGCCACCCCGCCCTCCTGCCTTCGAGACGCCGTTGTCTCCACCCGCCTCCCCAGCCCTGCAGCAGCAACGTCGTGGCTTCTGGCTGCGTACGCTGCACCAGTGGCACTGGATCAGCTCGGCGGTCTGCCTAGTGGGGATGCTGCTGTTCACGATCACCGGCATCACCCTCAACCACGCCGCGCGCATCGAGGCCAAACCCGAGGTGAGCAATCGCACGGCGACGCTGCCCGCGACCGTGCTGGCGGGCCTCGGCGATCGCCAGGAAGGCAATGCAGCGCTTCCCCCGCGTGTCGCCAAGTGGCTGGAAGACGAGTTATCGATCGCCATCGGCGCGCGGCAGGCGGAATGGTCCGACGTGGAGGTCTATCTCTCCATGCCGGGCCCGGGCACCGACGCGTGGTTGAGCATCGACCGCGAAACGGGTGCTGTGGAGTACGAGCGCACGAATCGTGGCTGGATCTCGTACTTCAACGACCTGCACAAGGGTCGCAACGCCGGCACCGCCTGGAGCTGGTTCCTGGACGTCTTCGCAGTGGCCTGTCTGGTGTTCTGCATCACCGGGTTGTTCCTGCTCTACCTGCATGGCCGGCAGCGGCGCATGACTTGGCCGATGGTTGGGCTGGGCCTGCTGGTGCCGCTGCTGATCGCCCTGCTCTTCATCCACTGATCCTTCCCGCACCCACGAGTGACCGCATGTCCAAGATCGCCGTCCACACCACGCTGACCATCGCGCTCAGCGGCCTGCTGGCCGCACCGGCCTATGCCGCCACCCTGGACATCAATGTCGAAATCCCCAAGCTCAACGTGGCCGAGTACCACCGCCCGTACGTGGCGATCTGGATCGAAGGCGCGGACCAGAAGGTCGCCGCCAACCTGTCGGTCTGGTACCAGCAGCGCGACACCGCCGAAGGCCACGGCACCAAGTGGTTGCCCGACATGCGCCAGTGGTGGCGCAAGTCCGGCCGCACGCTGAAGGTGCCGGTGGATGGCGTCACCGGCCCGACCAAGCCGGTCGGCAAGCACGCCTTGAGCTTCACCGACAAGCAGCCGCAGTTGGCCAACCTGGCGCCGGGCGACTACACGCTGGTCGTCGAAGCCGCGCGCGAAGTCGGTGGCCGCGAACTGCTGAAGATCCCCTTCAGCTGGCCGGCCAAGAAGCCGCCGCAGACCGGCAAGGCGCAAGGCACCACCGAACTCGGTGCCGTCACCCTGACCGTCAAGCCCTGATCCCTTTCCACGTACGCAGCTGGAGATTCCGATGAAGCGTTCCCTTGCCGTGGCCATCGCCCTGGCCTCCGTCATCCCCGCCAGCGCCCTGGCCCACAAGGCCTGGATGATGCCGTCGCAGACCGTCATCGCCGGCACCAATCCGTGGATCACGGTGGATGCCGCGGTGTCGAACGACTTGTTCTACTTCAACCACGTGCCGCTGCGCACCGAAGGCCTGGTCATCACTGCGCCGGACGGCAGCGCCGCGGACGCGCAGAACCTCGCCACTGGCAAGTACCGCACCGTGTTCGACGTCGAACTGAAGCAGCAGGGCACCTACCGCATCGCGACCGTCAACAAGGGCCTGATGGTTCGCTGGGAAGGGGCCGACGGCAAGCCGGCCGGCCTGCGCGGCGCCAAGCCCGAGGACCTCGCCACCAAGGTGCCGAAGGACGCGAAGAACCTGCAGGTCTCGCAATCGGTCGGCCGCATCGAGACGTTCGTGACCAATGGTTCGCCGAACGACACTGCGCTGAAGGCGACAGGTGAAGGCCTGGAGTTGCTGCCGGTGACGCATCCGAACGATCTGTTCGCCGGTGAAAAGGCCACGTTCAAGATGCTGGTCGACGGCAAGCCGGCGGCGGGCCTGGAATTCGAGATCACCCGCGGCGGTACGCGTTACCGCAACGCGCAGGACGAGATCAAGGTCACCACCGACGCCAACGGCGAGTTCAGCGTGACCTGGCCGGAAGCCGGCATGTACTGGCTGGAAACCGGCACGGAAGACACCAAGACCACGATTCCGCAGGCGAAGCAGCGTCGCCTGAGTTACGTGGCCACGCTGGAAGTGCTTCCGCAGTAAGCCGCAACGCGCCGCCGGACTCCGATCCGGCGGCGTCACCGCATGAACGCGACCCTCCCCGCTTCTTCCGCACCGAACGTGCCCGTGCAGGCCCTGCATGGGCAGACGATGGGCACGACCTGGTCGGTGCGCTTCCATGCGCGTGCGCGCATCGATCTGCACACGCTGCATGACGCCGTGCAGGCGCGCCTCGATCGCGTGGTCGCCGAGATGAGCACGTGGGAACCGGATTCGGACATCAGCCGTTTCAACCGCGCGGAGGCCGGCACCTGGTTCGTGCTGCCGGAAGGGTTCGCCACCGTGTTGGCCGCCGCCCTGGATGTCGCCGCGCGCAGCGAAGGCGCGTTCGATCCGACCATCTCACCGCTCGTCGCGGCCTGGGGTTTCGGCGCGCATGCCCACGCGCGTGGTCGCCCGACCGATGCAGCGCTGGCGCAGGCGCGTGAGCGCGTGGGTTGGAAACACCTGTCGTTCGATCCGGCGGCCGCACGCGTGCTCCAGCGCGGCGGCATCACCCTGGATCTGTCGGCCATCGCCAAGGGTTACGGCGTGGACGTGGTGGTCGCCTTGCTCCGGCAACGTGGCATCGACGGCGCCCTGGTCGAAGTCGGTGGCGAGCTCTACGGCTACGGTGGCAAATCCGACGGACAGCCGTGGCGCGTGCTGGTCGAATCCTCGCCGGACGAAGAAGCCGAAAGCGAAGGCCTGGAGCCTCGCGTGCTGCGACTGGACGGCGTCGCCGTGGCCACCTCGGGCGATCGCTGGCATGCCTATGAACATGACGGCACCCGCTACTCGCACACGATCGATCCGCGCACCGGCGTTCCGGTCCATGACGTGGCCGCAGCCGTCACCGTCGTCGCCGATACCGCGATGCAAGCGGACGCCTGGGCGACGGCGCTCACCGTGATGGGCACCCAAGCAGGCCACGCGCATGCCTCAGCGCTCGGCCTGGCTGCCCGCTTCCTCGAGCGTACGCCTGACGGCCTGGTCGAACACGCGACCCCCGCTTTCGAACGGCATCTCGACGCATGAGTCCGATGCCGGCGGGATCCACCTTCCGCACGCGCGCGGGCAATGCGCTCGTGTTGGCGCTGCTCGCCGGCATCGCAGCGCTGATGGCCCGTTGGCAAGGCGGTGACTGGTGGGTGGCTTCCCCGGCCGCCGCGCGATGGATTGCTGCAGGCGCTGCCCTGTTTGGCTATCTTGGATTCACCGCCGTCTTGCTGCGGTGGGCGCACCGGCGGGATCGTGCGGCGTCGCCCGGCACCACCGTGCCGCAGGACGCCACTTGGGTAGTGCACGCCAGCCAGACCGGTTTCGCCATCGAAGTGGCCGACCTGACGGCAGCGTCGCTGCGCAAGGCCGGCATGCAGGTGCAGCGCTGCGCCCTCGAACACCTGGATGGCAAACGCCTGGCACAAATTTCACAGGCGCTCTTCATCGTCAGCACCACGGGCGAAGGCGATCCGCCGGATCCGGCACTGGGCTTCGTGCGGTCGGTGATGGGCCAACCCGCGACGCTGGCGCCTCTCCGCTACGCCGTCCTCGCTTTGGGCGATCGTGAGTACCAGCACTTCTGCGCCTTCGGCCACCAGTTGGACGAATGGCTGCGCCGACATGCTGCGCAACCGATGTTCGATCTGGTCGAAGTCGACAATGCGGACGACGGCGCCCTGCGCCACTGGCAACACCATCTGGGCCAGATCAGCGGAAGCGCCGATCTTCCCGACTGGGAAGCACCGCGCTATGCGACGTGGTCGTTGATCGAGCGCCGCGAACTGAATCCCGGCAGCGTGGGCGGTCCCGCTTTCCACATTTCCCTCGCGCCGCCCGCCGGCGTACCCGTGCACTGGGAGGCCGGCGACATCGCCGAGATCGGTCCGCGGCATGCGCGCGCCGACGTCCTCGCTTTCCTGCAATCGATCAGCCGCTCGCCTGAGGAACGCGTGACCTGGCAGAGCGACACGTACGCGCTAGCCGATGTGGTGGCGGCAAGCCAATGGCCTTCAACGCCTGCCCTTCCGGGTAACGTCTCGGCGCAAACCGTGGCCGATGCGGCCGTGCCGTTGCCCCATCGTGAGTACTCGATCGCCTCGATTCCGACCGACGGCGCCCTGCATCTGCTCGTGCGCCTGATGACACGCGAGGACGGGACGCCGGGATTGGGCAGCGGCTGGCTGTGCCGACATGCCGTACCCGGAGACGGCATCGCGTTGCGCATCCGACGCAACCCCAATTTCCACGCGCCCATGCACGACGTGCCGATGATCCTGATTGGCAACGGAACGGGACTCGCTGGCCTGCGCTCGCACCTGCGTGCGCGCGAGCGCGTGGGCGCGCATCGCAACTGGTTGCTGTTCGGTGAGCGCCAGCGCGCGCATGACGGCTTCCATGGCGAAGAAGTCGCGCATTGGCTGGCGGAAGGCCATCTGGAGCATCTGGATCAGGTTTTCTCTCGCGACGGCGGCGCGCACCGCTACGTACAGCATGCGTTGCGTGCGCAGTCGCGGCGGCTGCGTGAATGGATCGAGGCGGGCGCAGCGCTTTATGTCTGCGGCAGCCTGGAGGGCATGGCGCCCGGTGTGGACGAGGTCTTGCGCGAGGTGCTCGGCAACGCCTGCGTGGAAGACCTGCTGGCCACGGGCCGCTATCGGCGCGACGTCTACTGATCCCGCGTCGTCACGGAACGGGCTCGCTCCGCGCCGGATCCTCGATACGGATGGCGAGCAGTTCGCCCCCGCCCTGCAGTGCGTATCGCCTGCGGCCCTCAGTCGATACGAGGAACGCCGTATCCCCCGTCCAGAGCGCGGGCAAGCCATCCGCGACGTCGAACGCCGCCTGGCCCGCGAGCAGATGGATGGCCCAGCTGACGCCCGGCTCGGCGAAGAACAACATCGGCCCCACTAGCGGCCGATGGAACAGCTCCGCGCGCACGGCATCGCGTCGCCACATCAGATTGAAGTCGTGCGTCAGGCCATCAACCAATTCGCCGTGCACGTCGTCTTCGCCACGGAAGCGCAGCCTTCCGTGCGGCGGCTCAAGTGTCACGCAGCGCCCATCGCCAAAGCACAGGCGGAGCCCGTTCCCCCGCACGAGCACGAGTTCACGATCAACGTCGGGGAACGCGGAGAAGGCGGCATCGCGCTCGATCTCTGCGATCGACAACCGCCAATGCCAGGCGTCACTTTCGGGAACACGGATGATCTCGCGCGTCCATCCGAGTCCGTTCTTCCAGCGCTCGCGCCGGTACTCATTGGCCGGAATGACCTGCGATGCCTCCAGCATGGGAACCCCGCCCGATGTCGATGCGCGATTCTAGCCCGACATCACCTGCGCACTTCGACACCCGTCCATCGCAGAAAGCACATCGCCCGGGCGCACATCCTGCGTGCCCGGGCGATGCTCACCTCCGTGTCGGCTCCTGCCTTCCACCAGGGTCAACCCTGGTCATCGCGAATCCCTCGCTCAATAAGTACGTCCTTGTCGGCATCCTGCCTGGTTCCCCTGGCATCCTGCCCCTGCGTGAGGTGTCCACGTCCTGTGGAAGCGGCCTCACGCGGGAATTGATCAACGCCTGGCCACCGG
This sequence comes from Pseudoxanthomonas sp. G3, assembly GCF_057654715.1. Lineage (NCBI taxonomy): Bacteria > Pseudomonadati > Pseudomonadota > Gammaproteobacteria > Lysobacterales > Lysobacteraceae > Pseudoxanthomonas > Pseudoxanthomonas sp. G3. The sequence continues at coordinate 3,156,144 of NZ_CM172805.1, forward strand.
CTTCGGCTTGGCGGCGCTCGCGGCAGCAGGCTTGGCTTGCGCCGCGCTGGTGCGCAGTTCGATGCGCTCCCGGTTCTGCTCCACCAGGCTCAGGCCGATGCCCTTCACCATTGCCAGCTCTTCAGCGCTCTTGAACGGACCATTGGCCTTGCGGTAATCCACGATCGCAGCAGCCTTGGCGGGCCCCACGCCGACCAGGACCCGGTCCAGCGCGGCGGCGTCGGCCGTATTGATGTTGACCTTCTCCGCCGCCAGCGCCGGCACGGCCAATAGCAACGACAGCGCGATGACCTTGGCAAACTGGATGAATGACTTCATGACGACTCTCCTTGTGACGTTGGACTCTCCATGGATGACGGATGCGTCGCCGTATCCGCCATGCTTCCGTCGCTTGCGACGGTGTGGAAAGTCTCCAGCGCCCACGACACCCAAGGTATCGCTCCGGCTCGCAAGGGTCTGCCCGTAAATGCCGCGCCACCGTGTAGGAAAAGTCCTACCCGTGGGGGCGTAGAATGGGCGATCACTGCATCCAGTACCCGGAGTTGCCATGGATACCGCCAAAGTCGACCGCTACGTAGCCGAAAAATGGGATGACGAGATCGTCCCGCAGCTGGTCGAGTACATCCGCATCCCGAACAAGTCGCCGATGTTCGACAAGGACTGGGTGGCCAACGGGTACATGGAACAGGCGGTGCAGCTGATGGAACGCTGGGCGAAGGCCCAGTCGGTGCCCGGCATGCAGGTGGAGGTGGTCCGGCTGGAGGGCCGCACGCCGCTGATCTTCATCGAGATTCCGGCCAGTGGCCCCGACACCGGCGCCGACACGGTGCTGCTGTACGGCCACCTGGACAAGCAGCCGGAAATGACCGGCTGGGACGAGGACCTGGGCCCGTGGGTTCCCGTGATCAAGGGCGACAAGCTGTACGGCCGCGGTGGCGCCGACGACGGTTACGCGATTTTCGGCTCGCTGGCCGCCATCCAGGCGCTGCAGCAGCAGGGCGTGCCTCATGCGCGCTGCGTGGTGCTGATCGAGGCCTGCGAAGAGTCTGGCAGCTACGATCTGCCCGCCTACGTCGACCACCTCGCCGATCGCATCGGCAAGCCCTCGCTGGTGGTATGCCTGGATTCCGGCTGCGGCAACTACGAGCAGCTGTGGTGCACGACGTCGCTGCGCGGCCTGGCCGGCGGCAATTTCACCGTCAAGGTGCTTGAGGAAGGCGTGCACTCCGGCGATGCGTCCGGCATCGTGCCGTCGAGCTTCCGCCTGCTGCGCCAGTTGCTGTCGCGCCTGGAGGACGAGCAGACCGGTCGCATCCTGCCCGAAGGCCTGCAGGTGGAGATTCCGGCGGACCGCCTGGCGCAGGCGCAGGAAGCCGCCCGCGTGCTGGATACTGCCGTGTTCGACAAGTTCCCGTTCCTGCCCGGCATGACGCCGATGGCGGACGACCTGGCCCAGTTGGTGCTCAACCGCACTTGGCGCCCGGCGCTGTCGGTGACCGGCGTGGACGGCATGCCGCCGTTGTCTTCGGCCGGCAACGTGTTGCGCCCGCATACGTCGGTGAAACTGTCGCTGCGCCTGCCGCCGACCTTGGAAGGCAAGCAGGCCGGCCAACTGCTGAAGGACCTGCTGGAGAAGGACCCGCCGAACGGCGCCCACGTTAGTCTGGAACTCGAGAAGGCCAGCACCGGCTGGAACGCGCCGACGATGTCGCCGTGGCTGGAGAAGGCCATCGATGCATCCAGCCGCGAATTCTTCGGCAAGCCGGCGATGTACATGGGCGAAGGCGGCACGATTCCCTTCATGGGCATGCTGGGTGAGAAGTTCCCCGGTGCGCAGTTCATGATCACCGGCGTGCTGGGCCCGCACTCCAACGCGCACGGCCCGAACGAATTCCTGCACATCCCGATGGGCAAGAAGGTCACTGCCTGCGTCGCCCGGGTGATCGCCGAACACCACGCGGCCAGCGTGCGTGGCGAGACGACCGGTGTGGCCGCCGTGGCCGGTGGCGAGCAGCATGGCGATCACGGCTGCTGCTGAGCCGCTGATCCGCAGTGCGCGTGGAACGCCCGGGAAACCCGGCGTTTCCGTTTCCAGCCTACAGGGATGGCCCTTGCGCCCGGCGGCCTGCTAGGCTCGTCTCGCCCCACACCTTCCCAACCGGAGCGATTCGATGGAACAGATTTTTGGTGGCGGTATTCTCTGGACCCTGCTCATCGGCTTCCTCGCTGGCCTGCTCGCACGCGCATTGAAGCCCGGCGACGACAAGCTCGGCTTCTTCATGACCATCGTGCTCGGCATCCTGGGCGCGCTCTTGGCCCGCTTCATCGGCGGCGCGCTGGGCTGGTACAGCCCGGGCGAACCGACCGGCTTCATCGCGTCGGTAATCGGTGCAATCGTGCTGTTGGTTATCTACGGCTTCGTTCGCAAGAAGAAGTGATCTACAGAACAAAAAAGGCCCCGCATTTGCGGGGCCTTTCTCTTGCGTTGGACTCAGTCGGCGGATCGATCACTGGCTGCGGCCGTATACGTCCTCGAACCGCACGATGTCGTCCTCGCCCAGATAGCTGCCGGACTGCACTTCGATCAGTTCCAGCGGCACCTTGCCCGGATTCTCCAGGCGGTGCTTGACGCCAAGCGGGATGTACGTGCTTTCGTTCTCCGACAACAGCAGCGTCTCGTCGCCGCGGGTGACCTTGGCGGTGCCGCTGACGACGATCCAGTGCTCGGCTCGGTGATGGTGCATCTGCAGGCTCAGCGCGGCGCCGGGCTTGACCTTGATCCGCTTCACCTGATGGCGCCCGCCATTGTCCACGGAGTCGTAGCTGCCCCAGGGGCGGTGCACTTCGCGGTGCAGGACGGCCTGGCTGCGTTGTTCTTCCTTCAGCCGGGCCACGACCAACTTGACGTCCTGCACGCGGTCCTTGCGCGCGACCAGCACCGCGTCGTCCGTCTCCACCACCACGATGTCATCCACGCCTACCAACGCCACCAGTCGCTGCGCGTAGGCATAGCTGTTGCGGCTGTCGACCGCGATCACGTCGCCATGGTGCGCATTGCCGTCGGCGTCGCGCTCCGCCACGTCCCACAGGGCGGACCAGCTGCCCACATCGTTCCAGCCGATATCCACCGGCAGCACCATGGCATCCGCGGTCTTCTCCATCACGGCGTAGTCGATGGAATCCGATGGGCACGCCGCAAACGCGTCCTTGTCCAGGCGCACAAAATCGCCGTCATGTCGCGCGGCTGCGTGCGCCGCACGCACCGCATCGACGATGTCGGGGCGGAAGCGGGCCAGTTCCTCCAGGAAGCGGCTTGCGCGAAACAGGAACATGCCGCTGTTCCAGTAATAGCCGCCTGCATCGAGGTAGGACTGGGCGGTGGCGGCATCCGGCTTCTCGACGAAGCGCGAGACCTTGCGCAGGCCGTCGCCGGCTTCGGCCTGGATGTAGCCGAAGCCCGTTTCCGGCGCATCGGGCACGATGCCGAAGGTAATCAGCGCGCCCGCCTCGGCCGCTGCCGAAGCATCGCGCACGGCGCGCTGGAAGCCGGCCACGTCGCGGACGACATGGTCCGACGGCAGCACCAGCAGCAGCGGATCAGTACCGTCCGCCATCGCCTGCAGTGCGGCGGCGGCGATCGCCGGTGCGGTGTTACGGCCGACCGGTTCCAGCAGGATCGCCGGCACCGGTGAGCTTACCTGGCGGAGTTGTTCAGCAACGAGGAAGCGATGTTCCTCGTTCGCGACCACGATCGGCGCGAGGTCGGCCAACGCTTCGACGCGACGCCAGGTGGCCTGCACCATGGTGTCGTCGCCGGCCAGCGGCAGGAACTGCTTCGGATAGGCTTCACGCGAGAGCGGCCACAGGCGCGTGCCGGAGCCGCCGGAAAGCAGCACTGGTTGGAGTTGGGCCATGCAAGCCTCGCAAGTCGGTAGGGCGCCAGTTTACCCTGTAGCCCTTTACTGCCTGTGCCCGGCCGCAACTGCATGAACCCAACGATTCAGGACCCTTCCGGGCGCGGCGCCCAGCGCCTGGACTGGGCGCGCGGCGCGCTCGGCGACCCCTACGCGCAGCTCGAACGTGCGTCGATGGACGCCGGCTTCCGCAGCTATTGGCGCAGCCTGGGCGATGGCCCCGGACGCATCGTGATGGACTCGCCGCCCGGCCTGGAGGACGTGCGTCCCTGGCTGGCCATGCGCGGGCTGCTCCTGGGCGGCGGCGTGCGCGTGCCCGAGGTGCTCGCCATCGATATCGAGAACGGCTTCCTGCTGCTGGAAGACCTGGGCGGCCCCACGCTGGCGCACGTCATCAGCGACGACAACGCCGACACCTGGTTCGATGCCGCCCTCGAGCAGTTGCTGCGCCTGCAGGCGATCGCGCCGCCCGAGGGCATGGGCGAGTTCGGCGAAGCCCTGCTGCAGCGCGACGCGGGCCTGTTCGACGAATGGTTCCTGCGCCGGCACCTGGGATTGACGTTGGATTGCGGCGAAGCCGATGGATTGGAACTGGCGCAACGCCGCCTGATGGACAACGCATTGCGGCAAGCCCGCGTGCTGACGCACCGCGATTTCATGCCCCGCAACCTGATGCCAGTGACACCGGGGCCGGCGGTCTTGGATTTCCAGGACTGCGTGCGCGGTCCGATCGCGTACGACGCAATGAGCTTGTTCAAGGACGCGTTCCTGAGCTGGCCTCTGGAACGCGTCGACGGCTGGCTCGCCCGCTACCACGCCCGTGCCACACGCGCCGGGCTGCCGGTTCCGGAATTGAAGGTGTTTTTGCGGGACGCGGACTGGATGGGCATCCAGCGGCACCTGAAGATCCTCGGCATCTTCTCCCGCCTGCATTACCGCGATGGCAAGACCCGTTACCTGCCTGACGTGCCGCGCTTCATCCGCTACCTCGACGAGGTGCTGCCGCGCTATCCCGAACTGGCCGGCCTGCGCGGCCTGCTCGATGCGCGGATCAAGCCTGTTCTGCACGCCCGCGGTGAGATCGCATGAAGGCGCTCGTCTTCGCCGCCGGCCTTGGCGAGCGCATGCGGCCGCTGACCGACTGCACGCCCAAGCCGCTGATCGAAGCCGGCGGCAAGCCGCTCATCGTGTGGCATCTGGAGAAGTTGGCGGCACTCGGCGTGCAGGACGTGGTGGTCAACACCAGTTGGCTGGCCGACCGTTTCCCCGAAGTGCTCGGCGACGGCACGCGTTGGGGCTTGCGGATCCACTACCTCTACGAAGGGGACACGCCCCTGGAAACCGGCGGCGGCATGCTCAATGCGCTCCCGCTGTTGGGGGATGCGCCGTTCCTGCTGGTCAACGGCGACATCTGGACCGATTTCGATTTCGCTCGTCTGCCGCGCGAACCGGCCGGGCTGGCGCACCTGGCGATGGTCGACCCACCCGTCTTCGCGCCACGCGGCGACTTCGCGCTGGATGCGATGGGCACGGTGCACCGTGAAGGCGAGCACCGCCTGACGTACGCCGGCCTGGGCATCTACCGACCGGCCCTGCTCGATGAGTGGCAGCGGCACGCGGCCGGCCAGGTCCGCGACACGGTCGCGGGCAAGCCCCGATTTCCGCTGCTGCCCCTGCTGCATGCCGGCATGGCAGCAGGCGCCATCACCGGCGAACGCCTGCAGGGACGCTGGACCGATGTCGGCACGCCAGAGCGCCTGGCAGACCTGAACCGCGACCTCGCACCCTAGCAGCCGCCGTCGCGACGGAATACGTCCTTCGCACGTACTGTGGTTCGTATGGATGCCCGCGTCCCCGACCACGCCCCGGAAGCGCAGCTGCTGCGCCGCGCCCGCCGTGGCGACCAGGCGGCGTTCGAAGCGCTGTACCAAGCCCACGCGAGCGCCGTGCACGCACTGGCTTTCCGGCTGACGAACAACGCGGAGGAAGCGGAGGACATCGTGCAGGAGACCTTCCTGCGCATGTTCGGCTTCCTGTCCGGCCTGCGCGAAGACACGCCGTTGCGGCCCTGGCTGAAGCGCGTGGCGGCCAACCTGGCGATCGATCGCCTGCGCCGGCTCCCGCGCACCGGCACCGACGCGGAACTCGACGCCCTCGTCGATGAAGCCCGCATGTCGCCCGCCGATGCCGCCGATGCGGAGGCCTTGTTGCGACGGTTGCCGCCGCTCGCCCGTACTGTCGTATGGCTGCACGAAATGGAAGGCTGGTCGCACGAGGACCTCGCGCGTCGCTTCGGCCGCACGGCCAGCTGGTCCAAGTCGCTGTTGTCGCGCTCGCTCGCCCGATTGCGCGAAGGCCTCGAACCCCGTGGAGATGCTTCATGACCCCTGAATCCGTCCAGGCACGCTTGGCCGCCCTTCCGGAACCGCCCCTGCCGCCCGCGTTGTGGCCACGCCTGCATCTGGCGCGCGTGCGCCAGCGTGAGCGACGCAGGCGCATCATCGCCGGGAGCATGGCGGTGCTGGCCTTGGTCGCGCTGCCTCTCGTCTACACGCGCCTCGTCGTGCCTCCTGCCGCGTCGCCGGACACGTTCGCCGCCGCCCCGCGCGCCCCGCTTCACGAGGAGCCGCTGCGCGTCGTCGATCGCGAACTGCAGCACGCTTATGAGCGCGGCGCCAGCGAGCAGGAGTTGCAACAGCTGTGGCAGCGACGCCAGGCGATCGCGCGCAGCGGCAGTGCCAGCGTCGTTCCCCAACCTTTCGAAATCTGAGGCACCGCCATGAATAGCTTCCGTATGCTCACGCGCACGCTGCTCGCTGCGGCCTTCACGGCCGGCATGGCATCCAGTGCCGCCGCGCAGTCGACCCGCGAACTGGACGCCGCCCTGCTGCAGATGTCGGAGCGCGGCGACCTCGAGGACACCGGCAGCCCGCAGGTAATCCAAAAGCCCGCCCAAGTCCGCTATGAACTGGGCGCAGTCATTGATGTGCGCTCTGCGCAGCGATCGGGACTTCCCGTGCTCGCGCTGACGCCTGACGGACCCGCAGCGCGTCTCGGGCTGAAAGTCGGCGACAGGCTGATTGCCTTGAATGGCGTGCGGCTGGATGGTGCGTCGCCGCCCGCGCCGTTGCTGGAACAGGGGATGCAACGTGGGGCGGGACGCGTCGTTGCGGACGTCCTGCGGGGCAGCACGCCCCTGAAGCTCAGTGGCGCGGCCGACGTGGTCGCCGTGCCGGCCTACCGCATCGAGATCGGCGCCGACGCCAAGGGCGCGTGCGGATTCGTGAGCGCGCGTGCGGGCGCCGTGCCCAAGAGCCGCGACGTCTATCGCGCCGACATCACCACGCTGGATGGGCGAAGCACCCCGCTTGAACCCGTCAATCGGCATCGGCTGGCGGTCGGTCGGCACGTACTGGTCGTGCGCGAGCTGATCGACACGAATCGCCTGAGTTCTGCGCAGTTGGTGCAGATAGACAAGATGAAGCGCTTCGCGATGGCAAAGGCTTACAAGCCGCTGGTGGTCGACATCAAGCCGAACACGAGCTACCGCATCGGTGCGCGCCTGCTGCGCGACAAGCTCGATACGCAGAGCCTGCGCGACAACGCCTACTGGGAACCCGTGGTGTGGGAGGAAGTCCCCGAGCGCTGCCCCTGACTCAAGCCGCGGGTGGCTTCCCGCTGCCCAGCGTCTGCCGCAGGAACGGCACGGTGATGCGGCGCTGCGCCGCCAGCGATGCGCGATCGAGGATGTCGAGCAATCCGACCAACGCGCCCAGGTCGCGCTGGGTGTGGGTCAGCAGCCAGTCCAGTGCGGGATCGTCCAGCACCAGGCCCCGCCGATGCGCGCGTTCGCGCAGGACATCGCGCCGCCCTTCATCGTCCAGCGGATCGAGCATCACGCGCAGGCACTGTTGTAGCCGCGATCGCAAGTCGGGCAAGACCAGACCGAGCGTGTCGGGGATACCGCGGGCGGTGTACAGCACGTTGAGTCCGCCCGCGCGCGCCCGGTTGTGGAACTCGAACAGGGCGACTTCGTCATCGCGCACGCCGGCGATGGCCTCGAGCCCGTCGAGCGCGATCACGTCGTAACCGTCCAGCGCCTCCAGCGCCTCGCGCGCTCGTCCTGCGGCCGCCGCCATCGGCAGATAGGCGGCACGCCGGCCCTGTTGTTCCGTCGCCGCGCACAGCGCCAGCGCCAGATGGGTCTTGCCGGTGCGCGACGCGCCCGCCACGTAGGTCCACGGCGCACCGGAGGCGTTCGCCAGCGCCTGCAGACTGGGCAACGCGCCCGCCGGCGGCCGCACGAAGGTTTCGAAGCGCTGGTCGGCGGGATAACGCAGCGCCAGGGGCAGCTGCGGCCCCACGTGCGTACCGCCCGGGGTGTGGCTCACGGCTCTTCGTTGCCCCGCTCGGATGCCTGTTCCAAGCTGCCCTTGTCGATATAGGAGTCCAGCAGGATCGCAGGCCGATCACCCGCATAGAGGCGACTCTGCGTATAGCGCTCATGCGCGAATCGCAGGAGCACGTTGGCGATCGCGGCGACGGGCAAGGCCAGCAGCATGCCGAGGAACCCGAACAACTGGCCGCCGGCCATGATGGCGAAGATCACCGCCACCGGATGCAGACCGATGCGGTCGCCGACGATGCGCGGCGTGAGCACGTAGCCTTCCAGCATCTGGCCGACCACGAACACGCCCAGCACCATCGCCACCAGCGACCAGTCGCCGCCGGATTGCACCAGCGCGGCGATCACGCCCAGCACGATGCCGGTCGCGGTGCCCAGGTAGGGCACGAAGCTGATCAGGCCGGCGATGATGCCGACCAGCAGGCCGACCTTCAGGCCCACCACCGACAGGCCGATCGCATAGATCGCACCCAGCGCCAGCATCACCAGGAACTGTCCGCGCAGGAAGGCGCCCAGGACTTCATTCGATTGCAGCGCCAGCCGGGTGACCGTGGCGATGTGATCGCGCGGCACCAGCGCGGCGATGCGCTCCACCAGCAGGTCCCAGTCGCGCAGGAAGTAGAACGTCAGGATTGGCAGCAGCACCAGGTTGGCGATCCACGCCATGACGGCGAAACCCGACCGCGAGAAGTAGCCGAACAGCGTCGCGGCGACGCCACCGGCTTGTTGCCAGTGCCCGCGCACCCATTCGGTCAGCCGGTCCGGGTCCAGCCAGGCGACCAGTTCGAGTCCCGTGCGGCGCTCGACCCATGGCAGCGCGGTCTGCACGAACCAGTCGCGGTACGCCGGCAGCGATTCGATCACCGTGACGACCTGGCGTTCGATCATCGGCACCAGGATCACCAGCGCGAGGACCAGCAACAGCAGCATCAGCGTGAAGACCAGCACCACGGCCGTCGTCCGCGAGCGGCCGGTGCGCTGCAGGCGGTCCACCCACGGGTCGCCCAGCCAGCCCAGCAGGGCCGCACACACGAACGGCGTCAGCACCGGCGCCAGCAGCCAGATCAGCCAGCCCACGATCAGCGCGATGAACAGCCATTGCCAACGGCGGGCCAGAGTACCTACCGGCGTGGAGGAAAGATCCATGCAGCGTCCTTGTGTCAGCGCATCTGGTAGGCCGGCGGCTCGCCTTCGCCACCGGTGAAGGGAGCCTCGTCGCCCATGGTGCGGCGGAAGCCGGCCAGGCCCGAGACCAGTTCCAGGTCCAGCTCCAGCACGTCGCCGCTGGCGCGCACGGGGGTGATCCGGCGGACCACCGCCATCTTCTGCAGGTGACCGGTCAGGCGCAGGTAGTCGTCCGTGCTGCGGACACCGGTGAACAGCACGCGGTAGGTGCCCGCCGGACCGGCGGTGCCACGCTTGCCGTAGCGCTTCACCAGCGCGTCAGCGGTACCGTCGGCGCCGGAGGCCATCGCACGGCGCGCATCGGCGTCGCTCACCGACCACTTCGCCAGCACCTTGCCAGCGTCGACAAAGACCCAGTCGGCCGTCCAGCCGCCCTTGTCGCGGTAGAGCTTGCCGACCAGTTGCATCGGCGGGCTGTAGCGCGACGACGCGCGGGCGACGGCAGCGGTGTCCTGCCGCCAGATGGCGCCGACCAATGCCTGCTCGGCCGCGCCGCCAGCCGGCAGGCCGAGGCTGTAGCCGCGCTCGTTGGCGCGATTGAGCAGCGGACGCGCGGCATTGGACTGCGGCAGGCCCACCAGGCGCGGACCGCTGCCGTCGTTGATCGCCAGCCAGACCACCGGCTTGGGACGCGGCTGCGGCCAGATCGGCAGGCCAAGCGCCCCGGCCAGGCCGTTGACCTGGTCTTCGTCGAAACGCACCACCAGCGTAGTGCGGAAGGTGGGTGCGCCGGTTGGCGACGTGCCCTGGTCCTGGCGGTAGTCGTAGCCGTCGACGTAATCCTTGGCGTTGCGCAGCTCAGCGCCCACGCCCGGGCGCGACATCACGCCGCGATCGCCCGACAGCTTGCCGAGCACGCTGCCCAGCGCGCGCGCGAAGCCGCCCTGGCGCTCGGCCTCGCCCTGCCCATTCACCGGAACTTCCGCTTGGTAGAGGCCGCGCGCCGACACCGCGTCACCTTCCGTGCGCAGGCCGGACTGGGCCTGCACGGCGGGCGTCGTGGTCAATGCCGCCCACAACAGGGCGGCGGCGAGGGCGAAACCAGGAATCCGGCGCATCGAGCGTCCTTGAGCTCTTCTGACCCCTCGAATTGTTGCCCGAATGGCCTGCCCTCGCCAACGCCGGCCGTTCAGGCCAGCCGATTCCACCGGCGATTCCTTTAAAATCACGCCTCTTGCCCCGCCGAAGAACGCCCGTGACCCAGCCGACGACGCCTGCTCCCACCCCGATGACCTATCGCGACGCGGGTGTCGACATCGACGCCGGCAACGCGCTGGTCGAGCGCATCAAGCCGCTGGTCAAGCGCAGCTTCCGCCCCGAGGTGATGGGCGGCTTGGGAGGTTTCGGCGCGCTGTTCGACCTGTCCGGCAAGTACCGCGAGCCGGTGCTGGTCTCGGGGACCGACGGCGTGGGCACCAAGCTGAAGCTGGCCCAGCAGCTGGGCCGCCACGACACGATCGGCATCGACCTGGTCGCCATGTGCGTCAACGACGTGCTGGTGCAGGGCGCCGAGCCGCTGTTCTTCCTCGACTACTTCGCCACCGGCAAGCTCGACCTTGACACCACGGTGGCGGTGGTCGGCGGCATCGCCCGTGGCTGCGAGCTCTCCGGTTGCGCGCTGATCGGTGGTGAAACCGCCGAAATGCCCGACATGTACGGCCCCGGCGAATACGACCTCGCCGGCTTCTGCGTGGCGGCGGTGGAGAAGTCGCGCCTGCTGGACGGCGGCAAGGTCCGCGCCGGCGACGTGCTCGTCGGCATCGCGTCCAGCGGCCCGCATTCCAACGGCTATTCGCTCGTCCGCCGCATCTACGATCGTGCCGGCCGCCCGGCCGATATCGACGTCGGCGGCGTGAAGCTGGCCGATGCGCTGATGGCGCCGACCACGCTGTACGTGAAGCCGGTGCTGGAGCTGTTGCAGGCCCACGACCTGCACGGCATGGCGCACATCACCGGCGGCGGCCTGACCGAGAACATCATCCGCGTCGTCCCCGACGGCCTGGGCCTGGAGATCGACGCGAGCGCGTGGACGCTGCCGCCGGTGTTCGACTGGCTGCAGCGCGAAGGTGCGGTCGAGGACAGCGAAATGTGGCGCACCTTCAACTGCGGCATCGGCTTCGTGCTGGTGGTCGCGCCGGACCAGCTGCCCGCCGTGCAGGCGGACTTGGCGCGTCTGCAGCTGGCCCACTGGCAGATCGGCCAGGTGGTGCCGGCCACGGGCGGCGAGCGCGTCCGCATCGGCTGAGCCGCGCGATGCCGCGCGTCAAGGAGATCGCCTTCGGGCTGGCGCTGGCCGTGTTCGCGGCCAGTTGGATCGCGCCGCGCTGGCCCCTCGAGCAGGCGATGCACAGCAGCCTGACCGTCGTGGGCCTGGCCTGGCTGTGGTGGCACGACCGGCGCTGGCCCTTGCGGCCGCTGCACTTCGTGCTGATCTGCGCGTTCATCGTGGCGCACTGCGTCGGCGCACGCTGGCTGTATTCCTACGTGCCTTACGACGCCTGGCTGCAGGCCGCGATCGGGTGGTCGCCTGCGGAGGCGTTCGGTTGGCACCGCAACCACTTCGACCGCTTCATCCACCTGATGTACGGCGTGTGTTTCGCACCGGCCGTGTGGCACTGGCTGCGCCAGCGCTGGCCAGGACTGGCGATGGGTCATGCGTTCGCCATCGCGATGATGCTGATCATGTGCAGTAGCCTGGTCTACGAGTGGCTGGAATGGGGCATCGCGCTGACGATGTCGCCGGACGCCGCCGAGTCCTACAACGGCCAGCAGGGCGACGTGTGGGACGCCCATGCCGACATGCTGCTTGCCACCCTCGGCGCGCTCGCGACGTGGCCGCTCGCGCGCCTCGAACGCACGCAGGTGGCGCCGTGACAGCACGCATCGCCGTGCTGGCCTCCGGCCGGGGCAGCAACCTGCAGGCGATCCTACGGGCCATCGAAGCGGGCACATTGGAGGCAGAGGTCGTAGGCGTGTTTTCCGACCGTCCGACTGCGCCGGCGCTGCGCCTCGTGCCGCCCGCAGCACGCTGGAGCGCGAAACCGGCCCGTTTCCCCAACCGCGCGGACTACGAGGCGGCACTCGCCGATGCGGTCGCCGCCGGTCGGCCCGACTGGGTCGTCTGCGCCGGCTACATGCGCATCCTGGGCGAAGCCTTCATCGCCCGTTTCCGCGGCCGGCTGCTGAACATCCACCCCTCGCTGCTGCCCAAGTACCGCGGTCTGGACACCCACGCCCGCGCGCTGGAAGCCGGCGACACCGAACACGGCGCCAGCGTCCATTTCGTCGTCCCTGAACTCGATGCCGGCGCAGTCATCGGTCAGGTCCGCATCCCCATCACGGCGGACGACACGCCCGAAACCCTTGCCGCGCGCTTGCTGCCGCGCGAACACGCCCTGCTGGTCGCCGCCCTGCGCCTGGCCGTGGCGGGCGAGCTAGCTGAACAGGGGGACACGGCGTACCGTCATGGTCAGGCGCTATTAAATCCCCTGTCTCTAGATTCAGCCGACCGTTTGGTTCCCTGACGCTTCGCCTCCCCCGGATGTCCTTCAACCTACGCCTCCCGATGCTTGGCCTGCTCCTGGCCGGACTGGCAGCGCCCGCCCTGGCGCTGGAGCCGTTCGTGGCCAGCTACCAGGCCTTCAACGAGGGCAAGCTGGCCGGCAGCGCCAGCATGAAGGTGGCGCCGCGTGGCGGAGCGCAGTGGCAGATTGACCTCAACGTGAAGGGCACGCGCGGCTTTGCCCGCCTCGCGGGATTGAACATCGAACAGAGCACCGTCTTCGACGTGGAAGGCGACCTGTTCCGCCCGCGCAGCCAGGCCACCGTCCGGCATGCGCTGCTGATGGGCAAGAAGATGGTCGGCACCTACGACTGGAGTAACCGCACCGCGCAGTGGCAGGGCGACATCAAGAAGAACCGCAAGGCTCCTCTCCCGTTGCAGGCCGGCGATCTGAGCGCGCTGTTGATGAACCTCGCCGTCATCCGCGACGCCGCGCCGGGTCGCCAGCTCAGCTACCGCGTGGTCGACAACGGTCGCATCCGCGAATATGCCTACGCCGTATCCGCCGAACCGGAGACGGTCCAGGTGGATGATCTGAGCTACAGTGCCCTGCGCGTGAGCCGCACCAACGGCGGCAACGACGAAACGATTTTCTGGGTCGCCGATGGCGTCCCTACCCCCGTGCGCATCCTGCAGCGGGAAGACGGTCAGGACGGCATCGATCTGCGCCTGGTCGAATACCAAGGAGTGCCCTGAGCATGACGAAAAACGCCTTCCACCCCCCGCGCATGCTGCTGGCGGTCGCCCTGTTCGGCGCGGCCACCGCGCCCGCGCTCGCTGTCGAAGCCTTCACCGCGCAGTACAACGCCAGCGCCCTCGGCATGGTGGGCGAAGGCCAGATGGTCGTCGCGCCGCAGCCGGGCAACCGCTGGCAGTACACGCTGACCGTGCGCAACCAGGCGGTCGATCTCAGCCAGAAGACCGTGTTCGACGAGCAGGACGGCCGCATGCGCCCGTTGAACAGCAGCGACAGCTCGCGCCTGCTGATCAAGAAGAAGAACGTCAACACCACCTACGATTGGTCCAAGGCGCAGGCGACCTGGACGGGCGATATCAAGCCCGATCGTGCCGGCCCGGTGAAACTGCAGGCGGGCGACATGGACGCGCTGCTGGTCAACCTGGCCATCGTGCGCGATGTGGCCGCCGGCAAGCCGCTGACCTACCGCATGGTCGAGAACGGCCGCGCTAAGCCGATGACCTATCAGGTCGCCGGCAAGGAGCGCATCACCGTGGGCGGCAAGGCGCAGGACGCCACCAAGGTCGTGCGCACCGACGGCGACAAGCAGACCATCGTGTGGGTGGTGGCCGACGCGCCCGTGCCCGCGCGTATCCTGCAGCGCGAGAACGGCCAGGACACCATCGACCTCACGCTGAAATCCTGGCGCTGAGCATCACGTTGCCGCAAAGAAAAAGCCCGGCGATGCCGGGCTTTTTCATTCCTTGGCCTCTGCCTCGGCCTGGAACACCGTCTTGCAATCCATCCGGATCGTGCCGGCCCCGCTGCGCCAGGCGAAGGTATTGCACTGCCGGTTACCGTCCTGCTTCTGCTCGACGACCACCGAAAAGATCGCCTGCGCGATTTCACCCTGCGTCACCGTGCCATCGCCGTTCCAGTCCATGTCCTGGGTGGTGATGCCATGGGTGGCGGCCGAGCCGGTGTAGTGCAGCCAGGCCACCAGCGCCAGCAGCGCGACGACGATGCCGAGCAGGATCTTGCGCCGCAACGGGAACCGCGGGCGGATCCCCGACAGTTTCGGGTCGTGCCGGCTCACGACACGCGCCTGATCTTCGCGCCCAATCCTCCGAGCTTCTCTTCGATGTTCTCGTAACCACGGTCGAGGTGGTAGATGCGGTCGATGGTGGTTTCGCCCTCCGCCACCAGGCCCGCGAGGATAAGCGAGGCCGATGCGCGCAGGTCCGTGGCCATCACCGGCGCGCCGCCCAGCCGCTCCACACCGCGCACGATGGCCGTGTGGCCCTCGACGCGGATGTCGGCGCCCAGGCGCAGCAACTCGTTGACGTGCATGAAACGGTTTTCGAAGATCGTCTCGTTGATCACGCCCACGCCGTCCGCCACGCAGTTGAGCGCCATGAACTGCGCCTGCATGTCGGTGGGGAACGCCGGGTAAGGCGCGGTCGTCAGGCTGATCGCCTTCGGACGCTTGCCCTGCATGTCGAGGGTGATGCTGTCGGTGGTGGTTTCGATCTTCGCGCCGGCTTCGGTCAGCTTGTCGAGCACCGCTTCCAGCGTATCGGGCCGCGCGTTGCGCGCGGTCACCTTGCCGCCAGTCATCGCGCCCGCCACCAGGAAGGTGCCGGTTTCGATGCGGTCCGGCACCACGGAATGGCGTCCGCCACCCAGGCGCTCGACGCCATGGATGACGATACGCGACGTGCCCGCACCCTCGATCTTCGCGCCGAGCGCATTGAGGCATTCGGCCAGGTCGGTCACTTCCGGCTCCATCGCGGCGTTTTCCAGCACCGTGGTGCCTTCGGCCAGCGTGGCGGCGGCCATGACGTTCTCGGTGCCGGTCACGGTGACCATGTCGAACACGAAGCGTGCACCCTTCAGGCGTGCGGCGCGCGCCTTGATGTAGCCGTTCTCGACGGTGATTTCAGCACCCAGCGCCTGCAGGCCCTTGATGTGCTGATCGACCGGACGCGATCCGATCGCGCAACCGCCCGGCAACGACACCACCGCCGCTCCGTGGCGTGCCACCAGCGGGCCCAGCACGAGGATCGAAGCGCGCATAGTCTTGACCAGCTCGTACGGCGCGACGAAACGGCTGACGGTGGTCGGGTCGACGGTGATGCCGCGGCCCTTTGCCAGCGTGCCCTCGTCGATCGTGATGCCCGCGCCCAGCTCGCCCAGCAGCTTCACGGTGGTCACCACGTCGTGCAGGTGCGGCACGTTGGTGATCTCCACCGGCGCATCGGCCAGCAGGGTCGCGCACAGGATGGGGAGCACGGCGTTCTTGGCGCCGGAGATGGTGACTTCGCCGTTGAGCGTGTTGCCACCGGTGACGATGATCTTCTGCATGGGAATCCGGGATGAGGAATGCGGATGTAGGACGGAGTCCGGGACGCGTCAGCGCGCGTTGCCGGCTTCGTCAGGGGTGACGGTCTTGAGTTGCAGCGCATGGATCGCGCCGCCCATCAGGTCGCCCAGCGTGGCGTAGACCATGCGGTGGCGGGCCAACGGCAGCTTGCCGCGGAACGCCTCGGCCACCACGGTGGCCTCGAAATGGACGCCATCGTCGCCTTGGACCTCAGCGTGGGCGCCCGGCAGGCCGGATTCGATGAGTTTACGGATGGTTTCGGCGTCCACCGGGCTTTCCTAATAAAATACCCGGCCATTCTAACCGTCGGTGCCCCGTCCGTATGTCCCAGCCGAACCCCCTGCCCCGCTCCGACTCGCCCGCCAGCCTGGCGGCCAGCGGACGTCGGGTCATCGAGATCGAGGCGCGCGCACTGGGCGCGCTGGCGGCCCGCATCGACGGTACGTTCTCGGCCGCCTGCCAGGCGATCCTGGCCGGCCAGGGCCGCGTGGTGTGCACCGGCATGGGCAAGTCCGGCCATGTGGCGCGCAAGATCGCTGCGACGCTAGCGTCCACCGGGACGCCCGCGTTCTACGTGCATCCGGGCGAAGCCGGGCATGGCGACCTGGGCATGATCACCGACGCAGACGTGGTGCTGGCCCTGTCGTATTCCGGCGAGTCCGATGAAGTGCTGATGCTGCTGCCGGTGCTGAAGCGCCAGGGCAATACCGTCATCGCCATGACCGGCCGGCCGCAGTCGACGCTGGCGCGGGAAAGCGACCTGCACCTGGACGTCAGTGTCCCGGCCGAAGCCTGCCCGCTCGACCTCGCCCCCACCAGCAGCACCACTGCCTCGCTGGCGATGGGCGATGCGCTGGCCGTGGCGCTGCTCGATGCCCGCGGCTTCACCGCCGACGACTTCGCCCGCTCGCATCCGGCCGGCAGCCTCGGCCGCCGCCTGCTGCTGCACATCACCGACGTGATGCACGCCGGCGACGACGTGCCGCGCGTGGACGTGGGCGCGACCCTCAGCGAAGCGCTGGTCGAAATGAGCCGCAAGCGCCTGGGCATGACCGCCGTGGTCGATGCGGATGGCCGCCTGGCGGGGCTGTTCACCGACGGCGACCTGCGCCGTACGCTCGACAACCCGGACCTGGACCTGCGCCATGCGCGCATCGCCGATGTGATGACGCGCCAGCCCAAGACCATCGGCGCCGACCAGCTGGCGGCAGAGGCCGCCCGCCTGATGGAAACCCACAAGATCAGCGGCCTGCTGGTCGTGGACGATGAACAACGGCCCGTCGGCGCGCTCAACATTCACGACTTGTTGCGCGCCCGCGTGGTGTAACCCCTATCCGTTCCGGTGGCCGGCTTGCCGCGCCGTCCTCCCCACCCCATCCTGTGCCCATGCCCCTGCGCCATCTCCACGACCTGACCGACGATGTGCTGGCCCGCGCCACGCGCATCCGGCTGGCGTGCTTCGACGTGGACGGGACGCTGACCGATGGCCGCATCTTCCTGGACAGCGAAGGTCGCGAGCAGAAGGCATTCCACGTGCAGGATGGCCAAGGCCTGGTCCTGCTGAAGCGGGCCGGCATCGAGGTCGCCTTCATCACCGCGCGTGGCGGCACCGTCGCCGTGGCTCGCGGGCGCGAGCTGGGCGTGCAGGTCTTCACCGGCACCCAGGACAAGCTGGCGAAGGTGCGCGAGCTGTGCGCGACGCTGGCCATCGGGCTGGACGAGGTGGCCTTCATGGGCGACGACCTGCCGGACGTGCCGCCCTTCGATGCCGTGGGCCTGGCCATCGCGCCGGCGGATGCGCATCCCTGGACCGCCCGCCGCGCGCACTGGCGGACGCGGCGCCCCGCCGGCCTGGGCGCCGCCCGCGAGGCCTGCGACCTGCTGCTGGGCGCGCAGGGCCACGCACCGGTCTTCGAAGGGGGCATGGCATGAGCTGGCGCGCCATCCTGGGTCTGGTCCTGCTGCTGGCCGCCGTCGTCAGCGGCTGGTCGGCGTGGAAGAACCGCGACATCCCGCCGCCGAGCCGCGTGCTGGCCGACCGTTCCGATTATGTGATGCGCGACTTCGAGATGATCGCGCTCAACGGCGAGGGCAAGGAAGCGGTGGCCGTCCGTGCGCCGCTGATGACCCGCGACCCGCGCGACGAGACCTACACGATCACCACGCCGCTGTTCCTGCTCCCCGAGGAAGAAGGCCGTTCGTGGGAGCTTCGTTCGAAGACTGGCTGGTTGAGCGCCAAGGGCGAGGAGCTGCGCTTGCGCGGCGACGTGCACGGCACCTCGCCGGCGGGCAGCGCGCGCAAGGCCGATTTCCGTACGGCGTCCCTGAACGTCTTCCCCAACCGGGACCTGGCCCAGACCGATGATGTGGTGACGGTCACCCAGCCCGGCTCTAGACTGACCGGGCGTGGTTTCGAGACCAATCTCAAGACCAAGGCCTACGAATTCAAATCCCAGGTGAAATCCATCTATGAACCGCGTTCTGCTCGCTAGCGCCGCACTGCTGCTCCTGCTGCCTGCCGCAGGCGCGGCGGCCAAGTCCACGGACCGCAACCAGGCCATGGAAATCGATGCCGGCGGCCAGTCCGGCAACCTCGAAGGCGACGGCAAGACCGTGCTGTCAGGTGGCGTGGTGGTGACCCAGGGTTCGCTTGAAATCCGCTCGAGCGCCGCCGAGATCTACATGACCGGCGGCGAGATCTCCCGCTCGGTATTCACCGGCAAGCAGGTCAAGATGAAGCAGCAGATGGACAACGGCAGCTGGATGGATGCACAAGCCGACCGTGTCGAATACGACATGAAGACCGAGACCATCACCTTCATCGGCAACTACACCGTGAAGTCGGACCGCGGTTCCAACAGCGGGCAACGCATGGTCTACAACACCAAGACCGGCAACGTGCAGGCCGGTGGCGACGGTTCGCGCATCCGCACCGTGATTCCTCCGAAGTCCGCCACGCCGGCTCAGGGCAAGAACTGATGCTGATCGCGAAGGGACTGCGCAAGCGCTACAAGCAACGCGAGGTCGTGGCCGACTTCGGCCTGACCCTGCAGCCCGGCGAAGTGGTCGGCGTGCTCGGCCCGAACGGCGCCGGCAAGACGACGTGCTTCTACATGATCGTGGGCCTGGTCGCCGCCGATGCCGGCACCATCGAACTCGACGGCAAGGACATCACCGCCGAGCCGATGTATCGCCGCGCCAAACTCGGCGTGGGCTACCTGCCGCAGGAACCGTCGGTATTCCGCAAGCTGTCGGTGGCCGACAACATCCGCCTGGTGCTGGAACTGCGCGAGGACCTGGACGCGGCCGGCATCGAGCGCGAACTGACCTCGCTGCTTGACGAACTGCAGATCACCCACGTGTCCGACCAGCTGGGCGCCAGCCTCTCCGGCGGCGAGCGCCGGCGCGTCGAAATCGCCCGTGCGCTGGCGGCCCGTCCGCGCCTGATGCTGCTGGACGAACCCTTCGCCGGCGTGGACCCGATCTCGGTCGGCGAGATCCAGCGCATCGTGAAACACCTCAAGGATCGCGGCATCGGCGTCCTCATCACCGACCACAACGTGCGCGAAACCTTGGGAATCTGCGACCGGGCGTATATCCTCAATGCCGGTAGCGTTCTGGCGCAGGGGGCCCCGGACGCATTGCTGGCCAATCCGGACGTGCGCCGGGTGTATCTGGGCGAAACCTTCCGCCTGTGATCCCCGTCGGCGGCCGCTGGCCGCCACCACGGGTTTCCAAGGTCGGGAATGAAGCCACGCCTTCAGACATCGCTGGGACAGCATCTGGTCATGACGCCGCAGTTGCGTCAGGCCATCCGCCTGTTGCAGATGTCCACGACCGAACTCGAAGTCGAGCTCAGCGAGGCTGTCGAGACCAATCCCCTCCTCGACTGGGCCGAACCCGAGCAGGAGTCCGCCGCGCCCGCCGGCGGCGACGACGCGCCGCCCGCCGAACGCACCCCTAGCGAAGACGGCAACGGCGAAGGCGGCGAAGCACCCGACGACTGGTCCCCCGACGACGGCCCCTGGACCTCGTCCGGGGGCGGCGGCTCCTTCGACGACGACGAAAACGGCAGCCCGGCCGAACGCGTGGTCGAGGCCGACACCCTGCACGGCCACCTGCTGTGGCAGCTGCACCTGTCGCACCTGTCCCCGCGCGATCGCACGATCGGCGCGGCGTTGATCGACGCGCTGGAAGAAGACGGTTACCTGCGCGAGCCGCTGTCCGGCATCGCCGAAACGCTGCGCCCCGAGATTGAGGCGGCGGAAGACGACATCCTGGTCGTGCTGCACCAGGTGCAGCGTTTCGACCCGGTCGGTGTGGCCGCGCGCTCGCTCGGCGAATGCCTTCAGCTGCAACTCTCGGTACTGAGCGACGACACCCCGGGCAAGGTCCTGGCGATGCGGATCGCCGAGACCGCGCTGGAGCGCCTTCCGCGCAGCGGCGTGGCCGGTATCGCCCAGGAGATGAAGCGGCCCGTGGCCGAGGTCGAGGAAGCCGTGCAGCTGTTGCGCACGCTCGACCCCAAGCCGGGCGCGCAGGTCGGCGACCTGTCGCACGACACCTACGTGGTGCCCGACTGCGTGGTGTGGCGCCAGCGTGGCGTGTGGCGGGCGGCGCTGGCCGGCAATACTCTGCCGCGCATCACGATCCATCGCGGTTACGAGCAGATGATCCGCCAGTGCGGCGACAGCGATGCCGGCTACCTCAAGGCGCAGTTGCAGGAAGCGCGCTGGTTGCTGAAGAGCGTCGAGGCACGCGGTGAGACGCTGCTCAAGGTGATGCGCTGCCTGCTGCACCAGCAGGCGGGGTTCCTCGAGTTCGGCGAACAGGCGTTGCGCCCGCTCACCCTGCGCGACGTGGCCGAAGACGTCGGCCTGCACGAGTCCACCGTCTCGCGCGCCATCGCGCGCAAGTACGTGCGCACGCCGCGCGGCACGCTGCCGATGCGCGCATTCTTCGCCTCCGGCATCGACACCGACGGCGGCGGCGAGGCGTCCAGCACGGCGATCCAGGCCATGATCCGCCGCCTGGTGGACGCCGAAAACCCGCGCAAGCCGCTGTCCGACGCGAAGCTGGCCGACCTGCTCAAGGCCTCCGGCATCCCGGTGGCGCGCCGCACCGTGGCCAAGTACCGCGAAGCCATGAACATCCTGTCTTCACACGAGCGCGTGCGCATCGCCTGAACCGTCGAGCGGCGCAGATCATTTCGTGACCGGTTCCCGTTCGCGAAAACACTTTCCTAACACCTCTCCGACCGCCGGCAAAAAAAGCACGCGGACGGTTGATAGTTGCCGCCGACGGGTCCATCTTGTGCCTGAAGGCACTGCCTTCCATCGACCCCGAAAAGGAGGATTTGCAGGAACCCCAGACACCGTTGCGTTGTCATTCCTCATGACACGCGTTCCGCGCGCCCGCGCGGCTCTACAGACCCGAAGGAGGCACACATGCGTATCGAGACTTACGGCCATGAAATCGAAGTCACTCCCGCCCTGCGCGAATATGTCGAGACCAAGCTGAAGCGGCTGGAACGCCACTTCGATCAACCCTTCGAAGTCCGTACGCAACTGGGCACCCGCAAACCCGATTACCTGGCCGAAGCCACGATCAATGTCGCCGGCCGCACCCTGCACGCCGATGCCGGCGCGCAGACCATGTACGCCGCCATCGATGTCCTGGCCGACAAGCTCGATCGCCTGCTGGTGAAGCACAAAGAAAAACGCGCCGACGTCCAGCGCACCACCCCGCGCGGCGAACTGATCGGCTGATCCTGGGTGCGGCCATGGCCGCACGCGTTCCGGGCCGCTCCGCGATGGAGCGGCCCGTGCGGTCGCGAAGGCCGCACCGGCCCTTTACACTGGCAACCGCCGCTTCCGCCCATGCCGGCCCCAGGCTCGTCCTGGGTGTCCGCGCGCGAACCGGCGCCCTCTTCCTGCCGGCCGCCTCCGCATGATGAATACCAGCATCACCGCCCGCGAATTGTTCGACCATCAGAAGGACAAGCTGAGCCTGCGCTGGTTGGCCGGCCAGAAAGGCGAGAAGCGGGTGCTGGAAGCCGGCGACACGCTGTCGCGGCGACCGTCGCTGGCGGGGTATCTCAACGCCGTATATCCAAACAAGGTGCAAATCCTCGGCACCGAAGAATTGACCTGGCTCGACTCGCTGGACTCCCGCCAACGTTGGGAAACCATCGAGAAGATCGTCCAGGCCAAGCCGCTGGCGCTGGTCATCAGCAAGAACCAGTCCTGCCCCGAGGACCTGCGCGAAGCCGCCAACGAGAACGACACGCCGCTCTGGGTTTCGCCCAAGCGCGGCCACGAACTGCTCAACCACATCTCCTACCACTTGGCGCGCACGCTGGCGCCGCGAGTCACGCTGCACGGCGTCTTCATGGAGATCTATTCGATCGGCGTGCTGATCACGGGTGAGGCGGGCTCGGGCAAGAGCGAGTTGGCGCTGGAACTGCTCAGCCGCGGTCATCGCCTGGTCGCCGACGACGCACCGGAGTTCACCCAGATCGCGCCCGACGTGCTGGACGGCACCTGCCCCGAACTGCTGCAGGACCTGTTGGAAGTACGCGGCCTGGGCGTGCTCAACGTGCGCGAGATGTTCGGCGACACTGCGGTGAAGAAGAACAAGTACCTGCGCCTCATCGTCCATCTCACGCGTCCGATGACCGAGCCCAACCCGCACGGCTACGAACGGCTGACCGGCGACTCCGGCACCCGCCACGTGCTGGACCTCGATGTGCCGCTGATCACCCTGCCGGTGATGCCCGGCCGCAACCTCGCCGTCCTCACGGAAGCGGCGACGCGCCTGCACATCCTGCGTACCAAGGGCATCGACCCCGCCGCGATGTTCATCGCGCGCCACAGCAACCTGCTCGAGCGCAGTACACCATGACCGACCTGCCCGCCGCGCCCGCCGACACGGTCCACGAGGACAACGGCACGCCGGTCCCGATGGCGCCGACGGTCGTCATCGTCAGTGGCCTGTCCGGCTCGGGGAAGTCGGTCGCGCTGAAGACCTTCGAGGACCTGGACTACTACTGCGTCGACAACCTGCCGGTGGACCTGCTGCCGTCGTTCGTGCGCAGCCTGATGCGCGAGGACGAGCTGCCGCCGAAGATCGCCGTCGGCATCGACGTGCGCAGCCGCCAAAGCGACCTCACCCGGCTGGCGCAATGGCGCGCCGCTCTGGCGCAACTCGGACTGGAAGGCCGGCTGATCTTCTTCGACGCCAGCGACGAGGTCCTGCTGCGGCGCTATTCCGACACCCGCCGCCGCCATCCGCTGGGCCATGGCGGCCTGTCGTTGCAGGAATCCATCCGGCAGGAACGCGCCATCATCGAGCCGTTGCGCGCCGAAGCCGACGTCATCATCGACACCAGCCAGCTCAACGTGCACCAGCTGCGGCGCAGGATCATCGCCGAGTTCGCGTTCAACAAGAGCGCGCAGTTGTCGCTGCTGTTCGAATCCTTCGCCTACAAGCGCGGCGTGCCGGCCGATGCCGACTTCGTCTTCGACGCGCGCGTGCTGCCCAATCCGCACTGGAACCCGGAATTGCGACCGTACGCCGGACGCGACCCGAAGGTGCGGACGTTCCTGGACGCCCAGCCGGAAGTCGCCGAATACGTCGGCCAGGTGAGCGGCTTCCTGGACACCTGGCTGCCCCGCCTGCGCGGCGAGACCCGCAGTTACGTGACCATCGCCTTCGGCTGCACCGGCGGCAAACATCGCTCCGTGTACCTGGCCGAAACGCTCGCCCGCCACGCGCGCGAGCAGGGCTGGGAGGAAGTCGCCACCTTCCACCGCGAACTGGATTGATCCCGGATTCCGTAGAGCCGCGCTTGCTCGGCTGGCGCCGTCCGAAGCCCCGGACAGAAGGACTGCGGAGCAAGCTCCGCGCTACGCGGCCAATCCACGGATAGCTGAGACCCTGACCGTTCCATCCGCGCCGCTTCCAGCGTGTCATGCCGGTCTGTTAACGTTCCTGCATGGCCTGTGGCATTCTTCTTGTGACTCATCCGGGCGTGGGTGCGGCGATCCTCGCCGTCGCCACCGCGCTGTTGCGGCAACTGCCCCTGAAGGCGGAGGCCTTCGAGGTGCCGTTCGACGCCGACCTGGAGGCGCTGCTTCCGCAGGCGTCCGCCGCGCTGCGGCGCGTGGACGACGGCGACGGCGTGCTGGTGCTGACCGACCTGTACGGGGCCAGCCCCAGCAACTTGGCGGGCAAGCTCGCCCGCCTGGGCACGCCGGTCCGGCGCGTTTCGGCGCTGAGCCTGCCGATGCT
This sequence comes from Pseudoxanthomonas sp. G3, assembly GCF_057654715.1. Classification (NCBI taxonomy): domain Bacteria; kingdom Pseudomonadati; phylum Pseudomonadota; class Gammaproteobacteria; order Lysobacterales; family Lysobacteraceae; genus Pseudoxanthomonas; species Pseudoxanthomonas sp. G3. The sequence continues at coordinate 3,180,561 of NZ_CM172805.1, forward strand.
GCTTCGGGTGATGAACTATTCGGAACAGGGACTGGACGACCTGCCGGCGACCGCCGCCGCCGGCGCACGCAATGGAGTCATTCACGACGATGCTTGAGCGCGAACTCACTATCTCCAACCGCCTAGGCCTGCATGCCCGTGCCACCGCCAAGCTCGTGCAGACGCTGGCCGGCTTCCGCTGCAACGCCACGCTGGCGGCCAAGGGCCGCGAAGTGAATGCCAAGAGCATTATGGGCGTCATGCTGCTGGCCGCTGGCCAGGGCACGCCGGTCATGGTCCGGATCGAAGGCGAGGACGAAGTCGCCGCGATGCAGGAAGTCGTCTCGCTGTTCGAGCGACGATTCGACGAGGACGCCTGATGCGGGCGCTGCTGCCGGGCCACGGAGCGTCGCGCGGCAGCGCGCTGGGACGTGCCCGGGTCAGGCTGCCGCACGTCCTGGAAGTTGCCGAGCAGCGCATCCGCCAGGACCAGATCGACGATGAGCTGGCGCGCCTGCACGAGGCCGTCGATGCCACCCGTCGCGAGATGCACAGCCTGCGGGCCCGCTTGCACGGCGCCCTGGCGAAGGAAGTCGGCGAATTCCTCGACCTGCACGCCCTGCTGCTGGACGATCCGGAGCTGCTGCATGGCCTGGACGAACTGATCCGCGCCGGCCGCTATACCGCCGATTACGCCCTGCGCCTGCAACGCGACCGCCTGGCCGCCGTGTTCGACGGCATGGACGACGCGTACCTCAAGAGCCGCATGGACGACCTCGACCATGTGATCGGACGCATCCACGCGCATCTGCACCAGCGCGCGGCGGAGACGCCCGGCGTGGCCGGCGAGATCCTGGTCAGCGACAACGTGGCGCCTTCGGAACTGGCCGAACTGCAGACCCAGGGCGTCGTGGCGGTGGTCACCGCCGCGGGCAGCACGCTGTCGCACAGCGCCATCCTCGCCCGCAGCCTGCACCTGCCACTGGTGGTGGGCAACGCGCAGGCGCTGCAGCGGATCAACGACGGCGACGTGCTGTTGGTGGACGGCAGCACCGGCGAAGTCGTGGTCAATCCCGATCCGGACGACCTGCGCCGTTACCGCGAACGGCTGCGCGATGCCGCCCGCGAGCAGCGCGAGCTCGGCCGCCTGCGCTCCAAGCCCAGCCGTACCCGCGACGGCGTGGACATCGCGCTGTGGGCCAATGCCGAATCGCTCGAAGACGTGTCCAACGCCCATGCCCTGGGCGCGGCTGGCGTCGGCCTGTACCGCACCGAGTTCCTGTTCCTCCAGCGCCGCGAGTTGCCCAGCGAGGACGAACAGTTCCACGTCTACCGCGACCTCGCACTCGGCATGAGTGGGCGCCCGGTGACGATCCGCACGCTGGACCTCGGCGCGGACAAGGCCGACCGCACCGGCTTGGCCGTAGGCGACGAAGACAATCCGGCACTCGGCGTGCGCGGCGTGCGCTTGTCGCTGGCCCATGCGGACGTCTTCGACACCCAGCTGCGCGCCATCCTCCGGGCCTCGGCCTACGGCCCGGTGCGGATCCTGGTGCCGATGGTCAGCGGCCGCGAGGAACTGCTGGAGGTCCGCCGGCGCATGCGCCGGGTGGCCTTGCAGCTGCGCAAGCAGGGCTACGCGATCGCCGAACACGTCGAGCTGGGCGCGATGATCGAAGTGCCAGCGGCTGCGATCGCGTTCCATGGTTTCGTCGATGTGGTGGACTTCGTGTCGATCGGCACCAACGACCTGGTCCAGTACCTGCTCGCGGCCGACCGCAACAACGAAGCGCTGGGCGAACTCTATTCGCCCCTGCACCCGGGCGTGCTGCGCCTGCTTCGCCACGTCATCAGCATCGGCGCCGAGCACAAGGTACCGGTGGCGATGTGCGGCGAGATCGCCGGCGACGCCACCCTCGCGCCGATGTTGCTGGCCTTGGGGCTGCGGGAGTTCAGCCTGCATCCGGCCACGTTGCTCGAGCTGCGCAAAGCCATTCGCGACAGCGACCTGTCGGACCTGCAGGCCCGAACGGCGAAACTGCTGCAGGCGCGCGACCGAGCGGGCATCGAACGCTGGCTCAAGGCCGCGACCGCAACCTGAGATGTCTGCTGTGGGAGCGACGTCCGTCGCGACCGACCACCGCGGGCGCCTCATCGCGACTGACGTCGCTCGCACACCCCACGCTTCGTTTCGGCCCTTCCTGCAGGGTGTCCATAAATCGCAACGCGGGCGATAATGGCGCCATGAACGCCTGATGCCCCGGTCGCATCCGCCTGACGGATCGGCCCCATTCCGGAGTACCGAATGGTCGAGACCATCCGCCACGACAAGACCGCACGCCAGCTGCGCCTGCTCTCCGACGCGCTCGACAGCGGTCGGCTGGGTCCCGTGCGCCGGCTGGTCAACACCTTGTCCCCCGCGGAAATCGGCAACCTGCTGGAATCGCTGCCGCCGGGCAAGCGCGAAGTGGTGTGGGGCCTGGTCGATCCCGAGGACGACGGCGAGGTGCTGGTGCACGTCGGCGACGAAGTGCGCGAAAGCCTGCTGGCGGACATGGACACCGACGAAATCGTCGCCGCGGTCGAGGACCTCGACATCGACGATCTCGCGGACCTGGTCGAAGACCTGCCCGACACCGTCATCGACGAAGTCCTCAAGTCGATGGACCGCGAGAACCGCGAACGCCTGGAGCAGGTGCTGTCGTACGCGGAGGACACCGCCGGCCGCTTGATGAACCCGGACGTGGTCACCGTGCGCGCCGACGTCAACGTCGACGTGGTGCTGCGCTACCTGCGCCTGCGCGGCGAACTGCCCGACCACACCGACCACCTTTACGTGGTCAGCCGTCGCCACCAGTACCTGGGCCGCGTGCCGTTGGCCGCGCTGGTCACGCACGAGGACACCACGCCCATCAACCGGTTGATCGACGACGAGCAGCCGGCGATCGACGTGGGCGAAAGCGCGCAGGAAGTGGCGCGCCAGTTCTCCGACCACGACTGGGTATCCGCGCCCGTCGTGGACGACAACAACATCCTGCTCGGCCGCATCACCATCGACGACGTGGTGGACATCATCCGCGAACAGGCCGAGCACCAGGCGCTGGGCGCCGCCGGTCTGGACGAGGACGAGGACTTGTTCTCGCCGGTCAAACGCGCCGTGCGCGGCCGCGTGGTGTGGCTGGGTATCAACCTGTTCACGGCGTTCATGGCCGCCAGTGTCATCGGCCAGTTCGAGGTGACGTTGGAGAAGATCGTCGCGCTGGCCGTGCTGATGCCCATCGTCGCCGGCATCGGCGGCAACGCGGCCGTGCAGGTGCTGACGCTGATGGTGCGCGGCCTGGCTCTGGGCCAGGTGGGCGCCAGCAATGCCCGCATCCTGCTCTGGAAGGAGATCCGCGTCGCGCTGATCAATGGGGTGCTCATCGGCAGCATCGTGGGCGTGATCGCCTTCGTCTGGTTCCGCAGCCCGCTGTTGTCACTGGTCATCGCGATGGCGCTGGTGCTGAACTTCTGCGCCGCCGCCACCGCAGGCGTGCTGTTGCCATTGCTGCTGAAGCGCATGAACATCGATCCTGCCGTCGCCGGCACCGTCGTCGTCACCGCGGTCACCGACGTGATGGGCTTCTTCTGTTTCCTCGGCCTGGCGACGCTGATTCTGCTGCACTGAGCCCATGGAGCGGCTCGGCAAGGTCAGCGAATGGAACGACGACCGCGGCTTCGGCTTCATCGTCCCGATCGGAGATGAGCGGGCACGCGTGTTCTTCCACGTCCGCGACTACCGGCTCGACGGTCGTCGTCCCGAAGTAGGCGAACTGGTGAAGTTCAGCGCGCTGCGCCAACCCGATGGCAAATGGCGCGCGACGGCGGTACGCCGGACCACGCCCGCCGCACGCGCCGCCCTGTCTGCGCCCCGTGCATCCACATCTGCCGCACCGCGACCCGAATCTGTATTTCCCGGCGCGGTGGCGACGCTCGCGTACACCGTACTCATCGCCTGGGCCGTCCGCAGCGGACGGCTGCCGTTCGAAGCGGTGTTTGTCGTGGGAGGACTGTCGGCGATCACCTTCGTGGCTTACGCCCTGGACAAACATGCCGCACAGACCGGTCGCTGGCGTACGCCGGAATCCACCCTGCACCTGCTCGAACTCGCCGGGGGCTGGCCCGGGGCCTGGCTCGGACAGCAGTGGCTGCGACACAAATCGCGCAAGCCGGCTTATCGCGCGACGTTTTGGGCGATGGTGGCGCTGCACGGCGGCGCGGTGGCGGCCTGGTGCTGGGGGAGCGCATAAGCCAGGCGACCGTTGCCTCGCGTGTGCGCTCGCGACAACCGGACGTTGTCCCGCGCGATCGCCGTGCGCGGCGCTTTCCTACAACATGCCCTGGGATGCACTGATCCCTGCGCTGCGCGCCACGCGCGAGGCTGGCCCTTCCTCGGCCTGGTTCGATCCGCATGCGCCTGCTGCTCAACGTCCTGCTATGCCTGCTGTCCTGGACCGCGCTCGCATCGCCCCCGTCGGCCCCGATGCTGGCCACGTCCTATCGGGACACGGTGGATGTCGGCGATTTCCTGGTCAGCGAAAAACTGGACGGCGTACGAGCCCGATGGGACGGCAAGCACCTGTGGACACGGGGCGGGATACGGATCGCTGTGCCGAACGGCTTCAGCCGCGGCTGGCCGCCGGAGCCCCTAGAGGGGGAACTGTGGATCGCGCGTCGCCGCTTCGACGAGATCAGCGCGCTGGTACGCCGCGTGGGCGGCGACCCGAAGGCATGGCGCGACGTGCGCTTCATGGCCTTCGATCTGCCTGCCCATCCGGGCCCCTTCTCGGCACGCTACGAACGCCTGCGCGTGCTCGTTGCCCAGGCGGGCAGCCCGCACCTGGCGGCGATCCGGCAACGGCGCTTCGATACGCACGCTGCACTCGACGCCGAGTTGGCCCGCGTGGTCGCCGCGGGCGGCGAGGGCCTCATGCTGCACCGGCGCAGTGCCCGCTACCGCACAGGACACAGCGACGACCTGATGAAGTACAAGCCGCATGAAGACGCGGAGGCGCAGGTGATCGCCCATCTGCCCGGTAAAGGGAAATATGCCGGCATGCTGGGCGCGCTGCAGGTGCGCATGCCGGACGGGCGCCGCTTTCGTCTAGGCACCGGCTTCACCGATGCCCAGCGAGCGGCGCCGCCGCCCGTGGGGGTATGGGTGACCTACCGCTACAGCGGCCACACCGCCAGCGGGCTGCCGCGCTTCGCCCGCTTCATGCGGATCCGCCATGAAGGAGCTCCGCCCGATACGGACCGCTGACGCGCGTGCGACACGACGGGGTATGCTGCCGCCGGTTACCTTCGGACCGCGACCCCCATGCGATTCCTCGCCACGGCCTGCCTCGGCCTGCTGCTCATCCTGATGACTGCCTGTACGACGACCGCGCCCATGAACCCGACCGGCGAATTCGTTTCCCGCGAGGTCGCGCTGAACGGCCAAACCTACCGTTACCAGGTGTTCGTACCGGCTGCGCGCTTCCGCAGCGGCAAGATGCCGGTGGTGCTGTTCCTCAACGGTTCCGGCGAGCGTGGCCGCGACGGCGTGAAGCAGACCATGGCCGGCCTGGGGCCCTACCTGCGCCAGCACGCCGATACGTTCCCGGGCGTGGTGGTGTTTCCGCAGGCGCCCGACGATACCGAGTGGACCGAAGACGCCGGCCCGATCGCCTTCGCCACGCTGGATGCGGCGATGCGCGAGTTCGACGGCGACCCCGCCCGCGTCTACCTGACCGGCATGTCGATGGGCGGCTACGGCACCTGGGAGCTCGCGCTGCAGCAACCCACCCGCTTCGCCGCGCTGGTGCCGATCTGCGGTGGCGTCACCGTCGACTGGACCGATGCGCGGCCCGGCCTGCGCGCCCATACCGTCGCGCATGCGGCCGATCCGTTCGCGGCCACTGCGCAGCGGCTGAAGGATGTGCCGGTGTGGATTTTCCACGGCGGCAAGGACGACGTGGTCCCGCCGTCGCAGTCGCGCCGTATGGACGCCGCACTGAAGGCGGTCGGCGCACGCGATGCGCGTTACACCGAGTTCCCCGACGCCAACCACAACAGTTGGGATGCGACCTACGCCCATGCCCCGATGTGGGACTGGCTGTTCGCCCAGCGCCGGGGCCGCTGACGATGGCCGAACTGGTCGCGGACTATTTCGCCGATGGCTGGCGTGAGCGCTCGCTGGCCTGTCCTTGCGGCTGGGAAGGCGACAGCCGCGGCATGGCGATGGAACTGCACGACGCCGTCACCGATTACGCCTGTCCGAGCTGCGGCAACCTGCTGTTGATCGTCAGCCACCCGGACCTGGCCCAGGTGCAGCGGGCCGCCGCCGCGGGCAACGCAGAGGCGGTCGCCCAGCTGGCCATCGTCGAAGAAGCCCTCGCCCGCTTTCCGCCCGCGGCCGACTGAGCCCGGCCCGCCGTCACGCTTCGGCCGTCACGTCCGGACCGGCCTCCCCTCCCCCCTCAATCGCCGTCGTATCCGGCCGATAACCCGGCATCCCCTGGTGACCGGCGCAACCCGCCGGCCGTGCGAGCGACTGCGATGACGGATGCGGCGGACGACAATTCGGTACGGCCAAGCGGCCTGCGTCGCCTGTGGGCGCGTCGTCGCGAGCCCGAGGCATCCAGCGCGCGCGAGTTGGCGCCGCGGGGCGAAACGCGTCAGCCCAGCATCAGCGCGACCCAGCTGCAGGCTCTGTTCGCCAGCGCCACCGAGCCGGCCGCCCTCCTGTCCGCCTTCGCACACGGCGTTGCCGGCCTGCCCGGCGAACTGCGCGGCATGGGCGAGCGCCTGCAGTCGGCGCATGGCGACAACGACTGGCCGCGCTACGGCCGCGCATTGCGCCAGCTGATCGACAAGTACATCCGCACGATCCAGGACGAGCCCCTCGCCGGCGAAGCCGAACAACTTCGCGACCTGCTGCACCACGCCCTGGTCGGCGGCCTGGAAAGCCTGCTGCGCGACGACGCCGTGCTGCTGCCCCAGGCGCATGCGCTGGCCGATCGCGTCCGACAGTGGCAGCCGGCGCAACCGCTGGATCCGCTGGGCAACGAGCTGAAGGAACTTTGCCAGCAGGTCGGGCTGCGCACGCACGAGGTCGACGACGCGCAGGAACTGATGCGCAGCCTGTTCGACCTGCTGCTGGAGAACGTCGGCGAACTGATCGAGGACGGCAGCTGGCTTCAGGACCAGATCGGCGCGGTGCGCCAGCTGCTGGCCGGTCCGCTGGACCGCACTTCGCTGGAACAGACCCGCGCCGGCCTACGCGAAGTGATCTACAAGCAGGGCCTGCTGAAGCAGGGGCTGGCCGAATCGAAGGCGTCGATGAAGGAGATGATGGTGACCTTCGTCGAGCGGCTGGACGGCATGGCCAACAGCACCGGCGAATACCACGACCGCATCAGCTTCCATGCGCAGGCCGTGCGCGAGAGCCGCAGCATCGCCGAGCTCGGCAAGCGGATGGAGGACATCCTGCAGGACACCGCCGAGGTGCAGGCGCAGGCGCTGCGTTCGCGCGACAGCCTGCTGGAGGCCCGCCGCGAGGTGGAAGCCGCCGAGCAACGCGTGGCCGACCTGGAACTGGAACTGCAATCGGTCTCCGAACTGGTGCGCGTGGACCAGCTGACCGACGCGCTGAACCGGCGCGGCTTCGACGAACTGTTCAAGCGCGAATCGGTGCGCGCGTTGCGCAGTGGCCAGACGCTGAGCCTGGCGATGCTCGACCTGGACGACTTCCGCCACATCAACGCGGCGCACGGCCACCTGGGCGGCGATGCCGCGCTGTGCCATGTCGTGGCGCTGGCGCGCGCCACCCTGCGCGCCAGCGATGCCGTCGCGCGCTTCGGCGGCGAGGAGTTCGTGCTGTTGTTGCCTGAAACCAGCTTCCTCGAGGCGATGGGCACGCTGGAACGTTTGCGCGACCGGCTCGCGCACAAGCCCCTGGTCTACGAAGGGCGCGGCATCGTGGCGACCTTCAGCGCAGGCGTGGCGCGCTGGGTGCCCGGGGAATCGCAGGACGATCTGCTGGCGCGCGCTGATCGCGCCATGTACCAGGCCAAGCAAGCCGGAAAAAACCGCGTGGTCGCGGCGCCGGAGTAGGCCCAACGTCTGTAGGAGGCCATTCAGGGCCGGCCGGAATGCGTGGGACCTTGAAGGCCGTCCTATCCAGGCGCGGCGTTACGCCAGCAGGGTTTCCAGCACCGCCATGCGCACGGCCACGCCGTTGCTCACCTGGCGCAGCACCAGCGACTGCGGACCATCGGCGACCTCGTCGGTGATCTCCACGCCACGATTGATCGGGCCGGGATGCAGCACCACGGCATCCTTCGCCGCGCGCGTGAGGCGCGTGGCGGTCAGACCGTAGTCGCGGTGGTAGTCCTCCAGCGACGCGACCAGCCCCTCTTCCATGCGCTCGCGCTGCAGGCGCAGCATCATCACGGCGTCCACGCCCTCGAGCATCGCGTCGAAATCCTGGCCGACCTCGCAGCCGGCCAGCGTGCCGTCGTCCGGCAGCAGCGACTGAGGGCCGCACACGCGGATTTCGCCCGCGCCCAGCGTGCGCAGCGCATGCAGGTCCGAGCGCGCCACGCGCGAATGCTTCACGTCGCCGACGATCAGCACCTTCATCTTCGAGAAGTCCGGCCCCTTGGCCTGGCGCAGCGTCAGCACGTCCAGCAGGCCCTGGGTGGGGTGCGCACTTCGGCCATCGCCAGCGTTGATCAGTGCCGTGCCCTCGCCTGCTTCGGCGGCGAGCGCCGCAACGGCGCCGTCATCCGCGTGGCGGACGATGAAACCGCGTACGCCCATCGCTTCCAGGTTACGCAGCGTGTCGCGCGCGGTCTCGCCCTTGCGGGTGGACGAGGTGGACGCATCGAAGTTCAGCACGTCCGCGCCGAGCCGCTGCGCAGCGATGTGGAACGAACTGCGCGTGCGCGTGGACGGTTCGAAGAACAGCGTGCAGACCGTGGTGCCGTCCAGCACGGTCCGCCGCGGCGTGCGCCCGAGTGCGGCGTCGCGGATCTGGCCGGCCCGATCGATCAGGCGGCAGAGGGTCTCACGAGGCAGGCCCTCCAGGGTCAACAAGTGGCGCAGGCGTCCATCCGAATCGAGTTGTGGGGTCATGGGGCGTCGTGTGTGGGAAGTCAGGTCAGCTGGGTCGCGTCGTGTGGCGCGGCCAGCCAGCGTTCGATGATCACTGCGGCGGCCACCGCGTCCAGCGCGGCGGCATCGCGACGGCGCTTGCGGCCTTCCGCGCGGTCCAGCGCGAACCGCTGCGACGCCTCCACGGAACTGGTGCGCTCGTCCACCAGCACCACCGGCAGGTTGTAGCGCGCGCGCAGTTCGCGGGCGAAGGCATGGGCACGCTTGCGGATGGGCTGGTCGCCGCCGTCGAGCGTCATGGGGTCGCCGACCACCAGCCCGTCGGGCTTCCATTCGGCGTGCAGCTTGTCGATCGCCGGCCAGTCGGGGCCATGGCCATGCACGTCGATCACGGCCAGCGCGCGTGCGCCGGTGCCGAACGCACTGCCCACCGCCACGCCGATGCGGCGGGCGCCCACGTCGAATCCCAGTACGGTGCCGTCCAGCTTCATGCCACCTGCCTCCGTTCGGAAAAGCGCATCCCATCGTGCACCGGCGGCCGTGGAGAACCCGTCGGCGAAGCGGCGCGCGCGATCATGCGTGGCCGCTGTAATCGGTCAGCCGCGTCATGTCCACGCCGATCCGCTGACCGGCCGCCTGCCATCGCCGCTCCAGCGGCAGGGCGAACAGCAGCTCGGCGTCCGCGGGCGCGGTCAGCCAACTGTTCTCGCCCAGTTCGTACTCCAGTTGCCCCGCGCCCCACCCCGCGCAGCCCAGCGCGACGATCGCATGCGCGGGGCCGTCGCCGGCCGCCATCGCTTCGAGGATGTCGCGGGACGTCGTCAGGTAAAGGCCATCGGCCACCGCCATCGTGGATTCCCAGGCGCGAGGACCGTCGTGCAGCACGAAGCCGCGCTCCGGATGCACCGGGCCGCCGGCCAGCACCACCTGGTCCGCCAGGCGCGGGTCCTGCGCTTCCAGATTCATCTGCCGCAGCACTTCGCCCAAGGTGTACTCCGACGGACGGTTCACCACCACGCCCATCGCACCCTCGTCGTCGTGCTGGCAGATCAGGGCCACGCTGCGGGCGAAATTCGGATCGGACAACGCCGGCGAGGCGATCAGCAACTGGTTGGCCAGGGGCGTGGCGGCGTCTTGCATGGCGATCATTCTAGCCCGCCGCGCGCGGACGCGCCCCTGCGGACAGGAACGGTCCGCGATGCGGCCTAGAATGCAGCGTCCCCCCATTTGCCTACCCCATGTCCGGTTACTGCGATGTCGCCCCGGGCCATCCGCTGCATGGCCCCTACCACGACCACGAATATGGTTTCCCCCAGCGCGAGGAAGCAGTGCTGTTCGAACGCCTGCTGCTGGAGATCAACCAGGCCGGGCTGAGCTGGGAAACCATGCTGCGCAAGCGCGACGGCTTCCGCGCCGCCTACAGCGGCTTCGATGTGGACAAGGTCGCCCGCTACGGCGAGAAGGACCGTGCCCGGCTGCTGGCCGACCCCGGCATCATCCGCAACCGGCTGAAGGTCGAGGCGGCGATCCACAACGCCCAGGTGATCCAGACGCTGCGCGATAGCTACGGCGGCTTCGCAGCGTGGCTGGACGCACACCACCCGCTGTCGAAGGCCGAGTGGGTGAAGCTGTTCAAGAAGACCTTCCGTTTCACCGGCGGCGAGATCACCAACGAATTCCTGATGAGCCTGGGCTACCTGCCCGGCGCGCACCGCGAGGATTGCCCCGCGTTCAAACGCGCTGCCAAGCAGCGCCCGCCCTGGATGACCCGCGCCGGGCGTTGATCCACCGCCATTGCGGCTTGCCACGATGGTCGTATGCTGGCGCCCCCGCCGCCGGAACGATAATGACGGTTTCGCAGGGCCGTCTTACTCATGTCCGAAGACCGCATCCGCCACGCTGCCCTGCGCGCCCGCCTGATCACACCGGAAGCCGCCGCAGCACTGATCCAGCCCGGCGAGACCGTCGCGATGAGCGGCTTCACCGGCTCGGGCTACCCCAAGGCCGTGCCGCTGGCCCTTGCCGCGCGCATCGAACAGGCGCACGCCGCCGGTGAGCCCTTCCAGATCAAGCTGATGACCGGCGCCTCCACCGCGCCCGAGTTGGACGGCGCGCTGGCCAAGGCCGACGCCATCGCCCTGCGCATGCCGTTCCGGAGCGACCCCGACGCGCGCAAGCGGATCAACGACGGCATCCTGGACTACATCGACATCCACCTCAGCCACGTAGCCCAGCACGTGTGGTTCGGGTTCTACGGCCCCATCGACACCGCGGTGGTCGAAGTCTCGGCGATCCGCGAAGACGGGAAACTCGTGCCCTCGACCTCGGTCGGCAACAACAAGACGTGGCTGGACCTGGCGAAGAAGGTGATCGTCGAGGTCAATGATTGGCAGCCCGCCGACTTGGAGGGCATGCACGACATCTACTACGGCACCGCGCTGCCGCCGCACCGCAAGCCGATCCCGCTGGAGCACGTGCAAGACCGCATCGGCGATACCGCGCTGAATTGCGACCCGGACAAGATCGTCGCCGTCGTGCGCACGCACGGCCCGGACCGCAACAGCCCGTTCACGCCCATCGACGAGGCCAGCGAACGCATCGCCGGTTACCTGATCGAATTCCTCAAGCACGAAGTCGCGCAGGGCCGTCTTCCTGCCAACTTGCTGCCGCTGCAGTCGGGCGTGGGCAACATCCCCAACGCGGTGTTGGCCGGCCTGGCGAAGAGCGGTTTCCGCGGCCTCACGGCGTTCACCGAGGTGATCCAGGACGGCATGCTCGACCTGCTGCGCGAGGGCGTGCTTGAGGTGGCCTCGTGCACCGGCTTCGCGCTAAGCCCCGAGGCGAACGGAGCGTTCAAGCGCGACATCGCGTTCTTCCGCGAGCGCATCATCATGCGCACGCAGGAAATGTCGAACCATCCCGAACTGGTGCGCCGCCTGGGCTGCATCGGCATGAACGGGATGATCGAAGCCGACCTCTACGGCAACGTCAATTCCACCCACGTGATGGGCAGCCGCATCCAGAACGGCATCGGCGGCTCGGGCGATTTCGCCCGCAACGGGTTCATGTCGGTCTTCCTCAGCCCGAGCACCGCCAAGGGCGGCAGCATCTCGGCGCTGGTGCCGATGGTCAGCCACGTGGACCACACCGAACACGACGTGTCCGTCATCGTCACCGAGCAAGGCCTGGCTGATTTACGTGGCCTCACCCCGAAGCAGCGTGCGCGCACGCTGATCGAAAACTGCAGCCACCCCGATTACCGCGACGCGCTGCAGGACTACTTCGACCGCGCGCTGCACCACAGCTACGGCAAGCACACCCCGCACCTGCTGCCGGAAGCGTTGTCGTGGCACCAGCGATGGCTGGAGACGGGGACGATGAAGGGGTAAGCGGCTTCAAGCGTTCGCCATCTGCATAGGTTGGGGTGAACGAAGTGAACCCCAACGTCGCATGCCGTCCACGATCAGGACATCGGGGCTCTCAAGCTCACTCCAAGCTGGATGCCCGCCCTATTCCCTCGCCTTTTCGCTGCGGCCCAGGCGGGCATATTCCCGGGCGACCCACGCTTTCCCTATGCGGAACGAGAAAATTTGGAGCGCCACAACGAACAGCAGACCGCTCCACGTCACGACCTGCGTAAAAGCACCCAGGTCAACACCCAAGTAATCCATCGCCCACGGAAAGACGATGAAGTACAGGGGGATACTTGCCACGCTGAGCAGCACGACGGCGATGGACACCTTATCGCTTCTATTCATCGTCAGAACTCCGCTCGACAACGTTGAAACACTTGCTGCGACGAAGTCGCAATCTGCAAGACCAGCATGCCGTCCACGATCTGGGTGCCGGGATTTGCAAGCTCGCCCCAACCTATGGCCCTGGAGAGATCACTGCGCACGTAGCGTCTTGAAGAGGGTGGGTAGGTAGGCGATGGTGAACGCCACGAACATGATGATCGCCCACTCCGTGAATGAGATCCCTGTTTCCCCATGCAGGACGCGTAGCAGGCCATAGGCCAAAAGGGTGAAGACAGACGCCTTGAGGTAGTAGATCGCCGTGGCCGAAAGCATGCGACGTCGGTTCATGTCATCCCTTCCTGGCCATGAGCGATCTCGGATCGAAGTCCACTGGATATACTCATGGTACATGGGACCCTCAAGCGCGTTGCTCGACCAAACGCCGCGACTCCATCACCGCCAGCACCCGCAGCGCGCGGGCCATGAACATTCCGCTGAAGAGCCCGTACGTACCGGCGACCACAACGACCGCGGTTGTCGTCCCGAGCACACCCGGGTTAGTGGCATGGACGACGGTCACCGCGTACTTAAAGAAGAAGATGCCCATCATCAACGTCAGGGGTACCCAACTGCCGGCGACGGTGAACTGCCGCGTCGCGGCATCGTAGGACGCGCGGCGCGAAGGCACCCGCACCAGGGTGATGGCTACCGCGGCGAGCCACGCGCATGCCCACGCGGCCAGCGCCGTGACGTGGGCATCGAAGGTCGACCAGACCGAGTACAGCGACCAGGCCAGCATGGCGATCGGTAGCACGATGAGGCGACCGCGCGAGACCTGCCGCGTCCTGCTCTGCAGGTAACCCAGGTAGACCAGGCCGAAGAACAGGCCGAAGACCCAGAGAGGGGTGTGCGTGAGGATCTGCTTCATCGGGCAAGGGTCCTTGAGGTGCGCCGACACCGCGTCGGTTCATGCACATCTTCGGGTCTGCCCGCGCTCCGGTTAGGTGCCGGAAGTCAACACTTTCGGGTGCCCGAGGTCCTTGGCACGGACCCATGGCCCACGAAAAAGGGGCGGTCGCCCGCCCCTTCTCCTGTACTACTCGGCCTTCCGGATCAGCGGACTTCCGCGATCTCCACGCCGTCCAGGCCCTGCGCCAGCGTGCGGGCGTCGCCGCCCTGGGCCAGCTTGATGCGCAGGCGCACTTCGTTCTGCGAGTCGGCGTAGCGCAGCGCATCCTCGTAGCTGATCTCGCCGGCCTGGTACAGCTCGAACAGGCTCTGGTCGAAGGTCTTCATGCCGAGGTTGGTGGATTCCTTCATCACTTCCTTCAGCTTGTGGATCTCGCCGTCGCGGATGTAGTCCTGGATCAGCGGCGTGCCGAGCAGGATCTCCATCGCCACGCGGCGGCCCTTGCCGTCCGGCGTGGGAATCAGCTGCTGCGCCACCACGCCCTTGAGATTGAGCGAGAGGTCCATCAGCAACTGGGTGCGGCGGTCTTCCGGGAAGAAGTTGATGATGCGGTCCATTGCCTGGTTGGCGTTGTTCGCGTGCAGCGTGCACAGCACCAGGTGGCCGGTTTCGGCGAAGGCGATCGCGTGGTCCATGCCTTCGCGCGTGCGCACTTCGCCGATCATGATCACGTCGGGCGCCTGGCGCAGGGTGTTCTTCAGTGCCGCGTCCCAGCTGTCGGTGTCGATGCCGACCTCGCGCTGGGTGATGATGCAGCCCTCGTGCTTGTGCACGAATTCGATCGGGTCCTCGATCGTGATGATGTGGCCGGTCGAGTTCTGGTTGCGATAACCGATCATCGCCGCTAGCGAGGTGGACTTACCCGTGCCGGTCGCGCCGACGAAGATGATGATGCCGCGCTTGGTCATCGCCAGCGTCTTGATGATCGGCGGCAGGTTCAGTTCTTCCACCGTCGGGATGCGCGTCTCGATCCGGCGCAGCACCATGCCCACCTGGTTGCGCTGGTAGAAGCAGCTCACGCGGAAGCGACCCACGCCGGCGACGCCGATGGCGAAGTTGCATTCGTGGGTCTTTTCGAACTCCTCGCGCTGCGCCGGCGTCATCACGTTCAGCACCAGGTCGCGCGACTGCTGCGACGTCAGCGGCGTCTGCGTGATCGGCGAGATCTTGCCGTGCACCTTGATGGACGGCGGCATGCCGGACGTGATGAACAGGTCCGACGCCTTCTGGTGCGCCATCAGCTTGAGGAAGGAGGTGAAGTCGATGGTGCTCATGGCGAAACTCCGGGATTCGGGATTCGGGATTCGGGATTCGTCAGAGCGAGGACCGCGCGCTTTCGCGAATCCCCAATCCCGAATCCCCAGTCCCGGCTACTCAAACAACCGCTTGTCCTTCGCGTATTCCTTGGCCTGCTGGCGGGTGATCAGCGCGCGCTTCACCAGGTCCTGCAGGTGCTGGTCCAACGTCATCATGCCGCTCTGCTGGCCGGTCTGGATGGCCGAGTACATCTGCGCGACCTTGTCCTCGCGGATCAGGTTGCGGATGGCCGGGGTGCCCACCATGATTTCCCACGCCGCCGTGCGGCCGCCGCCGATCTTCTTCAGCAGGGCCTGCGAGATCACCGCGCGCAGCGATTCGGACAGCATCGAGCGCACCATCGGCTTCTCGCCGGCGGGGAACACGTCGATCACGCGGTCGATGGTCTTGGCCGCCGAGCTGGTGTGCAGCGTGGCGAACACCAGGTGGCCTGTTTCCGCCGCGGTCAGCGCCAGGCGGATGGTTTCGAGGTCGCGCAACTCGCCGACCAGGATGTAGTCCGGGTCTTCACGCAGCGCCGAACGCAGCGCCTCGTTGAAGCCGTGCGTATCGCGGTGCACTTCGCGCTGGTTGATCAGGCACTTCTGCGAGGTGTGGACGAACTCGATCGGGTCCTCGACGCTGAGGATGTGCCCGTACTCGTTCTTGTTGATGTGGTCGATCATCGCCGCCAGCGTGGTCGACTTGCCCGAACCGGTCGGGCCGGTGACCAGGATCAGTCCCTGCGGCTGCTGGATCAGCTCACGGAACAGCGGCGGGCAGCCCAGGTCTTCCAGGGTCAGCACTTCCGACGGAATCGTACGGAAGACGGCGCCGGCGCCACGGTTCTGGTTGAAGGCGTTGACGCGGAAGCGCGCCAGCGACGGGATCTCGAACGAGAAGTCGACCTCAAGGAACTCTTCGAAGTCGCGCCGCTGCTTGTCCGACATGATGTCGTAGACAAGCGAGTGCACCTGCTTGTGGTCCAACGCCGGGATGTTGATGCGGCGCACGTCGCCATCCACGCGGATCATCGGCGGCAAGCCGGCCGAGAGGTGGAGGTCGGAGGCCTTGTTCTTTACCGAGAACGCCAAGAGTTCGGCGATATCCATGACGCTGCTTCCCCAAGTTGCTGCGAACTGGAACGTTCATTCCCCGAAGGGCAGTATAGCGCCCTTGCCGTTCCCGCCAATGGTTGGATGAACATGCTCGCCGACACCCTCAGCGAGACCCTGCAACACCTTGAAAACGCAGCGAAAGCGGCACATCGGCCAACCCCGGCGCTGCTGGCCGTATCCAAACTGCAACCGGCCTCGGCCGTGGCCGAACTCGCCCGCGCCGGACAGCGTGCTTTCGGCGAAAACTACGTGCAGGAAGCCCAAGCGAAGATCGGCGAACTGGCCGGCATGGGCCTGGAATGGCATCTCATCGGCCACCTGCAGTCGAACAAGGCCGAACTCGCCGCCCAGGTGTTCGATTGGGTGCAGACGGTCGACCGTCACAAATTGATTGGCGCTCTGTCACGCTATCGCCCAGCGGACCACGCGCCGCTCAACGTGCTCGTGCAGGTGAACATCGATGACGAAGCCAGCAAGCATGGATGCGCGCCCGACGAGGTCGCGGGCCTGGCCGACGCGATCGCGGCCGAACCGCGCCTGCGGCTGCGCGGCCTGATGGCCATCCCCGCACCGCATCCGGACACCGCCCGGCGCATCGACGCCTTCCGCCGCATGCAGGCGCTGCAAGAGATGCTGGCCGCACGCCACCCCGGCGTGGACACCCTGTCGATGGGCATGAGCGGGGACTACCCGCTCGCCATCGCGCACGGCGCCACGATGGTCCGCATCGGCACTGCGCTGTTCGGTGCGCGGCCGTCGCGGCCCGTCTGAGCCCTTCCTTTTCTTCGAGCCCCGATGCCATGACGCCTTCCACCCCTCGCATGCTGACCCACCCGCTGGCCTTCATCGGCGGCGGCAACATGGCGCGCAGCCTGATCGGCGGCCTGCTCAAACGGGGCGCAGAGCCTTCGCGCATCCGTGTGGCCGAGCCCAACGAGCCCTTGCGTGCCGCGCTGGCGGCCGACTTCGGCGTGCAGGTCTTCACCGAGGCCGGTGAAGCCGCCTACGGCGCGGACACCTGGCTCTTCGCCGTGAAGCCGCAAGTGATGCGCGCGGTGTGCGAATCACTGGCGCCCATGGCGCAGGCGCAGCGCCCGCTGGCGGTGTCCATCGCCGCCGGCATCACCGTCACGCAGATGCAGCGCTGGCTCGGCGGTGGCCTGCCGGTGGTGCGCAGCATGCCCAACACGCCGGCGCTGCTGGGCGCGGGCGTCACCGGCCTGCATGCGAGCGAGGAAGTCGATGCCGCCGGACGCGAGCGCGCAGAACTGCTGCTGTCCGCGGCTGGACCGACGGTGTGGATCGATGCCGAAGCCAAGATGGACGCGGTCACCGGCGTGTCCGGGAGCGGCCCGGCTTATGTGTTCCTGTTGGCCGAGGCGATGGAGTCCGCGGCCGTGGCTGAAGGCCTGTCGGCCGACGCCGCGCGCACGCTGGTGCTGCAGACCGTGCTCGGTGCGGCGCGCATGCTCACCGAGAGCGGCGAGACGGCCGCGGAACTGCGTCGCCGAGTGACCTCGCCCAACGGCACCACGCAGGCCGCGATCGAGACCTTCCAGGCCGGCGGTTTCGAAGCGCTGGTCGCGCGGGCCGTACGTGCGGCGACCGCACGGGGCGGCGAACTGTCCGCCGCCAACGATTGAACACGCATCCGATCAAGTTCCAACCCCGTAATGCCTCTTGAACCCCAGGCGCCGACCCCGATGAAACTTCTGATCGCCCCCTTGGTTCTCGTCCTGTCGCTGGTGGCTTGCTCCGGCGGCGAGACGCCCCGGGCCGCCGAATTCGTGCCCCCTGCCCCTGCCGAGGCCGACTTCGGCCCCCTGCGCGTGCGCTACAACGCGCTGCCCACGCTGGCGCTGAGCGAGGCTGTCGCCACGCAGTACGGCGTCTCCCGCGATGCCGGCACCGCGCTGGTGCTGGTCGCCCTGCGCGAAGTGAAAGGCACCGAAGAGATTGATGCCGACGGCGAGGTCAGCGTCACCGCGCACGACCTGTCCGGCGCGCGCCAGACCATCACGCTGCGCAAGGTGGAAGCCGGCGAGTACACCGACCTGATCGGCACGGCAGGTATCTCGCCACGCAATTCGTACCGCTTCGAAATCGTCGTGAAGACCGGCGGGCGCACTGAGACGGTGAACTTCCAGCGGAATTTCTAAAGAACACCTGTGGGAGCGACGTAAGTCGCGATGAAGCACCGCGGTGGCCCTTCGCGACTTACGTCGCTCCCACAACCACCATGCCGCATCCGGCACCCCACAAAGCCACGCCGATTCAGGCGCGCTGTGCCGCCCACCGCCGTACGACCGCCGCGATCGCCTGCACGCCGTCGGTCAGTGCCGCCGGCCCGGGCTGCAGGATCAACGGCGACTTGATTTCGTGCAGTTCGCCGTCGCGCACGGCGGGAATCGCATCCCAGCCGGGGCGTGTCGCCACCCGGTCGGGGCGGAACTTCTTCCCGCACCACGAACCCAGGATGATGTCCGGCGCACGACGCACCACCTCGCTGCCATCGGCGAGGATCCGGTGTTTCGCCAGCGGCTCGCGCGCCATCTCGGGAAACGCGTCGTCCCCGCCCGCGATGCCGATCAGCTCGGACACCCAGCGGATGCCGGTGATCTGCGGCTCGTCCCATTCCTCGAAATAGACCGTCGGCCTGCGCGGTAAACGGGCCGCCCGCGCGCGGACATCGTCCAGACCTCGCTGCAAAGCATCGGCATAGTCGTTGGCGCGCGCGGCCACGCCCACCAGCGCGCCCAGCCGCCGCACGTAGTCGACGATGCCGTCCACGCTGCGGTGGTTGCTGATCCAGACTTCCACGCCCTGCCGCACCAGTTCGGCGGCGATGTCGGCCTGGATATCGGAGAAACCGATGGCCAGGTCCGGGCGAAGCTTCAGGATCTCGTCGATCTTGGCGCTGGTGAACGCGCTGACCTTGGGCTTCTCCTTGCGCGCCTGCGGCGGCCGCACGGTGAACCCGCTGATGCCGACGATGCGGTCCTGCTCGCCGAGTGCGTACAGCGTCTCGGTGGGCTCTTCGGTCAGGCAGACAATGCGGCGCGGCCCCATGCGTCAGGCGCCCAGTCGCTTGCGGAAATAGACGACGCGCTCGGTTTCCTCGAAGCCGCAGGCCGCATGCGCGGCATGGCTGGCGGTGTTGTCGAGCAGCGCATCGGACGCCAGCTCGCTGCACCCCTGCGCACGCGTCCAATCCTCGACCGCGGCGATCAGCGCGCGGCCGACGCGCCGACCGCGATGACCGGGATTCACGTACCAGGCGTCGAGGAAGCCGACCGGCGAGCTTTCGGTACCGTTGACGTAGTCGCGACGCAAGCTGGCCTCGGCCAGTCCGATGGCCTGGCCATCGTCGTCGACGGCGATCAGCGCGATGCCGTTGCGGGTATCCCAGGCCAGTGCCTCGGCCGCAAGTTCATCGGCATCGGCATCGGGCCACAGCGCCAAGCGCATCGCGACCCACGCAGCGAGATCGTTCGCGGACGCGCGACGTACGCCCACGCTCAAGGGAACAGCATCCGCTTGCTCCACGCCCCGGCCGCATCGCACTCGTAGCGCCAGCGTTCGTGCAGGCGGAACTGCGCGCCGTACCAGAACTCGAGCGCGTCGGGCGCCACGCGATAGCCGCTCCAGCCCTCGGGACGCGGCACGTCGCCGCCGGCGAAACGTGCTTCGACTTCGGCCATGCGGTGTTCGAACGCCTCGCGCGAATCCAGCGTCTCCGACTGGATCGACGCCCAGGCGCCCAACTGGCTCTGCCGCGGACGGGACGCGAAGTAGGCATCGGCCTCGGCATCGTCGACCGGGGTCACCATGCCTTCCACGCGCACCTGGATGCCGGCCTCGCGCAGGCTGCGCCACAGGAACAGCAGCGCCGCGCGCGGGTTGTCGTGCAGCTCGCGGCCCTTCTGGCTGTGCGTGTGCGTGTAGAAGACGAAGCCGCGTTCGTCGAAGGCCTTCAGCAGCACCGTGCGCGCGGACGGACGGCCGTCCGGCGTCGCGGTGGCCAGCGTCATCGCATTGGGTTCGACTTCGGTGCCCGCGGCCTTCGCTTCGCCGAACAGCGTGGCGAACGTGGACAGGGCTTCAGCGTACAGATCGGTCATGGCGTCACGACGGCAGCGCCCGCATCCCGGGCATGCGCTATTGTCGCGCGATGACGACGACACTGCATCCAGGCGGCTTCCCGGTCCGGCTTGTCGATGAAGCCTTGGCGGCAGCGCGGGTGTTGCCGCTGGCGACGCCGGTGTTCGCGATCACCGGCCTGCAGGGCAGCGGCAAATCGACGCTGGCGGACCAGGTGGCGGCGCGCGCGCGCGATGCCGGCCTGCGGGTGGCGGTGCTGTCGCTGGACGACCTGTATCTGACGCATGCACAGCGCCGGAGGCTCGCACGCGACGTGCACCCGCTGCTCGCCACGCGTGGCCCGCCCGGCACCCACGACGTGGCGCTGGGCTGCGACGTGCTGGATGCGCTGCGCGAGGGCCGGGACGCGATGTTGCCCCGCTTCGACAAGCTGGCAGACGATCGCGCGTCGGATAGCGCGTGGTCGCGCATCGACGGGCGGATGGACCTGGTGCTGTTCGAGGGCTGGTGCCTGAAGGCCCAACCCGAGAACGATGCCGCGCTGGCCACGCCGATCAATGCCCTGGAGCGCGACGAGGACGCCGATGGCCGCTGGCGCCGGTACTGCAACGACGCGCTGCGCCGCGACTATCCCGCGCTGTGGTCGCGCATCGATGCGCTGTGGTTTCTGCAGCCACCGGGGTTCGAGGTGGTACGCACGTGGCGCTGGCAGCAGGAGCAGGCGATGGCCGCGCGCGACCCCTCACGTAGCGGCATGGACCGCGCGCAGCTGGACCGCTTCATCCAGCACTACGAACGCACCAGCCGTCACCTGCTGGCGACGCTGCCGGCGATTGCCGAGCGCGTGATCCCGCTGGATGAGCAGCGCAGGCCCGCCACCACCTAGAGGCTAATTGTGGGAGCGACGTAAGTCGCGATGAAGAGCCCGGATGTGATCATCGCGACTTAGTCGCTCCCACGGCAGGCATCCCTCCCACCCAGCGGCCGTCAGGTCACCACGAAGCTGATGCGCAGGTTCACGCGCCACTCGGTGACGTTGCCGCCGTCGTCGGTGACGACCTTGATCTCGTTCACCCAGGCGCCCTTGATGTTCTTGACGGTCTCGGAGGTCTTCTTGAGGCCGACCTTCACGGCGTCTTCCATGCTGGTCTTGGACGCGGCGTTGACCTCGATGATCTTGGCGACGGACATGATGCGCTCCTCCACGGTGGCCGGCCCAATGCCGGGCGGACACCGTAGTCCCGCCGGCGTTAAGGCCACGCCACGCGCATGCCGGTGCTAGCATCTGCCCATCATGAATCCGGCCCCCAACCTGATCCTCGTCGGCCCCACCGGCGCGGGCAAGACCTCCATCGGCAGGCGCGTCGCCGAGCGCTTCGGGCTGGTGTTCGTCGACGCGGACCAGGCCATCGTGGACCGTACCGGCGCGAGCATCGCCACGCTGTTCGAGCACGTGGGCGAGGCCGGCTTCCGCGAGCGCGAGAAAACCACCCTGCGCGACCTGCTGGCCGGCCGTGGCCAGCTGATCTCGACCGGTGGTGGCGCGGTGCTGGACGCCGACAATCGGATGCAGATGAAAAAACGTGGCTTCGTGGTCTACCTGCAGGTCAGCGTGGAGGCGCAGCTGAAGCGATTGGGTCGCTGCACCAACCGGCCGCTGCTGCAGCGCCCGGACCGCGAGCAGGTGCTGCACGACATGGCCGTGACGCGCGAACCGCTGTACCGCGAGATCGCCGACCTGACCCTGGACACCGACGGCCTGACGCCGCCGGAAGCCACGGCCCGCCTGACCCAGCTGCTGGCGCACCGCTGGCAGCCCATCGAAGAGAACGCATGAACCACGCACGTACCGTCGATGTCGGCGGCGAAATCCCTTACACGATCACCATCGGGCCGGGCCTGCTGGGCGACGGCGCCGCGCTCGCGCAGCACGTGCGCGGCCGGCACGTGCTGCTGGTCAGCGATTCGGTCGTCGCGCCGCTGTATGCCGGTGCCGTGCGCGAGGCGCTGCATGCCGCGCGCCCGGACCTGGCCATCGGCACCTTCATCCTGCCGGCGGGCGAGGAATCGAAGACGCTGGCCCACTTCGGCCACGCCATCGACGCGCTTGCCACGTTGGGCGCCTCCCGCGATGCCTGTGTGATCGCCCTCGGCGGCGGCGTGGTCGGCGACTTGGCCGGCTTTGCGGCCGCCTGCTGGATGCGCGGCGTGGATTGCGTGCAGGTGCCGACCACGCTGCTGTCGATGGTGGATTCGTCGGTCGGCGGCAAGACCGCGGTGGATATTCCGCAGGGGAAGAACCTGGTCGGCGCCTTCCATCCGCCGCGTGCGGTGTTCGCCGATACCGCGGCGCTGGCCACGCTGCC
The DNA here is from genome assembly GCF_057654715.1 of Pseudoxanthomonas sp. G3. Lineage (NCBI taxonomy): Bacteria > Pseudomonadati > Pseudomonadota > Gammaproteobacteria > Lysobacterales > Lysobacteraceae > Pseudoxanthomonas > Pseudoxanthomonas sp. G3. Next base: position 3,203,266 of record NZ_CM172805.1, read on the forward strand.
GCCGCGCGAACTGCGCGCCGGGCTGGCCGAAGTGATCAAGTACGGCGCGATCCGCGACGCACGCTTCTTCCAGTGGTTGGAACAGGAACGCGCCGCGCTGCTGGCGATGGACGGCGACGCGCTAGCCCTGGCCATCGCCGCCAGCTGCGAGCACAAGGCGGAGATCGTCGCCCGCGATCCGCTGGAGAAGGGCGAACGCGCGTTGCTGAACTTCGGCCACACCTTCGGCCATGCGATCGAGACCGAGCAGGGCTACGGCGGCCTGGGCAACGACAATCTCAACCATGGCGAGGCCGTGGCGGTGGGCATGGTGCTGGCGGCGCGACTGTCCGCCGACCTGGGCCTGGCGCCGGCCGCCGCCGCCGAACGCCTCGAAGCGCTACTGGCGGCCTATGGTCTGCCCGTCCGTATCCCCGCGGGACTGGCACCGGACGCGCTTCTGGCCCGGATGCGGCTGGACAAGAAGAACCTCGCCGGACGCCTGCGGCTGGTGCTGTGGCGGGGCCTGGGCCGGGCCGAGGTGGTACCGGACGTGGACGAAAACCGCGTGCTGGCGATCCTGTCCGGCTAAAATGCCGCCATGCGCGTCTTCCTCCAGCAACGCCCCGATGCGGGCGAAGTGCCCCGCTACGTCCAGCTGACCCTCCAGCCCGACCTGTTCGGGGGCTGGGAGCTGTTGCGCGAAACCGGCCAGATCGGCGGTCGGGCAACGCTCAAGCGCGAGCAATACCTGCTCCAGGACGAGGCGAATGCGGCCTTCGAGAAGGCGCGCGACAGCCACCTCAAGCGCGGCTTCCAGCTGATGTTCGCCCGCGGCGCCGACGCGCCCAAGTAACCCTTCCCCCGGATTCCTGATGACTGCCTTGAAGAACGATCCTGCTTCCAACAGCAGATTCCTGCGCGCCCTGCGCCGCGAACCCGTGGACTGCACGCCCGTCTGGCTGATGCGCCAGGCCGGCCGCTACCTGCCGGAGTACCGCGCCACCCGCAAGGCCGCCGGCAGCTTCCTGGGCATGGCGAAGAACCCGGAGATCGCCTGCGAGGTCACGCTCCAGCCGCTGCGCCGCTATGACCTGGACGCAGCGATCCTGTTCTCCGACATCCTGACCGTGCCGGATGCGATGGGCTTGGGCCTGTACTTCGTCGAAGGCGAGGGCCCGAAGTTCGAGCGCACCGTGCGCAGCGCCGCCGACGCGTCCAAGCTCGGCGTGCCGGACATGGAGACCGAGCTGCGCTACGTGATGGACGCGGTGCGGGTGATCCGCCGCGAGCTGGACGGCAAGGTGCCGCTGATCGGCTTCTCCGGCAGCCCGTGGACGCTGGCCTGCTACATGGTGGAAGGCGGCGGCAGCAAGGACTACGCCCGGATCAAGGCGATGGCGCTGAACGAACCGGCCGCGTTGCACCGCCTGCTGTCGGTCAACACCGATGCGGTGATCGCCTACCTGGCCGCGCAGCGTGCCGCCGGCGCGCAGGCGTTGCAGGTGTTCGATACCTGGGGCGGCGTGCTGAGCCCGGCGATGTACCGCGAGTTCTCCCTGCCCTACCTGCAGCGCATCGCCCGGGAGCTGCCGCGCGGCGACGGCGCCGAGCGCACCCCGCTGATCCTGTTCGGCAAGGGCACGGCGGCCTATCTGGAAGACCTGGCCTCCAGCGGTGCCGAAGGTGTCGGCGTGGACTGGCTGATCGAACTGGGCGACGCCGCCCGTCGCACCGGCGGCAAGGTGGCGCTGCAGGGCAACCTGGACCCGGCCACGCTGTACGGTTCGCCCGAGGCGATCCGCGCGGAAGTGAAGCGCACGCTGGACAGCTACCGCGACGGCAACGGCGGCTCGCGCGAAGGCCATGTGTTCAACCTGGGCCATGGCATGTCGCCGGACATGGATCCGGAGCACGTCGCCGTCCTGGTCGATGCCGTCCACGCGTTCAGTACACGATGATCCCGCGCGGCACCGCCGCGCCCCACCCGGAGTGACGCAATGGAATGCCGCCACCTGCTTGCCCCCGCTGCTGCCGGCCTGCTGCTGGTCGCGGGCGCGCGGGCGCGCGCCGACGACGCGGTCGGCACACGCGCCCTGCAGGTGACCGGGGGCGACTTTCCCGCCCTGGTGATGGTGGTGCCGGACGAGCAGGCTGGTTTCGGTCCTGAGGTTCTGCCCGGCTGCGACCGCATCCGCGCACGCCGCCTGGACGAACTCGCGCCCGGCTGGCGCACGCGCATCGCCCGCATCGAACTGGAGTGCGAAGACACCGTGGCCGACGACGCGCGCGAGGCGCTTACCGCCGTGAGCGCGCGAGCGATGGTGGTGCCGCACCGCGTGCAGATGGCCGGACACTCCGTCGCGGAGGTGCGGCTGATGGACTCGCAGCGCTGGGGCGACCACCAGTACGTCGTCGACGCCCCCTACGCGACCGCGGCACCGGCGCTACGGCGCTTTGTCGAAGACACGTGCCGGCAGCGCACGCTGGCACAGGAAATGCCGCTGGACACCTGCACGATGGTGGAGGCCGACGCCGGCTTCTACCTGCCGCGCGACGAGGCCGGCGGCATCTGGATCCACGCCGATCCGGACGACGCGACGCGCACGCTCTACGTCGAAGCCTGGGCGGACTGACGCCATGCCTATGCGTTGCCTGCTGGTGATGTTCTGCGCCCTGCTGCCGTCCGCCTGGGCCGGCCCCTCCCTGTCCTTCGCCGGTCGCTACGGCCATACCGCGACGGCCTCGCTCGAGGATGTGGTGTGGATCGTGGAAGAGGACGGGGCGCGCTGGCGCATCACCCGCACGACGGATGACGAGGTCGCACACGCGCAGCGGCTCTCCGCCCACGGACGCGCCGCGTTCTGGTCCCGCATGGGGTGGCCGGATGCCACGTCGACGGGCGCGGACTGCCTTACCTGGGGCGACAAGCCCGGCTCTCTGGCCGACCTCCTGGCGGACACGCCGCCGGTCCCCGCGCCGTCCGGTGACGACTATGGCCATGCCGTGCTTTGCCACCTGTCGCCCGAGGCACGGGCGGGCATCGACTGGCTCGCATCGAATACCAGCGCATGGTTCTACTACGACTCCATGGCCGGGGTCATGGAAGCGCACCGCCTGCCCTGACGCCGTCAGCCCAGGCCTGAGCGCGGACTCCTCAGGCGCGGTGCGGTGCCGTCGCTGCCTTCGCCCGGCAGGCGGTATTCGAAGCGGATCTCACGCATGCCGTCCGGCACCATGATCTCCATCCTCTCCGGCGACACGCAGTGGCCGCGCAGCACATCGCGAATGGACTGGGCCTCGTTCCGCAGCCGCGTCGCGTCGTCCTGGCGCGCGATGACGGCCGACCTTAGGTAGACCGCATCGTCGGCGATCCACATTTCCTCTTCCTGCCCGTCATTCGTGCTGGCCAGGATCGCGGTCGGCCGCGGGCCGTCCGCGGGCATGGGATGCACCTGCAGCGTCTGCCAGCACGCGCCGGTATTGGAAATCCGCACATCCGCCGCGAAGCCCGCCAGCAGCATCTCGGCCTGCCGCTGCGCATCCGTGTCGGACATCGCATCGGCCTCCACGCTGTAGCGGATCTTGATGAAATAGAGGTCCCGCACCGTCATCGCCAGCACCGAGCGGTAACGTGCATCGCGCATCGACGTTTCCATGACGAAGGAGCGAGCCTTCAGCGCGAGGTGGCCCAGCATCCGCTCGCCCGCGATCGGCGCCGTCTCGAACGTGCGCGTCGGGCCGAGGCGGACTTCGCCAACATTGCGCTGCTGCGCGATCTGCACGATCTCATCGACGCTCTGCTGGAACGCCCGTTCGAACACCGGGTCGAACATCACGCCCGCAGGATAGAGATACAGGTCCATCCAGCGGTCCGGCCTGCGGGTGTCCTGATACCGGACGGCCACGCCCAGTTCTGGCTGTTCGAAGCGCTTCTCGCCCATCGATTCCCAGTCGCCCACGCGCAGCGGATACAGCGCGCGGGTGTCGGTGATGTAGTCGCCCAGCAGCGGCCGCTCCGGTTCGTCCGCCTGCGCCGGGGCGGCCAGCACGAGGATCAGCGAGAAGATCCAGCCGTGCCGCTTCCTCAAGACGCCTCTCCCGCGTCCACGATGGCCAAACGCCCCCGCACCGACGCGATCGCCGCCGCCAGCATGTCGCCGGTGACCGGCTTGCGGACGAATTCGTCAAAGCCTGCCTGGCGTGCGAGCGATTCGGCCTCCGCATCGGTGCGCGCGGTCAGCGCGATCAGCGGCGTCGTGATACCGCGCCTCCGCAGTTGCAGCGCCAACGCCATGCCGTCGAGCCCGGGCAGGTCGAGATCCAGGAAGGCCACATCGAACGGGGCGGCGGCAACCTCGGTCAAGGCGGCCAGTCCGTGCGGCGCATGCGTGACCCGATGCCCGCGCGCGCGCAACAACCCCGCGACGACATCGGCCACGGTCGCATCGTCTTCGACCAGCAGGATCTCCAAGGCTCCGGTGTGCACGGGCGAAGCGTCCATCGTGGCAGCCACGCCGACGACATCGGCCCCGGTCGCCTGCAGGCCGGGCAAGTCGACGAAGAAACGCGTGCCCTTGCCCGGCGCGCTGTCGATCTGGATCCGCCCGCCCATTGCCAGCGCGAGCTCCTGGCAGATCGCCAGGCCCAGGCCGCTGCCGCCGTAGCGGGCGGTGGTCTGTGCGCCTTCCGCCTGCTCGAAGCGACGGAACAAACGCGCCTGCTGCTCCGCGTTGATGCCGGGCCCGGTGTCGCCGACCTCCAGGCGCACGCCCTGCCCCGCCATCGGCAACGCGCGTAGCGAAACGTGCCCGGCCTCGGTGAACTTGATCGCGTTGCCCAGCAGGTTCAGCAGGATCTGCCGCAGGCGCAGCGGATCGCCGCGCACAATGCGCGGCACGCCGGCAGCGATGCCGTCGTGGAAGGCGAGCCCCCGTTTGCCGGCCACCGGGCCCATCAGCGCGACCACATCGCTGACCAGCGCGTGCAGGTCGAATTCCACCTGCTGCAGTTCGAGCTTGCCGGCTTCGATCTTGGCCAGGTCGAGCGCGTCGTTGACCAGCCTCAGCAGGTGCATGCCCGCGCGCTGGATCGCATCGGTGTAGCCCTTCTGCTGGGTGTCCAGCGGCGTGGCCTGCAGCAGTTCGGTCATGCCGAGCACGCCGGTCATCGGCGTGCGGATCTCGTGGCCCAGCGTGGCGAGGAAGCGCGTCTTCGCCAGCGAGGCCTGCTCGGCGACCTCGCGCTTGTGCTCGGCCAGCTGCCACGCGCTGCGCCGGCGCACGCGACGACGATAGGCCGCGCCGAGCGCGAGCAGCAGCAGCACGCCCAGCGCCGCGAAAAATGCCAGGCCCCACGCGCTGCGCCACCAAGGCGGCAGCACGTGCACGGCCAGGACCTGTTCGCGCGACGCATTACCGGCCGCGTCGAAGGCCTGGATGCGCAGCCGGTAACGCCCGGGCGTGAGCGCGGAGAACACGCGCTCGCCGCTGGCGCCCTGGTCCACCCAGCCGCTGTCGAAGCCTTCCAGCAAGGAACGATAGCGATTGCCCAAGGGGTTCTCGTAACTCAACAGGCGCGTACTGACGAGCAGTTCGTGGTCTTCGGGATGCAGCTCGAACCCTTCGCCCGCCGGCAGGTGCAGCACGGTGTCGCCGCGGCTGACTTGCACGCTGTCCAGCACGAGGTTCGGCGTCACTGGCCGCGGATCCGGCAGGTGCGTGTCCAGCAGCGCGACCGAACCATCGGCGGCCGTCGTGACCAGCAGGCCTTCGGCCGTCATCAGAAGACCGCGATCGTTGAGTTCCTGGCTCAGCAAGCCTTCGCGCACGCCGAAGTTGCGCAGCAGCGCGCGCGAGCCGCGCAGGTTCGCGTCGATGCGGAACAGGCCGCGCCGCGTGCCCAGCCAGACGCGGCGTTGCGGATCCACGGCCAGTCCGGTCGATTCCACGGCGGGCAAACCGTCCTCGGCGCCGATCAGCCGCTCGCGCACCCACGTGCTGCCTTCCCGCCGCCACGCTTCCACGCCGGCCATGCGATGCAGCCAGATGCGGTCGGCATGTTCGAAGGCGAAGGCGTAGACGCGCTCGGTGCCCATCGCCGGCACGGCCGCGAACCGGCCCGCCACGGGGTCCCACTGCAGCATGCCTTCGGCGCCGCCCACCCACGCACGCCCATCCGGCGCGATGGCGATGCCCTCGATATCGGGCAGGCCCGTGCCGGCATCGGCATCCTTGGCGATCGTGCGGAGCACGCGTCCGTCGGCATCGCGCTGCTGCACGCTGCCCATCTGCGTGACCAGCCACACGCTGCCGTCCGCCGCCTCCACCAGCCAGTCGATGGAGGTGGAATCCGGGACCGCGTCATCGCCCTCCGGTCCCCATTGCCTGAGCGCGCCCGTCGCGGCATCCACGCGCATGAGTCCGTTGCGATGGCCGATCCACAGCTGTCCATGCTTGTCCTGCAATACCGAGGTCAAGCGCAGTGCGCCCAGCGCCGCGGCATGGTGCGCCAGCGGCACGACGTGGCCGGTGCGCGTGTCCAGTCGTTCCACCTTGCCGGTGCTGCTGGCCATCCAGAGGCCGCCGGCACCGGCCTGCGACAGACCGCGATAGAGGCCGCCGCCCAGGCCCTGCGCCGTCGAGAACGCGGCGATGCGGCGCCAGTCCGAACGCAGGTACGCCAAGCCGCGCGTCGGCACCGGAACCCACAGGCCGCCGTCGGGCAACGCGAGCACGGTCTGCAGCACGCGGCCGATGCCGATGCCCTGCGCGTCGTAATTGACCGGCGCCGGCGCACGGTCGCCGCCGGTGCGCCACAGTCCACCTTGGCTGGCCAGCCAGTATTCGCCCTGGCCATCGCTCGCCATCGCCATCACGGCGTTGGGACGCGCGAACATCGGCGACCACGGCGGCGACACCCAGCGCCCGTCCGCCATGCGCCGGTGCACGCCGTCGGAGGCGCCGATCCAGACCGTGTCAGCGTCGGCGGTGACCGAATAGATGATCAGGCCATCGCCCGTGGGCAGCGCGATGCGCCGCACGCGACCGCCTTCGTAGGTGGCCAGCCCCGACATCGTGCCGATCCACAGCACGCCTTTCGCGTCGAAGGCCAGTGCGAGCACGTTGTCCGAGGGCAGCCCCTGCGCATCGGCCGGATCGCCGGCGAAGCGCGTGATGGTGCCGTCGCGCGCCAGCCGGTGCAGGCCGCCGCCGAACGTGCCGAACCAGAGATCGTCGCCACGGCTGGTGATCGCGAAGACATCGTCGCTGCCCATCTGCGGATGGTCCGCCTGGCGGTAATGGCGGAAGCCGCTGCGGTCGGCGCCCATGACGCTCAGCCCGCCGTTCTCCGTTGCCACCCAGATCCGGTCCGCGGCGTCGATATGCACGGTCTGCACCACGTTGCCGGGCAGCGAGGCGGCATCAGCCGGATCGTGGCGCCACACTTTGAAACCGACGCCGTCATAGCGCGCCAGGCCATCCCATGTGGCCACCCACAGGTAGCCCGAGCGGTCGCGCGCCAGGGCGGGAATGGTGGTGGACGGCAGTCCGTCGCCGGCGCCCAACAGGCGGAAGCGCGGGATCTCGGGCACGGTCGCCTGCACGGACGCGCAGACCAGCCACAACAGCAACAGCCACCCCGCACGCATCACCATGCCTGCCCGCCTCTCGTCCCTGTGACCCTTCCGGCATCGTCGCAACGGACCGTTGCACGCGCAAGCGGGGTATCTTCATGAGCCGGCCCCTAGAATCCGCCCCATGTCCGGATCGCCCGCCCGCCGTCTGCTGCTCAGCGCCCTGTGCCTGCTGGCCCTGCTGCCCGCCGCCGCTGGCGCGCGCGATGCGCTGGCCGACTATCGTCTGGACCCGGTGCATACGCGGGTGATGTTCGCGGTCTCGCACGCGGGATTCTCCAAGGCGATCGGGACCGTGTCCGGCAGTACCGGCACGCTCACGTTCGATCCGGACGACTGGACCCGCGCGAAGGTCGACGTCCGCGTACCGATCGCCCGCGCGGACCTGGGCGACGCCGACTGGAACAAAGCCACGCTGGCGAAGTCCCTGCTGGATGCGGACAACCATCCGGAGGCGCGCTTCGTTTCCACCCGCGTGGCGCCCGTCGATGCGACCCACGCGCGCGTGCATGGCAACCTGACCTTGCGCGGGGTAACGCGCGAAGTAGTCCTCGACGTGACCCTCAACGCGGCCAAGCGCCACCCGATGCCGCCGTTCCGCCGTACGGTGGGCTTCTCCGCCGCCACCACGCTCAGCCGCGCCGACTTCGGCATCACCGCCTGGAAGTCGGTGATCGGCGATGACGTCGAACTGCGCATCGAAGCCGAAGCCACCTACGACGGCAAGGCCGACGACGATGCGCCGGCCGAGAACACCCCGCCTTCCCCACCCCTTCAGACGGAGCCGACGCCATGACCCTGAAGAACACCGACGCGCGCTGGGGCGCCGTCAGCCAGTTGTTCCACTGGGTGATCGTGGTGCTGCTGCTGGTGATTGCCTACATCGGCCTGACCATGGGCGATCTGCCCAACGGGCCGCGCAAGATCAACCTCTATGCGCTGCACAAGTCGATCGGCCTGACCATCCTGGCGCTGGTCGCGCTGCGCGTGGTGTGGCGCCTGTACGCCGGCGCACCGGCGCCGGTGCCGGGAACCCCCACCTGGCAGCAGCGCATCGCGTCGGTGACGCACGTGCTGCTGTACGCGCTGCTGTTCGCCATTCCGCTGTCGGGCTGGGTGCTGAACTCGTCGGCGGGCTATCCGCTGCAGTGGTTCAAGCTGTTTAACCTGCCGGCCATCACCGGTCGCAACGACGGTGTGCACGAAGCGGCCGAAGGCGCGCACGAACTGCTGTTCTGGGTGCTTGTGGTGCTGGTGGTCGCGCATGCCGCCGCCGCGCTGTACCACCATCTCTTTCAGGGCGATGCCACGCTGACCCGCATGCTGCCGGGCCGCAAGGCCATCGCGCCGTCAGCCGCCGCGGTCGCCGCCCCCGTGTCCCCTTCCCCCACCCCGCAGGACTCCCCCGATGAAAACCCCTGACCGTGCGCGGCTCGCGCTCGCCTCCCTGTTGCTGGCCGCCGCGCCGGCCATGGCCGCCGACTACGTGCAGGCGCCGGGTTCGACGCTTGTGTTCGCCAGCAACTACCAGGGCGAAACGTTTACCGGCAAGTTCGGCAGCTTCACGACCACGATGAGCTTCGACCCCAAGCAGCTGGCCACCAGCAAGCTGGACGTCGCCATCCAGCTGGCCGGCACGCAGACCGGCAACAAGGACCGCGACGACACGCTGGTATCGGCCGACTTCTTCAACGTGGGCAAGTTCGCACAGGCGCGCTACACAGCGACCAAGTTCCGCGCCCTCGGCGGCAACCAGTACGCGGCCGATGGCACGCTCACGCTGCGCGGCGCCAGCAAGCCGGTGACGCTGACGTTCACCTGGACACCCGGTACGCAGCCGGTGCTGAGCGGCAAGGCCACGGTGAAGCGCCTGGACTTCGGCGTCGGTGGCGGCGACTGGGCCGACACCTCGACGATTCCGAACGAGGTCGCGATCAGTACGAAGGTCGTGTTGAAGCCGCGCTGACGCTTGGCGGCTGGCAGAAGCGTCGGTCGGGCGCCTCCGCCGGCACGGCGATGCGACCGAGCCCGTAGCTGAGGGCGCCGAGCACGCCGCTCTCACGACGGTCGCGATGGCACGCCAGGCAATCCGGGCGGGCGCGGATGGGGCCCATCACGCGCGCGCCGTCAGGCGCGTCGTGCACGACGATGTCCGCGCCCGCCACCAGCCTAGCCAAGGCATCGCGCTCCCACGCCTGAAGGGCGCGGATCGATGTCGGCGGCATGGGCACCGCGTCATCGTCGTCGCGGTGCTGGAAGCCCATGAAGGTCGCGCCATGAACGACGGGCGGATCGTGTCGGGCCACACCCACCAGTTCGACATCGAGCACGCAGCGGCCCGCCTCGTCGACGCCCTCGAACTGGTAGCGGCGCATCTTCGCCATCATCGGCGTCACCCGCCGCTTGCCGAACCCCTGGCTGTCGACGAAGGCGTCGACGAATTCGCCATGCATCCGCAGCAACGCGGTACGGCTGTCCTTCGCGCTGCCCCCGCGGGCGACCGGCGCGACCGCCAAGACCACGACGCACGTCAGCAGCAGCCACCGAATCCCGCCCATCGCCTAATCCCCGCAGAGCATGGCCGTCAGCCTAGCGCGCCGGCTTCGGGGTGGAATGGGAGAGACGGCGCCCGTTTCGTGGCGGGACAGCTTCACGGCTGCAGGAAGGCGGCCACTTTGCCGGCATCGAAGGGCCAGTCCAGTTCCGCACCGCTGTCGCTGCGATGCAGCACGGGCACGCGGATGCCGTAACGCGCTTCCAGCACATCGTCATCGTCGATGAAAACGCTCTCGAACTCGGGGATCCGCGCGTGCGCGAGCACCTCCAACGCCAGGTCGCAGAGGTGGCAATCGTCGCGCTGGAAAAGGATCAGGGGCATGGCAGGTGCAGGGTGAAGGGCGCGGATCCGCGACGCGCTTAGAATAGCCGCCCTTTCCGCGGCGGCTCGCAGCATGGCAGTCAGTACGTTCGACCTGTTCAAGATCGGCATCGGCCCCAGTTCCTCGCACACGGTCGGGCCGATGCGCGCCGCCGCGCGGTTCGTCGCGCGCTGGCTGGTCGATGCCGGCCGCCTGCAGGACGTGATGCGCATCCGCGCGGAAGTGTTCGGTTCGCTGGCGCTGACCGGCCGCGGGCACGGCACCGATAAGGCGGTGCTGATGGGCCTGGAAGGCCACTACCCGAACGAGATCGACCCCGACCTCATCCCGCCGGCGCTGGACCGCATCCGCTCCGACAAGCGCATCCTGCTGGGCGGCACGCATGCGGTCGCCTTCGACGAAAAACGCGACCTGCTGATGAACAAGCGGCAGAAGCTGCCGTACCACACCAACGGCATGCGCTTTACCGCGTACGACGCCAGCGACGAGGTGATCGCCACGCGCGATTACTACTCCGTCGGCGGCGGTTTCGTCGTCAACCAGGACGACGCCGCGGTGGACCGCATCGTCGCCGACGAGACGCCGCTGCCATATCCGTTCAAGAGCGGCGACGAGTTGCTCGCGCAGTGCCAGCGCAGCGGCCTGAGCATCGCCGCCTTGATGTTCGAGAACGAGAAAGCCTGGCGCAGCGAGGACGAGATCCGCGACGGCCTGCGCGCCATCTGGAACGCGATGCAGTCGTGCATGGCGCGCGGCATCCGCGAAGAGGGCACGCTGCCCGGCGGCCTGCACGTCTCGCGTCGCGCGCCCGCGCTGCACCGCGAGCTGTCGAGCAAGCCGGAGGCCGCCATGCGTGACCCGCTGACGGTGCTGGACTGGGTGAACCTGTATGCGCTGGCGGTGAACGAGGAAAACGCCGCAGGCGGGCGCGTGGTCACCGCGCCCACCAATGGCGCAGCGGGCATCATCCCGGCGGTGCTGCATTACTACGACCGCTTCTGCCCGGGCACCAGCGAACAGCGCGTGTTCGACTTCCTGCTGACCGCCGCGGCCATCGGCATCCTCTACAAGGAGAACGCCAGCATCAGCGGCGCCGAAGTCGGCTGCCAGGGCGAAGTGGGTGTGGCCTGTTCGATGGCCGCCGGTGGGCTGGTCGCCGCGCTCGGTGGCAGCCCCAGCCAGGTCGAGAACGCTGCCGAGATCGGCATGGAACACAACCTGGGCCTGACCTGCGACCCCATCGGCGGCCTGGTGCAGATCCCGTGCATCGAGCGCAACGCGATGGGCGCGGTGAAGGCGATCAACGCCAGCCGCATGGCCATGCGCGGCGACGGCAAGCACAAGGTCAGCCTGGACAAGGTCATCAAGACCATGCGCGACACCGGCCGCGACATGCAGGACAAGTACAAGGAAACCAGCCGTGGCGGGCTGGCCGTCAACGTCATCGAGTGCTGACCGCGCCACCGACGTAGCCCGGGTAGAGCGCAGCGAAACCCGGGACCCCGGCACGCCGTCACATCCCTGACCTTCCCGGTTCAGGTTATCGCCCTTTAGACGCCAGCGTGCGCGCCGATACGGTATAGGTAAACCCACTTACCGGAGACGCGCCCTGTCCGATCACACGGACAAGACCCGCTGCGGCCGTCCGTTCTGGCGGCGCCGCTTGGCGGCCTGGTGCCTGCCCCTGCTGGGCGGGATGGCGGCGCTTTGCCCGTCCGCGCATGCCTTGGACCCCTCCAAGTCGTTCCACCACTACGTCCGCAACCACTGGAGCCTCGAGCAAGGTCTGCCCCAGCTCAGCGTGCTGGCGATCGCGCAGGACAAGCCGGGCTACCTCTGGTTCGGCACGCAGGCCGGGCTGAGCCGCTTCGACGGCGTGCGCTTCACCAACTTCGACCTGGACAACACGCCGGAGCTGCCCAGCACCTGGATCCAGGCCCTGCACACCGACCGCGAAGGCCGGCTGTGGATCGGCACGCCGCAGGGCCTGGCGGTGCGCGAGGGCAACCGCATCCGCGCCGTGCCCTTGGCGCCCGGCGAGGACGCCGACGTGGTCGACGTCCTGGCGCTGTCGGCCGATGCCGCCGACCGCCCCCTCGTGGCGACCAGCCGTGGCGTCATGGTCGTGGCCCGCGACCGCCTGACGATGCTGCACCCGATCCCCGATGGCGGCGCGCTGGCACTGCACGTCGATGAAGACGGCACGCTCTGGGTCGGCGGTCGCGGACGCGTGCACGTGTTCGACGCCACCGGCGCGCGCGCGCTGGCGCTGCCCACGGAGGCCTCGCTGGCCACGGTCACGTCGCTGACGCGCCACGACGGACGGTTGTGGGCGGGAAGCGATGCGGGCCTGTTCGTCCTGATGGGGCGCCAGTGGCACCGTCAGGCCGAGGTCGTGGTGGCGAGTGGCGGCATCCAGGCCCTGCATGAGGATCGCGACGGCATCCTGTGGGCCAGCACGCGCACCACCTTGTATCGCCTGCGCGGCGGACGTTTGCTGGAACGCATCCGCGGCGAAGGCCCGCTGGCGGAAATCCGCGCGTTCTACGAAGACCGCGAATCCAATCTCTGGCTGGGCAGCAACAACGAAGGCGTCAGCCGCGCCTGGAACGGATGGACACGCCGCTACAGCCGCGCCGAGGGGCTGCTGCAACCGCTGCTCTGGTCGACGGCGCAGGGCCCGGACGGGCGTATCTGGGTGGGCAGCGACGACGGCGTGAGCGTGCTGGAAGACGGCCGCTACCGCCTCGTAGTGCCTGGCCCGGCCCTGCCCCACCCGGCGGCCTACAGCCTGCTGCCGGAGCAGGGACAGACCTGGATCGGCACGCGCGATGGTGTGGTCGTCTATCGCGGCGGCCGCGTGCAGCGCCCGCGCATGCTCGACGCGATGGATGCGGCGCAGGTGAACGGCATCGTGCGCGACCGGCACGGGCGCCTGTGGTTCGCCACCAGCACCGGGCTGTACCGCTGGGACGGCGGCGAACGCGTGCGCCGCTATGCCACGGACGCCGGCCTGCGCGACGTCCGCGTGCGCGTGCTGCTGGAAACCCGCGACGGCCGACTGCTGGTGGGCACGCAGAGCGGGCTGTATGAATTCGTCGACGAGCGCCTGGTGCCCCTCCCGTTGACCGGCACGGGCCTGGAGGCCCCGCACATCGTCGCGCTGCACGAGCTGGCCGGCGGTCAGTGGGTGGCCGGCGCGCTCTCGGAAGAAGTGATGCTCGTCTTCGACGGTCGTCGATGGACGCGGCTGGACAAGGCGCGCGGCATTCCGGCGAACGCGCCGTTCTTCTTCGGCGAGGATGCGAACGGCCTGCTCTGGGTCGCCGGCCTGCGCGGGATCTATCGCGTGCCGGTGGCGGACATCCTCGCCGCGACCCGAGATCCCGCGTTTCGCGTGTCGGCACGGACGTTGCTCAACGAGCGCGGCGACCGCCACGGCGGACAGAAGGGCGACTGCTGCAACGGCGCGGGCAACAGCCGGGGCTTCATGGCCGACAACGCGCTGTGGCTGCCGACCCGCGACGGCGTGGTGGTGATGGCGACCGACCAGCCGCTCGACAATGCCTACGTGCCCGAATCGGTGATCGAACGCGTGCAGGTGCAGGGTCAGTGGCGGCCGGCGGACGTGACGGCGACGTGGTCGCTGCCCAACGCGGCGCGCGACCTGCGCTTCGAGTTCACCACGCTCAGTTTCCAGGCCGCAGACCATATCGACATCCGCTACCGGCTGAAGGGCTACGACGAGGCATGGAAGCTGCTCGACGATCCGCACCAGCGCAGCGCGACCTACACCAACCTGCCCGCCGGGCGTTACGTGTTCGAGGTGCTGGGCACCAACAACAGCGGCGTCTCGGGGCGCGCGGCCGCCGTGCAGGCGTTCACCATCGCACCGTACTTCTACGAAAACCCCTGGTTCTACGTACTGCTGGCGATGGCGCTGGGCGTGCTGGTGCTGCTGTCCAACCGCTGGGTGCTGCGTCGCCACCACAACCGGCGCGTCGCGCTGGAGCGCCTGGTCGAGCAGCGCACGCGGGACCTGCAGCAGGCCAACCGCCAGTTGGAAGCGATCAGCCTCACCGATCCGCTGACCAGCCTGCACAACCGGCGTTACCTGACCCGCCAGCTGCCTGCGGACATCGCCTATTACCAACGCATGCCCAAGTTCGCCAACGGCGCGGACGTGCTGGCGTTCGTGCTGCTCGACATCGACCACTTCAAATCGATCAACGACGGCCACGGCCACCAGGCCGGCGACCACGTGCTGCAGACCGTCGCGCACCGCCTGCGCACACTGTCGCGCGACGGCGACTACGTGATCCGCTGGGGCGGCGAGGAATTCCTGATGGTGTTCCGGCCGATGCCGCGGCACGACCTGCACGCGCTCGGCCGGCGCATCTGCACCGCGATCGCCACCGAGCCGGTGGACGTGGCCGGCGTGCGCCTGCAGGTGACCGCATCGCTGGGCGTGATCGGGTACCCGCCTTTCCCGAATGCCCCTGATCTGCTGGGTTGGGAGCAACTCGTCTCGCTGGCGGATCGCGCGCTGTACGAGGTGAAGGCGCAGGGCCGCAACGGGTGGGCGCTGTACGAAGCTGCGCCGTCGGCCTCGCCGCTGCCTGATGCCGACCTCGTGCGCCGCGATCCCGGCGAACTCGTCCGGCGCGGACACTTGGTCCTGCGGGGCCCGCATCATCCGGCGTCGCCGACGCGCAGCGATTGACGGCATCGCAACGCGTCCGCGCTACGCTGTCGCGCCAGGTTGCGGATGCTCTTCATGAAGATGGTATTCCCGATGTTCGCCCTCGCGGCGATGTCCTTCGCCAACGTGTCCTTGGTGCAGACGACATCGACGCCACGCTACGGCGCGCGGCTCGAAGGCTTCGACTATCCGCACCCCGTGCGGACCTTCGCGTTCGCCTCGCAGGACCAACCGCTGGAGATGGCCTACCTGGATGTCGCCCCCGCCCGACCGAACGGCCGCACCGTCGTGCTGCTGCATGGCAAGAACTTCTGTGCGGCTACGTGGGACGCGACGATTACGGCACTGACCGGTGCGGGTTATCGGGTGATCGCGCCGGACCAGATCGGCTTCTGCAAGTCGAGCAAGCCGCCGCGCTACCAGTACTCCTTCGCCCAGCTGGCCGGCAACACCCACGCCCTGCTCAAGCAACTCGGCATCGAACGCGTGACGATCGTCGGCCATTCGATGGGCGGCATGCTGGCGGCACGCTTCGCCCTGCAATATCCGCAGGCCACCGAACGCCTGCTGCTGGTCAACCCGATCGGCCTGGAGGACTGGAAGGCCGAAGGCGTGCCCTGGCGCAGCCTGGATGCCTGGTACGCGCGCGAGCGGAAGACGACCTTCGACAGCATCCGCGACTACCAGCGCACCGTGTACTACGGCGGCGACTGGAAGCCCGCCTACGAGCAGTGGGTGCAGATGCTCGGCGGCATGTACGCCGGCGATGGCGGCCAGGCCGTGGCGTGGAGCCAGGCGCTGACCTCGGACATGGTGTTCAACCAGCCGGTGGTGTACGAGTTCCCGCGCATCACCGCACCGACCACGTTGTTCATCGGCCAGAAGGATCGCACCGCGATCGGCAAGGATCTGGCCCCGCC
This sequence comes from Pseudoxanthomonas sp. G3, assembly GCF_057654715.1. Taxonomy (NCBI): domain Bacteria; kingdom Pseudomonadati; phylum Pseudomonadota; class Gammaproteobacteria; order Lysobacterales; family Lysobacteraceae; genus Pseudoxanthomonas; species Pseudoxanthomonas sp. G3. The sequence goes on from NZ_CM172805.1 coordinate 3,219,382, forward strand.
GGACGTCGCCCAGCGGCTGGGCGATTATCCGACGCTGGGCAAGCGCGCCGCGGCCGCGATTCCCGGCGCGACGCTGGTGGAATTCGCCGACTTGGGGCATTCGCCGCAGGTGGAAGCGCCGGCGCGCTTCAACGCAGCGCTGCTGTCCGCATTGCGGTAACCGTGGTCAGCGCGTGGCGGCGATCGCCAGCACGTCGTCCAGCAGCGCCGCTGCGGTGACCCCGGCGCCGGCACCCGGCCCCTGCACGACCAGCGGCTGCTCGTCGTAGCGGTCGCTGTAGATGGCCACGCGGTTGTCGGTGCCGCTGCCGCCGCACAGCGGATGATCCGCCGGCAGCACCTGCAAACCCACGCTCGCGCGCTCGGCATCGAAGCGGCCGACGAAGCGCAGGCGGCCGCCGTTGCGATAGGCCTCCTTGAAACGCACCGCCAGCGGCGCATCCAGTTGGCCCAGCGCGCCATCCACACTGTCCAGCGGCAGGGCGGCCAGCTCGGCCGGTACCAGCGATTCCACGCGCACGTCCGCCTGTTCCAACGGAAAGCCCGCGGCGCGCGCCAGGATCAGCAGCTTGCGGCGCACGTCCTCACCGGACAGGTCGATGCGTGGGTCGGGTTCGGTGTAGCCCGCCTGCCGCGCCTGGCGCACGAAGTTGGAGAAGGGACGCATGCCGTCGTACTGGTTGAACAGCCACGCCAGCGATCCGGACAGCACGCCTTCCACCCGGTGGATGCGGTCGCCACCGGCCACCAGCGCGCGCAGGCTGCGCAGCAACGGCAGGCCTGCACCAACGGTGGCCGACTCGCCATAGCGCGCACCGGAGGACGCACCGGCCTGCGTGATCGCCTGCGCGCGCGGCAAGGCCGCGCCTGCGCCCAATTTGTTCGCGGTGACCACGTGCACGCCGCGCGACAGCCACTCGGCGTGCCAGCCGGCAACCGCGTCGCTGGCGGTGGCATCGATGACGATGTCGCCTGCATGCAGGGCTTCGGCCTCCGCCCACGGCGGCAGGTCGTCGGTACGCGCGGCGGCGCGATTGGCTTCGTCCAGCGCGTGCTGCGGCGTGCCCGAGCAGTCGCGCAGCGCGCGCGAGTTGGCCAACCACGCCAGCGGCGGCACCGGCACGTCGCCGGACTGCAGGCGCAGGTAGCGCGCGACCAGGGCCTTGCCCACCACGCCCGTGCCGAGCAAGGCGAGCCGCGGTGCGCGACGCGCCGGGGTACGCAGCGGGACGACCGTGCTCATGCGTCGGCGCGTTTGCGTTCGGCGTCGGCCGCCACCGCTTCCGCTCGCGCGAGCGCGGCGGTGATGTCGGCCAGCAGGTCGTCGGTCGCCTCGATGCCCACCGACAGGCGCAACAGACCGTCGGAGATGCCGGCCTTGGCGCGCGCTTCCGGCGTCATCGCCGCATGCGTCATCGTGGCCGGGTGCGCCACCAGGCTTTCCACGCCGCCCAGCGATTCGGCCAGGGTGAAGTAGCGCAGTCCCTCGACGAAGGCGCGCACGGCCTCTTCGCCACCGTCCAGTTCGACGCTCAGCATCGCGCCGAAGCCCTTCTGCTGCCGCGCGGCGACGGCGTGGCCGGGATGCGTGGCCAGGCCGGGGAAGTAGACCTTCGACACCGCCGGATGCGTATCCAGAAGCGCGGCGATGGCGTCGGCGTTCTCCTGATGAGCGCGCAGGCGCGCGTCCAGCGTGCGCAGGCCGCGCAGGGTCAGGAAGCTGTCGAACGGCGAGCCGGTCAGGCCCAGCGCGTTCGCCCACCACACCAGCTGCTGATGGGTGTCGGCATCGCGCGCGACAACGGCGCCGCCGACCACATCGCTATGGCCGTTGATGTACTTGGTGGTGGAGTGCAGGACGATATCGGCGCCGAATGTGATCGGCGTCTGCAGGGCCGGCGAGAGGAAAGTGTTGTCCACCACCGCGCGTGCGCCGGCCTTGTGCGCGGCCTCGATGACGAAACGCAAATCGGTGATGCGCAGCAGCGGGTTGGACGGCGTTTCGATCAGCACCAGCTTGGGCGACTGCGCCAGCGCATCGGCCAGCGAGCGCGGATCGGTGAGGTCCGCGGTGATCAGTTCGAAGTGGCCCTTCTTCGCCAGCGCGTTGAACAGGCGCCAGCTGCCGCCGTAGGCGTCGTGCGGCACCACCAGGCGATCGCCCGGCTCCAGCAGCGCGTTCAGCACCAGGGTGATCGCGCCCATGCCGGTGGCAGTGACGACGGCACCCGCGCCGCCTTCGAGCTCGGCCAGCGCTTCGGCCAGCAGGTCGCGCGTGGGGTTGCCGCTGCGGGTGTAGTCGTACTCGCGCTTCTGGGCGAAGCCCGCGAAGCTGAAGTTCGACGACAGCACGATCGGCGGCGTCACCGCGCCATAGGCGGTGTCGCGGTCGATGCCGGCGCGCACGGCGGCGGTGGCGGGACGACAGGGCGCGTCGGCGTCGGTGGGGGAGTAGCTGCTCATGCGGAATCTCCGGCGGCGCGCAGGGCCGAGGTGAGGATGGAATCGATGCGGTCGGTTTCTTTCAGGAAGGCGTCGTGGCCGTAGGGCGAGCGCAGCACGCGCAGCTGGCCCAGCGTGCCGAGGCCCTCGACCAGCGAGACGGAATCGGACAACGGCACCAGGCGGTCGCCTTCCACCGCGACCACCAGGGTGGGCACACGGACATCGGCGGGATCGACCCGATGCAGGTCGATGGATTCGGAAAGACGCACATAGGCGGTGACCGGCGTGCGCGCCACGTACTGCGCACCGGCGGCGTCCAGGTAGTCCTCGGCGGCCACGCGCACGCGGCCGTTGACGATTTCCGGCGCCGCGTCGAAGCGTTCGCCGAATTCCTCCGGCGTGCGGTAGCTGAGCATCGCGAACTGGCGGGCCAGCGACAGGCCCTGCGCATCGGCGCACTGCAACTGGCCCAGCGTCACCGCGCGGCGCTGCAGTGCGCGCCAGGCAGCCGCATACGGATGGGCGCGGTGCGCGCCACTGACCGCGATGAGCTTCTCCAGGCGCTCCGGATGGCGCACGGCGAACTGCAGACCCACCAGCGCCCCGTAGGAGTAACCGACGAAGGCCTGCAGGCGGGCGATGCCCAGCGCCGACAGCAGCTTGGCGACGGCGTCGGCCTGGTCGGCGGTGTCGATGGGCGCATCGAGGCGGCCATCGGCACCGACGAAGTCGAAGGCAAGCAGCTGTCGCTGCGCCGGGTCCAGCGCGCGATCGGTGCCCACCAGTCCATTGAGCCAACCCGCTTCGGCGAAGACCTCGCTCGCCGCCAAGTGGCGATGCGCGGAGATGCCGCCAGCCACGAACACGACCGGTGCACCCACCACGCCGTGCAGTTCGTAACGCAGCGTCACCGCGCGGGTGCCGGCATGGCGCATCTGCAGCTCGATGACGACTTCGCCGCGCAACGCGCGTGGCGCATCGTCCTGGAACGAAGCAAGCGCCGCGCCGTCGATGGACGACGGTTCGGCAAGGCGATTCAAGGCGGGACTGGCGTAACTCATGGCGGCATCCGGTGGCGGTGTCCCTTGCGGGACGGGACTGCACCACCGAGCTTCGCGGAGCTCGCGTTCGCCGTGCGAGGCACGGTACGAACCATCTTCCGGCAGACGCTGAGGTCCCCGCAGGATTTGGCACCTACACAACGCTTGCGCGTCGCTGGCTGCCCCGGCTTCTTCGGGCCTGTCCCTCTGCCGGTCTCGATGGTGAGCCTACTGTGCCGCCGGTTTCCCACATTGTCAATCGCTTTATTCGGATGAAGCGATGGAATTTGAACCCGATCACCCTGCCCGGCGCCGGCGGGTATCCCGCATAATTCGCGCCATGATCCGGAAATGCCTTACTGGCGGTCTCTGCGCGGCACTGCTGGCCGCCTGCTCCACCGCCCCCCTGCACACGTCCACGCCACCAGCGCCCCCGCCCAAGACCGCGGCCGACGCCATCGTCCCGGAGGCCTGGGTTTCCGAGCCGGTGCCGGGCGACGAACTAGACTCCCTGGTGGCCTGGCCCACCGAACAGGGTCAGGTCTGGCTGATCGCCACCGCCAAGGCCACTCACCATCTGGCCGTCTACGACGCCGATACCGGCCAGCGCCTGCGCACGGTCGGCGGCCCTGGCACGGCCGTGGGCCAGTTCAACCGCCCCAACGGCATCGCCGTGTTCGGCGACCTGCTGTTCGTGGCCGAGCGCGACAACCACCGCGTCCAGGCCTTCCGCCTGCCGGAGTTCGCCCCGCTCGGCGCGTTCGGTGCCGACGTGCTGCGCTCGCCCTACGGCCTGTGGGTGCATGAAACCGCACCCGGCGAACTGGAGCTGCTGGTGACCGACAGCTTCATGGCCGATTTCCGCACGATGACCCTGCCGCCGATGGCCGAACTCGCCGGCCGCGTCAAGCGCTTCCGCGTCAGCGTGGAGGACGGCGGCAAGCTGGAGACTGCGTTGCTGGGCCAGTTCGGCGACACCGATGCGGCCGGTGCCCTGCGCATGGTGGAGTCCATCGCCGGCGACCCCACGCATGCGCGCTTGCTGATCGCCGAGGAAGACCGCCGCGTGGGCTCCACGCTGCGCGACTACTCGCTGGCGGGGCAGTACCGCGGCCACAGCCTGCCGACTTTCGATGCCGATGCCGAAGGCGTCGCGCTGTGGGCCTGCAGCGCCGAGGACGGTTATTGGGTTGCCGTGGACCAGCTGACGCCCACGCGCTTCCGTGTGTTCGACCGCGCCACGCTGGCGCCGGCGGGCGTCTTCTCCGGCCGCGTGACCGCCAACACCGACGGCGAGACCGTCTACGCCATGCCCACCCCGCGCTTCCCCGCGGGCGCGTTGTTCGCATTGCACAACGATGTGTCGCTGGCCGCGTTCGACCTGCGCGACATCGGCCGCGCGTTGAAACTGCGCGAAGACTGTCTGCGGTGAGCGGCCTGCGGGCCCTGGCGGCGCTCTGCGGCGCGGCCCTGCTGCTCGCCGGCATCGGCGATGCGTCGGCCGCCCGCCTCTACCGCTGGAAGGACAAACAGGGCTACACCCAGTACGGCGACCAGCCGCCGCCGCCCGATCAACTGGCCGGCAGTGCGCTGGACGTCGTGCGGTTCCGGAATCCGCCCAGCGCGCTGGTGCGTCTGCGCCTGGAGAAGCAGGGCCTGCGCTACGAGGCCTGGGCCGACAACCTGATGCACGGGCCAGTGGAAGTGCAGCTGGATTTCCGCCGCCAGCGCGACGTGCGCAGCGGGCCCGCGTTGCCGGCGCGCGCGGTGGTGCCCGCCCGCAGCAGCGTGCTGGTGGCCAACATCAGCGTGACCGACCCGCTGCGCGGCGGCGATTTCGAACTGACCCTGGACGGCATGCCCGGCGACCCCGCCAGCCAGCCGCAGGACTACGAATACCGTCTGCCGTTCGATTACGGACGCGTGCGCGTGGACCAGGGGCCGGGCGGCCGGTTCAGCCACAGCGATGCGCAGAACCTGCACGCGGTGGATTTCGCGGTACCCGAAGGCACGCGGATCGTCGCCGCCCGCGAGGGACTGGTGATGCAGGTCGAATCCGACTTCGACAAGGCCGGCCTCAATCGCGAGAAGTACGGCGGCCGCGCCAACTTCATCCGCATCCTCCACCCGGACGGCACGATGGCGCTGTACGCCCACCTGAAGGCCGAGGGCGCACAGGTGCGCGTGGGCCAGTACGTGCGCAAGGGCCAGTACATCGGATTGTCGGGCAACACTGGTTTCTCCACCGCGCCGCACCTGCACTTCGTGGTGCAGGCCAATCGCGGCATGCGCCTGGAGTCGTTGCCGTTCCGGATGTTCGGCCCGCTGGGACAGCTGCACTTCCCCTCCACGCGCTGACCGGCGCCATCGGCGGCGCCCCGGTATAATCGCGCCCTTCCCGCATCCTCCGCGCCCGTCAGGGCGCCAGCCCCATGTCCGATCCGAAAAGCGCCGTGGCCAACGAAGCCACCCGTCGCCGCACCTTCGCCATCATCTCCCACCCCGACGCGGGCAAGACCACGCTGACGGAGAAGCTGCTGCTGTTCGGCGGCGCAATCCAGATGGCGGGCTCGGTGAAGGGCCGCAAGGCCGCGCGCCACGCGACGTCCGACTGGATGGCGCTGGAAAAGGAACGCGGCATCTCGGTGACCTCGTCGGTGATGCAGTTCCCGTACGAAGGCAAGATCGTCAACCTGCTCGACACGCCGGGCCACGCCGACTTCGGCGAAGACACCTACCGCGTGCTGACCGCCGTCGACAGCGCGCTGATGGTCATCGACGTGGCCAAGGGCGTGGAGGAGCGGACCATCAAGCTGATGGAAGTCTGCCGCCTGCGCGACACACCCATCATGACCTTCATCAACAAGCTGGACCGCGAGGGCAAGGACCCGATCGACCTGCTGGACGAAGTCGAAAGCGTGCTGGGCATCCAGTGCGCGCCGGTCACCTGGCCGATCGGCATGGGCCAGCGCCTGAAGGGCGTGGTCCACCTGATCACCGGCGAAGTGCATCTGTACGAACCGGGCCGCAACTTCACCCGCCAGGACTCGACCATTTTCCCCTCGCTGGATGCGCCCGGCCTGGCGGAAAAGATCGGCGAGGAAATGCTGGCGCAGCTGCGCGACGAACTGGAACTGGTGCAGGGCGCCAGCCATCCCTTCGACAAGCAGGCCTACCTCGACGGCAAGCAGACGCCGGTGTTCTTCGGCTCGGGCGTCAACAACTTCGGCGTGCAGCCGTTGCTGGACTTCTTCGTCGAGCACGCGCCCTCGCCGCAGCCGCGCGAGACCACCGGACGCAAGGTGCAACCGGACGAGAACAAGCTGACCGGCTTCGTCTTCAAGATCCAGGCCAACATGGACCCGCAGCATCGCGACCGCGTGGCCTTCATGCGCGTGTGCTCGGGCCGTTTCGAGGCCGGCATGAAGACCTTCCACGTGCGCAGCGGCAAGGAGATGAAGCTGGCCAACGCCCTGACCTTCATGGCCAGCGACCGCGAGATCGCCGCGGAGGCCTATCCCGGCGATGTCATAGGCATCCACAACCACGGCACCATTTCCATCGGCGATACCTTCACCGAAGGCGAGGCGCTGTCGTTCACCGGCATCCCGAACTTCGCGCCGGAGCTGTTCCGCCGCGCGCGCCTGCGCGATCCGCTCAAGCTCAAGCAGCTGCAGAAGGGCCTGGCGCAGCTGAGCGAGGAAGGCGCCACCCAGTTCTTCCGCCCGCTGATGAGCAACGACCTGATCCTGGGCGCGGTGGGCGTGCTCCAGTTCGACGTCGTTGCCTACCGTTTGAAGGACGAGTACGGCGTGGATGCGTCGTTCGAGAATGTCAGCGTGGCCACGGCGCGCTGGATCTACTGCGACAACGCGAAGAAGCTGGAAGAGTTCCGCGACAAGAACGCCATGAACCTGGCCGTAGACGCCGCCGGACAGCTGGTTTACCTGGCGCCGACGCGGGTCAATCTGCAGCTGGCCGAGGAGCGCGCGCCCGACGTGCAGTTCCACGCCACGCGCGAACATGCCCACAGCGTGGATATCGGCTGATCCGTCGCTCGCGACGTTTCGTTCGTTACGCTTGCGCCGGCCGGGATCGGCCCCGATTCCCCCGGTCACGCCGATCCGCTAGGCTTCGGGGGCCGCCATCCGGCGGCCCAAACGGGGAGATCGGGGATGTACTTTCTAGGCGTGGCCCTGCTGCTGGCGGGCGCAATCTGGATGACAGTCAACGCCGCGAAGAAGGATGGCGCCGTGGCGGCGATCCTGTGCTTCATCTGTGGGTTCTACACCATTTATTACGGCATCAAGAACTTCGCCGAAAACAAGGTGCCGCTGATCCTGTTCCTGGCCGGCCTGGCCGTGTGCATCGTCTTCCGCCCCGACATGGCGGCGATGAGCGGCGCCGCGGCGATCTGATGAACGCCAGGGGCAGAGGGTGGCCGCGTCCGGCCACCCTCTGCCCGCTGACCGCCGGGGCTCCCGGTCATGCATCGCGTGCTGCGTTGCGGTAACGTGATTGCATGAGCCAATCCCCCCCGCTCCGCACCCTGCGCGCCCGCAAGCGTGCCGACCACCTGGTGGACCTGCGCGACGAGATCGCCAGCGCCCTGACCCACGGGCTGGGCGCCGTGGCCGCGCTCGCAGGCGGCGCCGTCCTGATCACGCTCGCCGCGATCTATGGCGACGGCTGGCAACTGGGCGCGTCCATCGTCTTCGGCATCACCCTGCTGCTGCTCTACACGGCCTCCACCCTGTACCACGCCATCCAGCACCCGGTGGCGAAGGGGCGGCTGAAGGTTTTCGACCACTGCGCCATTTACCTGCTGATCGCGGGCACCTATACGCCGTTCACCCTGATCGGCCTGCGTGGACCGTGGGGCTGGGGTCTCTTCGCCGCGATCTGGACGCTGGCCATCGCTGGCGTGGTCTTCAAGCTGTTCTACACCGGCCGCTTCAAGGTGCTGTCCACGGCCATCTACATCGCGATGGGCTGGCTGGTGGTCGTCGCGATCAAGCCGATGCTGGAATCGATCGACGGCTGGACCCTCGGCTGGCTGTTCGCCGGCGGGCTGTCCTACACGCTGGGCACCTATTTCTACCACCGCGAATCGATCCGTTATTCGCACGCGATCTGGCACCTGTTCGTCATCGGGGGCAGTGTCTGCCACTTCGTCGCGGTCACCCAGCAGGTGCTTTGACACGCATGTGAAATCCTCGCGAGGTTCATGTCCCCCACATGAACCGCCACGCCGGGTTTCGCAGCACGTGAACACGCCAGCCCCAACGATGGGGCCATGGACGACGCGCACCGCCCCCGCCGCCGTTTCGCGCTAGGCCCGCTGTCGCGGACGCGTGCCGTAGTACTCGGCGTACTCGCTGCGCTTCTCGTGGTTGGCGCCCTGCTCTTCGAATGGAACTGGCTGCGCGGCCCGATCGAGCGCATCGTCACCTGGAAGACCGGTCGCAGTTTCGACATCGGCGGCGATCTGGACGTCGAGCTCGGCCGCGTGACCACGATCCGCGGCGACGCGTTGAGCTTCGGCAATGCTGCGTGGTCGAAGACACCGGCGATGGCCGTGGCGGATAGGGCTGAAGTGAGCGTCGAGGTATGGCCCCTGATCTTCAGCCGCGAAACGCGACTGACGTCCATCCGCCTGACGAAGCCCCGTCTGCGCCTCGAGTTCGGACCCGACCGCACCGGCAACTGGGTATTCGGCGACCGTACCGGCGAGAGCCGCATCCGCTACGACGGACTGTGGATCGAAGACGGACGGCTGATATTCGTCGATCCGCAGCGGCGCACGGATGTCGATATCCAGATGGACAGCGTCGCTGGCGCAGACCCCACCTCGGCGCCCGTCGACGTGAAAGGCAAGGGCCGATGGGCTGGCAATGCGTTCACCGTCGGCGGCCGCGTCGAATCGCCGCTCGCCCTGCGCGACACGGAAAAGCCCTATCGGATCGATCTTCGCGCCACCGCGGGCCCGACGCGGGCCCACGCGCGCGGTACCGTGCTCGACCCGTTCCGCCTGCGCGATTTCGACCTGCGCCTGATGCTGGCAGGCCAGGATCTGGAGGATCTGTTCCCGCTGATCGGCATCGCGACGCCGCCGACACCGCCTTATCGCCTGGATGGCCGCTTCACCCGTGATGGCGACACCTGGCACTACGACGACTTCGCCGGCATCGTCGGCGACAGCGATCTGGGCGGCTCGGCGGCCGTCACCGTCGGCCGCGAACGTCCCCTGTTGAAGGCGAATCTGGTCTCCAAGCGCCTGGATTTCGACGACCTCGCGGGCTTCGTCGGCGCGCCACCCCAGACCGGCGGCGCGGAAGCGAGCAACGCGCAGCAACGCGAGGAGGCCGTGGACGTCGCCGCCGATGCGCGTGTGCTACCGGAAACACCTTATGACCTGACCAAGCTGCGCGCGATGGATGCCGACGTCCGTTGGAAGGCGCACCGCATCAATGCGCCGAAACTTCCCATCGACGACATGGACGCGCACCTTCTGCTGGAGGGGGGCTTGCTGCGCCTGGAACCGCTCAATTTCGGCGTGGCGCAGGGCGACATCCGGTCGACGATCCGCATGGATGCGCGCAGCGATACGATCCGGACGCGGGCCGACATCGCCGTGCGTGGCCTCGATCTCGGCAAGTTGTTTCCGACCGCGCAACTGACGCAGAGCGCGATCGGCCGGATCGGCGGCAACGTATCGCTCACCGGTACCGGCAACTCGATCGCCGGCATCCTCGGGACCGCGGACGGCGACGTCGCCCTCGGCATGGGCCGTGGGCAGGTCAGCAATCTGTTGATGGAACTCGCCGGCCTGGACATCGCCGAAGCACTCAAATTCCTGCTGACGAAGGACCGGACCGTGGGCGTGCGATGCGCGTTCGGCGACTTCGCAGTGAGCGACGGCGTGATGCAGGCGCGCACGCTGGCCTTCGACACCACCGACACGATCATCGTCGGGAAGGGCGAGGTGAACCTGAAGGACGAGACGCTCGATCTCGAACTCAGGCCGCGCCCGAAAGACCGCAGCATCTTCGCGCTGCGATCGCCCCTGGTCGTTGGCGGCACGTTCAAGGACCCGTCGTTCCGCCCCGACTTCAAGCGCCTGGGCCTGCGCGGCGCGACGGCGCTCGTGTTGGCCAGCGTCACCCCGCCTGCCGCCTTGCTGGCGACGATCGAGGTAGGCCCGGGCGAAGACAGCGGCTGCGGTGGGCAGTACGCGAAGTAGCCGCGTCGCTCAGCCGGCGATGTAGCGCTGCAACTGGTCGAGTTCGACCTGCTGGTCTTCAATCACCGCCTTGACCAGATCGCCGATGGAAATCACACCGATTACCGCATCGCCCTCGCTCACCGGCAGGTGGCGGATGCGGTGCGTGGTGACGACCTGCATGCAGTGGTCGACGCTGTCGTCCGGACCGACGGTAACGACCTTCGCGGTCATGATGTCGCGCACCGGCGTATTGGATGACGAGCGGCCCTGGAGCACGACTTTCCGCGCGTAGTCGCGCTCGGACACGATGCCGCACAGGCGTGAGCCCTGCATGGCGAGCACCGCGCCCACGCCCTTCTCCGCCATCAGCTTGATGGCATCCAGGACCGAGGCGTCAGGCGATACCGCGAAGACTTCAGGGGTCTTGGACCCCAGCAAATGACGAACCGTGCGCATGGCGATCTCCGGGGTGGGGAGCAGGTCGATCCGATGCGGGCAAGGATACTCCTGCGGACCCCGGTTGCCACGTATCCACCAGATAGAGCGGCCGCTGCTTGGACTCCTCGTACAACCGGCCCAGGTACTCGCCGATCAGCCCCAGCGCGACCAGTTGCATGCCGCCCAGGAACAGGATCACCGTCATCATCGTCGGCCAACCGGCCACCGGGTCGCCCCACAGCAACGCTTTCAGCACGACCCAGATCGCGAATGCGAACGCCAGCACGGCGGTCATCACGCCCACGTAGGTCGCCACCCGCAGCGGCGCGGTGGAGAAGCTGGTGATGCCTTCGAGGGCGAAGTTCCACAGTTTCCAGAAGCCGAAGCTGCTCCGCCCCGCCACCCGCGCCTCGCGGTGGTAGGGCACGGCGATCTGGTTGAAGCCAACCCAGCCGAACAGGCCCTTCATGAAACGATGGCGCTCGCGCAGTTCACGCAGCGCCTCCAGCGCGCGCGGCGACAGCAATCTGAAGTCGCCGGTGTCGGCGGGGATCGGCGTCTTCGACAACCGACCGATCACGCGGTAGAAGGCGTGCGCGGTGCTTCGCTTGAGCCAACCCTCGCCATCGCGCTCGATCCGCGTGCCATGCACGTTGTCGTAACCCGCCTGCCACTGGCGCACGAACTCGCCGATCAGCTCAGGCGGATCCTGACCGTCGGCATCGAGTATCAGCGCAGCACCCTCCCGCACGCGATCCAGGCCAGCCGTCAGCGCGGCTTCCTTGCCGAAGTTGCGCGACAAGCGCAGCGCGGACACGCGCGGATCGGCAGCGACGAGCGCCTGCAGTAGCGCCCACGTGCCGTCGTGGCTGCCGTCGTCGACATACAGCACGCGCCCGTCGACCTCCGGCAGCGTGTCGAGCGTCGACGTGATGCGCGGATGCAGCAGCGGAATCGCCTGCGCTTCGTTGTAGGCGGCGATCACCACCGTCAGCAAGGGCGCTCGCATGGCGCTACAGGGCCTCCAGGTAGGCCTTGCCACCCAGTTGCCCCACCTGCCGCTGGATCCAGCGCGCGCGGCGTTGCACGTAGGGGCCCGGCTTGGCGGCACTGTAGCGCCGGGGCGCGGGCAACACCGCGGCCAGGCGCGCGCTCTCGGCCGGACCAAGGCGTGCCGCGTCCTTGTTGAAGAAACGCACGGCAGCCGCCTGGCCACCGTACACGCCGTCGCCGAATTCGGCGACGTTGGCGTAGACCTCGAGGATCCGCGATTTCGGCCACAGCGTCTCGATCAGCAGCGTGTACCAGACTTCCAGGCCCTTGCGCGCCCAGCGCGACACCCGGTTCTGGCCCTGCCAGAGGAACAGGTTCTTCGCGACCTGCTGGCTGATGGTGCTGGCGCCGCGCAATCGCGTCACCGGTCGGCCGCGCTTTTCGGCGCGCGCCGTCATCCGCTTGTTGTGCGCCTGCGCCTTCTCGATGGCCGCCAGGTCGAACCCATGGTGCGCGGCGAAGTTCTGGTCTTCCGCCGCCACCAGCGAAACCGGCAGACTGGCTGCCATCTGGTCGAGATCGCGCCAATCGTGGGCCAGGCGGAACGACCACTCGCCTTGCCCCCAGGCCTCGACCTGGCGGATCGCCATGAACGCGGTAAAGGGCGGATCGACGAAACGCAGCACCGCCACCTGCAGGATGCTGGCGGCCGCGAACAGGAAGGGCATTGCCAGCAGCCAGCGGAACCAGCGGCGGCGGCGGCGAGAGGGTGGCGGGACGGCGGTCATATTAGTAATTAAGGTTACGCGAGCGTCTCGTTCATTTATCGTTATTCTGGCGCCAGACCACTGCAAAGTCGCTGACATGAATTCATTCCCGCAGGCGCCCCTGCCCCAAGCCGTGGCCCAGCTACTGGAACAGGGCACGCAGTGGGTGCAGCAGGGCCAGCAGGACCGGGCCGCCGACTGCTGGCGGCGGGCCATCGAGATCGCGCCCGACTGCGCGCCCGCCCTTAACAGCCTGGGCGCCTACTGTCTCGCCCGTGGCAGGATAGACGAGGCGCAGGGGTTGCTGGAACGGGCGATCCTCCATGCGCCCGGCATGGCGATCGCCCATGCGAACCTCTCGCGCATCCACTCCCAGCGTGGCGATACGGCTGGGGCGTTGGCGGCCATAGAACTGGCCATCCGGGCAGAACCCACCTCGTGGGGTCCCCATATGGAAAGGGCCCGCCTGTTGGAATCCGTCGGCCGACGGCGCGAGGCTTCGAAGGCCTGGAGCAGCGCGCTGGCGTACATGCCGGAGGCCGCGCGGCAGTCACCACATCTGCAAGCGCTCATACAGCAGGCCAGTACCTCCGTGCAGGACAACCAGGCACAGCTGCGCGCCTTCCTGGAGGATCGGCTGAACGGCGTGACCGGGCGGCAGAGCCATCGTGAGCTCGAGCGATTCAACCACTGCCTCGACATCGTCACCGGTAGGCGCAGTTTCATCACCGCACGCCCGTTGATGCTGCCGTTTCCGCGCTTGCCGGCCATTCCGTTCTTTCATCCTGAGGATTACGACTGGACGTCGAAGGTGGAGGCCGCTTTTCCCGACGTGCTCCGGGAGTTGCAGGCCCTACTGGACCAGCAGCGCGATTTCGTCCCCTACGTTCAAACCGAGGAAGGCCAGCCGAAAGGGCAGTTCGCCGCGCTGGACCGCACGCTGGACTGGGGCGCCTACTTTCTCTGGAAGAACGGCCAACGCATCGACGCGCAGGCCGACCTGTGCCCGTGCACCGAGGCCGCACTCCTGGAGCATGCGCCGCTGAACACGATCCCCCAGCGTGCGCCAGTCGCATTCTTCTCGGCACTCAAGCCGGGCACCCATATCCCGCCCCACAATGGCGCGACAAATACGCGCCTGACCGTACACCTTCCGTTGATCATCCCGCGGGACTGCGCCCTGCGAGTCGGCGAGGAAACCCACGTCTGGAGACCTGGCAAGCTGGCGATGTTCGATGACACCATCGAACACGAGGCCTGGAACTTCAGCGACCAGCTGCGCGTGGTCCTGATCTTCGACGTTTGGCACCCGATGCTCACCGACTTGGAAAGGCGGCTGGTCGCCCATACCGTGGAAGGCATCATGGCCTACTACGGCGAAGGCGCCGACCTCGGAGAATTGTGAGCAGCGACCTCGACACCCTGACCCGCTTCCTCCTCCCCGCCGCCGGTGTCCGCGGCGTGGCGGTGCGCCTGGACGAGACCTGGCAGACCGTCGCCGGCCGCACCCGTTACCCGGCGGCCGCCCGTGAGTTGCTGGGCGAGGCCGTGGCCGCCGCCGCGCTGTTCACCGGGCACACCAAGGTCGACGGCCGCCTGTCGATCCAACTGCGCAGCCAGGGTGCGCTGCGCACGCTCTTCGCCGAATGCACGGCGGCAGGCACGGTGCGCGGCATCGTCCAGCTACAGGATGGCCTGGACGCGCCCCGTGATCTGCAGAATCTCGGCGAGGACGCCTTGCTGGCCATCACGATCGAGAATCCGGGTCTGGACCCTCGCGAGCCCCAGCGCTACCAGAGTCTGGTAGCCCTGCAGGCCGGCCGACTGGCCGAGGCCTTCGAGGATTATTTCCGCCAGTCCGAGCAATTGCCCACCCGCCTGCTGCTGGCGGTCGACGAAGGCCGCGCCAGCGGCCTGATGTTGCAGAAGCTGCCGGGGGACGAGGGCGACGTCGACGGCTGGACCCGGACCGGCGCCCTGTTCGACACCCTGGGCGAACCCGAACTGCTGGCCGTCCCTACCCGCGAACTGCTGCACCGCCTGTTCCACGAAGAAGCCCCGCAAATCCTGACCGAGCGCCCAGTTCGCTTCGGTTGTTCTTGTTCCCGCGAGCGGGTTGCGAGCATGCTGCAGTCGTTGGGGGAAGAAGAAGCGACGGCGGCACTGGCCGACGGCGTCGCGGAAGTCCGTTGCGAGTTCTGTGGGCAGGAATACCGCTTCACGCCCTCGGAGATCGCGGAACTTTTCAGCCTGCCGACGGTCGATCTGGAGGCGCCGGGTCGGTTGCAGTGACCCCGGCTGTCGGGCAGCCGCCCCCGGGGACTTGTTAAAGAAACATAAACGGCATAGCATCAGTTCCCCTTCGGGAGGGGAACTCCGGGTCGTCCTAGGAGTCTGAAGCCAGCCATGAACCTGCGTAGCCTGACACTGTCGCTCGCCCTGTTGCTCGCCTCCGGCGTGGCGGTGGACGCGCATGCGCAGAAGGCACCACGCAAGTCCGCCGCGGAGCCGCAGGCCACCGCCCTCCCCATCTGGAACAACGATGGCAAGGTCGAAGCGGTCCTGCTGCTGGAGCCCACGGGCGAGGCCGAGGCCGGCGCCCGCTGGCGCTTGGGCCGCAACACCCTGACCACCGCCTTTGGGCTGGACAGCGGCGACGCCCTGGGCCTGGTCTGCAATCGCAAGGCCGGGGTGGTCGGCAACATCGGCAATCTCGCCAGCCATTGCATGCTTGCCACGCTGGGCGATGACGACGACAACACGGACAGCCAGCGGATCGGTGCCTCGGCGGTGCTGAGCCGTCCCGGCGGCAAGCTGGGCCTGTCGGCCGGTACCGGTCGCGACACCCTCCCGGCATGGCTGTCGTCCGGTCGCGCGACCGGCCGCATCGAGCAGAACGACCTGGCCGTGTTCGGCCAGAAGAACATCGGCCGCGAAGGCTTCGTGTCGATCGGCGGCGCCGTGGCCAAGGCCACGCTGGTCCCCGCGTCCGACCTGCCCGCCTTCGCCGACCGCTGGAAAACCCGCAGTCTGACCGTAGGCGGCGGCTATGGCCCCTTCAGCGCCAACATCATCGGCCGCGTGGTCGACGTGCCCGGCCAGCCCGGCAAGTGGGAAGGCCTTGGCCTTGGCCTAACCTGGCGTACCCCGTGGAGCGGACAGCTTACCGTGGGCGCTGAGAACGTCATCACCCGCGGCAAGAATCCTTTCTCGCTGACCAACGAGAACGCCGACGAAGGCACCGTGCCCTACGTGCGGTACGAACAGGATCTCTGAATCGGCCTTCCCCTGGCGGTCCTGAGCTGCCGTCGAGGTCCCGCGAACATGCGTGCCGCCCGCGCTCCCATCGAACACGGCGTGGCCTCTACACTAGCGCCCCCGACGAACGACAGACGCCTTGCAGATGAAAGTTGCGGACCGGCTGAATGCGGCCAAGAAACAGATCGAATCCGGCAATCTCGCGGAAGCACGCAAGATCAACGCCTCGATTCTCGCCGCCCGCCCGCAGAACACCGCCGCCCTGCTACAGGCATCGCGCTTGGAGGGCATGAGCGGGCGTTATCGGCTCGCGCGGGAGTACGCGCTGAAAGCCTGGGCAAGTCGCACGGGCGACGAGTCCGGCGGTGCAGCGTTCCTGCTTCGGCGCCTGCAGGCGTTCAATCTCGGCGGGGAAGCCATGGCGCTGATTGACGCGCTCGAAGCCACGCCCGGCATTGCGCCTCCGCTCTACGATGCCATCGGTACCGTGCTGAACCAGTTGAATCAGCCCGAGCGCGCCTTGAACGCCATCGACAAGGGGCTAGCGCTGGCGCCGGACGCCATTGAGCTCAAACTGACCCGTGCGCACACGCTGGTGTTCCTCGGCCGCTTCGACGAAGCGGAGCGCGAGATGGACGCGTGCATGCAGCGCGTGCCCGAGATTGGCTTCGGCTGGTGGACGCTGTCGCGATTGCGCAAGCAGCGGCCGGACGCCAACCATGTCGATGCATTGCGCACGCAGATTTCACGATCAGGCCACAATCCCGCCAACCTGGCGTTCCTAGCGTATGCCCTGCACAAGGAGCTCGACGACCTGGGCGATTACGACGGCGCGACAAAGGCCTTGGACATGGCGTGCCGTGCGAAGCGTAGCCAGTTGAACTACTCGGACGCCGAAACCGAACATCTGTTCGCCAAGCTGCGAGCCATGCCCGTCGGCGCCCCGGTGCATGGCGAAGCGGGCGCCCGCACCCCCATCTTCATTGTCGGCATGCATCGCTCGGGGACCACGCTGCTGGAGCAGTTTCTGGATGGCCATTCCGACGTCCGCGGCTTGGGCGAACTCTATGAATTCACCGCGCAGATGCGCTTGGCCACGGATCACTGGTGCAAGGGCGTGGTCGACGCCACGATCACCGACCGCGCGCCATCCATCGACTATGCTTCAGTCGGCAAGGGCTACCTGGATTCCGTGGCCTGGCGGTGCGGCGAAGAATCCCATTTCGTCGACAAGCTGCCTTCGAATTTCCTCAACATCGGATTCATTTGCCAAGCCCTGCCGCAAGCGAAGATCCTGCACATGGTGCGCGACCCGATGGAGAGCTGCTTCTCCAACCTGCGGGAGTTGTTCTCGGACAACACCAACCAGTACTCCTACAGCCAAGGCGAACTGGCGACATTCTTCGCCGCGTACGAAGGCCTGATGGCTCACTGGCACAAGACATTCCCGGGGCGCATCCATGACGTGTCGTATTCCGCGCTGACCCGCGATCCGGAAACCACGCTGCGTGCCGCGTCCGAGTTCTGTGGCCTGGATTTCGAACCCGGCATGCTTGCCCTTGAGACCAGCAACCGCGGCGTCACCACGGCCAGCGCCGTGCAGGTGCGCCAGGGCGTCGTGGCGCTGGACAAGCCGCGCTGGGCCCCCTACGCGACTTACCTCGCCCCGCTGGGCGATGCGCTGCGGCACGCGCGACGCCAGACGTGGAGTGGCCAGCCCCCGGCCTGACACGACGCCGTCAGCCCTGGAGGCCCAGCCCCTGGATCAACGGCTTCAGATACTCGCGGTACGGGTCCCACTTAGGCACATCGCGCACGATCACTGGGCTGCGCACCTGCACAGCGCTGGCCGTGGCGACGCTCTGCGCGCGCGACCTCGGGTCCACCATCGTGGGCAGGAACTCAAGGCCGCAATGGGCCGCGACACGCCGCATGACGCCTTCGGTGTCGCGCGTCAGCTCGGCGTAATGGATGTCCAGCACTCGCCCTGGGAAAGTGGCGTGCCAATGGGCCATGAGATCCTGGTACATCAGGTAGAACTCGGCCAGCTCGGTCTGGTCGTAGGAATACGGGCTCGCGCCTGAGAACAACTCGCGCAGATTGGAGAAGCAGGTTTCAACCGGGTCGCGCACCATGTGCAGGATCCGGGCATCCGGCAGCGCCCGGAGGATGTAGCCGACGTTGAAGAAATTCGCCGGCAGCTTGTCGGTGAGGTGCGTCTGGCCCGGCTCCAGCCGCCACTGGACGCCGCGGACGTAATGATCCGCGACTTCGCGGAAGTCGATCGTTTCCGCGCGCCGCACCATCTCCTCATCGAGGAACCCGGTGCTCTGGTAGTCCGCCACATAGCGCATGCTGGTGACGAAGTCATGGAGTTCGCCCGCATTGAGCATCGCCGGGTTGCCGCCCAGCAGTTGCTCAAGCAGCGTTGTGCCTGAGCGGAACATGCCCACAATGAACACAGGGGTGAAGGCACGATCGGCCGCACCCGCCGCAACCTCAGGCATTGGCGCGGCCTTCAGGCGAGCCATCAGCGCCCTGCTCTGTGCGGTGCTGTAATTCAGCTCGGTGCGCTTCAACCTGCAACCGAGGGTCAGCGCTTCGCATGCCCCGGCGACATCGCCCAAATCGTCCAGTTCCTTGTGGAGCGCGAAGGCGAGGAAGGCCCGCTCTCCGGGTGGACGGGGCGCTTTCAATTCGCGGCGTATTTCATCGACATGATTGGATTCCGGCGTCTGTTTGCGTAGCCGCGAAAGCGTCCACCAGATGGCGGCCATGCTCTTGTTGTACATCATGCAGTCACGTAGGTCGTGTTCGGCGTCGTCGAACCGGCCCAGGAACGTATTGATCTGTGCCTTCGCTAACAACACGGGCGCATTGGCGGGGTTCCGGCTCAACGCAAGGTCAAGCAGGTCCAGCGCACGCTGCTGATCCCCGAGGTAGCTCGCCTGGGCGGCGACCGCGTGCAGCTGGCGTGGGTCCAGCTTTGAGGTTTCGAAGCGCGGGATCAGCTCATGCAGCGCCCAGGTCTGGTTGAAATTGCGCAGGCGGTTGAGCACCTTCACCATCAGGGCGGGCGAAAGCCCAGGCAGGGCGTATGCCCTCAACGCATAGTCGCATGCGGCCCTGTAACTGCCGATCTTCGATTCGATATACGAAAGATGCACGAGGGCTTCCGCGTGCTCGCCCCCGTCCAGCACACGCAGAAAGGCCTTCCTTGCCTCATTGAAGTTACCTGCCGCGGCCGTGCGCTCCGCCGCCTGCATCAGCTTCATCACATCATTCATCGATCCGATCCCGGGTTGCCGCACGCACGCGTGTAACGCGGTCAATCTAGTGCCCATCATGCGAAAAACAAAGGGGCCGAAGCCCCTTTGTCTTTGACACTGCAGCAGGGTTCCGAAGAATCAGAACGTCTGCGTGTAGCGCAGGTACACCTGACGACCGTACGCGTTGAACAGCAGGCTGTTGTAGCCCGGGGTGAAAGCCTGATCCAGACGCGGCTTCTTGTTCGTCACGTTGATGGCGCCCAGCGTGAACTTGCCGTTCCAGGGCGTCTTGTAGCTCGCCTGGAGGTCGTGGGTCACGTAGATGCCGCTGCACTTGTACGCGTAGCCGGCATCCACCGTGTCCTGGCAGCTGTAGCCATAGTTCGTCTCGAACAGGTCGACGTAGTATTCCGGCGTGTAGTCGATCGCATTGACTGTCCACGACACCGAGAAGTCGCCCTTGCTCCAGGTGTTCAGCAGGCTGGCGCGCCACTCGGGGTAATCCGAGAGGTTCACGTACTCGGTCGAGCCGGAGATCGGCGAGGAGATCTCGTAGCTGTTGACGTAGCTGACCTGCAACAGGCTCTTGAGCTCGCCCCATGCACCGAAGTCGAAGTTGGTACCAGCGCGGAAGTCCAGACCATCGGTGTTAACCAGACCTTCGTTACCCCAACCAGCGCGGACCTGGATGATCGCCTGCGTGGCCGGGTCGCGGGTCACATACAGGTTGGAAGGCAGGAACTGGCCCTGGCGCTGGCGGTTGATGACCGTCTGAGCCGAGTAGAAGCGCTGCTGGTTCTCGATCTCGATGTTGTAGTAGTCGAGGCTCAGGTTCAGCCAGTCGGTGGGATCCCACACGACGCCCGCGCTCCACTGCTTGGACTCTTCCGGTTCCAGTTCCGGCGTCGCGACGCGCAGACCGTTGATTTGGATCGACGCGGTCGGGGACACACCCAACTGGACGGCGGTCGGCGCGTCCACCACCGTGTCAGCCGAGAACGAATCCAGCTGATTGATGATGTTCAGCGGCGGCGCGCGGAAGCCTTCGCCGTACGACGCGCGCAGGGTCAGGTTGTCCAGCGGCTGGTAGCGGAACGAGATCTTGGGCGAAGTGCTGTCGCCGAAGTCCGAGTAATCGTCATAACGGGCCGCCAGATCGATCTCGAAGTTGCTCAGGATCGGGAAGATCCATTCACCGTAGAACGAGGTCAGCGTGCGGTTGCCGAAAGAAGAGTTGCCCGACGAACCGCCGACGTTGCCGGCAGCCGACTGCGCGTCGTAGATGTCGGCGTAGTCGTCTTCGCGATACTCAGCACCCAGCGCCAGCACCGAGGTGCCACCGCCCATCTCGAACAGGTCGAACGTGGCCTGCGCGTACAGCTCATCCTGCTTATAGAAACCATCACGCGAGGTGGTGGTGCGGATCTCGTTCAGGACGGCTTCCGAGTTGCCCGACGGATTGAAGACGTTATATTCGCCGGAGTTGAACAGCTGGGTCGCGACCGGAATGTTGACGTAGTTGCGACCGAACGACTTGAAGCTCGATTCGTTGCGGCGCAGGCCGAAGTCCAGCGCGATCTTGTCCGTGGCCTGCCAGTTGAAGCCCAGGTTGAAGTCGTAGACATTGGTGTCATCGTAGTTGTCACGCGGACCCAGCGCCGCAAAGCGGTGCTTGATCAGCTGGTCAACGCCGCGGGTGTTATTCGGGCTGGTAGCGCTGACGAAGATGTATTCCGGCGTCGGCGCGAAGCGGCCGAAGCTCTCGACGCGGGTAACGCTGCTCGAGAAATACACATTCCAGTCGTCGTTGATCTGGTAGTCGCCACGCGCGAAGGCACCCTTCTGGTCGATCGACGCGGTGTCGGCGGCGACCAGGTTGAAGTCGTACAAGCAGCTGGTGCCAGCGGCATTCAGGTAGAAACCGGTGTTGGTGCAGCCGCCCGGGACCGGACCGCGGTTGCGGGTCGGAGCGCGGTTGCCGTTCGCGTCGAGTGCGAAGTCGTAGTAGTTGTTCGAGTACGACGAAGCGCCCGGGCCCACCCACGGCAGGTCGGAGATGTAGTTGATGCCGCGGCTGTTGTACGACACGCCGGCCAGCAGGCGGCCACGGTCGCCCGACACGCCGAACATGGCCGAAGCCTCCTCGGTGTCGCCGCCACGGTAGCTGTCGCCCTTACCGAAGGTGATCTCGGCGCCGTTGAAGTCCTTGCGCGTGATGATGTTGACCACGCCGCCCAGGGCGTCGGCACCGTAGATGGCCGAGGCGCCGTCGGTCAGGATTTCCACGCGCTCGACAGCAGCCAGCGGAATGGAGTTCAGGTCCTGGCCGATGCCGCTCTGCGGCGAGGTCGGCGCGCGACGGCCGTCGATCAGGATCAGCGTACGGCCGCCACCCAGGCCACGCAGGCTGAGTTCGGAGAACGACTGGGCCGAGCTGCCGGAAGCCGGCGTGAACGAACCGAACGAGTTGAACGTGGAATTCTGCAGCAGTTCGGCAACGGAGACCTTACCGCTGACTTCGATGTCCTGACGGCTGATAACGGTGACCGGCAGCGCGCCTTCGATGTCTGCGCGCTTGATGCGCGAACCCGTCACTTCGATGCGATCGAGGGTCTTGGTGTCCGAGCTGGAACTCTCGGCTTCCTGTGCGAACGCGTTGCCGGTAGCCAGCGATGCCGCGCTGACAAACAACGCAAACTTGATTGCGCTGGGCAGCTTCTTGAGGTTGGTCATTTAGAGGCTCTCTCTCCAAAGTTCAATTAAACGACCGAGATCTCACGATCTCGGCCAATGGTTCAGACGCCAACGGCTGCGACTGGTGTCCGAAGGATAACGTAAATTTTACGGCGATGAAAAGAACCCGCTGATTTTCTGAGAAAAAAGCGTTTTTTCTTGGTGGATCAGTTACTTGGGAAACGGTTTCGGCTGTAACGGAACTACATGCCCGGCGCCGCACGTCGGGCCGCGCCGGGCGTGCGGAGGGCGTCGCCTATTCAGAAAAGGAAACGGGACCGCGATGCAGCATCGCGATCCCGTCGACATCTTATCGAGCGCTTCGGTTATTCGACGCGCACCTCGGCGCTACCCGAGAACGTCTCCACGCTCACCCGGGCGCTGCCGTCGCCGTAGCGCGTCGTGAAGCTGGCGCCGGGGCCGCGGCGCTTCTCGATGGTCACGCCGGTGGCCTTGAGCGAACCGCTGAAGCTCTCGCCGCTGACCTGCGCCGAGACGTTCTTCGGCAGGCGCAGGATCAGGTCGCCACTGACCGATTCCATGCTGATCTCGCCCGCAGGCGCCACGCCGGTGCTGACGTCCACGCGTCCGCTGACCGTGCTCGCGCTGAGATCGCGGACCTGCTCGCCGTTGACGATCACTTCGATGCGCCCCGATACCGTTTCCGCATCGATCTCGCCGGCCAGGCGCCCCCGCAGCAGGACGGCACCGCTGACCGTGGCGACGCCGACGTCATCGCTGTTGAGGGTCAGGGTGGCGTTGCCGCTCACGGTCTCGACATCGGCTTTGCGCGGTGCCGCCGCCGCCACAACGCTGCCGCTCACCGTGCTGATGGACATTTCGCTGGACGCCAGTCCCGTCACATGCACGTCGGCAGCGACCGATTCGATATCCAGATCGGCGCGCAGCGGCACCATCACCACCAGGTCGGTCGGGCCGGTCTTTTCGCCGCCCCAGCCATTGTTCTTGGGATAGCGCACCTCGATGCTGACCCGTGGGCCCGAACCGTCGATGTCGAGCTTTTCCACGCCCTTGCCGAGCGTGCCGGTCACCCGCACCTCGTTGCGTTCCCACCCGCGGACGTCGATGCGTCCCTTGAGGTTGCTGATATCCACGCGTCCGCGTGCGTCCAGCGGGCGTGTCTCGTTGATGGCGGTCTGCGCCAACGCGCTGGGTGCCAGCAGCGCCGCGGCCAGGAATAGCGGGAAAGAGAGTGTCGTACGCATGGGGAGCTCCTCAGGTCATGACCGCGCGCTGGGTCAGCGCCAGGCGGCGGGCGTAGGTGCGGCGCAACTGGTCCAGCAGGAAGCGCGCGTTGGGGTCGGTGGCGATGGCGTGGCGGATCTCGGCGGCGCTTACGTCCAGCGCGTGCAGCGCCGGACCGTACTCGGGCGAGCCCTTGGCCTGCACGTCCAGTTGCGCCAGGGCACCGGTGTAATCGCGTGTCAGAGCGGCGGCCTCACGCTGGATCACGGCATCACCGGTCGGCGCGCGCTGGAGCTGCCAGGTCACAGTGACGGCCAACAGCACCGAGGCGGCCAGTGCGAACGGCGCCAGGGCTCGCCGCTTCGGTGCAGGCGCCTGCTGGGGCATGGATGCCAGACGCGCGGCGATGTCGGGCCACAGGTCGCGCGCCGGTAGCGTGTCTTGGCGCAGCGCGCGGAGCTGCCAGCGCAGCGCGTCCTCGGACGGCGGGGTCGGATCGTGGGGGGTCATGCGTGTACTCCTAGACGCTCGCGCAGCAGGTGCCGCGCACGGTGCAACTGGGCCTTCGAACTGCCCACCGCCATGCCCAGCTCGGCGGCGATCTCTTCATGCTTCCAGCCTTCCACGTCGTAGAGGACCAGGACGGCGCGGGCGCGCGGCGGCAGCGTGGCGACCGCACGCTCCAGATCCATCGACAGGGCGGTGGTCTGCCCGGCACTGTCGGCCAGGCCCAGCCCTTCGATGGCGTCTTCGTCCTCGTCGAAACGGGGGCCGTTGCGCCGGCTGCGCAACTCCATCAAGGCGGTATTGACCGCCAGCCGGTGCAGCCAGGTGCCGAAGGCGCTTTCGAAGCGGAAGGCCGGCAAGGCTTGCCATGCGCGTACGAAGGCTTCCTGGGTCAGGTCTTCGGCACGGACGCCGTGGAAGCCGACCAGGCGCTGGATTACGCCATGCACGCGTCCGGCGTGGCGGCGGTAGAGCGCCTCGAAAGCCTGCGTGTCGCCGCTGGCGGCGGACCGCGCCAGGGCGCTGTCCACGGCGGCGGCCGCGTCCGGTGAGGGGCTGTCGGCGATCGGTTCCATGACGGTTGCATTCAGCATACTGACTACGATGTCCGTTCGGGCGGAAAGGTTTAAGCGCCTCTCCCGACGGGCCCGAAAAAGCAGAAAGCCGCCCGGAGGCGGCTTTCCACACGGCCGGTGACAGCAGGCCTTACTTCTTCAGGCGAGCCGCGATGGCCGCACCCAGGTCGCCCGGCGAACGGACGGTGGTCACGCCCGCGGCTTCCATCGCCGCGAACTTGCCTTCCGCCGTACCCTTGCCGCCGCTGGCGATCGCACCGGCATGGCCCATGCGCTTGCCGGCCGGGGCCGAGGCGCCGGCGATGAAGCCGACGACCGGCTTCTTCACGTACTGCTTGATGTACTCGGCGCCGGCTTCCTCGGCATCGCCGCCGATCTCGCCGACCATGATGATGCCTTCGGTCTGCGGGTCTTCGTTGAACAGCTTGAGGCAGTCGACGAAGTTCAGGCCGTTGATCGGGTCGCCACCGATGCCGATGCAGGTCGATTGGCCCAGGCCCACTTCCGTGGTCTGCTTGACCGCTTCATAGGTCAGCGTGCCCGAGCGCGACACGATGCCGATTTTGCCCGGCATGTGGATGTGGCCCGGCATGATGCCGATCTTGCACTCGCCTGGGGTGATCACGCCGGGGCAGTTCGGGCCGACCAGCACGGTATCCGGATGGGCACGGGTCAGCACATTCTTGACGCGCAGCATGTCCAGCACCGGGATGCCCTCGGTGATGCAGACGATGACCTTGATGCCGGCCGCGGCCGCCTCGAGGATCGCATCGGCCGCAAACGGCGGCGGCACATAGATCACGGAAGCATCGGCGCCCGTGCTCTTCACGGCATCGGCGACGGTGTCGAACACCGGCAGGTCGATGTGGGTCGTGCCGCCCTTGCCCGGGGTCACGCCGCCGACCACCTGGGTGCCGTACTCGATCATCTGGGTGGCATGGAAGGTGCCCTGCTGGCCGGTGAAGCCCTGCACGATCACCTTGGTGTTCTTGTTGATCAAAACGCTCATGGGATGTCCTTCGGTGTCGTGGATTAGGCGGCGGCCTTGACCGCTTCAACGACCTTCTTGGCGCCGTCGTTGATGTTGTCGGCCGGAATGATGGCCATGCCGCTGTCGCGCAGCAGCTGCTTGCCTTCTTCCACGTTGGTGCCTTCCAGGCGGACCACCACGGGCACCTTGACGCCCACTTCCTTCACCGCGGCGATGATGCCCTCGGCGATCATGTCGCAGCGGACGATGCCGCCGAAGATGTTGACGAAGATGCCCTCGACCTTGTCCGAGGACAGGATCAGCTTGAACGCCTCGATAACGCGCTGCTTGTTGGCGCCGCCGCCCACGTCGAGGAAATTCGCCGGCTCGCCGCCGTTGAGCTTGATGACGTCCATGGTGGCCATCGCCAGGCCGGCGCCGTTGACCATGCAGCCGATGTTGCCGTCCATGGTCACGTAGTTGATGTCCAACTCGGAGGCCGTCACTTCGGTCTCGTCTTCCTGGCTCTTGTCGCGCATCGCGACCAGGTCCTTGTGGCGGAAGCTGGCGTTGTCGTCGCTGTTGAACTTGCCGTCCAGCGCGTACAGGTTGCCATCGTCCAGGATCGCCAGCGGGTTGATCTCGACCAGCGCTAGGTCCTTCTCGTTGAAGATGCGGTACAGGTTCACCATGATGTTGGCGAACTGGCCCGCCTGCTTGGCGGTCAGGCCCATCTTGAAGCCGAACTCGCGGCCCTGGTACGGCTGCACACCTTCGACGAAGTCGACGTGGAGCGTGTGGATCTTGTCCGGCGTCTCGGCCGCGACCTGCTCGATCTCCACGCCACCCTCGGACGAGGCGATGTAGGTGATGGTGCGGGTACCGCGGTCCACCAGGACTGACAGGTACAGTTCCTTGACGATCTCGCCGGCGGTGGTCACCAGCACCAGGTTGACCGGCAGTTCGACGCCGGCGGTCTGGTAGGTGGCCATTTTGGTGCCGAGCATCTTGGCGGCCGCCGCCTTCACATCGTCGGTGGTCTTGCAGAACTTGACGCCGCCGGCCTTGCCGCGACCACCCGCGTGGATCTGGGCCTTGACCATCCAGGGGCCGTTGCCGAGGGACTGGGCGGCCGCGACCGCTTCATCCGCCGTGGACGCGACTTTGCCGGCCGGGACCGGGATGCCGTACTCGGCGAGCAGCTGCTTCGCCTGATATTCGTGGAAATTCATGTGTCACCGTGGGAAGGGAACAGAAGACACTGCCCGGGGCCGGGGCCGGGGGCCGTGGCGTGGGCAAGCCCCCTATTGTCGCTGACCGGGGCGGGGGGCGCAAAACCTCGGGTCTAAGCCTTTGGTGGAAAAGGACACGCTGGGCCACGCGGGGGCGGTCGCGCCTATACTGTGAGCCTCGCTACAGGGGAAGTACGCGTTTGCGCCAGGCCCAGTCGCTCCTGTCCCGCATCGAATCGGTACCGCGCCGCGAGCTGTATTTCTTCGCGCTGTACCGGCTGCTGGAGGCCGGGATCCTGGCGGCGCTGTTGTTCAGCCCCTTGGGCGATGTCTTGGGGCAGCCGCGCCACGAAGAGCTGGGTACGGCCGTCACCATCGGCTACCTGTCCTTGGCTCTCGTCCTGTTCTTCGTGGGCCGCAACGTCGGCTGGCTGACCTGGATCGTGTTCGCCAGCGTCTGCATCGACATCACCGCCGCCACCCTGGCCACTCACGCCCTGCCCGGCGCGACGGCGGGCATCGCGATGATGCTGCTGTTCAACGTCTCGGCCGCGGCCCTGCTGCTGCCCTCCACGCGGATGGCCCTGGTGGTGGCGCTGATCGCGATCGCGGCGCTGTTCGGCGAATACTTCTTTACCCTCTTCCACGACCGCACCACGAGCCGTTCGGTGGCCGAGGTCATCATGTTCGCGGTCAGCTATCTGGCGCTGGCCTATCTTGCGCACCAAGCGGGCCAAAAGGCGCGCACCAGCCAGGCGCTGGCGGAAAAGCGCGGCGAGGAAGTCGCCAACCTGTTCGAAGTCAACGAACTGATCATCCGCCGCATGCGCACCGGCGTGCTGGTGGTCGACGCCGACAACCACATCAAGCTGGCCAACGAAGCGGCCAGCCTGCTGCTCGGCGACGGCGCGGATGGCCAGGGCACGGACGGCAAGGGCGTCTCACTGCTGCATGCCGCGCCGGAACTGGCCCGGCGCCTGCAGCGCTGGCGCAATGGATGGCAGACCGACGAGTCGCCGATGCAGCTCTCGCCGGAACAACCCGAGGTCCAGCCCCGGTTCGCCCGCCTGCTGGCGGACAGCGAAACCTCGTTGATCTTTCTCGACGATGCCACGGTCGTGTCCCGTCGGGCGGAGTCGCTGACCCTGGCCGCGTTGGGACGGTTCTCGGCCAGCCTCGCGCACGAGATCCGCAACCCGCTGGCTGCGATCAACTATGCCGTGCAGTTGCTGGAGGAATCGCAACAGGTCACCGACGGCGACCGTCGCCTGCTGCAGATCATCCACCAGCAGTGCCAGCGTACCAACGGCATCGTCGAAAGCGTGCTGGGCCTCGCCCGCCGCGAACGGGCGACCCCCGAGCACGTGGACCTCAACACGTTCATTCGCCGGTTCGTGGACGAGTACCAGCAGACCCTCTCCATCGAGACTGACACGCTGGAGCCCATCATCGGCGCCCGCCCGGTGCCCGCCTTGGTCGACCCCCGCCACCTGCAGCAGGTAGTCACCGTGCTGGTGCAGAACGCACTGAATTACGGCCGCCTGCCGGGCGAATCCGCGCGAGTACGCCTGCGGGTGTTCAATGCGGAAGGGCGGCCGACCATCGACGTGATGGACCGCGGCCCGGGTATCCCCGAGGCGGTGGCCGCGCAGCTGTTCCGCCCCTTCTTCACCACCTCCGAGCACGGCACCGGCCTGGGGCTCTACATCGCCCGCGAACTGTGCCGGGCCAACCAGGCCACGTTGGAATACGTGCCCGTCCCCGGCGGTGGCAGTTGCTTCCGCATCACCCTGCCCGGCCCGCATGCACTGCTGCCGGCCTGAGCCGCGCCCTCACTCGGCCCTCGCCTACCATCATTAACATTCAGCCGTTACACTGGCCGCACAGGGGCATGAGGGGGATGCATGAATCAAAGCCGTAGCGCCCTGATCGTCGACGACGAACGCGACATCCGTGAACTGTTGACGCTGACGCTGGGCCGCATGGGCCTGCGCATCGACACCGCGGCCAACGTGGGCGAAGCCCGCGAACTGCTGGCCCGCAATACCTACGATCTCTGCTTCACCGACATGCGCCTGCCCGACGGCAACGGCATCGACTTGGTCGGCGAGATCTCACGCAACTACCCGAATACGCCGGTGGCGATGATCACCGCCTTCGGCAACATCGAGCTGGCGGTCGAAGCGCTGAAGGCCGGCGCGTTCGATTTCGTCAGCAAACCGGTGGACCTGGCCGTGTTGCGCGGCCTGGTGAAGCACGCGCTGGAGCTCAACAACGCCGAACGCGGCCCGCCACCGCCCCCACCGCCGGAGCAGGCCAGCCGCCTGCTGGGCAACTCGGCCGCGATGGCCTCGCTGCGCGAGACCATCGGCAAGGTGGCCCGAAGCCAAGCGCCCGTCTACATCATGGGCGAATCCGGCACCGGCAAGGAGCTGGTCGCTCGCACGATCCACGAGCAGGGTGCCCGCTCCTCCGGCCCGTTCGTACCCGTGAACTGCGGCGCCATTCCGGCCGAGCTGATGGAAAGTGAGTTCTTCGGCCACAAGAAGGGCAGCTTTACCGGCGCCCATGCCGACAAGCAGGGCCTGTTCCAGGCCGCGAACGGGGGCACCCTCTTCCTCGACGAGGTCGCCGAGCTGCCGCTGCCGATGCAGGTCAAGCTGCTGCGCGCCATCCAGGAGAAGGCCGTGCGTCCGGTGGGCGCGTCCGGGGAGGTGCAGGTGGACGTGCGCATCCTGTCGGCCACCCACAAGGACCTGGGCGAACTGGCCGCGGACGGCCGCTTCCGCCACGACCTGTATTACCGCATCAATGTGATCGAGCTGCGCGTCCCGCCCCTGCGTGAACGCACCGGCGACCTGGCGCAGCTGACCAATGCCATCCTGGAGCGTCTGGCCAACCAGCACGGGCGGATGTCGCCGTCGGTTTCGCCGGAAGCCATGGAAGCCCTGGGCCGCTACGCGTTCCCGGGCAATGTGCGGGAACTGGAGAACATTCTGGAGCGCGCGCTGGCGATGTCCGAAGGCCACAGCATCGAGATCGATGACCTGTACCTGCCCCAGGCACCGGCCGGCAAGAAGTTCGGCGGCGATTTCAGCCCGGGCGAAGTGGTCCGCGACGTGCCCGGCGCCGTCGACGTGGATCCCGCCGCAGGCGCCCTGCCCGACTACATTGAGCAGCTCGAACGCGCCGCCATCCAGAAGGCATTGGAAGAGAACCGCTGGAACAAGACCAAGGCCGCCGCCCAGCTGGGCATCACCTTCCGGGCGTTGCGCTACAAGTTGAAGAAGTTGGGGATGGAGTAACGCAAGGAGGGCCGGACGGCATCGACCTGATGGAAGCCGTCCCGCACCCGACTATCGCGCAGCCGGCGACGCGATCCTGACCAGATAGTTCGGGCGGTCGACGGCGAGCAACCCGATCTCTTCGAATGCCGCCATCGCCAGCGTCTGCTCCACCAACGAACGCAGATCCGCCATCGAGATCAGCGAAACGTCGCGATCGCCGCTTACATAACGGTCGCACCACCATCCCAGCCATGCCCTGGGGTGCCCCGGCTCCACATCCTTGATGAAGGCGGTGCCGTCCGACAGCAGGCAGCTGGCCATTGCTCGCAGCAGGTCCGGCCTGTGGGCCGCGGGAACGTGGTGCATGACGTCGCTCAGCAGGGCCGCTTCGTACATGCGTTCGTGAGTCGCCGCATGCTGCATCAAGGGTGTCGATTGGAAGCGCCGTATCCGGGATTCATGACGGGCATCGAGCAAGCCACCCACCCTAGGCGCGATGTCCACCATGTCGACCTCGATGTCATCGCGCAGCGCCAGCAACCGATTGAGGAGGTCGCCATCGCCGCCGCCTATATCCAGCAGCCGGGCACCTGCCGGGATCCGGCTCGCCAGGCAGGCGGCCACCTTGTCGAGGTCCACGAAGATGCGCCGGTACGCGTCGGCCGCACGTTTCTCCATGGAGGCCGGCAAGACCCGACGTATCGTTGCGCCTATCGACATGGGTCAGGCCATCCTTCTAACGGCTCAATCCCGGCCCAAGAGGCGATGCAGGACGCGGCGCGGGGTCGAAGCGATGTCGTAGGCAAGGAAGCCCAGGATCAACTGGATTCCCACGATCACCTGCAGCGCGACCAGCATCACGCTGCCGGCCGATGCCGTAACACCGCTGCGCGCGGATTCGATCCAGAAGTCGGCGCCCATCATCGTACCCACGGCCAGGAAGCCGAGGCCCGCCACCAACTCCAGCGAAGCCAACGACATGTCGCGCAGGAAATAGTTGTAGAACACCCGCTTGAAGGTGTTGCGCAGGTGCTTGAATGAAAAATCGAACATGACGCGCGAGATGCGCAGGTTGCTGCTCTCGGCGCCATAACGTGCGTCCATCGGCACGTCCACCACCACCGCACGCGCGATGTTGAGGCGAAACAGCATGTCGGTCTCGAAGAAGTAACGCCGGCTGATTTTGGCCAGCGGCAGCTTCTCGGCAACACGCGCGTGGATGGCGGTGTACCCGTTCGTGGGATCGAAGATGTCCCAGTACCCTGAGGAAATCTTGGTCATGAAACTCAGCACCGCGTTGCCCGCGATGCGCGCGCGCGGCATGCGGCTGATCTGGGCCAGATCGTAGAAACGGTTCCCCTTGGTGTAGTCGGCTTCGCCGCGCAGGATCGGGCCCACAAGTTGGGGCAGCGTTGCCGCCTCCATCTGCCCGTCGCCGTCCATCTTGACCAGGATGTCGGCGCCATCCGCGATGGCCGCGTGATAGCCGGTCATGACGGCTCCGCCCACGCCCAGGTTGACCGGATGCCGGAGCACTTTCACCCGCGGATCACGGCATTGCGTCAGCACGCGGTCACCGGTCTGCTCGGGGCACGCGTCATCCACGACGTAGATCGACGCCACCTGGTCGGGCAGGCTGTCGAGCACGCCCATGATGTGGTCACGGACGCGGTAGCTGGGAATCACCACCGCGATGCTCGCCGACACGGCCGCCTGTTCGCCGATCAAGCCCGTCGTCGCCGCACGTGCCAGTGCCGCGGCCCCATCGGTCTGTGTCGCCTGAGCGACGTCATGGTGTGCGTTCATGGCTTCCCCGCCTCGTAGCCGACAGCGTAGAGCCGGGCCAGCATCCGGGCAATCGGCATCGGCCACAGGCGCTCGAACATCGCGCGGTCTTCCCGCGCCCGCACGCCCGCGCGGACACCGTCGCTGGTCTCGCTGTCGGCATGGATTCGATGGAGCATGCACAACCGCCGCACCCGCGCGAAATCGCCCGGACCGTCGGCCAACCGCAGCCACGCATCCCAGTCCAGGTCCACTTTCAGGTCTTCGCGGAAGAGTCCCCGCGCGCGATCTCGCCGCAGCGTCACCGTCGGACAGGGAATCGCGCAGCCGAGGGCCAGCAGGCGCCGCCTGCTCCTGCGGCGC
Organism: Pseudoxanthomonas sp. G3; assembly: GCF_057654715.1. Classification (NCBI taxonomy): domain Bacteria; kingdom Pseudomonadati; phylum Pseudomonadota; class Gammaproteobacteria; order Lysobacterales; family Lysobacteraceae; genus Pseudoxanthomonas; species Pseudoxanthomonas sp. G3. The sequence continues at coordinate 3,251,475 of NZ_CM172805.1, forward strand.
GACAAAGCCTCGCGCCCGAGGAAGGCCTGCTCTTGCAGCAGCCGCTTCACGGCGAGCATCGGTGTCCAGGCCCTGACGTGGCCATACGCCAACTCCGCATAGCCCGTCATCACCAGGTCGGCGTGCGACTGCTGTTCAACACAGCGCATCGTCTCCACGGCGAAATGCGGCAAGTAGACGTCATCCTGATGGGCCAGTGTCACCCACGTGGCCGGCGTGGCGGCGATGGCCTGGTTCCAGTCATGTCCGATGCCGCGATTGGGGCCGTGCTCGACCAGGGTGGCGCCGAACTCCGCAGCCGCCTCTCCCAGCCAGGGCGAAGGCGTGGACGTGCTGATGAAGACCGGCGATGGCGTCGTCTGCGCGCGCAGCGAGGCCAGGCAGTCGCGCAGGTGGGGCGATTGCCCGTACGCCGGCACGGCGAAGGCGTGCCGCAGCTCCGCTGTCACGCGGGCTGCCCCAGCAGCGACACCATCAGTACACCCGCGGAGATCAGCGCGATGCCGGCCCACTGGCCCATCGTCAGCCGCTCGCCGTAGAGCAGCCAGGTGGCGGCGGCCATCAATATGTAGAAGAACGCGCCGGAGAGGGCGAAGGCCACGCCCAGCTTGACCCGGCTGACCACGACGACCCACACCACGAACCCCACCGCCTGCACCGCAATGGCCAGCAGCACGGTGGGCGACGTCATGGCCGCCACGATCCAGTCCAACCCGCGCAGCACCGGGTCACGCGCTCCGAGGCGGGCAACGGCGTGCTTGATCAGCAGCTGGCTGCCCAGCGTGGAGCAGGTGACGAACAGGATCATCAGTACTTCGCGCAATGCCATCCCCGAGCGTGCCGGCCCGACGGGCACGTGCCGGAATTCTAGGGCCGGGGAAGCGCCAACGCATTGGCGCCTGCAAAGTGACGCGCAACGTCACAAAGTGACGAAAATTTCCCGTGACGCCGTGCGCACTTGCGAAAAGACCCGCCGCGGCAGGCTCGCACGCCATGTTCCAATCTGTGATCGGGCGCAGGAATGGCTGGGCATCCGGATACACAACGCCGGGAAATGATGCGATAGTCCGCCCGACTTCGGCGTCAGGGTTCCATTCCGGGGAAGGTTTGGGGGAACCGCTGGAGGCACTGAAAGTTGGCACACATCCTGCTCCATCTTCCTAGCCACGTGCAGCCGTAAGCGCGGCGCCCACGGTCCAAGCTAGGGACACGGGGCTTGTGTGTCCCTACCATCAAGCCAAATCCTGAAAGGGGAATTGTTATGAAGAAGAACATGCAGGGCTTCACCCTGATCGAACTGATGATCGTGATCGCGATCATCGCCATCCTGCTGGTCATTGCCATTCCGGCCTACCAGGATTACACCGTCCGCGCCCGCGTCTCGGAAGGCGTCAACCTGGCGGCCGCCGCCAAGCTGGCCGTCTCTGAAACCACGCTGGATACCGGCACCCTGCCGGCTGACGAAGCCGCTGCCGGCTACACGTCGCCTGCGTCCACCTACGTCGACAGCATCGAAATCGACGCTGGCGTCGTGACCGTGAACCTGAGCAACGACCCCGGCCTGTCCGATGCGGGCGGTGGCACGCTGGTGTTCACCCCGACCTGGCAGACCGGCGACGCGCAGATCCTGTGGACCTGCACCAGCACGATCACCAAGACCTCGCAGATCCCGGCGCAGTGCCGTACCCCGTAATCCCGCGAGCGTGACTTGCGGCCGCAGCTTCACGCGGCCATGCTTCAGAACCCCGGCTCCGGCCGGGGTTTTTTGTTGAAGCCCTCTTGATCCATTGCCCGGGAACCCCTGCATGACGCTTTCGCCCCGCCTGCTGCTGATCGCCGCCCTGCTGTTGACGGCCGCGCTGTACTGGCCGGGACTTAGCGGCCCTTTCATGCTGGACGACTTCGAGAATTTCGCCCGGCTGCAGCGCTGGCTGGCCGGCCAGGACAGCTGGCAGTCGGCGATGTTCGGCCACCAGGCCTCGCTGGACGCGCGCCCGGTCGCGATGGCCAGCCTGATGCTCAGCGCTGCACTGGGCGGCGGCGTGGATCCCTTCGCCTTCAAGCTGGGCAACCTGCTGGTCCATCTGCTGTGCGGCGTGCTGGTGTGGCAGGTGGTGCGCCAGGCCACGCGGCAGGATGCCGTGCTGGGCGAGCGTGACGAGGGCATCGCCTTGGCGGTGGCGGCCCTGTGGCTGTTGCATCCCTTCAACGCCAGCACCGTGCTGTATGCCGTGCAGCGCATGGCCCAGCTGGGCACCCTGTTTGCGCTGGCGGCCGTCTGGACCTATCTGTCCGCGCGCACCGCGCTGCTGGCCGGCCATGCACGCAAGGCGACGTGGCAATTGTTCGCCCTGTTCCCGTTGCTGGTGATCGCGGGCTACTTCAGCAAGCAGCATGCGGCGATCGCGCCCGCGCTGTGCCTGGTGCTGGAACTGGCGTACTTTGCCGGTCGCGCGCCGGCGACGGGCCGCGGCCAACTGGCGGCCTTTTTCGGACTCTTCCTGGTGGTGCCGGCCGCCCTGTTGCTGGCGGTGCTGGTGCTCCAGCCCGAGCGCCTGCTGGCGGGTTACGCGGACTACGATTTCAGCCTGGTCCAGCGCCTGCTGACCCAGCCCCGCGTGTTGATGGGCTATCTGGCGCAGCTACTGCTGCCGCGCGGCGCCTTGATGGGCCTCTATACCGATGACGTGGCGGCCTCGACCGGCTGGATGGCCCCTCCGTCGACCCTGTACGCAGTGATCGGCCTGGTGGCGATCAGCGCAATCGCCGTCGCCGTGCGCCGGAGGGTTCCGGCGCTGTTCGCGGGCTGGTTCTTCTTCCTGGCCGCGCATGTCATCGAGTCCAGCTTCCTGCCGCTGGACCTGGCCTTCGAACACCGCAATTACCTGCCGGCGGTGGGCCTGCTGTGGGCGCTCGTGGGCGGCGTCGCCACGCTGCTTGCGCGCGTGCCCACCAACATCCTGTCGCCACGCCAGTTGGGCACGATGGCCTGCTGTGCGTTGCTGCTCTCCTACGCGGTGGCCACGTTGGGTCGCGCGCTGGTGTGGCAGGACCGCACGCAGATCATCAGCCAGGGCCTGCAGCACCACCCGGCATCCCTGCGCGCCCACCTGGACGCAGCAGCGCTGACGCAGGCGAACAACAAGCGGGCGCACGACGAGATCACCCAGCGCCTGATCGCGAGCGACGCGCCGCAGTGGCGCGTACTCGGTCGCCTCTATCGCGTTACCGGTGCCTGCGCGCGTGGCGAGCCCGCCGATGCCGCCCTGTTGCAAGCCGCGGCCAGCGAAAAGCTGCCACGCATCAGCCTGACCGACGTCCACGCCTTCCGCGCCCTCGCCGCACGCGTGGATCCGCCTGCGACATGCGAAGGCCTGACGCCCGAATTGGCGGCGTCCACGATCGCGCAGCTGGTCGACGCCGCCGACGCCCGCTTTGCCACGCAGCAACCGACGTGGCTGTCGCGCTATGAAGCGGCCAAGCTGTTCGGCCATGGCGCCCTGTGGGAGCAGGCCGAAGCGCAAGCCACGCTGGCCTGGCAGCCCACCGCCGATGCCGGGGTTGGCTACTACCTCGCGAACCTGCAGGCGCGCGGCGGGCGGCTTGAACAGGCGCAGTCCACGTTGGGAGATGTCGCCGCGCGCACCCACTGCAATGACACGCGCGGGCGGGCGGAAATCGACAAGACCTGGCGCGCGTGGCAGGCCTTGCGTCAGGGCGGCCGCATGAGTCCCGGGATCGCACCACCGGCATGGAAGTGCCGCGCGATGTAGCCACGGATACACGCGCCGGGAACGCCAGCCTGTGACGCACGGCGTCAGCTCCATGACGCCTGCGTCGCGGATGCACGCCTCCGTCGACGCCGTGGCGACGTAGCCCGTAGTAGAGTGGGATTGGCTTACAACTTGCTTCAGCCGTCCCTGCTTGCACTGAACGATGGAACCCGCCCCATGAACGCAGCCGTCGCCCCCACGCCCAATCTTGTAGGAATCACCGGCATCGCCCGTCGCCTCGTGCAGGACGGTGCCCTGGACGAAGCGGCGGCACGCAGCGCCATGGCCAATGCCAGCGAAGCCAAGGTGCCGCTGGCCCAGTGGATCGCCGACAAGCGCCTGGTGGCCGCACCGCACCTGGCCGCCGCCAATGCCATCGAATTCGGCATGCCGCTGATGGACGTCACCACCTTCGATCCGGCCCATGCCGCGATCAAGCTGGTCAGCGAGGAACTGCTGCAGAAGCACCAGGTGCTGCCGCTTTTCAAACGCGGCGGCAAGTTGTTCGTGGGAACGGCCAACCCGACCCAGACTGCGGCCCTCACCGAAATCCAATTCCACACCAACCTGGTGGTGGAGCCGGTGTTGGTGGACGAAGACCAACTGCGGCGCACGCTGGAACAGTGGCTCAATGCCTCCGCCAACCTGTCCAATGCCTTGGGCGGCGACGACGACGAGGGCCTGGACAACCTGGAAGTCGGAACCGACGACGACGCCACCGGCGCCTCGGAATCCGGGGTGGATGCCAAGGGCGACGACACGCCCGTGGTCAAGTTCGTCAACAAGGTGCTGGTGGATGCGATCAAGCGCGGCGCCTCGGACATCCACTTCGAACCCTACGAAACCGACTATCGCGTGCGCCTGCGCATCGACGGCATCCTGAAGCAGATCGCCAAGGCGCCTGTGAAGCTCAACTCGCGCATCGCCGCTCGCCTGAAGGTCATGTCCCAGCTGGATATCGCCGAGAAGCGCGTGCCGCAGGACGGTCGCATCAAGCTGAACCTGTCCAAGACCAAGCAGATCGACTTCCGCGTCAGCACCCTGCCCACGCTGTTCGGCGAGAAGATCGTGCTGCGTATCCTGGACGGCAGCGCCGCCAAGCTCGGCATCGACAAGCTGGGTTACGAGCCGGACCAGCAGAAGCTCTTCGAGGACGCGATCCAGAAGCCTTATGGCATGGTGCTGGTCACCGGCCCCACCGGCTCGGGCAAGACAGTGTCGCTGTACACCGCGCTGGGCATCCTGAACGACGAAGTTCGCAACATCTCCACGGTCGAAGACCCGGTGGAAATCCGTCTGCCCGGTGTCAACCAGGTGCAGCAGAACACCAAGCGCGGCATGACCTTCGCCGCGGCCCTGCGCAGCTTCCTGCGCCAGGACCCGGACATCATCATGGTCGGCGAAATCCGCGACCTGGAAACCGCCGAAATCGCCATCAAGGCCGCGCAGACCGGCCACATGGTGCTGTCTACCCTCCACACGAACGACGCGCCGCAGACCATAGCCCGATTGATGAACATGGGCATCGCGCCCTACAACATCACCAGTTCGGTGACGCTGGTGATCGCCCAGCGCCTGGCCCGCCGCCTGTGCTCCAAGTGCAAGAAGCCGGTGGAGTTGCCGCAGAAGGCCCTGCTGGCCGAAGGCTTCAGCGAGGCCGAGGTGCAGGCGGGCTTCACCTTGTACGATGCCGTCGGCTGCGACGAGTGCACCGAAGGCTACAAGGGCCGCACGGGCATCTACCAAGTCATGCCGATGTCCGAGGAGATTCAGGCCATCGTGCTGGAGGGCGGCAATGCCATGCAGATCGCCGCCGTGGCCCAGAACGCCGGCATCCGCGACCTGCGCCAGTCGGCGCTGATGAAGGTGCGCAATGGCATCACCAGCCTGGCCGAGATCAACCGCGTCACCAAGGACTAGGCCGGCGCTTTGCAAACCCTGCCCCCCGTCACACGGGGGGTGCTTCCCTCGGGCCGATAACCCGCTACCATGGGCGAAGACAGTCCGGGTGGGGAAAGCCGGACAGGGGAAAACCGAATGGCCGTCACTCGTTCCGCCGTCAAGAAAGCGCCCGCGCAGGCCCGCGAGAATCCGCTGAACCTGTTCGTCTGGGAAGGCACCGACAAGCGCGGCGTCAAGATGAAGGGCGAGCAGTCGTCCAAGAACGCCAACTTCCTGCGCGCCGAACTGCGCAGGCAGGGCATCACGCCCTCCGTCGTGAAGGTGAAGCCCAAGCCGCTGTTCGGCGCCACGGGCAAGCGCATCACCGCCAAGGAGATCGCGTTCTTCAGTCGCCAGATGGCGACGATGATGAAGTCCGGCGTGCCGATCGTGGCGTCGCTGGAGATCATCGAAGGCGGCCAGAAGAATCCCCGGATGAAGAAGATGGTCGAACAGGTCCGCTTCGACATCGAGAGCGGCCTTTCGCTGTCCGAAGCGATCAGCCGCCATCCCGGCCAGTTCGACGAGCTGTATCGCAACCTGGTCCGCGCCGGTGAAGGCGCGGGCGTGCTGGAGACCGTGCTCGACACGATCGCCAGCTACAAGGAAAACATCGAAACCCTGAAGGGCAAGATCAAGAAGGCCCTGTTCTATCCGGCCATGGTCATGGCCGTCGCCCTGCTGGTCAGCTCGATCCTGCTGATCTACGTGGTTCCGCAGTTCGAAGGGTTCTTCCAGGGTTTCGGCGCCGACCTCCCCGCGTTCACGCAGTTGATCGTGAACATGTCGCGGTTCATGGTGAAGTGGTGGTGGTTGTTCTTGGGCGTGGCCGTGATTGGCGGTGTCGTGAGCGTCGTCGCCTTCAAGCGTTCCCCTGCGTTCAAGCACATGCTCGACAGGGCCATCCTGAAGGTGCCGGTGGTCGGCGAGATCATGCACAACTCGTCGATCGCACGCTTTGCCCGCACGCTGGCGGTGACCTTCAAGGCGGGCGTGCCGCTGGTGGAAGCGCTGGACAACGTCGCCGGCGCCACCGGCAACAGCGTCTACGAGAAAGCCGTTTATCGGATCCGCGACGACGTGTCCGTGGGTTACCCCGTGAACATGGCGATGAAGCAAGTCAACCTGTTCCCGCACATGGTCATCCAGATGGCCGCCATCGGCGAAGAAGCTGGCGCACTGGATGCGATGCTGTTCAAGGTGGCCGAATACTACGAACAGGAGGTCAACAACGCGGTGGACGCGCTGTCGAGCCTGCTGGAGCCGATCATCATGGTGTTCATCGGTGTGGTCGTCGGCGCCATGGTCATCGGCATGTACCTGCCCATCTTCAAGCTGGCCGCGACCATCTGACCGATGGCGTTCCTGGACCAGCACCCCGAACTGGGGTACCCGATCGTGGCAGGCCTCGGCCTGCTGGTGGGCAGTTTCCTCAACGTCGTTATCCTGCGGCTGCCCCGGCGGCTCGAATGGGAGTGGAAGCGCGACGCGCGCGAGGTGCTGGAGGAGCCTGAGATTTACGATCCGCCCCCGCCCGGTATCGTGGTCGAGCGCTCGCATTGCCCGCACTGCAAGACGCCGCTGTCCTGGTACGAGAACATCCCGCTGTTCAGCTGGCTGGTGCTGCGGGGCAAGTGCCGCCACTGCAAGGCGCCCATCTCGCCGCAATACCCGTTGGTCGAACTGCTGACCGCCTTGCTGGCCGTAGCGTCGGTGTGGCGCTTCGGGTTCGGTTGGCAGGGATTCGGCGCGGCCCTTTTCAGCTGTTACCTCGTGGCCTTGAGCGGCATCGATCTGCGCACTCGCTTGCTGCCGGACCAACTGACCTTGCCATTGATGTGGCTGGGCCTTATCGGCAGCTTGGACAACCTCTACATGCCGGCCAAGCCGGCACTGCTGGGCGCCATCGCCGGCTACGTGTCGTTGTGGCTAGTGTGGTGGCTGTTCAAGCAGGTGACCGGCAAGGAAGGCATGGGCCGAGGCGATTTCAAGCTGCTGGCGGCGATCGGCGCGTGGGTGGGGCTCAACGGCATCCTGCCGACGATCCTGCTCTCCTCCGTCGTTGGCGCCGTGATCGGCTCCGTCTGGCTCGGCCTCAAGGGTCGCGACCGGGCCACGCCGATCCCGTTCGGCCCCTATCTGGCGATCGCCGGGTGGATCGCTTTCTTCTGGGGCCCTCAGCTCATCGACACCTACCTGCGCTTCGCCGGCTTGAAGTAATCCATGAGCGGGCGCCGCAGATTCGTCGCCAGCGCTCCATAATCGGCGCATGAGCCACTACTTCATCGGGCTGACCGGCGGCATCGCCTCAGGCAAGAGCGCACTCGAGAAGTCCTTTGCAGCCCGCGGCATTACTGTGGCCGATGCTGACCTGTTGGCGCGCGCGGTTGTAGAACCTGGCGAGCCAGCCTTGGCCGCGGTGGTGGCGTATTTCGGTGAGGGCGTGCTGCAGGCCGATGGGCGACTGGACCGGGCCGCGCTGCGGGTCCGCGTCTTCAATGACGGCGATGCGCGACATGCGCTGGAAGCGATCCTCCATCCCGCCATCCGCGCCCGCCTGCAGGCGATCTGCATGGCGGCGCCCAGCCCCTATGCGATCGCGATGGTGCCCCTGCTCGCCGAAGGCGGCGGACGTTCGGCGTATCCCTGGCTGCATCGCATCCTCGTCGTGGATGCGCCCGCCGAGGTACAGCGCGCCCGCTTGATGCAGCGCGACGGCATCGATGCCGCGCTGGCCGAGCGGATGATGGCCGCACAGGCCACGCGCGCCGAGCGCTTGGCGATCGCCGACGACATCGTCGTCAACGAAGGCGATTTCGATCATCTGCTCCAGGCGGCGGGCGCCCTGCATGCGCGCTACCTGGCGCTGGCGGCCGAGACCGCCTGAGAGCCCGCACTCAGACGGTCGGCCAGAGTCCGCGGATCGCCGCGATGCCCTGCGCGCCATGCTGGCGGGCCTGGGCGATGTCGACCGGATGCAGGCCGCCGATGGCGTACATCGGCAGCGAGACATTCTCGCGCAGGCCTGCGAAACCGGGCCACCCCAGCGGCTCGCCGCCGGGGTGCGTCTCGGTCGGGAACACGCTGCCGACCACCGCGAAGTCGCATGCAAGGGTTTCAGCCTGGCGCAGCTCGGACGCGGTGTGGCAGGAGGCCGCCACCAAAACGTCTTCAGGCAAGGGGCGGAACACCAGGTCGGCCAGCTGCGACGCGCGCAGGTGGACGCCCACGCCCAGGCTGCGCGCCAATTCGATGTCGCCGTTGAGGAGCACCTCGGCCCCTGCCGCCCGGCAGCGAACGACGGCCTGTCGGGCCAGCGATTCCCACGCATCGCCCGACAGGCTTCGCGCACGTATCTGCACGCGGCGGACGCCCTGCGCCAGCGCGCGCTCCAGCGACGCGAGCCAGGAGGCGATATCGGTGGGCTCGGGCGTGACCAGATAGCGGTCCGGATGCAACAGCGCCGCCACGACCGGGCGGTCCGCAGGCGGCATGGCGTAGCGCATCAGTTTGTCCGGCGCGACCCAGGCCAGCGCCTGCCCTTCATGGCCACGCGGCGTGCCCTTCCAGCCGGTCAAATGGCGGACTTCCAGCCTGAGGCGCTTGTCGGGGTACTGCTGCGGGACGCTGATGACGTGCTCGCCCACCTGCGCCTCGATCCCCAACTCCTCGCGAAGCTCGCGCACCAGCGCGTCCTCCGGGCTCTCGCCGGGTTCGCGCTTGCCACCGGGAAACTCCCAGCGCCCGGCAAGATCGCGGCCCTCGGTCCGGCGGGCCAGCAGGATCCGGCCGCGGGCGTCGGTGATGACGGCAGCCATGACGTGGATCGAGCGCAGCGGGGTGAGCATGGTAGAACTTTGCCGAAAACCGGCAGGTAGACGCAAATATCCGCGTGCTGAAAAAGGAAAAGCCGCGCGGTGCGCGGCTTTTCCAGCGGTTCCGGCTGCGCAAACCTCAGGCCAGCTGACCGTGGCAGTGCTTGTACTTCTTGCCACTGCCGCACGGGCACGGGTCGTTGCGACCGACCTTGGGGGCATCGCGGTGGGCCGGCATCGGACCGGACTGCACGTAGCCGCCGCTTTGGAGGGCAGCGGCCTGGGCCTGCTCGGCCTCTTCGTCAGCCCCGTAGCCGCCGGCGTCCTGGTGCTGGAACTGCATCTGACGTGCCTGCGCCTCGGCCATCGCACGTTCCTGGGCCTCCAGGGCGGCGACTTCTTCTTCGCTGCGGATGCGCACGCGCGAGAGCAGGGTCACGACCTCGCTCTTCACGCGCTCCAGCATGCCGGAGAACAGCTCGAAGGCTTCCTTCTTGTACTCCTGCTTGGGCTGCTTCTGCGCGTAGCCACGCAGGTGGATGCCCTGGCGCAGGTAGTCCATGCGCGCCAGGTGTTCCTTCCAGTTCTTGTCGAGCACCGTCAGCATGATGTGCTTCTCGAGCGCGCGCATCGTCTCGTCGCCGACCACCTGCGCCTTCTCGGCGAAATGCGCATCCATGCCCTCTTGCACGCGGCGCTCGATGGTCTCGGCGTCGAGCTCTTCCGCTTCCTCGCGCCAGCGCGACACGGGCAACAGCACGCCCATTTCCTCGGCCAGCTCGCGCTCCAGGCCCGGCAGGTCCCACTGGTCGTCGACCGAGTTGGGCGGCACGAAACGCGCCACCAGCTCCGCCACCACGTCGCCGCGGATGCCGTCGATGTTGTCCTGTACCGAGTCGGCTTCCAGCAGCTCATCGCGCTGGGCGTAGATGACCTTGCGCTGGTCGTTGTTGACGTCGTCGAAGTCGAGCAGGTTCTTGCGGATGTCGAAGTTGTGCGCTTCGACCTTGCGCTGCGCCTTCTCGATCTGCCGGCTGACCAGCTTGTCCTCGATGACGTCGTCTTCCTTCATGCCGATCAGCTTCATCGCCTTCTGGACCCAGTCCGAGGCGAAGATGCGCATCAGGTTGTCTTCCAGCGACAGGTAGAAGCGGGACGAACCCGGATCGCCCTGGCGGCCGGAACGGCCGCGCAGCTGGTTGTCGATACGACGGGATTCGTGGCGCTCGGTGCCGACGATGTGCAGGCCACCGGCGGCCTTCACCGCGTCATGGCGCTTCTGCCACTCGGCTTTCACCGCCGCGCGCGCAGCGTCGTCCGCTGCTTCGCCCAATGCTTCGTATTCGGCCTCCAGCGAACCACCCAGCACGATGTCGGTGCCGCGACCCGCCATGTTGGTGGCGATGGTGATCGCGCCCGGGCGACCGGCCTGCGCGACGATGTGCGCTTCGCGCTCGTGCTGCTTGGCGTTGAGCACTTCGTGCGGCACACCGGCCTTGTTGAGGAAGTCGGACAGCATTTCCGACGTCTCGATCGACGTGGTGCCGACCAGCACCGGCTGCCCGCGCTGGTAGCACTCCTGGATGTCGGCCAGCACCGCCTTGAACTTGCCCTGCCGGTTGAGGAACACCTGGTCCGGCGAATCCTTGCGCACGGTCGGGCGGTTGGTCGGGATGACGATCACTTCCAGACCGTAGATGCTCTGGAACTCGAACGCTTCCGTGTCGGCCGTGCCGGTCATGCCGGATAGCTTCTTGTACATGCGGAACAGGTTCTGGAACGTGATGCTGGCCAGCGTCTGGTTCTCGCGCTGGACCGGCACGCCTTCCTTCGCTTCCACGGCCTGGTGCAGGCCGTCGGACCAGCGGCGGCCCGGCAGGGTACGGCCGGTGAATTCGTCGACGATCACCACCTCGCCGTCGCGGACGATGTAGTCCACGTCGCGCTGGTAGATGGCGTGCGCGCGCAGCGCGGCATTGAGGTGGTGGACGACGGACAGGTTGTTGGCGCCGTACAGCGGTTCTTCTTCGCTGATGATGCCGGCCTGCAGCAGCAGCTCCTCGGCATGCTCCATGCCCGCTTCGGACAGGTGCACCTGCTTGCCTTTTTCGTCGACCCAGTAATCGCCTTCGGCTTCCTCGTTCTCCTGCTTGATCAGCTGGGGCACGATGCGGTTGACGCGGATATACAGCTCCGGCGATTCGTCGGCCGGGCCGGAGATGATCAACGGGGTACGGGCTTCGTCGATCAGGATCGAGTCCACTTCGTCGACGATGGCGTAATGCAGTCCGCGCTGGAAGCGGTCGGCCTTCGACATCGCCATGTTGTCGCGCAGGTAGTCGAAGCCGAATTCGTTGTTGGTGCCGTAGGTGATGTCGGCGGCGTAGGCGGCGTGCTTGTCGCCGTGCGGCATGCCCGGGTAGACCACACCCACGCTCAGGCCCAGCCAGTTGTACAGGCGGCCCATCCACGCCGAGTCGCGGCGGGCCAGGTAGTCGTTCACGGTGACGACGTGGACACCCTTGCCTTCCAGCGCGTTGAGGTAGGTCGGCAGCGTGGCGACCAGTGTCTTGCCTTCGCCGGTGCGCATTTCGGCGATCTTGCCCAGGTGCAGCACCATGCCGCCGATCAGCTGCACGTCGTAATGGCGCATCCCCAGCACCCGGCGGCTGGCCTCGCGGCAGACCGCGAAAGCCTCGGGGAGGATCTTGTCGAGGGCTTCGCCGCCGGCGATGCGCTGCTGGAATTCCGGGGTCTTGGCCTTCAGTTCCTCATCGGACAGCTTCTGCAGCTCCGGCTCCAGCGCGTTGATCTTGTCGACGATGCGTTGCAGCTGCTTGAGCAGGCGCTCGTTGCGACTGCCGAAGACACGGGTAAGCAGGTTGTTGATCATGTAGGGAACCGGATGGGAAAAGGACGCCGGGGCGCCGCGCTGGCGGCACGCCCAAAACGAAACAGGGCGCAAGGCGCCCTGTCTGGCAACACCGTATTGTAGCTTGGGGCGCCGCCGGGGGAATCAAGACCGGCGATAGGACCGCCGGCTTCCCGTTTGGTTCCGCCGTCGGCCTCAGCCGCGCTTGATCTGACCGACCGGCGTCGGGCCTTCGCCCAGGAACTTGCGCGGATTGACCACGCGTCCGTTCTCCCACACCTCGAAATGCACGTGCGCACCGGTCGAGCGGCCGGTGGAGCCGGCCTTGGCCACCTCCTGCCCGACGCGGACCAGGTCGCCGGCTTTCACCACCAGGCGCGAGTTGTGCGCATAGCGGGTCACGTAGCCATTGCCGTGGTCGACGTCGACGACGTTGCCGTAACCGCCCTTCACGCCGGCGAAGCTCACCACGCCGTCCGCGACCGCCAGCACCGGGTCGCCCACGGCCGCCTTGAAGTCGATGCCCTTGTGGTACTGCCCGCCGCCGCCGAACGGATCGGCACGGCCGCCGAAGCCGGAGGTGATGTAGCTGTTGGCGATCGGCATACGGCCCGGGGTCGCGTTCTTGTCCAGTTCGCGGTTGAACAGCAGCGCTTCCAGTACCGACAGCTGGCGGCCGGACGCGGCGAACTGTTGCTCGAGCTTTTCCACCCCCGCGGTGAGCTCGGCCGGCTTCATGTCGTAGGACACGTCGTTGCCGCCGACGCCCACCGGCTCGTTGAAGTCGAACTCGCCGTCCTGCAGCTGGCCCACGCGGGTCAGGCGCTCGCCCAGGGCGTTCAGACGGTTGGCCTGTGCCTGCAGCTCGCCCAGGCGCGCGGCCATGGCATTGATTTCCTGCTGGGCACCGCGGCGCACCTGCTCCAGTTCCGCATCGCGCTGGCCGGCCTTGGCCTGCAGCAGCGACACCTGGCCCATGCCGATCGCACTGCGGCCACCCGCACCGACCAGCAGGCCAGCAGCGACGAGCACCGCGGCACTGGCGAGGGGGCGTGCATGGAACGCGAGGCGGATCCGGTACGCACCATGGGCGGACGCATGGGCCCACCAGGTACGCGTATTGTTTACGATGGTCTTAAAGCTCATAGATACCGATGTCTGATTCGAAGTCCAAGCCGCGCCGCGCCGGCATCGCGCAACCTGCATTGCAGGCTGCCCTGACGGATGCCGCCACCGACCCGGTGCGTCGCGCCCTATGGCTCGACGCCTTGGAACAGCAGCTTCGCCCCTGCCTTCCGCCTGCCCTGGCGCCGCATTGCCGATTGGCGAACGTGGCGGGCAAGCGGCTCGTTTTTATCGTCGACTCCCCCGTCTGGCATGCCAGGCTTCGCCTGGCCGCACCCGAGCTGATCAACGTGGCCCAATCCATCGGACTGGCGGTCACCGAAGTCACCGCCAAGACGAGCCTCGCGCCGCAGGTGAAGCCTGCGCAGGACCCGGTCGTACCCGTATCGGAGGCTTCCCGCAAAGGCCTGCAAGCGGCCCTTGACCTCCTGTCCGCACCGGACTCCGCCGGTACGCCTCCCGTCAAGGGAGGTCATCGTGGCAGGCGGAAAAATTGACCCGGCCATCACGAGGGACGGGGCATGGTACCGGCCACCGCCCGTCGGGTCGTTAGCCGAAGGTTAGAAAAGTGTTATTTTCGGGCCGGAAATCTGATCGGGTTCACAGTTTCGCCAAGGCGTAACCATTGGCACACCCCCGCGTGATCGCGGTAGGAAACCGGGCGACAGCAGGGTCACCGTCCGGAGCGGACGGGCGTCTCAGACCGCCAGGGCAGGCGTCGCATAGGTGACCGGCGACGGCGCGACGCCGTTTTCGAAGGTCACTTCTTCCCACGCAGAGGTCTCGGCCAGCAGCGCGCGGACCAGCTTGTTGTTGAGGGCGTGGCCGGACTTGAAGCCCTCGTAGGCGCCCAGGATGGGTCGGCCGGCGAGGTAGAGGTCGCCGATGGCGTCCAGGATCTTGTGGCGGACGAACTCGTCCGTGTAGCGCAGGCCGTCCTCATTGAGCACGCGGAACTCGTCCAGCACGATGGCGTTGTCCATCGAGCCTCCGAGGCCCAGATTGCGCTCGCGCATGTATTCCAGGTCGCGCATGAAGCCGAACGTGCGTGCACGCGCGACTTCCTTGATGTAGGCACCGGTGGAGAAGTCCACTTCCGCGCGCGACTGCGAGGCCGGGATCATCGGGTGATCGAACTTCACCGTAAAGCCCAGCTTGAAACCGTCGTAAGGCTCGAAGCGCGCCACCTTGTCGCCCTCGGTGACTTCGACCGGACGGATGATGCGGATGAAACGCTTCGGGGCGTTCTGCTCGGCGATGCCGGCGGACTGGATCAGGAACACGAACGGACCCGCGGAACCGTCCATGATCGGCAATTCGGCCGAGGACAGTTCCACATAGGCATTGTCGACACCCAGGCCGGCCATGGCCGACATCAGGTGCTCCACGGTCTGCACCTTGGCGCCTTCGCAGGTCAGGCCGGTGCACAGCGTGGTCTCGGTGACGAGCTGCGCGCTGGCCGGGACCTCGACCACCGGGTCCAGATCGATGCGGCGGAACACGATGCCGGTGTCGACCGGCGCCGGACGCAGCGTCATGTAGACCTTCTCGCCGCTGTGCAGCCCCACGCCCGTCGCGCGGATCACGTTCTTGAGGGTGCGTTGCTGGGCCATCGAGTGGGGTCGCAGGTGGGGGAACCTTGGCGGGGCAGCGAGAATATCACGCAATTCGCTGAATCTTAACGAAAGAACCGGTCTGTCCCACGCCTGAAACAACGCTGTGTTAAGGCGCTCCGGAAAGGGCTGCCGGGCCGCTGGGCCCGGCAGCGAAAGGACATGGCGTGGTGGTGCGGGTACGGCACCCTCCCCTCGCGGGGAGGGTCTTGCAGGTCAGTCCGCCTGGCGGCGCAGGAACGCCGGGATGTCCAGGTAGTCCGACGGCAGGTCGGCCGCGACCGGCGCGGACGCGGGCGCCGACGAGGCAGGCGAGGCGGCACCCCGGCGCAGCCCCAGGCCGCTGGTGGCAGCACTGATCGGGTCCATCGAGAAGCCGTCGTCGATCGGCATGCCGGTGGTGGCGTCGCGGACCAGCTTGATCGGCGCGCGCATCGGCTCGCGCAGGTCGCTGTTGCGACCCACCGGCTGGCGGGCGGCGTTGCGGTTCAGGCCGGTGGCCACGACGGTCACGCGCACTTCGTCCTGCATGTCCGGGTCCAGCACGGTGCCGACCACGACGGTCGCGTCTTCCGACGCGAAGCCTTCGATGGTGCGGCCCACTTCGTCGAACTCGGCCATCGTGAAGTCCGGGCCGGCGGTGATGTTGACCAGGATGCCGTTGGCGCCGTTGAGGTTCACGTCGTCCAGCAGCGGGTTCTGGATCGCGGCCTCGGCGGCAGCCTGCGCGCGGTCGTCGCCGCGGGCGCTACCGGTGCCCATCATGGCCAGGCCCATCTCGCTCATCACGGTGCGCACGTCGGCGAAGTCGACGTTGATCAGGCCCGGACGGACGATCAGGTCGGCGATGCCCTGCACGGCGCCGAGCAGCACGTCGTTGGCGGCGCGGAAGGCCTGGATCATCGTCGCGTTGCGGCCCAGCACGGTGATCAGCTTCTCGTTCGGGATGGTGATCAGCGAGTCGCAGTGGTGGCTCAGCTCCTCAATGCCCTTCAGCGCGACCTGCATGCGGCGGCGGCCTTCGAACGGAAAAGGCTTGGTGACCACGGCCACGGTCAGGATGCCCATCTCCTTGGCCAGCTGCGCCACGACCGGTGCGGCGCCGGTGCCGGTGCCGCCGCCCATGCCGGCAGTGATGAACACCATGTCGGCGCCGTCCAGCGCGTCGATGATGCGCTCGCGGTCTTCCAGCGCGGCCTGGCGGCCGACTTCCGGATTCGCGCCCGCGCCCAGGCCCTTGGTGACGTTGCTGCCGAGTTGCAGCTGCAGCTTGGCGCCGCAGTTCTTGATCGCCTGCGAATCGGTGTTGGCGGTGATGAACTCCACGCCGTCCACGCTGCCGTTGACCATGTGCGCCACGGCGTTGCCACCGCCGCCGCCCACGCCCACGACCTTGATCACTGCATTCGGGGCCATCTTTTCAACCAGTTCGAAATGTGCCATGTCCTTGTCCTCGTTTATTTAGTTATGTGGTGCTGGGTGGAACGGGTGTTTCGGTACTGCTTCTTGCTGCAAGGAGTGAGTGGAGAGAAGTGAGGAGTGAGCCGAACACCCTCTCTCCACGTCGCCGTCTTGCTCTTCTCACTTCTCACTCCTCACTTCTCTCACCTCAGAACTCGCCTCGATACCAGTTCTGGAGTTTCTTGAACCAGCTGCCCGCCTTGCCCGTAGGCAGCGACGGACGCCGGGGATGTTCAATCTGGCTGCCCATCAGCAGCAGGCCGACGCCGGTGGCATGCACCGGGTTGCCGACCACTTCGCCCAGGCCGGTGACGTGCTGCGGGATGCCGACGCGCACGGGCATCTGCAGCATCTCTTCGGCCAGCTCGACCACGCCTTCCATCTTCGCGGCGCCGCCGGTCAGCACCATGCCGGCGCGCACGCGCTCTTCGAAGCCCGAGCGGCGCAGTTCGGCCTGCACCATCTCGAAGATCTCCTCGTAACGCTGCTGCACGGCCTGCGCGAGCGCGTGACGCGGCAGGCGACGCGGCGGGCGGTCGCCCACGCTGGGCACCTGGATGCTTTCCTCGGCCGTCGCCAGCTGCGCCAGCGCGCACGCGTAGCGCACCTTGATCTGCTCGGCTTCTGGTGTGGGCGTGCGCAGCATGTGCGCGATGTCGTTGGTGACCTGGTCGCCGGCGATCGGCAGCGAGGCCGTGTGGCAGATCGCACCCTGCACGAACACCGCCAGGTCGGTGGTGCCCGCACCCATGTCGACCAACACCACGCCGAGCTCGCGCTCGTCGCTGGTCAGCACCGCCACGCTGGAGGCCAGCGAGGAGAAAATCAGGTCGTCGATCTGCAGGCCGCAACGCTGCACGCACTTGCTGATGTTGGCCGCGGCGGACTGCGCGCAGAACACCAGGTGCGCGTCCACTTCCAAGCGCACGCCGGTCATGCCGACCGGATTGCGGATGCCTTCCTGCGAGTTGTCCAGCTTGTACTCGCGCGGGATCGCGTGGAGGATCTTCTGGTCGGCCGGGATCGCGACGGCCTTCGCCGCTTCCAGCACGCGGTCCAGGTCGCCCCAGGTCACCTCGCCGTCGCGGATAGGCACGATGCCGGGCGAATTGCGGCACTGCACGTGGTTGCCGGAGATCGACGCGTAGACCGAGCGGATCTCGCAACCGGCCATCAGCTCGGCTTCCTCGATCGCGCGCTGGATCGACTGCACGGTGGACTCGATGTCCACGACCACGCCGCGCTTCAGGCCGCGCGACTCGTGCGAGCCGATGCCGATCACCTCGATCGGGTTGCCCGGGGCGTACTCGCCGACCAGCGCCGTCACCTTGGACGTGCCGATATCCAGCCCGACGATCAGCGATTTGTCACCCTTGCGATTCATGTCCTGCCCTGCGAATGACCACCTGCGGCCGCAACCGGCGCAGGCAGCGTTGAAGTGTCCGTATGTGGCGCCCGCGGCGCGTCGCCCCAGCTGAGCGCGAAACCGTTCGTGTAGCGCAGATCCGCGCGCAGCAGCGGCTGCGCCTGCGCGGCCAGCAACTGCGGCAGCATCCGCGCGAAGCGGCCCAGGCGCGGGCGCGCATCGGTGCGGCCCACCACCACCTCGGTGCCGTTGCCGAGCAGCAGCGACCAGCTGCCGCGGGCGTCCATCACCAGCGTGGTGACGTCCAGGCCCATCGGTGCGAACAGCTGCCGCGATTCGTTGTACAGCGCCGTCACTTCCTGCACCTGCGAGTCCGGCCCGCCGAGTTGCGGCAGGTCCAGCATCGCCAGTTCCTTCGGCATCGGGAACAGGCGACCGTGTTCGGACAACAGCTTGTCCTTGCCCCAGCGCGCGAACGGCTTGTGCTCGATCACGCGGATCTCCAGCACATCCGGCCAGCGCTTGCGCACTTCGGCACGCTCGACCCACGGCAGGCGTTCGACGGCGTGCTTGGCATCGTCGAGGCGCACCGCGAAGAAGCCGCGCTTGGCGTGCGGCAGCACGACCTCGCGCAACTGCGCCGCGTCCACGCGCGCGAATTCACCCTGCACGCGCAGCTTGCTCAGCGGCCAGCGGTCCGCACCGATCCAACCGTTCACGACGGCCACGACCGGCAGCGCCACCAGGGCCAGCGCGAGCAACCAGGCGAGGATGCGCAGGGCGGCGTTCATCAGCCCGCCACCTCCGGCACCGTCTGCTCGAGGATGCGCCAGCACAGCGCTTCGAAACCGATCCCGATCTTCGCCGCCGCCTTCGGCACCAGCGAATGGCTGGTCATGCCGGGCGCCGTGTTGACTTCCATCAGCATGAAGCGGCCGTCGGCGTGGCGCATGACATCCACGCGGCCCCAGCCGCTGCAGCCGGCCGCGCGGAAGCCCGCCAGCGCCAGCGCACGGATCGCCGCTTCGTCGCCGGCATCGTCCAGGCCGGGGCACAAGTATTGCGTGTCATCGGCGATGTACTTGGCGTGGTAGTCGTACCAGTCGCCGGCCGGCACGATGCGTACCGACGGCAGGGCCACGTCGCCGAGGATGCCCACGGTGAATTCGCCGCCGGTCAGCATTTGCTCGGCCAGCAGCTCGCCGGTGTAGGTAGTGGCGAAGGCCTGCGCCGGCGCCAGGTCCTCCTCGCCCATCAAGCGGAACACACCGACGCTGGAGCCCTCGGCGGACGGCTTCACGAACACCGGGAAGCCGAGCTTGCGCGCCGCGGCAGCGAGATCGCTGCCAGCGGGAATGCGCTCGAAGCGCGCGGTGGGCAAGCCCGCGGCTTCCCACACCTGCTTGGTGCGGATCTTGTCCATCGTCAGCGCCGAGCCGAGCACGCCGGGGCCGGTGTACGGCACGCCCAACGATTGCAGCAGGCCCTGCAGAACGCCGTTCTCGCCATCGCCGCCATGCAGGATGTTGAAGACGCGATCGACCTTGCCGGCACGGATCGCCTCGACCAGCGCGGGAATGCCATCCACCGCGAACGCCTGTACGCCGCGCGCCAGCAGCGCGTCGAGCACGTTCTGGCCGGAATTCAGCGATACCTCGCGCTCGCTGGAAACGCCGCCCAGCAGCACGGCCACGCGCCCGAAGCGGGCCGGGTCGTCGAAGCGCGGCGGCGGTACGGCGATGGCGGTCATGCGCCCTCCCGTCGATTGAAGCCGTGCGACGCGATGTGCTGCGACATGTGGCCGATGTCGCCGGCGCCCATCAGCAACAGCAGGTCGCCATCCTGCAGGACGTCGGGCAGCACATCGGCCAGCTCCGCGACCTGGCTGACGACCACCGGCTCGTTGCGGCCGCGCGCACGGATCGCACGCGCCAGCGACTTGGAATCGGCGCCCGCGATCGGCTGCTCGCCCGCAGGGTAGACCTCGCTCAACACCAGGGCATCGGCTTCCGACAGCACGGCGGCGAACGCGTCGAACTGGTCGCGCGTGCGGCTGTAGCGGTGCGGCTGGAAGGCCACCACCAGGCGCTTGTGCGGCCAGCCACCGCGTGCGGCGGCGAACACGGCCGCCAGTTCCTTCGGATGATGGCCGTAGTCGTCGACCAGTTGCACGCGCGCGCCCTGCGGCGTGGTGATCTCGCCCAGGTCGTTGAAGCGGCGACCGATGCCGGCGAACTTCTCCAGCGCAGCGGCGATGTTTGCCGGCGACACGCCCAACTGCCAGCCCACGGCGGCCGCAGCCAGCGCGTTCTGCACGTTATGGCGGCCCGGCAGCGCCAGACTGACGCGGATGCTGGCGTCTTCGGGCAGGCGCAGGGTGAAGTGCATGCGGCCGCCTTCCTGCTCCACGTCCTCGGCGCGCACGTCGGCGTTCTCGGCGAAGCCGTAGCTCATGACGTGGCGCGGCGTCTCGGCGGCGATGGCCGCGACTTCCGGATCGTCGATGCACAGCACGGCCAACCCGTAGAACGGCAGGCGCTGCAGGAATTCGGCGAATGCCGCCTTCACGCGCTCGAAGTCGTTGCCGTAGTTTTCCAGGTGATCGGCATCGATGTTGGTGACGATGGAGATCAGCGGATTCAGGCGCAGGAAGCTGCCGTCGCTCTCGTCCGCCTCGGCCACCAGCCACTGGCCGTCGCCGAGCTTGGCGTTGGCGCCGGCCGCAAGCAGCTGGCCGCCGATCACGAAGGTCGGGTCCAGTCCGCCTTCGCTCAGGATCGCCGCCGCCAGGCTCGTGGTCGTGGTCTTGCCGTGCGTGCCGGCCACGGCGATGCCGCGACGGAAGCGCATCAGTTCGGCCAGCATCGCCGCGCGCGGCACGATCGGAATGCGCTGGCTGCGCGCCTCCATCAGCTCGGGGTTGTCGTGCTTGATGGCGCTGGAGACCACCACGCAGTCCGTGCCCAGCACGTTGGAGGCGTTATGGCCGCGCATCACGCGCGCACCCAGCGACGCCAGGCGGCGCGTGGCCGCATTGTCGGCATTGTCCGAGCCCGACACCTCATAACCCAGCGTGCACAGCACTTCGGCGATGCCGCTCATGCCGGAGCCGCCGATGCCGACGAAGTGCACTCGGCGGAACGCCTGAGCCAGGTTGCCGGTGTGTTGCAGGCGGCGCTCGCGTGCAGCAGCCATCATCATGCCTGCGTCCTCATTTCAATTGCTTCCTCAAGAATGATGTCGGCGATGCGATCGGCCGCATCGGTCTTGGCCAGCGTGCGCGCAGCCTCGGCCATCGCCAGGCGCGTGGACGCATCGCCTGCCAGCCGGCGCAGCGTGCTCGCCAACGCATCAGCGAGGCCGTCATCCTGCTTCAACAGCAAGGCGGCGCCGCGCTCGACCAGGTATTCGGCGTTGCGCGTCTGGTGGTCGTCCACGGCCTGCGGGAACGGGACCAGCACGCTGCCGACGCCGACGGCGCAAAGTTCGGCCAGCGTGGAGGCGCCAGCGCGGCAGACCACCAGGTCCGCCCACGCATACGCGGCGGCCATATCGGTGATGAAGGCTTCCACGCTCGCGGTGGCACCGGTATCGGCATAGGCCTTGGCGGCTTCGTCGCGCAGCTTCTCGCCGCACTGGTGACGCACGTCGACGCTGCCCGCGGGCAGCGTGGCCAATGCGCGCGGCACGGCCATGTTCAACGCGCGGGCGCCCTGGCTGCCGCCGAGCACCAGCAAGCGTAGCGGGCCTTCGCGGCCGGCCAGGCGAGACGCCGGCGGCGCGACGGTGGCGATCTCTTCGCGCACCGGGTTGCCGACCACCTCCTCGCGGCCCGGGAACGCGCCCGGGAACCCCGACATGATCCGACGCGCCACCTTGGCGAGCATGCGATTGGTGAAACCGGCGGCGCGATTCTGCTCGTGCACCAGCAACGGCGTGCCCATCAGGCGGGCCGCGACGCCACCGGGACCGGATGCGAAGCCACCGAAGCTGACCACCGCGCGCGGCGCGCGACGGCGCAGCACGAAACCCGCGGCGCGGATCGCCCGCAGCACGCGCACCGGCGCGCCCAGCAGGGCCAGCTTGCCCTTGCCGCGCAGGCCGCTGATCGCCAGCGTGTCCAGCTCGATGTCGTGCTGCGGCACCAGGCGCGTTTCCATCGCCCCGTCCGCGCCCAGCCACACGACCGGCACACCACGCGCACGCAGCACCTTGGCCACGGCCAGCGCGGGGAAGATGTGGCCGCCGGTGCCACCAGCCATCACCATCACGGGAGCGGAGGACGTCGCGATCGTCATGCGATCCTCTCGAAGGTCGGCTCGACACGCGAGCGCAGGCGGCTGGTGCCGCGCAGCGTTTCGGACAGCGACGGCGCCGGCTTCGGTGTTGCCGGCGTGGCATCGGCAGGCGTCCGCGTTTCGCCATTCGGCGAGGTCTGCAGCGCTTCGCCGCGCAGCGCGACCTGGCGCTGGGTGCGCTCGAGTTCGTACGACACCCGCAGCAGCAGGCCCATCGCCACGCACGTCATCAGGATGCTGGAGCCGCCCGAGGAGATCAGCGGCAGAGTCAGGCCCTTGGTGGGCAGCAAGCCTAGGTTGACGCCCATCGAGACGAAGCTCTGCATGCCGATCCACAGCGCCACGCCGAAGGCGACATAGCCGGCGAAGTGGCGGCGCATCTCCACGCAGCGCAGGCCGATCACGAAGGCGCGGCCGACCAGCAGCGCATACAGCGCGATCACCAGGCAGACGCCGACGAAGCCGAGTTCCTCGCCGATGACCGAGAAGATGAAGTCGGTATGCACTTCCGGCAGGTAATTGAGCTTGAGCACGGAACCGCCGAGGCCGATGCCTGACCATTCGCCGCGACCGATCGCCATCAGCGCGTTGGTCAGCTGGTAGCCGCTGCCGAACGGATCGGCCCACGGATCGGAGAACGACGTCAGGCGACGCATGCGGTACGGCTCGGCGATGGCGATCACCGCGAGAATCGGCAAGCCGACCAACACCGGGCCGAACATGCGCGGCATGTTCACGCCACCCAGCACCAGCATGCCGGCGGTGATCGCCAACAGCAGCGAGGACGAGCCGAAGTCCGGCTGCATCAGCAGCAACGCGACCAGCACCACCACCACGCCCAGCGGCTTGAGCATTGCTGCCCAGGTCGCGTTGACCTCGTCGCGGAAGCGCACCAGGTAACTGGCCAGCCAGACGATGAAGAACACCTTCACCACTTCTACGACTTGGAAGTTCGAAACGCCCAGGTTGATCCAGCGGTGCGCACCTTTCACGCTGACGCCCAGGCCCGGCACAAACACCATCAGCAACAACACCACGCAGCCCAGCAGCAGCAGATGGTTGCGCGCCTCGATGCTCTTCAGCTCCGTGCGCGTCACCCACCACGCCAGGCCGGCGCCGGCCACCAGGAACATGCCATGGCGGATCAGGTAGTAGAACGGATTGCCGTGCTGGTAGATCGACGCCGATGCGACCATCACCACGCCCAGCGACGCCAGCGCCAGCATGGCGCCGAGCAACCAGGGGTCGAAGCGGCCCCCGATGGCGTCCAGTCGCGTCGCTTGGCGTGGCGTGTCGTTCATCAGCGCACCTTCAACGTGGCCAGGCCGACGAGGACGAGCACGACGGAGATGATCCAGAAGCGCACGATCACGCGCGGCTCGGGCCAGCCCTTCAGTTCGAAGTGGTGGTGGATCGGCGCCATCCGGAACACGCGCTTGCCTGTCAGCTTGAACGAGGCCACCTGGATCATCACCGACAGCGTTTCGATGACGAAGATGCCGCCCATGATCACCAGCACCAGTTCCTGGCGCACGATCACGGCGATCGTGCCGAGGACCGCACCCAGCGCCAGCGCGCCGATATCGCCCATGAACACCATCGCCGGGTAGGTGTTGAACCAGAGGAAACCCAGGCCTGCGCCCGCGATGGCGGCGCAGATGATGGTCAGCTCGCCCGCGCCCGGCACCTGCGGGATCTGCAGATAGTTCGAGAACACCGCATTGCCCGACGCATAGGCGAACACGCCCAGCGCGCAGGCCACCAGCACCGTGGGCATGATCGCCAGGCCGTCCAGGCCGTCGGTCAGGTTGACCGCGTTGGAAAAGCCCACGATCCAGAAGTACGCGATGGCGACGAAGCCGATGCCGGCCAGCGGCAGCGCGATCGACTTGAAGAACGGCACATAGAACGTGGTCGCCGCCGGCACGTCGGCGTACAGGTACAGATACAAGCCGGCGGCCAGGCCGAAGATGGATTGCAGCAGGTACTTCCAGCGCGACTTCAGGCCATTGGGATCGCGGCGGACGATCTTGATCCAGTCGTCGTACCAGCCGATCACGCCGAAGCACACCATGACCAGCAGCACCACCCACACATACTTGTTGCGCAGATCGCCCCACAACAGCACGGAGGCCGCCACGGTGATGAGGATCAGCGCGCCACCCATCGTGGGCGTGCCCGCCTTGGAGAAGTGCGATTGCGGACCGTCCTTGCGGATCGGCTGGCCGCCCTTCAGCTGGCCGAGCTTGCGGATCACCGCCGGGCCCAGCCACAGCGACAGCGCCAGCGATGTCAGCGCAGCGAGGATGCCGCGGAACGTCAGGTAGCCGAACAGGCCGAAGAAGTTCTCCAGGCTCTGCAACCAGCGAGCCAGTTCAAGCAACATGCGGTGTGTCCTCCCCGGTGGACAGCAAGGCGGCGACGATCCGGTCCATCGCGCTGCCGCGCGAGCCCTTGACCAGACAGCGCACGCCGGCCCGCAGCTCGGCGCGCAGGGCGTCGGCCAGCGAGGCGTGATCGTCGAATGGATACGCGCCCTCGCCGAACGCGGCGGCGGCGGCGGCGCTGAGCGGACCCAGCGTGTACAGGCGGCGGATGCCCGCGCTCTTGGCGCGGCGGCCGGCTTCGGCGTGCAGCGCTTCGGCATCGGCGCCCAGCTCGCGCATGTCGCCCAGCACCAACCACCCTTCACCACGCGCCTGCGCGCTGGCTGCCGCGAGCGTGTCGATGGCGGCCATCAGCGAGCCCGGATTCGCGTTGTAGCTGTCGTCGATCACCACCGCACCGCTGGCCAGCGTGCGCGCGACCTGGCGGCCAGCGACGGGCTGCGCGGCGGACAGGCCCTCGGCAATCGTCGCCAGCGACACGCCGCAGGCGATCGCGATGGTGCCCGCGGCCAGCGCGTTCAAGACGTTGTGGCGGCCCGGCAGGTGCAGGCTCACCGGCACTTCGCCATGCGGCGCAACCAGCACGAAGTCAGTCCCGTCGGCGGTCGGGCGCAACGCGCGCGCCGTGATGTCGGCGGTCGCCTCCAGACCGAACCGCAGGATACGGCGGTCCGGCACCCGGCTGGTGAAGTATTCCGCGAAGGCGTCGTCGGCATTGATCACCGCGGTGCCGTCGGCCGGCAACGCTTCGTAGATCGCGCCCTTGGTCTCGGCCACGCCCATCAGCGAACCCATGCGCTCGAGGTGCGCCGCGGCGATGTTGTTCACCAGCGCCACTTCTGGCGTGACGATATCGGTCAGGTAGGCGATGTCGCCGGGCTTGCCAGCGCCCATTTCGTAGACCGAGAAGTCGGCGTCGTCCGGCGCATCGATCACGGCCATCGGCAGGCCGATCTCGTTGTTGCGATTGCCCGGATTGAAGTAGGTGACGCCAGCGCGCTGGAGGATGGCGACGACCAGCGTCTTGACGGTGGTCTTGCCGTTGCTGCCGGTGATCGCGACCGCCTTCTCCACGCGGTCGCGCTGCAGGCCGGCCGCGATCCGCGCCAGCGCCAGCAGGGTGTCGGGCACGACGACCTGCGGCACGTCGACCTTCACTTCATGGTCCACGAGCACGGCGGCAGCGCCACGCATGGAGGCGTCGTAAGCAAAATCGTGGCCGTCGAAACGCTCGCCGCACAGCGCCACGTACAGGCTGCCTGGCACCAACGTGCGCGTATCGTGGGTCAGCGAACCGATCACCAGATCGTCGCCCAGCAGTTCGCCGCCCGCCCAGTGCGCCAGCAGGGAGAGGGGAAGTCGCTTCATGCGCGCTCCTCCAGGGCCTTGCGGGCGACGGCCGTATCGTCGAAGGGGTGTTTCACGCCCTGGATGTCCTGGTAAGGCTCGTGGCCCTTGCCGGCCACCAGCACGATGTCGTCGGCGCCGGCCAGCGCGATGGCGTGGGCGATCGCCAAGCCACGATCGCGCTGCACGGTCGCGGCCTCCGGGCGGGCGAAGCCGGCGAGGATGTCGGCCACGATGCGGTTGCCATCTTCGGTACGCGGATTGTCGTCGGTGACGATGACCACATCCGCCAGTCGTTCGGCGATCTCGGCCATCTGCGGACGCTTGCCCACGTCGCGGTCGCCACCGCAGCCGAACACGCAGACCAGCCGGCCCTGCACGTGGTCGCGCAGGCTGGCCAACGCCTGCTCCAGCGCGTCCGGCGTGTGCGCGTAATCGATCACCACGAGGGGGGCCTTGCCGTCGCCGCCAAGGCGGTTCATGCGGCCATGGATCGGCAACAGGCGCGACAGCGTGCGCGCGATCTCCGAGGGCGTATCGCCCAGGGCATGCAGCGTACCGGCCACTGCCAGCAGGTTGTCTACATTGAAACGGCCCAACAGGCGCGACTGCACCGGCTGCCGCTCCTCGCCGACGACGAGGTCGAAGGCGATGCCGTTGCCGTCCAGGCGCAACGCATCGGCGCGCACCGCGGCCTCATCCTGCCCACGCGAACTCACCCCGACGCGCTGCAGGCCATGCGGCAGGCGGGCGAACAGCTCACGACCGTAGGCGTCGTCGAGGTTGACCACGCCGGCCCTCAGGCCCGTGCGGAAGAACAGCAGCGACTTGGCGGCGCCGTAGCGCTCCATGTCGCCGTGGTAATCCAGGTGGTCGCGGGTGAGGTTGGTGAACACGCCCACGTCGAAGTGCACTGCGTCCACGCGACCCTGGTCGAGCGCGTGCGAGCTGACCTCCATCGCGACGGCCTTGGCGCCGGCATCACGGAACTGCGCCAGCAGCGCATGCATCTGCAGCACCAGCGGCGTGGTGAAACCGGTGGGCACCACTTCGCCGTACATGCCCGCGCCCAGCGTACCGACCGTCGCGCAGCGGACACCGCGCAGATGCCAGGCCTGTGCCAGCAACTGGACCGTCGACGTCTTCCCGTTGGTGCCGGTGACGCCGACCATCTTCATGTCGTGCGACGGCGCCGCGTGGAAGCGGTCCGCCATCGCGCCCATGCGCGCACGCAGACCGGGCACCGGGATCGCATCGCGCGGCGCTTCCAGGCCATCGGGCACGGGCGGTTCGAAAAGCACCGCGCTGGCGCCGTTCTCTTTCGCCTGCGCGGCGAAGTTCAGGCCGTGCGCGCCGAAGCCGGCGATCGCGACGAACGCGTCACCCGGCTGCACGGCCCGGCTGTCCAAGGTCAGGCCGCGCACGACGATGTCGCGCGGCACGTCCATGTCGGGCAGCAGCTCGGCGAGGGCCATCATCCGCCTCATCGCGCAGCTCCTGTCGCCGGCAGCGCGGCGTGGGGTGCGTCGAACCCGGCAGGGTCCAACGCATCCACGGCGTCATCGACGATAGGCGCCGCCGCGACCGTGGCCGCATCGCCTGCTTTCTGCGTGGTCTTGGCCTGCGCGGCCAACCACGTCTCGATGTCGTCCGGCGGGACGTCCATCAGCCGCAGCGTGCCGTCCATCACGTCGTGGAATACTGGCGCGGCGACCAGTCCGCCGAAGTAGCCGCCTTCCTGCGAATCGTTGATCACCACCACGGCCGCAAAGCGCGGATTGCTGGCCGGCACCAGACCGGCGAAGAACGAGGCATAGCGTCCCTTCGCGTAGCCGCCGCCGGACGCGATGCGGGCGGTGCCGGTCTTGCCGGCGACGCGGTAGCCCAGCACGCCCGCGCGTTTGGCGCCGCCCTGGGTGACCACCGTCTCCATCATGCCGACGACTTCGCGCGCGATCGCCGGGTCCAACACCTGCGGCGCCTCACTGCGTTGGCCTTTCACGAACGTCGGCGTCACCAGCCTGCCGCCATTGCCCAGCGCGGCGTACGCGCGCGCGATCTGCAGCGGCGTCACCGCCAGGCCGTAGCCGTACGACATGGTCGCCTTCTGCAGGCCATTCCAGCGGTCCGGCGGCACCAGCATGCCGGCCGATTCGCCCGGGAAGCCGCTGCCCGGCTTTTCGCCGTAGCCGAAGCTGTGGATGCTGTCGTAGAAGTAGGTGTTCTGCAGCTTTTCGGCGATCTTGATCGAGCCGATGTTCGAACTCTTGGTGATGACGCCGGTGACGGTCAGCACGCCGTTGTTCCGGGGCACGTCGCGGATGGTGTAGCGGCTGTTCAACGCCAAGTAGCCGGGATTCGTGTTGATCAGCGTGGACGGCGTCACCACGCCCGCCTTCAATGCCGTGGACACGGTCAGCGGTTTCATCGTCGAACCCGGCTCGATCATGTCGGTCAGCGCGCGGTTGCGGCGCGCGTCTGGCTTCACCCGCTCGATCGCGTTCGGGTTGTAGGTCGGCAGGTTGACCATCGCCAGCACTTCGCCGGTGGCCACGTCCATGATGACGATCGAGCCGCTGCTGGCCTGGTGCTCGAGCAACGCGTTGCGCAATTCGCGGTGCGCGAGGTACTGGATGCGCCGGTCGATGCTGAGCGTCAGGTCCTTGCCCGGCTGCGCGGAGCGGATCAGGTCGACGTTCTCGACGATGCGGCCGCGGTTGTCGCGGATCACCTTCTGCGCGCCCGGCGTGCCGCTCAGCCACTCGTCGAAGGCCAGCTCCAGCCCTTCCTGGCCGCGGTCGTCGATGTTGGTGAAGCCCAGCACGTGGGCCATCGCCGGCCCCTGCGGATAGAAACGACGGAACTCGCGCTGCGAGAACACGCCGGGAATCTTGTGCGCGAGGATCTTCTGCGCCTCGTCCGGATTGATCCGGCGCTTGAGGTACAGGAATTCCTTGTCGGCCTTCTGCGACAGACGGTTGGTCAAGTGGTCGAGCGGCACGCCCAGCGCCTGCGCCAGTTCCGGCAGGCGGTCGGGCGCCTTCAACAACTCCTGCGGATTGCCCCACACCGATTCCACTGGCGACGACACCGCCACCGGCTCGCCGTTGCGGTCGGTGATCATGCCGCGCGAGGTCGGGATCGGGATCTCGCGCAGGAAGCGCGCATCGCCCTGGCGCTGGTAGAAGTCGTGGTTGATCAGCTGCACGTACGCCGCACGCCCGACCAGGCTGATCGAGCACAGACCCATCGCGCCCAGCACCAGGGCCAGGCGACCACGCAGATTGAAGCGGGCGCGGTTGCGATTCTTGCTCGGTGCGGCGTTCATGGGCGCACCACCACGATGTCGGCCGCTTCCGGCGACTTCATGCCCAGGCGCACGCGCGCGATCTGGTCGATGCGGGTGGCTTCGGCCACGGTCGCCTGTTCCAGCTGCAGACGGCCGAATTCGACGTTGAGCTCGTCGCGCGCGCGCTCCAGGCGCGTCACTTCGTCGAACAACACGCGGTGGCGGTGGCGTGCATACACCACCCCGATCGCCGACGCGATGTTGGCCACCATCAGGACCGCGATCAGGAAGCGCGTCATGCCGCGGCCTCCAGCTTCTCGGCCACGCGCAGCACCGCACTGCGGGCGCGCGGATTGGAAGACACCTCGTCGGGCTCGCCCTTCTGCCCGCTGCCGATGGCACGCAGCGTGGGGACGAACTCGACGGCAACGGGCAGGCGGCGATTGGCCGGCGGTGCCTTGGCGTGCTTGTTGATGAACTGCTTGACGATGCGGTCTTCCAGCGAGTGGAAGCTGATCACGGCCAGCCGCCCCCCGACCTTCAGTCGCGCCAGCGCGGCATCGAGACCGGCTTCCAGATCCGCCAGTTCGCGGTTGATGTGGATGCGGATGCCCTGGAAGCTGCGGGTGGCCGGATGGATCTTCTCGCCGCGTGGCATCACCGACGCGATCACCGCGGCCAGGTCTGCGGTGCGGGTGAACGGCTGGGTGGCGCGGCGGGCCACGATGGCACGCGCGATGCGGCGGCTCTGCTTCTCTTCACCGTAGGTCCACAGCACGTCGGCGATCTCGCGCTCGTCGGCACGTGCGATCCAATCTGCGGCGCTTTCGCCGGACTCCGGGTCCATGCGCATGTCCAGCGGACCATCCTTGCCGAAGCTGAAACCACGCTCGGCGACGTCCAGCTGCGGCGAGGACACGCCCAGGTCGAGCAACACGCCATCCAGGCCGGCGGCGGTTTCGTCCCATTGCGCCAGGGCCGCGAAGCTGCCACGGAAGATCGACACGCGCGCATCGGCTGCGAACGTCTGTTCGGCATGCGCGATCGCTTCGGGATCCTTGTCCATCAACAGCAGCCGGCCTCCCGGGCCGAGTCGTTGCAGCACGCCGCGCGCGTGGCCTCCGCGCCCGAAGGTGCCGTCCAGGTAAGTTCCGTCCTCTTTCACCTGCAGCCCTTCCATGACCTGCGTGTACAACACCGGCAAGTGCAGCGCTGGGAGGTGACCGGCCGGCGCGGACTGCCGCTTGCCGTCACCCTTGCTCACAAGCGCAGCTCGAGCATGTGTGCGCTCAGATCATCGTCGGTGAGGGTCTGACGGATCTGCGCGTGGTGTGCCTGCTCGCTCCAGAGCTCGAACTTCTCGCCCATGCCCAGCAGCACGGCCTTCTTCTCGATGCCGACCGCACTACGGTGGCTGGCGGGGATGCTGATGCGACCGTTGCTGTCCAGCTCCACGGGGGAGGCCGCACCGATCAGCTTCAATTGCAGGCTGCGGTGGGCGCGCTGGGTGCTGGGCAGCTTGTTGACGTCGTCGCGGACGCGCTGCCAGACCTTCTCGGGGTACAGGTACAGGCTGCCGGCTTCGAACGGGTTGTAGGTGATCACCAGGCGGTTGCCGCAATCGCGCGCGACGACGTCGCGGTACGCGGTGGGCACCGCGAGCCGTCCCTTGTCGTCCACTGTGATGGCGGTCTCACCTTGAAACACAACCCCTGCCCTTCGATCTGCCGCTGGACGGTCATTGAACCACGAAAAACCACTAAAACCCCGGTTTTCCCTCCGTTGCCCACCTTAGCACCGCGCACAGGGTTGTCAACAGGAAACGGGAGGAGAAATCGCTTGGCGGATCAATGGCTTGCGGCAAACTTCAGAGACTTGTTCAAGCCTTATCCACAAGTCACTGTTTCGTCTTAAATTTTGAGATTGGGCGATGATTCAGTGAGGTGACCGTGGCTTCACGCCGGGTACCGCACAGCGGGCGTTCCCGCGCTGGAAGTGCGCAGATCGGGGGTCCAGAATCGGGGCATGTGCCTGGTCGCCCTCGCCTGGAATGTCCACCCCCGCTGGCGGCTCGTGCTGGCCGGCAATCGGGACGAGTTCCATGCCCGCCCCACTGCCGCCCTGGCGGCCTGGGAATCGCCGCCTAGCATCCTGGCCGGCCGCGACCTGCAGTCCGGGGGCACCTGGGCCGGCACCGACCGTCAAGGCCGTGTGGCGGTGGTGACCAACGTGCGCGACCCGGCCATCGTCGTCCCCGGTGCGCCTTCGCGCGGCCAGCTCGCGACCGGATTCCTGACCTCACCCGATGGGGCCGACCATCGCAGTGCCGGCCTGCTGGTGGCGGCGGAGTCCTTCGCCCCCTTCAACCTGGTGCTGGCCGACGCGACAACCTGCGAGTACCTCAGCAACTACCCCACGCCGCGCCGCATTCCGCTGGCGCCGGGCGTGCACGCGCTTTCCAATGGCGACCTCGACGAGCCCTGGCCGAAGACCGTCGCGCTGAAAAAGCGGCTGGCTGCCTGGATCGCGGCCGGCGACGAGGACGTGGCGCTGCTATGGACGGCGTTGGCCGACGAAACACCTGCACCCGACGAGCAGCTGCCGGATACCGGCGTGGGGCTCGACCTCGAACGCCGACTCTCTCCCGCCTTCATCCGCGATGCGCGCTACGGCACCCGCGCCAGCACGCTCATCGCGATCGACCACCATGGCCATGGTTGGATCAGCGAGCGCCGCTTCGGGCCGGAAGGCGTATTCGAAGGCGAGACGACGTTACGGATCGGAGTCGGCGGGTAGCCAGCGCTATCGAATCTGCAGGCCCGCGGTCGCGACTTACGTCGCTCCTACAGGTGTTCCCACACTAACCGCCTTCATCACAGCCCCCTGAGTCAGGGGGCGGCGAGCGCACCGCGCGAGCGGGGGTGTGGCAGCGAAGGCCTGGGGCCCAAAGTTCGCACTGCGAACTTTGGGAGCTTCAACGCGCTTCGCGTTGAAGCTGGCGGCGGAGCCGGCCGGTAAGCCGGGTTCTGTCGTGGACAGTCATTCCTCTAGGCGCAACGTCACCGTTACGCTCAAGCAACCTACCCGGAGACACTGCGGGCCGCAGCATAGCCTCCCTATTTGGTCTTGCTCCCGGTGGGGTTTGCCGTGCCGGTCCGTTACCGGACTCGCGGTGCGCTCTTACCGCACCATTTCACCCTTACCCGCATCCCGAAGGACCGCTGGCGGTATCTTTCTGTTGCACTTTCCGTCGGCTCGCGCCGCCCAGGCGTTACCTGGCACCGTGCCCTGTGGAGCCCGGACTTTCCTCGGCATCCATCGTGACTAGCACGATCGATGACGCGACTGTCTGGCCGGCTCCGCCACGTGCATTGTCGCACAACGGCCACACAGCTAACCCGATAGCCAGGCGGACGCGGCACCGCAAAGGCCCAACACCAGTACCACCCGCCACGGCGCCCACTTCGCCCACATCAGCATCGCCATGCCCACTGCAATCCACGCCACGTCGCACCAGTCGCGCACGGCCGTGGTCCAGAGCGGGTCATGGAGTGCGGCCAGCAACAGTCCCACCACCACCGCATTGACCCCGGCCACCGCAGCCTGCACGCCACGCTGCCTGCGCAAGCGCGACCAGAACGGCAACACGCCCACGATCAGCAGGAAGGAAGGCAGGAAAATGGCAAGCAGGCACACCATCGCGCCCAGCCCGCCACCCGGCCCCTCGGACATGGCGGTCCCCAGGAAAGCAGAGAACGCGAACAACGGCCCCGGCAATGCCTGGGCCGCGCCATAACCGGCAAGGAAGTCATCCGCACCGATCCAGCCTGGCGCCACCACTTCCGCCTGCAGCAACGGCAGTACGACATGGCCGCCGCCAAAAACCAGCGCACCGGTACGATAGAACGCATCGAAGACCTGCACGGCCGGCACCATGGAATGCTGCGCCACCCACGGCAGCAGCAATAGCAGGATCAGGAAAGCCGCCAGCAGCACCACGCCGGTGCGCGCGGACAGCGACACCGTCATGCCGCCGGCTTCAGTGGGATCGGGGGCGCGTCGCAACAACAGGCCCAGCAATGCGCCGACTGCAATCAGCACCCACTGCACGCCTGCGTGCTGCGACCACACGACGATGGCCGCGGTGGCCACGGCCATGAGCACGCGCGGCGAATCGACACAGAACAGGCGACCCATGGCCCATACCGCTTGAGCCACCACGGCGACCGCGACCCACTTCAAGCCGTGCAGCGAGTCGGCAGGCAATGCGCTGCCCCAATGCATGAGTCCAAGCGCGAACAGCACCATCAACACCGCGGAGGGCAAGGTGAAACCGCACCATGCCGCGACCGCGCCGCGGATGCCTGCTTGCGACAATCCAATGGCCATGCCTACCTGGCTGCTGGCCGGACCGGGCAGGAACTGGCAAAGCGCGACAAGTTCAGCGTATGCGCTGTCGGTCAGCCACTGGCGTCGCGTCACGAACTCGTCGCGAAAATAACCGAGATGGGCGACGGGGCCCCCGAATGAAACCAGCCCCAGCCCAAGGAATACGCGAAAGACCGTCCAGGCACTGGCACGTTGTCGCGGCTCCCCTGCCGTCATCCCTTGCATGAGCATCAATCCCATCGCTTCTGCCCGTAAAGCGCCTTCCTCGACACCCCGATGATTCAAGCCAGCGCTGCTGCACTATCGAGGACTTCCATCGGAAGCGGCCCGGACGCGAGGATGAAATCGTTGTAGGCGCGCGCATCAAACCGCGACCCGAGGCGCTGCCGCGTCTTCTCGCGCGTCGCCAGTATCTGCTGCTTGCCGACCATGAAACTGCACGCCTGCCCCGGGTAGACGCAATAGCGGTCGATCTCGCGCTCGGCGGCGTCGCGGTGCTCGCCGGCGTTTGCCACCATCCAGTCGATGGCTTGCTGGCGGGTCCAGCGCGCGTGGTGGAGGCCGGTGTCGACAACGACGCGGCAGGCACGGAACAGCTGGCCCTGCAGGTAGCCGATGCGCCCGAACGGATCGCCTTCGAATGCACCGATCTCGTCGGCCAGTTGTTCGGCATACAGCGCCCAGCCTTCGGTCCAGGCCGAGAAGCGCACCGTTCGCCGGAACAGGGACAGTCCGCCTGCGTCGCTCAGGACGCTGTCCTGGAAATGGTGACCGGGTATCCCTTCGTGATGCAGCAGCGTCGGGATGCGCCACAGCGCGTTCTCCGCGACCGAGCGCAGGTTGAGGTAGATGATCGAAGGTTCGGCGGGATCACTGCTGGCGCTGTAGAAGGCACCCGGCGCGCCGTCCTGGATCGCGGGCGAGATGCGCCGCACCTCGACCGGTCGATCCGGCGTTGCGTGGAAACCCCGCGGTAGCAGGCCCTTGATCCGATCCAGGTGTGCACTGGCGTAGTCGATGATCGCCTGGCGTCCCGCTTCCGTATCCGGCTTGAGGTAGCGCGGGTCACGGTCCAGGGCGGCCATGCGCTCACCCACCGATCCCCCGGTCAGACCCTGCGCACGCAGCAGGCCATCGATTTCGGCCGACAGTTCCGCCACCCACGTCAGGCCGAGTTGGTGCAGCTCACCTGGCGCATAGCGGGCGGTGGTGTTGGAACGCAGTGCCGAGGCGTAGTACGCCTCGCCATCCGGCTTGGCCCAGATGCCTGCACGATCGTCTGCGCGCGGCAGCAAGGCCGCGAGCGCGTCGTACTGGCGTTGCAGGGTTGGAGCGATTCGCTCGATGAAGATCGCCGAAGCGCGACGGTCCAGAGTGGCAATCCCGGCATCGCGCGCACGCGCGAGCGCCGACGTCGTCAGTGCATTGCCGGTCGGCGCCGCATCGCGCAAGGTCGCGAGCTGCTTCAGGGTCTTGGCCAGAATGAAATCCGGGGGGATGACACCCAGGCCTGCGTCGTGGCGGATCTGTTCGGTCTCCTGGTCCAAGGCCACGGCGAACTGGCCCAGCCTGTCCAGATAGCGGTCGGCATCCGCCGCGTCCTTCATGGACGAGCGTCCGCCGATACTGTCTGGCAGCCAGAAGTAGGCGCCGTTCATCTGGCTGACGACATAGGGGCTGGGGCGCAGGTTGATGTCTGAAAAGCCGTAGCGCCCGTACTGGTCCGCCATGGCTTCGTACACGAAGCGGGCGGTGTCGTAGTCCAGGGCCGCGGCGACCGAAAGTGCGGCACGGTCGATCCCTTGCAGTTCGTCCAGGCGCGTCACCGTGGCCTGCCGGTGACGCGCGCGCGCGGCAAGCGAATAGTCGGCCAGTCGATCCGGCCCGCCCTCTTCCTCTCGCAGGGCCTGCGCATGGCGTTCCAGCAGGTTCGCCAGACGAGCGTCTTCGGCGCCCGCATCCGCCGCGGCCCTCGAGACCGGGTCCAGCGAAGCTGCCACGCATACGCCCAGGGGCCACGTCATGCCGAGCGCGGCAGCGCCGAGCAGGAGTTCACGGCGACGCATCAGGTACTCCTTGAAGAAGGGATGTCCGCAACCTGCACGGGGCAAGGCATCGGAACGGGCAATGAGGGCACCTTGGTATCTCCCGGCAGGAAGCGCTCACCCATGACCTACTGCGCCCGGTCCGACATCAGCCAGCGGTCGATCTTGGCTTCCAGCACATCCAGCGGCAGGGCACCGGTGTCCAGTACCTGGTCGTGGAAACGCCGGATGTCGAAATCCGGACCCAGGTGTTCGGTCGCGCGGCGGCGCAGTTCCTGCAACTTCAGCTCGCCCACTTTGTACGCGCAGGCCTGGCCCGGGTTGGTGATGTAGCGGTCGATCTCGACCGCCACGTCGCGCGGCGCCATCGAGGTGTTGGCCAGCATGTAGTCGATCGCGCGTTGGCGGTCCCACTGCAAGGCATGGATCCCGGTGTCGACCACCAGGCGCACGGCGCGCAGCATTTCCATGTCCAGGTGGCCGAACCATTGGTAGGGATCGTTGAACATGCCCAGTTCCTGGCCCAGGGACTCGGCATACAGGCCCCAGCCTTCGGTGTAGGCGGTGGCCGGCACCTGGCCGAAACGCAGCAGGTCCGGTAGGGTTTCGTCTTCCTGGACCAGTGAGATCTGGTAGTGGTGGCCCGGCACACCCTCGTGCAGTTGCAAGGTCTCCAGGGTCGGGATGGGGCGCGTATTCAACATGGCCATGTTGAAGTAGAGGACGCCGGGCTCTGAAGCATCCGGCGGACCGGCGCGGTAATAGCCCGTGCCCCGCTGGTCCCCAAGCGCCGGAAGCGGACGCAGCTCGAATGCGGCACGCGGACGACGCGAGAACAGGTCCGGCATCCGCTCCCAGACTTTTGTTTCGATGCGCTCGAAGTGGTCGATGAGGTCTTTCGGCTCGGAATAGTAGAACTGCGGCCCGGTGCGGACGTATTCGAAGAACGCCGGCAGGTCGCCGTCGAAGCCAGTCGCCTGACGCGCCTGTTCCATCGCGGCGCGGATCCTGGCGACTTCGGCGACGCCGAGCTGGTGGATCTGCTGCGCGCTCATCCTGGTGGTGGTGTGCTGGACCAGCAGGGACGCATAGACCCGATCGCCGTCCTTCATGGCCCACAGGCCTGCGCCCTCGGTGGCGCCCGGCAGATAGCGGTCGCGCAGGAACGTGCGCCAGCGCGCGTAGGCGGGCGTGGCGCGACCTTCGATGGCCCGGCGATACGCGGCCTCCAGGCGGGTGCGGTCTGCGGTTCCGATGGCATCAGGGAAACGCGTGACCGGGGAGTAGAAGGGGTTCTCTTCGACCGGCAGCTTGAGGAAGGCCTCGACCTGCCCCAGGACGTTGTTCACGACCACCTTGGGCTGGTGGTAGCCCCGGACCATTCCCTGCTCCAGGCGATCGACCGTACTGTCCATGTACCCGACGAAGCCCTCCAGCTGGGCCAGCCCCCGTTCGTAGTCTTCGACCGTCTTGAAGCGGACGCCCGACAGGTAGTCCGGGAACTCGACGTGCAGGCCGAAGGAGGCGTTCAGCGGCACCAGGTTGCGGATCGCATGGATGCCGCTGTCGATGTCGCCGAGCGCCTGCTCGGCCTGGTAGCGGAACGCGTCGTAGGCAATCTGGTCCTTTTCGGCCAGGGAGGCGCGGTCTATGCCGGCCAGGCCCGACAGTTCGGCACGCTTGTTCGTCGCCAGCTGCCGGGCAAAGGCCTCGCTCTGGGGGTCGACGAAAACGGCCCCCGTCGGAAGCAGGCCGCGCTCGGCGAGACGCAGGGGATACAGCGCGTCATCGGCCTTCTGGCTCTCCGCCACCAGCACGCCGAAACGCTCACGGGCGTCCGGCGGGGTCCACGCGATCGCAGCGGGCGATGCCGCCACAACAATCAACATCGCAACGGCCGCCATGAGCTGTTCACGCACTCTCATCTTCATCCCCTTTCATGCAAGGCCCGCCGACACGGCCCACTATCGCCCGCCATACAACTCCTTTCTCGGCGCACCGGTGATCTCGGCAGCGAGCTTGGCGGCCGCCGACGGCGGCAGATGCGCGTTCAGCAGCGCATAGACGCGGCGTCCCTCGACCAGGCGCGCCTCCATGTCGTCGCCGGCGCCACGCACCATGACGACAAATTCGCCCTTCCGCTGGTTGTCGTCGGCGTCGACCTTCGCCTGCAGCTCGGCCAGGGTGCCGTCGAGGACGGTTTCGAACAGCTTGGTCAGTTCGCGTGCCAGCACCGCCGGCCGGTCGTCGCCGAATGCGGCGCGCATGTCCGCCAGCGACTCGCCGATGCGGTGCGAGGATTCGTAGAACACCAGCGTGCGGGTTTCGCCTGCCAGGCGCTGCAATTGCTCGCGCCGCGCAGACGCCTTGGCCGGCAGGAAGCCTTCGAACGTGAACCGATCGCTCGGCAGCCCCGCCACGCTGAGCGCGGCGATGGCGGCGCAGGCGCCCGGTAGCGGGCTCACCTTGATGCCGGCCGCGCGCGCCGCGCGCACCAGGCGGAACCCGGGATCGCTGACCAACGGCGTGCCTGCGTCGCTGACCAGCGCCAGCGATTCGCCCGCCGCCAGCCGCTCCACCACGCGCTGCGCCAGTGCATCCTCGTTGTGTTCATGCAGCGCGACCAGCGGCGTGGACACGCCAAAATGGGCCAGCAGCTGACCACTGCGACGGGTGTCCTCGGCGCAGATGGCCGCCACCGTGCGCAGCACGTCCAGGGCACGCGGGGTCAGGTCGCCAAGATTGCCGATGGGGGTGGCGACGATGAACAGGGTTCCGGCGGGCATTCCAGTGGGGCTCCTTGGCTGAGGGTAGAATCGTAGCCGGTTCCCCTGCCCGAACACCGACAATGCCCATGGACCTGC
Organism: Pseudoxanthomonas sp. G3; assembly: GCF_057654715.1. NCBI lineage: Bacteria > Pseudomonadati > Pseudomonadota > Gammaproteobacteria > Lysobacterales > Lysobacteraceae > Pseudoxanthomonas > Pseudoxanthomonas sp. G3. The sequence continues at coordinate 3,290,060 of NZ_CM172805.1, forward strand.
ACGTTGCCCGCACGATTTCCCTTCGCGTGCGCCTAGGACGGACCCTTGTCGCAACGGCATTGGCGCTGGGCCTGGCCAGTTGCGCCACCACCCCCGGCACCGGTCCGGTCACGTCAAGCGCGCGCGTCTCGCCCGCGTTTGCCAGCGCCGCCACGCTGGCGCGCCAGGACGGCGCGCTCAGCGGCCAGGCGCGCAGCGACAACGCGCGCGAAATCGACCGCCTGCTCAGCACGCTTGATGACGCCACCCTCGCCCGCGATGCCGCGTCGCTGCCCGCCGGCGATCCGCTGTACAACTTCGCCGGCCGTGCGCTGCAGCGTCGCGGCCTGCCGCTGCCGCGTCCGTTTGATCGTGGCGCGCAGTGGCATTTCGATGCCGGTAACCGCCCCGCCGCGGATGTGGACGGCTATCGCCCGCCGATGAAGCTGGCCGTGCTGCTGCCGCTCTCGGGCAATCTGGCCACGGCTGCCGCGCCGGTGCGCGATGGCCTGCTCGCCGGCTATTACGGCGAGCGTCGCCGTCGCCCGGACATCCAGTTCTACGACACCACCGGCACCGCCGCCGGCGCGACGGCAGCCTATGCACGCGCGGCGGCGGAAGGGGCGGATTTCGTGGTCGGCCCGCTCGGTCGCGATGAAGTGAGCGCCCTGTTCCAGCAGCCCAACCTGGCCGTGCCGATGCTGGTGCTCAACCGCGGCACCGTGGCGCCCCCCGATGGCAAGGCCGGCTTCTCGCTGGCGCCGGAAGACGACGGCATCGCCGCCGCCGAGTACACGCTGTCGCGCGAACGCAAGACGGCGCTGATCATCGAAGGCAGCGACGACAACGGCCGGCGTGCGTCGCAGGCGTTCCGCGAGCGCTTCGCCGAACGTGGCGGCAAAGTCGCGCGCGTGATCAGCGTGCCCGAAACGCCGGGGGACCTGTCCGCTCCGCTCGCCGCCGCCGCGCAGGAAGGCGTGGACGCGGTGTTCCTGGCCGTGCGCGGCAGCACCGCGCGCAGCCTCACGCCGCAGCTCGCGCTCGCGGGGCTGGGCGGCAGGACCCGCGTGGGTACGTCGCAGCTGACCTCGGGGACGGGCAAGCCTGGCGACGACGCGGCGCTCGACGGCATCGTGTTCCCCACCGAAACCTGGACCTCGCGCGGCCTGTCCGCGCTGCCGGCCGCCAGCGTCACCGGCGAGCGCGTGCCCACGGCGCGCGGTCCGGCCGCTCGCCTGTTCGCATTCGGCTACGACGCCTGGCTGCTGACGGCCTATCTGGAAAAGCTCGCGCTGGGCGCCAACACCGAGCTCCGCGGCGCGACCGGTCGCCTGCAGCTCGATGGCTTCGGCAACGTCGTGCGTGCGCCGTCCTGGTCGACCTTCAGTGGCGGCCAGGCCGTGCCCGTCGCCGATGGCGGCTGACCGCCGTGCGAACGGACGCACGGCCGAAGCCGCGGCCCGCACCCTGCTGCTGAAGGCCGGCCTTACCGAGATCGCCGCCAACGCGGCGTATCGCGGTGGCGAGATTGACCTGGTGATGCGCGATAGCACCGGCACCGTGGTGTTCGTCGAAGTGCGCTTCCGCCGTTCGCGCGCGTTCGGCGGTGGCGCCGCCTCCGTGGACGCCGGCAAGCGTCGCCGCATCGTGCACGCGGCGCAGCGCTTCCTGCAGGATCATCCCACTTACGCCGAGGCGCCTTGCCGCTTCGATGTCATCGACGCCGATGGCGATCCCGCCGCGCCACGGCTGGACTGGATCCGCGACGCCTTCCGCGCAGACGACGTCTGACGCCCTTACAGGCCTGCGGAAAGCGCAAGCTCCCGCGCGACCGCACCCCGCCGCGGCAGGCTCGTCCGCGCCGTTTCGCGCAGACGCACGGCCAAGGCCGCCGCGGCGGCGCGTAGTTCGGGGACCGCCGTGATTTCCCACGATTGCCCTCGCAGCAGCGGCCCGAGGCAGAACAGCCTGCGCACGGTGTCACCGTTGCGGTCGCGCACTTGCAGGTCGTCGCCCGCGTCCACGCCCAATCCATGCGGGTCCGCCCCGAGCAGACCGGCCTCGTAGAGGTGCGAGACCAGCGGATGGGTGCTGCGCGCGATTTCGGTATCCAGACCGGTCGCGCGGATGACGTAGTCGTACTGCTCGACATCGACGCGGTCCTGTCCGCGTCCCCGCAGCAACACTTCCGCCCCTTGGGTACGCAGGCCCGCACGCAGCAGCCGCGCAGCCCGCACCTGCAACCGGCCACTGTCCTGCAGTGAGGCGAGCGTTGCCGCCACGCGCGGCGCGATGCGATGGCGCGCAGCTTCCCAATAGGCACGGACATGGCGCAGGAAACGTGCGCGCTCCGCGTGCGGCAGGCTGCGCCAGAACGGCGGCGTGTGCGACCGCAACGCATCCACCGCCGCGCGCCAATCCGGCGCCACGTGCACCACCGAGCGCACCGCTGACAGCAGCGTGCGCACGCTGCGGCCACGCAGCGCGTGCTGCACGCTGGGCGGCAGTTCGATCGCGGCGCACGGCAGCTCGGCATGCGCCTGCGGCAGTCGGCCATGGCGGGAAATCGCAACCAGCGCGCCGCGATGGCCGCGTGCGGCGAGCGTGGCCACCACGTCGACCATCGTCAGGCCGGTACCGACGATGAGCACCCGCGCATCGGGGGGAATGCGATCCAGCGCCGCGTCCTGCCAGGGCCATCCGATGTAGCGCGCGCTTTGCGCCAGGCGCGGACCGACGCCCGCCAACCGCTGCGGCGGCAGCGCGCCCACGGCGAGCACCACGCGATCGCTGGCGAAGTAGCCGCCGTCATCCAGGTGCACACGAAAACCTTCGCCTACGCGGCTCACGGCGACGGCTTCCTGTCGCAACAGCGACAGATTCGAGGCCGTTTCGTTGGCTTCGCGCAGGCGCTCGGCCAGATAGTCGCCATACGCCAGGCGTGGCAGGAATTCCTCCCTTCCCCGCGTGCCCAGGCTCAACCAACGTGCGAAGCCGGCCGCATCGTCCGGGTGCGCGCCGAGCTGGCCGGCGCGCACGTTCAGCAGGTGCTCCGGCCGCGCTTCGCCGTAGGCGACGCCGCGCGCGAACGTCTCATCGACGCCGACGAGGCAGACATCCGGCGCGCCCGGGGCCGATGAAGCGAGCAACGTCGCCAGGGTGCTACCACTGAAACCCGCTCCCACGATGGTGATGCGCATGAGGTGTCTCCGGTCGACTGGGCCGGCGATTTCTAACAGGCGGCTTCCCGGGGGATGTAAGGAATCGGTTAGCGCATCGCTGCGGCAACGTGCGGTACATTGATGAATCACGCGCAGACGTTGATTTACCGGGCCTGGCGCTTGGCCTGGCACCTTCATGGCTATCTGCCATCAGCACATGCCCTCGCCGCATCAAGGCAGGACGTCACGCGGCGAATCCGTAGAATGCACGCATGGATGCAACGCTGCCCCCCGACTTGCACGCTGCGATGTGGGCCCGCCTCGGCGAGGGCTGGCTGACCGGCGAAGCGTGCCGTCCGTTTGGCGGCGACGATTCGCGTCGTTGGGCAATGCCCTCGGCCGTCGCGTTGCCGCGCACGCGCGACGATGTGGTCGCCCTCGTGCGCGCCTGCCGCGAGCATCGGGTGCCGATCGTCGCGCGCGGCGCCGGCACCGGAACTACCGGGGCTGCCGTGCCTACGCTGGGCGGCGTAGTGGTGTCGTTCGCGCGCATGAACCGCATCATTGAAGTACGCACGGCGGATCGCTGCGTGGTGGTGGAGCCGGGCGTGCTCAATGGCGAACTGCAGCACGCGTTGATGCCGCACGGCCTGTTCTGGCCACCGGATCCGTCCAGCGCCGACCTGTGCAGCGTGGGCGGCAACCTCGCCACCAATGCCGGTGGCCCCCGCGCGGTGAAGTACGGCACCGCGCGCGACAACGTGCTCGGCCTGGTGGCCGTCACCGGTGCCGGCGACCTGATCCGCTGCGGCGGCGCCTACACCAAGGACGCCACCGGCTACGACCTCACACATCTGATCGTCGGCAGCGAGGGCACACTGGCGCTGGTCGTCGAAGCGACCCTGAAGCTGGCGCCGCGCCCGCGCGCGCAGGCGGGTCTGCGCGTGCTGTATCGCGATGCCGCGACGGCGGCGAGTGCGGTGTCGCGGATCATGGCGCGACCGGCGACGCCGACGATGCTGGAATTCATGGACCGCAGCGCCATCGCGCTGATCCGCCGAAACGGCAGCGACGTGCCCGACGCGGGCGCGATGCTGCTGGTCGAAGCCGATGGCGACGACGACACCCTGCCCTATGCCCTGCAGGCACTCGCCGAGGCGGCGGAAGGCGACGGGATGATCGCACTGGATGTCGCCGCCGACGGCAGCGCGCGCGACCGGCTGTGGGCGGCGCGCCGTGCGTTGTCGCCGGCGCTGCGCACGATCAAGCCCGGCAAGATCAACGAAGACGTGGTGGTGCCGGTGTCGCGCATCCCCGACCTGGTGGCCGGCATGGAGGCGCTCGCGGCGGAAGTAGCGTTGCCCATCGTCGTCTTCGGCCATGCCGGCAACGGGAACCTGCACGTCAACCTCATGTACGACGACGGCGATGCCGCTGAAACCGCGCGCGCGCATGCCGCTCTGCCGCGCGTGTTCGCCCAGGTACTCGCACTCGGCGGCACGCTGTCCGGCGAACACGGCATCGGCCTGAGCAAGCGCGACTTCATGGCTGATGCGTTTTCGCCAGCAACGCTGGCGACGATGCGCGCCATCAAGGCGGCCCTCGACCCGGACGGTATCCTCAATCCGGGCAAGGTGCTGCCGCCCTGACAGCGCGCGATTTTTTAGCGGAGGGGCACGCGCAATCTCGAAGGCGCACTGGCCGGCGACGAGAACGTCACCGTACCGCCCAGCCCACTGGCTTCCGTGTAACGCGGATCGTGCGTGTCGACCACCAGCACCAGGCGATGTCCGGCGGGCACGCGGGCCGCGTTGGCTTCCAGGGTGATGTCGAGCGTGCGCGCCTGGCCGGCCGTCGCTCCACGCAGGCTGTAGGGCTTGTGGCTGATCAGCGTGCCGGTACCCCACGCATCCATGCTGTAGAGGTAGGCGAACAGGCTGACGTCGCGCTGGCTGGGCGTGACGGTCACGCGCAACGTCGGCGATCCGGCCACCGTGCGCTCACTCGCCATCGTCGGGCCTACCCACACCCCTGCGCCTGCACGGTTCACCAGCGGCACCGATGCCGTCGTCGGCGCACCCAGTCCCTGCAGCAGGCCGCTGAGCAGGACCACGCCGGAATCGGCGACCGTCGGAATGCCGGTGGCGATGCGGTGGTTCCAACCCGTCGACGTGCCAGCAACCAGCGCACCCGTCGGCGCCAGCCAGCCGCTGGGGGCGGCCAGGCCGTACTCGGTGGGCGCGGCCTGCACCGCGTTCCAGTCCGCGAACGACAACCAACGGCCTTCCAGCGTGGACAACCGCACCGGCGCTTCACCGTCCACGCCGTTGGGCCGTCCTTTCAGGTGGCGGTCGAACCAGCGCGTCGTCGCGTCGTAGACCTGGTTGGGCAAGCCCAGTGCGCCGGGCAGCTCCGCGGTCGCGTGGTCGCCCTGGCTGAAGATCAACTGCTTGGGCCCGCGCAGGCGATTGTAGAAATCCACGTATTGGTTGGGCGGGAACAGGCCGTCGTTGAATGCGTTCGCCAGCAGCACCGCGGTGCCCTGTCGGTTGAGCGCGTCCACTTCATGCACCACGCCGCGGCTGGGCGCCTGCGGCAGGAATCCGAGTACGGCGCCGTCGAAATCGCCGAGCACGGCGCGCGCCGTGATGCGCGCCAGGTCCGGACCCGGCCGACCGGTCGCCACGCCCGCCGCGACGAGCAGGGTGACGCCCTGCTCGCTGACGGTCTGGTGCGCGTACAGCGAGGTTTCCAGATCCGCCCAGCCGCTCAGGGCGGCCACCGCGCGGATGCGTGGATCGCGCGCCGCGGCCAGCAAACTGGTGCCGGCGCCGTAGGAGATGCCGGACGCACCGATCGCGTTCGGATTCGCCGGCGTGTGCGCCAGCGCCCAGTCGATGACGGCGCTGACGTCCTCGACCGTCGCCGGTCCGGCGATATCGATCTGGCCCGCCGAATCCCAGAAGCCGCGCGAGGTGTAGCTGACGACGACATAGCCGTTCGACGCGAGCTGGCTGGCGCGGCCGACGTACTCCAGGTTGGGCAGCGCCCAGCTGGCCGGCATGACGATCAGCGGGAACGGGCCGTTGCCCTGTCCCTGCGGCACCAGCACCAGCGCGCCGAGCTCGGTGCCGTCCCAACTACGAATGCGTTCGTAGGTCTTGCTGTAACCGGCCGCGAAGGCGGCCGAGGAGAACACGAGCAACACGACGGCCAGCAGGCCGCGCCAGACGGATCGGTTCATGCAGAGGTTCCTCACAGGCGAATGCCAGGCCGGGGGACCTGGCGAGAAAGCGATGCGATGGAACCCGTCGGGGGGAACGAGCGGACTGACCATACCATCAGGTATGGGGACGGCCACGCTGCGGTGCAGCGCGCGATGGAGGCTCAGCCGAAGTGGTCGTAACCCGTGCGGGGCGGCTGCCAGGCTGCTCCGGTGGCATCGACCGCCGCCACGCCGCTTCCGGCGGTGATGCGGCCGATGCGGGTGACGCGCAGATCCAGCCGGGAAGCGAGCGACGCGATGCGCTCGCGGTGCGATGCGTCGGCCGTGAAACAGAGCTCGTAATCGTCGCCGCCAGCAGCCTGCAGCGCAGCGCGCGCAACGTCGTCGAACGCCTCGCTCAGTGCCTCCGACGCAGGTAAGGACGGGATGTCGATCCGTGCGCCCACGTCGCTGCGGGCGCAGATATGGCCAAGATCGGCGAGCAGGCCGTCGGACACATCGACGCAGGCGCTTGCCAGCGCTGGCAGCGCTCGCCCCGCATGCACGCGCGGCGTGGGGCGATCAAGGCGACGGCGCAGCGGATGCGCAGGCTCGCGATCCAGCAATACGAGCGCACCGGCGGCATCGCCCAGCGTGCCGGTCACCCAGACATCGTCGCCTACCTGCGCGCCATCACGGCGCAGCGCGCTGCCCGCATCCACGAAACCCATGGCGGTCACCGACAGCGACAAGGTACCGCGTGTCGTATCACCGCCTACTAGCGCGATGCCGTGTTCGCCGGCCAGCGCGAGGAAGCCGTCGAGGAACGCGTCGATCCATGCCGCATCGGACTGTGGCAACGACAGCGAGAGCGTGCACCACGCAGGCTCGGCGCCCATCGCGGCGAGGTCGGACAGGTTCACCGCCAGCGCCTTCCAGCCGATATCGGCGGGCGCGGTACCGCGCGGGAAATGCACACCCTCGTTGAGCGTGTCGGCGGTGACGACCAGATGCCGGCCCGGAGGCGGCGCCAGCAGGGCGGCGTCATCGCCGATGCCGAGCACGATGTCGTCGCGCGTCCCCGCGCGTGCGCGGATGCGGGCGATCAGGTCGAATTCGCCGGTGCCCATGGCGTCAGGCAGGGCGGATCACGTCGCGCGTACCGCCGCCCACCGGGTCAGCGCCGCGCCTGCGCCTCGGCGGGGCGCCAGTCGACGGCGGCATGGTCGAGCACGCCGTTGACGTAGGTATGGCCGTGTTCGGCACCGAAGCGCTTGGTGGTCTCGATGGCCTCGTTGATGACCACGCGGTACGGCACGTCCAGGCGATGGATCAGCTCGTACGCAGCGATGCGCAGCACGGCGCGCTCGATCGGGTCGACTTCTTCGACAGCACGGTCGAGGAAGGGCAGCAACGCTTCGTCCAGCGAGGCGCGGTGGCGCACGACGCCGCGCACCAGATCCTCGAAGTACTCGAGGTCGGCGATCTCGTGCGCCTGCTCGTGCGCGAACTGCGCGATCACCTGCCCCACTTCGCCGCCGGACATCTGCCACGCGTACACGGCCTGCAATGCGCGGCGACGGGCGCGCGCACGGGTGACCGGGTCAACGCCGTCCTTGCGGTGGGAATGGGGATGTCGGCTCACGGCGGCTCCTGTGCTGCGTGTTCGTTGCGTGCGGATGATCAGGCCAGCTGCGCGAGCAGATGCGCCATCTCGATGGCGGCCAGCGCGGCTTCTTCGCCCTTGTTGCCGTGGCTGCCGCCGGCGCGGGCCTCGGCGTCCTCGATGCGTTCCACCGCCAGCACGCCGTTCAACACCGGCACGCCGGTATCCAGTTGGATGCGCATCAGGCCTTCGGCGCAACGGTCGGCGACGTGTTCGTAATGGCGGGTGTCGCCGCGGATCACGCACCCCAGCGCGATGATCGCGGCATGATCGCCTGCGGCGGCCAAGCGCGCAGCGGCCACCGGGATCTCCCAGGCGCCCGGCACGCGCACCACGTCGACCGCGTCCTCGCTCACGCCATTGCCGGCCAGGCTCTGGCGCGCACCGGCCACCAGCACATCGGTGATGCGCGGGTTCCAGCGGCTGGCGATGATCGCGAAGCGGGCGCCGTCGGGCGCGCGCAGATCGCCTTCGTAGTGGGACATGGCGGGTTCCTTGGGGGTGGGAAAGTCTACCAGCCGGGGCGGCCCGGGCGCCGCCCGGCAAGGTCAGGGCTGGACGTACTCGACCACGTCGAGGCCGAAGCCGGCCAAACCGACCTGTCGGCGCGGCGTGCCCAGCACGCGCAGCCGGCCCAGGCCGAGGTCGGCCAGGATCTGCGCGCCGGCACCGTTGCGCCGCCACTGGCCGACATCCTTGGCGTTGGCGCGCACCTCGGGCTGCTTGCGCAGCCGGGCCAGCAGGGCCTCGGCGTTGCGGGGTTCGGAGAGCACCACCATCACGCCCTGCCCTTCGGCGGCGATCGCGCGCAGCGCGTCGGTCGCATGCACGCCGAAGTCGTCGCGCCGCCAGTGCAGCAGATCGCTCAGCGGGTTTTCTACCTGCACGCGCACCAGCGTGGGCGTCGCCTTGTCCGGCGTGCCGCGCACCAGGGCGAAGTGCAGGTCGTGAGCAATGCGGTCGCGGTAGGTCACCAGCCGGAACGGACCGAACTCGGTGTCGATGTCGCGCTCGTCGATGCGCTCAACGGTGTGTTCGGTGGCCAGCCGGTAGGCGATCAGGTCCGCGATCGACCCCATCTTCAGCCCGTGCTCGCGCGCGAACACTTCCAGCTGCGGACGACGCGCCATGGTGCCGTCCGGGTTCAGCACCTCGACCAGCACGCCAGCGGGTTCCAGACCGGCGAGCAGCGGCAGGTCGCTGGCGGCTTCGGTGTGGCCGGCGCGGGTGAGCACGCCGCCGGGCTGGGCGATCAGCGGAAAAATGTGGCCGGGCTGGCTGAGGTCGCTCGGCTTCGCATCCGGCCGCACCGCGGTGCGCACCGTGTGTGCGCGGTCGTAGGCGGAAATGCCGGTGGTGACGCCCTCGGCGGCCTCGATGCTGACGGTGAAGTTGGTGTGGAACTGCGCCGTGTTCGTCTGCACCATCGGCGCCAGGCCCAGCTGCGCGCAGCGCTCGCGCGTCAGCGACAGGCAGACCAGGCCGCGCGCGTGGGTGACCATGAAGTTGATGTCCGACGGCTTGACCAGCTCGGCGGCCATGATCAGGTCGCCCTCGTTCTCACGGTCCTCGTCGTCGACGATGACGACCATGCGGCCGTTGCGGATCTCTTCAAGGAGTTCGGGGATCGGGGCGAAGTTCATGCGCCGCTCCTCTCGCCCAGCAGGCGTTCGACATAGCGCGCCACTAGGTCGATCTCCAAGTTCACGGCATCGCCCACCGCGGTCTGCGAGAAGGCGGTGTGCGAGACGGTGTGCGGGATCAGCGCGACCTCGAAACCTTCGCCATCCACCTCGTTGACCGTCAGGCTGACGCCGTCCACGCAGATCGAGCCCTTCTTCGCGATGTACTTCAGCAGCGGCGCCGGCGCGGCGAAACGCCAGCGCTGCGCACGCGCATCCTCGTGCACCGACAGCACGCGACCGACGCCGTCGACATGGCCGCTGACCAGATGGCCGCCGAGGCGGTCAGTCGAGCGCATGGCACGCTCGAGATTCACCAGCGCGCCTGCGCCCAGGCCACCGAGCGTGGTCAATGCGAGGGTTTCGGTGGACGCATCGGCCTGGAAGCTCGACGCATCGAAGGCGATCACGGTCAGGCACACGCCGTTCACCGCGATGCTCTCGCCGAGCTGCACGGCCTCGAACGGCAGCGTGCCGACGGCGACGGTCAGGCGGACGTCGCCGCCCACGGGTTCCAGCGCGGCGATGCGGCCGACGCCCTCGATGATGCCGGTGAACATCAGCGGGCCTCCTGGCGGAGGACGGGGACAGCGCGGGGAATCATGGAAGGCATGGAACGTCTCTCGCGAAAACAAAGCGGAGACGCCTCCGGGCGCGAAGGCAGGCGCACGACGCCGCGCTTCCGCGCGGTTCGGCGATGCCGTCTTCTTTCATCCGGACTATGACCGTCGGCTCCGGCATCTGACCGGATCTGCTGACCCTTCGGCGGCATCGGAAGTCCGCACAGGGATGTGCAGGCTCCTGCGAGGGAATCGCATGCCGCCCAAGGCGCTCGCGGGCTCGTCGCTGGGCGACCTACCGCCGGTGGGGAATCGCACCCCGCCCTGAAGACGTCGTTGGTGGTGTGCCGGCGAACCGGCCCGCGCATTCTACACGCCGCCTCCCGCACCGGCCGGCGAACGGAGTGTTCCGCGGCGGCTTCAGGCCGGCTTGCGGCGCAGGTGCAGGATCAGCGGCCAGCGCATGGTGCGCACCCGCTGCGGGTCGCCCCAGACCTCGGCCAGGGCCGGCGTATGGGCATAGACCGGATCCTCACCCGTGGCCGCACGGTAGCTGCCGGTGGCGGACAGGCTGCCGAAATAGCCTAGCAGCGTGGGCAGGTTCCATTCGGCGGTCAGCCAAAGGCGCGGCGTCGGCAAGGCGTCGAAGGGCCACACGTAGTCGCCGTAGCCCATGTCCACGTCGGCACGTTCCGGCGGCCAGTACGGATCGATCTCGTCGCGGACCTTCTCGGCCACCTCGGCCAGGTCGTCTTCGAAAATGATGTCCTGGTAGGTCCAGGCCGCCAGCACGCCGCCGGGGCGCAGCACGCGCTCGCAGGTGGCGAAGAAGCGATAGCGGTCGAACCAGTGCAGCGCCTGCGCCACGGCGACCAGGTCCACGCTGGCATCCGGCAGCCCCGTGGATTCCGCCGGCTCGACGGCCAGGCTGACGTTGCCGCCGGCGTGGCCCTGCGCCCAGTGGCGCTCGATCTGCGCCGCGCTGGGGTCGGTGGCGTGCACGTGGGCGAAACGCGCGGCCAGGCCGCGCGTGGCCTGCCCGCTGCCGGCGCCGGGCTCCCACACCTGGGCGGTTGCGGGCACGGCGTCGGCGATCACGTCGTACAACGCATCCGGATAGGTGGGGCGCGAGGCGACGTAAACGTCGGCGACCCCGGAGAAATGGTCCTTGAAGGCCACCATGGCGAGCGTCAGCGGGCAGGTTGCAGCAGGAGGCGGTGATCTTCGCCAATCATGCGGCTGTCCACAATCTCCAGCTGCAGCCGGTCCGCCATGGCCTGGATGCCCAGGCCGCCGAACAGCGGTCGTGCCTGGTCGCCGAGCAGCATGGGCGCCACGTACAGCAGCACCTCGTCCGCCAGGCCGGCCGCCAGGAGCGCGCCGGCCAGCGTCGCGCCGGCCTCCACATGCAGCTCGTTCACGCCGCGCTGCGCCAGCAGTTCCAGCACGGCCTTCAGGTCGAAATTGCTGCCCGTCGCCGGCGCCACGACGCGCTGCACATCGGTGTCGCGCGGCGGCTTGGCATCGGCGGTGTGTACGTACAGCGTCGGCGCATCGCCCTGGCGGACGTTGCCGCGGGCCACGGTCGCCAACCCAGGATCCAGGACCACACGCAGCGGCGGCTCGAAGGCGGTGTCGTCGCCGAAGCGCACCGTCAGCGACGGATCGTCCGCCAGCACGGTGCCGGCGCCGGTCAGGATCGCCCCAGCACGCGCGCGCCAACGCATCACGTCGCGGCGCGAAGCTTCGCCGCTGATCCACTTGGAATCGCCGTTGGCCATCGCCGTGCGTCCGTCCAGGCTGGTGGCCAGCTTGATCCGCACCCACGGACGCCCACGCTCGATCCGCGACAAAAACCCTCGGTTCAACCGCCGCGCCTGCGCTTCCATCAGGCCCGACTGCACCAGGATGCCTGCCGCGCGCAACCGGTCGAAACCGGCGCCGTCGACCTGCGCGAACGGGTCGCGCATCGCCGCCACGACGCGACCGACGCCGGCCGCGATCAGCGCATCGGCGCATGGCCCGGTTCGGCCGGTGTGCGCACAGGGTTCCAGGGTGACGTAGGCGGTCGCGCCGCGTGCCCGCTCGCCGGCCGCCTGCAGCGCGAAGACTTCGGCATGCGCTTCGCCCGCCTTGCGGTGCCACCCTTCGCCGACGATCTCCGTGCCCTGCGCGATCACGCACCCCACCATCGGGTTGGGACGCGTGGTGAAGGCGCCGCGCTCGGCCAGGCGCAACGCGCGCGCCATGCCTTGGTGGTCGAAGGCGGTGAAGGTCGTCTCGGTCATGCGTCATCCACGCGGTGCGGCGGGGCGCCAGTATGCGCCACGCGCTCGGCGGGCACGATCGACATGATCACCACGGGCGTGCCGTGCAGCGTCGTGCGCTCATCGACCCGCCAGCCGAGCCCCGCGTAAAAGTCCTCGTGCCACAGCGTGAACAGCCGCAACACCGCAACCCCCTCGCCGGCTGCATGCGCGACGGCCGCATCGACCAGCATGCGTCCACCGCCGCGCCCACGCGCCTCGGGCCGCATGAAGAGGCTGCCCAGCCATGGGCTGCCGCGGTCCTGCAGCGCCGGCGCGTCCTCGATCAACAGGCTGACCGATCCCAGCAGCGCTTCGCCCTCCATCAACAGCAGCGTGGTCGGCAATGACGTGCGTGTGGCGTGGTCGGACAGTTCCGCGGTCGCCGCCTCCAGCGTCCAGTCGTCGTAGAGCGGTCCCCACTCGGCGTGGTGCCAGGCCGCGAGGTTCGGGACGTACTGCGGATGCCGGCCGATCGCGTCGATCCGCACGGCTCAGCGCTTCTTGTTCTTGTCCGCGTGCTTGTCGAACGGGACGACGTCGCCACCCAGTAGCGACAGCTGCCCGGCGCCCGGCGGCAGGTCGCGTTCCAGCTTCTCGATCTCCTCGCGGAAATCGGCGACGTCTTCAAAGCTGCGGTACACCGACGCGAAGCGCACGTAACCCACGTGGTCGAGCTTGCGCAGCTCGTTCATCACGAATTCGCCGATCCTGCGCGAGGCGATCTCGCGTTCGCCGCTCATCCGGATGCTGTGCACCACCGCACGCACCGCGGCCTCGATCTGCTCTTCCGACACCGGCCGCTTCTGCAACGCGCGATCGAAGCCGGCGCGCAGCTTGCGCGCATCGAACGCGTCACGCCGGCCATCGCCCTTGATGACCGCCGGCAGCTTGATCTCGATGTTCTCCAGCGTCGAGAACCGCTCCCCGCACGCCTCGCACTCGCGACGGCGCCGGATCGTGGCGCCGTCCTCGGACACGCGCGAATCGATCACGCGGGTGTCGGTGTGCTGGCAGAAAGGACAATGCATAGAATCAGAAACGAGTGGAGAGGAACGAGGAACGCGTGGAAGCGGAGCCCGCCGCCCATTGATGCGCTGTTGCGTTCACTTGTCCCTCACTCCTCTTCACTCGTTCCTCGCTTTCAGCCGTACACCGGATACTTCCGGCACTGCGCGGTGACATTCTCACGCACCTTGGCCAGCACGGCCTCATCGCTCGGGGCATCGAGCACGTCGCAGATCCAGTTGGCCAGGTCGATACAGTCCTGCTCGCCATAGCCGCGCGTAGTCACCGCGGGGGTGCCGATGCGCAGGCCCGAGGTCACGAAGGGCTTGCGCGGGTCGTTCGGCACGGAGTTCTTGTTGACGGTGATGTGCGCCTTGCCCAACGCCTCTTCCGCGTCCTTGCCGCTGACGTCCTTGCCGATCATGTCGACCAGCATCAGGTGGTTCTCGGTGCCACCGGAGACGATCTTGTAGCCGCGCGCGATGATCGTCTTAGCCATCGCCTGCGCGTTCTTCACCACCTGCGCCTGGTAGGCCTTGAACTCCGGCTCCAGCGCTTCCTTGAAGGCGACGGCCTTGGCCGCGATGACGTGCATCAGCGGACCGCCCTGGATGCCCGGAAAGACGATGCTCTGCAACTTCTTCTCGATCTCTTCGCCCGCGCCCTTGGCCACGATGATGCCGCCGCGCGGACCGCGCAGCGTCTTGTGGGTGGTCGAGGTGACCACGTGGGCGTGCGGCAGCGGGTTCGGATAGACGCCGGCGGCGACCAGGCCGGCCACATGCGCCATGTCGACGAATAGGTAGGCGCCGACCTTATCGGCGATCGCGCGGAAGCGCGCCCAGTCCACCACCTGCGAATAGGCGGAGAAGCCCGCCACGACCATCTTCGGCTTGTGCTCCAGCGCCAGCTTCTCGACTTCGTCGTAGTCGATCAGGCCCTGGTCGTTCACGCCGTATTGGATGGCGTTGAAGAGCTTGCCGGAGGCGTTGACCTTGGCGCCGTGGGTCAAGTGGCCGCCGTGGGCCAGGCTCATGCCCAGGATGGTGTCGCCGGGATTCAGCAGGGCGAAGTAGACCGCCTGGTTGGCCTGCGAGCCGGAGTGCGGCTGCACGTTGGCGTAGTCGGCGCCGAACAGCTGCTTCACGCGGTCGATGGCCAGCTGCTCGGCGATGTCGACGTATTCGCAACCGCCGTAGTAGCGCTTGTGCGGGTAGCCCTCGGCGTACTTGTTGGTCAGCACGCTGCCCTGCGCTTCCAGGACGCGGGGGCTGGCGTAGTTCTCGCTGGCGATCAGCTCGACGTGATCCTCCTGGCGGCGCGCCTCCTGGGCGATGGCCTGGGCCAGTTCGGGATCGTAGGTTTCGATGCGGGCGTCGCGCGGGAACATCGGGTCTCCGGGGCAAGGGCGGGGTTCCCGATTGTAGCCCGCCGGGGGGCCGGCCACGACCTTCCCAAGCCCCTCCCCGGAAAAGGAAAAGCGCGCCGGAGCGCGCTTTCCCGTGGCCGGAGGGGTCCGGCTCAGTGGTGCAGGATCAGGTCGGCGATGATGCCGGTGGCGATGGCCACCATCAGCATGTTGCCGCGGTCGTCCCGCACCCAGTGGTAACCGCGCGGCGGACGACGCAGATCGTAATAGTCGTAGTCGTTCACCACGTAGACCGGGCCGCGGTAGTAGTCGCGGTAACGCTGACCCTTGGCCCAGCGGTGCGGCGGCGGGGCCGGACGGTAGACCACGCGCGGCGGCGCGTAATAGCGGCGATCATCGTAACGACGGTCGTAGCGGTCGTCGTAACGGCGGCCGTCATGGTAGCCCGCGCGGTAGGCGTGGCGCTGATCGCGGCGGTCGTCCCGGCGGTCATGGCGATCGTCGCGACGGTCGTCGCGCCAGTCGCGGTCGTAGTGCTGGCGACCACGGTCATGGCCGCGATCGTTATCACGCGCCAGCGCCGGGGCGGTGGTGGCGAGGGCCAGCACGGCGCAGGCCAGGCCTTGGAAGAATCGACGGCTGTTCATGGCATCTCCGTGGTCAGGGGTACGTGAGTGCATGATGCGCCTCCCGCCTGAACCGTCTCCCGCTGGAAAGCGGTTACGGGACCGCAATCCCAAATCGCTCGGATCCTGTTCAGCGAACGGCCCGGGCGGACTGAACGGCTATAATGCAGTTCTTCCCCATCTCCCCCTCGCCCGCCGCTCCACGGCCGGGTGACGGGTCCTGCGTACCGGAGCCTGCATGTCCTCGCAATACATCTACACCATGAACAGGGTCAGCAAGGTGGTCCCGCCGAAACGGCAGATCATCAAGGACATTTCGCTGTCCTTCTTCCCGGGCGCGAAGATCGGCCTGCTGGGCCTGAACGGCGCCGGCAAGTCCACCGTGCTGAAGATCATGGCCGGCGTGGACAAGGATTTCGAAGGCGAAGCGCGTCCGCAGCCCGGCATCAAGGTCGGTTACCTCGCGCAGGAACCGGAATTGAATCCCGAGCACACCGTCCGCCAGGCCGTCGAGGAAGGCGTGGGCGACGTCCTGCAGGCGCAGGCGGCGCTGGAAGCGGTCTACGCCGCGTATGCCGAAGAGGGCGCCGACTTTGACGCCCTCGCCAAGGAACAGGAGCGCCTGGAAGCCATCCTGGCCGCCGGCGACGCACATACGCTGGAGAACCAGCTGGATGTCGCGGCCGACGCGCTCCGCCTGCCGCCGTGGGACGCCATCGTCGGCAAGCTGTCCGGCGGCGAGAAGCGTCGCGTGGCGCTGTGCCGCCTACTGCTGCAGAAGCCGGACATGCTGCTGCTCGACGAACCGACCAACCACCTCGACGCCGAATCCGTCGAGTGGCTGGAGCAGTTCCTCGCCCGCTACACCGGCACCGTGGTGGCCGTGACCCACGATCGCTACTTCCTCGACAACGCCGCCGAGTGGATCCTCGAACTCGACCGCGGTCGCGGCATTCCGTGGAAAGGCAACTACACCGAGTGGCTGGTGCAGAAGGACGAGCGCCTGAAGCAGGAAGAGAACCAGGAAAAGGCCCGCCAGAAGGCCATCCAGAAAGAACTGGAATGGTCGCGCCAGAACGCGAAGGGCGGCCGCTCGAAGGGCAAGGCCCGCCTGGCCCGCCTGGAAGAACTGCAATCCGTCGATTACCAGAAGCGCAACGAGACCAACGAGATCTTCATTCCGCCGGGCGAGCGCCTGGGCAACTCGGTGATCGAGTTCAAGAACGTCACGAAGAAGTTCGGCGACCGCCTGCTGATCGATAACCTGAGCTTCCTGGTGCCCGCCGGCGCCATCGTCGGCATCATCGGTCCGAACGGCGCCGGCAAGTCGACGCTGTTCAAGATGATTACGGGCCAGGAAAAACCGGATTCCGGCACGATCACCATCGGCCCCACGGTGAAGCTGGCGTACGTCGACCAGAGCCGCGACAAGCTGGAGGGCAACCACAACGTCTTCCAGGAGATTTCGGGCGGCCTGGACATCCTCAACATCAATGGTGTGGAGATCCAGTCGCGCGCGTACATTGGCCGCTTCAACTTCAAGGGCCAGGACCAGCAGAAGATGGTCGGCTCGCTGTCGGGCGGTGAACGCGGCCGCCTGCACATGGCCAAGACGCTGTTGCAGGGCGGCAACGTGCTGCTGCTCGACGAGCCCTCGAACGACCTGGATATCGAAACCCTGCGTGCGCTGGAAGACGCGCTGCTGGAGTTCCCCGGCAACACGTTCGTCATTTCGCATGACCGCTGGTTCCTGGATCGCATCGCCACGCACATTCTCGCCTTCGAGGGCGACTCGCACGTGGAGTTCTTCCAGGGCAACTACCGCGAGTACGAGGAAGACAAGAAGCGTCGCTTGGGCGAAGAAGGCGCCCGCCCGCATCGCCTGCGGTTCAAGGCGCTGAAGTAAGGCGTCGCGTCCGAGACGCAAAAAAGCCCACCGATCGGTGGGCTTTTTTGTATTCGTTACGCGACTACTTCAGGCAATCATCGCCACCGCGACCATCACGATCAGCACTTGTGTAAGCACGCTGCTGACGATGAAGAAGAGCCCGAATCCCAACATCGCACGCAAGAGCGTCTTCCACCAGACGTGTTCGCGGAATAGCTGGATCAACGAGAAGATCCCGAACAATATCGAGATTAGGGTTACCCACATCAACGGCTGGGGTAACCAGCGGTGCAGCACGACCATGAGGGTCCAGAAAACGAATGTCTGCACCGTCAGGAAGGCCGTCACAACAAGCCATTCTGGATAGTTGAATACGGCGAAACGGTGGAAGGCCAACCGGAAAGCGGCGGCCTCAAGGGGCAGTAGCAGCAAGGTGAACAGCGCGAAATATTGGTTCATCCACGCAGCAACCCGTTCTGCCGCCTTCATCGCAGCTGCCATTCCCTTGGCGACATCCCCGTTGCCAGCCGGTACTGAGGAAGCAATCCCATCCATGACGCCTTCGCCCACCAGATACTTGCTGAGAAACACGACGACCGCCGCCATCACCATGATCAGCAGCAACGGCTTGGCCTGATTCGCCCGTCGCCCTTCGAGATACGCCTGCATCAGGTGCCCTGGCCGCAGCATCAGTTCCTTGAGGGAATACAGGATGCCGCGATCCATGTGGAGCACGCTGTGCTCGAGTTCGTGACCAAGGAAATGCCAGTCGATGCGGTGCACCGGCGTGGGTTGTCCGCAGGCGGGACAGAATTTCTGTTCGGCACCGGAGACGGCTCGGCCGCAGTTGATGCAGGTGCTCGCGTCGCCCATCTCGGTCCCCTGTCCGTGGTCGGCGGATTCTACGGAAGCACCGGACGAACATCCAACCGAAGGCACTGTCTGCCCCATCGGGGGGAAAACCTGCACCGTGGCGGTGCCAGTTAAAGCGGTGGGCGGATCCGCCGATAGCGCTCCAATGACGGCCATCCGCATGGCCCCTCTCTACACAAGGAGCCTCATGAACGCACGCGCCGCCGACCCCACCGACGACGCTGGCATCGACGACCACATCCAGTCCGTCTCGGGACTGTCGGACTCGCTGCTCAAGCAACTGCGGCAATCGCTGCAGAAGATCGACGAGATCAACCGCATCACCCGCATCATTTCGATGAACGCCCGCATCGAGGCCGTGCGTATCGGCGCTGCGGGACGCAGCTTCGGCGTGATCGCCGAAGAAATGGACACGCTCTCGCGCCGGGTCAGCGATACCGCGCAGGAGATCGACCGCATGGCCGGCCGCACCAGCACCGACCTGCGCGAACGGCTTGAGCAGCTGCAGACCGATGTTCGCCGCACGCGCTTGACCGATCTGGCGCTGGCCAACATCGACCTGATCGACCGCAATCTGTACGAACGCAGCTGCGACGTGCGCTGGTGGGCCACCGACGCCGCCGTGGTCGCTGCGGCGCAGGACCCGCAGCCGGCGGCGCTGGCCCACGCCAGCCAGCGGCTGGGGCAGATCCTCGATTCGTACACGGTCTACTTCGACCTAGTGCTCGCCGACCTTCAGGGCCACGTGATCGCCAACGGACGCCCGCGGCAGTACCGCTCCGCGGGCCAGTCGGTCGCGCAGCAGGAGTGGTTCCAGTCGGCGATGGCGACGCAGAGCGGCGAGGCCTTCGGCTTCCAGTCCATGCACGCGAGTCCGCTCGCCGGCGGCGAACGCGTACTCGTCTATTCCTGCACGGTGCGTGAGGGCGGGCGCGTGCAGGGAAGGCCGCTGGGCGTGCTGGGCATCGTGTTTCGATGGGATGCCCTGGCGCAGACGATCGTCGAGCACACGCCATTGTCCGATGCCGAATGGAACCGCAGCCGGGTCTGCATCGTCGATGGGCAGGGGCGCGTACTGGCCGACACGGCGGGCGATGCCGCGCCGCGCCTGGACTTCCCCGGCCGCGCAACGCTGTTCTCCGAATCGCGGGCCGCCACCGAGCTCATGTTCGACGGCCGGCCGCACTGCATCGCCCAGGCGGCCTCGCCCGGATACGAAACCTATCGCACCGGCTGGCACTGCGTGATCCTGCAAGGCACCGGCTGAGCCGGCACACGCTTAGGCGAGCCACACCTCGCCATCGCGGACCTGCACCGCGATGGCGTGCAGCGCGTCGCCGCGGCACGGCCCGGCCACGCAGTCGCCGCGCTGCAGTTCGAACGAAGCGCCATGCGCGGCGCAGACGAGATGACCTTCCTTGCTCTTCAGGAACTGCCCCGGCGCCCAGTCCAGCCGGCGGCCCGCGTGCGGGCAGACGTTGAGCCAGGCGCGGACGGCATCGCCATCGCGATGAAGGATCAACGACTCGGCATCGCCGCCGATCACGGCCTCAACTTCGGCGAAACCGCCTTGGATGATGTCATTAAGTGCGGTCAGTTGCATACGGCTTAACGAAGTTCTCACACGGTCATGGAACGGTCATCCGATACTGCGCGCACCGGCCCCCGCCGCATTCTGTCACGACGCAACGCCATGTACGCACGCCACTTCCAGTTCAACGCCTTCCGCAATGCCTTCGCGCCCCGCAAGCCGCGTCATCCGCTGCTGCGCGTGGGTATCGGCCTGCTCGGCTTGGCCGTGCTGGCGGTGCTGGTGTTCTTCAGTGTGTTCGTCGGCGCGGCCATGATCGCCGGCGGCCTGCTGTACAAGCTGCTGCGCCAGCGCGGCAAGCCGGTGGCGCGCGACCGCGCGATGGAAGGCGAGTACCAGGTGGTCAGGAAGCCGGTGCTGCCTCTCCCGCGCTGACGGCGTCTGCGCGGGACACGGTTCCCGCCTACACTTTGCGGCCTCCCGACACAGTGGATCGCCGCCTTGTCCGACATCATCCCCACCCCACCGGTACCCCGCGTTCCCGTGCGCGGCGGCGGCACGTTTCCCGTACGCCGCATCTTCTGCGTGGGCCGCAACTTCGCCGACCACGCGCGCGAAATGGACGCGGCCGCGCCCGCCTCGAAAGCCGAGCGCGGCACCCCGGTGTTCTTCCACAAGCCGGCCGATGCGATCGTGACGGGCCATGCGGATGCGCCGTACCCACCGGGCACGAACGACCTGCATCATGAAGTGGAACTGGTCGTGGCCCTGGGCGTCGACGCGCCGGCCGGTGAGCTGTCGCGCGAAGCCGCCGAAGCCCTGGTCGTCGCCTACGGCGTGGGCCTGGATCTGACCCGCCGCGATCTGCAGGCAGCCGCCAAGGCGAAGGGCTTGCCCTGGGACACCGGCAAGGGCTTCGACCATTCGGCGCCGATCAGCGAACTGGTCGCCGCCGCCGAGGTCGGCGCGCTCGATACCCGCACGTTGACCCTGCGCGTGAACGGCGATGTCCGCCAGCACGGCGCGCTGCACGATCTGATCTGGGACGTGCCCGACATCCTGCACGAACTGTCGAAGCTCTACGCGTTGAAGGCCGGCGACCTGGTCTTCATGGGCACGCCGGCCGGCGTCGCCGCGCTGGTGCCGGGCGATACGTTCGTGGCCTCGCTCGACGGCGTGGTGGAACTGCGTGGGCGCGTCACCGGCTGATCCCGCCTTGCGCCGTCGACGCACGGGGTTATAGTCCACCGCAGTGGCGTGTCGGCGCCGTTCAAGGAGATTCCGCAATGGGCATGATCAGCGAGTTCAAGGAATTCATCGCGCGCGGCAACGTGGTCGACCTCGCCGTCGGCGTGGTGATCGGCGCGGCCTTCGGCAAGATCGTCACCACGCTGGTCGACAAGATCATCATGCCCCCCATCGGCTATCTGATTGGCGGTGTCGACTTTTCGAAGTGGGCGTGGACGCTGAAGGAAGCCACGGTCGATGCCGCCGGCAAAGAGGTCCCCGCTGTCGTGATCGGCATCGGCGAATTCCTCAACACGGTGATCCAGTTCGTCATCGTCGCCTTCGCGATCTTCCTGCTCGTCAAGGCGGTCAACCGCCTGCACCGCAAGCCCGAGGCCGCTCCCGCCGCGCCACCCGAAGACGTGCTGCTGCTGCGCGAGATCCGCGACGCGCTGAAGAAATAACGAACGCGGCGTTCCGGATCGGCAACGCCGTCGACGGAAACACAGGGCCACGGGCTGCTAAGCTCGTGGCCTTCGTTTTTCCGGGACTTTCCATGCGTCTTGCTCCGTTGCTGCTTGCCCTGGCCGTCACCGCGCCCGCCCTCGCCGCCTCCCGCGAAACCCGCATCCCCGATTCCTCCCTCGCCACCGCCGCGCAGTTGCGCGAACAGGCTCTCGCCGACCGCACCGGCTGGAACGTCGTCGAATCGCTGACCACCGAAGTGGGCCCGCGCCTGGCCGGCAGCGAGGCCGATGCCAAGGCCGTGGCGTGGGCGCAGGCGAAGTTCAAGGCGCTCGGCTTCGATAAGGTCTGGATCGAACCGGTGACGTTCCCGAAGTGGGAGCGCCGCAGCGAGCACGCATCCGTCGTCGGCGCGCATGCGCAGCCGCTGACCGTCACCGCGCTGGGCGGCAGCCCCGCAGGTACGGTGGAAGCGGAGATCGTCCGCTTCGCCGACCTGGCCGCGCTGGAAGCCGCACCGGCGGGCTCGCTGGCCGGCAAGATCGCCTTCGTCGATTACCAGATGACGTCCGCGCGCGACGGCAGCGACTATCGCAACGGCGGCGCGATCCGTTCGAAGGGCCCGTCGGCCGCGATCCGCAAGGGCGCGATCGCGTTTCTGATGCGCTCGGCCGGCACCGACAACCACCGTGTCGCGCACACCGGCATCACCCGCTTCGACGAAGGGCTGACGCCGGTGCCATCGGCCTCCCTGACCATTCCCGATGCCGACCAACTGGCGCGCCTGCTGCAGCGCGGCCCCGTGCGCGTCTCGCTCGCACTGGATTGCGGCTGGGACGGCGAGTACACCTCGCATAACGTGATCGGCGAAATCACTGGGCGCAGCCTGCCGAAGGATGTGGTGGTGATCGGTGGCCACCTGGACTCCTGGGATCTCGGCACAGGCGCGATCGACGACGGCGCCGGCATCGCCATCACCATGGCGGCAGGCCACCTGATCGGCAAGCTGAAGCAGGCGCCCAAGCGCACGATCCGGGTGATCGCCTTCGCCAACGAAGAGCAAGGCCTTTACGGCGGCAAGGCATACGCGGACAAGCACCTGGGCGACATCACCCGCCACCAGATCGCCGCCGAGAGCGACTTCGGCGCCGGCCGCATCTACGCCTTCAACACCGGCGCACCTGAGCGCGCGCGCAAGGCCACCGAGCAGATCGCGCAGGCGCTGGCGCCACTGGGCATCGAGTACGCGCCCGGCAAGGGCAGCGCGGGCCCGGACATCAGCCCCTTCGCGGCCAAGGGCATGGCGTGGGCGTGGCTGGCGCAGGATGGCAGCGACTACTTCGACCTGCACCACAACGCCGACGACACGCTGGACAAGATCGACCCCGCCGCGCTGGCGCAGAACGTGGCGGCATATACCGTGTTCGCGTATTTGGCGGCGGAAGCCGACGGCGATTTCGGCAGCCAGCTGAAGGAATGATGGTGTAGAGCCGAGCTTGCTCGGCTGCCAGACGAAATCACGACGTAGAGCCGAGCTTGCTAGGCTATCGAAGCGGAGCAGCGGGGCGAGCTCCGCTCTACAACGGCACAAGGCGGCGGAGCAAGCTCCGCTCTACAGACGCTGCTTCCACTGCGCCAGGAACACCGCCGTCGCTGCCGCGACATTGAGGCTCTCGACGGCGCCGGTGCCGGGAATCGACAAGCGCGCATCGCAGGCCGCGGCCAAACGCGCATCCATCCCCTCGCCTTCGGCGCCCATCACGTAGACCAGGCGCTGCGGCAGCTTCGCGGCGAAGAGATCGTCGCCACCGCGCACCACGGTGGCGGCCAGCAAGAAGCCCGCATTTCGCAACTGGGCGGCCGCATTGTCGGTCTGCCCCATGCGCACCAGCGGCACCTGTTCGGCGCCGCCCTCGGCCACGCGTGCGGCCGCGCCGGAGATCGCCAGCGTCGAGTCACGCGGCAACAGGATGCCGGCGACGCCGAAGTGCGCGGCCGAGCGGAGGATCGCGCCGAAGTTGTGCGGGTTGCCTACCCCATCGAGCCACAGTGCCGCGACGGGCTGACTTTCGGGCGACGCGCGCAGCCAGTCGGACATCGGCAGCGGCTCGACCTTGCGCACATCCGCCACCACGCCTTCGTGGTGCGTGCTGGCGGCGAGCCGGTCCAGATCCCCCTCCTCCACGACGCGATAGCCCACGCGCTGCTTCACGCACCAGGCCAGCAAAGGCTTCAGCGCCTGGATCCGCGATTCGGTCAGGTACACCTTGCGGATCGCTTCCGGGCGCCGGGCGAACACCGCCTGCACGGCATTGAGGCCGTACAGGCGAAGTTCGTCGCGCGCGCTGCCGGCGGGACGCTCTTCGCGCGGCGCCTGCGCGCGTGCGGGGCGTTCTTCGGCGTCGCGCGGCGGCCGCCGGCGGTCGGGCGCGTGGCCCGGCGGACGCGGCGGACGGGTGTTCCAGGGATTGCTCACGTCAGGCCTTCGTCTTCCAGAAGTCGGCATTGCGGATGCCCAGCGCATCCGGGTCGAAGGTCGGGTCCAGGCCGAGCTTCTTCTGGCGTTCGTAGTCGCGCAGCGCGATCAACGCCGGCTTCTGCAGGATCAGGATGGCGATGACGTTCAACCACGCCATCAGGCCCACGCCGATGTCGCCCAGCGTCCAGGCCATCGCGGCGTTGTGATAGGCGCCGAAGATCACCATGCCCACGATGCCCAGGCGTAGCAGCAGCGTCGCCAGCGGGTGGGTCTTCTTCACGCCGGCCAGGTAGGTGAGATTGGTTTCGGCCATGTAGTAGTAGGCCATGATGGTGGTGAAGGCGAAGAAGAACAGCGCCAGCGCCACGAAGCCCGCACCCCAGCCCGGCAGCACCGACTCCACCGCCGCCTGGGTGAACTGCGCGCCTTCCGAAGGCTGCACGCCCGGCACGCCGGAGAAGATCTCCACCAGCGTCTCCTTGCCGTTCACGGTGACGCTCTTGAAGGTGTTGTACATGCCCGTGGACAGCAGCAGGAACGCCGTCGAGGTGCACACCAGCATGGTGTCGAAGTAGATCGCGAACGCCTGCACGTAGCCCTGCTTGGCCGGGTGCGAAACCTCGGCGGCCGCGGCGGCGTGCGGGCCGGTGCCCTGGCCGGCTTCGTTGGCGTAGATGCCGCGCTTCACGCCCCAGATGATGGCCTGGCCGATGATGGCGCCGAACGCCGCGTGCGCGCCGAACGCGCTGGAGAAGATGTCCGCGAACATCGCCGGCACCTTGCCCGCGTTGGCGATCATCACGATCACCGCCATCAGGATGAAGCCCAGCGCCATGAACGGCACCACGACTTCGGCGAACGTGGCGATGCGCTTGATGCCGCCGAAGATGATCAGCGCCAGCACCGCCGCCACGCCCACGCCCAACCACAGTTTCAGTGCGCCGGGACCACCCACGGCCTCGCAGGCACCGGCGCCGCACAGCACGTTGCTGGCGCTGTCGGCGATGGCATTGGCCTGCACGCCCGGCAGCAGCAGGCCGGTGGCGATGACGGTGGCCACAGCGAACGCTATCGCGTACCACTTCAGACCCATCGCCTTCTCGATGTAGTAGGCCGGGCCGCCGCGATAACGGCCTTCGCCGTCCTTTTCCTTGTAGATCTGGGCCAGGGTGCACTCGATGTACGAGGTCGACGCGCCCAGGAAGCCCATCACCCACATCCAGAACACCGCGCCGGGGCCGCCGTAGGCGATCGCCGTGGCGACGCCGGCGATGTTGCCGATGCCCATGCGCCCGGCCATCGAGATGGCCAGGGCTTGGAACGAGGACACGCCCGCTTCCGACTTCTGCCCGGTGACGGTCAGCCGGCACATCTCGGCGAAGCCGCGCACCTGCATCACGCGGGTGCGGAGGGTGAACCACAGGCCGGCACCCAGGCACAGCGCGATCAGCGCGTTGCTCCAGATGATGCCGTTCAACCAGTTGAAAAGGGCTTCCACGGGGATGCGTCTCCGTCGTTCGTGCGTGCGCTGGGATACGGGAAGGCGGCGCAGGGCGCCGCCGGGTCCCTGCAAGATAACCGCAACACGCGCCGCTGCGCAGTCCCCGCGGGCGTTTCAGCCCGGCCAGACCCGCCCGAACAGCCTCAGGTCGTGCAGTCCGTCCGGCTTGCGGATCGCGCTCCGTCGGCAACCTTCCTCGGCGAAGCCGTTCTTTTCCAGCACCCGCGCCGAGGCTGGATTGGTGTCCAGCACGTTCGCCTCGATCCTGAGCAGCCCCAACGCGGGCACAACCCATTCCAGGTAGGCCGCGACGATGCGCGTCATGTGGCCGAGCCCCCAGTGCCATCGGCCGAGCCAATAGCCCAATTCCGCACTATGCGCTTTCTCGCCCGCGTGCGGGCGCGCGCCGATCCCGCCGCAGGCCTCGCCGTCGATCTCGATCGCGAACACCGGGTGGCGGAGGTCGACGACGCGCCCGGCGAGGAAGGCCTCGCCGTCGGCGCGCGTGTAGGGATGCGGGAAGCGGTCGCTCAGGCCGCGCGGCACCTGCGGATCGTCCGCATGCCGCAGCAGTGCCTCCAGATCGTCCTGCCGCCATGCGCGCAGGAGGAACCCGTCGCCCCCGACGCGCACGCCATCGAACGGGCGTGCGCCGGCATCAGCCATGGCCGCCGACGGAGGGGGTTTCGGCTTCGAGCTTGCTCAGCTCGTGCGCGACCGCCTCGGGCGAGCGCGTGAACGGCGCGAGCAGCGCGTAGAACGCCGGCACCACGTACAGCGAGAGCAGCGTGGAGAAGGTCACACCGAAGATCACCACGATACCGATGGTCGCGCGGCTGGCCGAACCCGGGCCGCCGGCCAGCACCAGCGGCACCGCGCCGACGACGGTGGCCACCGACGTCATCAGGATCGGGCGCAGGCGCACGCGCGCGGATTCGGCGATGGCCTGCGCCACGCTGGCGCCGTCGTCGCGCAGCTGGTTGGCGAATTCGACGATCAGGATGCCGTTCTTCGCGGCCAAGCCGATCAGCATCACGATACCGATCTGACTGAAGAGGTTCAGCGTGCCGCCGGTCACCCACAGGCCGATCAGCGCGCCGAGCACCGCCAGCGGCACGGTCAGCATGATCACCAGCGGGTGGACAAAGCTCTCGAACTGCGCGGCCAGCACGAGGTACACGATCAGCAGCGCCAGGGTGAAGGTCAGGAGGATGGCACCGCCGGCTTCCTGGTATTCGCGCGATTCGCCCTTCCAGTCGATCTGCGCGTAGTCGGGCAGCTCTTCGTCCACTGCCTGCCGCGTCCATTCCAGCGCCTCGCCCATCGTGTAGCCCGGCGCAAGGCCGGCGCTGATGGTGATCGCACGCAGGCGGTTGAAGCGGTTGAACGTACCCGGCTCGGCGATCTCGATGAGCGTCACCAGGTTCGACAGCGGGATCAGCGCGCCATCGCTGCCGCGCACGTAGGTATTCGCCAGGTCTTCGGTGTTGGCGCGCTTCTCGCGGCCGGCCTGCAGCATGACGTCGTATTCCTCGCCGTTGTCCACGTACGTGGTCACCTGGCGCGAGCCCATCATCGTTTCCAGCGTGCGACCGATCTCCTGCACCGACACGCCCAGGTCGGCGGCGCGGTCGCGGTCGATGTTCACCCGCATCTGCGGGCGCGTTTCCTTGTAGTCCGAATCCGGATCCTGGATGCCCGGATTGCCTTCCATCCGCTGCAGGATGCGGTCGCGCCACTGCGCCAGTTCAGCGTAATCGGGGCCGCCGAGCACCAGCTGGTAGCGCTGCCCGCGGCTGCCGACCAGGCCACCGGCGACGTTCGCGCGCGCTTGCACGCCGGGCAGCTTGGACAGCTCGGCGCGCAGGCCGTTGACGACATCGTCGGTGGTGGCCTCGCGCTCGTGCCAGTCCTGCAGGAACACGATGACTTGGCCGGTATGCATGTCTTCGCTGCCGCCGAAGCCGCGCGGCACGCGGGAGTTGGCGCGCTCGATCGGCTTGTCGCCGCCGACCTGGCCCATCACGATGCGCTCCACCTGCTGCATCTGGTTCACCATGTAATCGAAGCCGGCGCCTTCCGGCCCATCGACCATGACGAAGAAGCGACCACGGTCTTCCGCGGGTGCCAGCTCGCTGGGCACGCGCAGGCCGAGCACGACGATGGCCATGCCGCACAGTGCCATCGCCAGCAGCACCAGGCCGAGGATGCGTTTGCCGCTCAGCGCCACCAGCCGTTCGACGTGGTGGCCGTAACCGGTACTGATGCGGTTGAGCGTGCGGTTGGTCCAGGCATTCAGCCCGCGCGGTTCGGTGTGCGGGCGCACCAGCTTGGACGACATCATCGGCGTCAGCGTCAGGGCGACGAACGCCGAGATCGCCACCGCCGCGGCCAGCGCTACCGACAGCTCGCGGAACAGGCGGCCCGTGTTGCCTTCCATGAAACCCACCGGCAGGAACACCGCCACCAGCACCGCAGTAGTCGCGATCACCGCGAAGGCGACCTGGGTGGTCCCGCGGCGCGCCGCGACCAGGGCCGGCTCGCCAAGGTCGGCGCGGCGCTGCACGTTCTCAAGCACCACGATGGCGTCGTCCACCACCAGGCCGATGCAGAGCACGAGCGCGAGCAGGGTCAGCAGGTTGATCGAGAAGCCGAATGCGTACAGCGCGATGAACGCGGAGATCAGGCACACCGGCACCGTCACCGCCGGGATCAGCGCCGCGCGCAGGCTGCCGAGGAACAGCCAGATGACCAGGAACACGAGCACCATCGCCTCGCCCAGCGTCCAGTACACGCGCTCGATGGAGGCCTCGATGAAGGTGGTGCTGTCGAAGGCGACGAAGATCTCGGTGCCCTCGGGAAGGGTCTGCTGGATTACCTCGGCTTCGGCACGCGCCGCGCGCGCCACGTCCAGCGCGTTCGCAGTGGAGGTGCGCACGATGCCCAGGCCGACGTTCGGGACCGCGTTGCTGCGCAGGTAGGAACGGCGCTCTTCCGCGCCGAGTTCCACCTGCGCCACGTCGCCGAGCCGTACCACGTAGCCGTCGGTGCCCTTGCGCAGCGGCAGCTGGGCGAACTGTTCCGGGCGCTGGTAGCCGCGCTCGACGCGCAGGGTGAAATCGCGCGTCTGCGACTCGATCCGGCCGGCCGGCAGCTCGACGTTCTGCGCGCGCAACGCGGTTTCCACGTCGCTGGTGGTCACGCCGCGCGCGGCCATCGCCTCGCGGTCCAGCCAGACGCGCATCGCGTAGCGCTGGCCGCCGCCGAGCTGCACGCGCGCCACGCCGTCGAGCGCGGAGAGCCGATCCAGCACGTAGCGGTCGGCGTAGTCCGTCAGCTCCATCGTGTCCATCACGGTGGAACGCATGTTCAACCAGATGATGACGTCGGCGTCCGCCTCGACCTTGGAGATCTGCGGCGGATCGGCTTCTTCCGGCAGGCGGTTCATCACCCGGCTGACGCGGTCGCGCACGTCGTTGGCGGCGGCTTCGATGTCGCGGCTGAGGTTGAATTCGATGGTCACGTCCGAGCGGCCGTTTCGGCTGCTGGACTGAATGGTCTTGATGCCCTCGATGCCGGACAGGCCATCCTCGAGGATCTGGGTGATGCGCGTCTCGACCACGGCGGCGGAGGCGCCCGGGTAGTTCACCTCCACCGAGACGATCGGCGGATCGATGTTGGGCAGCTCGCGCAGGGTCAAGCGCAGGAACGACATCACGCCCAGCACGACCAGCAGCAGGCTGACCACCACCGCGAAGACGGGGCGCTTGATCGACAGGTCGGAGAGCTTCATGGCGCTCAGCCCTGGCCGTCGGCGGCGGGCGCATCCTGCTTCGCCGGCGCGGCGGGCGCGGCATCGGCGACCTTCACGCCGGGGCGCAGCTTGCCGGTCCCGTCGATGACGATGCGATCGCCCGCGGCCACGCCCTTCACGATCTCGACCTGGCCATCGCGGCGCACGCCAGCGGTGACTGCGGCCTGCTCGACGCTACCGTCGGCCTTCACCCGGTACACGAACGAATCACGCCCCACCTGCACCACCGCGATCTCCGGGATCACCAGCGCCTGGCGCTCGGGACGGAAGAGGCGCACGTCGAGCAGCATGCCCGGGCGCAGCTTGCGGCCGTCGTTGGGGAACACGGCACGCACGGTGACCGCGCGGATGGCCGGGTCGATGCGCGCATCGACGGTCTCGACCTTGCCTTCGAAGGTTTCGCCCGGGAATGCGGTCGTGGTGGCGGTGACGACGTGGCCGTCTTCCACCGAAGCGAGCGCGGCTTCCGGCACCTGAAAGTCCACGTACATGCGCGAGACGTCGTCGAGCGTGGCGATGGTGCTGTTGGCGGTGATCAGCGAGCCGGGGCTGACCTGGCGGATGCCGAGCACGCCGGCGAACGGCGCCCGCACGCTGCGATCGCCGATGTCCGCACGTGCCTGACGCACGCGCGCGGCGGCGGCATCGCGCAACGCCAGTTGGGTGTCCAGCTGCGAGCGCGCGATCAGCTGCTGGTCGGCGAGTTCCTTCTGCCGGCGGTACAGGCGCTCGGCTTCGGCGTAGGTGGCCTCGGCCTGGACCAACGCGGCTTGCGCGGCATCGCCCTTCAGGGTGACCAGCTTCTGTCCGGCGGCGACCTGCTGGCCGCTTTCGAAGTGCACGTCCTGGACGATCTCGCTGACCTTCGCGGTCAGGGTCACGGACTCACGCGCCTTGGCGGTGCCAAGCGCTTGCAGGGTGTCGCTCCAGGCCGACGGCTGCACCACCGCGGTGGTGACCGGAATAGGACGCTCGGCCGCGTTGCCGTTCGCCTTCGCCTGCGGCTCCGAGCCGCCGCAGGCGGCGAGCAGCAGGAGCGGCAGGACGGCCGCGAGGCGGCGGGTTCCGGTTCGGCTGAGCATGGATCATCCCGTAATCTTCGTTATCCACGGAGTTTAACGAGCCTACGTGGCCCGCGCTGGCGTGGATGCGGCGGTTCGTGCCGGAAACGCGCCGAAGGGCGTGCGGTGGACACGCCCGACCATGACCAATGACCCTTGCAGCGTACGCCGGTCAGTCGAGCCCGAGATGAGCCAGGACCTGCAGGGCGAGCGCCTCCGGATCGCCCGCGCCGGCGTCGAGGTGCAGTTCCGCATGCTCCGGCGCCTCGTAGGGCGAGTCGATGCCGGTGAAGTTGGGGATCAGGCCGGCGCGCGCCTTCCTGTACAGCCCCTTCACGTCGCGCGATTCGGCCAACGCCAGCGGCACGTCGACGAAGACCTCGACGAACTCGCCGTCGTCGAACCGTTCGCGCGCCATCCGGCGCTCGGCGCGGAACGGCGAGATGAAGCTGACCAGCACGATCAGGCCGGCGTCGGTCATCAGCTTGGCCACTTCCGACACACGGCGGATGTTCTCCACGCGGTCTTCGTCGGTGAAGCCCAGGTCGCGGTTCAGGCCATGGCGCACGTTGTCGCCGTCCAGCAGGAAGCTGTGGTAGCCGAGCGCGTGCAGCCGCTTGTCGACGAGGTTGGCGATCGTCGACTTGCCCGCACCCGACAGGCCGGTGAACCACAGCACCTTCGGCACCTGGCCCTTCTGGCGCGCGCGGGCGGCCTTGTCCACGTCGACGTGCTGCCAATGCACGTTGCCGGCGCGGCGCAGGGCGAAGTCCAGCGTGCCGGCGCCCGCCGTGCTGTTGTCGTAGCGATCAATCAGGATGAAGCCGCCCAGCGCGCGGTCGCGTGCGTAGGCCTCGAACGCGATCGGTTCGTCCAGGCTGAGGTTGCAATAGCCCACTTCGTTGAGCTCCAGCCGCTTGGCGGCCAGGTGCTCCTGGGTGTTCACGTCGATGCGGTGTTTGATCTCGGTGACCGTGGCCGACACGGTGCGCGCACCGATCTTCATCAGGTAGGGCCGGCCCGGCAGCAGCGGCGCATCCGACATCCACAGCAGGTGGGCGGCGAACTGGTCGGCGACTTCGGGCGGATCGCCCGCCGCGGCGATCACGTCGCCCCGGCTGACGTCGATCTCCTCGGTCAGAGTCAACGTGACCGCCTGACCGGCCGAGGCGGATGCGACTTCGCCATCGGCATCGAGCACCCGCGCCACCCGCGTGCGGCGCGACGACGGCAGCACGACCACCTCGTCGCCCGGCTTCACCACGCCCGCCGCGATAGTGCCGGCGTAGCCGCGGAAGTTCTGGTGCGGGCGGTTCACCCACTGCACCGGCAGGCGCAGGCCGGCGCCGTCGGCCTGCGCATCGATCTGCACGCGTTCCAGGTGTTCGAGCAGGGCGGGACCGTCGTACCAGGGCGTGCGCGACGAACGCGAGGACAGGTTGTCGCCCTCCAGCGCCGACAACGGGATGCAGGTGACCTCGTCGATGCCCAGGCGCCGCGCCAGCGCGCGGTAGTCGTCGGCGATGCGCGTGAACACCGTCTCGTCGAAATCGACCAGGTCCATCTTGTTCACCGCCAGCACCACGTGGCGGATGCCGAGCAGCGAGACGATGTAACTGTGCCGATGGGTCTGCGTCAGCAGGCCCTTGCGCGCATCCACCAGCACCACGGCCAGGTCCGCGGTGGACGCCCCGGTGGCCATGTTGCGGGTGTATTGCTCGTGGCCGGGGCAGTCGGCGACGATGAATTTGCGCTGGTCGGTGTCGAAGTAGCGGTAGGCCACATCGATGGTGATGCCCTGCTCGCGCTCGGCAGCCAGGCCGTCCAGCAGCAGCGCGTAATCGATGCGCTCGCCCTGGGTGCCGTGCTTGCGGCTGTCCTTCTCCAGCGCGGCCAGTTGATCGTCGAACAGGCGCTTGCTGTCGTACAGCAGGCGGCCGATCAGCGTGCTCTTGCCGTCATCCACGCTGCCGCAGGTGATGAAGCGCAGCAACGGCTTTTCTTCATGCTGCTTGAGGTAAGAGGCGATGTCTTCCGTATTGCTCATGCCGCCGCTACCTCGATCTTTCCAGCCTCGGGTGCATCAGCCTCGGTATCGTCATCCCAGCGAACGCTGGGATCCATCTTGATTTTGCTTGGCATCCCTGCGCGAGACATGCATCGCGCAAACGTCAAAGTGGGTCCCAGCCTTCGCTGGGACGACGGGGTAAGGGCGTTCATCAGAAATACCCCTCCAGCTTCTTCTTCTCCATCGACGCCCCGGGGTCGTGGTCGATCACCCGGCCCTGGCGTTCGGAACTGGTGGTCACCAGCATCTCGGCAATGATCTTCTCCAGCGAATCGGCCTCGGATTCGATCGCGCCGGTCAGCGGGTAGCAGCCCAGCGTGCGGAAACGCACGCGGCGCTGCTGCGGCACTTCGCCCCCGTGCAGCGGCAGGCGCTCGTCGTCGACCATGATCAGCGCGCCGTCGCGCTCGACCACCGGTCGCTCGGCGGCGAAATACAGCGGCACCACCGGGATGTGCTCGCGGTAGATGTAGAGCCAGATGTCCAGCTCGGTCCAGTTCGACAACGGGAAAACGCGCACGCTCTCGCCGGTGTTGATACGCGCGTTGTACAGGTTCCACAGCTCGGGACGCTGGTTCTTCGGGTCCCAGCGGTGCTTGTCGTTGCGGAACGAGAATACGCGCTCCTTGGCGCGCGACTTTTCCTCGTCGCGGCGGGCACCGCCGATGGCGGCATCGAACCTGTAGTGGTCCAGCGCCTGCTTCAGGCCCTGGGTCTTCATCACGTCGGTGTGGACCGTGGCGCCGTGGGTGATCGGGCCGATGTCGCGGGCGATGCCGTCCGGGTTGATGTGCACGCGCAGGTCCACGCCGGTCTCGGCGGCGCGGCGGTCGCGGAAGGCGATCATCTCGCGGAACTTCCAGCGCGTGTCCACGTGCAGCAGCGGGATCGGCGGTCGGGCCGGGGCGAACGCCTTCAGCAGCAGATGCAGCAGCACCGAGCTGTCCTTGCCCACCGAGTACAGCAGCACCGGGTTGCGGAATTCGGCGGCGACCTCCCTCAGGATGTGGATGCTTTCCGCTTCCAGGCGGTCGAGGTGGGACAGGCGGTGTACGGCGGTCATCGAGGGGCGCGGCAGGGGTGGAATCCGGACGCGCTAGCCTATCAGGGCTTCGCCATGGGACCGGGAGGGCGGCCAGTATTCGGCCACGGGCTCATGCCGGCGAAATAAGCGGGGGACATAAGCCCATAACCAGGCGTCCTTTCTGCTCGCCGGAACGGGTTCCTAACATCGACCCTCCCAGTCGTGCCGTGGGCCCTACCGATGTCCGCCACCCAACCCGTCCCCGCCCCCATCCCCCTCGCGGAGGAACGGCGGGCGCTGCTGGCGCAGGCGGTGGCCGGGCTGGACGGCGCCAGCCTGTGGTGGATCTCCGGCTATGCCGCTGGATTGGCGCAGGCCCAGTTGGCCCCACAGGCCTCGCCCGCCGCGTTGCCGAAGGCGATCACGCCTGCCGCCAGTCCGCAGACGGCCCAGCGACTGACCATCGTCTACGGCAGCCAGACCGGCAACGCCCGCCGTGCCGCCGAAGCGCTTGCGCAACAGGCCGAAGCGGCCGGACTGTCGGTCCGCCTGTTGCGCGCCGACGCCTACCCGCAGCGCGAGCTGGCGGCCGAACGCCTGCTCTATATCGTCATCAGCACCCAGGGCGAAGGCGACCCGCCGGACGACAGCATCGGCCTGGTCGAATTCCTGCGCGGCAAGCGCGCGCCGAAGCTGCCGGAACTGAAGTACGCCGTGCTCGGTCTCGGCGATTCCAGCTATGCCGATTTCTGCGGCATCGCGACGCGGCTGGACGCACGACTGGCCGAACTGGGCGGCAGCCGCCTGTTCGCCGCGGGGCTGGCGGACCTGGACATCGACACCGTCGCCACGCCGTGGCGCGAACAGGCCGTGGCGCATGCCCGCGACCTGCTGAAAGCACCGGCAGCGGTCTCGGCCCCGCTGGCGACCGTCACGCCGCTGCGACCTGGTCACGCCGCCGCGTGGTCGCACGAGCACCCGTTCCCCGCCGAGCTGCTGCTCAACCAGCGCATCAGCGGCCGCGACTTCAAGGGCCCGCGCTTCGGCCAGCACGGCACCGCCGACAAAGACGTGCGGCATGTCGAGCTGTCGCTGGAAGGCAGCGGCCTGCATTACGAACCCGGCGACGCGCTCGGCGTGCGCCACCGCAACCCGGCCGCGCTGGTCGATGGCGTGCTGGATGCGTTGAAACTCGATGGCGATACGGCCGTCAGCGACAGCGGCGACACCCTGCCGCTGCGCGAGTGGCTGGCCGCGCGCCGCGAGCTGACCCGCCTGTCGCGGCCGTTCCTCGCCACGCACGCCGCGCACGCCCAGGCCGACGACCTCAACGCCCTGCTCGGCCCGGCCAATGCGCCGTCGCTGGGGCAGTTGTTCGGCAGCCACCAGATCATCGACGTGTTGCGCCGCTGGCCCGCCGGCTGGAGCGCGCAGGAACTGGTCGCCGCCCTGCGTCCGCTCGCACCGCGCCTGTACTCGATCGCCTCCAGCCGCAAGCGCGTGGGCGAGGAAGCGCACCTGACCGTCGACGTGCTCGGCTACGAGGCCTTTGGCCACGCCCATGGCGGCGCCGCCAGCGGCTTCCTGTCGGCGCTGGACGAAGGGGACCAGGTGCCGGTCTACATCGAGGCCAACGAACGCTTCCGCGTGCCGGCCGACAGCAGCCGCGACATCCTGATGATCGGCCCGGGCACCGGCGTGGCGCCGTTCCGCGGTTTCGTGCAGGAACGCGCCGAGACCGGCGCGCGCGGACGCAACTGGCTTTTCTTCGGCGCGCAGCATTTCAACCACGGCTTCTTCTACCAGAGCGAGTGGCAGGACGCGCTGCGCAACGGAGAGCTCCATCGCCTGGACCTGGCGTTCTCGCGCGACCAGGCCCGCAAGATCTACGTCCAGGACCGCCTGCGCGAACGCGGCCGCGAGGTTTACGACTGGCTGCAGAACGGCGCGCACCTGTACGTCTGCGGCGCCATCACGATGGGCAAGGACGTGCATGCCGCGCTGCAGGCCATCGTGGCCGAGCACGGCGGGCTGGATGCGGAGGCCGCCCGCGAGTACCTGGTGACCCTGCAGACGGAGGGGCGCTATAGCCGCGACGTGTACTGACGTCGCTCCTACAGCGGAACACCGATGAGCAATCACTCCGTCGAAGACATCAAATCCGAGAGCCACCGCCTGCGCGGCAGCCTGCTCGACAGCCTGGCCGATCCGGTCACCGGTGCGCTGCGCGAAGCGGACCAGACGCTGATCAAGTACCACGGCAGCTACCAGCAGGACGACCGCGACTTGCGCGACGAGCGCCGCCGGCAGAAGCTGGAGCCGGCCTACCAGTTCATGATCCGCACGCGCACGCCGGGCGGCGTGGTCACCCCGGAGCAGTGGCTGAAGCTGGACGCGATCGCCACCCGGTATGCCAACCATTCGCTGCGCATCACCACGCGCCAGGCCTTCCAGTTCCACGGCGTCATCAAGCGCGAACTGAAGGCGACGATGCAGGCCATCAACGCTGCGTTGATCGACACGCTGGCCGCCTGCGGCGACGTCAACCGCAACGTGCTGGTCGCGGCCAATCCGCTGGTGTCGCGTGCGCACGCCGAGGTGCAGGCGTGGGCGGCAAAGCTGTCCGAACACCTGCTCCCCAATACCCGCGCCTACTACGAGATCTGGCTGGACGAGGAGCGCGTGGCCGGCAGCGGCGAGGAAGAGGAGCCCATCTACGGCGCCACCTACCTGCCGCGCAAGTTCAAGATCGGCTTCGCGGTACCGCCGGTCAACGACGTGGACGTGTTCGCCAACGACCTCGGCTTCATCGCGGTCCTCGATGACGGCGTGCTGGCCGGCTTCAACCTGGTGATCGGCGGCGGCATGGGCGCGACCCATGGCGATGCGGACACCTACCCGCGCGTCGGCAACGTGGTCGGCTTCATCACGCCCGAGCAGCTGCTCGATGTCGCCACGGCGGTGGTCACCACCCAGCGCGACCTCGGTAACCGCGACGTGCGCAAGCGCGCGCGCTTCAAGTACACGATCGACGACCATGGCCTGGAGACGGTGGTCGGCGAGATCGAGCGCCGCAGCGGCGTGACGCTGCAGCCGGTGCATGCGTTCCGCTTCGACCACAACGGCGACCGCTACGGCTGGGTGGAAGGCGAAGACGGGCGTTGGCACCTGACCCTGCATCTGTTCGCCGGGCGCATCGCCGACACCGCGCATGCGACGCACCTGACCGGCCTGCGCGAGATCGCCAACGTGCATCGGAGCGAGTTCCGCATGACGGCGAACCAGAATCTGGTGATCGCCGGGGTGCCCGCCGGCGAACGCGAGCGCATCGACGCGCTGGTGAAGGCGCACGGACTGGATGACGGGCAGCGCCTGGGCACGGCCCTGCAGCGCGCGGCGGTGGCCTGCGTGGCGCTGCCGACGTGCGGCCTGGCGATGGCGGAAGCCGAACGCTATCTGCCCGACTTCACCGACCGCCTGCAGCCGCTGCTCCAGAAGCACGGCCTGCGCGATGCGCCGATCCTGCTGCGCATCTCCGGCTGCCCCAACGGCTGCTCGCGTCCCTATCTCGCCGAGATCGCCCTCGTCGGCAAGGCGCCGGGCCGCTACAACCTGATGCTCGGCGGCGACGCACGCGGACAACGCCTCAACACGCTGTACCGCGAGAACATCGACGAGGCCGCCATCCTCGACACGCTCGACGGTCTGTTCGCGCGCTACGCCGGCGAACGCGACGACGGCGAAGGCTTCGGCGACTTCCTCCACCGCAGCGGCGTGGTCACCCTGCCCGCCTACCCCACCCACCGACAGATCGCCCTGGAACTGCACGCATGAGCGCCCCCGCCCTTTCCCTGGACACCGACCAGATCGCCGAGCAGAACGCGTGGCTGGAAACGCAGACGGCCGAGCAGCGCGTCGCCTGGGCGCTCAAGCACGGGCCGGCCGAAGCCGCCATGTCATCCAGCTTCGGCGCCCAGGCCGCGGTGCTGCTGCACATGGTCTCGCAGCAGAAGCCGGACGTGCCGGTGATCCTGATCGACACCGGCTACCTGTTCCCCGAGACCTACCGCTTCGCCGACGAATTGGTCGAGCGCCTGAAGCTCAACCTGCAGGTGTTCCGCCCGCTGGTCAGCCGCGCGTGGATGGAAGCCCGCCACGGTCGCCTGTGGGAACAAGGCCTGGTCGGCATCGAGCAGTACAACAGCCTGCGCAAGGTGGAGCCGATGAAGCGGGCCCTGAAGGAACTCGGCGTGGGCACCTGGTTCACTGGCCTGCGCCGTACCCAGGCGACCAGCCGTGCGAACGCACCGGTGCTGCAGCAGCGCGA
Organism: Pseudoxanthomonas sp. G3; assembly: GCF_057654715.1. Classification (NCBI taxonomy): domain Bacteria; kingdom Pseudomonadati; phylum Pseudomonadota; class Gammaproteobacteria; order Lysobacterales; family Lysobacteraceae; genus Pseudoxanthomonas; species Pseudoxanthomonas sp. G3. The sequence continues at coordinate 3,327,880 of NZ_CM172805.1, forward strand.
GGAACGCTGGAAGCTCAACCCGATCGTCGACTGGACCGATCGCGACGTCTGGCAGTACATGAAGCAGCACGACCTGCCTTATCACCCGCTGTGGGAACAGGGCTACGTGTCGATCGGCGACTTCCACACCACGCGCCGCTGGGAGCCCGGCATGCGCGAAGAAGACACCCGCTTCAACGGCCTCAAGCGCGAGTGCGGCATCCACATCGAGGTCTGACGGCCGAGCGTCCTCAGCCCTGAGCTTCGCCCCGGGTCCACCCGGTTTCGTCGCCGGATCGCGGGTTCCGTCGCGGCCCCCCTTCCCTGCGCGGGCGACCCCGTTATCCTCCACGGCACTCCCGACGCCGTGGTGCCCGACGTGTTCCCCAGCCTGCTCCTGATCATCCGCATCCTTATCGCCTGGTTCGGCGCGGTACTCATCGCGGGCCTGGTGTGGAACGGCTTGTTCGAGCACACGTTCCTGTCCGGCGGCGCCAGCTGGTTGTTCAACCTGGCCGCGACGCTGGTCATGATCTCGGTGCTGATCGGCACGATCAGCCACCTGCGCCGCATCTGGCTGATCACCGGACGCCTGGACAGCGCCGCGCTGTCGAGTCGCCAGCGCAGGCAGATCGAAGTGCCGCTGGACACCGCTGCGGCGTTTTCCCTGATCGAAGGCGTACTGCGCGAGCTGCCGCGCGCCGAAGACGCGGAAAGCGCGCCCGACAGCCTTCAGTTGCGCGTCAAGGTGCGCCGAGTGGACAGCTTCGACGGCCCCAGCCAGCCTTCGCGCTTCAACATCATGGCGCGCTTCGCAGTGAAGCGCGACCTGGTGCAGGCCACGGTCACGCCAGGCAACGGCACCAGCAGCATCACCCTGATGGTCGGGCCGGACGCGAGCGCGTGGCTGGACCTGTTCGTGCTCGACGACGGCGTCAACGTGGAGAACGCCGAAGCCGTCACCCGCGCCATCACCCGCCGCGTCGCCGACCAGCGCAGGCAGGAACAGGCCGACGTCGTGAAGACCGTCAGCGAAAAGGAACTGACGGTGGCGCGCCTGAACCTGCTCAACGCGCAGGTGGAGCCACACTTCCTCTACAACACGCTGGCCAGCGCGCAGGTGCTGACGCGCACCGATCCGCCGCGCGCCGACATCATGCTGGGCCACCTGATCCAGTACCTGCGCAGCTCGCTGCCGCGCACCGACGATGCGCTCTCCACGCTGGGCGAGGAACTGGAACGCACCCAAGCCTACCTCGAGATCCTGAAGATCCGCATGGGCACGCGGCTCAACGTGCAGGTCGAGGTGCCGGACGCGCTGAAGCCGGTGCCAATGCCGTCGATGATGCTGCAGACACTGGTCGAGAACGCGATCAAGCACGGGCTGGAGCCGAAGACCGGCGGCGGCACCATCTGGATCCTTGCCCGCAAGCACGACGACCACGCCACGCTCACCGTCGCCGACGATGGCCAGGGTTTCGGCGGCCAGAGCACGGGTACCGGCATCGGCCTGAAGAACCTGCGCGAACGCCTGCGCCTGACCTTCGGCAACGAGGCTTCGTTCGCCATCGTGTCCAACTTCCCCAGTGGCGTCGCTGCCACGCTGACGCTGCCGCTGGCCGGCAAGGCGGGTGCCGCATGAACTTCCGGGGCGTGATCGCCGAGGACGAGGAACTGCTGCGTACGGCGCTGTCCTCGTTGTTGAAGGACACCTGGCCGCAGCTGCAGATCGTGGCCGAATGCGAGGACGGCGCCAGCGCGCTGGAGTCGATCGCCGAGCTGCAGCCGGATGTCGCCTTCCTCGATATCCGCATGCCCGGCCTGACCGGCATCGAGGTGGCGCGCGGCCTGGCGGAGGCCAGCCCGCGCACGCAGGTCGTGTTCGTCACCGCTTACGACCAGTACGCGATCGACGCGTTCGAGCAGGGCGCGATCGACTACCTGCTGAAGCCGATCACGCGCGAGCGGTTGCTGGCCACCGTGCAGCGCATCCAGGCGCGTGTGGCGGCGGGGCATCCGGATGGCGCCACGCTGGACGCGCTGCTGCGGCACCTGTCGGCGCGCCAGGTCGCCTCGTCCAAGCCGCCGCTGGTGTGGATCACCGCCAGCGCGGGCAAGGACACCAAGCTGATCATGGTGGACGACGTGGCCTACTTCCAGGCGGACAACAAGTACACCACGGTGATGACGGCCGAGGGCGAATCGCTGCTGCGCACGCCGCTGCGCGAACTGCTGGATTCGCTGGACGCCACCACCTTCAAGCAGATCCACCGCTCCACCATCGTCAACATGAAGGCCGTGGCCTCGGTCAGTCGCGACGACACCGGCCGCGGCCGGCTGAAGCTGAAGAACCGCCCGGAGACGCTGACCGTAAGCCAGCCTTTCATGACCCTGTTCCGCAACATGTAGCGCCGCCGTAAACCCTGCCGCCCCGTGCGGCATCCAACGTGGCATCGCCGGCATGGCGCCTTCGCGCCGTGGTGGGCATGCCCTTGCCGAATGGAAACCGAGGAACCGCCATGCGCATCATCACGTCCCTGATGTCCTGCCTGCTGGCCCTGGCAGGATGCAACGAGAAACCCAGCGTCACCACCATCCACCACAGCAGCGCGAACGGCGTGGACACGCTTTTCAGCAAAACCACGCTACGCGAGGGCGTGGCCACGTTCGAATGCTTCGCCAGCGAAACCGGGCAGTGCCACTACCGCGTGTATACAGAACGCTGCCCAGCACCTGCCGCGGGCGAGAACCCCGCGGCCTGCTCCCGCACGCCGCTGGAGGACTTCAGCCTGGCACCTGGCAAGACGCACGAGATCCGCGGTCTGCCGCAGGATTTCCGGCAATGCGTATCCCAGGATGCCGGCAAAGACCCGGGCTGCGGTGCCTAAGGGGCATCAGCGTGGTTTGCTGACCTTGCGGGCTTGCAACATGCCGGGCCGGAGCAGGCGCTCGCTGCGCATGACATGCAGGATCAGCACGCGTCCCGGCTCAGATCGGTAGAACACGCGGCATGGCGGTTCGACGATCTGGCGATAGCGACCGCGCTTCAGCTCCGGAGGTCGGCTGCCGTTGTCCGGGTGATCCGCCAAGAGTTCCACATGCGCGAATACGCGTCGGACCAGCTCGACGGCGGCCGCGCGGTTGTCCAGAGCGATGTAGTCGGCAACGGCGTCAAGGTCGGCCAGGGCCGGCTCTGACCAGACTACTTCAACCATCTGGCAAGCCGGTCCCTGGCTTGGCGATGGGTGGCGGTACGCCCCTCGGCGATGGCCTGCTCGCCGCGCGCGATGCCTTCCAGCATGGCCATGCGAGACAACAGCGTTTCGTAGGTTTCCACATCGACCAGATACGCGCTGGGTAGCCCGTGCTGCGTGATCAGGATCGGCTCACGATCACGTTCAACATCGGCCAGCAGATCGGTGGCTTGGCGCTTCAACGTGGTGACGAGTTCGGTGCGCATGCGAGTGACACTACAGTATCACTTGCGCCCCGGCAAGCGCCGCTCCAGCAGGCACGCCAGCACGAAACCGATCAGGTAGGCGACCACGTCGAGCCAGTCGGGCGTGCTGCCCAGCACGATGCGCAGTATCGGCGACGCCATCTGCCAATCCATCTGCTGGTTGGCGTACTGCATGGCCTCAATGATGAGCCCGACCGCCAGCGCCAGCAGCGGTCGCCACGGTGGGCGCATCCAGACGAAGCTGGCGAGCAGGCAATGCACCCAGACCACGGCGACAACGTCGCCGACGAAACTGCGTATCCAGCCCAGCCCCGCGCCGGCGGTCGCCAACAGGACGAGCAAGACGAGCAGGCTCAGCGCGCCTCCGGCCGCGATCGGATCGAACCGCCACCTCACGCGCTGCCGCAATGCGCGCCCTCGAGGCTCTTGCCACCGCAGGCAAGGCACTTGCGGTACTTCTGCCGCTGCCGGTCGTAGCGCACCCGCGACATCATGCCGCCGCAAGCGCAGCGCAGTTCGTGGCCGCGTGCCCAGCGATAGAGGCGCCAGGTCGCATGCAGCGCCCAGGCGGTGCCCAGCAGGATGGCGAGCAGGAAGGCGAGCGACGCCAGCCGCTGCGGCGTGAGTTCGCCCAGCGAGCGCCCGGTACGGGTCACGGCTTCGGCGGTCGCCAGCCCGCCCGCCGCGATCACCGCCGCGGGCACGTACATGCGCACGACCATCTTGGAAATGCGGTTCATGGGAATGCCGACACATGCCCGGGAGAGGTTGCCAGCCTCGCCCGGACGCCGGTGCGGCGTCAATCACGCCAACGGGGGACGCTCAGCTGGTGATGGTCTGGGTCAGCGCCTGCCAACTGGGCGGCTCGGGCCAGTCCGGATCCTGGTTGCCGTCGATCACCCGGCGCAGGTCGCGGCGATCGATCTGCGGCGCCAGCGCGCGCACCAAGTCGAGCGCGTAATCGCGCAGCACGCGTTCACGTGGCAGCACCGCCCAGGCGATGCACTCCTTCACTTCCACCGGCGCGGGCCACGCGCGCAGGTCGGTATCCGCCGCGCTGACCGCCATCTCGGCCAGCAGGCCCACGCCCAGGCCCGCACGCACGTAGGTCTTGATCAGGTCGGCATCGAGCGCGGTGAGCGCGATGTTGGGCTCCAGCCCGACCTTGGCGAAGGCGCGCTGCAAGGAAGAACCCGGACGCGTCGAGGATTCGTAGCTGATCAGCGGCTGGCCGGCCAAGTCGGCCATGCCCGGCACGCCGCCGGCCTGTTCCAGCGCATGCCCGCGCGGCACCAGGACGAGGCGGCGCCAGCGGTACAGCGGCACGGCGATGCCGGCCTGCGGCTGGTCACCCGCAGTGCTGACCACCGCCATGTCGGCGTCGCCCTGGGTGAGCAGGTCGAGCGCGGTGCTTTCCGGCGCCTGCTGCAGGTGGACGCTGACCTGCGGATAGTCGCGCTTGATCTGGGCGATGGCCGGCGGCAGCACGAAGCGTGCCTGCGTGTGCGTGGTCACCAGCACCAGCTGGCCCTGGCTCTCGCGGCGCTGGTTGGCGGCGTAGGTGCGGATGTTGTTGGCTTCGGCCAGCACTAGGCGCGAGCGCTCGATCACTTCCTGGCCGGCCGGGGTGATGCTCTCCAGGCTGCGGCCCTTGCGGACGAACAGCAGGAAACCGAGTTCGTCTTCCAACTGCTTGAGCTGCTTGGACAGGCCCGGCTGGGTGGCATGCACGCGTGCCGCTGCCAGCGTGATGTTCAGGTCGGCATCGGCGATCGCCACGAGGTAGCGGAGTTGGGTCAGCGTCATCGACGTGGGGCGCGGATCGGCCCACCGGAGGGGGCCTTGGACTGTAGAGGATTTCCCCGGACCGTAGCCGGCACCACTTATAACCGCAAGGCATATGGTTTTGGTGGGATGTCATTTCCGACCGCTATGACCGGGCAGTACGGTCATCAGCCCGCTTCTGCCCGGCACCCCCGTGAGCGCTCCGCTGTTTCCCCTGTTCGCCGACCTGCAAGGCCGCCGGGTGTTGGTCGTGGGCGGCGGCGCCGTCGCCGAGCGCAAGACCGAGGCGCTGCTGCGCAGCGGTGCCCGCCCGCGGGTGGTATCGCCGACACTGACCGGCACGTTGGCCGCCTGGCACGCCGCAGCAAGGATCGATTGGCTGGAGGGCGAGTTCGAACCCGCGCATCTGGACGATGCCTGGCTGGTGATCGCCGCCACCGGCGACCGCACCGTGAACCGCGCCGTCGCCACCGCGGCGGACGCACGTCGCCTGCTCGCCAACGTGGTGGACGACGGCGCGCTGTCCAGCTTCCAGGTACCGGCCATCGTCGAGCGCGGGCCGCTGCAGCTGGCCATCTCCAGCGGAGGCGGCGCCCCGATGCTGGCCCGGCACCTGCGTCGCCAGCTGGAGACCCTGCTGGACGATTCGTGGGCCTCGCTCGCCGAGCTGTTCACGCGCCAGCGCCAGCGCATCCGCCAGCGCTTCCCGCAGCCGGCGGAGCGCCGTCGCTTCTTCGAGAAGATCCTCGCCGGCCCCCTGCCGCGCCTGTTCCGGCAGCAGTTGCATACGCAGGCCGAACAGCAGTTCCTCGCCGCGCTGGACGAGGCGGTGCCGGCATCCCGCAGTGGCACCGTCGCCGTGGTCGGAGCCGGTCCCGGCGATGCGGGCCTGCTCACGCTCAACGCGCTGCGCGCGATGAACGAAGCCGACGTGATCCTGCACGACCGCCTCGTCAGCGAAGACGTCCTGCGTCTCGGGCGCCGCGATGCGACCTACATCGAAGTCGGCAAATCGGCCACGGGACAGAGCACGCGGCAGGAGGACATCCACGCGTTGATGCTCGAGCATTCGCGTGCCGGGCACCGCGTCGTGCGGCTGAAGGGCGGCGACCCGTTCGTGTTCGGGCGCGGCGGCGAAGAACTGGAGTTCCTGCGCGCGCATGGCATTCCCTACGAGGTCGTGCCCGGCATCACCGCCGCCGTCGCGTGCGCGGCGTACGCGGGCATCCCGCTCACGCATCGCGACCATGCGCAGGCGGTGCGGCTGGTCACCGCGCACTGCAAGGACTCGCTGGACACGCTCGACTGGGCGGCCCTGGCGCAGGAGCGGCAGACACTGGCCGTCTACATGGGCGTGGCCGGCCTGGAAGGCCTGCGCGACCGCCTGCTGGCCCATGGGCGCGCGCCTTCCACGCCGTTCGCCATCGTGGAGAACGGCTCCCGCCGCGAGCAACGCGTGCTGAACGGCACCCTGGCCGATCTGCCGGAAACTGCGCGTTCACACCACGTACGCTCACCCGCCCTGCTGATCCTCGGCGAGGTGGCGGCGCTGGCGGGCACGCTGCACTGGTTCGGCCAGCCCCCGATCGGCGCGGCGGTACCCACACATTCCCGCAACCTTCCGGCGCCCACACTGCAGGCCGCCTGACCGTTCCCACCTGGAGATTCCATGGCCATCTACGACAGCATCCTGGACACCGTCGGTCGCACCCCGGTCGTCAAACTGCACCGCATCGCGCCGGCGCACGTCACCCTCTACGCCAAGGTGGAGTCCTTCAATCCGGGCGGGTCGGTGAAGGATCGCCTCGCGCTGGCGATCGTCCTCGATGCGGAGGCCAAGGGCCTGCTGAAGCCCGGCGACACCATCATCGAGGCGACCTCCGGCAACACCGGCGTGGCGCTGGCGATGGTGGCCGCGGCGCGCGGCTACAAGTTCGTCGCGGTGATGGTGGAGACCTTCTCGATCGAACGCCGCAAGCTGATGCGCGCCTATGGCGCCAAGGTCATCCTCACGCCGGCCGCCGAGCGCGGCAGCGGCATGGTGCGGCGCGCGGAAGAGCTGGCGAAGCAGCACGGCTGGTTCCTTGCCCGCCAGTTCGCCAACCCCGCCAACCCGGCCTATCACCGCCAGACCACGGCGGCGGAAATCCTGCGCGACTTCGCCGGCCTGCGGCTGGACCACTTCGTCACCGGCTGGGGTACCGGCGGCACGCTGACCGGCGTGGGCGAGGTGCTGAAGGTCGCGCGTCCGGAAGTGCGCATCACCGCCTCCGAGCCGGCCGGCGCATCGCTGCTGCTGGGCAAGGAATGGCAGCCGCACAAGATCCAGGGCTGGACGCCGGACTTCGTGCCGGAGGTGCTGAATCGGGAGGTCGCCGACGAGATCCTGCCGGTGACCGACGTGGACTCCATCGCCACCGCGCGTCGCCTCGCCGCCGAAGAGGGCATCTTCGTCGGCATTTCGGGCGGCGCGACCATCGCCGCGGCGCTGCAGGTCGCGCAGAAAGCCAAGCCGGGCGACGTGCTGCTGGCGATGCTGCCGGATACGGGCGAGCGCTACTTCTCCACGCCGCTGTTCGAAGGCGTCAACGAAGGGTCGGACGACGAGTGGCTGGCCTCGCTGGGCGACGCTGCGCTGCCGTAAGTCCGACGTAGCAGATCATCTGTCGCGCGACCGTAGGAGGTGCAAGGGCGAACCAGGCGATGCGGAAGTCGGCGTGGGAGCGACGTAAGTCGCGATCGTGAATTCCGGATGCCGTGGGACTTTCTGGAAACCGATCGCTGTCGGTTTAGGAACCCCGCACGGATCGCTGTCGCGGATGGCGTGCGATCGCGACTTACGTCGCTCCCACGCGCGAACGCTATGTCTCGTAGAGCTCGAGCGGAAGATCGTCCGGATCGGCGAAGAAGGTGAAGCGGCGGCCGGTGTATTCATCCACGCGCACCGGCTCGGTGGTGACGCCGTGCCCGTGCAGATGCGCGATAGCGGCGTCGATGTCGGCCACGCGCAGGGCCAGGTGGCGAAGTCCGCACGCTTCCGGCCGCGACACGCGGGCCGGCGGCGACGGGAACGAGAACAGCTCGACCTGCGTGCCATCCGGCAGCGCCAGGTCGAGTTTCCAGGAGTCGCGCTCGGCCCGGTAGTGCTCGGCGATGACACGCAACCCCAGCACCTCGGTGTAGAAGCGCTTCGATCGCACGTAGTCGGACGCGATGATCGCGACGTGATGCAGGCCTTCGATGCGCATGTCAGTGAGCCGCCGCCGCATCGGCGCCTGCATTGCCGCCCGATGGCGCCTTGCCGCCGCGCATCAGCAGCACCAGCGGCATCGACACCAGCGTGAGCAGCATCATCAGCTTGAAGTCGTTGAGGTAGCCGATAGCCGATGCCTGCCGGTTGACCTCGGCATTGAGCAGCGCCAGGCCCGTGGCCGTGGACGGACTCATCGCCGCCGGCAGCAGCGTGGTCTCCGCGCCGAAGGCCGGGATGCGCGCACCGATCTCAGCGTGGTTCACCTGCAGCGCGCGCGACAGCATCGTCATCACCACCGAGATGCCCACCGACGAGCCGATGTTGCGCACCAGGCTGAAGAGGCCGGCGGCTTCGGTGCGCTGGTGCGGTTCCAGGGTGGCGTAGGCCACCGTCGAAATCGGCACGAACACCAGCCCCAGGCCCATGCCCTGGATGACGCCGAGCCAGACGATCGAATGCATCGATGCGTTCGGACCGAACTGGGTCATGCCGTGCAGCGAGAACACCATCAAGCCCATGCCGACCAGGATCGGCCAGCGCGCATCGATGCGGCCCAGGAGTCGACCCACCACCATCATGCTGAACATCGTGCCCACGCCGCGCGGCGCCAGCACCAGGCCGATGGTCAGCACCGGGTAGTTCATCAGCGTGCTCAGGTACGGCGGCAGCAGTGCCAGCGTCGCGAACAGCACGATGCCGACGACGAAGATCAACGCGCAGCCGACGGCAAAGTTGGCATTCTTGAGCAGGCCCAGATCGAGCAGCGCGTGCTCGCGCTTGCGCCACCACCACAGGCCATAGGTGTACAGCGCAAGGAAGGCGATCGCGGCCTCGACCTGGATCTCCAGGCTGCCGAACCAGTCTTCGCTCTGTCCGCGGTCGAGGAACAGCTGCAGCGCACCGATGCCCAGCGCCAACAGCGCCAGCCCGACGCCGTCGAGCTTGCGTTCCTGCACCGCGTCCTTCTTCACGCTGGCCATGATGCCGATCAACGCCAGGATGCCGATCGGCAGGTTGATCAGGAACACCCAGTGCCAGCTGTAGTTCTGGGTCAGGAAACCACCCAGCGGCGGCCCGAGGATCGGGCCAACCATGATGCCCATGCCCCACATCGCCATGGCAGCGCCGTGCTTCTCCTTCGGGAAGGCGTCGAGCAGCAGCGACTGCGAGATCGGCACCAGCGACGCGCCGAACACGCCCTGCAGGATGCGGAACAGCACCATTTCCCCGATGCCGGTGGCGATGCCGCACAAGAGCGAGGCGACGGTGAATCCGCTCACCGCGATGATCAGCAAGCGGCGGCGGCCGAGCCGGCCAGCCAGCCAGCCAGTGACCGGCGTCAGGATCGCCGCGGCGACGATATAGCTGGTCAGTACCCACGACACCTGGTCCTGGGTGGCCGAGAGCGAGCCCTGCATGTCCGGCAGCGCGACGTTGGCGATGGTGGTGTCCAGCGCCTGCATCAGCGTGGCCAGCATCACCGAGCCGACCAGCAGCGTGCGCTTGCCGGTGTCGTCCTGCGCGGGTGCAGCGGGAGCGGCGGTTGTGCTCATGGGAAATTCCGGAAGAGACCATCGCGCGTGGGGCGCGACGATCCAGAGGTCACCCGGGGCGCGGCGTCAGCGGGGCCGGGCCCCACCACAGTGCCCTCGCCCGCATCCGCGCACGCCCGGGATGACATGGAAACAGGGATTTAGCGTGCGGCGGTGGCGCGGCTGGAGGCCGTGCCGCCATCGCGCAGTTCGACGTGCACGTCGGCGCTCATGCCGGCGCGCAGTTGCGGCGCATCGGCGGCGGCGCCGTCGATCTCCAGGCGCACCGGGATGCGCTGGACGATCTTCACCCAGTTGCCGGTCGCGTTCTGCGGCGGCAGTACGCTGAACTCGGCGCCGGAGGCCGGGGCGATGGAGGCCACGTGCGCCTTCCACTTCACGCCCGGATAGCTGTCGACTTCGATGGTTGCGGACTGGCCGACCTTCATCTTCTCCAGCTCGGTTTCCTTGAAGTTGGCTTCCACCCAGATCGGCGACGTGGCGACCAGCGGCATCGCGGTCTGGCCGACGTTGATGTACTCGCCCACCTGCAGGTCATGCAGGCCGACGATGCCATCCACCGGCGCGCGCACTTCGGCGTGGTCCAGGTCGAGGCGGGCCTTGGCCAACATCGCCGCGGCGGCGCGATACTCGGGCAGGTCCTGCGTCGGCGTGCCCGGGCTGCCGCTCAGCGACGCAGTGGCTTCGGACTGGCTGGCGATGGCATCGGCCAGGTCGGTGCGCGCTTCAGCGACGGCGTGGCGCGCATCGTCCAGCATCTTGCGCGACACCAGCTGCTGGCTGGCGAGCTGCTGCATGCGCTGCAGGTCGCGTTGCGCCCAGGTCAGCGTCTCGCGCGCGGCCTGGATCGAGGTGCCGGTGCCCACCACCTTGGCGCGGCTGGCGTTGGCCGAGTTGGCCATGCGCGCGACTAGCGCTTCGTTTTGCGCGACGGCAATCGTCAGCGGATCGGCGTCGATGCGGAAAAGCAGGTCGCCCTTCTTCACCGGCTGGTTCTGCTGCACGGCCACTTCGACCACGCGGCCGCCGACCTGCGGCGCGATCAGGATGCGCTCGGCCTTGATGTAGGCGTTGTCCGTGCTGACTTCGCGCTGCGAGGCGACGTATTCCCAGCCGAAGAAGCCGGCGACGGCGAGCGGGCCGGCGACCCACAGCCACACGGGCACGCGGCGGCGCTTGGGAGCGGGAGCTTTGGCCGCGTTCTCGGCGGCCTCGTTGATCTTGCTGGTCATGGTGGGGGTCAGCTCTTGCGGAGGGAGGACTCGCCGCGGCTGGCGCGGTCGAGCTGGGAGAGGTTTTCGCGGATCTGGCCGAGCACCTTCAGCGTGGTGGCCAGTTCGTCCGCCTCGATGCCCGCCAGGCAGTCCTCGCGGACCGACACGGCGACGGCTTCGATGTCATGCATCACCGCATCGGACTGCGGCAGCAGGTGCAGGCGCCATACCCGCCGGTCATCCGGATCGCTGCGGCGCTCGACGAAACCGGCCTTCTGCAGGCGGTCGATGACCCGACCGACCGCGATGGGTTCCATATCGAGCAGGTCGGCCAGTTCGGATTGGGTGATGCCTTCGCTCTGGTGGATGCGCTTGAGCGCGCGCCACTGCACGCGGGTCAGGCCCAGATGCGCGGCGCGGCGGTCGAAGACCCGGCCGAAGAGCCGGCTGAGGTCCGCGATGAGATAACCGATGGTGCTCTGGCCGGCAGGTGTCTTCATGGGTGCCTATGATATAGCTGCTTAGGCAATTATATTTAAGGCGAGGAACATCCGTTCAGCCAGGCTTTCGCAACGGAGCAGGGACTTAGGCATCGGTGACGCGGAATGGGCCCGCCTTTGCCGTCACCTCATCGAGCGAGCAAGCGCCCCTGCCAGGTCCACGGAAGATGGGCCGGGGACCCCGCGACCTTCTCGCTCGAAAGTCGAAGGATCGGATCCCCACTGGATGACGTGTGAGCCCCGGAAACAAAGACGCCGGCACGAGGCCGGCGTCGGAATCATGCGGGGAGGGAGGCGATCAGCCTTCCCACTTCCCCAGTGCGGCCAGGCCGTTTTCCTTCGCACGCTCGTACACCACGGCCTGGGCCTTGGCGAAGTTGCCCTTCAGGTCCTGCGACCACAGCTTCAGCGCGGCCTGCTGCATGGCGCGGCCGTAGGAGAAGCTGAGCGGCCACGGCAGGTTGCCGAGCTGGTTCATCGCGTTGAGGTGGGCGGTGGACTGCTCGTCGGTCTGGCCGCCAGACAGGAACACGATGCCCGGCAGGATCGCCGGCACGGTGCTCTTCAGGCACATCACGGTGGACTCGGCGACTTCGTCGACATCGGCCTGCTCGTCGCTGTCCTTGCCGGGGATGACCATCGAGGCCTTCAGGATCGTGCCTTCCAGCAGCACGTTCTGCTCGTACAGCGCGCCGAATAGCGAACGCAGCACGGCTTCGGTCACTTCGTAGCAGACTTCGATGTTGTGGTCGCCGTCCATCAGCACTTCCGGCTCCACCATCGGCACCAGACCGCACTCCTGGCACAGCGCGGCATAGCGGGCCAGCGCATGGGCGTTGGCTTCGATGCAGGTGCCGGACGGGATGTCTTCACCGATGGTGATGACCGCGCGCCACTTGGCGAAGCGGGCGCCTAGCTTGTAATACTCCTTCAAGCGGTCGCGCAGGCCGTCCAGACCCTCGGTGACTACCTCGCCGGGGCAGCCGGCCAGCGGGTGCGTGCCCTTGTCCACCTTGATGCCCGGGATGATGCCGTGCTCGGCCATGTACTTGGCGAACGGCACGCCGTCCTTGGTGGACTGGCGGATGGTCTCGTCATACAGGATGGCGCCGGAGATGTAGTCGGACAGCTTCGGCGTGGTGAGCAGCAGCTCGCGGTAAGCGCGGCGGTTCTCTTCCGTGTTCTCGATGCCCACGCCCTGGAACCGCTTGGCGATGGTGGTGGTGGACTCGTCGATCGCGATGATGCCCTTGCCCGCGGCCACCATGGCCTGGGCGGTTTCGGCAAGCTGTTCGATGCTCATGGGGTTCCTGGAGGAGCGGCGGGAAAGATACCAATTGTAGCCCGCTTGGGACTGCCCGCGGGTGACGACGCACGCGGACGCGCTGCGGCGCACCCGGATCCGGCGCCGCGGAACCTCGCTGCGTCCCGGGAAACCGGTTACAGCTCGCCCGGTTACAGCTCGCCCACGCCTTCGGCCTTGCCGCGCTCGCCCATCTGCAGCAGGCGCAGCGTGTTGGTGGCGCCGTGTTTTTCCATGTGGTCGCCGCTGGTGAAGATCACGCGGTCGCCCTCGGCCAGCAGGGCGCGGTCGTGCAGCACGCGCATCGCGTCGCGCGCGGCCTCGCGCGGGGCCAAGCCGCGGCTGTCGAACGCGATCGGAAACACGTCGCGGATCATCGCCATCTTGCGGCGGGCGCCATCGTGCCGCGAGAACGCATAGATCGGCGCATTCGAGCGGAAGCGGGACAGGAAGCGCGCGGTGCCGCCGGATTCGGTCATCGCCACGATCGCGCGCACGCCGATGTGCTCGGAAAGGAACATCGTCGCCATCGCGATCGCCTGGTCGGCGCGCTCGAGGTTGCGCGGCGCCTTCTCGAAATCGGTGTCCATCTCGAACTGCTTCTCGGCGCCGAGGCAGATGCGCGCCATCGCTTCCACCGCACGCACCGGATAGCTGCCGGCCGCGGTTTCCGCGGAAAGCATCACCGCGTCGGTGCCATCGATCACGGCGTTGGCCACGTCGAGCACTTCGGCGCGGGTGGGGATCGGGCTATCGACCATCGACTGCAGCATCTGGGTGGCGGTGATCACGACCTTGTTGCGCGCGAGTGACTCGCGGATGATCTTCTTCTGCAGGCCCGGCAGCTCAGCGTCGCCGATCTCCACGCCCAGGTCGCCACGCGCGACCATCACCACGTCGCTGGCATCGACGATCTCGGCCAGGTTCTCGATGGCCTCGGTGCGTTCGATCTTCGACACCAGCGCAGCATCGCAACCATGCTGGCGCGCGATGCGGCGGGCCTCGTTCATGTCTTCGGCGTTGCGGCAGAACGACACGGCGATGAAATCCACGCCGATGTTCTCCGCCACGTAGGCGATCAGCTCGCGGTCGCGCTCGGTCAGCGCGCCCAGCGACAGGCCGCCGCCCTGCTTGTTCAGGCCCTTGCGGTCGGACAACACGCCATCGTTGAGCACCGTGCAGACGATGCGCTCACCGTCGACCTGTACGACCTGCAACTGCATCAGGCCGTCGTCGAGCAGCAGCACATCGTCGGGCGCCACGTCGCCCGGCAATCCCAGGTAGCTGACGCCGACCTGGTGGATGTCGCCGGGCGGCGCGTCCGCGTTGGCGACCAGATCGAAGCGGTCGCCCTTCTTCAGCACGATCTTGCCTTCGGCGAAACGCTCGATGCGGATCTTCGGGCCCGGCAGGTCGGCGAGGATGCCGACTTCGGCGCCCACGCGCTGCGCGGCGAGGCGCACGGCAGCGGCGCGCTTGGCCTGCCCCGAGGGATCGCCGTGCGAGAAGTTCAGGCGCACCACGTTGACGCCGGCACGGAACAATTCCTCGAGCACGCCAGGCGGGTCCGTCGCCGGTCCGAGGGTGGCGAGGATCTTGGTGCGGCGCTGGCGTTCGGTCATGGTGCGGATTCCCTGTAATCGCGCAAACGCTACCACAGCGATTGAACGCCGCAACGACCGATGATCCCGACGCGTGCGCGGTGTCCCGGGACAGCCTCGCGGATGTCTACCGGAGGTAGGCGAAACCGCTGTTTTTGAGCGCTTTCACGCAATGCCGTCGCATCGCGTTACTGGTATTTTTTTGGTCTGAGCATCGAGCGGTGATGCTGCGCGCGCACACCCGACTGCGCAAATCCACCGATGAAACGCGCGTTTGATCTCGGCGCTATCCGCCGAACACCGGTGCCAGCTGCGCGGGCGTCTCCGCCAGGTGATCGGCGCCGGCGTCACGCAATTCCTGCTCGCCGCCAAAGCCCCACAACACGCCCACGTTGCGCATGGCGTGGTGGCGCGCGCCTTCGATATCCATGCGGCGGTCGCCGATCATCCAGCAGGCGTCGGGCGTCAACGATAGCCGCCGCAACGCCTCGCCGATCAGGTCTTTCTTGTGGCTCAAGCGACCATCGGCCGTCGCGCCGATGATGTCCTCGAAGCGGTGACCGAACGGCAGGTGGGCGAGGATCTTGCGCGCGTGCGGCTCGTTCTTCGCCGTGACCACGGCAAGCCGGTGCCCGTCCGCATGCAGGGCCTCGATGGCATCGCCGATGCCGGCGTAGACCTGGTGCTCGAGCCAGCCGTGCGATTCGAAACGTTCGCGATAGTGCTCGACCGCGGCTTCGACCTTGGCCTGATCGCCCAACAGCGGCATGAAGCTGGTCCGCAGCGACGGCCCGATCCAGCCGCGCAGTTCGGCCTCCGTCGGCACCGGGTGATCCAGCTGGGTCAGCGCATGCGTGATGCAGCGGGTGATGCCGATGGCCGAATCGATCAGCGTGCCGTCGAGATCGAAGAACAGCGCGGGGCGGCTCACGCCCCGCGCGCTTCCAGTGCGGCGACGGCAGGCAGGGTCTTGCCTTCCAGGAATTCCAGGAACGCCCCGCCGCCGGTGGAGATGTAGCTGACGTCGTCGGCGATGCCGTACTTGTCGACCGCCGCCAGCGTGTCGCCGCCACCGGCGATGGAGAACGCCGCAGACTGCGCGATCGCGCGCGCCAGCGTCTCGGTGCCCTTGCCGAAGGCGTCGAACTCGAACACGCCGACCGGGCCGTTCCACACCACGGTGCCGGCGGACTTGATCAACGCGGCGTAGCGCTGCGCGGTCTCAGGACCGATGTCGAGGATCAGGTCATCCGCGCCGACCGCATCGACGGCCTTCACGGTGGCGGGTGCGTCGGCCGCGAACGCGGTAGCCACGACCACGTCGGTCGGCAGCGGAATCTCGGCACCGCGGGCCTTGGCGTCGGCGTCGATCTTCTTCGCGGTCTCGATCAGATCCGCTTCGTAAAGCGATTTGCCGACGGCGTGACCTTCCGCCGCAATGAACGTGTTGGCGATGCCCCCGCCGACGATCAGCTGATCCACCTTGCCGACCAGGCTGGTCAGCAATTCAAGCTTGGTAGACACCTTGCTGCCGGCGACGATGGCGAGCAGCGGGCGCGCCGGATTGGCTAGCGCCTTGTCCAGCGCATCCAGTTCCGCCATCAGCAGCGGGCCGCCGGCCGCCACGGCAGCAAAGCGGATCACGCCGTGCGTGGAGGCCTGCGCGCGGTGCGCCGTGCCGAAAGCATCCATCACGAATACATCGCACAACGCGGCGTACTTCTTCGACAGGGCCTCGTCATCCTTGCCCTCGCCGACGTTCATGCGGCAGTTCTCGAGCAGGACGACCTGCCCCGGCTGCACGTCCACGCCATCCACCCAGTCCTTCACCAGCGGCACGTCCACGCCCAGCAGCTCGGACAGGCGCGCGGCGACCGGCGCCAGCGAATCGGCCTCGCTCCACACGCCTTCCTTCGGCCGGCCCAGGTGCGAGGTGACCATCACGGCGGCGCCCTTCTGCAGCGCCAGCTTCAACGTGGGCAGCGACGCGGTGATGCGTTGCTCGGACGTAATGCGGCCTGCGTCGATCGGCACGTTGAGATCCTGGCGGATCAGCACGCGCTTGCCGGTCAGGTCGAGGTCGGTCATGCGGACGATGGGCATCGGGGGGAGTCCTGGGCAGCCGGAAAGACGCCTATTGTCCCGGCTGCGCTCCAACGCCGCAAACCCGCGGGCGATCTACGCCGCGGGGCGCTTGCGCAACAGGCTGAAGGCGAAGGCGACGACCAGCGCCGCGCCGAGCAGCAACAGGCCCCAGAGCAGCCAGGCCTTCCAGTCGCGCTGGGGCGGTGGCGGCACCAGCGCGGCGTCGCCAGCGAACGCGGCGGCGGGCGACAGGTAGGCGGGTGCCGGCTGCCAGTCCTGCCCGCGGTCGCGGCGCAGCGCATCCACCAGTGCCGGCATCGGCACGGCGGCACGTCGCGCCGACGCGCTGCCCGCCACGAGCGCGTAGGGCGGCGTGCCCTGCGCGAGGAACACCATCACCTCCGGCCGGTAGCCCAACCGCAGGGTTGGGGACTGTTCGGGCAACGGGCCCCGACTGCGCAGCCGCCAGTAGCGGTCGCGCACCGGTCCGCTCGACAGCGGCTGCTCGGGCGAGGCACTGGGACGATCGCCATCCACGCGGTAAGCCACCCACGGGCCGGCGCGCAATCGCCACGGTGCATCGTCCGCATCGCGGCTCTCCAGCGTCCATTCGCCGACGGCGAAGTCGTCCATCGCCAGGTCCACGAGCGCGACCGGATAACGCCCGTCGCTCTGGTACACGTAAGCGTCGACGCCCTGCTCGCTGACGCGACGACCGCGCAGGTCCGACCACGCCACCGCTTCCTGCATGCGCGCGGCGTCCAGGCGCACGCGCACCTCGCGGATCGGCAGCGCGTCGGCGGCGTCCAGGGGCACGAAGCGCACGTAGCGGTAGCCACCTCGGATCGGGGCCTCCGCGCGCACGAGGCGCTGGTCGCCACGCTGCAGTTCCACCAGGGTCACGCGGTCCTGCAGCACGTCCCAGGCCTGCAGGTCCTGGCTGCCCTCGATGCGGAAGGCGGCTTCGCGCGAAGCACCCGGTTCCCAGCTGAGCTCGAGGGCCTCGGGGTCGTCGCGGATACCGCTCAGGTCCACCAGGAAGGATCTGCCACCGCGGTCTGCAGTGGCAGGCGCGCCGCCATCAGCGTCGATGCGGACGATGCGCCCGTTGTCGCCGAACTGCGCCGATACACGCGAGACTCCCGCCGTGCCGGCAGCCGCATCCGGCAGCGGGAACCACGGCACCACGACGCGACGCGCCGGCAGCGCCGTGGGTTGCTCGGGGGCGAACAAGGCGGCGGCGACCGGCTTGCCTTGCGCATCCAGCACGTCGACATCGCGCAGGTCGGGCCACGCGGTGGTGGCGTAGACGGTGCGATCGAGTTCGACGCGGTAGGCGCCCGCGCGCTCGGCCGACAGGGCCAGCGGCCAACGCTTCGCGTACGCGGCATTCGTCGGCGACTGGGCGAGCGACGCGGGCGTGGCCGCCAGCAACGCAAAAGCAAGCAACACCGTTCTCATGCGGTCGCCTCCTCGGTATCGGCGCGACGCGGCGGCGCCGGCGCCAGGTAGCCCACCACGGTGCACAACAGGCCATAGGCGATGAACGAACCGATGCCCAGCAGGTTGCCCAGGTGCTGGCGATCCACCGTCATCAGCTTCACCAGCACCACGCCCATCAGCACGGCGCCACCCAGCCACAACATGCGCTGGCCGCGACGCGACCCGATCACCCAGCCCAGCACGCCCAGCACGCTCCACACCACGGTCAGGCTGGTCTGCGCCAGGCTGCCCGACAGCAGCGCGCCATCCCACGGCACGCCGCCCCAGTGATGCACCGCATGCAGCACGACCGAGGTGACCCAGACGAAGGCTGCCGCGGACAGCAGCACGATCTGCGCGGGCGCCATGCTGCGGTCCTCCGGCATCCACCAGCGCAGCAGCAAGACGAGCACCGCGAGCTGTGCGAGCTCGAGCGGATTCACCACCGGGATCCACGGCAGCGGCGCGGCACCGCCGGCGACGAACAGCGAACCCACCCACCACAGCGCAAGCACGGAGAACAGCACGCCGAGCAGCGGCGTGCGCCAGCCGTCGAAACGCTCGCCCAGCGGCGCCGCCAGCCAGTTCCAGCGGAACAGCGCGAGGGCGACGACCGCCAGCCACGGCAACGCGATCAGGCCGGCCGTCCATCCCTGGCCCATGCCCTCCAGCCAGTCGGGCAACCAGGCGAACAGCAGGCTCGCCACCAGCGGCCACACCAGCCACCACACGAACTGCGCCGCACCGGCGAGGCGATGCTCGCTGTCGCGCAGGCACAGCAGGCTGCGCACGCCCAACACCGCATAGGCCAGCCACGCCCACGCGCCGTTGCCTGCGAAAGGCTGCTGGTGCACGTCTGCCTGCCACAGCGCCAGCGGCACCGCGGAAGCCAAGGCCGCCAGCGTTGTCCACGCCAGTCCACTCGAAGGACGGCGACGATGCACTTCGGCCGCCAGCCACCCCGTCAGCGCAGCGAAGGCGAGCATCGCATCGGGCTCGTCCCGATGGCCCAGGAAGCGGCTGATCTCCAGCGCGCCGTTGCCCAGCCACCAGGCCAGGCCCCACAGGTAGTACAGGCCCGCAAGCGCGTCCTGACGGCCGCGATAACTCCACGCGCTGGCGAAACCGGCGATCGCGATCAACAGCGCGCTCATGAAGGGCGCGTTCGCGAACATCGGCGCGACCGGCACGTCGAAGGCGTTGCCCGACGTCCACGCATCTGCGCGCGCGATGAAGAACGCGCACGCGGCGGCCAGCTGTAGGCCTGCCCCGGTGAACTGCGGCAACAGTCGCGACTGGCGCAGGCCCAACCACACCAGCGCCGCACCTTCGAGCGCGAACACGCACGCCGTCGCCTGCGCCGACAGCGCCAGCGGTACCGCCAGCGTGGCGAAGCCTACGGCGAGCAACGCGTAGGACTGCGCGAGCACGTCATAGTCCTCGCGACGACGCAGCAGCCACGAAAGCCCTGCGTACAGCACGCCCAGCCCCAGCGCGCAGAACGCCAGCGGCAGGCGGCTGTCTTCGAACGTGCCGCCCTGCATCAGGCCGGCCTGCAGCGAAAACGCCACCAACGGCATGCCGAACACCAGGCAGCCATCGATGAAGTCGCGCCGGCTGGCCGGCTGGCGACGCGCGAACAGCAGCGGGATCAGCAGGTAGAACACGAAGAACAGCGCCAGGAACGGCTGCGTGGTGCCGTACTTCTCCGGCGCGTAATCGAACAGGCCCCACGCGGTGCCGATGCCGAACGTGAACGCGAACCCGAGCAGGTTCAGCAGCCGCCACGACTTGTACCAGGCGATGCCGACGATGGCCGCGTTGAGCACTGCGTAATACGAAAACAGCGCGACATGATTGCCGCTACCGGTCGACAGCCAGATCGGGGCGAGGAAACCGGCCAGCAGCGCGAAGACCGCCAGCGCCTTCGCATCCTGCAGCACGGCCAGCATGCCCGCGCCGGCGACCAGCGCGATGCTCAGCGCGAAGGCCGCGCCGACCGGCATCAGGCCGAAGATCTTGAAGGCGGCGAACACCACCAGCAGCAGTACGCCGATCGCACCGCCCTGCAGGCTGAGCGCGAACGCGCGATTGCTCTCGCGCTTGCGCCAGGCGAACACCAGCGCCCCCAGCGCGGCCGCGGCGACGCCGGCCAGGCGCAGCTCCGGCGGCAGGGTGAACCAGCCCTGGTCGGCGCCGTACTTCAGCAGCGCGGCGACGCCGGCGAACAGCACCAGCACGCCGATCTTCACCGGCACGTTGCCGACGGTGAACCAGCGCTGCACCGCGCGGAGGGCGACTTCGAGCAGGCCCGGCGTCGCGGGACGCGCTGGCGGCATGGGACGCGGCGGCAACGGTTGCGGCGACGGACGCGGAACGTCCGATGCAGGAGGAATCGGCGGCGGACCGGCGGTGCGGCTGGGGGCCGCGGCGGGGGCAGGCGTCACGCGCGGCGGCGGCGTGGGCGCGGCCTCGCGCATCAGATCCGCCAGCGTGGGGCCTTCGTCGACCGGTGGTGCGGCCGGTGTCGCCGTCGCCACGCTGGCGGTCGGCACGGCGGTTTCGGCAGCGCGTGCCGCGCGCAACTGCGCGATCTGCGCTTCCAGCGTCGTCACACGGCGCTTCAGGCCGCTGACCGACACCAACGCGATGATGAGCAGGACGGGCATGGCCAGTACGGCCAGCCCCACCAGGACCAACAACCCGACCACGTCATCCATTCCCCGACCTCGCCTGTGCGTGTTTCCGGTGCAAGGACGCGGAATGCCGCGCCCTCCGGCCGTCCATGCAGCCGCGTCCGCAGCCTCGGGCATGGCCCGGGGATTTGCAAGATTCCGATCCGCCGGTGGTTTCGGACGGCGCATCGGGTATCACTTGGCGATACCCGGAAACGATACGGGCGCCCTGGAGGCGCCCGTATCGGGTCATGCAGCGGCCGCCCGGGCCGCGCTGCGGCTTACTTGCCGGCGACGACGCGGACCATTTCCAAGCACTTGTTGGAATAGCCCCACTCGTTGTCGTACCAGGCCACCAGCTTGACGAACGTGGGGTCCAGCGCGATGCCGGCCTCGGCGTCGAAGATCGAGGTGCGGGTGTCGCCGCGGAAGTCGGTGGCCACCACCTTGTCCTCGGTGTAGCCGAGGATGCCCTTCAGCGCGCCCTGGCTCTGTGCCTTCATCTCGGCCTTGATCTCCTCGTAGGAGGCCGGGTTTTCCAGCTCGGCGGTCAGGTCGACCACGGACACGTCGCTGGTCGGCACGCGGAACGACATGCCGGTGAGCTTCTTGTTGAGCGAGGGAATCACCACGCCGACAGCCTTGGCCGCACCGGTGCTGGACGGGATGATGTTCTCGAGGATGCCGCGACCACCGCGCCAGTCCTTGTTGCTCGGGCCGTCGACGGTCTTCTGCGTCGCGGTCGCCGCATGCACGGTGGTCATCAGGCCGCGCTTGATGCCCCACTTGTCGTGCAGGACCTTGGCGATCGGCGCCAGGCAGTTGGTGGTGCACGAGGCGTTGGAAATGATCGCCTCGCCGTTGTAGGTCTTGTCGTTCACGCCGTAGACGAACATCGGCGTGTCGTCCTTCGACGGCGCCGACAGGATGACCTTCTTCGCGCCGGCATCGAGGTGCTTCTGCGCGGTGGCCTTGTCGAGGAACAGGCCGGTGGATTCGATGACGACCTCGGCGCCGACCTCGTCCCACTTCAGGTTGGCCGGGTCGCGTTCCTGGGTGAGGCGGATCTTCTTGCCGTTGACGAACAGCGCGCCGCCTTCGACCTTCACGTCGCCGTCGAAGCGGCCGTGCACGGAGTCGTACTGCAGCATGTACGCCAGGTAGTCCGGTTCCAGCAGATCGTTGATGGCGACGATCTCGATGTCGTTGCCGAAGTTCTGCACGGCGGAACGCAGCACGTTGCGTCCGATGCGGCCGAAGCCGTTGATACCCACCTTGATCGACATTGCTCAGGACTCCTGCGGCCGCGCCCGGCGCGGCGGGGTTGACGGGGGCCGACATTCTATCAGGCCGCCCCGCCCGCCCGCCGTCGCGGGCATTGATCAGGATCAAGGCGGCGTGCGAATGGCGGGCGGAGACTGGCCCCACATTCCAACGAGCGTCACCATCATGAAAAAGACCCTGATCCCGATTGCCATCGCCCTCGCCTTGGGCGCCATCGCTCCCGCCTTCGCCCAGTCCAAGGGCGACTGGACGCTGGGCGTCGGCGCGCATCAGGTGAACCCGAAATCCGGCAACGGCGCCCTCGCCGGCGGCACGCTGCCGCTGGACATCGACAGCGACGTGAAGCCGACCATCACCTTCGAATACTTTCTGCGCGACAACCTCGGCCTGGAAGTCCTGGCCGCGCTGCCGTTCCAGCACGACATCGCCGTCGACGGCGTCGGCACGGTGGGCAGCACCAAGCACCTGCCGCCGACCGTCTCGCTGCAGTACCACTTCAACCGCAAGGGCAAGGTCTCGCCGTTCCTCGGCGCCGGCCTGAACTACACCACGTTCTTCAGCGAAGACACGAAGGGCGCGCTGGACGGCACCAAGCTCGAACTCGATGACTCATGGGGCCTGGCCGCGCACGTCGGCATGGACATCAAGGTCAGCGAGCGTGGCGCGGTGCGCGTGGATGCCCGCTGGATCGACATCGATACCGACGTCAAGGTCGACGGCGCCAAGCTGGGTACCGCGAACATCGACCCGCTGGTATATGGCGTGGCTTATGTCGTGAAGTTCTGAGCCACGCTCAGCACGCGACGCGCAATGGGGACGGCCCGTGTCGGGTAAAGTACCGACATGGTCCGTCCCCTTCTTCTTGCCGCCACCCTCGTCGTCTTGCTCGCCGGCACCTTCTTGTCCGCACCCGCGTGGGCGTGGGGTCCGATGGGCCATCGCCTGGTCGCGCAGCTCGCGTGGGACGACCTGACGCCGGCGGCGCGACGCCAGGCCGAAGTGCTGCTGAAAGGCGAGCCGGACCCCACCCTCGCCGGCATCGCCAGCTGGGCGGACGACCTGCGCGACAGCGATCCCGTGCTCGGCAAGAAGACGTCGCGCTGGCACTTCGTCAACATCGGCGAACACGCCTGCGCCTACGAACAGATGCGCGACTGCCCCGACGGCAACTGCGTGGTGGAAGCCATCAGGACGCAGGCTGCGATCCTGGCCGACCCCAAGCGCACGCAGGCCGAACGGCTGCAGGCGCTGAAGTTCGTCGTCCACTTCGTCGGCGACGTTCACCAGCCGCTGCATGCCGGCTATGGCCGCGACAAGGGCGGCAACGAGGTGCAAATCAACTTCGACGGGCGCGGCACCAACCTGCACACGCTGTGGGACAGCCGCATGCTGCTGTCCACCGGCCGCAGCGAGGCCGAGTACCTGCGCCGGCTGCGGGCGCTGCCGCGTCCGTCGCTGGGCGTCGTCGTGCTGCCGCCGCCGTCGGCGGACTGGGCAACGCAGTCGTGCCGCGTCGTCATTCAGCCCGGCTTCTATCCGCGCCGCGCCAAGCTGGACCAGATATACGTCGACCGGCATCTGCCCGTCGTGGAGCGACAACTGCGAGCCGGCGGCGTGGCGCTCGCCAAGGTACTCAACGCGGCATTGTCCCGAGGATAGTTCCCCCATCCGGAGTTCGCCATGGTCCTGCTACGTGGTTTGTTGATCGCTCTCGTGGCCTTTGCCGCGCCTGTCCTGGCCCAGAATGACGCAGGCATCACCGTCTTCGCCGCGGCCAGCCTGAAGGAATCGCTGGATGAGGCCGCTGCGACCTACCAGAAGCAGACCGGCGTGCCGGTGCGCGTGTCGTATGCCGCCAGTTCGGCGCTGGCGCGCCAGATCGAACAGGGCGCGCCGGCGGACGTGTTCTTCTCCGCCGATCTGGAATGGATGGACTACCTGCAACAGCGCGGCAAGCTCGATGCCGCCACGCGCCGCTCGCTGCTGGGGAACCAGTTGGTGCTCGTCGCGCCGAAGTCCAGCAAGGTGCGCGTGGACCTGAAGCATCCTGCGACGTTCCTGGCCGCGCTGGGCAACGGCCGCCTGGCGGTGGGCCAGACGCAGACCGTGCCCGCGGGGAAATACGCCAAGGCTTCACTGGAATCGCTGTCGCTGTGGAACGGCGTCAAGGCACGGCTTGCGGAATCCGAGAGCGTGCGCGCCGCCCTGATGCTGGTGGCGCGCGGCGAAACGCCGCTGGGTATCGTCTATGCCTCCGACACGAAAGCCGAGCCCTCGGTGCGCGTGGTGGCGACGTTTCCCGAGGACAGTCATCCGCCCATCGTCTATCCGGTCGCCGCCCTGCGCGGACCGCGCTCGGCGCAGGCGGCGCAGTTCGTGCAATGGCTCGCCTCCCCCGCGGCGGACGCGCTCTTCATCCGCCGCGGCTTCGCGGTGAAGGACTGACGCCTTCGTGCTCGACGCGTTCACTCCGGAAGAACTCACCGCCATCCGCCTCAGCCTGAAGGTGGCGGTGGTGGCGGCGCTCGCCAGCCTGCCGTTCGGGATACTCGTGGGCTGGCTGCTGGCCCGTACACGCTTTCCGGGCAAAGCGTTGCTGGATGCGTTGGTGCACCTGCCACTGGTGCTGCCGCCGGTGGTGATGGGCTATGCGCTGCTGGTGTCGTTGGGTACGCAGGGGATGATCGGCGCGTTCCTGCAGGCGCACTTCGGCATCGTGTTCGCGTTCCGCTGGACCGGCGCCGCATTGGCTTGCGCGGTGATGGGCTTCCCGTTGATGGTGCGCGCCATCCGGCTGTCGCTGGAAGCGACGGACCGGCGACTGGAACAGGCCGCGTCCACACTCGGCGCAGGACCGTGGCGCGTGTTCTTCACCATCACGCTGCCGCTGGCCTGGCCCGGGCTGGTTGCCGGCAGCGTACTCGCGTTCGCGAAGGCGCTGGGCGAGTTCGGCGCCACCATCACGTTCGTGTCGAATATTCCCGGCGAAACGCAGACGCTGTCGTCCGCGATCTACGGCTTGATGCAGGTGCCCGGCGGCGAAGCCGGTATCTGGCGCCTGGCGGCGGTGGCGGTGGCGATCTCGCTGGCCGCGCTGCTGTTCTCCGAATGGCTGGTGCGCCGGCACCACACGCGTCAGAGCGAGGATGTCTGATGCTGCACCTGGACATCGAACTGCAGCGTGGCCAGTTCCATCGCCATGTGCGCATCGACGACGACGCACGCGTGATCGCCCTGGTGGGACCCTCGGGTGCGGGCAAGACATCCGTGCTCAATGCCATCGCGGGATTGGTGACGCCGGTCGCCGGGCGCATCGACGTCGACGGCCACTGCCTGTTCGACAGCGCGCGTCGCATCGATGTGCCGGTTCACCAGCGCCGCGTCGGCTACGTTTTCCAGGATGCCCGCCTGTTCCCGCACCTCGACGTGCGCCGCAACCTGCTCTACGGGCGCCATGGTGGGCGTGGCACGCCCCGCTTCGGCTTCGACGCGGTCGTGGACCTGCTGGGCATCGCGCCGCTGCTCGGCCGCCGCACGCGCAACCTCTCCGGAGGCGAAGCGCAGCGCGTGGCGATCGGCCGCGCCCTGCTGGCGCAGCCGTCGTTGCTGTTGTTCGACGAGCCGCTGTCGTCGCTGGACCAGGCCCGCCGCGAGGAACTGATCCCCTACCTGCAGCGCGTGCGCGACGAAATCCGCCTGCCCATCGTCTACGTCAGCCACCATCCGGACGAAGTGCGCCGGGTGGCCGACTCCACACACACCCTCGACTGACGTCGCCGTATCCTGCGGCGGCGCCACCAGAGCGAGCCGCATGACACATCCCAAGCGCTGGAAATCTCTGCCCGTGGACCAGACGCGCCGCTATCTGGAGCCCGGGCCGGTCGTGCTGCTCAGCACGGCACACCGCGGCGAACGCGCGATCATGACGCTGGGCTGGCACATGATGCTGGGCTACGACCTGGTCGGCACCTATATCTGGCAGGCCAACCGGAGCCATGCGCTGGCCCGCGCCAGCCGCCAGTGCGTGATCAACCTGCCGACCGAAGACCTGCTGGATACCGTCGTGCGCATCGGCAACTGCAGCAGCACGGAACAGGACAAGTTCGAGCGCTTCGATCTCAGCGCCTTACCCGCGCGCGAGGTGGACGCGCCGCGCATCGCCGAATGCCACGCGCAGTTCGAATGCCAGTTGCATGAGACCCGGATCACCGCCGACTACCCGCTGTTCGTGTGGCGCATCGTCGCGGCCCATGTCGCGCCCTCGCCGCGCATTCCCCGTACCGTGCACTACCGGGGCGACGGCCGCTTCATGGTGTCCGGCCGCGAAGTGTCGCGACGACGACTGTTCCGGCCGGACATGCTGGAACAGTGACCCATGGCTGGTTAACGCGCGGCTCGGTACGCTGCACGCCATGACCCCACGCCACCTCACCGATCTCGACGACGCCGTCGACCTCATCCTGGCCCATACCAGCGGGCCGCTGCGCATCGGCGCGCCGCTCGGCATCGGCAAGCCGCACCGGCTGCTCAACGCGCTGTACACGCGGGGCGCGCGCGATCCGTCGCGGCCGTGGTCGCTGTACACCGCGCTTTCGCTGGATCCGCCTGCAGGTGGCCAGGGGTTGGAGGGCCGCTTCGTGAAGCCGTTCGCCGCGCGCCACTTCGGCGACGATTTCCCGCGCCTGGATTACGTGCAGGCGATGAAGCGCGACGCGCTGCCCGCGCACATGGCAGTGGAGGAGTTCTACATGCAGGGCGGCGCGCTCCTGCGCTCGACCACCGCGCAGCGGCTGTACGCCAGCCTCAACTACACGCACGTCGCTCGTGCGCTCGCCGACCGTGCGCTCAACGTCATCGTGCAGAAAGTCGCGCGGGAGCCCGGCGGTACGCGCCTGTCGTTCTCGTGCAACAACGACCTGACCCAGGACACCGTGGACGCCATCGTCGCGCGCGGCCTGCCGCGTCCGCTGCTGGTCGCCGAAATTGACCCGCAGCTGCCGTGGATCGGCGGCACGGCCGCGGTCGACGAAGCCTACTTCGATATCGTCATCACCCCGCCCGGCCCTTATCCGCATCTGTTCGGGTTGCCGCGCCAGCCGGTATCGGATGCCGAATACGCGATCGGCCTGTACGCCAGCGCGCTGGTGCGCGACGGCGGCACCCTACAGATCGGCATCGGGGCGCTGGCCGATGCGCTGTGCCACGCGTTGGTGCTGCGCCACACCGACAACGCCACCTACCGGCGCGTGCTGGTGGCGCTGGATCCGGAACTGGAACGGCACCCTGCCGTCGTCGCCTGCGGCGGCCTCGACCCGTTCGCCGTCGGCTTGTACGGCTGCAGCGAGATGGTCAACGAAGGGTTCAAGCGGCTGGTCGAGACCGGCGTGATCCGGCGCAAGGTGGTCGACGATGAAGCGCTGATGCGGCGCATCGCCGACGGTACTGCCAACCTGGGCGACCACGCGCGACTGGAACGCGACGGCGAGTACCTGCACGGTGCGTTCTACCTGGGCTCGCCTGCGTTCTACCAGTGGCTGCGCGAGTTGCCGGACGACCAGCGCCGCGGTATCGGCATGCGCCGTATCAGCCTGATCAACGAACTCCAGCGCGGCCATGAATCGCTCGCGCGGCTGCAGCGGCACGAGGCACGCTTCTTCAACTCCTGCATGATGGTCACCGCGCTCGGTGCCGCGGTGTCCGACGGGTTGGAGGACGGCCGCGTCGTCTCCGGTGTCGGCGGCCAGTACAACTTCGTCGACATGTCCAACGCGCTGGACGACGCGCGCAGCGCGCTGATGTTCCGCGCCGTGCGTGACGATGCGGGTAAGGCCGCTTCCAACGTGCGCTGGAACTACGGGTACACCACGATTCCCCGGCACCTTCGCGACCTGTACGTCAACGAGTACGGCATCGCCGACCTGCGCGGGAAGAACGACGAGGACTGCATCATCGCGATGGGCGGCATCACCGACGCGCGCTTCCAGCAGACGCTGGTCGCGCAGGCCCAGCACGCCGGCAAAGTACGCAGCGGCTTCCACGCACCGGGCCACTGGATCGACAACACACCGGTCCATCTGTCCGCGCGGCTGCGCGCCTTCCGTCGCGACGGCACGCTGCCGGACTATCCGCTGGGCAGCGACTTCACCGAGGTCGAGCAACGCATCGTCAAGGCACTCGGTTGGTTGAAGTCGAACACCGCCACGCCGTGGAAGAAGATCGGCACCCTGCTGCGTGCGCTGGGCGCGCAACCGGACGATGCGGAGGCGATGGCGCGCATGGATCTCGCCGCGCCAGGCAACCTGGGCGAACGCCTCGAGGCGAAGCTGCTGGCGCTCGGCTTACGCGAGACGCGCTGAACGCTGCAATGAAAAAGCCGGGCATTGCCCGGCTTTTTCGTCATCGTGAAGCCGCCGCTCAGAGCGACTTCGCGGCCTCGACCACCGCTTCGGCGGTGATGCCGAAGTGCTTGTACAGCGCGTCGGCCGGCGCGGAGGCGCCGAACGTGGTCATGCCGATGACCGCGCCGTCCAGGCCCACGTACTTGCGCCAGAAGTCGCTGATTGCGGCCTCGATAGCCACGCGCTTGCGCACGGCCGTGGGCAGCACCGATTCGCGGTAAGCGGCGTCCTGGCGGTCGAACACGTCGGTCGACGGCATCGACACCACGCGCGTCTTCAGCCCCTGCGCGTCCAGCGCGGCCTTCGCCTGCGTGGCCAGGCCCACTTCCGAACCGGTGGCGATCAGGATGATGTCCGGCGTGCCGTCGGCATCGGCCAGCACGTAGCCGCCACGGGCGATGTCGCCCACCTGCGCGTCGGTGCGTGGCTGGTGCGGCAGGTTCTGGCGCGAGAACACCAGGCAGCTGGGGCCGTCCTGGCGCACGATGGCCTGCTTCCACGCCACCGCCGACTCCACCGCGTCGCACGGACGCCACACGTCGTTGTTCGGGATGTAGCGCAGCGAGGCCAGGTGTTCGACCGGCTGGTGCGTGGGACCGTCTTCGCCCAAGCCGATGGAGTCGTGCGTGTACACGTGGATGGCGTGCGCCGGGATCAGCGCGCTCATGCGCACGCCGTTGCGCGCGTAGTCGCTGAACACGAGGAAGGTGGCGTCGAACGGCACGAAGCCGCCGTGCAGCGCCAGGCCGTTCGCGATCGCGGTCATGCCGAACTCGCGCACGCCGTAGTAAACGTAATTGGCGTTCGGATCTGTGGTGGAGACGGACTTGCTCGCCTTCCACAGCGTGAGGTTGGAATGGGCCAGGTCGGCCGAACCGCCCACCAGTTCCGGCAGCAGCGGCGCGAACGCCTCGATGGTGTTCTGCGAGGCTTTGCGCGAGGCGATCACCGGGCCTTCGGCCTGCACCTTGGCGATGTAGGCATCGGCCTGCGCGATGAAGTCGGCCGGCAGC
The DNA here is from genome assembly GCF_057654715.1 of Pseudoxanthomonas sp. G3. Lineage (NCBI taxonomy): Bacteria > Pseudomonadati > Pseudomonadota > Gammaproteobacteria > Lysobacterales > Lysobacteraceae > Pseudoxanthomonas > Pseudoxanthomonas sp. G3. Next base: position 3,357,465 of record NZ_CM172805.1, read on the forward strand.
TCGCCCGAGGCGCGACGCTTCAGTTCCGCGGCCTGCTCTGGGTACTGCGCGGTGTAGGCGTCGAGCAGCGCGTTCCAATCGGCTTCCAGCGCCTTGCCGGCCTCGACCTTGTTCCACCCGGCGTAGATCTCGGCGGGGATTTCGAACGGACCGTACGGCCACTCGAGCGCGGCGCGCGTGGCCTCCAGCTCGTCCTTGCCCAGCGGGGCGCCGTGGCTGGATTCCTTGCCGGCCTTGTTCGGCGAACCGAAGCCGATCGTCGTGCGGCAGCAGATCAGGGTCGGCTTGTCGGCGGTCTTCAGCGCGGTGTCGATGGCGGTCTTGATTTCGACCGGGTCATGACCGTTGACGTTGCGCACCACCTGCCAGCCGTAGGCCTCGAAGCGTGCCGGCGTGTCGTCGGTGAACCAGCCATCGGTATTGCCGTCGATGGAGATCTTGTTGTCGTCCCAGAAGCACACCAGCTTGCCCAGGCCCCAGGTGCCGGCGAGCGAGGCGGCTTCGTGCGACACGCCTTCCATCAGGCAACCGTCGCCCATGAAGACGAAGGTGCGGTGGTTGATGAGGTCGTGGCCTTCGCGATTGAAGCGCTGCGCCAGCAGCTTCTCGGCGAGCGCGAAACCCACCGCATTGGCGAAACCTTGGCCGAGCGGGCCGGTGGTGGTTTCCACGCCCGGGGTTTCGTGGCGTTCCGGATGGCCGGCGGTCTTGCTGTGCAGCTGGCGGAAGTTCTTCAGTTCCTGCAGCGGCAGGTCGTAGCCGGCCAGGTGCAGCAGCGCGTACTGCAGCATCGAACCGTGGCCGTTGGACAGGATGAAGCGGTCGCGGTTGAACCAGTGCGGGTTCGACGGGCTGTGGCGGTAGTAGTCGTTCCACAGCACTTCGGCGATGTCGGCCATGCCCATGGGCATGCCGGGGTGGCCGGAGTTGGCGGCCTGCACCGCGTCGGCGGCGAGGAAACGGATGGCGTTGGCGAGCTGGCGGCGGGTGGGCGTCGTCATGGGGAGTCGGAACAGGGGCGGCGCCCGGCGGGCTGCGGGCGAGCCCATTGTCCCACCCCCTGCCCGCCCTGTCGCGGTTGCAGCGTGCTTTCCGGGGTGTTAGCCCGGTTGACCCGGCAATTTCACGTCGGCGCGTTCGCCCTTGGCCACCAGCGAGGCCAGGGTCAGATCGCCGGTGACGTTCAGCGTGGTGCGGCACATGTCCAGGAAGTGGTTCACGCCCAGGATCAGGCCGATGCCGATGGGGTTCACGCCGACCATCGCGCAGATCAGCGCCACCACCGGCAACGAACCGGATGGCACGCCGGCCGTGCCGATGCCGCCCAGGATGCACACCAGCATCACCATGAACTGCTGGCCCAGCGACAGGTCCACACCGAAGAACTGGGCCAGGAAGATCACCGTGACGCCCTCGAACAGCGCGGTGCCGTTCTGGTTGGCAGTGGCGCCCACGGTCAGCACGAAGCGCGACACGGTGCGCGGCAGGCCGAGCTTCTCGTCGGCCACCCGCAGCGCGGTGGGCAGGGTCGCATTGCTGGACGCGGTAGAGAACGCCATCACCATCGCTTCCTGCGCGCCACGGAAGAATTTCAGCGGGGAATAGCCGGCCAGCTTCAGGGCGACGGAATAACTGACCAACAGGTGCAGCGCCAACGCGAGCACGACCACGAATACGTACTGCCCCAGCCTCAGCAGCAGGTCGAAGCCGAAGATCGCGGCGAGGTTGAACATGAAGCACGCCACCGCGTACGGCGCCAGGCGAATGACGAGGCCGATCAGCGTCATCGAGATCTCGAACACCCCCTCGATGCCGCGCTTGAGGATGCCCGTGTTTTCGGACGGCGTGAGCACCAGGCCGACGCCGAACATCACCGCGAAGAACATCAACGACAGGATGGCGGCATTGCTCGAGGCGGCGCCGATCACGTTGTCCGGCACGATCGACAGCAGCATGTCCATGCCGGTCGGCTGGCTGCCGACGCTGGCGACGATCTCCTTCGTGCGCTCAGCGTTCTCGGCGATCAGCTGCTGGGCGAGCGCGGGGTCGACGCCGACGCCGGGCTTTAACAGGTTCACCAGCACCAGGCCGAGCAGTACCGCCACCGCCGACAGCACGACGGTGTAGGCCAGCGTCTTCCAGCCGATCCGTCCCAGCGCGCGGATATCGCCCATCTCGGCGATGCCACAGACCAGCGCCGAGAACAGCAGCGGCACGATCAGCATGAAGATCAGGTTGAGGAAGATCTTGCTGAAGGGCGTGGTGACATACTTCGTCACGTCCTGCACCCAGCCCGCATCGCCCTGGCCGGTCGCGTGCACGATGAGCCCGACGATCAGGCCGACACCGAAGCCGATGGCCATCTTCCAGTGCAGCGGGAGCTTGGCGCGGGTGGCGGGCGCGGCGTCGGTCATCGGCGGGTCCTGCGAAGGCAAAGTCGGGAGCTTAGCAAACCGGGCCACAGGGCCGACCCGCGCCCGTTCGACTCACTTCGGATACAGCGGCGGCAGCGGCTCGTCGGCCGCGCGCACCTCGGGCGAGGACCACTGCGGCCCGCCGCGGAAGGCCTCACGCAGGGCCGCGCGGGCCTGCGCGGCATCACCGCCGGCCCAACGGGCGCGACGCAGCAGGTCCACGGCGCTGCGCTGGGCGGGCGATGCGAGCCGGCGATGCAGGTCGTCCAGATCGGTGGCCGCCGGGCGCGCCATGCCGCGCAGCGCATCTTCGATGTCGTCCAGATCGCCGGCTTCCAGCGCGCGCTTCAAGTCGGCCGGGGTGTGCGTGGCCGGCGATGCGCTGGCTGCGGACCCGGCCTCGGCATGCGCGCGACTCCGCGAGGAGGACGTGGCACTGCCACGCCGTGACAGCCCCCAGAGCAGCGTGGCCAGCCACAGCACGGCGAAGCCGGCGGCCAACCACGGCCACAGGTGCGCCGGAACGCGTCGTTCGCCGTCCAGCAGGATGTCATCATCGACACCACCGGAAGGCGTCGCTGCGGCCGGCGACGCGCCTGCCGCGGGCGCGGACGACGTTGCGCCGGCGCCGGCGACGACGGGCAGGCTCAGGTCGGGCAACGTTGCCCTGCGCGGGGCGCCCGCGCGTACGTCCCACCACGCCATCGCCGTGCCTGGGATCGCCAGGCTGCCAGTCTGCGAAGGGACGATCGAATAGCGGCGGGTCAGCGTTACCTGCGGCGTGCCGCCGACGAAACGCTCGTCGTACTGCGGCGGCTCGGCGAACACTTGTGCGCCGGGAATCGAGGGCGTGGGCAATTCCGTCAGCTGCGATTGGGTCGCGCCGACGACGGTGGTCTCGATGCTGAGCGTGGCCGCCTCGCCGGTGCGCAGTTGCTGCGGAACGGCGGTGTAGCGTAGGCGCAGATCGCGCACGGGCAGCCACGGTTGCGGTGCGCCTGCCGGTTGCGCGCGGACCTGCAGCGTGCGCGGTGCGCCGGTGATGTTCACCTCGCGGCTGTTGCCACCGAGCAGGTCGTCCATCCAGCCACCGGCACCGCGCCCCTCGAAACGAGGCCCCGGCAACGTCAGCGTGCCGCTGCGCTCGGGCACCAGCAGGAACCGGCGTTCGGCCGTGCTGTAACGACGCCCGTCGATCTCGCGACTGGACTGCACGATCTCGCCTACGCGCTGCAGCAGCGCGCCGTCCGGCGGGTCCAGGTCGAGCTGGCCCGATACCAGCGGCGTCGCGTAGTAGAGGCGCACGGTGACCCCGACGGACTGCTGCACGTAAGGGCTGGCATCGTCGAGCTCGGTTTCGACGAACACCAAGCCATTGGACGCCGCCTGCGCCGTAGCCGTCGCGCTGACCTGGAGCACCAGCGGCGCCGTGCGCGCGTTGCCGACCTGCAGCGCGGGGATCGCCAGCGTGCCGGCGCGGCGCGGGCGCAGGGTCAGCGAGAACGTGGTGGTGCTGCTCATCCGCCCGTTCACTAGCTGCACGCTGCGGCTGTCGGACTGCCCTTCCACCTCGAAATCGCGCATCAGCGGCGTGAGGTCGGGCGTGGCGGAGACCGCATCGGTCTCCACGTTGAGCGTGACCGCCTGGCCGAGCGCGACCTGCGTCTGCTCCAGCCACGCACGCGTCGCCGCAAGGGCCGACAGCGGCCAGGTCAGCAGCAGGGCCAACAGGATCCAGATGCGGGGCTTCATCGTCCTTCCTTCTGCCGGCGCTCGTGTTCGAGCCGGAACTTCGCCTTGAGCAATGAGCCGGGCTCGTCGGGCACGCGCCTGAGCCAGGCATCGACGGCCTGGCGGCGTTCGCGCTGTTCCGCCGTTTCGGCCTGCACCCCCGGTGCGTCTTTCGACGCCTGTTCGGCACCCTGCGCCTTCTGCTCGCCTATCGCGGCGCGCATGCGCTCGCGCTGCGCCGCATCGGCGGCGGCTTGCGTCGCCGGGTCGGGCGATCGCTTCGGCGGCGTGCGGGGCGGCGGCGCATCCTTCCCCACCTGCGCCTGGCCGGGCTTGCCCGAGGACGGCGTCGACGCGCCTTGCGAAGGCGGGGACACTTGCGGCGGCTGGCCCGCCTTCTTCTCGTCGGAGGAATCGCTCTTCGCGCCCGATGACGCTCGATCGCCACTGCCCTGCTGGCCGGGCTTGCCCTGCCCGTCGCCCGGCGACGGCGGTCGCTTGCGGGCCGCATCCACCGCGGCGCGATTGGCGACGGCATCGGCCATGCCCGGCTGCAGCCGCAGCGCACGATCGTAGGCGGCGACCGCATCGTCGTAGCGTTGTTGCTTCGCCAAGGCATTGCCCAGGTTGTACTGGCCCTCGACGGTGTCGATGCCGGTGAACGCCTGTTCGGCCGCCGGATAGTCGCCCTGGCGATAGGCGTCGGCGCCCCTTTTCAGGCGCGCATGCGTGGCCTGGTCGTCACGCTGCCACCAGTCGACGCCAGCGGCCTGCGCAGGCAATGCCAACGGTAGCCACAAGACGCCCACCAGCACCAGCACGGCGCCGCGACGGAACCATAACAACGCCAGCGCCATCAGCGGGATCAGCAACCAATAGCCTTCGTCGCGCCATGCCTTGCCACCTCCGGGCACCGTCGACGTGCCCACGGTCTCCAGCGCCGGCGATGCCACGCCGAGCGCGGCGAGATCGCCGTTGTCGGTGGTCGCCGGTTCGTAACGTCCTCCACCCGCCGCAGCCAATGCACGCAGCGATGCGGTGTCCAAGCCCGCATGGCCGATCGTGCCATCGTTGCCGCGATACGCGGCGCCTGCGGCTGTGCCTAACCCGAGGACCGAGACCATGTAGCCTTGCGCGCGCGCATCCGAGGCGGCTTTCTCTGCGCCATCACCTGCGCGATCCGTGAGCACCAGGATGTCGCCGTTGCGGAAGTCGGCCTGGGCCAACAGGCGCGCCGCCCAGGCGATGCCGCGATCGGCGCGCTGCCCGTCCACCGGCATGATCTCCGGCGACAACTCGTCGAGATATAGGCGGATGTTGGCCGTGTCGTCGGTCATCGGCGCGACCGTGAACGCATCGTCCGCGAAGGCGACCAACGCGATCGGACTGCCGGCGCGCGCGTCGAGCAGCCGTGCGAGCTTCGCCCGTGCCTGCAGCAGCCGCGAAGGCGGCAGGTCCGTCGTCGTGATACGGCTGGAAAGATCCAGCACCACCACCAGCGGACGCTGGGCCTGCCACAACGGCTGGTCGCCCTGTCGCCAGCTCGGCCCGGCAAGCGCGAGCACGGCGAGCGCGTACGCCAACGCGGCCACGATCATGCCCGCGCGCGCCGCACCGCCGCCCCGTACCAGCAGATGCGGCAACAGGTGCGCGTCCACGTGGCCCTGCCAGGCGTTCAGGCGGTGCCGTTGCAGGCGCCACCACCACGCCAGCAGCGGCAGCGCGAGCAAGGCCCACAGCCAGTACGGACGCAGGAAATGCAGCGCGTTCCAGAAGGCGCTCATGTGCGTCTCCGCGGCCATGCGAACGCCACCAGCGCGAAACCGAACGCCGCCGCCAACGGCCAGTAGTAGCGCTCGATGCGCGGACGTACGGCCTTGCCCGCCTGCTGGACCGGCTCCAACCGGTCGAGCTCGGCGTAAATGCCGGCCAGTTCGTTCGTGTCGCGCGCACGGTAGAACCGTCCCCCGGTCTGCGCGGCGACATCGCGCAGCGTCGCTTCGTCGATATCTTCCGGCGAGCTGGCGGGCATCGGCAGGGGAATGCCGAACAGGCTCATCCCACCGTCGCTTCCGAAGGCGATGGTGTGGATGCGTATGCGTTCCTCCTTCGCCAGTTCCGCCGCTTTCTGCGGCGTCAGTACGCCGGCGGAGTTCACGCCATCGGTAAGCAAAATCAGGACACGCTGGCCGTCCTCCCGCGTGCGCAGGCGACGTACGGCCAGTGCGATGGCATCGCCGATCGCAGTCTCCCGACCGGCCAGGCCGGCCACCGCGTCGCGCAGCTGTTCGCGCACCGTCTGCAAATCGCGTGTCAGCGGCGTCATCGCATAAGCGCGCTGGCCGAACACCAGCAGGCCGACGCGATCACCGTCGCGGCGGTCGAGGAAATCAGCGAGCACGGCTTTCGCCGCGGTGAGGCGATCGACGACGGCGCCGCCCAGCTCCATGTCGGGCTCGGTCATGCTGCCCGACAGGTCGACCGCGAGCATCAGGTCGCGTCCGCTCACCGGTGGCGTCACGGCGTCGCCGAATTGCTGCGGTCGCGCGATGGCCGCGCACAACAGGAACCACACCAGCCACGCCAACGCCGCGCCGCGTCCGTGCAACCCACGCCCGCCCTGCGCGGCGATCGCCTGCACGGCACGGCCATACGGCACCTTGAGGGCATCCGACTGCGCCCGCCGCGGCGGCAATGCCCAACGCACCAGCCAGGGCAGCGGAAAAACCAGCCATGCCCAAGGCCAGGCAAAGCCGGCGTAACCGTCCTGCAGCAGTTGCAGCGTCGGCAGCGAAACGCTCATCGCTTCGCCGCCATCAGTTCGAGGAAACGCACCCGCGCGACCGCGAGCGCTGCCGCCAGCTCGGCCGGTGCGACGTCGCGACGGTAGCCGCCGTCGAGCAGCACCCGGCCGGGGCCTGCACTGAAGGTGCGGCCCTGCTCGCCATCCAGGAACCGCAACCACGCCTCGCCCTCAAGACGGTCAGCGGCAGGCGACACGCGCCGCGCGGCTCGGCGCAGCAGCTCCGAGGCGGCGGCGACCTGTTCGGCCGACGTCCTTCCCTGCGGCACGGCGTCGAACCACCGCTGCCAGCGCCGACGGCGCCGATGCCGGTGCCACCGCCACGCGCCGAGGCCGAGCAGCACCAGTACGATGCCGGCCGCGACCAGCCACCACCCCGGCGCGGGCGGCCACCATGAGGGCGCCGGCGGCACATGCACATCGCGAAGAACCAGCGTGTCGGGTGCCATGATCACGCTACCTGCGGTTGCGCGCGGCCGAGCGCCACCAACCAGGCATCGCTGGCGGCCTCGGTGGACAGCGTGCGCACCTGCACGCCGCGCGAAGGCAGGCGATCAAGCGCGCGCTCAAGCGGCGCCTGGAACTCGCTTCGCCAGGCATCGCGCTGCACCTGGCTCGCGAGATCCAGCTCGACCCGCCGATCGCCGGTGGCGAACGGCAGCGAGCGCGAGGGCGGATCCGTCTCCAGCGGATCGGTCAGCAGAAGCACCACGACATCGTGATGGGCGGCCAAGGCGGTCCAGCGCGTGTCCGGGATGTCCGCGATGCTGTGGGGTTCGGCCAGGACCAGCAGGCGCGAGCCCGGGCGAAGCAAGCGCGCAGCATGATCGAGGGCGAACGCGAGGCCGAGATCGTCCACGGGAGATTTTGCGTACCAGCGGACCAGGGCATCCAGCACGCGCAGCGCACCGCGCGTCCCTGATGCGGGCGGCACCGGCGCTTCGGTCGCGCTGCCGCGCAGGGTCGCCAGCCGGTCGCCCTCGCGGACGGCCTGCCACGCCGCAACCGCGCCTGCACGCGCCGCCTGGACGGACTTGAAGCGCGTACGCGTGCCGAAGTACAGCAGCGGCGACGTGTCGGCCACGATCAGCGTCAGCCGTTCGCGTTCGGCCTGGAAAAGCTTGGTATGGGTGCGGCCGCTACGCGCGGTCAATCGCCAGTCGATGTGGCGCACGTCGTCTCCGGCCACGTACTCGCGCGATTCCGCGTACTCCATGCCACGCCCCCGCAACGGCGATGCTGACGGCCCGGTGACGGAGTGCCGTCCCCGCAGTGCGGGCGGACGCCGCTGCGCGCTGGCGCGCAGGGCGATCAGTTCCTGCAGCGTGGGGAGAATGCCGTCGCTCATGCGTATGTGGTCGGGATGCGCAGCCGTGCGATCAGGGCAAGGGCACCACATCCAGCAGCGCCTTCACCAAGCGATCGCCATCCCAGCCTTCGGCGGTCGCCTCATAGCTCGGCAGCACGCGGTGTCGCAGCACGTCCGGCGCGATCGCGCGGATATCGTCCGGCGTGACGTAATCACGGCCTGCCAGCCAGGCGCGCGCGCGCGCGCAACGCTCCAGCGCGATCGAGCCGCGGGGGCTGGCGCCCCACGCGATGCGTCGCGCCAGGGCCGAGTCGTATCGCGCGGCGTTGCGCGAGGCGAGAACGAGTTCGATCAGATAGCGCTCCAACGCGGGCGCGAAGTGCAGGTCCAGCACCTGCGCGCGGGCTAGGAACACGTCCTCTAGCGGCATGCGTTCGACGACGGCGGGTACCGCCTGCATCTCGTCGCGCGCACGATCCCGGGCCAGCCTGAGGATGTCGGCTTCCGCCGCCGCCTCGGGATAGCCGATCTTCACGTGCATCAAGAAACGGTCCAGCTGCGCTTCCGGCAGCGGGAACGTGCCCTCCTGCTCGATCGGGTTCTGCGTGGCCATCACCAGGAACAGCGCGGGTAGCGGATACGTGTGCCGGCCCACGGTCACCTGCCGCTCGCCCATCGCCTCGAGCAGCGCAGACTGCACCTTGGCCGGCGCGCGGTTGATCTCATCCGCCAGCAGTAGCGGGTGGAACACCGGTCCTGCCTGGAACTCGAAGCGCCCTTCCTGCGGTCGCCAGACCTCGGTGCCGGTGAGATCGGCGGGCAGCAGGTCAGGCGTGAACTGGACGCGCGCGAATTCCGCCTGGAGACGCGAGGCCAGCGCGCGGATGGCGGTCGTCTTCGCCAGGCCCGGTGCGCCCTCGACGAGCAGGTGGCCATCCGCGAGCAGGGCGATCAACAGGCGCTCGACGAGCGCGGCCTGGCCGACGATGGTCTGCGAGAGGTCTTCGCGCAGGCGCGCGAAGGCGGCGTGGAGCGACACCCCTGTATCGGTTCCGTGGTCGATCGTGCCGGACGAAGAATCCATGGGAGAGCCGGAAGTCGGTATGGAGGCCGATTTTGACCCAACCGCGCCCTGAAGGTTCACAGGACCCATGGCATACGAAGTCCCGATTCAGCTGGCAGCGCGCACAAAGAAAAAGGGCCCTCAGGCCCTTTTTCTCGCATGACGCAGCGGGTCCGGTCAGCGGCGCTCCGCCACCCGCAAGACCTTCGGGGTGACGAAGATCAGCAATTCGGCCTTCTCCTTGCTGCGACCCTTCTTCTTGAACAGATTGCCCAGGAAGGGGATGTCGCCCAGGAAGGGCACCTTGGCCACGCTGGCGCGGTCGCTGAACTCGTACACGCCACCGATGACGACAGTCTGGCCATCTTCGATCAGCACTGCGGTGTTGATCTCGCGACGGGCCAGTTCCGGGACCGAACCGAAATCGCCCAGATCGATGAATTGGAGGACCTCATCCTTCTTCACGTTGAGATTCAGGAAGACGCGATTGTCGTCGGTGATGGTCGGGGTGACCTTCAACTCCAGCAACGCTTCCTTGAACTGCACGGTGGGCGTCGCAACGCCGGTTCCGCTGCCGGTGACGGTCAGGTAACCCACTTCTCGACCCTGCTTGATCACGGCCTCGCGCTGATTGGTAGTCACCAGGCGGGGATTAGAGATTACCTCGCCGCGCCCTTCCTCCTGAAGCGCCGAAAGCTCGATGTCCAAATCGAAGTTACGGCCAAGCAAGGTGTACGCGATGCTCGCAGCCGTATTGTCGATGAAGCCACTAGCAGGCAGATTCACGTTCATATCACGAGGCAGAACCCGGTCATCGCCGTTACCGACATTGACATTGTCGGTAATGTTGCCGCCGATGATCTGAGTCCGATCGCCGGAGCGGCGCCCGTTGATGCCAAAACGTGCACCCAGGTCACGCGCAAAGGTATCCGTCGCGATCACGATGCGACCTTCGATAAGTACCTGATCCACAGGACGATCGATCACCGCGATCAGCTCGCGCATCTGTGCGATCTTCTTCGGGATGTCGCTGATCATCAGCGTATTGGTGCGCTCATCCGCCACGATACGACCCCGCGGCGAGAGGAAGCCGTTGTCGTTCTGACTGCTCGAGCCGCCACTGCCGCCACCGCCGCTGTTGCCGACGCCTTTGGCCTCGGTCAGCGCTTTGAAGATCGCTGCGGCGTTGTGGTAGTTGATCTGGATGTAGTCCGTCCGCAGATCCTCGCGGTTCTCGATCGCGATGCGGGCGTCTTCCTTGTCCTGTTCGAACTTGGCCAGTTCTGGCTGCGGAGCCACCCAGACCACTGCACCTTCCTTTCGTTTGTCCAGGCCCTTCGCGCGCAGGACGATATCCAGCGCCTGGTCCCAGGGCACGTTGACCAGCCGGAGGGTGACGTTCCCCTGCACCGTGTCGGACGCGACGATGTTGAGGTTGGATTCCTCGGCGATCAGCTGGAGCACGGTGCGGACCGGGACATCCTGGAAGTTGAACGTCACGGGGCGGCCACTGTAACGGCGCGCATCGCTGGCAACCTTCTGTGCGGCAGCCACGATGGAGGCGGAACTCGTGCCGGCGGCCGTGTTCGCATTGCCCGTCGCCTTCTGGCCGGCCCGCGGCACGATCTCAACGACGTATTCGTTACCCGACTGGTACGCAAGGGACTCGAAGTCGCCGCGCGTGCTCAGAACGAACTGGGCGCCACCCGCCATGGCCTGCGCTTCGACACGCTGCACCGGCGTCGCGAAGTCCACGACGTTCAGCGGCTTCTGAAGTGATGCAGGCAGCGACGCATTGCCGATGTCGACTACGACACTGTCGCCCTGGTTACGCAGATCGGGCGCCGCGCCTTGACCATCGAACTTGACGATCAGGCGGCCCGCCCCATCCTCGCCGCGGCGGAAGTCGATGTTGGACACCGAGACGGCTTGCGCGGGTTGAGCGGACGCGGGAGCGGAAGACTGCCCACCCTGGGATGCGGCGCTTGCCGCACTGGCGGCCGCCAGCAGGCCGATGGCCAGTCCCAGAGAGCAGGCCCGGAGGGTGGCCAGGCGCCGGGACGGCCGCAGGCGGTTGGCGTTCGAAGCGGTCATCGTGTATCCCCCAATCATTGATCTTCAAGCGCGATCGACGCCGGCCGTTCCAGCCAGCCGCCTGCGCCATCCGGCACTAGTTCGACAAGTTCCAACCCATCTTCGCGGACCGAGGTGACCCGGCCATCGCTTTGCCCCAGGTAGTTTCCCGGACGTACCCGGTAGGTGACCTTGTCGGGCCCCATCACCAGCGCCACCAGAGCCGCGCCCTTGCCGATCGTGCCGACCATGTCGAGGCTGTCCAGCGGATACTGTTCCAACGTTTCCTTGCGGCGGTTGGGATCGGGACGGAGTCCGCCCCCTTCCGCGTTGTTCCAGGCGTCGCTGAACGGATCCCGCAGCGTCTGGGCGGCATATTCGAAGGTCTCGAACTGCTGCATAACCGGCAACGGATCTAGCGGCGGCGCGGGCCGGGCCCGCACGTCGGCCACCCAGCTCTCCAGATTGGGCGCATCGCCCGGCGTGCTGGTAATGCCGCGTGCGCATCCTGCCAGTGACGCCACGCCAATCAGCATCGCCATGCTACGCGCGAAAAGCGTGCTCGGAAGCATCACGCGTCACCCCCTTCTTTCTTCGGCGCCGGCTTTTTCTTCGCATCGTCGCCCTGCGCGGCCGCAGCCGCGGCCTCCTGCTCGGCGACTTCGGTTTCGTCCAGGTAGCGGTACGTCTTCACCGTACCCGAGAGCTCGAGGGCGCCGCGGTTGACGCCACCCTTGCCCGCCTTCGGCTGCAGCGAAATGTCGTGCATGGTCAGGATCACCACGCGCGGCAGGGAGGCCACGCCGCTGACGAACGCACCGAACTGGTGGTAGTTCCCCACCATGCGCAACTGGATCGGCTTCTCGGCGTAGAACTCCTTCAGCGTCTCCGGTTCCGGCTGGAACAGCTCGTTGGCCAGACCGCTGGAAAGCGCCGTCTGCGAGATGTCGATGATCAGGTCGGGCATCTCCGTCTTGCTGGGCAGCTGGCGCAGCATCTGCTGCAACACCTGTTCCATCTGGGCAAGCTGCTGCTTGAGCGGCTCTAGGTTCGCGGCCTTCGCCTGTTCCTTCTCGAAATCCTGGCGCAGGCGTACTTCCTCCTGTTCCAGCCCGTCGAGCGTCTCGGTCTTGCCCTTGATGAAAAGGAAGTACGCGAAGGCCAGGATGAACAGCGCGAGAATCACGCAGAAGCCGATCTTGGCGTTCTGCGGCCAAGCGCCGATGTTGTTGATGTCGAGGTTCTTGAGCGATCCGTTCTTCTTGCTCATGAGGCGCTCCCGGTGGCCGGGGGAGTGTTACCGGCCGGCGCGGCGGGCGGCGGGGTCGCGGGTGCGGGCGTCGCGGGCGCGGGCGTCGCCGGTGCGGCCGGCTGGCCTTCAAGCGGCGCGGCGGGCGCCGCTCCCGGCGTGGCAGGCGCAGCACCGGCCGCAGCCGTCTCCGCCTCCTGTTCGGCGGTGGGATTCGCCAGGCGCACCGTCAGCTTGAACACGTAGGGCAGCGCACGACTGGCCCCGGTGTTGGTCAGCGTTTTGACCTCTTCGGGCTTGGACTCGATGATCGAGAGCTCCGGCTTGGTCATCCAGCCCGATGTCTCGAGGTTGCGCATGTAGGCGCTGACCCGTGCGTTGGATTGCGCGCGGCCTTCCAGCGTCAGCACTTCGCCATCCTGCTTGATGTTGCCCAGCATGACGCCGTCCGGAATGGTGCGCACCAGAGAGTCGAACAGATGCACCATCTGCGAGCGGTTGGCCTGCAGCTTCTCGATGACTTCCTTACGCGCCAGCAAGCGGCGCTTCTGCTCGTCCAGGCGTTCGATTTCCTTGTTCTGGGCCTGGACCTTGGCGATCTCGGCCTTCAGGAAATCGTTGCGCTCGGTCTGGCCCGACACCTGCCGGTCGTAGTGGAACCACAGCAGGAACGACAGCAGCAGGCCCGCGACAGCGGCGGCGCCCAGCATCACGTAGAACTCGCGCTGCCGCTGTACGCGGCGCTCGGCGCGCCACGGGAGTAGGTTGATTCTTGCCATCAGTCGAAGCTCCTCAAAGCCAGGCCGGTGGCGATCATCAGCGCGGGAGCATCCTGGGCCAGCGCATGCGCCTGCACGCGCGGGCCGAGGGTCATCTGGGCCAAGGGATTGGCGACCACGGTGGGCACGCCCAACTGCTCTTCGACCATTTCCGGCAGGCCGGCGAGCGCGGCGCAGCCACCGGCAAGGACGATCTGGTCGACGCGGTTGAACTCGCTGCCCGCGTAGAAGAACTGCAGCAGGCGGCTGATCTGCTGGACGGTCGCTTCCTTGAACGGCTCCAGCACTTCCACTTCGTAGCTCTCGGGCAGGCCGCCCTGGCGCTTGGCCAGCCCCGCCTCCTCGTAGGTCAGGCCGTAGCGGCGCATCACTTCGTCGGTGAGCTGCTTGCCGCCGAACACCTGCTCGCGGCTGTAGAGGCTGCGACCGCGACGAAGTACGTTGAGCGTGGTCATCGTGGCGCCGATGTCGACCAGCGCGACCACACCGTCCTGCGGAACCGGCAGGTCGTTGGCCATCAGGGCGAAGGCGTTCTCGACCGCGAAGGCCTCCACGTCCATGATCTTGGCCGTCAACCCGCCCAGTTCGAGCGCGGACTGGCGCAGCTCGACGTTCTCCGAGCGCGACGCCGCCAGAAGAACCTGCACCATCTCGGGGTTGTTGGGCATGGGGCCCAGCACCTCGAAATCGATGTTCACTTCCTCGATCGGATACGGAATGTAGTTGACGGCCTCGAGTTCGACCTGGGCTTCGAGATCGCTCTCGTCCAGGTCGGCGGGCATCGGGATGATCTTGGTGATCACCGCCGAACCGGCGACGGCGGCGGCCGCGTGCTTGGCCTTGCTGCCGGCACGGTTCACCGCACGGCGGATGGCCTCGCCGACGGCCTCGACCTCGACGATGTTCTTCTCGACCACGGCATTGGGCGGCAGCGGCTCGACGGCGTAGTGCTCAACCCGGAAACGGTTGCCCACGCGGGAGAGCTGCAGCAGTTTCACCGCAGTCGAACTGATGTCGACGCCGATCAGCGGCGACTGGCTTTTTGGGAGTAGCCCCACGGTCTTTCCCCTTCCGACGGGCACAAGGCGCACGACGCGCGCCCACATTAATAACCAAGTTTTTACGCTTGGCAACCGCCGTTGACGTGGCTGTGCGGCTTGTCACGTTTCACGAGGGTTGTTCCCCAAGTCCCTGTTCCCCTTGGAATCGCCTGTGGCGATCCCGGCGGTCATCTATACTCTGCCGCCACGAATTCTGCAATCGGAAAGCACTGGATGTCCCGGTTCCGTCGTCTTCTCCGTTGGACCCTCATCACGTTCCTGATACTTGCCCTCGCCGGCGTCATCGGCCTGGGGGTGCTGTATTACACGGTCTCCGCCAAGGTCCCGGACGTCCAGGCCCTGCGCAACGTTGAGCTGCAGGAGCCCCTCTACATCTACGCCAGCGACGGCCGCCTGATGGGCCTGTACGGCGAGATCCGCCGCTATCCCGTCCGGATCGATCAGGTCCCGGCCCGGGTCAAGCAGGCCTTCATCGCCGCCGAGGACAGCAAGTTCTACGAGCACAACGGCGTGGACCCCACCGGCATCGCCCGCGCGGTGTGGCAGATCGCCAGCCGCAAGGAAGGCCGCGTGGCCGGCGGCAGCACCATCACCCAGCAGGTCGCCCGGCAGTGGTTCCTCAGCTCCGAGTACAGCTATACCCGCAAGCTGGTGGAGATGATGCTGGCCATCCGCATCGAGAAGATGCTGACCAAGGACGAGATCCTCGAGCTGTACCTCAACAAGAGCTTCTTCGGGAACCGTTCCTACGGCGTGGCCGCGGCCGCCGAGTACTACTACGGCAAGACCCTGGACCAGCTGACCCTGGCCGAAGCCGCCACCCTGGTGAGCGCCCTGAAGTTCCCGTCCAGCGGCAACCCCATCAGCAATCCCGGCCGCAACCAGCAGCGCAGCGCGTACGTCGTGGAGCGGATGCGCGAGGACGGCTATATCACCGCGGCGGAAGCCGCGGCAGCCAAGGCCGAGCCGATGCACGCCAAACCGCATGAGCGTCCGGTCGAGGTCTACGCGCCGTACGTGGCGGAAATGGTGCGCCAGGAGATGATCGCGCGCTTCGGACCCGAAGCCCTCACCAAGGGCTACCACGTCACCACTACGTTGGATGCGCCGCTGCAGGACGCCGCCAACGCAGCCGTCCGCGACGGTCTGGGCATGTACGACCACCGCCATGGCTGGAATGGCGTGGAGTCCCATTTCGACGTGGCCGCCGATGCGGATGCGGCCGCGCTGGCCACGCACCTGCGCGGGGTGCCCGCCCAGAATGGCCTGCTGCCGGTCGTCGTCGCGCGCACGCATGATGATGGCGGCGCCACGGTCGTCACGGCCGACGGCAAGGAACTCACCCTCCCCGCGGCCGCCAGCAAATGGACCGGTCGCACGCCGGCCAAGCTGTTCAAGCGCGGTGACCTGACCCGTATCAAGGCGGGCAAGGACGAGGGCAGCTATGTCATCGACCAGATTCCGCGCGCGCAGGCGGCGCTGGTGTCGCTGGATGCCAACAACGGCGCACTGCGGGCGCTGGTCGGCGGTTACAGCTTCGCCGGCAACAAGTTCAACCGCGCCACCCAGGCGAGGCGGCAGCCGGGCTCCAGCTTCAAGCCGTTCCTGTACGCCGCCTCGTTCGAAAAAGGCTTCAACCCGGCGTCGATCGTGCTCGACGCACCCGTCGTCTTCCGCGACCGCCGCGGCCACATGTGGCGCCCGCAGAACGACGGCGGCGGCTTCCGCGGCCCGATGCGCCTGCGCGAGGCGCTGGTGCAGTCGCGCAACCTCGTATCGGTGCGCCTGCTGGACGGGATCGGCGTGCCGTTCGCGCGCACGTACATCAGCCAGTTCGGCTTCGAGGAAGCCGAGTTGCCGCCCAACCTCTCCATGTCGCTCGGCACCGCGTCGCTGACGCCGTTGTCGATGGCGCGCGCCTATGCCGTGTTCGCCAACGGCGGGTCGCGGGTGACGCCGTGGTTCATCGACGAAGTGAAGGACCGCGAGGGCAACGTGGTGTTCAAGGAGAACGCCGCCGTGGCTTGCCGCGGTTGCGGCCAGGGCCCGCATGGCGGCAGCACGCCCGCCAGTCAGGTCGTGGACGGCTTCAACTTCGGACCCTCGGCCGGCACGAAGCCCACGGCGCCTGCCGCGGCTGAGACGCCGAAGGTCGAGCAGAAGCCGGCCGATCCGAACACCGTCGTGGCTCCGCGCGCGATCGACGAGCGCACGGCCTACCAATTGGTGTCGATGATGCGCGATGTGGTCCAGCGCGGCACGGGTACCGCCGCGAAGGTGCTGGGCCGCGAGGACGTGGGCGGCAAGACCGGCTCCACCAACGATCACCGGGACGCCTGGTTCGGAGGGTTCGGTGGGCAGTATGCGACGGTGGTGTGGGTGGGCCGCGACAACTTCCAGTCGCTTGGCTACCGCGAGTACGGCGGCAAGGCCGCGCTGCCGATCTGGATCGACTACATGCGGGTGGCGTTGAAGGACAAGCCGATCGCATCCAACGATCCGCCGGACGGCATGGTCCAGGCCACGCTCAACGGCGTCACCGAGTGGGTGAAGGTCGAGGACATGGAGCGCATCCAGGACTACGACCTGTACGGCCCCGAAGACGCCGTGCCGGATGAAGAGGCGTTCGACATCTTCTGATCCTGCCGCACGTGAAGGCGCCATGACGGCACCACGATGCCGTCATGGACATTCGAGGGTCATGGTGTACAGTCGGGTCCAGTTTCGACGCGGAGGCCTGCCATGCACCACGCCCGTCAGCACGCCGAAACCCGCACCCGCGAGCGCCGCCAGCGACTGGCGCATGAGGCCGCCCGCCTGATGGCGGAAGGCGGCATCCGTGACTTCCACCAGGCCAAGCTCAAGGCCGCCAGCCGGCTCGGCATCCATGATGACGCGTCGCTCCCGCGGAATCGCGAGATCGAAGACGCGCTGCGCACCTATCAACGCTTGTTCGTCGGCGAGGCGCATGCCGAGGGCCTGCGGCGCCGGCGCGAGGCCGCGCAGCGAGCCATGGAATTCCTCGCCGCGTTCTCGCCGCGCCTGGTCGGCGCGGTGCTGGACGGCACGGCCGACGGCAACTCGCCGGTGCACTTGCACGTCCACAGCGACGATCCGGATGCGGTCACCCGCTTCCTCGAAGATCATCGCGTTCCGGCCGAAGCCCGTACGCGCCGCCTGCGCATGGACCGCGAGCGCGTGGCCGACGTGCCGGTCTGGGTGTTCAGCGCCGAAGACCTCAGCTTCGATGTCACCGTGCTGCCGCATGACGCCCTGCGCCAGGCGCCGCTGTCCTCGGTGGACGAGAAGCCGATGCGGCGCGCCTCGGCCGTGCAGCTGCGCCAGCTGCTGGCGGACGAGGAAATCGCCGGCTACGAATCCGACTTCCCGCGCTGAGGTCCTGCGCCGCGCGCGTCACGCCGGGCGCAACGCACCCCCATGCAAGACCCTATCGGCCGCACGCACCCACTGACGCTTGCGATCCCGACGCGCCGCGCCTTGAGACGCTCCGCCGGGAGAGCACGCATGCGCTGTCGCGTCTGCGGCAACACCGGGCCTGCGCGTGGCAGCGCTGGCATTGGGCACGGGCAACTTCGGCAAAGGATGGGGCTAGGGTTCCGACCGGGACGAGGCGCATCGCATCTATGCGGGCTACCGTGAGGCGCGTGGCAATTTCATCGATACCGCCGACCAGGACCAGTTCGGGCAATCCGAAGAGATGGCTGGCGAATTCATGGTCAGCGAGCGCGACGCGCTCGTACTTGCGACCAAGTACTCGTTCGGCGCGCGTGCCGACGCGGGCCTGCAGGACACCGGCAACAGTCGCAAGGCGTTGCTGCAGTCGGTCGAAGGCAGCCTTCGGCGGTCGCTCAGTCCTTCACGCGGCGCATCTCGCTGGCCACCTTATAGCGGCCGTACGCCAGCAACGCCTGGGTGAAGGCGTCCAGCGCCGCCTCTTCCTCGCAGGCGAGGACGACGTGGTAGCAGCCTTCGCCCGCGATCTTGCTTGCGCTCTCGACGTCCTCGCGGGCCTGAAGAAAGGCTTCGAACGCTTCGAATCGCGGCGTGTCCATGAACACGGTGATGAAGTAGCGCCGGAGGTCGCCGCGCACGACGGAGAAGCGGCGGATGGTGCCGTCGTCGACCATCTGCTGCACGCGGGTCGCCACCGCCTGCCCGGTCAGGTGCACCTGGCGACCGAGCGCCTGCCAGGACGCGCGGGCGTCGCGTTCCAGATGCGCGAGGATGCTGCGGCTCATCTTGTCCAGGGGCATGTCTTCCAATCCTCAAGCAGAACGGTACGGATTCTTGCGGACTGCAATTCACCGCGACCGCAGGCGTGCCTAGCATGCCCGCATCCCGTCCCACCAAGGTAAATCATGAGCACCGCCCTGATCATCATCGACGTACAGAACGACTACTTTCCCGGCGGCGCGTATCCGCTCTGGAACACGGAACAGGTCTTGGATGCCACGGTGGCCGCCATCTCACGCGCGCGGACACGCGGCGAGCATGTCGTGTTGGTCCAGCACGTATCCGCATCCGCCGAAGGCTTCTTCCAGGCCGGCAGCGACGGCGTCGCGATCCACCCGCGCATCCTGGCCGCCGCGCCCGAGGCGCCTGTGGTGGTGAAGCAGTTCGCCGACAGCTTCCATCGGACGACGCTGGGCGGCCTGCTGGAAGAGGCCGGCGTCACCCGCTTGCGGATCGCCGGGATGATGACGCAGAACTGCGTGGCGTTCACCGCGGTGTCTCCCGATGCGGCCCGCTATGAGGTCAGCGTGCTGGCCGACTGCGCCACGACGGTGGACGCGACCCTCCACGGCTTCGCGCTGCACGCACTCTCGACCCGCGTCGCGATCGTCCAGGATGCGTGATGGCACAAACGCAGAAGGCCCCTTGCGGGGCCTTCTGTCGAACGCGGGGCGCAATCAGCGCTTGTCGTTCGGCGCGTAGTCGCGCGGCGCGTAACCCGTGTAGATCTGGCGCGGACGGCCGATCTTCGCTTCCGGATCGACCTGCTGTTCCAGCCAGTGCGACACCCAGCCCGCGGTGCGGCCGATGGCGAACATGACGGTGAACATTTCGGTCGGGATCTTCAGCGCCTTGTAGATGATGCCGCTGTAGAAGTCGACGTTCGGGTAGAGCTTGCGCTGGATGAAGTACTCGTCCTTCAGCGCGGCCTCTTCCAGCTTCATCGCCACTTCCAGCAGCGGATCGTCCACGCCCAGTTCGCCCAGCACCTTGTGCGTCATCTCTCGGATGATCTTGGCGCGCGGGTCGAAGTTCTTGTAGACGCGGTGGCCGAAGCCCATCAGGCGGAAACCCGACTCCTTGTCCTTGGCCTTGGCCACGGCAGTCTCGACCTTGTCCGGGGTGCCGATCTCTTCCAGCATCTTCAGCACGGCTTCGTTGGCGCCGCCGTGCGCCGGGCCCCACAGCGCAGTGATGCCCGCGGCGACCGAAGCGTACGGGTTCGCGCCGGTCGAACCGACCAGGCGCACCGTCGACGTCGAGGCGTTCTGCTCGTGGTCGGCGTGCAGGATGAACAGCAGGTCCAGCGCCTTGGCGACGACCGGATTGAGTTCCAGCGGCTCGCTCGGCACTTCGAACATCATGTGCAGGAAACGGTCGACGTACTCGAGGTTGTTGCGCGGGTAGCGGATCGGCCAGCCGATCGAGTAGCGGTATGCAGCGGCGGCCAGGGTCGGCATCTTCGCCAGCAGGCGGATGGCGGCCAGGCGGCGCTGTTCGGGGTCTTCCAGATCCAGCGTGTCGTGGTAGAACGCCGACAACGAGGCGACCGTGCCGGCCAGCATGGCCATCGGGTGCGCGTCGTAATGGAAGCCGTGCAGGAAGTTCTTCAGCGACTCGTGCATCATCGTGTGATGCGTGACTTCATGCTCGAACTTGGCGAACTCCTGCGGGGTCGGCAGTTCGCCGTTCATCAGCAGGTACGAGACTTCCAGGAAGCTGGAGTGCTTGGCCAGCTGCTCGATGGGATAGCCGCGGTACAACAGCACGCCATTGTCGCCATCGATGTAGGTGATGGCCGACTTGCAGCTCGCGGTGGCGGTGAAACCGGAGTCGTAGGTGAAAAGACCCGTTTCCTTGGTCAGCTTGGAAATGTCGACGCAGTCGTTGCCAAGCGTGGGCTTGAGGACGGGCAGGACGACGGATTTGTCGCCGGCATTCAGCGTGACCTGGTCAAGTTCGGACACAGTGTGCGCTCCTTCGTGGGGTAACGCCGGCCAGAGATCCGGACGGCGCGTGACGGGAGTCCAGGGAGTGAACCTTGGATGACCGAATTATCGCACAGCGACTCTGGAGCCGTCGCTCGATAGCGCACCAAAGTCAGACCAAAGAATGAGGCCGCCGGCGCAACCGACTGTTCCGGGCACGCGGCCCCGCCGCACAAACGCGAACGGCCGCGCACGAGGCGCGGCCGGACGGGTACGACGGACGACGTTCGATCAGCGCGCGTAGCGCTTCTGGAACTTGTCGATGCGGCCGCTGGTGTCGATGACCTTGTGCTTGCCCGTGTAGAACGGGTGCGAGGCCGAGGAGATTTCGACCTTGATCAGCGGGTATTCGTTGCCGTCTTCCCACTTCGTCGTTTCCTTGGTGCCCAGCGTGGAGCGCGTCAGGAACTTGAAATCGGAGGTCACGTCGTGGAAGACGACTTCGCGGTAATCGGGATGGATGTCGGCCTTCATGGCGGGCACACCGTGTAGCGGGAATGGAAGAGCGGCATTGTAGCCCGCCCTTCCCACCCGGCGCAACCGGGCGCTCAACCGGCCGCCAGTGCGGCCCGGATCAGGTCCTGGAACCGGGCCTGGTCGTAGCGGAGCAGGATCTTGGCCTGGTCCGGCCGGCCGCTCTCCCGGCGCCAGTCGACCACCGAGGCGCCCCGGGCGTGCTGGCCCTGGAGTTCGATCGCCAGCGGGCGCTCGGCCAGCTCCAACGCGCCCTCCGGCGCGAGCACGAAGGCCATGGCCAGGGCATCGGCGGCGAACCAGTGGTCGCCGCGGCGGTCGGCCGACCACAGCCGCGTCTTTTCGGAGATGCGGGCGTAGAACCGGGCCCGTTCGCTGTCGGCGGCCAGCCAGGCGTCGACCTGGTCGTGCGGCAGGCCATGCGCGATCGTCGCTTCCCAGTCGGCCAGGTCGTAGCGTTCGAACGCCTGCAGGGTGAGGTGCGCAGCCTCGGGGTCGAAGTAGAAGTTGAACTCCGCCGCCGGGGTGATGTTGCCGTGGCAGGTGACCGCACCGCCCATCACGACGAAGCGCGCCACGCGCTGCGGCAGGGTCGGGTCCAGCTTCAGCGCCAGCGCGATGTTGGTCAGCGGGCCCAGAGCGACCAACACCAGCCGCCCCGCATGCACGTGCGACAGGCGCAGGATCGCCAGCGCGGCGTGTTCGGCCTCGGCCTGCTTGGCTGCCGGCACGAAGCCGACGTCGCCGAAGCCATCCTGCCCATGCACATAACCGGCGTCGGGCGACGGATGCAGCAACGGCGCCGGCGCGCCCGCGAACACGGGAATGTCGTCGCGGCCCGCGACTTCGCACAGCTTTAGCGCATTGCGCACGGTGTGCTGCAGGCCCACGTTGCCGGCGGCGATGGTGAGGCCAACGATCTCGTGGCGCGCGTCGTTGAACGCCATCAGCAGGGCGAGTGCGTCGTCGACGCCGGGGTCGGTGTCGATCAGCAGGGGAATCTTGTCCGTCATCGTTCTTCGCTTCCTCTATCGGGGGTCGAGTCTCGCATCGATGGATGACCAGCGGAAGGCGCGGCGCATCATGCCGAGGCGTAGCGCGCCGCACCACCGACCCAGCGATGGATCACCCGATCCGCGGAGGCCGGATCTTCCGCCAGCAAGCGCTCCGCCAAGGCATGCACCTGCGGCAGCAGGCCTGCATCGCGCGCGAGGTCGGCCACGCGGAAGGCCGCAAGGCCCGTCTGCCGTGTGCCGAGCAACTCGCCGGGACCGCGCAGTTCCAGGTCCTTCTCGGCGATGACGAAACCGTCGTTGGTCTGCCGCATGGTCGCCAGCCGGTGCTTGGCCATCATCGACAGCGGGGGCTGGTACATCAGCACGCACGAAGACGCCGTCGCACCGCGCCCCACCCGCCCGCGCAACTGGTGCAGCTGCGCCAGGCCGAGCCGTTCCGCGTTCTCGATGATCATCAGCGAGGCGTTGGGCACGTCGACGCCGACCTCGATGACGGTGGTAGCCACGAGCAGGTCGGCCTCGCCCTGCTTGAAGCGGCGCATCGTGGCCTGCTTGTCGGCCGCCTTCATGCGCCCATGCACGAGGGCGACGCGCAGCTCTGGCAACGAGGCGGACAGGGCTTCGAACGTGGTCTGCGCCGCCTGCGCGACGACATCGTCGCTGTCGTCGATCAGCGTGCAGACCCAGTAGGCCTGGCGCCCCTCGGCGCAGGCCGCGCGGATGCGCTCCACCAGTTCCGGGCGCCGTTCCGCGCTGAGCGCGACCGTCTGCACCGGCGTGCGCCCCGGCGGCAGCTCGTCGATGGCCGAGACATCGAGGTCGGCGTAGGCCGCCATCGCCAGCGTGCGCGGAATCGGTGTGGCCGTCATCACCAGCTGGTGCGGCACGCGGTCGCGGCCGGCGCCCTTGTCGCGCAGCGCGAGGCGCTGGTGCACGCCGAAGCGGTGCTGTTCGTCGACGATGGCCAGCCCGAGATCGTGGAAGACCACCGCTTCCTGCATCAACGCATGCGTGCCCACGACGACCTGCGCCTCGCCGGACGCCACCTCGGCCAGCACCTGCGCGCGCGCCTTGCCGGTCACCTTGCCGGCCAGCCACGCCACGCGCACGCCCAGCGGCTCAAGCCATGCCCTGAGGTTGGCCAGGTGCTGCTCGGCCAGAAGCTCCGTAGGGGCCGCCAACGCGACCTGCTTGCCCGCTTCCACGGCCAACATGCCCGCCATCGCCGCCACCACGGTCTTGCCGCTGCCGACGTCGCCCTGGACCAGCCGCAGCATCGGCGAAGGCCGGGCGACGTCTTCGCGTATCTGCGCGAACACGCGCTGCTGCGCGCCGGTCAGCGCGAACGGCAGCGCCTTGGCCAGCGCCTTGGCCAACGCGCCCTTCCCCTTCAATGCCGGCGCACGATGCCGTTGCAATGCCAACCGCTGGCGCCGAAGGCTCAGGTGATGCGCGAGCAGTTCTTCGATCGCCAGCCGGCGCTGGGCCGGATGCGTGCCCAGCGCGAGCGCCGCCACGTCCGCATCGCGCGGCGGGCGATGCATGGTCAGCAGGGCGTCGCGCAACGAGGGCAGGCCCAGCCCTTCCAGCAGCGTCGCCGGCAGCACCTCCAGCGCATCGGCGTCGGGGAGCCGCTCCAGCGCCTGGCCGATGAGCTTGCGTATCGTCGCCGCCCCCAGGCCCTCGACGGCGGGATACACCGGATCCAACGCTTCGCCGAGCGCGGCCTCGTCGCTCTCGCTCAGCACGCGGTAGCTGGGATGGATGATTTCCAGCCCATGCTGGCCGGGTTTCGGCGTGCCGTAGCAGCGGATCCGCGTGCCCACGGTGAACTGGGCCACCTGGGCCGCACGAAAATGGAAGAACCGCAGGACCAGCGTCCCGTGCCCTTCGTCGCCGACCGCGACGCGCAGCACGGGGCGGTAACGGAAGCCGCGCTCGACCGCCTCCACGCGCCCCTCCACCTGCGCCGGCACCCCCGGCTGCAGCAGCCGGATCGGGGTCAGCGTGGTGCGGTCTTCGTAGCGCAACGGCAGGTGCAGCCATAGGTCCTGCATCGTCACCAGGCCGCGCGCGGCGAGCTTCTCGGCCACGCGCGGGCCGACGCCGGGCAGGCGGCTCAAGGGTTCGGCGGAGAGATCGACGACGGGGACATTGCGACGCACGGGCATCGCACAAGAATGCCGGGATCGGCGGCAAACAAAAACCCCGGCATCTCACGATGCCGGGGCCCACGTCCAACGCGTTGCCGCGCGGATCAGAACTTCACGGCCACTTCCATCCCGTAGGTGCGCGGCTCGCTGATGGTCGCGCCCACGACGCCCAGCGGACCGCGACCATAGGTGTTCAGGCCCTTCACATACTGATTGTCGAAGACGTTGTTGCCGTAGACCGCCCAGCTCCAGGTGCCCTGCGGCGATGTCCAGCCGACCCGCACATCGGTGCGTTCGCGCGGCTCACCGATGTCCAGCAGCGCGTTCACGCCGCAGTCGCCCTGCAGGTCCGAGCCCGCATTGCAGCGCGTGCGCCCGCGGTAAGCATGACGCGCGGAGAAGCGCAGGTCGCCGCTGTCGCCCAGGCTCATCCTGTAGGCCGCGCCGACCGACGCGGTGAAGCGCGGCTCGCCCGTCGGTTCACCGTCCAGGTCCACGCCTTCAGGCGTCACGTAGTCCTTGTATTTGGAATCGATCCATTCGGCCTGGGCGTCCAGGGTGAAGGCATCGGTCACCTTCCAGCGCATGTCGAAGTCGATGCCCATGGCCTCCAGGTCGCCGGTATCGAACACGAAGCGCGGGATGTCCACCGGGTTGTTCGGATCCGGATCGATCAGGCGGATCGACTGGCGGTTGTCATAGCGGTAGTGGAACAGGGACGCGTTGTAGGAGAAGCGGCCGAACGACTGCTTGATGCCGACCTCCGCATTCCACACATCCTCGTTTTCGAACGCCGGGCCGATCTGCAGCGCGTTGAAGCCGCCGGCCTTGTAGCCCTTGGCCAGCGAACCGAACACCATCGTCTTGTCGTTGACGTGATAGTCGACGACGAAGCGCGGGCTGAAGTCGCTCCAGCTGCGCTTGTCGCGCACCAGCACTCCCTTGTTGACCATCGCCGGCGGATCGATGAACGCCATGTCGAACGTCAGCGTCTCGCGGGTGATCGGAATGCCCATCTGCGCCAGTGCATCGAAGAAGCCCAGCGACTCCAGCAAGGCCAGCTTGGCTTCCAGCTCCGGCGCGTTGCGCGGCGTGTTGAGCCAGGTGAACTCTTTCTCGTCGCGGGTGTAGCGCAAGCCGAAGGTGACATTGAGTTGGTCGGTGGCGCGCCAGATCACATCGCCGAAGGCCGCGTAGGCGGTCGTCGACAGCGTGTTGGTGAAGCGCTCGTTCCAGCGGTCGCCGACCAGCGAGACCGGAATGCCGGCCATCTGCGCCAGCAGCGAGGTGAAGCCGAACAGGCTACCGTCCGGCGTGGGCGCGATGCCAAGGTTGCGGACGATGTTGTCCACGGCCTCGGTATTGGTGTTCACCTCGCTGGTCTGGTCGGCGTCTTCCTTGAAGAAGCTGGCGCCGGCGACCCAGTCCAGCCGCGCGTTGCTGCCGGCGAACTTGAACTCCTGGTAGAAGGTCTCGTTGCTCTCGGTGTTGACCGAGTCGATGTACAGGTCGGCGCGGTTGGTGCCGTCCTCCTCGGTCTGGTTCAACGAGTCGTACTGGCGCCAGGATGTGGTCGAGGTCAGGTGACCCCAATTCAAAGCGTGGTCCAGGATCAGGGTGACGCCGTCGAAGGTGCGCCACTCCGCGTTGGTCGCGTCGCTGTAGGTCGGGATGTCGCGCGGATCGAGGTAATCGTCCGGGTCCACCGGCACCGGCGGCCGCTGCGGATACGCCGGCAGCGGCACGATTCCCGTAGTCACGCGGCCGTTCTGGTCCAGGCTCTCGTGGTCCCAGCTGATCAGCGCCGTCGTGTTCTCGCCCAGGCCCACCTGCCATGCGGCACGCGTGGCCCAGACATTCTCGCCGCCGAGGTCCTTGCCGGTGGCGCCGTCCTGGAACCAGCCGTCGCTGTGGTTGAACAGCGCATTGAAGCGCAGCGCCGAGTTGTCGCTGGTGGGGATGTTCCACATGGCGTCGGCGTACTGCTTGCCATAGTTGCCCAAGCGCAGGCGCAGGCGCGCTTCGGTCTCGTCCTGCGGACGACGGGTCACCAGCGAGATCGCGCCGGCGGCCGTGTTGCGGCCGAAGAGCGTGCCCTGCGGCCCCTTCAGCACTTCGATCCGCTCGACATCGACGAACGGCAGCAGCACGCCGCCGCCGCGACCGCCGTACACGCCATCGACGAACACGCCGACCGCCGGATCGGTGCCGATGCCGAAGTCGCTGGTCTCCACGCCACGCAGGCGGAACGACGGCTGGGTGGGCTGCACCGCGTCGACCACGAGGCCGGGCACGAAGGCGTCGATGTCGCCCAGGTTGTCCGCCGCCACGTCGTCGAGCAGTTGCTGGTCCACGACCTGCAGCGCGATCGGCACGTCCTGCAGTTCCTGCTGGCGGCTCTGCGCGGTGACGACGATGGTGTCCAGGTTGGTGGCGTCCTGCTCACCTTGCGGGGTCGACTGTGCCCATGCCGTGCCGCCCGTCCCCAGCACCACGCAGCCGCCGAACAGCGCGCGCCGCAGCCCGACCACCAGATTTCGTTGCGTCACGTTCATCACTCCCTCCCAAGAAGCGTTTGTGCGAAAGCCGGCCTCACCGCGCCGGCAGCATGTTCACGGATTCCCCTGCCGCGACGTCGCAACTCCCCGGCTGCGCGTTGATCCAGTCGCGGATCAGCTGCACGCCCTCGCGGTGCACCACCGAACGACCCAGCTCCGGCATCATGATCGCCGGGTCGTCGCTGTCCATGCGGAACTCGAAGATCGAAGCGGCGGCGTTGCCCGGCTCGATGTCGTGCAAACGATTGCCGGTGCCCTTGCCCGCCGCGATCGGCTGCTTGCAGAAGCCCAGTTTCAGGCGGTCCTGCGTGTGCGCATCCAGCCAGAGCCCGGACGTGATCGCCGGACCGGTGGCGCTGTGGCAGTGGCCGCAATTGACATCCAGGTAGGCGCGGGCGCGCGCGTCCAGCGGCGCGGCGACATCCATCGCGTCCGCCAGTCGCGGCGCATCGGCCGGCACGCCGGTCAGATAGCCCACGCGCGCCATATGGGCAAGCTGGTTCTCGCGACCGCGGGCATAGGCGAAATCGCGATTGAGGTGGCGCGCTTTCGGTCCGATGGGCAGCAACTTGCGCGACTTGTTGTCGGTGATGTGGCAGCCGCCGCACTGGTTCTGGTCGGGCACCTGGTAGTCGGCGGTCTCGCGCGCACCGTCACCGTCGACGAGGTCCAGCGCCACCAGTTCGCCGGTGCGCTTGAGCGTGGCCTCGGTCTGCGCTTCGTTCCACACGTAGGGCAATGCGACCCAGCCATCCGCGCGATGCACCAGCAAGCGCGTCTCGATCAGGCGCACCTTGGATAGGTCCAGGGCTTCACCTTCCAGCGAAGACTGCGACGGCGACGTGCGGGCGACGGATTTGCCGTCCCATGCCGTGCCCGCGGGCAGCGGGTAGTAGAAGGTCTTGCTGAGGATGGTGCCCACCGGGAAATCGAAACTCCGTTCCGGCTGGTACGTCGCCGACGTGCCCTCGGGCATCCACACCGTGCGCAACTTGTGCGCGTAGTCGCTGAACAACGGCGTATTGAGGTCGTAAGGCACCACGCCCTCGTTGAGGCGCAGCTTGCCGCCTTCAATCCGGAGCACGCCCCACTCGCCCAGCGTCCTGGGTTGGCCTTCGGCGAAAAAGTGCACGTTGGCCGACGGGCGGCACGCCGCCAACGCCAGGCCCACCAGGGCGATCACAAGCAGGAAGGCATGCCGGTACGGCTTCCGCATGCCTCACCCACGCTTCAGGTCGACCGCGGGCAGCGGGGGCAGCGCGCAGTCGTGGGCCTTCGCATCCTTGCTGGGGTTCTTGTAGCCGCCGGGGCCGTCGGCGTTGACCACGCCGCTGACGTCGCGAAGACAGATCTGCGGGCCGACCTTGTTGCCGTCGACGACGCGATCCTGGTTGAAGTAGCCGTCCCACAGCACGTCCGGGAAATTTCCGCGCAGGCCGTAGGTAGCCACCTTCAATGCCTTCAGGTCGAAGCCGTCGGGCGAATCGCCACCGCCGGACAGCGTGTTGCCATGTATGTAGATGCGTTCCGGGTACGGATCGAAGTTCGGCGACGCGCTGCTGTCCTTGTAGCCGGTCGAGTACACGCTGGAGACGATGATGTTCGCGGTCGCGTTGTCGCGGATCTCGTTCCCGAAGACTTCGATGTCGTCGTTGGAGTTGATGACGATGCCCGACCCGGCCGGCACGCTGGCCACTGGCGTGCCCTTGGCGCCGAAGTTCTCGTGGTTGTTGGCGATGACCTTGTTGTTGTAGACGCGGATGTTGCCGCCCTGCTGCGACAGTCCCGGCATGTTGAAGACGAGGATGCCGCCGGTATTGCCGGTGGCCACGTTCTCGTAGACGTCCGCGTTGAGGGTGTTCTCCACTTCGATGCCGGCCACGTTCTGCTCGGCGCGACTGCGACGCACGATCACGCCGTCGGACTGGCCGACGTAGATGCCCGCGTCCGACGCGCCGATGGAGACGGTGTCCTCGATCAGCACGTTCTTCGTCAGCACGGGATAAATGCCGTAGGCGCCGTTTTTCGTGCTGGGTCCACCGGTCCACTGCACCTTCACGCCGCGCACGGTGATGTTGGATGACTCACTGATCTTCAGGCCGTCGCCCTTGGAATCCTCGATGGTCAAGTGTTCGATGGTGAAGTCGTCGCCATTGACCAGCAGACCCTCGGCGCCGGCCTTCTGCCCCTTGAAGCTCAGCACGCTCTTGTCCATGCCGGCCCCGCGGATCGTCACCCCGCTTGCACGCAAGGTCAGGCTGCGGTCGAACTGGTGGCGGCCGGCCGGGATCTCGATGACATCCCCGGGCTTGGCGTCCAGCAGGCGCTCCTGCAGGGTGGTGGCGAAGCTGGCGTCGGCAGCCGGCACCGCGGCCGTCTCGGGCGCCTTGGGCTGGCAACCGGTCGCTCCCAGCGCCAGCGCGCCGACCATCACCCAGGAAATGTGGCGCTGCATGCGTCTTCCTCCCATACGCTCGCGTAGTGACGGCCAGTCTGGTGCGCCAGCATGTGTGACACGGAGGGCGGGAGCGGCATACTAAGGGGGGGAAAGCGGACAAGCTGGAGAGGCTGCGATGCGCTGGAAAACCGGACTGGGCCACCGCCTGTCGGTCGCCAACCTGCCCACCAACATGCTGTGCGGCCTGGTGCTGCTGGCCGGCGAATTCGGCGTGAATACCGAAAGCTGGTTTTCCGGCATGCGCCTCAACGTGCAGGAGATCCACGACCCGCAGGCCCGCGTGTCCTACCGGCAGGCCAGCGAGATCATCCGTCGCGCCCTGCCCACCTTGCCCATCGATGGCGTGGGCCTGGCCATGGGCGAAAAACAGAATGGCGGCAACTTCGGCCTGCTTGGCCTGGCGATGAAGACCGCACCCACCTTCGGCGATGCCGTGCAGATCGGGCTGGAGTACCAGCGCAACCTCGGCCCGCTGATGGACCTGGACCTGCAGGATCGCGACGACGGCGCACTCGCGGTGGTCGCCACCGCCCCGGAAGAAGCGGCCGACCTGCTGCCCTTCCTCTGCGAGGAGATGTTTGCCAGCACGCTGATGCTGGCGCGCGAACTGGCCGGCCCGGAGTTCCGCCCGCTGCGCCTGGAGCTCGGCTATCCCGCGCCACGCTATGCCGCGCGCTATGGCGACCTGTTCGGCTGCGAGATCCGCTTCGAACAGGCGCAGCACGCGATGGTCGTGGATCGCCGTTGGCTGGAATTGCCGTTCGCCAGCTACAACCCGGTCACCTCGCGGCAGGCGTTGTCGCTGTGCCAGGCACAACTCGCGGCAATGTCGCTGCGCGGCGAGACCACGGCGGCCGTCGAACGCCAGCTGCGCCCGCGCCTGCGCGAGAACCCGCAGATGACCGATGTCGCTGCGGCCCTGCACCTGAGCGAACGCACGCTGCGCCGTCAGTTGGCCGAAGAGAGCACGAGCTTCAGCGCGGTGCACGACCGGGTGCGCACAGAGCGCGCGCTCGAGTTGCTGCAGGACCCGGACCTGACCATCGCGGCGGTCGGCAGCCAGATCGGCTTCACCGACGTGCGTGAGTTCCGTCGCGCCTTCAAGCGCTGGACCGGGCACACGCCGAGCGAGGCCCGGTTGCCGGGCCCCGTCGGCTAGACGCACTTACTCCAGCACCATCACCGCGTCGACTTCGAACGCGGCGCCCTTCGGCAGGCCCGACACCTCGATGGTCGAGCGCGCGGGATACGGTGCGGCGAAGTATTCCTGCATAACCGCATTCACGGCACCGAACTGCGACAGGTCGGTCAGGTACAGGCCCAGGCGGACGATCCGGTCCAGCGAACCGCCTGCGGCTTCGGCGACGGCCTTGAGGTTGTCGAACGCGCGACGCGCCTGCACGGCGATGTCGCCGTCGACGAGGTTGCCGGTGGCCGGATCGAGCGGGATCTGGCCCGAGAAGTAGACGGTGTTGCCGGCGCGCACGGCCTGCGAATAGGGACCGATGGCCGCCGGCGCGCGGTCGGTGTGGATGATCTGCTTGGACATGCGGGGTTCCTCGACGAGGGGATGAATCAATGGTGTGCCGGTCGCCGTAGAGTCGAGCTTGCTCGACTGCCCTTCGCTCCGGGGAAGAAGAGCAGCGAAGCAAGCTCCGCTCTACAGAAAAGCTATTGTCGGCGCACGCCGTGCACGACGTTGAGGCGGCGCAGCCGGCGCATCACCTCCGCCAGATGGTTGCGGTCGCGGACCTGGATGGAAAAGCGCAGCACGGCCATGTTGATGTCGCGCTCCAGATATTCCACGCGCTCGATGTTGGACTGGCTCTTGGCCACGGCGGCAGCGACTTGCGCGAGCACGCCCGGACGGTTCTCCACGTCGATGAGCAACGCCGCGTCGTAGTCGCCAGTGACGTTGGCGTCCCACGCGATCGGCACCCAGCGGTCGGGCGACTTGCGGAACTCGACCACGTTGGGGCAATCCAGCCGGTGCACCACGATGCCCTTGCCGGCGGTGTGGTAGCCCATGATCTCATCGCCGGGAATGGGCTGGCAGCACTGCGCGAAGCTGACCACGCCGCGCTCGCCGCCGGTGATCAGGATCTTCTCCTGCGAATGCTTGGAGTGGCCGCCGCCGCGCAGTTCCGCGAACGCGGTGAGCGCCTGCGCCGCCTGCGACGGCATCCAGTTGCCCAGCGCCACGTCGGCCAGGAAGGCTTCCAGGCGCGGGTATTTGTGTTCGGTGAGGAAGGCTTCCAGACGTTGCTGCGGCAGCCGCTCCAGCGAGCTGTCGAGGTCCTCCAGCGCGCGGTCGAGCATGCGGTGGCCCAGTTGCACGGCGTCCTCGTGCTCCAGCTGCTTGAGCTGGTGGCGGATCGCGGTACGCGCCTTGCTCGTCACCACGAACTCGAGCCACTGCGGCTTCGGCGCGGCGGACTTGGCGGTGATGATCTCCACGCTCTGGCCGCTGCTGAGCTTGGTGCGCAGGGGCACCAGCTTCTTGTCCACGCGCGAGGCCACAGCCTGGTTGCCCACGTCGGTGTGCACGGCGTAAGCGAAGTCCAGCGCGGTGGAGTTGCGCGGCAGCGAGAGGATCTTGCCCTTCGGCGTGAACAGGTAGACCTCGTCCGGGAACAGGTCGACCTTCACGTTGTCCAGAAATTCCAGCGAGGAACCGGCGGCCCGCTGGTTGTCGATGAGCTCGACGATCCAGGCATGCGCGCGGTTCTGCGCGCTATTGGGCGAATCGGTGCCGTACTTGTAGGTCCAGTGCGCGGCGATGCCGCGTTCGGCCACCAGGTCCATCTCGATCGTGCGGATCTGCACCTCGATCGGCGAGCCGTACGGGCCGAACAGCACGGTGTGCAGCGACTGGTAACCGTTGGCCTTGGGGATCGCGATGAAGTCGCGGAAGCGCCCGTCCAGCGGCTTGTACTGCGCGTGGACCGCGCCGAGGGCGTGGTAGCACGAAGGGACCGAGTCGACGACGACGCGGAAGCCGAACACGTCCATCACCTGGTCGAAGCTTTTCCCTTCGCCCTGCATCTTGTTGTAGATGCTCCACGGCGTCTTGATCCGGCTGACCAGGCGGTGCTCGATGCCTTCCTTCGCCAACCGTTGCGACAGGTGGGCCTCGATCTGCGCCATCGACTCGCGGCGCATCACCGGCTGGCTGCGGATGTGTTTGTCGATCACCGCATGGCGCCACGGGTGCAACGCGCGGAAGCCCAAGTCCTGCAGTTCGGACTTCACCAGGTTCATGCCCAGGCGCTGGGCGATGGGCGCGTAGATCTCCAGCGTCTCGCGGGCGATGCGCGAACGCGCCTCCGCGCTCTGCGCGCCCAGCGTGCGCATGTTGTGCAGGCGGTCGGCCAGCTTGATCATGATCACGCGCAGGTCGCGCGACATCGCCAGCAGCATCTTGCGGAAGCTTTCGGCGGCCGCTTCCTGGCGATCGCGGAACTTCAGCTTGTCCAGCTTGGTGACGCCGTCGACCAGTTCGGCGACGCTCTCGCCGAACTCGCCGGCGATCTCCTCGCGGGTGAGCGGCGTGTCCTCGATGGTGTCGTGCAGGATGGCCGCGATCAGCGTTTCCGCATCCATGCCCAGTTCGGCCAGCACGCCGGCGACGGCCACCGGATGGGTGATGTAGGGTTCGCCCGACTTGCGGGTCTGCCCCGCATGCGCGGCGGCGCCCACTTCCCATGCGCGCCGCAGCAGCGGCAATTGGTCTTTCGGCAGGTAGGCCGCGGATCTTTCGAACTGCGCCACGTAGTCCGGCGTCGCGTCGTCGTGCGACGGCGCGGGCGTGCGGAGTGCCTTCACGTTACGGCCGGAATTCATGTCGCCAGCCTATGCCAGACCGGTCGGATCGGCAACGCGCGGCACGGCCCGGAAACGCACAAGGCCCGCTTTCGCGGGCCTTGGGTCATCGTCCGTTCCGATGGAAACGTCAGACGGCGTCGATCTCAGTCGTCGCCCTTGGACAGGTCGTCGTCGGCGACCACTTCGGCGGCGGCCCACTCCAGCGCTTCGCGCTCGGCGCGCTCGCGCTCGGCCTTCTCGACGCGGTCGATCAACTCATTGTCGATCTTGCGCGCGGCGATCTCGCGCAGCGCCAGCACGGTGGGCTTGTCCTGCGCTTCGGTGTTGTCGATCTGCGCATCGACGCCGTTGGCCAGCTGGCGGGCGCGCTTGGCGGCCATGGTGACCAGCTCGAAACGGTTGTTGACGACTTCCAGGCAATCTTCGACGGTGATGCGGGCCATGCGGGCTCCCGGCGACCGGTCGGGTCGCGCAGTGAATACGGAAAGGGGCGGCGATTGTAGGCAGCCGGGCCCGCCATTGCAAGCCTTTCCTTGAAAATCAACCGGTTAACCCCGGAATCAGGACATAATGGCCCGGTCAGTCGGCCAGCAGCGCGGCGATCAGGCCCGCGTGGCGGACATCCTGCGCCTCCCGGCGCAGCCGGCTCGCGGTGAAGATCGCATGCATCTGCGCCACGGCTTCGTCGAAGACGTCGTTGACGATCACGTAGTCGAACTCGCCGTAGTGCGACATCTCCTCGCGGGCGGCCGCCAGGCGTCGCTGGATGACTTCTTCGCTGTCCTGGCCGCGGGCTCGCATGCGCTGCTCCAGCGCCTGTCGCGATGGCGGCAGGATGAACACGCTGACCGCGTCCGGCACTTTCTCGCGCACCTGCCGCGCGCCCTGCCAGTCGATCTCCAGCAGCACGTCCTTGCCTGCGGCCAGCTGCGGCTCCACCGACTGCCGGGCCGTGCCCTTCCAGTCGCCGTGCACGCGGGCGTACTCGAAGAAGTCGCCGGCGCGGATCATCGCCTCGAACGCCTCGGCGCTGATGAAGTGGTAGTGCTGCGCATGGCGTTCGCCCGGCCGCGCGCCGCGCGACGTGAACGAGATGGACAGCGCGATCTCGTCGTCGCGGGCCAGCACCGCGTTGACGATGCTGCTCTTGCCCGCGCCGGACGGCGCCGCAACGATGTAGAGGGTTCCGCGCTTCATTCGATGTTCTGCGCCTGTTCGCGGATCTGGTCGATGAGCACCTTCAACTCGACCGCGATGTTGGTGGTGCGGATGTCCACGGATTTGGAGCCCAGGGTGTTGGCCTCGCGGTTGAACTCCTGCAGCAGGAAGTCCAGCCGGCGACCCACCGGGTCCTTCTGGGTGAACACGCGACGGATCTCCTTCACGTGACTGTCGAGGCGATCCAGTTCCTCGTCCACGTCGAGCTTCTGCAGCCACAGCACCAGTTCCTGCTCCAGCCGGCCCTGCTCCATGGTCTGCGCCAGGTCAGCCATGCGCGTCTCCAGCTTCTGCCGCTGGCCGGCCCGGATCTGCGGGATCAGCGTGCGCGTCTCGCTGGCCAGCGCCGCGATGCCGTCCACGCGTTCCAGGATCGCCGCCACCAGCTTGCCGCCCTCGCGTTCGCGTGCGGCGATGAACTGGTCCAGCACGCCGTCCAGCAGCGCCAGCGCCTCGGCCTGCAGCGCGTCCATGTCCACGCCCTTGCTCTGCAGCACACCGGGGAACTGCAGCAGATCGGTCAGCTCCGTGCGCAGGTTCGGCAGGCGCGAGGACAGGTCCAGCGCAAGCTCCGACAGCTGCGCGACCACGCGCGGGTTCAGTTGCAGGGCGCCGTTGCCCTCGGGCGCGCGCAGGCGCAGGGTGAGGTCGAGCTTGCCGCGGGAGACACGGGCGGCGACGCGCTCGCGCAGCGCCGGCTCCAGCACGCGCAGTTCGTCCGGCAGGCGCACGCCCAATTCCAGGAAGCGGTGGTTGACCGCGCGCAGTTCGGCCGTGAGCGTGCCGCCCTCGGTGGCGCGTTCGGCGGTGGCGAACGCGGTCATGCTGCGGATCATGCGGGAGCCCATCGGATCAATGAGCGGCGCATCTTAGCAGCCCGGGCGCCGGCGTCCCGGCCAGGCGGTGGCGGACTGGTAAACTTCGCCCCCCTCTTCGCGGATGCCTCCATGTCCTTCTCCCGCCCCAGCGGCCGCCAGCCCGACCAGATGCGCGATGTCAGCATCCTGCGCAACTACACCCGGCATGCGGAAGGCTCCGTGCTGGTCAGCTTCGGCCACACCCGGGTGCTGTGCACCGCCAGCGTCGACAACAAGGTACCGGGCTTCCTGCGCGGCAAGGGCGAAGGCTGGGTGACCGCCGAGTACGGCATGCTGCCGCGGTCGACCCACACCCGCAGCGACCGCGAGGCCGCACGCGGCAAGCAGGGCGGGCGCACCCTGGAGATCCAGCGCCTGATCGGCCGCACCCTGCGCGCCTGCGTGGACCGCGGGGCGCTGGGTGAACGCACCATCACGCTGGATTGCGACGTGCTGCAGGCCGACGGCGGCACCCGCACGGCGGCCATCACCGGCGCCTACGTGGCCCTGGTGGACGCGGTGAACTGGCTGAAGTCGCGCAACGAGATCAAACGCGACGCCATCCATGGCGCGGTCGCCGCGGTGTCGGTGGGCATCTACCGTGGCGTGCCCGTGCTGGACCTGGACTACGCCGAGGACAGCGACTGCGACACCGATATGAACCTGGTGATGAACGACGGCGGCGGCTTCATCGAGCTGCAGGGCACGGCCGAGGGACACGCCTTCCGCCGCGACGAACTCGATGCGCTGCTCGCCCTGGGCGAAAAGGGTATCGGCGAACTGTTCGCCGCTCAGCGCGCGGCCCTGGAAGGCTGACATCTTCCTTGTGGGAGCGACGTCAGTCGCGATGAGGCTTTACCGATGGACCATCGCGACTGACGTCGCTCCCACAACAAGCCGATTGGACGGAGTTGACCGATGCCACAGACCCTCAGCCTGATCACCGTCGTCGTCGACGACTACGACCGCGCCATCGCGCATTACTGCGGTGCGCTGGGTTTCGCGTTGCGCGAGGATACCGACCTCGGCGGCGGCAAGCGCTGGGTCCGCGTTGCGCCGGCCGGCAGCACGGAAACCTGCCTGCTGCTGGCGCAGGCCAGTACCGACGAACAGCGTGCTCGCATCGGCGACCAGACCGGCGGACGCGTGGGGTTCTTCCTGCAGACGGACGACTTCTGGCGCGACCATGCGCGGATGTCGGCCGCCGGCGTCGAATTCGTGGAAACGCCGCGAGAGGAGTCCTACGCCACCGTCGTCGTGTTCCGCGATGCCTACGGCAATCGCTGGGACCTGCTGCAGCCGAAGGGATGATGACCGCATGAAACTCGTCCTCGCCTCCTCCAATGCGGGCAAGCTGGAAGAACTGCGCGGCCTGCTGGCCGATACCGGGATCGAACTGGTCGCCCAGTCCGACCTGGGCGTGGAGGACGCCGACGAAACCGGCACCACCTTCGTCGAGAACGCGTTGATCAAGGCGCGCCACGCCAGCCTGCAGACGGGCCTGCCCGCGTTGGCCGACGACTCCGGCATCTGCGTGGATGCGCTCAACGGCGCACCCGGCCTGTACTCGGCGCGGTACGCCGGCGGCCACGGCGACGCGCAGCGCAACATCGACAAACTACTGGACGCGCTGCGCGACGTCCCCGGCGACCAGCGCGGCGCGCATTTCTATTGTGTGCTGGTCCTGCTGCGACACGCGCACGATCCGCAGCCGCTGATCGTCGAAGGCGAATGGCGCGGCCGCATCCTGCACGAGCGCCGCGGCACCGGCGGGCATGGCTACGACCCGGTGTTCTTCGACCCGCAGCGCGGCGAGTCCGCTGCGGAGATGCCGCTGGACGAGAAGAACGGCATCAGCCACCGCGGCAAGGCGTTGGCATCGCTGAAGCAGCGGTTGCTGGCGCTGGCCTGATCCATGCTGATTCCGCCGCCCCTGGCGCTCTACGTGCACATGCCGTGGTGCGTGCGCAAATGCCCGTACTGCGATTTCAATTCGCACCAGGGCAAGGGCGAGTTGCCGTTCGGGGACTACATCGACGCGCTGCTGCGCGACCTCGACCACGACCTGCCGCTGGTCTGGGGCCGCACGGTGCATAGCGTGTTCTTCGGCGGCGGCACGCCCAGCCTGTTCCCGCCGGAATCGATCGACCGCTTCCTGCAGGGCGCGAGCAGCCGGCTGCGCTTCGCGCCGGGGCTGGAAGTGACCTTGGAGACCAACCCGGGTACCGCCGAACACGGGCGCTTCGAGCACTACCGTGCCGCCGGCGTGAACCGGATCAGCTTCGGCATCCAGAGCTTCGACGACGCGAGCCTGGAGAAGCTGGGCCGCATCCACGACAGCCGTGAGGCCGAGCATGCGGTGAAGCTGGCGCAGGACGCCGGCCTGGACAACCTCAACCTCGACCTGATGTACGCCCTGCCCGGCCAGACCCTGGCCATGGCCGAGTACGACCTGCAGCGCGCCTTCGCCCTGCAACCGGCGCACATCTCGCACTATCAACTCACGCTGGAACCGAACACGGTCTTCTTCGCCAAACCGCCCCAAGGCATGCCCGACGACGATCACGCCTGGGACATGCAGGAGCACTGCCAGGCTCTGCTGGCCGACGCCGGTTACCAGCACTACGAAGTAAGTGCCTACGCGCGGGCCGGCCGCCGGTGCGCGCACAACCTCAATTACTGGCGTTACGGGGATTACATCGGGATCGGTGCCGGCGCCCACGCCAAGATCACCGTGGGCGCGACGCAGCAGATCCTGCGCCGCTGGAAGATCAAGCACCCCACCGCCTACCTCACGGCCGCAGGTACCCCGGCAGCCATCGGCGGAGACGACGACATCACGCCCGAGCGCCGGCCTTTCGAATTCATGCTCAACGCGCTGCGGCTGCAGGAAGGCTTCGCGCTGACCGAGTTCGAGGCCACCACCGGGTTGGGCCGCGCGACCATCGCCGATGCCCTGGCACAGGCAATGCGGCAAGGCTGGGTGAGCCTGTCCGATACCCACGTCCATCCGACCGCGCTGGGCCGGCGCTTCACCAACGACGTGATCGAACTCTTCCTCGACGCGTGAGTCCCAGACCTGCCCGGCGATGGACGGGTGGGCAGGCTGTACGGGGTGTGATAATGATGGCGCCACAGGGGAGCCCGCCGCACCGATGACCGCGCCACGACCGCCTTCGCCCGCTGCCACGCCGACCACGATCGCGTCGGCCGCGCTGCCTCCGCGCGTGCGGCGCGTGCTGCAGAACCTGTTCGACCACGTCTCCACCGACTTCATCACGGCGATCAACGCGATGCTGGTGGAGTTCGAACAACAGCTTTTCAAGCACGCCGACCAGGCGCGCAGCAACCACCTGCAGGCGCAGGTCTTCGTCGACCTGCGCGCGCTGCAGAAGCACCGCACCGAACTGGCGCCGCATTACATGTTCGGCCTTGAGGCCGAGTTGGCTTCGATCCGTGTACCGCGCGCGGCCGGCGATGCGCCCGCGGCGGCGCGGCTGGACTACCAGACCCTCACCCTGGTCGAGGATGCGGCGATGGACCAGGAGATCGTGCTGCGCGAAGTCGCGCGCCGGCACGAGCAGCGCGGCAACGCGCAGATCCTGATGCTGGGCCAGCGCTTCGGCGTCCTGGCGGGGCAGCCGGCCTACGACGCGGAAACGTTGCCGCTCGGTCCGAACCGCCTCTGCCACGTGCTGAAGGAAGCAGCCGCCTGCCTGGAGCTGTCGTTGGATGCGCAACTCGTGCTGTACCGCACCTTCGACCAGAAGGTGATGCTGAACTACAGCGAGTGGGCCGGCACGGTGAACCAGTTCCTGTCGCGCGAAGGCATCCTGCCCGGGCTGGTCTACACGCCGCGGCGCGTGCGCGCGCAGGACGCCGTGAGGCATCCGCGCGATGAAGGCGACGGCGCGGCGCGGCCGATGACCGGCTG
The DNA here is from genome assembly GCF_057654715.1 of Pseudoxanthomonas sp. G3. NCBI lineage: Bacteria > Pseudomonadati > Pseudomonadota > Gammaproteobacteria > Lysobacterales > Lysobacteraceae > Pseudoxanthomonas > Pseudoxanthomonas sp. G3. The sequence goes on from NZ_CM172805.1 coordinate 3,396,682, forward strand.
GAACGGCCAGGGCACCGCCTCGCACTGGGCCACGCTCACACCCGAGCAGTTGCAGGCGGTCGCCGGCGCGCTGATCGGCAGCAACGTACCCGCCACGGGCAGCGGCAGCACGCCGCCCCCGCTCCCACCTCGCGACGCCGCGTCTGCCGACGGTGGCGGAAGCACGACATCCCACGACACCGCGGGTTCCTTCGAAGTCCTGCAGAAATTGCTGGCCATCCGCCGAGGCGGCCTGCAGGCCGATGCCCAGGCCTTGGCAGGAGGGACGGGCGCTTCGGGTGGCCCGGGAAGCCTGGCCCAAGGACAGTCGGGCACGGCACCGGGAACGGGGAGCACGGCCAGCGCCGGCGGTACGGGTGGCACGCACGCGGCGGCTGGCCACGGCGGCGCTGCCGGCGGCAGCGCGCAGGCGGCGACCCCCCGCCTGCTGCCCACGCCCGACGTGCTGAGCACGCTGCAGCGCCTGCAGGCCGCGCCGTTGCCGGACCGCGCGCCCGACCAGCCGCGACGCACCGTGCAGGACCTGCAGCGCGCCATGCTGGCCGCCGCGCGTGCGCAGCACGGGCCGAACGCCACACTCGCCAGCGCCGACTCGGACACGTTCGAACTGCTGGACCTGCTCTACAACGAGATCGAGCGCGAGGTGCAACACGATGCACCCGCCGCCGACATGCTGGTGCGACTGCAGGTGCCGGTCGTGCAGGCCGCCCTGCGCGACCGCAACTTCTTCCTGCGCGCGCAGCATCCCGCGCGCGACCTGCTCAACACGGTGGCCGAATCCGGGGCCACGTGGCTGGGCGAAGACGACGTGGACCCGCAACTGGTGCAGAAACTGCACCAGGCCGTCGAGAAGGTGGTGGACAAGTACGAAGGCGATGAAGCCGTCTTCGAAGACGCCCACCGTGACGTGCAGCAGCACCTTCAGGCCGCGGTGCGCAAGGCGGAGTTGGCGGAGCGTCGTCAGATCGAAGCCGCGCGCGGCAAGGACCGGCTGGAAGTCGCCAAGCAGCGCGCCGCCGAGACGATCGAGTCGGCCATGGCCGACGCCAAGCCGCAGAAGTTCGTGCAGGCCTTGCTCAGCCAAGCCTGGGCGGACGTGCTCACGCTCACCCAGCTGCGCAACGGCGAGTCTTCCGGGGAGTGGGCTGAGCAACTTCAGACCACGCTGGAGATCGTCGCTGCCACGACCACCGCACAGGGCGCCAATCCCGAGCTGGCCGGCAAGGTGGAGAAGTCGCTGATCCAGGTGGGCTATCACGAAGACGAGGCGGCCGCGATCGCGCGCCGCCTCTCCAGCGTCGAGGAAGACGAGACGACGTCACGCACCGAGCTGACCGCACGACTCAAGGCGCGCGCGCGCCTGGGCGGCCAGAACGAGGTCAAGAAAAAGCCCGTCCAGCCACGGACGCCACAGGAACAGGAGTGCTACGACTACCTGCGCACGCTCCCGTTCGGTACCTGGTTCGAGTTCACCCGCAACCAGCAGGGCGACGTGCAGCGGCAGCGACTGTCGTGGTTCAGCCCGGTCACCGGCAACGCGCTGTTCGTCAACCAGCGCGGCCAGCGCGTCGGCGAGCATTCGCTGGACACGCTGGCCCTGCTGATGGCCAAGGGCCAGGCGCAGGTGGTGACCGAGGACCGCGGACGCCTGATCGACCGGGCCTGGAACGCCACGCTCCATGCGCTGCGCAGCCTCACCGGGCGCCGCGGCGAAGCCGAACCCGCAGGAGGCGCCGCATGATGCGCGAATTCCGCCGCGCCCGCCGGCGCAACGTACCGAAGCCGGTGGCCGTGTTCGACCTGATGACCGAGCAGGTCATCGGCCGCCTGGGCAACCTGTCCGAATCGGGCATGCTGCTGGTGGCCACCGAGCCGCTGACCGACGACGCGCTCTACCAGCTGCGTTTCCACCTGCGCGACGACCGCGGACAGGACACGCCGATCGACGTCGGCGCGCACCTGTTGTGGTCCGCGCCGGCCAATACGCCCGGCCAGGCCTTTGCCGGCCTGCGCTTCCTGACCATCGACCGCGAGCCGCTGGAGCGGCTGCGCCAGTGGGTAAACGCCGGGCCCGAAGCCGAGTAAGGCCTGCACACCGGCCTGCGCGGGCCGGATGCGGCAAAATGGAGGTTCTTCCGCAAGAGCCTCCGCCATGAACGCCCCCGCCGATCTCGCGGCCCGCCTCGTCCCGCTGTACGCCGACCATCTGGCGATGATGACGCGCCGCGCCGACGAAGCGCTGGCGCGGGGCGGCTTCGATCACCTGGTCGTGCCCAGCGGCACGCAGCACTGGCAGGTGTTCGACGACCGCGACTATCCGTACGCGGTCAATCCGCAGTTCAAGGCGTGGCTGCCGCTGACGCGCGTTCCTTACAGCTGGCTGGTGTACACGCCGGGCAAGCGACCGAAGGTGATCTTCTATCAGCCGTTCGATTACTGGCACGTGGTGCCGGGTGCGCCCAGCGGCTGGTGGGTGGACCACTTCGACATCCACATCATCCGCACGCCCGATGAAGCACTCGCCCTGCTGCCGCCGGCCGCGAACAGCGCCATCCTCGGCGAACCACAGAGTGCGCTCGGCGGCTATGTGCCGAACAATCCCGAAGCGGTCATCCAGTACCTGGAATACCAGCGCTCCTACAAGACGCCGTACGAAATCGCCCTGATGCGCCAGGCGCAGCGCCTGGCCGTGCGCGGCCATCGCGCGGCCGAGGCGGCGTTCCGCGCGGGCGAGAGCGAATTCGGCATCCACATGGCGTACTGCACCGCCGTCGGCCAGGACGCCAACGATCTTCCCTATGGCAACATCATCGGCCTCAACGAGCACGCGGCCGTGCTGCACTACACCGAGTTGCAGCGCGTCGCGCCGGCACCGCTGCGCAGCTTCCTGATCGACGCCGGCGCCAGCTTCCACGGCTACGCCAGCGACATCACCCGCACTTACGCCTACGACACCGCCAGCGAGTTCCAGGCGATGATCGACGCCGTCGATGCCGCGCAGCAGGCGATGTGCGCCGGCGTGCGCAGCGGCGTGGACTACAAGCAGTTGCACGTGGATGCGCACCTGACCCTGATGGGCATCCTGAAGGACTTCGGCGTCATCACCGTCTCGCCCGAGGCGGCGGTCGCCACCGGCGTCAGCGCGGCGTTCTTCCCGCACGGCCTGGGCCATCCTATCGGCCTGCAGGTGCACGACGTGGCCGGCTTCGCCGCCAGCGACCGCGGTGGCCGCATCGAGCGACCCGCCGGCCACCCCTACCTGCGCATGACCCGCGTGCTGGAGCCGGGCATGGTCGTCACCATCGAGCCCGGCCTGTACTTCATCGACCTGCTGCTGGACGAGGTGAAGAAGAACGGCCACGCCGCCAGCATCGACTGGACGCGCGTCGACGCATTCCGCCCTTACGGCGGTATCCGCATCGAGGACGAAGTGCGGTGCACCGAAGGCGACGCCGATAATCTGACGCGTCCGGCGTTTGCGGAAATCGGCTGAGCTTCGGCCACCTCGGCGCTTGCTCACGACACGGAGGAATCCACCATGAAACGCGTCACCGGCATCGGCGGAATCTTCTTCAAATCGGTGGACCCGAAGGCGCTCAGCGCGTGGTACCGCGACCACCTCGGCGTGGACACCTCGGACTGGGGCGGCGCGATCTTCCCGTGGGGCGGCGAAGGCAGTCCTGCCGGCATGACGATCTGGAGCCCGTTCAAGCAGGACACCACTTACATGGCGCCCAGCACCGCGAGCTTCATGATCAATTTCCGCGTGGACGACCTGGACGCGCTGCTCGCGGCATTGCGCGAGGAGGGCTGCAACGTCGTCGGCGATCCGCAGGTATCGGAGCAGGGCAAGTTCGGCTGGGTGCTGGACCCGGAAGGGAACAAGGTCGAACTGTGGGAACCGCCCGCGGGGCAGTAGAAGAGGACAACATGACGACATCCGACTACCTGTTGATTTCCCGCGGCCAATGGGACGAGAACGCATCGCCGCAGGACGTCCAGGACGCCATCGACCGCTTCTACGCATGGTACGAACGCGGCTTGGCCGAGGGCACGCTGAAACCCGGCAGCCGGTTGGAAGCGCGGGGCAAGCGCGTCACCCGCGACGGCATCACCGACGGCCCGTTCGCCGAGGCGAAGGAACTGGTGGGTGGTTACTGGTTCATCGTGGCCGATTCGCTGGATGACGCCGCACGCATCGCCGCGCAGAACCCCTGCCTGGCCTTCGGCCTGGAAATGGAAATCCGGCCGCTGGAGGCCGCACGCGCCCGCGCCGAGGACGTAACCAATGAGACGCCCGCGGCCTGGCGTTCCCGCGACGGCTGACCCCGCACCATGATGGCGACGCACCTCACGCTGGAAGGCGGCTGCCATTGCGGCGCGATCGGCCTGACTTTCTCCACGTCTCTGAGCCCCGCGGACACGGCGCCACGGGCCTGCGATTGCAGCTTTTGCCGTGCACATGGCGCGGCCTGGGTCTCGGACGCCGCCGGACGCCTGACGCTGCACACGCGTCGCCCGGATCGGCTGCGCCGCTACCGGCAGGGCTCACTGGCGGCGCAGTTCCTGCTGTGCGGCGACTGCGGTGTATTGGTGGCCGTGGTTTTCCAGGAAGAGGATCGCACGTACGCGGCCGTGAATGTCCGCTGCCTGCATGCGCGGGAGGCCTTCGCGCCCGTCGTGACCGCGTCGCCGCAGACCTTGGCGCCGGAGCAGAAGACCACGCGTTGGCGGCAGCTGTGGATCGCTGATGTGCGGACAGGCGTCGATTGAGCGAGGTGGGTTTATCCCTCACGCGCGACATCGTGCTGCGCGAATCGCATCCGGGACCGCATGCACCTCACTCCCGCCGATACAGAGCGCGCGAGTCCGACGCCGGATGCAGCACGCTGACCGCCTGCACGCGACCCTCCGGGCCGCGGTGAAACTGGAAGCGCAGGCTGCCCGAGGCCGAGGCGTACCGATTCGGTGCGAGGGCATGCAGCGTGGAGGCCGACGCGGCTTCCGGCAGACGCCATGCCAGCTGGCCATCGGTGATCTGCATCTCGAAGGTGTCGTCTTCCAGCAGGTCGGCGACTGCGCCGCGGATCTCCATCGGTACCCGTGCATCCAGTCGATAGCGTCCGGCAAGATCCGCGGCAGGCGAGGCGGGATGCGCCAGCGAGCGCAGCAACGCGTTGTCGCCGTGGCCGAGCGCGTCGGTCAGCGCATTGCGGATCTCGCGTGCGAGGGCGTCGCCGTTGGCGCCGTTGGTGAGGATGACGAAACCGTCGCCGGTTTCCGGATAGCCTTCGATCCAGGCGCGGTAGCTGTCGTTGGCCCCGCCGTGATGGAACGTGCGGGAAGCGCCTTCGCCATCCAGCCGCGGCCCCAGGCCGAACCAGCTGCGCGCCACCGGCGTGAGCATCTCCACGGCGGTGCCGCGGCGCAGGAAATCCTCGCGGCCCTGATAGCTGCGGATGATCGCGGCGACAAACGTGCCCAGGTCGTTCGCGCTGGTCCATAGACCCGAGGCAGCGGATTCTGGGAAGGTTTCGTAGCCGCGCGGGAGCGCCGTGGGCGTGCCTGCCTCATCGTGCGCATGCGCGACGTTGCCGTAGGCGGCCGGCAGCGGGCTGGCGTACGTGCTGCGTGCCATCCGCAGCGGATCGAAGACCTCGGCTTCCGCGATGCGCGCGAACGGTTCGCCGGTGAGATCCTCCAGCAGCATCTGCTCGACCGTGACCGCACCGCCGGAGTAATCGTTGCGTTCTCCGGGGACGAAGCGGCGCGTTACCGGCGCGTTCTTCGCAGGGGGCACGCCCTGCAGCACCTGCGTCAGCGTCGGCACTCTCTCATCCGGCAGGTAGTCGGCGAAGCCGTGCACGCCCAGTCCGGAGGTGTGCGACATCAGCATGCGCGGGGTGATCGCGCCATTGCGCTCGGGGACATCGGGCACCTGCCACCGCTTCAGATCCATGGCGACATCGCGGTCCAGCGACACACGCCCTGCATCGACCAGGCGCAGCGTGGCCGCCGCGGCGACCACCTTGCTGATCGAACCCACCGAAAACACCGTGTCGGCATCCACAGGCGCGCTCGCCTCTGCGCTGCGCACGCCGTAACCGCGCGCGGCCACGACGCGACCATCGCGGACGATGGCGATCGCGACGCCAGGGACGAGGTGATGGCGCATGCGTGCGTCCAGCGACCATCGCGGCAGCGGCGCATCGACAGGCAACACATTCGGTCGCAGTCCATGCTGCAGCGCCGCCAGGGGATCTTGCGCGATATCGGCGTCGCGCTCGGCGGCGTGCGCGACCGTCGCCGCGAGCGCCAGCATCAACGCGTACGCGTGCCGACGTACGATCCGGTGCCGACCCGTTCCTTTCGCCATGCGCCCTCTCCTCGCTCGGGGTCTCCCGGCAACGTGCCACCGGGCATCAGGTTGACAGCCGCTCAGGCGGCCATCGCGGCCTCGATCTCGTCGGCGCTGCGCGCCAGCGCATCGGTCAGCACGACCGGGCCGTCGGCGGTCACCAGCACGTCGTCCTCAGTGCGGATGCCGATGCCGCGCCACTTCGCATCCACCGTGGTGTCGTCGTGGGAGACGTACAGGCCGGGTTCGATGGTGAACACCATGCCCGGTTCCAACAGGCGCGATTCGCCGTCGATGCGGTAATCGCCCACGTCGTGCACGTCCAGGCCCAGCCAATGGCCGGTCTTGTGGCGGTAGAAGCGGCGATAGCTGCCTTCGGCGAGGTGTTTTTCCAGCTTGCCCTTCAGCAGGCCCAGCGTGAGCAAGCCTTCGGTCAGCGTTTCGACCGCGGCCACGTGGCCGGCCTCGTACGGCACACCCACGCGCGCGCAGTCCAGCGCGGCGCGCTGTGCCTGGCCGACGAGGTCATGCAGCGCACGCTGCGCCGGCGTGAAGCGGCCATTGACCGGGAACGTGCGCGTGATGTCCGACGCATAGCCACGATACTCGGCCCCGGCATCGATCAGAACCAGGTCGCCGTCGCGCGCCTGCGCGGTGTTGGCACGGTAGTGCAGCACGCAGGCATTGTGGCCGGCGCCGACGATGCTGTTGTAAGCCGGCCAGGCGTCGTTCGCGCGGAACACCCGCTCCAGGTCCGCTTGCAGTTCGTACTCGCGGATGCCGGGGCGCGCGGCGCGCATCGCGGCCCGGTGCGCCTGCACGCTGATGTCGGCGGCGCGCTGCATCAGCTTGATCTCGTCCTTCGACTTGAACAGGCGCAGCTCGTGCAGCAGGTGGCCCAACTCGAGGAACTCGTGCGGTGGCTGCGCGCCCTGACGTACCTGCGCGCGCACGTGGCGCACCCAGCCGATCAGCTTGAGGTCGAAATCGGCATCACGGCCGAAGTGGTAGTAGACCCGCGAGCGGCCCTCGAGCAGCCCGGGCAGGATCTCGTCGAGATCGTCGATGGGATAGGCATCGTCCATCCCGAAGTCGTTCACCGCGCCTTCCTGGCCCGCACGCGGCCCGTCCCAGCCTTCGCGCTCCGGATCGCGTTCGCGACAGAACAGGATCGCCTCGCCATGCCTGCGTCCCGGCACCAGCACCAGCACCGCCTCGGGTTCGGGGAAACCGCACAGGTACCAGAAATCGGAATCCTGCCGGTACGGATAGTGGGTGTCGTGGCTGCGGGTGCGCTCCGGGGCGGCCGGCAGTACGAGGATGGCGTCGTTGCCGGCCATCCGCATCAGTTGCCGGCGCCGGCGGGCGAACTCCGCCGCGGCGATGCCGGTCACCGCCTTCATCAGTTCAGGCTCCGGCGATGCCGGGGCCCGAGCACGCAATCGCCATGCAACAACAGGGCGGCAACGCGGACGAACTCTTCCAGTTCGGCGAGTGCGTCCTCGTCCTCCTCGTCCTCACTACTTTCGGCCGACGCCTTGGCCAGGCGCGCCAGATCCTGCAGCGCTTCCTGGCCTTCCTCCGACAACGGCGGGGTCGCGCCGGCAGCGAGGCCGAACGCGCCCAGGAAGCCGCGGCACCAGCCGAACAGCGCTTCGGCGCGCTCATCCAGCGAGCGGTCGGCCGCGGGCAGCAGAAGTTCGAAGGAGAATCCACGGTCCTCGAGCTGGACGACCGCGGCTTCGCGCATCTGGTCCAGTGCGCTGCCGGCTGCGGGTGCCGGCAGGCTGTCGTCGGCCAGCGCGCGGGCCAGCCAGGTGCCGTCGGCAGCGCCGCCACCGGCGAGCCACCCGCACAGCGCGCCGTGCAGTTCCGAGGCGTCCGTCGCCAGTCCCAACTGGCGGGAGGCCGCGTCGACAGCGGCGATATCGGGGAGGTCGGGCATAGAAGAACGCAATCCGCTGCAGGTTTCGGACAACGCCTCGATTGTACCAACGAAAAGCCGCATCCCGGCTTGTTGTGCATGTGTACGCATGCCTACACTCCGGTATCGCCTTGGCCCGGACGTCCGTCCACCCCCATGCTGCCTCTTCCTGTCGCTGCAGTCCTCGCAACGGCGTCCCCGCTGTCGGCCCGGCCTTTCGTCATGGTGTTGGCGGCGGCGGTGCTGGTGGGCGTGGTGGTGATCGGCACGCGGCGCTGGTGGCAGGCGTGGTTTGCGGCGCGCCAGGTACAGCCGGAGCCCTCGCGCAGCGAGATACTGCGCAACCGCGACGAACGCCTGAAGCTGGCCCTGTGGGCCTCCGGCGAACAGTTCTGGGACTACGACCTGGTGCAGCGCAGGCTGTACCGCATGCGGGCGGACGAAACGGCGGTGCAGACCGCCGACATCACGGTGCTGACCCGCCAGGGCGAAGTGCCGACGATCCACGAAGAAGACCTTCCACTGGTGATGGAGCGCCTGCGCCTGCATCTGCAGGGCAAGGCCCCGATCTTCACGTCCGAGCACCGCATGGACATGCTCGGCAACGGCACCTGGGTATGGGTCCGCGCGCGCGGCCGCGTGGTGGAACGCGACGCGGACGGCCAGCCAGTCCGCATCGCCGGCACCGCGCGCGACATCACCGCCAGCCGCAACGCCGAGTACGAACACCGCATCGCCGGCGAGGTCATGCGCAGCATGAACGAGGCCGTCGCGGTGCTGGATTGGGCCCATCAGTTCATCACCATCAACCCCGCCTTCACCCGCATCACCGGCTATGCGGAGGACGAGATCATCGGCCAGCCGATGACCATGCTGGACAGCGACCAGCACGAGGACGCGTTCTTCGAGCGCATGCACCGCGAACTGCGCCTGACCGGGCGCTGGTCCGGCGAGGTCTGGAAGGTACGCAAGGACGGCGAAGAGATCCTCTGCCGCATCGAGACCAACGTGGTACCCGACGTGAGCGGCGAGCGGCCGTTGTACGTGCAGGTGCTCACCGACATCACCGAGCAGAAGCGCGCCGAGCAGGAGCTGCGCTACCTGGCCAACTACGACACGCTGACCAGCCTGCCCAACCGTTCGCTGCTGTCCGAGCGGCTGTCGCGCGCCATCGTGCGTGCGCGCCGCGAGCATGGCCACGTGGCGGTGTTGTTCATCGACCTGGATCGCTTCAAGGACATCAACGATTCGCTGGGCCACGCCACCGGCGACCGCATCCTGCGCGCCGCCGCCGCGCGCGTACAGCAGACCGTGGGTACCCAGCACACCGTCGCGCGGCTGAGCGGCGACGAGTTCACGGTGGTGCTGGAAGACATCAATGGCATGCCCGACGCCGAGGACGTGGCGCAGCGGATCATCCAGGCCTTCCGCGCGCCATTGAACTTCGGCGAGCGGCTGGAGCTGGCGGTGTCGCCCTCCATCGGCATCAGCCTGTACCCCGAACATGCGCAGGTACCGACCGAACTGCTGAAGCACGCCGACACCGCGATGTACCAGGCCAAGGCGATGGGTCGGCACACCTACCAGGTGTATTCGGAATCGATGGACGAGAAGAACCGCCATCGCGCCATCCTCGCCAGCGCGCTGCGCCGGGCGATCGACCGCAACGAGCTGTCGCTGGTGTTCCAGCCGCGCCTGTCCATCTCGCGCCAGCGCATTACCGGCGCCGAGGCCCTGCTGCGCTGGGACAGTCGCGAGTTCGGCATGGTCTCGCCGGCGCAGTTCATCCCGCTGGCCGAAGAGTCCGGGATGATCCTGGAGCTCGGCGCCTGGGCGCTGCGCGAAGCCTGCCTGACGCTGCGCAGCTGGCACGACGCCGGCCTGGAGGAACTGTCGGTGGCGGTGAACGTCTCGGCCACCCAGCTCCAGCGCGGCGACCTGCAAGCCGTGGTCGCGCGCACGCTGGAAGAGACCGGCATCCCGGCCAGCCGGCTGGAACTGGAGCTCACCGAAAGCGTCATCATGGCCAACCCCGAGCAGAACGCGGACACGCTGCGCGCGTGCCGTCGCCTCGGCATCTCGCTGGCGATCGACGACTTCGGCACCGGCTACTCGTCGCTGGCTTACCTCAAGCGCCTGCCGCTGACGACACTGAAGATCGATCGCGAATTCATCGGCGACCTGACCCACGACAGCGACGACGAAGCCATCACCAGCACCATCATCACCATGGGCCAGTCGCTGGCGCTGAAGGTGGTCGCCGAAGGCGTGGAGACCTGGGACCAGTACGAGTTCCTGCGCAGCCACGGCTGCGACGAGGTGCAGGGCCACTGGGTCGCGCAGGCGCTGAGCCCCGACCAGTGCCTGCGGTTCATCCGCGAGTATTACCCGGGCTCGGGCATCCGCGTCGCGTCCTGATTCCCGCGTGGGAGCGACGTGAGCCGCGACACCGGGCTCCGGATCGCGACTGACGTCGCTCCCACAACCCTGATCGCTTGACCGCCCGCCGAGCGCATGCCTATCGTGGCCGCCATGGACAACGCCGACCTGCTCGACCAGCTACGCGCGCTCAGCACGCGCATCCAGGACCTGGCGGATCGCTGCCAGCGGCTGTCCGACGAGAACCGCAGCCTGCGCCAGCAGCAGGAACAGCTGGTCGGCGAACGCTCGCAACTGCTGGCCAAGAACGAACAGGCGCGTTCGCGGGTCGAAGCGATGATCAGCCGCCTGAAATCCCTGGAGCAGCACACGTGAGCGCCACCGAGCCCGTCAGCGTCCATATCCTCGACCGCGAGTACACCGTCGGCGTCTCGCCCGACGAACGCTCCGGCCTGATGGCGGCCGCGAAGCTGCTCGACAGCCGCATGCGCGAGGTGCGCGGCAGCAACCGTATGGCGGCGGTGGATCGCGTGGCCGTGCTGGCCGCGTTGAATCTGGCACACGAATTGCAGCAGCTGCGTGACGAGCAGCACGCGCGCAACCGCGACGTGGAACGCACGCTCCAGGACCTGCACCGCAAGCTCGACGCAGCGCTCGGTTCGTCGTAACGCGCTGCGCACCACACCGACTGCGCACTGAATCCGCCGACGAACGGGCTAGGCAAGTTTTTTCAAGCCGCTATACTGGCTTCGCGTCCTCTGCTGTCCTCGACAGCGCACGCAAACATTCGCCTTGTCCCTTAATGACGACCACGGGATGGCGACGGTACCGGGAGTGCAGGTCTGCCTCGCAGCGGAAAGCCCGATGGTTCCCCAGCCTTCCCACTTGAACCCCGGGTTCAAGGTCGTTTCGTGAGCATCGTTGATGGCGGAGGACGTATTTTTCCCGCGGCAGCGGCATCAGCCGCGACCCGGCCGGTCCAGTTGCACCCGCCCTTGAGCGGGATGACTTCGAAACGAAGCCGATTGCACCGGGGACCCAACGCCCAGGGCCGTGACTGACGCCGCTCCCGCGGTCCCACCCCGGCAGCGCCGGGGCGCATGCCGTAAAATTCCCGCATGCCCAACCCCTCGTTCCCGCGACCATGACGGCACAGCGCGATGCGCTGCGCCGCGACCTGCGCACGCGCCGCAAGGCGATCCCCGCCGCTGAACGCATCGCCGGGGCCGATGCGCTGGCGACGCGCCTGTTGGCCCTGCCCTTCGCGCCCGAGCGCGGCTACGTGGGCGGGTATTGGGCGATGGACGGCGAGATCGGCCTGCACAGCTGGCAGCTGCGGCTGCCGAAGAGTCTGGTCTATTGCCTGCCGGTGCTGGCCGACGACGAAACCCTGCGTTTCGCTCCCTGGCGTCCCGGCGACGAACTGGTGACCAACCGCTATGGCATCCCGGAGCCCGATATCGATCCGCGCAGTGGCCTGCGCGCCAGCGAGATGGCCTTGATCGCCGTGCCACTGGTGGGCTTCGACGACGCTGGCCATCGCCTCGGCATGGGGGGGGGCTGGTACGACCGCACGCTGGCCGCGCGCCTGCAGCAGCCGGCGCCGCCGTGGCTGGTCGGCGTCGGCTTCGAAGTACAGCGCGTTGCGTCGGTCGCGGCCCAGGCCTGGGATGTGCCGCTGGACGCGATCTGCACCGAGCGCACCACCCTGACCCCTTCCCCCGCTTTGCCGGAACGCCCGCAATGACCGCACGCAAGCGCTACTGGCTGATGAAATCCGAGCCGGACACCTTCTCGATCGACGATCTGAAGAAGGTCGGCACGGAACCGTGGAACGGCGTGCGCAACTACCAGGCGCGCAACTTCATGCGCAGCATGCAGGTCGGCGACGGCGTGCTGTTCTATCACTCCAACTGCAAGGAGCCGGGCATCGTCGGCACCGCCACCGTGGCGAGCGCGGCGTACCCGGACGACACCCAGTTCAACCCCAAGTCCGACTACTACGACCCGAAGAGCACGCGTGAAGATCCGCGATGGTCGCTGGTGGACGTGAAGTTCGAGCGCAAGCTCAAGCGCACGATTACCCTGGACGAGATCAAGCAGCATGCCGACGATCTCGGCGACGGCTTCGCGCTGACCCAGCGCGGCAACCGCCTGTCGGTGCTGCCGGTCACCGCCGCACAGTGGAAGTTCCTGCTGGCGCTGGAATGACCCCCTTTTCCCTCCTGATACTGCACTCCCCATGAGCGAAGCAAAGCGCCTGGCCGGCGAAAAGGCCATCGAGTTCGTCGAGGACGGCATGATCGTCGGTGTGGGCACCGGCTCCACCGTTGCCTTCTTCATCGATGCGCTCGGGCGCATCAAGGACCGCATCAAGGGCGCAGTCTCCAGCTCGGAACAGAGCACCGCACGACTGAAGCAGCACGGCATCGAGGTGTTGGACCTCAACCACACCGGCACGCTGTCGCTGTACGTGGACGGCGCCGACGAGTGCGACCCGCACAAGCGCCTCATCAAGGGCGGCGGCGCCGCTCTGACGCGCGAGAAGATCATCGCGGAGGCCAGCAAGCAGTTCGTCTGCATCGTCGACCCGAGCAAGCAGGTGCCGGTGCTGGGCAAGTTCCCGTTGCCGGTGGAAGTCATCCCGATGGCGCGCAGCCTGGTCGCACGCGAGATCCTGGCGCTCACCGGCGGCCAGCCGGTCTGGCGCGACGGCACCGTGACCGACAACGGCAACCTGATCCTGGACATCCACAATCTGTCGATCACCGATCCGGTGGCGATGGAGCGCGAAATCAACCAGATTCCCGGCGTGGTCAGCGTCGGCTTGTTCGCCCGTCGTCCGGCGGACATCGTCATCGTCGGCGGCGAACCGCCGATCGTGCTGCGCTGATCCGCGGCGCTTACGCGCTCTCCGACAAGGCCTTCACCAGTTCGCCCACCAGCTCGCGTTTTTTCGGCGGCAGCTGGAGGAAGGCCTCCACCACCTGCCGTTCACGACTGCCGGCGCCCGCCGGCCATGGCGGACGCGCCTCCGCCACGCGCGAGCGCGGCGACACGCCGAACCGCAGCGCATGCGGTTCCACGCCGAGCAGATCGGCCATCACCTGCAGCTTGTCCTGCTCCGGCAGCGCGCGTCCGCGGAGCCAGCGTGACACTGTCTGGAAGGTGACAGAAGAACCGCGGTATTTCGCGTTGAAAAGATGGAACAGGACAATCGGGCGTGGCTCATAGCCCGCCTGCTGCATCGCGTGCACAAGGCGTTGCGCGAATTTTTCTCGTTCGTCGGCCATGTCGAAAACTTACGCGCAGTGGCGAGGGCGCGAATCACTATCAAAGTTAATTGACGCGAACATTTTGTGTTCATATATTCGGCGACGAACGGCGCGCCCGACGACCTTCGTCAGCATCGTCGCCGTCACCGGCCACGCAAGGAACGCACGATGTCCGACTCACATGAAGAACTGCCCGACGCCGACGCCGCATCGGCCGAGGCAATCATCCACGGCGTCGACGATGCGCCGAGTGCACTCGACCAGGCCCTGCAGGCCTTGCAGGGCGGGCCCGGCCAGAGCCTCGCCGACCCTGGCATCACGCTGCTCACGCCGGCGCAGCTGGACCTGCTGTACGTGGGCGCGCGCATGCAGGCTGAGCACTGCCAGGACGGGCTGCTGCTGTTGCTCGACCTGATGCACGGCGCGCAGGCCCACGGGGCGATGCCGGACGGCGCGCTGATGCAGCGCTTCGTCACCCAGCTGCACACGCTGTGCCGCGACCAGCAGCGCTGGCATGCGCTGGCCGACAACGCCGCGTACTACCGCGACAACGTGCGGGTCGCGGACCGCATCGCCAGCTGGGTGCGCGTGCAGCCGCCGGCCGAGGCGCCCGCCGACTGACGCACCGGTGCGGTGCGAACCGGTAGACTGGCGGCCCCGATCGTCGGAAGCCGCCATGCGCCGCATGTCCCCCGCCCTGCTCGTTTCCGCCCTCCTGCTCAGCGGCTGCGCCAGCGGCGGCGAATGGGTGGAGATCGGCGGCAAGCGGTACACCGTCGAGATCGCCGACGACGACACCGAGCGCGCGCGCGGCCTGATGTTCCGCGACACCCTGGCCGACGGCACGGGCATGCTCTTCATCCATGAGGCCGAGGAGCCGCAGGCCTACTGGATGAAGAACACGCGCATCCCGCTGGACATCCTGTACTTCGACGCAGGCCGCAAGCTGGTCACCCAGCAGCGCAACGTGCCGCCGTGTTCCGCCGGCGACGCCTGCCCCTCCTACCCCAGCGACCAGCCGGCGCGCTTCGTGCTGGAACTGAACGCCGGCGAAGCCGAACGCCTCAAGCTCCAGGACGGCGCCGAGCTCACCCTCGGCAAGGGCATTCCGCCCGTCCGCTGAGGCTTGATTCGCGGTCGGATTGGCCCCAGTCTGTCGGCATGGGGGATCGACTGACATTGCCGGAATGGAATGCGTTGGCCAGCCAGCCCGATGACACGGTGCCGCTGCTGGAAACCGCGCTGCTGATCGCGCGCGATGAATACCCGGACCTGGACGCCGACCTCTACGACACGCTGGTCCAGAGCCACGCCGAACACCTGCGCCACGAGATCGCCACGATCGAGCCGTGGCCACTGAAGATGGCCGCCATCAACCGCCACCTGTTCGACGAATTGGGCTACACCGGCAACCACGACGAGTATTACGACCCGCGCAACAGCTACCTCAACGAGGTGTTCGAGCGCCGCCTGGGCAACCCGGTATCGCTGGCGATGGTGCAGATGGAAGTCGCGCGCCGGTTGGGCGTGCCGCTGGATGGCGTGTCATTTCCCGGCCACTTCCTCGTGCGCCTGCCGGTCGACGACGGCCTGCTGGTGATGGACCCGTTCAACGGCGGCCGCCCGCTGGGCGTGGACGAACTGCGCGAGCGCGCCAAGCCGCACCTGGGCGGCGACATCCCCGACGACGCCGCGCTGCTGCACATCCTCAACCCGGCCTCGCACCGCGCGATCCTGGTGCGCACGCTGCGCAACCTGCACGGTGTGTACGTCGAGCGCGACGAGTGGGACCGCGCCGCACGCTGCGCGGACCGCGTGCTCAAGCTCACGCCCGACCAGCCCGACGCCCTGCGCGACCGCGGCCAGGCCTATCTGAAGATGGATTACCGCGCCGGCGCGCAACGCGACCTCGCCCGCTACCTGCACCTGTCGCCGGAAGCGAAAGACGCCGCGGAACTGCGCGAGCAGCTGATCGAACTCAACGCGGTGCGCACGTCGCGGATGCATTGAGCGCGGAGCGATTTGCAGGCGCTTTTGTAGGAGCGACGTAAGTCGCGACCGCGAGACGTGGCACCCTGCCATCCCATCGCAGGCGTACCTCATCGCTAACACCCTGCTATGCACGAACATCCTGCAGCGTCATGGCGACACGCACGTTCGCGTATCCCGGTCGCGACTCACGTCGCTCCTACAGAAGTTGCTGGAAATCGCTCAATCCAACTCCACCATTTCGAAATCCTCCTTGCTCACGCCGCAGTCGGGACAAGTCCAGTCGTCGGGAATGTCTTCCCAGCGGGTGCCCGGGGCGATGCCTTCTTCTGGCAGGCCGTCGGCCTCGTGGTAGATGAAGCCGCAGACCACGCACATCCAGGTGCGGAAGATGGTGGTGGTGGCGTCGGTCACGGGATAATGCCGGCTTGGAGGAGCGGCCATTGTCCCATCGCCGCCCGCGCACCGGAAGTTCGCCGATGACACCCCTGCCGCCGTCCGTCCGCACCGCTCGCGGTCTGTACCTGATCACCCCGGAGGAACCGGAGACCGACCGCCTGCTGGCGCGCGTGGCCGCGGTGCTGCCGCAGGCGACCTGGCTGCAGTACCGGCAGAAAGACGCCGATGCCGGCCGCCGTCTTGTCCAAGCCGCGGCCCTGCAGGCGCTCTGCGCGCAGGCGGGCGTGCCGCTGATCATCAACGACGACGTTGGCCTGGCGGCCGCGATAGGCGCCGCGGGCGTGCATCTGGGCGAGGACGATGGCGATATCGCGGCCGCCCGCGCGCGACTGGGCGCGGACGCCATCGTCGGCGCTTCCTGCTACGACGACGCGATCCTGGCCGAGCGCGCCGTATCGGCCGGTGCCAGCTACGTGGCGTTCGGTGCGTTCTTCCCCACCACCAGCAAGATCACCACACGACGCGCCACGCCGGCCTTGCTGGCCGACGCCGCTGCGCTGGGCGTGCCGCGGGTGGCGATAGGCGGCATAACGCCTGACAATATGGGCCCGCTGGTGGCCGCCGGCGCCGACCTGGTCGCCGCGATCGGCGGCGTGTTCGAGGCGGCCGATCCGGTGGCCGCGGCAATCGCCTACCGGCAGGGCTTCGAAAGCCGCTGACCACCGTGGTGTGGGAGCGACGTAAGTCGCGACGAGGCATCACGGTCCTTCCATCGCGACTTACGTCGCTCCCACAAGACGACCCTCTACTTCCTGGAATCCCATGAACCACGACCAGTCCCACGCCCTCTTCACCCGCGCCCAGGCCCTGCTGCCCGGCGGCGTCAATTCGCCGGTGCGCGCGTTCAAGTCGGTCGGGGGCGAGCCGTTCTTCGTGCAGCGCGCGGATGGCGCCTACCTGCATGACGTGGATGGCAACCGCTACATCGACTACGTGGGCTCGTGGGGCCCGATGATCGTCGGCCACAACCATCCGGCCGTGCGCGACGCCGTGCAGGCAGCGATCCAGCACGGCCTGTCGTACGGCGCACCCTGCGCGGCCGAAGTGACGATGGCCGAAACGATCACCCGGCTGGTGCCGTCGTGCGACATGGTGCGCATGGTCAATTCCGGTACCGAAGCCACGCTGTCGGCGATCCGCCTGGCGCGCGGCGCGACCGGGCGCAACCGCATCGTCAAGTTCGAAGGCTGCTACCACGGCCATGGTGATTCGTTCCTGGTGAAAGCCGGCAGCGGCATGTTGACGCTGGGCGTGCCGACCTCGCCCGGCGTGCCGGCGGGCCTGAGCGAACTGACGCTGACGTTGAGCTACAACGACTTCGACGGCGCGACCGCCCTGTTCGAACAATATGGCAGCGAGATCGCGTGCCTGATCATCGAGCCGGTGGTCGGCAACGCCAACTGCCTGCCGCCGCGCGAAGGCTACCTGCAGCACCTGCGCGCGTTGTGCACGCAGTACGGCGCGCTGCTGATCTTCGACGAAGTGATGACCGGCTTCCGCGTGGCGCTGGGCGGCGCGCAGGCGCACTACGGCATCACACCGGACCTGACCACCTTCGGCAAGATCATCGGCGGCGGTATGCCGGTGGGTGCGTATGGCGGTCGACGTGAGCTCATGCAGCAGATCGCCCCGGCCGGCCCGATCTACCAGGCCGGCACGCTGAGCGGCAATCCGGTGGCGATGGCCGCCGGTCTGGCGATGCTGGAACTGATCCAGGCGCCGGGCTTCCACGACGGGCTCACCGCAGCCACGGCCGCGCTGTGCGAGGGCCTGGAAATCGCGGCCCGCGAGGCCGGTGTGCCGCTGACCACGACCCGCGTGGGCGCGATGTTCGGTCTGTTCTTCACCGACCAGCAGGTCGACACCTACGCCCAGGCCGTCGCGTGCGACACCGCGGCATTCAACCGCTTCTTCCATGCGATGCTGGAGCGCGGCGTATACCTGGCGCCGTCGGCATTCGAAGCCGGCTTCATGTCCAGCGCGCATACGCCCGACGTCATCGAAGCGACGATCGCTGCCGCCCGCGAGGCCTTCAAGGTGGTCGCCGCGGGATGAAGCCCCGCATCCACCAGGTGCTGTTCGATTTCGACGGTGTCCTGTCGCATTACCGGCACGAGGTACGGATCGCGCACCTCGCCGCGCATGCGGGCTGCGCGCCCGAACGCGTGCGCGAGGTGTTGTTCGTTTCGGGACTGGAAACCGAATACGACAGCGGCGCGATCGACACCGCGGCCTACCTCCGCCAGCTGGGGGATGGCCTGGGCGCGGGGGTGGATGAAGATACCTGGCTGGCTTCGCGGATGGCCGGCAGTACTGCCATCGACGGCGTGCTGGCGCGCATCGCCACGCTGCACCCCGCTCTCGCCCTGGGCGTGCTGACCAACAACGGCGTGCTGATGACACACGCGATTCCGCGCATAGTCGCGCCGATGGCGGCCCGCCTCGAAGGTCGCGTGCTGACCAGTGGCGGACTACAGATGCGCAAGCCGGCGCCGGCAACGTTCACAAAAGCGGTCGACCTTTTAGGCTGGGACGCCGGCAGCACGTTGTTCGTCGACGATATGTTCACCAACGTGCAGGGCGCGCGCGAAGCGGGCCTGCACGCCGAGACCGTCACCGATGCGCGCAGCTTCGGCAAGGCGCTGAAGCGCTACGCATTCGGTCCGCAGACGGGCTGGTAGCGCGTTTGAGGGTTGCTTGATCCGGGCACGGGAGACTGGCGGTCTCCACCGAAGAGCCGCGCGCAGCCGGCGATGCCCTACATGGCCCAACCCCGACTGAAACTCGGCGCCGCCGAAGCCCACCTGCGGTTGCGCGAACACGCGCAGGCGCGGGCGCTGGTACAGCGGGTGCTGGCAGGCAAGCCGGACATGGCCGAAGCTAGGGCCCTCCTGCAACGCATCGACGGCTGAACGATGGCGGCACCCGCGCCCCGCATCCTCGTGATCGAAGACAACGCGCTGCTGCGGGCGCAGTTGCATCACCTATTCGCCGATGCCGGCCTGGCGGTCGAGTTCGCGGCCGATGGCTTGAGCGGGCTGCAGATGGCGCTCGATGCGCCGCCTGATGTCCTCGTGCTCGACATCGGCCTGCCGGGCCTGGACGGCTTGCGCCTGTGCGAGCGCCTGCGCGCGCAGGCGGACCGCCACGTGCCGGTCCTGATGCTGACCGCGCGCGACGCGCTGGAGGACAAGCTGCAGGGGTTCCGGGCCGGCGCCGACGACTACCTGGTCAAGCCCTTCGCCGGCGCGGAGTTGGTCGCGCGCTGCCAGGCGCTCTCGCTGCGCCACCGTGGCGGCGAAGCGCACCTGCTGCGCATCGGCACGCTCAGTATCGACCGCCGCATGGGCCGGGCGATGCGAAGCGATCAGCCGCTCACCCTGCACCACACGCCGTACCAGATCCTGCTCGCCCTGGCCGAGGCATGGCCGCGCACGCTGACACGCAGCGAGCTGATCCAACGCCTGTGGGGCGATGCGCCACCCGACTCCGACCCGCTGCGCACCCATCTTTACCTGCTGCGCCAGGCGCTCGACAAACCCTTCGCGACGCCGATGCTGAAGACCGTGCATGGCGTCGGCTTCCGCCTGGAGGCCGACGCATGAGTGCCCGCGTCGTTCTGCCCCGTCGACGCCTGCGCAACCGCCTGATGCTGGCCTTCGCCGGCTTCACCCTGCTGGTCGCCGCGCTGTTCGCGCTGTACGTGGTGCTGTTCGTCTACTCCGTCGAGGACGAGCTCTTCGAGACCATGCTGGATCGTGAGGTCGCCGCGCAGCAACAGCATCATCGTGATCACGGGCGCTGGACTGCGCCGCGCGACGGTTTCATGTCCGTCGTTCCTTCCACGGCCGCGCTGCCGGACGGCATCGCCGAGGTACTGCGCGAGGCGCCGGGGCGGCGCGAGTTTGCCGGCGTCGACGGTCGCCACTATCACCTGCGTGTTCTGCAGCCTGCCAACGCGAACGAGCCACCCGCGTGGCTCGTGGCCGAGGTCAGTGCGTTGCTGGTGGTCCGGCCGATGCGCGCGCAGCTGCTCCAGCTGCTCTCGTGGTCCGGAGTCGCCATGGTGGCGCTGGCCCTGCTGCTGGGCAACTGGCTGGCACGACGCACCACCGCGCCCCTGTCGCGGCTCGCAGATGCCGTGGGCGACGCGGCACCCGATCGGCTGCCGCCCGGTTTCGCTGCCAGCTTTCCTGACGACGAAGTGGGCGTGGTCGCGCGCCGGCTCGACGACCTGATCGCCCGCATCCGCGCCTTCGTCGAACGCGAGCGCGAGTTCACCCGCGACGCCAGCCACGAGCTGCGAACACCGCTGGCCGTGATCCGTGCCGCCAGCGAACGCCTGTCGACGGACGGCTCGCTGAGTGCGGATGCGCGCGCGAGCGTGGAGCATGTCAGGCTGTCCGCGACGCACCTCGAGCAGACCGTCGCCTTGCTGCTGGCGCTGGCGCGCGAGCAGACATCTGCGCCGTCCACGATCACCGAAACCCGTGTGCTGCCACTGCTGGAACGCGTGGTGGTCGAGCAATCGCCTTTGCTGGAAGGCAAACAGGTGCAGGTCGCCGTCGATGTTCCGACTGACGCCACCACCGATCTGTCTGCACCCGTGATGCAGGTTCTGCTGGCGAACCTGATCGGCAACGCGTTCGCGCACACCCACGAGGGCCGCATCACTATCACGCAGGAGGCGGATGCGCTCCGCATCCGCAACCCCGGCCAGGCCATCCGCGATACCGATTTCGCGCCCTTCGCTAAGGGCGAGGACAGCACCGGCTTCGGCCTGGGGCTGTCCATCGTGCGGCGCCTTTGCGAACGGCACGCGATCGACCTGCGCTTCGATCACGAGGCGGACGGCACCACCGTCCGCCTGCGGCTGCGGGCAGGTCCGGCGGATTCCGTCAGCGCGGTGCCGCGAACGCCCTGAGCGCCGCGTGCAGGCGCTTCAGGCCTTCGGCCACTTCCTCGTCGGTGATGTTGAGGGCCGGCACGAAGCGCAGCACATCCGGGCCCGCCTGCAGCATCAGCAGGCCCTGCACGGCGGCGAGGTCCAGCACCTCGCCCGCACGTCCGGCGTACTTGGCGTTGAGCACGGCGCCGAGCATCAAGCCACGGCCACGCACCTGGGCGAACAGACCGAGCTCCGCGTTGATCGTGTCCAGGCCCTTGCGCAGGGCGGCGGACTGGCGCGCCACGTTGTTGGCGATCTGCGTCGACGCGAGCTTGCGCAAGGCCACGCGCGCCACCGCGGCCGCCAGCGGGTTGCCGCCGAAGGTGGTGCCGTGCGCGCCGAACTGCATCACCTGTGCGACCTTTGGGCCGGCCAGCATCGCGCCGATCGGGAAGCCACCGCCCAACGCCTTCGCCAGGGTGACGATGTCGGGCACCACGCCGTCCTGCCAATGCGCGAACAACGTACCCGTGCGGCCCATACCGGCCTGGATCTCGTCCAGCACCAGCAGCGCGCCGTAGTGGTCGCACAAGGCACGCACCGCGCTGAGGAACCCGGGCGCGGCCGGCATCACGCCACCCTCGCCCTGCACCGGCTCCAGCATCACCGCAGCCACATCGCCACAGGACATGGCGATTTCGAGCTGGGTCAGGTCGTTGAAGTCGACGTAGCGGAAACCGCCGGGCAGCGGCTCGTAGCCTTCCTGGTATTTCGGCTGCGCGGTGGCGGTGACAGCGGCCAGCGTGCGCCCGTGGAAACTGCCGCGGAACGTCACGATGACGCGCTGGTCCGACGGCCGGTCCTGCGAGGCCGCCCACTTGCGCACCAGCTTGATCGCCGCCTCGTTGGCTTCCGCGCCGGAATTGCACAGGAACACGCGTTCGGCGAAGCGCGACGCGGTCACCAGTTCTTCGGCCAGGCGTAGCGGCGGCTCGCTGTAGAAGACGTTGCTGGTGTGCCAGAGCTTGCCGGCCTGTTCGGTCAGCGCCGCAACCAGGTCCGGATCGTTATGGCCCAGTCCGCAGACCGCGATGCCCGCCGACAGGTCCAGGTATTCCCGGCCCTCGCTGTCCCACACCCGCGCGCCTTGGCCGCGTTCAAGGACGACTTCGCGCGGGCGGTATACCGGCAGGTAGTAGCGCTGGCCGTTGGCCAGCAGGTCGGCGGAGGTCGTGGCGCTCATGGCGGCGGTTCGGCAGCGGAGATGGCGGCGTATTGTCGCCGATCAGGAAGCCGGCGCCAGCGGGCGCCGCAACACGCGCCTCAGGCCGCGAAGGCGATCTCGCCGGCCGGCAGCGCGCGGATGCCGACGCCGAAGCTGCGGATCGCCGGTAGCGTGGCGTTGTGGTGCTCACGGATCCGGCCGGCGTCGGCATGCGGCTTGTCGTGGGTCGTGTGCGCATCCGAGGCCAACAGCACGTGGTAACCGTGCGCCGCGGCGCTGCGCGTGGTGGTGTCCACGCAGAATTCGGTGGCGTAGCCGCACAGCACCACGCCTTCCACGCCGCAGAAGGACAGCACCTCGTCCAGGCCCGTGCGCAGGAACGAATCCGGCGTGGCCTTGCGGATGCGGTGGTCGCCCTGCTCCACCGCCAGCGCGGGATGCAGCGCCCACGCCTCGGAATCCGGCACCAGGTCGTCGGCGCGCTCGTGCTGCACGAAGATCACCGGCGCGCCTGCCTGCCTTGCCTTCGCCGACAGCGCGTTGATGCGCTCGATGACCGCGTCGGCATCGGCCGGCGCCGGTTCGAACAGGCCACGCTGCACGTCGATGACGACCAGGGCAAGATTCATGCGTTGGACTCCTTGGAACGTCCTACCAGCTTCCCGTATTCGCCATCGAAAGCCAAGGCTCCTGCGGCGGGAGGGCGGCGCCCTTCTGCAGCAGTTCGATCGAGATCAGGTCGGGCGTGCGCACGAAGGCCATGCGGCCGTCGCGCGGCGGGCGGTTGATGGTGATGCCCAGCGACTGCAGGTGCGTGCAGAGCGCGTAGATGTCGTCCACTTCGAAGGCCAGGTGGCCAAAGTTGCGCGCGCTGCCGTAGTCCTCCGCCGGGCCGCCGTCTTCCGGCGGCCAGTTGTAGGTCAGCTCGATTTCCGCTTCCGGATTCTCAGGCGCACCGAAGTACACCAGGGTAAAGCGCCCTTGCGCGTTCTCCATGCGACGGGTTTCGGTCAGGCCCAGGCCTTCGGTGAAGAAGCGGCCGGTGGCGTCCAGGTCGTGGACGCGGATCATGGCGTGCAGGTATTTCATGGCGCTCGTTGGCTCAGTCGAGGAACAGGTCGGGTAGCGGCGACAGCGACGCATCGACGGCATAGCCCGAGAAATCGGTGGTGCCGGCCTCGCGCAGCACGTCTTCGTCGATGAGGAAATGGCCGTGGAAGCCGCGCGCCTCCCGCACCAGCACCGCGTGCGCGGCATCGGCGACGATCTCCGGCGTGCGGCAGCGCGGGATCTCCACGCCGGGGATCATGTTCAGCGCATCGGTGGCGATGATGGTGCGTGGCCACAAGGCATTGACGGCGACGCCTTGCGGACCGAACTCGCCGGCCAGGCCCAGCGTGACGAAGCTCATGCCCATCTTCGCCAACGTGTAGCCGGTATGCGGCGCCCACCATTTGGGGTCCAGCGACGGCGGCGGCGCCAGGGTCAGGATGTGCGGATTGGCGGCCTGCTTCAGGTACGGCAGGCAGGCCTGCGCGCAAAGGAAGCTGCCGCGCGCGTTGACCTGCTGCATCAGGTCGAAGCGCTTCATCGGCGTGTCCAGCGTGCCGGCCAGCCAGATGGCGCTGGCGTTGTTGACCAGGATGTCGATGCCGCCGAACGTATCGGCGGTGGCGGCCATCGCCGCCCTCACATCGTCTTCTTCGCGGATGTCGCACTTCAGCGCTAGCCCACGCCCGCCGGCGGCGTTCACCGCCTCGGCCGCGGTGTGGATGGTGCCCGGCAGCTTGGGATTGGGCACCGACGACTTGGCGGCGATCGCCACGTTGGCGCCGTCGCGCGCGGCGCGCAGGGCGATGGCCAGGCCGATGCCGCGCGAGGCGCCGGTGATGAAGAGGGTCTTGCCTGCGAGGGTCGTCATGTGAGGAACGAGTCCGAGAGGAAGGAGTTTGAGAGGTCGCGGGACGCGTGAAAGCAGCGTGTCGATTCTACTCGTTCCTCTCTCCCTCTCCTCTCTCTCCTAGGGTTTGGGCCCCTGCCCTTCGTTGTCTTCCCACTTCAGCACCTTGCGGGTGATGAAGCGGTAGACCGGCTTGCCGGTGCGGAACCAGAGATCGCGCAGCCAGGACGTGCGCTTGAGCACGCGCAGCTCGGTGGGGGTCAGCGCGGCGCGGCAGTACATGCGCTTGTGCTTGAGCAGGTGGCGCAGGTCCTGGCGCGCCAGTAGCCGCATCCAGCGCGAGCGTGGATGGCCGCGGGTGGCAAGCTGGAAATCGATGATGGCCGGACGCCCGTCCGACAGCACCAGCCAGTTGGCTTCCTTGGCCAGGTCGTTGTGGGCGATGCCGCGGCGGTGCAGTTGCTTGAGCAGCCTGTGTGCGGCGCGGAAATAGGCGACGTCGCCGCGCGGTGGACGCTGGTACATCGCCGCGCCTTCCATGTAGCTGCGGTCCAGCCGGCGCCCGGTCCATGCCCGCAACTGGGGAATGTCGGCCATGCCGGCCACGGCCTTCAGTGCCAGCGCTTCGCGGCGCGCCAGCCACCACGCCAACCACCTCACCGCCCATGGCACGTGCGCGAGGTCGCGGCGCACGAACGGGCCATCCGGGCCCTGCATCAGCGAGATGCGGCCGAAGGTGTCGGCCTTGAGAGCGGCGATTTCGGAAGGCGAGCGCAAGTCCACCTCGTCATTCTACCGTCCAGGGCAAGCGGGCGCCGGTCAGCGACCGCCGCCTATAATCGGGCGATGGATTCCACCTGGTTCGATTCCCTGCTGGCCTGGATCAGCGCGCATCCCGTGGCCGCCGGGCTGGTGATCTTCGCGATCGCCTTCTGCGACGCGGTGATCATCCTGGGCGCCATCGTGCCCGCGCTGCCGCTGCTGTTCGCCGTCGGCGTGCTGATCGGGCTGGGCGAGATCTCGGGGCCGTACGCGGTGGCCTGCGCCATGCTGGGCGCGCTGATCGGCGACGCCTCCAGCTATTGGGTCGGCCATCGCTGGGGTCCGCAGTTGCGGACCGTGTGGCCGTTCCGCCGTTACCCGCAGTTGCTGGACCGGGGCGAAGTCCTGTTCCGGCGCAATGCGTGGAAGAGCATCTTCGTGGCGCGCTTCGTCGGACCGATCAGGCCGTTCGTGCCGGCCGTGGCCGGCATCTCCAAAATGCCGCTGCGCCGCTATGGCGCGGCGAGCGCGGCCGCCTGCCTGGCGTGGGCGGTGTCTTTCCTGTTGCCCGGCTGGGTGCTGGGTCACGCGTACGACGCGGTCGCCGCCGTCGCCGGCCGGCTGGCGCTGGTGCTGGGCTTGTTGGTCGTGGTGCTCGCGGTGGCCTGGGCACTGGTGCTGTACACCTACCGCTGGTTCGCGGCGCACGCGGATGCCCTGCTCGCGCGCGCCCTGGCGTGGTCTCATGCGCATCCGGTGCTGGGGCGGTATACGGCGGCGGTGTTCGATCCGGGCCGGCGCGAATCGGTGCCGCTGGCGCTGCTGGCGATCCTGCTGCTGGGCATCGTCTGGGTGTGGTTCGCATTCCTGGTGATCGTCATCGGCCACGGCGAGCCGCTGGCGATGGACCTGATGGTCTACGACCTGATGCGCGCCCTGCGTAATCCGCTGGCGGATTACCCGCTGGCCGCGATCGCCTCGCTGGGCGATGAGCAGGTGCTGGCCCCGGCCTCGCTGCTGGTGCTGGTCTACCTATGCTGGCGCAAACGGTGGATGGCGGCGGCCCACTGGCTGGCCGCGCTCGCGTTCGGCCTGGCACTGACCGCATGGCTCGGTGCATCGGTCGACATCCCCAAGCCGCCGTCGGTGAGCAGCGGATTCGGCTTTCCGTCGATCGCCGTGACGATGTCCACCATCACGTTCGGCTTCTTCGCAGTGCTGATCGCGCGCGAGCTGCCCGGACGGACGCGCGTGTGGCCCTACCTGGTCTCCGGCATCGTGGTCGCGCTGATCGGCTTCGCCCGCATCTACCTGGGTGCGCACTGGCTCAGCGACGTGATCGGCGGCATGTTGTTCGGCCTGGTCTGGCTGCTGGTGCTGGGCATCGCCTATCGGCGCCGTATGGTGCGCTCGTTCTGGATCAAGCCGCTCGCCTGGCTGTTCTACGGCGCGTTCGCGGTCGCCGGGCTGTGGCACGCGCCTCGCAACGTGGAGCACATGCTGGCGCAGTTCCAGACGCCGGTGATCGAACGCGCGGTGGCGCTGCAGAACTGGTGGCAGCACGACTGGCAGACGCTGCCCGCACGCCGCAACGAGTTCGACGACGAGCAGCGCTGGCCGCTGGACGTGCAGGTCGCCGGCCCACTGGCGCCGCTCAAGGCGGCCCTGGCCACCCAGGGCTGGCGCGAGCAATCGCAGGCGGGCTGGGAGGAGGCGCTGAACCTGCTCGACAGCGACTCGCCCGACGATGAACAGCCCGTGTTGCCTGCCACGCTCGACACGCGCGCGGAAAGCCTGCTGATGGTGCGCGCGGGCGACCAACCGGGCGAAGTCTTCGTGCTTCGCCTGTGGCCGGCGGACACGCGCCTGCAGCCCGGCAACGTGCCGCTGTGGATCGGCAGCGCGCAGGTGCTGCAGCAGCAGCGCGCGTTCAACCTCGTGCGCCTGTGGCGGCCACTGCGCGAAGCGCGCACGGCACTGGATGCGGTCAGCCAGGCCACCTCGGATCTCGACCACGCCGTCGCGCCGCACCCGGACTCCGGGCTGCCGGTGCTGCGCCTCTGCACCACGGACGTGGATACGCCGCGCTGAGCGCGGTGCTCAGTCGATCCAGTTCAGCAGGTGTTGCAGGCGAACGTGGGGATCGTCTTCCTGCAGCACCTTCACCCGCTGCTCCGGCGTGATCGGCAGAATCTGCGCCAGCCGCCAACCCACCCAGGCCGCCTGCTCGAAGATGCGCGCCGGCAGTTTGCTCAGATCCGCGCCGGTCTTTTCCATCATCGTCTGCAGCAGCGTGCCGAGCAGGGCGTGCTCGGGCCGCAGCGCCCCGTCGTGGTCCGCGGCCAGCCATTCCACGTCGGCCAGCACCAGGCCGTTGTCGCGCACGCGCGTGCGGTGCACGTGGAAGCGTCGATGGCCGCGCACCCGCAGGGACAACAGGCCGTCCGCCCCCATGTCGAAGTCCTCGATCATCGCCTCGGTACCGTAGGCCGCAGGCGTGGCCGGCGCACCGACTTCGCTCCCTTCCAGGATCAGGCAGATGCCGAAACCGCTGCCGGAACGGCCGCAGTCGCGCACGAGGTCCAGGTAGCGCCGTTCGAACACGCGCAAGTCCATCGCTGCACCGGGCAACAGGACCGTCTGCAACGGGAACAAGGGGAGGGATTCGAGCGCGGGCATGCGGCCAGTGTACGGGCCGGCCTTCGATGCGGGGAAGCGGAAGGGCCACGCCGTCGCCGGCGTGGCCCTCGTGTCGGTGAAGCCCGGATCAACGGCTCACTGGGTGACGGCGCGCCGTGCGTTCACGCGACCCGCACCGAAGGTGGCGTCGTTGCCCGGCTTGCCGAGATCGTCCGCGGATGCACGCAGGATCCGCTCCACCGCCGCCGGCGAGAGCTCGCCGCCGTGCTTGCCGACGATCAGCGCGGCAACGCCGGCAACGTGCGGCGCCGCCATGCTGGTGCCGGCGGACCAGCCATAACCCCCCGTGCCGGACGTGGTGCTGAACACCATGTCCCACACCCAGCAGGGGCGAACGATGCCCTTGAAGGTGCAGTTTTCGGTGCCGGGATAGTCGTAATTGCCGCCCGGCGCACCGAAATGGATCGCCGACTGCCCATAGTTGCTGTAGCTGGCCCGGATGTCGAAGTCGGTGCCGGTGGGATTCTTCAGCCAAGCCAGCGGTCCGAGCGCGCTGACCGTGATGACGCCGGGCAACTGGCCGGGGAACGAGCGCAGATTCACCGTGGTACAGGTGCCGTCGGTGTCGCAGACCCGGCCGCTGTCGTGGTC
Source organism: Pseudoxanthomonas sp. G3 (assembly GCF_057654715.1). Classification (NCBI taxonomy): domain Bacteria; kingdom Pseudomonadati; phylum Pseudomonadota; class Gammaproteobacteria; order Lysobacterales; family Lysobacteraceae; genus Pseudoxanthomonas; species Pseudoxanthomonas sp. G3. Next base: position 3,425,132 of record NZ_CM172805.1, read on the forward strand.
CAGGTCGCGTCCATCGTTGCCGGCCGATGCCACCACGGTCGCGTTCTGCTTGTTGGCGTATTGCACCGCGCGCTTGGTCGCGTTGACCAGCTCGGCCACCTCGCTGCCGCCGACCTGCAGGCCGCCGTTCACGCCCAGGCTCATGTTGATGACATCCGCGCCTGCGTCGGCGGCATGCACGATGCCCTGGATGATCGCAGCGAACGAACCGCTGCCTGTCACCGGATTCAGCACCTTCACCGCGATCAACTCTGCTTCGGGTGCGACACCGATCGTGCCGATGCCGTTATCGGCCGCGCCGATCGTACCCATGACGTGCGTGCCATGCGTGCTGCCGCTGGTGTTGCAGTAGGTCTGCCCCGCGACAAACGACGCCGACTTGGCGGTGTTGAGGTTGGGAATGATGTCCACATGCGCGCAGTAGACGCCCGAGTCCAGCACGGCGACGGTCGCGCCGCGGCCACGGTAACCTGCATTCCAGGCGCCGGCCGCATCGATCGCCGCATGGCCCCACTGGAAGTCGAAGAAACTGTCGTTGTCGCCCGATGCGGGCGGATTGGCGTAGTCGGCGGTGACTTCTTCCGCAGCAGCGGGCAGGTCGTACTGGATCGCCACATCGGCGACCGCCGAACGCACGGCGGGAATACGACCTGCCGTCGTGCCGAACGCAGGATTGTCGGACTCCACGATCGCCACGCCGATCTGCGGCAGTCGCGCCACAATGCGGCCGCCAGCAGCTTCGATGCGGCTGGCGAGCTGGTTGTCGAAACTGGTGCTGTTGGCGGTGACCACGTAGGTCGCCGCCTGCGCCGCGGTGGTGCACGCGAGTGTTGCGATGGCGAGTCCAAGGGCCTGGGCAAGTCGGTTCATGCAAAGCATCTCCTGGGAATGGACGAAGGACGCGGCACTGCCGCGCGTGGGCCCACTGTAGACGCCTGGGAATCCGCCACTCGCCACGTCGATTGCGCGGACGACCGGACAAGCCGCGCATGCCCCACGCCATACGCTCGCGCATGCACGCGCATGCCTTGTCTTGCCGCTATTTCTGCCGAGAAGCGCAGCGCGTACGCCGCACTGCAACAGTCCTGCACGCGTGTGCCGCCGCCTCTGTTGTGAGGCGACAGCCCCGCTACATGCGTGAAGTGGCCAATCAGCCCGGCGGCGTGGACAGCGCTGCAAGAAAGCGTCGCGGCGCGCCATCGAAGCCGCCGTTGGACATGAAGACGACATGGTCGCCAGGACGCACGATGTCGCGGAGCGTTGCAATCAGCGCGTCCGCATCCGGCACCGTGCGCGCGTCGCCGCGGATGGCACTGACCACCTTCGCCGCGTCCCACGGCAATTCGGGGCGATGCAGGAATACCACCGCATCGGCGATATCCAGAGACGGCGCCAGCGCGTCGGCATGCGCGCCCAGGCGCATCGAGTTGCTGCGCGGCTCCATCGCCACCACGATGCGTGCATCGCTCACGCGCGCGCGCAAGCCTTCCAGCGTCGTGTGGATCGCAGTGGGATGGTGGGCGAAGTCATCGTAGACCGTGACGTTGTCGTGCTGGCCGATCACTTCCAACCGGCGCTTCACGCTGCGGAAGGCAGCCAGTGAGGGCAGCACGGTGGCCACGTCCACACCGACGGCGTTGCATGCGGCCAGCGCGGCCAACCCGTTGAGCACGTTGTGCCGGCCCAGCATGGGCCAGTGCACTTCGCCGATCTCGATGCCGTTGTGGCGCACCGCGAAGGCGCTGCCATCCTCGCGGATGAGGCGCGCGCTCCACTCCAGCGATGCGTCGAAACCGAAGCGCTCCACCGGCGTCCAGCAGCCCATCGCCAGCACCTCGGCCAGGCGCGCATCCTCGCCATTGACGATCAGGCGGCCGCGGCGCGGCACCGTGCGCACCAAGTGGTGGAACTGGCGCTGGATCGCGGCCACGTCCGGGAAGATGTCGGCGTGGTCGTATTCCAGGTTGTTGAGGATGGCGACCAGCGGGCGGTAGTGGACGAACTTGCTGCGCTTGTCGAAGAAGGCCGTGTCGTACTCGTCGGCCTCGACGACGAACTCGCGGCCGCCGCCGATGCGCGCAGACACGCCGAAATCCTCGGCCACGCCGCCGATCAGGAAGCCCGGCGAACGGCCGGCCGACTCCAGCAGGTAGGTGAGGATGGTCGTGGTGGTGGTCTTCCCGTGCGTGCCGGCCACGGCCAGCGTGTCGCGGCCGGGCAGCACCCGTTCGGACAGCCACTGCGCACCCGAGATGTAGCGACGGCCCTGGTCGAGCACGGCCTCCACCGCTGCATTTCCACGGGAGAGCGCGTTGCCGATGACGATCTCGTCGCAGTCCGGGGCGATGTTCTGCGGCAGGTAGCCCTGCGCCAGCGCGATGCCCAACGTCTCCAACTGGGTGGACATGGGCGGATAGATGGCCTGGTCGCTGCCTTCGACGGTGTGGCCCAGTTCGCGGGCCAGGGCGGCCACGCCGCCCATGAAGGTGCCGGCGATGCCGAGGATGTGGATCTTCAAGACTGCGGTTCCGGAATGACTGCGCAGACTTTAGCCGAGCGGGCGCGCTTCGGCATCCGGTTCCGCGTCTGGCATGACCGCGGTTCAGCGGGAAAAGCGCAGCGTCTCCAGATCCAAGGAGCCCGACTCGGCCTTCACCACCAGCGTATTGCGGCCAGGCGCGAGCACCAGCGCGCCGAATCCGCGCGCACGGCCGACGGCCTTGATCGACGCGCCATTGAGCACCAGCGACACCCGACCGTCGCCGCGTCCTTCCAACGCAAGCCGGAAGGTCCCGCCACTGGGCGCGTCGAAGGTGTACTTCAGCCATTCGTCCTTCTGCAGACCGGCGACATGAAGGCGGCCGTCGGGACCCTTCCCGAGATCGACGCCGTCGTTGCGATAGGTCATCGCCGGGTTCCACACCACGCGCTCGCCGCCGTCGGAGATATGGTGGTTGGCCGGCGTGAGGTCGTGGTACGCCACACCGTTGCGGCCCATGTCGAAGTCGACGGCGGCGATGGCGCCGCCTGCCGCGCCAATCACGTGCGCCTTGAACGGCACCGCCTGGTCCGAATGCGGCGCGCGGAACAGCGCGTCGATCACGTCGGGATGCTGCACGTTGTTCCGGTAATGCACGTCGTCGGTGGCGAAGCGCATCAGCGCGGCTTCGGCGGCCTCCGCCGAGGGCTTCGGACCCTCGCCCTTCCAGTACGCCAGCACGTGGCGATAGCCGTCGTTCGGGACGACCTGCAGCGGATTGTTGTAGCGGATCTTCTTCAGCGGCCACCACGCCCAGCCGATGCCCTCGCCTTCCGCCAGGGCCACGGTGCGCGCGAACCAGTCGTTGGAGTTCTCGCCGGTCTCGCCGAGCCACAACGGCATGCGGTGCTTGTCCCGCAATGCCAGCAGGTCGGCGATGCTCTCGCGTGTGGTGACGTTCCAGTACTTGTGGAAACTGATCACCAGGTTGTCGTCCCAGGGACCGTCGTCGAGCACGCCACGGTAATTGTTGCCCCAGCAGTTCCCCTCGATGACGATGATGTGGCGCGTGTCGACCTCACGGATCGCACGCGTGGTGCGGACCAACAGGTCTTTCAGCGGCGCGTTGCCGTTCTCCTTGCAGCCGTTGCTGTCGGCCTTGTCGGCGAAACCCCAGTTCGGCTCGTTGATGATGTCGTACGCCGCGATGTACGGCTCATCCTTGTAGCGCTGCGCCAGCTTCTTCCACAGCGCCACCATCTTGTCCTGGTGCCGCGGGTCGTCCCACAGCGACGGTTGCGTGGGATCACGGTCGGCGATGTTGTTGTCGTTGCCCTGCCCACCGGGCGCGGCGTGCAGGTCGAGGATCAGGTAAAGATCGTTCGCCTTGGCCCAGGCCAGCAGTTGGTCGGTCCGGCGGAACCCTTCCTCCACCCAGGTCTGTCGACCGGCGACCGGCTCCTGTTCCACCGGCAGCGTGTACAGCGCGTAATGCATCGGCAGGCGGATGGAGTTGAAGCCCCATCGGCCCAGCGCATCGATGTCGGCCTTGGTGGTGTGGTTGTCGCGCCAGACCTGATAGAACGCGTCGGCCTTCTCCGGCCCGATCAGCTCGGCGATGCGCGCATGGATGCTGCGCTGTGTACCCACGCCGTCGATATCCAGCATGTAGCCTTCCTGCAGCATCCAGCCGCCCAGCCCCATCCCGCGCAGGATCACCGGCTTGCCCGCCGCATCGACGATCTGCGTGCCTTGGGCACGCAGGAAATCCTTGGCGGTCGCGAGGGGCGAGGCGAGCACCCCGACCAGCAGGAGGCAGGCGATCTTCTTCACGTGGATGCTTCCCGGTGCCGAGGCGTACCGGACGTTACAGAGCTTGCCGCCAACTCACAATCTACTGCCGCAGGAAGTGATAGGTTCGGCAGGCGGTTCCGCGACCCAGAGGATGCGCCCCCGCGACGTCCCCAGGCAGCCACCGGTGCGGACCGCGCCACCCGTCCATCTCAGGAGCACCGGAATGCGTCAGATCGTTTCCCTGGTACGTCCCGCTTCGGCCCCCCTCGCGCTCGCTGCCGTCCTCGCCCTGGCCATGGGCCCGGCGATGGCCGCCGACGTCGATGCCGCACTGAAGTCCGCGATGAAGCGCGACCTCGGCCTGTCCGAGCAGCAGCTCGGGCAATACCTGAAGGTCGAACGCCTGAATGCGCAGCAGGAGAAAGCCGCAGCGCAGGCCCAGGGCCGAAACTTCGCCGGCAGTTGGATCGAGCGCTCGCCGTCGGGTGATTTCCGCTGGGTGGTCGCCACCACGTCATCCAGCAAGCGCGCTGTCGCCGGCGCCGACGTGCGTCAGGTGCGCCACAACCTGGACGCGCTGGGCAACGCCAAGGCCCGGCTGGACGATGTGCTGGCGCAGGGCGGTCGCGCGCCCGCGGGCGTCTACGGCTGGTTCGTCGACGTGAAGACCAACAGCGTGACCGTCAACGTCGCGCCGGGCGCGGACCAGGCCGCGGTGGACTTCATCGCGGCCAGCGGCGCGGATGCGTCGACGCTGCGCTTCCAGACAATGGCCGACGCCCCGCGTCCGCTGGCCACGCTGCAAGGCGGCAGCGAATACCTGTCCACAACGGCGACCGGTGCCTACTACTGTTCGGTGGGCTTCTCGGTCACGCGCAACGGCGCGAAGGGCTTCGCCACCGCCGGCCACTGCGGCGACGCGGGAGATGGCGCGAACGTACTGGTGAGGCGCTCGCTGAGCCGCATCGGCACCTTCCAGGCGTCCAACTTCCCCAACACCGACCGCGCCTGGGTGCAGGTGGACGCCGCCCATACCTTGCTGCCGTCGGTCAGCGGCTACGGATCGGGCGATGTCGCCGTGCGCGGCAGCACGGAGGCTCCGATCGGCGCGGCCGTCTGCCGCTCCGGCCGCACCACGGGCTGGAAGTGCGGCGTGATCGAGGCGAAGAATGTCTCCGTCAGCTACGGCGCCGACGGCACCGTCAACGGCATGACCCAGGTGAAGGTGTGTGCCGAAGGCGGCGATTCGGGCGGTTCGTTCATCACCACCGCCGGCCAGGGCCAGGGCGTGCTCTCGGGCGGCAACTACAGCTGCAAGGGCAAGCAGGCGCAGCTGGCGACCAGCTACTTCCAGCCGCTGAATCCGCTGCTGCAGGCCTACGGTCTGACGCTTTCCACCACGCCCTGAGCGCCAACGCGCGCACCAACGAGAACGCCCCGGCGAGCCGGGGCGTTCTCTTATGCGGAAGTCGCTGCCGGCCTCAGCCGACCGCCTTCTCCGGCGCGATCGCCTCGGTGATGCGGGTGAACACCTCGTCCAGCGAGCCGACGCCGTCGACGACGGTCAATTCGCCCTGCTGGCGGTAGAAATCGATGACGGGCGCGGTCTGATCGGTATAGACCTGCAGTCGCTTGCGCACCGATTCCGGATTGTCGTCCGCACGGCCCTCGGCCTTGGCGCGGCCGGCGATGCGCTCGACCAGCAGGTCGGTGGGCACGTCCAGCTGCACGGCGAAGTCGAACTTCTGCCCCAGCTTGGTCAGCAGCTGGCCCAGCGCGGCGGCTTGCACCAGGTTGCGCGGGTAGCCGTCGAGGATGAAGCCGGCTTTCGTGTCGTCGCGGGAGAAGCGGTCTTCCAGCATGCCGAGCAGGATGTCATCGCTGACCAGCTCACCGCGCGCCATCACTTCCTTGGCCTGCAGGCCCAGCGGGCTGCCGGCGGCGACTTCGGCACGCAGCAGGTCGCCGGTGGAGATGTGCGGTACCTGCAGGTAGTCCTTCAGGCGCGCCGCCTGGGTGCCCTTGCCCGACCCGGGTGGGCCCAGTAGAACCAATCGCATGCTGTCACTCCCGAAACTGGAATCGTGCGGGCGGTGGACCGCGCCGGGCGCCTCGCGCCGCGCTGCACCGCGTCATCTGTGTGAAGCTTACCGCATCCCCGTACCCCGGAACGAACCCCACATGTCGTCTGGCACCCTACTTTATGCGCAGTCCGGCGGTGTCACCGCCGTCATCAACGCCTCCGCTGCGGCGGTCATCACCGAAGCCCGCGCCCGCAAAATCAAGGTCTTGGCCGCGCGCAACGGCATCCTCGGTGCGTTGCGCGAGGAACTGATCGACACCAGCAAGGAATCGGCCGCGGCCATTCGCGCCCTCGCCCACACGCCCGGCGGTGCGTTCGGCAGCTGCCGCGTCAAGCTGAAGTCGCTGGAGGCCGATCGGGCCAAGTACGAGCGCCTGTTGGCCGTGCTGAAGGCGCACGATGTGCGCTACTTCCTCTACAACGGCGGCAACGACTCCGCCGACACCGCCTGGAAGGTCTCGCAGCTCGCGCAGGCCTTCGACTATCCGCTGACCTGCATCGGCGTGCCGAAGACGGTGGACAACGACCTCGCCGTCACCGATACCTGTCCCGGCTTCGGCTCGGCCGCCAAGTACACCGCCGTCTCCGTGCGCGAAGCCGCGCTGGACGTGGCCGCGATGGCAGAAACCTCCACCAAGGTCTTCGTCTATGAAGCCATGGGCCGGCACGCCGGCTGGCTGGCCGCCGCGGCCGGCCTGGCCGGGCAGTCGGCGGACGAGGCGCCGCACATCATCCTGTTCCCGGAGCGCGCCTACGACGAGACGCAGTTCCTCGCGCAGGTGAAGAAGGTCGTCGACCGCGTGGGTTGGTGCGTGGTGGTGGCCAGCGAAGGCATCCAGCATGCCGACGGCCGCTTCGTGGCCGATGCCGGCGGCGGCAAGGATTCGTTCGGCCACACGCAGCTCGGTGGCGTCGCCTCGTACCTGGCCGGGCGCGTCAAGGACCAGCTCGGCATGAAGGTGCACTGGACCCTGCCCGACTACCTGCAGCGCTCGGCGCGCCACATTGCGTCGAAGACCGATTGGGAACAGGCCCAGGCCGTGGGCAAGGCCGCCGTGCAGTTCGCGCTCAAGGGACAGAACGCGGTGATGCCGGTGATCGTGCGCACGTCCGACGCGCCGTTCCGCTGGAAGATCGAGGCCGCGCCGCTGTCGAAGGTGGCGAACCACGAGAAGAAGTTCCCGCCGAACTTCATCCGCAAGGATGGCTACGGCATCACCGACAAGGCCCGCGCCTACCTGCAGCCGCTGATCCGCGGCGAAGCCTACCCACCCTACGGCACCGACGGCCTGCCGAAGTACGTCGCGCTGAAGAACGTCGCGGTGAAGAAGAAGCTGCCGGCCTGGGAGGGCTGAGCGCACGGTGGCGATCCGCATCGTCCGCCTCGGCAGTCCGCGCGCGAAAGACGAAGGCCTGCGCATCGGTACGGTGCGCCGGCCTCCGCGTGGTGTGCCGAAATCCGAATTCGCTTCGCAGGACTGGTACGACGTCTGGTATCCCAACCTCGCGCCCAGCGCCGAGCTGGTGAAGGAAGCGCAGCACGCTGCCACGCCGAAAGCGTGGGCGGCTTTCGTAAAAAAGTACCGCGCCCAAATGGCATCGCCCGAGACCGCCCGCACGCTGGACCTGCTGGCCGCGCTGTCGCACACCAGCGATTTCTCGGTGGGCTTCTATTGCGAAGACGAGGCGCACTGCCACCGGTCGGTGCTGCGCACGCTGCTGGACGACCGCGGCGCAGTACTTCGAACCGGGTGACTTCAAGCACCGGTGAGCCGCATCCGGCGGTGCTAGCGTGGGCTCATCGCCACACCACCGGGATCCCGCCATGTTCCGCAAAGTGCTCGTCGGCCTGCTGCTCGTCGCCCTCGGCCTCGCCATCGCGGGTGCCGGCTACCGCTTCGGCCAGTACCTCGCCTTGAAGGAAAACGCCGCATCGCCCGCGCGCACGACCTCCTGATCGCGCGCGCCCATCGCGCTAGCATGCCGTGATGGATGCGCTGCTCGCCGAACTGACGGCCCTCGAAACCGAACTCCACCATCCCGGCGCAACCTGCACGCGCGAGCGGCTGGAGCGGCTGCTGCACCCGGACTTCCACGAAGTCGGCCGCTCGGGCAAGCGCTACACGCGGCAGACCGTCATCGACTTCCTTGCGGATCGCGTGTCGTTACCGGCTGTCGTCGCTTACGACCACCGCGTCGAACAGCTCGCGGACGACGTGGCCCTGCTGCATTTCGCGTCGCACGCGCGCGACAATGACGGTACGCGGCGCCATGCCGCACTGCGTGTTTCCGTATGGCGGCGAACCGCGGTGGGTTGGCAGTTGCACTACCACCAGGGCACGCCTGCGGGCGACTGATCGCGCTGCCTGCCGATACCGGCCCCGAGACCTCCCCCGCTCCCTCGCTCCCCGGCTTGGCGGCGCTCGCGCGTTGCGCTAGCGTAGCGATCCAGGGGAGGGGGACATCTTGAGAGTACGGATACGCGCAGGCGTCGGCCTGCTTGTCTTGTCATGCATGCTGCCGTGCAGTGCGCAGGACGCGCCAGCCCAGGCGACCCTGCCGGTGGCAGAAGCGTCCCTGGAGGTGGCCCCCGCCTCGACCTGCTGCGAGCTGCCTGAAGGTACGCCGCTCGTGCTCGAGATCCTCGACCCGATCAGTTCCGCACGTGCGAAGCGCGGCGACGCTTTCAGGTTGCGCGTCCGTGAAGCCGTCAGCGTCGATGGCGCCGTGGTCCTCGCCGCAGGCACCGAAGGCATTGGCGAAATCGTCCATGCCGAACCTTCGCGGGGAGGCGGCAAACCGGGGGAACTGATCCTCGCCGCGCGCCGGCTGCAGGTGGGCGACCGCGAGGTGAAGCTGCGCGGCTTCAAGCTCGGCGGCGCCGGCAAGGACACCAGCGGGGTGGCGTTGGGCGTCGCGGTGGGCATCGGCCCGTTCGCACACTTCATCCACGGCAAGGAAATCGAGATTCCTGCCCTGACGACCGGCACGGCCAAGCTGGCCGAACCCCTGCACGCGTCGCCCACCCCCGACGCAGCCGGGGCGGCCGTCGACCCGGCGGCGCCGCAGCCCATGACCCCACCCCCCAACCCCCTTCCATCCAACCACCTGGAGTAATCCGCATGCGTTACCCGCTCAACCGCGCCCTGCTGTGCCTCACCCTGCTCCTGCCGACCGTCGCCGTGCACGCCCAGTCGCAGGATGCTCCTGCCGCCGCAGAGACCGCAGCCCCTGCCGCCGATGCACCTGCAGCGCCTACCAGCGGCCTGGTAGGTGCCCCCGCCGACGGCATGGGCCAGGTCGTGTTCTTCCGCGAGAAAAAATTCGCCGGCGCGGCCGTCAAGTACAAGGTGCGTGAAGGCGAGACCGAGCTGGGCAAGCTGGGCAGCGGCACCTACTTCATCGCGTCCGTGGCACCGGGCACCCATCAATACACGGTGCATTCCGAGGCCAAGGACGTGCTGACGCTCGAAGTGGAGGCTGGCGAGACCTACTACGTGCTGGGTTCGGTCACGATGGGCTTCATGGCGGGTCGCCCGAACCTGTCGCCCTCCGACGAAGTCGCCTTCAACGGCATGGCGAAAGACCTGAAGCCCGCGAAGAAGTAAGTCCCGTCAACGGGTATTGCGGCGACGGTCTCGTCGGAGGCCGTCGCCGTTTTCATTTGCAGCCCTTGCCCTCGACATCGAGGCGGGCAGCGAACAGCGTGAGCGACGCTGCCGTCGCGGCACCCGCGGCCTGTTGCTTGGCGTCCTGCAGGTAGATGCGCGACTGGCCCTGGCCATCGGCCGCTGGCGGCGTCGCGCTGCCCGGCTTGCGCCATACGCGGACCACAGCCTGCTGCGAGGGGCACGCGGCGTTGGGCACGCGGATCACGTCGTTGAGTTTCCAGCCCGCAGCGATGGAGGGCTGGGCCTTGTCGAAATCGACGAAGCGGGCGCGCGGCTGGCACTGCGGACTGGTGCGGACCGGCGCGTAGCGGTACGGCTGCGCCGCATCACCGGTGAAGGCGCCTTCCAGGCGCGCGCAGGCTTCCGGAATCTGGCGCAGGCTGTGGGCCACGCCCACGGCCTGGGCTTTCGCGGGAGGACGCTGGATCTCCGGCGCGGGTTCGGCCGCGCGGGCGGGCGCAAGCGCCAGCAGGCAGGTGGCGATCAGCGGGGCTGCGACGCTCGGACGCATGCGGACTCCGGGAAGAACAAGACGTGGGTCGCAAGGCTGGCACGGACCGCCTGAACCCGCCCGTCACGTATGGCGGCGCGCACGCCATCCGGTCATACTCGGGCCGGCTCCAGGGACGTCTGAACAGGGTTTCGAGCTGCAGGGCATCGCAGCGGTCGAGTGCGCTCAATCGTTCAACAGGCTCCACCGGGATTGGGTTGCAAGTTCACGCGCTTCGCTGGACGACATCCATCAACCTTGGGAGGGGTCATGCTGGAACAACACGGTTTGACGCTGGCGCTGATCTGCGCCGGCGTGGCGATCATCTATGGCGTGGTAGCCGCGCGCTGGATCCTGAAACAACCCGCCGGCAACAGCCGCATGCAGGAAATCGCGGCGGCCGTGCAGGAAGGCGCCAGCGCCTACCTCAACCGCCAGTACACGACTATCGGCATCGCTGGCATCGTGCTGTTCGCATTGATCGGTTTCTTTCTGTCGTGGCCCAGCGCCATCGGCTTCCTGATCGGCGCCGTGCTGTCGGGCGCCGCCGGTTACATCGGCATGAACGTCTCGGTACGCGCCAACGTGCGCACCGCCGAGGCGGCCAGCAAGGGCATGAGCGCGGCGATGGACGTGGCCTTCAAGGGCGGCGCCATCACCGGCATGCTGGTCGTCGGCCTGGGCCTGCTGGGCGTGGTCGGCTACTTCGCCGTGCTCCACCTGCACATGGGCTATACCGAAGCCGACGCGCTGCATGCGCTCGTCGGCCTGGCCTTCGGCTCCTCGCTGATCTCGATCTTCGCGCGCCTGGGCGGCGGCATCTTCACCAAAGGCGCCGACGTCGGCGCGGACCTGGTGGGCAAGGTGGAAGCCGGCATCCCCGAAGACGACCCGCGCAACCCCGCGGTGATCGCCGACAACGTGGGCGACAACGTGGGCGACTGCGCCGGCATGGCGGCGGACCTGTTCGAGACCTACGCGGTCACCATCATCGCCACGATGCTGCTGGGCAGCCTGATGGCCGCGCAGGCCGGCGAGCACGCCGTGCTGTATCCGCTGGTGCTCGGCGGCGTGTCGATCATCGCTTCGATCATCGGCGCGTTCTTCGTCAAGGTGAAGGCGGGCGGCTCCATCATGGGCGCGCTGTACAAGGGCGTGATCGTGTCGGCGGTGCTGGCGGCCATCGCGTTCTATCCGATCACCACGCAGCTGATGGCCGATTCGGCCTACGGGGCGATGAACCTGTACTTCTGCGCCCTGGTCGGCCTGGCGCTCACCGGCGTCATCGTGTGGATCACCGAGTACTACACCGGCACGCAGTACGCGCCGGTCAAGCACGTCGCCGCCGCGTCGACGACGGGCCACGGCACCAACATCATCGCCGGCTTGGGGGTGTCGATGCGTTCCACCGCGTGGCCGGTGGTGGCGGTGTGCGCCGCCATCCTCGGCGCCTACGCGTTGGGCGGCTTGTACGGCATCGCCATCGCCGCGACCGCGATGTTGTCGATGGCCGGCATGATCGTGGCACTGGATGCGTATGGGCCGATCACCGACAACGCCGGTGGCATCGCCGAGATGGCGGAATTGCCGCCGGAAATCCGCAACATCACCGATCCGCTGGATGCGGTGGGCAACACGACCAAGGCGGTGACCAAGGGCTACGCGATCGGCTCGGCCGCGCTGGCGGCGCTCGTGTTGTTCGCCGATTACACGCACAACCTGCAGACGGAGAATCCCGGCACGGTATTCACCTTCGACCTGTCCAACCACCTGGTGATCGTCGGCCTGCTGATCGGCGGCCTGATCCCCTATCTGTTCGGCGCGATGGCCATGGAGGCCGTCGGCCGCGCCGCGGGCAGCGTGGTGGAGGAAGTGCGCCGGCAGTTCCGCGAGATCGCCGGCATCATGGAAGGCACGGCCAAGCCCGACTACAGCAAGGCCGTCGACATGCTGACGAAGTCGGCGATCAAGGAAATGATCGTGCCCTCGCTGCTGCCGGTGATCGTACCGATCATCGTCGGCCTGCTCCTGGGTCCGCAGGCGCTGGGCGGCCTGCTGATCGGCACCATCGTCACCGGCTTGTTCGTCGCCATCTCGATGACCACCGGCGGCGGTGCCTGGGACAACGCCAAGAAGTACATCGAGGACGGCCACCACGGCGGCAAGGGCAGCGAGGCGCACAAGGCCGCGGTCACCGGCGACACCGTCGGCGATCCCTACAAGGACACGGCCGGCCCGGCGATCAACCCGCTGATCAAGATCATCAACATCGTCGCCCTGCTGCTGGTGCCGGTGCTGCCGGTGAATGGCTGGCTGGGCAGCGCGACCTCGCACGACGTGGCGGCGCATGCGGCCCCGATGTCAGCCGGCGATGTCGTGGAGGGACGCAGTGCGCGCATCCTGTTCGACAGCGGATCGGCGGTGGTGCCGTCGGACACCAGTGCGCGCTTGGCCGGCGTGCTGGGCACGCTGGGCGCCGATCCCGCCGCGCGCGTGCGCGTCTCCGGCTTCCATGACGCCAGCGGCGATGCCGCGGCCAATGAGGCCCTGGCGAAACAGCGCGCGGAAGCCATCCAGCAATGGCTGGTGGTCAACGGCGTGGCATCCGAACGCATCGCGTTGGACAAGCCGATGCAGACCACCGGCAGCGGTGATGCCGACGAAGCGCGGCGCGTGGATGTGCAAGTGGACTAGGCGCCCGCACGATGCGTCAACGAAAAGGGCGGCCAGTGGCCGCCCTTTTTTTGTCGCCTCTTGTAGGAGCGACGTAAGTTGCGACCGCGATCTGTCCGCGTCCGCGAGCATTGCCAGGATTCATGCAGGGAAACGCTTGCCTTCTCGCATACTGCCTGTCCCATGCGCCATGACATGCGAGGCCGCGCGGTCGCGACTCACGTCGCTCCTCCCGTGGCGCCGTGGAGCTCACGACGTCGGCTGCAGCGCCACCACGCGGACGTCGACCTCCTTGCAGGCGTTGTCGCGGCAGATGCCGTTCACCCAGGCCTCGCCGTTGCCGAACATCACGCCCTTGTAATTGACCATCAGCTGCGAGTACTTCTGCTTGGTGATCGCGTCGGCGATGGCCGGCGTGACGATGCGGTCGTACTCGCGCACGAAGGCCTCGGCATCGGCGAGCTTGAGCGGCTCGCCGTCGCGCACCGTCGTGAAGGGATAGTCGACCAGCGCCGCGACGGCGGGGGCATCGCGTGCGGCGACCGACTGCTGCAGCTGGCGGATGACGGTTTCGTAGCGGACGTGGTCGCCCAGCACTTCGTCGATCGCCTGGTTCACCGCGGCAGGATCGTCGACCACCTCGGCGACGGCGGGAACCGGAGCCTTGGTCGGGGTCGCCTCTGCCGCGGCATTGGCGGAGGCCGCGCCCGGTACCGAAGCGTCGGGATCGGGCATGGCCGGCGCGCAGGCCGCCAGCGAAAGCGCCGTCAGCGCGGCGATCAGTGTCTTCATCGTGCGGGTTCCTGTCAGGGGGACGCGGTGCGACGGCCCGTCCAGGGCGACTGCCAAACTCCGACGATGCGGTCCCATCCTAGCCAGCCCGGCGACAGCTTGCGTTCGGGAATCGTTAGCGAGCCGTCGTCCCCTCGCAGGCCGGCACCCGGTGATGTGTGTGGATACCCGAGTGCCTGCGAACTACGCGGGGGTCCCGGCTTGCGCCGGGATGACGGCCTGTCGATGGGCCGCCATTCCGTTGGCACCGGTCAACTCAACACGTCGGCCAGCACCTTGCGTCCCACCGCCGCGGCCGCGGCTTCGACTTCCGGCGCGGCTTCCGCCGCCGCCCGGGCCTCGGCCTGCTGCTTCAGGTAGACCGGGCAGTGCTCCATCATGTAGTCGACGTCGAACTTCATCCGCTCGACAAGGAAGTCGACGAACGCGCGCACCTTCGGCGATTGCACGTGGCCGCGCGGGAACACGGCGTTGAACTCGTACTCGGGTCCCGTCCACCCCGCCAGCACGCGCTGCAGGTGGCCCTGCTCCAGGTATGGCTTGACCATCACGTCGGCACCGAGCATCAAGCCTTCGCCGCAGAGCAACGCGCCTTTCAACGCGGCAGGATCGTTGGCGACCAGGATGGGATTGACCGGGTAGTCATGCTCGCCGTCGGTGCCCTGCAAGGTCATCGCCCACCCGTTACCGCGACGGTGCTTCTGCATCGCCAGCACGCGATGGTGCTGCAGGTCGTCCGGATGCAGCGGTTCGCCGTAGCGCGCCAGGTATTTCGGGCTGGCGTACACCTGCGTGCGCAACGTGCTCAGCCGGCGAGCGACCAGATTGGAGTCGGGCAGGCTGCCGATGCGCAACGCCACGTCGATCTCGCCGGAGATCAGGTCGAGGTTGTCGTTGGCGAGCAGCATCTCCACGCGGATCTCGGGGTACTGCGCATGGAATTCGCCCAGCAGCGGCGCGATCTTGTCGATGCCGATCGAATACGGTGCGGTGAAGCGCAACCAGCCGCGGGGGCCGGCATGCAGCTGGCTCACCGCGCTGGCCGCTTCGTTGAGTTCGCGCGCGATGCGCTGGCAATGCTCGTAGTAAACGTTGCCCGCTTCGGTCAGTCCGAGCTTGCGCGTGGTCCGGTGCAGCAGTTGCGCGCCGAGCCGGGTTTCCAGCTCCTGCACTTTCCGGCTCACCGTGGTCTTCGGCAGGCGTAGCGCGTTGGCGGCAGCGACGAAGCTGCCTTGTTCCACCACCTTGACGAAGATCAGGGTGTCGTTGAGATCGTGGCTCATCGATCGGGCTCCAGGGGGGACGCGGGACATTGGCCCGCTGACGGGATGATTATTCCCCTAAATCAGGACTAATCAAGTCCTCATTGGAGGCGTAACGTGCCTTCCATCGTCCCCGCCTGGGTTTCCCCGCCATGTTGCTCGCCCGGCTCTTCCAGACCCTGGAACACCCCGCAGCCTCCCAGCAGGCCGCGTCCTACCAAGCTTTTCGTCGCTCCAATCACCTGATCCGACAGGAAGTTGCCGGTCCGGTGATGGCGCCCCGCTCCCAGCGTGGCGGCGTGGTCAGCGCCGGTCGCCGTCTGGCACGGTTGGCCTCGTCGAATGGGATTATCCCTGTCGCGGGAGTATTCATCCCATGAACGGGACAGTAGCCCGCTGCCGTCCGACGGACGGCGCCGACCTCCCCGGGGCGACTCCGCTGCGCCTGGGTCGCTGCCAGGGATTCGTGGCCAGCGCGCAGGATCGTGCAAGCGCGGCGCAGGATCCGGATATCGGCCCTGCGAGGGCCGTCGCCACACTGCACGGCATGCCCCGATCCCTTCTCCGCGCCGCGCAGCGCTGGCTCGACGCCGGTGTGCGCGTGGTCGCCCGCCTCTTCCGCGCAGCGGCCGCCCCGTCGTCGCTCTCCCCCGCGACGGGCCGGCCGGTGTCGCGCGCCCTGTTCGCTGGCAAGGCGATGGGGTTCCGCGAATTCACCGCGCCGCGCGCGTTCGTCGAAAACGGACGCTCGCGCCTGCGGGTGAAGGCCGCCGGCAGCAGCGCGCGCGTCGTCCCGCTGGCCACGCGGAGCCGGTCATGAGCCTCGGTCGCGACCACCTGACGCCCGGCGCGCTGGTCCTCGGCGCCGGCGGCAACGTCGGCTTCGGCGTGGTCGGTGCGCTGCTCGAAGCCGGCAGCCCCGTGCTCGCCGTCGGCCGCGAAGGCCCGCGCATGAGCGCACTGGCCGAGCATTTCGAGGACGAACCGGGCCTGGAGCTGCTGCACGCGCCGTGCATCCACGACGACCGCGATGCGGCACGCCTGGCCGAGCAGGTACGCGAACGCGGCCGGCCGCTGCGCGCGGTATTCGCCAGCATGGGCACGCCGCTGCAGAGCGGCCGTCTGCTGGACCGTCCGGCGAGCTTCCTGCTGGAGAAGCTGGAAGCGGACCTGATCCCGCATCTGGCCGCCGCGCGCAACCTGCTGCCGCTGCTCGCCGAAGGCCAGCACGCAGGCAACTACGTGCTGATCGGCGGTCCGTACGCCGAGCGCGGCTGGTCCGGTTACGGCCACGCCTCGGTGACCGGCGCGGCGATGCGCATGCTGGCGCAGGTGCTGCACGAGGAAGCGCATGCATTGGGCGTGCGCGTGCAGTTGCTCTCGGTCGACAAACCGGTGTGCACGCCGGAGAACGCCGTCAACGCCTGCGCCGAATGGCCGAGCGCGCTGGCCGTGGGCCGCAGCGCGGTCTCGCTGCTGACGCGATCCGGCAAGGCCTCGTCCATTGTCACCTGGTCGGCAAAGGATGCGCACCCGCCGGAGCGCACCGTGGCCTGCGATTTCGAAGAGACCCTGTTCGCGGTCGCCGGCGCCAACCGCAACGGCCGTGCCTCGGCCTGAGTGTCACGCCATGCCGCCCCGCCCCGTCCTTGCCGCATCAGCTTCCTATTCGTCCCGCTTGACCTCAAGCACGCTTCAGGTCGCAGCCTAGCCACCCTCCTTCCCACCTCTCCCCCACGAGACCACCACCCATGAACACGAACATTTCTCTCACCGCGGGTTCGCGGCGCCTGCTGGCGCTGGGGGCCGTCAGTGCCCTGGCCATCGCCGTGCTCGCCGGTTGCAGCGGACAGGCCGCCGAGAATGGCGCGCCCCCGCCGCCGGAGGTCAGCGTGGCCGCGGTGCCGGTCAAGACCGTCAGCCAGTGGGACGAGTTCAGCGGCCGCGTCGAAGCGATCGAGCACGTCGACCTGCGTCCGCGCGTGTCCGGCTACATCGACCGCGTGAACTACACCGAAGGCCAGGAAGTGAAGAAGGGCGACGTGCTGTTCACCATCGACGCCCGCAGCTACCGCGCCGAATTGGCGCGCGCGCAGGCGGAACTGGCCCGCGCCGGCACCCTGGCCGAACTCGGCCGCAGCGAGGCCTCGCGCGCCAAGCGCCTGTCCGACCTGCAGGCGCTGTCCACCGAAGAGTACGAACAGCGCCGCGCCAACGCCGACCAGGCGCAGGCGAACGTCGCCGCGGCGCAGGCGGCCGTCGAAAGCGCACGCCTGAACCTGGAATGGACCCAGGTGCGCGCGCCCATCGACGGCCGCGCCGGCCGCGCGCTAGTCACGGCGGGCAACCTGGTCAGCGCCGGCGACGCCGCCAGCGTGCTGACCACGGTGGTCTCGCTGGACAAGGTGCACGTGCACTTCGACGCCGACGAGCGCGCGTTCCTGCGCTATGCGGAAATGGCCCGCAAGGGCGAACGCCCGAGCGAGCGCGACGGCAAGGTGCCGGTGCAGGTCGCGCTGGCCGATGAAAGCGACTTCCCGCATGCGGGCGTGGTCGACTTCCTCGACAACCAGGTCGACCGCAGCACGGGCACCATCCGCGCCCGCGCCGTACTCGACAACGCCGACCGCGTCTTCACCCCCGGCCTGTACGCCCGTGTGCGCCTGCTGGGCAGCGGTCAGTTCAAGGCCGCGCTGGTCGACGACAAGGCGGTGCTGACCGACCAGGACCGCAAGTACGTCTACGTGGTCGACAAGGAGGGCAAGGCGCAGCGCCGCGACGTGCAGGTCGGCCGCATGGCCGACGGCCTGCGCATCGTCGAGAAGGGCCTGGCCGCCGGCGACCGCGTGATCGTCAGCGGCGTGCAGAAGGTGTTCTTCCCCGGCATGCCGGTGGACGCCAAGACCGTGGCGATGGGCGCACAGGCGCCGGCCCAGGCCGTCGCCAAGAACTGACGCGCTTTCCACCGCAACGCGGCAACCCGCGCCTGCCGTTCCGGCGGCAGGCGGCGGGGACGCTCTTTCTTCTTTCCAGGAAATCCACCCATGGACTTCTCAAGATTCTTCATCGATAGGCCGATCTTCGCCGCCGTGCTGTCGATCGTGATCTTCGCCGCCGGCCTGATCTCGATCCCGCTGCTGCCGATCGGCGAATACCCCGAAGTGGTGCCGCCCTCGGTGGTCGTGCGCACGGTGTACCCCGGCGCCAACCCCAAGGTCATCGCCGAAACTGTCGCCACCCCGCTGGAGGAAGCGATCAACGGCGTCGAGGACATGATGTACATCAAGTCCGTCGCCGGCTCCGATGGCGTGCTCTCGCTGACCGTGACCTTCAAGCCGGGGACCGACCCGGACGAAGCCGCGGTGCGCGTGCAGAACCGCGTGTCCCAGGCGCAGGCGCGCCTGCCCGAAGACGTGCGCCGGCAGGGCGTGACCACGCAGAAGCAGTCGCCGGTCTTCCTGATGGTGGTGCACCTGACCTCCAAGGACGGCAAGTACGACTCGCTGTACCTGCGCAACTACATGCGCCTGCACGTGAAGGACGAACTGGCCCGCATCCCCGGCGTGGGCGACGCCCAGCAGTTCGGCGGCGGCGACTACGCCATGCGCCTGTGGCTGGACCCGGACAAGGTGGCCGCGCGCGGCATGACCGCTGGCGATGTGCTGCGCGCCGTACGCGAGCAGAACGTGCAGGTCTCGGCCGGCCAGCTGGGTGCGGAGCCGATGCCGAATGGCAGCGACTTCCTGCTGCCGATCAATGCCAAGGGCCGCCTGGAGACCGTCGAGGAATTCGGCAACATCGTGTTGAAGAGCGGCACCGACGGCGAGATCGTGCGCCTGGCCGACGTGGCCCGCATCGAACTGGCCGCCGGCGACTACACGCTGCGCGCCCGCCTCGATGGCAAGAACGCGTCGGCGATCGGCATCTTCCAGGCCCCCGGCGCCAATGCGCTGGAGATCCGCGACGCCGTCGTGGCCAAGATGGACGAGATCCGTCCGACCCTGCCGCCGGGCGTGGAGATCCAGTCGATCTACGACACCACGATCTTCGTGCGCGATTCGATCAAGTCGGTGATCAGCACGCTGCTGGAAGCCACCCTGCTGGTGGTGCTGGTGGTGATCCTGTTCCTGCAGACCTGGCGCGCCTCGGTCATCCCGCTGCTGGCGGTGCCGGTGTCAGTGGTCGGTACGTTCGCGGTGCTGTACCTGCTGGGCTATTCGATCAACACGCTGACCCTGTTCGGCCTGGTGCTGGCGATCGGCATCGTGGTGGACGACGCCATCGTGGTGGTCGAGAACGTCGAACGCCACATCGAGCACGGCGCCACGCCGCTGGAGGCGGCGCACCTGGCGATGAAGGAGGTCTCCGGGCCGATCATCGCGATCGCGCTCGTGCTGTGTGCGGTGTTCGTGCCGATGGCGTTCCTGACCGGCGTGACCGGCCAGTTCTACAAGCAGTTCGCGGTGACCATCGCGATCTCCACGGTGATCTCGGCGATCAACTCGCTGACCCTGTCGCCGGCGCTGGCCGCCAAGCTGCTGAAGCCGCACGATGCCGCGAAGGATGCGCCGTCGCGCCTGATCGACCGCCTGTTCGGCTGGCTGTTCCGTCCGTTCAACCGTTTCTTCAAGCGCAATTCCGAGCGCTATGAAGGCGCGGTCTCGCGTGCCCTCGGCAAACGCGGTGCGGTGTTCGTCGTCTACCTGGTGCTGCTGGTCGGCGCGGGCCTGATGTTCCGCACGGTGCCGGCCGGCTTCATCCCGGTGCAGGACAAGCTGTACCTGATCGCCGGCGTGAAGATGCCGGAAGGCGCGTCGATCGAGCGCACCGATGCGACGCTGAAGAAGATGGCCGCCATCGCCAAGGAAGTCGACGGCGTGGCGAACGAGGTCGCGTTCCCGGGCCTGAACCCGCTGCAGTTCACCAATACCCCGAACAACGGCGTGGTGTTCTTCACCCTGAAGCCCTTCAGCGAACGCTCGCGCAGCGCGGCGGAGATCACCGCCGAGCTCAACCAGAAGTTCGCAGGCATCCAGGAAGGCTTCACCTTCGCCTTCATGCCGCCGCCGATCCAGGGCCTGGGCAACGGCTCGGGCTGGTCGCTGTTCGTCGAAGACCGCACCCGCCTGGGCTACGGCGAACTGCAGAGCGCCGTGCAGGCGTTCCAGGGTGCGGCGTCGCAGACGCCCGGCCTGGGCTTCCCGATCAGCAGCTACCAGGCCAACGTGCCGCAGCTGGACGCCGAGGTCGATCGCGTGAAGGCCAAGGCGCAGGGCGTGCCGCTGACCGAGCTGTTCGACACGCTGCAGACTTACCTGGGTTCGGCCTACGTCAACGACTTCAACATGTTCGGCCGCACCTGGCAGGTCATCGCCCAGGCCGACGGCGGCTTCCGCGACAACGTCGAGGACATCGCCAACCTGCGCACCCGCAACGCCAACGGCGAGATGGTGCCGGTGGGCAGCATGGTGAACATCAAGCAGACGTACGGCCCCGACCCGGTGATCCGCTTCAACGGCTATCCCGCCGCCGACCTGCTGGGCGAAGCCGACCCGCGCGTGCTGTCCTCCGGCGAAGCGATGGCCAAGGTCACCGAACTGGCGCAGCAGGTGCTGCCGCCCGGCATGGGCATCGACTGGAGCGACCTGAGCTACCAGCAGGCCACCCAGGGCAAGGCCGCGCTGGTGGTGTTTCCGCTGGCCGTGCTGCTGGCCTTCCTGGTGCTGGCCGCGCTGTACGAAAGCTGGACGCTACCGCTGGCGGTGATCCTGATCGTCCCGATGACCCTGCTGTCGGCGCTGTTCGGCGTGTGGGTGATGGGGGGCGACAACAACGTCTTCGTGCAGGTCGGCCTGGTGGTGCTGATGGGCCTGGCGTGCAAGAACGCGATCCTGATCGTCGAGTTCGCCCGCGAGCTGGAACTGCAGGGCAAGGGCATCGTGGAATCGGCCCTGGAAGCCTGCCGCCTGCGCCTGCGCCCCATCGTCATGACCTCGGTCGCCTTCATCGCCGGCACGGTGCCGCTGGTGCTGTCCTCCGGCGCCGGTGCGGAAGTCCGCTCGGTCACCGGCATCACGGTGTTCGCCGGCATGCTCGGCGTGACCCTGTTCGGCCTGTTCCTGACCCCGGTGTTCTATGTGGCCCTGCGCAAGCTGGCCAACCGTCCGCTCGTTTCCCATGCGCCGGCCCAGGCCGATGCGCATGCCCATTCCTGATCCATCCCCACATCACGAGGCAAAGCCATGAACACGTCATCCAAGATCGCGCTGGTCACCGGCGCCACCCGCGGCATCGGCCGTGAAACCGTCCGCCAGCTGGCCGAAGCCGGCGTCCACACCCTGCTCGCCGGCCGCAACCGCGACAGGGCGGTGGAAGCCGCGCTCGAGCTGCAGTCGCAGGGCCTGCCGGTGGAGGCCATCGCCCTCGACGTCACCGATTCGGCCAGCATCGCCGCCGCCGTGAAAGAGGTCGAAGCGCGCCACGGCAAGCTCGACATCCTGGTGAACAACGCCGGCATCCTCGTCGACGACGCCAGCAAGGGCGTCTCCGGCCAGTCGCTCGAGACCTGGCGCACCACGTTCGATACCAACCTGTTCGGCCTGATCGACACCACGCAGGCGTTCCTGCCGCTGCTGCGCAAGTCCGACGCCGGCCGCATCGTCAATGTGTCCAGCCTGCTGGGCTCGATCTCCGAGCACCAGAACCCGGCTTCCTTCATCTACGAGTTCAAGGGCGTGCCGGCCTACAACGTCTCCAAGAGCGCGGTGAACGCCTGGACCGTGCACCTGGCCCACGAGCTGAAGGACACCGGCATCAAGGTCAACACCATCCACCCGGGCTACGTGCAGACCGACATGAACAAGTCGGGCGACCAGCAGAACGGCGAACTGTCCGTGCCGGAAGGTGCGCGCACCAGCGTGCAGCTGGCCCTGATCGGCAACGACGGCCCCACCGGCGGCTACTACTACTTCGACCAGGTGCTGCCATGGTGATCCGCCCGCTCGTCATCGGCATCGCGTCGGTGGTGTTGGCCGGGTGCGTCACCGTGGGGCCGGATTACGTGGCGCCGCAGACCGCGCCGGCCACGCTGCAGCACGCGGCCTCGGCCGAGTACGTGGCCGACCATCCGGTCGCCGCGTGGTGGAGCCAGTTCGACGACCCGGTGCTCGACCAGCTGGTCCGCGAATCGCTGCTGGCCAACCCGGATGTCCGCATCGCCGTATCGCGCGTGGATGAAGCCCGTGCGGTGTTCTCCGAGCGCCGCTGGGACCTGGCGCCGCACGTGACCGCCGGCGTGGAAGGCACGCGCACCAAGCAGCCCGTCGAGGGCCAGGGCCGCGTCGAGACCGACAGCTACTCGGCCGGCTTCGACGCCGCCTGGGAACTGGACCTGTTCGGCCGCGTGCGCCGCAGTGCCGAGGCCGCGCATGCCGACCTGCAGGCGCAGCGCAACGATCTGCAGGCGGCGCAGGTGACCGTGGCCGCGGAAGTGGCGCGCAACTATTTCGAGTTGCGCGGCACGCAGAAGCGGCTGGACGTGGCGCGGCGGATCCTGGTCAGCCTGGGCGAGACCCAGCGCCTGACCGAGTCGCGCTTCGACCTCGGTGCCGGCAGCCAGCTGGACGTGCAGAGCAGCCTCGCCCGCGTGAAAGCGGTCGAAGCCGAAGTGCCGCTGCTGGAAACCGCCGAAGGCCAGGCGCGCCATCGCCTCGCCGTGCTGGTCGGCAAACGTCCGGGCGAACTGGATGCGTTGCTCGCCCCACGCGAGGCCCCGGCATTCGCCAAGGCGCTGCCGATCGGCGACACCACCGAGTTGCTGCGCCAGCGTCCCGACGTACGCGCGGCCGAGCGTCGCCTGGCCGCGGCCACCGCGCGCGTGGGCGTCGCCACCGCCGACCTGTTCCCGCGGGTCAGCCTGCGCGGCTTCGTCGGCTTCCTGTCCGGCGGCTGGGGCAACCTGTTCAACGGCGACAACCGTGCGTGGCAGGTGACGCCCTCGATCAGCTGGGCTGCGTTCGACATGGGCAGCGTGCGTGCGCGACTGCGCGCGAGCGAAGCACAGGCCGACGGCGTGGCCGCGCAGTACGAGAAGACCGTGCTGGGCGCGCTGGAAGACACGGAAAACGCACTGCTGTCCTATGCCAAGCAACAGGCCCAGCTGAAATTCAGGCTGGAACAATCCGTTGCCGCGCGCCGTGCAGCAGAGCTGGCCGAAGTCCGGTATCGTGCCGGCTCGTCGGACTTCCTCACCCTGCTCGACGCCCAGCGTACCCAGCTGGCCGCTGACGATGCGCTGGCACAGGCGGAGGCAGGCGTGAACGTGGGCGTGGTCGCGATCTACAAGTCGCTGGGCGGCTGGGGCGAACAGGATGTCGCACCTGCGCTGGCGGCGCAGCCCTGATTCTTCCGCGGCTCTTCCGATGATGCATTGAATGCCGCGCCCTGCAGGGGCGCGGTCCCTTTTCCCCTTTCGAGTGTCACCCGTGTCCGCTGCACACCCTCACGCTGTCTTCCTCCCCTCCTCCCTTTCCTCCTCCCTCCGCCGCGCACTGCCCCGGCTGGCGTTTGGCGCTCTCCTGGTCACGGCCGCCGCGCAGGCTTTCGCCGCCGAACCGCGCAGCGCCTGGTTCGTCCAGGGCGGTGTCGCCGAAGACGCGCAGTCGCTCACCGTCGGCATGAGCCGCGACTGGCGATGGGAGAAGCAGTACCGTTACGGCCATATCAGTGGCCAGTGGCAGGGCGAGGTCGGACGCTGGCACAGCGACAGCCAGAACAGCACGCAGGTGGGCGTGACGCCCGCGGTGCGCTGGCGCCCGAACGGCTGGGACAACGGCTGGTTCATCGAAGGCGGCATCGGCCTGAACGTCATCTTCCCCAAGTACGACACGCGGAAGAAGGAATTCAGCACCACCTTCAACTTCGGCGACCACCTCGCCATCGGCAAGCGCTTCGGTGCCGACCAGCAGCACGAATGGTCGCTGCGCGTACAACACTTCTCCAACGCCCGCATCGAAAAACCCAACCCGGGCGAGAACTTCCTGCAGTTCCGCTATACGCAGCGGTTCTGAGCGCGGACTGCTTCCCTGTGGGAGCGACGTAAGTCGCGATGGAAGCATCGGATAGCGGGAGCTCCATTGGAGCGAAAAACACTCCCGCCCTCCGGCCAGGTCGGTGATCCGCCAAATCGCGACTTACGTCGCTCCCACACCTGTTCTTCCCACGCCTGTCGGCAAGCGCGACTCAACGCAGCGGCGCCGCCACGATCAGCGGTGACAGGTCGTAGCCCATGGCCTCGGCTTTCGCCTTGAGCTGCTCGAACTGCGTGCGGTCCATCGACGGTTCGCGCGACAGGATCCACAGGTAGTCGCGGTCGGGTTCGCCGACGACCGCCCATTGGTAGCCCGGATCCAGCGCGATCACCCAGTAATCGGCCCACACCCACGGCAGCCACGACAGCCAGTCGGGGGCGAAACGCACCTCCAGTCTGCCCGGATGGCCGGGCACCGGACGCGCCGTGCCCTGCGCCTGGTCGGTACCGCCATCCCGGGTTCTGCAGGCGTTGAGCACGCCGATCCTGCCAGGCGCATCGAGCGAATACCTCGCGGTGATATCGCCCACGCATTGCTTCTGGAACGACATCGGCAAGTGCGCGATCTCGTACCACTGGCCCGCATAGCGTGAAATATCCAATTCCGGCACCGACGTGACCGGTTCTGCCGCGAGGGCACCGGCGCTGGCGAGGGCCAGCGACGCGGACAACAGGCCGCGCATGAGAGAAAGACGGTTCATGGGTTCGCTCCTTGTAACGGATGGACAGCCTGGCTGGGCGGCGGCCGCGCCCATGACGGAGGAGCGGGCGCATCCTACGCTGGGATGCGCCCGCTCCGTGCCACACCTTGTCGGGATTTACTTCGCGGCGAGCGTGAGGCCGCTGGCATCGACGCGCTTGACGCCCTTGATCTGCTTGGCCACTGCAACGGCCTTGTCCTTCTGCGCCTTGCTGGCGACGGCGCCCGTCAATGTCACTACGCCGTCGACCGTTTCGACCTTGATGTCGAGGCCGGAGACGTTCTCCGTGGCCAACAGGTCGGCCTTCACCTTGGTGGTGATCCAGGTATCGCCCACGGGCTGCGAGGAGTCGTTCTGCGTGTTCTCCTCGGGCTCGTTCGGCGGCGGATTATCCGCAAGCGCGTGACCGGCGGAGAACAGCAGGGCCGTCGCCAGTGCGGCGGTGAACATCGAACGATGGGATACATGCTTCATGGGAATCCTCCTTTTCATGTCGCACGCGCAGTCTCGGCGCGCACCCGTAGAGCGCACGTGAAAGATACCGCGATGTTCAGTTAGCGGTTGCGCACGATTCATCGACGCGCACGCGTGATCCGTCGGCAGGAAGCGCCTAAGATGCACTCACCTTCTCTTCGCACACGCCCGCATGAGCGCTCCCCTTCGCGCCGCACTCGTCGGCTACGGCTTCGTCGGCAAGGTGTTCCATGCCCCGCTGATCCAGGCCACGCCCGGTTTGATTCTGTACACCGTGGTCTCGCGCGACGCCGGCAAGGTGCATGCGGATTGGCCGGCCGTGCGCGTGGTCGAGGATGCGCATGCCGCATTCGCGGATCCGGACATCCAGCTCGTCGTCATCGCCTCGCCCAACGACTCGCATGCGCCGTTGGCGATCGCCGCGCTCGCGCAGGGCAAGCACGTGGTGGTCGACAAACCATTCACGCTGACGGTGCAGGAAGCGCAGCAGGTGATCGACGCGGCAACGCGTGCGGACCGTTTGGTCAGCGTCTTCCAGAACCGGCGCTGGGATGCCGATTTCCTCACCGTCCAGCGCCTGATCGGCGACGGCACGCTCGGCCGGGTGGCGGAGTTCCACTCGCACTTCGATCGCTTCCGCCCCGTCGTGCAGGATCGCTGGCGCGAACGCGACGCGCCCGGCGGAGGTCTGTGGTACGACCTGGGGCCGCACCTGCTCGACCAAGCCTTGCAACTCTTCGGCCTGCCGGAGGCGATCAGCGCCGACATCGCACGCCTGCGCGACGGCGCGCAGGCCCCCGACTACGCCCACGCGACGTTGCGCTACCCCCACCATCGCGTGCACCTGCATGCCGGCACGCTGGTCGCCGGCAACGGCCTGCGTTTCGCCGTGCATGGCACGCGCGGCAGCTACCTCAAGCACGGCCTGGACGTGCAGGAAGACCAGTTGCGCGCAGGCGTGGTGCCCGGCGCGCCGGGCTGGGGCGTGGACACGCGCGCCGGCGAGATCGTGCACGAGCGCGACGACCGCCTCGTCACTGAAGTCGCCCATGCCGAAACCGGCGACTACCGCCGCTACTACGCCGCCATGCGCGATGCGGTCCTGCACGACACTTCACCCCCGGTCACGCCCCAACAGGCGCTGGACGTCATGCGGCTGATCGAGCTGGGGGTGCGGAGCAGTGAGGAACGCCGGGAACAGGCTGTCGGTGTGGGAGCGACGTAAGTCGCGACGGGTAAGCCTCTTTGCACCGAAAGTCCGTTGCTTTCCGCTTTCGCGACTTACGTCGCTCCCACAACCGCAAACCCCTTAGTCCACCGACTGCCCTCGATAGGTGCGGTGGTGCGCCGTCGCCAGCATCGCCTGGTCTTCATGCGTATCGCCATAGGCGTGGATGGCGGCATAGGCCTGCGGATCGCACAGTGCGCGCACGCGGCGCACCTTCTCTTCGCCGACGCATTGCGGCCCGGCGTAGCCGGTGATGCGCCCATCGCGTTCGGCCAACACCGAACACAGCAGTTCGACCCCCTGCGCCGCGCACCACGGCGCGAGGTAGACATCGAGTCCGCCGGACACCACGACAACGCGATCGCCGCGATCGCGATGCCACGCCAACCGCGCCATCGCCTCGGGGCGCAGCACGCCCGGCAACACCTCGCGCGCGAATGCTTCCCCTTGTGCCCGCAGGCGTGCGGCATCCACGCCCCGCAAGCCCACTTGCACGATGCTGGCCCGGGTGGGATTGCCCGCCACCCAGCCACGCCGGTAACCGAACACCACCGGCGCCAACAGCACGCCGCCCGCGATCAAGCGCGCGCGCGCGACTGCGTAGCGCATGAATTCCGGAAACGTCTCGCGCGTGGTGAGCGTACCGTCGAAGTCGAAGAGCGCGAGGTCCTGGGATCCGGAACCTTGCGTTTGCTCAGACGTCACGCAGGATCGCCTTCCGGCGTTCGTCGAATTCGCGTTCCGTGATCGCCCCGCTGGAACGGAGTCGATCCAGATGCTGCAACCGGGATTCGGTCGTCGGCGCCGGAGCCGCCCCGGCCCTCGATCTGCGGATGAGGAAGTAGCCGAGGCCGCCAACAGCCAGGATAGGCAGCACGAAGAACACGAACAGAATGATCCAGTGCCACACGCTGATACCGCCCATGCCTTTACTCCCCGTTACGGCCCGTAGGTTGCTTTCGCGATTCTAGCCATGGACATCGGACCAGGCGACCACGTCACCCGGTCGTTTCCAGCAACCGCGCACCCGGCCCTTCATCGCCCAGTTCGTCGCACGGGTTGCGCAGCGGGCAGGCTTTCAACGACAGGCAGCCGCAGCCGATGCAGCCATCGAGCTGGTCGCGCAGGCGGGTGAGGCTGGCGATGCGGGCATTGAGGGCGGCGTGCCAGCGCGCGGAGAGCTTCTTCCAGTCGGCGGCGGTGGGCGTGCGGTTCTCCGGCAGCGACGACAGCGCGGCCTGGATCTCTGCCAGCGGGATGCCGGTGCGCTGGGCGACCTTGATGACGGCCACGCGACGCAGCACTTCGCGCGGATAGCGGCGCTGGTTACCGGCGTTGCGCCAACTGTGGATCAGGCCCTTGGACTCGTAGAAGTGCAGCGTGGAGATGGCGACGCCCGCGCGTGCGGCCACCTGGCCGACGGTGAGTTCTGTTTCGATGGGAGAATGCTGTTGGGAATGCTGTTTTCCAGGCATGACGCATTGACCTCAAGAATGGTTGAGGTTCTACCCTGCGCTTCCCTGTCCTGCAAGCCGCGGCGCCCATGCCCTATCCTCTCCACCTGGCCCTGCTGTACGGCAGCACGCGCGCCGAGCGCGGATCGGGTGAATCTGCAACACCGCGTCTGGCGCGCCGACGCCTTCGTCAGGGTAGTGCCGGAGTACAATCACGGCGGCTTCTCGTTGACATGGGCGTCCGCGTTGTAGTCGTGATCGATTCGGTCCAGGCCCACTGGCAGGCCAAACGGTCGAGTACGCCGCTAATGGGGACCACAGTGGCGGTATCCGCGCGGCGGAACAGCAGCGGCACGTGTTCTGCGGCCTGCATGCGGTGCCGATCCGCGACGGCGTGTACTTCACCCTGGCGTGGGACCGCTTCGATACCCGAAGCCGTCGCGAGCGCGATGCCTGCGAACGCGCTGGCCGCCGCATGCTGGACCCGCTGGCCTGATTCGGCCATGCGCTCCGCCAGGCGCGTGCAGTTTGGCCTTATCCCGCCGGCTGAGCCGGTACGTTTTCCCGGCGCGCCGATGCGCGCCCACGATGGACCGACCTGATGTTCCGATTCTTCGAAACCCGCATCAATCCGTACCCGAAGGGCGAGCCCACCACACCGCCACGCAAGCTGCTGCCGTTCCTGCTGCACTACTCGCGCCCGCTGCTGCCGTGGCTGGTGGTGATGTCGGTACTGACCGGCGTGATCTCCGCGCTGGAGATCACCTTCTTCGACTACATGGGCCAGCTGGTCGACTGGATGGGCAGTACCGGCCGCGACGGCTTCCTGCAGGTGCACGGCCAGAAACTGCTGTGGATGGGCGTGCTGGTGCTGGTGGCCTATCCGCTGCTGGTGCTGGTGCAGTCGCTGATCATCCACCAGACCATCTTCGGCAACTACCCGATGATCGCCCGCTGGCTGTCGCACCGGTACCTGTTGCGGCAGAGCGTGGGCTTCTTCCAGGACGAGTTCGCCGGCCGCATTTCGCAGAAGGTCATGCAGACCGCGCTGTCGATCCGCGAGACGGTGATGAAGCTGATGGACGTGTTCGTCTACGTCGTCGTTTACTTCGTCGGCACCGTGGTGCTGGTGGCGCAGGCCGACGTGTGGCTGGTGCTGCCGCTGGTCGTCTGGCTGGTCAGCTACCTGCTGCTGGTGTTCCACTTCGTGCCGCGCCTGCAGAAGGTGTCCATGGCGCAGTCGGACGCGCGCGCGCAGATGACCGGCCGCATCGTCGACAGCTACACCAACATCCAGACCATCAAGCTGTTC
Organism: Pseudoxanthomonas sp. G3; assembly: GCF_057654715.1. Taxonomy (NCBI): domain Bacteria; kingdom Pseudomonadati; phylum Pseudomonadota; class Gammaproteobacteria; order Lysobacterales; family Lysobacteraceae; genus Pseudoxanthomonas; species Pseudoxanthomonas sp. G3. The sequence goes on from NZ_CM172805.1 coordinate 3,454,633, forward strand.
GCCCACACCATGCGCGAGCAGGACTACGCACGTGGCGCCATGGACGAGTTCATGGTCACCGTGCACGCGCAGATGCGGCTGGTCACCCAGCTGACCGTCAGCCTGCACACGCTCAACGCGTTCCTGCTGGCCAGCGTGGCGGGCGTGGCGATCTGGGCATGGCTGCAGGCGTCGATCTCGATGGGCGCGATCGCGGTGGCCATCGCGCTGGTGATGCGCATCCGCTCGATGTCGGACTGGATCCTCTGGGAGGTGGCCGGCCTGTTCGAGAACATCGGCACGGTCGAGGACGGCATGGGCACGCTGGCCCAGCCGCTGGCCATCGCCGATGCGAAGGACGCGAAGGATCTGGTGGTCACCCAGGGCGAGATCCGCTTCGAGCACGTGAAGTTCCACTATGGCCGCGAAGCCAGGGTGATCGACGACCTGTCGCTGGTGATCAAGCCGGGCGAGAAGGTCGGCATCGTCGGCCGTTCCGGCGCCGGCAAGTCGACGCTGGTCAACCTGCTGCTGCGCTTCTACGACGTGGAAGGCGGGCGCATCCTGATCGACGGGCAGGACGTGGCGCATGTCACCCAGGAATCGCTGCGCCGGAACATCGGCATGGTCACTCAGGACACCTCGCTGCTGCACCGCTCGATCCGCGACAACATCCGCTATGGCCGGCCCGATGCGACCGAAGAGGACCTGCTGGACGCGTCACGGCGTGCGCATGCCGACGAATTCATCCGCGGGCTGACCGATGCCAAGGGCCGCAGCGGCTACGACACCCAGGTGGGCGAGCGTGGCGTGAAGCTCTCCGGCGGCCAGCGTCAGCGCGTGGCCATCGCCCGCGTGCTGCTGAAGGACGCGCCGATCCTGGTGCTGGATGAAGCGACCTCGGCGCTGGATTCGGAAGTCGAAGCCGCGATCCAGGAGCAGTTGTACGCGCTGATGGAAGGCAAGACCGTCATCGCCATCGCCCACCGCCTGTCCACCATCGCCGTGCTCGACCGGCTGATCGTGATGGACGGCGGCCGCGTGGTCGAAAGCGGCAGCCACGAGGCACTGCTCCAGCAGGACGGTCTGTATGCCGCACTGTGGCGCCGCCAGTCCGGCGGGTTCATCGGCGTGGATCTGGAGGATGTCGAGGCTTGATGTCCTCCTCCCCCGCGCGGTGGGGAGACGATCACGCCCCCTCTCCCCGTGAAACGGGGAGCGGGTGCCGAAAGCCTGCCCCGTACCTGATACGGGGCGGGTGAGGGGCGACGCAGCCAGTGTCATCGACGCGGCATCGCCACCTCCGACGTCGCGATCCCAAAGCGCAGCGCTTGCTCGGTCCAGCATTGCGCTCGCCCCTCATCCGGCCTCCGGCCACCTTCTCCCCGCCACGCGGGGAAAGGGAGTAAAAAAAGCCGCCGGTTTCCAGGCGGCTTTTTCCTTGCTTACTGCCAGATCTCAGGCAAGCCAGTGACGCGCCTGCGCCTTGTTGGCATACCAGAGCAGGAACAGCGCGATCAGCAACAGCACGGCCGGCATGATCAATCCAACCGGCCCGTACGCGGCCCAGGCCGGCGTCACGACATAGGCGCCGATCAGCTGCACCAACAGGGCGATCAGCGACAGCAGGAACATCGTGCCCGCCCAACGCTTCTTCAACAGCAATCCCAGTGCGCCCAGCACGCCGGCGAACACCGCCACCGCGAAGGCGATGTTGAGCCAGCCGGGCGTGGCCTCGTAGACCTGGCGTTGTGGGTCGGTCATCGTCGCCAGTCGCTCGGCGGACATGTTGACCTGCAGGTACCACATGGCCACGCCGATCAGGTTCCAGACCAGCGCGAACACGCCGATGAGCCAGAAGCCCAGCGAGCGCTTGGGTGTAACGGTGGTGGTCGTGTTCATCTCCCCTCCCCAGGGTGTGGTGTCGGACCGGAGCCGAGCATACGCCGCCGGCGGCGATACGCGCGTTACGGTCCTGCCGTGGCGGGGGACACCCGCCAGACCACGTTGCCCACATCGTCGGCCAGTAGCACCCCGCCGCGCGCATCCACCGCCACGCCGACCGGCCGGCCCCGCGCATTGCCCTCGGCGTCGAGGAAGCCGGTCAGCACATCCACGGGCGCACCCTGCGGACGACCGTCGACGAAGCGCACGAACACCAGCTTGTAGCCGGCCGGCTGCCGCCGGTTCCACGAGCCGTGCTCACCGATGAAGGCGCCACCCTGCAGCGCGGCCGGCCAGCCGGTGCCATCGTGGAAGGCCAGCCCCAGCGCCGCGACGTGTGCGCCCAACGCATAGTCGGGCGCGATGGCGCGAGCGACCAGGTCGGGGCGCTGCGGCTCGACGCGCGTGTCCACATGCGCACCGTAATAGCTGTAAGGCCACCCGTAGAACCCGCCTTCGCGCACCGACGTCAGGTAGTCGGGCACCAGCGCGTCGCCGAGTTCGTCGCGCTCGTTGACCACGGTCCACAACGCGCCGCCCTGTGGTGCCCATGCCAGGCCGACCGGATTGCGCAGGCCGGAGGCGAACACCCGGCGCGCGCCGGTGGTCACGTCCACTTCCAGGATCGCGGCGCGGTCGGTCTCCATGGCCATGCCGTTCTCGCCGACGTTGCTGTTGGACCCCACCCCGACATACAGGTGGCGACCGTCGGGGCTGGCCAGCAGGCTCTTGGTCCAGTGGTGGTTGAGCGGGCCGCCCGGCAGGTCGACGAGCTTGGCGGGCACCGCATCGCTGGCCGTCTGGCCCCCGCGGTACGGCACGCTGACGATCGCATCGGCATTGGCGATGTAAAGCCGGTCGCCGACCAGGGCCATGCCGAAGGGCGAAGACAGATCGGTCAGGAAGGCCGTCCGCAGTTCGGCCACACCGTCGCCGTCGGCATCGCGCAGCAGGCTGATGCGGTTGGCGCTGGGCGTGGCCGCGCCCGCCTTCTTCATCGTGCGCTTCATGAACCACGTGCGCAGGCCCTTCTTTTCCGCGGGCTTCGGCGGCGCGTTGGTCTCGGCGACCAGCACGTCGCCGTTTGGCAGCACATACAGCCAACGCGGATGATCCAGGCCGCGCGCGAAGGCCGTGACGGCCAGGCCGTAGGCGGCCGTCGGGCCGGCACCGTTCGGCCAGCCCACCGCCGGGGCCACGTTGACCGTGGGTATCCAGCGTTGCTGCGGCGCGGGCAGCGTAGGCCGCGGCCCGGTTTCGTCCGGCGACTGCGCATGCCCCGTGCACGACAGACAGCCGATCACCAGCAGCGGCAGCAGGCAGCGGATCGGCGACATGGCAGGTGCTCCGGACAGGATGCCGCGAGCCTAGGCACGGCACCGCGAACGTCACGTCAACGGTTCAAGCGTCGTCCTGACCCCAGGCGGCCACGTCGACGGTGCCGTCCTCGTCCACGTTCACCCGCACCTCGATGGGCTTGCAGCACACGTGGCAATCCTCGACGTACTGCTGGTCGCCAGCCGAATCGTCGACCACCAGGGTGATCGTCTCGCCGCAATACGGGCAGTCGATGTCGGCGGTGGGCAGGTGCGGCATCAGGCCGACCCAAGCGGGGTGACCGAAGCGATGCGGTCCAGCCAGAGGTAATGGGTGACATCGGGACGCCGCTGGTCGTCGATGCGTACCACGGCGTTGAAGCCCTCTTGTCCATCGCCGTCACGGAACACCTGCACGCTGGGCCGCGTGGTGACGATGCCGGTGATCGAGCCGCCGTCGGTGAGGTGCAGTTCCACCACCGCCTCGTCGGGCAGCTGCGTGACCAGCGCCTCCATGCGGGCGATGTCGTCCTGTCGGGTGTACAGGTGCTCGGGCGCCTGGTTCATCGCTCACCTCCTCGCACGGGCCACGCTACGCGCGGGGCGGTAAGCCGTCGTGAACGCCGTCGCGCAGCAGGCGCAAAACTTCCTCCGCCGCCGCTTCGGACGAGGCCGGATTCTGCCCGGTCACCAGGGCGCCGTCGGCGACCACGTAGGACTGCCACACAGGGCCGCGCTCGTAGCGGGCGCCATTCTTCTTCAGCGCGTCCTCCAGCGAGAACGGCACCACCTCGGCCAGGCCCACGGCCGCTTCTTCCTCGTCGGAAAAGGCCGTCACGCGCTTGTCCTTCACCAGGGCCTCGCCGAGCGCGCCACGCGTATGCCGGAACACCGCCGGACCGTGGCAGACCGCCGCGACCGGTTTGCCGGCGGAGAACGTCTGTTCGATCAGGCGGATCGAATCCGGGTCCTCGGCCAGATCCCACAGCGGCCCGTGGCCTCCGGGGTAGAAGACGGCGTCGAATGTCTCATCGACCACGTCCTTCAACCGGTGCGTGGTGGCCAGCGCCGACAGCGCCTCGGCGTCCTCGTTGAAGCGCACGGTGGCTGCGGTCTGCGCATCGGGCGCATCGCTTTTCGGGTCCAGCGGCGGCTGGCCGCCTTTCGGCGAGGCCAGCAGCAGCTGCGCGCCGGCGTCCTTGAACACGTAGTACGGCGCCGCAAACTCCTCGAGCCAGAAGCCTGTCTTGTGGCCGGTGTCGCCAAGGCGGTCGTGCGAGGTCAGCACCATCAGGATCTTCATCGGGTCCTCCTGTCGATGCGTGCAGCCTAGCGGCGCGCGCGATAAGGTCGGGTGAGCCGGGTGCCGCGCGCGTTAACCGCCGCTGACCGCGGCTAGCCCTGCTTCACCGCATGCCCGCCGAATTCATTGCGCATCGCCGCCAGCAGCTTGTCGGCGTAGGAATCGCTCTCGCGCGAGCGCAGGCGTTCCAGCAGCGACATCGTGATGACCGGCGCGGAGACGTTGAGGTCGATGGCCTCGGCCACCGTCCAGCGGCCCTCGCCCGAATCGGCCACGTACGGCGCGATGCCGGCCATCTGCGGATTCTTCTTCAGCGCGTCGGCGGTCAGGTCGAGCAGCCACGAGCGCACCACGCTGCCGTGGCGCCAGATCTCGGCCAGCGCGCCGAGGTCGAACTCCATCGCGTCCTTCTTCTCCAGGATCGCGAAACCTTCGGCGTAGGCCTGCATCATTCCGTACTCGATGCCGTTGTGGACCATCTTCGCGAAGTGGCCGGCGCCGCTCGGGCCCACCCGGCCCCAACCGGTCTCCGGCGTGGGCGCGAGCGTAGCGAATACCGGCTGCAGCCGCGCCACCGCATCGGCATCGCCGCCGATCATCAGGCTGTAACCCTCGGCCAGGCCCCAGACACCGCCGCTGGTACCGCAGTCGATGTAGTGGATGCCCGCGTCGGCCAGCTGCACAGCGCGGCGCTGGGTGTCCTTGTAGTTGGAGTTGCCGCCGTCGATCACCGTGTCGCCAGCCGCCAGCAGCGGACGCAGCTGCGCGAGCGTGTCGTCGACCACCTGCCCGGCCGGCACCATCAGCCACACCACGCGCGGCGTGGGCAGCGCGGCGACCGCGTTCTGCAGGCTCGCGTGCGGCACGATCCCGCGCGCCTCGGCCTGCTGGCGCGCCGCCTCGCCTGGGTCGTAGCCGCGCACGGCGTGCCCGCCGCGCACCAACCGCTCGGCCATGTTGGCGCCCATGCGCCCCAGTCCGATCATCGCCAGTTCCATGTGTACTCCCGTGCGTTCAACGAAAAAGAAAGGGATGCGCCATTGTCGCTGCCGTCGGTGGCGAGGGCGTGGATGCGCGTGCGCGCCGGCCGCCTCATGGCGCCTGCAGCCAGTCGCGCAGCACGGCGGCGGTTTCCTGCGGCACTTCCATCGGCGGCAGGTGGCCGCAGCGCGCGAACACGTGCAACCGCGCGCCGGCGATGCCCTGGTGCAACACGCGGGCTTCCTCCGGCAGGGTCATGCGGTCATCTTCGCCGACGCCGACCAGGGTCGGCACGGCGATGGTCGGCAGCAGCGGCAGCGAATCGGGCCGGTCGATGATGGCGCGCTGCTGGCGCAGGAAGGCATCGCGGCCCACGCGCTGCGCCATCGCCATCACCTCCTCGCCCACCTCGGTGTCGACCCGGCTCTCGTGCACCAGCTGCGGCAGCAACTTGCGGGTGACGCCGGCGAACCGTCCGGCCTCGGCCAGCGCCAGGCCGGCCTTGCGCACCGCCAGCCGCTTGGGCGGGTCGGTGCGGGCGCTGGTATCCAACAGGGCCAGCCGCGCGACGCGCTGCGGCGCCTGGCGCAGGATCTCGAAGGCGACATAGCCGCCCATCGACAGGCCGGCGAGCGCGAACACCGGCGGCGCCGCCGCCAGCACGCGCGCGGCCATGCCGGCGACGCTGTCGTCCAGGGTCAGGTCGGCGTGATGGACCGGGGCCACGTCGGCCAGCGCGGCCGCGGGGTCGCGCCACAGGCGTGCGTCGCAGAGCAGGCCCGGCAGCAGGACCAGGGGAAGGGAAGCCATGCGCGTAGTGTAGGCCGCGCCTTGCTCGGCGACCGCCGATCCGCGCCCACGGTCCGTTCCACATCCGCAACACGCCCTGGTGCGTAAGCTTGTCCGCTCCTTCGCGAGACCGTCCATGCATGTCCTGATCACCGGCGGTACCGGCTTCATCGGCCAGGCGCTCTGCGCCCACCTGTTGCAGGCCGGCCACACCCTCAGCGTGCTGACGCGCGACCCCGTGCGGGCGCGGACGCAGCTGCCGGCCGCCGCGCGTGCGCTTGGCGCATTGGACGAAGCGCGCGATGTGGAGGCCGTGATCAACCTGGCCGGCGAACCGCTGATGGCCGGACGCTGGAATGCGGCGCGCAAGGCCGCCTTCTGCGGCTCTCGGCTGGACACCACGCGGGCACTGATCGCCTGGATGGCGCGGCAGTCCGTGCGTCCACGCGTGCTGGTCTCAGGCTCGGCCATCGGCTATTACGGCCCGCGCGGCGACGAGGCGCTGGACGAATCCGCCGCGCCCGGCGACGACTTCGCCGCCCAGCTCTGCCGCGACTGGGAAACCGAGGCGATGCAGGCCGAAGGCCTGGACGTGCGCACCTGCCGCGTGCGCACCGGCATCGTGCTCGGCGCCGACGGTGGCGCGCTGGCGAAGATGCTGCCGCCGTTCCGGCTGGGCGCGGGCGGGCCAATGGGCGATGGGCGGCAATGGATGAGCTGGATCCACCGCGACGACTTGATCGGCCTGATCGCCTGGCTGCTGGAACGCGACGGCGCCGGCGGCGCCTACAACGGCACCGCCCCCACGCCGGTCACCAACCGCGACTTCGCCCAAGCCCTGGGCCGCGCCCTGCACCGCCCCGCCGTGCTGCCGACCCCCGCGTTCGTGCTGAAAGCCGCTTTCGGCGAAATGGCCCAGCTGCTGCTGACCGGCCAGCGCGTATTGCCGGCGCATGCCCTGGCGGAGGGATTCACCTTCCGCTTTCCTACCCTGGACGACGCGCTGTCAGACCTTGTGCACACGTGATATCGCCCCCGGGCCGTTCGCCCAGACAGGCATCAATGGATCTTTTCGGTCCTCGCGACCCTCTTGGTGAGAGAAGAGAGGACCTTTTGGGGCCTCGCGATACCTTTAGTGTGAGAAGAACGGACCTTTTTCGCCCTCGCGACACCCTTAGTGAGAGAAGAACGGACCTTTTTGGTCCTCGCGACATTCTTAGTGAGAGAAGAACGGACCTTTTTGGCCCTCGCGACACTCTTAGTGTGAGAAGAACGGGCCTTTTTGGTCCTCGCGACACCCTTAGTGTGAGAAGAACGGACCTTTTTGATCCTAGCGACACTCTTAGTGAGAGAAGAACGGGCCTTTTTGGTCCTCGCAACACCCTTAGTGAGAGAAGAGCGGGTCATGCCCACCCTCCGCCCCTACCACCCCACCGATGCCGCTGCACTGACCGCGCTGTACGCACGTTCCGTGCGCCACTTCGGGCCACGCGCGTACACGCCCGAGCAGGTCGCGGTGTGGGCCGCCACCGCCGATATCGCGCGCACCGCGGCGCGCTGCAGCGACGGACGCTACGTGGTGGTCGCGCAGGATGATGCGGGTACGGTGCTCGGGTTCGCCGACCTGGAGGCCGACGGCCACCTGGACATGCTCTATGCCGCGCCGGAAGCCGAAGGCCTGCATGTGGGCTCGCAGCTGTATGCCGCCATCGAAGCGCACGCCCGGCGCCGCGGCCTGCGCCGGATCTTCGTCGAAGCCAGCGAACTCGCCCGCCCCCTGTTCGAACGCCGCGGCTTCACCTTGCTCGGCCGCAACGACCTCGTGATGGACAGCGTGGCCATCCACAACTACCGGATGGAGAAGCGGTGGTAATAAGGTACTCGTCAACGTCCATCGTCTGGAGCGTCTTGTGGTGAAGTCATTCGTGTGGCAGGCCGCGCTGCTGTGCGTTGCCCTGCTCGGTGCGCTGTGCCTGTGGGCACTTCCGGACGTATTCCCCGGGAGTACGGTCGTCCTCGCGCTCGCGTGGGGCGCGCTGATGATGGCGCTGCACCGGCGATGCTTGGCTTATCTTCGTCGCTCGATCCAGCACGACAACGCGAAGCCTTCCTGAGGCGCTCCGAAGTTCGTGCTCGTGCCGATCGGTACGCAAGCCAGCGCGGAGCCGCGGGCCCACTCTACGATCCACATCACGGCCGACGCACCTTACCCTGCTGCACCTCACGCGCCTGCCGCGCCATGTCTTCGTAATGCGCGCGCAGGTCGTCGAGCTCCTTCTCTTCCATATCCTCCAGGTCCAGCAATGCGTTGTTGGCGCTGCGCGAGACGCGGATCAGCTCATCCAGCTTGATCTGCATCGCCTCGGTATCGCGGTTCTGGGTGTTCTGGATCAGGAAGACCATCAGGAAGGTGATGATCGTCGTACCCGTGTTGATCACCAGCTGCCAGGTATCGCTGAACTTGAACACCGGCCCGGTGATGGCCCACACGACCACGGTCCCCAGAGCCAACGCAAAACACGCGGGGCGGCCGGTGAACGTGGAGGCTTTCTTGGCCAGGCGGGTGAAGGCCGACGAGGTGCTCATGGGCGCGGTCCTGGGGTGTTCGCGGAGTTTCGTCCAGTCGACACCCACTGGAGGTGAAGACATCGTTTTCTGAAACGCAGCTGCCCTACAAGCCGTTTATCACGCGCTGCAGGACCCCTGCTTCGTCGTAGAGATAGAACCTTTGATCGCCGATTCGAGACAGGCACTTGCCATCTCTTTCAACCCGGAAGGTGGCGGCGACCGACCACCCGTCGCGGGTCTTGGCCATCCTGAAATCACACCCGCCGTTGCTCCGCACGCAGAACGACGCGGCATCCCGCTTTGCCTGTTCCACGATGTTCGCCGCGCTGGCGGCAAGCGCCTTGGGAGAAACATCACCCCCGCAGGTCACTGCTTCCGATGTACATCCGGCAAGCATGGTCAGCGAAAGAATGTGTACGACACTTTTTGCGGGCGCCATGTTCTCTTCCCAGGGATCTACTGCGTCAGCCGAACACCACGAGCAAAAACGTCATCCACGCCAGGAAGAACGCCACTGAAATGGCGAGTGCGCGGCCCCAACGCTTCAACGGCGGGGCGTACGCCCTGGAAACCAGATGGTTGACGGCAAGGAGCGAGCAGGTCAGGACGAGGAACATCCCCACGTTCACCACCCGACTCTCGAAGGGATTCACGGCCGCAAAGGACACGAACAGCACACAAAAAGCCACGAAATAGAGCCACGCCTGCGGGCCGCCGGTCCGGTCGCTGATATTGGCTCGAACAAGGAAAGCCGCTGCCATCGGCGTTCCGATGAAAGAAGCGGCCGCAACCTGCATCGGACTGTAGATCGGGCTCGTCATGACATCCCCTGCTTTGCATTTGCACTTTTTACTTCAAATGAAGGGTCGAATGAAGCACCTGCAGATGCGTCCCATCTGACAGCAACATCAAACGCAACCCAGGCTGGGACGACCCCGCATCCGCGCCCGCGTCATCTCGAGGACAACCTCCGCCCTCGACCCGCCCCGCCTGTACGCCACGCCCGCGCTCGCGGCGCTAGCATCATCTGCATGGACGTCGCCGCGCTCAAACGCCATTGCCGTGCCCTGCCGGGCAGCGAGGAAACGCTGTACGGGGAGCCGTCGAACATCCTGGCGTACGAGGTGGGCGGCAAGCGCTTCGCCTATTTCAAGACCAGCGAACCGGAGCGGTGGCGCTTCAGTTTCAAGGTGGCGCCGGAGCGCTTCCTGGAACTGACCGACCAACCGGGCATCAAGCCGGCGCGCTGGCTGGGGAAGCATCGCTGGGTGACCGTGGTGGACGTGTCGTCGGTGCCCGGCGCCTACCTGAAGGACCTGGTGGCGTGGTCCTACCGCCATGCCCTGGCCAAGCTGACCCGGCGCCAGCGCGAGGCCATCGCCGGGGCCGCCGCCGATCCCGGCGACGCCGTCCGCTGACGGATGCGCGGGCCGAATGGATCTTCATCTCCGACGCTGTCGATTCCGGCCCTGCCGGTTCGTCGGAGAACACGAGCAGGCCGTGCCGGCCCTGCACCCGACCCCCCGAGGAGCCCACCATGAACGTCAATCCCTACCTGATCCTCAACGGCGACTGCGAAGCCGCCTTCACCTTCTATGCGCAGGCCACCGGCGGCGAGCTCGGGCCGATGATGCGCTTCGACGGCACCGAAGGCTGCGAAGATTTTCCGCCGGAACACAAGCAGAAGATCATGCACACGCACGTGATCTTCGGGCAGACCGTGCTGATGGGCTCGGACAATCATCCGGCGCATCCGTACGAGGGCGTGAAGGGCTGCTCGGTCTCGCTGTCGGTGGACAGCATCAAGGATGCCGAACGCATCTTCGGCGCGCTGTCCGACGGCGGCCAGGTGACCATGCCGCTGACGCAGACGTTCTGGGCGGTGCGCTTCGGCATGCTGGTCGACAAGTTCGGCGTGCCGTGGATGATCAACTGCGAAAAGGACGCGTGATGGCGGCGCGGGCGCGTCGTGGCCACCGTGACGCTCCCCTTCGCTGCGCTGCGGCTTTCACCGGCCGCGGCGCCGTGGTCTGATGCGCGCCATGTCGACCTCCCCCACCCATCGCGCGATCGACGCCGTCTGGCGTATCGAATCCGCGCGCGTGATCGCCGGTCTCGCCCGCATGGTGCGCGACCTGGACCTGGCCGAGGAGCTGGCGCAGGACGCGCTGGTCGCCGCGCTGGAGACCTGGCCCCGTGACGGCGTGCCCGACAATCCGGGGGCGTGGCTGATGACCACCGCCAAGCGCCGCGCGATCGACCGCCTGCGCCGCTTGCAGTTGCTGGACCGCAAGCACGAGGAACTCGCGCGCGAACTGGAGGAGATCCAGGACGAGCGCCGCGAACGCGACGAGGACGCGCTGGACCACGACATCGACGACGACCTGCTGCGGCTGGTGTTCGTGGCCTGCCATCCGGTGCTGTCGATGGAAGCGCGCGTGGCGCTGACACTGCGCCTGCTGTGCGGCCTGACCACGGACGAGATCGCACGTGCGTTCCTCGCCGCGGAACCGACCGTCGCGCAGCGTATCGTGCGCGCCAAGCGCACCTTGGCCGAGGCGGACGTGGCGTTCGAAGTACCGCGCGGCGAGGCCTTGCAGGAGCGCCTGGCCAGCGTGCTCGGCGTGTTGTATCTGGTCTTTAACGAAGGCTATTCCGCGACCAGCGGCGACGACTGGGTGCGTCCGGCACTATGCGAGGAAGCGCTGCGCCTGGGCCGCATGCTGGCCGCGCTGACGCCGCGCGAGCCGGAGGTGCACGGCCTGGTCGCGTTGATGGAAATCCAGGCCTCGCGCCTGCATGCGCGCGTGGGTAAGGACGGTGAAGCCGTGCTGTTGCTCGACCAGGATCGCAGTCGCTGGGATCGCTTGCTGATCCGGCGCGGCCTGGACGCGCTGGCGCGGGCGGAACAGTTGGGCGGCGCTTTCGGGCCGTATGCGTTGCAGGCCGCGATCGCCGCCTGCCATGCGCGCGCGGTGACCGCAGAGGCGACCGACTGGACGCGCATCGCCACGCTGTACGCCGCGCTCGCGCAGGTGAATCCTTCCCCGGTGGTCGAGTTGAATCGCGCGGTCGCCGTGTCGATGGCCGACGGCCCCGCCAGCGCGCTGCCGCTGGTGGATCGTCTGCAGGACGATCCGGCGATGAAGCACTACCACCTGCTGCCCAGCGTGCGCGGCGACCTGCTGTTCAAGCTGGCGCGGCACGACGAGGCACGCGCCGAATTCGAGCGCGCCGCGACGATGACGCGCAACGCGCGCGAACAGGCGCTGCTGCTGGCGCGCGCGCGTGAGTGCGTGGCCGCTGGCTGAAGCGGTTACATCCAGCGCGATAAACGAATTTCCGGACCGGCCAGGGCCGCGGTCTGGTCGTACTCCAGTTCGCGCAGTTCCTGCGACGTGTACTTCACCAAGTCGCTGACCTTCAGTCGGCGCCGATCGCCAGCGCCGCCGCGCAGCATCTTCCGCCAGTTCTTCACCAGCGCATAGGTGAACGCGCCGTGCTGGATGGCGCCGTGTTCGTACTCGTAGGCGAATTCGCCTTCCTGGCAGGCGTACACCAGCAACGGCATGTACGGCCCCTTGTGGCCCAGGCGCTTGCGGAGCTGGCGCGCCTGCGACAGCGGCAGCGTGCGTACCGGCAGCGCGTAGCCCAGCCGCCCACTCATGTCGGCCAGCGGCATCGTGCTCTGGTCGACCGCGAGCTGCTTGCGCTCGGCGACCTCCAGCTCGCGAGGCACCCACATCTCGCGCGCGGCGTTCCATTTCATCGACCGGTGGCGGATGTCGTCGGGCGGGTTGAGGCCGCGCATGCGCGCCGGCCCGCCCTTGGACATGCCGCCGGAGTGGCAGCAGTCGAGGATGATGCTGAAGTCCACGTCGTACGGCAGCTGCACGTAGCGCTCGAACAGCCAGTCGTCGGTGAGCGCGGTGTCCTCGGTCCAGTCGAAGTCGTAGGGGACCAGGGTTTCATCCATGCGGTCGACGCGGTCGCCTAGCCCGTAGGTGGCCAGCTGCGCGCCATGGCCGCTGTAGTAGAGGATGCGCTGATCGCCCGGGCGCACGCCGTCCAGCAGCCAGTCGACGCGGTCGCGGATGCCGTCGGCGGTGGCGCGCTCGTCCAGCACCACGCGGATGTCGCCGGCGTCGAAGCCTTGTTCCTGCAGCATGGCGCTCATCAGGAACACGTCGTTGACGCAGCCGGCCAGGCGCTGGTCCGGATCGGGATATTCGTTGATCCCGACCAGCAGCGCGCGCTTGCGCGGCGTGGCCACGCGCGCGGCGACCGGCTTCTGCTCCCGCAATGCGCGGGTGATGCGCGTGGTCTCGTCGTTGAGCACGTCGTACCAGAAGGTACTGACGGCCTGCGGATGGCGCAGGTACTCCTCGGCGGCGTGGTCCGCGTTGCCGGCGATGTCGAAGTGGGTGTCGACCTGGCGGAAATTGTCGGCCGCGATGGAGACGCGCGCGGTGAACACCGAATCGAAGCGGTTGTAGAGGTGGTACCAGAAGCGCGCTTTGTCCAGGGCGCTGAGGCGGCCGGCCTGGTACTCGCCACGCACGAACGGATTGCCGATCTGCGAGCCCAGCGAGACGAAGTAGCGGCCGCTGGCGCTGGCCCGCGTGTCCGGGTGGGTGAAGGTGTCGTAGCAGACCAGCGAGCCGAGGCTGTGTCCGAGCACGACGTGCGGCTTCGTCGCGTCGATGCGCTGCGCCAGGCGGTCGCGCGTCTGCTTGCGGAAGGTGGCGCTTTCCACCCATTTCACCACCATGCCCGCGGTATGGCGCAGGCGCGAGTCGTCGCCGCGCGCACGCCGAAAAGGCGCAGTGATGCCGTTGGCCAGCAGGCGCGCCAAGGCTTCCAGGGTGTCGCCCAGGCTCACCGTGTGCTGGGCGAAGATGTCGTCGTAGTGGCAATACTGGATGTCGAGCGGGCGTTCGGCATCGACCTGCCGGCATGCATCGTGGATCGCGTCTTCCCAGGTCTGTTGCCAGGCGCCGCCCGGCGGGTGCTGGCCCACGCCATGCACGCAGAGGATCCGTAGTGCCGTCGCCATCGCTGCTTCCCTCGCTGATGTGGTCCCGGCGTCCGCGCACGCGATGTGCGTCGCATGGCGTGGATGCCCGGCCGACAGTATCGGAGCCGCCCGTCGCATGTCGTGACACGCGCAGCACTCCTTCGCCGCCGGGCAACCCGCTCCTCAGGGAAGCCACCGCGCGGCAGGGATCGCGCAGCTCACCCTGTCCAACGCCGGTGGCCGGCCGGAGCGGACACGCCGCTCCGGCGGGGTCGTCAGGCCTCGGGGCCGAGGTAGTCCCGCTTGCCCAGCGGCACGCCGTTGTGGCGCAGGATCGCGTAGGCCGTGGTGACGTGGAAGAACAGGTTGGGCAGCACGAAGCCCAGCAGATAGCCGCGGCCATCGAACACCAGGTCGCCACGCGTGCGTGTGGTCAGGGTGATGCGGCGGTCTTCGCTGCCGTCGAGCGCGGCTTCATCGAACGTGCGCAGGTAGTCGGATACCGCGTCCAGGCGCGCATACAACCCCTCGAACGTGGTTTCGACATCATCGAAGCGCGGCGACTCCGTCGCGGTCAGGCGCGCGAGGGCGAACTTCGACGTGTCCGTCGCAATCTGCACCTGGCGCACCAGCGGCAGCATGTCGGGCGCCAGGCGCGATTGCAGCAGGATGATCGGCTCGTAGCCTTTTTTTGCGCGCGTGCGCCTCGCCTTGTTCCAGCACGTGGCGCAGGTTCTTCAGCGCACGGAGAAGGACGGGAACCGAAGCCTGGTGCATCGACAGGGCTGTGCTCATGGGGAATGCCTGGAATGTGTGTGGCGTGAGCATAGTCGGCGGTCGCGACGATGATTAGTCGCTCTGCGCGGGAGAGTGCATCCCAGGCTGCGGCCGGAACACTCGTGGACCAGCGCACGTCCGGCGACTGCGCTAGCATCAGCGCCCCCTGCTCGATTGACGTGCCATGCCTGCCTGGACCGACCTGCTTCGCGATATCCCCGACTTCCCCAAGCCCGGCATTCTCTTCAAGGACATCACCCCGGTGCTGGCCGATGGCGACGCCTTTGCCGAAGCGATCGCGTCGATGGCCGAACCGTGGCGCGGCGTGACGATCCATGCCATTGTCGGCGTGGAAGCGCGCGGCTTCATTCTCGGCGCCGCGCTGGCACGGGAGTTGGGCGTGGGCTTCGTGCCTGTGCGAAAACCCGGCAAGTTGCCCGGACACACGCTGGCGCTGGACTACGGTCTGGAGTACGGCCGCGACCGCCTGGAGATCCATGCCGACGCACTGCCCGAGGGCGCCCGCGTGATCGTGGTGGACGACGTGCTCGCCACGGGCGGCACGCTCAAGGCGGCCGTGCAGCTGGTCGAACAGCAAGGCGCAGATGTGGTTGGCACGGCGGTGCTGATCGAACTGGCCTTCCTGCAGGCGCGCACGGCCTGGACGCACGCGGCGCCCCTGCGGGCGTCGGCTGTTTACTGAACCCCGACGTCGGCGTTCACAAGATCAGTCGGCGACGCGGGTGACGTAGGCACCGGTGCTGATCACCTGGAAGGTGTCGTTGTCGATACGGCGGACCTGGCTTCCGTCTTCAAGTACATAGGTCGATTGACGGTCCGTGGCCGCCTGCGATCCCTGCGACGCCGCATCGTCGCGCACGAGTTGGATGCGGCACTGCCGGCCTGCCGCGTCCTGCGCAGTGAAAACATGCGTGCTCATCAGCGGCTCCTGAGGTTCGGTAGCGCCAGCCTAGGACGGGGCGTGTTAAGACCTGTGCAGCGTCGTGTGAGCGATGCATGTGCGTCTTCGACCGCAAAAACGAGGGGGAGGCATTGCACCTCCCCCTCATGCGCCGAAGCGCGATGCTTGCCATGTGTCGGGCATGGCAGGCGATGGACCGGCATCATGGGGACGAAGCCGGTCCGCTAACTGCCGGACGGGGGATTTCGCCGGCAGGTAGCTTGGCGGACGAGCGTGAAGGCAGAGGCGCCGCCCACCCTCGACCGTATTCATGAACCCGACGGCGCGGTTGCTGACCGCGCCAGCCGCTACGAGGCGCGCATCACCCGACTGAGGTGCTTGGTGTTGTTACGCTGCAGGTAGCGCTGCACCAACGCCAGCAGATCCTGTGCCCGCTGGTCCTGGGGATCGAGCCGATTGAGCACCTCGCTCCAGTTGCCGTCTTGCGCCCAGCGGATGAAGCGGACATAGATGCCATGCCACGAGCCGTAGTCGCGCGGCAAGTCGGACCAGTACGCCCCCGTCTGCGCCACCCACAGCACGGCTTCGATGAAACGTCGCGTATTGCCGCCATGGCGCGCGCGTGCCCCGACCCGGCCCGGAAGTGCATTCATCAGGGTTTGCCATTCCTGCGCCGTCAATCTCTGCATGATCGACCACTGGCTGATCGCGCGCGGCCCCAACCCCTGTGGCAGCACCGGCGCGGAGCCGACCGTCGCGGCAGGCGCCTGACCTGCGACGTGCAGATCGCGTTCGTCGCGCGAGGCGATCATTGGAACTTCATGCCGCATGCCAGGCACCCCCCACGCCATATTCGCGCGACGCGACCGACAGGACATCCGGAAAACTCACACCACAGACTTTCTTCAGACTACGCATGGCACCCTCTTGTCGACATTCCGCGCTGACCCCTCGATGTCCGCATTTGCCCGCCTTCGCCCCCAGTCATCCCTTGTCGGCGGCCCCCGTTCACGAAGCGGCGGTTACGGCTTGCATGACCGGCGCATGCCGCGTCATATATGCAGTGAGATCGTGATCACAGGCGCAGTCCGGACATGACGGGACAGCGGCACCCAGACAGGCCCGGGCGCGGGATTCCCCTGCCGCAAATCCCCTCCGCCGCCAGCCCGCTGCCGGCGGTGGACGAGCAGTCGGTGACCCAGTTGCTGGGGGCCGTGGAGAGCGGCCAGGCGGGCGCATGGAACCGGATCTACTCGCTGCTCTATCGCGACCTCCATCAGATCGCGCGGTCCCAGATCCGCCAGCAGCGGCGCGGCCACATGCGCTCGCCCACTTCGCTGATCAGCGAGACGTGGCTGAAGCTGGCCAGCGCCGACTTCAGCGTCGAGAACCGGGCCCATCTGGTCGCGCTGATCGCCCGGGCGATGCGCTTCGTCCTGCTGGACGAAGTCCGCCGGGCGCTGGCTGAGAAGCGCGGCGAAGGCATGGACCTGCTGCCGCTCGACGAAACCACCGAACCTGCCCAAGGATCGCGCCTGGAACAGTTGCTGATCCTGGACGAGGCGCTGAACGACCTGGGCAAGCTAGACCCGCGCCTGGCCCAGGTGGTGGAGATGCGCTACTTCGGCGGCCTCAGCGAGCATGAGATCGCCGGGGTCTTGAAGGTGACCGAACGCACCGTACGGCGGGACTGGCGCAAGGCGCGTGCCTTCCTGTTCAGCCACCTGGGGGATGCCGGGGCGGATCTGCCGCCCTGACGACGGGCGCCGACGGATGAACGCGCGTCCCGCACGCCCGTGCAAGGCGGGACGGGCGCCGGGCGCGATGCTCCGGGGGCGGGTGTTGATCCGCGCCGCCAAAAAGGACGCCGTCATGTCCACGCAGGGATATCCCGCCGGGCGCACCGCATTGCTGTTTGTCGATCCCTACAACGACTTCCTCTCGGAAGGCGGCAAGCTCTGGCCGCTGGTAGCGGAGGTGGCCCGCAGTGTCGACCTGCATGCGCACCTGCGCGCCGTGGTCGCCTGCGTGCGCCAAGCCGGGCTACCGGTCTTCATCGTCCCCCACCACCGCTTCGAGCCCGATGATTTCAAGGGCTGGGACCATCCCACGCCCTACCAACTGGGCGCGGCCCGCGTGCAACCGTTCGCGAAGGACAGCTGGGGCGCCGAATGGCATCCTGACTTCGTGCCGCAACCCGGCGACATTCTGGTCAAGGAGCACTGGGGCAGCAGCGGCTTCGCGAACACCGACCTGGACTACCTGCTCAAGCAGCATCGCATCACCCACGTGATCCTGGTCGGGCTGATCGCGAACACCTGTATCGAAACGACCGGTCGCTTCGCGTCGGAACTCGGCTACCACGTCACGCTGGTCCGGGATGCCACCGCTGCGGCCAGCACGGCGGCGATGCATGCCGCGCACGAGATCAATGCGCCGACGTATGCCCACGCCATTCTCACCACGGACGGCCTGATCGATGCGCTGAGCTCCCGCGCCCGCTGAACGCACCACGCCTATCGGCCGTGCGCGCGCCATGCTGGGCAGTACGTCGCATTCCGCATCACACTTACAGCGCGCGCCCATCGTGCAACCTCCCCGCGCATCCCGCTCATGCATGAAATTGCGACGACGTTGGCAGCCGGCGCCCCGGGGTGCCTCGCTAGCATGGTGGCCCCGGGGCTAACCCCGACCGCAGCTCGCGCAAGGAGCGCTGATGACGACCCACGCCGCCGCCGCTTTCGCCGGCACCTGGAACCTGCTGCCGGAGCAGTGCGATTACCAACTCGGACGTCCGCCGCGCAGCGCGCGCTATCGACTGTCGTGCGCCCACGACGGGAAACTGTCGATCGCATCGGAATGGCTCAGCGCGAACGGCAAGCGCTATCGCGCCGCCTTCGACGGCCGCGCCGACGGTGCGCAGTACCCGTATACCAGTACGCCCTATGCCGACGCGCTGAGCTTCGAATCCGTATCGCCCACGCAACTCCACTCGACCACCTGGCACGACGGGCAGGAAGTGCAATGGTCCGAGCGCGAACTGGTCGACGACGACACGCTGGTCATCCGCATGCATGGCCACCTGAGCGATGGGCGGCGCTACACCAACGTGGGCGTGTACCGCCGCCAGACCAACTGATCTGGCAAAAGAAGAAAGGCGCCCGCAAGGGCGCCTTTCTCGTTCGTGGACACGATACCGTCAGCGCGTCTGCACGCAGTTCTGCAGCCACAACACGCGCTTGAAGTCGTCGTAACGCAGGAACTGGCCCTTGAACGTCACCTTGTCGCCCTTGCGGAAGGTCAGCACGTTGGCCAGCTGGTTGGGTTTGAACAGGCAGGCCACACCGACGCGCGGCTCGTTGTCGCCCGGTACCTGCAGCAGCCCAGAGCCCGGCTGCGGGATCTCAAAGGAAACGTTGTAGTCCTGGCCGTCCTCCTGGACGTAGTCCACCCGGCCACGCAAGGCGTAGTGACGGCCCTTGTGGCGCGCGGTCACCGCCACCGCGTTGCCCTTGGCCTCGCGCGCGATCTCGCGCGAGAACACGTAAACATCCTTCACCTTCACGTCGGCGTTGTTCTGCGTCTTCGCGCCCTGCGCGGCGGCGGTGCGACCTTCCTTGCCGCCCCTCACCTTGCCCAGCAGCTGGCACATGTACGGACGCATCGCATCCGCCTTCGCGATCTGGCCCTTCTCGGTTTTCACCGTCATCTGCACCGTCGCCGCGCCGCCATCGCCACTGATGTTGATCAAGGTGGGAACTGCGCGCGTGGTGCCGGTGGAGCGCTGCTCGACGAGCATCGTGCCGGTTTCAACGTCTTCGGTAATCACGTCCATCTTCTCGCCGATCATGATTCCCCGGACCTGGCCCATCGCATCCTTGATGGAAAGATCGGGGACGGTCACGCGGCTGGAGAAATCGGTGCCGGAGAAGATGCTGCCGGACTTGCTGAAGTTGTCCTCGCATTCACCCGCGAAGGCGGCGGGCGCCACGCTCGAGAGGGCGAGCGCCATGGCGGCAAGTAGCTTGTAGGTCATGTGGTCCTCACAGAGTGGAAGTGTCGATCGATCCGGTACGACGGGCGCCGCTTCCTGCCAGCGCCTGCGCCTGCTCCGGCGCCCCTGCATTCTTGCAAGGCGTTGCGGGCACGACAAGCCACACGATGCGCCCATGCCCGGCCGTGCCTCGAACTACAATGCGGACCCCACTGCAAACACACATCAAATGCCATGGCCTCCAGATCGCGCTCGTTACGTCGTTCGCTGCGCCATGTCACTTTCGCGACGTTGTGCCTGGCGGCGACCCATGCCTTCGGGCGCGAGGACGGGCCCGCGACCCGCACGCTGCCCGCCGACGTGCAAGCCGACGTGCAAGCCGACGTCATCGCCATCGCGGAACATCTCTCGAAGGTGAGCGATCCCGCCCCCGCGCTGGCCTGCGACAAGGCGGTGGAGAATGCGCGCTGGGGCGTGGAAACCATGCTGGAAGTGGCTGGCAAGAACCTGCGCAGCGGCTACCTTTCACAAGCCGACCACGATGCTGCCGCGCCGCCGTTGAGGGCGCTGCTGGACGTACTGACGACGGACGATTGCGCTGCGGCGACGGGCGAACGCCGCGCGTTCTACCAATGCATGTCCAGCGACTACAACCACGTCTATGCGTGCGGCAAGGCGCATCCCTTCGAGCCCTGATGGCCGCCCTAAGGTTGACCCTCCCCGCCAAGGCGGTCACCCTTTCCGCATGGACGTACCTCCGCTGCACGCCGCATCGTGCGCTTCGCCCTCCCCTACGAAGGTGCCCCGATGACCTGGCCTCAGATCAATGGCTGGCTGCAGGAAGGCGCGAGCGTCGCCATCCCCGTGGCGCAAGCCATGGCCATCCTGCTGGGCGCCTGGCTGCTGCTGCGCGTGTTGCGCATCATCGTGCGCCGCGTCTGCGAGAGCTACCATCTGCCCGCCCAGGTCGCGGTCAGCGCGCGGCGGCTGGTGGGCGTGCTGATCTATGTCTCGGCGTTCCTACTGGCGCTCGGCCGTCTGGGCGTGTCCGGCAGCGTGCTGTGGACGGCGCTGACCGGCTTCACCGCGGTCGCGGCCGTGGCGTTCTTCGCCGCGTGGAGCGTGCTGTCCAACATCTTCTGCAGTGTGCTGATCCTGACCACGCGTCCATTCCGCGTGCACGACCACATCGAAGTGCTCGAGAACGGCGACAAGCCCGGCCTGCGTGGCCGGGTGATCGACATCAATCTGCTGTACACCACCTTGCTGGAAGAAGACACGCTGCGCGGCGACACCGTGCTGCAGATTCCCAACAGCCAGTTCTTCCAGCGCACGACGCGTCGCTGGCGCTCCGGTTCGCCGCCTGGGGCGTCTTCGCCGGAGTAATGGGCCTCGTCGGCGCTTCGCTCAGCGCGACGATCCGCAGGCGATGGCGTCCTCGGCATCACCCGCGCGCAGGGTCTGGCGCGCCCACGCGTAGCTCAGCAGGCCGGCGACGGCCATCGCCGCACCGACATAGCCCGTCGAGGTCCAGCCGAAGCCCGCCGTGATCGCCATGCCGCCCAGCCACGGGCCGAGCGCGTTGGCGGTATTGAACGCCGCGTGATGCGAGGCCGCGGCCAGCGTCTGCGCGTCGCCGGCCACGTCCATCAGGTGCGACTGCAGGATCGGACCCAGCGCGCCCATCAGGCCGATGCCCACCGTCGCCAGCAGGATCGTCGGCAGCGTCTGCGCCATCAGCGGGAACAGCAACAGCATCGCCATCGCCCAGACCAGCACGATCCAGGCGCCGCGCAGTTGCATGCGGTCGAACAGCCAGCCGCCGACGAAGTTGCCGATCACACCCCCCACGCCGAACCCGGCCAGGCCGAGCGGGATCCAGGCCGGCGACACGCGGGTCACTTCCAGCATCGTCGGCGCCAGGTAGCTGAAGACCGCGAACATGCCGGCAAAACCGATCGCGCCGATGCCCAGTGCCTGCCACACGGGCGCGCGGTTGAACGCACGCAGTTCGTGCAGCGGGTGCGCCTTCGGGCCATCGATGCCCGCGGGCAGCCAGACCGCCAACAGGGTGGCGGTGGTCAGCGCGATCAACGCGACGAACGCGAACACCCAGCGCCAATCGATCACCTGGCCCAGCCAGGTCGCCAGCGGATTACCGATCAGGATCGCCAGCGTCAGGCCGAGCATCACCAGGCTGATCGCCCGCCCGCGCTTGTTCGGCGGACTGATCGCCACCGCCGTCAATGCGGCCACGCCGAAGTACGCCCCGTGCGGCAGGCCGGCGATGAAACGGAACACCAGCAGGCTTTCGTAAGTGGGGCCCAACGCGCTGGCCAGGTTGCCCAGCACGTAGAAACCCATCAGGGCGAGCAGCAACATCTTGCGCCTCCAGCCTGCGCCGATGATCGCCAGCAGCGGCGCCCCGACGACCACGCCCAGCGCGTAAGCGCTGATCAGGTGCCCGACCTGCGGTTCGGTCACGCCCAGCGACGCCACCATGTTGGGCATCAGCCCCATGCTGGCGAACTCGCTGGTGCCGATGGCGAAGCCGCCGAGCGTCAGCGCGAACAGGATCAGTCCGACTTGGCGCGGCGTTAGCGCATCGGCGACGGAAAGCGAGGCGGCAGGGGGCGGTGCGACATCCATGCCGCCATTATGCTGCACCGCAACAGGCCGGGTCGACCCTTGTCGATGGAACGCTGCGGCCTCAGCCGCCGCGGTATTCCGCGACGACCGCGTCGGCGTCCGGATTGGCGCGGGCGCGCTTGCGCACGAACACGACGGGAATGGGGCCGTTCATCACCGAGGTCACCCGGGCCGCCTCCTCCTGCGAGGACAGGCTGCTGAAACGGGCGTCCTGCGAACGGGTATAGGGAATGCCCGCGTCATCCAGTCGGCGCGCCAGCGCCTCGGCACGCTGCGCCGCGTCCGAGGAGCAATTCGCCGGCGCGAAGATCACCACGTGATGCCCCGACTGGCCATCGGGCAGTGGGATATCGATGAACCCCTGACGGCTGGGCGCATCGGCATCGGCAACGGGCGCGCCCGAGACGCGCGCGGTCACGGCTTGCAAGGCGTCCTTGGGCAGATACTCACGTGCCGCCAACACGGCCAGCGCGGCCACGGCGACGAAGAAGCCGGTCTTCAGGACGTTCATCACCGCAGCCTCCTGCGCCGCATCACTTGGCCACGAACTTCAGCGGCCCGGTGTACTGCGGCCACGCGATCGAACCCGGGCCGCGCGTATTCAGCGCCACTGCGGTCGTCTCGTTCGTTTCATCACGCAGGCTGGCCATCAATGTCGGCACGTAGAACGTGCTGCCGAAGATCGCATCCTTCCGGATGACGGGGTTGATCGAGAGCGTGGTGGTCTTGCCCGGTTCGATGCGGAACACGATCACGTCCTCGTTGAAGAACGCTCCGCGCTCCAGCACTTTCTTCACGCTGAAACTCGTATGCATCTCCAGCCCGATGCCAGTCACGCGATACTCGCCGACGGGGAGCGACAGGCTCTCCTGCTGGCCGTAGCGCGTCATGTGGTTGATGGGAAAGTCGATGAACTGCTTGCCGACCATCGTGAACACCACCTTCCCGTCGCGGACGCCCCACTCCAGTCCGCCGCTTTTCAGCTGCTCCACGGCCTTGGCGGGCAACTCCTGCTCGCTGGTGAACGTCTTCACGTCCACGACCAGTGTTCCAGTTTCCGCTGCCGCCGTTGCCGCTGCCGCCTGTTCCTGCGCCGACACCGACACGACCATCCCCACCTGCAGGAGCAGGCCGATCATCCAGTTCCGCATGTGTTCCCCTTGGAAGCGCCCCCCGGCGCATGTCCCGTCATTTCATCGCACCGGACGCGGGTGTGCAATGCGGGCTCCCGTCACTCGTCGCTCACCCGGAACGGCAGATTGGCGTACGCCGCGTGTCCCTGCCCGTCCAGCACCTCCACGAACAGGCGGTACGCGCCGGGCTTCTTCGGCGCCTTGAAGCGCACGCCGCCCTGGCCGTCGTCCTTCGCGGCCACCTCCACCGTGTCCGGCACGTCCTCGCGATCGCCGCCGATGCTGGTGGCCGTGCTCTCGTGCAGGACGGTCCAGCGATACGTCAGCGGATCGCCCTCGGCATCGCGCGCATCGATCTTTGCGGAAGCCTCCGCGCCGGCGCGCACGGTGACGCTGTCCGTGGCGATGCGCCCGTTCAGGCGCAGTGGTGTGATCGAAGGCGCGCGGTTCTTCGGCCAGACACCCGTCCACACGTACTGCATCGCATCCACCGCCGGTGTGCTCTCGCCCGTCGGCAGGAACAGGCCATACCAGGTGGGCGTGCGCTCCTGCTTGTGGCCCCACAGGAAGACGTACGAACCCAGGCCCTGCGTGCTGTCCGCGGCGATCACCTGCTCGTAGCGCTGCTGCAGCAGCTGCGCCTTGCGCGAGGCATCGTCCTCGATCGGCGCCTTCCACGTGGTCAGCGGACTTTCCCAATGACCTGTCGGCCCCCACTCGGTGACCACGTACGGCCCTGTCCAGCCGCTGGTTTTCAGCTTTTCCGGCAACGCGCCGATGTCGCCGTACAGCTGGATGCCGATCAGGTCCAGTGACGGAGCGCGCGCCTTCAATAGATCGATGAGCGGCTTGTCGAAACCGGCCAGCGTCGTCATCACGGGATGGTGCGGGTCCTCGCGATGGATCATGTCGGCGATCGCACCGATGGCATTCCAGACTTTCGGATTGCGGTAATGCAGGTTCAATTCGTTGCCCACCACCCACATCAGCACCGCGGGATGGTCCTTGTAGAGATTCACTTCGTCGCGGATGCGCGCGTGCTGCGCCGCCACCGCGGCCCTGTCGTCGTAGTCGAAGCCGTGGCGCTCGTTACCCACCTCGATACCCATCGCGACCTTGAGCCCGTTGCGTTGCGCGCGATCCAGCATCGCGCGCACCTTCGCCACATCGGTGCCCGTGCTCCACGTACGGAAGGAGTTGCCACCGCGCGCGGCCAGCGCTTCCTGACCCTCCTCGCCCATGCCGGCGCCCTTCACCCGGAACGGCGCGCCGTCCACCCGCAGAATGTAGCGGCCCTCCTCCTGGGTGATGCGGACATCGGCCGGGGCGGCGCCCGCCCACGGCGCCAGCGCCAGCAGCAGCAACATCATCGGAAAACGCATGCGAAAGCCTCCGGCCGGTGCGCGATGGCCCGCATCATGCCATGCACTGCGCGTACACGAAGCGCAGCGCTAGAATGCCGGCATGAACACTATCCAGATCCCCGTTTCCATCGGCGAACTCGCCGACAAGCTGTCCATCCTCGCGATCAAGGCCGAACGCATCGACGACGCCGGCAAGCGGGCGCACGTGCAGGTGGAGAAGGAGGGCCTGGAAGCGCTGTGGGCGCCCCTCGTGGCCCAACAGGCCGAGTTGTCCTCGCTGATGGGCGAGTTGCGCGCGATCAACGAGCGCATGTGGGACGTGCAGGACGCGTTGCGTGCGAAGGAGGCCGCGCAGGCCTTCGACGCGGACTTCATCGAACTCGCACGTTCGGTCGCCCGCCACAACGGCGACCGCATCCAGGTGAAGAACACCATCAACCGCCTGGCGGGCTCGCGCTTCATCGAAGAGAAGCAGTACCAGGCCTGAGGCGGCGCGTGATCACGCCGCGCCGTGGCGTTCGCGGATCACGTCCAGTCGTTCGCGGTAGTACAGCGCGTCGGCCGCCTTCTCCGGCGGATGGTCCGCCAGCCAGTCCAGCGCCTCGCGCAGGATCGCGGCCTTGTCGGCTTCCGGCGCCTCCAGTGCGGTATCCACGCGGTCCAGTTGCAGGATGACGTCTTCGCGGGTGCTCGGGGTCATGGGGTGCTCGGGGTGCAGGGGAAACCAGCCTAACCATCGGCATGTGTGCGTCGTGTCAGGGCCGACAACCGGCGCTAAAGCGTCCGCGCATCCTCACCTGCAGGCGTAACGACGCCACTCAGCAGCTCGATGATCGTCACGGCGACCTGCTTCTTCGGTCGCGACAAACGGCTCAGCGCGTGCAGGCCGCGGCTCTCCAGCGCGTCCTGGGCGAAGTCCTTCAGCACGACCGCCTCACCTGATGGGTCGTCGTCGAGGCGAAGCGGGCCGCGCCCGGTCGCCAGCCATTCGAAGGCAACGCCGGTTTCCACGGCGATCCGGATCAAGTGGGCCACGTTCGGCGTAGTGCCATGCGCGCTTTCCCATTGGCTGACCGCGCTGCGCTTCACGTCCAGGCGCCGCGCAAGCTCGGATTGGGTGACGCGCGCGACGGCGCGCGCGCGACGGATCCGCAAGGGCAAGGTCATCATCGCTTTACCTCCCTGTTCGACGCTCGTGCCAGTGATGCTGGCCTGCAAGCCACGCTAATCCAATCTTGCCCAGCACGACTTACCGTCCGTCGCCGCGCCCGCATTCGTGGAAGCCATACCCTCACATCGAGCAGAAGCGAGCGTCGCTGGACATCGTGCGCGGTCTCGTTGCCGACGGGCGGCGCCGCCTACTAGCCGCTCCTCGATGCCTAGCGCGTCATTCCGGGTGGGCACATCCCGCCCGACATCGGAGGTCACCATGATCATCGCATGGCGCTACATCTGCATTCTTCGCCATCCCATCACCAAGATCTGCCTGAAGTGGATCCGCATCCCCATCATCGTCTGGGTGGAGCGCTTCTTCGAACTCCCGCCCCGCCGCGAGCCGCCGTGGTTCGGCGGCGAAGGTATCAGGCCGGAACTTGCGCACGATCTGCAGGTCCTGGCCACCATCGACGCCCTGGCACAGACGCTGTCCGAAGGCCGGCAGAAAGCGCTGCTGCAGACGGTGCAAGCGCAATTCGACGCCATCGAGCTGCCGGACGGCCTGTCCATCACCTCGGACCGCGACCTGCCTGGCGACGCCACGAAGGCGTAAGCGGCCTGGTCACGCCACGGAGGCCAGAGAGGCTTCCGTGGCGCTCCAACGGAAACCGTGCGCAAGTCATAAGCGAGTGGGGAAGGCCCGGACGCTCCATTTCGCGTTCTCTGGGCCGTTGTACGGTCAGTAAGCTCTCGCCACACGTGCGAACGTTGATCCAGCCGCAGATCAAACCCGAAACCGCGTGCCGCGTACGAACTAGCCAGCTCGGCGGAGTAGACCGATAAGCCAACCCACATGCCGTATTATCCGCGACTCACGGCGATCCACGCCTTAGGGCGTACCGCTGGCGGTGACTGTGCACGACAGGGCGACGGTCACCTGTCCGCCCATCGGCAGGTTCGGGATCGTCATGCCACCACCGAGCAGCGTGGCCGCCGGCACGGTCGGCGAGGGGCACGTCGCGCCGCCCGTGGGCGTACACGTCGCTGCCACCGTGCACGTCTGGCCAGATGACGCCACGTCGCTCAGCACCGCGTTCGTGACCGCATTCGGTCCGTTGTTGGTGACCACCAGCGTGTAGGTCACCACGTCGCCGGATACCACCGGGTTCGGCGATGCGGTCTTCACAACCTGCAGATCCGCTTGCTGCAAGGTGTTGGTGAAGGTGCACACGATATCGCTGCCCGCCGCCGTCGCGGCCGTGTCCAGTGCGACGCTGCGGTTGGCCAGGTCGGGCGTGGCGGTGCCGCCGGCACCGAGGCCGGTGCAGGTGATATCGGTGACGCGATAGGTCGACGGTGAGGTGCTCTCGGTGATCGTGGTCGCGGTGGACGCCGCCGTCAGCGCCTGTCGCGCGCCTGGCTGCGGCGTCCCCGCGGTGATCGTGGTCAGCGTCTGCGTGGCCGTCCCATTCGTGCCGGTGAAGCCAAAGCTGCCCACGCCGCCGAGGCTGGTCTTGCGGATCGTCAGCAACGGCGTACGCGGATCGGTGTCGGTGGCGGTGTTGTTGCTGGTGTTCGTCTCGGTGCGAGTAGGGGGTGCCGTCACCGTCGCCGTGTTGATCAGATCACCACTGAAGCCGGTCGGTACCGTCATCGTCACCATATAAATGACGCTTCCACCGGCAGGCACGTCAACGCCAGTGTCATTAAGCGCGCCCGTTCCACTGCCGGCAAAGCCACACCACCCACCCGAACTGGAGCTGCACGTCCAGCTCACGGTCGCCGGGTCGATGCCCGCCGGCACCGCATCCGTGACCGTCGCATCCAGCACGCCCAGCGAGCCGACATCCGCCGAGACCACGATCCGGTACGTCCGCACCTCTCCCGGCACATACAGGTCGCCACTCAGATCGCTGGGGTCCTGCGCGGGCGTGTTGGTCTTGGTGATCGAAAGCTCGGTCGGAAACACGAGGTTCCCCGACGGACAATTCGTGCCGTCGGCATCACTGGTGGAGGGTCCCGTGCCGATGAGGACCCGCTGCCCCCAAGTGAGGTCCCACTGGTACATGTTGCCGCCCACAAGGCTATACAGCCCGCCATTGGGCGAGCCCCAGACCGACGGTGATCCGCTACCGATCACCCCGCCGCCGATCGTCGACACCACACCCGATGTGGTGATCCGAACCACGCGTCCTGTGCCGACCGGTGCGTAAAGGTCGCTGCCGACAAACGCGAAATCGATGATGCTGTCGAGCAGCGCATGCGTCACCACCGGCGTGGCGACCAGGGTCGCCAGGTTGACGCGGTACAGGGTATCGGTCGAGCGGGAGGAAATGTAGTACTCGCCCGACGGCGAGAACGCGCCACCCGCGACATTGATGTCGGGGAATGTGCCGCCCGTACTCAACGACAGCGTGCCCAGGACGACGACGGAACCGTCGGCCCCTATACGGTAGACCTGGTTGCCGGAAAATCCTGTGTATTCGATGCCGTAGATGTAGTTGTCCAGCGGGTTGTAGCCGATCGCATCATAGGCCGGGCTTCCTGGCGGCCCCAAGGTGGAATAACTGATGGGATTGGCAGCGATGTTGATGGTGTTGAGTTGCGTGTCCGATGCGGCACCATCCGATGTGCCCAGGAACATCCGTCCATCGCACGTCCCGAAGCTCGGCTGCACGACGGTGTTGGTGAAACGGCAGGTGATGTTTGCGCCGGAGAGCACCAACGACCCGGAATTGAGCGTGATCGTGTTGCCCGACAGCGTGCCGAACGTACCCACGTTACCGGTGACTGCACTGTTGGCATCCGTGCACGTCGCCGAGGTGAGCGCCCATCCGGACAAGCTGGATTCAGTGAGGGAGACATTGGCGCCAGGAGCGCTTATTTCATGCGCCACCGCGCTTGCCGGCGTCGCCACGCCCACCGCCGTCGTCGTAATCCCGGACGGCGTCGTGAGCAGATTGGTCTGGGTAAAAGTGAAGGGACCGCCAACGCCAACGCTGGTGAGTTTCTGCACGGCTACTGTGCCTGAGTCCCACGTCAGGTCATCGATGGTGATGGTCTGGCTGTTGGGGCCATTTCCCGAACCATCGGTAGACGGTCCGGCGATGTAGCGTACCGTGACCTGTGTGACCGGCTGCGCGAACCCCAGGCGAAGGGCGCTGGCAGCGCTGGTTGAGTTGGCATTGGCGGTGGCCTGCGCGGTCCGGGTAGAGGGAGTCCATGAGACCTGTGCGCCTTGAGACAACACGCTAGGCGTCAGGGTCGGTGTCGCATTGATGACGACGCGGTCATTCCACGAATGCAGCGGCCCGCCATCGATATCGTTGAGGCTGAACTGGAGATTCGTGACTGGGCGGGAGAAACTGAAGGTCACCTGCGTCCACGGCAACGACGACCCAAGGGCGGCATCCATCGTCATGAAGATGACGCCGTTTACGCCATTGAGACCACCCGTGCTGGTGGAGACCGTTGGCGTCGCGTCCCATGGCCCCCCTGACTGGCTGGCGCTGGTGTTGACCGTGATGCCGCCGACATTGGTATTCATAGGCGTGGCCAGCAAATTTCCGCCGCCTGTCGCCGTACCGAAATCCAGGGTCTCCACCGCGAGCGCATCGCCGGAAAGCAGCGACGCTCCAAAAAGCACCACGAGCAAGGCAGGCCACGCTATAGGACGCCACAGGGAGCCGCACCTGCGTGATGCCACCCGGGCGGCAGAATCCTGTACTGATGCCGGCGGGTGACGCGCGCGGTCGCCGGAGACGACCACGGGGCAGCGGGCTAGACCGTCCATCGCGGACCCGTGATCCAACGGCAACGGCCCCTCGCCGTAAGCAAGACGAGTGTTCTGAATCATGGTGTCCCCCTTCACCGACGTGCGGCGTATGCCCTTCCTTTCGCAACGTGGCGGCACAGGCGGGCAACGGAAGTGCGATCAAAGTCACAAGGACCGCAAATGTGAAATCGAGGACATCGCATGCCACCGGTGGCAGCGTACAAATATGAGATCGTCTGTCGCGCGGGAGGACGCGCACTGAAGCGGAAGGACTCTACTCCCCGAACACCACCACGCTGTTCCCCGCCGGCAATTCGTTGCGGCGCGTTTCCCCGCTCCCGCGGCGCGGCGTCCACGGCGCGCGGCCGACGTCGTCGATACGCGCGTAGGCGCCCAGGGAGCGGAAGCGGTCCAGGGCGAACGGGAGGCCTTCGCTGCCAAGGGCACTGGCGCCGTCGGAGAGATTGAAATGAAGCTGCGGGGCCGAGGCGCTGCCGGTGAAGCCGACCTCGGCGATCGCTTCGCCGCGGCGCACGCGCTGACCGGGCACGACGCGCACACTGCCCGTGCGCAGATGGCCGTAGTGGGCGAAGCGGCCGTCGCCCAGATCGAGCACGATGGTGTTGCCGCCGCCGGTATCCAGCGCATGGTCCGAACGCTCATCCAGGCGCAGGCGTTCCGGCAGGTCGTTGCGCACGCTCGCCACGATGCCATCGGCGACCGCGAGCACCGCTTCGCCGTGGCTGTAGGCATCGGCTACCCGACCGCTGTCGCGCGATGACTTGCGGCCCTGCGCATCAAGCTTCACCCAGTCGATGGCGAAACGTCCGGGCGTGCGCGCCTGGCCGTCGAGCGCATAGACGACGCGGCGATGACCGCGCGCCCAGGCGGGATCGTAGATCGCGATCCAGGGCCCGCCCCGCAGCGGCGGCCCCAACGTCACGGCCATGGCACGCGCGACAGGCACCGCCGGACCATCGACATGGAAAACATCCTCGCCCTCGGGCGCGCGGTACGCGACGCGATGGGTCAGCGCCAGCGGCGTCGGCATGCCCGTGGGCAACGCGAGTTCGACGAAGACGATGCCCCACCGCCCCGGTGCGATCTGCGCGCCCGCCTCCGCGTTCCCCTGCACACCGGAGCGGTCCAACTGCCGCTCCAGCGCTTCGCCTTCGAACACCGCCAGTGGCGCGGCGGTGGTGGCATCGCGCACCTCGACGCGCACCGGATCCAGTGCATGCCGCGCGAAGTTTCGCAGGTGCAGTTCGTAGAACAGCCGCGTCTGCCCTTCGACGATCACCGGCGTGGGCGGCACCGGGACGCCGAGGTCGAAGGACGCCTGCAGGCCCTGCGCACGGGCGGCGAGCGCGATCAGCGAACAGGCCACGCCGGCAAGCAGGCGCTGGGGGAGACGCATCCTCATGGGCATGCACGACTCGGCCGAGGAAGGCCCATCGTAACCACGCCGCCGCGATGCGACTGATCGCTCCGGCGCGGCATTCCCTCCTTCCATCGCATCCAGGGGAGGCGCGACGTGCCTACACTGCGCTCACCCCGCCCGGTCTCCACTACCGCCTGGCGACCTTCTCCCGGAGACTTCCCATGACGCGATTCTTCTGCCTGGCTGCGCTGCTCGCGGCGCTGACCGCCTGCACGCCGTCGTCGGCAACGCGCAACAGCGCGGCACCCCCGAAACGGACGGTCGCGCTGGCGTGGCAGCAGGCAACGAACGTGGACGGCCTGTCCGTCCAGTTCGTCGGCTACCGCGACAGCCGGTGCCCGGCGAACGTCACCTGCGTGTGGGCAGGCGAGGCGCATGCATTCGTGTGGGTGTCCGGCCCGGGCATGGCACCTCACGTGGTCGCGCTGCCATGGAATGGCGGTGGAGAGTCGCGCCCGCAGGACGCGACCCGCGTCGGCGCTTACACGCTGTGGCTGGAGACGCTCGAGCCGCGGCCACGCAGCGACGGCGCGGTGTCGCCGGGCGACTACCGCGTGGTGCTGAAGGTCGGTGGCGTTGGCGCGAACTGACGCCGTGGCGCCCCGGCTCACGCCGGATGGCCGCTATCTCATCGTGCGCGGCCGCCTGTGGCGCGCGGCCAATCCGTCCCTGCCCGCAGCGGCGCGGGACGCGCTCGTCCACCAGCTGATGCAGGCGCGGCGCGCGGTGAAGACGGCGGGCCGCACCGGAGACACCGTGGCGCTGCGCGAAGCGCGTGCCGCCGTCGACGCAGCCAAGGTCAAGCTCGGCGAGCGTGGCCCGGTGTGGTGGACCGACGGGGCGAAAGACTTCAACCGGCACCTGGTGAAGAACACGCCCTACGCGGAGTGGTATGCGGGCGTGGAAGACAAGGACTGAGCCGCTGCACGCTCACTCCGGCCCCGCATGCAGCGCCACGTTCAAGCGGTCCACCACCATGGCCCAGTCGGCGTCGTCCAGGCGCTCCTCGCGCAGCAGCTGGGCTTGTGCGGGCGACCAGAATGGCGCCTCTTCCAGCCGCATGGCGTCGGGCAAGGGCGAGTGGGTGGCGATGAACTGCTGGATGCTGGCGTGGTCGTTGGCCAGGCCCAATTGGGCGAACAGTTCGGAGAAAGGGTGGACGGTCGGTTCCATGGCGGCCTCGCGGGAAAGGACGCCAGCCTATCCCCGATCGCGTGAAGCCGTCGGCTAACGCCCCCGTCGAGCCCCTTCGCGCCTCGCTGGCACGCGAGGCCCGCGCGCGAAAGTGGTAGCGTGGCAGCCGCCATGCTGCAGGCTGTCATCCGGGGGGATGCGACGATGAAACCGTTCTGGCTGGGCCCGATGACGACGCTGTTCTTCCTGTTTGCCAGCGTGGCGCTGTTGCGCTCGGATGCGGCGCCGGTCGAGCCGATGGCCGGCCCGCGGGTGCAGGCCGCCGTTCCCGTGGTCCGGTGGAATGCGCCGCACATGGCTTCCCGGGTGGACACGCCCGCGCCCGTTCGCGGCGGCACGGCCGCAACGGCAGTACCGGTGCAGGCCGACCCGTACGCGCCGGTCTTCATCGTGACCTCGCGCGAGACCTACCAGGGCATCCGCGGCATGGCCCGCAATGCCGTCGCGCGGCGCGACAGCGCCGGCCTGCCGGTGCTGATTGCCGAAACGCGCGCCGATCGCCTGGGCGAGATCAGCCGCTACGTCCATGTCAACGAACACCGCTGTGGCGGCTACTTCGCGTTCCCGACGCGCGCGCAGGCCGAGGCCTTCGTCAGCGAGGGCCGGGCGAAGGACGCGATGGCGAAGACGCTGCTCGCCGTTTACACGCTCGACAACCAGGACACGGTAAACCGCTGGCTGCCGCAGGTGCAGGAGCAGCGCATCTACGACACCATCAACCACCTCTCCAGCTACCGCAACCGCTACTTCGCCAGCACCTACGGCCGCACCTCGGCCGAATGGATCCGCACGCACTGGCAGTCCATCGCCGCCGGCCGCGAGGACGTCACCACCGAGCTGTTCACCGCGTGCAGCAACTGCAGCACGCAGCCGTCGGTGATCCTCACCATCCGCGGGTGGGACCTGCCCGATGAGGTCGTGGTGTTGGGCGCGCACCTGGATTCGATCAACGGCAACACCCCCAACGATCCCAACCAGCTGGCGCCAGGCGCCGACGACGACGCCTCGGGCATCGCCACGCTCACCGAGACGCTGCGCATCGCCCTGGCCGACGGATGGCAGCCGCGACGCACGGTGAAGTTCATGGGCTATGCCGCCGAGGAAGTCGGCCTGCGCGGCTCGAATGCCATCGCGCAGTCGTTCCGCGCCAGCGGCGTGAACGTGGTCAGCGTGCTGCAGGTGGACATGACCAACTACAAGGCCGGCGCGGTCACCGACATGAAGTTGATCAGCGACTATTCCAACACGGCGCTGAAGAACTTCTTCATCACCCTGTTCGATACCTACCTGGCGCCGCGGGGCCTGACCCGCAGCAACACCGCCTGCGGCTACGCGTGTTCGGACCACGCCTCGTGGACGAACGCGGGCTATCCGGCGGCGATGATGTTCGAGGCCGGTGGCCCGAGCGGCAGCTTCCCCTACATCCACACCACCCAGGACACGCTGGCGACGATGGGCGAATCGGCACAGCACAGCGTCAAGTTCGCCCAGTTCGCCCTGGCCTATCTCGGCGAGACCGCGAAGACCCGCGGAAAATTGACCGGCGGACCGGCGCAGGTGCTCGTCAAGCCGTGACCGCAAGGCAGGCTTGGGTCTGTCGTTCGTGGCGCTTGGACAGCAAGCACCTGCCGGCTCGCACCATCATCGGAGCACGAGATGAGACACGCCTTCGCCAATATCGCTTTCACGCCTGCCGTCCGCGATGTGCAGGCGCGCGACGGCAGCCGCGCGCAGTATGCGCGCGCCTTCGAATCCGGGGACGGGATCCGCAATGCCGAACTCGGGCCGGATGAGGCCGACTTCATCCACGCGCAGCGCAGTTTCTACATGGCCACCGTGTCGGAAACCGGCTGGCCCTACGTGCAGCACCGCGGCGGTGAGCCGGGGTTCCTGCGCGTCGTGGATCCGAAGACGCTGTCGTTCACCGATCTACCGGGCAACCGGCAGTTCATCAGCGTGGGCAACCTGGCCAAGGACGACCGCGTGGCGCTGATCCTGGTCGACTACGCACACCGCCACCGATTGAAGCTGCTGGGCCGATTGGTGGTGGAGGAGTCGCCGGGCACGGGACGCACCGAGCGCGAGATGCGGATCCACGTGGAAGCCTTCGACTGGAATTGCCCGAAGTACATCCCGGTCCGCTTCGAGGCCGAAGACGTGCAGCGTGCGCTGGCCGAGCGCGACCAGCGCATCGCGGAACTGGAAGCACAGTTGGCCGAGGCGCGGCGCGCGCGGTAGTGCATGGTGGGCCTTGGTCCACCGTCCGGGTCGCCAGGCAGCCGACGCAAGGTGGGCTGCAGCCCACCTTGCGCGATCGGTATCAGCGCGATTCGGTGATGCCGAGGATCTTGCCGCTGGGGTTGATCGTGAACACGACGGTCTTGCCGTCCCGGAAGTAGGTCCACTTCTCGCCGATCTGGCCGCCGTAGTCGTTCTGGATCGGCGTGACGAGGTCCGGCTTGCCGGCTACCTCCACCAGCTTGCCGATGCTGTCGCCATCAGTGACGACGCGGTTGCCGAAGGTGTAGCTGTCTGCCAATGCGGCGCTGCTGGCCAGCAGCAGGGCGATCACGAGTGCGGTCTTGCGCATGACGTCTCCTTTCCTTGGGTGGACGAGGGGACCTCGGCCGACGGCGACGCGGCCCCAAGCCAAGTGTACCTTGCATGTGAGACGGGGCCCAGCCGCTGGCACCCCTCTGCCTTAGCCTCGGGAACGGAGTGTGTGGCGGCGTGATCGGCGCTCAAGGCGCCGGCACGACCTTGGCCGCCGGTTCGCGCACCGCATTCCAGTTGAACAGGAAGCCGCGATGTTCGGCCCAGGTCTGTCCGCTGGCGGTGTCGCCCGTCAGGCAGACCGCGGTGTGGTACGGGCCCACACCGTCGGTGGTGCGGAAGCTGGCACACAGGCGGCCGCGGCTTTCCTTCCAGCGCCCGGCTTCGATCGTGCTGTTGTAGAAGCTGCCGGTCACCGTGCCGTCCGCGTTGAGCGTCAGCTGCATGGGCTGCGTGTAGGGCGTGTCGGGCTTCGTGGACAGGTCCACGCGCCAGGTGCCATCCAGGGGCGTGGCACGGGCGAACGCGGAAGCGGCGAGCAGCAGAACAAGCGCGAGGGCGCGGCGCATGGGAGATCCTGAGAGTGGATGCCGGCGGGATTGCGTCTTCTTCCTACGACGGCCGGCGCGGCATCGGATGCGCATGATCCACAGAGCGCCACACGATCCGCCTGCACACCGATCCCGGCGCCTGCGTCGCCCAGCACCTCCGCCCGTCTGCAACCGGCGAGCGGAGGCGTCATGCAGGGTGCGCCCGGGTGCGCTGCGCGTATCCGGGCTACGCGATCATGACGCTCAGGCGCCCAGCAGTTCGACGTCGAACTTCAGGGTGGCGTGGGGCGGAATGACACCGCCGGCGCCGCGGGCGCCATAGCCCAGGTTCGCCGGGATGATGAGGGTGCGCTGGCCGCCGACCTTCATGCCCTGCACGCCTTCGTCCCAGCCCTGGATGACCATGCCCTCGCCGAGGGCGAAGATGAAGGGTTCGCCGCGGTCCTTGCTGGAGTCGAACTTGGCGCCCTGTTGGCCGTTGTCGTACAGCCAGCCGGTGTAGTGCACCACGACGTTGCGGCCGGACTTGGCTTCGGCGCCGCTGCCGACGAGGGTGTCTTCGAATTGCAGGCCGGAGGCGGTGGTGGTGAAGGCCATGAGGTTTCCTTGTCGTGATAGGGAATGTCGTGGCGCGTAGTTTATCGCGCGCGCCCTACTGCGACAGGTAGGTTTCGGCGAAGTACGACCTGATGAAATCCTCGGCATGCGCCTTGCCGAGGTCGGGCGCCTCCTTGCGGAATTCGGCGTACGCCTTTGCGTAGGCGTCGGTCTTGCGGAAGGCCGCGAACTTCCTTTCCCTGTAGGTCTCGAACTCGGCGCCGGTCATCGAGAGGTGCTCGACGACCTTGCCGGCGTGCACGCGGAAGACCTGGTAGTGGTCGAAGGAGGAGCCGTACCCCATGTGCACATAGCGCGTCATCTTGCCGTCGGGGACGATCAGTGCGCCGGTGTACCAGTCGGCGAAGACCTCGGCCGCGCCGGGGTACAGGTCGCCGGTGATGCTCTTGCGCATGTCATCGTGCTCGTCCTTGGGATTGACGACGGCGATGCTGACGTCCTTCAGGAACAGCTTGCCGCCCTTGATCTCCCACGTCGCGAGGTAGCCCCGCCAGTTGGCCGAGGAGATCAACGCCTCCTTGGGTGGAGTCCACTGCTTCTTCTGAAGCTGGGTTTCCAGAGGGTTGGTGTTGAGCGCGAATTCCTTGCCGTCCACGATCAACAGATCGGACAGTTGCGCGGTGGCTCTGACGGCGGGCGCGAGGGTCATGGCTAGGCACAGCATCACGACGTTGGCGAAGAATCGCATGGCGCCTCCGGACGGTTCGGGTGAGCCTTCATGCTACACAAGGATCGCCACCGTGGGCCTTGGCCCACCGTGCACGCGCCTACCGCCTGCCCCGCATGAACGCCAGCATCGCTTCGAACACCGGGTGCAGGCGCGCGGCCTCGTCGGTGAGTTCGTATTCCACACGCGGGGGGATTTCCGGATAGAGGGTGCGGCGCACCAGCCCGTCGCTTTCCAGTTCACGCAGCTGCGCGGTCAGCATGTGCTGGGTGACGCCGGGAATGGCGCGGCGCAGTTCGTTGAAACGGTGCATGCGCTGGTGCAGCAGCCACAGGATTTCCAGCTTCCATTTGCCACCGAAGATGGCCACGGCCTTCCGGATGTCGCCGTGCACTTCATCGATGTTGTCGGCGATGCCGGCGCATACGTGGTCAGTATGGTTTTGCATACCTGGTACTCAAATCAATCCTTCTTGTTGGCACGACTATACGCCACTAGATTTTCGCGACGCGGTGGCAGCGGCGTCACGAAGACGTTCGACATGCGGCCGCACTTCCTTCCCCGCAAGGCACTTGCCCCATGAAGATCCTGCATATCGATTCCAGCATTACCGGCGACCATTCGGTCAGCCGCACGTTGACCGCGGCGGTGGTCGAACGCCTGGTCGCGCTCAACCCGGACGCCGACGTCACCTACCGCGACCTCGCCGCCCAACCGCTGCCGCAGGCATCCGGCCCGTTGCTGGCCGTCGCGGCGGGCGCCGACGTACCCATGCAGGATAGTGCGCTGCAGGCGGAGGTTTCCGTGGTGAACCGCGTGCTGGACGAGGTGCTGGCGGCGGATGTCATCGTCATCGGCGCACCGATGTACAACTTCAGCGTGCCCAGCCAGTTGAAAGCGTGGCTGGATGCGATTGCGGTGCCGGGCAAGACGTTTCGCTACGACGCACAGGGCGTGCAGGGCTTGCTGGGCGAGAAGCGCGTGGTCATCGCATCCGCGCGCGGCAATGTCTACGCGGCGGGCTCGCCGGTCGCGGCGTACGAGCACCACGAGTCCTACCTACGCAGTTTCCTGGACTTCCTCGGCGTAACCCGCATCGAAGTCGTGCGTGCCGAAGGCGTCAAACTCAGCCCGGACCACGCACGGGACGCGGTGGCCGGTGCATTGGCACAGGCGGCCCAACTGAAAGCGGCGTGATGGCCGTGCAGCATGGATATTCGCGCGGCACTCGGGACGCGTAGCCGCTCAGGCCGCATAGCCCGATGCGCAACCCGCGCGCCCGGAAGAAAAAAAGGCGAGCCGAAGCTCGCCTTTTTTCTTCTGCATGAGGCGACGCTCACGCTGCCGCTTCGGGTTCCTGCCGGCGCCTGCGGTCGAAGCGTGCGCCCAGGGATTGGCGCAGGGCGTCCAGGCCTTCGCCGCGGCCGGCGACTTTCAGCAGGGCATAGCCTTCCAGCGAGGCGACCATCAGGTCGCTACCGAGCGCCATCTCGCTGTCGACCATGCGCTCGTACAGGCGTTGCACGCGTGAGAGGCGCGGGCGCAGGGCGTCCAGCGCCGCCAGGTCGGCGCGATAGGCGTCCACGTCGAAGTTGCGCGGCAGCACCTGTGCGTTTTCGGACAGCACGGTCACGGCCTGGCGGCAGAAGGCTTCGGACTTCTTGCCCATCTTGGTGAGCTCGCGGCGTTCGTCGGGGCTCAGGCCGATGAGATCGGTCAGTTGGCCCTCCAGTCCGGCGAGGAGGCTATCGAGGGTGTTCAGTCGTTCGACGTCCCACTGCAGGGCGATGCGGTTCTGGCTCATGGTCACTCCTTGATCCACGTTGGGAATACCGGCCGGGATGGCCGGCCCTGGCAGGCTAACGCGCGCGGCGCGCGATTGCCTCTCACATTTGCGGTGTGAGGCGTGCGGCATGCAGGGCGTCGACGGGGAGCGACGGGGTGTTATGTGCGATCGATGGCGCTCTGCGTGTGAGCGATGGGGCTCTACGTGTGAGCGATGGGGCTCTGAACGTGATGTGCCGGGCTCAGTGTGAGACAGATGGCTTTCGGAACGCCATCGATGGCCTTCCGAGTGTGATCTCTGGGGCTCGTTGTGTGAGGTGCGGAGCTCGTTGTGTGATGTCCGGAGCTCGGAGGGCCATCGATGGCCTTCGGAGTGTGAGGTGCGGGGCTCAATGTGAGACAGATGGCTTTCCGAGTGCCATCGATGGGGCTCAATGTGAGAGAGATGGGGCTTGGAGGGCCATCTTGGGCCCATCGGGACTGCGCCACGAGTTGGCTAGCCCGATCCCACCTGCTCGCCCGACACCTTGCGGAACGCGCGGTCCAGCGCCGCACTGACTTCGTACGCCAGCACGCGCTCGTGTTCGCAGTGCGACATCAGCCTGTCCAGCATGTGCGCCAGCGCATCCTCGCGATCACTGGCATGGGCGCCCCACACGCGGTGCTGGATCTCGTTGAGCCATTTGAGCGCATTGAGTTGGGATGCCGGGTCCGCTGTCTTGTCGGACCCGATGATGCGGCCCACGAGGGTGAGCTCCTGCCAAAGCTGGATGCAGAACGCCTTGGCGTTGGGCCCGGAGAGAGCGATGACCTTATCTCTCATGTCGGTCTCCTGTTTTCCTGTGGGTAGGGTGGCCTCGTTCACCGTCCGGATCGCGGCGCCCCACCCTAAGTACCTAAGCTCGCGTCGCGGAGAACCATCGCCGGCTCGCGGGGAGGAGCAGTGCGACGGCGGCGGCGATACGCAACAGAGAGGCGAGGTAGGCCTCCCAATGCGCGATCGAAACGCCACGCCAGATCATACGAGCGAAGACGAACGCCACGACCGCCGTGGTCAGCACCACCCATGCCCTCGCCCACCGTTTGCGTCGCCACAATGCGAACGCCATCAGCGCCGTGTAGATGCCGAGCGCTGTCATGGTGGGCATGAACAGTTCGGACGTGGACAGGGGGGTGCCGATGAGCGGCACCACGTCAAAGACGTAGCTGAGCAGGTAGCACGCCAAGGCCGCGATCATCGTCCGCGGCATGTGCGTGGGCACGCGGTCGGTCGTCAGCAACGAAGCGTGCGGCGCTTCGTAGGGGTTGGGGGTGAGATTCATTCTGCTGGGGCTCCTGATCCGAATTTCGTTTATTCGTGCGGCAGGCGCCAGTCATGAACACGTAGAAATCGTAGGGCGGGTCTTGGCCCACCACCTACTGACTCAGAGCAGCGCCGCTCGGGTGCTGCACCGGAACGTGCCGTCGTCCGCCTTGCTTATCGGGCGACAGGTTTCCATGCGTGTGACCGTTGAGCGCGGGACGACTTCGGTCTTCTCGCTCGTCAACAAGACGCACATCTCGCTGCCGCATTGCATAACCAGTGCCGAGCGAGCGGTCTCGGCTGTGGTGTAGGCCAGCACCCAATTCCGTTCCAGCGTCGCGATCTGCGCCAGCGCGACACGCTCCTTTTCGGCGTCCGCCCTCGCCCTCGCTGCTGATGGCTTCACGCCGACGTAGATCAGGCCAACGACGAACAGGAACATGACGAGAAAGCTCAGGACACCGGCGTTGGCGGTGTCCACTGCTGTGTCGATCGAGCGCGCCAGCGCGCGGTGCCGCGGTGCGACCCTTCCCTGCCTACGCAGCTTTGCCTTGAACGCTCTGAACTTCCTGTTTGCCCCGAACAGCATCGGCATCGCCAGGACGCGCAGCACCATCAGGGTGATCACAATAGGAACAATCACCCAGGTGATGATTGCAACCCACGTGGTGCTTCCCATGATGAAGTGAATGAGCACCAACGAGCCCGAACGGAGGTAGTCCGCTCCCGTGTAGCCCAGCAGCTCATCGGCGATACCGAACTCTGACCAGAAGGTGTCCAGATAGGCCCATCCTGCGAAGTACAGCGCGGGCACCCCCACGATGGTGAGCTTGGTGGCCAGCTCGATCAGTTGCAGGGTCTTGGACCCGATACTTCCCAGTACGCCCATCCCCGACGCTCCTTGCGGCTATCCCCTTACTCAGAACTATCGCATCCCACCATCACGGCACCGACGCAGGCGGCATCTCGATGCCATAGCCCGCATAACGCTCGGCGACGCCCGGCTCAAGGCTCAGGCCTTTTTCGATATCGGCCTGGGCGGTGGCGTCGTTGGTGAGGGCCTTGGCGCGGCCGCGCATGTAGTACGACGACGCGCCCTTGGGGTTGAGCGAGAGCGAGGTGGTGTAGGCGGCGATGGCGCTGGCGGCGTCGCCGCTACGGAAATGCACGAAGCCGAGGCTGTTGTGGTTGTTGCCGTCTTCGGGCTCCATGCGCACGGCGGCTTCGCAGTCTTGCCGGGCCAGGTCCAGTTCCCGGCCCAGGACGGCGCGCGCCCAGCAGCGGCCGTTGCGGGTGGCGGCTTCGTCGTTGCCCAGCTCGATGGCGCGGGTGAAGTCCTGGATGGCCCGCTCCTGCTTGCCGACATCCGAATAGGCCTTGCCGCGGTTCTGGAGGGTGATGGCGTCGTTGGGGTCCAGTTCGAGTGCGCGAGTGAAGTCGGTGATCGCGGAGGCCATGTCGCCCATCGTGCCGCGGGCGATGCCGCGGGTCGCGAAGCTGACCGCCTGTGTGTCGTCCAGGCGGATGGATTCGTCGAGGTCGGCGATGGCCGCGGCCATGTCCTGCTTCTCCATGGCGGCCCGGCCGCGCGA
Organism: Pseudoxanthomonas sp. G3; assembly: GCF_057654715.1. Taxonomy (NCBI): domain Bacteria; kingdom Pseudomonadati; phylum Pseudomonadota; class Gammaproteobacteria; order Lysobacterales; family Lysobacteraceae; genus Pseudoxanthomonas; species Pseudoxanthomonas sp. G3. Next base: position 3,496,003 of record NZ_CM172805.1, read on the forward strand.
GTAATACACGTAGACGCGTGCTTCCTTGCGCATGGTCTTGTCGTCGAGCAGGCGGTCGCAGGCGGCGATGGCAACGTCGGGTTGCGTCCGGTCGCCGCAGATCTCCATCTGGGCTTCCTTGTCGGCGTTCACGAGGTTGCAGCCGGCCAGCAGCAGGACGGTGCCGATCAGAAGGTGTCGCATACGTTCCCCCGCCTTGTGATGAGTGCGGCGTCCCTGCCCTCGTGTGCCGGACATCCCCGGACATGCCGCTGTGTTCCCGCATCGTACGGGTTGGCGCGCGGCGGCGACAGCGCCCTCCCCGTGCGCGAGGTCAGGCGGTCACGGCCGCGACGATGCGGTCGGCGGTGTAGGCCAGGAAACGCGTAGCCGGGTAAGGCCGAAGGCCGCACCCGGGGCTCGGACGGGTTACGTGGCAGGCACACCCCGTGCGCTGCGCGTGCCCACGCGACGGGATGCGCATCCGCAACGCAGGTGAGGCGGGGTACGATGCGCCAAGGGGACGCCCGGCTCGTCACGGCGCTGCGCAAGCGCGCGGAGAAGGGCCGCATTGTTTCGACGGTCTGCGGAGAATCGGGATGAAGATCCTGCTGCATGTAGTGCTGTTGGGGCTGGCTCTGCTGGCGCCGGTCCACGCCCGCGCGGACGACGCCGCGCCTTCGGTCCAGGCGCAACTGGTGCCGTTGCTGGACGAATTGCTATCGGCGGCGAATGCGCACGATACGGACCGGTTCATGGCGCTCTATGTGCGCGGCGATGCGTTGGTGGTGCAGTTCGACGACCAGACGCTGCGCGGCTGGCAGACGGTGCGGGACCAGCAGGACGAATGGTGGGCCGGCGGCACGTCGGACGCGGTGTACCGCTACCGCGCTGCGCCGGTCATCACCGTGATCGCGCCGGATGTGGTCAGCACGCTGCAGTCGATGGAGGTGGCCAGCACGATGCCCGATGGCAAGAAGGGGAACGTGCGGGTGGTGGCCACGTCGGTCTGGCGGAAGCTGCCGGAAGGGTGGCGCATCGTGGTGGCACACGAATCGTTGATTCCGTAACGCGCGCACGGACGGCGGCCGCGAAGGCATCCTGGTGCGCTGTGCCTGCGCTTCGGTGGGGATGCGGTGCGATGGCGGGCGCGAGTCCGCCCGACGGCATCAGGGTGTGACGGCCGCGACGATGCGGTCGGCGGTGTCGGCCAGGTGGGTGAAGCAGTGGGCCAGGCCGGTGCGGGGGAGGACGAGGCTGTCGGGGTGTTGGTGTTCGGGGATGCTGAGCTGGGCCAGCAGATGCAGGTGGTCGCGCAGCGCCTGCAGTTCGGCGTGGGCCTCGGTGGGCAGGTGGTAGCCGGGGTCGGTGGGCGTTGCGTGCTTCATGGCGAATCCTTCCGCGTGCGGGGTGCAAGGCGTACCTGCGGGCGCGGCATGCGCCCGCAGGGTGTCGGGAGGTTCGAAGCCGAGTACAGACGGCCGGGCGTATTTCCCCGAAGGGTGTTCTATTCCGCCACCCTCCCGACGCAGAACAGATTGCGTCGGAAGCGCCCGGTGCCTTGGGCATGAAAAACCCACCAAGTTGTCGTAGGTGGGTACCGCTGTACTTCGGAGATTCGACGCTCCTTGGAGGCAAGTTTGCGTCAGGGATGGCGGGGTGTCTATTTACATTTCAGAGGCATAAGCCGGCCTTCGCCCCAAGACCTTTGGAGACCCAAGGGTTCGGACCCTATGTGCGATAGTATCGTCGGAGGGAGTGGGGCATGCCGGCGACGCGTCGATCGACAAATCGTTTGCAATCGACTACTTTGTCTCAAGGCAGCAGGAGGTCGAGTATGACGCCGTTGAAGGTTGTTGACCTATTCGCAGGCGTTGGCGGACTCAGCCTCGGAGCAGCGAGAGCTGGCTTTAACGTAGCTGCCGCGGTGGAATGGGACCGTTTGGCTTCCCAGTACCACGCTATCAACTTCCCAAACTCAAATCACCTCTTGCGGGACGTGGGAACACTCACAGGTTCCGATCTTCATGAGGCAGCAGGCCTCAGAACGCTCGAGTCGTTTGGCCTAATCGGGGGCCCACCATGTCAAGGCTTCAGCGACATTGGTCATAAGAACGAAGATGACCCACGCAATGACTTCTTGGTTCACTTCTTCAGACTCGTCGCAGAAGCGCGTCCAGCATTCTTTGTAGCCGAGAACGTACAAGGACTTCTGAAGGAGAGAAACAAGAAGATTCTTGAGCGCGCCCTTGCGCTTGTGCCAAGCGACTATGTTTGCCTGTCTCCACTCCTCGTTAGAGCTTCCGATTATGGCGCTCCTACAACGCGCACCCGAGTTTTCTTAATTGGGTATCTGCCTACAGAAGTGGATGAACTCAATGCGCAAGACTTTGAGCCTAAGCAAGTCACGGACACGCGCGTTGGAACTGCCCTCAGAGGACTTCCCAAGCTGCGAGAGAATTGGAGCACCGAAGAACAGGGTTGGCGAGCCGTGGGCACTATGGAGGCCGGATGGTTCTCCGAACATCTCCTCGGCAATATTCCGGCCGGGGTTGGTGACTCAGCATCTATATCGCGGCTAGAGCGGCGATCTGAGGTATCTGGATTCCTTGGAACCGTGCACACAGCCGAAACCAAGGCCAGATTCAGGCTGATAAAGCCGGGAGAGCGTGATGCTTCGTCCAAGAGTGTCAGGCTTCGCAAAGATGGTTACTGCCCGACACTGCGCGCCGGGACCGGCCCCGAGCGCGGCAGCCATCAAGCCTTACGTCCAATCCACCCTTCGGCCCATCGTGTGATCGCCCCTCGCGAGGCCGCACGACTGCAGGGATTCCCTGACTGGTTCCAGTTTCATCCGACGAAGTGGCATTCGTTTCGTCAGATCGGAAACAGCGTTAGCCCCATAGCAGCTCAGAAGATACTCAGCGTCATAAATTCAAAAGGCCTAGGAAACAGGAGCGTTTCATGAATATGGCTTCGGATGCTGGAATTGAAGACAAGGTAATCAAAGTCGTTGCAACCAAAGATTTCTTCGTAACCATGATCACCCGTGACATCTCATTGCGGGACTGCATTTTCGATCTTCTCGACAACGCCGTAGATGGCGCGAGGCGAACACCGAGTGATGACGTTGACAAACCGTTTGAAGGGTACGAAGTTCAGCTAACGCTGGGTGCCGACCGATTCTCGATCCGCGACAACTGCGGGGGGATACGCCTAGCAGATGCCATCGATCATGCGTTCTATTTCGGCAAGAGGAAAGGTGCAGACCTTGATGTTCCCGGAGGCATAGGCCTGTACGGCATAGGCATGAAGCGAGCCATATTCAAGATTGGTCGCCATTGCGTTGTCACCAGCCATGCGGATGACGGGTCGTTCGAAGTGGTGATTGATGTACCTACATGGGAAGCTGCTGAATCTTGGGATTTTGAGTACAACTCTGTGGAAGCGAAACTTCCCAAAGGCGCAACTATCGAGGTGACCAACCTCCTCCCCGGCATCGGGGAACTCCTCAGTGATCGGGGCTATATCAATGAACTAGTGGCCGCGTTAGCGCGCGACTACGCATTCTTTCTAGCGAAGGGTTTAGTTGTGCGGGTTAACGACGCAATTGTTCCAACCCTTGACTACAAGCTCAAGCAGTCGCGAGAGATCGCTCCACACGTTGAAGCGTACGAAGATCAGGGTGTTTCCGTTCGAATTCTTGCCGGATTCGCTGAAGACATACCTATTGAAGTGCCCGACGAAATTCGCCCAGGGACCGTCGCGAACTCCGGCTGGTTTGTCGTCTGCAACGATCGAGTAGTGCTTGCGGCAGACAAATCTAGTAAGACTGTGTGGGGAAACGATTTCCCGCAGTGGCATCCACAGTATGGCGGATTTGCGGGGTACATATTTTTTCATTCAGACGACCAACGAGTCCTTCCTTGGACGACCACGAAGCGAGAGCTAGACACTGCATCGCAGCTCTACCGCCGCGCCCTCGTCCGCATGAAGAACATTACTCGTCAGTTTATTGAGTACTCCAATAGGCGGAAGGCAGACCTCGAGGCCTTGAGAAGAATTGAAGACACGGTCCAGCGTGTCGACCTGAAGGTGCTTAGGCAGTTAGAACCCCAAGCCATGCGACTTCCTAACATTGAGGTCGTCGCGGGGCCTGATCTGGTAACGATTGCCTACAAACGAGAGCGTTCCGAGCTCGACGAGATACGACGAGCCACCGGCAACATCGCGATGACCAACAAAGACATCGGCATTTTCACCTTTGAGTTCTATCAGAAGGTGGAGCTTGGGAAATGAGCGGATCTTTCAAGCTATTCGATTACCTCCTAAGAACTAATAAAGCAATCGAGCGCAAGCTTGTTTTTGACGTACTGCATGCCGCCAAGCAAAAGGTAAGTTTTGACAATCACTGGTACCTTGGCTTTGGCTCGATGTGGTTCGGCGACTTCCGACTAGCACACAAAGTGCTCGACATAGACTCCATGGTCTCGATCGAGAAGGCGCAGTACGCAGAGCGCGCTCGATTCAACAGACCATTTTCCGGAGTTTCAGTACTCGGCGGTCACAGCACCAATGTACTTAAAGAGCAAGTTGAAGCCGCCAAATGGGAGAACCCTTTCGTAGCATGGCTGGATTACGACGGCACGATCGACGATTCCGTCGTCGAGGACATTCGTGTGCTTGCGGAGAAGGCAGCACTCAATTCTGTCGTCGTACTGACAGTGAACGCCAACCGCAGGTTCTATAGACCACAACAGCCTGGTTCTCCAATTAAAACAACAATTGGAACTGTGGCGCACTTCCTAGGGTCGGCGGCTATATCCGCCAGCTACATTGCCGCACTTGAGGAGAATCGCGCGTCGAATGACCTCAACGACATTTCATTCCCGCCATTCTTGGCAGACGCACTGACAGCACACCTGTCACATGCAGTTGACTCGCAAGCTCGACGACATGGCGATGAGCTGATCGTCTTCGAACCTCTTTTCCTGCTTCATCATAGAGATAACGCTGACATGGTCACGGTGGGAGGAGCGCTTACTACGATCAAATCTCGACACCTCTGGCGCGACGCCAGGACAACGCGCAAGGTGCTTTGCGACCCCTCTGGGAAGCCATCCTTCCGCTCGATTGCCCTGCCGCCGATAACTCTGAAAGAGAAGATTGCGCTGGATGAGAATCTACCTGCGGCAGCGGACGCAGGAGTGTTCTTCAACTCAGTGCGGGCGCACGGGATACGATTGGATGCTTCGGACGTGGAGACTTATCGAACATTCTATCGACAGTTCCCAGTGTTCGTAGAGAGTAGTCTCTAGTGGCTACGCGGCGCTGGGCCTGGCGCACGCAATGTCGATACGCGAAGTGGCTCCCAATTGAAATCGACCATTGCTGAAGGCAAAAAGCCCGCCTTATTGGCGGGCTTCTTTACGTATGGCTATCGCGGGTAGAGGAAGCTAGCTCGGACCCGCTAACCGCATTTCGAATAACCACAGTTCAGGCACGTCGCACACCCGTCCATGATGACGAGAGCCTTGGTGCTGCACTTGTGGCACAGGGTCGCAGAGGGCGGGAAGCTGGCGCCGTCGCCGGTGACGGCGATGTCTTCCGAAGAACCGGGCGTGACGGCAGAAGCGCCCTCATCCGCCCTTCGGGCACCTTCTCCCGCCGGGGCGGGAGAAGGAACAACGCTTACGTCAGAGTTTTTTTTTGCGCGGTCTTCGTACTGCTTGCGCTTCTCGGCCAGGATGGCGCGCTGGTGCGCGCTCATTTCCGGGTCGTGGATCAAGCCGATGGACTTCATGTGCTCTTCCACGATGGCGCCCAGCTCGGCGACCAGCGACGGCATGTACACGCCACCGGCCTTGAAGTAACCCCCGCGCGGGTCGAACACCGCCTTCATCTCGTCCACCAGGAACGTCACGTCGCCGCCCTTGCGGAACACGGCCGACATGATGCGCGTCAGCGCGACGATCCACTGGAAGTGCTCCATGGACTTGCTGTTGACGAAGATCTCGAACGGACGGCGCAGCTCGTGCTCCGTGCCGGCGTTCAACACGATGTCGTTGATGGTCACGTACATGGCGTGCTCCACCAGCGGCGACTTGATCTTGTAGGTGCTGCCGATGAGGACTTCCGGGCGCTCGATGCGCTCGTGCATCTGGATGATGTTGTCCTGCGGCACTTCCTTTTCCACCGTCTCGCGCGGCACCGACGCCGTCGGAATCGCGGCTGCGGCTTCGCGCGCCTTGTCTTCCGGGGTGAGCACGCTGTAGCCCTTGATTTTCTTGTCGATCTTGACGGCCATGACGGGGGAATCCTGTTCTTGTCTTGTTGTGGGTGACGATGACGGGCGGAGCGATGGCCTTCCGGGCCGGCTCCCGCCCCAACCCTCCCCCGGACCCGGGGGAGGTGGGGTGAAGCATCAGGTCTTACTTACGGGCCGCTTTGCGTACTGCTTTCTTGGCGGCTTTCTTCGGGGCTTTCTTCACGGCCTTCTTGGCCGCTTTCTTCGGGGCGGCTTTCTTCGCCGCCTTCTTCGCGGGCGCCTTGCGGGCGACCTTCTTCACGGCTTTCTTGGCGGCCTTCTTGGCCGGCGCCTTCTTGGCCGCGGCCTTCTTGGCGACTTTCTTCACCGCCTTCTTGGCCGTGGCCTTCTTGGCGGCCTTCTTCGCGGTCTTCTTGGTGGCCTTCTTGGCGGTCTTCTTGCCGGTCACCTTCTTCTGCAGGCTGGCGGCCTCGGCCTTGGCGGCGGTGCTGGCGGCGGCCAGCTTCTTCTTCGCCTTGGCCACGGTCTTCTTCACCGCCTTGGCCGCCTTGTCGGTGCGCTTGGCCACGGCCTTCTTCGCCTTGGCGATGTCGGCGGTCACCGTCTTGCGCGCCTTCTTGGCCGCTTTCTTGGCCTTGGCGACGGTCTCGCTGGCGGTGGACGCCACCGCTTCGCCGATGCCCGCCACGGTTTCCTTCACGCTCTCGGCGGCGCCGGAGAGCGTCGCCGTGACACCATTACCGTTGCTCATGTTGCCCTCCTTGTGGGCGAGGTTTGTGACGCAGCCGATGCTATACCTGATAACGCGGGGTGGAGCGGTGAAGCGGATGAACTGGTGGTTCAAGTTTGCTGTTCCCTTCTCCCCGCCAGCGGGGAGAAGGTGGCCGAAGGCCGGATGAGGGGCCGCTTTTCGCTGGGAGCAAACGCAACTCGCTGCGCTCGCTCCCCCTCTCCCGCCCCTTCGGGGCACCCTCTCCCGCGAGGGGAGAGGGGTAACGCAGTGCTTTTTCCCTTTGCTCCTCCCCTGATGGAAGGGGGAGGCGTACTGCTTTGCTCTTCCCTTCTCCCCTTGTGGGAGAAGGTGGCCGAAGGCCGGATGAGGGGACGCTTTTCGCTGGGAGCAAAGGCAACTCGCTGCGCTCGCTCCCCCTCTCCCGCCCCTTCGGGGCACCCTCTCCCGCGAGGGGAGAGGGGTAAAGCAGGCATTACTGAGGGGTTGCCTCAGAACTTGCCGTAATAGCCTTCCTTCAACGCGTCGAACAGGTTGGCGGCGGTGTGCATTTCGCCGTCGTACTCGATTTGCTCGTTGCCCTTGACCTCGATGACGTTGCCGTCTTCCAGCTCGAAGCGGTAGGTGGTGTTCTCCAGGTCGGCTTCCTTGACCAGCACGCCCTGGAAGGCGGCCGGGTTGAAGCGGAACGTGGTGCAGCCCTTCAGACCCTGCTGGTGGGCGTAGCGGTAGATGTCCTTGAACTGCTCGTACGGGTAGTCCGTGGGCACGTTGGCGGTCTTGGAGATGGAGCTATCCACCCACTTCTGCGCGGCGGCCTGCACGTCCACGTGCTCCTTCGGGCTGATGTCGTCGGCGGCGATGAAGTAGTCGGGCAGCTTGGCGTCCGGGTCGTCCGAGAACGGCATGGCCTTGGGGTTGACCAGCTCGCGGTAGGCCAGCAGCTCGTAGGAGTAGACGTCCACCTTCTCCTTCGACTTCTTGCCTTCGCGGATCACGTTGCGGCTGTAGTGGTGCGCGAACGAGGGCTCGATGCCGTTGGAGGCGTTGTTGGCCAGCGACAGGCTGATGGTGCCGGTGGGCGCGATGGAGCTGTGGTGGGTGAAGCGGCTGCCGACTTCGGCCAGCTCGTCCACCAGGTCCGGCGCGACTTCGGCCACGCGCTGCATGTAGCGGCTGTACTTGGCGTGCAGCACCTTGCCGGGGATTTCCTGGCCGACCTTCCAGCCGTCCTTCGCCATTTCCGGGCGCTGGCGCAGCATGGCGGCGGTGACGGTGAACAGTTCGTCCATGATCGGCGCCGGACCTTTCTCCTTCGCCAGGGCCAGGCCCATTTCCCAACCGGCCACGGCCATCTCGCGGGCGATGGCTTCGGTGAACTCGCAGGATTCGGCGCTGCCGTACTTGTGCTTGAGCATGGTCAGCGTGCTGCCCAGGCCCAGGAAGCCCATGCCGTGGCGACGCTTGCGCAGGATCTCCGCCTGCTGCTGCGGCAGCGGCAGGCCGTTCACTTCGACCACGTTGTCGAGCATGCGGGTGAACACGCGCACGACTTCCTTGTATTCCTCCCAGTCGAAACGGGCCTGATCGGTGAAGGGATCACGCACGAAGGTGGTCAGGTTGACCGAGCCCAGCAGGCAGGCGCCGTAGGGCGGCAGCGGCTGCTCGCCGCAGGGGTTGGTGGCGCGGATGGTCTCGCACCACCAGTTGTTGTTCATCTCGTTGACGCGGTCGATCAGGATGAAGCCCGGTTCGGCGTAGTCATACGTGGACACCATGATCATGTCCCACAGGTGCCGCGCGCGGATGTGGCCGTAGATCTTGCAGGCCACCAGGCCGTCGTCGCGGACGATGTAGTTCTTGTGGGTGGGCCACTCGCGCCAGACGACCTGGCTGGCGTCTTCCACGTCGATGTCGCCCTTCTCCTTGATGTTCACCGGGAACACCAGCGGCCAGTCGGCGTCGGTATCCACGGCCTGCATGAAGCCGTCGGTGATCAGCAGCGAGAGGTTGAACTGGCGCAGACGACCGTCTTCGCGCTTGGCGCGGATGAAGTCCTTCACGTCCGGGTGCGAGATCTCGAACGTGCCCATCTGCGCGCCGCGGCGGCCGCCGGCGCTGGAGACGGTGAAGCACATCTTGTCGTAGATATCCATGAAGGACATCGGGCCGGAGGTGTAGGCACCGGCGCCGGCGACGAAGGCGCCCTTGGGGCGCAGGGTGCTGAACTCGTAGCCGATGCCGCAGCCGGCCTTCAGGGTCAGGCCCGCTTCGTGGACCTTCTCCAGGATGCCGTCCATCGAATCCTCGATGGTGCCGGAGACGGTGCAGTTGATCGTGCTGGTGGCCGGCTTGTGCTGCTGGGCGCCGGCGTTGGAGGTGATGCGGCCGGCCGGGATGGCACCACGGCGCAGCGCCCACACGAAGCGCTCGTACCAGTAGGCCCGCTTCTCGGGGGTGGCTTCGGCATCGGCCAGGGCGCGGGCCACGCGCTGGTAGGTGCCATCGATGTCGGCGTCCAGGGCCTCGCCCTGCTTGGTCTTCAGCCGGTACTTCTTGTCCCAGATGTCCTGGGACGCCGGTTGCATGGGGATCAGGGTGGGCTGTTCCGTCTTGACCGCCTCGAGGCGCACCGTACTCATGGTTCTGTTGTTCTCCTAAAAACGACTGGTACCCGATATGGCTGTGGCGGGTGGGCGGCAGGCCCACCCCCGGAATCTCAACGCGGACCCGGACGACGGGGACGGCGACGCGGGCAGCCGCTCAGGAGGCGCCGCCCAGGTTGCCGGATTGTGGACATGGGCCGTACCACCGACCTTGAAATCGCCGTGTCGCCCACTGCTTCCCTCGCCCTCATGCGCCAATCCCCAAAGGCGCCCGAATTCCCAAGCAAAACCGCCTGAAAACACCATCGCTTGGGTCCGCTCCGTGCTGGACCGCAACATATTGTGTCCGCACGAGGCATGCAAACTACCCCTGGGTGTGACCCCTGTCAACCGGATTGACATGAAGATTGCATGACGCCGCGCGACCGTTCGTCATCACGCGCCGGAGCCGGCGCGACGGCCTTGGCGGCTGAACTTCATTGCCGGTTTAGGGGTCTCTCAGCAGACTCATTCAGGTTCGCCGCCCGCTCCGCGGATCCCGGCGCCCTCCTTCCTTATCTGATGCGACGACCCGCCGACCGCCCATGAAGAACGCGATGCGCCCGCTCCCCACCCTGCTCGCCCTGACCGTCGCCGCCGCCTTCGGCGGTTTCGCCGCCACCGGCTTGAACGAACTGCTCCAGCAGCCGGCCCAGGCCGCGCCCAGCGCCGCCGCGGCGGTGCCGGCCGCCGCCGCCCTGCCCACCGCCGTCGACGGCCAGGCGCTGCCCTCGCTGGCGCCGATGCTCAAGCGGGTCACCCCGGCGGTGGTCAGCGTGTACAGCCGGCAGACCGTGCGCGTGGCCAGCCCGCTGGGGCCGTTCGGCGACGACCCGGTGTTCCGGCGGATCTTCGGCATCCCGGACATGCCGCGCGAGCGGGTGGAACGCGCGCTGGGCTCGGGCGTGATCGTCGATGCCGCGCGCGGCTACGTGCTGACCAACCACCACGTGGTGGAGAACGCCGACGGGGTGTCGGTCACCCTCAGCGACGGGCGCCAGGTGGAAGCCGAGTTCATCGGCTCGGATCCGGACACCGACGTGGCCCTGATCCGCATCCCCACCCAGGGCCTGACCGCGGTGCAGATGGCCAACAGCGACCAGCTGCAGGTGGGCGATTTCGTGGTGGCGATGGGCAACCCCTACGGCCTGGGCCAGACGGTGACCTCGGGCATCGTCTCGGCGGTGGGCCGCAGCGGCATCCCGGTGGCCGGCTACCAGAACTTCATCCAGACCGATGCCTCGATCAATCCGGGCAACTCGGGCGGTGCGCTGGTCGACCTGCAGGGCCGGCTGGTCGGCATCAACACCGCCAGCTTCAACCCGCGCGGCAGCATGGCCGGCAACATCGGCCTGGGCTTCGCGATCCCGATCAACATGGCGCGCGGGATCATGGAGCAGCTGATCGCCAACAACGGCGTGGTCCGGCGCGGCACTTTCGGCGTGGAAGCGCAGGACGTGGACGAGCGCACCGCGCGCGGCCTGGGCCTGGACGCGCCGCGCGGCGCGCTGGTCACGCGCGTGTATCCCGGCTCGGCCGCGGCCGCTGCCGGCCTGCAGCCCGGCGACGTGGTCACCGCCGCCAACGGCCAGCGCATCGACAACCGCGCGGCCCTGCACAACTTCGAGGGCTTGCAGCCGGTGGGCACGCGGGTAGCACTGGACGTGCGCCGCGACGGCAAGCCGTTGCAGCTCACCGCGGCGCTGAAGGAAGGCGCGCGCTCGGCCGAGGGCGCGACGATCGACGCCCGCCTGACCGGTGCGACGCTGAAGGAACTGGACGAATCCGCGCGCCAGCAACTGCGCGGCATGGGCGCCAACGGCGGCGTGCAGGTCAGCAACGTGGCGCGCGACAGCCGGGCCTGGAACAACGGCCTGCGACCGGGCGATGTGATCGTGGGCAGCAGCAGCGGCGAGTTCGGCGACCTGCCGGGCTTCCGCGCCAGCTTCGAGCGCAAGCCGGCGCAGCTGGTGCTGGACGTGCTGCGCGGCCGCCGCGTGGCGCGGGCGCTGATGCAGTGAACTGAGGCAGGAGTGAGTGGAGAGGAGTGAGGAGTGAGTACCTTGCCCGGCTACCCCGCTCACTCCTCACTCCTCACTTCTCCCCACTCACTCCTCACTCCTCACTCCCAAGCCACCTAACAGCCCGTTCACTGCCGTGCATTAGAGTGGCTCCATCCCCCGCCTGCAGGAGCACCACGATGACGATGCCTACGAATACCGATGCGCTGAAGTCCAACCTGGGTGAAGCCGGGTCCCACCTCGCCTCGGCGGCTGCCGCCGCGGGCGAGGCGATCAAGGGCGCCGCCAGCGCCGCTGGCGACGAGTTGCGGCTGGGCAAGGCGCAGGTGAAAGCCGAACTGGCCGACAGCGCGCTGTCGGGCATCGCCGCGGCGGAAGCCGGCGGCGGCGCCGCGCGCGAGCAGGTGGACGCGCTGATGGACAAGGGCCGCGACCTGATCGACAGCGCGGCGGACCTGATCCGCGAACGTCCGCTGGCCTCGTTCGGCGTGGCCTTCGCGGCCGGCTGGATCATCGCCAAGCTGGCACGCAGCGGCGGCGACAAGTAAGCCTGCCGCGTGTCCGACGCGCCCCGCGACACCGACGCACCCGACCCGCCCGACCTCGCCGAGACCCTGAAGGTCGTCGGCGCGGCGGGCCGTGCCGCGTACGGCTCGGCGAAAGGCACCGGCCGCGCGCTGCGCGGGCTGGTGTCGGCCGACTTCGCGCTGGCCCGCAGCGCCTTCGGCCGTGGCCTGGCCTGGGCGGGCGTGGCGATCGTGTTCGGCGCCTCGGCCTGGCTGCTGGTGACCGGCGCGCTGATCGCGCTGATGCAGCGCTTCGGCTACTCCTGGTTCCAGTCGTTGTCGGTGGCGGCGCTGCTGAGCATCGCCGTCACCGCGCTCGCGGTGTGGAAGGTGGGGCGCTACTTCGATTACACCGGCATGCACGCGACGCGGCGCCAGCTGTCCAGGCTGGGCCTGTTCGACGAGGACGAGGCGATCGACGACGATGCGCCCCCTGCCGGCAGCGCGCACGACCCGCGCGCGGCCGATCACGGAGGCGCGTGATGCGCTTCGAACAACTCCTGCAGCATGTGCAGCGCGCGGAGCAGCGGGTGGAACTGCGGGTGACGCACACGCAGACGCAGTGGGCCACGCTGAAGCACGCGTGGCGCGAAGGCTGGACGCCCGGACGCATCGTGATCGCCGGCCTGGTCTCCGGCTTCCTCGCCGGGCGTGCGGAGCCGCTGAAGGCGATGACCGGCGCCCGCTGGATGCAGATGTTCAGCGCCGTCTCCAGCCTGCTGGCCACCGCGCAGGCGGCCGCCGCCGCGCAACAGGCCGAACAGGCGGCCGACACCGCGCAGGACGTGCAGGACCAGGCCGAGGGCGTGGTCGAAGCCGAAGAACCGCGGGTTGACGAGGCATTCGAGGAAGACGTGATCGTCACCACCGCGCCTCGCCCCGCCGAAGCCGCCACCGAGCTATCCGAGCGCTGAAGGAAACCCCACTCTGTGGGAGCGACGTAAGTCGCGAGCTTTTCCATGCGGCATGCGCGCACCGCCTTGTGCTCGGATGAACGCGCCTAGGCACCCAACCCTCGGCACGCGTCGCGACTCACGTCGCTCCCACAGGATTGGCCGCACAATCGCGCCTTCCTTACGGCCGCGACCCGTCCATGAGCACAGCTGCTCCCTCCGACACCCTGCCCACCCCGGTCACGCCTACGCCGCCGCCCACACGCCCGCGCGCATCCGTGCCGCTGCTGGTCCTGGCCACGCTGGCCGTGGGCTACACGTTGTGGGCGGCGCAGGAGGTCCTGCTGCCGGTGCTGCTGGCGATGTTCTTCGCCCTGGTCGGCAACCCGATCATCCGCGTGCTGCGGCGGCTCTACGTGCCGCGCTTCGTCGGCGCCCTGATCGTGTTGCTCGGCGGCATGGCGATGGCCGGGCTGCTGGCGCAGAAGATGCTGCCCTCGGCGATGGACTGGGCGCAGCAGGCGCCACGCGAGATGCGCCAGCTGGCGCCCAAGCTGCGCGAGCTGACCAAACCGGTGCAGGACGCCAACAAGGCCGCCGAGAGCTTCGCCCGCGCCGCCGCCGGCACCCAGAACGCGAAGTCGCCGCAGGTCGTGCAGACCACGCCGGACGATCCCTACCGCAAGCTGCTGGCCACGCCCCGCGTGCTGGCCTCGTTGCTGGCGGTGGTGCTGCTGACGTTCTTCTTCATGGTCTACGGGGAGAACCTGCAGCGCAACGCGATCGCGCTGCTGCCGGGGCGGCAGCAGAAGAAGTTCACCGTGGACATCCTGCACTCGATCGAGCGCGAGGTGTCGCGCTACGTGCTGACGATCAGCGTGATCAACACGGTGGTGGGCTTCGTGTTCGCCGGCGTGCTGTACCTGTTGGGGCTGCCGCTGGCCGAGGCGCTGCTGTGGGGCACGATGGCGGCGCTGCTGAATTTCGCGCCGTACGTGGGGCCGCTGATCGGGATGGCGGCGATGCTGCTGGTGGGCTTCATCAGTTTCGAGGAGCCGTTCCAGTCAATGCTGCCGGCGATCGCCTACCTGGTGCTGCACACGATCGAGGGGCAGATCGTCACGCCGATCATCCTGGGCAAGCGGATGGCGCTGTCGCCGTTGGTGCTGATCCTGGCGCTGATGGTGTTCGGGTGGTTGTGGGGGATCATCGGGTTGTTGTTGGCGGTGCCGCTGCTGGTGTGCGTGAAGCTGGTGCTGGCGCGGGTGGAAGGGATGGAGGGATGGGCGCGGTTGTTGGAGTGATCGAAGCCCGTTTGAGCCCCTCTCCCATCGGGAGAGGGGTTGGGGTGAGGGGCAACGAAGTCCGTATTCACCGCGCACTCGCTCTGGTACGACGCCCGCGATGGATGGGTTTCATGGCCTGTCGGGATCGGCCTTCTTTTGTTGAGGCATGGCGCCGCTCGCCGCGGGGCCTCCTTTCTTTGCTTGTGCAAAGAAAGGAGCAAAGAAACACACCCCAGGCGGCACGCCCTCCGCGCTTTGCGCTCCGGGTTCGCGAGCGCGCCGGGAATTTTCGTAAGGCACATCCCTGTGCCATACGAAAACGCCGCCCATCCAGGGCGGCGCCCTTCGGGTTTTACCCGGCCCACTCGCCGTGCCTCATGGGGGCCCTGAAGAGCCAGGTCAAAGGCGTGCACTCCCGATCTGTCCGTCTCGGCTTTCGGGGCCCCTTAAGGTCCGGCAGTCACGGCGGGGCAAACCCCGCAGGGGCGGCGCACAAGGATGTGCGCCGTTTTCGGCCGGGGCAGGAGGCCCCGTCCGAAAATTCTCGCCGGGACTGCGCACCCGCCGCGCAGCGGCGGGCGGACCGCCGGGGTGTGTTTCTTTTGCCTACTTTTCTTTGCACAAGCAAAGAAAAGTAGGGCCCCCGCGGCCAGCGGCACCATGCCAAACCCACCACAACGTCTCAGCAAACCCAATGAACCCGATGCGCTCATCGCCGGATGTGCGTATCGCGCTCACAGCGATTGCTGCCGAATCGCGGGAGATTAGGCGCGACCCTCTTCGTTGCCCCTCACCCCAACCCCTCTCTCCCACAGGGACTTCCTTCGGTCGCCGGTGGGGAGGGGCTCACACCCGGGCCCAGGTGAAAGGCTTCCGTGGGACGGGGTGTAAAATCACGCCGATGAGCTTTCCCGTCCGCGCCATCACCCTCGACCTCGACGACACCCTGTGGCCGTTCGCCCCCATCGGCGCCCGGATCGAACGCGTGCTCGACGACTGGCTGCGCGAACACAGCCCCGCCACCGCGGCACTCTTCCCCGTCGAACGCATGCGCGCCGTCCGCGACGCCGTGTTCGCCGCCCATCCCCAGCACAAGCACGACCTCAGCCTGCTGCGCCGGATGACCCTCGAACACGCCCTGCGCGAGAGCGGCGCCGACATGGCCCTGCTGGAACCGGCGTACGAGACCTTCTACGCCGCCCGCAACCAGGTCGAGTACTACCCCGACACGCTGGACGCCCTGCACCGCATCGCCGCCCGCCTGCCGGTGGCCGCCGTCACCAATGGGAATGCCGACCTGCAGCGGATCGGCCTGGGCCATGTGTTCGCCCATCAGATCCACTCGCGCGAACACGGCGCGGCCAAGCCCGAGGCCAGCATCTTCCACGCCGCCTGCGAGCGCCTGGGCGTGCCGCCGGCTGACGTGCTGCACGTGGGCGACCACATCGAGATGGACGTGATCGGCGCCGCGCGCGCCGGGCTGCGCACGTGCTGGATCAATCGCCCCGAAGACCACGGCGGCCACCCGCAAGTGTGGACCGACGCCACGCTGCGCCCGGACCTGGAATTCGCCACCCTCACCGCGCTGGCCGATTGGCTGGACGCGCACCCTGATTTCGCCACGGAACCCGCCGCCGCATGAGCGCTGCCCTCGCCTACACCGATGCTTCCGCCACCGCCCGCCCGCTGCACGTGCTCGAACGCACGCAGCTGGCCGCCTGGCGCGCCACGCAATCATCCGCGGTGAATGCGTGGATCGACGCGCAGGGCTTTGCCGCAGGTGCGGGGTCGCTGCTGTTGCTGCCGGGCGACGACGGCCTGGCGGGCGCGGTCATCGGCATCGGCGATGCGCTGGACCCGTACGCGTATGCGCATGCGCCGTTCGGCCTGCCGGCCGGTGACTGGCAGCTGGCCACCGACCTCGCCGCCGAGGCGCGCACCGCCCTGCAGTTGGGCTGGGGCCTGGGCAGCTACAAGTTCGACCGCTACAAGCAGCCAGCGCGCAAGCCGGCGCGCCTGGTGCTGGCGCAGGCCGACGCCGAAGCGATGGACCTGCTGGCCGCCAGCCTGCAGGTGCGCGACCTGGTCAACACGCCCACCGAGCACATGGGCCCGGATGAGCTGGAAGCCACCGTACGCGAGCTCGCCACCACGCACGGCGCGGAGATCGAAGTGATCGCCGGCGACGCGCTGCTGGAACAGAACTTCCCCGCGATCCACGCCGTGGGCCGCGCCTCGCACCGTGCGCCGCGCCTGATCGCGCTGCGCTGGGGCGACACCGCGGCACCGCACGTGGCACTGGTCGGCAAGGGCGTGTGCTTCGACACCGGCGGCCTGGACATCAAGCCCGCCGACGGCATGCGCAACATGAAGAAGGACATGGGCGGCGCCGCGCATGCGATCGCCCTCGCCCGCCTGGTGATGGCGCGCCGGCTGCCGGTGCGGCTGACCCTGCTGGTGCCGGCGGTGGAGAACAGCATCGGCCCGAACGCGTTCCGCCCCGGCGAAGTGATCGCCACCCGCAAGGGCGTTAGCGTGGAGATCGACAACACCGATGCCGAAGGTCGCGTCATCCTGTGCGATGCGCTGACCTACGCCGGCGAGCAGTCGCCGGAACTGCTGCTGGATTTCGCCACGCTCACCGGCGCAGCGCGCATCGCGCTGGGCCCGGACCTGCCGGCGCTGTTCGCCAACGACGACCGCGTGGCCAACGACTGGATCGCCGCTGGCGAACGCATGCGCGACCCGGTCTGGCGCATGCCGCTGTGGCGCCCCTACCTGCGCTACCTGACCAGCGGCATCGCCGACCTGGCCAACGCCGGTTCGCGCATGGCCGGCGCGGTCACCGCGGCGCTGTACCTGGAGCGCTTCGTGCCGGACGGCCTGCCGTGGGCGCACCTGGACGTCTACGCGTGGAACGACAGCGACCGCGCCGGTCGTCCGGCCGGGGGCGAAGCCCTCGCGCTGCGCAGCGCCTACGCGATGCTGAAGGCGCGCTACGGCGCCACGGCCTGAACCACGGCGAGGTCGGTCGCCGCGACTTCCACCCGATTGCGGCCGGCGTGCTTGGCGCGGTACAGCGCCACGTCCGCCTGCCGCAGCAGTGTTTCGCCCAGCCCGCCATGCTGCGGGAACATCGCCACACCGATCGAGACGGTCACCGTGGGCAGTTCCTGGCCCAGGTGCATCACCCGCATGCCTTCCACGCCGGCGCGGATCGCTTCGGCGCGCGCCTGCACGGTGATCGCATCGGCTTCGGGCAGGATCAGGGTGAATTCTTCGCCGCCGTAACGGCAGGCGATGTCCTCATCGCGCGAGAGCGCCTGCAGCAGGCGCCCGAACTCGGCCAGCAACGCGTCGCCGCCGGCGTGGCCGTGCACGTCGTTGAAGCGCTTGAAGTGGTCCAGGTCCAGCATCATCAGGCCCAGCGGCATGTGCCGGCGCTCGCAGCGCGCCAGTTCGCGCGCCAGCGACTCTTCCAGGTAGCGGCGGTTGAACAGGCCGGTCAGCGGCTCGCGGATGGACTGCACGCGCAGGCGCGATTGCAGTTCCAGGCTGGAGAGCGCCATCGACAGCTGCTCGGCCGCGGTCTTCACCAGATCCATACGGGCGAGGAAGGCGTCGTCGCGGCCCGACAGGTACAGCAGGCCCAGCTGGCTGCCCTGGGCGATCAGCGGCACGCAGACGTAGGTGGGCGTGGCACCCAGCGACGGCGCGGTGGCGTGCGCGCACGGCAGCAGCTCGTGGTGCGCACGGTGCACGTGCGGCTGGCCGCGGCGCAGCGCCCAGCAGTCCTGCAGCGGGAACATCGCCGGGCCGCTGAGCGCGTGCTCGCCCCAGTGCGCCACTTCCTCGGCGTAATCCTGCGAGGCGCGCACACGGTACAGGGTGCCGCCGGCATCGGGCAGCAGGCGCGAGAAATACTGCGTGGCCAGGCCCACGGCCTCTTCCACGCTGACGCAGCTCTGCAGCATGCCGCCGTAGCGGCTGAGCTCGTTGAGGTCGGCGCCCTGCCGTTCGAGCGCGTCGATGTTGTCGAGCAACTGGGCGCGCGCGTCGTCACCGGCGTCCTCGGCGCGCGCACGGCGGCGGATCTCGCCGACCAGCAGCGTATAGACCACGCCGATGATCGCCAGGCCGAGCGGGATGCCGAGCAGGGCCAGTGCGCGCAGCAAGGTGGCGCTGTTGCGGCTGGAATCCGCGCGTTGCACCAGCAACTGCCGCTCGTTGGCGACCAGCTGCCGCGCCTGCGCGCGCAAGGCGCCCGAGGTGCGCCGCGCTTCCTGGCCGATGGAGCGCTGCGCCGACGGCAGCCCGCCGCTGGCGTAGTTGCCGAGCGTGGCGTCCATCTGGCCGAGCCGGCGCTCGATTTCGAGCTTCCACGCCAGCGCGAGGCGGGTCTGCTGTGGATTGTCGCGGACCAGCTGCCGCAACTGCGCGAGCAGCTCGGGCAACTCGCCGCGGCTGCGCCGGTAGTCGGCCAGGTAGTCGACGTCGGCCGTCAGCAGGTAGCCGCGCTGGGCGGATTCGCCATCGCGCAGGTGCGCTTCGATGGCGCCGACCAGGGCGATGACTTCGTTGGTGTGCGCGACCCGGTTGGCGTCGCCGATGAAGCGCTGCGCGCCCAGCACCACACCCACGCCAATGACCACGAAGATGGCGGCGGCGACGAGCAGGCCGATACGGTTGGCGTGGGGGCGGCGCAGGGGCATGCCGGTCAGGGGCGCGGGGGCGTCAGCGGGAGCCTAGGGGGGCATACTGCCAGCCACAACCCGGCGCACACCGGAACTGCCAACCACGGCACATCTTGATGCCGCTACAGCCAGCCCCGCTGGCGTGCGAGGCGGTAGGCCTCGATGCGGTTGGCGACGCCGAGCTTGCCGATCGCCTCGGACAGATAGTTGCGCACCGTGCCCTGCGAGAGGTTCAACTGCCTGGCGATGTCGCCGGCGGACTGCCCTTCGCCGGCCAGCCGCAACACCTGGCGCTCGCGGTCGTTGAGCGGGTCGGCGTCGGACCACGCTTCCACCGCGAGCTGCGGATCGATCGCACGGCCGCCGCGGTGCACCTTGCGCAGCGCCTCTGCGAGGTCTTCCGCCGGCGCGTCCTTCAGCAGGTAGCCGGACACGCCGGCCTCCAGCGCGCGACGCAGGAAGCCGCTGCGCGCGAACGTGGTGACGATGACCACCTTGCACGCCAGCTCGTGCCGCTGGATCCGCTGCGCGAGCTCCAGGCCGGTCAGGCCGGGCATTTCGATATCGGTCACCAGCAGGTCGGGCGTGAGCCGCTGCAGTTCGCGCCATGCGGCCTCGCCATCGGCCGCGCTGCCGACGACCTCGATGTCGCTTTCCATGCCCAGCAACGCGGTGAGCGCACCCCGCACCATGGCCTGGTCTTCGGCAAGCAGGACGCGGATCATCGGGACGTCGGGGTGAAAGGGGTAAACGTCACGCTACCAAATCGTGCAGCGCCTTGGGAGGAGTCGCGTCCGTCGCCACGTGACGAAGCGGGAAGTTCCGATGTGGGAGCGACGTAAGTCGCGATCGCATGAAATCCGCGTCCGGGCCTCGCCACGTTTCCACACCTCTGAACCATCCGGGATGTTGCATCGCGACTTATGTCGCTCCCACACCTGTCTCTGCGCTCGCGGACTGCCGCTCGACGGACGCCGCCGTCTCCCCCGACGGCAGCGGCAGCACGATCTCCACGCAGGTGCCTTGCCGCAGCGTGGAATCCACGCGCAGGCGGCCGCCGCGTGACTCGACGCGCTCGCGCATGCCACTCAAACCATTGCCCGGCACCGCCGCGCTGCCGACGCCGTTGTCGCGGATGCGCAGGGTGACGTGCTCCGGCGTGGCGGCCAGTACCACCTCGGCGAGGCTGGCGCGTGCGTGGCGCTGGATGTTGGTCACCGCCTCGCGCAGGCTCAGCGCGAGCACGGTCTCCAGGTCGGCGGGCAAGGCCACCTCCTGCGCTTCATACCGCAGCGTGACGCCATCGGACTCCAGCAACAAGCGCGCGGAGGCGAGTTCGGCCGCCAGCCCGGCCGCGCGGATGCCGGTCACCGCGCGGCGCACCTGCGCCAGTGCATCGCGGGCAACGCGGCTGACGTCGTCGATCTCGGTGCGCGCGGCCTGCGGATCACGGTCGATCAGACGCCCGGCCAGGTCGGACTTCAGCGCCACCAGCGACAGCGTATGGCCGAGCAGGTCGTGCAGGTCGCGGCCGATGCGCTCGCGCTCGGCCAGCGCCGCCAGCCGGCGCACTTCCTCGTGCGAGAGTTTCAGTTCGGCGCGCTTGCGCACCGTTTCGGACTGGAAATAGTTGCCGGTGAATACCGCCACCGACACGATCGCGGTCACCACCGGTACGAATACCGGAAAGCCCAGCCACGCCGCCATGCCGCAGTACGCGATGATCAGGAGGGCGAACACCTCCAGCCGGACCCACATCGACCCCGGCAGCAGGGCGATGAAGGCTGCCGCATAGATCACGTAGGTGTTCGAGAAGGCGTTGAACGGCATCAGGCCGTAGCCGAGCGCGGCGATGCCGAGCGCGCACAGCACGCGCGTCATCGCGCTGCCGCGGTAGGCCAGGAAGTACATCGGCAGGAATACTGCGATGGACACCAGCGTGGGCCACAGGAACCAGCGCACGCCCTCGCCCCAGTCGGCGTCGGACGGCACCAGTACCGGCACGAACAGGAAGACCAGGTAGCCCAGCAGGAACAGCGGCATCCAGCCCAGGCCGAGCGCTTCGGGCACCAGGCGGTCGCGCAGGCGCGTCAGCGAGGCAAGCAGGGATGACGACGAATGCTGCATGGACGGCTCCTTGCGCCGGCGATTCGGTTCACTGCACCAGACGGCGGCGGGCCAGCACGAAGAAGACTACGGTAATGGCGGCCATCACGGCCACGTGCACTGCCAGCGGACGCCCGGTGCCCACGCCGACCGCCTGCTGCGCGACCTGCGCCAGATGATACGCCGGCCACATCGGCGCCAAGGTCTGCAGCACTTTCGGCAACATCGTCAGCGGCACCCACAGCCCCGACAGGAACGCCATGGGCAGGTAGACCAGGTTGATCAGCGCCGGTGCGCCTCGGCCGCTGACGAGCGTACCGAGCCACAGGCCCAGCGCACTGAAGGGCAGCACGCCGACCAGGCATGCGGTCGCCCAAGCGATCCATTGCGCGGCCGACAGGTGCACGTGGGCCACGCCGGCGGCGATGGCGGCGAGCAGCAGCAGGATGATCGCGGCGAAGAGCAAGGCCATCACCATCTTCGCGACCAGGTACGCGCCCGGCGGCATCGGCTGCGCGCGCTTGAGCGTCAGCAGGCCCTGTTCGCGATCCAGCGCCACGGTCACGCCGAAACCGAACAACGCCACGCCGATCACGCCGAACACGCCGTAGCCGGCCAACATGTACTGCGCGGCCACCGGCCCACCCTTGCCGCCCAGCAGCACGCCGAACAGCAGGTAGAACACCGGCGGGAACGCCAGGGCCGGCAGTGAGAACGACGGCGTGCGCAGCAGGCGGAGGAATTCGTAGCGCGCTTCCAGCAGGTAGGCACGCGCGGGAGAGAACGGCAGCGGGGCGATGGCGTCCATCAGGCGGCTTCCTGGTGCGGGTCGTGGGTGGCGGTGTCGCGGGTCAGCGCGAGGAAGGCGTCGGCCAGGCCTGCGCGCTGGACTTCCAGTTCGCTGAGCGCGGGGTCTTCGGCCAGCAGGCGGCGGACGATCGGCTCGGCGGCGTCGGCAACAATGTCCAATCGGTCGCCGTCGTGCTGCGCGCGCTGCACGCCCGGCCAGCCCTGCACCAACGCGGCCGGCAGCGACGTGCTGCAGCGGATGCGGCGCTGGGCCACGTGCGCGCGCACCTGCGCCACCGTACCTTCGGCGACCACGCGGCCGTGGTTGACCACCACGACGCGGTCGGCCAGCGCTTCGGCTTCTTCCAGGTAGTGCGTGGTCAGCAGCACCGCGCAGCCTTGCGCGCTCAGTTCGCGGATCGCCTTCCACAAGGTCTGGCGGGCGTCGATGTCGAGGCCGGTCGTCGGCTCGTCGAGGAACAGCAGCTCGGGCCGGCCGCAGACGGCCAGCGCGAACTGCACGCGCCGCTGCTGGCCGCCGGACAGCTGGCCGTAGCGGCGCTCCATCAGGCCTTCCAGTCCGGCCAGCGCCATGCAGTCGGCCACGCTGCGCGGGCGCGGGTAGTAGCTACGCGTCAGGTCGACCAGCTCGCGCACCTTCAAGGTGTCCGGCACCGCCGCCGTCTGCAGCATCACGCCGACGCGACGGCGCGCGGCCAGGTCCTGCGGGGGCAGATCGAACAAGACCGCTTGGCCCGCCTGCGGACGTTGCAGGCCCAGCAGCAGGCTGATCGCGGTGGTCTTGCCCGCGCCGTTGGGGCCCAGCAGGGCCACCACCTGGCCGGCCGGCAGCGCCAGGTCCAGGCCGTCGAGCGCCAGCGTGCGGCCGTACTGGTGGCGCACGCCACGCAGCCGGGCGAGCGCAGGGGAAGGAAGGGTCGCCATGTCCATGCCAGGGGCCTAGTCGGAAGGTGGACACAGCGTGCCGCGCCGCCCCGCGCGTGATCAGTGGCGCTCCTCAGGCGAATCAGGTGACAGTTGTCACTGGGCTGCGCCCGCGGCCACGCCCCATGATGCGTACCGTTCCGGTCCGTCCGTTCCCGGCGGGCCGGTTCCTGCATGAAGTGACTTCCGGCAACTAGGCTTCCGTTACCCTTGCTGGTCACACTTTCCCGCATTCACCGTCTGGATAAGCATGAACACGTCTGCCGACCTGCTGAAGGAACTCCGCATCGACCGCAAGGCGCCGCCGCCCGAGCCGACGTCGCGTCGCGGCCTGTGGATCACGCTCGGCGTGGTCGTCTTGCTGCTGGCGCTGGCCGCGGCCGCCTGGGCGCTGCTGGGCCGCGAGAAGCCGATCGAGGTGCGTACCGCGCCGACAGTGGCGATGGGCAACGGCGGCGCGTCGGCATCGGTGCTGGACGCCTCCGGCTACGTGGTCGCGCGGCGCATGGCCACGGTGTCGGCCAAGATCACTGGCAAGGTGCGCGAAGTGCTGATCGAAGAAGGCATGAAAGTCGAGGCCGGCCAGGTGATGGCCACGCTCGACCCCGTCGATGCCGATGCGAGCCGCGCGCTGTCGCAGGCCCAGGTCGAAGCCGCGCGCTCGCAGGTGGCCAACGTGCAGGCGCAGCTGACCGAGGCTGAAGCCAATGCGCGACGCCTGGCCTCGCTGGTGCAGCAGCAACTGGTCGCCCGCTCGCAGTACGACCAGGCCGTGGCCACGCGGGATGCCCTGCGCGCGCAGATGCAGGCTGCGCAGCGCAACGTCACCGTAGCCAACCGCAGCCTGGCCATTTCCGACAACGGCGTGGACAACACCATCGTCCGCGCGCCGTTCGCCGGTGTGGTGATCGCCAAGGCGGCGCAGCCGGGCGAAATCGTCTCGCCGCTGGCCACTGGTGGCTTCACCCGCACCGGCATCGGCACCATCGTCGACATGGAGTCGCTGGAAGTGGAAGTGGAGGTCAACGAGTCCTTCATCGGTCGCGTCCAACCGAAGATGCCGATCCAGGCCACGCTCAATGCCTATCCCGACTGGCAGATCCCCGGCGAGGTAATCGCCATCATCCCCACCGCCGACCGCAGCAAGGCGACGGTGAAGGTGCGCGTGGCGCTGAACAGCAAGGACGCGCGAATCGTCCCGGACATGGGCGTGCGGGTGAGCTTCCTGGAGGCGGCCAAACCGCAGCAGGCCGAACAGCCCATGGGCGTGCGCGCGCCCGGCGCCGCGGTGGTCGAGCGCGACGGCGCGCAGGTCGCCTTCGTCGTCGGCGACACGGACACGGTGGAGCAGCGCGCGCTCAAGGTCGCCGGCAAGCTGGGCGACGATGTGCATGTCACCGAGGGCCTGGCCCCCGGCGAGACCGTCGTGCTGGACCCGCCCGCGGAATTGAAGGACGGTGCCAAGGTCGTGCTGGCCGAAGACACCGAGTAAGCCTGCAAGGCGCCGCGTGAGGATGGCCTCGTCGCGGCGAATCACCGCATACCGGCGCCGCTCGCGCGCGCCTGTCGATCCCGGACGATGTCCTTCGTCGTCCCGAGGGCGTCCCGTGTCCCTCGGGGACCGGATCCGCCCGGTTTGAACCGCCGCATCGCCGTTCGCCTTTCCGTCTCCTACAAGGATCCTGCCGATGTCTTCCCTGGTTTCCATCCGCAACGTCACCAAGACCTACCAGCGCGGCCCCGAGAAGGTGCAGGTGCTGCACGGTATCGACCTGGACATCCCGCACGGCGATTTCGTCGCGCTGATGGGCCCGTCCGGTTCGGGCAAGACCACCCTGCTGAACCTGATCGGCGGCCTGGACACCCCGTCCGGCGGCGAGATCGAGATCGAGGGCCAGCGCATCGACCGCATGAACGACGGCCAGCTCGCGCACTGGCGCAGCTCGCACGTGGGCTTCGTGTTCCAGTTCTACAACCTGATGCCGACGCTGACCGCGCAGCGCAACGTCGAATTGCCGCTGCTGCTGACCAAGCTGGGCGCCGCGCAGCGCAAGCGCAACGCGGAGATCGCGCTGCAGCTGGTCGGCCTGGCCGACCGCGGATCGCACCGCCCCAACGAACTCTCCGGCGGCCAGCAGCAGCGCGTGGCCATCGCACGCGCGATCGTCTCCGACCCGACCTTCCTGATCTGCGACGAGCCCACCGGCGACCTGGACCGCCATTCGGCCGAAGAGATCCTCAACCTGCTGAAGATGCTCAACCGCGAACACGGCAAGACCATCATCATGGTCACGCACGACCCGAAGGCGGCCGAATACGCCACCCACACCATCCACCTGGACAAGGGCGAACTGGTCGACGCCCCGGCCGCCGCGCACTGATCCGGAGGCGGACATGAAATATTTCTCGTTGATCTGGTCGGCGCTGTTCCGCAGCAAGACGCGGACGCTGCTGACGTTGCTGTCGGTGGTCGCGGCGTTCCTGCTGTTCGGCCTGCTCGACTCGGTGCGCGTGGCGTTCAACTCCGGCGGCAGCGTCGCCGGTGCGGACCGCCTCGTGGTCGCCTCGCGCCTGTCGATCACGCAGATGCTGCCGTACAGCCTGCTGACCCGCATCGAAACCACGCCCGGCGTGAAGAAGGCCACGTATGCGGCCTGGTTCGGCGGCATCTACAAGGATCCGAAGAACTTCTTCCCGAACTTCTCGGTAGGCCCGGGCTACCTGGACATGTACCCGGAATACATCGTCGATCCGGCGCAGGTGAAGGCCTGGGAGGCCGATCGCACCGGCGCCATCGTCGGCGAGAACCTGGCCAAGCGCTTCGGCTGGAAGGTCGGCGACACCATTCCGCTGCAGGCGACGATCTTCCCGCAGAAGGACGGCAGCAACGCGTGGCCGCTGACCTTGCGCGGCACGTTCAAGCTGGCCGATTCCAAGCGCAAGGGCGAAGAGAACCAGCTGATCTTCCACTGGAAGTACTTCGACGAGGCCAACCAGTACGTCAACGGCCAGGTCGGCTGGTACATGGTGAAGCTGGACAACGTGAACCACGCCACCCGCGTGGCGAAGGCCATCGATGTGATCTCGGAGAACTCGGCGCACGAAACCAAGACGCAGACCGAACAGGCGTTCAACCAGTCCTTCGCCAAGCAGTTCGCCGACATCGGCCTGATCGTCACCGCGATCATGGCGGCGGTGTTCTTCACCCTGCTGCTGCTGACCGGCAACACGATGGCGCAGGCGGTGCGCGAGCGCATCCCGGAGCTGGCGGTCCTGAAGACGCTCGGCTTCACCAACGGGACCGTGCTGGTACTCGTGCTGGTGGAGGCGGTGCTGCTGATCGTGCTGGGCGGCGTGCTGGGCATGCTGCTGGCGTCGGTGCTGATTCCCATCGTCAGCGGGGCCAGCAACGGCATGATCGCCCTGCCCGCCATTCCCGCGCAGACCTGGGCGCTCGGGTTGTCGCTGATGGTCGCCATCGGCCTGATCGTCGGCGCGCTGCCGGCGATGCGGGCGATGCGCCTGAAGATCGTCGACGCCCTGGCCGGCCGCTGAGAGGAGACACGACATGAAGAAGCAATGGTTGGGCAATCTCATCTCCGTGGTGTTGCTGGTCGTGGGCCTGGTGGCCTGGATCATGTCGCCGTGGTTCGTCGTCGCCGGCGTGGCGGTACTGCTGGCGCTGTGGCTGTTCCTCACCCGCAGCGGGCGGCTCTCGCTGGAAGCGGCGAAGATCGGCATCGCCAGCCTGCCGCAACGCTGGGGCGCCTCCTCGGTGATCGTGGTCGGCATCGCCGGCGTGGTCGGTGTGCTGGTCGCGATGCTGGCGATGGGCGAAGGCTTCTCGGCCACGCTCAAGCAGACCGGCAGCGACGACACGGCGATCGTCCTGCGCGGCGGATCGCAGGCGGAGACCAATTCGGTCATCAGTCGCGACCAGGTACCGTTGATCTCGACACTGGCCGGCATCGCCAAGGACAAGGACGGCCGCGCCCTGCTCTCGCCCGAGCTGTCGCAGATCGTCAACCTGCCCACCGCCGGCAGCGGCGAGGACGCCAACGCGCAGTTCCGCGGCGTCAGCGAGGCGGCCTGGGCGATCCGGCCGCACATCAAGCTGATCGAGGGCCGCAAGTTCAACATCGGCGTGCGCGAGATCGTGGTCGGTCAGGGCGCCAAGGGCCAGTACCGCGGCCTGGAGATCGGCAAGACCCTGCGATTGGGCAACCAGGATTGGACGGTGGTCGGCGTGTTCGCGGCCGGCGACGCGCACGATTCGGAACTGTGGACCGACATCGACACGCTGTCGTCGGCCTATGACCGCCGCGCGTACCAGTCGGTCACCGTGCGAACCGAAGGGAAGGCGGGCTTCGATCAGTTCAAGAAAGCGATGGAAGACGACCCGCGCCTGAAGCTGGACGTGCTGACCACGCGCGACTACTACACCAAGCAATCCACCGGCCTGACCACGCTGATCAAGGTTCTGGGCACGGTGATCGGCGGCATCATGGCCATCGGCGCGGTGTTCGGCGCGCTCAACACCATGTACGCCGCCGTCGCCGGCCGCGCGCGCGAGATCGCCACGATGCGGGCGATCGGTTTCCGCGGCGTGCCGGTGGTGATGGCGGTGATGCTGGAGACGATGCTGCTGGCGCTGCTGGGTGGCCTGCTGGGCGGGTTGATCGCCTGGGTGGTCTTCAACGGCTACAGCGTGGCCACGCTGGGCAGCAACTTCAGCCAAGTGGTGTTCCAGTTCAAGGTCACGCCCGAACTGCTGTGGAGCGGGTTGAAGTGGGCGCTGGGCATCGGCCTGGTCGGCGGCCTGTTCCCGGCCCTGCGCGCGGCCCGGCTGCCGATCACGCAGGCCTTGCGCGCGGTCTGAGGTTCACGCGACGGGCACTGGCGATGCCGGTGCCCGTCCTGTTTTCACGGCGGATCCAGCCATCCCTTCGCCACCGCCGTGGCGATGTCTTCCGGCGTATCGATATCGAAGGCCAGGTCGGGTGCATCGCAGCCGATGACGTCGGCGTTCGGCGCATTGAGCGCATCACGCAGCCCGCGATCACCCTGCACCGCCAGCGCGGCGTGCAGCATCACCGGCGCGACGACGGCCGGGATACCCACGCGATCACCGAAGCGCGTCGCGGCGGCGCCTGATGCCGTACGACGCGCCGCTTCAAGCAACCTCTGCAGATGCGCGGCCTCCAGGGCCGGCTGGTCGCAAGCAAGCAACAACGTTGCGCCGGTGAGGTGGTCCAGGGCTTCGGCGGCGATGCGCACGCTGCCCGCCAATCCTTCGTGCCACCGCGCGTTGACGAGGCACTCCACCGGCAGGTCGCTCACGGCATCCGCGACGTCGTCCGCCTGCTCGCCGATGACGACCAGCACCCGCGCTGCGCCGGTCGCGACCGCGAGGCGTGCCGCGCGATGGACCAGGGTCTCGCCTTCGCGCGTCAGCAGTTGCTTGGGCCGCCCCAGCCGCGTGCTGCCACCGGCTGCCAGCACGACCGCCGCGTGCGCCGCCTTCATGCAGATTCGCCGTGCCGCCAGGCTTGCAGCTGCGCCATGATGCTCAGCGCAATCGCCTCCGGCCCGTGGCCGCCCAACTTCAAACCGACAGGGGACCGTAGGCGCGGCAACAGCACCGCGTGCACAGACGTCGGTAGGACGCGCAGCAGGTCTTCCCGCCGCCGCACCGGGCCCAGCAAGCCGATGAAGGGAATCGCGGTGGACGCGAGCGCGTCCAGCGCCTCGCGGTCGTGTTCGAAATGGTGGTGCATGACCAACGCTGCGTCGGGTGCGGGGTGCAGCACGCGCAGGGCGTCGTCCGGCGCCTGCATCAGCCAGGCATCGGCGATGTCGGTTTCGGGAATCCAGCGCGCGCGCCGCTCCACCACGGTGACGTGCCAGCCGAGCGCGCCGAGCCCGCGCACCAGCGTCGGGGTTTCCGGTCCCGCACCGAAAATGGCCACCCGCGCCGGCGGCGGAACGCTGATATCGCCCGCGAGGCCCACCGATACATCCTGCGTGTGTCGCGGCAGCGCCCAGTGCAGACTCACCTCGCCCGCCTGCACCCGCACATCGCCGTCGTCGGACAGCACCAGCGTCAGCGCGCCATGACCCGCCCACCACGCCTGCACGGCCTGCGCCCAGTGGGGCATGCGATCCAGCGGCAGCAAGGCGATGCGCAAGCGCCCGCGGCAGCCGACGGCGGACCCGGCGAACAAATCCTCGTCGTCGCGAGTGTCGATCTCCATCGCGTCCGCCGCGCCGCCGTCGGCGACCTGGCGCGCGCGCCGCGCGATCTCCGGCTCCAGGCAGCCGCCACTGAGCCAGCCCATCTGCGCCTCGCCCGGACCGAACAGCGCCATCGCGCCGGCCCGCACGTAGGTCGAGCCCTCGGTCGCCACGACCACGGCCAGCGCGCGGCCGTCAGCAGCTTCACCGGCACGGGCGGAGGCAAGCAACACGGGAGGGGAGGCGGTCATGGCACCACGATGGCGCAAGCCGGCGGGCGAAGGCAACGGTTCGCGATCCGCGCGGCACATCGGGCAACGATGCCGCAGGATCGTGCAAGTATTCGCCCGCACGTCCACTTGGCATCGGCCGGGACGGCGGAGTATCGTCGTCCGGTCCCACGCCGCCGCCAGGAGACGCCATGAAGTTGAACGTCAACGGGGCCGAGCGCGAAGTCGACGCGCCGGATGACATGCCGCTGCTCTGGGTCCTGCGCGACCTGATGGGCCTGACGGGTACCAAGTTCGGTTGCGGCATCGCCCAGTGCGGTGCGTGCACCGTGCATGTCGACGGCGCACCGCTGCGCGCCTGCGTCACGCCGGCCTCCGCCGTCGCCGGCAAGAAGATCACCACTATCGAAGGTCTGTCGGCCGACGGCTCGCATCCGGTGCAGAAAGCCTGGGCGGAGCTGGATGTCGTGCAATGCGGCTACTGCCAGTCCGGCCAGATCATGTCGGCCGCCGCGCTGCTCGCCAAGGTGCCTTCGCCCACCGATACCGACATCGACCAGGCGCTCTCCGGCAACCTGTGCCGATGCGGCACGTACCAGCGCATCCGCGCCGCCGTGCACCGCGCCGCCGACATCGGCAAGGCGTGACCGCGTGCGGCGACCCCCGGTCGCCGCCTTTCCCATCGTTCGACGGAGGCTGTTCCGTGAACCTTGAAACCTCGACATCCCGCCGCGATTTCCTGCGCGCCGCCGCGCTCGCCGGCGGCGGCCTGGTCATCGGCTTCCTTGTGCCCGGCGCACGGCGTTACGCCATGGCCCAGGAAAGCGCCGCGGGCGCACCCGCCACGTTCGTGCCGAATGCATTCCTCAGCATCGCCGCCGACGACACCATCACCGTGCAGCTCGCGCACGCCGAAATGGGCCAGGGCATCTGGACCACGCTGCCGATGCTGATCGCCGAAGAGCTGGACGCGGACTGGTCGAAGATCCGCGTCGAACACGGCCCCGCTGACAAGGCCTACACCAGCCCGGTGTTCGGCATGCAGGGCACCGGCGGCTCCACCACCACCTGGTCCGAGTTCGACCGCTACCGGCAGGCCGGCGCGACCGCGCGGGCAATGCTGCTGCAGGCGGCGGCCGCGCGACTGAATGTTCCTGTCGATCAACTGCGCACCGAGAACGGCGCGGTGGTGTCCGGCAACACCCGGTTGCGCTACGGCGAACTGGCCGACGAGGCCGGCAAGCAGACGCCGCCCGCACTGGATGCGCTGAAGCTGCGCGACCCCAAGGACTGGAAGCTGATCGGCAAGGCGACCAAGCGGCTGGACACGCCCGAGAAGATCACCGGCAAGGCCAAGTTCGGCATGGACGTGCAGTTCGAAGGCCTGCTGACCGCGGTGGTGCTGCGCTCGCCGGTGTTCGGCGGCACCGTGAAGTCGTTCGACGCGACCAAGGCGCGCGCCGTGGCCGGCGTGCGCAACGTGGTGCAGGTGCCTAGTGGCGTGGCCGTGATCGCCGACCACTACTGGGCCGCCAAGCTGGGCCGCGACGCGCTGCAGGTCGTGTGGGAGGGCGGTGCGAACGCCACGCTCGACAGCACTGCACTGCGCGAGCAGTTCTCGCAACTGGCACGCACCGAGGGCGCCGTGGCCGCCCGCGCCGGCGACGTGGCAGGCGCATTGGCAAAGGCCGACAAGACACTGGAAGCCGAGTACGCCGTGCCCTACCTCGCACACGCGGCGATGGAGCCGCTGAACTGCACGGTGAAGATCGGCGACGGCGAGTGCGATATCTGGTGCGGCACGCAGTTCCCGACACTGGACCAGAACAGTGCCGCGAAGATCCTCGGCATTCCGCCCGAGAAGGTCCGCATCCACACGCCGTTCCTGGGCGGCGGCTTCGGCCGCCGCGCGACGCCGACCGCGGACGTGGCGTCGGAGGCCGTCGAAGTCGCCAAGGCCGCGAAGGCGCCGGTCAAGACGGTCTGGACGCGCGAGGACGACACCCGCGGCGGCTATTACCGCTCCGCCTTCGTCGAGAAGATCAAGGCCGGCCTGGACAAGGACGGCAACCCGGTCGCCTGGCATCAGGTGATGGTGGGCCAGTCGATCATGGCCGGGACCTTCATGGAAGCGATGATGGTCAAGAACGGCATCGACGCGACCTCGGTCGAGGGCGTCGCCGATTCGGCCTACGTGCTCGGTACGCCGGCGCATCGCGTGGACCTGCATTCGCCCGTCACCGGCATTCCCGTGCTGTGGTGGCGCTCGGTCGGCCACAGCGTCAACGGCTTCGTGATGGAGAGCTTCGTCGACGAACTTGCGCACGCGGCGGGCCAGGACCCGGTGGAGTACCGGCGCAAGCTGCTGAAGGACCATCCGCGCCATCTTGCGGCGTTGAACCTGGCCGCCGAGAAGTTCGGCTGGGGCACGCCGCCCGCGCAGGGGCGGGGCCACGGCATCGCCGTGCACGAGTCGTTCGGCAGCTACGTGGCGCAGGCCGCTGAAGTGTCGATCGAGAACGGTCGCATCCGCGTGCACCGCGTGGTGTGCGCCATCGACTGCGGCGTGGCCGTCAATCCGGCCGGCGTGCAGGCGCAGATGGAATCCGGCATCGCCTTCGGCCTGGGCGCGGCGCTGCATTCGGCGCTGACCCTCCGCGAAGGCCAGGTGCAGGAATCCAACTTCCACGACTACCAGGTCTTGCGGATGAACGAGATGCCGAAGGTGGAGGTCCACATCGTGCCGAGCACCGAAAAGATGGGCGGCGTCGGCGAACCCGGCACGCCGCCGATCGCGCCCGCGGTGGCCAACGCGGTGTTCGCCCTCACCGGCCAGCGCCTGCGCGAACTGCCGCTGCGCCTGCCGACGCCCGCCTCTTCCACCCCGCCTGCTGCCTGAGGCCCGCCATGCGCATCCTGATGATGTCGTTGACCGTCCTCCTGCTCGTGGCCTGCAAGCCGCGCATCAGCGAGGAACAGAAAGCCCAGGCGCTGACCGCGTTCGCGACGGTGGAGAAGGTGTTCCAGCATCCGCGCTGCAGCAACTGCCACATCCCGGGCGATGCGCCGCTGCAGTTCGACGCGCAGACGCCGCATGCGATGAACGTGGTGCGCGGCCCCGACGGCAAGGGCGCACCGGGCCTGCCCTGCGCGACCTGTCACGGCGAAGCGAACTCGCCGGCGAGCTACGGCCCGCATGCACCGCCCGGCGCGCCGCATTGGCAGCTGCCGCCGCCGGACCACAAGATGGCGTGGATCGGCCTGCCGGCCGACCAGCTGTGCGCGATGATCCAGGACAAGAAGCGCAACGGCGACCGCGACTTCGACGCGTTGCTCAAGCACGTGGCCGAAGACAAGCTGGTGCTGTGGGGCTGGAACCCGGGCGGCGAGCGCGCACCGGTGCCGGTGCCGCACGACCAATTCGTCGCCGCGTTCAAGACCTGGGTGGATGCCGGCGGCCCCTGCCCCGCGCCGGCCGCGCAGGGCTGACGCGGCGCCGTTGTAGAGCCGAGCTCGCTCGGCTAACGGCCTGAGTTCGCCGAACAGCGGAGCAAGCTCCGCTTTACGCCGCTGCCACTTCGCGGCGACGCGCGCGCCACAGGCCGTCGCTGGCGAAGATCACCAGGCCCGCCCAGATCGCGGCGAAGCCGATCGCGCGCGTGGCGTCGAAGGCTTCCTTGAACACCAGCACGCCGATCAGGAACTGCAGGCTGGGCGCGATGTATTGCAGCAGCCCCACCATCGAGAGCGGGATGCGGCGCACACCGTAGGCGAAACCGATCAGCGGCACCGCGGTGACCACGCCGCCGAGGATGAGCAGCAGGGTGTTCTTCCAGCCGAAGCCGTCGATGAAGCCACCACCGTGGCCGAACTCGCCCCACACCACGTAGGCCAGCGCCGGCAGGAACAGGTACAGGCTTTCCACGCCCAGGCCCGCGACCGCGTCCACCGCGACCAGCTTGCGCACCAGCCCGTACAGGCCGAACGAGAACGCCAGGCCCAACGCGATCCACGGCGGCGAGCCCGACTGCAGCGTCAGCCAGGCCACGCCCACCAGCGCGAACGCCACCGCGATCCACTGCGCAGGCGAGAGGCGCTCGCGCAGCACCAGCACGCCGAGCACCACGTTGATCAACGGATTGATGAAATAACCCAGGCTGGTTTCCACCACATGGCCGGCATTCACCGCCCAGATGTAGAGGCCCCAGTTGAACGCGATCAGCAGGCTGCTGATGCCCAGCAGCGGCACGGCGCGCGGCTGCGCGCGGATCTGCCGCCACCAGCCCAGGCCGTTCTTGAGCAGCAGCCAGCCCAGCACGAGCACCGCGCTCCACACGATGCGGTGGGCGATGATCTGGAAAGACGGCACCGCCTTGAGCAGGTGCCAGTACAGCGGCACCACGCCCCAGATCAGGAAGGTGCCGACGGTGATCGCCAGCCCTTTGCGGTCGAGAGGTTGCGGGGTCATTTCGACTGCCGCGCACGCGCCAGCGTGATGACCACTACGCCGGCCAGGATCACCGCCATAGCGCCGAGATCATGCGCGGTAAAGGTCTCGCCGGCGATGAAGGCGCCCAGCGCCACCGCGATGACCGGATTGACGTAGGCATAGCTGCCGACCAGCACGGGACGTGCGTGGTGCAGCAGCCACACGTAGGCGGTGAACGCGACGATAGAACCGAACACAGCCAGATAGGCGACGGCAAGCGCGCCGTTGACCGTCCAGTCCGCCACGTTGAAGCGTTCGCCATGCAGCAGCCCCGCGGTCACCAGCATCACGCCCGCGGCCAGCATCTGCGCGGCGGCCGTCATGAACGGCGACGGCAGGTCGCGTCCGCGCGACCACACCGAGCCGTAGGCCCAGGCAATCGGCGCGATCAGCAGCAGCACCAGTCCCACCGGCGAGCCGGTCAGCGAACTGCCGGCATTGAGCCAGACCACGCCGGCGAAGCCGACGATGATGCCCAGCCATTCGCCACGGGTGGGATGCTGTCCGCGCATCGCGCCGAACAGACCCATCCACAACGGCATCGATGCCACGGCGACCGCCGCCAAGCCGGACGACACTGTCTGTTCGGCCAGCACCACCATGCCGTTGCCCATCAGCAGCAGCAACGCACCCATGACCAGCAGGTTCTTCCACTGCGCGCGCGTCGGCGCGGCGACACCGCGCCAGCGCAGGAACAGGTACAGCACCAGGCCCGCCGCGACGAAACGGCTGCCCGACACCATCAGCAACGGCGGGAAGCCGCCTTCGAGCGCGAAGCGGATGCCGAGATAGGTCGAGCCCCAGACCACGTAGACGATGGCCAGGGCGGCAGCGACGGCAAGACCGCCACGCGCAGGCGCGGCGGCGGAAACGGACGAAGTCATGGGGAACCGTGGGGTGTTCGGTATGCCGTAATTCTAGGCCAGGCGGGGACCGGCGGCGTGCCGGGACCGTCACCGGCCGGTTGAAACCTTTCCGGTACGGCTTGAATTCCGCTCAAGCCGGTTGCGGACAGGATCAGCCCTGCTCGCGCGCGAGCAACTGCTCTTTGCGCGGCAGACCCCAGCGGTAGCCGCCGAGCGAACCGTCGCCGCGGATCACCCGATGGCATGGCACCACGACCGCGATTCGGTTGTGTGCGCATGCACTGGCCACCGCACGCGCGGCACGCGGCGCACCCAGCTGGCGCGCAAGGCCGGCATAGCTGACGGTGTCGCCCTCGGGCACCTTCATCAACGCATCCCAGACGCGCTGCTGGAAGCCGGTGCCCAGCAGGTCCACGGGCACCTCCGCTTCACGGCCCGCCAAACGCTCGGCCACCGCTTGCAGGCGCGGCGCGAGGAAATCGTCGCGGCCGGCTTCCACGCGCTCCAGCTGCGCCTGCGGGAATTCTTCGCGCAAACGCTGCTCGAGCGCACCGTCGTCATCGCCCAGTTCGATCGCGCAAATGCCGCGCTCGGTGGCCGCTACCAGCGCGCGGCCCAGCACGGTGTCCACCAGCGTCCAGCGGATTGCCACGCCGCGCCCGCCCGCACGGTAGGTGGCCGGTGTCATGCCCAATCGCGTGGCGCCCGTCTCGTACAGCCGCGACGGCGAACCGTAGCCGGCGTCGTACAGCGCAGTGGTGACGTCGTGCCCTTCGCGCAACGCCGACTTCAGCGTGCCGAGCTTCTTACGGGCGAGGTATTCGGCGGGGCTCAGTCCATAGCGCGCACGGAAGCGCCTTTGCAGGTGCGAGGCGCTGAGGCCGGTGCGTGCGGCCAGCTCCGACAGCGAAGGTTCGCCGTCATCAAGCAGCCGGCGCGCGACGTCGAGCGGATCGGGTGAAGGCGCAGGGGAAGCGGCAGGGCGGCGCGTCATGGTGTCCATGCGCCCAGACTAGGCCGGGCGGTGCGGGCGCGCTATCCGGATCTTGCGCGGGGTGGCGGACACCCCGCGCAGGAAACTCATTCGGCCCAGCGGCCAGGACCCGGCGAATCCGGCAGGACCTGCGCGGACAACTTGCGGTCCTGGCCCAGGATCTCGATCGCATCGCCAAGGATCGCCGCCGATTCGCGCAGCAGCGGATCCGGGCGCTTGTCGGCCAGCTTCTCGCGCTGGGCGTCGCGGACGATGTCGCGCTCGGACGCGCCCAGGCCATCGTCGGCCAGATCGTCGGCCAGCGGGTCCAGGGCCAGACCCAGCGCCTTGCGTTCGGCTTGGCGCTGCTTGCGCTGCGCGTCCTGGCGATCGCGCTCGGCGCGGCGCTCGGTTTCATTGAGCGAGACGTACTTCTTCGCGGCTTCGGCACGGAACTGGGCGACGTCTTCCGACCACCACTGGAATTCCTTGTCCTTGGCCGAACGCGCCGCGTGCAGGGCCTGCAGGCGCGGCAGCAGCGGCGCGAAGTTGCCGTAGGTGGTGTGCGGCAGCGCGGCGATGCGCGTCCACGGCAGTGCGTTGTCGTAGGTGCTCTCGCCGTACTCGCTGGCGTCCACGCTCACCGGGAACGCGATGTCCGGCACCACGCCCTTGTGCTGGGTGCTGCCGCCGGCGACGCGGAAGAACTGCGCGATGGTCAGCTTCACCGAGCCGAAGCGCGGCGCTTCGTTGGCGGGCCAGCGGTCCAGGTCCACCATGTTCTGCACGGTGCCCTTGCCGAAGCTGGTTTCGCCGATCACCAGGCCGCGGCCGTAGTCCTGGATCGCGCCGGCGAAGATCTCCGACGCCGACGCGGACGCACGGTTGATCAGCACCGCCAGCGGCCCGTCCCAGGCCACGCCCGTCTTGCGATCGCTGTTGACGGTCACGCGACCGCCGGACTCGCGCACCTGCACGACCGGGCCCTTGTCGATGAACAGGCCGGTGAGTTCCACCGCCTCGTCCAGCGAACCGCCGCCGTTGTTGCGCAGGTCCATCACCACGCCGTCCACGCCCTGCGCCTTGAACTGCGCGAGCAGTTTGGCGATGTCGCGGGTGGCCGAGTTGAAGTCGTTTGGATTGCGGCGACGGCCTTCGAAGTCCTGGTAGAACGCCGGCAGCTTGATCACGCCAATGCGGCGCGCGGGGCCGCTGGCGTCGGCGGGCAGCGTGATGGTCTCGGCCTTGGCGGCCTGCTCCTCCAGCTTCACCTTCTGCCGGGTGATCGTC
The DNA here is from genome assembly GCF_057654715.1 of Pseudoxanthomonas sp. G3. Classification (NCBI taxonomy): domain Bacteria; kingdom Pseudomonadati; phylum Pseudomonadota; class Gammaproteobacteria; order Lysobacterales; family Lysobacteraceae; genus Pseudoxanthomonas; species Pseudoxanthomonas sp. G3. The sequence goes on from NZ_CM172805.1 coordinate 3,533,007, forward strand.
ACGGTCTGGTGCTTGCCATCGATGCCGGCTTCCACCGGGATGTACTCGATGCGCACCTGGGTGTCCTTCTTGCCGCGGATCTGGGCGACGACGTCGTCGATGCGCCAGCCGATCACGTCGGTCATCGGGCCGGACTTGCCCTGGCCCACGGCGACGATGCGGTCGCCCACGGTCAGCTTGCCGCTCAGGTCGGCCGGGCCGCCGGGCACGATCTCGCGGATCGCGACCAGGTCGTCCTGGCGCTGCAGCACCGCACCGATGCCTTCCAGCGACAGCGACATCGACTGGTTGAAGTTCTCGGCGGTGCGCGGGGTGAAGTAATCGGTATGCGGGTCGATCGCGCTGGTATACGCGTTGAGGAACGTCTGGAAGACGTCCTCGGTCTTGAGTTCGTTGATGCTGCGCTGGAGGTTGGCGTAGCGCTTGTCCAGCGTCTTGCGGATGTCGTCGGGCTTCTTGCCGGCCAGCTTCAGGCGCAGCCAGTCGTTCATCACCGACTTCTTCCAGATCGCATCCAGCTCCTTGCCGTCGGCCGGCCAGGGCGCGTCTTCGCGGTCGTAGTCCCAGCGCTGGTTGCCGGTGAAGTCGAAGTCCTGCTTCAGCAGCGCGCGCGCATACGACACGCGCTGGCCCACGCGCTGCTTGTAGACGGTGAAGATGTCGTACGCGGGCGCGAGGTCGCCGCTGCGGATCGCGTCGTCCATCTTCGTCTTGTACGGGGCGAAGCGCGCCACGTCGGCCGCCGTGAAGAACTGCTTGCCGCCATCCAGCGCTTCCAGATAGCGCTTGAACACGTCCTGCGAAAGCGCATCGTCCAGCGGGCGCGGACGGTAGGCGTAACGGCTGTCGGACAGCAGCCCGTAGACGAGCTTGGACGTATTGGCCTGGTCCGCCGTGGGCGCCACGGCGATCGCGTCGCCGTCGCCGCGCGCGAGCAGCGCCAACGGGGTCGACAGGGCCAGGGCCAGCAACAGCAGGGGGGCTTTCTTCAGTTTCATGGGTACTCGTGGCCCCGGGGGGCCGTCAGGCTGGAACAGGTGGCGGATTCGACACGATGACAGTGCACAAAGTTGCGTGCCTTGTCATCTGCCTTTCGGCAGCCTAAAGGCCCTGGCGTAGGGAAAGGTGAACCGCGCCCGTGCCGCGGCCGGACAGCATGCACGCAAGCGCCGGCCCGCGCGGGCCAGCATCGCGGAAGGAAGCGTCAGACCGCCTGGCGGGCGGCGTGGGCGGCCTGCGCCGCCTGCTGGTCGGCGTGGTAGGACGAACGGACCAGCGGGCCGGAGGCGACGTGGCTGAAGCCCAGCGCCATGCCGTACTCCTCCAGCGCCTTGAACTCTTCGGGCGTCCAGTAGCGCAGCACCGGGTGGTGGTGCGCCGTGGGCTGCAGGTATTGGCCGATGGTGACCATGTCGACGTCGTGCGCGCGCAGGTCGCGCAGCGTGCCCTGCACCTGCTCCATGGTCTCGCCCAGGCCGAGCATGATCCCCGACTTGGTCGGCAGGTGCGGATGCTGCTGCTTGAAGCGCTGCAGCAGGGTGAGCGACCACTGGTAGTCGGCGCCGGGGCGGACGTTCGGGTACAGGTCCGGCACGGTCTCGATGTTGTGGTTGAACACGTCCGGCGGATTGACCGCCAGGATCTCCAGCGCGCGGTCCATGCGGCCCTTGCCGCGGAAGTCCGGGGTGAGGATCTCGATGCGGGTGGCCGGCGAGTGCTCGCGGATGGCCGCGATGCAATCGACGAAATGCTGGGCGCCACCGTCGCGCAGGTCGTCGCGGTCCACGCTGGTCACCACGACGTACTTCAGGCCCATGTCGGCCACGGTGTTCGCCAGGCTCAGCGGCTCGGACGGATCCGGCGGCTTGGGCCGCCCGTGGGCGACGTCGCAGAACGAGCACCGGCGCGTGCACACCTCGCCGAGGATCATGAAGGTCGCCGTGCCGTGGCCGAAGCACTCGTGGATGTTCGGGCAGCTGGCCTCTTCGCACACGGTGACCAGGCGGTTCTCGCGCAACTTGGCCTTGAGCTTGGCCACCGAGCCATCGGACGGGATCCGTACGCGGATCCAGGACGGCTTGCGCAGCACCGGCGCGTCGGCGAACTGGACCGGCGAGCGCGCGATCTTGTCTCCGCCGAGCTGCTTGGCGCCGGCTTCGAGCGGGGCGGGCGAGGCGCTGACGACCTCAAGGGGAATTGCGCGTGCGGGGGTGTCGGCCATGGCCGCAATTCTAACGCTTCGCCGGTCGCCTCTGGCTGGCACCTGCCTTCATGGAAGACGACTGGCGCAGAGCCCCTAAGCCGGGGGGCGCGGTGGAGTTGACGGGTGTGGTGGCGCGGCTCGGGACCCAAGGTTTGCGCAGCAAACGTTGGGTTTTTGTTCGTGCGGAGCAGGCATAAAAAAGCCCGCAAAGGCTAGGCCAGTTGCGGGCTTGCTCCCTCCCCCACGTCGGGATGCGGGGCCATCGTGAAGGGTGCGTTACAGGTCATGCACGCTGCACTGCAAAACAAAACCGGGCAGTTCAGCCGTCGGTGTTGTGATGTCACGAAAATGAATGCGAGCAAAACCCAAGCCAGGAAAGGATGTTACCGATATCAGACCAATTGAAGAGCCGCCTTCGAAAATTCGCATTACGTTCTTCACTGCGTTTACCTGAACAGGCCTTCCCGATCATGGACGCGCGGCAAGCGCTCGCAGCAGCCGGGGACGGGTCGTCCTGCCTCGCGCGATACGCTCAACGCGCGGCGAAGTGCCCATGGAAACCCAGCGGCACCGTGTACGGCAGCCACCCTTGGGCGAGCGGGCCGGCGTCGACGCGGCGCGCATCGAACACGGCGATGCCACTGCGCCCGCGACGACCATCCAGCAGCGTGCCGACCAGCCAGCCGTCGTCCGGCCGCCGGCTGCCCGGGCGTGGCACAAAGAGATGCTCTTCGACGAGCACGTCCGGCCCGAAGTCGTGGATCTGCCGACGCCCGCGGGCGAGGTCGAAAGCGCCTACGCCACTGAAGTAGGGCGCGGTGGATGCGCTGGCGTGCACCGGCGCGTACAGGCGCGCGGGCCCAGCGGACGGCGTGCGTGCGTCGAACACGGGAAACTCGATGCCAGCCACGCCGGTCTCTTCCCAATGCGCGCGACCGGTGCGCAGGTCCAGCATCAGCTCGCGTACCAGGCCTTGGCCGCCATGCGCATCGGCCTGCCCGCTCATCGCCGCCTTCATCGGCGAGCGCGCGTCGTCGACGTCGGGATGGTGGACCGCGCGCACGACGATGCGGCCATCGCGCTCGAACGCGTCGCCGAAATGGTAGATCGCCGCGAAGTCGGCCTCGAACCAGCGCGCCACCGAGGGCGCGGCCTTGTCGACCACCGCGATGCGCAGCGGCTGGTCCTGCTGGAAGCGCAACCGCTCGAAGAACGCGCCAGAGCCCTCGGCGTAGCGGAACGGCATCAGCACGAACACCAGGTGGCGATCGGTCATCGCGAAGCTGTGCAGGTAGCCGGGCACCGGTGTCTCCAGCACGTCGGCGGACGCGAGCCGGCCGTCGCGGCCGATATGCCAGACCATCAGGCCGTTGCCGCCCAGCATCGAGATCGAACCGAAGTTCCACGACGAGCCATCGCGGTCGACCAGCGGATGCGCCGAGAACGGGATCGCCGCCAGGTCCGGGCGCCACGTCACCGGGCCGAGTGTGGTGAGCTGGTCGGGATCGAGTTCGAACGCCGAACCTGCCTCGCACAATGCGAACAGGCGGCCGTCGATCATCGTCACCGAGGTGTTGGCCGTGTTCGCATCGTCGTTGTTGCGGATCGGCTGCATGTCGGGGATCGACGTGCCCGCGACCGGATACTGGAACTTGCCGGCCTTCTGCTCGCGGGTGAACTTCGGCGTGGCCACCATGCGCGCATGATGGGTCAGCGTGCCGTCGCCGTTGAAGCGCCAACCATGGACCATGCCGTCGCCATCGAACCAGTGTTCGTAACGGAAGCCGGCGCGCTCGGTCCACGCCGGGCCGTTGCGGTACAGGGTGCCGGCGAAACCGGCCGGCATGCGGCCTTCCAGCGACACCGTCGCGGGACCGAGCGTTTCGGACTGCACGGACTTCCAGCCGGCCAGCCAGGGGTGTTCGCGCAGGCCCTCGGCGAAGCGCGCGGGATCGCCGGCGAAGGCCTGCTCGCCGCGCAGCAGCGCGGGCGCGATGGCCAGGGCGGTGGCGCCGGACACCAGGTTGCGAAGGAAGCGGCGACGGTCCATGGCAGCGGCCTCAGCGCAGGCTGACGTCGATGCGGTCGGCGGCGCCGGCCAGATCGAAGCGCGCCTCGTCCCACGTCGGTTTGCGCATCACGCGCGGGTTGTTGCTGAAGCCGTAGCCCTCCAGCGGCATGCCCATCGCGTTGGTGTCGAGCTGGCCGTTGCCGTTTTCGTCGTGGGTGATCAACACCGCGTAGGACCCCGGCTTGAGGTCCTTGAACACGAACGTGGCCTGCCCCCCGCTGGGCGGCGCGCCCGTCGCCTGTACCGGCGCGGCCTGGCCGTCCCACGCAGCCTGCGAATCGACCAGCGCGACCTTGATCAGGCCGGTCTGTGCGCGGACATCGCTCAACACCACGGTGAGCTCGGCGGCGTGCGCACCGGCGGTGGCGGCAAACAAGACGGAAAGTACGAGAGCGCGGCGGGCGAAACGGTTCATGGCGGACTCCGGTCGGTGGCGGGAACGTAGGGCCAGTCTCCTTCCCACCCGCGCCTGGGTCAGTTGCCAACCGTCATCGATTCGACCTGCCGGAAGTCACTTCATCGTCGGCAGCCGGTCCGCGGGTGCGGGCCGCCCCAGCAGGAAACCCTGCACCGACGTGCACCCCAGCGCGCTCAGCGTATCCAGTTGCGCCTGCTGCTCCACGCCCTCCGCCGTCACCGGCACCTGCAAGGTGCGGGCGAGCTGGAGGATGGCGGCGATGATCGCCACGGTTGTGTCGCGCGCGTCCTGCAGCAGGCCCGCCGCGAACGACTGGTCGAGCTTGATGTGGTCGAAAGGCAGGTCGCGCAACTGCGCCATCGACGAATAGCCCACGCCGAAATCGTCGATCGCGATGCGGATGCCGCTGCCACGCAATCGCGCCAGCACCGCGCGCGCCGCCGCCGGTTCGCGTGCCAGGGCCGATTCGGTGACTTCGAGCTCGAGGCGCGAAGGCGGCAGGCCGACGCGGTGGAGCAGGTCCAACACCGCATCGACGAACGGCGGCCACGCCAACTGCACCACCGACACATTGACCGCCAGCACGATCGACGAGGGCCACCGCAACGCATCGCGGCAGGCACGCTCCAGCACCCACAGGCCGACGGGCAGGATCAGGCCCGACTCCTCTGCCGCGGGGATGAAGTCGGCCGGACTGATGCGCCCGTGCAGGGGATGCCGCCACCGCAGCAGCGCCTCGTATCCGCGCACTTCCCGCGTATCGGCGGCGTGCAGTGCCATGTAGTCGATCTCCAACTGGTCGCTGTCCACCGCCGCGGCGAGATCGCTGACCAGCGCCAACCGCTCGCGCAGATGGGCACTCATCGCCGGGTCGTAAAGGCGCACGGTGTCGCGACCCTCGCTCTTCGCCGCATACAGCGCGGTATCGGCGCGCCTCAACAGTTCGTCCTGAGTCACGGGCAGGTCCGGAATCAGTGCCACGCCGATGCTGGCCCGCACGTCCACACGGAATCCGTTGACCCACTCGGGCTGGCGTAGCGCCAGCAGCACGTCGTGCAGGCGGTGCCGGATATCCTCTTCCGGGGCATCCGCACGCACATCGCGCAGCAGCACGGCGAACTCGTCGCCACCCAGGCGCGCAAGTACGTCGCCGGCCCGACAGACGTGCTGCAGCCGTCGCGCGACCAGGCGCAGCACGGTGTCGCCGACCGGATGCCCGAGGCTGTCGTTGACGTTCTTGAAGTGATCCAGATCAATCAGCGCCACCGCGCCCCTCGCTCCCGGCACCGTTCCCGCGTGCGGTTGCTGGAGGAAATGGCGCCGGTTCGGCAGTCCGGTCAGCGCGTCGTGGTGGGCAAGATGGTGCAGTTGGCGTTCGCGTTGCAGCGCTTCCGCTTCGCGCAGGCGCGCGTCGGATACATCGCAGCCGACCCCGCGCCAGCCGGTCCACGCGCCCGAAGGCGCATGCAGCGGCCGCGCGCTGATCTTCCAGCTGCAGGTTTCGGCGGTCGCGGCTTCCACCACCACCCCGGCGAACGGCATCGGAGTGCCCAGGCGTCGCCGTAGCGCTTCCGTGCCAACCTCCCGATCGCTGGCCACGACAATCAGCCGCTGCCGCGCGAACAGCGTGTCCAGCCGTTTCCCCAGCAAGGCCGCGTCACCCCGCCCCAGCATCCGCGCCAAGCCCGGCCCGACCCGGCTCAGAACGCCGTCGCGGTCGCTTTCCCACAGCCAGTCATTGGCGTTGCTCTCGAACTCGCGCAGCAGCAGGCCCACGATGTGTTTCTGCCGCGCTGCGGACGTCTCCGCCTCGATCCGCTTCACCAGCATGCGCGAGACGAACAACAAGGCGACGGTCAGCATCGCCGCGTAACAGCACAGCTGCACGACCGTCATGCCCTGCGCGAGGAAGTCCAGTCGCGCCACCATCAGGCACGACGCCACGGTCAGGATGACCAGCCAGAGGAACGACACCAATGGCGCGGTAATGCCCACCAGCACGCCGGTAGCGATCAGCCCCGGCGTATAGGCGGCCAACAGCAGCCGGCTGCCGTCGCTCGCGGCGAGCGGGGCGCCCAGATAGAGGCCGACCCCGCAAGCCAGCGCCGCCAGGCTGCACCACGCGGCGGATACCCACAGGTCCGGCAACTGCAGTCCTTGCGTCCCCGGCCGACGGGCATAGCGCCACCGGCCGACCGCATGCACGGCCCACCCTACGTGGACGACGATGAAGGCGAGCGCCCAGGGCTGCCATCGGCGCCCTTGCAGGAACGGCGCCATGACCTGGAAGACGCCGATGCCGGTGAGCAGGTTGGACGCGACGTACCACGGGATGACCCGGAATAGATTGCGCAGCTGCCGGTCCAGCAATACCGCGCGCGTGGCCGCATCGGCATGCGGCAGGGCCCAGCATTGGCGCAGCTCCTTCCACGGCATCGGCGTCCCCTTGGCCCGCGATCCGCGCCGGTGGACGCCGTTGCACCGGCGTCACCACGGCGCGCGTGATCGACACCCTCCCCTTCGGTGCGCTCGTGCCGGAGCGGACATCGTCGCGAGGCGCTTACGCCGCCTTGGCCAATCGACGGATCCGGACCGCGGCCGCCAATCGCTCGAGGACCTCGACCGAGGCCTCCCAGCCCAGACAGCCGTCGGTGATGCTCTGGCCGTAGCGCAGCGGTTCGCCTTCGACGAGGTCCTGCCGACCACCGACCAGGTGGCTTTCCACCATCACCCCGACGATGCGGCGTTCGCCGCCTTCCAGCTGGCGTGCGATGTCGTCCACCACGGCGGGCTGGTTGTCGGGGTTCTTGCCGCTGTTGGCGTGGCTGGCATCGACCATCAGTCGCGCCGGTAAGCCGGCCTTCGCGAGCACCTGGCTCGCGGCCTCGATGCTCGCGGTGTCGTAGTTGGGCGCCTTGCCGCCGCGCAGGATGACGTGGCAATCCGGATTGCCCGCGGTGGCGGCGATCGCCGAGCGGCCTTCCTTCGTCACGGCCAGGAAATGGTGCGGATGCGAGGCCGCGCCCACCGCGTCCACGGCGATCTTCACGTTGCCGTCGGTGCCGTTCTTGAAGCCCACCGGGCACGACAGCCCGCTAGCCATCTCACGGTGCACCTGGCTTTCGGTGGTGCGCGCGCCAATCGCTCCCCAAGCGACCAGGTCGCTGATGTACTGCGGCGAGATCGTGTCCAGGTATTCGCAGCCGGCGGGCAACCCCAGCGCGTTGATGTCGCGCAGCAGGCCGCGCGCCAGGCGCAGGCCGCGGTTAATGTCGAAGCTGCCGTCCAGCGCGGGATCGTTGATCAGGCCCTTCCAGCCTACCGTCGTGCGCGGCTTCTCGAAATAGACGCGCATGACGATTTCCAGCTCGCCCGCCAACGCCTCGCGCAACGGCTTCAGGCGTGCGGCGTACTCCATCGCGGAAGCCGGGTCGTGGATCGAGCAGGGGCCGATCACCACCACGAGTCGATCATCGTGCCCGTGCAGGATGCCGTGCAGCGCGTCGCGCGCTTCGGACACCGTCTGCGACACCGCGTCGTCGCAGGGCAGTTCGCCGATGATCGCAGCGGGGGTGACCAGCTCATCGAGTTTCCTGATGCGCAGATCGTCGGTGTGGGGGGCCATGGGTGTCTCCGGAGTCAATAAAAAAGCCGCCAGGTTCGCTGGCGGCTTCAAGGGGATTCTTCTGGTGTCTACCTAGAATGAACGCAGCCTCGCCACCGCCGTGGGATCGCGGTAATACCAAAACCAAAAGCGGGCGCGGGTCGGATTCATTGGGGCGTAGTGATAGCACGCCTTTTGCGGGCGCGCGAATGTTTCATCTGCAACGTGGTGCAGCGGTTCACGCGACTTCGAAGAACAGCAGATAGACCAATCGCCCGTCTTCCAGCGTATTGCCGAAGGCTTCCCCGGCCGTATGCCACAGCCATGGGCGCAGCATCAGCAGGCGGTTGAAGCGCATCGGGACGCGCATCGTCATCTCCCACTTGCTGTCGTCCACGGTGTGCTTGCTAACGATCTCCTGGTACATCTGCTCCTGGGACGAGAAACCGGCTGCGGCCAGCTCCTGGTCGGTCATCGGGGCCCGGTCGCTCTGGGTCGGCAGATGGCGAAAGAACTCGGTGCCGCCGCGGCAATCTTCCGGCCGACTGAGATACAGCACGCCGGACCAGTGGGCCTTGTCGATGTGCACCTTCGCGCGGCCAACGTCGCCGGCCAGCGTGATGCGGAACTTCGCATGGGATTGGGGCGGCGGGGCGGCACGCAGTTTCTCCCCCACCAGGCGCGAGACGGCCTCGGTAAGGCCGTCGATCTCGACCCTCTCCACCGAATTGCGGCCCGGAAATGCCCCTTTCTGGTCTGGGGGATAGGTCAGCCTGAGACCGGCCTCACGCAAGGCCAGCGCATCACGGGCTCCCAGGAAATCATCCACGACCAGCAGCGAGGTAGGCATGGGCGTCGAGGCTATCCGGACGCTGGAACGCCGACAAGCTCCCCCGCCCCGGCTCCGCCGCCGAACGGTGACCGCACCGCGCGCGCGCTCGCGTTGGCCCCTCTGTCGCACCCGGCGACGCCACCGGCTCCGATACACCATGGCCCTGTCCCGCCGACACCTGCTCGCGGCCCCTGCCGCGCTCGCCGCCTCCGCACTGCTGCCCGGCCCCGTGCTGGCCGCAGTCGCCGCTCAGACCCCCGCCCTGCCCGACCTCTCCGACTGGGAAACCGTGCGCGCGCAGTTCGCGCTGGACCCGGCCTACCTACATTTCGCCTCGTTCTTCATCGCCAGCCATCCGACGCCGGTACGCGAGGCGCTGGAAGGCTATCGGCGCGCGATGGACGCCAATCCGTTCCTGTTCGTCGAACGCGCGATGTTCGAGGACGATGCGCACAACCTGCCCCTGCAGGTTTGCACCGAGGCCGCCGACTACCTGGGTGGACGCGCCAACGAAGTCTGCCTGACCCGCAGCACCACCGAAGGCCTCGCGCTGGTCTACCACGGGCTGCCACTGAAGGCCGGCGATGAAGTGCTGACCACCGTGCACGACCACTACTCGCACCATGAATCGATCCGGCTGGCCACCGCGCGCGCCGGCGCCTCGATGCGCAAGATCGCGCTGTTCGCCTCGTCCGCGGACGCCAGCGTCGACGAGATCGTCGGCAACCTGAAAGCAGCGGTACGACCGGCCACGCGCGTGGTCGGCATCACCTGGGTGCACTCCAGCACCGGCATCCGCCTGCCGATACGCGAGATCGCCGCGATGCTGCGCGGCCTTCCCGACCCGCCGCTGCTGGTGGTCGATGGGGTGCACGGCCTCGGCGCCGTCGACGACACCGTCGCCACGATGGGCGCGGACTATTTCTGCGCCGGCACGCACAAGTGGATGTTCGCGCCACGCGGCACCGGGTTGGTGTGGGCGAACGCGGCGAACTGGGGCCGCCTGCGGCCGCTGGTGCCCAACTTCACCGAGATCGAGAGCTACAACGCTTGGACCGAAGATCGCCCGCCGGCCGGCCCCGCGAACGCGGCGCGGATGATGCCGGGCGGCTTCCACGCCTTCGAACACCAATGGGCAATGGGAGCCGCCTTCCGCATGCACAAGCAGATGCAGCGCCCGCGCGTCGCCGCCCGCATCACCGCGATGAACGACCAGCTAAAGCAAGGCCTGGCCTCGCTGTCGAAGGTCAAGATGTACACACCCCGCGCGGCGGCCTTGTCGGCGGGACTGGTCGCCTTCGAGATCGAGGGCGTGGGACCCACCGACATCGTGAAACAGCTGCTCGCGCGCCGCATCGTCGCCAGCACCAGTCCGTATGCCGTCAGCTATGCCCGGCTGGCGCCGAGCCTGGTGAACACGCCCGCCGAAGTCGACGAGGCCTTGCGCGCGGTGCGTGCGATTTCGGGTTGACGAAAAAAGGGCCCCGCATCGCTGCGGGGCCCTTCTCGGAACGGTGACGCGGGAAGCGGGACTTAGAAGTCCATGCCGCCCATGCCGCCCATGCCGCCGCCCGGAGCGGCCGGCTCTTCCTTCTTCGGCGCTTCGGCCACCATCGCTTCGGTGGTGATCATCAGGCCGGCGATGGATGCCGCGTTCTGCAGGGCCGAACGGGTGACCTTGGTCGGGTCCAGGATGCCGAACTCGATCATGTCGCCGAACTCGCCGTTGGCGGCGTTGTAGCCGAAGTTGCCCGAACCTTCCTTGACGCGGTTGACGATCACCGACGGCTCTTCGCCGGCGTTGGTGACGATCTCGCGCAGCGGGGCTTCCATCGCGCGCAGGGCGATCTGGATGCCGTGGTTCTGGTCTTCGTTGGCGCCCTTCAGGGTGCCGATGCTCTGCAGCGCGCGGATCAGCGCGACGCCACCGCCCGGGACCACGCCTTCTTCCACCGCCGCACGCGTGGCGTGCAGGGCGTCTTCGACGCGGGCCTTCTTTTCCTTCATTTCGATTTCGGTCGAGGCACCGACCTTGATCACGGCCACACCGCCGGCCAGCTTGGCCACGCGTTCCTGCAGCTTCTCGCGGTCGTAGTCCGAAGAGGTCTCTTCGATCTGCGCCTTGATCTGCTTGATGCGCGACTGGATGCGCTCGGCATCGCCGGCGCCGTCGATGATGGTGGTGTTCTCCTTCGAGACCACGACCTTCTTCGCACGGCCCAGGTCGTTGATGGTGGCCTTCTCCAGTTGCAGGCCGACTTCCTCGGAGATCACCGTGCCGTTGGTCAGCGTGGCGATGTCTTCCAGGATGGCCTTGCGGCGGTCACCGAAGCCCGGCGCCTTGACGGCGGCGACCTTGACGATGCCGCGGATGGTGTTGACCACCAGTGTGGCGAGGGCTTCGCCTTCCACTTCCTCGGCCACGATCAGCAGCGGCTTGCCGGCCTTGGCGACGCCTTCCAGCACCGGCAGCAATTCGCGGACGTTGGAGACCTTCTTGTCGTGGATCAGGATGAAGGGGTCGTCGAATTCGACCTGCTGCGACTGCTGGTTGTTGATGAAGTACGGCGACAGGTAGCCGCGGTCGAACTGCATGCCCTCGACGACGTCGAGTTCGTTCTCCAGGCCCGAGCCTTCTTCAACGGTGATCACGCCTTCCTTGCCGACCTTCTTCATGGCCTCGGCGATGATGTCGCCGATGTTGCTGTCGGAGTTGGCCGAGATCGTGCCGACCTGGGCGATCGCCTTGTCGTCGGCGGTGGGCTTGGACAGCTTCTTCAGCTCTTCGACGGCGGCCTTCACGGCCTGGTCGATGCCGCGCTTGAGGTCCATCGGGTTCATGCCGGCGGCGACGGCCTTGGAGCCTTCGCGGATGAACGCCTGCGCCAGCACGGTGGCGGTGGTGGTGCCGTCACCGGCGTTGTCGGAGGTCTTGGACGCGACTTCCTTGACCATCTGCGCGCCCATGTTCTCGAACTTGTCGGCCAGTTCGATTTCCTTGGCGACGGACACGCCGTCCTTGGTGATGGTCGGGGCGCCGAAGCTCTTCTCGAGCACGACGTTGCGGCCCTTCGGGCCGAGGGTTGCCTTGACGGCATTGGCGAGGATGTTCACGCCGCGCACCATGCGCGTACGGGCGTCTTCACCGAAACGGATATCTTTGGCAGCCATTGTAAAAACTCCGGGATTCGAGATTGGAGATGCGGGATTCGAGGGAAAGCGGGACTTCGGGAGAGATCGGGCGCGTGCAGCGATGTCGCTGTTGCGAATCCCGAATCTCGTATGCCGAATCCCGCCTCGGCGTCAGCCGAGGATCGCGAGAACGTCGTCTTCCTTGATGATCTTGTACTCGACGCCGTCCTGCTTGTAGGCCGAACCCGAGTACTGGCCGTAGATCACCTTGTCGCCGACCTTGACCTTCGGGGCGCGCACGCCACCGGTGGCCTCGACGAACTTGCCTTCGCCGACGGCGATGACTTCACCCTTGGTGGGCTTTTCCTTGGCGGCGTCGGGGATGATGATGCCGCCGAGCGAGGTCTCTTCGGCTTCGATCGGCTTGACCACCACGCGGTCGTACAGCGGCTTGATGTTGCTCATGTCAATCCTCTTAAGTGATTGATTGGACTAGGAAAGGGGCGGCGATGTTAGCAGTCTCCTGCAGAGAGTGCCAACGTCGCGGACGCAAAAACCCGGCAAGGCCGGATGCCGTCCGATGTTGGGTGGGCACCCGCGCCTTTCAAGGGCCGGGGCGAAAAAATTTTCAGCCCGGCCGGAACGGACGGGTCTGCGATAATCGCCCGCCCATGCCTGTCTTCCTGATCCTGTCGACCTGCCCGGACGCCGACACCGCCCAGCGGCTGTCGCGGATCCTGGTGGAGGAACGCCTGGCCGCCTGCGTCAGCCTGTTGCCGGGCGTGACCTCGACCTACCGCTGGCAGGGCCAGGTGGAGCAGGCCACCGAGGTCCAGTTGCTGGCCAAGACCTCCGCCGACCGGCGCGAAGCCCTGATGGCCCGGCTCGCCGAGCTGCATCCGTATGAACTGCCGGAGATCCTGGCGGTCGAAACCGCCGGCCTGCCCGCCTACCTGGACTGGGTCGTCGTGGAAACCCGGGCCGAGGCCCGCCCCGAGTGAGCCGATGATCCCGATCCGTACCCTGTTCGCCCGTCTGCTGCTGCCCCTGGGCGTGCTGGTGGCGCCCGCCGCCTCCGCCGCGATCACCCAGGACGATCTGCTGCCGGTGGACGACGCCTTCGTGCTGACGGCCAGCGCGCCGACGCGCGACCGCATCGAGGTGCGCTGGAAGATCACCGAGGGTTATTACCTGTACCGGCACCGGACCGGCGTGGAGGCCGATCCGGGCTTCGCGGCGCAGCCGCTGCAGCTGCCGAAGGGCAAGGCCTATCGCGACGAGTTCTTCGGTGATGTGGAGACCTATCGCGGCGAACTGGTCGCCACCTTGCCCGGCCGTCCGGCGCCGGGCACCGACAGCGTCAGCCTGAAGATCAAATACCAGGGCTGCGCGGATGCCGGCATCTGCTACCCACCGCAGACGCGCACGCTGAAAGTTTCGCTGCCTCCCGCCGCGGACGAAGCCTTCGTCCCGCTGGGCGCGGGGGCGACCCGGGGCGGCCTGCTGGGGCAGAAGGCGCAGCCCGGCGTCGACGCGTTGCCGCTGCCGGAAGAACAGGCGTTCGCGTTCGAGGCAATCGCGTTCAACGGCAACGAACTGCTGCTGCGCTTCACCCCGGCGCGCGGCTACTACGTCTACCGCGACCGCACCTCGATGGCATTGGAAGGCGCGCAGGGCGTATCGCTGCAGGCGCCGCGCTGGCCGAAAGGCAAGGCGCACCGCGACGAGCATTTCGGCGACGTCACCGTCTACTTCGATCAGGCCGAAGTGCCGGTGCCGCTGAAACGCGACACCGCCCAGGCCGTGACGGCGACGTTGCGGGTGACCTTCCAGGGCTGCCAGACCGACGGCATCTGCTACCCGCCGATGACGCGCCGGGTGAAGCTCGCGATCCCCGCCGGTACGGTGACGCCGACGGATGCGCCGGTGACGGAAGCGCCCGCCACGGTGGCGCCGGTGGCCACGCCGGCCGAGGTTCCAACGACGGCGCCCACGTCGCCCGTGCGCGGCGACGGTGCGACCACCGACATCGCGCGCACGCAGCCGCCGAAGAACGTACTTGCACGCAGCAGTGCGTACGGCTACGGCTCCATGTCGCTGCTGACGGCGTTCGCCTTCGCGCTGCTGGGTGGCCTGGTGCTCAACCTGATGCCGTGCGTGTTGCCGATCCTGTCGCTGAAAGCGCTGTCGCTGGCCGAGAGCGGCCGCGGTGGCAACGATGCTCGCCGGCGCGCACTCTGGTACACGGCTGGCGTGCTGGTCAGCTTCATCACGGTGGGCGCGATCGCGATCGCGCTGCGCTATGCGGGCCAGGCGCTGGGCTGGGGCTTCCAACTGCAGCAGCCGTGGGTGGTGGGCGTGCTCGCCTACGTCATGTTCGCCGTGGGCCTGAGCCTGTCGGGCGTGTTCAGCGTCGGCCATCGCCTTGCAGGTGCCGGCCACGGCCTTGCAACGCGCAGCGGCCCGGCCGGCGACTTCTTTACCGGCGTCCTCGCCGTCGTCGTCGCCAGTCCGTGCACCGCGCCGTTCATGGGCGTCGCGCTGGCCTACGCCTTCACCGCGCCGGGCGTGCAGGGCCTGCTGGTCTTCGCGATGCTCGGCCTGGGCCTGGCGCTGCCGTTCCTGCTGATCGGCTTCGTGCCGGCGCTGGCCAATCGCTTGCCACGCCCGGGCGCGTGGATGGACACGCTCAAACAGGTGCTCGCGTTCCCCATGTACCTCACCGCGGCGTGGCTGCTGTGGGTGTTGGGCAACCAGCGCGGCGTCGACGCGATCGGCCTCGCGCTCGCCGGCCTGGTTGTGTTGACGCTGGGCCTGTGGTGGTGGCAGCGCCTGCGCTTGCGCACGGCCCCGCTGCAGCGCGTGCTGGCCGTGCTGCTGGTGGCGGCGTCGGTGGTGCCGTTGGTGGTCGCGCATCGCCTGCCGAAGCAGTCCGCGATCACGACGCGGGGCGCGGACCACGTCGCCTACTCCGCCGAAGCGCTGGGCACGCTGCGTGCCGAGGGGCGCATCGTCTTCGTCGACATGACGGCGGACTGGTGCGTGACCTGCAAGGCGAACGAGAAGGCGGTGCTCAACACGCCCGCGTTCCGCGAACTGCTCGCCCGCCACGACGCCGTGATGATGACGGGCGACTGGACGAACGTGGACCCGGCCATCACCGCCTTCCTCGAAGAACATGGTGCCGTCGGCGTGCCGTTGTACGTGATGTATCCGCGCGGTGGCGGCGCCGGCGAAGTGCTGCCGACCGTGCTCACGCAGGACGGCATGCGCCAGGCCTTCGAGCGCGCCGCCCGATGAAGGCGAACACCGCACGCGTGCTGCTCGTGGCGGTGGCCGCGGGCGGCCTGGGCCTGCTGGCCAGCCTGTGGTTCAACGGCAATCCGTTCTGGCGCACGCAGGTGGGTGAGCGCGCCCTGCACGCGGCGACGAAAGCCACCGCGCCCGCGCCCGCGACCGGCGTCACGCCCGCGGGCATCGGCGACCCCATGCCCGCCATCGCGTTGCCCGGACTGGACGGCGCCGTCGTCGACCTGCGCGCGCGCTACGCTGGCAAACGGCTGCTGATCAACGTGTGGGCGAGCTGGTGCGGGCCGTGCATCGAAGAGATGCCGGAGCTCGATCGCTTCGCCGCCACGCAGGGCGCAGAGGGCGTGCAGGTGATCGGCCTCGCCCTCGATACGCCGGAAGGCGTGCGCGACTTCACCGCGCGCGTGCCGGTGCGCTATCCGATCGTGCTGGACACACCAGGCCCCGCCGATGCCAGCGTGTGGCTGGGCAATGCGAAAGGCGTGCTGCCATATACCGTGCTGGTGGACGCCGACGGTCGCATCGCACGACAGAAGATCGGCCCCTTCGCGCATGGCGAGATCAGCGGCTGGGTCGACTGATCCAGCCGGCGCACGACGCGCCGCTCATTCCGCTTCTTCGTCGCGTGGCGCCTGCCGGTCGCCCGGGCGCACGCGTCCACCCTTGGCACCGATGCGCGCCATGTGCGCGCGATCCTGGCTGACTTTCGCGCCGCCCTTCTTGCCGGCCTCGCGTGCATCCTCGCTGTCGAACTGATGCGCGCGCCCACGCTTCTGTGCCGCGCGACCGCCCTTGCTCGCGATCTCCTTGCGCTGCTCCGGCGTCAGCAGCGCGAAGCCCCACTTGCGCTTCTTCTCAGTCATCGCGCTCATCCACACAAGCGGACGCAACCGTTGGAAACGCGCGATGCGATGCGATGAGCGCGTGAATGTCGTTCATCCACATGACTCGGTGTGACGCAGTGCACGCATGCCCACATCACTGGCTTGTTGCTGAAGCGGGCTCAACAGAAATCGTCGTGACGCTTTCGCAGTCCTTATGATCGGGGCACTCGAACAAGAACATTCGCATTTCTCCGCGAAGATCCACGTTGTGTCCGTCGATGACGGACCCGATCGCGCCCTGCGATCACTTCCTCCCCCGTGCAAGCGAGAAGGTTCTCCCCATGACCAAGGCTGTCCCGATGAAACTCCCCGACGATTTCCAGTGGATCGAAGCCACGCCCGACGACGACTGGAGTGGCGCTCGGCTCGACCTGGATGGCCATCCCGTATTGGAAGTGAGTGCATGCCGCGGCGGCTGGCTCGTGGTGGTGTTGCTGGACGATCCCCGACAACCGCAGCCCAATGTCGCCGTGCGTTCCGTTCCCGCCGGCATGCGCTGGTCCGCGCGATGGGCGCTGTCGCGCACCGACCGCCTGCGCGTGTTGGCCGCGCGCATGAAGGCGTCGCACGCCTCGGCTGCGACGCGTCCGTCACCTGCGCTGTCGCTGACCGCGCGGCCGTTGCCCTATGCGCGCGAGGAAGAAACACTGGACGCCTGACGCGCATCGCGCCACGGTCAGTTGCCGCGGTCGAAGTTGTACTGCGCCGCGGCCGCATTGCTGATGATGCCGGACAACGGCAGCAACTGGGTCAGGAAGCGATTCCAGCGCGTCACGCCCGCCGGACCGACCCAGACCACGTCGCCGGGCCGCAGCGAGAAGCGGTCCGCCAGCGTGAACGCCACCGGCGAGGTCGCATCGAGGTGGTACACCGTCGCCTGCTCGTGCGAGGTGTCCTCCATGCCGCGGATCACGTAGACCGCGCCGCCTTTCGCCGTGACGGGATTGAGCCCGCCGGTCCGGCCCAGCGCCTGGGTCAGGCTCATGTCCGTGGTCTTGAAGGTCAGCGCCTGCGGGCGCAGCACTTCGCCGATCACGTAGACCTGCTTGCGGTCGTTGAACGGCATGTGCAGGCGATCGCCCGGCTTGAGGTAAACGTCGGCGGCGACGGTGCCGCCGCGGTTCAAGGCATCCAGGTCGAGGGGATAGTCGGTCCCGTCGCGCGTCAGCACGAAGCCCGACAGGTCGGCTTCCTCCACGTTGATCCGCGCGCGGCCCACCGCCTGCGCCAGCGTGAGCGGCACGGTGGTGAATTCCTGCGGCGTGGTGTCTTCGAATGCACCCTGCAGGGTGACCTTCGCGCCATGGCCGACGACATTGACGTCGACCTGCGGCGACTTCAGGTACTGGCTCAAACGACTCGCCAGCGTGCTGCGCACCTGCTCGATCGTCATGTCGGTGACGTTGAGCTTGCCTGTGTACGGGAAGAAGAAACTGCCATCCGGCTGCACCAGACGGCCATTGGTGGCCGCCTGCTGCTGGTTGCCCGCCGGCGTGGTGAGTTCGGGGTGGTCCCACACCGTGACGATCAGGGTATCGCCCGGCTGGATGCGGTAGGCCTCGGGCTGGTACTGCGCCAGCGCTGGCGGCAGCGCGACGGCGGTGCGTGGCGCTGCCACCAGTGACTGCGTGATCGGGACCATGCGCACGTCGCTCTGCGCTTCGCCATCACCGCTGGGCACGCTGGCGTTGCGCATCATGCGTTGGCCGGGACCCAGTGAACACGCCGACAACGACGCGATGATCGCCGTGGCGAGCAGGACTTGGACAGGACGTTGGATATTCACCAGCGGGCACCTCGTGAAGTCTGGATTGCGCCGGCGCATGCCGTCGCGGTCGTGCTCCGGATCGTGGCAACGGCGGCGTGAAGAGAACGACGGAAGCAGCCCAACCGTGGATTAATGCGTCTGCGCGCCGATCCAGGCCGCAGTCAACGCCGCGAATTCCTTGAAGGCGCGGCCACTGCGCCACAGCGCGCGCCGCGAGGGCAACCAGCGTCCACGCAGGCCTTCCGCGGGTCGTCCCTCAGGCACCGGCACAGGCGTCACCTCGGCGCCGGCCTGGGTGAAGAGCAGCGTGGCGCGCGGCATGTGCAGCGCGGAGGTCACCAGCAGCACGTGGCGACCGCCTTGGTCGGCCTCGAGCAGGGCCGTGCTGAAGCGTGCGTTGTCGCGCGTGTCGTGGCTGCGCTCCTCGAGCAACAGCGCGTCATGCGGCACACCCAGGCGCTGGATCGCATCGGCCATGCGGCGCGCTTCGGTGGTGTTGCCGACGCCCCCGCCGCTGAGGATGACCTTCGACGCCTTGCCGGCGTGCCACGCGCGCGCCCCGGCGGCGAGCCGGCTGCTGCGCAGCTTCGCCGGGTCCACGTCGGTCCGGTCGAGCCAGGCGTAGTTGCCGCCGCCACCCAGCACGACGATCGCATCCGCGCGTGGCAACGCCGACGCATCGCGGATCGCATAGCGATGTTCCAGCACCCCGCGCAGCGTCTCCGAGGCGAACGGGATCGACCACAACAGCGACCACGCCAGCGCCAGGCCGGCCACGCCCCCGGCGATCCACCTGCGCCGCAGCACCCATGCCACCAGCGCGATGCCCAACAGGCACAGCGAAAGCGCTGGCGGATAGCTGAGCGATACCACGAGTTCGGCCAGCGTCTTCATCGGCCGGCCTCAGATGACGATGCCGCGACTGACATAGAAGAACAGCACCCCGCAGGCGGCCGCCAGGCCTGCCCCCAGCAGCAACGGTTGGCGCAGCGGCGCGATGCGGCTGTAGCAGCAGGCCGCGGCCAGGATCAGCGACACCGCCAGCCACCCGGGCAGCAGATAGCGATTGGAGAAGTAGCCCCATCCGATCACGAAGAACGGCAGCAGCATCACCAGATAGGCCGATGCCGCATCCTGTAGGGGTTTGCGTGCCGCCGGCTGTACCCAGGGCGAAACAGCCAGCACCAGCACGTACCAGAAGACCGAGAACACCGCGAAATCGATGCGCACACCCGCACGATAGTTGTCGTTCGCGGTGTACTCCATCACGGTGGTGTAGAGCGCCGGCGACACCACGCCGACGACCTTCATGGAGACGCCGCTGATGTAGGCCACGAAGGCCAGTGCCACCACGGCACGCAGCGCAGTGGTTTTCAACAGCAGCGCGGGCGCACAGGCCAGGTACAGCAGCGAGGAGACGTGCAGACTGGCAGCGACCGCCCCCAGCACCGCGAAGCCCCACCAGCGACGCTGTTGAAAGCACAGCAATGCCGCGAACACGAGCGGCGCCGCCAGCCCCTGGCGGATGGCGTTGATCGAGGCATTGACGAACATCGGCGAGACGAACAGCCACAGCAATGAGGCGCACAACAACGTCGCGTACGCCTGCGTCGGCGGGAACGCGCGATGGTTGATCCGCACGGCGATGGCCACGCCCAGCAGCAGCAATGCGAACAGCACGGCCTGGTAGCCGGGCACGCCGAGGCCGAGCAGGCGAAGACCGTAGCTCAGGTAGGCGAAGCCGGGTTCCAGGCGCGTATCTGGCACGCCTTGGTCCAGGCTCTCGAAGAAGCCGGCGTACGTCTCCGTGTCGGACCCGATCTCCAGCGACCGGCTGCCGACCAGCCAGCAGCCGAACAACGCCACGAGCAGCAACCACACCACGCCCAACCCGCGCGCGGCGCTCGCCTGCGGCGTCGCGACGGGAGGCAGGTACGCTAACGGAGTGCCCGTCCCTTTCATGCGGTCACCGCGCCGTCGCCGTCCGCATCAGCAACAGCATGCGCCGGCGCCCGCGCCGCACCAGGCCAACGCCGCGGGCGAACCAGTGCTCACTCCGCGTGACCAGCCCGGCGGCGAGCAACTCGCGCCGCACGTCCTTGCCTGCACGATGCATGGCGTCGAGATCGCCGCTGAGACCGGCGGCACCGAAGGTCGGCTTATGCCAATGCGCCAGCACCTGGTTGAGCTTGACGCAGCGGTAGCCGGAGAAGCCGATCTGCGCCCACAGCAGGAAGTCCTCCACCCGCCGGAAGCGCTCGTTGAAGCGGAACGGCAGGTCGCGCCGCAGGATCACCGACGCGGTGGGAAACGGATTGTTGAGCAACAGGCGGCGGCGCCCGATCACCCGCGCCCGCACGTGACCACGGGGCGGTGCTGGCGTGGCGCCACGGGGCGCGACCTTCATCGCATGCGCGATCAGCGCGATGTCCGGGTCACGTTCGAGTTCCGCCATCTGCAGGGCGAGCTTGTCCGGCAACCAGGTATCGTCGGCGTCGAGGAAGGCGATGTAGGGCTGGGTCGCCTGTTGCCAGCCCAGGTTGCGTGCGCGCGACGGCCCCGCGTTCGGTGTCGAGGCGATTACCTGCACCCAGCCTGCCGGGTACTCCGCCGCGACGCGATGCAGCGCCTCCAGCGTGTCGTCGCCGCTGGCGTCGTCGACCAGCAGCACTTCGGCGGGCTGCCGGCGCTGTGCCGCGATCGAGGCCACGGCGTCGCCGATGGTGTCGCTGCAGCGATAACACGGCACGACGACGCTGACCGGCGCCGGCGCATCGCCGCCGCGCGGCGTGGACGGTGAATGGTGAGGATTCATGCGCGTGCCCATGGTGCGTATTGGAAGATGTCCGGCGCCCGAGCGGCGTAGGCGTCGCGTGAAACGCGTGGCCGCCGTTCGCCCGACAGCAAGGCAGGCAACGCCTCGCTGAACGGATTGCCGGTACCCGCCGCCGTTACCCGCAACGTGTCGTCCAGGCCGATGTCATCGGCGAAGTCGCGGCACTTGGGGTGGTAGTCGATGATCATGAAGGGCACGTCCTGCAGGTAAGCGACGATCGCGCCATGCAGGCGTGCACTCACCACCACGTCGCAGGCCGCGAGCGCATCCACGGTGCGCAGGGGATCCTGGCTGGCGTACCCCCGCCATTCCGCGGCCACGCCCTCGGTGCGCAGCCGGTCCACCAGTGCCTGCGCCAATGCGCGATCGCCGTGCTGCGGGTGTTCGTTGAGGCTGAACACGTCGACCGACACCTCGCGTGTACGTCTCAACGCCGCGAGCGTCGTGATCAGATGTTCCTCCCAGCGTTGCCGCGACGGTGCGGGATAGTCGCCGTCCTCGCGGTAGCGGCATGGCGCCACGCCGATGCGCAACGGCGCGTTCGGCATCTTCACCGGGCCGGCGACTACCGGCCCCAGCGCGGGCAGCAGGGCGGCCAGGTCGCAACCGTCATGGGTGATCGCCTCCAGTCCCATCGCTTGGGCCAGCTGGTGCGAGCGCGCGTCGCGCACGGACAGGTAGCGGAACCGCTGCAGGAATGCGGCGACCGCATCCTCGTCGCGCGTGGTGTCGAAAGGGCCGATCGACACGCCGACTGCGGCCAGCTGTACGCCACGCTCGACGGCGGCCAACATCATCGGCTTGCGGAACGATTCGCGCGCCGTGATCACCGAGCCACCGCCCATCACCAGCACGTCGCAATCGCGTACGCCGCGCGCGAAGCTCAACCAGCGGCTGGCCTTGCCCACCACCCCGGTGCCGCCATACCAGCGGGCCGGGTAGCGGCGCGGCATCGTGCTGCGGGCGGGCGCCGAGGCCAGCGGCGGGCCCACCACACAGGGTGCGGCACGCCAGTAGGTCTGCGCCGCGCGTGCGCAGAGTACGCCGAACAGATCGTCGCCGAAGTTGCGCATCCCGTAGTACCCGGTGAACGCCGTGCGCAGGGCCGTCATGGCGCACCCCGCAGCGCGGCGGCACGCCGTGCGCCCAGGTACATCGCCAGCAACAGCAGGCCTTCCGCCGCCAGCGTGGCGACGGCGGCGCCCATCGCGCCGTGTGCGGGAATCAGCAGCAGGTTGAGCGCCGTGGCGGCCACGGCAGCGGCCAGCATCGCGCCCACGCGGAACCGCATCTGGCCTTCCGTCAGCAGCACGGCGCCGACGGCGGTCGACAGGAAGCGGACCGGCACGCAGACCGCCAGCACCATCAGCAGCGGCGCCAAGCCTGCATAGCGTTCACCGAACAGCCGCACCGCGTAACCGGACGCCGCCGCCAACGCCACACCGACCACCACGCCGCTGGCCAGCATCCCGATGCAGCCCAGGCGGTACACCTGGCGGAAGCGCGCGCGATCGTGCACGGCCCAGCGATGCAGGCGGGCGAGCAAGAACTTCTGGTACACGGTGGTCGGGAACAGGTAGATCGCGGTCATCACCGCAAGCGCGATGCCGAAGACGCCGGCCTCGGCGTCGCCACGCAGGTACTTCAGCAACACCGTCCCAATCTGGAAGAACACCGGATACAGGACCGCCGCCACGCCGTACGGCCAGGCATGCCGGAACAGCATGCGGGTATCCGGCGCTGCGATATCACGCGCGAGCATCGGATCGCGTGCACCATGGCCCTTCAATGTCCACGCACCGCGCCGCATCGCTTGCCACTGCGGCCAGGCAAGCGTGAGTGCGACCACCGCCAGCAGCGCGTGACCCCAGGCGACGACGTAGATCGAGAGCGACAGGCCGGCCACCGCCAGCAGCGCGATCGCCAACCGGCCCGCGGGCATCAGCAGTTGCCACCCCGCGAGCGCGGCGTGCCGCTCCTCCAGCCGCAGCTTGCTGCCGATCTGCTCGACGGCGAGAAGACCGAGGATGAAGGGCGCCAGCACCAACAACATATGACGCGTGGACGCATCCACCGGCGGACCCGCGAGCGCCCACGCCACCACGCCACCCACGGCCACCGCACTGGTCAAGACGATGAAGCGCGCTGACGCCGGCTGCCACCGCTCGGCCGCCCAGCCTTCCGCGCCGTGCGCCTTCAGACGGAACTGGGACAAGCCGAACCCCGCCAACGGCGCCACCAGGCTGACCGTGGCCAGCGAGGACGCGAACAGGCCGTACTGCGCGGGGCCGAAGTGGCGCGCCAGCAACACCTGGGTCACGAACACCATCGCCGCGCCCGCCGCTGTCGCCAACGAAAGCACGGAAAGCGCGGCCAGCGCCGGACGCCACGGCATGGGCAGCGCATGGCTCATGCGGCCGCCGCAAGCGGCTGCGGCAGCAGCTCGTCGTAGACCTCGCAGGTGCGCCTGATCACGACGCGCTCGTCGAAGTCCGCCAGCGCCTTCTCCCGTGCGCGTGCGCCGAGCCGCCGCAGCAGTGCGCGGTCGTCGTCGAGCCGCGCCAGCACCTGTGCCAGGGATTCGGCGCTGCGCGGCACCACGTGCAGGCCATCGTGGCCATCGCGCGTCACCACTTCGCGGCAGCCCGGCAGGTCGGTGGTCACCAGCGCGATACCGCAGGCGCCGGCCTCGATCAGGCTCTTGGGCACACCTTCGCGGTAATAGCTGGGCAGCGCCATCACGTCGACCTCGCGCAGCAGCGCCGGCATGTCGTCCACGTGCCCCAGCCAGTGGACAAGGCCCTGCGCCTGCCAGCCTTCGACCTCCTCCCGCGTCACCGAACTCGGATTGCCTTCATCCGGCATGCCGGCCAGCAGGAAACGCACATCGCGACCGTCCGCGCGAAGCCGCGCCGAGGCTTCGGCGAATTCGCGCACGCCTTTCTCCTGCAGCAGGCGTGCGGCCAGCAGGACGCGCAGCGCGCCTTCGCGATGCTCGGTGCGACCGTCCGCATTGAAGCGCGCGATATCCACACCGGAACTGCGGATCAGGCGGATGTGGTGCGCGGGCGCCAGGCGCAAGGCATGGAAGGCTTCGGCATCGTCCGGGTTCTGCAGGATCACCCGCGAGCGCGCACTGCCGAGCGCGACGCGCATCAGCGCCGAGACCAGCGGTCGCAGCACGCGCGCTTTCATCCGGTCGCTGGCGAACACGTAACCCAGCCCGGTCACCGCGTTCACGTAGGCGGGCACCTGGGCCGCGCGCGCCGCGAGTGCACCGTACACCGCGCACTTGAGGGTGAAACTGTGCAGTAGGTCAGGCCGCTCTTCGCGTAGCAGCGCCACCAGGCTCGCCAGCGTGCCGGCTTCACGCAGCGGATTCAGGCTCGCCCGCTGCATGCGCAGCGGCACCCACCGTACGCCATGCGCGGCGAAGCGCGGACCGAACTCGCCGGGAGGCGACACCATCACCACATCCACGCCGCGCGCCTGCAGGGCGCGCGCGGTGGAAAGACGGAAGTTGTAGAGATACCAGTCGGTGTTGGCGAACAGGATGAACTTCAAGGCCGGCTCCGTGCGGGGCAACGTCCGGATTCTAGGAAACGACCTCCGCGAATCCATTGACGCACTCACCACAAGGCGCAGGCCTGCGTGAACGCCCGAAACGGAAGAGGCGGCCCTGCGGCCGCCTCTTGACGCACTCTTCACCCACGCGAGTTACTTGGCGAAGTAATTCGTCGTGACCCGGATCTCGGTGGCCGTGGAGACCTTCGCGACGTGCGCACCGTTGCCCTTGTTGCCGTCGACCAGGCCCGTCATCGAAACCAGCGGGTTTTCCAACGTGTTGACGCCGTGCAGCCGCGTGTTGTTGTTGCGGAACACATTGCCGCTCACCTGGTAATTGTAGGTGCTGGCGCCCAGCATCAATCCGACCAGGTAGTTGTGCCGGATCGTGTTCTGGACGATGTAGCCGCTTTCCGGCCCGATGGTCAGCAGGCCGTGGCCGCCGTTGTACTCCAGCGTGCAGCGTTTGACCGTCACCCCCTTGACGCGCTTGTAGAGCAGCAGGCCGTTGCCGGCATTGCCGCGCATCACGCAGTTCTCGATGTGTACGGTCGAGGTGACGCGCGCGTCGTTGGAGTCCGGCTCCACGTCGATGCCGCACTCGGGCGCGATGCCGCGGGTGTCGCTGAACTCGCTGTCGTACACCTTGACGTTGGTCGCGCAACCGATGGTCAGGCCCTGGCGGCGGTTGCCGGTGCTCACGATGTTCGCGATCACCACGTCGTTGCACGGGATGGTGGGCGCATTGGTCACCATGGCGCCGCCGATCGAGACGCCGTCGCCCCAGCACCTGGACACATGGATGTCGCGCACGGTCACCTGCGAGGAGCCGCGGATCATGATGCCGTGGCCCCACTCGCCGGTCGTACCCAGGTGGTTGTCGCGGTCGCCGATGATGCGGCCGCCGGAGATCTCCACGTTGCTGACCTTGTAGGCCATCAGCACGTAGGCGCGCTCCTGGTCGTTGCGCTTGGCGCGCAGGACGGCGCCCGGCGCCAGCTCCAGGTGCATATTGCTGCGCAGGCGAACATTGCGCGTCGGATCGATCACGTAGTCGCCATCCGGCACGTACACCGTGCCGCCGGTGGAGGGCAGCGCGTCGATGGCGGACTGGAACGACGTCGTGTCGTCGCGCGCACCGTCGCCCGCCGCACCCCAGTTGCGCACGTTGAGCGTCGTGCTGCCGCGCGCGCGCAGCGGCGGCTCGTAGACGGCCGCAGCAGACATCGACATCGCCGGCATGTTGCCCGCCATCACGGCCGCGACCGCACGCGGGATGCCGCTGGCCACGCCGATGGCGGGCAGCGCCATCAGCATCGACTTTCGCATGAAATCGCGCCGAGGCATCCCAGCCTCGCGCACGGTGTGCACGAGTACATTCTTCTTCACAAAAAGTAACCCCTTGCGGGCAAGTGCCCGTCGGAAAACATGCCGAGTGATCGCCGCGTGAAAATCGCGACGGGGGCGACTATAGCGATGGAGAAGCAACCGCTGGTTAACGCAACGGCGTATCTGTGAACGCTTTCAAACACTTCGCGCGTGCACATGTTGTTCACGCGAACGCCGTCACGCGTTTTCACGAAAGTGATCGTGGTTGAGTCCGCTTGCTCAGCGCGGATGAGGCCGCTTGTCCGGCCGGATGCGCCCACTTCGTGCGCATCGAAGCGATGTATTACTCGAAGCGGTTGCTCCGCTCGATGCGCACGTCCGTCGCGGTCTTCGCCACATCGACGTGCATCCAGCCCTTCATCGCTTGCGGCTTCTGTCGCCGCAAACCGACCGCGTTGCCCGAGAACCGGTTGCCGGCCACGATGATGCCGCGCCCGCCGCCCCGCACCACGACGCCACGCAGACCGTTGTCGGCGATGTCATTGTCCTCGAGGATGCAATCCTCGCCGCCGCGGATCAGAACACCGTCGCCGCGGTTGCCCCGGATGACGCAGCGGCGCACGGTGATGCGGCGACCGCGCTCGTACACCTGCAGGCCCGCGCCATGGTTGCCGCGCATCGTGCAGGCTTCGATGCCGATATCCTCTGCGCCGTCGCCCGGATCGGGTTCGATATCGATGCCGCACGCCGGCAACGTGCCCCGCGTGGCGAGGAAGTGGGAACGCAGCACGCGCACATGGCGCGACCGACCGATCGTCAGCCCCTGCCGGCGATTGCCGGTGCAGACCACGTCCTCGATGCGGATGTCGCGGCTGGGCCGCACGCGGGCGCCGCTGATGCCGCCGACCGAAATGCCGTCGCCCCAACACTTGGCGATGTGCAGGTCGCGCAACCTCACGCGCTCCGCGCCCCGCACCATGATGCCGTGCCCCCACTCGCCTGTGGTCGCCAGGTGATGGTCGCGGTCGCCGATGATCCGCCCGCCGCTGACCTGCACGTCGTGCACGTCTTCGATCAGCAGGACATACGCCCTCGGCGCAGCATTGGCCCTGGCGACCAACCGCGCGTCGGGCGCCATCGAAAGATGCATGCGCGAATGCAGACGGAGGCTGCGCTCGGGATCGACGACGTAGTTGCCCGGCCCGAGCACCAGCGTGCCGTCGGCAGGCAGGGCGTCGATGGCGGCCTGAAGCGCACGCGTGTCGTCGCTGACGCCGTCCCCGCGAGCACCGAAATCGCGCGCATCCAGCGCGAGCGCACGCGTAGCCGACAGCGCGGTCGTCAGCGCCAGCCCGGCGCCGGCGCCCAGCAGTCGCCGTCGGGTGAGTGGCATCAGGCGGCGACCGCGTCCTGGCGCGGCTGCGACGCGGCGTCCGCCCGGACATGCGCACGCGCGACCAGCCAGGGCAGCACCACCGCCAGCAGGTAGAACTTCGAAGCGTGGTACTTGTTGCCCAGGCGGTCGCGATTGCGCTCCAGCCAGGCCGGCGCGCCGGGCAGCAGGTCGCGCGCCTGCGTGGCGAACGCGTGGACCTGATCGAACCGCTGCGCCGCCAGGCCGCAGACATCGAAGCGGAAGCTGCCCTTGCGCTGCACGTACGGGAGCTCGCCGAAATGCGCGGCGATATGCCGGCGGATCAGGACCTTGTTGAGCCCGGTCTCCGGATCCACCTTCTGCCGGCGCGGCACCTCGTGGTGGATCCACTCGCGCAGCGCCCTGTCGCAGAAGGGATAGGCCGCGCCCAGCCCGGCCGCATGCGCGGTGTAGAGACCCTTTGCGAACGCGCCCGCCGAACCGGCGATGGACATCGACATGTCGCGCCACTCCCACGCGCTGGTCGCTGAAGCGATCTCCTTCTCGAACAGCGACAGGCGCTCGCGGGAACGGCGCGCCATGTCGCTGCCGAACAGCGCATCCACTTCGGCATCGTTGAAGCGCGACCCGGGGAAGACCCGTTCGATCGGCGTCATCTGCAGCGTACCCAGCACGAAACACAGCGGGAAGCTGGCCGACACGCCGGGCAGGCCGGTCGCATCGAACGGCAATCTCAGGCCGCGCGCCATGCGCACCGTCAGCCGCTGCTGCAGGTCGACGGGCGTGCCGAAGTAGCTGTCGGCGCCGAGTCCGTCGACGACGCCGTCGCCGCCGCGCGCCGCCACCTCGGTGGCCAGGTCCGCATAGGACAGCAGCGCGAAATCCGCCGTCAGCAGCGGCATGCGCGGCGCCAGCGCCAGATAGCGGTCGTAGGCGCGCCCGGGATCGCAGGTCAGCGCTTCATGCCGTAGGCCCAGGCGGGACGCCACATGGCGCGCCGAAGCCAGTTCGTTCTCCTCGCGCCCGCCGAGATACGTGATGCAGGTGGTGTCCGGACGCGCGTCCGCGAGGGCGATCGCCAGCGTGGTGGAGTCCTTGCCGCCGCTCTGCAGCTGCCATGGCGAACGCATGCCGCTGCAGGTGCGCGTGATCGCGTCGCACAGCATGCGGTGGTAAACGGCGATCCAGTCCTGCGGCCGGTCCGCGACTTCCGGGACCTCGCCTGCATTGCGGAACTTGAAGCGGAAATCCGGTTCGTCGCGCATGTCCTGATGCGCCGAGAAGCCGAACGTCACCAGCTTGACCCCTTCGTAGATCGAATGTGGGGGATAGACGAAGGCGTTGCGCAGCAGGTCCGCCACCGACACCGGATCGACCCGGTGGTATTCCGGATGGCGGTCCAGCACGGTGAAGTCGGGCGTGCCGTAGTACGGCGACATCGTGATCTGCATCGACGGCGCCTCCTCAATGCGCCCGGCCGGCGCGCGGTGCAGGCAGGTATTCGTAGTAGGTGTAGGCGTATTCGCCCGCACCCCGCTTCTCCACGCCGTTGAAGATGGCGCCCTTCACCTCCACGCCGTTCTGTTCCAGCCGCTGCTTGGCCAGCGCGATCTCGCGCTGCTGGTTGAGGCCCCAGCGCACGACCATCAGGCAGGTGCCCGCGTGGTGGCCGATGACCGCCGCGTCGGTCACCGCGAGCACCGGCGGCGTATCGATCAGCACGATGTCGTATTCGCCGGAGACCCGCTTCAGCAGATCGCTGAAGTTCTCGTGCATCAGCAGTTCGGAAGGATTGGAGGGAATCGCACCGCGCGAGATGAAGGAGAGGTTCTCGGCGCCGGCGACCCGGCGGACCGCGTCGTCCAGCTCGACGCGTCCGGCGATCACGTCCGACAAGCCATTCTCCCAGCGCACGCCGACGGCATCGTGCAGCGTGCCGCGGCGCATGTCGGCGTCGATCAGCAGCACGCGCTGGCCGGTCTGGGCAATGGTCACGGCCAGATTGGCGCAGATGAAGGTCTTGCCCACGCCCGGACTCGGCGCGGAGATCATCAGCAGATTGTTGCGCGTACGCATGCGGGCGAAGTGCAGACTGGTGCGCAGCGAGCGCAGCGCCTCCATCGCGAGGTCGGCCGGTGCGTTGAGGGCCAGCAGGCGCGACTTGCCGTCGCGACGGCGGTGGCCCATGCGGTGGGTCAGCGCCTGCCCCTTCTTGCTCAGTGGAATCGACGCATAGACCGGCAGGCCCAGCAGTTCGATATCGACCGGGTCTTCCACGCCGCGACGGAACATCTGCTGCAGCAGGACCAGCACCACCATCACCATCAGGCCCAGCAGCGTGCCGGCCGCCAGCACCGGCAGCGGCTTCGGCCAGGCCGGGCTGTTGAGGTTCACCGCCGCCGGATCGATCACGCGCGCATTGCCCACCGCGCTCGCCTTCGCGATCTCGAGCTGCTGCGCCTGGTCCAGCAGGTTGGCGTAGGTCTGGTTGGTGACCTCGACATCGCGGTTCAGGCGGAACAGCACCTGCTGCGTGTCCGGCAGGTCGTGGATCCTGCCCTGCAGCCCATTGCGCTCGCCCTGGAAGCGATTGATCTGGTCCTGCAGCGCGCGATACGTCGGATGCGCCGCGGTATAGCGGTTCTCCACCTCGGTCATCTTGATGCGCAGCTGCTGGATGCTGGAATCCAGCGCGATGGTCTGGTCGAGCAGCGCGCGGTTCTGCGTCGCCACGTCCAGCGTCTGGGTCCGGGTCTGGTATGCGGTCAGGGCCGCCTGCGCCTTGGCGAGCTCTTCGCGCACCTTCGGCAGCTGTTCGGTGACGAACTTCAGCCGGCTGGCGGCTTCGGCGGACGTGCGGGCGACGTTCTGGCGCACGTAGGCGCCGGTGACTTCATCGAGCACCCGGCGCGCGCGCTCGGGATCGGCATGCGCATAGACCAGGCCGATCACGCCGGAGTTGCGCCCCATCTCGGTGGCGCTGATGTTCTCCTTCAGCGCGGCCATGACCGCCGAAGGATCGTAGCGCGTCACCTGGAAGCGCATGCCCGGGTTCGCCGACAGGCGTCGCACCTGCACGGCCACGCCGCCCGCATTCACCGGGGTGCCCACGCGGCCGCGCGCGAGCACCTGACCTTGCGCCGACAGGACATAGCCACCCTGGCCCGTCGCCGTCAGCTCCATCGGTACGCCCTTCAGGTGATCGGGCACGTCGAGCCGGGCGATGTCGAGCACCTCCCCACCCCAGCCGAACCGGGAAAGGCCAAACCACGGCGATGCGAGCTGGCCGGGGTTGGACTGCTGGTAGCGACGCGCGATGAAGTCGCCGACCACCGGCAGGTGCATGGGCTTCACGTCGATATCCAGGTCCATGCGAGTGATCGCCTCGCCGATCACTCGACGCGACGTGAGCAGCTGCACTTCGGTCGTCCCCGGCGTCGGGATCGCCGGCGGCGCCTGCATCGCGGCGTTCGGGCTCAATCCCGGCGGAATGGCCGGACGGCTTTCCACCTGGACCACCGCGTTCGCCTCGTACTTCGGCGTGACCACCGCGAGGTACGCCATGCTGGCGAGGACGAACGCCGCGGTACCGAACAGGATGAGTTTCTTCTTCGCGCCCAGGGTGGAAACCAGGGCGGGAATGTCGACGTCATCGTTGCGCAGGGTTTCCGACGCGACGGACGGTCGGTCCGCGCCGCGGCGCGTGATCAGATGGCTCGCCATGGGTTACCTCGCTGGCATGTCGTGTGGTGGGCGCACCGTCGTACGTGGCGCGCGCGTGGGAGCCGGGCCGCCGTCATGACGCGGCCCGCGCATTGATCGGTTCGCCCAGGTCGTGGGGCGTGGCACGGACGATGGACGGCGCGCGCAGGCCGGCCAGCGCTTCGAGCACCGGCGCGCAGCCGTCCTCGCGTGGAATGTCCAGGTCGGGCGCGGCGCACAGCGACATGTAGACCGCATCGTCGCCCAGCAGCGTCAGCACGCGGCCGGCGATCGCCACCGGCGTGGTGCCGATCGCAACAGCGCCGGCTTCCGTTCCCGCGAATTCTTCCTGCGCCACCAGCACCGGCTTGCCGAGCAGGCGACGCGGCGGCGGCGCACCGCTGCCCACCAGCACCAGGTGGGCGCGCTCCAGCAGGTAGGCCCAGGCGAGGAAATCGTCGATGTCCATCGGATGGACGTTCGCGAAGGTCTGCAACGGATCGCCCCCCTCGCCGGGAGCCACGCCCACGCCACCGACCCAGACGATGTCCACGTCGGGACGCCGCCGCGCGACCATCGCCAGCGCATCGGAGAACGCGCCCTGTCCGGGCGTATCGCCCCGCGCGCTGACGGCAAGCAGCAGCGGCGCGTTGCCGCGCAGGAAGCCGAAGCCTTCGGCCAACGCGCGCGCGAGGTCGGCATCGCGGCGGATCTGGCGCAGCGCCGTGCGCAATGCATCGTCCGCCACATCCGCCTGCACCAGGATGGTTTCGCGCGGCACGCCTTCGCCGCTGAGGCGCCGGCCGGTCACTTCGCTCGGCGCCACATGCAGCGCCGCAAGCGATTGCACGATGCGCCGGCTGGCTTCGCTCGGCCAATGCGGGGTGCCGCTGGCGGGCGCGTCGGCATCCACGCAGACCAGCGGCACGTCGCGCGCATGCGCCGCCAGGCTCATCGCGAACGTCAGCGGCGCATCGCCGGGCACGACCACGACGTCGGGTTTCGTTTCCCCGAGCAGCTGCTGCACTTCGGCCTGCACGTCGGCGCGCGCGTCCGCGCCCGTACCTTCGCTGGAAAGGCTCGCCTGCGCCTCCAGGCCGAACAACTGCAACAGGTGATCCGTATCGCCGCCCTGGCCTTCGGCCACGCACACCGTGGCATGGAAGCGTGCGTCATCCGCGAGGCGCCGTGCGATCGGCGCGACGCCGGCACCCTCGCAAGAGGCATTGATCAGGCACAGCGCGTGCAGCGGTGCTTCGCGTCTTTCGTCTTCGGACAGGCCGGCGAGGCTGGCCAGGGCCTCCACCGGACGCGGGCCGAGGGGGCGGGCGGAGACCGGCGCATGGTTCAACTCGCCATCGTCGTGGAACGCGCGACGTATACCGCGCGGTTCCGGTCGGGACGCAGGGCCGGACACAAGGCGGCGTTCGGCCACGTCGAGCAGGCGCGGGAAGCCGACGACATACCCCACCGCCGTCGCGAGGAACACCAGGAAGCTCAACGGCTGCGGCACGTTGCGCAAGGCGTAGCCCAACAGCGCGAGCGCGGCCCCCATCGACACGATGGTCCACAGCGACGCCTGCGCCGACAGGCCGCGGTCCAGCAGCAGGTGATGCAGGTGTTGGCGATCGGCCGCGAACGGGGAGCGTCCCTGGCGCATGCGCCGGTACATCACCGCTGCGGTATCCAGCAGCGGCAGCGCCACGCACCACAGCACCTCGACCGGCGCCAGCCGGCCCACGCGCGGCTGGCTCAGGTAGATCAGGCTCCAGCCGATGAGAAAGCCGATCACCGTGCTGCCTGCGTCGCCCATGAAGATCTTGCGCCCGTCCGGCCAACCGAGGTTGACGAACACGTAGGGGATCAACGACGCGAACAGGATCTGCAGCATCAGCGTGGCGCCGACATCGGGCGCGCCGTCGTGTGCGAACAGCAGGATGGCCGCGATCGAGACCATCGCCGTGGAAGCGGCCAGGCCATCGATGCCGTCCATCATGTTGAACGCGTTCATCAGCCCGATCACCGCGACGATCGTGACCGGGATGCCGATCAGGCCCAGGCGCAGATCGAAGAGCGGGACGAGGCCGCCGACATGGTCGAGGTAGTAGCCGGTACTGAGGATGACGAGGCCGACGATGGCCGCCTCCACCAGCAGGCGGCTGCGCACGCTCAGGTGGCTGATGTCGTCGGCGACGCCGATCGCGACGATCAGCGCGCTCCCCATCATCAGGCTCATGACGAAACGGTCGACGTAGCCCAGATACCCCAGGCCGACCAGCGTGCCAACGAAGAAACAGATGCCACCGATCACCGGCACACGGCCGACGTGCTGCTTACGCCCGCTGGGACGGTCGACCAGACCGACCCGCCGGGCCCATGGCCGCATCGAGAATATGGTGAACAGCGTGGCAGCGAGCGCGATGGCGCTTGCCGCGACGACCCTTGCATTCTCCATCTGTCACCCAGGGTTTGCTGTGGACGATTGCCCCCAAGGAACCCTGGTCCGTTCGGGATCCTGCGCGTCAACACGGGGCGCTGTTGAGTGACCCGAGGCTACGGACAGGAATTTGATGAGCGCATGAAATGGACGTCGAGGCGTAACGCACCAGTCAGGAACATGGAGGGCGATACGCGCACGCGTTCATGTGGACAATCGACGGTCGCGTGCGCACCACGCGTCCACGCTGCGCGCGATCGCCACGAACGCGCGTTCAAAATCCTCGTCGCTGCCGCCGATCGGATCATCGATCTCGCGCGGTCGCGTCCAGCGCCCCAGCAGATGCATCCGTGCGCGCGCGTCGAGCGCCTGCGCGCGCAACGCCTGCAGGTGCCGTCGCTGCATGGCCAGCACCAGATCGCATGGTCCGACGGCACCGGGATCGAAGGGGCGCGCCACGGTGTCCAGCGCACGCAGGCCGTGCCGCTCGAGGACGGCGATCGCGCCGGGGTCGACCGGCCGGCCAGCCTGTGCCGCCAGTCCCGACGAGACGACGGTGCAACGCCCCGCCGGTACCCGGGCCTGGAACAGCGCCGCGGCGATCGGACTGCGGCAGAGGTTGCCCATGCAGACGACGTGCAAGGTGAACAAAGGGCGCGGATCCTCGGTCAACACGGAGCGCCAGCCTAGGCCAAGCGCCGGCCGTGTCGCGCGAACGTTGCGTGAGGTGACGCGAGACATTCATATAGGGGCGCCCAGACCCGAGGCACCCCGCACGATTCAAACAATCGCTTAAAACGACATAAACTTCGGCGAACTGGACAGTATCCCCCGCATCGCGCAGACTGCCGCCCTTCCGCTGGAGGCGCGAATGGCGAAACTGCTGGTCCTGCATGGCCCCAACCTCAACCTGCTCGGCACACGCGAGCCGGAGGTCTATGGCCACACGACGCTGGCAGACATCGACCTGGCGCTCGCGGCGCAGGCGCAGGCCGCCGGCCACCAGTTGGAGGCGTTCCAATCCAATGCCGAGCACGCCCTGGTCGACCGCATCCAGGCCGCCCGCACCGACGGCACCGCCTTCATCCTGATCAATCCGGCCGCGTTCACCCACACGTCCGTCGCGATCCGCGACGCGCTGGCGGCAGTGTCCCTGCCCTTCATCGAAGTCCATTTGTCCAACCCGCACAGCCGCGAGCCCTTCCGTCATACCAGCTACGTCAGCGACAAGGCGGTGGGCGTGGTCTGCGGCTTCGGGGCCGACAGCTACCGCTACGCGCTGGACGCCGCCCTGCAGCGGCTGCCGGCCTGACTTTCCTTCTTGTTCCCTGCGGGGAACAGCGTTCAACCACGAGGCTCCCATGGATCTCCGCAAAATCAAGAAACTGATCGACCTGCTGGAAGAGTCGAACCTGGCCGAAATCGAGATCAAGGAAGGCGAAGAATCCGTGCGCCTGGCGCGCGCCCCGAAGGGCGGCTACGCCGTCCAGGCCGCCGCGCCGGTGATGGCGGCCCCGGTGGAAGCGCGCCCCGCCGCGCCGATGCCGATGAGCTCGCCTACCGAAGCCTCGACCGGCGGCACCGCCAAGGCCGGCAATGCGCTGCCCGACGGACACGTGGTGCGCGCCCCGATGGTCGGCACGTTCTACGCCTCGCCGTCGCCGGACAAGCCGGCATTCGTCGCGGTCGGCCAGGCCGTGAAGGCCGGCGAGACGCTGGCGATCATCGAAGCCATGAAGATGTTCAACCCCATCGAAGCCGACGTGTCCGGCACCGTGCTGTCGATCCTGGCCGAGAGTGGCCAGCCGATCGAGTTCGATCAGCCGCTGTTCGTGATCGGCTGAGGCCGACCACGACGGGATTCGTCATTCGTGATTCGTGATTCGTCAAAGCAGCGGCCGCATGAGCGCCTGGATGTCTGGCGCGATGCGATGTCGCTTGTCGAAGCGACCTACCGGCTCACGGCTTCGTTTCCCGAATCGGAACGACTCGGCCTGGCCATGCAGTTGCGCCGCGCCTCGGTAAGCGTCCCGTCGAACATCGCGGAAGGCGCTGCGCGCCGCTCGACTAACGAGTATCTGCGCTTCCTCTCGATGGCGCGAGGCTCACTGGCCGAGATAAGCACACAGGTCGAGATTGCACGCCGCCTCGCTTACG
Source organism: Pseudoxanthomonas sp. G3 (assembly GCF_057654715.1). Lineage (NCBI taxonomy): Bacteria > Pseudomonadati > Pseudomonadota > Gammaproteobacteria > Lysobacterales > Lysobacteraceae > Pseudoxanthomonas > Pseudoxanthomonas sp. G3. Next base: position 3,568,628 of record NZ_CM172805.1, read on the forward strand.
TAGAAGCAGGCAACTCGATCGAGGACCTGATCGACCGCACATTCGCCCGACTCAATGCATTGATCCGCTCGCTGGACTCCTCGCCGCGCAGCGTCCGCCAGACGCCCGCCTCTTACGAATCCCCAATCACGAATCCCGAATCCCATGCTTGATAAAGTCGTTATCGCCAACCGGGGTGAGATCGCGCTGCGCATCCTGCGCGCCTGCCACACCCTCGGCATCCGCACGGTCGCGGTGCATTCCACCGTGGACCGCAACCTCAAGCACGTGGCCATGGCCGACGAATCCGTCTGCATCGGCCCGGCGGCATCGAAGGACAGCTACCTCAACATCCCGGCGATCATCGCCGCGGCCGAGGTGACCGACGCGCAGGCCATCCATCCCGGCTACGGCTTCCTGTCGGAGAACGCCGACTTCGCCGAGCGCGTGGAGCAGTCCGGCTTCATCTTCATCGGCCCCAAGGCCGACACCATCCGCATGATGGGCGACAAGGTGGAGGCGATCCGCGCGATGCAGGCCGCCGGCGTGCCGTGCGTGCCCGGCAGCGGGGGCCCGCTGGGCGACGACATCGTCGCCAACACCAAGATCGCGCGCGAGATCGGCTATCCGGTGATCATCAAGGCCGCGGGCGGCGGCGGCGGCCGCGGCATGCGCGTGGTGCATGTCGAAGGCGCGCTGAAGGCGGCCATCGAGACCACCAAGTCGGAAGCCAAGGCGGCCTTCGGCAACGGCGAGGTCTACATGGAGAAGTTCCTGGAGAATCCGCGCCACGTGGAGATCCAGGTGCTCGCCGACGGCCAGGGCAACGCCATCCACCTGGGCGAGCGCGACTGCTCGATGCAGCGACGCCACCAGAAGGTGGTCGAGGAAGCGCCGGCGCCCGGCATCACCGAGGAACTCCGTAACGAGATCGGCAAGGTCTGCGTGGAAGCGTGTATCCGCATCGGCTACCGCGGCGCGGGCACGTTCGAATTCCTGTTCGAGGACGGCCGCTTCTATTTCATCGAGATGAACACCCGCATCCAGGTGGAACATCCGGTCACCGAACGCATTACCGGCATCGACCTGGTCTGCGAACAGCTCCGCATCGCCGCCGGCCAGAAGCTGACCATCAAGCAGAGCGACATCGTGCTCCGCGGCCATGCCATTGAGTGCCGCATCAACGCGGAAGACCCCGATACGTTCATGCCGCATCCCGGCCTGATCCAGCACTTCCATCCGCCGGGCGGCCCCGGTGTGCGCGTGGACACGCACATCTACGAAGGCTACCGCGTGCCGCCGAACTACGACTCGATGATCGCCAAACTCATCGTGCACGGTCCGGACCGCGACACCGCGATCGCGCGCATGCGCGTCGCGCTCAGCGAGATGGTCATCGACGGGATCAAGACCAACATCCCGCTGCAGCAGCGCATCATGCGCGACCAGGGCTTCCAGGCTGGCGGCCAGAACATCCACTACTTGGAAAAGCGCCTGGCCGAACGCAAGAACAAGGCGATCTCGCTGGTCTGATGCACCCCGGCCCCGCGTCCACCGCGGGGCCGCCTATGGCGAAAGCTGAGTACGGCGCGTGTCCGGCAGGACACCGCTCCGGCGTTGGAGGAGAAGGATCCCCCGACGAGAACGCACGATGCGTCCCCTGCCACGCCCCCTGTTCCTGGCCCTCGCCACCGTCATCGCGGCCGCGCCTGCCGCTAGCGCAACGACCTCCGGCCCTCCCACGCAGGTCTGGATCGACGTCGCCACCCACCAGATGGCCGGCATGCCCGACCTGGGCCCGCTCGGCGGCATGGCCTCGCGCATGATGGGCGGCGGCGGGCAGCAGGCGCACTACGGACAGACGCGAATGCCGATGATGACGGGGCAGTACCTCGACATCGCCCTGTACAACCGCCTCAACCCCGGCAAGGACGCCGAGCAGCGCATTCCTGCCGGCCTGCGCCTGGGCAAGTCGCTGCCGCTGGTGCCGCCGGTGCGCACCGCCGCGCCCTCCGACCGCAGCGGCGAGTACACGCCACCGGAAGGCCAGCAGCGCCTGCTGATCTACTGGGGCTGCGGCACCGCCGTGCGCAAGGGACAGCCGAAGATCATCAGCATCAGCGCGAGTGGCGGGAAGGTGGAGGTGAGCGGATCGATGCAGGGACGCTACGCACCGGATCGCGATATCGAATCCGATCCCGCCTACGCGCTGTGGCCGAATCCGAAGTCGGGCAAGCGCGTGCCCGATGGCGCATCTCTTCAGGGTGCGCACCAGATCACCGGCCAGGGCGTGCCGGCATCGCTGAAGTTCGAGCTCAAGCAGGTCGCCGACTTCATGCCGAAGATCGATCTGCAGAGCACCGGTTCACTGGCTGAAGGACAGACATGGCGCTGGGCGCCGGTCGATCGCGCGCAGGCGTACTTCCTCCATGCCGTCGGCACGAAAGGCAAGGACGTAGTGCTGTGGAGCAGCGCCGAGGTGCCCGATGCGGGGCAAGGCGTCTTCGATTACCTGACCGGTTCGCTGATCGACCGCTGGACGAAGGAGAAAGTCCTGCTGCCGCCCGCCACCACGCAATGCGCGGTGCCGAAGGGCATCTTCTCCGCGCCTGGCGAAGGCGGCCGCGACGGCGGCGGTGGCTTGCTCAGCATCATCGCCTACGGTCCCGAAAGCCACATCGCGTGGCCGCCCAAGCCGGCCGATCCGAAGCAGCCGTGGAATCCGGAGTGGAACGTGCGCGTGCGCACCAAATCCACGGGCAGCGCCATGCTCGGCATGGACCTGTCGCAGATGCAGGACACGGACTCGCAGGATCCCGAGACACCGCAGGAAGAAAAGAAGCCGTTGCGCAGCCTGTTGAAAGGGCTCATCGGCGGCTGACCGACCCGTCGGCACAAAAAAGGCCGGGAGATCGCTTCCCGGCCCTTCTTCACTCACGTCGCGGCGACGCTGTCACGTCATTGCGGCGCTTGCTGCGTGCCCGGCACCGGTTCGACACCCAATGGCGACGCCGGGTCGGTGATGCGCACGGTCTCCGCCGAGCCATCGGCCCACACGACCTTGATCGTGCTGCCGGGCGCGAGCGTGGAAAACGGCGTACCGCTGCGCGCGCGGTACAGCGCGGCGACCTGGGCCGCGCCGAGCCGGCGCGCTTCGTCGGGCGCATGGACCGTCATGTGGCCCACGCGCGACAGGTCGCGGTATTCGGGACTGCGCGTCTCGATGACGATGGTCGCCGCGGCGGCCGCATACGCCACCACCACCAGGCCCCAGACCAGGAGGTTCACTCCCGGCCGCGTGCGCTTGTACTTCATCCTTCAACTCCCGTGTGGGACAGCAAGGTGCCCACCATCTCTTCCACGTTGTCCTCACCCTGCCGCGGGACGCCGGCGTCCCGTGCGAAGGTGCTGAAATCCTGCGTTTCGTCCTGCGAGCAGATCCCGCCATTGACGCAGTAGTTGGTCATCATCGTGCCGGACGGGCTGCAGTCCATGCCGAGCCGGCACGAGGCGATACGCCACGCGATCTCGCTCAACTCGCTGCCGGACACTTCGCCAAGGGTCTCGCCACGGCCACTGCCCACGCTGCCCATCACCGGTGCGATGGCCACGAAGGCGTAAGGGTCGCCGGAGTCGAGCACCCGCTGCACCAGGTCACGCCGGTAGTCGTCGCCGGGCTCAAGTGGACGATCCATCGCCAGCAGCGCGGCCTCTGCCGCCAGGCTGCCCGCGCGCGCCGCCTGCGTGCGCTGGTTGACGATCATCGGCAGCGAGAAGCCATCCTGCGGCACGAAACGCGCACACCGCTGCTGCACGCGCTGGCGCGCCGCCAGCATCGCCCCGCCACCGGACAGGCCCAGCTTCGCGATCACGCGCGTGTCCTGCGCATAACCGACCGGATCGGCGGCGAAGCCCGCGCAATAGTCCTGCACCAGGCTGAGCAGCCACATCGCGTCGGCGTCGCCGGCCGAGGCCCAGGTCATCAGTTCGCGTGAGTACGCGAACAGATCCGTGCTCTCTTCGAAGCCGCGGCGCAGCGGCGACAGGGCCGGCACGGCGGGCAAAGTCGCTGGTCGCAGCCGCGACGCCGGCGCGCCCATGCGTTCGATCGGTGACACCGCGAACCCGACGCCCTCGACATCCTCGCCGTAGAAGGCCGCGGGTCTCCACCCCGCCTGGCGCCATGGCATCCACGCCAGCGCGCCCAGCAGGCCCACGAGCAGGATCGGCAGTAGCAGCTTCCGGGGCACGCCGCCATTATCCCGGCCGTTTCCCGGCCTTTCAACGAACGCGGATCGCGCCGGGCGGCCCGCGGCTGCCTTCCGTCGCGGGCCCGGCCCTGGAGCGCGTGAGACACTAGGCGACCCCTCCTGCCGTTGCCGCACGCCATGCCCTACCTGGAACTCTCCCTGCGCTGCACCGAAGCCGAGCAGCCGCGCTACGAGAACGCCCTGGAGGACGTCGGCGCGCTGTCGGTCACGCTGCTGGACGCCGATGCCGACACCGGCAACGAGCGCGCCATCCTGGAGCCCGGCGTGGGCGAAACGCCGCTGTGGAAATCGCTGGTGCTCACCGCCCTGTTCGATGCCGACACCGATGCGCTCACCCTGCTCGCCGCACTGGAAGCCTTCGATCCCGGCCTGGACTGGACGCAGGTCGGCTTCCGCACCGTGGCGGACGAAGATTGGGAACGCGCCTGGCTGGACCAGTTCAAGCCGATGCGCTTCGGCGCGCGCACCTTCATCGTGCCCTGGAACCACGAGGTGCCCGAAGAGGCGCAAGCACCCGGATCGGCCGTCGTGCGGCTGGACCCCGGCCTGGCCTTCGGTTCGGGCACGCACCCCACCACCGCCCTGTGCCTGCGCTGGCTGGACGGACTGGCGGGGGATGGCGAACTGCAGGGCCGTCATGTCCTCGATTTCGGCTGCGGCTCCGGCATCCTCGCGCTCGCCGCGCTCAAGCTCGGCGCTGCCGGCGCAATCGGCGTGGATAACGATCCGCAGGCCCTGCTGGCGACCGCGGACAACGCACAGCGCAACGGGATCGAAGAACGCCTCCAGGTGTACCTCCCCGAAGACGAACCGGTCAGCACGTACCCCGTGGTCGTGGCCAACATCCTGGCCTCCGCGCTGGATGCGTTGGCCGAGACGCTGGCCGCGCGCGTGGCGCCCGGTGGCCGCATCGCGTTGTCGGGCATCCTCAAGGGACAGGAAGACGATCTGCTGGTCCGCTACGCCGGCTGGTTCGATGCGCTTCGGGCCACCCAGGACGGCGACTGGATGCGCATCGACGGCGTGCGCCGCTGAGACCACGCCGGTCACAACACGCGCGCGGGCGTGCATGGTTGAATAAGAGGCATGTTCGTCGCCTGCCCTCATTGCCAGTTCCTGGTCGCCCGCGATCCGCAGGTGCACACGCTGCCGGCCCATTGCACGCGCTGCGGCAAGCCGCTGGCGGCCGAGGATGCTGCGGCCCCGACGCCTTCGCCCAGTCTGGCGACCTTCCTGCATCCCGCGCCATCGTCAGACGATGAGGCCGTCACCGACGCGCCACAGGCAGCGGCGGCACCGGTAGACGTTCGCGACGATTCGATCAGCGCCGTCACGGCGCACGTCGCGGAGCCCGAGACGTCCGCGCCGGAACCGGTGTCCGAGGTCGTTGAGGTCACCGACCTGCTCGAACCCGTCGCCGCGATGACGGCCGATACCGCGGATGCATCGTCCGCCGAAGCCACGGACGCTGCGCTTTCCGCGCAGGCGGATGCCGCACCGCATCGCGACGCATCCATCGAAGCGCCGCAGGCGGCGACCGTCGTCGCCGCGAGATCGAAGGCCCGTGGCCCGACGGGGCCGCGTTTCCTGCAACGCGCGCGCACCACGCCGGTGCATGCGAAGCAGGCGAGGCTGCAATGGCTCGCCGTGATCGCACTTTCGCTGCTGCTCTTCGCGCAGGTGGTGCTGGCCGATCGCGCGCGCCTGGCGACGCAGGCGGGCTGGCGACCCCTCGTGGTAGCGCTGTGCGGGGTCTTCCGTTGCGACGTGCCCACCTGGCGAGAACCGGCGGCATTCACCATGCTGAGCCGCGACGTCAGGCCCATCATCGGGCGTCCCGGCGCGCTGCAGGCACAGGCCACATTCCGCAACGACGCGCGCTGGGCGCAGGCATGGCCGGTCATTCTTTTGACACTGAAGGATGCCGACGGCCGTACGCTCGGCGCGCGCGCGCTGCAACCCGTCGACTACCTGCCGCAAGGCGAAGCATCGCCCTCGATCGGCCCGGGTCAGAGCGCGCAGATGGCGGTGCGCGTGAAGGAGCCGAGCGCGAACGTCGTCGCGTTTTCCTTCGACTTCCGTTAATCGCCCCGATTCATCAAAAAGCGGATGCACGCGCCCCGATCAGGCGCTAGACTCGTCCCCCCGCCGAATACCCACAAGCACAAGGCGGGCTTCAGCATCCGTGGCACCAGGGGATTCGATTGAACGCTGCCTCCACCCGACAGGACCCTACGCGCAGTGCGCAACGCCCGCCGCTGCGCGAGCACGTGGCGCAGTCCGTGCGCCGCTATCTGCGCGACCTGGACGGCTGCGAGGCGGACGATGTCTACGAGATCGTGCTGCGCGAGATGGAGATTCCGCTGTTCGTCGAAGTGCTGAACCATTGCGACGGCAACCAGAGCCGTGCCGCGGCCATGCTGGGCATCCACCGCGCCACACTGCGCAAGAAGCTCAAGGACTACGGGCTGGCCTGAGCGCCCGCCGGGCGGGTTGCTGCGGCGCGTTATAATTCGCGCCCCGCTCCGTACCGCCCTCTCCATGACCCTCGATCTCCAGCCCGTGCGACGGGCGCTGCTGTCCGTTTCCGACAAGTCCGGCCTGCTCGACCTGGCCCACGCGCTGGCGCGCCATGGCGTGGAATTGTTGTCCACGGGCGGCACGGCGAAGACATTGCGTGACGCCGGCCTGACCGTGCGCGACGTCGCCGAGGTCACCGGATTTCCGGAAATGATGGACGGCCGCGTCAAGACGCTGCATCCGAAGGTCCATGGCGGTCTGCTCGGTCGCGCCGACCTCGACGACGCCGTGATGGCCGAGCACGGCATCGGTGCGATCGATCTGCTGGTGCTCAACCTGTATCCGTTCGAAGCGGTCACGGCCAAGGCCGGCTGCACGCTGGCCGATGCGGTGGAGAACATCGACATCGGCGGACCGGCGATGCTGCGTTCGGCCGCGAAGAACTTCGCGCGCGTCGCCGTGGCCACCGATCCTTCCCAGTACGCGGCGCTGGTGGCGGAGCTGGACGCGAACAACGGTGCGCTGCCGGCGGCCACGCGTTTCGCGCTGTCGGTGGCTGCATTCAACCGCGTCGCCCAGTACGATGCCGCCATCAGCACCTATCTGTCTTCGGTGACCGACGCGTCCGCCGAGGTGCCTGCCCGCGCCGCGTTCGCCGCGCAGGCGAACGGCAATTTCGTCAAGGTGATGGACTTGCGCTACGGCGAAAACCCGCATCAGCAGGCGGCGTTCTACCGCGACCTGTACCCCGCGCCCGGTTCGCTGGCGACCTTCACCCAGCTGCAGGGCAAGGAGCTGAGCTACAACAACATCGCCGACAGCGATGCCGCGTGGGAATGCGTGCGCCAGTTCGATGCGCCCGCCTGCGTCATTGTCAAGCATGCCAATCCCTGCGGTGTGGCCGTCGGCGTGGCCTGCGGCGATGCCTACGAGCTGGCTTACGCGACCGACCCGACCAGCGCGTTCGGCGGCATCATCGCCTTCAATCGCACGCTGGACGCGGCCACGGCGAAGGTCATCCTGGACCGCCAGTTCGTCGAAGTGTTGATCGCGCCGGACTACGAGCAAGGCGCGCTCGATTACGCCGCCAAGAAGGCCAATGTGCGCGTGCTGCGCATTCCGCTCGCCCCGGCGTCGAGCGGCTTCATCGATACCAAGCGGGTGGGTTCGGGCATGCTGATGCAGACCGCCGATGATCGCGTGGTGACGCGCGAAGAACTGAAGATGGTGACCAAGCTTGCGCCGACGGAGGCGCAGTTCACCGACCTGCTGTTCGCGTGGAAAGTGGCCAAGTTCGTGAAGTCCAACGCCATCGTGTACGCGAAGGACCACCGCACCATCGGCGTCGGGGCCGGCCAGATGAGCCGCGTCTATTCGGCGCGCATCGCCGGCATCAAAGCGGCTGATGCGAACCTGGTGGTCGAGGGTTCGGTGATGGCCAGCGATGCGTTCTTCCCGTTCCGCGACGGCATCGACGCCGCCGCCGCCGCCGGCATCAAGGCGGTGATCCAGCCGGGCGGTTCGATGCGCGACAGCGAAGTGATCGCCGCGGCCGACGAACACGGCATCGCGATGGTGTTCACCGGCGTGCGGCACTTCCGGCACTGACGAGCCGCGGCGTGGGGCGCAGGACGACTTCGACCCCCCACGCCCATCCGACCCGTTGCCTGCACCGCCGGCGGCCAGCAACACTGGGCGCCGTGCCAGCGCCGTGATGCCGTCCATTCTTCCAGCCTGATCCTTGCCGGAGCGCGTAGATGAAGAACACACCCCTGCCCCCTCGCGCCATGCCCTTGCTTGCGCTCGCCGGCATGCTGGTGCTGGCGGGCTGCCTGGATACCCGGCGCGCATTGCAACAGGCGCGGGCCACCCTGGAGGGCACGCTGCCGGCGCCCTACTTTGAGGATCTGGTGACCGAATCGGCGATGGTCGAAGGCGACCGCTTGATCCTGGTAGTGCGCAGCCCTGACGGCGATGCCGACAAGACCCGCCAGGCCCCTGCTTTCGATGCCCTGCGCCAGAGCGAGCAGCAGCAGATGCAGGGGCTCTGTGCGTTGCCCGCGATCCGGCCGCTGATCGGAACGGACGCCGTGCTGGTGCGACGCTTCGTCGACCGCAACGACAAGCTGTTCTTCGAAACCGAACTTCCGGCACGCGAGTGCCCCGCCCCATCGGCCTGATCGCCGGTTCTGCCTTGAGGAAATCTCCGTGAAAGTCCTGGTCATCGGTTCCGGCGGTCGCGAGCACGCCCTGGCGTGGAAACTGGCGCAGTCGCCGCGCGTGGATGAAGTGATCGTCGCACCCGGCAATGCCGGCACCGCGACGGAAGCCGGCTGCCGCAACGCGCCGGTCAAGGTCACCGACATCGAAGGCCTGTTGGCGCTCGCCCAGGACGAAGGCGTGGGCCTGACCGTCGTCGGTCCGGAGGTGCCACTGGTCGCTGGCGTGGTCGATCGTTTCCGACTGGCGGGCCTGCGGATTTTTGGCCCCACCGCAGCCGCCGCGCAGCTCGAGGGCAGCAAGGCGTTCGCGAAGGATTTCCTCGCGCGCCACGGCATTCCCACTGCGTTCTATGCCGTGCACACCGATGTCGATGCGGCGCTGGCTTACGTACGCGAGAAAGGCGCACCCATCGTGGTGAAGGCCGATGGACTGGCCGCGGGCAAGGGCGTGATCGTGGCGATGACGTTGGACGAGGCCGAGGCCGCGGTGCGCGACATGCTGTCGGGCAACGCTTTCGGCGATGCCGGTGCGCGCGTGGTGATCGAGGAGTTCCTCGAAGGCGAGGAAGCGAGCTTCATCAGCATGGTCGATGGCGCCACCGCGCTGCCGATGGCCACCAGCCAGGACCACAAGCGCGTCGGCGACGGCGACACCGGCCCCAACACCGGCGGCATGGGCGCGTATTCGCCCGCGCCGGTGGTCACGCCCGAAGTGCACGCCCGCGTGATGCGCGAGGTGGTGAATCCCACCGTGCAGGGCATGATTGCCGACGGTGCGCCGTTCACCGGCTTCCTGTACGCCGGCCTGATGATCGACCACACCGGCGCGCCGAAGGTGATCGAGTTCAACGTGCGCTTCGGCGACCCGGAAACGCAGCCGGTCATGCTGCGCCTGCAGTCCGACCTGGTGGATCTGGTGGAAGCGGCCATCGATGGCCGGCTCGACCGCACGCAGGCGCAATGGGACCCGCGGCCGTCGCTGGGCGTGGTGATGGCGGCGGCGCCCTATCCGGAAACGCCGGTGACGGGCGATGTGATCGCCGGGCTGGACGACGTGCCGGCGACCGCCAAGGTCTTCCATGCCGGTACCGCGCTGGATGCCGATGGCCGCGTGGTGAGTGCCGGTGGCCGCGTGCTGTGCGTGGCCGCACTGGGTAACTCCGTCTCCGACGCGCAGCGCCAAGCGTATGCGGGCGTCGAGAAGGTGCGTTGGACCAACGAATTCCATCGCACCGACATCGGCTGGCGCGCCATCGCCCGCGAGCAGGGCACCGCCTGAGTCAGGCGGCCTGCACGAAGCGTGCGGCGTGCTCACGCGGCGCGCTGCGCAGGTACTGCGGCGCGATCGCGAGCTCTTCGCCCAGGGCCGCGGCGGCATGCCATGGCCAGCGCGGGTCGTAGAGAATGGCGCGTGCGAGGCCGATGGCGTCGGCCCGACCCTGCACGAGGATGTCTTCCGCCTGTTGCGGCTCGGTGATGAGGCCCACCGCGATCACCGGCATCGCGACCTCGCGCTTGATCGCTTCAGCGAACGGCACCTGGTAGGCGGGCGCGACGGCGATGCGCTGCGCCGGGTGCAGGCCGCCGCTGGACACGTGGATGTAATGGCAGCCCCGGGCGTCCAGCGCCTTCGCCAGCGCGATGCTCTGCGCCAGGTCCCAACCGCCCTCCACCCAATCCGTCGCGGAAATGCGCACGCCGAGCGCCATCGTGTCCGGCACCGCGGCCTTCACCGCATCGAACACACGCAACAGCAGGCGCATGCGGTTCTCCAGGGAACCGCCGTACGCATCATCGCGATGATTGCTGAGCGGTGAAAGGAATTGGTGCAAAAGGTAACCGTGCGCAGCGTGGATCTCGATCAGGTCCAGACCGAGTCGAACGGCCCGACGCGCGCTGTCCGCGAAGGCATCGACGATATCGTCGATGCCCGCGCTATCGAGTGCTATCGGCGGCACGCTCGTCTCGGCATAGGGCACGGCAGACGCGGACACCGTCTGCCAGCCATGCGTGGCCTCCGGCGGGATCGCAGCGCCATGGTGTTCCCAGGGGCGATGCGTGGACGCCTTGCGCCCCGCGTGCGCGAGTTGCACGCCGATCGGCATCGTCGAATAACGGCGCGTCGCGGCCAGTGCACGAGCGAAAGCGGCTTCGGTGGTGTCGTCCCAGAGACCGAGGTCGGCCCAGCTGATGCGGCCGCGTGGCTCCACCGCGGTCGCCTCAATGATGGCCAATCCCGCGCCCGACTGGGCCAGATTCGGCCAATGGAACGCGTGCCAGTCGGTGGCACGCCCCTCTTCGGCGGAGTACTGGCACATCGGTGCGATGACGATGCGGTTGGACAGGCGCAGCGGGCCCAGATCGAGGGGCGAGAACAGACGACTCATGGCGGAGGAGGAACGACGTGGGGCCGCCACTATCCGCCCATGCATCCACCCCATCAACGCCAGCCATGGAACGCTGTCGGGCGGAGAGGCTGGCGCGGCCACGTCGATTTGCTAGGCTGCGCGCAACCCACGGAGGGCGCATGTCCAGCTACAGCCAGTTCTCGCTGCTGACACAACGGCGGTTCCTGCCGTACTTCACCGTCCAGGCGCTGGGCGCTTTCAACGACAACGTCTACCGGCAGGCGATCATCGCCCTGCTGTTCTTCCTCGGCGCCAGCGACGACCAGCTCTCGCTTTATGCGACGCTGGCGCCAGCGATCTTCATCCTGCCTTACTTCCTGTTCTCCGCCATCGCCGGGCAGTTCGCCGAGAAGCTGGAGAAGCACCGGCTGATCGTGATCACCACGACGATGGAGATCGTGATCATGTCGCTGGCGGCGGTCGGCTTCCTGCTGCAGAACATGCCGCTGCTGCTGGTGGCACTGTTCTGCACCGGCGTGCAATCGACTCTGTTCGGCCCGGTGAAGTACTCCGTGCTGCCATCGATCCTCAAGCCGGAGGAACTGACCGGCGGCAATGGCCTGGTCGAGATGGGGACGTCGATCTCGATCCTGTGCGGCATGATCGCCGGCGGCATGATCTTCCAGATCGCCGGCGCGCACGGGCCGCAGGCCGCCGCCGTCGCCATCGTGCTGCTCGCGGTGCTGGGCAACGCGGTGTCGCGGATGATCCCGCGCATGGACGCGGGCGCGCCGGACCTGAAGATCCGCTGGAACCCGATTCCCGAGTCGCTGGCGGTCCTGCGTATGGCCAGGCAGCAACTGGCCGTGCGTAACGCCATCCTCGGCGTGTCGTGGTTCTGGTTCTTCGGCACCTTGCTGACGTCGCAACTGCCCGCGTACGCGAAACTGCACCTCGGTGCTGCCGAGGGCTCGTCCACGCTGTACGTGTTCGCGCTGGCCCTGTTCTCGGTGGGCACCGGCATCGGCTCGCTGCTGTGCGAAAGACTGTCCGGCCGCACCGTCGAGATCGGTCTGGTGCCGGTCGGCGCCTTCGGCATGACCGCCTTCCTGCTCGACCTGTACTTTGCGCGCCCCGGCGCCGCGCCGGCGGCCGGCCTGGGCATCGCGGAGTTCGTGCGCCAGAGCGGCAGCCTGCGCATCATGATCGACCTGGTCGGCATCGGCATGTTCGCCGGTATCTTCGTGGTGCCGTTGTTCGCGCTGATCCAGAGCCGCACCGACCGCACGCAGATGGCGCGCGTGTTCGCCGCCCTCAACATCCAGAACTCCGGCTTCATCGTGCTGGCGGCGCTGGTCGGCCTGGGCCTGCATGCGCTGGACTGGAGCGGCCCGCAGATCTTCCTCGCGTTGGCGATCGCCAACGCCGTGGTCGCGATCTGGATCTTCACGATCGTGCCCGAGTTCCTGATGCGGTTTCTCAGCTGGGTGCTGGTGCGCACGTTGTACCGGCTGCGCCTGCACGGGATCGAGAAACACGTGCCGGACGAGGGGCCGGCACTGATCGTCTGCAACCACGTCAGCTACATGGACGCGCTGATCCTGGCGGCGACGATCCCGCGCCCGGTGCGCTTCGTCATGTACTACAAGATCTTCAACATTCCGGTGATGAGCTGGATCTTCCGCACCGCCAAGGCGATCCCGATCGCCGGCGCCAGGGAGAATCCCGAGCTGATGCAGCGCGCGTTCGAGGAAATCGACGCGGCGCTGGCCGAGGGCGAGATCGTCGGCATCTTCCCGGAAGGCGCGCTGACGAAGGACGGCGACATCGCCGCATTCAAGTCCGGTGTCGAAAAGATCCTGGAGCGGCGCCCGGTACCGGTGGTGCCGATGGCGCTGAAGGGCATGTGGGCGAGCATGTGGAGCCGGCGCGACGGCCGCCTGGGCCGCATGCGTGTGCCGCGTCGCTTCCGCGCCCACGTGGAGGTCGTGGCGGGCGAGCCGATGGACGGCGCCACGGCGACGGCGGAATCGCTTGAGGCCCGCGTGCGCGCACTGCGCGGGGATGCGGCGTAAGCGCCGACGGGGTCCATTTTTCCCGGCCGTCTGGCACTATTGAGACGAACCGGGCCGCCCGCGTGGCGGCTCGCCGCATCCTCCACCCTGCACAAGGAAAGCCTGCATGAGCGCCGTACCTCCGATGCCCCCGACCTCCGCGCCGGACTCCGTCCCCAACCATTTGGCGTGGGCCATCGTGTCGACCGTGCTGGCCACCTGCCTGTGCTGCCCATTGGGCCTGATCGGCATCGTCGCCATCGTGTTCTCCTCGCAGGTCAACGGCAAGCTCAACCAGGGCGACCTGGAAGGCGCTCGTCGTGCGTCCGCCAACGCCAAGACCTGGTGCTGGGTGGCCACCGCGTTCGCCATCATCGGCCTGCTGCTCAACATCGTCGTGCTGGCGACGGGCGGCATGGAGCAGTACATGGAAGTGATGCAGCAGATGCAACAGGCGCAGTGACCGCACTGCGTCTCCCGCACTGGATCGGTATCGCCGCGGCGGCCCTGGTGGCCGCCGCCGGCGTCTGGTTGCTGCTGAAATTCGATCCCAACGCAGCCGACAGTCCGTTCCCGGGCTGCATCTTCCGCGCGGTGACCGGCTACTACTGCGTGGGATGCGGGCTGACGCGCGCACTGCATGCGCTGGTCCATGGCGATCTTGCGCGCGCATTCGCGATGAATCCGCTCGGCGTCCTGCTGATCCCGGCGATTCCGATGATGATCGCCCACGGGCAGGGCTGGCGGCCACGCGCTCTGGAGCCGGTGATGCGCCTGCTCACCGCGCCGAAGTTCTGGCTGGTCCTGCTGCCGGCCTACTGGGTCGCGCGCAACCTGCCGTGGGCGCCGTTTACTTGGCTCGCGCCGGGCTGACCGCCGTCAGCTGACCCAGCCGCCGATCACGAACACGGCGAGCACCGCCAGCCACAGCAGCAGGATGCGCCACACCAGGCTCATCGCGTCGCGCAGTTCGGGCAGTTCGCGCATCGCCTGCACCATGCCTTCCTCGGCGTATTCCTCGGCCTCTTCCGCCAGTTCGCAGCGCACGCTGGCGCGCGCCGCGCTGCCGAGAAACCCCGTGTCCAGGCCGAAGCGCGTGCCGCCGGCTTCGCGCCAGGTGGAGAACACCGTATCGAAGTTGCCCACCAGGGCCATCGCCAGCGTCATGAGCTGCGCCACCGGCCACTCCAGCGCGGCCTGCAGCTTGCGCGCGCCTTCGCGGTTCGCGGCCGGCAGATCCGCCCATGCGTCCTGTGCCGCGAGGACGGTCATGCGATAGAGCATCGCACCGACAGGTCCGAGCAACAGGAACCAGAACAGCACGCCGAACCAGCGCTGCAGCGCATTGCGGAACACGGCCTCCACCAATGCGGGACCATCCAATGCAGCGGCCTCCCCGGTCAGGCCGAGCCGGGCGATCGCGGCACGCCGCGTTGGCGGGTCGTGCGCATCGATGACGGCTTCGACATCCACGTCAAGGTCGCGCGGGCCCCATGCGTAAACGAGCACCGCGATATCGAACAACAATCCGACCAAGCCGTAGATCGGGCCATCGAGCAGCCATTGCAGGATGCCGACGACCAGCAGCACCGGCACGACCGCCAGCGCGATGCCGTAGCGGCCCTGCCAGAACGCGCCCTCCCCTGTGTGCCGGGTCAGCCACTCCAGCCAGCGGCGGTACCAGGCGTACTGGCGCAGCGAAGTGACCAGCGTAGGCGCGACATGGCCCAGTACCAGGGCAATCACGACCGCAACGAGGGTGATCGACATGTCGCGTCCTCCGGGCCGGGATTCTAGCGCGGCCGTGCGTTAATGGCCGGTCTGCAACGAGCACCGCGCTACGCTGCGCGCTGCGCGCGCTGATGGGCGTGCCAGTGTTCGATCAAGGCGCGCGCGATGGAGATGGAAGGCGCGAGCAAGAGCGACGTTTCGCCATCGTCTTCGCCCCGCAACGCGGCATCGATCTCGTCGAAGGTGAACCAGCGCGCGTCTTCCAGTTCTCCATCCACTTGCGGCGGATCGGGTTCGCCCTCAGCGCTGAAGCCCAGCATCAACGCGCCGGGGAACGGCCACGGCTGGGCGCCGAGATAGCGGCACGTGCGCACGCGCACCTGCGTTTCTTCGAGGACTTCGCGCGCAACCGTCTGCTCGAGCGTTTCGCCGGGCTCCACGAAGCCGGCGACGACCGAGTAACGACGCGGCGGCCACGCCGACTGCCGCCCGAGCAACAAGCGTTGCCCATCGCTGACGGCGACAATGACGGCCGGGTCGACGCGCGGATAGTGGTCCTTGCCGCACTGCGTGCAATGCGCGATGTAGCCGGCGCGCCGGAACGTGATCGCCCCGCCACATGCACTGCAGAACGGGGTGGAGGCCTGCCAATGCAGCAGTGCACGCGCCATGGCGAAGACGCCGGATTCGAAGCGCGGCCAGGTGGCGGCGGCGCGGCGCAGGTCGATGTGCGAAGGCGCCTGCACGGCGTGGTGGCGGGCATGCGCGGCAAACCAGGCCATGCCGTCCTTCAGACCGAGGAACAAGCTGGCGCCCGGTCCGCCCCCGAGCGAGGCGCCCATGACAGGGAATGGTTCGCCGGACTCGGTGGCCAGCGCGCGGCCGTCATCGTCGAGCAGCAATACGCGCGCCGCGTCCCACAGGCGTGCGAGCGCAGCGGCGTCATCACGCAGCGCGTCGGCACGGTCCAGCGTGTCACCGGCGAAGGCGAAGCCGGTGAGGGGTGCGGTGGGCGAAGGAAGACCTGTCACGGAACGCGGCAGGCCGGGGATCACATGCTGAAACTGCTGCCGCAGCCGCAGGTGGTCTTGGCGTTCGGGTTGCGGATGACGAACTGCGCGCCCTGCAGGCTTTCGCTGTAGTCCACTTCCGCCCCCATCAGGTACTGCAGGCTCAACGGATCGACCAGCAGCGAGACGCCGTCGGTATCCACGGCCAGATCGTCCTCGGCGCGGTTCTCGTCGAACTCGAAGCCGTACTGGAACCCCGAGCAGCCACCGCCCTGGATATAGACGCGCAGCGCCAGCGCATCGTTGCCTTCGTCCTGGATCAGCTCGCGCACCTTCGCGGCCGCGGCCGGGGTGAAGTTGAGCGGCCGATCGATGGACTGGTAGTCCGGCGCGGCGGACGCGGTGGGTAGGGAGACGACAGTGGTCATGGCGAAAGGATGGGGGTTGGCGGGGGGCAGTTCAAGTTCAACGCGTGCCTGCGCCTTCACCGGCGCCGTCCTTCGCGGCGGCCTGCGCCCACGGGAACGACTGCTCCACCGCCGTACCGCCCTGCGGCACCACGCGCGCGATCACCCGCACCGGCTTGAAGCCCTGCGGCAGCAGCAGATCGCCTTCGACCTGCTGGAAATACTTGAAGGAGTACGGCACGCCCGGCGCGTTGGCTTGCTGGCGCAGGTCGGCCCAGCCCAGCCGGCGCAGCTTGCCGCTCTCGGTGCCTTCCACCGAAACCAGCAGGCGACCGGCATTCACGGCGCCGCGATTGAGGTTCTGCGTGAGCGTGGCGGTGAAGTGCCAAGCCTGCGCGTCCTGCGGCACCAGGGTGAGCTCGTGCACCGACAGGCCGCGGCGCTGCGCGGTTGCGCCGACGAAACGCTCGTAGAACGCCACGTCGGCGCGCAGGGCGGAAATCTCTTCGTCGCGCTCGGCCAGCGTCGCCTGCAGGTCACGGTTGGCGTCACGGCTGATCTGGTCCGAACGCGCCAGCGTGGCGGCCCGCTGCTCCAGCGTTTCGATGCGCTGCTGCTGGGCCCGGAGCTGTCCGGGGGTGGGCACATCCGCGCTGTGGTGGGAGAAGACCTGCCAGGCTCCCCAGACACCGAAGCCCAGCGCGAGGACCAGCACGGCGGCCAGCACCGGCCAGCCCACCGCGCGGGGCGGGGGAACGGACGGCGGTACGGGCCTGGTGTTCATCGCCGCAGGATAGCGCGGCCTCTCACATCAGGCTCTGAATGGCGGCCTCAGGCGTCGGCGGCCCAAGCCTCGGGCAGGGCGGCGCCCCCGGAGGGCTGGCCAGCGGCGACCGCCTCGGCGTGCACGAGGTGGCCGGTCAGCTGCGCACCGGCGCTCATCTCGACCACCTTGTAGTGCAGATTGCCGTGGACGCGGGCCTTGGTCGCCAGTTCGATGCGCTCGTGGGCATGCACGTCGCCCACCATCCGGCCGTTGATCACCACCACCGGCGCCTGCACCTCGCCCTCGATGCTGCCCTGCTCGGCGAGCGTCAGCACGGCGCGCTCGCCGGCTTCGGCGATTACCTTGCCCTGAATATGGCCCTCGACGTACAGGCCGCCGCTGAACACCACATCGCCGCGGATGGTCACCTGCGGCCCGATCAGGGTGTCGATGGCGCCCACGTCCGGGCGGATGGGCTTGGTCTTGAACATGTCACTTGCCTCCTGCGGCTGTGGCGGTCTTCCAGTCGAAGGCCTGTTCCACCGCCGCGTCGTCGCCGTGCAGCGTCACCTTGACGCGCTGCGGCGTGAAGCCCGGCGGCAGCATCACGCTGCCATCCAACTGCTGGAAATATCGGAAGGAGTAAGCCTGCCCGGGCGCGGCGCGCTGCTGGTGCAGTTCGTCCCACGCCACCGCGGCGAGCTTGCCGTTGCGCACGCCCTCGACGATGAAGCGCATCTGGCCCTGGCTGATCGCGCCGCGGTTGAGGGTCTGGGTGAGCATGATCTGGTAACGCCAAGTCCCGCCCGACACCGGTTCGAACTCGGCCACGTGCACGCCCAGGCCCTTGCGCTGGCTGGTGGCGCCGACCAGGCGCTCGTAAAAGGCGACGTCGGCACGCAACGCGGCGATTTCCTCGTCGCGCTCGGCCAGGGCGTCCTGGACTTCGGCATTGGCCGCCCGACTGATCTGGTCGGAACGGGCCAGGGTCGACTCACGCTGCTGCAGCGAACGCAGTTCGTTCCGCACGGCCACAATGTCGCGCTCGGCGCGCGCGCGCGCGGCATCGGCCTGCGCCAGCCGCGGCGCAGCCGTGTAGCTGGCCACGAACCACGCGGCCGCCACGCTGGCCGCCCAGACGATGCCGAACAGCAGCGTGGTGCCTCGACGGCGCACGGCCGCATCGCGCGGCACGATGCGGAAGCGGGACGGAAGACGCTCGGACATGACGGACAAACGGCAGCCGGCACTCAGCCGGCAGCCAGATGGGACCCCTATACTCGCCGCAGTGGCGCGCGTCCTCGAGTTTACCGGGAGTGGCTGAGATGTCCGAAGCGCATCTTTTCGTAATTGGGATCCTGTTGGCATGGATGGCGGGCATCCGCGTCTATCTGACGGTGTTCGGTCTGGGACTCGCGGGCGCGCTCGGCTGGCTCGACCTGCCGCCGGCGCTGCAGGTGACCGAATCCTGGTGGGTGCTCGGCACCTCCGGCGCGCTTGCGCTAACCGAGTTCTTCGCCGACAAGATCCCGGGCGTGGACTCCGGCTGGGACCTGCTGCAGACCTTGGCCCGTGTGCCTGCCGGGGCCTTCCTCGCGGCCGCGACCCTGTCCCCGGATGGCCAGCTCAGCGGCGGCGCTTTGGCTGCGGGCGCCGGCGTGGCCCTGACCAGCCACCTGCTGAAGAGCGGCTCGCGGGCCCTGATGAATACCTCGCCCGAGCCGGTGAGCAACTGGACCGCGTCCGTGGCCGAAGACGCCGTGGTGGTCGGTGGCCTGTCGCTGGCCTTTGCGCACCCCTGGATTGCGTTGTTCCTGGTAGTCGGGGTGTCGCTGCTGGTGGCGGTCGCGGTGTGGTGGGTCTGGCGCACGTTGTCGCGCGGGCTGAAACGCCTCTTGGAACCGCTGCTTGCCACGCAGGCGACACCCCCGACCTCTGGCCCGTGACAGGCGCCAGCGCATCGGGGATCATGGGTCTGCCTCACCTGTGAACTTCATCGCATAATGGGGCTCAGCTTGGGGAAGCCTGATGTCCGCCATCGATGCCACGTCCCGCATGCAGGATGAGCCGCCGCGCTCGCGCCTGCGTGCCGAAACCCCGCCGGCGCATTACTGGCGCCGCTGGGTGGGCGATGCCGCCCTGGAGGACGAGCCGTTGCCCGGAGCCGGAGAGCCCGTCGAGATGACCCCACCGACCCCCACCGCTGTGTCCGCCGCCCCGACGCCCCCCGTGGCACCGCCGGCGTCGGCGACGAGCGACACCGGCAGCCCGCCGCCGCCCGTCGACCCGGAATCGCCTTACCGCGTGATGATCGTGGAAGACGACCGCGGGCAGGCCCTGTTCGCGCAGAGCGTGCTGCACGGCGCAGGCATGCAGGCCGAGGTGCAGATGCAGTCGGACGGTGTGCTGGAGGCGATGCGCCGCTTCCACCCCGATCTGGTCCTCATGGACCTGCACATGCCGGGCAAGGACGGCATGTCGTTGACGATGCTGATCCGGCAGCAGCCCGAGTACCTGCACCTGCCGATCGTGTTCCTCACCGGCGATCCGGACCCGGAGCGCCAGTTCGAAGTGCTGGAAAGCGGTGCGGACGATTTCCTCAACAAACCGATCCGCCCCCGTCACCTGATCGCCGCGGTCTCCAACCGCATCCTGCGCTCGCGCCAGCGCCAGCAGGCGGCGCAGCCGCGCGCGACGGTCAACACCGAAACCGGCCTGCCCACGCGCACGTTCGTCCTGCAGCAACTGACCGACAGCCTACAACGCAATGCCGGCGGCGGCCTGTTCTTCGTCGAAGTCAGCAGTGCGCTGAGCCTGCGCGAACGTTTCGGCTACGCCGTGTTCGAGCACTTGATGAATCAGGCGGGCCGCCAGCTCGCCGCCGCCGCGTCGCCGCATCCGGTCGCGCGCTTGAACGACAACAGCTTCCTGATGCTGGCCGACACCGTCGATGAAGGCACCTTGGCCGCGCTGGCGCAGCAGCTGCGCGACGGTCTGACGGCCCACGATTTCCAGGCCCGCGCCAACGAACCGCTGAAGCTGCGCGGCTCCGTTGGTTACACCGCGCTCTCGCTCGGCTTCGCCGATGCCGGCAGCGCACTGGAAGCGACCGAACGCGCGGTGCTGCAGGCCCGCCTGAAGCCGGAAAGCCTCGCCGCCTACGAACCCGCACAGGTCGACGAGGACGCCCCGCGCATCTCGCTCGAGGACGGCCAGTTCGAACTCGCCTACCAGCCCATCGTCGCCGTCGCCGGCAGTGACCAAGCGCAGTACCAGGTGCTGTTGCGCATGCGCCAGGCCGACGGTTCGCTGATCCCGGCGTCGCAGGTCATCCCGGCGGCCGAATCCGCCGGCGGCATCGCCCAGATCGACCATTGGGTGTTGGAACACGCGCTCTACGTGCTGGCCGAGCGCCAGGCGGAGGGCCCGTCGCTGCGCCTGTTCGTCTCGCAATCGCCGCGATCGCTGGCGCGCGAGTCGCACGCACAATGGTTGCTCGATGCGCTGCGCGCGCGCGGCATCGAGGGCACGTCGCTTGTCATCGATCTTCGCCTGGCCGACGCGCTGATCCACACCGTCACGCTGCGCCAGTTCTGCCAGCAGCTGATGCCGGCGGGCGTGCAGTTCTGCCTGAGTCAGTTCGAGCCCGGCACCGAGGCCGACGCACTGCTGACGCAGCTGCCGCTCGGCTTTGTGCGCGTGTCCAGCAAGTACGCCAGCGCGCACGCCGACCCGGTACTGCGCGACCAGTTGCGCGGCGTCATCGATGCCGCCCATCGCCAGGGGCTGCAGGTGATCGGCCAGCAGATCGAGGATCCGCAGGCCGCCGCGGCCATGTGGATGGGCGGTGTCGACTTCATCCAGGGCAACCTGGTGCAGGCCGTCGGCAGCGAACTCGGCTTCGACTTCCACAACGCGGTGCTGTAAGCATGCCCGCCGCGGGGCGCACGCCGGTGATGCCCTGGTTGACGACCGCGCTCGCCGCGGCCACGGTCGCCGCGGGCGGCCTGCACGCGGCGGCCATCGAGGGGCCCTGGCTGCCGGTGGCGCTCGGCGCCGGCGGCGCCACGCTGGCCACCGCGCTGGCCGAAGCGCTGCGCGCCCGCACGCAGGCACACCAGCACACCGGCGCGCAGGCGCGCGCGGCCATGGCCGAATCCGAACGCGACGGCCTGCGCCGCGACCTGCAGCGTCACGACCAGCTGGAGCAGGAACTGGTACGGGCGAAGCAGGCCGCCGAATCCGCGGCGATGGCCAAGGGCGAATTCCTCGCCACGATGAGCCACGAGATCCGCACCCCGCTCAACGGCATCGTGCCGATGCTGGAAATGCTGTCGCGCGCGCCGCTGGCGCCCGACCAGCGCGAGATGCTGGCGACCGCCACGGCATCCTCGCACCAGTTGCTGCGCATCGTTGACGACATCCTCGACTACTCCAAGCTTGAGGCGAACAAGCTCGACCTTGAGATCACCGGCTTCAACCTGCGCGAGTTGCTGGATAGCGTGCTCCAGCTGATGTACCGCCCGGCCGAGAACAAGGGCCTCAAGTTGAGTCTCCAGCTCGACCCCGCGGTCCGGCTGCCGGTGCGCGGCGATCCGGTGCGGTTGCGCCAGGTGCTCACCAACCTTGTCGGCAACGCCATCAAGTTCACCGATCGCGGCTCCGTCACGCTGGTCGTCCGCCGTCTGGGCGAGACCGCCGCGCAGCACCTGCTGCGCTTCGAGGTGCGCGATACCGGCATCGGCATCGACGAGGATGCGCGCGGGCGCCTGTTCCACTCCTTCAGCCAGGCCGATGCGTCGACCACGCGCCTTTACGGCGGCACGGGCCTGGGGCTGGCGATCTGCCGGCGCATCGTCGACCTGATGGGCGGCCGCATCGACGTCGTATCCGAAGTCGGGCGCGGCTCGACGTTCTGGTTCGAAGCCCCGCTGATGAAGGTCATCGGCGACCTGCGCCAACGCGACAACGGCGTGCTGGACCATGGGCGGGTCCTGATCGTCTCGCCCGACGCGCGGCTGCGGCAGCGCCTCACCCTGCTGGTCACCAACTGGGGCATGCAACCGGTCGCCGTCGAGACCACGCAGGAAGCGCTCGACCGCCTGCGCCTGGTGTCCGAACAAGGGCAGCAGGATTATCTGGCCGTGCTCGCCGACATCAGCGGCATTCGCAGTACGGCGCTCGCGCTGCACCGCGCGATCACGCGCCGCCCACTGCCGGATGCGCTCCGGCTGGTGTGGCTGTATGGCGACGAGACCGTGCCCACCGAGTTGCATCCCCGCGCGACTCTGCTGTCGCGCCAGTCGCCCGACGCCGATCTGCGCGCTGCGCTGACCGGCGCCGCGCCCGAACGCGACCCGGACGTGGCTGCGCCAGTGGTGGAGGACATCTTCCCCGTCGCCACCGGCCCGGTGCTGGCCGAGGCCGCCACGGCCGCCTTCGCGCCCCCACCGGTGGCGGCCGAGGCAGCCCCTGAACTCCCTTCCGAACCCGAGCCTGCGGTCGTCAGCGCCATGCGCATCGAACCCCGATTGCTGTTGGTAGAAGACAATCCCGTCAACCTGCTGGTGGCGCAGAAGTTGCTGTCGGCGCTCGGCTTCGAGTGCGAAACGGCGGCCAATGGCGACATCGCGTTGAAACGCATGCAGGTGGAGCACTTCGACCTGGTGCTGATGGACTGCCAGATGCCGGTGCTGGACGGCTACGCGGCGACCCGTCGCTGGCGTGAGATCGAAGCGCAGCGTGCGACCGGTGGACGCCTGCCGATCGTCGCGATGACGGCCAATGCCATGGCCGGCGACCGGCAGCGATGCCTCGACGCCGGCATGGACGACTACCTCGCCAAGCCGGTATCGCGCGAGCAGCTCGAGGGCTGCCTCAACCGCTGGCTGCCCGACCGGATGAATTTCGTCTTGCGCAACGCCGCGCTCGCACCCCGCGCCGAACCCGCACCCGCCGCGCCCGCGCCCGCGGTGGCGACAGCGCGCGCGCCAGCGCCGAGTTTTCCGGTGCTGGACCAGACCATGCTGGAGGAGCTGCGCGAGATCGCCGGCGACGAAACCGCGCGCATCATCACCGTGTTCCTCGAGGATGCGCCGCGCCTGATCTCCACGCTGGAGAAGGCGGCTGCGATTCCCGACCTGGACGCCATGCGCGACGCCGCGCATACCTTGAAATCGTCAAGCGCCAACGTCGGTGCGATGGCGCTGTCCGCCGCGGCCAAGCGCGTGGAGTTGGGTGCCCGTGCGCGCAAGCTGGAGCGCCCGGCCGTGGCCGTGGCGCTGGTCATCGCCGAATACGCGCGCGCGCGGATGGCGCTGCAGGGCTACGCCGCGCAACAGCTCGGCAGGCCGCTGATTCCGCAGCCCGCCGCCGCGCCTCAGTCGTCGCCTTCGAGCTTGGTCAGCAGGTAGTTCGGCTCGCCGATGCGATCGATCACCGACAGCTGGGTCTCCAGCCAGTCGATGTGCTCTTCCTCGGAATCCAGGATGTCGGCGAACAGCTTGCGGCTCACGTAGTCCGCCACGGATTCGCAGTACTTGATCGCGTCACGCAGCAGCGGCAGGGCTTCGTGCTCCAGGGCCAGATCGCATTCGAGGATCTCGCGCGGCGTTTCGCCGATGCGCAGCTTGCCCAGGGCCTGGAAGTTCGGCAGACCATCGAGGAAGAGGATGCGCTCCGACAGCTTGTCGGCGTGCTTCATCTCGTCGATGGACTCCTTGTACTCGTGTTCGGCCAGCTCCTTGAAGCCCCAGTTCTTGAGCATCTTGGCGTGCAGAAAGTACTGGTTGATCGCGGTGAGCTCGTTGTAGAGCGCCTTGTTGAGGTACTCGATGACCTTGGCGTCGCCTTTCATGGCCATGCTCCGGGGGCGGAAGGACGGCACAGGTTAGCCCGCGCATGCGCACCGTGACGGAACGCGAATCGTGATCATTCGGGAAGTGGGCGCCGCCGACGGGCGGTGCGGACGCGTCAGGCCGCGTGGGACAGCGTCAGGATCGGGAACAGCGGCTCGTGCGATGCGGGCTGCGCGGCCTGCAACACGTCCATCGCCATGTCGAGGCAGCTGCCGCAGTTGGCGCCGGCACCCGTCCGCATCGTCAGTTCAGCCACGGTCGTGCAGCCGGCGGTCGCGGCTTCACGGATCTGGCGTTCGGTCACGCCGTTGCAGATGCAGACGTACACGATGGCGAGCAGGCGCAGCGGGCACGAAGCGGCCCGTGGCTATTTCACCCGGAATGAGAATGATTGTCAATTCTGAGCCGGTTCGCTGCCGCCTCCGCGTTTGCGTCCCGGCCGGTTACGTCCCCGCCGGCGCGTCGCATCCGGTGGCCGGGCCGACGGGAGGGGCGGCGGAATGGCCTGCGCGCCCGCCACACCCCGCGCGAACTCAGCCAAATGACCCAAGGCGCTGGCGTAGACCCGGCGCTTGAACAGGACCACGTGTTCGACCGGGTACCAGAAATCCACCCAGCGCCAGTGATCGAACTCGGGGCTTTCGGTCAGATCTAGCCGCAGGTGGGCCTCATCGCCGACCAGGCGCAACAGGAACCACACCTGCTTCTGACCGATGCAGACCTGACGCTCGTTCCGGCGCACCGCCCGGGGCGGCAGCCGATAACGCAACCAGCCGGGCGTGACGCCCAGCACCTCGACATGTTCGGGCAACAGGCCGGTTTCTTCGCGCAATTCGCGATACATGGCCTCAACCGGCGTCTCGTCCGTGTTCATGCCGCCCTGCGGGAACTGCCAGCCATCCCGGCGCACCCGACGCGCCCAGAACACCCGGCCATCCGGCCGCATCAACACGATACCGACATTGGGTCGGTAGCCGTCCGGATCGATCACGATGCGGACTCCTGAAATCTACTGTCCCCGACTCTGCCACGCCCCGCCGCGAGCGACAAGCACGGCCCGCCCCGGTTGACAGGCAGGGGGTGGAAATGAAGAATACGCGGTTCACGCGGCTATGTAGCTCAGCCGGTTAGAGCACAGCACTCATAATGCTGGGGTCGGTGGTTCGAGTCCACCCATAGCCACCAGATTCCCGAGCGGAATCAACGCGTTGAGAGACCCGCCGCACGGCGGGTTTTTGTTGGGCGCGTGGTGAGGCTGTCGAAAGGGGTGGGAGGCCGGCATCAAAGCGGCTCAGCAGCCCCGGTCGAACCGACGAAGGATTGAGGAGTGCGGTTCCTGAGCCCCCGCCGAAGAGCAGCGCCTGGGCGGTGTGCTTACACTGCGCGACCTGGAGCAAGCCGCCGCACGCAGGTCGGCCAATAAATGGCGTGCAGCCCGACAGCGGCCACTGTTTCCCCGTGGTGACAGAGGGTTCCTATGCCGACCGCCTAAGGATGCTCACTCGTGCGCGAGAGCTCGAAGTCCCGGCAAGAGAGCGCCCCCATCCCAGCAGCACCAAAGCAAGTCACCACATACCTTCATACCACCCTCAATACCTCAGCGTGATATAGAGCTGCGGCGTTGCGCTCCTGACGCGGAAATCACCGCCGGTACCCGCGCCCAGCCACGCTTGGTTGTCGCCTTCCAGTCGAGTGCGATGGATCGCGTAGCGCACACCGACTGCCATCACCGGCGCCGGAAGATACTCAAGGTTCACAGCGGCCTCAACGCTACGGGCCCGAAACTCACCCCCGGCTTTCCGACCGACTGAAGCTTCCGCTCCGATACGCCAAGCGCCGATCAGTCTGGTGTACTCCGCCCTGACCTGCGGCAAGGTGACTCGTTCACGAGCGCTGCTGTCGATCTCGAAGTCGCCAGGAAATCCACCGACGATGACCGCCGTATCGTTGTCCATTCGAACTCGGGAAGCGCCAAACCCGATGCCGAACGCCTGTTCCGCATCTTTCCAGAAAAACCAAGTGTAGGACAGCGTCTGGATTTCGACGTCGAGCACGCTGGAAAATGCTGTGCCACTTAAGTATCCCACGCCTCCGATCATGGTGACTGGTTGGGTAGTGGTATCTCGATAGACGTTGCCGACTTTACTGTGGCTGGCCTGTAACCGATGCGAGCCGCCCAACGTGGCGCCCACGTTCCAGATCGCGTCGTCGAGCCGGCTCTTACGGGCGGAATCGAGGTATTCCTCGCCCGTTTCAAACTCCGCCTCGTTGACCGCGATCGCACCGCTCACGAATACCCGGTCAAGAACGGAAGCGTCCTGCGCCAGCGCAAGGCTGGCGTAAGTGCAGAGGCCAAGGCCTGTGGTCGAGGCAAAGAAGACACGCGTGAGTATCTGGTGCAAGGGCTACTCCTTTAGTCGGCTGAGGGCTGGCGAGGGCCATCGGACTGGATACGGACGTGGGAAGCCCATCGTCGCAACGGGTAGCTCGGCCAGCAATCCGCTCCCAATTCATCCCCTTGCGTCTTAGACTTGCCCCCACCACCGCCCCGGCCAAGGAATGCGCCATGCCGCAATGGAATGCCCGCCACAGCGCAAACTCCTTTCTGTGGGCCGGCGGATACAGGCCCCTGCTCCTGACGCTTGCGCTGGCCCTGTCGGCCGCGCCCGCGATGGCGCAGACGGAGCTGCCGGGCATCGTCGTCAAGGCGCCGCCGCATACGGTCGTGCGGGGCGGCTATAAGGTGTCGGGCGACTTCACGGTCGACCCGCGGATGCCGTATGTGGTGTTCGCCGCGCAACCACTGGTCGCAGGCGACATCCTGAAGGTGCAGCCCCTCCATCTCAGCGATGACAGCTACCTCGTCTTGCAGGAATGCGCCGCACCCGATTGCAGCGTAGCGCGCGTCGTGCGCGTCTGGAGTCCGTTGGGCTCGACGTCGCATGGCGGCAAGGAAGACCAGGTGCGGATCCAGCACGAGAACAAGTATTTCCTCTGGCTCAAGAAGCTGCCGGGCTTCTTCTCGCCGCCCTGTTTCGGCTGCAGCACGCAGTACTCCTCGTTCAAGTACGAGAGCCCGCCGCTCACGTTGGTGCCGACGGGGACACTGGCCGCCTACGCCGGCAAGCGTCTGGAGTTGCCGGAGTATGTGGATCCGATCCCGGTCGAATCGCATCGCCACGATGGCACCTACTTCCACGTCACCTACCCCGGCGGCACCCGCATCCGCGTGCAGCGCTTGCGCGCCGTGGCGGATGCGGGCGATGGCGCGGAGGAAGAGGCGGCACAGGGCGGGCAACCTTAGCGCGGCGCCGTGGCGCGCCAGGAAACTGCGACACTGTGGTTCCCACGCCGCGGAACCCCGCCATGCGATGCCTGAGCAACCTGCTGCTCAACACCGACAGCTACAAGGCCAGCCATTGGCTGCAGTACCCGCCGGAGACGGACGCCACGTTCTTCTACGTGGAATCGCGCGGCGGCATCCATGACCGCACGCTGTTCTTCGGCCTGCAGGCGATCCTGAAGGAATACCTGGCCACGCCGATCACCCACGCCGATGTGGACGAAGCGCGCGATGTCTTCGCCTCGCACGGCGAACCGTTCAACGAAGTCGGCTGGCGCGACATCGTCGATCGCCACGGCGGCCACCTGCCGATCCGCATCCGCGCGGTGCCTGAGGGCACCGTGGTGCCGACGCACGAAGCGCTGATGACCATCGAGTCGACCGATCCGCATGCGTTCTGGGTGCCGTCCTACCTGGAGACGATGCTGCTGCGCATCTGGTACCCGATCACCGTGGCGACCATCAGCTGGCACGCGAAGCAGACCATCCGCCAGTTCCTCGAACGCACCAGCGACGATCCCGACAGCCAGTTGCCCTTCAAGCTGCACGACTTCGGCGCACGTGGCGTATCCAGCCTGGAATCCGCCGCGATCGGTGGTGCCGCGCACCTGGTCAACTTCCTCGGCACCGATACGGTATCGGGCCTGATGCTGGCGAGGGCGCACTATCACGAGCCCATGGCGGGCTATTCGATCCCCGCCGCCGAGCACAGCACGATCACCAGTTGGGGGCGCGAGAACGAAGCCGAGGCCTATCGCAACATGCTGCGCCAGTTCGCCAGGCCCGGTGCGATCGTCGCGGTGGTGTCGGACAGCTACGACATCTTCCACGCCATCCGCCAGCACTGGGGCACCACGCTGAGGCAGGACGTGATCGACTCCGGCGCGACGGTCGTGATCCGCCCCGATTCGGGCGATCCGGTCGCCGTCGTTCACCAGTGCCTGGAATTGCTGGATGAAGCCTTCGGCCACGAGGTCAACGGAAAAGGTTTCAAGGTGCTCAAGCACGTGCGGGTGATCCAGGGGGACGGCATCAATCCCACCAGCATCCGTGCCATCCTCGAGCGCATCACCAGCGCCGGCTACGCCACCGACAACCTCGCCTTCGGCATGGGTGGCGCGCTCTTGCAGCGGCTGGACCGGGACACCCAGAAATTCGCGCTCAAGTGCTCCGCCGCGCGCGTGCGGGGCGAGTGGATCGACGTCTACAAGGACCCGGTCACCGACAAGGGCAAGCAGAGCAAGCGCGGCCGCATGACGCTACTGCGGCACCGCGAGTACGGCGGCTTCCGCACGGTGCCCGTGCCGCCGACAGCGGCATCGCTGGACGACGTGGAGAAGTCCGCCGGCTACGACGACGCCATGGTCACCGTGTGGGAAGACGGTCGGTTGCTGCGCGACTGGACATTCGCCGAGATCCGGGCACGCGCGGACGCGGCGCGGCTCTGAGGATCGCGACTTCCTTTACCGGAAGACGGCCTCCGCCGCAGTCATCCGCGGCGCCAGCGCGACGGCATGGATGTCGAACGCGGCACGCGGCAGCCATCGACATCGTGGGTGCCGGATGACGCCCACGTTTTCCTTCGTTCGGTAAAGACAGGAAGCCCGGGTGCCTGCGCGCCCGGGCTTCTATCGTGCTCAGCGCGCGCAGTCCACGGTCTGCTCGGCCTGGTCCAGCGCACCCAGCACCACGCGCGACACCGCGACCGTCATCGTGCCGGCGGTGCCGATGGACCACGGCCGGTCCAGCTTGCTGACATCGGCGCCCGCCTTGGCCAGGCACTTCAGCGGCACGCCGACACGCGTCCACTGGGCTGCCGGCAGCTTGGCCAGCGTCGGCGCCAGCGCGACACGCGCGGTGCATCCGGTGCCGCAGCCGACCGACAGCCAGGCGTCGCCGCTCGGCGCGGCATCCACGCGCAACGTGGTCAGCAGCAGCACATCGCCGTTGCTCTCGCGCTGCAGGTCGAGCGGCGTATGCGACTGCAGCGCCGCGACCGCCTCGCCCTTGCCGGACCACGCGAACCGGCGCGCGTCTTCCTGCGCCAGATGGTCCACGCCGGTGACTTTCAACAGATCGGTGTTCAACGCCTCCGGTACCTTGGTGACGGTCACGCCCTGGCCGTCACCGGCTTCCAGACGCAAGGCCATGCCGGCACCGGCATCGCCGCGCGCGAAGAACACACCGCTCACACCCTCGTCGCCGCTGACGCCGGACTCCTCCGGCAGCGCCGCCAGATCGCCCTTGTCGGCATAGGTCAGGCCGAAGCCGAACGCGAACAGCGGGTCGTAACCGTCCTGTCCCACATTATTGGCGTACTGCGTCGCGGTGCGCGGCCAGCTGAAGCTGAGCTTGCCCTTGAAGTCGTGCTGCACGCTGCCATCGGCCTTGCGCAGCAGTACATCCGCGATGCCGCCGCCTTCGGAACCCGGCAGCCACGCGGCCACGAAGGCATCGGCGGCGTTGATCTCGCGGTTCATCCACAGCGGGCGGCCGCTGAGGAATACCGCGACCACCGGGATGCCCTCGGCTTTGAGGCGCTTGATCAATGCAAGGTCGGTATCGTCGCCGGGCTTGTAAAGCAGCGTCTGCAGGTCGCCTTGGAACTCCGCGTACGGGTTCTCGCCGAACACGACCACCGCGACGTCCGGCTTCTGCGTGTACTTGCCGTCGACCGCCAGGATCGCCTCGCCACCGGCGGCCTTGGCCTGCTGCGCGATGCCTTCGTAGATGGAATCCGCATTCGGGAAATCCTTGCGCGTCGTGCCGGTGCCCTGCCAGTTGAGCGTCCAGCCGCCGGCCTGCTTGCCGACATCGTTCGCGCCGTCGCCGGCCACCAGGATGCGCTGCTTCGGCGCCAGCGGCAGTACACCACCCGCGTTCTTCAACAGCACCAATGATTCGCGCACGGCCTGACGCGCGACCGCGCGATGCTGCGCCGAACCGAGCAGCGCGAACTGCCCGCCCACGGCGCGCGCCGAGGGCTTGCCCGCCTCGAACAGGCCCAGGCGGAACTTCACCCGCAGGATGCGGCGCACCGCGTCGTCCAGGCGTTCCTGGCTGATCGTGCCGGCCTTCACCGCGGCCAGTGTGGTCTCGTAGAACCCCTTCCAGCTGTCCGACGCCATGGCCATGTCGAGGCCGGCGTTGATCGTCGCCGGGCAATCGGTGTTCGTGCAGCCCTTCACCTGGCCGTGGCCGTTCCAGTCGCCGACGACGAAGCCGCCGAAGTGCATGCGGCCCTTCAGCGCATCGGTCAGGTACGGCTTGTTGCCGTGCATCTTCTCGCCGTTGACGCTGTTGAACGACGCCATCACCGTCTGCGCGCCGGCCGCGATCGCCGGCGGGTAGCCGGCGCCGTGGATGCGCACCAGCTCGGCCTCGCTGATCTTCGTATCGCCCTGGTCCTTGCCATTCGTGGTGCCGCCATCGCCGAGGAAGTGCTTCACCGACGCGATCACGTGGCGCCCGTCGAGGAAGCCCGGCGTGCCCACCTTGCCCTGCAGGCCTTCGACCATCGCCCCGGCGTAGCTGGCGACGATCTCCGGCGATTCGGAATAGCCTTCGTACGAACGGCCCCAGCGATCGTCCTGCGGCACCGCCACGGTCGGCGCGAACGCCCACTCCATGCCGGTGACGCGCGTCTCGAGCGCGGTGACCTCGCCGATCTTGCGCAGGAGCTCCGGATTGCGCGTCGCGCCCAGGCCGATGTTGTGCGGGAACAGCGTGGCGCCGACGATGTTGCTCTGTCCGTGCACCGCATCGATGCCGAAGATCACCGGGATCGCCTTGCCGCCTTGCGAGGTGTCCATCGACGCCTCGTAGAAGGCATCGGCCAGCGCCAGCCATTCGGCCGGCGAGGCGTCGTAGCGGCCACCGGGATCGGAATTTCCGCCGGCCAGGATCGAACCGAGCCGGTACTTGCGCACGTCCTCCGGCGTGATGCTGGCGATGTCGCCCTGCACCAACTGGCCGACCTTTTCTTCCACCGTCATCGTGGCCATCAGGTCGGCGATGCGCTTCTCGAGCGCAGCATCCTCCGCCAGCGGCCAGGCGACCTGCGGCCAGGGATTCGTGTCCGCGGCGGCGGCCGGCGCGGACGCGTTGTCGTCGCCCTTGCAGGCGCCGAGCGCCAGCACGAGGGCGGCCATCAGCACGCCGGCACGGGCGCGCGGGGAATTGCGGTTCGTCATCGCGTTCATCCTTCCATCTGCTCCAGTTCCCTGCGTTTGATTGCGTACGCGCACGTCAGCACGAAGGCCGCGATCATCGCTCAAATCGGCCCACGGCTGTAGTCCGGCGCGGCCGTCGTGCTCCGGGGACGTCCCGCCAGACGGTCCCTGCAGGCGGCAGCGAGTATTCCCCGTGCGCCTCCGGCTACGGAAACCCCGGCACACCGGCCTCCGCGCCCATCGACGCGCATCGTTCCGGCGATGCGCTTGGCCCGCACCACAGGGGGTTCGGCAGCCTCGTCAGGGACACGCGTTCGCTGCACCGCAGCGATCCGGGCGCAGGCTCAAGCCGCCGGCGTGTCGTGGTGGAAGTGCCGCCTGAAGGGGACCCCGTCGGCCTTCGGCGCGTCCAGCTCCTGCGCATAGCGATGGCCGGCGTACACCGCGTGCGCGATCAAGCCAGGTGCCAGCGCGTCGCCAATGCAGGACACGGTGCGGATCCCCGCTGCCTCCCACTCGGCTTCTCGCTGCTGCAGCGCCTGGTACAGCGCATCGTCCGGCAGGCGCGCGGTCACCAGCACCACCGCATCGCACGCGAGCGAGGCGGCGGCACCGTTCCACACGTGCTCCAGCGCCAGCGCGGTGTCGGCGTAACCCGTGACCATGTGCGAGACGCATTGCGCCACGCCGAGCTCGGCCATCCGCCACTGGATGTGGCGATAGTCCAGCGTGTTCGCGCTCCACGAGGCGACGGTGTCGTCCGGCGTGAGGTACGTGACCTCGCAGCCACGCAGGCGCAGCGCCTCGGCGATGACGCTGGCGGTGTAGAAGTAGTCGTCGTCGTAGACCACCACGCGACCTTCGGGCCAGCGCCCATCCATCAGGTCATCCGGCGTGAAGACGCGCGGATTGTCGATGAAGTCCGCGACACCCAGACCGTGCGTGCGGCCGAACCCGTCCCTCCGCCAATGGCAACCGGTGGCGATGACGACGTGGTCGGCACCGAAGTCGAGCACGTCCTGCGCGGTGAGCGCGGAGTCGAGGTAGGTGCTGACGTTCGCCAGCTTGCCGATCTGTCCGAGCCGCCAGTCGCGCACGCGCGCCCATTCGGCCAGGCCGGGCAGGCGTGCCTCGCGGGTGACGCGGCCGCCCAGTTCGCGCCGCGCTTCGGCGAGATGCACTTCGTACCCGCGCTGGCCCAGCGCGCGCGCCGCTTCCAAGCCGGCCGGACCGCCGCCGACCACGAGCACGCGCGCTTCGCTCGCCTTCGCCGCGATGCGCTCCGGATGCCAGCCCTTGCGCCATTCCTCGCCCATGCTGGGGTTCTGCGTGCAGCGGATCGGCGAGATCGTCATGTCGCCGGACACGCAGATGTTGCAACCGATGCATTCACGGATGTCGTCGACACGCCCTTCCTCGATCTTGCGCGGCAGGTAGGGGTCAGCGATGGACGGACGCGCGGCGCCGATCAGGTCGATCACGCCGCGACGGATCTGCGACACCATCGTGTCGGGCGAGGTGAATCGGCCCACGCCGACCACCGGCTTCGTGGTCGCCTTGCGGACGAAATCGATGAAGGGTTCCTGCGCGCCTTCGCGGGCGAAGCGCGACGGCACCGAATCGTTGTACCAGGCCGCGAGATTGACGTCCCACAGGTCCGGCAGCTCAGCCAGCAGGCCGACGATGTCCTGCGCCTCGGCCAGCTCGACGCCGCCCGGGCCCAGCAGTTCTTCGGTGGCGAAGCGCAGGGCGACGGCGCAGCGATGGCCGACCGCTTCGCGCGTGTCCTGCAGCACCTCGCGCAACAGGCGCACGCGGTTCTCCAGGCTGCCGCCGTAGGCGTCGCTGCGCTGGTTGCGGCGGCGCTGCAGGAAGTGCATCGGCAACGACAGGTCGTGCGCAGCGTAGACATAGACGATGTCCATGCCGGCCTTCATGCCGCGCACGGCCGCGTCGCGGTGCCACCGCCGGTACGCGGCGATGTCGCGCAGGTCCATCGCGCGCGCCTGCGCCGGATAGCCGTATTTCGATGGCTGGTGCGACGGCGCCAGCAGTACCTCGCGCGAGTACAGGTTCGAGGCGGTCGGTCCGTTGTGCGACAGCTCCACGGCCGCCAGCGCGCCGTGCGCATGCACCTTGTCGCACATCAGCGCCAGCGCCGGGATGTCGCGGTCGTCCCACAAGCGCGCCTCGACATAGGGCGTCAGGTCGCTACTGGGGTGGATCTCGCACTCTTCGGTCGACACCACGCCCCACCCGCCCTCGGCCTTCACCTCGCGCATGGCCGCGTGCGCCAGCGGCATCGCGTGGCCCATGCCATTGCAGTGCGGCACCTGGAAGAAACGGTTCTTCGTGGTCACCGGCCCGATGCGCACCGGCTCGAACAGGATGTCGTAGCGGGGATCACGCATCCTGCACAACCCTGGCTTGGCGGCGACGAAGCAGGAAATACAACGGCAGGCCTGCGACCATCAGCGCCAGCGCCAGCCAGAAGGGCTTGGCGCCCATGCCGACGAAGGCGAAGACCGTGTAGCTGGTGCCCAGCACGGCCGCGACCAGCAAGTCGCGCCCTGCGTCGCGCTGCCCGCGCCACCAGAGCACGCCGAGGGCGAGCGAGCAGCCGAGGTACAGCGGCAGATTGGCCGCCGTCACCACGGTGCTGAGGAAGGTGAAACCCGCGACGGCGGATTCGCTGTAGTTCATCAACACCATCGCACTGGCCAGCAGGGCCGTCAGCACCAGGGCGCCGGTGGGCGCGCCGAAGCGGTTGGTCCGCGCGAACATCGCCGGCATCGAGCCGTTGTCGGCCATGGTGCGCATCATCTCGCCGCTGAGCAGGGTCCAGCCGTTCAGCGCCCCCAGGCCGCTGATGACGACGAACAAGGCGATCCACCGCCCGGTGCCCTCGCCCGCGAAACGCTCCATCACCAGCGCGAAGGGCGCACTGGACTCGGCCAGTTCCGCGTGCGGCAGCAACAGCAACGGCACCGCCGACACCACCAGGTAAATGGCGGCCGTGATGAAGGTTCCGATCACCGTCGCACGCGGAATGGTACGGCCGGGATCGGCGACCTTCGCGGCGGGGATCGTCGCCGATTCGATGCCGAGCATCGCGAACAACGCCAGTGTCGAGGCCGCCATCGCATCGCCCAGACTGACTGGCCTGGCAGGCGGATGCGTGGCGAACGAGGCAGGCGAGTCGATCAGCATCCAGGCGCCCAGTCCGGCTACCGCCAGCATCGGCAACAGCTTCATCACCGTAGTCACGACTTGTACACGGCCGCCGCTGCGTACGCCGAACAGGTTGACGCCGACGAACAGCCACAAGGTGCCCAGGCTCAGCACGGCCGCCGGCACGCGCGCCAGCGCGGGAAAGATCGCGGCGGCGTAGCCGACGACGCCCGTGGCGAGCGCGGCGAGGGTGATCCAGTTCGACACCCAGTACGACCACAGCACCGCGTAGGCCGGCAGGCCGCCCAGCGTCTCCCGTACATAGCCATACGGTCCGTCCGCCTGCGGCAGCAGGCGCGCCAGCCGGGCGAGCACCCGGGCCAGTGCGAGGCAGCCCAGTACCGTGATGCCCCAGCCCAGCAGCGCGTTGTAGCCGAACGGCGCCAGCGAGGCGGGCAGCACGAAGATCCCCATGCCGATGGTGTTGCCCACCACGAGCGCGGTGCAGGTCCAGAAACCGATCTTGCGGGCCTCGCGCGGCATGCGCCGTCAGTCCCGCGGCACCGGCACGCCCGCCTTGACCACGCCGCGCACCTGCTGCAGACAGGCGATGTCGGCCAGCGGATCGCAGGCCAGGGCGACGAGATCGGCGAGCTTGGCCGGCGAGATGGAGCCCAGTTCCTTTTCCTTGCGCAACAGGCGTGCCGATTCCAGCGTCGCGGCCCGGACGGCCTGCAACGGCGTCATGCCGTAGCGGACCATGTAGGCGAACTGCCGCGCATTGTCGCCATGCGGATACACGCCGCTGTCCGTGCCGTAGGCGATGTTGATGCCCGCGGCGACGGCCTTGCGGAAGCCCTCGCGCTGCGCCTCGGTGGTGTCCAGGTTCTTGCGCAGGATCTCGGCGGACCAACCGTCGCGCCGGCCCACCGTATCGATGTAGTCGCCGTTGTAGATGTCGGCAACCAGCCAGGTGCCGTGCTCCTTCATCAACGCGATGGCTTCGTCGTCCATCAGCGAACCGTGCTCGATCGAGCGCACGCCCGCGCGCACCGCCCGCTTGATGCCTTCCGCGCCGTGCGCGTGGGCGGCGACGAAACTGCCGCGACGTTCGGCTTCTTCCACGGCGGCACGGATGTCGGCTTCCGTGTACTCGGATTGCCCCGGCTCGGTGCCGTCGGCGAGGACGGCGCCCGTGGCGATCAGCTTGATGAAGTCCGCGCCGGCATCGAGGATCTCGTTGACCCGACGACGCACCTCCGCTTCGTTGTCCGCGACGCCACGGCGGAAGATCGCCGGCAACTCCGTCCCCGCGGGCAATCCGGTGATCTCGCCGCCGCCCCCGGTGACCGTGACGTAGGTGCCGGCAACGAACATACGCGGCCCGGGCACGAGGCCGGTGTTGATCGCATCGCGCAACTGCACGTCGGCGAAGCCGCGATAGACGCCCACGTCACGCACGGTGGTGAAGCCAGCCTGCAGGGTCGCCCGCGCATTGCGCGCACCGATGAAGGCATCGCGCGCGGCATTGCTTCTCAGCGGCGTTGCGGGATCGCCGTACGGCCCCTCATCGGCCAAGTGGGTGTGCATGTCCATCAGGCCAGGTACCACCGTGAGCGCGGACCAGTCGAGAACGCGGACGTTTCGATCGACGCGCTGCTGGGAAGGCGCGATCGACACGATGCGGCCGTCCCGGATCAGGATGTCGCGATCAGCGAGGGTCTGCCCCGTTTCGACATCGAGCACGCGACCCGCCTGGATCATCAGATCCTGCGCGCTGGCGGGCGAAGCGATGGCGGCCAGCAGGAACGCCGCCTGCCACCGGTTACGCATCGCCATAGGCCGCCCTCAGCAGGGTGTGGAAGTGCCAGACGCCGCTTTCGCGCTTCGGGCATAGCCGGCCGGCGTCGTAGAAGCCGGACGCCAGGCCCTGCTGCACCGCTTCGCAGATGCGGATGTCCTCGTCCTGGACTTCGTCGCTGAAGGCCTGGTCGTTGGCGATGCGCGCCAGTGCGGCATCGTCCTGTGCGTAGTAGTAGTCGAACTCCACGCGGCACCGATCCGGCCCCAGCGGCAGGATCCGATTGGTCTGCAACCGCCCGGGCATGATGTTGAGCATCACGTTCGGGTAGACGAAGTAATAGAACGCGTCGCCGTCGCCGTAGATATCGCCGCTGTTGCGCAAGGGCGAATGCTGCAACGAATACCAGGGGAAAAGTTCCGTTTCGTACGCGCGGTAATCGAGCATCTTCGACAATCCCGGGTGCACGTGCGGCAGGTGGTAGCCCTCGAGGAAGTTGTCCACGTAGACCTTCCAGTTGCACGCGATGTCGTAGCTGTCACGGCGGTGGAAGCGCATCGAGGCCAGGTCGATCGGCGCGATGCGCTCGGCGATGCCGCCGTAGACGGCGTCGAACGGCGGCGCGTCCTCGTGCAGGGCGACGAACACCAGGCCCTGCCAGGCGTGGACCCGCAACGGCGGCAGGCGGATGTCGTTGACGTCGAAATCGGCGGCGCCCTGCATCTCCGGCGCGCTGCGCAGTTGCCCCTCCAGCGTGTAGGTCCAGCCGTGGTACTTGCAGTGCAGCGCGCGGGCGCCCTTGCCGTTGCACAGCGCGAGCGGACCCGCGCGATGGCGGCAGACGTTGGGGAAGGCGCGCAGCACGCCGTCCTGGCCGCGCACCACCAGCACCGGCACGCCGCCGATCCGTTCCACCACGTGGTCGCCCGGCTCGGCCAACTGGCCTTGGTGCGCCACTAGTTGCCAGCTGCACTGGAAGACCGCGCCATGCTCCATCGCGAGCATGGCCTCGCCGGCGTAGTAGCGCGCGGGCAGCGCGCGGGCGCGCTCCAGGGGAAGAGAGCTGGCTGGGCTTGGCATGGCGTTCCCGTCGATGGTGGTGCGCCGCCGCACTGCCGGCCGACGACGCCGCCCAAGCCTACGCGGAGGCGGGGGGTGCGGCACAGCCCCCCGCACCCGAACGCAGCGCGCGCCCGCACTGACCTGGTGCGCGCCCCAATGACGAAAGTTGGATTACTTCCCTCCGATTCGCTTTTCATGTCGCCGGCGTATTCCTGCCCTATCCAATGGCCCCGGTTCGCCTATAGATTGATGACAAGGGGCCAACACCTGTGGGGGATCGGATTGAAGCGATCGATGGACGACCGTGGACGCACCACCGACCTGTCGCACAGGGACGGTGCATGACCGCCTCCGCGTCGCCCGCCGGCTCCCTCGACACCGCGCTGGACCACGCCCGCCACCTGTTGGCCAGCGACCCGGCCATGGCCGCCCAGCAGGCCACCGAGATCATCCGCGTGGTCGGCCGTCACCCGATGGCGTTGCTGATCCTGGCGGCGTCGCACCGCGTCCGCGGCCAGGCGGCGCACGCACTCGACGTGCTGGAGCCGCTGGTGCGCGAACACCCACAATGGCCGCTGGCCCACCTCGAACAGGGCCTGGCGCTCGGCCGGGCCGGGCGTGGCGATGCCGCGGTGCCTGCGCTGCGGCGCGCCCTGGCCCTGAAACCGGACCTGCCCCAGGCCTGGCGCGAGCTGGGCGACCATCTCGCCGCGATGGGCGCTGCCGACGGCGCCGCCGCGGCCTACCTGCAGCACACGCGCTATTCCACCCGCGATCCGCAGCTGATGCAGGCCGCGGCCGCCCTCGCCGACAACCGCATCCCCGAGGCCGAGGCGCTGTTGCGCGACCGCCTGAAGCGCACGCCGACCGACGTCGCCGCGATCCGCATGCTGGCCGAGGTCGCCGCGCGCGTAGGCCGCATCGACGATGCCGATGCCCTGCTCGCGCGCTGCCTGGAACTCGCACCGGACTTCCACGCGGCCCGGCAGAACCACGCGCTGGTCTTGCATCGGGCCAATCGGCCGCGGGAGGCGCTGCAAACCATCGATGCGCTGCTCGCGCACGACCCCGACAACCCCGCGCACCTCAATCTGAAGGCCGTGGTCCTGTGCCGCATCGGCGATTACGAACCTGCACTGACGTTGTACGAACGCGTGCTGGCGTCGTATCCGAACCAGGCGAAGATCTGGATGAGCTACGGCCACGCGCTGAAGACCGCCGGCCACGCGGCGCGCGCGATCGACGCCTACCGTCGCGCGCTTGCGCTCCAGCCCGGTTTCGGCGAAGTGTGGTGGAGCCTGGCCAATCTGAAGACGTTCCGCTTCAGTAACGAAGATGTCGCGACCATGCGCGCGCAGCGCGCACGCGATGACCTGGCCGACGACCATCGCCTGCACCTGGACTTCGCGCTGGGCAAGGCACTGGAAGACGCCGCCGAGTACGCCGCCTCGTTCGCGCATTATCGCGACGGCAACGTCTTGCGCCGCACGCAGCTTGCCTACAGCGCCGACGACACGCATGCGCGCGTCGAGCGGCTGAAGGCCACGCATAGCGCTGCGTTCTTCGCCGCGCGCGCCGGCCGGGGCTGCGACGCGCCGGACCCGATCTTCATCGTCGGCATGCCGCGCGCCGGCTCCACGTTGCTGGAACAGATCCTGGCCAGTCACTCGGCGGTGGAAGGCACGATGGAACTGCCGGAGATCACCTCGATCACCCGCGAGCTGCGTGCGCAGGCCCGCAGCGACGGCGCCGAGACCTACCACGACCTGCTGGCGATGCTGGACAGCGACGCCCTGCGCGCGCTTGGCGAGCGTTACCTCGAGACGACCCGCATCCACCGCAAGTCCGGCCGGCCGTTCTTCATCGACAAGATGCCGAACAACTTCGCCCACACCGGCCTGATCCACCTGATGCTGCCCAACGCGAAGATCATCGACGCGCGCCGGCATCCGCTGGCCTGTTGCTTCTCTGGCTACAAGCAGCATTTCGCGCGCGGCCAGGGCTTCAGTTATGGCCTGGAGGACATCGGGCGCTATTACCGCGACTACGTGGCGCTGATGGCGCACTACGACGCCGTGCTGCCCGGGCGCGTGCACCGGGTGATCTACGAGCAGTTGGTGGACGACACCGAGGTCGAGGTGCGTCGCCTGCTGGACTACTGCGGGCTGCCGTTCGAAGACGGCTGCCTGCGCTTCTTCGAGAACGCGCGGCCCGTCCGGACCGCCAGTTCCGAACAGGTCCGCCAACCCATCTACCGCGAAGGCGTGGATCACTGGCGGCATTACGAACCGTGGCTGGAGCCGCTGAAGAACGCCTTGGGGCCTGTGTTGGGCGCCTATCCGGCGGTTCCGGACTTCACGGAGGGCAGTTCCATC
Source organism: Pseudoxanthomonas sp. G3 (assembly GCF_057654715.1). Classification (NCBI taxonomy): domain Bacteria; kingdom Pseudomonadati; phylum Pseudomonadota; class Gammaproteobacteria; order Lysobacterales; family Lysobacteraceae; genus Pseudoxanthomonas; species Pseudoxanthomonas sp. G3. Next base: position 3,608,717 of record NZ_CM172805.1, read on the forward strand.
CCCGATTGACCATCATCACTGGAGAGAGGTGAGCTGGATGAGTAACCGCAACAGAAGAAAACCGGGGCGGCGCAATCCGTCGACCCTGGCGAGGTTCCCGTTGACCGCCGCGATCTACCTCGCGTTCGGTGCCACCGCGATGGCGCAGGACGCGCCCGCCACGCCGCCCACCGAGGGCGAGCGCGCGGCGGCCACGCTGGACACCGTCACGGTGACCGCGCAGAAGCGCGTGGAGAACCTGCAGGAAGTGCCGATCAGCATCCAGGTACTGGGCACGGAACAGTTGAAGAACCTCAACGTCACCGATTTCGATGACTACGTGAAGTACCTGCCCAGCGTGTCGTACCAGTCGGCGGGCCCGGGCTTCGCGCAGATCTACATGCGCGGCGTCGCCAGCGGCGGCGATGGCAACCACTCCGGTTCGCTGCCTAGCGTGGGTATGTACCTGGACGAACAGCCGGTCACCACCATCCAGGGCCCGCTGGACATCCACATCTACGACATCGACCGCGTCGAGTCGCTGGCCGGCCCGCAGGGCACGCTGTACGGCGCCAGTTCGCAGGCGGGCACGCTGCGCATCATCACCAACAAGCCCGACCCCACCGGCTTCGCCGCCGGCTACGGGCTGGAACTCAACAGCGTCAGCCATGGCGGCATCGGCCACGTCGCCGAAGGCTTCCTCAACCTGCCGATGAGCGACCGCGCCGCGATCCGCCTGGTCGCGTGGAACAAGCACGACGCCGGCTACATCGACAACGTGTACGGCACGCGCACCTTCCCCTCGTGGGACGCCGACTCCGGCGGCAACGGCACCATCGATAACGCCGACCGCGCGAAGAAGGACTACAACGAGGTCGACACCACAGGCGCGCGCCTGGCGCTGAAGGTGGACCTCAACGACACTTGGTCGATCACCCCGACCGTCATGGGCCAGCAGCAGAAGTCCAAGGGCGGCTTCGCCGTCGATCCACAGGTGGGCGAACTGGCGCTGACCCACTTCTATCCGGAAACTTCGGACGATCGCTGGTGGCAGGCCGCGCTGACGGTGGAAGGCAAGATAGGCAACTTCGACCTGACCTACGCGTTCGCCCGACTGGACCGCGACGTCGACGTGGAGCAGGACTACAACGACTACGCGTTCTGGTACGACACGCTGGCGGCCTATGGCGCGTACACCTGTTCGGACTTCGATCCGGATACGTTCACCTGTGCGCCGGGCTCGCTGGTCAACCCGTCGCAGTACATCCAAGGCGTGGACGGCTACAAGAAGACCAGCCACGAACTGCGCATCGCGTCGCCGACCGAGAACCGCTTCCGCTTCGTCGCCGGCGTGTTCATGCAGGACCAGGAACACGACATCCAGCAGCGCTACAAGATCGATGGACTGTCGGCGGTGCAGTCGGTCACGGGCTGGCCGGACACGATCTGGCTGACCAAGCAGCTGCGCCAGGACAAGGACAAGGCGGTGTTCGGCGAGCTCAGCTTCGACATCACCGAGGACCTCACCGCGACCGCCGGCGCGCGCTGGTTCGAGGTCGACAACAGCCTGAAGGGCTTCTTCGGTTTCGCCGACTGGGGCTGGGTGTCCAGCTACGGCGAGGCGGCTTGCCCGGACGGTGCGCCCACCTTCAACGGCGCGCCCTGCAGCTTCTTCGACAAGCGGGTGAAGGAGAACGGCCATATCGGCCGCTTCAACCTGACCTGGCGGATCGACGACACCAAGATGATCTACGGCACCTGGTCGGAGGGCTTCCGTCCCGGCGGCATCAACCGCCGCGGCACGCTACCGCCTTACCTGTCGGATTACCTGACCAACTACGAGTTCGGCTGGAAGACGACGTGGCTGGACAACCGGCTGTCGTTCAACGGGTCGGTGTTCCGCCAGGACTGGGAGGACTTCCAGTTCTCCATCCTCGGCGCGAACGGACTGACCGAGATCAAGAACGCCAACCAAGCGCGCATCAACGGCGCCGAAGTCTCGCTGGCGTTCGCGGCCACCTACAACCTTCAGCTGACGGCCGGCGCCGCGTTCTACGACGCGGAACTGACCGAGAACTACTGCGGCTTCACCGACGACGACGGCAACCCGGTCACCGAATGCGCCGATCCTGAAGCGCCGGAAGGCACGCAGCTGCCGGTCACGCCGAAGGTCAAGGGCAACCTGACCGCGCGCTACACGTTCGACGTGGCGGGCGGCGAGGCGTTCCTGCAGGGCGCGGTGGTGCATGTGGGCGATCGCAAGTCCGACCTGCGCCTGGCCGAGCGCGACATCCTCGGCGATCTGGATGCGTACACCACCGTGGACGTGTCGGCCGGCTTCCGCCGCAACGACTGGAAGGTGGACGTGTACGTCAACAACCTGTTCGACGAACGCGGCGAGCTGAACCGCTTCACCCAGTGCGCGGAATCCGTCTGCGGCGCCGCCGGCGTAGTGCCCGAGTACCCGAACGGGCAGGTCTACACGGTCGTGTCGCAGCCGCGCACGATAGGCATCCGTTTCTCGCAGGAGTTCTGACGCCTCGCGTTTCGGCAACGAAAAGCCCTGGCTCGAGCCGGGGCTTTTTTCTGCGACGAAGCAAACGCGCCGTCAGGCCTTGCGCTCGCCCGCCTCGCGATCGTTCTCGCGCATCTCGTACCACATGCCGTTGAGGATGGCGAAGCTCGCCGCCAGGCCAGCGCCCAGGATCCAGCTGAAGTACCACATGCGAAGGCCTCCTCAGTACGCGTTCGGGTTGCGTCCCATGCCGGCCTGGTCGACCTTGCCGCGCAGCACGCGGAAGACCCAGGCGGTGTACAGCAGGACGATGGGCAGGAAGAACGCCGTGGCCAGCAGCATGATGAACAGCGTCATGTGGCTGGACGAGGCGTCCCAGAGGGTCAGGCTGGAGCCCGCCTGGGTGGACGACGGCAGCAGGAACGGGAAGGTGGCCAGTCCCTCGGTCAGGATGATGCCGGCGATGCTGACCGAGGACGCCAGGAACGCCAGGCCCGCGCGCCCGGCACGCAGCCACATCGCGCTCAGCAGCGCGCCCGCCACGCCCAGCGCCGGCAGCGCCCAGGTGATCGGCCAGCGTGCGTAGTTGTCCATCCACGCACCGGCCTGGGCCACGGCGACCTTGGCCAAGGGGTTGGACAGCCCGGCGGGATCCATCGCCACCTGCAGCGCGTAACCGTCGATGCGCGCGACCCAGAAGCCACCGATCACGAACAGCACCGCCGTGGCCAGCGCCGCGATACTGCCGTAGCGGCGCGCGCGCTCGGCGATGGCGCCGGAGGTCTTCATCGCCAGCATGCCGGCGCCGTGCATGACCAACATCGCCACGCTGACCAGGCCGCACAGCAGCGCGAAGGGCGTGAGCAGGCCGAACAGCCCGCCTTCGTAGAAGATCCGCAAGGTCTCGTCGAAATGGAACGGCACGCCGAGCAGCACGTTGCCCATCGCCACGCCGAACACCAGCGCCGGCACCAGCCCGCTGACGAACAACGCCCAGTCCCAGGCGGCGCGCCAGCGCGGGTCGGGCACCTTGCTGCGGAACTTGAAGCCCACCGGCCGCAGGATCAGCGCGAACAGGATCAGGAACATCGCGATGTAGAACCCGGAGAAGCTGACGGCATACAGCGGCGGGAACGCCGCGAAGATCGCGCCGCCGCCGAGGATCAGCCACACCTGGTTGCCTTCCCACACCGGGCCGATGACGTTCAGCACGATGCGGCGCTCTTCGTCGGTGCGCGCCACCGCGGGCAACAGCGTCGCCACGCCCAGGTCGAAGCCGTCCATGATCGCGAAGCCGATCAGCAGGATGCCCAGCAGCAGCCACCAGATCAGGCGCAGCGTGGCGTAATCGAGGGGAATCGTGTCCATGCGTGGTCTCCCGTCAGCCCGCCGGGGCCGGCTGTGGCGCGCCGAGCGTGTCGGGCGCGGGTTCGGCCAGGTGGTCGGGCCCTTTCAGGATCAGCTTGCGCATCAGCCAGAACTCGATCACCGCCAGCACCGTGTAGACCAGCACGAAGCCGCTGAGGGTGATGATGATCTGGTGCAGCTTCAACCCGGAGGCGGCCAGGAAGGTCGGCAGCACACCATCGATGATCCAGGGCTGGCGCCCGTACTCGGCGATCAGCCAGCCGGCCTCGATCGCCAGCCATGGCAGGGGCAGGCTCCAGAACGCGACTTTCAGGAGCCATCGGTAGCGGTCCAGCCGCTGCCGGCTGGCGAGATAGAACGCGACGGCGAAGAAGGCGATGAAGTAAAAGCCCAGCCCCGCCATCAGGCGGAAGCTCCAGAACAGCGGCGCCACGTGCGGGATGGTGTCGTGCGCGGCCTTCGCGATTTCCTCCTCGGTCGCGTTGCCGATGTCTTCGCGGTAACGCTTGAGCAGCAGCGCGTGCCCGATATCGCGCCAGTGCGCTTCGAAGATGTAGCGTGCGGTGCCGTCGTTGCGGTTCGCGCGCAATTTCTGCAGCGCCTCGTACCCCATCAGGCCGTTGCGGATGCGGCCCTCGGCACGCTCCACCAGGTCCAGGATGCCCGGCATCTCGGTGTTGAACGAACGCGTGCCGATCAGGCCCATTACGTAGGGGATGTGCAGCGCGTAATGGTTGGTCTGGTGCTTCTGGTCGGGGATGGCGAAGGCGTTGAAGCCGGCCGGGGCGGGTTCGGTCTCCCACATCGCTTCGATAGCGGCCAGCTTCATCTTCTGGTGCTCGCTGGTGGCGTAGCCGCTCTCGTCGCCCAGCACCACGACCGACAGCGCCGAGGCCAGGCCGAAGCTGGCGGCCACCGCCATCGAGCGCTTGGCGAAATCGGCGTTGCGCCCGCGCAGCAGGTAGAACGCGCTGATCGCCATGACGAACATCGCGCCGGTGACATAGCCGGCCGAGACCGTATGCACGAATTTCGCCTGCGCCACCGGATTGAAGATCACCGCCATGAAGTCGGTGATCTCCATGCGCATGGTCTCGGGATTGAAGACCGCACCGACCGGGTTCTGCATCCAGCCGTTGGCGACCAGGATCCACAGCGCCGAGAAGTTAGAACCCAATGCGACTAGCCAGGTCACCACCAGGTGTTGCACCTTGCTCAGCCTGTCCCAGCCGAAGAAGAACAGGCCGATGAAGGTCGCTTCCAGGAAGAACGCCATCAGGCCCTCGATGGCCAGCGGCGCGCCGAAGATGTCGCCGACGTAGTGGCTGTAGTAGGACCAGTTCATGCCGAACTGGAACTCCATCACGATGCCGGTGGCCACGCCCATGGCGAAGTTGACGCCGAACAGCGTGCCCCAGAACAGGGTCATTCGCCGCCAGAGGTCGCGCCCCGTCATGACGTAGACGCTTTCCATGATGGCGATCATGAAGGACAGCCCCAGGGTCAGGGGCACGAAGAGGAAGTGGTACATCGCCGTCAGCGCGAATTGCAGACGGGACAGTTCGACGACGGTCATGTCCGGCATGGAACGCGGCTCCCGGTGGTCTGGCGGGGATTCTAGTCCTGCCCGTGCCATGGACGGGGGCGACCAACGGTCGCACCCCCGCCGCACCGACACGCGGCGTCCGGTGCGTGCCGCGCCACCGGCCCGGGGAGGGGTTGATCCTGATCAATGCGGCCCGCCCGACCGGGCCGGAGAATCCTCCGCACCAGCACAGGAGAGGCCGCATGCAAGGCGTCCGGGGGACTTACAACGACAAGGTGGTGCGCCAGTTCGCGGTCATGACCGTGGTCTGGGGCATCGTGGGGATGGCCGTGGGCGCACTGATCGCCGCCCAGCTGTACTGGCCGGCCCTGAACTTCGACCTGCCATGGCTCGGTTACGGCCGCCTGCGTCCCCTGCACACCAACGCGGTGATCTTCGCGTTCGGCGGCTGCGCGCTGTTCGCCACCAGCCTGCACGTGGTGCAGCGGACCAGCCACGTGCGGCTGCTCTCGGACACGCTGGCGGCGTTCGTGTTCTGGGGCTGGCAGCTGGTGATCCTGCTGGCGGCGATCACCCTGCCGCTGGGCCTGACCCAGGGCAAGGAATACGCCGAGCTGATCTGGCCCATCGACGTACTGATCGCGGTGGTGTGGGTGGCCTACGCCGTGCTGTTCTTCGGCACCCTCGCCAAGCGCAAGGTGAAACACATATACGTGGCGAACTGGTTCTACGGCGCCTTCATCATCGCCGTGGCGCTGCTGCACATCATCAACAGCCTGGCCCTGCCCAGCGGCCTGCTGCACTCCTACCCGGTCTACAGCGGCGCGGTCGATGCGATGGTGCAGTGGTGGTACGGCCACAACGCGGTGGGCTTCTTCCTGACCGCCGGCTTCCTCGGGATCATGTACTACTTCGTGCCGAAGCAGGCCGGTCGCCCGATCTACTCCTACCGCCTGTCCATCGTGCACTTCTGGGCGCTGATCGCGGTCTACATGTGGGCGGGCCCGCATCACCTGCACTACACCGCGCTGCCGGACTGGGCGCAGAGCCTGGGCATGGTGTTCTCGTTGGTCCTGCTGGCACCCAGCTGGGGCGGCGCCATCAACGGCCTCATGACCCTGTCGGGCGTGTGGCATAAGCTGCGCACCGACCCGATCCTGAAGTTCCTGATCGTCTCGCTGTCGTTCTACATGATGTCGACCTTCGAAGGTCCCATGATGTCGATCAAGACGGTCAACTCCCTGAGCCATTACACCGACTGGACCATCGGCCACGTGCACGCCGGCGCGCTGGGCTGGGTGGCGATGATCTCGGTCGGCGCGATCTACGCGCTGCTGCCGAAGCTGTCGGGCCGCGAGCAGATGCATTCGGTGAAGGCCATCGACACGCACTTCTGGCTGCACACCATCGGCGTGGTGTTCTACATCGCCTCGATGTGGATCGCCGGCGTGATGCAGGGCCTGATGTGGCGCGCCACCAACGCCGACGGCACGTTGACCTACAGCTTCGTCGAAGCGCTCAACGCCACCTACCCCTACTACCTGTTCCGCCTGGCGGGCGGCCTGCTGGTGCTGGCCGGCATGTTCCTGATGGCTTGGAACATGGTGAAGACCCTGCAGGGCGCGAAGTGCACGTCGCCGCAACCGATCATGGCGCCCGACGCGTCGCAAGCCCGCGCCTGAGGAACGACGAGATGAGCAACGGAAATTCGCACGAGAAGATCGAGAAGAACGTCGGCCTGATGGCCGTGCTGATCGCGGTGGCGGTGTCCTTCGGCGGCCTGGCGGAGATCGTGCCGCTGATGTTCCAGGCCGAGGCGATCGAGCCGCTGGAAGGCGTGAAGCCCTATCCCGCGCTGGAACTGGCCGGGCGCGACGTGTACATCCGCGAGGGCTGCTACAACTGCCATTCGCAGATGGTGCGCACGCTGCGCTTCGAATCCGAACGCTACGGCCACTACTCGCTGGCCGGCGAGTCGGTGTACGACCGCCCGTTCCAGTGGGGCAGCAAGCGCACCGGGCCGGACCTGGCCCGCGTCGGCGGACGCTACTCCGACGACTGGCATCGCGTGCACCTGGTCAATCCGCGCGACGTGGTGCCCGAGTCGAACATGCCCGCCTTCCCCTGGCTGGAGAACGCCACGGTGGACGGGGCGGAAGTCACCCAGCACATGAAGACGCTGAAGACGCTGGGACATCCGTACTCGGAGGAAGAGATTTCCAACGCCGCCGCCGATGTCGACGGCAAGACCGAACTGGACGCCGTGGTCGCCTACCTGCAAGGGCTGGGCAAGGCCGCGCCGAGGGGGGGCTGAGCCATGGTGTCCGGCATCGTGACCGCGGTACTGCTGGTGTTGTTCCTGGCTGGTTGGGTCTGGGCCTGGAGCCCACGCCGCAAGGTGGATTTCGAGGATGCGGCGCGCCTGCCGCTGGGTGAGGACGGGGAGAAGAACCCATGAGCGCTGGCTGGATCGGTTTCATCGTCGCGCTGGTCGTACTGAACATCCTGGGCTGCGTGGGGCTGCTGTGGTGGACCGCGCGCCGCCGTCCTGGCGATCCCGCGCCGGAAGACACCTCGCACGTCTGGGACGGCGACCTCACCGAGTACAACAAGCCCCTGCCGAGGTGGTGGATCAACCTGTTCTACATCACCATCGTCTTCAGCATCGGCTACATCGCCTGGTACGGCGGCCTCGGCATCATTCCCGGCTACGGCAAGTGGTCCTCGGCGAGCGAGCACGACCAGCAGAAGGCGGTGGAGGACAAGAAGCTGGAGGCGACGTTCGCGCCCTTCGCCGGGCAGTCGATCGACGCGCTGGCCAGGGATCCGAAGGCACTGGCGCTGGGCCGCTCGATCTTCAACAACACCTGCGCCACCTGCCACGGCTCGTCGGGTCAGGGCGCGATCGGCTACCCCAACCTGACCGATGGCATCTGGCACTGGGGCGGCACGCCCGATCTGGTGCTGCAGACGGTGCTGGACGGCCGCGAGGGCGTGATGCCGGAATGGGGCACCGCGCTGACCAACATGGGCGGCGACAACGCGATCGACTACGTGATCGCCTACGTCAACGTGCTCGGCAATCCCGAGGAAGGCCTGCAGAACAACTTCATGGCCGCCCAGGGCAAGCCGCTTTACGAGGGCCTGTGCGTGGCCTGCCATGGCGTGAACGGCAAGGGCAATCCGGAACTCGGCGCGCCTGACCTGACCGACGACTACTGGCTGTACGGCAACAGCAAGGAGAGCCTGCGCGCCACGATCACGAAGGGTCGCCACGGCGTGATGCCCGCCCATCGCGAACTGCTGGGCGAGACCCGCGCGCGGCTGGTCGCTTCATACGTCTGGTCGCTGTCGCACAAGCAGGGTCCGGCTGCCGCAGCCGCACCATGACCGACTTCACCGAGCCCCGCCTCGACCACCCGCCCCGACCGCTCGCGCAGCGCGTCGGGGCGGTGCTCTGGCCGAGCTTCTTCGCGGCGGGCGTGGCGACGATGGTGTTCTTCGCCTTCGTCGATCCGCTGACGCTGCGCGACATGACGTTCCCGGACCTGGCGATCAGCCGCGAGCTCGGCTACACGCTGGGCTTCTTCATGTTCTGGCTGGCGACGGCGGCCAGCAGCCTGTTCACCTGGATCCTGCTGCGCCCGGCCAGCCGTTTCAACCGCGCGCTACCGCCGGACTGAGCGCGCGCAGCCTGCGACAAACCGTCGCTCCCTCGCGCGCCCGCACAGCGCGAGCATGACGCCAGCCACGACAGAGTCGTCCATGTCCACGCCCGCTTCCACGCCGGAATCCTCCAAGCGCCGCATCCCACTGGACGTGGTGGATACGCACGGCAATTCCTTCTACGTCAGCGAGCGCAAGGTCTATCCGCGCGACGTGGCCGGCACGCTCAACCGCCTGCGCGTGGCCGCGGTGTGGTGGCTGCTGGGCATGTACTACGTGTTCCCGTGGGTGAAGTGGGACGGCCGCCAGGCGGTGCTGTTCGACCTGCCCGCGCGCAAGTTCTACGTGTTCGGTCTGGTGTTCTGGCCGCAGGACTTCCTGTTCCTGGCGATGCTGTTGATCATCGCGGCGATGGCGCTGTTCTTCTTCACCTCGCTCGCGGGACGGCTGTGGTGCGGCTACGCCTGCCCGCAGACGGTGTGGACGGAAGTCTTCCTGTGGATGGAGCGCTGGACCGAAGGCGACCGCGGCGCGCGGATCAAGCTCGATGCCGCGCCGTGGAGCGCGAACAAGCTGCTGCGCAAGGGCGGCAAGCACGTGCTCTGGGCGGCGTTCGCGCTGTGGACCGGCTTCACCTTCGTCGGCTTCTTCACTCCCATCCTCGATCTCGGCGCGCGCCTGTGGCCGTTCGCGTGGGGCGGCTGGGAGACGTTTTGGGTGTTGTTTTACGCGCTGGCCACGTGGGGCTTCGCCGGCTTCCTGCGCGAGCAGGTCTGCAAGTACATGTGCCCGTACGCGCGCTTCCAGAGCGCGATGTTCGACCGCAACACCCTCATCATCGCCTACGACCCGATGCGAGGCGAGCCACGCGGACCGCGCAAGCGCGGCTTGGGCAGCGTGCTGGAACGCGTGCGCGGCCTGCTGGAGCCGGCCGTCGCCTACGACTACGTGATGCGCGCCAACGCGCACCCGAGTGCGGCGGACCAGCGCCTCGGCGCGCACGGCACGATCACCTTCGCCGGCGCCGGCGCGGTGGTGGAGCCGCTGCCGAAGTTCGTGCCCGAACAACTCGGCGACTGCATCGACTGCACGATCTGCGTGCAGGTCTGCCCGACCGGCATCGACATCCGCAACGGCCTGCAGTACGAGTGCATCGCGTGCGGCGCCTGCATCGACGCCTGCAACGAGGTCATGGACAAGATGGGCTACCCGCAGGGCCTGATCCGCTATACGACCCAGAACGCCATCGACGGCAAGCGCTCGCGCGTGCTGCGCCCACGGGTGGTGGTCTATGGCGCACTGCTGCTCACGCTGGTCGTCGGCTGGGCTTGGGGCGTGACCCATCGCAGCGACCTGATCGCAGAGGTGCTGCGCGACCGCAACGCGCTATACCGCGAAGTCGCCGGCGGCCAGGTCGAGAACAGCTATACCCTCAAGCTGGTCAACAAGGACCAGCGACCGCATCACTACCGCATCACCCTGACCTCGGCCACGCCGGGCATCGCGTTGCGCGGCGGCGAGATGACCGTCACCGCCGAGCCCGAGCAGGTGCTTTCGCTGCCGCTGGTCGCCACGGCACCGGCAGACATCAGGGGCCGCCACGGGGTGGCACTCACCGTTCGCAGTCTCGAGGGCGGCGGCGAGAAGACCGTCGACACCAGCTACTTCGGACCGATCCAATGATCACGAACTCCGCACGCCCCGACGCCCAGCGCCCCTTCTGGAAGGAACCGATGATGTGGGTGGTGCTCGGCATTCCCCTGGCCTCGATCGTCGCCGGCGTCGGCCTCGTCGTGGTGGCCGTCCGCTCGGGCAGCGTCGACGCGGTCACCGACAAGGTCGACCGCGTTTCCCAGATCCAGACCACCGATCTCGGCCCGGACGAGAATGCAGCGCGCCGCAAGCTCAGTGCGATCGTGCAAGTGCGCGCCGATCACGTCGAACTGGTGCCGGTGACCGGCGAACTTGCCGGCACGTCGCCGCTGGCGCTGACGCTGGCCCATCCCACCGTCGCGGCTCAGGACATCACCCTGCCGCTGGCGCGCGATACCGCGGGCTGGCGCGCGGCGGGCGAGATCGACACGACGCACGACTGGAACGTGCAGCTCGGCCCGGAAGACGGCAGTTGGCGCATTCGCGGCCGCCTGCAGAAGGACACGCAAGCAGTCCGTCTGGCCCCCTCGCACGGGGGCGGTTGAGCACCCACGCATGGACATGTCGGTCGCGCGGTGCCATCACTGTGGCGAACCCGTCGCCGACGGCACGACGGCGCGCATCGACGGCAACCGGGCGTTCTGCTGCGAGGGCTGCGCGGCCGCCGCCGCATGGATCGAAGACGCCGACCTGGGCAGTTACTACCGCCTGCGCAGCGCGGCAGCGAATCGTGTGCAGGCCTCGCGCAGCGACCTGGACAGCTGGGACCGGGCCGAACTGCTGGACGAACACAGCCGCCTGATCGATGGCGGTCGCGAGATCGTGCTGCTCACCGACGGCATGCGCTGCGCGGCCTGCGCCTGGCTGATCGACCGCGCATTGGCGCGCGAAGCCGGCGTCCTCGACACCACGGCCAACGCGGTCACCGGACGCATCCGCCTGAGCTGGGATCCGGCGCGGACGAAACTCTCCACGCTGCTCGAACGCCTGGCGATGCTCGGTTACCGGCCTTACCTGGCCACCGGCGATGCGCGCGAACAGGCGCGCCTGTCGGAACGCCGGCGCTGGCTGCTGCGCCTGGGCGTGGCCGGCCTGGGCTCGCTGCAGGCGATGATGCTGGCCGAGGCGTTGTACCTGGACGTCAACGCGACGATGCCGGTGCCCACGCGCGACCTGTTCCGGTGGCTGACGTTCCTGGTCAGCACGCCGGTGGTGTTCTACAGCGGCTGGCCGTTCCTCGCCGGCATGGCGCGCGAACTGCGCGCCCGCCACCTCGGCATGGACACGCTGATCGCCGGCTCCACGCTGCTGGCCTACTTCGCCAGCCTGGCGGAGACGATCCGCGGCGGCACCCATATCTGGTACGACGCGGCGGTGATGTTCGTCTTCCTGCTGCTGGCCGCGCGCATGCTGGAACAGCGCGCGCGCAACGTGGCGACCGCGCAGGTCGACGCGCTGGCACGGGCGCAACCGGTCTTCGCCACCCGCGAGCGCGACGACGGCACGCGCGAATCGGTGCCGCCTTCCGCATTGCGCATCGGCGACACGGTATGCGTGGCCGCCGGGGACGGCGTACCGGCCGACGGCATCCTGCTGGACCAGGACGCGGATTTCGAAGAAGCGCTGCTGACCGGCGAATCGCGACCGGTGCGTCGGCGCTCGGGTGAGACGGTGTACGCGGGCACGACCTGCCGCGAACGTCCCGCGCGCTTGCGCGCCACCGCGACCGGCCACGCGACACGCCTCTCGCAGCTGGCCGACCTGGTGGACCGCGCGCAAAGCCATCGCCCGCCCCTGGCACGCATGGCCGACCGGCTCGGCCGCCACTTGGTGGCCAGCCTGCTGGTGCTGGCCGTGTGCGTCTACGTCGGCTGGCGGATCTACCAGCCCGAGCGCGCCTTCGAGGTCACCCTCGCCCTGCTGGTCATCAGCTGCCCCTGCGCGCTGTCGCTATCGGTGCCGGCCGTGCTCGCCGCGGCGCACGGCGCATTGGCGCGCTGCGGCGTGCTGGCGACGCGACCGGAAGCGCTGGACACGCTGGCGCGCGCCACCGACATGGTCTTCGACAAGACCGGCACGCTCAGCGATGGCCGCCCGGCGCGGGTGGCGGTCGACGTGTTCAACGGTCTCGATGTGGACGCCGCCACGCGTATCGCCGCTGCACTCGAGAAGGACAGCGGCCACCCCATCGCCGCGGCCTTTGCCGATGTCGATGCCCGTGCCACCGCACAAGGCGTGGTGGCGCATCCGGGCAGTGGCGTGGAAGGCGAGGTCGATGGCCGGCGCTGGCGCCTCGGCCGCGCGGACTGGGCGGCGGGCCGCGAGGACGATGGCGGCCTCTGGCTCAGCGACGGCACGCACGCGATGGCGCGCTTAACCCTGAGCGAACGGCCGCGCGGGGACGCCGCCGCCGCCCTGGATGCGTTGCGCGCACAGGGACTGCGGCTCCATCTGTCCAGCGGCGACAGCGACGGTGCCGTACAGCGGCTCGCGCATGCACTGGGGATCGCCGCCCCGCTCGCGCGCCAGTCACCGGAGGACAAGCTGGCGCGGGTGCGTCAGTTGCAGCGGGAAGGCCGCATCGTCGCGATGGTCGGCGACGGTCTCAACGATGCGCCGGTGCTCGCCGGCGCCGATGTGTCCATCGCGATGGGAGAAGGCGCCCCGCTCGCGCAGCAAGCTGCGGACTTCGTGGCCACCGGTCCCTCGCTGCTGCGCATTGCCGATGCGGTGCGGGTGGCGCATCTGGCACGCAAACTCGTGAAGCAGAACCTCGCCTGGTCGGCCGGCTACAACCTGCTCGCCGTGCCGCTGGCGGCCGCCGGCCTGGTGACGCCGTGGATCGCCGCACTCGGCATGGCGGTATCCTCGCTGGTCGTGACGGTCAACGCGCTGCGGCTGGCGCGCGACGACAGGAGGCTTGCCGCATGAACATCCTGCTGATGCTGCTGCCGATCAGCCTGCTCCTGCTGGGGCTGGCGATCGCGGCGTTCACCTGGGCGGTGCGCAAAGGCCAGTTCGATGATCTCGACACGCCGGCGCTGGACATCCTCGACGATGTACCGCCGCACTCGTCGGCACCGCCGACCTCGGTCCTGCGCGACGCCGATGGGGCCTGACCTTCCCGTCCTGCTCGCCGCGCTGCTCGCAGGGCTGGTGGGCAGCACGCACTGCGCGGTGATGTGCGGCGGCATCGCCACCGGCTTCTCGGCGATGGCGTCCCAACAGGGCTGGCGCGAGGCGCTGCAGGTGAATCTCGGGCGCCTCGGCGGCTACGCGCTCGCCGGCGCGCTGGTCGGCGTGTTCGGCAGCGGCCTGCTGGCGCTCGCGCGCCATGACACGGCCGTGGTGGCGATGCGCGTTGGCGTGGGTCTGGCGTTGGTGGCGCTGGCGCTGCGGCTGCTGGATCAGCGCGGCCGATTCGATGTGCTCGCACGCCCCGGCGCGAAGGTCTGGCAGGCCCTGCGCCCGCTGCATGCTCGCGTGCTGCCCGCGAACACGCTTCCGCGTCGCCTCGCCGCGGGTGCGCTATGGGGCTGGTTGCCGTGCGGCCTCAGCCTCAGCCTGCTGACGGTGGCATGGCTGCAGGCGAACGCGCGTGATGCCGCGCTGACGATGGCCGCATTCGGCCTCGGCACGTTGCCGATGATGGTGACGCTGACATGGTCCGGCGCGCGCCTGGGCCGACGCTGGCAACAGCCTGCATTCCGGCGCGTCGCCGCAGGATTCGTACTGGCGGCCGGCCTGCTGACGCTCGCCTCGCCCTGGCTGATGAAGCACCCCGCGCTGCACGGCGTGCTGGCCGCGCTCGGCTGCCGGCCACTGCCCGCATGAGCGACGCGCCTGCCGCCGGCACACCGCCGGCCTTTTCGACGATGACGCCGCAGGCCCGGCTTGCCGAACTGGGACGCGACGCGGGCGGACCGCTCCGGGCGGCGAGCGGCTGCACGGTGCTGGCCGGCGTATTGGTGGTGCCGCAGGCGGCATTGATCGCCCTCTGCATCCAGCGCGTGTTCGTCGCCGGAGAAACGGCCGCGGCGCAGCTGCCGCTGTTGGCCGCGTTGCTCGCCACGCTGCTGCTGCGCGCCCTGCTCGGCTGGGCCGGGCGGCGCTGGGCGGACCAGGCAGTGGAGCGGATCCGCGTGGCGCTGCGCGCTCGGCTGGCGCGCGCCGTGGTCGCCCGGGGACCGGCGTGGATCCGCGCGCAGCAGAGCGGCGCGCTGGCTGAACACCTGGGTGCGCATGTCGATGCGGTCGAAGGCTATTACGGCGGCTTCGTGCCGTTGCGCGCCGAAGTCGTCGGCGTGCCACTGGCGATCCTGCTGGCGGTGTTCACCGTGGATCGCGTCGTCGGCGCGGTGTTGCTGCTGACGATGCCGCTGGTGCCAGTCTTCATGATGCTGGTGGGCTGGGGCGCCGAAGCCGCCAGTCGACGCCAGTTGCAGGCACTGGCGCGGATGGGCGGCCATTTCGCCGACCGCCTGCGCGGACTGGGTTTGATCCGCGTGTACGGCCGCGGCGACGCCGAGCTGGAAGGCGTCCGCGCCGCCGCCGAGACGTTGCGCGTGCGCAGCCTGCGGGTGCTGCGGATCGCCTTCCTGTCGTCGGCGGTGCTGGAGTTCTTCGCGTCCCTCAGCGTGGCGATGATCGCGCTGTACCTGGGCTTGAGTTACCTCGGCATGATCGACCTGCGCGCCGCACCGCTCACGCTGGGCGCGGGCGTGTTCTGCCTGTTGCTGGCGCCCGAGTTTTACGCACCGTTGCGCCGCCTGGCCACGCATTACCACGACCGTGCCGCCGCGCGCGCCGCGATGGACGAGATCGCGCCGTTGCTGGATACCAACGAGCGTGCAGCTCCGGGCGCGCACGACGCCGTCCCGTTGCCCGCCCTCGTGGTTGCCCGCGGCGTGGCGGTGCGCCATCCCGGCGCGGCGCGCGATGCGCTGCACGACGTGAACATTGCCCTGCAGCGCGGACAGCGCGTGGCGCTGGTCGGTCCCAGCGGCGGTGGCAAGAGCACGCTGCTCGATGCGTTGGCCGGGTTGGTGCCGGCGACGGCGGGCGAACTGACGCGCGCGCCCCATCTGCGCATCGGCGTCGCACCGCAACGCCCGTTCCTGTTCGCCGGCACCCTGCACGAGAACCTGCGCATGGCCAGGCCCGACGCCAGCGACGAGGATCTACGCGCCGCCGCCGACGCCGCGCAGGTCCTCCGCTTCACCGACCGGCTGCCGGAGGGTCTGGACACGGTGATCGGCGAGCGTGGCTTCGGGCTTTCGGGAGGCGAAGCGCGTCGCGTCGCCCTGGCGCGCGTGTTCCTGCGCGCGCCGGACCTGGTGCTGCTCGACGAACCCACTGCGTTCCTCGACCCCGACACGGAGGCGGCCGTGTTGCAGGCGATCGTGCGCTTCGCCGAAGGACGCTGCGTCGTGATGGCGACGCACAGCGCGGCCGCGATGGCGGCGATGGACACGACATGGCGCGTCCACGACGGTCGCGTGCAAGCAGCGGAGGAGCGCGCATGAGCGAGCACGCGACCCGCCTGAGCGACGTCCTCCGCTCGCACCGACGCCTGACCGTCCTGGCGGTGACGTTGCTGCTGCTCACGCTGCTGACGGGTACCGCGTTGCTCGCGGTGTCGGGACATTTCCTGACCGCCGCGGCGCTCGCGGGCACCGGCGCACTCGGCTTCAACTTTTTCGGTCCGTCCGCCGGGATCCGCGCGCTGACGTTCGCGCGCATCCTGTCGCGGTACGCGGAGAAGCTGGTCGGGCACGACGCCACCCTGCGCATCGCGCGAGACTTGCGCGTGTGGTTCTTCCGCCGCGCCCTGCCGCTCGCGCCGCTGGGACTGGGGCGTTATCGGGTCGGCGAACTGGTGACGCGGCTGCTGGCCGACATCGATGCCGTGGACGGACGGCTGGTCCGCGCGATCGGCCCGCTGCTGGCGGCGCTGGCACTGAGCGTACTTTCGGTCGGCATCGCGGTCTGCGTGCTGCCACTGGCCGGCGGGGTGCTCCTGGCGACGCTGTTGTTGCTTGGCATCGTGGTCCCCGGGTGGTCGGTCCGTCGCGCGGCGGCACTCGAAGACGCGCGCGCGCAGGCACGCACCCAGCTGCGCGCGAGCGTGCAGGAAGGCATCGAGGGCCAGGCCGATCTCGCGGCGATGGATGCCACCACGGCTTGGCTGCAGGCGCTGGACGCCCGGAGTCAGGACGTCGCGCGCTGGGACGGTGCGCGCAGGCAACGGATTGCCGACGCCACCGGCTTGCAGGCGGTGGTCGCCGCATTCGCGCTGCCGGCGATGTTGTGGGTGTTGCTGTCCGCGGTGGATGCGGGGCGGCTCGGCGCGCCCTTGGCTGGCGCCCTGTTCTTCATGGCGATCGCGGTGCTGGATGCGTGCACCGCCATCGTGCCTGCCTGGCAGGCATGGCACGCCGCCAACGTAGCCACGCGCCGCCTGGAAGACGTCGTCGATGCGCCTGCGCGCACATCGCCTGCGGGCACGCGCGTACCGGAGATGCAGGGCGCGCTCGCGCTGCAGGCGGTGACGTTCGCGTGGCCTGGGGCCTCGCGTCCGGTGCTCGACGGGGCAGACCTGTGCGTGGCGCCGGGCGATCACGTGGTCATCGACGGCGACAGCGGCGCGGGCAAGTCATCGCTGGTGGCGTTGGTGCTGGGCCTGTGCGAACCGCAATCGGGCAAGGTCTCTTTCGCTGGCGTGGACCTGCGCATGCTGTCGCCGGCCGACTGGCATGCACGCCTCGCGTGGCTGCCGCAGGACGCGCCGGTGTTCTCCGGCAGCGTGCGCGAGAACCTGCTGCTCGGCGATCCGTCCGCCGATGACGCGCGATTGTGGTCCGTCCTCGCCCAAGTACGGCTGGAAGCGCATGTGCGCAGCCTGTCCGATCGCCTGGACGCGTGGGTCGGCGAGAACGGCGCCACGCTGTCCGCAGGCCAGGCGCGTCGACTGGCGCTGGCGCGCGCCCTGCTGCGCGACGCGCCGCTGCTGCTGCTCGACGAACCCACCGAGGGCCTGGACCAGGACACCGCCGATGCGCTGATGCGCGACTTCGCCGACGCCGCGCGCGGACGCAGCGCGCTGATCATCAGCCATGCCGTGTTGCCGGACGGCGTAGCGGATGCACGCTGTCGATTGCAGGGTGGGAAGCTGGTGCGTGAGTGAGGCGAACTGAGGCGTGGGAGCGACGTTAGTCGCGATGAAGCTTACTGGCGAACCCTCGCGACTTACGTCGCTCCCACAATGAGGACCCCACGAATCCCGGGACAATCAGGCCCGTGCTTCCGCCAGCGCATCCAGGCGCGCGCGGTTCAGCAGGCGCACATGGTGCGGATCGTCGGTGGCGATGCTGCCTTCCTGGCGCAGGCGGGTGAAGCTGCGGCTCACCGTTTCCACGGTCAGGCCCAGGTAGTCGGCGATGTCGGTGCGCGTCATCGGCAGGATCACTTCGGTGTCGTCCTGGCCCTGGCGCCGGCGGCGCTGCGCCATGTCGACGAGGAACCCGGCCAACCGCTCCATCGGGTTCAGGCGGGCCAGCGCCATCAGGTTGCCGCGGGTCGCATCCAGTTCGACGCAGGCGCGTTCGAGCAGTTCGCGTTCGAGCGCAGGATGGTCGTTGCACAGGCTGCGCATGTCGGCCATCGAGAACTCGCACAGCGTGCTGTCGGTGATCGACTCGATGGTGTGCTTGTAGTGCGAGGTGCCGCTGAAACCGATGAAGTCGCCCGGCATCAGGAAGCCGGCCACCAGCCGGCGGCCGTCCGGCAACAGGCGGATGCGTCGCAGCGCGCCCTTGGTCACCGTGAACACGCCGCGACGCGGTTCGCCCTCGCGGACGAGAGCCTCGCCCGCCGTCAGGCGGACATCTTCGGCCAGCGCTTCCATCGCCTGGGCCTTGGACACCGGCAGCACCGCGCAGACGGCCAGGTGTCGGACCAGACAGCCGCTGCAGCCGCGCGCGGCCTGGCAGACGACCTCGCCGGCCGCGTTCGCGGGCACCGGGGCGTCGTTCTGGCGGAGGATGCGAAGGCTCATGGCGATCGGCTAGGGGGTCTTCACGGGCCATGATACGCCCCGAAAATCCTTGATTTCGGCGCTGCGACAATCGGTCGCAGCACCCCGTTTCAGCGGGGATTCCCCCATTCAGCCCCGGATTCGGTTACAGTGCGCGCCGCTTGCCTGCGGCCGTTCGTTTCCCCGATGGTCCGCCGGCGCAGGGAATTCCCCCGCGAGTTCCCGCGCCCGCCCCGCTCCGACTTCTTTCGTTGCGCAAGCTCGGTAGCGCCGTTTTGGCGCCTCCGCACCCCTTCTCGCAGCGCGGTTTCAGGGAACGCTTCGAGTCACGGTCTTGCCGCATTCCGCGCGTCCTACGTTGCCGCACATCGCTGTGCCGGCGTTGCGTGCGTGTCCGGCCGATCCGCTTTGGAGCCTTACCCATGACGTTTGAAACCCTAGGCCTGGCGCCCGCCCTGCTGCGCGCGCTCGACGAACAGGGCTACACCCAGCCCACCCCCATCCAGGAACAGGCCATCCCGCTGGCCCTGGAAGGCCACGACCTGCTGGCCGGCGCGCAGACCGGCACCGGCAAGACCGCCGCGTTCGGCCTGCCGCTGATCCAGTACCTGGCCACCACGCCGCAGGAAGTGCAGCGCGGCGGCCCGCGCAAGCCGCGCGCCCTGGTCCTGACGCCGACCCGCGAACTGGCCGTGCAGGTGCACGACAGCCTGCGGGGCTACGGCAAGTACCTGCGCATCCCCAGCACCACCATCTACGGCGGCGTCGGCATGGGCAACCAGCTGGACGCGCTGCGCCGTGGCGTGGACCTGGTGATCGCCTGCCCGGGCCGCCTGATCGACCACCTCGAGCGCCGCAGCGTGGACCTGTCGGGCATCGAGATCCTGGTGCTGGACGAAGCCGATCGCATGCTCGACATGGGCTTCCTGCCGTCGATCAAGCGCATCCTCGCCAAGCTGCCGCGGCAGAACCGCCAGACCATGCTGTTCTCGGCGACCTTCGCCGACCCGATCCGCGAGCTGGCGCTGGAATTCATGCGCGAGCCGAAGCAGATCCAGGTGACGCCGCGCAACACCGTGGCCGAGACCATCACCCATCGCGTCCATCCGGTGGACGGCAGCCGCAAGCGCGACCTGCTGCTGCACCTGCTGGCGCAGGACAGCCGCCTGCAGACACTGGTGTTCGCCCGCACCAAGCACGGCAGCGACAAGCTGGCGACGTTCCTAGAGAAGAGCGGCATCAAGACCGCGGCAATCCACGGCAACAAGTCGCAGGGCGCCCGCCAGCGCGCGCTCAATGACTTCAAGGCCGGCCGCATCAACGTGCTGGTCGCCACCGACATCGCCGCGCGCGGCATTGACATCGACCAGCTGCCGCAGGTGATCAACTTCGACTTGCCGATGGTGGCCGAGGACTACGTGCACCGCATCGGCCGCACCGGCCGCAACGGGTCGACGGGCCAGGCGATCTCGCTGGTCGCGCAGGATGAAGCCAAGTACCTGCGCGCCATCGTCCGCCTGCTCAACCGCGACATGGACCTGCGCGACGTGCCGGGCTTCGAGCCGCAGACGCCGATCCGCTGGGGCAACAGTGCCCCGGGCAAGGCCGATCAGCCGGCGGGCGAGCGCACCCCGCGCCGCAACGGCCCGCAGAAGCACGCGCGCCGTCCGCACGGCGATGCACCGCGCCACGCCCATGCCGGCCCGAAGAAGCACGGCGGCCAGCGTCGCGACGGCGCCCGCTCCGGCGGCGCGCGCCAGGGCCAGTCGCGTCCGGCCCGCTAAGCTGCCCCCTCGCGCGGCACCGTCCCCCGGTGCCGCGCGTTTCCACGCTCCCGGAGCCGTCGCATGGACATCTTCAAGGTCTTCACTGTCGAAGCCGCGCACCGCCTGCCGCACGTGCCGGAAGGCCACAAGTGCGCCCGCCTGCATGGCCACTCGTTCCGCATCGAGCTGCATCTCTCGGGTCCGGTCGACCCGCAGGCCGGCTGGGTCATGGACTTCGCCGACGTGAAGGCGGCCTTCAAGCCGATCTACGACCGGCTCGATCACCACTACCTCAACGACATTCCTGGCCTGGACAATCCGACCAGCGAGCAATTGGCGAAGTGGATCTGGGACCAGACCAAGCCGGTGCTGCCGCTGCTCAGCGCCGTCGTGGTGCATGAGACCTGCACTTCGGGTTGCCGCTACAGCGGCGCCTGAGGGGATGGAACCGGTTTCAGATCACTCTTACAAGCGTTTGATTTTTAACGGCTCCTGACCGTTCGTCGGAAATCCATACGGCGGTTATTGCACTGCAACATAGACCGGCCTATGCTGCACCGCAACAGATGGATTCCCCTTTTAGGAGCACGCCAATGACCACGCAATTCAACGAAAGCTTCAGCCAGTTCACGCACCAGTTCGCGGCCGCCGCCGCCCGTGCGAACCGCCTGGCCCTGGAGAGCGCCGAGACCGTGTTCGGCGTGCAGCTCAAGACCTTCGAGAAGAACGTCGACGCCACCACCGCCTTCTTCGGCGAGCTGGCCGAGACCCGTGACCTCGACGGTTACAAGAACCTGTGGCCGAAGGGCCTGCAGGTCGCCAAGGACAACGCCGAGCGCGTCGTCGCCGCCAGCCAGGAAGTGTTCGGCCTGAGCCTGAAGACCGGCGAAGCCTTCGGCCAGCTGGTGAAGAGCCAGTTCGAAACCGCCACCGACAGCGTCCAGGCCTCCGTGGCCAAGGCGACCAAGGCAGCGAAGGCCAAGTAAGCCCGCCTCAACCGGTTATTGCGCGGCCCTCCCCTCCCTCCGCGCAAACCCGACCCGGCAGCCCCCACGCTGCCGGGTTTTTTATTTTCCGCGCCGCCTTGCTACGCCGGAATCGCGATGTGCCGGCTGAGCAGCCTGGCGTCAATGTCCGGCGCATGCGGCAGGCGTCCCCAGCACGGCACCGGCATGCGGGCTGACAGCAGAGCGAAGTTCTCGTCGCGACGCGCCATCTCCGGATCGACTTCGTTCGCGATCCAGCCCACCAGGCGCGCGCCGTCGTCCTGGACCGCGCGCGCACTAAGCCGCGCATGGTTGATGCACCCAAGCCGCATGCCGACCACCAGCACCACCGGCAGGCGCAGTTGTTCGACCAGATGCCGTTGGTCCAGCGTGCCCGTCAGCGGCGCGGCCCAACCGCCGACGCCTTCCACCAGCACCAGGTCGGCCAGCGGATGCAGGCGCTCGAAGGCAGACACCAGCACGCCCAGCTGCACATTCACACCGGCGTCGCGCGCGGCGATCTCCGGGGCGAGTGGCGCCGGCAGCGCATAGGGATTCACGTCCTCATACGGGGGTACCGGATCGCTGGCGGCCTGCAAGGCGAGCGCATCCTCGTTGCGCCAGCCCTCCGGCGTTGCCTCGCACCCGCTGGCGACCGGTTTCATGCCGACCGCGCGCAAGCCCCGCGCACGGAACGCATGCAGCAGTGCGGCGCTGGCGACGGTCTTGCCCACGCCGGTGTCGGTACCGGTGACGAACAGCCTGTCCATCCGCCTAGCCCTCCCCGTGTTCCGGCCAGCGGCGCGCGCCCCAGCGTTGGCCCCAGACGTGGACTAACCCGGTGAAGGACAGCAGGAAGTACACACTGCCCGGCATCGCGACCTGCCAGGACCGCGCGTGCTCGCCCAGCAGGCTGGCGATCAGCACCGACAGCAGGCCTACGCCGACGAAGTAAACATGCGAAGCGACTTCGCCGGCGGCGTTCGCGGCGGCCTCGCCATCCAGCCCCAGCCGCGCGCGTGCACGCCAGGCCAGCACGTACAGGCCGCCGATGCAGGCCGACATCGAGGCGAACGCCAGACCGTAGAAGGTGAACATGAAGGCCAGCGGACGCGCGCCATTGGCGTCGGTCAGCGGCATCGGCAACCAGCCGCCGGTGATCCACGCGAAGAAGGTGCCCAGCAGCAGCCGCAGCGGATACACGTAGACCAGCACCAGGAACACGAGCAACAGGCTCAGCAGGGTGGCCGGCACGGTACCGAGGCGGTAGCGCCGACTCCAGCGCACGTGCGCGTACCAGAACATCGCCACCATCGCGAAACTGGCGGCGAACGCCGGCACGTTCTTCAGCGCCTGCTGCAGCGCGCCGATGCTGTCCGGGATACGGTCCACGGAGATGACCAGCAAGGTCACCGCGAACGCGAACGCCGCGTCCACGAACGCCTCCAGCCTGGTCACCCCGTGGCCGCGCCACCCGGCTTCGTCATCGCCTGCATTCATGCCCACCCGTGTCCCCGTCAGGTTCGCTGATGGAATGCATCATATCGGGCCACTGCGAGGGGCCGGGAGTAGAATCGGCGGCATGTCATTCGCCTCCCAAACGCTCTCCGGCAGCAAGCCGGAACAATACGCACAGCTGGCCGAACAGGCCCGCGCCCTCTTGGCCGGCGAACCGGACCGGATCGCCAATGCCGCCAACCTGGCCGCATTGCTGTACCACGCCCTTCCCGACTTCAACTGGGTGGGCTTCTACTTCTTCGATGGCCGGGAATTGGTGGTCGGTCCGTTTCAAGGACTACCAGCCTGCGTGCGGATCCCGTTGGACAAGGGGGTCTGCGGAGCCGCCGCACGCACCCGCCAGACCCAGCGCGTAGACGACGTGGACGCCTTCCCGGGCCACATCGCCTGCGATTCCGCATCGCGCTCGGAACTGGTGGTCCCGCTGGTGAAAGGGGATGACCTGGTCGGCGTGCTCGACCTCGACAGCCCACGCCTGGCGCGCTTCGATGCCGACGATCAGGCGGGCATGGAACGCATCGCCGCCATCTTTCTGGACTCCCTGACATGACAGGCACCAAGCTGCGCAACATCGGCCCCAAGTCCGCCGCCTGGCTCCGCCAGGTCGGCCTGCGCACGCAGGAGGATCTGGAGTCGGTCGGCGCGGTGGAAGCCTTCATCCGGGTCAAGCGCGCCGGGTTCCGCCCGAGCCTCAACCTGCTGTACGCGCTGGAAGGTGCCCTGCTGGACTGCCACTGGCAGCAACTGCCCGAAGTGCGCCGCGGCGAACTGCTGGTCGCCTACGATGCCGCTGCAGCCCTGCTGCCGCCGCCGCGTGGCCGGCCGGCCGCCGGTCCGGTCACCACGACCCACACCGAGCAGGAAGAAGACACCGGCCCTTCGCTCAACCTGTTCGACTCGCGCGGCGACGACTGATCGCGACCATTCACAACGTCGCGTTGGGTGCATGTCGCCCATCCGCCGATGCCAAGAAGCAGCGGAGCAAGCTCCGCTCTGCGCGCCTCCTGGAGGCAACCCTCGCGCGCCCCACCTTCGTAGCGTCGAGCTTGCTCGACGCCGCACGCCGGCCGTCCCACAAAAGCAGCGGAGCAAGCTCCGCTCTACGCGCCTCTTGGAGGTAACCCGCGCGCGTCCCGCCCTCGTAGCGTCGAGCTTGCTCGACGCCGCACGCCGGCCGTTCCCACATAAGCAGCGGAGCAAGCTCCGCTCTACGCCGGACCACGGTGCGCGCGCTTCCCGTATACTGCGCGCGCTTTCAGGTGACCCGTGCTTCGTGCCGGGTTGAAACGGGAAGCCGGTGACCCGCCCCACGGCGGCATTCCGGCGCTGCCCCCGCAACGGTAGGCGAAGACAGCCGCGGCATCGGCCACTGTGCGTCCAACACGCATGGGAAGGCGCCACGGCGGAGTGTCCTGCACTCGTTCGCAAGCCCGGAGACCGGCCTGGAAGTCCACTGGTTGCGATGCGGAGGGCGTCGCGGCGTGCCGCGCCGCTCGCCTGCGCTGTCCGCTCCGCTTCCCTTTCCATCGCGACTCCACGCCGAAGAATGCGCGCGGGGCGCGCGATGGAGTTGTTCCGATGCAGAGCCGTACCCTTTCCTCCCCTTCCCTGCTGGCCCTTGCGGTCGCGATGGCGCTGCCGTTCGCCGCGCACGCGCAGGACGCCACCGACTTCGACGAAATCGTCGTCTCCGGCACGCGTACCGAGGTGTCCGTCGAAGACAGCCTGGTCCCGGCCCAGGTGATCGGCCGCGACGCCATCCAGCGCAGCCAGGCGCGCTCGCTGGGCGAACTGTTGCAGGGCCGCGCCGGCATCTCGATCGCCAACCAGGGCGGCGCCGGCAAGATCACCACGCTCAATCTGCGCGGCGCCGAGTCCGATCACGTGCTGGTGCTCGTGGACGGCGTGCGCATGGGCTCGGCGACCGCCGGCTTGCCGGCGCTGCAGGACCTGCCGATCGACCAGATCGACCGTGTCGAAATCGTCCGCGGCCCGCGCTCGAGCCTGTGGGGCTCGGAAGCGATCGGCGGCGTGATCCAGGTGTTCACCCGCCGCAACACCGGCAAGGTGCGCCCGAACTTCCGCATCGGCGTCGGCAGCGACAGCACGCGCGAAGCCAGCGCCGGCATCGGTGGCGGCAACGCGCGCGGTTGGTTCGGCGCCGACGTGGCGTACACGCGCACGGACGGCTTCAATGCCTGCCGTGGCACCGCTGGCGACCCCATTGATCCGTTCGATGGCGCCGGCTGCTTCACCGACGAACCCGACCGTGACGGCTACCGCAACACCTCGGCCAACCTGCGCGGCGGTTATTCGTTCACCGACACCCTGACGCTGGAAGCCAACGCGCTGCGTGCCGACGGCGAGAGCGAGTTCGACGGCAGTTTCACCAACCGCTCCGAGACCGTGCAGCAGGTGCTGGGCACCAAGCTGCGCTACGCCCCGAGCGACAAGGTCAACCTGCTGCTGAGCCTGGGCCGCAACGACGACAAGTCTGACGACTTCCTCGACGACGTGCAGATGGGCTACTTCGAAACGCGTCGCTACGTGGCCTCGCTGCAGGGCGACTTCACGTTGGCGACGAACCAGCTGCTGACCGCCGGCGTCGACTGGCAGGACGACAAAGTGGAAAGCGACACTGATTTCGACGTCACCCAGCGCGACAACCTGGCGGGCTTCGTCGAGTACCAGGGCCGCTTCGGCGCGCATCAGCTGCAGGCCAGCGTCCGCAACGACGACAACGAACAGTTCGGCAACCACACCACCGGCAGCCTCGGCTATGGCTTCGGTTTCGGCGATGGCCTGAAGCTGACCGCCAGCGTGGCGACCGGCTTCAAGGCACCGAGCTTCAACGACCTGTACTACCCGTTCTTCGGCAATCCGGACCTCAAGCCGGAAGAATCCGAAAGCGTCAACGTCGGCATCGCGCAGTACGCGAACACCTGGAACTGGACGTTCAACGTCTACCAGAACAAGGTGGATCAGCTGATCTCGTATGACGCGGCGATCTTCCTGCCCAACAACATCGACGAAGCCCGCATCCGCGGCGCCGAGTTCACCGTCGATTTCACCCTGGCCGGCTTCGACATCGCCACCCAGCTGAGCCACACCGATCCGCGCAACCGTTCGGCGGGCCCCAACCACGACAACCTGCTGGCGCGTCGTCCGCGCAACACCGCACGCATCGACGTGGATCGCGCGTTCGGCGCGTTCCGCACCGGCGTGACGTTCAACGCCGCGGGCGAGCGCTACGACAACCTGGCCAACACCGATCGCCTGGGCGGCTACAGCACGCTGGACCTGCGCCTTGAATACGCCATCGCGCCGGCGTGGACGCTGCAGGCGAAGGTGGGCAATGTGTTCGACCACGCGTACGAGACCGTCGCCTGGTACAACCAGGCCGGCCGCACCTACGGCCTGAGCTTGCGCTACCAGCCGCGCGACTGAGATGCCTCCCGGTGGCCCGCCCCCGGCGGGTCACCGGCGAACTCAGTGCAGCGGGCCGGCGTGGCGCCCGAGCACCGGCACGATGCGCTCACCCCGTATCGCCCGCAGCGTCTGCACGAGCTGGTGGTAGGTGCATGCCAGTTGGGCGAAGAGGTCGGTATATGCGCTGCGCCCGCTCTCGGCCACGCCCTGGTAGGCGCCACGGCCGAGGTCGATGAAGTAGTCCACGCTGACGCGGCGCCGCTGCGCCAGCGCGGGAAACAGCCCGGCGATCAGCAGGCAGCGGTCGCCGACATCGCGCAGCGCATCGGTGCGTGCGCTGCCCACGCGCAGTTGCGCCTCCAGCCATTCCAGCGCCTGGGTGCGCGCCAGCAACTGGCCATCGCGCTGGTGCCGCAACAGCACGAAGACCAGGTAGCTCTCCTGCGCCTCGTCCAGCGTCTGCCCACAGCGTGCGCACGCTTCGCGCACCACCGCTTGCCAGAGTTCGGCGGCGGCCCCCTGTCGGATCGAAACCATCGTCTGCCTCCTCTTCGGGTCGATGGCGCGAGCCTACCGCTACGCCGCGGCGCGCGCTGGCAGGCGGAGGACGCGACTGCCAACGCGCAGCGGCGATGTGCGCAGCCGCATCGTGACCGTCGTCAAACCAGGCTGTCGAACAGCCCGGGCTGGGACGCGACTTCCTCGCGGTCGCGGAAGCCGGACAGCCCCACGCCGACCAGCCGATAGCGCGTCGTCGCGGGCAGGTCCACGCGCTCGCGCAGGGCGAGCGCAATGTCGATGAACTCTTGCGCCGACGCCGGCGGCGACTCCGGCGTGAAGCTGCGGGTGAGCAGACGGAACTGCGCCGTCTTCAGCTTCAACACCACGGTGCGGCCGACGCGCTCGGTCTTGCGGGTGGCCTGCCAGGCCTTCTCCGCGATGCGGACGATGTGCGGTTCCAGTTCGGACAGCAGCAGGTCGGTAGCGAAGGTATCTTCGGAGGAGATCGACTGCACCGGCTGGTCCGGCTCGACGGGCCGTTCGTCGATACCGCGCGCGCGCCGGTACAGGCTGCCACCGAAGCTGCCGTAGCGCGCTTCGAGCTCCTGCTGTGCATACGCACGCAGGTCGCCGACGGTGCGGATACCGTCCGCGTTCAACCGGCCCTGCATCACCTTTCCCACGCCGGGGATGCGCTCCACCGGCAGTGGCGTCAGGAACGCCTCCACCTGGTGCGGCCGCAGCACAAACTGCCCGTCGGGCTTGCGCCAGTCCGATGCGATCTTGGCGAGGAACTTGTTCGGCGCCACACCGGCGGATGCGGTGAGCTGCGTTTCTTCGCGGATCTGCGCGCGGATGGTCTCGGCCACGGCGGTGGCGGTCGGCAGATCCGATTTCGGCGTGGTGACGTCGAGATAGGCTTCGTCCAGCGACAGGGGCTCGACCAGGTCGGTATGGCGCAGGAAGATCTCGCGCACCTGTCGCGACACCGCCTTGTAGCGGGTGAAGTCCGGCGGCACGAACACCGCCTGCGGGCACAACCGTTCCGCGCGGACCGCCGGCATCGCCGAGCGCACGCCGAACACGCGCGCTTCATACGACGCCGCGCACACCACCGAACGCTCGCCGCGCCACGCCACCACCACCGGTCGCCCGCGCAGCGACGGGTCGTCGCGCTGCTCCACCGACGCGTAGAACGCGTCCATGTCGATGTGGATGATTTTGCGCATCACGCGATGATATCGGCGGCCGTACGCGATCGCATGGATGCAGGCACGCACGATACGCACGCGTGTGGAGTCGAGGGCGAAAAGCGCGAAACCCTTGCCGCGATTGCACTTCGCCGATGGTACGCCGGCGTATGGAAAAACCCGGTTGATCTACATCAAGACAAGCGTATGCACATGTGTGCATTATTTGGGGCTTCGCAGAACGGATCACGCAATGAACGCCCCCGCTTCCTACTCGCGCGAACAGCTGCTGGCCAGCGCGCGCGGTGAACTGTTCGGCCCCGACAGCGGCCGCCTTCCGAACGACCCGATGCTGATGTTCGACCGCATCACCGAGATCCGCCAGGACGGTGGCGCGCACGGCAAGGGCATGGTGCGCGCCGAACTCGATATCCATCCGGACCTGTGGTTCTTCCAGTGCCACTTCCTCGGCGATCCGGTGATGCCCGGCTGCCTGGGCCTGGATGCGATGTGGCAGTTGACCGGTTTCTTCCTCACGTGGCTCGGCGCACCCGGCCGCGGACGTGCGCTCGGCTCCGGCGAAGTGAAGTTCACCGGCCAAGTGCTGCCCACCGCCCAGCGCGTGAGCTACGAGATCGACATCAGCCGCGTGGTCAACCGCAAGCTGGTGCTGGCGGTGGCCGACGGACGCATGCTCGTCGACGGCCGCGAGATCTACACCGCACGCGATTTGCGTGTGGGCCTGTTCACTTCGACGGAGAGCTTCTGATGCGCCGTGTCGTCATCACCGGCCTGGGCATCACCTCGTGCCTGGGCAACGATGCGGACACCGTGTCGGCCGCGCTGCGCGAAGGCCGCTCGGGCATCCGCCACATCCCGCAATACGCCGAGCTCGGCTTCCGCAGCCAGGTCGGCGGCGCGCCGGAGATCGACCTCGATGCGCAGATCGACCGCAAACAAAAGCGCTTCATGGGCGATGCGGCCGCGTTCGCGCACATCGCGCTGCGCGATGCCATCGCCGACGCGGGCCTGGACGATGCACTGGTCAGCCAGCCGCGCACCGGCCTGATCGCCGGCTCGGGCGGCGGCTCGGCCGAATGGCAGATCGAAGCCGCGGACCTGCTGCGCGCGCGCGGCATCCGCAAGGTCGGGCCGTACATGGTGCCGCGCACGATGTGCTCCACGGTCTCGGCCACGCTGGCCACGGCGTTCAAGATCAAGGGCGTGAGCTATTCGATTTCCGCCGCCTGCGCGACCTCTGCGCACTGCATCGGCGCGGCGGCGGACCTGATCCGCGCCGGTCGTCAGGACATCGTCTTCGCCGGCGGCGGCGAAGAACTGCACTGGGCATTGACGATGATGTTCGATGCCATGGGCGCGCTGTCGAGCAAGCGCAATGACGACCCGACCCATGCTTCGCGTCCCTACGATACGGACCGCGACGGGTTCGTCATCGCCGGCGGCGGCGGCATGCTGGTGCTGGAGGATTACGACCACGCGGTGAAGCGCGGCGCCCGCATCCACGCCGAACTGCTGGGCTACGGCGTGACGTCCGATGGCGCCGACATGGTGGCGCCATCCGGCGAAGGTGCCGTGCGTTGCATGCGGATGGCGCTGGAAGGCGTCACCGCGCCGCTGGACTACCTCAACACCCACGGCACCTCGACGCCGCTGGGCGACGTGATCGAACTCGATGCGATCCGCACCGCACTGGGCGACACGCTGCCGCCGATCTCCTCGACCAAGGCGCTGTCCGGCCACTCGCTGGGCGCGGCCAGCGTGCACGAGGCGATCTACTGCCTGCTGATGATGCGCGAGGGTTTCATCGCGGGCTCGGCCAATATCGAAACGCTGGACGAAGGCGCAGCGGGCTTTCCCATCGTGCAGACAAGCCGGGATGCGACGCTCAATACGGTGATGTCGAACAGCTTCGGCTTCGGCGGCACCAACGCCAGCCTGGTGTTCGGGCGCGTCTGAGCCCGCAACAGGCTGAAGGCCTCTCCCGCGCGCGAGCGCGGGAGGAGGCGGCAGGACTCAAGTTAGAAGCGTAGCGGCCGATACAGTGTCGACAGCCCCCACCGGGCATCGGCGCTCCCCCATGTCCGGAACCTACAACGAGGTCCTCGTCCTCTTCTCGCTGCTGGTCGCCATCCTGGCGTCCTACACGGCGCTGGACATGGCCAGCCGCGTGACGACCACCCAGGGCACCACGGCCGCGCGCGGGTGGCTGGCCGGCGGCGCGCTGGCGATGGGCCTGGGCATCTGGTCGATGCATTTCGTCGGCATGCTGGCCTTCGACCTGCCCATCCCACTGGGCTACGACCTCGCCATCACCCTGTATTCGATGCTGGCCGCGGTGGGCGCATCGGCATTCGCGTTGTGGCTGGTCTCGCGTCCCGATCTTCCCAGGCGTCTGCTCTGCCTCGGCGCCGTGCTGATGGGCGCGGGCATCGCGCTGATGCACTACATCGGCATGGCCGCGCTGCGCATGCAGCCTGGCATCGACTACGACCCTCTGTGGTTCGCGCTGTCCATCGCCATTGCCGTAGTCGCGTCGGGCGCGGCGTTGTGGATCGCCTTCCACCTGCGCCGTGGCCATCGCCGCCACTGGATGCGGCTGGCGGCGGCCGTGGTGATGGGTTTCGCCATTGTCGGCATGCACTACACCGGCATGGCGGCCGCGCGCTTCCCGGCGGACAGCTGGTGCGGCGCGGCCCGCGACGGCGGCGTCCCCGCGCCGTGGCTGGCGGTCCTGGTGGTGGTGGCCACCGTCGCGATCATGGGGATCGCGCTGATCGTCTCCGTGTTGGACCGGCAGATGCATCTGCGCACGCGCCATCTGGCGATCTCGCTGGCGCGCGCCAACGAAGAGCTGGTACAGGCGGCGCTGCACGACCCACTTACCCGCCTGCCGAACCGCGTGCTGCTGCAGGACCGCATCGAGCAGGCCATCGAGAAGGCCAAGCGCAAGCAGGAATCCCTGGCGGTGATGTTCCTGGATCTCGACGGCTTCAAGAGCATCAACGACGCCTACGGCCACCAGGCAGGCGATGCGCTGCTGGTCGCCGTCGCCAGCCGCGTGCGTGGACTACTGCGTGGCCAGGACACGCTGTCGCGGCTCGGTGGCGACGAATTCGTGCTGGTCGCTCCCTCGAGCGACCCCGACGATGCCGCGGTGGTCGCGCAGCGCATCCTCGATGCGGTCGCGATGCCGATCCAGGCGCAGGGTATCGACGTGCAGGTGACCGCCAGCCTCGGGATCGCCATGTACCCGTCCGACGGCATCACCGAGCGCGATCTGATGGCGCACGCGGATGCCGCGATGTACCACACCAAGGACAACGGCCGGAACGGATACACGTTTTTCGCGCCATCGATGAACGTCAGCGCGCACCAGCAGCTGAAACTGCTCAACGACCTGCGCCGCGCCGTGGAGCGCAACGAACTCCTGCTGCACTACCAACCCAAGTTCGCCGCGCCGGACTACCGGATGGCGGGCGTAGAAGCGCTAGTGCGCTGGCAGCACCCCGAGATGGGCCTCCTGGCACCGGGCGCGTTCATCGCCGCGGCCGAACGCAGCGGACTGATCCTGAGCCTGGGCGAATGGGTGCTGGACGAAGCCTGCCGCCAGTTGCGCGCGTGGGACGACGCCGGCCACGACGTGCCCACCATGGCGGTGAACCTGTCGCCCCTGCAGTTCTCCTCGCCCACCCTGGTCGACACCGTGCGCGACACGCTGGCGCGGCACGCGCTGGACCCGACACGCCTGACGCTGGAGATCACCGAGACCACCGCCATGCGCGATGCGGATGCCAGCGTCGGCATCCTCGACGCGCTGACGCGCATGGGCATCCGCATTTCCATCGACGACTTCGGCACCGGCTATTCCAGCCTGCTGTACCTCAAGCGCCTGCCGGCCACCGAGCTGAAGATCGACCGCGCCTTCGTTCGCGAACTGGAATCCAATGCCGACGACGCGGCCATCGTCGCCTCGATCGTCGCGCTGGGCCGCACGCTGAACCTCAAGGTCGTCGCCGAGGGCGTGGAAACGCCCGGCCAGCAGCGGCAGCTGCGCCAGTTGGGCTGCGATTTCTACCAGGGTTACCTGCTCGGCGAACCGGCGGCCGCGGACCGGTTGGTGCGCAGCATGGCTGCGCCCAGCGCCGACTGCGCCACCGCCTGAGTCAGCGCCCGTCCACCGCGCGCCGGCCCACGGCCGGATCGTCAGTGAAGAAGCCACTGATGCCGAGCGCCAGGTAGGCGCGGATCTCGGCGATCGATCCCGCCTCGTTGCGCGTGCGCGGATCGTCGCCTTCGCGCCGCGCCGACGGCAGGAAATGGTTCTCGGGCCGGAACGTGTAGGGCCACACCGGCAGGCCCGCCGCGCGCGCATCGCGCATCAGGTCCGTAGGCGAACCCAGCGTGCCGTCCGCCGCTTCCGGCATCAGGCTGCGCGTCCAGGGTCCGAGCAGGTCCGCATAGGTGGCGATGTCCTTCAGGCCCGCCGGCGTCATCAGGTCGGCATAGCGCCGGGCCATGTCCGCGGCCCGCGCGTCGCCGGGCACCGCATCGGCGGGACCCAGCAACTGCAGCAGGCGGATGTTCGGATGCGCCTGGCCCAGGCGCCTGCGCAACACGCGCAGGTTGTCCTGTTCGAACGACTGGATCACCACCGGTGCCTGACGCGTGTACGCGTGCGCCGCCAGCGCCTGCAGCAAGGTCTCCTCCATCGACAGACCGATGCGGCGGAAATGGCTGGGATGCTTGATCTCCGGGATCAGGCCCACGGTCCGCCCGCTGCGTGCTGCGTGTTCCGCGGCGAGCGCGATGATCTCCTCCAGCGTCGCGATCTCGAACGCACCGTCATGGTCCGTACCGCGCAGCTGTGGCAACCGCTCGCGTGCGCGCAGCGTCTTCAACTCGGCCAGGGTGAAGTCTTCGGTGAACCAGCCTTCGAAGGCGTCGCCATCGATCACTTGCCGGCGCTTGCGGTGGGCGAATTCGGGGCGTTGCGCGATATCGGTGGTCCCGCTGATTTCGTTCTCGTGGCGGGCGACCAGCACACCGTCGCGCGTCGCGACCAGATCCGGCTCGATGTAATCGGCGCCATCCTCGATGGCTCGCGCGTAAGCCGCCAGCGTGTGCTCCGGCAGGTGCGCGCTGGCGCCGCGGTGCGCGATGACGAGGGGACGCTCGGACGAGTCACCCGCGTAGGTCAGCGGCGCGACTGCCGTCAGGACCGCGAGCAGATGTGGGAAGGGCATGGTGCGATCCTCATCGGGTGAGCATGCCACGGGCGCGACAACGTCCGGAAAGCACGAAGCCCGGCTTCCGCCGGGCTCCGGTTTGCAACGCGGGAGGAGAGAGGTGCCTCGTTGCCGGACACAGTGTGCGCCTGGCGTGTGACAGGCCGGCGACACCGGGCGCGCCCTAGCCCCGCAGCAACGAATGACGTCGCGTCAGTGCCTTGACCACCTCGGACCGGCCCGCCACGCCCACCGCGGCCAGCGGCTCGCCGGCAAGATCGCGCGTGGCCAGCACGGCGCGATAGGTGGCGAAATCGTGGATCTCGCGCGCGAAGCAGGGGAACGCCACCACCGCATCCAGCCCGTCGGCGCCTCGGGCGGCGTCCAGCAGCGCCAGCAGGGCGGCCGGCGTCGCCTGCAACACCGGCACCGGCACACTGGCACTGGCCATGAAACGGCGCCCGGCGGCATCGTGCAGCGCCTGTCCCGCCAGCGCGGGAAAGGCCGCCCCCAACCCGGCCGCCACCACGCCCACGGCGTTGGCCAGCAGCCCCAGCGGCGCACCCGGATCCACCACCACCGCGATGCGGCGAGCCACCGACTCATCCATGACCGGCGACTCCCCGCAGCAGGAAGCGCACTGTGGACGGATTCTCGCCGATGCGGCGCATGGCGTAGGGCCACCAGTCCGCGCCGAACGGCACGTACAGGCGTACGCGTCGACCCGCCTGCGCCAATCCGCGCGCGACCTCATCGCGCGCGCCCAGCAGCATCTCGAACTCGTAGGCCTCCGGTGGCCAGCCGGCGCGTGCGGCGAAGGCCGCGATGGCCTCGTGCAGACCGGCGTCGTGGGTGGCGAACACCGGATACACGCCCGCGCGGCGGGCCGCCGGCGACAGCAGGGCGCGCGCATGAGTGAGGAAGGCGGCGGTCACGTCCTCCCGCCGTTGCAGGGCCAGATCCGCGCTGGCCGGGAAGGCGCCCTTCACCAGCCGGACCATCGCACCGTCCGCGATCAGCCGCGCCAGGTCGTCCGCGGTGCGGTGCCGGTAAGCCTGCAACGTGATCGCGGCGGGAATCCCGGCAGCACGCAGCGCATCGTGCCCAGCCAGGGTGGCATCGGTGACGCTGGCATCCTCCATGTCGAGCATCAACGCGTGCCGGCCCGGACGGGTGGCGGCCGCGACGAGGTCCGTGCCGATCCGCGCCAGGTTGCGCGCCAGCGTGTCCGTGGACTCCAGCAGCCCCAGTTGGGTGGGATCGACCGACACGTGAACGTCCAGCCCGGCCGCCGCCAGCGCCGCCACGGCATCGCGCTTGGCCTGGACGTTGCGCTCGACCTCCATCGGCGAGCGGACGTATTCGCCAAGGTGGAACAGCGAGCAGGCGATGCCTTCGTCTCGCAGCCGCCGTGCGGTGTCCGCGGCGGCTTGCGCATCGGCGCCGCCGCAGTAGCGCGCAGCCAGCGCGCGCCCCACGCCGGCCGACTGCCCCCATGCCTTCCATCGTTCGGAGCCCGCCAGGCGGGAGAAGAGGCGTCGCCAATAAGTATCCATGGCCGAAAGAATGTCCCGGCAGCCTTGGAATAGGCTGACCGATGTACCGGTCAAAGGCGGATCTTGCGATAGATTCTTCCAGGCCCTGCCGTAAGCGAGAAAGAAATGAGCAAAACCGCCCCGATCGACAAACGCGACCGCGAGATCCTCCGCATCCTGCAGAAGGAGGGACGCCTGTCCAACCAGGAACTGGCCGAGCGCATCCACATGGCGCCATCCCCCTGCTGGCGGCGCGTGAAACAGATGGAGTCGTCCGGGCTGATCCGCGGATACCGCGCCGTCCTCGACCGGGAACAATTGGGCCTGGGTGTGATGGCGCTGGTCAGGATCAGCATCGACAGCCATTCGGAGGCTGAGGCGCGCCGTTTCGAACATGAACTGGCCGCCATGGACGAAGTCCACGCCTGCTTCGCGGTGACCGGCGAAGCGGACTTCGTGCTGCAGGTGGTCGCCGCCGACCTGGACGCCTACGCCCGCTTCGCCATGCAACGGCTCCGGCGCCTGCCGGGCATCAAGTCCATGAACACCATGTTCGTCCTGCGCGAACTCAAGGAGACGCCGGTGTTGCCGGTGGATTGACGCATCCAATCAGCCCGGCCACCACGCTTGACATCATTACATGTAAGAACTACCGTTTATTTCATGACAGCCCCGCGCCCCGCCATCAAGGCATCCACGCTGCACGTCCGCAACTATCGCGAACGCATGCGCGAGCAGGGGCTGGTCAAGAAAGATGTTTGGATCCGGCCCGAGTATGCCGAGGAGTTGGCCGCCATCGAGAGATCGATGCGCGAGTCCGATCGCAACGCCGGCATTCCCTACCTAGCCGCGCAGCCCACCGAGGCCGGCTGGACCGTGGCCGCCATCCGTCACGCGCTGATGCAGACCAGCACCGTACGCGACGGCCTGATGAGCCTGGAGACCATCGAGGGCGCCGAACCCAGCCTGCACCTGGTCATGCACGAGTACGGCGACCTGTCGGTATTCCTCGCTGTCGGCGGCGAGCAGATCCTGGTGGAGGCCTACCTCTGGCCGGTGGAGGACGTGATTGACCCCGGCGCGTTCAACGCGCACGTCCTGAGTACCCATGTACTTCTGCCACTCTCGACCATCGGACTCCAACGGATCGGCGGCGTCGCCGGATACACCATGTTCGGCGCGCTCGACAGCCACTCCAGCCTCGCCAACGTCATGTTCGAGATCGAGACGCTGGCCGAAAACGTCATCGCCGCTACCGAAGCTTACCGCCCGTTCCTGCGCGTCACGACGCGGAGGAGAAGCTGATGCCGGACACGCTGAAGACCCTCTTCAAGCGCATCCAAGAGGGCATGGAAGGGTTGGCCGACGCCGTGATGGGCGACCGTGCCGAACGCTTGCTGGACGGGGAAATCCGGGCCGTGGACGATGCGCTGCACGAGGCACGAGGCCAACATGCCGCGGCGAAGGCACGCCGGATCGCCAACGAGCAGCGCCAGGCCGTCCTGACGTCCCAGATGGGTGAGGCCGAGGCAACAGTGGACGCTGCCTTGCGGCAGGACCGTCTCGCACAGGCACGCACCGCCGCCGACGAGGTCGTTCGCCTTGAGACCGAGCGCAGCGAGCGGATGGAGGAGGCCCAGCGGCTCGCCGCCCTTGAGCGCCTGTTCGCGCATAGCGTGGACCAGCTCGAAGGCCGTCTGCGCCGGCTCAAGCATCAATGGGACCTGCTGCGTGCCTCCAACAGCCTGCAGCGCGCGCAGGCGACGGTGGCGCGACGGCAGCCGGGCGATGCGCTCCACCCAGAGCCCGCGTTCGCATCCGCCGCGCGCATGAAGCATCGGCGCACGCCCGACCTGACCCCTCCTGCTGATAGTCCAGTCAAGCGCGGAAAGAAGACGGCCGCGGATCCGGCGGAAGCGGTGCTGGACCGCGCCCGCAAACGCATCACGTCTTCAGCGCGCAAACGCTGAATCCGGGGAAGATCAATGACCGAATTTCTGAACACCGCTCTGACCTTTCCTACGCTGATCTACAGCGTATTACTTGCTTTCTGCACGGTGTATTGGCTGCTGGCGGCCACTGGCATCGTCGACCTCGATGCCGTGGACGGATGGGTCGCCACCGACGGCGACAGCGTCGAGCCCAGTGCGATCGCCGGCATGCTCGCCAAGCTGGGCCTGTCCGGCGTGCCGATGATGCTGGTGCTGACGGTGTTGTCGCTCTTCGGCTGGCTGATCACCTACTTCGTACAGTTGTTCCTGCTCCAGCATGTGCCCGACGCCCTGCGCTGGATCGTCGGGGCAGGCGTGGCGATTGTCGCGCTGCTGCCCGGCGCGCTGGCCGCCTCGCTCGCGCTGCGCCCCCTGGCCGCCCTCATCCATCGCCTGCGCCCGCCAGTCCCGCCTTCCGTGCTGGGCCGTGCCGGCGCGGTGATCTCGGCGCACGCGGACACCGATACCGGGCGCGCCCACTTCGACGACGGAGGTGCGGGCCTGATCCTGCAGGTCCGCACCCTGCCCGGCGAACGCTTCTCGCGAGGCGACCGCGTCGTCCTGATCGAGCATCTCGAACCGGGCAACACCTACCGCGTCATTTCCGAAACCGCCTTCCACCAGCAGTAAGCACCCGCGCCGTCTACAAGGAGTTCCGCCATGAGCACTGCCACGATCCTTCCCTTCGTCATCGGCCTCGGCGTCTTGCTGGTGCTGGGACTAGGCTTCATCGGCATCTTCAAGGCCTTCTACAAGAAGGTCGAACAGGGCACCGCCCTCATCGTCAACGACATGAGCTCCCAGCCCAAGGTGCATTTCACCGGGGCGCTGATCATCCCGGTGCTGTACAAGGCCGAGCTGATGAAGATCAGCCTGATCACCCTGCAAGTGGACCGCCGCGGCAAGGAGGGCCTGGTCTGCAAAGACAACATGCGTGCGGACATCGCGGTCGCGTTCTACCTGCGCGTCAACGAAACGCCCGCCGATGTGCTCCGCGTGGCCAAGGCCATCGGTGCCGACCGCGCCTCGGACAAGCACGCAGTCGACGAACTGTTCAATGCCAAGTTCTCCGAAGCCTTGAAGACCGTTGGCAAGAAGTTCGACTTCACCGACCTGTTTGACAAGCGCCAGGAATTCCGCGACGAGATCGTGGCCGTCATCGGCCAGGACCTCAACGGCTACGTGCTGGAAGACGTCGCCATCGATTATCTGGAGCAGACGCCCAAGCACCTGCTGGACCCCAGCAACATCCTCGACGCCGAGGGCATCCGCAAGATCACCGAACTCACCGCGCGCCAGAACGTCCACACCAACGAACTGGAGCAGAATGAAAAGCTGGCCATCACCAAGAAGAACACGGAGGCACGCGAGGCGCTGCTGGCGCTTGAGCGTCAGCAGGCCGAGGCCGAAGCGCGTCAGAAGCGCGAGGTGGAAACGGTGCGGGCCCGCGAAGCCGCCGAGACGGCGAAGGTGATCGAGGAGCAGCGCCAGGTCGCCGAGCGCGCGCGCCTGGAGACCGAGGAGCAGATCAAGATCCGCGAGCAGGAGCAGCTGCGCCAGGTCGAGGTGGCCGAGCAGAACCGCCGCCGCGCCGTCGCGATCGAACTTGAGCGCGTGGCGCGCGCCGAGCAGCTCGAGCGCGTCAACACCGACAAGGAAGTCCAGATGCAGCAGGTCGACCGCGACAAGGTCGTCGAGCAGGGCCGCATGGAAGTGGCCAACGTCGTGCGCGAGCGCACGCAGATCGAACAGACGGTTGCCGTGGCTGAGGAGAAGATCAAGGAGACCCGCGAGGTCGCCGAGGCCGACCGCGCCAAGCAGGTGACCGTGCTGGCTGCCGAGGCCGCTGCCCAGGAGACGCTGGTCAAGGACGTGAAGGCCGCCGAAGCCGCCGAGCAGGCCGCGCGTCACCGCGCGGTCGAACTGACCGTGCTGGCGGAGGCGGAATTGCAGGCCGCCGGCAAGCAGGCCGAAGCCAAGCGCGTGCTGGCCGATGGCGTTCGCGCCGAAAGCGCCGCGCCCGGCCTGGCCGAAGCGCAAGTGCGGGAAGCCAACGCCGTGGCCATGGAGAAGACCGGACTGGCCGAAGCCCGCGTGCTGGAAGCCAAGGCCGACGCGACCTACAAGCAAGGCAATGCCGACGCGCGCGTGCTGACCGAACGCCTGACCGCCGAGGCTGAAGGCGCGCAGAAACTCGGCCAAGCCAACGCCAGCGCCGCCCAGGCCATGGGCGATGCCGAAGCCAGCAACATCGCCAAGAAGATGTCGGCCGAAGCAGAGGGCCTGACTTCCAAGTTCGATGCGATGGGCAAGATGAGCCCGGATGCGCGCAGCCACGAGGAATTCCGCATGCTGCTGGAAACCC
The DNA here is from genome assembly GCF_057654715.1 of Pseudoxanthomonas sp. G3. NCBI lineage: Bacteria > Pseudomonadati > Pseudomonadota > Gammaproteobacteria > Lysobacterales > Lysobacteraceae > Pseudoxanthomonas > Pseudoxanthomonas sp. G3. The sequence goes on from NZ_CM172805.1 coordinate 3,648,006, forward strand.
AGCTGCGCCAGTTGCTGGCGTCGATCGACGCGGGCAAGGCGATCTCGCGTGAGAACGCCGAAGTGCTGGCCAGCGCGCTGAAGAGCGCCAACATCGAGTTGATCGGTGGCGACGGCGGCGTGTTCAACGCGCTGACCAAGGGCGTATCGCTGGGCAAGGCCTTGGAAGGCATCGTGGGCGAAAGCCCGATCGCCGCGCAGTTGCTGGGTCGCCTCGCCGGCACGGGTCTGCCACTGGCCGGTCGCACCCAAGCGGAAGTCGCCGACGCCTGATCGCCGTCACGCCCCAGCCGGGCCGGCGGGCCTACCCGCCGGCTCCGATTTTCCGCATCGACCGCCCAGGACGGGCGAGGACGAGGTCCGATGTCCGACACCGCAAACAATCACGCGACTTCCGCTGGCGCGCAGGTCGATCAAGCTGTCGCCCAAGGCGGTGCCTATGAGGTCCTGCGCCGGCGCCTGAGCGAACAGGGTACGCGCCTGCGTGGCCTGGCCGACGCGCTCAACGCGCAGCGCCTGCAGGAGTTCGGCGACAGCCGCATGGAGGCCATCGGCCGCCTGCGCATCCGCACCGAACACAATTCCGTCGGTCGCGATATCGTCCAGGTCGGCGACCTGCTGCTGTTCGGCTTCAACGTCTACATGGGCCTGAAGGCGACCACCTCGGTGGCCGACGTGTTCGGTTTGTACCGGTTGGTGGAGACGGCCGAGGGCTTTGACGTCGCCCCGGTGGACCTGGCGACCAGCTTCCTGTCCGAGGGCACCTTCCAGCGCGACTTCGGCGAGTTGTACAGCTACTACAAGGACGCCCGCCTGCTGCAGCTGATCGTGCGCGACGGCCGGCTGCTGATGGCGTTCCAGATCGGCCTGAAGTCCAGCGACGTGCGCGTGTTCCGCTGGACGCTGGCCTCGGACGGCGGCATCAGCTACCTGGATGCGCGTGGCGAGCGCGACATCGTGCTACCGCCGCCGTTCGACTTCGAATGGGTCCGCGCCACCAAGGACATGGAAGTCAGCGGCCGCCATCCGCACCTGAACATTCTCGACACCTTGTTCGTCGAGACCACCGGCGGCGACCTCACCCTCAAGGTGGAGAACAACACCGAGACCGGTGCCGGCGTCTACAGCGAACCGGTCGAGGACCGCACGCAGTCGCTGGATGACGCGCAATTCGAGTACGCGCGCGTCGGTTCGTTGATCCTGCTGAAGGTTCTGCCCTACCGCGAGACCGTATGGCGCGGCCTGGTCTACAACACGCTGACCGGCAAGGTCGCGCGCGTAGACGCCATCGTGCAGGCCTGCATCCAGCTGCCCGAAGACCACGGCATCATCTTCCCTGGTGGCTACTACCTGCAGAACGGCGAACACAAGGCGTTCGATGCCACCGTGCAGGACATGCAGTACAAGCGCACGATCCGCTCGCCCAACGGCGAGGACGTGCTGTACATCTTCTACGCGCGCGAAACCGGCCAGGCCGCACTGCTGGTCTACAACCTGATCCAGCGCCGCTTGCAGCCACCGGTGCTGGCGCACGGCTATGCCCGTCTGCACGACGGCCGCATGGTGCTGTTCCGCGCAGAGAACGACGACCCCACGCGCGTGCACCAGATGCAGGTATGGCAGACACCGTTCACCTCCGACGAGTTCGCCGCCACCCGGCCGCCGGGCACATCCTTCATGGGCCGCCTCGGCAACGCCGAGCTGGTCCGCGCCATGTCCAACCTGCTGGACCTCGCCCGCGAGATCGAACGCGAAGACGTCTCCGCCCAGCGCTACCAGTTGCTGACCCACGGCACGCGGCGCCTGTTCGACCTGCACCACTGGATCGACGACGCGCAGTGCGACGGCCTGGCCACGTTGCTGCACGACATCGCCGCCACCGGCGAATCGGTGCTGGACGAGTACGAAAAAGTGCAGGAGATCCGCCGCCAGTCCGACACGGCCATGGCGCAAGCGCAACGCGACCACCGCGCGCTGGTCGGCCGCCTGCAGCCGGAGGGCTGGCAGCAGGTCGGCGAGTTCGTCGACGCGCTCGGCGCCGTGTCGCGCCTGCGCGGCCACTTGCTGACGATCCGCGACTACCGCTACATCGACACGGCCGCCATCGACGCGATGACGGCGACGCTGCAGGAGGCGCATGCGCGCATCGGTGCGGCGACCGGCGACTTCCTCGCCGGCGAGAAGGCGCTGCAACCGTTTCAGCAACGCCTTCTCGCCCTGGACGAACAGGCACAGAAGGCGAAGAGCGCGCGCGAACTGGGCGAGGCGATCGACGCCATGCAGGCCATGTCCGGGGAGCTGGACATGCTGTCCGAACTGATGGCCACGCTGAAGGTCGAGGACGCCACCCAGCGTACGCGCGTGGTGGATGCGTTGTCGTCCATCTACGCCCGCCTCAACCAGACGCGCGCGCGCGCCACGCAACGGCGCCGCGAACTGGGTTCGGCCGAATCCGTCGCCCAGTTCGGCGCGCAGTTCACCCTGTTCGGCCAAGCGGTGGCCAACGCCCTGGCGCTGGCCACCACGCCGGAGCGCGCGGACGAGCAGCTCTCTCGCCTGATGGTGCAACTGGAGGAACTGGAGAGCCAGTTCGGCGAGCACGAGCAGTTCCTCGGCGACATCCTGACCAAGCGCGAAGAGATGCTGGAGGCGTTCGAAGGCCACAGGCAGGCGCTGCTCGACGAGCGGCAGCGCAAGGCGCAGTCCGTGCTGGATGCGGCGAATCGCATCCTGGAAGGCCTGGGCCGGCGCACCGAGCGTTTCACCACGCCGGACGAACTCAACGCCTTCTTCGCCGGCGACGCCCTGATCCTAAAGCTGCGCGAACTGGCCGAGCGCCTGCGCGAGCTGAAGGATTCCGTGAAGGCCGACGATGTTGAAGCGCGCATCAAGGCCGCGCGCGACCAGGCCGTACGCGGACTGCGGGATCGCAGCGACCTGTTCGAGGAGGCCGGCAACGTCATTCGCCTGGGGCCGCGCCATCGGTTCAGCGTCAACACGCAGCCGCTGGACCTGACCCTCATCCCGCGCGGCGACGCGTTAGCCGTTCACCTCACCGGCACCGACTACCTGGAGCCGTTGCACGACCCGGCGCTGGAGGCCCTGAAGCCGTACTGGGACGTGTCGCTGGAATCGGAATCGCCCGCGATCTACCGCGGCGAATACCTGGCCGGCCGGCTGCTGGAGGATGCGCGAGCCGGTCGCCATGGCGTGGACATGCAGACGCTGGCGCAGGCGTTGTCCGATCCGGCCGCACTGGATCGCATCGTGCGCGACTACGCCGCGCCGCGATACCGCGAAGGCTACGAAAAAGGTATTCACGATCACGACGCCGCCGCGATACTGCGGACGTTCCTGCCCTTACAACAGGCGGCCGGCACGCTGGTGCATGCGCCGGCAGCCCGCGCCCTGGCGGTCGCCTATGCGTGCCGCCGCGACGCCACACCGCAGGAGACCCTTGATCGCCTGCGCGCCGCGCGCGCGATCGATGCGCTGTCGCCTGGCGTCGGTGCCCTGGCCGGCGCGCGTGACGAACTGGCTGCGGCGATCGCTGTCTGGCTCCAAGATGAAGCGCTCCCGCTGCCGGCCGATGCATCCGCCGCTGCCGCCGCGTTTCTCGCCGACACGTTGAGCGACGCAACGCCGACGTACCGCTTCACCCACTACGCTGAAGCATTGGTGACCACCTTCACCAAGCGCTTGGCGGAAGACGAAAGCGGCGCCGTGCTCAAGAGCGCATTGCAGCGGTTGAACGACCGCCCAGCGGCAGCGTGGCAACTGCTGCTGCAGGCGTTCTCCGCACTGGCCACCACGCCGGGCCTGGCGCCAACGGCACCCTACGTAACCGAGGCGGTTGCGCTGTTCCGCCACGGCGCGCAGCTGACCCACGTCGTGGACCACGTCACGCTGATGGCGCAGGTGGACGGCCTGCTGGGCGACCACCCGCGGATCGCCGGGGGGCGCCTAGCGGTGGCGGTGGACGACTTGCTGGCGCGTTTTGCCGCGCACTGCGACCGCTTCGTCCCCGCGTGGCAGCAGTATCAAGCTCTGCGCGCCGAAGTCGTCCAGCACGAACGTACGTCCATGCGCCTGTCGGAGTTCAAGGCCAGGCCGCTGACCTCGTTCGTACGCAACCGCCTGATCAACGACGTCTACCTGCCGGTGATCGGCGACAACCTCGCCAAGCAAATGGGCACGGTGGGCGAGAGCAAGCGCAGCGACCTGATGGGATTGCTGATGCTGATCTCGCCGCCGGGCTACGGCAAGACCACGCTGATGGAGTACGTGGCGCACCGCTTGGGCCTGGTCTTCATGAAGGTCAACGGTCCCGCGCTGGGCCATGAAGTGCGCTCGCTGGATCCTGCGCAGGCACCGGACGCCACATCGCGGCAGGAGCTGGAGAAGCTCAACCTCGGGTTGGAGATGGGCAGCAACGTCATGCTGTACATCGACGACATCCAGCATACGCATCCGGAATTCCTGCAGAAGTTCATTTCGCTCTGCGACGGCACCCGGCGCATCGAGGGCGTCTGGCGCGGCAAGACCAAGACCTACGACATGCGCGGTCGCAAGTTCGCGGTGGTGATGGCGGGCAACCCGTACACCGAGTCCGGCGAGGTGTTCAAGATCCCGGACATGCTGGCCAACCGCGCCGACATCTACAACCTGGGCGATGTGCTGGGCGGCATGGAAGACGCCTTCCTGCTGAGCTACGTGGAGAACTGCCTGACGTCCAATCCGGTGCTGGCGCCGCTGGCCACGCGCGACATGTCCGACCTGTACCTGCTGGTCGACAAGGCGCTCGGCAAGGAAGTGAGCACCAACCAGCTCTCGCACGCATACAGCGGCGCAGAGGTCAACGAGATCGTCGCGGTACTGTCGCGGCTGCTGTCGGTGCGCGACGTGGTCTATAAGGTCAACCAGCAGTACATCGCCAGCGCCGCGCAGGCGGACAAATACCGCATCGAACCGCCCTTCAGACTCCAGGGCAGCTACCGCAACATGAACAAGCTGGCGGAGAAGATATCGCCGGTGATGAATGCGGCCGAGCTGCAGCAACTGCTGTCGGACCATTATCTCGGTGAAGCCCAGTTGCTGACCACCGGCGCCGAAGAGAACCTGCTGAAGCTCGGTGAGCTGCGCGGCACGCTGACCGACGCGGAGCAAGGGCGCTGGAAGCAGATCAAGGCCGACTTCATGCGCAACAAGGCGATGGGGTCCGACGACGCCGACGTGGGCGGTCGCATGGTCGCGCAGCTCGCGGACATCGCGGCGGGGCTGCAGCGCCTCGGCACGCCCACACACGAGACGCCGGTCCCGACGCCCGCGCCGTGGGAGGCCCTGCTTACCGCCCTGCAGGCATTGCGCCCGACGGAAACGGCCCATCCCGTGCCCACGGCTCCGGCCACGCCGGCGCCCGTGACAGACACTGCGCCGGTGCTGGAAGCGCTGCGGCAGACGCTGGCGCGCCAGGATCAGCTGAGTACCGCGGTGATCGCGCTGGCCGATGCCTTGCGTACTCCGGTGGAAGCGCCGCCCGCCGGTACGCGCGCCAAGGCCAAGCCGCGCTCGTCGCGGCAGGTTGCTTTCGATCGCGTCATCGCCGACCTTGAGTTTCGCGAGGAGCGCCCGACGCCCATCCTCGACGTGTCGCCGGACCCGCCTCCGCCTGACGACGATGAGGCGCCGCGGTGACGACGGAAGCCTCCATCCTGGCCGACCACGCCGGCGCGATCCGCGCGCTTGGCGGGGCCGACATCGGCGATCTGCTCGAGACGCTGCGCGATCTGCGTGCGGCGCTGCTGTCGGCCGATACGCGTGCGTTGCGACGCAGCGTCGGCTTCTGGGGCCGGCTGATCGGCCGCGACATCCGCCTCGGCGCCGAGGCGCGCGCGCTGCGCGAGCGCAGCGGCGTCCTGCTCGTCCGCGCACAGGCGCAGGCCGCGCGGCTGCGCGATCAGCATGCGGTACTCGCCGGGCACGCGGCGCGGCTTCGCCAGGCCTGCGCGCTGCTGCAACACGACATCGACGCGCAGGCCGCCGCCTTCGCGGGCGAAGCCGCGACAACGCCCTCCGCGCGACTGGATCATCTGGTCGCGCTGCGCACCGCCTACGAGATCACCGCCAGCCAGCTGGACCTGGTCGCCGCCAACGCGCTGGCCGTGGCCGAGCGCCATGCGCAGCAGTTGCCCCGGCTTGCCGTGCTGCTCGACCAGCAGCAGGGCGTGGCCGCCGGTGTCGCGCAGGGAATGCAGCTATCCTCTGCCCGGCGGACGATCGACGAACTGGAAGCCTACATCGACCACTTGCCTGCGCCGACCACGGTGCCGGCACCCGATAACCCTGCACAGGAGGTCCCATGACGACGCCGAATCCCGACCAGACGCTGGTCCCCGCCGCCCTATCGCCACAGCTGCTGACCGACCTGGGCCTGGACAGCGCCGACATTCCGCGTATCCAGGAAACCGCTAGGGCGCTGGACGATATCGCGCCGGGCAACCTGCACACCTATGGCCGCGAGGCCACCACCAAGACGAGCGCGTTCAGCACGCAACTATTGGACAAGGTGCGCAACGCGGACCTGGACAGCAGCGGCGACAAGCTGGGCGAAGTCGTGCGCATCGCGCGCTCACTCAACCTGGAGTCCTTCCACGGCCGCTCCAAGGTGCCGGTCATCGGCGCGTTGATCGATCGCCTGCGCGCGACCAGGGACGACCTGGTGCAGCGCTACAGCTCCACCAACCGGCAGATCGACCATCTGATGGCCGATGTCGGCAAAACCCAGCAGATCCAGCAGCAGCGCGTACGCGAGTACGACCAGATGCACGACATCGTGCGCGAGGAGCGACGCGAACTGGGCGTGCACGTCGCCGCCGGCCGCGTGCGCATTGCGGAACTGGAAGCGGAACTGGCGTCGCTGTCGGGCCAGGAAGATCCGGAGTCGCGCAGCCGCCGCGCCGCGCTCGACACGGCGCTCCGCCTTATCGACAAGCGCGTGTCCGACCTGCAGGTGCTGCAGCACGCTGCCGACCAGACGCTGCCGATGATCCGCCTGATCCAGGCCAACGCGATCCAGCTGATCGAGAAGTTCAGCGCGGTGCGCGACATCACCATCCCGATGTGGCGCAACCAGTTCGCCATCCAGCTGTCGCTGGCCGACCAGCGCAACGCGGTGGAGCTGGCGAACGCCATCGACGACGCCAGCAACGAGCTGATGCGCAAGAATGCCGAACTGGTTCACGCCACCGCTGTCGGTACCGCGCGCGCCAACCAGCGCTCGGTGATCGACGTGGACACGCTGCGCACCGTCAACGACACCCTGATCCGCACGGTCGAGGAAGTCCGCGAAATCCATCGCGAGGGCATGGCGCACCGCAAACAGCTGAGCAGCGAACTGGCCGGCATGCGCGAAGACCTGGAGAAGCGCCTCGCCCTTCCCACGAGCGCCAATCCGGCCTGATCGCACGGTTACCGCTGGCGAAATGAAGAAGGGCCGCCCTGGGCGGCCCTTCTTGCGTCCGGCATGCCGGGTTTACTCCACCGTCACCGACTTCGCCAAATTGCGCGGCTTGTCCACGTCGGTGCCGCGCGCCAGTGCAGTGTGGTACGCCAGCAGCTGCACGGGGATGGTGTGCACGATGGGGCTGAGCACGCCGACATGGCGCGGGGTGCGGATGACATGCACGCCTTCCGATTCGCTGAAATGGCTGTCCTGGTCGGTGAACACGAACAGCTCGCCGCCGCGCGCGCGCACTTCCTGCATGTTGGACTTCACCTTCTCCAGCAGCACGTCGTTGGGTGCGATCACCACCACCGGCATGTCGGCATCCACCAGCGCCAGCGGGCCGTGCTTCAGTTCGCCGGCCGGGTAGGCCTCGGCATGGATGTAGGAGATTTCCTTTAGCTTGAGCGCGCCTTCCAGCGCGATCGGGTAATGCAGGCCGCGGCCGAGGAACAGCGCGTCGGACTTCGGCGCAAAGCGCTCAGCCCATGCGGCGATCTGCGGTTCCAGGTTCAACGCATGCTGCACGCTGCCCGGCAGGTGGCGCAGTTGCTCCAGGTAGTCGGCTTCCTGCGCCGGCGTCACCTTGCCGCGCAGCTTGCCCAGCACGACGGTCAACTGGAACAGCGCCGCCAGCTGCGTGGTGAAGGCCTTGGTGGAGGCCACGCCGATCTCGGCGCCCGCACGCGTGTAGCAGACCAGCTCGCTGGCGCGCGGAATGGCGCTCTCGGGCACGTTGCAGATCGACAGCGTGTGCTCGTGGCCCAGCGACTTGGCGTACTTCAGCGCCTCCATCGTGTCCAGCGTTTCGCCGGATTGGGAAATGGTGACGATCAGGTGCTTGGGGTTCGCGTACGCGGCGCGGTAGCGGTACTCGCTGGCGATCTCGACATTGCACGGCACGCCGGCGATGGCTTCCAGCCAGTAGCGCGCAGTCATGCCCGCGTAATAGCTGGTACCGCAGGCGAGGATCTGCACGCCCTCGATGTCCTTCAATGCGGCTTCCGCATTGGCGCCGAACAGCGTGGGCTGGAAGCCCCCGTCGACCACCGCCTCGATGGTGTCGGCGATCGCGCGCGGCTGCTCGTGGATCTCCTTCTGCATGAAGTGTCGATACGGGCCCAGCTCCAGCGAGGCCAACGACACGTCGGAGACGTGCACGTCGCGCTCGACGGGTTGGTCCTTTCCGTCGAACACGCGCACCGACTGGCGCGTGACTTCGGCGGTATCGCCTTCTTCCAGGAAGATGACGCGGCGCGTGGCCTGGATGATCGCGGACACGTCCGAAGCGATGAAGTTCTCCCCCTCGCCCAGGCCGATCAGCAGCGGGCACCCCATGCGCGCGCAGACCATGCGCTCGGGTTCCTTGCGGCTCACCACGGCCAGCGCGTAGGCGCCGGTGAGCTCCTTCACCGTGCGCTGCAGCGCCGCCAGCAGGTCATCGCCGCCCTTGAGGTGGTGGTGCATCAGGTGGGCGATGACTTCGGTGTCGGTCTGCGATTCGAACACGTAGCCGAGGGCGCGCAACTTCTCGCGCTGCTCCTCGTGGTTCTCGATGATGCCGTTGTGCACCAGCGCCACACCGTGGCTGATGTGCGGGTGCGCGTTGGCTTCGGTGACGCCGCCATGGGTGGCCCAGCGGGTGTGGCCGATGCCCAGACTCGCGTTGAACCCTTCCGCGGCGGCGGCACTTTCCATTTCGGCGACGCGGCCGGTGCGGCGCACGCGGCGCACGTCCTGCCGGTCGACCACCGCGATGCCCGCGGAATCGTAGCCCCGGTATTCCAGCCGCTTCAGTCCCTCGATGAGTACCGGTACCACGTCGCGATCGGCGATCGCGCCCACAATTCCGCACATAGGCCTGTGTCTTCCATCTGAGTGAAACGAATGGACATTCTACGTGTCCGGCACGGGACAGGCCGTGTCCGGCGAGTGTCCGCGGACACCCGGACAGCCTCTGGCGCCGGACAACCCCCTTGTGAATCAACCACTTGCGTTTGGCACGCATCCTGCTGATACGAGCAGGTCATTCCAAAGAACGCATGCCGCCGATGATTCGGGACACCTCCGCGCAAGACCGAGTGCTCAGCTCCTCCCAGACCCGCCCGGCCTGGCGCCGGTGGGTGTGGCCGGCCGCTGGCGGCGCCGTGCTGCTGGTCGGCATCGCGTTCGCCGCGCGCGGCTGGCTGGCCGGCACCTCGTCGGTGGATGGCGCCCGCCTGCGCATCGCCGAAGTGACCCGCGGCGACCTGGTCCGCGACATCGCCGCCGACGGCCGCGTCATCGCCGCCAACAGCCCTACCCTGTACGCCGTGGCCGGGGGCGTGGTTACGCTCAAGGTCGTGGCCGGCGACAAGGTGACCAAGGGCCAACCGCTGGCCGAAATCGACAGCCCGGAGCTGCGCAGCAAGCTGGCACAGGAGCAGACCACGCTGGCCGGCCTGGAAGCCGAAGCCAGCCGCGCCACCCTGGATGCCAGCGTCACCCGCGCCAACGCCCAGAAGGCGCTGGACCAGGCGGGGATCGAACGCCAGGCCGCCGAACGCAACCTGCAGCGCTACCAGCGCGGCTACGACGGCGGCGCGGTGCCGCAGGTCGACGTGATGGAAGCGCAGGACAACCTGCGCAAGGCCGAGATCGCGCTCTCTCATGCGCGCAAGGATGCCGGCCTGCAGGGCCAGGGCGCCGGGCTGGATGCCCGCAACAAGCAGCTGCTGGCCGAGCGCCAGCGCGCGGTGGTGGCCGAAGTGCAGCGCCAGGTCGATGCGCTGACCCTGCGTGCGCCGTTCGACGGCCAGGTCGGCCAGATCCAGGCCGTGCAGCGTTCCAACGTGGCGATCAACGCACCGGTGCTGAGCGTGGTGGACTTGTCGGTGTTCGAAGTCGAGATCAAGGTGCCCGAGAGTTTCGCGCGCGATCTCGCCATCGGCATGCCGGCCACCCTGACCAGCGCCGGCCAGCCCTACCCGGGCGAGATTTCCGCGGTGTCGCCGGAAGTCGTCAACGGCGAAGTCGTCACCCGCCTGCGCTTCTCCGACAAGCAACCGCCGGGCCTGCGCCAGAATCAGCGCCTGGCCGCACGCATCCTGATGGATACACGCCGCAACGTGCTGATGGTCGAGCGTGGTCCGTTCCTCGAGCAGGGCGGAGGTCGCTACGCCTACGTCATGGACGGCAGCTCCGCCGTGCGCCGCCCGGTGCAACTGGGCGTCAGCAGCCTGAGCCATGTCGAAGTACTCAGCGGCCTGCAGCCCGGCGACAAGGTGGTCGTCTCCGGCAGCGACCTGTTCGGCGATGCCGAGCGGGTGTCGGTGAATTGAAAGCCGGGATTCGGGATTGGGGAATCGGGATTCGCCCGCTCCCGGATGTCTCGACTCCCTCTCCGAATCCCCAATCACGAATCCCTAATCCCATCCGAAGGAACCCGCCATGCTAGAGATGCGCCAAGTCGCCAAGGTCTACCGCACCGAACAGGTGGAAACGCATGCGCTGCGTTCCCTGGACCTGCATGTCCGCGAAGGCGAGTTCGTCGCCGTCACCGGTCCGTCGGGCTCGGGCAAGACCACCTTCCTCAACATCGCCGGCCTGCTGGAGACCTTCACCGGCGGGCAGTTCCTGCTCGATGGCCAGGACGTCAGCCACCTCGGCGACGACGCCCGCTCGCGCCTGCGCAACCAGAAGATCGGTTTCATCTTCCAGGGCTTCAACCTGATCCCCGACCTGAACCTGTTCGACAACGTCGACGTGCCGCTGCGCTACCGCGGGATGCCGGCGGCCGAGCGCAAGCAGCGCATCGAGGATGCGCTGGCCCGCGTGGGCCTGGGCTCGCGCATGAAGCACTACCCGTCCGAGCTGTCGGGCGGCCAGCAGCAGCGCACGGCGATCGCGCGCGCGCTGGCCGGCAGTCCGCGCCTGCTGCTGGCGGACGAACCCACCGGCAACCTGGACTCGCAGATGGCCCGCGGCGTGATGGAGTTGCTGGAGGAGATCAACCGCCAGGGCACGACCATCATCATGGTCACCCACGACCCCGAACTCGCCGCGCGCGCGCAGCGCAACGTGCACATCGTGGACGGCATGGCCACCGACCTGTCGGTGGAGCCCGCGCTGATCCGCGCGGCGCACGCCGCCGAAACCAGCGCCTCCGCCTGAGGAGACCCGACATGTTCGGCTACTACTTCACCCTCGCGCTGCGCAGCTTCAAGCGCAACAAGGCGCTGACCTTCCTGATGGTGCTGGCCATCGCGCTCGGCATCGGCGCCAGCATGACCACGCTGACCGTGTTCTACGTGCTGTCGGGCGATCCGATCCCGCAGAAAAGCGACAAGCTGTTCTACCCGCGCATCGATCCGCGTTCGGCGAACGGCTTCACGCCCGGCGACGAACCGGAAGACCAGTTCACCCGTTACGACGCCGAACGCATGCTGCGCGACAAGAAGGGCGACCGCCAGGCCTTCATGACCGGCGGCGCCTCGTCGATCGAGACCGAGGACGGCCGCATCGAACCGTTCCGTGTGGATGCGCGCTACACGACGGCCGACTTCTTCCCGATGTTCGACGTGCCGTTCCGCTACGGCAACGGTTGGTCGGCCGGCGATGACGAATCGCGCGCGCGCGTAGCCGTCATCTCCAAGGCGCTGAACGACAAGCTGTTCGGCGGCGCCAACAGCGTCGGCCGCGACATCAAGGCCTCCGGTGCGACGTTCCGCGTGATCGGCGTACTCGATGAGTGGCGCCCGGCGCCGAAGTTCTACGACATGACGCAGGACCGCTTCACCGAAGTGGAACAGCTGTTCGTGCCTTTCTGGACCGCGCTCAGCCTGAAGATGGGCACCCAGGGCAACATGAACTGCTGGGGCGACTCCAGCGGAGATGAAGAAGGTTCGCGCGGACCCAATGCCCCCTGCTCGTGGCTGCAGTACTGGGTGGAGCTGGGATCGGCGGAGAAGGTGAGCGCCTACAAGCAGTACCTGGCCAATTATTCCGACCAGCAGCGCGCGGCGGGCCGTTTCGAGCGACCGACCAACGTGGACCTGCACAACGTCATGCAGTGGCTGGACAAGCAGGGCGCCGTGCCCGGCGACGTGCGCCTGCAGGTATGGCTGGCGTTCGGCTTCCTCGCGGTCTGCCTGCTCAACACCGTGGGCCTGCTGCTGGCGAAGTTCCTGGGCCGCGCTTCGCAGATCGGCGTACGGCGCGCATTGGGTGCGACGCGCAAGGCGATCTTCGCGCAGTGCCTGGTCGAAGCGGGTACGGTCGGCCTGGTCGGCGGCGTGCTCGGCCTCGTGCTGGCCTGGCTCGGCCTGCTGGCGGTGCGCCAGCAGCCCGCCGGCTATGCCGACCTGGCCCACATGGACCTGAAGATGCTGCTGGCCACCTTCGCGCTGGCGATCGTCGCCAGCCTGCTCGCCGGCATGTTGCCCGCCTGGCGCGCCATGCAGGTGACGCCCGCCATCCAGCTCAAGAGCCAGTGACCCATCCATCCAAGAGGCACGTCATGGACATCCGCCCCATTCTTTCCACTCTGGCCCGCCACAAGACGGCCGCCGCGCTGATCGTGCTGGAAGTGGCGCTGTCGTGCGCCATCATCTGCAATGCGGTCTTCCTCATCACCCAGCGGCTGGAGCGCATCGACCGCCCCACCGGCATGGCGAACGAGGAGATCGTGCGCATCAGCATGGGCAACATCGGCGACAACCCCGAGGCCGACGCGCTGGTGAAGCAGGATGTCGCCAGCCTGCGCGCCCTGCCCGGCGTCAAGGCGGCCAGCAGCATCAACCACGTGCCGTTCGACAACTCTTCCTGGAACAGTTCCATCCAGCTCGCGCCGGAGCAGGAGCGACCCACGGCGCAGGCCAACGTCTATCTCGGCGAATCCGTCATCGACACACTGGGCCTGAAACTGGTCGAGGGCCGCGACTTCAATGCGGACGAGTATTCCAACTGGACGGAGATGAACAAGCAGAACGCCAAGGTCACCATGCCGGCGGTGATCCTGAGCCGGGAGCTGGCGAACAAGCTGTTCCCCGGTGAAAGCGCGATCGGCAAGAACATCTACTCCTGGAACGCGGACAATGCGCCGCATCGCGTGGTGGGTGTGGTCGAACGCCTGATCCGTACCAACGACAATGGTGGTCCGGCGGAAGCCGGGTACACGATGATCTTTCCGGCGAAGGACATGACGCTGGGCACGTTCGTGCTGCGCACCAGCCCCGAGCGCCGCGCGGAAGTGCAGAAGGCGGCGGTCGCCGCACTCGAGAAGAACAGCGCGCGCCGGCTGATCCTGCGCGAGGGCACGTTCACCGACATCATGAGCAACTACTACCGCGGCGACCGCGCGATGGCCTGGCTGCTCATCACGGTGATCATCTCGCTGCTGGTCGTCACCGCGTTGGGCATCGTCGGCCTGGCCAGTTTCTGGGTGCAGCAGCGCACCAAGCAGATCGGCATCCGCCGTGCGCTGGGCGCGACCAAGGGCCAGATCCTGCGCTACTTCCAGACCGAGAACTTCCTGCTGGCCACGCTGGGCATCGTCATCGGCATGATCCTCGCCTACGGCATCAACCAGATGCTGATGGGCAAGTACGAATTGCCGCGCCTGCCCCTGCTGTACCTGCCGGTCGGCGCCGTGCTGCTGTGGCTGCTGGGCCAAGCAGCGGTGTACGGTCCGGCGCGCAAGGCCGCTTCGGTGCCGCCAGCGGTCGCCACGCGCACCGCCTGATTCCTCCGCTTCATGCCGCGCATGCCGGTCTGGCGTGCGCGGCGACGGGGTTCCCATGTCTCCTCCGTTCCTGCTGCTGGGACGCCACCACGCGGGTACCTGGCTGATCGCACTGCAGTTGGCGTTCGGCGTGGTCCTGTGCCTGCAGGCCTGGCAGGCGGTCACCGGCCTGCGCGCCGCGCGCACCGCGCCCGACGGCGTCGACGATGCCGGCTTGCTGCTGGTGCCCTGGCTGCAGACCACGCCCGCAACGGATCCGGGCGTCGCCGACGTCCTGCGCCGCCTGCGCACTGTGCCGGGCGTGCGTGCGGTAACGGCGTCCAACCAGGTGCCTTACGGCAACAGCGCCTGGAGCGTGCACGTGTGGACACCTGCGCGTCCTGCGGAGCGCAACGTGGTGTCGGTGTTCCTCGGCGAAGAGCACTTCGGCTCGACACTCGGTATGGCGATAGTGCGCGGACGTGATTTCTTACCCGGCGAGTTCCGCAACTACGCCGGCACCCAGACCGATCTGCATGCCGGCCTTGGGCCAGCCATCATCTCGGCCGCGCTGGCGAAACAGCTGTATGGCGATGCGGACCCGCTCGGCCGTACGCTGTTGACCGCACCGGGCGCAAAGCTGCACGTGATCGGCGTGGTCGAGCGCGTGCCGCCGCCGGCCAGTGCGCGCGACGTGCGCGACCTGGCCATGCTGTTGCCCGTGCGGATGGTGCGCGCGGGCGACGCGCAGTTCCTGATCCGCCATGACAACGACACGCATGACATGGCCGCGCGCATCCGCGCTGCACTTTCCGCTGCCTATCCGTCCGTGGCCATCGCCGCGCCGGTCGAGATGGCGGCGTTGCGCGAGGACGCGTTGCATGGCCCGCGCTTGCGTGCGCGGTGGTCGGTGGGTGCCTGCACCGCGTGGTGGCTTTCCACGCTCGGCCTGCTGATGCTCGGCGGTCAGCGCTGGGTGCAGGCGCATGCGCAGGAGTTCAGTCTGCGTCGTGCCACCGGCGCGACCGGTCGCCAACTCGCGCGCCGCCTGCGTTGCGAATACCTGGGGCTGGCAACCATCGCAGCGACGGTGGGCCTGGCCTGCGGCTGGCTGCTGCCGCGCATCGCGCCGGATGGATGGGCCGCTACGCCCTCCATTGCCGCAATGCTGGCAACGGTGGGATGGGTGACGCTGGCCGTGCAGTTCGCCGCCGCGTGGCCCGCGCGCCTGGCCCGCCGCATCCCGCCGCACCTCGTCAGCCGCAGCCCTTCGGTTAGGCTATAGCGCATGCCTACCATCCTCGTGATCGACGACAACCTGGCCGTCAGTACGGCCCTGGAAGTCCTCTTCTCCCTGCACGACATCGAAACGCTGCACGCCGAGTCACCCGCCTCCGGCCTGGCGATGTTGCGCGAACATCCGGTGGACTTGGTCATCCAGGACATGAACTTCAGCGAAGACACCACCTCCGGCTTGGAGGGCGAGCAGTTGTTCGCCGACCTGCGCGCGGAGTGGCCGGACCTGCCGGTGATCCTGCTGACCGCATGGACGCACCTGGAAGCCGCGGTGAACCTGGTGAAGGCCGGCGCGGCGGACTACGTCGCCAAGCCCTGGGACGACCGCAAGCTGCTGGCGACCGTCAACACGCTGCTGGAGCTGACGGAAACGCGCCGCGAACTCGACCGTCGCCGCAGCCGCGAGCGCCGCAGCCGCGACCAGCTCTCGCAGAAGTACGACCTGCGCAATCTCGTATTCGAAGACCCGGCCAGCGAACGCGTCGTCGCGCTCGCCTGCCAGGTCGCGCGTTCGGACCTGCCGGTGCTGATCACCGGCCCGAATGGCGCGGGCAAGGAGAAGATCGCCGAGATCATCCAGGCCAACTCCAGCGTGAAGCAGGGGCCATTCGTGACGCTCAACTGCGGCGCGCTGCCGTCGGAGTTGATCGAGGCCGAACTGTTCGGCGCGGATGCGGGTGCCTACACCGGCGCGAACAAGGCGCGCGAAGGCAAGTTCGAAGCGGCCGATGGCGGCACGCTGTTCCTCGACGAAATCGGTAACCTGCCGCTCACCGGGCAGATGAAGCTGCTGCGCGTACTGGAGACCGGCCGCTTCGAGCGGTTGGGCTCAAATCGCGAGCGCAAGGTCGCCGTGCGCGTGATCAGTGCCACTAATGCGGACCTGCCGACGATGATCCGCGAAGGCAGTTTTCGCGAGGATCTGTACTACCGGCTCAACGCGATCGAACTCGCGCTGCCGCCGCTGGCCGAGCGGCCCGGCGACATCCTGCCGTTGGCCGAGCGCTTCCGCCCGGAAGACAAGCCGCTGGGCGAAAGCGCGCGCGCTGCACTGTTGCGCCACGCATGGCCGGGCAACGTGCGCGAGCTGCGCAACGTCATCCAGCGTGCCGGCCTGCTGGCGATGGGCGAGCGCATCGAAGCCAGCGACCTGAACCTGCCCAAGCCCGCCGCGGTGCGCGCGCCGATCGTGGCGGAGCCTGAGCGGGCCGACATCGAGGCCGCGATCGCCCGCGCGGGTGGCGTGATCGCGCAGGCCGCCACCGACTTGGGCATGAGCCGGCAGGCGCTGTACCGGCGCATGGAACGCTTCGGCATCAAGGCCACATGATCCGCCGCTCGCTCGCCGGTCGCGTGCTGTCCTGGCTGCTGCCGTTGCTGGCGGTGGCGCTGGTGTTGCCGGTCGCGCTGTCGCGTTGGCTGGAGGACGATCTGCTGGCCGTCCTGCTGTCCGCGCTCGTCGTGCTGCCACTGGCGGGGTGGGCGATCCACCGCGGCCTGCGCAGTACGCGCTCGCTGTTCCGCGCGCTGGCCGGCAGCGTCAACAGCTACCGCGACGGCGAGTACAACTTCGGCATCCATTGGCAGGGCAGCGACGAACTGGCCGAACTCGTGCGTTCCCATGGCGAACTGGGCGAGGTGCTGCGCGAGCAGCGGCAGACCCTGGTGCAGCGGGAACTGCTGCTGGACACGATGGTGCAGAACACGCCGGTTGCTATGCTGCTGGTGGCGCCCGGCGGCGATGGCGTGCGCCGGGTGGTGTTCGCCAACGTCGCCGCACGCAAGCTGCTGCACAGTGGCTGGAAGCTGGAGGGCCAGGACTACGACTCGCTGATGGCCGCGTCGCCGGTGGAGATGCGCGAAGCGCTCGCGCGCAGCGGCGACAGCCTGTTCGCCATCGGCAGCGAAGAGGAGGACGGGGAGGAGCAGGTCTACCACCTCGCGCGCCGCAACTTCCGCCTCAACGGCCGCCCGCACGAACTGCTGCTGCTGCGCCTGCTGACGAACGAACTGCGCCGCCAGGAAGTGATGACGTGGAAGAAGGTCATCCGCGTGATCAGCCACGAACTCAACAACTCGCTGGCGCCGGTGGCGTCGCTGGCGCATTCCGGCGCAGAGCTCGTACGCCGCGGCAAGCACGAACGGCTGGAAGAGGTCTTCGGCACCATCGAAGAGCGCGCACGCCACCTGGAAGGTTTCATCCGGGGGTATGCGCGCTTCGCCAAGCTGCCCTCGCCACAGCTGCATACGGTGCACTGGCGGGCGTTCTTCGAGGGTCTGCAGCGCCAGATCGGCTTCGAGCTGCTGATGGCCGAAAGCGAGATCGATGGCCGCATCGACGTCGCGCAGATCGAGCAGGCGCTGTTGAACCTGCTCAAGAATGCGCATGAGTCGGGCACGACGGCCGACGGTGTTTCCGTGCGCGTGACCCATCTGCCCGGCTGGGTCCGCATCGAGGTGATGGACCGCGGCACCGGCATGAACGACGCCGTGCTGCAGAACGCGCTGGTCCCGTTCTATTCCACCAAACGCAACGGCACTGGTCTGGGCCTGGCCCTGACCCGCGAGATCGTCGAAGCACACGGCGGACGCCTGTCGCTGCACAACCGCGACGGCGGTGGTCTGTGCGTGGCGATCCAATTGCCGGACGGGCCGGGGGCATGACGGCGGGCATCTATTGTCCGCTACGTCGATGATTCCGTACCGTTGCGACCGTTGTACCTCCACCTCCTTTCACTCAGCCAGAGCGAAGGTTCAGTGGTGCTGCCGCAGCGTTCCTTGAGCAGCCTAATCCACATATCGCGGCGTGCGACTGCGCCAGCGAACAGGCTCCCCTTGTGGATCAACAGCAGTTCCGCCCTCCGCACCTTCAACACGTCGACCGAGAGCAGGGCATGTGATACGCGCATCCAGAAGGCTTCTCGTCCAATCCTGTGCATTGCTCTGCACATCGCCGCGAATTCCCGCTTGATTGGCCGATCCAGGTAGCCGAGCGCAGCTCGCTCCAATCGCGACCGCGCAAGATCTGAAAGTGGACAGTGCACCAGCCATCGCCAGAGGTACTCCTTGAGATAGCCCGAACGGAAATGGATCGGGTCTGCAAGCAAGAAAGTGACCGCCGTCTCCAGCGCATGGGGATCATGCTGCCTGACGCGATTGAATACAGCGCATCCACCGGGATACATCAACGAGTCGAAGCGCTCATGAAACTCGCGACAGGCTTCCAGATGCTTATCGAGGGACGCCGGATCGGATGCCCGACGGCCACGCGACGCGACATGGATCCGCTCGCTCAATCTGTTGAGCTCTTCCGAGTTCCTGAGGATGTGCTTGGAGCTGACCATGCCAATGCGAAGGCTATTTCTTCACCGGCCTCTGCCAGCCCTCGACCGTCATCTGGCGCGCGCGCGCGACGGTCAGCTTGTCGGCCGGCGCATTCTTCGAGATGACCGAGCCAGCGCCGATGGTGGCGCCGTCGGCGAGGGTCACGGGTGCGACCAGCGACGAGTTCGAACCGACGAAGACGCGATCACCGATCGTCGTGGTGGACTTGTTCACGCCGTCGTAGTTGCAGGTGATGGTGCCGGCGCCGATGTTGGTGCCGGTACCGATGACGGTGTCGCCCAGATACGTCAGGTGGTTGGCCTTGCTGCCCACGCCGATGCGCGCGTTCTTGGTCTCGACGAAATTGCCCACGTGCACGCCATCGGCAAGCACGGTGCCCGGGCGCAGGCGCGCATAGGGGCCGATCAGCGCAGCGCCTTCGCTGGCGACGCCTTCCAGATCGCAGTGCGCGCGCACCTGCGTGCCCGCGGCGAGGCTCACGTCCTTCAGGCGCGTGAACGGGCCGATGACGACTCCGTCGCCCAGTTCCACCTTGCCTTCCAGCACCACGTCCACGTCGATCTGCACGTCGCGCCCCACCGTCACCGTGCCGCGCTGGTCGAAGCGCGCGGGGTCGACCAGGCGCGCGCCCTGCGCGCACAGCGCACGGGCGGCGCGCAGCTGGTGGGCGCGCTCGAGCTGCGACAGCTGCCATGGATCGTTGGCGCCTTCGGCCTCGATGGGCTCGCTAACCAGCACCATTTCCGCGGGCGTGAATTCCTCGGCGGCCATCGCGAAGACATCGGTCAGGTAGTACTCGCCCTGCGCATTGTGGTTGGACAACCGGGCCAGCCAGCCTTTCAGCGCGCTGCCGTCGGCGGCGATGATGCCGGTGTTGATGGTGCGGATGCGCCGCTGCTCCTCATCGGCGTCCTTGTGCTCGACGATGGCGGCCACGCGGCCCGCTTCATCGCGGACGATGCGGCCGTAACCGGTGGGATCGACGGGCTCGGCAACCAGCACCGCCAGGCGGCCCGGCGCGTCCAGCAGGCGCTGCAGGGTCTCGCTGCGCGTCAGCGGCACGTCGCCGTACAGCACCAGCACGCGCGCGCCATCGGGAACGCCGGGCATCGCCTGCGCAACCGCGTGGCCGGTGCCCAGCTGCTGCGCCTGGTGCGCCCAGTGCAGATCCGGCTGATCGGCGAACGACGCCTGCACCTGCTCGCCCCCGTGGCCATAGACCACGTGCACCCCGGCCGGCGACAGCGCACGCGCCGCCTCGATCACGTGCGCCAGCATCGGGCGCCCGGCAATCGGCTGGAGCACCTTCGGCAGCGCGGACTTCATCCGCTTGCCTTCGCCGGCGGCGAGGATGACGACGTGGAGTGGCTTCATGTGCGCATGTCCCTGTGGTGGTGCGGCGTCGCGATGCGCCGCATGGTAGCAATTCCCTGCTCAACGCAGGCCGCGTCAGGGAGGTGCCATCGTCATGCGCGACGACAGGTACCATGCCTCGATGACCTCTCCCTCGCGACGCCACCTGCTGTTCCGCCAAGGCGGCAGCTATCTCGCGGTCGGCCTGGCGCAACTGCTGCTGGACTGGCTGGTATTCGTCGCGCTCACGGCGCTCGGCGTGCCGGCGGCGCCGGGCAATCTCGCCGGCCGCGTCAGCGGGGCGCTGCTGGGCTTCTGGTTGAACGGCCGCGTGACCTTCGCGCGGGATGGCGTCGCGCGCCTGGGCTGGTGGCGTTTCGCCAAGTTCCTGCTGGTGTGGGTGCCGCTGACGGTGGTCAGCACCGTGGCGGTCTCGGGGATCGCCGCATCGCTGGGCCTGGCGCACGCATGGCTGGCCAAACCGCTGGTGGAAGGCGTGCTGGCGGTCGTGGCCTTCTTCCTCTGGCGGCACGTGGTCTACCGCTAGCCGAAAACGAAAACGCCGGCGCGAGGCCGGCGTTTCCAGTGAAGCGCGTGTGCGCGGACCTCAGTGCTTGAGGTTCTTGCGCAGGCGCTCCAGCGCGCTGAGCTGGGCGATGCTCATGGCCAACTGGGCCTGGGCTTCTTCCACGCTCATCTTCGGGTCCTTATGCGACAGCACGCGCTCGGCTTCTTCCTTCGCCTTGCGGACCTGCGCCTCGTCGATGTCGGTCGCCCGCACGGCGGTGTCCGCCAGCACGGTGACGACCTGCGGCTGCACCTCCAGGATGCCGCCGGAGATGGCGAAGTCCAGATGCTCGCCGCTCGGCAGCGTCACCACCACCTTGCCCGGCTTCAGGCGGGTGATCAGCGGCGCATGCTTCGGCGCGATGCCCAACTCGCCCAGTTCGCCGGTGGCGACGACCAGGGTGGCTTCACCGTGGAAGATCTCCTGCTCGGCACTGACGATGTCGCAACGGATGGTGGTGGTCATGAATCTGTCTCGCCTGTCGGATCGTGCAGTAGGAGGAGTGAGTGGAGAGGAGTGAGAAGTGAGTAGGAGCAACCGCTCACTCCCCCACTCCTCGACCCCCGCTACTCGCTCTTACGCCTTCTCGGCGAGCTTCTTGGCCTTCTCGACCGCTTCTTCGATGCCGCCGACCATGTAGAACGCCTGCTCCGGCAGGTGGTCGTATTCGCCGTCGACGATCGCCTTGAAGCCGCGGATCGTGTCCTTCAGCGAGACGTACTTGCCCGGCGAGCCGGTGAACACTTCGGCCACGTGGAAGGGCTGGCTGAAGAAGCGCTCGATCTTGCGGGCGCGCGACACGGCCTGCTTGTCCTCTTCGGACAGCTCGTCCATGCCGAGGATGGCGATGATGTCCTTCAGTTCCTTGTACTTCTGCAGCGTGGCCTGCACGCGGCGCGCGGTGTCGTAGTGCTCGTGGCCGATGACGTTCGGGTCCAGCTGGCGGCTGGTCGAGTCGAGCGGGTCCACGGCCGGGTAGATACCCAGCGACGCGATGTTACGGCTCAGCACGACGGTCGCGTCCAGGTGGGCGAACGTGGTGGCCGGCGACGGGTCGGTCAGGTCGTCCGCGGGTACGTACACGGCCTGGATCGAGGTGATCGAACCGGTCTTGGTCGAGGTGATGCGCTCCTGCAGGACGCCCATTTCCTCGGCCAGCGTCGGCTGGTAACCCACGGCCGACGGCATGCGGCCCAGCAGCGCCGACACTTCGGTACCGGCCAGCGTGTAGCGGTAGATGTTGTCGACGAACAGCAGCACGTCCTTGCCCTTGCCGGACGCGTCCTTCTCGTCGCGGAAGTACTCGGCCATGGTCAGGCCGGTCAGCGCGACGCGCAGGCGGTTGCCCGGCGGTTCGTTCATCTGGCCGTACACCATCGCGACCTTGTCGAGGACGTTGGAGTCCTTCATCTCGTGGTAGAAGTCGTTGCCCTCGCGGGTACGCTCGCCCACGCCGGCGAACACGGACAGACCCGAGTGCGCCTTGGCGATGTTGTTGATCAGTTCCATCATGTTGACGGTCTTGCCGACGCCGGCGCCGCCGAACAGGCCGACTTTGCCGCCCTTGGCGAACGGGCACATCAGGTCGATGACCTTGATGCCGGTTTCCAGCAGGTCGGTGGCCGAGGACTGGTCCTCGTACGACGGGGCCGAACGGTGGATTTCCCAATGATCGGAGGCCTGCACCGGGCCGGCTTCGTCGATCGGGTTGCCCAGCACGTCCATGATGCGGCCCAGCGTGCCCGCGCCGACCGGCACCGAGATGGCCTTGTCGGTGTTCACGGCGACCAGGTTGCGCTTCAGGCCATCGGTGGAACCGAGGGCGATGGTGCGCACGACGCCGTCGCCGAGCTGCTGCTGCACTTCGAGCGTGATGGCGGTGTTCTCCACCTTCAGCGCGTCGTACACCTTCGGCACTTCGTTGCGCGGGAATTCGACGTCAACCACCGCGCCGATGATCTGAACGATCTTGCCCTGACTCATTGCTGCATTCCTCTAGATGAATTCTTGTGACTACGCGCGTCAGACCGCTGCCGCGCCGCCGACGATTTCCGAGATTTCCTGGGTGATCGCGGCCTGGCGGGCCTTGTTGTAGACCAGCTGCAGGGTACCGATGAGCTTGCTGGCGTTGTCGCTGGCGGCCTTCATGGCCACCATGCGAGCCGCATGCTCGGACGCGATGTTCTCCAGTACGGCCTGGTACACCAGCGACTCGATGTAGCGCGTGATCACGTGGTCGAGCACGGTCGCGGCATCGGGTTCGTAGATGTAGTCCCAGTCGTGGTGCGCGACCTGTGTCTCCGCTGCGGGCAGCGGCAGCAGTTGGTCGAACGCGGCGCGCTGCGTCATCGTGTTGACGAAGTCGTTGTAGACGACGAACACGCGGTCCAGCGAGCCTTCGGTGTAGGCGTCCAGCATCACCTTGATCACGCCGATCAGCTGGTCCAGCTTGGGCGCATCGCCCAGGTGCGACACGCTGGCCAGCATGTTGACCTTGACCCGGCGGAAGTACACCGAGGCCTTCTGACCGATGGTGACCACGTCGACTTCGACGCCCTTCTCGTTCCACTGGCGGATTTCGCCGAGCATCTTGCGGAACAGGTTGTTGTTCAGGCCACCGGCCAGGCCGCGGTCCGAGGACACGATGATGAAGCCGACGCGCTTGACGTCCTTGCGCTCCACCATGAAGGGGTGCTGGTAATCGGTATTGGCCTGGGCCAGGTGGCCGATCACCTGCTTCATCGCCCGCGCATACGGGCGCGAGGTCTTCATGCGGTCTTGGGCCTTGCGGATCTTGGAGGCCGAGACCATCTCGAGCGCGCGCGTCACCTTGCGGGTGTTCTGCACGCTCTTGATCTTGGTTTTGATTTCGCGTCCGCCTGCCATCTCTATCGCTCGCTTTGCTCGCTCGGGATTCGGGATCCGTTATTCGGGATTCGTGGCGGGGCTTCGCGATTACGAATCCCCAATCCCGAATCTCTTATCCCGGCTCTTACCAGGTACCGGTCTGCTTGAACTCGGCGATGCCCTTCTTGAAGGCGCCTTCGATCTCGTCGTTCCAGTTGCCGGTGTTGTTGATCGTGTCGACCAGCGCGCCCTGGGTGTTGGTGAAGTGCGCGTGCAGCGCGTCTTCGAACGCCAGGATCTTGTTGACCGGCACGTCGTCCAGGTAACCCTCGTTGACTGCGTAGATGGACAGCGCCTGCAGGGCGATGGACATCGGTGCGTACTGCTTCTGCTTCATCAGCTCGGTGACGCGCTGGCCGCGCTCGAGCTGCTTGCGGGTGGCTTCGTCCAGGTCCGAGGCGAACTGCGCGAACGCGGCCAGCTCGCGGTACTGGGCGAGCGAGATGCGGATGCCGCCCGACAGCTTCTTGATGATCTTGGTCTGGGCGGCGCCACCGACGCGCGACACCGAGATACCCGCGTTCACGGCCGGGCGGATGCCGGCGTTGAACAGGTCGGTTTCCAGGAAGATCTGGCCGTCGGTGATCGAAATCACGTTGGTCGGCACGAACGCGGACACGTCGCCGGCCTGCGTTTCGATGATCGGCAGCGCGGTCAGCGAACCGGTCTTGCCGGTGACCTTGCCTTCGGTGAACTTCTCGACGTACTCCTCGGACACGCGGGCCGCGCGCTCGAGCAGACGGGAGTGCAGGTAGAACACGTCGCCCGGGTAGGCTTCGCGGCCCGGCGGGCGCTTCAGCAGCAGCGAAATCTGGCGGTAGGCCACGGCCTGCTTGGACAGGTCGTCGTACACGATCAGGGCGTCCTGGCCGCGGTCCATGAAGTACTCGCCCATGGTGCAGCCGGAGTAGGCGCTGATGTACTGCATCGCGGCCGACTCGGAGGCGGTGGCGGCGACGACCACGGTGTGGGCCAGCGCGCCGTTCTCTTCCAGCTTGCGCACGATGTTGGCCACGGTCGAGGCCTTCTGGCCGATCGCGACGTACACGCACTTGATGCCGGTGCCCTTCTGGTTGATCACGGCGTCGATGGCCATCGCGGTCTTGCCGGTCTGGCGGTCGCCGATGATCAGCTCGCGCTGCCCGCGGCCGATCGGGATCATCGCGTCGACCGACTTGTAACCGGTCTGCACCGGCTGGTCGACCGACTTGCGCCAGATCACGCCCGGGGCCACGCGCTCCACCGGCGCGGTCAGCGAGGTGCCCAGCGGGCCCTTGCCGTCGATCGGCTCGCCCAGCGCGTTCACCACGCGGCCGAGCATTTCCGGACCGACCGGCACTTCCAGGATGCGGCCGGTGGTCTTGGCCACGTCGCCTTCGCGCAGGTGCTCGTAATCGCCCAGGACCACGGCGCCGACCGAATCGCGCTCCAGGTTCAGCGCCAGCGCGTAGGTGTTGTTCGGCAGCTCGATCATTTCGCCCTGCATGACGTCGGCCAGGCCGAAGATGCGCACGATGCCGTCGGACACGCTGGTGACCGTGCCTTCGTTGCGCGACTCCGCGGCCAGCTTGACCTTCTCGATACGGGTCTTGATCAGGTCGCTGATTTCAGAGGGGTTGAGCGTGGTAGCCATGGGTAAGTCCTGTGTGCCGGCTCGCGCGCGGCGGTTCAATGGGAATTCAGTGCGTCAGCGCCGACTGCAGGCGCGCCAGCTTGCCTTTCAGCGAGCCGTCGATCACCACGCTGCCGGCATCGATCACGGCGCCGCCGATCAGCGACGCGTCGACCGCCGTCTCCACCTCGACCTCGCGGCCGAAGCGCTTCTTCAGCGCGGCCTTGATCATGTCGAGCTCGCCGGCGGGCAGGTCCGTGGCGGAGGTGACCTTCGCCTTCACGACATGCTCGGCTTCGGCGCGCAGCTCCTCGAACAGGCCGGCGATCTCCGGCAGCTGCGGCAGGCGGCGCGCATCGGCGAGGACGCCCAGGAAGCGGGTGAAGGCCTCGCTGGCGCCTTCCGGCGACAGCAGCGATACCGCGTCGGCCGGCAGCAGTTGCGGATTCGGCAGCAGGGCGGCCACGCGCGGGTCGGCCGCGGCATGCGCGGCGAAGCCCAGCGCCTGCGACCAGGCGGCGAAGTTGCCTTCGTCGCGCGCCGTCGCGAAGGCGGCGCGGGCGTAGGGGCGGGCGACAGTCAGGGCCTGGCTCATCGATCAGATCGTCCGGATCAGATTTCGGCGGCGAGTTCGTCGAGCAGCGCCTTGTGGGCGTTGACGTCGATCTCGCGCTTCAGCAACTTCTCGGCACCGCTGACGGCCAGCGCGGACACCTGCTTGCGCAGATCCTCGCGGGCACGGGTGGCGGCGGCGTCGATTTCGGCCTGTGCCAGTTCTTTCTGGCGGTTGGCTTCGGCGATCGCTTCGTTCTTGGCCGCATCGACGATCTGGTTCGCACGCGCGTGGGCCTGATCGATGATCTCGTTGGCCTTGACGCGGGCTTCCTTCAGCGCTTCGTTGACCTTTTCCTGCGCCTGCGCCAGGTCCTTCTGGCTGCGGTCGGCGGCAGCGAGACCTTCCGCGATCTTCTGCTGGCGTTCTTCGATGGCAGCCAGCAGCGGCGGCCAGATTTTGGTCGCAATGATCCAGATCAGGCCAGCGAAGGCCAGCGCCTGGGCGAACAGAGTGAGATTGATATTCATCGGTAACCTGCCGGTGAGGAAGGGCCCGCGCACGATGCGCGCGCCCAGCGACGCCTGATGGCCGACCGCGGAGGCGAACCGCCGCGATCAGGCTTCACGTGGCTTCTCAGCCGCCGGCCAGCTTGGCCAGCTGCTCGGTGAAGATCGTGATGAACGGGCTGGCGAAGGCGAACAGCAGGCCGACGGCGACCGAGATGATGAACGCGGCGTCGATCAGGCCGGCGGTGATGAACATGCGGACCTGCAGGACCGGGATCAGCTCCGGCTGGCGGGCAGCCGATTCCAGGAACTTGCCGGCCATGATGGCCAGACCCAGACCGGCGCCCAGCGCGGCCAGACCGATCATGATGCCGATGGCGAGGGCGGTCGAAGCCTGGACCTGGGCGAGGTTGGTGAGGATGCTTTCCATGGTGATCTCCGGAACTAAGTGCTTGAAAGGTGGATGGTACGAAGGGAACGGTGAAGCGGAAACGTTAGTGGCTGTCTTCCGACAAGCTGAGGTAGACGATCGACAGCATCATGAAGATGAATGCCTGCAGCGGGATGACGAGCAGGTGGAACAGCATCCAGCCCAGGCCGAACGCCGCGCCACCAAGCATGCCGACGATGCCCGCGCCGCCCAGCACCCAGATCAGCAGGAAGACGATCTCGCCGCCGAACATGTTGCCGAACAGTCGCATCGCCAGGGAGATGGGCTTGCTGACCCATTCGACGATGTTGAGGATCAGGTTGAACGGCATCATCCACTTGCCGAACGGCGCCGTCAGGAACTCGTGGGCGAAGCCGCCGAAGCCCTTCGAGCGGAACGCGAAGACGATCATCAGGAAGAACACGCTGATCGACATGCCCAGCGTGGCATTGACGTCGGCGGTGGGGACCGGCTTCCAGTAGTGGATGCCCAGCAGTTCGAGCGGCTTGGCGATGAAGTCTGCCGGGATCATCTTCAGCAGGTTCATCATCAGGATCCAGAAGAAGATGGTGATCGCGATCGGCGTCACCAGCTTGCTGGTCCCGTGGTAGGTGTCGCGGGCCTGCTTGTCGACGAACTCCAGCAGGATCTCGACGAAGGCCTGCCACTTGCCCGGTACGCCGGCGGTCGCCTTGCGGGTCGCCAGCCAGAACGCGAACACGATCATCAGCCCCATCAGCACGGCCGTCACGAAGGTGTCGACGTTGATGGTCCAGAAAGGACCGTCGCCGCCCACCTGGGCCGTGAGGTTCTTCAGGTGGTGCTGGATGTAGGTGGTGGGAGTAAGAGCCTCGCCCGCCATGTGTCGGAAACCTTTCGTCTAGATTGGGTTTATCGCTGCTTGCCAACCGCAACCAGCATCTGAGCCACCAGTCCGGCGACCACGCCTGCCATCAGGGGCAGCGGGGGCAGCTTGTACAGCCCCGCGCCCATCACCAGCACGCCGATCACCACGACCCACTTCACCACCATCCCCGCGACCAGCCTCAGCACCGCCGAAACGGCGCCGAGTACGCCACCGCCGAAGGCCATCCAGGCCGCCAGCAGTGCGCCGGCCACGATCGCCAACCCTCCGACGGCCGCCGCGGCTGCGTGGGGCACACCCCGAAGCAGGAACAGCAGCGCGACCAGCAGTACCGCGACCGTCTGCCAGACGGCGGCGCGCAACACTAGCCGCCGGCCCGCAGCGACGGAATTCAGCACACGAAAGCCCTACGGAATTGGCGGGGTACAAGGCGGTAAAGCGCCTCGCCGAGCCGCAAAAGTATAGCAGCGGGACAATTTCCGGGACAACCGCCAAAGGTCGAAAACGCCGGCGAAGCCACGTTCGCCTGCAAGCCCTTGGCCTGTCTGCGTGTAACCGTTTCCCTATTCAGAATTTTCCCTCGGAATCCCCGGAACTTTGGCGGGAACCGCCTGTCAGTCAATGCAAGGCCTGCTGCTCAACTTCCTCGTCCGATGCTCCGTCGCAGGCCTCCCGAAGCCCCGGCTGCCCCCGGGGCTTCGCCTTTTGCATCCAACACCGGCACCGGCACCGATAGTCAGGCGCTATCAATCCGAACCGATCAATCCATTGGACTTGCCAATGGAACGCCCCACAATGAGATCAATTCTCATCTATGGCTGCCGGGATCCCCATGAACAAGACCCTGAGCTTCGCGATCCTGCACTTCTCGGTGGCCTTCACCCTGGGCTACCTGTTCACCGGCAGCCTGCTGGTCGGCGGCATGCTGGCGCTGATCGAGCCCGCGACCAACACCGTGGTATTCCACTTCCACGAGAAGGTGTGGAAGCGGATCGAGGCGCGCCGCGCGGCGAAAGCGATGCCACTGCCCGCCTGAGGTCCCGACCGCCTCGAATGGAAAAGGCCGCGCTGATGCGCGGCCTTTTCGTTGTGCACCCGCAGGTGGCGCTTACTTCTTCTTCGGGATGTACAGGTCGGTGATCGTGCCTTCGTAGACTTCGGCCGCCATCGCCACCGACTCGCTGAGCGTCGGGTGCGGATGGATGGTCGCGCCGATGTCGCCGGCTTCCGCGCCCATCTCGATCGCCAGTGCCAGTTCGCTGATCAGGTCGCCCGCATGTACGCCGACGATGCCGGCGCCGATGATGCGATGGGTGTGCTCGTCGAAGATGAGCTTGGTGAAGCCCTCGCCACGGCCGATGCCGACCGCGCGCGCGGACGCCACCCATGGGAACTTGCCCACGCCGATCTTCAGGCCCTTCGCCTTGGCTTCGGTCTCGGTCACGCCGACCCAAGCGATTTCCGGATCGGTGTAGGCCACCGACGGGATCACCCGCGCCACCCACTCCTTCTTCTCGCCGGCCGCCACTTCCGCGGCCAGCTTGCCCTCGTGCGTGGCCTTGTGCGCCAGCATCGGCTGGCCCACCAGGTCGCCGATGGCGAAGATATGCGGCACGTTGGTGCGCATCTGCGCATCGACCGGGATGAAGCCGCGGTCGGTGACGGTGACGCCGGCCTTGTCGGCATCGAGCTTGCCGCCGTTCGGCGACCGGCCTACCGCGACCAGCACACGATCGAACGTGCCGGATGCCAGCTCCGGCGTCTGGCCTTCGATGGCGCTCTCGAAGCCCACGGTGATGCCCTTCTTCGACGCTTCGACCTTGGCGGCCTTGGTCTTCAGGTGCACGGCCACGCCCTGCTTCTTCAGGCGGTCGGCCAGCGGCTTCACCAGGTCCTTGTCGGCGCCCGGCATCAGCTGGTCCATGAACTCGACCACGGTGACTTCGGCGCCCAGCGCGCGGTACACCGTCGCCATTTCCAGGCCGATGATGCCGCCGCCGACAACGAGCAGCTTCTTCGGCACCTCGGCCAGCTGAAGCGCGTCGGTGGAATCCATCACGCGCGGGTCGTCCCACGGGAAGTTCGGCAGCTTCACCGCCTGCGAACCGGCGGCAATGATGCATTGCTCGAAGCGCAGCAGCTGCGTCTTGCCTTCGCTGCCCACGATCTCCAGTTCATTCGGCGAGACGAACTTCGCCACCCCGGTGACCGTGCGCACCTTGCGCTGCTTGGCCATGCCGGCCAGGCCCTTGGTGAACTGGCCGACCACTTTGTCCTGCTTGAAGCTGCGCAGCTTGTCGATGTCGATCTTCGGCTTGCCGAAGCTGATGCCGATCTCGTCCGAATGCGCCGCTTCGTCGATCAAGGCCGCCGCATGCAGCAGCGCCTTCGACGGGATGCAGCCCACGTTGAGGCAGACGCCGCCGAGCGCTTCGTAGCGCTCGATCAGCACCGTATCCAATCCGAGGTCGGCGGCGCGGAACGCGGCCGTGTAGCCGCCCGGGCCGGAGCCGATCACGACGATGCGGCATTCGATGTCGGCCGTCTTGCCGGTGCCCAGCGCCGGCTTCGGCGCCGAAGTGGCCGATGCGGCAGGGGCGGCGGGCGACGGCGTGACGGGAGCGGACTTGGCCGGTGCCGCGGCGGCGCCCTCGCCTTCCAGAATCGCGACGAGACTGCCTTCAGCCAACTCGTCGCCGAGCTTGACCTTGATTTCCTTCACTACGCCGGCGGCGGGCGACGGCACTTCCATCGTCGCCTTGTCCGACTCCAGCGTGACCAGGCCCTGGTCCTTCTTCACCGTGTCGCCGACGGCGACCAGGATCTCGATGACCGGTACACCGTCGTAGTCGCCGATGTCGGGCACCTTGGCTTCGATCAGGCCGCCACCGCCGGACGGCGCGGGGGCCGCGGCGGGTGCCGCAGGCGCGGGCGCGGCCTGCGTCGCCGGTGCAGCCGCAGGCGAAGGTTTGGCGGGAGCGGCGGGCGCCGGCGCGGATGCCGCAACGCCCTCGGCTTCCAGCACAGCCACCACACTGCCTTCGGACAGCGTATCGCCCAGCTTGACCTTGAGTTCCTTCACCACGCCGGCCGCCGAGGACGGCACTTCCAGCGTGGCCTTGTCGGACTCCAGCGTGACCAGACCCTGGTCCTTCTTCACCGTGTCGCCGACGGCGACCAGGATTTCGATGACCGGCACATCGCTGTAATCGCCGATGTCGGGGACTTTGACTTCAATCGTGTTCGCCATGGTCTCGGCCTCCTTACAGCAGCACGCGGCGCATGTCGCCGAGCAGCTGGGCAAGATAGGCGGTGAAGCGCGCGGCGGCGGCGCCGTCGATCACGCGGTGGTCGTAGCTCAGCGACAGCGGCAGCATCAGGCGCGGCTGGAACTGTTTGCCGTCCCAGACCGGCTGGATCGAGGACTTCGACACGCCGAGGATCGCTACCTCCGGCGCATTGACGATGGGCGTGAACGCCACGCCACCGATGCCGCCCAGCGAGGAGATCGAGAAGCAGCCGCCCGACATCTCGGCCGGGCCGAGCTTGCCTTCGCGCGCTTTCTTCGCCAGCTCGCCGCTTTCCTTTGCGATCTCGTTGACGCCCTTCTTGTCGACGTCACGGATCACCGGCACGACCAGGCCGTTCGGCGTGTCGGCGGCGAAGCCCACGTGGAAGTACTTCTTCAGCGTGAGGTTCTCGCCGCTGGCGTCAAGCGAGGCGTTGAAATCGGGGAACTTCTTCAGCGCCGACACGCTGGCCTTCATCAGGAAGGCGAGCATGGTGAGCTTGATGCCCGCCTTCTCGTTTTCCTTGTTCAGCGCCACACGCAGCGCTTCCAGGTCGGTGATGTCGGCGTGGTCATGCTGGGTGACGTGCGGGATCATCGCCCAGTTGCGCGCCAGGTTGGCGCCGGAGATCTTCTTGATGCGCGACAGCGCGACGACTTCGGTCTCGCCGAACTTGCTGAAGTCGACCTTCGGCCACGGCAGCAGGTTGAGTCCGCCACCGGCGGCGACACGTGCAGCGGCGGACGCCGGTGCGGCCACGCCGCCGGCCAGCGCGCCCTTGACGTACTTCTGCACGTCTTCCTTGCTGATGCGGCCCCCGCGCTCGGTTCCCTTCACCTGGTTGAGGTCCACGCCCAGCTCGCGTGCGAACAGGCGTACCGCCGGGCTGGCGTAGGCGACCTTCTCCGGCAGCACGCGATCGGCATTGAACTCCACCGGCGGAGTGCGCGGCGGCGAGGCTTCCGGATCGATGCCCGGCTTGTCGTCCAGCACACGCGAGGCAACCGGCGCCACGGCCGGCGCGGCGCGCTCCTGCGCGATCTCGCGCTGGGCCAGCTTGTCCGGCGTCGTGGACACGGCGACCGGCTCGACCTTCGTGCCGGTTTCGGCGGTCGGCGTCGGGGCGGGCGTGGCGGCGGGCGTGGCCTCGGCGGCGCCTTCGCTGACTTCGATCAACGCGACGACGGCGCCTTCAGCGATCTCGTCGCCCAGCTTGACCTTGATTTCCTTCACCACCCCGGCGAAGGCGGACGGCACTTCCATCGTCGCCTTGTCGGACTCCAGCGTGACCAGACCCTGATCCTTCTCCACCGTGTCACCCACGGCGACCAGGATCTCGATCACCGGTACGCCGTCGTAGTCACCGATATCGGGGACTTTGGCTTCCTTGATGTCGGACATGGCGTTACTCCGGTGCGGGCGTGAAGAGGGGAACCCCTATTGTGTCCGCAGTGGCGCGATGCGCCAACCATCCCTTGGTGTTAATTGCTGTCCCCGCCGGGACATTGCGTGCCGCAGCAACGGCAGGGACGCCTTGGCCGCCGCTGCGCGAAGCCATTGGTATCGCTTTGGTTCGCCAGGGCGAACATGCACGATACGCCGCCGCATTGTCAGACGGTCGTGCGGAGGAACGGCGCGATCGCGCGCCACGCATCCACCAGGCCAGGCAGCCCCATCGCCGCATGCGCCGGACTGGTCGACGGCAGGGCGAACGTGACTAGAGCTGCGTCGTCGGGCAGCGTCGGCCGGATATGCCTGCGGAACGCTTCCGCCGCCTTGCCACCGTTGAGCGCGATCGCCGTGACCTGCGGATGCGTCGTCAACCAGTCAGCGATGGGGTTGGGCACTTCGCTGCCGCGAACGATGGCGCTGTCCAGGCTGCCCTTGCGCTCGCAACGCCCGATGACATCCCACAAACCTACGCCCGCCTGCCGCAGTGCCTCCAGACGCGCGTCATACGGCAGGTCGGGCGCGAAGCCGCACACGGCGGCCATCACCGGCCAGAAGCGGTTGCGCGGATGCGCGTAGTACTGCGCCTCCTGCAGGGACGCGCCTCCGGGCATCGAGCCGAGCACCAGCACGCGGCATTGCGCATCGGCGCGCGGCGGCAAGCCAACCAGCAGCTCCGGCACGTCTCAGCCGCCCGCGGACTGCCAAGGCCGCACCACCAGCACCGCACCGGCCACGACCAGCAGCAGGCCGATGACGCGCAGCGAGTCCACCGGCTGGCGCGCGTGCAGTACGCCGAAATGGTCGAGCAGCACCGAACCCACCAGCTGCCCCGCGACGACCAGGCAGATCAGCGAGGCGGCGCCGAGCCGTGGCACCAGCAGCGTCGCGGACGCGACGAACACTGCGCCGATCACACCGCCCGTCCACGCCCACCACGGCACCTTGCCCAGGGCCGCAGGCACGAATACCGGTCGCGTCAGCAGCCACCACGCCAGCAATACGCCCGTCCCCACCATGAAGGAGGTGAGCGAAGCGAACACCGGACCGAAGGTCTGCCTGCCCAGCGAGGCGTTGATCAGCGCCTGGAGCGGCAGCAGCATGCCGATGAAGAGGGCGAGGGCGACGCCGGTCGCGTTCATATCGGGTCTCGTGCCGGGAAAGAACGACACGATACGCCAAGCCCCGCGATTTCAGGCCGGCGCCACCGCGCCATCGCGCCGGGACACCGCGCGACGCAGCAGTGCCATCGACACCAGCAGCATCGCCATCGGCGCCAGCAGCAGGTAGAACGCGCGCGATCCATCGAAGTGGGCGAAAAGCTGACCGGTGATGTACGAGCCGGTGGTCCCGCCCAGCGCGGAGAACACCACGATCAAACCCGTCATCGCCGCATGCCGTGCCTTCGGCAGCGCGCTCAGCACCACGGAGTTGATGGCAGGGTAGATCGGCGCCATCAGCAGGCCGATCAGCGGGAACACATACGCCGCCAGCGGCGCGTTCCACCACGTCATGCCGTCGCGCGGCTGCACGTTGGCGGCCAGCGGCAGCGCCACCAGCACCAATGCCGCCATCGCGACCACGCAGCCGGCCAGCAACCAGAACCAGGGCACGCGCCGCAGCAGCACGCCGCCGCCCAGCCGGCCCAGCGCCAACGAGCCGGCGAAGATCCCCGCTGCCTGCACGCTGAGCGTGGTCGGCAGGTGCAGGATCTCGCGGTTGAACGTCGGCAGCCAGGTATTGATGGCCTGCTCCATCAGCACATAGAGGAAGGCCGATACCAGGAACACCGCCACCAGCGGCAACGCCAGCAGGCGGAACATGTCGACGAACGATTCGCCCGCCGCGTGGCCGTCCTGCGCCGCGCGCTCATCCAGGCTGCAGGTCGCCAGCAGGACGACCACGGCGAGGCATAGTGCCGCCAGCACCCAATAGACATCCAGCCAGACCGGATCGCCCGGCACATCGGCATTGATGAAGGCGGCGAACAGCCACGCACTTCCGAGGATGCCGACCATGAACCAGCCTTCCACCGAACTGGTGAGCGCGGCGTGCGCTTTCGCATCGTCGGTCAGCAGGCCGATGCTGGAATACACCGATACCTTCACCAACGCGAACGACACGCCGACCGTCGTGAACAGCAGCTTGGTCGCCCAGAATGCGTGCAGCAGCGGCATGGCGGCGCACGCGCCGGCGACCAGCAGCAGGCCGAGCATCATGGCGCGGCGATAGCCCAACCGTGGCAGGAACGACGCCACCAGGAACGACGTGATCGCGATGGGCAGGTCCTTGAATGCTTCCAGCAGGCTCGCATCGGCCTTGCTGATGCCGAACCCCTGGGACTGCAGGATCACCGTGCCCACGGAGTTCAACAGCATGGCGAAGATCATGTAGGTCAGGATCATCGCCAGGATCATGCGGGTGCGCGTCATGGGCGTTACCGGTCGGTAGGTGCGCGACGTCGGCGCGGCCCTGCCGCGCGACGCCAAGAGCGAAGAGGATATCCGCCGCCGCGCCGGGGAGAGACGGCACGGCGGCGGATGGCGGCCCGCGGCGACGCGGGCCGCGGGGCGTCACCAGCGATAGGCGACGGAGGCCTGGTACGAGGTGCCTTCCAGCGGACGGCCCATGAAAACGCCGCCGCTGGTCGCGTTGCCCAACACGCGGGCGTTGCCCTCGGTCAGCGCGATCTCGTCGGTGACGTTGCGACCCGAGAAGGTGAATTCCCAATGGTCGCCCACGTGCGCGCTGGCACCGACGTCCCAGGTGTCGTACTTCGGCAGCACCTGGCCGTTGGCGGGATCGGAATAGCGATCGCCGACGTGCGTGTAGGTGCTGAACACCTTCAGGTCGCCCCATGGCAGCGACCAGTAGTAGCTGGGCGTCAACCGCGCGCGGAACTTCGGCTGGCGCACCACCTGGTTGCCGTCGAACGTCGAGAAGTCGCCGTACTTGGCGCGCAGCCACGTCGCGTTCCACGCCAGCTCGAAGCCGCCGGCCGGGCGCCACGCGCCCTCGAATTCTAGGCCTCGGGCTTTCGAGTCGCCGATGATGACGACGTTGTTGCCGTTGTTGTCGAACGCCTGGTACCGCAAGCCGGTGAAGTCGTTGTAGAACGCGGTGACGTACATCTCGTACGTCTCGCCGCCGGCCTTCAGGCCCAGCTCGTACTGGTCGATCTCGGTCTTGTTGTTGGCCCCGTCGCGCAGGTTGTCGAACTGCGGGAAGGTGAAGCCCGAGTTGACCCGGCCGAACAGGCTGACGCTTTCGTTGAGCGTGTAGTTCAGGCCGGCCGTCCAGGACACGTCGCTGTCGTTCTGATCGATGCTGCGCGGCGTGGTGGAAACCGAGGTGTTGTTGTCGTACAGCGTGTTCGGATTGCCGTCCAGATCGACGGTGATCGGATCCCACACCGTGCCGTCCACTTCCTGTCGCTCGTAGCGCACGCCGGCATCCAGGCGGATGCGGTCGTTGACCGTCCACTCGTCGGCGATGAAGAAGGCCGTGTTCTGGCCGTCGTAATCGCCGCGGATGTTGTAGAAGGAAGTACCCACGAAGCCGTCGCGCGTGGCGACCTGCCCGTTGGACAGCGCCAGGTTCACGCGACGCGCGTTGTCCTGCGCCGTGAGCAGCATGTTGTTGCCCAGCCACCAGCGGTCCTTGGACGAATAGTCCGCGTAGTACACGCCGAACGTCAGCGCGTTGTTGTCGGTCAGGTCGATGCTGAAGCGCAGGTCGTTGGTGAACGAGCTGATCTCTTTCTCCACCACCCAGAACCCGGCCGTCAGCACCTGCTGGTTCGGGTCCACGGCGCCGCCACCGTTGACGAAGGTGCCGGTGCCGGTGACGCCCGCGCCGTAGGTGTCGGTGATGTAGGACGAAAGCGTCTGCGGGTTCGCGCCCGTGAACAGCGCGTAGGTCGGCGCATCGCCCTTGAGGTAGTTGAACTTGTCGCTGATCGTCCAGTTGCCGACGTACCAGTCCAGCGACCCGCCGAACACGTCGATGTCCACGCCGCGACCGTCGGCCAGGTCGCGCGTCATCGTCTGGTTGCCGACGCCGGTGGGCAGGGTCACGCGACGGAAGTCGTCACCGACCAGCGTACCGGTAGTGGCGTCCAGGCCGGGGAAGTTGGAGATGTCCTCGCCGTTGTTGCGCGAAACCAGCGGTACCGCCGTATAGAACGTGTTCTTGTCGTCGGTGTGGCGCGCGTAAAGGTTGAATTCGCCCTCGGCCCAGCGCTTGGTCAGCGTAGCGCTCAGCTGGCCGCCCTTCTCCACCGGGAATCCGGTCTGGCGCACGCCGTCGGTCTCGCGATAGAAACCGCCCACGCTGTAGTACCAGCCGGTGTCGGCGCCCAGCGGCCCGCCGCTGTAGAAATCGACGCGGCGCAGGTCGTCCGTGCCCACGGTCAGGCGCACCAGGCCCTCGGGCGTGTCCTCGCCCTTCTTCTGGATGAAGTTGACGGTCACACCGGGCTGGCCATTCGAATAGATGGGGCTGGGGCCACCACGCAGGCCTTCGACGCGGG
This sequence comes from Pseudoxanthomonas sp. G3, assembly GCF_057654715.1. Lineage (NCBI taxonomy): Bacteria > Pseudomonadati > Pseudomonadota > Gammaproteobacteria > Lysobacterales > Lysobacteraceae > Pseudoxanthomonas > Pseudoxanthomonas sp. G3. The sequence continues at coordinate 3,684,914 of NZ_CM172805.1, forward strand.
CGATGGTGTCGTCGATGCGGAACAGCGTGGTGTTCTCGAGGAACGACAGCGTCGGCGGCGGGAAAATCGGCGAGCCGTCCAGCTGCAGGGTGAAGAACGGCGCGTCGCCCTCGGAGGGCATGCCGCGCACGAAGACGTTGGCGCCGGTGCCGCCGCCGCTGGCCTCGGCCCAGACGCCGGGCACGATCTTCAGCAGGTCGGCGGTGCTGGTGGGCGCGGTTTCCTGGATCTGTTCCGGCGTGGCGGTGCTGATCGAGAAGCTGGCGTCGCGCTTGCGCAGGCCCTTGAACTTTGCCGTGCCGCTGACGACCACGGCGTCGAGCGTCTTGGCCTCCTGGTCGGCAGGCGCCGCGGGTGCGGCTTCCTGCGCGCTCGCCAGCGCCGGCGATAGCGCCAGCGCGATGGCGGCCGACAGGGCATAGCGCATCGGGTGCTTGGTGTGTTGCATGGTCCCTCCCTCCACTTGCATTGTTGTTGTCGTGTTGTTGGCTGGCTGGCCGCCGCGGCTTCTGTGGCCACGTGCGGTCAAGGCGATACGAACGTCCTCAGGTCGAACTCTTTGATGTGCGGGATGACGGCGTCGGCGTGGCGCAGCGCGCGCGCGTCACCGATGCCGATCGCGGCCATGCCCGCCGCATGGATGGCCTCGATGCCCGCCGCGGCGTCTTCCACGCCGATGCAGCGGTGCGGCGGTACGCCAAGCGCGGCGGCGACATCGAGGAAGATGGCCGGGTCGGGCTTGGCCCTGACGATGCGGCCGGCATCGGCGATGTAGTCGAAGCGGTCGACGATGCCCAGCTTGTCCAGCAGCGCCGGTGCGTTGCGGCTGGCCGAGGCCAGGCCCAGTTTCAGGCCGGCGGCGCGTGCGGCGTCCAACACCTCGCGCACGCCGTCGAACAGGTCCTGCGGCCCCACGTTCGCGATCTCCTGCACGTAGTAGCCGTTCTTCGTGTCCGCCAACGCGCGTTTTTCCTCGGCCGAGTACGTGCGCGTGGCACGCTCCAGGATGATCTCCAGCGACGCCATGCGGTCCACGCCCTTCAGGCGTTCGTTGACCTGCAGGTCGAACGGCACGCCGATCTCGTCGGCCAGCCGTTTCCACGCCCGGTAATGCGTGTGCGCGGTATCGGTCAAGACGCCATCGAGGTCGAAGATCAGCGCATCGCACGGGCGCGGCAGCGACCGCTTCGGTGGCGACGGCACCGCCAGCGGCAGCACCACGTCGCGGCCGGGCTTCAGCACCACCTCGCTGCCAGCATGGCCGAACGCCAATACATCGCCTTCGTCGAGGCGGTAGCGCGCCCCACGGGCGTCCACATCGACGCGTAGCGCGCAGCCGCGCCATCGCAGGTTGAAGCCGTAGCCGCGCCACGCCACGGGCAGCGTCGGCGCGAACTGCAGGCGCCCGCCCACCACGCGCAGCCCGCCGAAGCCCTGCACCAGGCCCAGCCAGCTGCCGGCCATCGCGGCCATGTGTACGCCGTGGTCGGTGTTGCCATGCAGGTCGTCCAGGTCCACGCGCAGGCTGGCGTCGAAGTAGTCCCAGGCCTTGCCGTCCTGGCCGACTTCACTGGCGAGGATGCCGTACACCGGCGCGGAAAGCGTCGAATCGTGGGTGGTAACCGCGTCGTAGTAGTCGAAGTCGCGCCGCTTCGTGGCCAGGTCGACACCATCGCCGGCGAGCACCATCGCCATCACCACGTCGGCCTGCTTGCAGACCTGGTGGCGGTACAGGGTGAGCGGGTGGTAATCGAGCAGCAGCGGGCGATGCGGCCCTTCGCGCTTCGGGAACGGCCAGCGCGGCTTGGCGAGGAAATCGTCGTCCTGCGGGTGAATGCCCAGTGCGTCGTCGACCGGCAGGTGCATGGCATCGGCGGCGCGCTGCCACAGCGCCACCTCGGCCGCCTCCAGCCCAATGCGCGCCGCCAGCGCGCGCAGCGCGTCAGGACGGTCTGCGGACAGGCGGTGCCAGGCATCGACGGCGCGCTGCAGATGCCGCTGGGCCATCCGGTTGGTGTACCAGTTGTTGTTGACCAGCGTGGTGTACTCGTCGGGGCCGGTCACTTCGTGGATGCAGAACGCGCCGTCGAGCCGCGGATTGAAGTGGCCCGCCTGCGGCCAGATCCGCGCGGTTTCGAAAAGAATCTCGGCGCCAGCCTCGCTGAGGAAGTCGAGATCATCGCTGGCGTCGAGATAAAGCCCGATCCCGTAGGCGATGGCGGCGTTGATGTGGTACGCCGCCGACCCGCTGGGATAGTGCGCGGAACATTCGCGGCCGGCGATGGTGCGCCACGGATACAGCGCGCCACGCGGATGGTTCATCGCGCGGGCGGTGTCGCGCGCGCCGTCGAGGGTACGGAAGCGGTACATCAGCATCGCGCGCGCCACGTCCGGCGCGGTAAAGGCCATGACCGGCAACACGAAGGCTTCGGTATCCCAGAAGCAATGCCCCTCGTAGCCTTCGCCGGTGATGCCCTTGGCCGCGGTGCCGTTGATGCCGTCGCGGCCGGCCGATTGCAGCAGGTGGAACAGGTTGAAGCGCAGCGCGAGTTCCGCGGCGGCGTCCCCGTCAACCGACAGACCGGCGCGTTGCCAGAACGCCTGCATCGCGTCGGCCTGGGCGGCGGCGATGCTCTCGAAACCGTCGCGCAATGCCCGCGCCAGCACCGCGTTCGCGCCGTCGTGCGCGCGGCCGTTGCCGTCGTCGTAGGCCACGTACTTTTCGATGACCACCGATGCGCCGGGTGACAGCGTGGCGGAAAAGCGCTGCTCCACCCGGCCCGCGCCCACGTCCGCACCAACGAACACCAGGCCCGGCGACAACCGATGCCGCTGCGCGCAGACCAGGGCGACGCCGCTGTGATGAGTCCGCTGGGTGAGCTGCGCGCCTTCCGCATCGGCCTGCTCGTCGGCCACCTCCAGCTCCTTGCCTCCGTGCACGCCGATGCGCGGGTCGTCGCCCTGCTCCACCGCCTGCCGTCCGGTCTCGATGGACGAACACAGGGTCAGCGGGCCCGCGTAGTCGATGGACGCGACTTCGAAGCGGATCGCCAGCAACGCGCGCTCCTCCAGCGGCACCACGCGTCGGGCGCGGATCTCCAGCGTATGCCCCTGCGCGGTTTTCAAGCGCAGGCGGCGGTCCAACGTGCCCGCGGCGAGATCCAGCGTGCGCTCGAAGTCGAGCCACTCGGCATCCTGCAGCCGCAGGGGCGTGTCGCCCAGGCGCAGGCGGATGTGCTTGCCTTCGGCCACCGGCACGCGGGTATCGGTGCTGCGGGTGAAGCCCGGGAAGCGCTCGTGGTAATGGATCGGGTTCTGTTCGAACACGCTCGACAGGAACGTGCCATCGCTGGGGCTGTCGTCCTCCTCCAGCGCCCCGCGCACCCCCAGCGTGCCGTTGGCGAGGGCGAACAGGGTTTCGTCGCGCGCGGCACGCGCGGGGTCGAAGGCCGGCTGGCTAAGCCGCCACGGGTCGGTCCGGCCCTCGCCGGAACGCGGGCCCGCCTGTGTTGTGTCCGAACGCTGTTCCACCGACATCCTCACTCTGAACCTGACCACCCGAACGGGTGAGCGAGCGCACGCTAGGAGCCGTTGTTATCGATGTCAAGTTATCGATGTCAAAGCGTCTTGTGTGAGAAGACAGAAGCCGCTGCCCGGCCTCCCCGGCGTGAAGAAGCGCCTTTCCATTCAAGAAGTTGAAGACGCGTCCGCGCGGGGCGTACCGGCGGCGTGTCCACCGGGTGGACGCTGCGATGCAGCAGCGCGATGCGCTCAGGTCGTGCGGACCACCAGATGGGTCGGCAGGGTCTCGGAGGCCGCCTCGCCGCCTTCAATCAGCGCCCGCACCTTGCGGGCCAGGAGGACGCCGGCATCGATGAAATTCTGGTGCACCGAGGTCAGCGGCGGCACATAGGTCGCGCCCAACGGGGAGTCGTCGTAGCCGATCACCGAGACATCCTCCGGCACCCGCCGGCCGCGCTCGATCAACGCACGGATCGCACCGATGGCCAGCAGGTCGCTGGCCGCGAACAGGGCGTCGACCTGCGGGTGCGCCTCCAGCAGCGCATGCACCGCCTCCGCACCGGCGCTGACGGTGAAACTCGCGACGGTCGGGGTCAGCGGCGCGATGCCATGCCGGGCGAGCGCGCTGCCGAACCCCTCCAGGCGCTCGGCGAATTCGCCATGCGCGGGGTCACCCAGGAACGCGGGCCGCCGACGCCCCAGCGCGATGAAGCGTTCCGCCGCCAGCGCGCCCCCCCGCTGGTTGTCGCTGCCCACCACGACTTGCGATTCGTGCCGGCTCACGGCGCCCCAGACGACCATCGGACGGCCCCAGCGCTGCACTTCATGCATCGCATCCTCGTGCGCGCCCTGGCCGAGCAGGATCACCCCGTCGGCCGCCTGCACGTTCGGCAGCGAACCGCCCTGCAGCGAGGTCAGCAGCACGCTGTAGCCAATGGAGGTGAGTTCCTGGGTGATGCCGCCCAGCAGATCGAGGGGATAGGGCCCGGACATCTGCCGTTCGACGGTGGGCTTCATCTCCACCACCACCGCCACCGTCATGCTGCGGCGGAGCTTGAGGTTGCGGGCACTGACGTTGAACGAATACCCGTACTGCTGTGCCACCTCGCGCACGCGGGCGCGCGTCTCCGCGTTCACCAGCGGGCTGTCGCGCAGCGCGCGCGAGACGGTGATCGCCGAAACACCCGCGACTTTCGCCAGGTCCGCCATCGTCAGGTGATCGCCGGGCGATGGCAGCGCCGTCGTGGCGCGACCGGTGGGACGCTTGCGTTTGGCGGAAGGCATGCGGGTCACGTCCGTGCGCGGCTGGCTTCGTATTGTGCAATAAGCGTATCCACCGGCGTGGAGGCGATCACCGCGCCGATCACCTCGGGCAGCAAGTCTTCCGGCGATTTGAATCGCAGGCAACTCTTCCCCATGTCCAGCCGTTTGCCCGCGTCGGCGTACGCATTGCGCAACACCACGTCCTGCGCGGAGTTGGCGTAGCACACCGTCAGGTACAGCGCGTAGTACTGTTTTTGCGCGGCCAGCGCCACATAAGCCAGCGGCTGCTTGTTGTAGGTGGTCGGGTAGCGCGACAGCGGTACCTCCCACGCGATCATGCCCCAGTTCATCGCCTCGACGTAGCCGTCAGGAATGTGCCGGTTGACCAGATCGCGGACCGACGCGATCACCGTGCGGCGATCGCCGGGCAGTTCCGCCAGGTACTCCTCCACCGTCTTCGCCTTGCTGCTGGCCATAGCCGCCTCCTGTTCGTCGCGACATTAGCGCAGCCGCGCCGCCACGTCATGCGGGATGAACTTCGCCCATTCGGGCGACCCGCGCCAAGGCCGCATGTCGACGCGCAGTGAAAAGCGGATGAACCTGCGCTGGCTCTCGCCGGCGTTGCGTTTGGTTCACGTCGCAGGGCGGCCGACGTTCATGCGCGCCTGGTTACGGTGCGCACGCCTTCGATGCACTCCGCGCTCTGCGTCGCGTCATCGGTGGCGATAAGAACACAACAATGGAGATTCCCCGCATGACTTCGATCCGTACCCTCACGATCGCCCTTGCTTCGCTGCTGGCCGTGCCCGCTGCCTTCGCCCAGGACACCTCGACCGACACCGCGTCCTCTTCCACCAGCGGCAAGCGCTTCGCCGTGGTCGGTGGGGCCGCCATCCTCAAGCCCGACCGCGATCCCGCGCCCGGCCTGAAGATCGACGGCGACGTCGCGCCCGTGATCAGCGCCAGCTGGTACGCCACCGACAACATCGCGGTGGAACTGTGGGGCGCGGCGGACAAGTTCAACCATCGCGTCAAGGCCGATGGCGCCGGCAAGATCGGCACCGTCGACCAGCAGCCGATCGCGTTGAGCGGCCAGTACCACTTCGGTACGCCGGACAAGGTGATGCGTCCGTTCGTGGGCCTGGGCTACTACGAGTCCAATTTCAGTAACGAGAGCATCGGCAGCGACGATGCGCATGTCGGCCTGGAGACCGCCAAGGGCGCCATCGCGACCGCCGGCGTGGACTTCAACATCAACGAGACCTGGTTCGCGCGCGCGGACGCGCGCTATCTGAAGGGCGACGCCGGTGTGCGCGTGGCCGGCCAGGGCACCGGCGAAGAACTGACGATCGACCCGTGGGTCGTGGGTGTGGGTATCGGCGCGCGCTTCTGATCCATCGCTCCATCGCGTCGATACGGCGGCGGGCTTCCGGGCCCGCCGTCTTTTCTTGTCAGCGTGCGCCCCGGCCCAGCAGGCGGCGCAAGCGCGCCACCCGCCATTTCGCGCCCCAGGCATAGACCAGGTAGTGGCCCAGCAGCACGCCAGCGACCGCAAGCAGGCTGCCATGGCCGCTCAACAACGCATGCGCGGGCGCCACGTTGCCGGCTTGCCAGTACTGCACCATCTGCACGAATCCGAGCACGATGCGGCCCGCGACAATCGCCACCAGCAACAGGGATAGCCAGGCATTGGGTTGGTAGAACACGCCCTGCGGCGCGACTTCCCAGCGCGTTAGGCCGAGGCCGACCAGGCCCAGCACCGCACCCACCGCCAGGCCGATGCCCGCGCCGACCAGACTGTCCGGCCACCAGAAAAGCCCCAGCGCGCTGATCGCGAGGAAGATCGCCACCGACACCAGCAGGCTCCACGCATTGAGCGCCAGCAGCCAGTCGCGCGCCATGCGGCGCGCACGTCCGTAGCGATAGCGTTGCCACAGCGTCAGCGGCAGGGCCACCACCCATAGGGCGAGCGACAGGACCAGGATCAGCAGCGCGATGACGATGGGCATGCCCGCATGATGCCCGAAAAGCGCGGCGCCTCAGGGGTGCTCGGCTTCCACGTGCACCTTCTCGCGGCGCAGCAGGTATAGCCCGCTGGCGACGATGATGCCGGCGCCGATCCAGGTGACGCCATCCGGCAGTACCGACCACAGGGTGACATCGAGGATCACGCCCCAGACCAGGGCAGTGTATTCGAGTGGCGCGATCAGCGAGGCCTCGCCGCGACGGAAGGCTTCGGTCAGCGCCACCTGCGCCAATGAGCCCGACACACCTACACCGGCGATGATCCATCCATGCGTGGCCTGCAGGGGCACCCACGCGGGCAGCGCGAGCAACCACGCGCCGAGCGAGAGCAGGACGACGAACCAGAACACCAACGCCTGCGTGCTGTCGCGCTGCGCCAGCATGCGCACGGTGACCGCGCCCAGCGCGTAGCAGATCGCCGCCACGAGGATGGCCAGGCCACCCGCGGTCAGCATGCCCTCGCCGGTCGGCCGCAGGATCACCAGCACCCCGACCAGGCCGATCACGATCGCGGTCCAGCGGCCCGCGCCGACCTTCTCCTTGAGCAGCGGCCCGGCCATCGCGGTGACCAGCAGCGGCGCGACGAAGGTGATGGCATAGGCCGTGGACAACGGCATCGTCCGCAGGCCATAGACGAACCCCGCCATCATCGCGATGCCCAGCACGCCGCGCAGCAGGTGCAGCGGCCAGTGCACGCGCAACAGCGAACGGGCCGGTACCGTGGCCAGCACCCAGATCGCCACAAGCGGCAGCGACGATAGCCCGCGCAACGCCGCGACCTGCAGCGGTGGGTACTGCGAGGAGAGCAGCTTCAATCCCGCATCCATCAATGCGAACGACAGCACGGCGGCCAGCATGAGCAGGACGGCGGACATGAGCGAGGGGCGGGGGGGCTTGGGCATGCGCCATTATCGCTTCCTGCCGCGTTTGCCGCCCGTGCGCTACCCTGCGCGCACTACCCGCGCAGGCAGGTCGATGACAGGAAGCGTTGCACACACACGTGCATTACCCGGGTCGCGCCTAGCCATGCTTCTGGCGTGGGCCGTGCTGTGGCTGTTGCTGGGCTTTGCCAGCCTCGAATTCCTGGTCGCCGCCTACGGCAAGTACCGCCATCTCGATTCTGCGGCCTACGGGATGTTCATGGCACGCCGCGGCTGGCTGTGGACGCACCTGGCCGGCGGACTCACCACCGTCGTGCTCGGGCCGGTGCAGTTCTTCACCCAGTGGCGCCGACGCCAACCACGCATGCACCGCGTGATGGGCCGCATCTACCTGTCCGGCATGCTGGTCGCCGCTACCGGCGCCATCGGACTGATCGCCACGTCGACCGCTCCGTTCGCCATCCGCCTGGCGTTCTCCGCGACGGCCTTGGCCTGGCTGACCACGGGACTGACCGGCCTGGTCGCGGTCAGGGGTGGCGCGGTGGAGAAACATCGCCGCTGGATGATCCGCAACTACGCGGTGACCTTGGCACCGATCCTGTTTCGCCTGTCGTTGCCCCTCGCCATCGCAGGGGGATTCGCCCCCTCGCCGACCCTGATCGCAGGCCTGCTCTGGTGCAGCTGGACGGTGCCGCTGCTCGCGTGTGAAGTCGTTCGCCGGCTGGCGGGCAAGCGGCGCCCCGCACGTACCCGGCCTGCGGAGGCGATGCCGGTTCACGGCGCGCGGTAGAATTTCGCGCCCCGCTACAGGATTCCCCCCATGCCTTCCTTCGACGTCGTGTCCGAAGTCAACGTCCACGAGCTCACCAACGCCGTGGACCAGGCCAACCGCGAACTCTCCACCCGTTTCGACTTCAAGGGGGTGGACGCCAAGTTCGTGCTGGAAGAGAAACTGATCACCCAGTCCGCGCCCAGCGATTTCCAGCTCAAGCAGATGACCGACATCCTGCGCGCGCGCCTGATCGCCCGCCAGATCGACGCGCGCTGCCTGGAGTTCGGCGACGTGGAGACCAACCTGGCCGGCGCGCGCCAGAAGATCACCGTGAGACAGGGCATCGAGCAGAAGCTGGCGAAGAAGATCGTCGCCACCATCAAGGACGCCAAGCTGAAGGTGGAAGCACAGATCAACGGCGACAAGCTGCGCGTCACCGGCAAGAAACGCGACGATCTGCAGGACGTCATCGCCCTGCTGAAGAAGACGGAATTCGAGCTGCCGCTGCAGTTCGACAATTTCCGTGACTGACACGCTGCCCGCTGCCGGCGGTACAACCGATCCCATCGACGCCACGCGTCGCTGGGTGGAGCGCGCGGTGATCGGACTGAACCTGTGCCCGTTCGCCAAGGCGGTGTACGTGAAGCAGCAGGTGCGCATCGTGCTGAGCGATGCCAGCACCCCGGAAGCCCTGCTGGAGGAACTGGCGGAAGAACTGGTACTGTTGCGCGACACCGATCCCGAGCAGGTCGATACCACGCTGATCGTGCACCCGGACGTGCTGGTGGATTTCCTCGACTACAACGAATTCCTCGACAACGCCGACGCGGCCGTCGAAGCGCTCGACCTGCAGGGCGTGATCCAGGTGGCCAGCTTCCATCCGGACTACCAGTTCGCCGGCACGATGCCGGACGACATCAGCAACTACACCAACCGTTCGCCCTACCCCACCCTGCACCTGCTGCGCGAAGCCAGCATCGACCGCGCGGTGGAGGCCTTCCCGGATCCGGATGTCATCGTCGAGCGCAACGTGAAGACGCTGGATGCGTTGGGGCATGCGGGGTGGCAGAAGCTGTTCGCGGACTGACGGAGCCAACCCGCGATGCCCGGTGTGGGAGCGACGTAAGTCGCGATGTTTTTCCTTCCACGGCCTCGCACAGCATCGATCAAAGCCAGATCGCGTCCCACCACGCATACTCGCAGACGCTTCGCGCCAGTCCAGTGCGCCGGGGGTTGGCCACGATGTAGCGTCCCGCAGCAAGGATCGACCGCTCGCCGCGTAGCGCGTGGTCGTGGAATCCCTTCTCCCACACGATGCCGGACTCGGGGTGATGCAGGCGAATGATCCGGCCACCGTTGGCCTTCAATCGCTGCACCGTCGTCGACAGGCTCTCTAGCGAACCCAGTTCAATCACGCCATGCCAATGGTCCGGCATCAGCACCCAGCACAACAGCCTTGAGCGATACCACAGCCTGGGGGAGGTCATCGCCCGACAGGCTTCCATGGCGCGGCCCGGATGAAGAAAGAGCGGGCGGCGGTCGGCCGTCGTGAAGGTCACCATGTAGGCCTGGCCGGCTTGGGAAGATCGGCCCTTTCTAAGCTCCGAGTAACCCGACATCGCTGACCTCCCGTGGAAGAAGGTGAGCATGGCGAGCACGATGTGGAACACCATCGGAGGACCGCCCGCCGGCGTGTCGGAGTTTCACGGGAAGGCCTCGCGACTTACGTCGCTCCCACATCAAGCCTTCGGATACGCATCCAGCCGCTGCTCAAGCAGCGCGCGCGCATCATGCAGCGACGGCAGGATGATGTGCCCCAAGGCGCGGACCGTGTCGTCGGGTTCCAGCAGGTCGGGGATCTGGATCGGATACATGCCGGCCGCCAGCGCCGCGCGCACGCCGGTGGGCGAATCCTCCAGCACCAGGCACTGCGCAGGATCGACGCCCAGCGAACGTGCCGCCAACAGGTAGACGTCCGGCGCCGGCTTGGGATGCGTCACGTCGCTGCTGGTGCAGATCGCATCGAATCGAGGAAGCAGGCCTGCGGCCTCCAGCTTCTTCAGCGCCAGCGGACGGCGCGTCGACGTGGCGACCGCCCTTGGAATACCGCGCGCCTGCAGGAAATCCAACATCTCGATGATGCCCGGCCGGTGCGGCACGCCAGCCGCTACGACGGCGTCGTAGAGCACGTGCGAGCGCCGCAGGATTTGCTCGCGTTCGGCCTCGCCCACGGCTTCGTCCAGCAGGTGGCGGCAGACGGCTTCGCTGTGACCGACCATCGACAGCCACAGCAGGTCGGGCAGGTCGTGGCCGCGCTCGCGCGCCGCCTCGGCCAGGCACGCGATGATGGCGCGCTCGCTGTCGAGCATCAGGCCGTCCATGTCGAAGATCACCGCAACCGGCGTGAACGGCAGGGCCACGTGACTCACGCGGCTGTTTCGAACAGCTGGCGAAGATCGTCCTCGCCGAGGACGCGCCACTGCCCGGGCGCCAGGTCGTCCAGCGTCAGTCCACCGATGCGGCTGCGGTGCAGCGTTTCGACGTGGTTGCCGACCGCGGCGAACATCCGTCGCACCTGGTGGTAGCGGCCCTCGGTCAGCGTCAGCTGCGCATGCCGAGGATCGATGACGTGCAAACCGGCGGGCGCCAGCGGCGTCTGCTCCGATTCCAGCATCAGCGTACCGCTGGCGAACACCGCGCCTTCGTCGCCACGCAGATCCTGCGCCAGGGTGGCATCGTAGACTTTGGGGAGGTTCGCCTTCGGCGAAATGATCCGATGCAGCAGCCCGCCATCGTCGGTGAGCAGCAGCAGGCCACTGGTTTCGCGATCCAGCCGACCCACCGTGGACAGCACCGGCGAGCGCTCACGGAAGCGCGGCGGGAACAAGTCGTAGACGATCCGGCCGGTGTCCTTGGTCGAACAGGTGTAGCCGGCCGGCTTGTGCAACAGGATCGCCACGCCCGGCGCGGGATCCAGCGGTTCGCCATCCACGCGGATGTTGTCGTGGTCCACCGGATCATCGGCGTACAGCACCTCGCCCGCGGCGTCGGTAATGCGGCCTTCGCGGAACATCCACTGCACATCCTTGCGGCTGCCGTAACCAAGGTTGGCGATATGCTTGACGATCTTCATGCGGTCACCGCCGTGCCTTGGTCGCTGCGATGACCTTGAAGCCATCGCGCTCGCCCGCCACACGCACCTCGCCGAACCGCTCGTTCAAGGTCTGCTCGTAAGGCAGGTGGCGATTGGCGACCAGCCACAGGCGGCTACCCGGCTTCAGCGCTTCCGCCGCCGCGGCGATGAAACGCTGCCCGATGTCGGGACGGTCCGCGCGGCTCTGCGTATGGAAGGGCGGGTTGCTGACGATGAAGTCGTAACGTTTCGGCAGCCCGGCGGTCACGTCGTGCCAGTGGTAATCGAGCGCGACGGCCGAGGCGAGCTGGTCAAGATTCTGCTTCGCCAACGCCAGTGCGCGTGCCTCGGCTTCGTACAGATCGAGCGCGGCGATGCCCGGATTGCGCGCCAGCAGCGACAGCGACAGGAAGCCCCAGCCCGCGCCCAGGTCGGCGCCGTGCCCCGCAATATCGGTCGGCAGGCACTCGACCAGCAGTGCCGAAGCCGGGTCGACACGATTCCACGCGAAGACGCCGGGACGGCTGAGATAGCGTCCGCCTTCGATGCGGCGCGGCGCATCCAGCGATACCCACTGCGCGAGCAGGGCGCCGTCGCCGTCGCCGTCGAGCGGGCGCGTCCAGAACGTGCGGCAGTGGAACTTGGTCAACGTACCGGCCAGCCCGGCGAGCTGCTTGAGATCGGCTTCGCCCGACTTGGCGCCTTCGTTGTTCGTCATCGCGGCGACGACGATACCGCCAGGCGCTACGAGCTGCACCGCGCGCGCCAGCAATGCGCGTGCCTCTTCGCGCTGGCGGGGCGGCAGCACGAGGACGAGCGGATAACGCACACCGTCGGTGGCGGCATCGGCGACGACGCGCAGGCCGGCGCGCTCCAGCAAGTCGGCGTCGGGACGGAAGCTTTGTTCGCACACCAGCTGCGACAACGGGAACTGGCGCAGCGCCGCGCCATCCCGCGCACGCAGGAACAGCACGGGCCCGTGTGGCCAGCCGAGCAGCCCTTGTGCGAAGGGCAGCATCAACGCATCGAGTGCGGGATCGGAAAACTTGGAGGCCACGGTGCGGAAGACGAAGGGAAGATGCGCCTCATTCTAGCGGCAGCCACTGATGGTCACTTCCACTGCCGTCGGTCGGGCATCGAAAATAAAACGAAAAAAGTGTTGCGCTTCGCGAACAAGCGGCGTATCGTGCGCGCCCGTCGGCCCCGTGGCCGTTTTTTCATCAATCGAATTCTTCCCATGAAGCCCGCCTATTCCTTCGACAGCAAGCCCGCCCTGCAGCCCTCGCGCTGCGGCTTGGTGCTGCACGCGAACAAGGGCGGCCTGCGCAATTCCGAACGCGCACGGCACCTGGACTTCTGACATCCGGCTGACTCCCTGGGAGATCGGCCACCCCGATCTCCCGAGGAACGCGAACGCCCTCGGGTCGCAACACCCGGGGGCGTTTTGTTTTCAGCGTTCGCGGAGGATGCGCATGCATCGACCAGGTTTCATCCATTCCACCACGGAAGTTTCTTTCCGCCCTGGAGCATCCGGGTAGCGCGTCCGCGCGCCCGAGGCAGGGGCGCGGCTGCGACCGGCGCATGTGCGCTGCGTTGTGATGCTTCGACGCGAGCGGCGCGGGGAATGGACACCACAAGGGCGCATGGCGCCCGCACGAATTGTCGGTTGGCGACAGCCGGCAATGGGGAGCATCGATCGAACACGCGACAGCGGTACGGGCTTGTGTCCCGTCCGGTGCGCGCGGCGCTGCCGTGGCGTATGCCGACGCGTGGGAGAAGGTGTTCCTCGAGCGGACGATAGCTCAGCTTGGGAGAGCAGCGGCGCATGCCGTTGGCCGCCGGTTCGAATCCGGTTCGTCCACCACTGGATAGCTCAGATGGGTAGAGCATCGGACATTAATCCGACGGTCGCGGGTTCGACTCCCGCTCCAACACCAGACTGTAAATCTGGAAACAGGGACGCAAGTCCCGCCCAGGGAACGCCCCGTGCGGCGTGTCGTCCTTCCGCGATGGAACGCAGAAGACGGCGTGGCGCAGCGGGGACGACGCCGGCACCGCGCCCTCGACGCGGAGGCGCGCAGCGTTCGACGCAGTCCACGGACCGCGCCCTCGTTGCGATGCTTCCGCCGACAGCGCCGGCCGCCCGCCTCGCCGCCGTGCAGGGGCGTTTCCACCTTCTTCCGCCGATCGCGAATCGCGATGGGCACCCTTCGTCGCGGGATTCGATCCACTGCGGCGATCCGTTGAATCCGGATCGAACCACCAGAGCCAACAAGGAGAACAACGCCATGTTCTGGACCAAGAGGGTCGTGATCGGTGACGGCGAGCGCGGCCTGGTGTATCGCAACCGTCGGTTCGAGCAACTGCTCGCGCCCGGCGTGTACCGCTGGTTCGACCCGATGGGTCGGATCGAGGTGCGCACCTTCAACATCGCCGCGCCGGAGTACGCCGGCCACGACGTCGACGCGCTGATCGCGCGCCTGGGCGAACGCCTGGGCGAGGCCTTCGTGCTCGCCGACATCGGGGTGGACCAGGTCGGCCTGGTACTGAAGAACGGCAAGCTGGAAGACGTGCTGCCGCCCGGCGCGCGGCGCTTGTACTGGGTCGGTCTGGTGAAGGTCGAGGTGCAGGCCGTGTCGCTCGCCACGCCGGACGTGGACGTCGCCGTCGCGCGGCGCCTGCGCCAGCTGGGCGCGTTGTCGAAGCTGGCGGTGGTGGCCGACGTGCCGGCGGAGTTCGCCGGCCTGGTCTTCATCGACGGCAAGCTCGAGCGCACGCTCGCGCCCGGCAGCTACGCCTTCTGGAACTTCCAGAAGAACGTCGTGGTGGATGTGGTCGACCTGCGCGTGCAGTCGATCGAGGTCTCGGGCCAGGAACTGCTGACTCGCGACAAGGTCAGCCTGCGCGTGAACCTGGCCGCCAGCACCCGCGTCACCGACGTGGTGGCCGCGCGGACCAAGGTCGCGAAGGTGGGCGACTTCGTCTACCGCGAACTGCAGTACGGCCTGCGCAACGCGGTCTCCGCCAAGACGCTGGACGAACTGCTGGGCGACAAGGCCTCGCTGGACGCCGACATCTTCGCGTACGTGCGCGGCCAGTTGACCGGTCTCGGCGTGGAGGTGCTGGGTGTCGGCGTGAAGGACGTGATCCTGCCGGGCGAGATGAAGGAGATCCTCAACGCGGTGGTGCAGGCGGAGAAGCAGGCGCAAGCCAACGTGATCCGCCGTCGCGAGGAGGCGAACGCCACGCGTTCCCTGCTCAACACCGCGAAGCTGATCGACGAGTCGCCGGTGCTGATGCGCCTGAAGGAGCTCGAGGCCCTGGAAAAGGTCACCGAGAAGATCGACAAGCTCACCGTGTTCGGTGGCCTGGAGGGCGTGCTGAAGCAATTGGTGACGTTGAGGTAGAACAGCCGGGGCGGTGGATGGAACCACCGCTTCCGGCTTCAATGGAATGATCACATGAGTACGCAAACACACTTCGAACTGCTGCACGCCGAGGGCAGCACCACGCCGATCAAGGGCTGGGTGCGCGGCGTGCCCCTGGACCAGGGCGCCCGCGAGCAGCTGCGGAACATCGCGGCCATCCCCTTCGTCGGCCCCTGGGTCGCGGTGATGCCCGACGTGCATCTGGGCAAGGGCGCCACCGTGGGTTCGGTCATCCCGACCCGCGGCGCCATCATCCCGGCCGCCGTCGGCGTGGATATCGGCTGCGGCATGGCCGCGGTGCGGACCACGCTGCGCGCGAAGGACTTGCCGGACAACCTGGCGCAACTGCGCTCGAGCATCGAGCGCAGCGTGCCGGTGGGCAACGGCCGCGGTGGCGAGCACTGGAAGCTGCCGGACAGCATCGCCACGCGCATCGCGAAGTCGGGGCTGGAACCGCGCCTGGAGGCGATCAAGCAGAAGCACCGCAGGATCCGTACCGACAAGCTGGACCGCCAGATCGGCACGCTGGGCGGCGGCAACCACTTCATCGAGATCTGCCTGGACGAGGCCGACGCGGTGTGGGTGATGCTGCACAGCGGTTCGCGCGGTACCGGCAACCTGATCGGCACGTACTTCATCGAGCGCGCACGCGAGCAGTTGGCGCACCGCGTGCTCGGCTTCCACCTGCCGGACAAGGACCTGGCCTTCTTCATGGAAGGCGAGCCCCTGTTCGACGATTACGTGGAAGCGGTGTCGTGGGCGCAGGACTACGCCCGCGAGAATCGTGAAGCGATGATGTCGCGTGTGCTGGCCGAAATGCGCCACCGCCTGCCGAAGTTCCAGTTGGAGAAGATGGCAGTCAACTGCCACCACAACTACGTGCAAAAGGAGGCGCACGACGGCGTGGACCTACTCGTGACCCGCAAGGGCGCGGTGAGCGCGCGTGCCGGCGAGCTGGGCATCATCCCCGGCAGCATGGGTGCGAAGAGCTTCATCGTGCGCGGCAAGGGGAACGCGGACAGCTTCCACAGCTGCAGCCACGGTGCCGGCCGCGTATTGAGCCGTACCGCCGCGCGCCAGCAGATCACGCTGTCGCAGCATCGCGAGGCCACGGCGCACGTCGAATGCCGCAAGGATGCCGGCGTGATCGACGAGTCACCGGCGGCCTACAAGGACATCGACGCCGTGATGGCCGCGCAGAGCGACCTGGTGGAAGTGCTCCACACGCTGCGCCAGGTGGTGTGCATCAAGGGGTGAGCTTCGGCTCGCCCCTTTTTTTCTGTGGGAGCGACGTAAGTCGCGATGAGGCATGACCGGTGGCCCATCGCGACTTACGTCGCTCCCACAAGCGCCGATGCCTCAGCCCTGCAGTTCGCGCAGCGTCACCGACGGCGGCGCGTCCAGCACCTTGCGCGTGGCAAACAGCCCCGCACCCAGCGCCGCGAGCATGCCCAGCCCGCCGCCGATGGCGGCCAGCTGCCAATTCGCCTTCCACGGCAGATCGAACACCTGGGTCGCGACCACGCCCGACAGTACCGACGCCGCGATTGCCGCGACCAGGCCGGCCAACAGGCCGATGGCGGCGAACTCCGAGGCCTGCGCCAGACGCAGTTGACGACGGCTGCCGCCGAGCACGCGCATCACGCCGCCTTCGAGCAGCCGTTCGTCCTGACTGGCGCTTACCGCCGCCATCAGCACCAACAGGCCGGCCGCCAGCGAGAACCAGAACACCACCTGCACCACTTGCGAGACCTGCTCGGCCGTGCCGCGCACCTGCTTCAGTACCGCCTCCACGTCGACCACCGAAAGGTTCGGGAACTGGCCTACGAGGTCGCGGGTGAACGCGGCATCGCCGGCCGGTACGCTCACCGCGGTGATGTAACTGGCGGAGTAGCCGTCCAGCGCACCAGGCGAAGCGATGACAAAGAAGTTGGGACGGAAGCTTTCCCAATCCACGCTGCGCAGGCTGGTGATGCGACCCTCGAAGCGCTGGCCGGCGATGTCGAACGCGACGCGGTCGCCGAGCTTCCAGCCGAGGTCTTCGGCGAAGCCTTCCTCCACCGACAGTTCCGGCGACGACGGCGTTCGGCCGGTCCAGAATTCGCCGGCGGTCACCTTGTTGTCATCGCGCAGCGTCGCGGCCATCGACAGGTTGAACTCGCGCTCGGCGCGACGCTGCGTGCGCTCATCCGCTTGCTCGTAAGCCGCGCCGCCGGTGGGCGTGCCGTTGAGCTCGACCAGCCGACCGCGGATCATCGGATACAGGTCCACCGCCGACAGGCCGCGCGCCTGCATGAAGGACTTCACCGGATCGACCTGGTCCGTCTGCACGTTGACGATGAAACGGTTGGGCGCATTGGCCGAGAGCGCCAGCTGCCAGCGGTCCAGCAGGTCGGTGCGCACGAAGGTCAGCAACAGCAGGGCCATCAAGCCCAGGCCGAGCGCCGACACCTGCGCGATCGACGTGCCGGCGCGCCGGCTGACGTTCGCCAGCCCGTAACGCAGGCTGCCACGCAGGCGCGAGCGCACGCGGCGCACGAGCAGGATCAGCAACCACGCCAGGCCGGCAAGGACCGCCAACGTGCCGATGATGCCGACCAGCATCGCGGTGCCGAGCGTCGGCGAACCCGCCTTCCACCACAGCAGCGCGCCGAGCCCGACGAAGCCGGTCAGCGCGACCAGCCAGGCGCTGGGCTCGGTCCGGTCCAGGTCACGACGCAATACACGCAACGCCGGAACACGCCGCAGCGCCAGCACCGGCGGCGCACCGAAGGCGAGCAACACGATCATGCCCACGCCATAACCCTGCAGGGCAGGCAGCAAGCCGGCCGGCGGAATGTCGATCTTCAACGATTGTTGCAGCCAGCTGCCGATGCCCCACTGCAGGCCGAATGCGATCAGCACGCCCACCGTGCAGGCGGCCAGCCCCAGCAATACCAGTTCGCCGACATGGATGCCCACCAGCGTCCGCTGCTGCGCACCGAGGCAGCGCATCACCGCGGTGCCGGAAAGATGGCGCTCGCTATGGCGGCGCGCCGCCATCGCTACGGCGACCGCCGCCAGCACCACCGACACGAGTGCGGCCAGGCCCAGGAAGCGGCTGGCGCGGTCCAGCGCGGAGCGCACTTCCGGGCGCGCGTCCTGGATGGTTTCCATCCGCTGGCCGCGGGCGAGCTGCGGTTTCGCCGCGGCGGTGAAAGCTTCGACCGCCGCCGCATCGCCCGCGACCACCAAGCGGTAGCGCAAGCGACTGCCTTCCTGCACGAGGCCGGTCGATGGCAGGTCAGCGAGGTTGAGAAAGACCTTCGGTGCGACATTGAAGTAGTCCAGCGCCGCGTCGGGCTCCTGCGTGACGAGCGCCACGAGTTTCAGTGTGCGCGTGCCGATGCCGATCTCGTCGCCGAGCTTGGCACCCAATGTCTCGGCACCCGCCTGGCTGATCCACACCGTACCCGGCGCAGGGACGCCGGTGGCGTTGCGCTCGGCACCGCCGGCCGCCTCGACCACGCGGAAACTGCCGCGCAAGGGGAAGCCTTCGCCCAGCGCGCGCAGATCACCGAGCGACAGCGACTCGCCGGCGCGGACCATGCTCTGCATGTCCTGCGTCTCGGTGACGCGCAGACCCGGCGCAGCGGCCAACGCTCGCACCGCATCGGTCGGCGGCGCATCGCCACGCACGACCACATCGCCGCCCAGCAGGCGATTCGCTTCGATGACCAGCGCGCGCTCCGCGCGATCGGTGACGAAACCCACCGATGTCACCGCCACCACGGCCAGCACCAGCGCGGCGAACAGGATGCGCACATCGCCCGCGACCAGGTCGCGACGCAACTGGCGCCAAGCCAGTGCGACGGTCTTCATGCGCTGTCGCCCTGCAGGCGACCGGCATCAAGCCGGAGCAAGCGATGGCAGCGTTCGGCCAGATGATCGTCGTGAGTGACCAGCACCAGTGTCGTGCCGGCGTCGGCGTTTAACGCGAACAGCAGTTCGATGATCGCCTGGCCGGTGTGCGTGTCGAGATTGCCGGTGGGTTCGTCGGCGAACAGCAGCGACGGCCGCGTCACGAACGCGCGCGCCAACGCCACGCGCTGTTGCTCGCCGCCGGACAGCTGCCGCGGGTAGTGGCCCAGGCGCTGGCCCAGGCCGACTTTCTCGAGGATCTGGCGTGCGGGTCCGTCCACATCGGTGTCGCCGCGCAACTCCAGCGGCAGCATGACGTTCTCCAGCGCCGTCAGCGAAGGCAGCAGCTGGAAACTCTGGAACACGAAGCCGACCTTTTCGCCGCGTACGCGCGCACGGCCGTCTTCGTCCATGTCGGAGATGCGTTCGCCATCCAGGGTAACGGTGCCGGCACTGGGAACGTCCAGCCCGGCCAACAGCGAGAGCAGCGTGCTCTTGCCGGAGCCCGACGCGCCGACGATCGCCACCGTGTCGCCGTGGCCGATGCGGAAGCCGATGTCGTCGAGTATCGTCAGCTCGCCGTCCGGCAGCGGCACGTGCTTGCCCAGCCCCTGCACGTCGAGGACGGCGCGTTCGGTGGTGCGGGCTTCAGTGTGCAGTCTGCTGGCGTCGGCCATGATCGTCTCGTCGGTCATTTCGTGAATCATCGGGAGCGCGGATTAAATGTTTCTTAATTCAAACAGGTATGGGGCTCACCGCGCACGCATGCAATGGGTCATGGGCCTGGCCCTGCTTCTGCTCGTCGCATTATTCGCACAACCCGTCGCAGCGCAGAACGCGCAGGCCGCACCGGCGAAGGGCGCGCGCACCCTCCTGGTGATGGGCGACTCGCTGTCCGCCGCCTACGGGCTGGCGCCGTCGCAAGGCTGGGTCGCCCTCACCGCCGATCGCGTGGGCAAGACCAAACCGGGCTGGCGGGTCGTCAACGCCAGCATCAGCGGGGAAACCACCGCCGGCGGCGCGGCGCGCATCGCCGCGGAACTGCAGCGTCACCGCCCTGCCGTGGTGGTGATTGCCCTCGGGGCGAACGACGGCCTGCGCGGCCTGCCCCTAGCCCAGACCCGCGCCAACCTGGCCAAGATGATCACCGCCGCGCAGGCCGCCAAGGCCAAGGTCCTGCTGGTCGGTATGCGCATGCCGCCCAACTACGGGCCGGACTACACCCGCGGCTTCGAGCAAAACTACACCGCGCTATCCCAGCAGTACGGCACGGCCCTGCTGCCGTTCCTGCTGGAGCCGATCGCCCTGGACCGCAGCGCCTACCAAGCCGACAACCTGCACCCCGTCGCACGCGCGCAACCCGCTTTGCGCGACCATGTGTGGAAGGCACTGGAGCCGCTGCTGCGCTAGTTCGCCATGTCTTCACGCACGCGCCGGCACGCTGGCGCGTGACTTCCTACCCACGCCCCGTGCGATGAATCCCTCCACACTGGGGCGCATGTACCAGCACCTTTCGGATGCAGCGAACGGCTACGGGCTGGCCACCCTCGTGAAGGCGCACTCGGGCCGCCGCGAAGCGCTGGTCGCTGTGCTGACCGACATCTCCCGACTCGTCCACCAGAGTCCAGGCTGCCTGGACTACACGATCAGCCGCGTGCCCGAGAACGGCGATGCGGTCTTCATCACCGAATATTGGAGCGGTCGCAACGAACACCGCGCCATGCTGGAACTGCCGGGCATGTTCGAGCTGCTGGACCGCTGCGCGGAACTGATCGACCGGTTCGAACAGACCGCCCTCGAACCGGTCGCCTGAAGATGTCTCCGGACTTCGTAGGAATTTTCCTACGCCAAACCGAGGCATCCGCCGAATGTGAAATCTGACACATTCACGCACAGTAGCCCTGCCGGTTCCCTGCCCGGCATTGCTGACTGGAGTTCCCCATGCCTCGCCTGCTCTTCACCATCGCCGCCGCGGCCAGCGGCTGGCAGCTCTACGAGGGCGAATACGGCCGCAACTGGTTCGACAACCTGGGCGACGCCCGCGAGAACGCGAAGCTGCTCGCCGCCACCCTGCACCAACACCACGGCATCCCGACCGCCGTGGTCATCGAGATGCCGAGCAACGAGGCCATCCTGCTCGCCCGGCACGGCTGACCCGGCTCAGGCGGCGATGCCCGACAGTTGCCGCAGTACTTGCTCGAACGTCTCGGGCGGCTGGCCGCCCTGCACCAGGTGGCGCTCGTTGAAGATCACCGACGGCACCGCCTGGATGCCGTGCTGCTGGTAGAAGCGCTCGCGCTCGCGGACCTCGGCGGCGAAGCGGCCCGTTTGCAGCACGTCGCGCGCCTCGGTCGCATCCAGTCCCGCTGCGCTGGCGATCGCGACCAGCGTGTCGCGATCCGACACATCACGGCCTTCCGCGTGGTACGCCTGCAACAGCGCGCGCTTGAGCGCATGCTGCTGCGTGGCACCTAATCCACCCGCCCAGTGCAGCAGGCGATGCGCATCGAAGGTGTTGTAGATCCGGTCGCGCTTCTGGAGGTCGAAGTGGAAGCCCAGCGCTTCGCCACGCCGACGCAGCGCCTCGCCATTCTGCGCCAGTTGCGCGGGCGACAGGCCGTATTTGCGGCCAAGGTGCTCGGCGATGGACTCGCCTTCCGGGGCCATGTCCGGGTTGAGTTCGAACGGCTGGAAGCGCACCTCGACCTGCAGGCCGTCGCCGACCGCGGCGATCGCACGTTCGAGCGACGCCAGGCCGATCGCGCACCACGGGCAGGCGACGTCGGATACGAAATCGATCTTCACAGGGTTGGACATACGGCAGACCTCATTCGGGCGCGGTGTTCTTGTACACGCGGCCTTGCTTCATCACGAAGCCGACGTTCTCCAGCACCGCCACGTCCTGCAGCGGGTCGCCCTCCACGGCGATCAGGTCCGCGTAGAAGCCCGGCTTCAGTACGCCGACCTCCTTCTCGATGCCGAAGAGGCGCGCATTGACCACCGTGGCCGAGCGGATCGCCTGCAGCGGCGTCATCCCGAACTGCACCATGCGCGAGAACTGGCGCGCGTTGAGGCCGTGCGGGTATACGCCGCCGTCGGTGCCGAAGCCCATGATCGCGCCCGCCTGGTGCGCCTTGCGGAAGTTCTCACGCTGGGTGGCGCCCACCCGGCGTTCCTTCTCCAGGGATTCGGGCAGGAAGCCGGCTTTCTCGCCTTCGCCGAGGATGTACTCGGTGTTGTAGATGTCCATCACCAGCACCGTGCCGTTCTTCTTCGCCAGCGCGATGCCTTCATCGTCGATGAAGCTGGCGTGCTCGATGGAGTCCACGCCGGCCAGCAACGCATTGCGGATGCCGGTGGCGCCGTGCGCATGCGAGGCGACCTTGCGGCCCAGCGCATGCGCTTCCTCGACTAGCGCCTTCAGTTCCTCCGGCGAGTACTGCGGCGCGCCGACCTCGGTGCCCTTGGACAGCACGCCACCGGTCGAGCAGGTCTTGATGAAGTCGGCGCCGAACTTGACGTTCTGCCGCACCTTTTGCCGCGCGGCCCACGGGCCGTCGGCCACGCCTTCGCCCACAGCCTTGTACTCCGCCGGCAAGAGATTGTTGTCGCTGCAGTGGCCACCGGTGATGCCGATAGACACGCCGCCGGCGAGGATGCGTGGGCCGTCCACTTCCCCGGCGGCGATCGCATCGCGCAACGCCACGTCGGCATAGCCCGGCGAACCGGGCACACGCACAGTGGTGAAGCCGGCCAGCAGCGTAGTGCGCGCGTTCTTCGCCCCCTTGATCGCGGCGGCCGGCAACGAGATGGCCAGGCGCCGGTAGCCCTGCAGGTCGGCGTCGCCGTGCAGGTGCACGTGCGCGTCCATCAGGCCAGGCATCACCGTCCTGTCCGACAGATCGTGCACCGTCGCACCGGCCGGCACCGGCGTGCTCGCTGTGGGCCCGACGGCGCTGATCCGCGCGTCTTCGATGACGATGGCCTGGTCGGTCAGCATGCGCCCGGATTCGACATCCAGCAGGCGCCCGGCTTTCACGTACGTGGTTGCCGCGAACGCAGGCGCGCAGGCGAGGGACAGGACGACGGCAAGAACGCGCAGACGCATCGGAACTCCGGACAGGAAAGGGGCTGCGCGACTCTAGCAGGCCGCAACCGGCGCTGTAGAGCCGAGCTTGCTCGGCTGCGTACACCCGCCGCAAGCACGACGATCGCAAAGCAACACAAAAAGCAGCGGAGCAAGCTCCGCTCTGCGGGGCATCAGACCGGCGTGGGATTGCGGTAGGCGAAGCCGGCCTGATGCCAGTACGGGTACGGCTTCGGTCGTTGGCTCGCCGCATCCAGTTTGGCGACCTGCTCGGCCGTCAGATTCCAGCCCACCGCGCCGAGGTTCTGCTTCAACTGCTCCTCATTGCGCGCGCCGATCACCACGGTGCTGACCGTCGGCCGCTGCAGCAACCAGTTCAGTGCCACCTGCGGGATCGACTTGCCGGTTTCCTGTGCGACCTCGTCCAGCGCATCGACGACGCCGTAGAGATAGTCGAGGTCCACCTGGGGACCCGCGTCCTGGGCGGTCTGCGACTGCAGGCGGCTGTTCTCGGGCAGCGGCTGGCCGCGGCGGATCTTGCCGGTGAGCCGGCCCCATCCCAGCGGGCTCCACACCACCGCACCCACGCCCTGGTCGGCGGCCAGCGGCATCAGCTCCCATTCGTAGTCGCGGCCGACCAGCGAGTAGTAGGCCTGGTGCGCCACATAGCGCGTCCAGCCGTGACGATCGGCGGCGGCCAGCGACTTCATGAGATGCCAGCCGGAGAAGTTCGATACGCCCAGGTAGCGGATCTTGCCCGCCTTCACCAAGGTGTCGAGCGTGGACAGCACTTCCTCCACCGGTGGGCGGGCATCGAAGCCATGCAGCTGGAACAGGTCGATGTAATCGGTGCCGAGCCGCTTCAGCGCCGCGTCGATGGCGTTGATGAGGTGGTGGCGCGAAGAGCCCACCTGGTTCTCGCCCTCGCCGAAGCGGAACGTGGCCTTGGTGGAGAGGATCAGCGAATCGCGCGGCCTGCCTTTGATCGCTTCACCGAGGATCTCCTCGGCCGCGCCCTTCGAATAGACGTCGGCGCTGTCGAACATGTTCAGACCCGCATCGAGGCAGACATCGACCAGGCGGCGCGCTCCGGCCACGTCGGTACTGCCCCATGCGCTGAACAACGCGCCCTGCCCGCCGAAGGTCCCGGTACCGAAGGAAAGGACGGGAACGCGGAAGCCTGACGCGCCGAGATAACGGTATTCCATGACGAGGGTCCTGAAGCGGGGGAGTGCGCCATTGCACTCCCCCGCCACCGCAACGGCAACCCCTCGCGATGGAACGCTTAGTTCGCGCTCGCCGCCGGCCGCACGATGACTTCGCTGACATCCACGTCGTCGGGCTGCTCCACCGCATAGGCGATGGCGCGCGCGATGGCCTCCGCGGGGATCGCCACCTGGCGGAAATCCTCGAGCCACGCCTTGATGCCGGCATCGCTCGTGGTTTCCGCCAGTTCGCTGGTGGTCACACCTGGCGACACCACGGTGACGCGCAGGGCGTCGTGCTCTTGCCGCAGGCCTTCTGAAATGGCGAGCACGGCATGCTTGGTGGCGCAGTACACCGCGGCGCTCGGCCACACGCGGTGGCCGGCCGTGGAGGCCACGTTGATGATCTGCCCGCCACCCTGCGCCTGCATCACCGGCAGTGCCGCGGCGATGCCGTGCAGCACGCCGCGGATGTTGACGTCGATCATCGCGTTCCATTCGTCGATCTTCAGCGCCGACAGCGGCGACAGCGGCATGACACCCGCGTTGTTGACGATGACGTCGAGCCGGCCGAACGCCGCCTGGGCGAACGCGACGAACGCCTGCACGTCGTCCAGGCGGGTGACATCCAGCGCCTGGAAGCGCGCGCTGCCGCCTGCCGCGGCGATGTCCGCCACCAGCCGCTCCAGGCGGTCGGTGCGGCGCGCGCCGAGGACGACATGGGCACCGCGGCGGGCGAGTTCACGGGCGGCGGCTTCGCCGATGCCGCTGCTGGCGCCCGTGATGGCGATGACTTTTCCTTGGATTCCGGACATGGGAGTACCTCGTGGGGAATGCGCGGCACGGGCTGTGCCGCAACGGGCCGCAGTCTCGGCCCGCCGGCCACGGCCTCGATATCCGGTTCCTCCGCGATCATTGCCTGATCCTGCTCGGCCGCCCGCAAGGCCATGCCATCCCCCGGAGCGCTGCGTAGACTCGGTCCCACCTCCCCGCATGCCGCAGCAAGCGCTCCCATGTCCGAGACCACCCCCGCCCATGAAGACCGCCTCCGCGAACTCGCGGATCTGATTGAACGATCCACCGGCGAAGACGGCCTGCATGCCACGGCGATCCCGGCCCTGCACTTCTCCCGCCTCAGCGCACCGATGCCACAGCCGATGCGCGGCGTGCAGGAGGCCGCCTTGTGCCTGATCGTCCAGGGGGCCAAACGCGCGATCCTCGCCGACGAGGTCTACGAGTACGACGCGAGTCGCTTCGTCGTCGCCTCGGTCGACCTGCCGGTCACCGGCCAGGTGACCCGCGCGTCCGCCGAGGCGCCCTACCTGTGCCTGGTGCTGAAGCTCTCGCCCTCCACCATCGCCACCCTGGTCACCGAAGCCGAATCCGCGCGCGCGCCCTTGCCGCCGCCGTCGCGTGGCCTGTGCCTGGCGCCCAGCAGCGTGGAGCTGCTGGATGCGGTGATCCGCCTGGTGAAGCTGCTCGATACGCCGCACGACATTCCGTTGCTGGCGCCGCTGGTGGAGCGCGAAATCCTCTATCGCGTGCTGTGCAGCCCGCAGGGCGCGATGCTGCGCCACATCGGTATCGCCGACAGCCAGGGCCAGCGCGTGGCCAAGGCGATCCATTGGTTGCGGCAGCACTATGCCCAGCCGCTGCGCATCGACCACATCGCGCGCGAGGTGCACATGAGCACCTCCGCGCTGCATCATCATTTCAAGGCGGTCACGGCGATGAGCCCGCTGCAGTACCAGAAGCAGCTCCGTCTGCAGGAAGCGCGCCGGCTGATGCTCAGCGAAGTGATGGACGCAGCCAGCGCCGGCCACCGCGTGGGCTACGAAAGCCCGTCGCAGTTCAGCCGCGAATACAGCCGCATGTTCGGCGCGCCGCCGGTCCGCGACGTCGAACGGCTACGCAGCCTCTGAGGCCCGTCGCCGCCCGCTGAACGCGTCGTAAGCCCCGGCCTCCGCCGCGTTGCCGGGGTTCGGCGCGCGGCGCACAATCGACGCGTCACATTCCCGAGGAACGGCCATGAAAGCCCCCGTCCTGCTGCTGACCGCCATCGTTGCGCTCGCCGCCGCTCTGCCCGCCCAGGCGCGACAGAAGAACGTCACCGATCCCGAGATCCCGCGCAGCCTTCCCACGGACGGAGGCGCCGTCAGCGTCCAGTGGACCGATCCGGCGCAGTTCAGCGAGATCAAGTTCAGCGGCAACCGCTGGGAATCCAAGCGCGGCACCTGGGTCACCGACCTGGCCAAGTACCTGCGCGATGAAGCCGGCCAACGGCTGGCGCGCGGCCAGACCTTGGACGTCACCATCACCGACATCGACCGCGCCGGCCGCTACGAGCCCATCGTGCGCAACGGCATGGAGGACATCCGCATCGTCAAGGACATCTATCCGCCGCGGATGACGCTGAGTTTCGTGGTGAAGGGCGCGGACGGCCAAGTGGTCGCTGAAGGCGAGCGCAAGCTGGTCGACCACGGTTTCCTGATGGGTCCCAACCTCACCAACACCGACACCCTGCGCTACGAGAAGCGCATGATCGACGACTGGCTGCGCCGCGAGTTCAA
The DNA here is from genome assembly GCF_057654715.1 of Pseudoxanthomonas sp. G3. NCBI lineage: Bacteria > Pseudomonadati > Pseudomonadota > Gammaproteobacteria > Lysobacterales > Lysobacteraceae > Pseudoxanthomonas > Pseudoxanthomonas sp. G3. The sequence continues at coordinate 3,711,700 of NZ_CM172805.1, forward strand.
GGGCGATGCCGCGCTGACTGCGCGCTGAGGCGCACGCTCAGGGCGCTGGCGCCGTCTCGCGCGGGGCCGGCTCGTGCGGATACACCGCCGAAACCGAACACTGCACGCGGATCCCCGGCCGCGACCAGCGTCGTTCGTCGCCCGGGATCAAAGCATCCGCGTTGCCCGAGTCGAAGAGGCTGTTGCCGCCGCTGTCCTGCGCGACCACGCGGTCGCCGGGGTTGCCGCAGATGAGGCCGATGCCCACACCGGAGCGGAAGGTGATGGCCGGCGCCGAATCCAGATCCGGACACCCTTGCGCGAGTTCGACGCGGTAGTAGCGATGCCCGCCCGAGCGGCGCGGCGAGAGTTCGACCAGCATGCCCCGGGTGTCTTCCGACCAGGCGCGCAGGTAACGCGGATTGAAGCAGAAGCTCGACGAACCGGCGAAGCCGCGGCGCCGCGGCGCGCGCACCTCCACGGTGTCCAGCGTGGTCACGCCATCGTCGGCGCCCTGCGAGGCGCGCGCGAGCGCCGCGTACTCGCGCGCGTCGATCGTCGCGATGCCGGCGATGGCACAGGTGGCATCGCCGATGCGCACGTATTCCCGCCCGGTGCCGCAGACCCAGCCCTCGCGCGCCAGCAGCACCGCTTCCGCTTGGCTGGCGCCCGGACAGCCGGCCGACAGATCAAGGCGGAAGCGCTGGCCATCGCGACCCTGCACCGCGAGCAGGGCGGGCGAAACCTGGCGCACTTCGTCCATCTGCCGGGCATCCAGACAGCCGGGGGCCGGCGCGACGCGCGGTGTGGGGGCGGGGGTCTGGGCGTGCACTGCCGTCAGCGGCAGGACCAGCGCGAAGAAGGCCAGTGTCGATCGCATCCGTGCTTCTCTCCTCGGGAACGCGCCGATGGTAAACCAGGCTTGCGGCACGCGTGCTCAGGCACCATATCGTCCACATCCTTTCCGCGGAGCATGCCCATGACGGCCTTCGACCTCACCCCGCCCACTGAAGCACAGCGCACGGCCCTGGTGGCCGACCTCAGCGACGACGAGCGCCGGGTGCTGCTGCAGCACGGCACGGAGGCCCCGTTCTGCGGCGTCTTCCTGGACAACAAGCAGGAGGGTGTCTACACCTGCCGCCTGTGCGGGCTGCCGCTGTTCCGCTCCAGCGCCAAGTTCGATTCGGGTACCGGCTGGCCGAGCTTTTTCCAACCGGTGGACGAGGCGCACATCGGGCGCATCCGCGACACCAGCTACGGCATGATCCGCACCGAGATCGTCTGCGCCCGCTGCCAGAGCCACCTGGGCCATGTATTCCCGGACGGCCCGCCGCCGACCGGCGAACGGCACTGCCTGAACTCGGTCTCGCTTGCCTTCACGCCACAGGGGGCCGCCCTGCCCGACCCGCTGCACCGCGGCGGCGCGGAGTCGCAACCGGCCGGATGACGCCAGCCGCGTGTCATAAGACGGGCACATGACGGCGGTAGCCTGACCGTCACTCGATCGTCGCCCGGCTGTCATACATGGCCGCATTCCCCGACCCGCACGCGCCCCTGCCGACGTTCTCCGGACTGCCGGGCGCGCTCTGGCTCTACCGGTTCGAGGGCGAAGGCCGTGCCCACGCGCTCGATGCCGCGTCCACCGTTGTGGATGCGCTGGGCGCGTCCGCTGGGGCCTGGTACTGGTTGCATCTGGATCTCAGCGACGTGCGCAGCGCGCAGGTGGTGGCGTGCCTGCCGATCCCCGACGATGCGCGCGATACGCTGCTGTCGCCGGACTCGCACGTGAACCTGCAACGCGAAGACGCCGCGGCCTACGGCGTCTTCGTCGACTGGACGCACCAGCGCGGCGTCGACCTCGCGGCTGAAGGCCAGTTGCGGGGCGACGACGGCATCGGCTGGCTGCACTTCGCGATGACCGAACGCCTTCTGGTCACCGCACGCCGCCAGGCCCTGCGCTCGGTGGAGGCCGCGCGCCGTGCGGTGATCGCCGGCGCGCAGGCCGATGCGCCGGTCCGTCTGCTGGAGTTGGTGGCCGGCCGCTTCGCCGATACGGTGGAACGCAGCAGCGATGGCTTGTCGACACGGCTGGATCGTATTGAAGACCGCGTGCTCGCGGACAGCATCGGCGAAGAGCGTCGCGACTTGGCCCAGCTGCGCCACCAGACGGTGCGCCTGCATCGGCCGCTCACCGCGATGCGGCGCGTGTTGAAGCCGTTCGAGCAGCGCCATGCGGGCGATGCCGACGACGACCTGCTGGACGCCATCGCACGCCTCAACCAGCGCTTCGACGACCTCGATAGTGATGTCGGCACGCTGCAGGAACGCGCGCGCCTGCTGCAGGACGAAGTCGCCGCCAAGCTCGCCGAGCGCACCAACCGGCATCTCTACGTGTTGTCGATGATCACCGCGCTGCTGCTGCCGCCCAGCCTGGTCGCCGGCCTGTTCGGCATGAACCTGCCTGGGCTGCCGTTCGCGCACAGCACCCACGGACTGGCGTTCGCGCTCCTGCTGGGCGTGGCCTCGAGCGTGCTGGTCTACGGGCTGTTGCGGCGCATGGGTGTGGCGCGTTCGACCTGAGCCTCGCGCGCAGCCGCGCTATCCTAGCGGCCTGATGACGCTCGCCCTCCGCACCGCCACCCGTTACGTCACCCCGCTGCGCGAAGGCGGCTCCATGCCCGCCGTGGTCGAAGCCGACGACGAAGGCCTTTACGTATTGAAGTTCCGTGGTGCCGGCCAAGGCCCGAAGGCGCTGGTGGCGGAAGTGATCGCCGGTGGGCTGGCGAAGGCGTTGTCGTTGCCGATGCCCGACCTGGCGCTGATGGAACTCGATGCCGATCTTGCGCGCACCGAAGGCGACCCGGAGATCCAGGACCTGATCAAGGCCAGCGCCGGTACCAACCTGGCGATGGACTACCTGCCCGGCGCGGTGAACTTCGACCCGGTCGCCGAACAGCCCGATGCGGCGCTGGCCTCGCGCATCGTCTGGTTCGATGCGTTCATCAGCAACGTCGACCGCACCGCGCGCAACACCAACTTGCTGATGTGGCACCGCAGGCTATACCTGATCGACCACGGCGCGGCGCTGTACTTCCACCACGGTTGGGACGGCGATCTGGCGGGCGCGGGCAAACCGTTCCCGTTGATCCGCGACCACGTGCTGCTGCGCTGGGCCTCGCGCCTTGAAGAGGTCGACGCCGACATGGCGGCCAGGCTGACGGAGCCCACGATCAGCGCGATCGTCGGCGACGTGCCCGATGCCTGGCTGGAAGGACCGGACCGCTTCGGCGATGCCGCCACCCAGCGCGCGGCCTACATCGCGTACCTCGTGCAGCGCCTCGCGCAGCGCCAGGCGTTCGTGCAGGAGGCGATCCGTGCACGCGCATGACACCTACGACTATGCGGTGATCCGCGTGGTGCCGCGCGTGGAGCGGGAGGAATTCGTCAACGTCGGCGTCATCCTGTCGTGCGAACGCGCGGGCTTCCTGGAAGCACGGATCGAATTGGACGAGGCGCGCCTGCGCCTGCTCGACCCCACGCTGGACATCGAATCGCTGCGCCGCCACCTGGAGACCATCCCGGCGATCTGCCGCGGCGGCGAAGCGGCGGCGCCGATCGGGTTGTTGCCGCCGCGCGCGCGCTTCCACTGGCTCACCGCCAAGCGCAGTTCGATCATCCAGACCTCGCCGGTGCACATGGGCCGCTGCGGCGACCTGCCGGCCACGCTCGAACACCTGATGGACCGCATGGTGCGGCCACCGAAGGCCACCGTGCCGCGATGAGCGTCTACGTGGACGATGCGGTCACGCTGTGGCGCGGTCAGCGCTGGGCCCACATGATGGCCGACACGCTGGACGAGCTGCATGCGATGGCCGCGCGGCTGGGCATGCCGCGGCGCGCCTTCCAGGACAAGCGCAGCGGCGCGCATTACGACCTGACCGAAGAATTGCGCGAGGACGCCCTGCGGTTCGGTGCCATCGCTATCTCGCGCCATCGCGACCGCGACCAGGTCCGCGCGATCATCCGCATCGCCAGATCGCAATGGAGCGGATACGCGGCAGAACCCTGATGCCGCAGAGCCGAGCGTGCTCGGCTCCTTGGTCTTTCAATCTCCGGTGGTGGAGCGGAGAGCAGCGGAGCGAGCTCCGCTCTACGGGAACTCAGAGTTGCTGGGCCTTGCCGCTGCGGATGGCGTCATCGACCAGGCGGTCGACGTCGCGCTGGGCCTGGGCGGCGGCGGCTTCCTGCCGGCGTGCGAGCGCCTCCTGCTGCCGTGCCAACGGTTCCTGCTGACGGGCCAGGGCATCCTGCTGCTTGGCCAGGACATCCTGTTCGCGCGCCAGCGCATCCATCCTGCGGTCGAGTTCCTGCTCGCGGGTCTCGCTGCCGTCCCTCGCGGCGGCGGACCGCTCCGTGGCGAGGGTGGCCATCTTCATGCCGAGCTCGCCCTGCTTCACGCCCAGCGCGCCCTGACGCTCGCCCAATGCGCCCTGCTGTTCGCCCAGTCTGCCCTGCTGGGCACCGAGGGCTTGCATCGGTGCGTGCGCGGCCCTGAGTCGCTCCATCGTGGGCAGGTCACGCACGATGTACTGCTTGCCATCCTCGCGCAGCCACAACACCGGCGACTTGCCCTGCTGCAGGGTACGGGCGATCCGGATGTCGTCGCTGTGCCCCGCCATCGTCACCTCGTCGTCGTAGATCAGCACATAGGCATCGCCGTTGCGGTCGCCCCCGATGCTCCATGTGCCGCGCATGGGGGGCGGGGCGGGAGGGGCCGGGGCCGGCGGCGGCGACACGCTCGGCGGCGCAGGGGGCGCGGGCGGCGCGGGCATGTCGTGCGCGCTTGCGACCACGGTGGCTCGCGGGGCCGCCACCGGCGTCGGCGCGACGCCGGATTCGGACGCCGGACGCGCGGCGGGCGTGGGGGCGGGCGCAGGAGCGGCGATGGGCGCGATGGGCGCGATGGGCGCGGGCGGTACGACCGGTGCGCTGCGGGCGATCACGCGGTACGGCACCGCGCCCAGCAGCACGATGCCGAGGGTCAGGGTCAGGGCCAGCGCGCTGGTGCGCAACGGCGATGCGGTGTGCTGGAGCATGAGCAGTCTCCTTTTCAGGATGCGGAATGTGGGGGAGGCGCCGGCCAACGCCGGCGACGGTGCGGTGGATACGCCCAGCTTCACCAGCAGGCGGCCGTAGTCGTGGGGTGCGTGGCGCTCATCGGCCAGCACGGCGGCGTCGCACGCGACTTCGCGGGCCAGGCCGTACTCGCGCGCGGCCAGATGGGCGACGGGATGGAAGAAGAACAGGTGCTGCGCGAGCGCCGGCATCCACGCCCACCACAGGTCGCGACGCTGCAGATGCGCGAGCTCGTGCCGCAGCGCCATGCGCAGGTCGTCGCCGCCCATCCGCGCCAGACCGGCGGCGGGGAGCAGCAGCACGGGGCGCCAAAGCCCGGCCAGCATCGGCGAGTCGATCTCGTCGCTGACGCGCAGTGCCGGCAACCTGTCGAGGCCGAGATGGCGACCGAGTGCGGCGTACTCCGCCGTCGCGCGGGGATCGGCGCAGGGTGTCGCGCGCGCCAGCTGTCTGCGCAGGCGAATCCACTGTCGCACGGTGTTGAGCAGCATGACCGTCACGCCGGCGAGCCATGCGGCCAACAGCCAGACCGGCCAGCCGAATTGCAGTCCGGCGTCCTGGGCAACCGGGGGAAGCGCGGGGGTCGCCGCCGAGGCGACGGACGCGGTCGCCGCCGCGACATCGACCGTCATCGGAACCGCCTGCACCGCGACGGACGCGGAAGGCGCAGCGGGCAACAGCGGCAATCCGACCGGCGCATGCCAGAACAGGCCCACCACCATCTGCGTGGCGACCAGCCACCACAGCCAGGCCCGCGTGCGCGCATCGAGGCGCGGCAGGAAACGGCACAGCGCCCAGACCAGCGCCGCAAGCACGAGGGCCTGCCCACCCACGGCGAGCAGGCGCGACAGGATCAGGTCGGCGACGGCATCCAGGCCCATCTCAGCCCTCCTTACGCTTGGACTGCAGGTTGGCGACCAGCGCTTCCAGCTCGGCGAGCTCGTCGTCACTGACCTCGGAGCGTTGCGACATCCACGCCACGAACGGCGACAGCGAGCCCTGCAGGGTCTTCTCGACGAAGCTGCCCACCGCGCTGCGCATCACATCGTCGTGCTGGGCCACCGGGGCGTAGCGGTAGACGCCCTCCACCTGCCGCCGCCTCAGGTAGGCCTTGGCGCGCAGCCGCTCCATCATCGTCAGCACGGTGGAACGGGCCAGACCGCGCGCCTCGCCGAACGCCGCGGCGACTTCGCCGACGCTGGCCTCGCCGTGTTCGGACAGGTGTTGCAGCAGCGCCAGCTCCTGGTCGCCAATGGACTTGCGGGCCTTGCCGGGCATGGGATCGCCTCATGACTACAGTTGTCGTCAACATGCCCGTGACGACAATTGTAGTCAACCCTGCCGAAGGTCATTCCCCGGGACCGGCCGACGAACGGTCGGGGCTCAAGAAACGGCCCGCCGAGCCGATCCTTGGGTGACCCCACCCTGCGCCCGCGTCGCCATGCTCATCATCGTCGGCTTCATCATCGTCACCCTGAGCGTGATCGGCGGCTACCTGGGCTCGCACGGCAAGCTCGGCGCCCTGTGGCAGCCGTTCGAGCTGGTCATCATCGGTGGCGCGGCCCTGGGCGCGTTCATGGCCAGCAACCCGACCAAGGTGGTCAAGGGCACGATTTCGGCGACGCTGTCCGTGTTCAAGGGCGCGAAGTACAAGTCGTCCGACTACCTCGACGTGCTCACGCTGATCCACGAAATGCTCAACAAGGCGCGCCGCGATGGCTTCATGTCGCTGGAAGAGCACATCGAGAACCCGACCAACAGCCCGCTGTTCCAGAAGTACCCCAAGATCCTCGCCGACCACCACCTGCTCGATTTCCTCACCGAGTGCCTGCGTCTGATGGTGGGCAGCAACATCGAACCGCACGAACTGGAACCATTGCTCGAGCTGGAACTGGAGAAGCACCACCACGAAGCGATGGCGCCGGCGCATGCGCTGCAGAAAGTGTCCGACGGCCTGCCGGGCTTCGGCATCGTGGCGGCCGTGCTCGGCATCATCGTGACCATGGGCTCGATCGGCGGCGATATCGCCGCGGTCGGCGCGCACGTCGCCGCCGCGCTGGTCGGCACCTTCCTCGGCATCCTGCTGGCCTACGGCTTCGTCTCGCCGCTGGCGGCCGCCATCGAAGCGCAAGTGGAACAGGACAGCCGCATGTACGAATCGGTGAAAACCGCCCTGCTGGCCTGCCTGCGCGGCTACAACCCGGCGGTGGCGCTGGAGTTCGCCCGCAAGACGCTGCCCTCCGACGTGCGCCCGCCGTTCGCGGAATTCGAGGCACACCTGAAGGCCAACAAGTGAGCCACGGCGATGAGCGAGCAGCGCCCCACCATCATCGTCCGCCGGGTCAAGAAGGTCGCCGGCGGCGGCCATCATGGCGGCTCGTGGAAGGTCGCCTACGCGGACTTCGTGACCGCGATGATGGCGTTCTTCCTGGTGATGTGGCTGATGGGCGCCACCACCAACAAGGAGCGCGCGGCGATCTCGGAATATTTCCGCAATCCCAGCCCGCTGAGCGGCAAGAGTTTCTCGCCGGCGCCCGGTCCTGCAGGTCCGGGCGGCGCGAGCACGTCGATGATCAAGCTCGGCGGCACCATGGACGTGCCGAAAGGCGACAGCAACGACCCGTTCACCAAGCCTCCCGGCGACGGGAATGAAGTATCCGAGGAACAGCAGAAGGCGCAGGAGAAGCAGCGCCTCGAGACGCTGATGCAGGCGCTGCAGGAAGCCATCGGCAAGAGCCAGGCGCTGGAGCCGTTCAAGGACCAGCTGCTGCTCGACCTCACGCCGGAAGGGCTGCGCATCCAGATCGTCGATCAGCAGAACCGGCCGATGTTCGACCTCGGTGGCACGGTGCTGAAGCCCTACACGCAGGCGATCCTGGCCGAGCTGGCCGGCTTCATCAACCAGGTGCCCAACCACATCAGCATCACCGGCCACACGGACACCACGCAATACGCCGCCAGCCGCGATTACACCAACTGGGAACTGAGTGCCGGGCGCGCCAACGCCGCGCGTCGTGCGCTGGTGGCCGGCGGCATGCACGAGGACAAGGTCTCGCGCGTGGTGGGGCTTTCCTCGTCGGTGCTGTTCGACAAGCAGAACCCGCAGAACCCCATCAATCGCCGCATCAGTATCGTGGTGATGACCAAAGCCGCCGAGGAAGCCATGCAGGGCGAAGGCCGGCCACTCGCCCCCGGCGCCCCCAAGCCGGATGCCGACACCGCCATGCCCGACGCGCCGGTGCAGGCGACCGCGGCGCTGGGGCAGGCCACGGCACGGGACACCGCGGCCCCCTGAGGCCTGCCCGCTATAGAGCAGGACCCTTGAGTTCGATCGTGTTGCCGTCCGGATCGTCGAAGTAGAGCGACGGCCCGTCGCCTTCCGCGCCGAAGTTGTTCTCCGCTGGCGCGGGCGCCAGGCCGAAGCGCGCAAGATGGGTGCGCAGTGCCGCTTCGTCGAAGGGCGCGATGCGCAGGCAGAGATGATCGAGGTTCCGCCCTTCGCGACCGGCCGCGGCGCCACCGCGCGCACCCAGCGTGCCGTCGACGGCGACCAGATCGATCATGGAGGCGCCGGCGCGCAGATGCGCCAGCCCGAGATGCTCGCGCTGCCGTACCACTTCGCAGCCCAGCACGTCGCCGTAAAACGCGATGCTGCGGGACAGGTCGCGCACGCGAAGCACGAGGTGGTCGATACGCTGCACATGGAAAGGGTGTGTCATCGGTGGCGCTCCCGGTCTTTCCCCTGCGACGCGCGACGAGCGCCCGGATCGACACCCGGTCGCCGTCATGTGGGCGCCGTATCCCCGGGGGACGGACGCGACGCCAGCGAGCGCAGCAGGTCCTCGGACAGCGAACGCAGGTGGACGTCCTGCTGCGGGAACGGGATGACGATGCCCGCCGCGTCGAGCGCCGCGTGCAGCCGCGTCATCAGGTCGCTGCGGACGGCAGACCAGTCGTCGTAGCGACGGCTCCAGGCGCGGATGGCGAAGTCCAGCGAACTGGCGCCGAAGCCGGTGAACAGCACAGCGGGGGCGGGGTCGTCGGCGATGCCGGGCGTGGCACGCGTGGTCTCCTGCAGCAGCTGCATCACCCGCGTCACGTCGGATCCGTAGGCCACGCCGAGGTCCACGTCGATGCGGCGGTTCTGGTCCACCAGCGTCCAGTTGGTCACCTTCTCCGACAGCAGCATGCCGTTGGGCACCACCACGTCGGCGCCTTCGAAGGTACGCACCGTCGTGGCGCGCATGCCGATGGCGCGCACGCGCCCGGTCGTGCCGCTGATGTCCACCGCATCGCCTGGCTTCACGGGGCGCTCGAACATCAGGATCAGGCCAGAGACGAAGTTCTTCACCACATCCTGCAGCCCCAGCCCGATACCCACGCCGAGCGCACCGAACATGAAGGTCAACTGCCCGATCTTGAAGCCTGCCGCCGACAGCGCCGCCAGCAGGCCGACCAGCAGCAACACGTAGTAACTCAGCGACGCGACGCTGTTGTCCACCCCGCGCGGCAGCGACATGCGCGGCAACACCTCTTCGCGCAGCAGCGCGCGCAGCGTGCGCGCCACCCAGACCGCCAGCACGACGCCGATGCAGAACACCAGGACGTGGCCCAGGCTGATCGACAACTCGCCGTATTCGAACCGGTGCGTGATGATCGCCTTCGTCACGTCGTACACGGGCCGGAAGACGCGGAAGCGCGTCATGGTGTAGACGGTCCATCCGATCACCGCCGCCACCCGCGCCCATCGTGCGAGCGTATCGAGCAGGTTGCCGGCATGGCGCCGCATCAGCCACAGTCGCCGCACTTCCGGACGTGCGCCCAGCCGCCGCAGCAGAGCCTCCAGCACCGTGACCGCCGCGTACAGCACCAGGGCGAAGTACCCGCTCTCGATGATGCCGGCGGTCAGCATCTCGGCCAGCGACACGTTGCCCAGCATGTTGGCCACGATCGAGACCAGCAACAGCGCGACGGCGACCCAGGCGAGGCCGTGCACCACGCGACCGGCAGTGCCGGTCGCGCCGGCGAAACGCTCGCCGCGCGAGCGCCACAGCAACCAGCCGGTCGACACCAGTGCCAGCGAGGCGAGCGCGAGGTAGTACAGGCGGTAGAGGTAGTCGCTGGCCACCAGCAGCACGGCCAAGTGCTGCAGCAGGTAGAACGCGGTCGCGAGGTAGGGCCACGGGCCCAGCAGGCGGCGCCCGTGTTGCGGCATCAGGCGCAGCACCGGCACCAGCGCCAACAGCATCGCGAGCTGGTGCAGGAATATCGGCGCATTCGGTTCGAACACCAGTACGCCGATCATCGACAACAGCACCCACGTGGAGAACGGGCGCCGGATCACCCGTGTCTCGGCATCGGTCGCCACGGGCACGGCGGGATCGAGGCTGCGCCGGCGGTGCCGCCACGCCACCCACAGCAGGAACGGCAGCAGGAGCAGCTGCAACACGTGCAGCAGACGCTGGTTGCCGACGTCGGCCGACGTGTACTGGACCACGAAACTGTTTTCCGACTTGACCTCGCGATTCAAGCTGGCGGCCACGTCCCGTCGCAGCGTGCCGGTATCCCTCACCTGCCACAGCGGCGGCGCATCCATCCGGAAAAGCCGCCGGTCCGTATAGGCGATCGCGTCCTCCACGGCCTGCTGGCCCGCCTGGATGCGCGCGGCGAGCAGATTGGCACGCCGCCCCAGGCCGATCTGCTCCGCCAGCGGCGACGACAGCGCCTGTTCGGCCTGCTGCAGGCGGGCGGCGACTGCCTCCACGCGCGAACGCAAGGCAGCCGGCGTGCTGTCGGCCGCCATGCCCTGCCGGGTCAGCTCCCACTCGGCGCGGCGCAGCGCGATCTGGGCGGCATCCTGTGCGTAGGGCGCGATCAGCCCCTGCATGTCGACGCGCCAGCGCGCGTACTGGCGCGCGTCGAACTTCCAGTGGCGCTCCATGCTCTCCAAGCGCATCACGGGAAGGTTACGCAGTTCACCATAGGCGAACAGGCCGCTCTTCTTCGCTACCGACTGCTCGATGGCGGCCAGCCGCGGCACCAGCCGGCCCAGCGGATCCGCGCGTCCTGCGCGCAACGAGACTTCTTCCGCGTAACGTTCATCCGCATCGGCGCGGGCGGGGATGTCGGCCAGCGCAATGGCTTCCGGCGCCTTCGGCCTCGCCGGGGACAGCAAGGTCGTCGCGTCCTGCGCGTGTGCAACGAGCGCGGCGAAGGGCAGCAGGCAGGCGAGCAGGACCGGCAGCACACGCATGGGGTTGAACCTCGATGCCACGGGATGCGCCGAGTCTAGCGCGAGCCCGTTAGGGCGGATGCCTCAGAACGCGTCGCTGCCCGGCCGGATCTCCACGCCCATCACCGCGGCCAGCTGCTGCATGCCCTCGTCGTCGCGGCGCAGCGCCATCCAGCCGGCGTAGGCGTCGCTGCCGGTGTTCCAGTTCCACAGGGTGTAGCCGTGCTCGCGCAGCCGGTCGTACGCGGTCGCCATCAATACCGGCACCTCGGCCGCGTCCATGAAATCCTCATCGCTGGTATCGCCGCCCCAGTCGATCTCGATGGCGTAGCGCGCGGCCAACTGGTTGACGCAATCGATGAAGGACGCTGCGTCCTTCCAATCCACGTAGAACCCGGACGTCCAGTCGATCGCATCCTTCACCGCCCACAGCACTTGGTCCGGCTCGGCACCGGCCTCGCCGGTGGCGTCGCGATACGCCGCGAACTGGCGCAACGCGGTTTCCTCGTCGCCGGGGTTGATGAGGACCAGCAGATTCCATACCAGCGCTTCGGTGTCGTCCAGGTCCATGTCGTCTTCGTCGTCGAAGGCATGGCGGAAGTTGTCGTCGGGGTCGAATTCGTGGTCGGGCAGGTGCATGGCGGCTCCAGCGAAGGCGCATGTCGAGGCTGGCTGAATATTAAGGCCATGTGATGCATCCGGGCAGATGCACGCCGCGTAAGCGCGCACGCAACCGCAACGCTCCACCCACCCCTTAGGAGATTTCGATGAACCGCACATTCCTGTCCGTCGCGCTGCTGTCGGTGTTCGCCGCGGCCGCCTGTTCCCCCAAGACTGCCGATGCCGAAGCCGGCGCGGCACCTGCGCCCGTTCCGGAAGCCGCGGATCCAGCGCCTGCGGCCGCCGAGCCTGCCGTGGCGAAGGACATCGTGGATACCGCCATCGGTTCGCCCGACCACACCACGCTGGTGAGCGCGGTGCAGGCAGCCGGCTTGGTCGACACGCTGAAGGGTGCAGGCCCGTTCACGGTGTTCGCGCCGACCAACGCGGCCTTCAGTGCGCTGCCGGCAGGCACGGTGGATACGCTGTTGAAGCCGGAAAGCAAGGGCGACCTCACCGCCGTGCTGACGTACCACGTCGTTGCCGGCAATGTCGACGCGGCCACGCTTGCCTCGCAGATCGAAGCCGGCGGCGGCACGGCCACGCTGAAGACCGTGCAGGGCGGCGAACTGAAAGCCAGCCTCGCCGACGGTGGCGTGACCCTCACCGACGCGAAGGGCAACGTTGCGAAGGTCACGACGGCCGACTTGAAGGCCAGCAATGGCGTGATCCATGTGGTCGACAAGGTGCTGATGCCGTAATTCCTCGACGGCAGCACACGCCCGGGCGGTCGTGGTGGGCCGCCCGGGCGTTCTTTTGTCGCTCGCGACCGGAAGGTCTAAGGTAGTGCCGCCGGCGCGGGCCGGCCTGCCGGGAGCCGGCGCATGTTCAATCCGCGTCCCCAGGTACAGGCAATCGCCATCGGCGACGGACACGCGTGCATCGTGGTGGACGATGCGCTGTTAGGCCCGGAACGTCTGCCCGCCTTCGCGCATGCCTATCGCGAAGACTTCCAGCAGGCGCCGGCGGACCTCTTTCCCGGTTTGCATCTGCGCATGCCGGAAGAGTTCACTCACCTGCTGGGCGAGGTCTTCCGCGAATACGCGCGGCACGCCCTCGGCGCACGACGCGTGCTCTTCGCTGCCAGTCGCCTGTCGCTGATCACCTCGCCGCCGCAGCGGCTGGCCCCGGCGCACTGGAGCCCACGCCGCGTGCGCGCGTTCGATCCGGATCAACGGGTCGTGCTGGCCGAGCTGTTGCTCTTCCAGGATCCGTCGCTGGGCGGCACGCAGTTCTTCCTGCCGCGCGTGTCGTCGCAGCAGATCGAACAACTCGAGCACGATGCCGAAGCGCTCGCGCCCGACGCGTTCTCGCACCGCCACGGCGTGCGCGCCGGCTACCCGCAGCAAAGCCATCCCTGCTTCGCTCCTGCCCTCTCGGTGCCGGCGCGCTGGAACCGCCTGATCTTCTACGACGGCGCCGCCTTCCACGCACCCGCGATCCGCGATCCGGCGCGTCTGGACGCCGACCCGCGCCACGGCCGGCTGAGCCTGACGGCCGCCTTCACGTGCAGCCGCCCGCGCGTGCCGTGGTAGTCCCGCGCTTCGGGTATTCTTGCGCTCCCGAAGCACGCACGACGCACCGCCATGTCCGACACCCCGCCCGACCGCCTCTCCTCCGACCCGCGCAGTCCGTTCCACAACGCCGAGGCGATGGACCGTGGCGTGGGCATCCGCTTCAACGGCATCGAGCGCGACAACGTCGAGGAATACTGCATCAGCGAAGGCTGGGTGCGCGTGCCGGTGGGCAAGTCGAAGGACCGCCGCGGCAACCCGATGACGATGAAGGTCAAGGGCACCGTGGAAGCCTGGTTCCGCTCGCCCGCCACCGAGTAACCGCAATAGCGGCATGCCACGCGGCGGCAACGTCGGCCACCATGTCTCCGTGGCACAATCCCGGCCTGCATGGCACGCCGGGAGGGCGCATGAAGTTCCTGCTGATGGTCTATACCGACGACTCGCTGCTCGAGGCGCTGCCCGAAGGCGAGTTCGACCGGATGATGCACGGCTGCATCACCCACGCCGATGAGCTCAAGGCCGGCGGCACGCTGATCGAATCGCAGCAACTCGAACACGGCAGCACCGCACGCACGGTCCGCGTGCGCAACGGCAAGACCAGTGTCGTCGACGGTCCGTTCGCCGAGACCAAGGAAATCCTGGGCGGCTACAACCTGATCGAAGCCGACAGCCTCGAGGAGGCGGTGAAGATCGCGCAGGGATTCCCGTGGATCGGCACCGGCAGCATCGAGGTGCGGCCGGTGCGCGATTTCGATGAGGTGCGCAGGCGCGTCGGCGCCTGATCCCGTTCTACTTCGCCTTCGCGCCGCCAAGATGGCGCGAGAGGAAGCCCAGCAGCTGCGTGTAGTAGGTGCGCCGGTTGTCCTCGGCATAGAAGCCGTGGCCCTCGGTACGCACGTACAGCGTCTCCACCGGCACGCCCGCCGCCTTCAGCGCCTTCTCCATCCGCTCGGTCTGCACCTGAGGGGCGATTTCGTCCTTGCCGCCCGCGGCCAGGAAGACCGGCACACGGATCCTGGACGCCAACGAGGTGGGTGAGATATCGGCCAGGGCGGTGCGGTCATCGCCCACCCAGTCGTTCATGTAGTTGCCGAGCCACTTGGCGTTGCGCGACTTCTGCCGGTGCATCAGCTCCAAGTCGTAAACACCCACGTAACCTGCGGCGCAGCGGTACATGTCCGGTTCCTTGGCCACGCCCATCAGCGCGGCATAGCCGCCGTAGCTGGCACCGTACAGGCAGATGCGCTGCGGGTCGGCGACCTTCTGCTCGATCGCCCAGCGGGTGGCGTCGGTCAAGTCGTCCTGCATGGCGCCGCCCCACTCGCGCGCGCCCGCCTGCATGTGCGCGCGCCCGTAGTTGCCCGAGCCGCGGAAGTTCAGACGCAGTACCGCATAGCCGGCGCGCGCGAGCATCTGCGCCTCGTCATCGATCTCCCAGCGGTCGAAAATGCCGATCGGCCCACCGTGCGGCATCACCACCAGCGGCAGCGGACCCTGGCTGCCGCGCGGGCGCGTCAGGTACCCGTGCAACGACAGACCGTCGCGTGCCTTCAGCGACACCGATTCGCTGGGCGCGAGCGTTGCCGGATCCAGCCACTTGCGGCGGCTGAAGATCAGGTCGGCGGCATTCGTTTCGGTATTGAAGAGGTAGAAATCGCCGGGACTGGTGTCGTTCCAGATGTGGACGATCTTGAGCTTGCCATCGCGCGTCCCGGACGTGATCAGGACGGAGTGGGCCGGAAACGCGCGTTCCAGCTTGCGGTACAGGCGTGCCGTGTCGGAACTGTCGTCGAAGAACCGGGTGCGCAACTTGTCGTGCATGAAGAAGCTGCCCACCGGCGTGCGTTCTCCGGGCGCGCGGATGATCCGGTAGGGATCGACTACGGCGTCGCGCAGCACCTGCTTACGCTCTCCGGTGACCGTATCCAGCGCCATGATCGCGTCCGGCCCTTCGCGCTGCTCGACCTGCAGGTAGGCGGTGCGCCCGTCGGCCGCGAAGCCCAGCGGCACCTCGACGCGCCGCGACATGTTTTCGTCGTTGATCAGCGCCCAGGGCGCGTCGCTGTTGGCGCGGTGGTAGAGCTTGCTGGCATTGTCCTCGCTCGCACCACGCGCGAAACGGACCTCGCCGGTCGCATCCACGGTGAAATCCGCGCGGCGCACGGGCGCGGTGGCCAGCGTATCGAGGCTGCCGTTGTAGGCGTCCAGGGCCATCAGTCGGGTATTCGGCATCGACGTATCCAGCGCATACATGCTGATCAGCACCTTGCGCGGATCGTTCGGCATCGGATCGACCAGTTCGGCGGCGCGCGGTTGCAGATCGGTGCCGTCCAGGCCGTAGCGGCCGAAGATCTGCCGACGGATCGAACCGTCGACATTCGTGGCATACAACTCGCCGGTGGCGTAAGGCTGGTCGCGCGAGCCGAATTTCTTCGCCACCGAGACGACCACACGCTCGTCGCTCACCCACCACACATCGTCGATGACGCTGTCGCGCCCGGCGCTGATCTTGGCGGTGATCTGGCGGTCGCTGCGCCGCTGCACGGCCAGGATCGTCTGGTCCTCCATCGGCACGGTCAGCGCGTAGTACTCGCCGGTGGGCGAGATCTTCAGGGTTTCCAGCACGTCCTGCTTCAGGAACGGCTCCAGGTCGACCTGCGCCTGCGCCCACGGCGCGATCAGGCATCCCAGCAGGATGCCCACACTCCTTGTCCCCCACCCCATGGATGCCTCCCGTGGCATCGTTGTCCCCGGCGCGGATTAAACCGCAGGCGTGTGGGAGGCTACAAGCGCGGCTCAGCGCGCGAGCGCGGCAGGCTCGCGCTGGGGCTCAACGGGTGCGTGCACGACGGGCTGAGCCTCCTGCAGGCGCTGCTGCCCGGCCTGCAGCCAGGCCTGCCCCTGCGCGCCATGCAGGTGCTCGCGCCCGATCCGGTCGATGGCCGCGCCATCGCCCTGCTTCGCCGCCTGCAACAACTGTTCGACCATACTGGTTGGTGATGCCGCCACCGGCGTCGGCCCGATCTCCACCGGACGCCACCGCAGTTCTTCCGCCATCGCGGCGTTACGCGGCTGGGCGTCGAGGCAGTCGATCCTGCACAGGTTCGATGGCGCGAGTGCTTCCTGCCTCCCGCGGATGCCTTCCTTGTCGTACACGGAGGTGCGGTAGAAGAACTGATGGTCTTCGGAACGGTGGATGACGTTGCGCGCGGGGTCGGTGGGCTCTTCCCGCTTCTGCAGGAAGGGCGGATCGCTCAGCGCGTTGAGGTAGTCGATCATCAGGTTGCCGCTGCGGATCGACAGGCCATCCAGCGTATAGCTGCCGCCGATGTCGCTATGCGCGCCCGCGACGGTGACGTTGAGGAAGCGGCCCCCGTCGGTGACGCCGGGATCGAGAACGCGGGTGGACTGGAACAGGTTGCGCCGCTCGTCGTCGGCCGTGATCTGGAACCCCGATACGACCGACGGAGGCAAGCGGCGATCATGGTTCCGCGGCTCGCCGGTGCCCACCGGATCGAACAGGCCGACGGCCTGGATGACGGTGCCGGGTTCGCGCAGGGGCGGTCGGGTGAACTCAAGCCGCTCGATGAATCCGTTCCTGTCACGCACCACATTCATGCCTGCAGGATCCTGGATGCCACGTTCTTCGATCAACCGGGTGAAGCCCGCGGCCTGCTCGGCGCCTCGACTGAAGCCGATGGCGGCGATACGGATGTTGGCGTCGGAATCGTCGCGCAGCCACGTCGAGGCCTGCTTGATGAACTGCAGGTACATTTCCTCCATGCGGGATTCGTAGGTGCCGCCGGTGGCCAAGTCGACGCCGCCTCGCCAACCTCCCTGTGTGCCAGGGCCTTCCACGTATCCGCCCGCGATCGTGCTGCTTCCGTGGTCCTCCAAGGCACGCCGCTCAAGCGCCTTCACATGCGCATAGATGAAGGCCACATTGGTATGGTTCTCCGGCGCATCCGTGAGCATGCTGTTGCCGGTGCCATCGAAGGACGCAACGAACAGCCGGTCGTTCGACCGGTTGCCGTCGTGCAGTACCGGGGCGGAAAAACCCGCCAGCTGCCTGCTGGCTTCGGGAAAGCTCGCCAAGTCGGCTTCTGTCGCCGGTATCGTGCCGACACCATCCGGATGTTGTTCTCCTCCCATCTTCCTCTCCTTGGATGAAGGTGTCAGTAAGTCTTGCTCCACGCCAGGATCAGGTCATCGCGAAACCTACTGTATTTGTTGCCCGGGATCTGCAGTTCCCGCGTGGGCACGAATGCCCGCATGTAGACATTGATGGTTCTGTCGTTCACTTCCAGAAGGATGTCGGGATTGCCGAGATCCCCCAGCACCTCTTCCTTCGGCACGTTATGCAGGACCTTCTGGTCCTTGAATATCTCGCCTATATCCACTTCTGCCTGGTGAGCAGCACCGTCTGCGGATCGCCACGTCACCTTGGCCGGTCCCGGGAAATTCCTGACGCTCAGGTAGCCGGCGGACAACTTCTTGAGCGCGTCAGGATGCGCGCTTGCCGAGGAGATCTGCAACACATCCTCTTCGTCGGACAGGTGTAGGAATCCGTTGTAGACCACCTTGCAGCCATAGGTCGAATAACTCGTGGCTCCGAAGTTGTGCCTGACGAACGTCAATGGCCAGTCGGCGACTGTGCTGTCGATCTTGCCGACGGTCTTCTCGCTACCTGATTCCTGCATCCTCGCCATGCCGTGGCATCCTGCGGTTGAAAAGATCATCGCCGAGACCAGCGCCAGCGAGCATGCGTGGCGCGGTAAACATCGAAGAGGTGATGGCCTCCAGCCCTGCATCGGATATACCTATCGCTTCTTGCGTGACGTCTTCTGTACGACAGAAGCCGCACGCACGCAAGCTTTCACATTTGAAGCGCCCCATGTTCGGCGCGTACATTCATGTACCTCACTCCGCCGGCATCGCGTCTTCATCCATGTGCACAACTTCCCACAGATGGCCGTCGAGATCCTCGAAACCACGTTGGTACATGAAGCCGTAGTCCTTGGCCTCCATCGGCTCGCGACCGCCCGCCGCCAGTGCCTTGGCGATCATCGCATCCACATCGCTGCGGCTTTCGACCGACAGGCAGAGCAGCACTTCGGTATGCGTGCGGGCGTCGCAGAGCGGCTTGCGGGTGAAGCCCTGGAAGAACGGCTCCACCAGCAGCATCACGTAGATCGTGTCGCTGATGACGAGGCAGGCGGCATTGGCATCGGTGAACTGCGGATTCACCGAATAGCCCAACGCATTGAAGAAGGCCTTGGCCTTGTCCAGGTCGCGCACCGGCAAGTTGACGAAGATCTGCGTGCTCATGGCGTGGCTCACTGTTGGGCGCGGGCATGGAGGTCGGCCGCCAGACGCGCTTCCTGCTCGCGCAGTTCGGGCGTCAGCGCCTCGCCGAAGTCGTCGGCTTCGAACACCGGCCGCAGCTCGATCTCCGCGCCGCCGTCGAACGGTGCGCGCTTGATCCATTCGATCGCTTCGTCGAGATTCCGGACCTGCCAGAGCCAGAAGCCGGCGATGAGCTCCTTCGTCTCGCCGAAAGGCCCGTCGATGACCGTGCGCTCGCGCCCGTCGAAACGCACGCGCGCGCCGCGCGAGGTCGGGTGCAGGCCCTCGCCGGCCAGCATGACGCCGGCCTTGACCAGCGCTTCGTTGAACTTGCCCATCTCGGCCAGCAGTTCGGTGCTCGGCATCTCGCCCGCTTCGGACTCGGGACTGGCTTTCACGATGACCATCACTTTCACGGCGTTCTCCTGTTTCCGGGCCGGACCATCCGGCCGCTCTTGTGGATACGACGAACGGGCGCGGCGGCGATCGACACGGCGCCGAGAAAAAATGTCGGCGCCGACCTAGGGCAGGCGCAGCTTCAGATCGCGCCGGGCCTGCGCCTCGTTGCCGCTGTGGTCGCGGGCGGTGATACGCAACACGTAGTCGCCCGGCGGCAGCGCGTCCGCCTGCCACGCACCTTCGGCCCAAACGCCATCGCGCACCGTGTTGGTGACGCTGTAGAGGAACCGGGTGACCGCGCTGCCGTGCACGGTGATACCGCTGCCCGGCGCATAAGCCACCTGCACCGCGTCGTCGGACGGCAGGCGCTGGAAGTCGATGTTCATGCGTGGCGTTTCGTAGCCCGCGAGCGGCGTGCCGTCGTCATGCAGCAGTTGGTAGCCCAGCGCATACAGGCCCAGGCGACGGCGCGGCAGGTTGCGGTCCACCTGGTCCCAGGCGTCCACGACGATGCGCACGCCCTGCAACCCGCGCGGCACGACGATGCGACCGTCCTGCTTCGTGTCGATGGGTTGGTCCAGCGTGTCGAACAGCGCCACCTGGTCGATACGGGGCGCGTAGGCGTCGGTGAAGCCAGTGAAGCCCAAGCCGATGGCGTTGCGCTCGTAACCGGACGGACCGATCGACAGGTGCACATGGGCCATGCGGTTTACCGTGCCCAAGGCATCGCCCACCGCGAACCTCGTGCCGCGACGCACGCGGATGCGGCTCGGTGCGCCGCTGAGGTCATGCAGCAAATGGAAGCGTGTTGGGTCGAGCAGATCGCCGCGCGGCGTGCGCCCCACCTTCATGTGGATGTAGTCCAGCGCGCCCACGCCCAGTCCTTCGCCCAAGCCATCGAATCCCCACGCGGCCGACGGACTGCTGACCTTGCCGTTGGCGATCGCGAGCACGGTCGCGCCGACGTCGCCACGGATGTCGAGGCCACCGTGCAAGTGATGCCGACTCTCGCCTTCGTAATCGCCCCGCACTTCGCCGAGCGTGCCGACCACTTCATGCCAGCCGTCCTGCGGGGCGAGCGGCCAGCGGCCCGCCGTGTCCGGCAAGGGATCGTCCGGCGAGGGCCCCACGGGCGACGGGGTCGGTGCCGCGCCCGCCGCCAGCGGCGCGAGCCGATGCACGCGGTGACTGCCGGCGTCGGTGAAATGCACTCGGCCTGCGGCATCCACCGCCAGCCCCGCCGCGCGGGAGAGGCGCTGACCCGGGAGATGGCCCGCCAGTGCATGCCAGCGGCCGTCGCGCATCACCTGCATCACCCGGCCGGTGTACAGCTCGCCGACATAGAGGTGGCCGTCATGGGTCAGCGCCAGGTTGAGTGGCCGACGCGGGCCGGCCATCGTGGCTGTATCCGGCTGCAGCGGCAGCGTACTGACGCCACCCTGCGGTTCGATCCGGCGGATCGCGTCGTTGCGCAGGTCGGCGACCCACACGATGCCTGTCGCATCCACCGCTACCGCGGTCGGTGTATCGAAGCGCGCCTGCGTACCGGTGCCGTCAAGGAAACCCGGCGCATCGCCACCGGCCAGCGTGCTCACCTGGCCATCGCGCGCGATCACCCGGATGCGGTCGTTGTAGGTGTCCGCGACCAGAATGCGCCCGCGTCCATCCACCGCCACGCCGATGGGTCCATTGAACTGCGCCTGCGCGCCCGGTCCGTCGCGGTAGCCCGCCTCGCCGGTGCCGGCGACAGTGGTCACCACGCCTTGCGGCGTGATCCTGCGGATCGCGTGATTGCCGGTGTCCGCCACATACAGGTTGTCGTCGAGATCGCGCGCGATCGCGGAGGGCGTGTTGAAGGCGGCCGCCGTGCCCGCACCGTCCGCGAAACCCTCGGTGCCACCGGCCAACGTGCTGACTGTACCGTCGGGCGCGATGCGACGGATGCGGTTGCTGTCGCCCGCGTCGGCGACATACCGCGTGCCGTCCTCCATGACGACGATGCCCCAGGGATCGTCGAAGCGCGCCTGCATGCCGGCTCCATCCCGCGCGCCGCGCACCCCATCACCGGCCGCGAGTGTCCGCTCCGCCGTCCAACCAAACGGCGTGACCGGCGGGCCTGCATCGGGCACGGGCACCGGGAATCGCGGCGTGAAAAGGAAGGTTGCGGCGATCGCCACGGTCGTCAACACGACGACGACCCACATCCATGCGTGACGGCTCATTGCACCGGGGCGACGAAGAAGATCGCCGCACGATAGTCACTGCGCGCAGGGAAAGGAAGCATCCCCTCCGCGCGATGGCCGACCGCCCTCAGGGCTGCCCGCTAGCGGTCACGCGGCAGGGCACGAGGAAGGTTACCGTGCCGCCGGACGGCAGCGCGGGGATCGCCACGCCGCTGCCCACCAGGCTGGCCAGCACGCCGGTGGTCGGGCACTGCGCACCGCCACCCGCACTGCAGGTGATCGGGTTGCCCGCCGGTGGGCAGGTGAGCCCCGTGCCTGGCGTGTCAGCGACGACGGCGCCGTCGGCGGCTTCGGGACCCGTGTTGGTCACCTGCACGGTGAACGTGCGCAGATCGCCGGACACGGCCGGTCCCGCACCCGTCGTCTTGCTGATCGACAGATCCACCAGGCGTGCGGTGTTGGTGATCGTGCAGACGATGTCCAAGCCGGTGTGCGCCGCGGTCAGCGTCAGCGTGTTGCCGCTGAGGTTGCCGCCCGTGCAGCTCCAGGCGCCGGCGTTGTAAATGCGCGCATTCCCCGCACCCAACGTCTCGCCCAGGGTGATGACGTTGCCCGCCGCCACCACGACCGCCGTACCGGTGTCGGTTTCGGACGCGGTGTTGGCCGTGGAGGCGAGACTCGCGGCGTTGGTGCCGCCGGTCGCCGACAGCGCGGCGGTGTCGTTGACGGCGGCGTTCACCCAGCGCTTGGCGAGTGCCAGCGTCGATTGCCGCGTGTTGGTCAGCGTGCAGGTCAGCGTCTGGTTCGCGCGGTAGTTCGCCGCCGGGATCACGACCTGGCGCGTGGGGGCGTTGACCGTGGCCGACACCGTGGCGCCGCTCTGATCCGTGCAGGTGGCGCCGGTCAGCACATAGCCGGCCACCTGGGATTCGGTGAGCGTGATCGGCGCGGCGTGGTTGGTGATCGCGTACGTGCTGGACGCCGCCGGCGTATTCGCTGCCGTGGTGGTCAGGTTGAACGACTGCGTCAGCGCATCGCTGGCGGTGATGCCGAACGTGCCGGTGCCGCCGACGGTCTGCTTGCGCACGATCAGCTTCGCGCCGTCGAAACTCCAGCGCATCTCCAACTCATCGCCGCCGGTCGGGCCGGTCAGGTCGATGCTGAAGGTCAGGCTGGTGATGCCCGTGCCGTTGAACTGCACCGAGCCACAGGCCGTGCCGCGCGCCACCGTGCCGGCATTACCGGTCAGGCAGTCGGCCGACGCATCGCCGGTGAACGCGCCCAGTTGGCGGAAGAACCGGTTCTGCGCCGGCTGCACGACGAACTGAGTGTTGCCGCTCAGTCGGCTCAGGGTGACCGTGCCGCCCTGCGACGCGGAGCTGGTCAGCGTCCAGCGCGAGCTGTTTGGGTCGCTGCCGATCGCGCCGCCGAGCCGATCGATGTGCAGCACCGGGTTGTCGACCGGCTTGCTGAAGGTGGCGGTGTAGGTACGGGTGCCGGTGTCGTGCAGCATCACCAGCGAGGCGCCGCCATTGACCGTGCCGCCGTAGGGATCGGTCCACCAGCCGTTGTTCGTGGCGTTGAACGTGCCGTTGGCGTAGTTCTGGTTGGCGGTGCCGGTCCACGTCACGGTGATGCCGCTCACCGTCGTGGTGGCGGAACTGGCGCCATTGGTCGTCCAGGTGCCCGTCAGCAGGGCCAGCGCCGAGCCGGCGGCGAACATGCCCGCGACGATCAGTCCGGCCTGTCCGAGCAGGCGCGACAACCGGCGCCGCGACGGCTTGGCCGCGCGGCGGAGGGAGGCGAGAGAAGGAGAGACACACGAAGCGCCTCGCAGGCGCAGACCCAAGACATGGCGCGACATCGACGAACGGATCCCCTGACGACCTTCCGGAAAGACATGCCTTCCTGGCTGGCACCCGCAGCGCTGCGGCAACGTGCCGCGAACGGTCGGGTACACCCCCTGTAGCCCGTACGCCACCGGAAACCCGGCCTGCCCACGACGCTAATGTGATCCGTATCTTAGCTTACAGAACGCGGTTGTGAGAGGTTCGTCACATAACAAAAGGGCCTGCCCCAAGCTAACGTACTCAGCCGGTGGAGGTCGGCCTGAAGGGCGAATCCAGCACGACGGGGGGTGATCAACGCGCGGGCAGCGCGTCTTCCTTGTAGATCGCCACGTGCGGCACGCCGTCGCTGCCGATCCAGCCGCGATACATGCCTTCCGTATTGAACGGGAACGCGATGCTGCCGTCCGCGCCCAGGGCGATGGCACCTCCGTCGCCGCCGGCCTTGGGGATATCGCGGTTGATCACGCCGTCCGCGGCGCGGACCAAGCCCTCGCCGGCCAGGCGCACGCGCGCGCAGATCTCGTGCGCGGCCGCCGCACGGATGTAGTACTCGCCCCAGCCGGTGCCCGAGACCGCACAGCGGTCATCGGCCCAGGTGCCGGCACCGATGATGGGCGAATCGCCCACGCGGCCGTAGCGCTTGTTGGCCATGCCGCCGGTGGACGTGCCCGCAGCCAGCAAGCCCTTCGCGTCCAGCGCCAGCGCGCCGACCGTGCCGAAGTAGGCCTTGCCCGGCAGTTCCAGCGGGGTGTGGCTGGCCTGCGCCTGCGCCTCTTCCTTCAACGCTTTCTGCAGTTGCTGCCAGCGCTTCTCGGTACGGAAGTAAGACGGATCGACCAAGGCGATGCCCTGCTCCTTGGCGAACGCCTCCGCACCGCCGCCTACCATCATCACGTGGCGCGACTTGTCCATCACCGCGCGCGCGAGGGTGATCGGGTTCTTGACCCGATGCACGCCGGCGACCGCACCGGCCTTGCCGGTGGCGCCGTCCATGATCGAGGAATCGAGCTCGTTCTTGCCGTCGTGGGTGAACACCGCACCACGACCCGCGTTGAACTGCGGCGCGTCTTCCAGCACGGTGATGGCGGCGGTCACGGCGTCTAGTGCCGGCTTGCCCGCGGTGAGTTGCGCATGGCCGGCGCGCAGCGCCGCTTCCAGCGCGGCACGCGCGGCGGCTTCGTCGGTCGGCGTCATTCCGGCGCGCTCGACGCCCGCGCCGCCATGGATTACCAGCACCGGCGCATCGACCGCCACCAGCACGCCGTTGCGCACGGCGTATTGCCGCTCGGCGGCGGGCTTTTCCACGCGTCCACTCGGCAGGTGCAGCACGGAATCGACACCGGCGATCACGGTGTCGACGCGGTCGAGGTTCATCGCCTGGTCTTCCACCTGCTTCTGTGCGAAGCCGCCCTTCACCACCGTCGCGCCGGCGCCCGGCGCGGTCGCGTACACGCGCGCGCTGCCATCGCCTTCCACCGCGACGGCGGCATCTTCATCCACGCCCAGACCCAGGATCGGGCGGCCCGCCATCGACTCGGCCTTGGCGACGAAGGCGATCAGGCGGCCGAGCCGGTTGCGTTCGCTGAAGTGCGTATCGGTGAGCACGCCCTTGAGCAGCGCCAACTGCAGGAAGCCGGTCTCGATGGTGTTGTCCGGGCCCAGCGGATCGGCCAGCGCACGCGGACTGATCTGGCTGCCGCCGTCCATCGCGCCGTAGAGATACTCGCCCTGCATGGCCAGGCCGGCGCTGGTGCCGCCCAGCGGCTTGCCGGCGCGCACATGCGCGTCCAGCGCCGCGCCCACTGGCGTGCCGCGCCAGTAGCGCACGTAGCGCGACTGGTCGCCGCCGGCGAGGAAGATGCCGTCGGCGCGCTTCAGGCTGCGCAGCACGGCGGGGTCGCTCGCGCTTTCGCGGTCGCTGAAGACGTAGGTTTCCACCGAGGCGATGCCGCCGACCTCGTTGAAGAACTCCTCGCCGATCTCGCCGGCCTGCGAGGCGCGCAGCACGACGATGTGGCCGTTGCCCGCCTTCTTCATGAACCAGCGCAGGGCATCGAAGTTGCGGTCGCCGCCGCCCATCAGCAGCAGGCCCGGCTCGACCTTGCCGGGCGTCTTGGCGTTGACGTCGCCGAGCACGTAATGGGCGGGCTTGGCCGCGAACGCGGGCAGCGCCAGCAGGAGCACCAACATGCCGAGCGCACTGCGCCGCACCGCACCAAGGACAGACACCATGCCATGCACTCCACGTCGAAGGTCGCGGCAGGATGCCACGCACCGGTGACGTGTGGTGACGAAGCGGGGCACGCTTTCCCCCATGCGGAACGCTCGGCCGATCGGATAGAGTGCGGTCATGCCCACCGAATTCGACGCGTGGTTCGTCCGCGAGGTGCTCGTCCACGAACGTGCGCTGGCGCTGTTCCTGCAACGCCACTGGCCGCACCGCGACGAGTGGCACGACCTTCGCCAGGAAGTCTATGCGCGCGTCTACGAAGCCGCGGGGCGGCTACGCCCGGACGCGCCCAAGGCCTTCCTGTTCGCCACCGCCCGCCACCTGATGACGGACCGCCTGCGCCGCAGCCGGGTGGTCTCGATCGAGCCAGTGGGTGATTTCGAGTCCTCGAACGTCTACCTGATCGACGAGGTGTCGCCCGAGCGGTGGACCGGGACCCGCCAGGCGCTCAAGCGCGTGGTGGAGGCCCTGGACCGGCTCCCCGACCGTTGCCGCGAAGTCGTGTGGCTGCGGCGCGTGGAGGAGTTGCCGCAGAAGGCGGTCGCCGCGCGCCTGGGCATCAGCGAGAAGACCGTGGAAAAACATCTGGCCAAGGGGATGCGCTTGATCGCCGACCATCTTTATGGCGGCGACGACGCGCACGCGCCGGACGGGCGAAGGAATGCCCGTCTTGTCATGGACGAGGACAACGCACATGACCGACAGCAGACAGATTGAACAGGACGCCGCGGACTGGCTGGTCCGCCGCGACGCAGGAGACTGGACCGCGCACGACCAGCAGCGACTGGACGTGTGGCTGTCGGCGTCCGCGCGCCACAAGGTCGCCTTCCTGCGACTGGAAGCGGCCTGGTCAGAAGCCGGACGCCTGCAGGCCTTGGCCGCCGGCCTGCCCGCGGGCGGCCCCCCGCCGCGTGCGGACGCCGGTACGCGACCTCTGCCCGATCTGCGCGGGATCGCCTTCGCGCCACGCGGCACGGCCGCCACACCCCTCCGCTGGCGGCAAGGCATCGCCGCCGCCGTGGCCCTGTGCGCGGTGGGTGCGGCTGCCTGGGGCGGCTGGCAGCTGAGCGGGCGCCAGGAAGCGCACTACGTGAGCGCCGTCGGTGAGGTGCAGACGTTCACCCTGCCGGACGGCTCCACCGCCACGCTCAGCAGCGACAGCCAGCTGGACGTGCAGATCAGCCGTGGCGAGCGAGGCATCGCGCTGGCACGCGGCGAAGCCTTCTTCGATGTGGCGCATGACCCCCGCCGTCCGTTCGTCGTGGAAGCGCAGGGCCGGCGCGTGGCCGCCGTGGGCACGCGCTTCTCCGTGCGCCGCAACCCCGATGACCTCCGCGTGGTGGTGACCGAAGGCAAGGTGCGCCTGGACAGCGGACTGGCCGCCGATGGTCGCGCCCAGCCGGTCGCCCTGCTGCCCGCCGGCAGCGTGGCCACGGCCGGGCGCCACGGCGTGCTGGTGCAGTCGGTCCCGGTGGCCGACGCCGAGCGCTACCTGGAGTGGCGCGACGGCTTCCTGACCTTTGATGACACCTCGCTGGCCGACGCGGCCGCCGAGTTCAACCGCTTCAACACGCGCAAGCTGGAGCTGGGCGATGCCGTGGTGGCCGACCTGCGGGTGGGCGGCAATTTCCGCTGGTCCAATGCCGATGGCTTCGTGCGCCTGCTCGAGCAGGGTTTCCCCGTGCGCGCCGAGCGGCACGAAGACCGCATCGTGCTGCACGCGCGCTAGCCCGCTCCCGACCGACGAAGGTCACGGGGGGATTTGTCGGGCTCGTTCGTCCTGATGTCGAGAAGGTGCCATCCCGAGCACCCCCGGGGAGAGTCGTCCATGCGGTATCCAATGCGAGTCCTGCTATTGAGCATGGCCTGTAGCGCGGCCCTGGCTGCGCAGGCCCAGGCGGCCCCCGGCCGCATCGACCTGCCCGCGGGCGAACTGGCCACGGCGCTCAATACGCTGGCCAAGCAGTCCGGCACGCAGCTGGTCTACCGCGCCGATCAGATGAAGGGCCGCCGCACCACCGGCGTGCAGGGCGCCACCTCCACCGACCAGGCCCTCGAGCGCCTGCTGAAGGGCAGCGGGTTCGAAGCCAAGCGCGATGCCTCCGGTGCGTTCCTGATCGTGCAAGCCGACGCGACGCCGCGTCGCGCACCGGCGCCGCGTCCCGCGCCTCAGGAGGCGCCTCCCGGCGGCGGCGCCGCACAGGCCGAAGAACCCGTAACCCAGCTGGAGACCCTGCAGGTCACCGGCTCGCGCATCCCGCGCGCGCAGATCGAAGGTCCTGCACCGATCACCGTGGTGACCGCCGAACAGATCCAGGCCGCCGGCCTGACCTCGGTGCCGGACGTGCTGCGCTCGCTGAGCCAGAACAGCGGTAGCGTGCAGGGCCAACAGAACACCACCAGCGCCCAGTCCACACCCGGTGCGCAAGCCGTCGACCTGCGTGGCCTCGGCCCCAACCACACGCTGGTCCTCATCAACGGCCGTCGCATCGCCGACTTCCCGCTCCCGCTCAACGGCCGCAGCAATTTCACCGACATCGGCAACATCCCGCTGGGCATGATCGACCGCATCGAAGTGCTGACCGGCAGCGCCTCGGCGGTCTACGGTTCCGATGCGATGGCCGGCGTCATCAACTTCATCCTGAAGAAGTCCACCGACGGCACCATCATCGACTATCGCTACGGCGACACCGAGCGCGGCGGCGGTGAATCGCACAAGCTCACGCTGACCACGGGCTTCGAGCGCGACGCGTTCAGCGGCATCGTCGGCCTGGAACTGCTCGACAAGCGCCCGCTGTGGGGCTACGAACGCAGCAACCAGGATTCGACCCTCGACGCGCCGACCTCGCGCCGCCGCCTGCCGCGACTCACCGCGCAGCTCTACGACTGGGACGACGGCGTCAACATCGCCCCCGCCGACGGCTGCGCCGCCATGGCGGGCTTGAACGAGGGCACTACCGTGCTGGCGGAAGACCGCTTCGGCGAACCCTACTGCGGCAGCGAGCGCGCCATCGCCTACCGGACCATCCAGAACGAGCGCAAGGGATTCAACGCCTACGGTTCGTTCGAGTACCGCTTCTCCGACACGCTGTCGTGGTTCGCCGACGTTCAGTTGGGTCGCCAGGAGGTGAAGCTGCTGACCGGCACCAACGGCAACGACGTGGTCAGCGACGTCATGGGCTGGGAGTTCCACGACCCCACCTCCACCGACAACAACGACAAGGTTTTCTACAACGCCGTCACCGGCCACTACGAGACCTGGTCGCGCCAGTTCACGCCCGAGGAGATGGGCGGCCTGCGCAACCGCATGAACACCACCACCCAGAAGACCTTCGCGGTGACGACGGGTTTGCAGGGCGCGTTCGGCGACAACTGGAACTGGGAAGCTGCCTACAACCACTCGCAGTACAAGGCCGACGTGGGCATGCCGCGCATTCGCGCACAGGCCGCGAACGAGCTCTTCCTCGGCGAACGCCAGGGGTACGACGCCGATGGTTATGCGATCTACAGCCCGGATCCGGCCCGCCTGTTCACGCCGCTGACGCCGGCCGAGTTCGCCACCATCGCGGCGATGTCCACCTTCCATCCGAAGGCCGACAACGACAACCTCAGCTTCACCCTCGACACGCCGGCGTTGTTTACGATGCCCGCGGGCGATGTCGGCTTCGCCGCCGCGATCGAATACGGCCAGCAATCGTACGAGATCAATCCCGATCCGCTCGCCCTGACCGCCGATGCCTACTACGGCCCGCGCTACGGCGACGGCAAGGGCGACCGCGACCGCTGGAGCGTGGCCGGCGAGTTCCGCCTGCCGCTGCTGTCCTCGCTGCAGGCCAGTCTGGCCGGCCGCTACGACCGCTACGAGTACGGCAACAAGAATCCGGGCAAGTTCACGTACAGCGCCGGCCTGGAATGGCGCCCGGTCGACACGCTGCTGGTGCGCGGCTCCTACGGCACCGGCTTCCGCGCGCCGGACATGCACTACCTGTTCGCCGGCGACGACTACTACCGCACGCTGTCGACCGATTACTACCAGTGCCGCACCGACGAGCCGGGCTTCACCGACGGCGAGTGCTACGACGACGGCACCTGGGACATCAACACCTTCGACGTCTACACCGGCAACATGGACCTGGACGTGGAGACGAGCAAGTCGTTCTCGGCCGGCTTCGTGTGGTCGCCCTTCGCCAACTTCGACCTGGCGGTGGACTACTACCGCATCCGCGTGTCGAACCAGGTACAGGCGCAGAGCCGCGAGCAGCTGCGCATCGACGAAGCCAACTGCCGCCTCGGCGTGACCGATTCCGGGCAGACCGTCGACGTGAACTCGCCGACCTGCGTCGACGCCCTGGCCCGCGTGATCCGCGATGCGGATGGCAACATCACCAGCGTCCGCTTCGCGCCGATCAACATCGCCAACGAGGAGACCTCCGGCGTCGACGTCACCGCGAACTACCGCCTGCAGACGGCGAACGCGGGCGACTTCCGCTTCACCGGCAGCTACACCTGGACCGACAAGCACACGCGTCAGCAGTACCCGGGCGACCCCGAAGAAGACATGCTGGACGTCAGCTTCAGCGCCACTACGCTGCCGCGCCAGAAAGGCAACCTGGGCATCAGCTGGGACCGCAACGCCTGGGGCGCCAGCGTGTTCGGCAATTACCTGGGCCGCGTCGCCAACTACGACAACGATGCGTGGACGAAGGCCACGTGGCGCTTCAACGCCGGCGCGCGCTACGACGTCAACGACCACCTGCGCGTGTCGCTGACGGTCAACAACTTGCTCGACGACATGCCGCCGAAGGACGCGACCTGGGCGAACTACCCGTACTACGACACCTCCTGGTTCGATTCCACCGGCCGCAGCTACTTCCTGCAGGTCACCTGGAAGCTGGGCGGCGCACCGTTGTAACGCGCATCCCCAAGGAAGGGAGCAGGCCCGCCGCAAGGCGGGGCCTTTCTTTTCGTCATCCAGCCCGCATCCGACCGCCGAGTGCCACTCGTCTTCCCGGCGAATGCCGGGACCCAGCGTCTTTGCACGACCCAAGCGCACACCAGAAGCCTACGAGGCAACCACGGCTTCGTCATTCCAGCGCAAGCTGGGATCCATTTCGCTCTTGCCCTTGCGCCTGCCGATAGCCCGCGGACGTCGTAGGCGATCAAGCAACCCCAGAATCAAGATGGGTCCCAGCCTTCGCTGGGACGACGGCTTTTCGTCATCCAGCCCGCATCCGACCGCCGAGTGCCACTCGTCTTCCCGGCGAACGCCGGGACCCAGCGCCTTTGCATGACCCAAGCGCACACCAGAAGCCTACGAGGCAACCACGGCTTCGTCATCCCAGCGCAGGCTGGGATCCATTTCGCTCTTGCCGTTGCGGTTGCCCGATGCGCCCGCAGACGCCGTAAGCCGATCAAGCAACCCGAGAATCAAGATGGGTCCCAGCTTTCGCTGGGACGACGGCTTTTCGTCATCCAGCCCGCATCCGACCGCCGAGTGCCACTCGTCTTCCCGGCGAATGCCGGGACCCAGCGTCTTTGCACGACCAAGCACACACAAGGCCGATGAGACAATCTCGACTCCGTCATTCCAGCGCAAGCTGGGATCCATTTCGCTCTTGCCGTTGCGCCTGCCGATGAGCCCGCGGACGTCGTAGGCGATCAAACAACCCCAGGATCAAGCTGGGTCCCAGCTTTCGCTGGAACGACGGCGGCTTCGTCATCCAGCCCGCATTCGACAGCCGAGTGCCACCCGTCTTCCCGGCGAACGCCGGGACCCAGCGCCTTCGCACGAGTCAAGCGATGCGCCGCGCACCAACACCGCAGGCGGCAACGTCCCATCCCGTCGTGACTTACACCGTCCCGCGATTCTTGCCCTGCCACGGTTGGTACCACGCGCGGATCGCGGCCATGTCCGTGTCCATGTCGCCGGTCGGGTAGTAGACATCGCCGATGCCGACGATCTTCTCGGGGTAATGGAAGTACGCCATCAGGATCGGTACCTGCGCCTGCTGCGCGATCTTCAGGAACCCCCCCTTCCACTTGTCCACGCGCTTGCGGGTGCCTTCCGGCGTCAGCGCGAACCACATCTTGTCGGACTGACGGATCATCCTCACCGCCTGTTCCACCGTGCCCTGCGGCGAGCTGCGGTCCACCGGCACCACGCCCAGCTTGCGCAGCAACGGCGACAGCGGCCACCAGAACAGTTGCGCCTTGCCCAGCACGCGCACCTGGAAGCCCATCGCGATCTTCGCCGCCATGCCCCAGATGCCGTCCCAGTTGGACGAGTGCGGGGCCACAATCATTACCAGCTTCGGGATGTCGGGCAGGGTGCCGACGATCTTCCAGCCGAACACGCGTAGGAACGTGCGGCCCATCCAGCGGGTGAAGCGGTTCGGCGGCACCTGCGGCATGTTCGGCGGGATGCGCGGGACGATGTCGTGGCTCAAACGGTTACTCCCATTGGTTCTTCTGCGAACGGCCGCGCTTAACCTGGCTGCGTTCGCGCTTGGCGTCCAGCCGGCGCGCCTTCGCAGCGCGCGAAGGCTTGGTGGCGATGCGCTTCTTCGGCACCACCAGCGCAGCGGCGATCAGCGCGGCGAGTCGCTCGCGCGCATCCTGTCGATTGCGGTCCTGCGTGCGGAAGCGCTGCGCGTCGATCACCAGCACGCCCTCGTCGGTGAGCCGGCGGTCGCGCTTGGCCAGCAGGCGCTCGCGCAGGGCCTCGGGAAGCGATGGCGACCCCGCCACATCGAAGCGCAGCTCCACCGCCGTGGCGACCTTGTTGACGTTCTGCCCACCCGCGCCGCTCGCGCGCACGAACCGTTCGACGAGTTCGTCGTCCGGTATCGACAGCGTTGGCGTGATTTCGAGTGCGGTGCTCCCCATGCGCGGATTGTAGTCAGGATGCGCGTCGGTTCGCAGCGCGCTGGCACCCCGATCGCCGTCGATTAACACCAGATTTACTCCCGGGAAGGCACCCTACGACCCCGTTCCACGGTGTCCACGCCGCATGTCCCAGCTCCTGCGCCTCCTGCTCGCCCTCGCCCTGGCGGCATCCGCACCGGCCTTCGCCGCCGAACCGACCGACGCGGACATCGACCGCCTGCTGAAGGCCTCGCGCGCCGAAAGCCTGCTGGCGGGCGTGGTGCCGCAGATGGAAGCCGTGCAGCAGCAGGAGTTCGACAAGCACTTCGCCGGCCGGGAAATGACCGACGAGCAGAAGGCCGAGGTGGCCCGCATCCAGGCCAAGACCCAGGAGATCGTGCGCAAGGCGCTGTCCTGGGAAGAAATGCGCCCGGTGTACCTGGACGTCTACAAGAAGACCTATACGCGCGAAGACGTGCGCGCGATCACGAAGTTCTACGAGAGCGCCGCCGGGCAGCGCATGCTCGACAAGAATCCGGCCCTGATGCAGAACATCATGTCGGCCGTGCAGCAGAAGATGGTGCCGATGCTGGAAGAACTGCAGGCCGAGATCAAGAACATCCCGGTGACCGCGCCGCCGGTCTCTCCGCCGCAGAAGCGCCGCCGCACGCGCTGACGCCTGGACGCAGGTCCGTACGAGGTGGGAGCGACGTAAGTCGCGATGATTTACCGGTAATGCTTCATCGCGACTTATGTCGCTCCCATACGCGAATTACCCAACACTCCGCCTGTCTCAAAGCACCAGTTGGTCCCGAGGTGGCAACCGCCAGTCGATCGGCGCCTGACCCCGCTGCGCCAGGTAATGATTGGTCGCCGAGAAATGCCCGCAGCCCAGGAACCCGCGATGCGCCGACAGCGGCGAGGGATGCGGCGCGCGCAGTACGCGGTGGCGCCGCGTGTCGATCACCTTGCCCTTGGCCTGCGCGTAACTGCCCCACAGCAGGAACACCAGGCCCTCGCGTTCACGCGCAAGCGTTTCGATGGCGTGGTCGGTGAAGCCTTCCCAGCCTTTGCCCTGGTGAGCGCCCGCCCGGCTCTCCTCCACCGTCAGCACGGCATTGAGCAGCAGCACGCCCTGGCGCGCCCAGGGCAGCAGGCAGCCGTGGTCGGGCGGCGCGACGCCCAGGTCCGCGTTGATTTCCTTGTAGATGTTCACCAACGAAGGCGGCACCGGTACGCCCGGCAGCACGGAGAAGCACAGGCCGTGCGCCTGCCCCGGCCCGTGGTACGGGTCCTGGCCGAGGATCACCACCTTCACCGCATCGAAAGGAGTGGCATCGAAGGCCGCGAAGATCTGCGGTCCGGGCGGATAGATGCGCGCGCCAGCGGCCTTGCGCTGACGCAGGAACGCGGACAGATCGCGCATCTCCGGCCGCTGCAGCCAGTCGCCTATGCGGGCCTTCCAGGAGGGTTCCAGCTTGATGCGGTCTTCTTCGGTCATGCCGGACGCACGCGCATCAGACCAGGGCGCGCGATTCGTCCATGCGCGCCAGGCGCAGCTGGAACAGCACCTTGGTCACCAGCAGGCGCTCCTCGATCGGCTTCAGCACCAGATCGTTGGCGCCGGCCTGCAGCAGTTCGGCCTGGTTGTCGCGGTTGCTGTCGCCAGTCATCACCAGGATGGGCAGGCGACGTTTGCCGTACGCGAAATCGACGCGGATGCGCTGCACGATGTCGCGGCCGCTCAGCTCGCCCTTCAGGATGACGTCCGTCAGCACCAGGTCGAATTTGTGCGTGGACAGACCCAGCGATTCGGCGGTGAGCAGCGCGAAGGCATCCTCGGCCTTCAGCACGTGCACCACCTTCAGCGATTGCCGTTCCAGCATGCGCCGCGTGGTTTCGGCCACCACGCGGCTGTCCTCGATGAAGAGGATGGTCGCGCCTGCGACCGGCTCGGGCTGCACATAGCCGCGGATGAAGGTCGCCAGCGCTTCGTGGCCCAGCGACTTGTCGAAGTAGTCGGTGACGAACTCGGTGAAGCGGCGCTCTTCCAGGTGCTGCTGCGCATCGCCGGACACCACGATCACCGGCACGTAGGCCTGACCGGCCGCTTCGCGCACCGTGCGTGCGATCTCCAGGCCGTCGCCGTCGGGCAGCGCCAGCGCGGTGGTCACCAGATGCACGGCCCCCTGCTCCAGCGCGGCGCGCGCCTCGGCGATGCTGGAACACCCGATCACCTCCACGCCGGGCACGTCGCGCCGCAGGACATCCGCGATCAGCTTGCGTACCAGCTTGGAGCCGTCCACCACCATCACGCGGGGGGCGTCGCTGATCAGGTGGCGGAGTTCCTGGGCCATGAAGGAAGCGAGTCTCAGGTTTCTGTGGGGCGAGTCTGACGCAAGAAATGCCCCGTCACCAGCCATGCCCCCAGCCAGCCGATCGCGGTCGCGGCCACCACCACGGTGACGGCCCCCACGACATCCAGTCCCGCCAGGGCGAAGGTGCTGCCGTAACTGCGTGCGAGCGCGGCCAACGGGTCGCGCAGGGCAAGCGCGGCCAGCGTCAACAGGCCGAGCGCGAGCGCGCCGGCGGCCAGGCCATACCACGCGCCAAGGTAGATGAAGGGCCGGCGGATGAAGCCATCGCTGGCGCCCAGCAACTGGAGCACGCCGATTTCCTCGCGCCGCGACTGGATGTCCAGCCGGACCGTGTTGCCCACCACCAGGAGTGCGCCGAGCCCGAACAGCGCCGCCAGCACCCAGGCGAGCCGCCGGCCGAAGCCCATCCAGCCCGCGAGACGATCGCGCCATGCGGCGTCGTGCTGCAGCAGGTCGGTTTCCGGCAGCGCCTGCAAGGCGGCCACCAGGCGCGCGTCGTCGCCTTCCGGCAGCACGATCAGCAGGCTGGGCAGCGGGTTGCCTTCCAATGTATCCAGCGACGCGCCTAGCCCGCTGCGGTCGCGGAACTCGGCCATGCCCTGCTCGGGCGTGCGCAGCTCCACGCCGGCGACGTCGTCGCGGCCACGCAGCTCGAGCGCCAGCGCCTGCGCGCGCGCGACCGGCGTATCGGGCTTGAGAAACAGGTCGATCTCGCGCGACTGCTGCACGTCGCCAGCGAAATGGCCGACGTTCTGCAGGGCCAGCCACAGGCCCAGCGGCAGCGCCAGCGCGATCGCCATCACGCCGATGGTCAGCAGTGTGGCCCACGGGCGACGAGCGGCACGTCCCAGGCTGGAGACGAAACTGTAGAGATGCTGGTCCAGCCAGATGCCGATGCCGGAGCGTGCCTGCGTCCGGGCGTTCTTCGCGTCGCTCATTCGGCTAGGTCCGCGGGAGAGATGTCGTCGACCAGCTTGCCGTGGTCGAGGATCAGCACGCGCTTCTTCATGCGCTTGAGCAGCGACAGGTCGTGGCTGACCACCAGCACGCTGGTGCCGCGCTCAGGCATCGACGCGAACAACGACATGATCTCTGCCGCCAGGGTCGGGTCGAGGTTGCCGGTGGGTTCGTCGGCCACCAGCAGGCGCGGCTCGGCGACGATGGCGCGCGCGATGCCCACGCGCTGCTGCTCGCCAGCGGACAACTGCGTGGGCAGCGCGTTCTCGCGATGGCCCAGACCCAGTCGCGCCAGCACTTCGCGCACACGCTTGCCGATGTCGCCGCGCCGGTCGCCGCGCAGGATCAGCGGCAACGACACGTTTTCCATCACCGTGCGGTCGGTCAGCAGGCGATGGTCCTGGTAGACCGCGCCCACCTCGCGCCGGTGCAGCGGAATGCGCCCGCCGCGCACCTTCAGCAGATTGCGTCCGCCGAACACCACCGCGCCTCGCGAGGGTCGTTCGCTCAGATGGATCAGCTTCAGCAGCGTGCTCTTGCCGGCACCGGAGTGGCCGGTGACGAAGAGCATCTCGCCCTCGGCCACCTCGAAGCTGACGTCGACCAGCGCCGGATGGCCGCCGGGATACTGCTTGCTGACGTTTTCGAATCGAAGGACGCTCATGTGCCTCGATTATGCCGGAGCAGCGAAGACGCTGGCGATGCCGCGCGGGCAAAAAAGAAGCCGGGACATGCCCGGCTTCTCATGGTTCCGTCTTTCCGGTGGCTCAGCCGCCAACCAGCGAACGGATCTTGCGGCCGAGGCGCGTCAGGAAGCCCGCGTTCTCGTCCTTCGCCTGCGCGGCGGGCTTTGGTGCGATGGGCGCGGCGACGTTCGCCACGGCGCCCTCGGCGCCTTCCAGCGGACGTCCGTGGCGACGACGGCGTCGCTTGCGCGGCTTGCGATCACCTTCGGGCGCCACGGCGGTCTCCGCGCGCGCTTCATTGGCAGGCCGCTCGGCCTGCGGCTTCGGGGCCTCGCCTTCCGGACGCGGCGCGCGCGGCGGACGCGGCTTGCCGTCGGCCGAACGCGGACCCCCTTCGCGGCGGCCACCCTCACGGCGCCCGCCATCGCGACGCCCTGCACCACCACCGGACTTGCGGCTACCGCCACGACGCTCTTCGTCGGCGGCCTTCTGCTCGCGGGCTTCGCGGAAGATCTGGCCGATGCTCTCTTCTTCCTCGTCGCTCTCGCCCGCTTCCGGCTTCGGACGCTCCGGCCGCGGCAGCGCGGTCAGCAGCTCTGCGGTGACCGGCTCGGACGGGATCTTCTGCTCGATATAGGCCTCGATGTCCGGCAGCGACATCGCGTAGCGCTCGCAGGCGAAGCTGATCGCGTCGCCTTCCGCGCCCAGGCGCGCGGTGCGGCCGATGCGGTGCACGTAGTCTTCGGCATCGAACGGCAGGTCGAAGTTGAACACGTGCGACACGCCGTCGATATGCAGGCCGCGCGCGGCGACGTCGGTGGCCACCAGCAGTTCCAGCTGGCCGGCCTGGAAGCGCTTGAGCAAGGTCTCGCGCTTTTTCTGCGGCACATCGCCGGACAGCACGCCGACCCGATAGCCCGCCCGCTCCAGCGCGCGCGCCACGCGCTCGACGAACGCCTTGGTGTTGACGAACACCATCGTGCGCGCGCCTTCGCTGCGCGACAGCAGGCCGATCAGCAGCGGGATCTTCTCTTCGTCGGCCGGGTAGTACAGCTTCTGCCGCACCTTGGCCGCGGTGATGAACTCGGTTTCGACGACGAGCTTCTCCGGCTCGTTCATGTGCTCGTACGCGAGTTCCAGCACGCGGTGCGACAGCGTGGCCGAGAACAGCAGCGTCTGCCGCGTGGTGCGCTCGGGCATGCGGCGCAGCAGGAAACGGATGTCCTTGATGAAGCCGAGGTCGAACATGCGGTCGGCTTCGTCCAGCACGCACATCTCGCACGCGTGCAGGCTGACCACCTTGTGCTGCTTGACGTAGTCGATCAGGCGGCCGGGCGTGGCGATGATGACGTCCACGCCCTTCTGCAGCAGTTCGCGCTGCTTGTCGTAGTCCACGCCGCCGTAGACCAGCGCGAAGCGCAGGCCGAGGTCGGCACCGAACTTCACCGCGTCCTTGTGGATCTGGATGGCGAGTTCGCGGGTGGGCGCCAGGATCAGCGCGCGCGGGTCCTCGGGCTTGCGTTCGGCCAGGGCCGGGCGGCTCAGCAGGCGATTCATCACCGCGACCAGGAAGGCCAGCGTCTTGCCGGTGCCGGTCTGCGCCTGGCCCGCGACATCGCGGCCGGCCAGGGCGACCGGCAGGGTCATCGCCTGGATGGGGGTGCAACGAGTAAAGCCTGCGGCCTCAAGACCGGCCAGCAGGGCCGGATGCAGGTCGAACGAACTGAAAGTAATGTCGGTTAAGGGTTTGTCGCTCATGCCATCTTCTTTGCGCCGCAGTGTTCTGCGTGCGGCTGTGTGAATGCGGGTCGCTGTGCTTGCAACGGGGGGTCCGGCGTCGCACACTGCGCTCCCTGTGCCGGGCTGCGCGGCCGCCCAGGAGCTTCTTGAAATGGCCGCGGAACGCCCCAGTTTACCCCAAACAGACGGCCGACCCGGCCCGAACCCGTCCGCGGGCCCCCGCGGACCCCGCAGGAGACCCCAGTGAGCGATAAAGTTTCCCACGTCGGCGACGCCGATTTCGATGCCGCCGTGCTGCAGTCCGGCGAGCCGGTGCTGGTGGATTTCTGGGCCGAATGGTGCGGCCCGTGCAAGATGATTTCCCCGGTCCTGGACGAGCTGGCCGAAACCTACGGCGGCAAGCTCAAGGTCGCCAAGGTGAACGTGGACGAGAACCGCGCGACCGCGATCAAGTACCACGTGCGGTCCATCCCGATGCTGCTGCTGTTCAAGGACGGCCAGGTCCAGGCCACCCAGATCGGCGCCGTCGGCAAGGGCCAGCTGACCCAGATGATCGACAAGGCCCTGGGCTCCCAGGCCGCCTGACCTCCAGGCCCCGGCGCCGACCGGGGCGTTGGCTGAATCCGTTCAAACCCGCCGCGGTGGCCCGGCTTGCCGCCGCCGCAGGCCGGTGATAGTGTCGAACCGAATCCGGCGCAGGGGATGCGCCGCACCCATCTGAAGCCCCACTCCTCTTTTACTCACCCGCCGCCGCAACGCCGGCGCGCTCGCCACCTAGCGAGGAATCGCAACTTGTCCGACAGCAGCAACGAAACCGGCGCTCCCGCCGAGAAGCGCGTGCGCAAAGCCCGCGTCCCGAAGGCCTCTTCCGCCGAGACACCCACACCGCAGGCCGACGCCGCGCCGCAGCTCCCGCTGCC
This sequence comes from Pseudoxanthomonas sp. G3, assembly GCF_057654715.1. NCBI lineage: Bacteria > Pseudomonadati > Pseudomonadota > Gammaproteobacteria > Lysobacterales > Lysobacteraceae > Pseudoxanthomonas > Pseudoxanthomonas sp. G3. The sequence continues at coordinate 3,750,777 of NZ_CM172805.1, forward strand.
GCCGGTGAACGACGCGCCCGCCCCGGCCTCCGCGCCCGCGCCCGCCGCTGCCCATGAGGGTGGCGAGCCGACGCACGGTGGCGGCCAACAGGGCCAGGACGGTGGCCAGGACGCGCGCGAGCCGCGCGAAGGCAACCGGTTCGGCAACAACCGCCGCGAGCGCTTCCGCAACCGCCGCGAGCGCAACCGCGAACGTTACGGCAACGACGGCATGCCGCAGGAAGGCGGCGGCAATGGCGGCGGCCAGGGCGGCCAGGAGAACTACGCCCCGCGCCCGCAGCCGAGCGTGCCGGAGGGCTTCCCGCAGTACTCGCTGGGCGACCTCAAGCGCATGCCCGCGCCCAAGCTGCTGGACATCGCCGAGCAGCTGAACATCCAGGAAGGCGTGGCCCGTGCCCGTAAGCAGGACGTGATCTTCGCGCTGCTGAAGGTGCTGACCCGCCACGGTGAGGGGGTCGCCGCCGACGGCGTGCTGGAAATCCTCCCGGACGGCTTCGGCTTCCTGCGCGCCGCGGAGGCCAGCTACCTGGCCGGCCCGGACGACGTCTATATCAGCCCCAGCCAGATCCGCCGCTTCAACCTGCGTACCGGCGACCACCTGGCCGGCCGTATCCGCTGGCCGAAGGATGGCGAGCGCTACTTCGCGCTGTCGACGATCGACACGATCAACGGCGAGCCACTGGAAGCGTCGAAGAACAAGGTGCTGTTCGAAAACCTGACGCCGCTGTTCCCGCGCCGTCGTTTCACCCTGGAGCGCGGCAACGGCTCGTCGGAAGACATCGCCGGCCGCATCCTCGACCTGATGGCGCCGCAAGGCAAGGGCCAGCGCGCCCTGATCGTGTCGCCGCCGAAGGCCGGCAAGACGATCATGATGCAGCAGATCGCCACCGCCATCACGACCAACCACCCTGACGTGCACCTGATCGTGCTGCTGGTGGACGAGCGTCCGGAAGAAGTGACCGAAATGCAGCGCACCGTGCGCGGCGAAGTGGTCAGCTCCACGTTCGACGAGCCGGCCGCGCGCCACGTGCAGGTCGCCGAAATGGTGATCGAGCGCGCCAAGCGCCTGGTCGAGCACAAGAAGGACGTGGTGATCATGCTGGACTCGATCACCCGCCTGGCCCGCGCCTACAACAATGTTGTGCCCAGCTCCGGCAAGGTGCTGACCGGCGGCGTGGACGCCAACGCCCTGCACCGCCCGAAGCGCTTCTTCGGCGCTGCGCGCAATGTCGAGGAAGGCGGTTCGCTGACCATCATCGCCACGGCGCTGGTCGAGACCGGCAGCAAGATGGACGAGGTGATCTACGAAGAGTTCAAGGGCACCGGCAACAGCGAAGTGCACCTGAACCGCCGCATCACCGAGAAGCGCGTCTACCCGGCCATCGACATCAACCGTTCGGGCACCCGCCGCGAAGACCTGCTGATCGAACCGGAGCTGCTGCAGAAGATCTGGATCCTGCGCAAGCTGCTGCACCCGATGGACGAGATCGCGGCGATGGAGTTCTTGCTGGACAAGATGAAGAACACCAAGTCCAACGACGAGTTCTTCAGCTCGATGAAGCGCTGATCGTTCACGCTGCAGGAAACGAAAAACGCCCCGCATTGCGGGGCGTTTTGCTAGGCGCAGAAAGCTGGGTGCCGCATTAAGGCACCCGCTGTATCCCGCCGCCCGATTCGACGCGCGGGACGGAGCCCAGTGACGTTTCTATCCGTGGCCCTACACCGACCAGTTCCAAACTGTCGGCTTCATGTGCGCCGAATGCCAAGCCATCGATTTTCATCCAAGGCGTGGGGTGGCGGGGTCCTGGCACGTAATACATCCACTGCCCGTACCCAGGCCGCGGCTTGGTGTCATAAGTCACGGGAACCCGCACAGACAGGTGAGGCGCGTCCGCCAACGGACCTTTGACCGGCATCCGGAACTTCCATCGTCGCGCCGCTGCCGCCGTCTGCGCAGCGAAGTCGGCACGGATCTGGGCGACCTCGTCAGCCGGGCCGACGACATCCAGATTTACCTGCTCGGCCACCAGATCCTCCACGCTACCGTTGCGGTCCAGCTTGACGATCATGACCACCTCGCCACCGATGCCTTTGGCTACGTGGGAGCGGGGATACTCCGGGCGCTTCAAGCGACCCGCGACCGTGGGTTCCTGGTCTCGATCGCGGGCCATCCGGATCGAGGCGCCCGCCAGCGACAGGACATGGCGTTCGCTGCCTTGCGGCAATGCCACGACGCGAACACTGAAACGCAGCTCATCTTGCGTTCCATCCGCGCCCTTGACGCGCCAATGCGGGATTGAGCGGCCGAGATGCCGCAGTACCTCCGGCGGCACTTCGGCCGCCCGGTCAATGGCGTGGGCCGTGATGGTTCCGTCGTCCGACACGACCAGGGTCCCCGTCAGCACCATGGCACCGACGACCTGTTCCCGCATCGGGTTTCCGGCCTGCGCGGCAACGTCATGACCGGCGGGGTGCAAAGGCTTTGCCAGCGTAGCGCCGCCTGTCCATGCCAGGCCTGCCGCTATGACATAGGCCGCGGTTCTCATGGGTAGCATGGCGGTGGCTCGCTCAGGCGCCATCCAACGGCGTAAGTAATTTCGGACCCTGCTTGCCTCCCGCCATGTGCACGCTACCTTCGGCGAGCGCATCGGGCGAGAAGCCAGGACCGTCGTCATCCTGCGCCCAGGAAACGCGCTCGCGCGGGCCAGGCACGTAGACTTCCCATTTGCCGTAGCGCGGCTTCTCGCCAAAATTGAAATCGACGGGCACACGCACGACCCAATATGGCTGCTCCGCGGCATCGCCACGGGTCGGGGTAGTGAAGGTCCACTTTGCCGCCGCTCCGATCGCTGCCCGTGCGAAGCGTTCGCGGAACTGGCGCATCTGTCCTTCGCTGGCGACCATACGCAGGTTCACCTGCTCCGCGACCACATCGTCGACCGTGCCGTGGCGACCGATCTTCAATAGCAGGTACACCGTCCCTTGGACGCCGCCCTGGGCTGCCGCCATCGGGTACCCCGGCGGCTTCATCCCGTTGCTACTGATGCGCTCCTCCGGCGGCATGGCCAGGTAATCTCCAAAGTCGGCGCCCCGGACCGTGACCTGCATGTTGCCGTCGCCGGTGGACTTGGCCACGAGGCGCGCGCTCATCCGCGTGCGTACCTGCCTGACGACGCCCTCCACCAGGACCGGCTCGAAACGCCATGATGTCGCGACCCGGGTCACGAAGGGCGCGATGCCTTCCGGCAGACGGTCCGGCTTGTCCAGATCCACAGCGGCCACGCTGCCATCGGTGCGGATCGTGATCATGCCGGTGACCAACATGCTGCCTTCGACCTGCTTGCGAACGGCACGCGGGCCTTCCGCCCAAGCACCCTGCGCGAACGCCAACAACCCCACGAGCATCCACGCGAGCCAAGCATTACGCTGCTTCATACGTTCTCCTCGATCCCTGGAAACGGGCCCGTCCCGGGCCGGTCCGCCGCATACTATCCCCACGAGGTGACGCATGCACGGTAGCGGTCTGGAGTTGGCGCTGGTGTTCCTGCTGGCCGCGGTGATCGCGGTGCCGGTGTTCAAGCGCTTCGGGTTGGGGGCGGTGCTGGCTTATCTGGTGGCCGGCGTGGTGCTGGGGCCGGACGGGCTGGCGCTGGTGCGCGATGCCGACCGCATCCTCAACGCTGCGGAAATCGGCGTGGTGATGATGCTGTTCGTCATCGGCCTGGAACTCTCGCCGTCGCGCCTGCGGGTGATGCGCAAGCCGGTGTTCGGCGCCGGGGGACTGCAGGTCCTGCTGAGCGCGCTGCTGCTGGGCGGCCTGGCGCTGCTGTTCGAACACCACTGGAAAACGGCGCTGGTGGTGGGCCTGGGCCTGGCGCTGTCGTCCACCGCGGTCAGCCTGCAACTGCTGTCCGAGCGCAAGGAACTGACCAGCGAGCATGGCCGGCTGGGCTTCGCGATCCTGCTGTTCCAGGACCTGGCGGCGATCCCGTTGCTGGCCGCCATCCCGCTGCTGGGCGGGGCCAAGAACGAGACGCTGACGTGGACGATGGTGTTCCATGCGGTCGGCGCCATCGCTGTCGTCATCCTGGGCGGCCGGCTGGTGTTGCGCCAGTTGTTCCGCGTGGTCGCGCGCACGCGCATGCCGGAGGTGTTCACCGCCACCGCGCTGCTGGTGGTGCTAGGCATCGCCTGGTTCATGCAGCTGGCCGACCTGAGCGCCGGCTTGGGCGCGTTCCTCGCCGGCGTGCTGCTGTCGGACTCGGAATTCCGCCACGAACTCGAATCGCAGATCGATCCTTTCAAGGGCCTGCTGCTGGGTCTGTTCTTCATCGCGGTCGGCATGGACATCGACCTCGACGCCATGGTGGAACAACCCGAAATGATCACCACGGGGGTGTTGATCCTCCTGGCGGTGAAGTTCAGCGTGCTGTTCGGCGTCGGCCGTTGGCCCGGCCGGCTGGACCCGCGCGGCGCGCTGATGATGGCGGGCACGCTGTGGCTCGGCGGCGAATTCGCCTTCGTCGTCTTCAGCGAAGCCGCACGCGTGCGCCTGATCGATGCCGAACTGCGCAACCAGCTGACCGCCATCGTCGGCGTGTCGATGGCGCTCACGCCGGTCCTGCTGCTGGGCCTGCATCGCGCGCTGGCCGGCGTGAAGCGACCCAAGCCCGACACGCGCACGTTCGACGAGATCCCCGACGAGCAGCCGCAGGTGCTGATCGCCGGCATGGGCCGCTTCGGCCAGATCGTCGCGCGCCTGCTGACGGCGCAGAAGATTCCGTTCGTCGCGCTCGAGCACAGTCCCGAAACCGTCGACACGCTGCGCCGCTTCGGCAATATCCGGCTGTATTACGGCGACCCGACGCGCCCGGACCTGTTGCGCTCGGCGGGCGCGCAGCACGTCAAGGTTTTCGTCATCGCCATGGACGACCCCGACACCAACATCAAGGCAACGCGCCTGATCCGCCGCATGTATCCCGAGGCACGGGTGCTGGCGCGCGCGCGCAACCGCCAGCATGCGTGGCGGCTGATGGACCTGAGCGCGGAGGCTTATCGCGAAACGCTGGGCTCGAGCCTGGAGATGGCGCAGCAGGTGCTGGTCGAGCTGGGCATGTCGGCCGACACCGCGGCCGACCACGCGCGTCGCTTCCGCCTGCACGACGAGAAACTGCTGCGCGCGCAGTACCTGGTCTACGACGACGACGGCGCGGTGATCCAGACGGCACGCGATGCCGTCAGCGACCTGGAGAAGCTGTTCGAGGCCGACGCGACCGGCGAAGACACACCGCCGGCGCGCTGAGGCCGCGGCTCAGCCGCGGTCGCGCAGGAAGCGGGCCATCGAGGCGCCCGCGCCGGGCGTGGCCGGGACGAACTCGGCGGCCACGTCGATGAAGCCGCGCATCACCGCGATCTCGCGCGGCGTGCGGTTCAGCGCGTCGCGCAGTTCCGGATCGGCGCCGGCGCGCAGCAGGCGACTGACCACGCGCAGCAGGCCGTGAAGCGAAGCCAGGTGCAGCGGCCCGAAGCCGCGCGGGTCCTGCACATCCAGCGATACGCCTTCGTCGAGCAGGCGCTCCAGGCCGGCCAGCACGACTTCCTCATCGCAGGCGGTGCCCGGTTCGGCGCGGGCGCCCAGCAGCAACAGCAGCGGCGTGACCGAACCGGAGGCCACCTGCTCGGGCTCCGCGCCGGACAGCAGCAACGTGTCGAGCAGCGCGACCAGACGCGGCTTCTCGCGTGCGGTGAAACCGTAGAGCGTGGCGCAATGCAGCGGCGTGAGCCCCTGCGCATCGCCGGCGTGCACGTTGGCGCCGGCGGTGATCAGGCGCGCGGCGATCTCGGGCAGACCCAGCGCGGCCGCCAGCATCAGCACGGTCACGCCACCGGGCAGGCGGTATTCGATGTCCGCGCCGGCGGCCAGCAGCGCGCCGACAATCTCCGCCTGGCGCATGCTCACCGCCGCCGACAGCGGCGTCGCACCGGTGTGTGCGGCGCGCTGCGGATCGGCGCCGCGCGCGATCAGCAGTTCCACCGTGGTGGCGAAGCCGCCGCCCGCCGCGCGCAGCAGGGCGGTGCAACCCTGGGCGTCGGGCGAATCGACATCGAACCCGAGGTCGAGCAAGCGGCGCACCGCGTCCCGATCGCCGACCATCGCGGCCGACGGCAGGTCGGCCGGGCGCAGCGCGCGCTTGGGCAACGGCCAGGTTCGCCAGTCCAGCCACTCCGCCAGGTCGCGCCGTCCACAGGCCAGCGCCACGCCGAGCGGGGTCTGGCCATCGGCAGCGCGCGCGTCCGGCGAGGCGCCCTTGGCGATCAACTGCTTGAGGGCGGTCTCGCGGCCGAGCACGGCGGCCAGATGCAGCGCCGTCATGCCATGGCTGTCGCGCGCCTCGCGGTCCACGCCGATGTCGAGCAGGCGATCGAGTACGCGCTGCCAGCCCAGGCGCACCGCGAGCGAGAGCGCGGGATCGCCTTGCGGGGAAGCGCCGAACGGATCAGCGCCGCGATCCAGCAGGTCCAGCGCGCAGGACTCCAGCGTGCGTGCGGCCTGGTCGTCGGCCGCGCAGGCGGCCAGGAACCGCGACAGGCCGCCGGCACCGGCCGGAGACACGCCGCGCGCGAGCACCGCGGCGAGCGCAGGAACGCCCGACGCGCCCTGCGACAGCAACGCGAAGGCCAGCGTATCGCCTTGCGCGTTGCGCATCTCCGGGTCGGCGCCCTGGCGCAGCAGCCACGACAGGCGCGAGGGCCGCTGCAGATCGCCCTCGTGCAGCAGTACGCCAAGTTCCTCGCGCGAGCACAGGCGCGCGAGCGCCTCCAACCCGTCGAACTGTCCGCTGGCCAGGCCTTCGCGCAATAGCGCAGAGGGCGCGCGGTCGGGAGGCGCCTCGTCGTCGGCGGCCGCTACGGCATCGGGCAGGGCGTAGGTGGGATCGAGCGCGGACACCAGCGCCCAGCGGCCCGCCTCCGCCGCCGCATCGACGGCGCGACGTCCGGCGGCATCGGTGTCGGCCGGATCGATGCCCCACTCCAGCAGGCGGCGCACCAGCGCAGGCGATACCTGCTCCGCACCACAGGCCAGCATCAGCGCGTTGCGCCGTTCCGCATCGGTGGCCAGGCGGTCCGCACCGGCGTCGGCCAGCTTCTCCAGCACCGCGGTGCGTGCGCCGCGCGCGGCGTCGAGCCACGGCGTGCGCTGTTGCGCATCGCGCGCGTGCACGTCGGCCCCGGCGGCGAGCAGCGTGGCGACCACTTCGGCATGGCCCGCATACGCGGCCTCGTGCAGGGCGCTGCGGCGCTGCGCGTCGCGCGCATCGACCTTCGCCTTGTGCTTGAGCAACAGTTGCACGCCCGCAGGATCGTCTTCTTCCGTCGCGGCGGCGGCCAGCAGTACCGGCTGCCCGCCCTGCGGGTCGGGGCGCGCACCGCGTTCCAGCAGGAACTTCGCCAACCGCCAGTTGCCCGCCATGCAGGCCACGCCGAGCGGGGTCAGCCCGTCATGGTTGAGCGCATCCAGTTCGGCCGCGGCATCGCGCAACAGCGCGACCACGCCAGGATCCGAACTGCGCGCAGCGTGATGCAGCGGCGTATTGCCCTCGGCATCGGCAATGCGGGGATCGGCGCCATTGGCCAGCAGCGTGGTCACCGCGTCCGGCCGCCCGTGCCAGCTGTCGCGGGTGGCCGCCAGCAGTGGCGTGACGCCGGCATGGGCATGGTTGAGGTCCACGCCGTGCGCGATCAGCGTGCGCAACAGGCGCAGGTCCGGCAACACGGCGGCCAGCGCACCCAGGCTGCGCTGGTCGCGCGAGCCTTCCGCCGGCAACGCATGGGCATCGGCGCCGGCTTCGATCAGTGCCAACGCCCGATCGACGCGCCCGGCGCGCGCCGCCTCGAACAGGGCCTGGTCGAGATCGACATCCACGCCGGCTTCGGCTGAGGCGGCCGGCGCATCGAAGGCGTCGGCGTCGCGTTCCGGCGGCATCTCCACGACCGGCAGCACGCCCGCCCCCGCCACGCGCTGCACGCCAAGGTGCAGCCACGGCAGCAGGAGGGCGTAAGCAACCGCGAGAGCCGTGCGGGCCGATGCGGGCACCAGGCCGGGCCAGGCCAGGCACAGGCCGCCCCCGATCGCCACCGTCAGCGCCGTGGCCACGACCAGGCCGCGCCAAGCGTGGAAGTCATGTTCCAGCAGCCCGCGCCAGTGGGCCGCGAGCGCGCCGCCGTCGCGCTCCAACCCGTGCCACAACGGCCAGGTGCGCCAGAGGCCCACGATGACCGCACCGATCACGGCACTGACACCCAGCGCCGCCGGCAGGCTGCCGCTGTCGTGCAACGACGCCAGCGGCCAGGCCAGCAGCAGCGCGCTACCGGCGAACGCCGCCGCCCAGGCCAGCGCCAAAGCCGGCAGGTCCTCGCGCCAGGCCCGACCGGGCGCCAGCACACGCGTGCCCCGCAGCCACGACACGCCCAGCGCCACCGCCGGCTGCGCCAGCCACGCGCCGATGGCCGCCGGCACGCCGCCCAGCCACGCGCCGATGCCGGCCAGCAGCAGGCCTGCCAGCAGGGCGACCAGGGCGACGTGGCGGATCTGCAGCCGGGGCTCAGGCATCGGGACGGACGGCGGGATCGGGTTGCGGCGGGAACTGGATATGGAACCCGCGCGAGGCGAGGTTGGTGCGGACCACGTCGGCATCCTCGCGGGCGAGTTTTCGCTCCGGCGTCAGGGCGACCTCGAGGACGAACGACAGGTTGCCCAGTTGGGTGCGCAGCGGCTCGGGCAATCGGCCGAAATCGTCGCGCGCAGCCAGATAGACGAACGTGTCGGCCTTGCGCTGACTCTTGTAGACGTAGGCTTGCATCCGCGCGCGTTGCGCCCTGCCAGTGGACAAGCGGGGATTGTGCGGGAAATGCCCCATGCGCGAAACCCGCATCGCGATCACGGCGGGCATGACGATCGGCGGCGGGAGGCACAGGAAGGGGCTGGTAATCTTGCCTCTTCACCTCGCACTAACGGACCTCCCATGCGCCCTGCCTTGTTCGCCCTGCTGCTGCCGCTCGCGCTCGCGCCGATGGCGCATGCCCAGACGCCCGCACCGCTCACACTGGAGCAGGTGATGGCCGAGCCGGACTGGATCGGTCCGCCGGTCGAGCGTGCGTGGTGGGCATGGGACGGCAAGCAGGTGCAGTACGAATTGAAGCGCGACGGTAGCGTGGTCCGCGATACCTTCGAGCAGACCCTCGACGGGGCCGCGGCACACCGCGTCGGCGATGACCAGCGCGCACGCCTGGATGCCATCAACCCCGTCTACGACGCCTCGCGCCAGCGCATGCTGCTTTCGCGCAATGGTGACCTCTTCGTGCGCGATCTGCGCAGTGGCGCGCTGACCCAGGTCACGCGCACCAACGACACCGAACAGCAGGCGCGCTTCGCCCAGGACGGCGCGGTGATCTGGCGCACGGGCGCCACGTGGTACCGCTGGACGGCCGGCACCGGCGTGGCCACCGTGGCCGAACTGAAGGCCGAGCGCGATCCGCTGGCCCCGCCCAAGGCGGATGCGCTGCGCGAGCAACAGCTGCGCACGATCCGCACCTTGGCCGACGACCGCGCGCAGCGCGAGGCGGCGCAGAAGCAGGCCGAAGCCTGGCGCAAGGCCGACCCGAGCCGCGCGCCTGCGCCGATCTACCTCGGCACGGAGGTGGAGATCGAAGGCAGTTCGCTCTCGCCGAACGGACGCTGGCTGCTGGTGGTGACCCGCAAGAAGGGCGCCGATGCCGGCCAAGCCGGCAAGATGCCGAAGTACGTGACCGAATCCGGTTACGAGGAATTCCAGGAGGTCCGCACGCGCGTGGGCCGCAATGCACCGGTGCCGCACACCCTCTGGCGGGTCGATCTGGCCGACGGCAGCGTCAAAGACATCGCGTTCGACGTTCTGCCCGGCATCGACAAGGACCCGCTGGCCGCGCTGCGCAAGCAGGCCGGCAAGGAGCCACTGAAGGGGCCGCGCGACGTGCGCGTGGAAAACGACAGTGATGGCAATGCGATCGCTTGGACGAACGATGGCACCCAGGTCGCCGTGCAGGTGCATGCCGTCGATAACAAGGACCGTTGGATCGCCACGGTCGACCTGCCGGCGGCGCGCCTGCAGCCGCGCCACCGGCTGACCGACGACGCATGGATCAACTGGGGCTTCAACCAGTTCGGCTGGCTGCCCGACAACCGCACGCTGTGGCTGCTCTCGGAAGAGTCCGGCTACTCGCACATTTACACCGCCTCCAGTAACGAAAAACCTCGCGCGCGTACGTCCGGCAAGTGGGAAGTGTCCGCAGCGGAAGTCACCGCCGACGGCAACGGCTTCCTGTTCCTGTGCAACCGCGCGTGGCCGGGCGATTACGAAGTCTGCAAGCTCGACCTGGCGAGTAACCAGTTGAAGGAAGTCACTGCGCTGGACGGCGTGGAGGACTTCAGTCTGTCGCCGGACGGCCGCCAGCTGCTGGTGCGCCATTCGCGCAGCTACACGCCGGCGCAGTTGTCGGTCGTCGGCATCGACGGCGGCCAGGCGAAGCCGCTCACAGACACCCGCACGGCCGCCTTCAAGGCGCGTGAATGGATCCAACCCGAGTACGTGCAGGTGCCGTCGAAGCACGGTGCCGGCGTGGTATGGGGCAAGTACTACGGACCGAAGACGATGGAAGCCGGCAAGCGCTATCCCGTCGTCATGTTCGTGCACGGCGCGGGCTACCTGCAGAACGTCACCGCGCGCTATCCCAACTACTTCCGCGAGCAGATGTTCCACCAGCTGCTGGTGGATCGCGGCTACATCGTGCTCGACCTCGACTACCGTGCCAGCGAGGGCTACGGCCGCGACTGGCGCACGGCCATCTACCGCAACATGGGCCATCCCGAGCTGGAGGACTATCTGGACGGTCTGGAATGGCTGGTCGCCCAGAAGCAGGGCGACCGTGACCGCGCCGGTATCTACGGTGGGAGCTATGGCGGCTTCATGACCTTCATGGCGTTGTTCCGCGCACCCGGCGTGTTCAAGGCCGGCGCCGCGCTGCGACCGGTGGTCGACTGGACCCAATACAACCATGAGTACACCAGCAACATCCTCAATACGCCCGAACTGGATCCGCAGGCCTACCGCACTTCTTCGCCGATCGAATACGCCGACGGCCTGCAGGACCACCTGCTGATCGCGCACGGCATGATCGACGACAACGTGTTCTTCAAGGACTCGGTGGTGTTGACGCAGAAGCTGATCGAACTGCGGAAGGACAACTGGGAATTGGCGGCGTATCCGCTGGAACGGCACGGCTTCACGCGCTCGGACTCGTGGCTGGACGAGTACAAGCGCGTGCTGAAGCTGTTCGAGCAGAACCTGAAGTAGGCCATGCCCGTACCGTCGCCCACCGCGAACGGCGCCGCCTTCGTCACCGTGACGGCGAAGGTGTCGATCGTCGTGGGCGTCGGCGCCACGCTCTACGCCGCGCTGCAGGTGCTGGCGGCGCTGGTCATCCTGCGGGGCGAGGAGGTATCGCGCTTCATCGACTTCGTCGCGGCGCAGTCGGTACCGGCGAGTCTCGTGTGGGTGTTGTCGCACCTGACCGCGATCGCCGTCGGCTTCCTGCTGGTCAGCGCCGCCTTCCTGGCGGTCTCGGTGGGCCTGCTGCGCCGTCGCGTGTGGGGCTGGTGGGGCTTCGTCGGCTTCATGGTGCTGGGCGCATTGGCCAACTTCGCCGGCATCGCCGTGATCGATGCGCTGTTCGCCTGGGTCGACCGCTTGCCGCGGACGCCGGATACCGCGCCGCTGCTGGCCGAACTGGCCACGCTGCGTTCGTTGTCGCTGGCCCTGGCGTGGGCGACGGCGGTGGCGTTCGGCATGCTGCATGCGCTGATCGTGTGGCAGTTGTGCCGGCCGAACGTGCGTGCCGAATTCGGATGGACGCAGCGGCCCCGGTAGAATGCGCGGGATGAACGACATTACGCCTGTCCGCGACTACCTCACCGACCTGCAGGACCGCATCTGCGCTGCCATCGAAACAGCCGACGGCACCGCCAGGTTCCGTGAGGACGCATGGAGCCGCGTGCCAGGCGACGCGTCGCCTATCCGAGGTGGCGGGCGCACCCGCATCCTCCGCGACGGCGCGGTGTTCGAGCAGGCCGGCATCGGCTTCTCCGACGTGTCCGGCGACCGCCTGCCGCCGTCCGCGTCCGCGCATCGCCCCGAACTGGCCGGCGCGTCTTGGCGCGCGGTCGGCGTGTCCCTCGTGTTCCACCCGCGCAATCCGCACGTGCCCACCACGCATGCGAACGTGCGCCATTTCCGCGCCGAACGCGACGGCGAAACGGTGGCATGGTGGTTCGGTGGCGGCTTCGACCTGACCCCGTTCTATCCGGTCGACGAGGATGTCCGGCACTGGCACCGTACCGCGCGCGACCTGTGCGAGCCGTTCGGCGGCCAGGCGCGCTACGACGCGCACAAGCGCTGGTGCGACGACTACTTCTTCCTCAAGCACCGCAATGAGACGCGCGGCGTGGGCGGTCTGTTCTTCGACGACCTGAGCGAGGATTTCGAGCGCGACTTCGGTTATCTGCGCGCCGTCGGCGATGGTTTCCTCGATGCGTACCTGCCCATTGTCGCGCGCCGCAAGGACGCGCCGTACGGCGAGCGCGAACGACAGTTCCAGCTGTATCGCCGTGGCCGCTACGTCGAGTTCAACCTGGTCTACGACCGCGGCACGCTGTTCGGCCTGCAGAGCGGCGGGCGCGCCGAGTCGATCCTGATGAGCCTCCCACCGCTGGTCCGCTGGGAGTACGGCTTCACGCCGGAGGACGGCAGCGACGAGCAGCGCCTGTCCGACTACCTGCGACCGCGCGACTGGCTGGCCGAACTCGCCTGACGACTTCCTGTAGAAGCGACGTCAGTCGCGACCGCGGAAATCAAACTTTCTGGACCTTCAGTTCGACCATCTCTCCGGCACGGGTGGAGCCAACGTGCGTGTACGGCGTGCAGTCGCGACTGACGTCGCTCCTACAGGGGCGGCTTTTGCCTCGCCACCAGCGTGATGTGCCCGTTGTTCTCCAGCACGGCCAACTGGATGTCCGCCATGTCCAGGCAGCCGGCTTCGCGCATGGCCTTCTCGAAATCCTCGTGGCTGATCAACTCCCGCCGGAGAACGTCGCGGTAGACCTGACCATCCCGCGCCAGCAGCACGGGCGCGCCCTCCACCCAGCGCTCCACCCGCGGCGAGCGCGCAGAGACCAGGCCGACCAGCCAGTTCAGCGCGATCAACGTCGCAGCCAGCACCAGGCCGCCGCCGATGGACGTGTCCTCGCCCAGCAGCGCGTTCTGCACCGCGTTGCCGAGCAGCACCACCAGCAGCATGTCGAACGGGGTGAACTGCCCCATCGTCCGCTTGCCCGAGAGGCGGATCATCCCCAGCAGGATGAAATACACGACGCACGCGCGGAGCACGAAGGCCCACCACGGCATGGCCAGTTGGAACATGTCAGAGAAGGTCGCACTCATGCGTCACCCGGTGGCGAAGGACTCCACGCACGGTAGCGCAGGGAGCCAAGGGCAAACGACAGGCAATAAAAAGCCCCGCAGACCAGGGGGAGATCGGCGGGGCCAGGGGAGCGGGACCTGGGGAGGGGTCGTCGCTCCGGGGGAGATCGCTCCAGGGGATGGGAGAGATCAGCGACAGACGTTGCATCTGTCGCGAGCTATATGACCACTCCGCACATGGATGGTTCGTGAAGATTCCGGTTAAAAAACCGTAAGATTCAGGGGGAATTCAGTTTATTGAACTGGTCGGTATACAAATATACCTGACAGGGTTTCCCTGAACTTTCCGCAAGCCTCTGTTACGCAAGGGAAAACGTTTTCAGGCGGGCCTAATGGGCCTCTTCCCAGTTGTCACCGACCCCACTGTCGACCACCAGCGGAACGCTCAATTGCGCTGCCGCCGCCATGCGGGACGTCGCTTCCTCCAGCAACGTCGGCACGAAGTCCGCGTCCGCCTCGAACACGAGTTCGTCATGCACCTGCAGGATCATCAGCGCCTGCTCGCGGTGCGCCGCCAGCCAGGCGTCCACGCCGATCATCGCGCGCTTGATGATGTCCGCCGCCGTGCCCTGCATCGGCGCATTGATCGCCGCGCGCTCGGCGCCTGCACGTTGCCCCTGGGTGCCCTTGTTGATGTATTCCAGGTACAGGCGGCGGCCGAACACGGTCTCGACGTAGCCATGCTCGCGCGCCTGCTGACGCGTGCGTTCCATGTAGTCGCGCACGCCGGGATAGCGGCTGAAGTACAGCGCGATGTAGTCCTGCGCCTCGCCGCGCCCGATGCCCAGCTGCCGCGCCAGGCCGAATGCGCTCATGCCGTACATCAATCCGAAGTTGATCGCCTTCGCCGCGCGGCGCTCGTTGCCGTTGACGTCTTCCAGCTTCCTGCCGAACACTTCCGCCGCCGTCGCCTTGTGGATGTCGGCGCCGGACTCGAACGCACGCACCAGGCCGGGATCCTGCGACAGGTGCGCCATGATGCGCAGCTCGATCTGCGAGTAGTCGCAGGCGACCAGCTTGCGGCCCGGCGGTGCGACGAACGCCTTGCGGATGCGGCGTCCGTCTTCGGTGCGGATCGGAATGTTCTGCAGGTTGGGATCGGTCGAGGACAGCCGTCCCGTCGCGGCACCGGCCTGGTGGTAGCTGGTGTGCACGCGGCCGGTGTCCGGATTGACCATCTCTGGAAGCTTGTCGGTGTAGGTGCTGCGCAGCTTGGCCAGGCCGCGGTACTCGAGGATCACGCGCGGCAGTTCGTGCTGGTCGGCGATGGCTTCCAGTGCTTCTTCGTTCGTGCTGGGCTGGCCGGTCGGCGTCTTCACCAGCACCGGAAGCTTCAGTTCGTCGAACAGCAGCGCCTGCAGTTGCTTCGGCGAATCCAGGTTGAAGGTGCGTCCGGCGAGTTCCGTCGCCTTCTGCTGCGCGGCCAGCATGCGCTTGGACAGGTCGGCGCTCTGCCGGCGCAGTTCGTCGCCGTCGATCATCACGCCGTTGGCCTCGATGCGGGCCAGCACCGGCACCAGCGGCATTTCGATGTCGCGGTACACACGCTCCAGGCCCGGCTCCGCGGCCAGCCTCGGCGCGATCGCACGATGCAGGCGCAGGGTGATGTCGGCATCTTCCGCGGCATAACGGGTGGCGTCGTCGATGGCCACCTGCGAGAACGGGATCTGCTTCGCGCCCTTCCCCGCCACGTCTTCGTACTTGATCGTGTCGTAACCGAGGAAACGCTTTGCCAGACTGTCCATGTCATGGCGGTTGCTGCCGGAGTTGAGCACGAAGCTTTCCAGCATCGTGTCGTCGGCATAACCCTGCACGTCCACGCCATGGCGGCGCAGCACGTGCAGGTCGTACTTGCCGTGCTGGCCCAGCTTGCGCATGGCCGGATCGGCGAGCACCGGCGCCAGCGCGTCCAGCACGAAGGCGCGATCGAGCTGGGCGGGCGCTCCCGGATAATCGTGGCCTACAGGCACGTAGACAGCCTTGCCGGTCTCGGTCGCGAAGCTCAGGCCGACCAGGTTCGCCTGCATCGGATCGAGACTATCGGTCTCGGTGTCGAACGCGACCTCCTCGGACGCGCGCAGCTGCGCGACCAACGCATCGAGCTGCGCGGGCTCGGTGATGGCAGCGTACTCGCCGGCCACGCTCAGCGCGGCATCCACCGGCCCGTCGTCCACCGACGCGGCCGCCACGCGCCCGGTGCCCCGGGCACGACCCGGCTCTTTCTCCGCGACGGCGGTCGCATCGGACGCACCGCCTTCCAACTCCTTCAACGCCTGGTTGAAGCCGTAACGCGCGTACAGCTCGCGCAGCTCCTCGACATGGCGCTCGCGCAGCGGCAGCGTGTCCGGCCCGCCATCTAGCGCCACGTCGGTCTTGATGGTCACCAGCGTGCGGTTCAGCGGCAGGCGCGGCAGCGCGGCACGCAGGTTGTCGCCGATCTTGCCCTTGATCTCGCCGGCCTTCTCGATGATCGCATCCAGCGTGCCGTACTCGGCCAGCCACTTCGCCGCCGTCTTGGGTCCGCACTTCTCCACGCCAGGCACGTTGTCGATGGCGTCGCCCATCAGGGCGAGGAAATCGACGATCTGCTCCGGCCGCACGCCGAACTTCTCCATCACCGACTCGGCTGAATCCAGCCGGCTGCCGCTCATCGTGTTGACCAGCGCCACGCCCGGGCGGACCAGCTGGGCGAAGTCCTTGTCGCTGGTGGAGATGGTGACGTCCATGCCTTGCGCCGCACCCTGCAGCGCGAGCGTGCCGATCACGTCGTCGGCTTCCACGCCGTCGACGCAGAGCAAGGGAAAACCCAGCGCCTCCACGATGCGGCGCATCGGCTGTACCTGTGCCCGCAACTCGTCCGGCATCGGCGGGCGGTTGGCCTTGTACGCGGGATACAGATCGTCGCGGAAGGTCGGCCCGCTGGCGTCCAACACGAAGGCGACGTAGTCGGGCTTCTCCTTCAGCGTGGCACGCAGCATGTTCACCACGCCGAAGAGGGCGCCGGTCGGCTCGCCCTGCGCGTTGGTGAGCGGAGGCAGCGCGTGGAAGGCGCGGAACAGGTAGCTGGAGCCGTCGATCAGTACGAGTCGTGTCATGCCCGCATTCTACGCCGCGCCTCCAGGGCCGGCGTCACGCGCGCACCACGCGTTGGGCGCATAATCCGGCCACAGCCCCGCCAGGATGCCCCCATGACCCGCCCGCTGAAACGCGCCCTGCTGTTGTCCTGCGTGCTGGCCATGGCCGGCTGCGCCTCCACCGGTGGGGCCAGCGCGCCGCCCGGCGTCGATCTCGCCAATGCCCAGGTCGCCGTGCGCACGGAGAAGAACGGCGACACCATCGAGGAATACCGCGTCGCCGGCAACCTGCGCATGGTCAAGGTCACGCCGTCGCGCGGCGCGCCCTATTTCCTCTACGACTCCGACGGCGACGGCCGCCTGGACAAGAGCAAGGACAACAGCGACATCTCGCCGGTGTACTGGAAGCTCTACGGCTGGTGACGGCCCGCGCTCAGCGGATCACCAGCACCGGCACGCCGCAGCGCGCCAGTACTTCACTGGTCTGGCTGCCCAGCAGCAGGCGTCCCAGCGCGCGGCGTCCGTGCGATGCCATCACGATGAGGTCGCAGCCCTCGCGCTCCGCAGCCTCCACGATGGCCTCGGCAGCGTAACGATCCGCCACGTGCAGGGTGGCCGCGTCCATTCCCATGCCAGCGGCTTGGGCGGACGCACCGGCCAGCACCTTGCGTGCGGCTTCTTCACGGGCGGCCTGGAATTCCGGCATCGACGTACCCACCGCGCTCCAGCCGAGCGCATCGTCGAAACCGGTGCTGATGGGTTCGCTGACGGTCAGCACGGTAGCCCGCGCCTGCAGCTTCGAAGCCAGTGCCAGGCCGTGCTCCACGCCCTTGCCGGCGAGCTCGGAGCCGTCCGTCGCGATCAGGATATGCCGGTACATGCCGCACCTCATGACGATGGGATGCGGCCATTACACGCCCGGCGGGCTTAGTGCGCCGTGATCTGGATCAATCGGGCGCGCTAGACCGCCTGCAGGTTCGCATAGGCCAACACCAGCCACTTGCTGCCTTCGCTGTCGAAGTTCACTTGGACTCGCGCGTGCGCCCCGCTGCCTTCGTAGTCGGTGACCACGCCAGGCCCGAACTTGGCATGGGTGACCGTCTGGCCCAGCTTCAGCCCCGGTGTTTCCAGGCTGGCATGGCCTGCGACCGCGCGGCTGGCGAATCCGGGTGCCGCGCGGCTGACCTGCACGCGCGGGCGCACCTCGTTGACCAGCGAGGCCGGGATCTCGCGCAGGAACCGCGACGGAATGCCGTACATGTCCTGTCCGTGCAGCCGGCGCGCCTCCGCGAACGTCAGCACGAGCTTCTGGCGCGCGCGGGTGATGCCCACGTAGGCCAGGCGGCGCTCCTCCTCCAGCCGGCCGCTCTCGTCCAGCGAGCGGTTGCTGGGGAACAGGCCCTCTTCCAGCCCCACCAGGAACACCAGCGGGAACTCCAGCCCCTTGGCCGAATGCAGCGTCATCAGTTGCACGCCGTCCTCGCCCGCCTCCACCTGGCCCTCGCCGGCCTCCAGCGCCGCGTAGGACAGGAAGGCGACCAGCTCGCTCATGCCTTCGGTGGTCTCGTCGTCGTCGATGCGGCGCACGAAGCGCGAGGCCACCGATACCAGTTCATCCAGGTTCTCGGTGCGGGATTCGGAATCCAGCCCACCGCGGCTCTCCTTCGCCCAATGCTCGCGCAGACCGGAGCGGACCAGCACGTGGTCCACGCGTTCGGCCAGGTCCATCTCGCCAGTTTCGCCGGCCAGCTGTTCCACCAGCGACAGGAACGCGGCCAGCGCGTTGCGCGCGCGCCCGGCCAGCTCCGTGCCCTGCGTGGCCAGCATCGCCGCGCCCCACAACGACACGCGTGCGCCACGCGCGAGGCGGCGCACTTCGTCCAGCGTGCGTTCGCCGATGCCGCGCGCCGGCGTATTGACCGCGCGCTCGAACGCGGCGTCATCGGCGCGATTGGCGACCAGACGCAGGTACGCCAGCGCGTCCTTGATTTCCGCACGTTCGAAGAACCGCATGCCGCCATACACGCGATAGGGCAGTTGTTCGGAGAGAAGCGCCTCTTCGAATGCCCGCGACTGCGCGTTGCTTCGGTACAGGATGGCGGCATCGCCCAGGCTGCCGCCTTCGCGCACCCACTGACGGATGCGCTCGACGACGAAGCGCGCCTCGTCCATCTCGTTGTAGGCCGCGTAGAGGTCGATCGGCTCGCCGTCGCCGGTATCGGTCCACAGCTGCTTGCCGATGCGGCCGGGGTTGTGCGCGATCACTGCGTTCGCGGCGCCCAGGATGTTGGCGCTGGAGCGGTAGTTCTGCTCCAGGCGGATCGTCTTCGCGCTGGGGTAGTCGCGCAGGAACTGCTGCATGTTCTCGACTTTCGCACCCCGCCAGCCGTAGATGCTCTGGTCGTCGTCGCCGACCACGAACACCTGCCCGGTATCGCCGGCCAACACGCGCACGAACGCGTACTGGATGGCATTGGTGTCCTGGAACTCGTCCACCAGGATCTGGCGGAACCGTGCCCGGTAATGCGCCAGCAGCGCCGGCGTGTCGCGCAGTACCTCGTGGGCACGCAACAGCAGTTCGGCGAAATCCACCAGGCCGGCGCGATCGCAGCGTTCCTGGTAACCCGCGTAGACCTGCCGGCGCACGTCCAGCCAATCGTCATTGGGCGCGGGCTGGATGTGCTCGGGACGTCGGCCTTCGTCCTTCTGCTCGTTGATCCACCAGGCGAGCTGCTTGGGCGGGTACTTGCCCTCGTCCAGTTCCATCGCCTGCACCACGCGCTTGACCAGCCGCTGCTGGTCGTCGCTGTCCAGGACCTGGAAGGTCTCCGGCAGTTTCGCTTCCTGCCAGTGCAGCCGCAGCAGACGGTGCGCCAGGCCGTGGAAGGTGCCGATCCACATGCCGCGGCTGCCGGTGCGCAGCTGCGTGTCGGCGCGCGCGCGCATCTCGCCGGCGGCCTTGTTGGTGAAGGTCACCGCGAGGATGCCGTGCGCCGGCACGCCGTGCACTTCGTTCAGCCACGCGATGCGGTGCGTCAGCACGCGCGTCTTGCCGGAACCGGCACCGGCGAGGACGAGGTAGTGGCCCGGCGGGGCGGAGACGGCCTCGCGCTGGGCCGGATTGAGGTGGTCGAGCAGGTGGGAGACATCCATGTGCCCATTTTACGGCCTGTGGCGTCCACGCCCTGAGACGCTCACCGTTCAGGCCAGTTCGGCCACCTGCATCGAAACCTGCTTGCGGCCCCCATCAAGCCACTGGTGGCCCGCTTCGACGAAGCCGTGGCGGGCATGGAACAGGCGCGAGGGCTCGTTCGGCGGCACCACGTTGAACTCGCAGGTCACGCGCGCAATGCCCTGGCGGCGGGCGAAGGCGAACAGGTCCGCGTACAGCGCGGAGCCCAGCCGGAGCCCCTGCGCCGCGGCGTCGACGACGATGCGGTCCACATACAGGAAATCGGGATAGCGCGCGGCGAACCAGCCGAAGTTGTCGTTGCGGTAGTCGGCGCCGGCGCGCATGGCCAGCAGGAAGGCCACGACGCGGCCTTCGAGCACGACCACACGGTGGTAGGCGGACAGCGCCGCCAGCGCGCGCGTCCTGTCCGCGTCCATCGGGCTGGTGTGGCGGACTTCCGCCGCGTTCAGGGCGACGATGGCGTCGATGTCGGCCTCGACCGCATCGCGGATCACGGGCGCGACCGCCGCCATGGCGTCAGTGCGCAGCGTGCTTGGAGGGCGCGCTGGTACTCATGACCTTGTCGGTGTAGGCGATGCCCATCGCCGACAGGATGAAGGCGCCATGGATGATGGTCTGCCACATCACCGCCGTGGTAGTGACCGAAGTGCACTTGGCGGCGGCCATGGTGTAGCCCGCCTTCAGCGCATTGGCGACGGCATCCAGCGAGGCCAGGTGGTCCGGCGAGCCGCACAGCGGCAGGCCCAACTCGCCGGCGCCGATGAAGGTCTTCAGCAGGTGGACCGAGGAGATGCCGATGATCGCCATCGCCAGCTTCACCTTCAGCACCGACGCGTTGACGTGGCTCAACCACTCCGGCTGGTCCGGATGGCCTTCCAGGCGCAGGCGCGACACGAAGGTCTCGTAACCGCCGACGATCACCATGACCAGCAGGTTCGAGATCATCACCACGTCGATCAGACCCAGCACCAGCAGCATGATGCCCTGCTCGGTCAGGCTGTTCGCATCCACCACCAGGTGCGTGAGCTCCTTGAGGAACAGGAACACATAGACGCCCTGCGCGATGATCAACCCCAGGTACAGCGGCAGCTGCAGCCAGCGCGAGGCGAAGATCAGGTTGGGCAGGAAGCCGAGGCGGGCGTTGCTGGGCTGCGACATGGGCCGGGAACAGTGATTTCCAAGGATGGCGCAGGGTAACGGCCGAATTTGACGCTGCCAAGTCCACCGCCGCCGCTAGACTGCGGCTCTCCCCTGCGAGGAACCGCCATGATCGACCTGTACTACTGGCCCACGCCGAACGGCCACAAGATCACGCTGATGCTCGAAGAGCTGGCGGACGCCGGCGCGAAACTCGAGTACCGCATCTTCCCGGTCAATATCGGCAAGGGCGACCAGTTCAAGCCGGACTATCTCGCGTTCTCGCCGAACAACAAGATGCCGGCAATCATCGATCACGCGCCCGCCGATGGCGGTGAGCCGATCAGCGTGTTCGAGTCCGGCGCCATCCTGCTGTATTTGGCCAACAAGACCGGCCGCTTCTTCGGCGCGGATGTGCGCCAGAAAGTGGCGGTGAACCAGTGGCTGATGTGGCAGATGGCCGGGCTGGGTCCGATGACGGGACAGTACGGCCACTTCACCGTCTACGCGCCGGAAAAGATCCCCTACGCGATCGACCGCTACACCCGCGAGGTGCAGCGCCTGCTCGGCGTGCTGGACACGCAGCTGGCGAAGCACGCCTACATCGCCGGCGACGACTACAGCATCGCCGACATGGCCACGCACCCGTGGATCAACGCCTACGAGAAGTCACCGCTCGACATGACGCCCTATCCCGCCTTGCAGCGCTGGTACGCGGAGATCGCCGCGCGGCCGGCCGTGCAACGCGCGTATGCGTTGAAGTCGCAGGTGAATCCGAACGCCGGCCAGCCCCTCAGCGATGAGGAACGCAAGCACCTGTTCGGCCAGGGCGCGCCGAAGGTCTGAGAACCCGCGGCGTTCGCGTCATAATCCGGGACTGACCGGCCCTGCCGCCCGAGAAGTCCCATGCGCCTTGCCCTGTTCGCCCTGATGACCGTCGCCACCGCCCTGCCAACCCACGCCGAAAAGCTCACCCTGGAAGCCATCACCGGCAGCGCACCGCTGTCGGGCCCCACGCTGACCAAGCCGCAGATCGCACCGGACGGCACGCGGGTGACCTTCCTGCGCGGCAAGGAAAGCGACCGCAACCGGCTGGACCTGTGGGAGTACGACGTTGCCAGCGGGCAGACGCGTTTGTTGGTGGACTCCTCGGTGGTGCTGCCGGGCGAGGAAGTGCTGAGCGACGAGGAAAAGGCGCGCCGCGAGCGCCAACGCATCGCCGCGCTGTCCGGCATCGTCGACTACCAGTGGTCGCCCGACGGCAAGGCGCTGCTGTTCCCGCTCGGCGGCGAGCTGTACGTCTACGACCTGTCGAAGAGCGGCAAGGCCGCCGTGCGCAAGCTGACGAACGGCGGCGGCTTCGCCACCGATCCGAAGCTCTCGCCGAAGGGCGGCTACGTCAGCTTCATCCGCAACCGCAACCTGTGGGTCATCGCGCTGGCCGACGGCAAGGAAGTGCAGCTGACCCGCGATGGCAGCGACACCATCGGCAACGGCGTGGCCGAGTTCGTGGCCGACGAGGAAATGGACCGCCACACCGGCTACTGGTGGGCGCCGGACGATTCGGCGATCGCCTTTGCCCGCATCGATGAAACCCCGGTGCCGGTGCAGAAGCGCTACGAGGTCTATCCCGACCGCACGGACGTGGTGGAGCAGCGCTATCCCGCGGCCGGCGACCACAACGTGCGGGTGCAGCTGGGCGTGATCGCGCCGAAGGCCGGCGCCACGCCGCGCTGGATCGACCTGGGCAAGAACCCGGACATCTACCTGGCCCGCGTGGACTGGCGCGATCCGCAGCGCCTGACCTTCCAGCGCCAGTCGCGCGACCAGAAGACGCTTGAGCTGATCGAGACCACGCTGGCGACCGGCCAACAGCGCACGCTGGTGACCGAAACCTCGAAGACCTGGGTGCCGCTGCACAACGACCTGCGCTTCCTGAAGGACGGCCGCTTCCTGTGGTCGTCGGAACGCAGCGGGTTCGAGCATCTGTACATCGCATCGGAAGACGGCTCGAAGCTGACCGCGCTGACGCAGGGTGAGTGGCCGGTGGATGCATTGCTCGCCGTCGATGAAACGAAGGGTCTGGCGTATTTCAGTGCAGGAATGAGTACTCTCCTTGCCGGCATGAAGCTGAAGGAGCTGTCGCCCTCGTTCTCGATGCCAACGGACAAGCATGTGCATGCCGTACCGCTGGCAGGGGGCGAGATCACCACGCTTACGCGCGAGAGCGGCACCCACAATGCGGTGTTCGCGCGCAACGCCAGCGTCTTCGTCGACGACTGGTCCAGCGGATCGACACCGCCGCAGATCGAGCTGTATCGCGCGGATGGCTCGCGCATCGCCACACTGCTCGTCAACGACCTGAAGGCGGCCGACCACCCTTATGCCCGGTATCGCGATGCTCACCAATCCCCGCTGTTTGGGGTCCTGACCGCTGCCGACGACGAAACCACTTTGTTCTACAGCTTGACCACGCCCGCCGGCTTCGATCCCAGAAAGAAGTATCCCGTTGTGGTGTTCGTCTATGGCGGCCCTGCTGCGCAGACGGTCACCAACGCCTGGCCCGGCCGCAGCGATGCTTTTTTCAACCAGTACCTCGCCCAGCAGGGCTACGTAGTTTTCTCGCTGGACAACCGCGGCACGCCGCGCCGGGGCGCGGCCTTCGGTGGCGCGTTATACGGAAAGCAGGGCACCGTGGAGGTGGACGACCAGCTGCGCGGCGTCGAATGGCTGAAGTCGCAGCCCTTCGTCGATCCGGCGCGCATCGGCGTGTACGGCTGGTCCAACGGTGGCTACATGACGCTGATGCTGCTGGCCAAGCACGACGAAGCCTATGCCTGCGGCGTGGCCGGCGCGCCGGTCACCGACTGGGCGCTCTACGACACCCACTACACAGAGCGCTACATGGACCTGCCCAAGGCGAACGAGGCGGGCTACCGCGAAGCCAGCGTGTTCACCCACGTGGACGGCATCGGCGCCCACAAGCTGCTGCTGATCCACGGCATGGCCGATGACAACGTACTGTTCACCAACTCCACCAAGTTGATGAGCGAGCTGCAGAAGCGCGGCACGCCGTTCGAACTGATGACCTACCCCGGCGCCAAGCACGGCCTGCGCGGGAGCGATCTGTTGCACCGCTACCGCCTGACCGAGGATTTCCTTGGCCGCTGCCTGAAGCCGTAAGCGTTCAACGGGGGAACGACCGGAGCCCGCGCATGCCCTCGATGACCCCGCCCACTTCTACTTGGCTAGGCCGCAACTGGAAGTGGTGCGTGCCGGTCGTGGCGGCGCTGCTGCTCGCCCTGTTCGCCGCCTTCGTCTTCGGGGTCCTCGCGCTGGTCTTCGGCGCAATGAAATCCTCTGGCCCGTACCAGCATGCGATGGAAAGGGCGCAGGCCGATCCCGCCGTGGGGGCCGCGCTCGGCACGCCCATCCAGGCCGGCTGGCTGGTGCAGGGCAACTTCAGCAGCAACGGCCCCGACGGCGAAGCCAACCTGGTCATCCCGCTGGACGGCCCGAAGGCCGACGGCACGCTGTTCGTCGTCGCCAAGAAGCACGCCGGCGAATGGCGTTACGAGACGCTGGCGGTGAATGTCGATGGTGGCGAGCGGATCGTGCTGGAGGGCGGCACGTCCAGCACCGCACCCGCGCCTTGAGGGACACCCTTCGCGCGATCGCAATCGTATTGGCGTGGGCCCTATCCGCGGTCGCCCACGCCCAGGAAGCGCGAACGGCGGATGCACGTGCGGGCACGCGGGCCTGGTTGCAACCGCTCTTGGTCTCATCGCCCTACAGGCTGTCGAATGCAGCGCGACACGGCGTCATCGAGTATCGATTGCGCATGGACGACATCGCGTGGTCCTGGCCTCGCACGCACGAACAGCAGGTCGCGGTCGCGAACGACACCGTGCTGGTGCGTATCTGCCGCGACTGCGGCGACGAATCGCATCCGGACGCCGCCACATTGAAGCGCTACCGCATGGGCAATGCCTACGTGGACAGCGACAACGCTTCGATCCGTACCTTCGCGCGGGCCCATTCGCGCGGCCGCAGTACGCATTCAAGGATGCAGTCACTAACCAACGCCGTACGCCAGCACATGACGGGCCGCATCTCATTTGGCGAGTACTTGACCGCCAGCGAGGCGCTCACAGCGCGATCAGGCGACTGCACGGAGAGCGCGGTGCTGTTGGCGGCCCTTGCGCGCGCCCGCGGGATTCCGACGCGGGTGGTCTCCGGCATCGCGTACTCGAGCCGATTTACCGGACAGGCGCACGTCTTCAGTCCACACATGTGGGTGCAGGCCTGGGACGGCCGACGATGGATCAGCTACGACGCTGGACTAGGCACGTTCGACGCGGGTCACATTGCGCTCCATGTGGGCGACGGCGACCCGCCCGGCATGCCGCCGATGCTGGAAGGCATCCGACGATTGCATATCCTGGATGCCTATGCGCCGGTGTCTTCCACGGACCCCGACACATCCAGGCGTGGCGCCCCTTCGGCACGCTCTTCGAGCGATCCTTCCACCTGACGCTGCGGGAGGTCGGACAGGCCGGTGTCATCGATCCATTCGGCCGCACTTGGCTCAGCGATTCCACCCACCATGATGAGCATCGTCAACGGCGAAGCATCCGGGCTTGCGTCTGAAACATCCTCGAGCGGAGCTTCGTGTTTCGTCACGGCATCAGGCTCACCTGCGATGGAGGGCGCCGCAGCGAACAACGCCGCTACCGCCAGCCCGGCGATCGCCTGACGGGGAAGGCGGTAGGACACGCAGACCGAGCCGGCTGCCTGGCTCATCCACGCAGCGCGCTGTCGATCATCCATGTCATCCAGGCGCTGCACCGACTTGCCGCAAAGCCCGCAGAAGCCCGCGACGCAGCGCTGTTGCTCCGCAGGCAGCGGGCAAGGACTTTCGATCCTGGGGAATTTCGCCATCGCGGCCGCCTCAGCGTTTCGGCGCCGGCTCCGGCACTACGATGGACGGGTCCACCGGCGTGCCCGGGGGCACGTAGATCGCCACGCCCGCCGCCTGTTTCTGGGTGGTGGGGATGCCCATGCTCAGGCCGCCGCCGGAATGGCGGCCGTAGCTGCCGGCGCCGACGGACATACCGACGGGCGAGCCGCTGGAGCCCACGCCCAGCAGGACGACGCCGTTGGCGCCGAGCGCGGCGGCTTCGCGCTTCAGGCGCGCCACCGCGGCGTCGGTCTGCCCCTGGGTACCGAAGCCGACCGCGCTCTTGGATTCCAGCTGTGCGATCTCCTGCGCACCGGCGGGCGCGGTGCGGTAGATCTGCACCTGGGCGGGATCGATGGGCGCGCGCGCCTGGCCCAGCATGACCTTGGAGCTGCCGGCACACCCGGCGATGAGCGCAGCGGCGAACACGATGGCGACGATGCGGAACGACATGGCGGCTTCTCCCGGTGGCCTTGCGGCGATCTTCCGCCGCACCGCCTGAATACTGGCATATCCCGTTGCAAGGTGGCGTCACGGGGCGGCGGGTTATCATTTCACTCTGACCATGCGCCTGTTTCCCGCACGATGAGCTCCGCTCCCGACCTCCCGCCCGCACCGCAGCGGCTGGCGGTCGATTACATCCATGCCCCTGGCCCGCAGGCGCTGCTCGGCATGCCCGAAACGCTGGCCGTCTTCGGGTTCGGCGCGCTGGCGCCGGCCACGTCGGCGATCGACGACCCCCGCTACCTGCACGTGCCGCTATCGCCCTTGCGCGAAGCCGCGGCACCGTACGAGGTGTGGCGCTCGACCGGGCCGGTAGCGACCGGGCGCGAGGGCGCCATCCGCTACAGCCAGGACGGCGCGCTGCAGTTCGGTGTGCTGGAGTGGGAAGAACCGGACGGCGGCATCCTCCATGCCAGCGCGCATGCGTACGCCGCCCTGATGGCGTTCTGGCGTGACAGCGGTTATCCGCACCTGCTGCGCATCTGGAACTACTTCGACGCCATCACCCTGGGCGACGGCGACAGCGAGCGCTACCGGCAGTTCTGCGTGGGTCGCGTGCAGGGCCTGGGCAACGTGGACACGCGCACGCTGCCCGCGGCGACCGCCATCGGCAGCCGCGACGGTCGCCGCGTGCTGCAGGTGTACTGGCTGGCCGCGCGTGAACCCGGCGTGCCGCTGGAAAATCCGCGCCAGGTGAGCGCTTACCGCTATCCGCGCGAATACGGCCCGCAATCGCCGAGCTTCGCCCGTGCCCTGCTGCCGCCGTCGCCCCACGTGCCGCTGCTGCTGTCGGGCACGGCCAGCATCGTGGGACATGCCTCGCAGCACGCCGACTCGCTGCGTGCGCAGCTGGACGAAACGCTGACCAACCTCGACAGCCTGCTGGGCGCGGCGCGCGAACGCGCACCGATGCTGTCGCCGCACCTGGACGGGAGCTCGCGGCTGAAAGTCTATGTGCGCGATGCGACGGATGCCGACGCCGTCGCCGCGCAACTTGAGGCACGCCTGGGCACCCGCGTGCCGTGGCTGATGCTGCACGCCGATGTCTGCCGCCGCGAACTGCTGGTAGAGATCGAAGGCATGCACGGCGTCGGCGCTTGAAGCGCCGCAGCGACATCCGCATAGTGCAGGCATGAGGCGCCGCATCGCGGGCCGTGCCGGAAGGACGCATCGATGGGACTGATCAGCCTGCTGTGGGGCATCGTGGCGATGATCCTGATGATCCTCGCCCTCATTCCGCTGCTGGGGGCCGCGAACTGGCTGGTGATTCCCTTCGCCGCTGTCGGCGCGATCATCGCCGCCATCGGCATCCTGTTCACCCGTACCGAAAAACGCGGCCGCGCGAAGGCCGGCCTGGTGCTCAACGGCATCGTCATCATCGTGGGCATCGTCCGCCTCTCGCTGGGCGGCGGCGTCCTCTGATTCCCGCCCGGACGCAGCGTTCCACGCTGCGACCGCCGGTCGCAGGCCGGCTCCCGCCCGACGGGCGTATCATGCGGCGCTCTGCCAGGAGCCCGTGATGGCCTATCCCTACACCCGCCCGCGCCGCATGCGCCGCGACGAGTTCTCCCGCCGCCTGATGCGCGAGAACGTGCTGACCACCAACGACCTGATCTACCCCGTGTTCGTGCACGAGGAGAAGGGCCGGGTGCCGGTGGCGTCGATGCCGGGCGTGGAGCGGCTCTCGATCGACGAGCTGTTGCGCGTGGGCGAGGAAGCGCTGGAACTGGGCGTGCCGGTGCTGGACCTGTTCGGCGTGCCGGATCCGTCGGCCAAGACCGCCGACGGCCGCATCGCGTGGGACGAGGACGGCCTCATCCCGCGCGCGATCCGCGCCTTGAAGGCGCGCTTCCCCGAGCTGGGCGTGATGAGCGACCAGGCGCTGGACCCGTACACCACGCACGGCCAGGACGGGCTGATCGACGACGCCGGCTACATCCTCAACGACGAGACGATCGAGGCGCTGGTCAAGCAATCGCTGGCGCACGCCGCCGCCGGCGTGGACATCCTCTCGCCCAGCGACATGATGGACGGCCGCATCGGCGCGATCCGCGAGGCGCTGGAGAAGGCCGGCTTCATCAACACCCGCATCATGTCGTACGCGGCCAAGTACGCCAGCGCGTTCTACGGCCCGTTCCGCAGTGCGGTGGGCAGCGCCGGCAACCTGGGCAAGGGAAACAAGTTCACCTACCAGATGGATCCGGCGAACTCGAACGAAGCCCTGCACGAGATTGCGCTGGACCTGGACGAAGGCGCCGACATGGTGATGGTGAAGCCCGGCCTGCCGTATTTGGACGTGATCCGCCGGGTGAAGGACGAATTCGGCGTGCCGACGTTCGCGTACCAGGTCAGCGGCGAGTACGCGATGATCAAGGCCGCGGCCGCCAACGGTTGGCTGGATGAGAAGGCCTGCGCACTGGAAGCCCTGACCGCGTTCAAGCGCGCCGGCGCCGACGGTGTGCTGACTTATTTCGCATTGGACGCGGCGCGCTGGCTGCGCAACGCCTGAGCGTAATTGCTCATAAACAAACGGGAGCCCTGCGGCTCCCGTTTCCGTTTCTGCCTCAGAAGCGGGCTTCCAGCCCCAGCATCACCGTGTCGGCACGGTTGAACTCGCAATCGCTGTAGTCATCGCAGTCGTCGTAGTAGTACTCGTCCGCGTAGACGAACGCGGTGTAGCCCAGGCTGACGTTGAAGTGGCGGTTGATGTCCACACCGATGGCCAGACCCGCGTAGCCGCCGTCGGTGGAGAAATCACCGCCACCGGGGAAGTCCTGCTCCGCATCGAAGTAGCCACCGCGGACCACGGCGAACCACGGGCTTTCGCCGAAGTTCATGCGCGCGTTGGCGCCCACGGCCTTGTACGTCGCCTTCGGGAAGCGATAGCCGCCATCGGTCGTTTCATCCAGCCGACCGCCCGACAGTTCGACACCGACCTGCGCCCAAGGCCCCGCCTGCCAGCGGTAGCCCGCGCTCACGGCGATGGCGTCCTGCTCGACGTCTTCGTAGATCCAGCCCTGGCCGATCTGCGCGCCCACGAAGAAGCCACCGTGGTCCTGCTCACGCGCCGGCGGTGCAGCCGGTGCTACGTAGGGTGCCGGTGCCACGACCGGTGCGGGGGCCGGCGGTGCGGCAACGGCCTGCGTTGGCGCGGCCGTCGGCTGGGCGGGTGCGGGGGCCGGGGTCTCCTTCTTGCGGAAGGCATCGTAGGCAGGCGAGACGGACTGCGCCTGGGCGTGGAACGCGAAAGCTAACAGCGCGAAGGGCAGGCAACGGAACAACGGTTTCATCGAGTTTCCCCTTTCGGTCATGGTGAGATCCCCGCGTCCTTGCGGTACCGGCGGGGCGGAGTCGTGGTGCGATTGCAGCCTGACGAAGGCGCGCATGCGAGCGTCCGAACCGATCCGCAGGCGGTCGGCAGGTGTTCTCGCAGCAGCAGGTTTCGATGGATGGCGGCCCGACTCCCCAGCCCGGCCTGCCTGTCGCCTTGATCCCTGGCGCCCCGTTTCGGCGGCGGCACAGTGAAGGCCACTGGCATCGCCTGTCAAGCCGCCGTCCGTGCGCGGTAGACTCGGGTCGAAGCAGCAGCGGCGGACCGAAGGCGCTGCGGCAACCATCCTTCCTCCCGACGGGGTCCTGCGCCATGTCCAGCCATCGCTACGCCGTATTCGGCCATCCCGTCGCCCACTCGCTATCGCCCCGCATCCATGCGGCGTTCGCGCGGCAGGTCGGCATCGCGCTGGAGTACACGGCCATCGACACCGCGCCGCACGACTTCGTCGCCACGCTGGACCGCTTTGCCGGCGAAGGCGGCGCAGGGGCGAACGTCACCCTGCCGCTGAAGGAAGCCGCCTTCGCGATCTGCGCCCAAGCGACCGACCGCGCGCGCCGCGCCGGCGCGGTCAACACGCTGACCCGCAACGATGGCCAGTGGCATGGCGACAACACCGACGGCGCGGGGCTGGTGCGCGACCTGACCGGCCGTCATGGTCTGGACCTGCGCGCACGACGCGCGGTGATGATCGGCGCGGGCGGCGCGGCGCGCGGCGTGGCGCCGGCCCTGCTGGATGCGGGCGTCAGCGAGTTGATCATCGTCAACCGCACACCGGAGCGTGCCGATGCGCTGGCCGACGCGCTCGGCGAGCCGGACCGCACGCACTCGCGCTACTGGGACGACCTGCGCAACCTCGGCGATTTCTCGCTGATCATCAATGCGACCTCGGCCGCACGGCAGGACCAGGGCGAGTTCACCTTGCCCTTCGGCCTGGCCACGCCGCGCACGCTGGCGGTCGACCTCAACTATGGCGAAGCGGCGATCCCGTTCCTCGCCTGGGCGCGCGCCGCCGGCTGCCACGACGCGGTCGACGGCCTGGGCATGCTGGTCGAGCAGGCCGCCGAGGCCTTCGAACACTGGCACGGCGTGCGCCCGGAGACCGACGCGGTTTACGCGGCGCTGCGCGACAAGGACAAGGTGCTGGTGACGGCGGATTGAGCGTCACGCCATGGCGGTGGCCGGATTACCTAGATCGCACTCCAATCGGGACGACGCATGGACGGATTTCTCACCCAACTATTGACGATGCTGGGCTACCAATTGCCCGAACTGCTGGCCTGCGTGGCCGGTGTCGCGATGCTGGCGATGTGGGCGCCGGCGGCGCCGGGCAGGTCGCTCGCGCTGGCCGGTACCGTGGTGATGCTGATCGCCACGGTGCTGCGCGCCGCGATGAGTACCTGGCAGGCGTGGCTGATCAACAGCACTGCCGACGGTTATGCGTCGATCAGCGGGATGATATCGCTGTTCGGTGCGGTTGGCATGCTGCTCGGCGTGGTATCCGCCGCCGGCCTGGTGATGCTGGCCTGGGGCGCCAGCAAGGCGATGCAGGCGACCCGCGCCGCTGCCTAGGGCGCGGCCACACGCTCCGCGCGCACCCGCAGGCGCCAGCCCCCGTTACTGGCGCGCGCCGCTACAGCACGCCGTCCCGCTTCACCGCCAGGTAGCGCTCCACCAGCGCGCCCGGCAGCTCGTCGGTGGTCACGTCCAGCACCATCACGCGATGGCTGCGCAAGGCTTCGTGCGCGGCGGTGCGCTGTTCCAGGTAGCGGGCGACGGCACCGGCATGGATCGCGCCCTGCAGGTCGCGCACTTCATGTCCGAGCGCGTCGTCCAATGAGGTTTCGCGCAGGCTGGCCACGCAGACCAGGTGCCGACGCTGCAGCAAGCGCACGGCCGCCAGCAGATCCTCGATGTCCTCATCGCGCACGTTGGTCACCAGCATCACCAGCGCGCGGCGGCGCTGGCGCAGGCTCAGCTCGGTCGCCGCCGCCAGGTAATCCGTGGCGACGGCGCGCGGCTGCAGGTCGTAGCTGGCGCGCAGCAACGTGTCGATGGCGCCCATGCCGCGCTGCGGCGCCACCCAGCGGCGGTCACCGCCGGTCGCGAGCAACCCCACGCCATCGCCCTGCCGCAGGGCCAGGTAGGACACCACCAGCGAGGCGTTGAGCACATGGTCGAAGTGGCCCAGCGCATCCTCGCGCGCCATCATCCGGCGGCCGGTGTCGATCAGCATCACCAGCTGCTGGTTCTTCTCGTCCTGGTATTCCCGCGAGATCAGTTTGCGCGAGCGCGCCGTCGCCTTCCAGTCGATCTGGCGCAGGCTGTCGCC
Source organism: Pseudoxanthomonas sp. G3 (assembly GCF_057654715.1). Classification (NCBI taxonomy): domain Bacteria; kingdom Pseudomonadati; phylum Pseudomonadota; class Gammaproteobacteria; order Lysobacterales; family Lysobacteraceae; genus Pseudoxanthomonas; species Pseudoxanthomonas sp. G3. Next base: position 3,782,879 of record NZ_CM172805.1, read on the forward strand.
GACGCGGTATTCGCGCATCTGGTGGAAGTCGGTGCCTTCGCCGCGGCGCCGCTTCAGGTGCGCGCCGACCAGACGCGAGGCCTGTTCCGCACTGAACAGCGCGAAGCGCGTCAGCGGGGCGAAGTTCGGGTAGACACGCACGCGCTGCGGCACGCCGGCCACGCGTGCCTGCCGCCACAGCCACAAGCGCGAACGCAGCCGCAGGTGCACGCCTTCGAACACGGCATCGCCGCGTGCGGCGGGCTGAAGGCGATAAGTAAAGCGCGTGGCCGAGAGCGCCGCCAGCTGCAGGCGACGCGGCAGGCCCGAGGACGTCCACCCGCCGGGATGCAGATCGAACACCTCCACCCGCTGCCGCACCCGCGATTCCAGCTGCAGGGCGACCTCGCGCTCGATCCCCAGCGGCAAGGCCTCCGGCACTTCGCGCACCACTTCGGGCGTGGGCCGCCGGTGCAGCCACGCACCGTCGAGCACGGCCACCACCGCGATCGCCGCGCCCACCAGCTGCCACTGCCACAGCGGCCAGGCCAGGAACGGCACAGCAAGCCCGGCCAGACCCCATACGGAGAGCAGCAGGATCAGAAGCGGGGCAGGCCTCACGCGCGCGATCCCGCCGCGGCGCGCGGTGCGGCGTCAGGTGCACACGGCAGGATCATTTGCGGGGCGCGTCCACTTTCGCCAGCAGCGCGCGCAGCGCGTCGTCGGGCGACTGGCCTTCGATCTGCAGTTCCGGCGCCAGCGTGATGCGGTGGCGCAGCGCGGGACGGGCGATGTCGCGCACGTCGTCGGGAGTGACGAAATCGCGACCCTGCAACACGGCCTGCGCGCGCGCCGCGCGCACCAGCGCGAGGCTGCCGCGCGGACCCGCGCCGAGGGCGATGCCCGGCCACTTGCGCGTCGCCGCGACGATGCGTACGGCGTAATCGATCACCTGTTCGTCCACCTGCACGGCGGCGGTGTCGCGCTGCATCGCGATGATGTCGTCCGGCCCCAGCACGCGCTTCACCTTCGACAGGTCGAAGTCGGCGGCGGTGCGGCCGGTGGTGATCGCGTCGACCATGCGCTTCTCGTCCTCCAGTGCGGGGTAGTCGATCAGCACCTTCAGCAGGAAGCGGTCCAGCTGCGCTTCGGGCAGCGGATACGTGCCTTCCTGTTCCACCGGGTTCTGCGTGGCCAGGGTGATGAAGGGCGGCGAGAGTTCGAAGGACTTGCCCTCGATCGTCACCTGGCCTTCCTGCATCACTTCCAGCAAGGCCGCCTGGGTCTTGGCCGGCGCGCGGTTGATCTCGTCGGCGAGCAGGATGTTGGTGAACACCGGACCGCGGCGGATCTTGAAGCTCTCGGTCTTCGGGTCGTAGACGGCGTGCCCGCTGACGTCGCTCGGCATCAGGTCGGGGGTGAACTGGACGCGTGCGTAGGTCAGCTCCAGCGCCTGCGCCAGCGCGCGCACCAGCAGCGTCTTGCCGAGGCCGGGCACGCCCTCGATCAGCACGTGGCCGCCGGCGAGCAGCGCGATCAGGATCTGGTCCAGCACGTCGGCCTGGCCGATGAAGGCCTTGGACACCTCGTCGCGCACGGCATCGGCGCGGGCCGACAACGCATTGCCGGGCGTCGGCGGGAGCGCGGGGGGCGCGGCAGCGGTCTCGTCGTTCATAGGCAGTTTCTCAGTTGGATCAGCAGGGAGATGCGGTCGCGGAATGCCGGCCGGTCGTGCGAGGCGGGCGCGTTGAGCGCGGTACGGATGCGGTCGGCGGGCACGCCTGTGCGCGCGGCGATGGCGGCGACCTGGGGTTCGCCCGACAAGGCGGCGGCGACCGGGTCGCGGCGGCGCAACCGGGCCAGGAACGCCTGGCGCACGGCGGAATACAGCATGACGCCGCGGCCGTAGCGGTAGAGATGTTCGCCGCTGGCACGGACGTGTTCGAGCAGCGAGCGCCGCTCGCCGGCCGGCGCCGGCACCGGCGGGCCGAACCGCTGCATGCGCATCCACAGCCAGGCGGCTAGGGCGAGCACCAATGGAATCCACACCATCCAGCCGCGAACCAGCAAGGTGCGCCACAACGACGGCATCTGCGCGGCGTAGACCAGGTGCATGGTGCCCTGGCCGTAGTTGGGCGCCAGCACCTGCCGCGCCAGTGCACGGTGCGGTCCGTCGCGCAGACCACCCTTCGGCGGCGTGCCGAGCGCATCGCCCAGCGGCGGCCGGGGCTCGGCATTCATCAGGAAGTCCACATCGGCCAGCACGTCGACGTGGCCGCGCCCGTGCGCGAGCCGCGCATAGACGAAGCCCGCCTGCAGGTCGCCCCACGAGATTTCCGGCACGACGCCATCGAAGGCGAAGCGACGCCCGCGGCAGAACTCGACGTGGTGGTCCTCGCCCTCGACCTGGAAGGCCTCGCAGTCGGGTGTTTCCTCGACCAGCCACACGGAAAGCTGGTCCAGCAGCGCCGCATGCGGCGTCTCTTCCTCGACCAGGGCCTCGTCGTTGGTGCGCAGCGGCGTACGCACGATCAGATGCCCGCCGCGCTCCACCCACGCCAGCAGCGCCTCCGCCTCCGGCGGCGACAACGCGCGCGGGTCGTTGAAGAGCAGCAACGTGTCGTGCGGGCCGAGGGCATTGTCGTCCAGCATGAGGCGCTGGCGCGCATTCACCTTGATCCCGTCGGCCTCGAGCGTCCGCGCCAGTGCGTACAGCGGGTTGTAGGCGGCCTCGCCACTCGGCGGCAGATACAGTGTCTTTTCCACGCGGACATAGGTGTGGAGAAACCACGCCACGACCAGGGCCAGCAGGACGAACGCTACGAGCAGGCTGCCGCCGACGATCCGACCGTTGCGACGCGCGTTCATGACGCCCACCCGTAGCGCTGCTGCAGTTCCGCCACCAATGCATCGAATTCGTTGTCGGCAGGCAGGCGCTGGCCGTAGGCCGCGTACTGCCACACGCGGACCATCAATGCGAACGCCTGCCGGTCTTCGGCCCGCGGCATGCGCCGCGATGCCCGCAGGCATTCGGCCTCCGTCGCGCCGGGCGGCAAGGCGATCTCGGCACGTGCGCTCATGCTCTCCACGCTCGCGCGGTAGAGCAGCGCCAACGCGTGCCGCGGACGGCCATCGCGCCACAGCGCGCGCGCGGCGGCGGCGATGTCATCGGGCAAGGTCTCCGGCAACACCAGCGCCTCGATCTGCGGGCTGTCCCGGTACGGCGCCGGTGCGCGCGAGATGCCGCGCATCCACGGCCACCAGTAGCGCGCCGTGGCCAACAGCACGATGACCAGCACACCGGCCACCAGCCACAGGCCCCACTCGCCGATGAAGGCGAAAAAGTTGGCCAGGGCCATCAACAGCGGGGTGCCGCTCAGCGAGAAGTCGCTCTTCTGCCGTTCCTGCTTCTTCCGCGGTTCCCAACTGCCCTCGGTGCGCTTGCGGTCCAGCAGCGGGTCCTTGTACGCGCGGTCGGCCGCCTCACGGAACGCGCGATCATCGACGCGCTGGTCGCCGAACACGATCGGCAATGTGGGCGGTGTCGGTTTCTCCGGGGCCGGTGCTTCCCTCGCCGGCACCGTCGGCGGCAGCCCGCCATGCCGTTCCTGCGCACCCGCGTAGCCCGGCAGGCCCGCCAGCAGTACGGCGGCGAGCAGCACCGGCACCGCGGCAGCCAGCCGCGCGCGCAGTTTGCGGAACACGATCTCCACGTCCCAGGCTTCGATCTCGGTGCGGCGGTTGAGGTACAGGCCGAACCCCGCACCGATGAAGAACGGCTCGGTGACGCTGACCGCGGCCCACAGCAGGGCGTTCCATGCCAAGTGCAACCACACGGGCCATTCGATGGCCATGATGCGGAACGCCGCCTGCATGCTGTCCGGCAGCAGGTCCTGCGGCAGGTAGACCAGCACTGCCACCACGCCGCCCAGCACCAGCGCGACGGTGAACAACTGGCAGATCATCGTCAGCAAGAACGCCGTGCCGTACGCCTGCCCACCGAGCACGCGGCGACGCTGCCCCAGGCGCTCGCCCTGCACGCCTTCCAGCAGATCGATGGGCATGTACAGGGAGCGCACGGGGCTCAGCCGGCGCCAGGTCAGCAGGTGCAGCATCGTGCGCACGCCCCACTGGCGTTGCGCACGCAAGGTCTCGCGCGTGCCGGGCACGCTGCCGAAGACCGCACGCGAGATGACATACAGCGGTACGCGGTCGAACACGGGCTTCAGCCACCACATCAGCAGCGCGGCCAACCAGAAGGCGTCGATCAGCCACGCGCCCAGGTTGAGCAGGACGAACAGCGGCACCGTCAGCCACAGCCACGGCGTCCAGATCGCGCCGGCGTGGCGGCGCACCAGCGCCATGCCCAGTTCGATGGCCTCCCAGCCCGAGCGCGTGCGCAGGCGGACGGTGAGCTCCTCAATCCTCATCGGCCACCCCGCGCCCACCGAGGCCTAGCCACAGCGCCACCAATGTCCACAGCACACCGGACACGCTGTACTTCACCACCGCCGGGATGGATTGCGTCGAGGACCAGAACGCCTCGATGAAGGCCGCGACCAGCAGCATGAAGGCCACGCCCAGGCACAAGCGCGCGCCCTTCGTGCCGGCGATGGCCAAAGCATCGATCCGACGATGGCGGCCCGGCGCGATCAACGCCAGTCCCAGCCGCAGGCCGGCGCCACCGGCCAGCACCAGCGCGGTGAGTTCGAACGGGGCGTGCCCGCAGACGAAACGCCAGAGCGGATCGCCGTAGCCGATCTGCTGGAGGTGGCCGAACACGGTGCCGATGCTGATGCCATTGGCGATCAGCACGATCAGAGCACCCACCCCCGCCACCAGGCCACCGGCGAAGGTCTTCAGGCCGATGCTGATGTTGTTCCAGATGTAGACGCCGAACATCTGCCAGTCCGAGCCGCTCTCGCGGCCGAGGGCGTGGCGTGGATCGCTCGGGTCGTACATGCGCTCGTACATCGCGACCTGTTCGGGCGATGCGAGGCTGTACACCAGTTCCGGGCGCAGCTGCAGCAGCACGAACATCAGCACCAGCGGGAACACGAACGCGACCGTGGCCACGGCCATGCAGCCGGCTTCGCTGCGCACCAGCCGCGGGAAATCCGCCAGCAGGAAGCGCGCCGCCCGCTGCCAGCGCGGGGCGGGCGTGCGGTAGAGCACGCCGTGGCCCTGCTGCATCAGCGCCTGCAGGCGATCCACCACCACCGGGCTGTAGCCACGCGCACGGGCCAGCGCCAGCTGCTGGCAGATGCGGCGGTAGCGCGCCGGCACTTCCTCGTCGGTCAGCGTGCCGGTGTTGCGTTCCTTGCGCGCCCGCCGCGCGCTTTCGCCGCGGGCCAGCAGCCAGGATTCGAACGCCAACCATTCGGCCTGGTGGCGGGCCACGAACTGCTCCTGCCTCATCGCCGCCCCAACAGCCAGTTGGCCATGCCGTACAGGCGCTGCACGCCGACCTGGCCGCGCGCGCCAGTGACCGGCGCCACCAGGTTGGCGAGCTCTTCCTGCCGCGACGGCGTCAGTTGCGGGGCGCGCTCCCCGAAGGCGACGACCGCGCCTTGCTCTTCCGGCAGCAGGCCCGCCGGCGGTGCGAAGACTTCGTTCGCCGGCGCCGGCGTGTGTTCGCGCTCGCCGGTCGCGTGCACCACCAGCGTGCCGGCGACCATGTCGCCCAGGCGGCGCGCATGCGTGTCGGTCAGGCACGACACCAGCCCGGCGGCGTAGCCGAAGGGCAGCATGTCCACGGTGCGCAGCAGGTTGCGCGTGATCACGGCCAGCCAGCCCACCGGCGCGCCATCAGCCGCGACCACGCGCAGCCGCAGCGCCTTCTTGCCGACGGTCTGCCCCTGCCACACCGCCTCAAGCACGATGGGATAGGCCCAGAACAGCAGGAACAGGCCGATCAGGTACAGACCCTCACCGGTCTTGCCCAGCAGCGCCAGCACCATGCCCAGCACGCTCAACAGGCCGAAACGCACCATCAGATCGATGCTCCACGCCAACGCCCGCGGCACCGGGCCGGCGGCGGGCAGATGGAGGGGGACGCCCTCCGGCGTGACGACTTCGCGGTAGGTGTCCAGCATCAGGCGCGCACCACGATCGTGTCGGCCATATCGTCGTGCAAGCACCGACGCTCGTCACGGAAGATCGTCAGCGCATCCACCAGCGAGAACAGCGGTCCGATACACGGCAACGCCGCGATCAGCGTCGGCAGGACGTAGCGCATTCCCAGCAGCCTGGCGGCGGCGCAACGCGTGCCATCCGCGCGCACGATGCGAAGACCGAACCATCGCTTCGCCACAGTCTGTCCGTCGCGAACCAGCAGGAAGACGTTGATGCCGACCAGCACCAGCGCCAGCGGGGTCGCCGCCCAGGCAGCCGGTACCAGCACGTGCGTCCACGCGGGTGCGGCTTCCAGGAGCAGCATGTAGCCGGGGAACAGGAGAGCGCTGACCATGACGTTGTCCACGATGACTGCTCCCAGGCGCTCTGCTCGACCCGCCAACATGCGCGGTACATCCTCCGCGGCCGTGTCGATCACGGTCGCGGGCGCGGCATACGGATTGCCCTGCTCGTCGGCGCTTTCCATGCGTAATCCCCTGTACACGCCGACTTTAGCCGGACGCGCCACGCTTGCCCAGCCGCACTACACTCCGCCCCCGTGGACACCCTCTTCTCCTGCCGATCGGGCTGCGCAGCGTGCTGTACCGCGCCGTCGATCACTTCGCCGATCCCCGGCATGCCGCAGGGCAAGCCGGCGGGCGTGCCGTGCGTGCAATTGGATGAGGCGCTGCGCTGCCGGTTGTTCGGGCGCCCCGAGCGCCCGGCGTTCTGCGGCACGCTGAAGCCCGGCCCCGACATGTGCGGGACCAGCCGGCAGGAGGCGATGGCGCTGTTGGCGGCGCTCGAACGCGCGACCACGCCCTGACCCAGCAGATCATTCCACCTGCGTGGAGATCCACCAGGTGGTGCCGCCGGCATCGCGGAAGCCGCCACGGCGATCGCCATCGCCCTTCTCCTCGGGCGCCTGCACCGGCTCGGCGCCGGCGGCCAGCGCGCGTGCCCACGTGGCATCGACGTCCGGCACGTACACATGCACGTGGCTGGGAAGGGCCGGCCAACCGTCCATGCCGTCGGCCAGCATCAACACGGTGTCGTCGATGCGCACTTCCGCATGGCCGAGGCGGTCGCCCATCGGATGCATGCGCAGCGGTTCGGCGCCGAAGACGGCCTCGAGGAAGTCGATCGTGCGCTGCGCGCCATCGACGACCAGGTACGGTGCGGCCGAGGTGTAGCCCTGCGGTTTCCAGGCCATGCGGATTCTCCCGCGGCGCGACAGGCGCCGGTGATGCTCAGGCGATGGGCGGCGGCTGCAGGTACTGGTCCTTCAGCCGGACGTAGTGGCCTGCCGAATAATGCAGGCTCTCGATTTCCTTCTCGGTCAGCCTGCGGGCGAAGCGGGCAGGATTGCCCAGCCACAGCTCGGCCTCGCCCACCACCTTGCCCGGGCCTAGCACCGCGCCGGCGCCGAGGAAGCCGTACTTCTTCACCGTGGCGCCGTCGAGGATGCAAGCGCCCATGCCGATCAGGCACAGGTCCTCGATGGTGCACGCGTGGATGATGGTGCCGTGGCCGATGGTGACGTCGGCGCCGATCAGCGTGGGATAGCCGGCCTTGTTGTACGGGCTGTGGTGGCTGACGTGGACGATGGTGCCGTCCTGCACGTTGGTCCGCGCACCGACGCGGATGAAGTTGACGTCGCCGCGCAGGATCGTGCCGGGCCAGACGGAGGCATCCTCGGCCAGTTCGACATCGCCGATCACGGTAGCGGCCGGATCGACATAGACCCGCGGGCCGAGGACGGGAAAGCGGCCAAGATAGGGGCGCAGGGCGGTCAGAGTGGCGGTCATGCCCGGATTGTAGTGCGCCCGCTCGGAAGGGAAGGCATACACTCGGGCAATGACGACCTTCCCGCATGCCGCCACCACCGCCGCGAACGCGGCCATCACCGCCGCCAACAGCGCGATCACGGCCGCCACCGCGGGACGCGAGCCCGCCGCGCCGCCGTCCGATCGCCCCGTGACGCGCGATACGCAGGTGGTCGACCTGGCCCCAACGCTGGACCGGTTGCGCCAGGCCTGGCAGGCCCGCAAGCCCGACTACGCGCAGCGTCGCGACGACCTGCAGCGGCTACGCGATGCACTGAAGCGCCGGCTGCCGGAGATGGCCGACACCGTCGCCGCCGATTTCGGCCACCGTTCGCGCCACGAGTCGCTGATCGCCGACGGCATGACGGTGCTCAACGAGATCGACCACCTGGCTTCGCACCTGCGCCGGTGGATGAAACCGCGCCGCGTGGGCGTGGGCTGGCGCTTCTGGCCGGCGCGTGCCGAAGTGCGGCAAGCGCCGGTCGGTGTGGTCGGCGTGATCTCGCCTTGGAACTATCCGGTCAACCTGGCGCTGATTCCGCTGGCCACCGCGATCGCGGCCGGCAACCACGTCTACCTGAAGCCGTCGGAACACACGCCGCGCACCACCGAGTTCCTGCGCTCGCTGCTGGCGGAGGTTTTCCCGCTGGAACGCGTGGCCGTGGCCGCCGGCGGTGCCGAGGTGGCCGCGGCGTTCGCCGCGCTGCCGTTCGACCACTTAGTGTTTACGGGTTCCACCGCCGTCGGCCGCAAGGTGATGGCGGCCGCGGCGCCCAATCTCACGCCGCTGACACTGGAACTGGGCGGCAAATCGCCCGCCATCGTCTGCGACGATTTCCCGGTGGAACAGGCCGCCGCGCGGTTGGCCACCGGCAAGTGGTTCAACGGTGGGCAGACCTGCATCGCCCCGGATTACGTGCTGCTGGTGGGCCGTAGCCGGCGCGACGCGCTGGTGCAGGCGTTGCGCGAGCAAGTGGCGGCGCGCTACGGCGACCTGTCCGATGCCGGCGACTACACCCGCATCATCAACGACGGCCAGTTCGGCCGGCTCGAAGGCTACCTGGACGACGCCCGCCAGCGCGGTCACGAGGTGATCCCGCTGGCCTCCCACCACGACCGCGCGCAACGGCTGTTCGCGCCTGCGCTGGTACTGGAACCCGGCGACGACGCGAAGGTGATGCAGGACGAGATCTTCGGCCCGATCCTGCCCATCCGCACGGTCGGCTCGCTGGACGAGGCCCTGGCCTACGTCAACGCGCACGATCGCCCGCTGGCGCTCTACCCGTTCAGCCACGACCGCGCGCGCGTCGAGAAGATCCTGCGCACCACGCTGGCCGGCGGCGTGACCGTGAACGACACCGTGCTGCACTTCGGCATCAACGCGCTGCCGTTCGGCGGCATCGGCCCCAGCGGCATGGGCGCCTACCACGGGCGGGCGGGCTTCGATGCGATGAGCAAGGCGCTGCCAGTGCTGTGGCAGCCGCGGCGCGCGGGCAGCGACTTGCTGAAGCCGCCGTACTCGAAGGTCGCGCGCTTCATCGACTTCATCATCCGCTAGGGATCCTCTTAACGACCCGGCTCCTGCCAGTCGTTCTTGCAAAGGCGGGAACCCCGCCGTCGTCCCAGCGAAGGCTGGGACCCATTTTGATCCTGCGGTTTCTTAATCGGCCTACTGTGTCCACGGGCTCATCGGCGGGCGCCACAGCAAGAGCCAGTGGATCCCAGCATGCGCTGGGATGACGGGATCGAGTTGTTGCGTGCGGTGTGGGTGTGGCTCATCTCTTGGCTCGCGCGAACGCTAGGTCCCGGCGTTCGCCGGGATGACGAGTGGTCACTCGGCTGTCAGATACCGAGGGTATGACGCACAGCCGTCGTCCCAGCGAAAGCTGGACCCCGTTTCATCCTGCGGTGGCCTGGATTGGCCTATGGCGGCCAGAGCTCATCAGGCAGGCGCAACGGCAAGAGCCAGTGGATCCCAGCCTGCGCTGGGATGACGCCGTCTGGATTGTCTCGTGGGCTTTTGGTGTGCCGCGTGGGTCATGCAAAGGCGCTGGGTCCCGGCATGCGCCGGGACGACGAGAGGTCATTCGGCTGTTGGATGCCAGCGGCATGCCACAGCAGCCGTCGTCCCAGCGAAAGCTGGGACCCAGTTTGATCTTGCGGTTGCCTGGATTGGCCTATGGCGGCCAGGGCTCATCGGGCCGGCGCAACGGCAAGAGCCAGTGGATCCCGGCCTGCGCCGGGATGACGGGATCGGGTTGTTGCATGCGGGATCCACGGGCGCGGCGTCCGGAGGCGATAAGGGCCACGATGGCCCTTGAGGTCATGTGGCGCCCTCGACTTCGTCGAAAATGGACCTTCCCGTCCGTCGCACGGTCAGACCCGACGCAAGGATCCGCATGCCGACTGCCGCCACGCCCGCCAAAGCCACCCGCCGCGAATGGATCGGGCTGGCCATCATCGCCCTGCCCTGCATGGTCTATGCGATGGACCTGACCGTGCTGAATCTCGCGCTGCCGGCGATCAGCGCCGAGCTGGATCCCAGCGCCAGCCAGCTGTTGTGGATCGTCGACGTGTACGGCTTCCTCGTCGCCGGCTTCCTGATCACGATGGGGACGCTGGGCGATCGGATCGGCCGACGCAAGCTGCTCTTGATCGGCGCGGCGGCGTTCGCGGCCGCCTCGGTGATCGCGGCGTTCTCGCGCAGCGCGGAGATGCTCATCGCGATGCGCGCCCTGCTGGGCGTGGCGGGCGCGACGCTGGCGCCGTCGACGATGTCGCTGATCCGCAACATGTTCCATGACGAGCACGAGCGCCAGTTCGCGATCGGCGTGTGGATCGCGGCCTTCTCGGTCGGCGGCGCGATTGGCCCGCTGGTCGGCGGCCTGCTGCTGCAATGGTGGTGGTGGGGCGCGGCGTTCCTGGCGGCGGTGCCGGTGATGGTGCTGCTGCTGGTGCTGGGGCCGAAACTGCTGCCCGAGTACCGCGACCCGGACGCAGGCGCGCTCGATCCGGTCAGCATGGTGCAGTCGCTGTTCGCGGTGCTGGCCGTGGTCTACGGACTAAAGCGCATCGCCGAGTACGGCGCCGATATGCGCGGTCTCGCGGTGCTGCTGGTCGGCATCGTGCTGGGCGTGCTGTTCGTGCGCCGGCAGAAGCACCTGGCCTATCCGTTCCTCGACGTGACCCTGTTCCAGCGGCCGGCATTCTCGGCGGCCATCGTCGCCTATGCACTGGCCGGCCTGTCGATGATGGGCGTGTACATCTTCATGACCCAGTATCTGCAACTGGTGCTGGGCCTGACCCCGCTGCAGGCAGGCATCGCGACGGTGCCGTGGTCGCTGTGCTTCACCTTCGGCTCGCTGCTGGCGCCGCGGCTCGCACGGCACTGGGGCGCGCGCCGGGTGATGGTGCGCGGCCTGCTGCTCGCTGCCGTGGGCTTCGGCATCACCGCATTGGTGGTGCCGCCGTACGGGCTGTGGATCCTGATTTCCGGCATGCTGGCGATGAGCCTGGGCATGGCGCCGGTGTTCACCGTCGGCAACGAACTCATCATCACCACCGCGCCGCCGGAACGCGCGGGCGCAGCGTCCGCCTTGGCCGAGACCAGTGCCGAACTCAGCGGCGCACTCGGCATCGCTATGCTCGGCAGCGCCGGCATGCTGGCGTATCGCCTGTGGCTGGACCCAACCCTGCCGGCAACGCTCGCCGACACCGACACGACGCGCGCGTTGTCCACGCTGGGCGGTGCGGTGGCCGTGGGTAGCGAACTCGGCGGTGCGGCGGGGGTGGCTGTCGTCGACACCGCACGCACCGCCTTCACCGACGCCATGCGGGCCATCGCCGTGTTCGGCATGGCGATGATGCTGGTGGCCGCCTGGATGGCCGCGCGGCTGATGCGCGACGGCGAGGGCGAAGCGCACGGCGCGGTGGCGGCCGACGAAGCCTCGGGCGCATGATGCGCCGGCTGGCATAGAATCGCCGCCATGAAGATCGCCAGCTGGAACGTCAATTCGCTCAACGTGCGCCTGCCGCACCTCACCCAGTGGCTGGGCGCGTTCGCACCGGACATCGTGGGCCTGCAGGAAACCAAACTGGAGGACCACCGCTTCCCCGACACCGCCCTGGCGGAGCTGGGCTACCGCAGCGTGTTCGCCGGGCAGAAGACCTACAACGGCGTTGCACTGCTGGCGCGCGAGGCCATCGACGACGTGCAGGTGGGCATTCCGGGCTTCGACGACGAACAGAAGCGCGTGATCGCCGCGACGGTGGGCGAGGTACGCATCGTCAACCTCTACGTGGTCAATGGCCAGGACGTGGGCACCGACAAATACGCTTACAAGCTGCGCTGGCTGGAGGCGGTGCACGACTGGTTGGCCGCCGAACTCCAGGCGCATCCGAAGCTGGTGGTGATGGGCGACTTCAACATCGCGCCGGACGAGCGCGACGTATTCGATCCGAAAGTCTGGAACGACGGCCACATCCTGACCTCCGCCGCCGAGCGCGCCGCCTTGCAGCGGCTGTACGCGCTCGGCCTGCACGATGCGTTCCGCCTGCACAGCGACGAAGCCAACGTGTACAGCTGGTGGGACTATCGGATGGGCGGCCTGCGCCGCAACCTGGGCCTGCGCATCGACCTGACCCTGGTATCCGACGCCTTGCGCGGAAACGCGGTGGAATCGGGCATCGACCGCGAACCTCGCACCTGGGACCGGCCGAGCGACCACGCCCCGGCGTGGGTACGGCTGGGCGGTTGAACGACGCAAACGAAGAAGGCCCGGCGGATGCCGGGCCTTCTTCTTGCCACGGGCCTTGGGTGCGTCTCGAATGCGCACGCGGCCGCAGCGGAACCGCTACCGGGCGCGACCCCGGCTGAGCAGGTTGACGATCAGCAACAGGACCACGGCGCCGATGAAGGCGGTGATCAGGAAGCCGACCCAGCCGCCGCCCAGGCCCAGGCCCAGCGTGGGCAGCAGCCAGCCGCCGAGGAAACCGCCGATGATGCCCACCACGATGTTCAGGATGATGCCTTGCGAGCCATCGCGCTTCATCACGATGCTGGCCAGCCAGCCCGCGATGCCACCCACGATCAGATAGATAAGAAAATTCATGCGTCGCTTCTCCCTTGTTGGACAGGACCCCATCGCGCGGGGCACGCTTGAATCTTTACCGTCCGGCGTGAAACCACCGTTAACTCACATGGGGGACGCGTCCTTGCCACTGCTGGATACCGCGGTCGTGCTGCGATTGCACGCCGTACCGCACCACGCACCGCGTGCCCGCGCATGAATTGGCGCGACGCCCCCGCCGAGTGGCGCCACGACGGCATCGCGCTGTGGCTGCTGCCGCACGCCCCGCGGCAACGCGGCGAACCGCAGGCTCGCGAGTCGCTGGCGCGCACGCTGGGTTTCACGCCAGAGACGTTGCCCATCACCCGCGATGCGCACGGGCGGCCGCACTTCATCGCACCGCTGCACCACCTGGAGACCGGCTGGAGCCATAGCGGCGAAGCGCTGCTGCTCGCGCTGGGCGAAGACGTGGAGTTGGGCGTGGACATCGAACGCCTGCGACCGCGGCCGCGCGCGCTGGAGCTGGCCGAACGCTTCTACCATCCGGAAGAGAGCGCGTGGCTGCGCGCGATCAACGACGACGATGCGCGCCTGCTCGCGTTCGTGCGTCTGTGGTGCTGCAAGGAGGCGATACTGAAGACGCACGGCCAGGGCATTTCGTTCGGCCTGCACCGCTTCCACGTCGCGCTCAGCGACGAAGCCCCGCGGCTGGTGGCCTGCGATCCGGGCCTCGGCCGACCCGACGATTGGCACCTACACGAGTGGGCGCCGCGACCGGATTACCGCGCCGCGCTGGCCTGGCACCCACGGGGCCGGCGCGAAGGCCTGCGATAATGGCGCGATGAACGACACCGCCTTCCCCGCCGACTTGCGCGACACCCTGCACCGCGGACTGACGACCCTCGGCCTCGATGCCGACGCGCTGGCGCCGCGCCTGCTGGCCTACCTGGCCCTGCTCGACCGCTGGAACAAGACCTACAACCTCACCGCGATCCGCGACCCGCGCGAGATGGTCACGCGCCACCTGCTGGACTCGCTGGCGATGCATCCGTTCGTGGACGAACTTGCCACCCGCGGCGGCGCGCTCGCCGACCTCGGCACGGGACCGGGCCTGCCCGGCATCCCGTTGGCCATCGCCAAGCCCGGCCTGCGCGTGACCCTGGTGGAGAGCAACGGCAAGAAGGCGCGTTTCCTGCGCGAAGCCGTACGCACGTTGAAACTGGAGAACGCCCGCGTGGCCGAATCGCGCGCCGAGGCGCTCGACGAACCGCAGGCCTACGACGCGCTCACTGCGCGTGCGCTGGACGTGCTGGCCGGCATCATCGAGGTCAGCGGCCATCTGCTGAAGCCCGGCGGCGCGTTGCTCGCGATGAAGGGCGTGCGACCCGACGATGAGATCGCGGCCCTGCCGGCCGGCTGGTCGGTGGCGACGATCGACGCCCTGGCTGTGCCCGGGCTGGTCGGCGAGCGCCACATGGTGGTCGTCCGCCGCGACTGAATCGCGCACCGCGCCGGTGCGCACGGTGTAACTCCTTGATATGACTGAGTGCGCTCCCGCGATGTCGCGCGGGCGCGCGGCCTGATGACCGGACGCGGCCGGTCCATGCGTTGGGATGATTTCGCACGCCCGCTCCCGACCCCCCATAATCCCCTACCCACCCGTCATCGATAAGGCGCCCTCGCATGGCCCGCATCATTGCCATTGCCAACCAGAAAGGCGGAGTCGGCAAGACGACCACCGCCGTGAACCTCGCCGCCGCGCTCGCACGCGCGCCGCAGCGGGTGTTGCTGGTCGACCTGGATGCGCAGGGCAACGCGACGATGGGCAGCGGCGTGGACAAGCGCGAAGTCGAGGCCTCGACCTGCGACGTGCTGCTGGGCGACGTGGAGGCGAAGGCCGCGGTGGTCACCACCGCCGAAGGGTTCGACCTGATGCCGGGCAACATCGACCTGACCGCCGCCGAGATCCAGCTGATGGAATCCTCCGGCCGCGAACTTCGCCTGAAGACCGCGCTGGAAAGCCTGCGCCCGGACTACGACTTCATCATCATCGACTGTCCGCCGGCGCTGTCGCTGCTCACGCTCAACGCGCTGACCGCCGCCGACTCGGTGCTGGTGCCGATGCAGTGCGAGTACTACGCCCTGGAAGGCCTGTCGGCGCTGATGGAAACGATCGACGCGCTGCGCACGCGCCTGAATCCGGGCCTGGAGATCGAAGGCGTGCTGCGCACGATGTTCGACATCCGCAACAACCTGGCCAACGCCGTGTCCGGTGAACTGACCACGCATTTCGGCGACAAGGTGTTCCGCACCATCGTGCCGCGCAACGTGCGCGTGGCCGAGGCACCCAGCCATGGCCAGAGCATCGTCGGCTACGACCGCGCCTCGCGCGGCGGCGTGGCCTACCTGGGCCTGGCCGGCGAGATCCTGCGCCGCCAGGCCGACCGCAAGAAGCAGCAGAAGCACATGGAGCACGCGTGATGAGCGCCCCGAAGAAACGCGGCCTGGGTCGCGGACTGGAAGCCCTGCTCGGCCCGAAAGCCGCCGAGACGCCCCCGCCGGAAGCCCAGCCGGGCGAAGCGTTGCGCACCCTGCCGGTGGCGCAGCTGCAGCCGGGCAAGTACCAGCCGCGCATGGCGATGGATCCGTCCAAGCTCAGCGAGCTGGCCGAGTCGATCAAGGCGCAGGGCGTGATCCAGCCGATCGTCGTGCGCGAGCTGTCGCCGGGCAAGTTCGAGATCGTCGCCGGCGAACGCCGCTGGCGCGCCTCGCAGGAAGCCGGCCTGGCCGAAGTGCCGGTGGTGGTGCGCGAACTGGACGACCGTACCGTCATCGCGATGGCGCTGATCGAGAACATCCAGCGCGAAGACCTCAATCCGCTGGAAGAGGCGCAGTCGCTGCAGCGCCTGATCAACGAATTCTCGCTGACCCACGCCGAGGCCGCCGAGGCCGTGGGCCGTTCGCGCGCCGCCGTCTCCAACCTGCTGCGCCTGCTGGAGCTGCCGCCGGCCATTCGCGCGCTGCTGGAAGCACGACGCCTGGAAATGGGCCACGCGCGCGCGCTGCTGACGCTGTCGCCCGACCTGGCCAGCAAGCTGGCCTCCGATGCCGCCGAACAGGGCTGGTCGGTGCGCGAAGTGGAACACCGCGCGCAACAGTTCGCCGCCGGCAAGGTGCCGGTCAACGGCAAGAAGGCCAAACCCACCAAGGCCGCGCCGCAGCCCGACATCGCCTCGCTGGAAACCGAACTGTCCGAGAGCCTGGGCACGCGTGTGACCATCGCCCACGGCCGTGGCGGCAAGGGCAAGCTGATCATCCAGTACACCGATCTGGACACGCTGGATGGTGTGCTGGAGCGCCTGCGCCCGAAGGGCTGAGGCGCTCAGGTTGTTGTGGGAATGTGGGATGTGGGAGCGACGTAAGTCGCGATAGCGGTCAAGCAGGTCCAGCGATGAGCGAAAACCTCGCGACTTACATCGCTCCCACAAAGACGGGCGTTGCCGCCCGGACGGGCACAGCACCGCTGCATTACCATTCGGATTCCGCTTCGACCGGATATCTGCCTTGAACCTCCGCATCGCCGCCCTCCTGCTCGCGTGCGCACCGCTGCACGCGCTCGCCTTCGCGCCCTCCGACGCCGACCAGCGCTTCCAGGCGATCTATGAAAAGGAATGGAAGTGGCGGCAGGAACAGACCGGCCAGGCCGATGAGGACTCCGATACCAGTGGCGACAACACGCGCCTGCCCGATGTCGGTGCCGCCGCGCACGAAGCGCGCCTGAAGGTGTGGGAGCAGGTCCTGAAGGACCTGGACGGCATCGATGCCACGCAACTGTCGGCCGAGAACCGCATCAACCTTGCCATCTACCGCCCGCAGGTGGAGAACCTCGCCGCGGAAGTACGCCTGCGCGCGTACGAAATGCCGTTCAACTCCGACTCGTCGTTCTGGTCGAACCTGTCCTTCATGGCGCGCCGGCAGATGAAAACGGCGGACGACTACCGCGCTTACGCCGCGCGCCTGCGCGACGTGCCGCGCCACTTCGACCAGCACATCGCCAACATGCGCGCCGGCCTGGCGCGCGGCTTCACCGTGCCGCGCGCCGTGCTCGACGGCCGCGATGTCTCCATCGCGGCGGTGGCAGAGCTGAAGGATCCGGAGCAGTCCGCCTTCTACGCGCCTTACAGGAAGATGCCGGCCAGCATCCCGGCCGCCGAACAGGAAGCGCTGCGCAAGGACGTGCGCGCCGCGATCAGCGAGCAGGTCGTCCCCGCGTTCGGCACGCTGCTGGCGTTCTTCCGCACCGAATACATGCCGAGGGCGCGCACCACGCTGGCGGCCGAGGCGATGCCCGGCGGCAAGGACTTCTACGCGCAGCAGATCCGCGAATACACCACGCTGGACCTGACCGCCGAGGAGATCCACGCCATCGGCCTGAAGGAAGCCGCGCGCATCCGGGCCGAGATGCAGGAGGTGATCCAGCAGACCGGCTTCAAGGGCACGTTCGCCGAGTTCCTGACCTTCCTGCGCACCGATCCGCAGTTCTACGCGAAGACACCGCAACAGTTGCTCGACCGCGCGGCGTGGATCTCCAAGCGCGTCGATGGCGAGGTCGGCAAGTTCATCGGCACGCTGCCGCGCGGGCGGTTCACCATCGTCGAAGTGCCGGCCGACATCGCGCCGTTCTGGACGGCCGGCCGCGGCGGCCTGGGCACTTACTGGCTCAATACCTACAACCTGCCCTCGCGACCGCTGTACAACCTGCCGGCGCTGACCTTGCACGAATCCTCGCCCGGCCATTCGCTGCAGGCGGCGCTGGCGCAGGAACAAGGCGAACAGCCCGCGTTCCGCCGCGACAACTACATCTCCGCCTACGGCGAGGGCTGGGCGCTGTACACCGAGAAGCTGGGCAAGGAGATGGGCATCTACGAGACGCCCTACGAGGACTTCGGCCGGCTGACCTACGAGATGTGGCGCGCCGCCCGCCTGGTGATCGACACCGGCGTGCACCACAAGGGCTGGAGCCGCGACCGGGCCTTGGCCTACCTGCGCGACCACACCGCGCTGTCCGAGCACGAAGTCACCACCGAGGTGGACCGCTACATCTCCTGGCCCGCCCAGGCGTTGAGCTACAAGCTGGGCGAGATCGCCATCGTCCGCCTGCGCGGCGAGGCTGAGCGGGAGCTGGGTTCGAAATTCGACATCAAGGCCTTCCACGACGCCGTGCTGAAGCAGGGCTCGGTCACCCTGCCCGTGCTGGAGAGCCAGATCCGGGCCTTCATTGCCGAGAGCAAGGCCGGCCCTGCCAAGCCGGCGACGGCCGCCCCCTGATCTCACAATCGGGCGAGATCATCCCGTAGAGCCGAGCTTGCTCGGCTCCGTAACCCCTGCCCGATACCGGAGATGGGCAGGAAAGCAGCGGAGCAAGCTCCGCTCTACGTGGCCTGCACGCTAAGTGCTTGCGGGACAAGGAAAACCTCGGCATAATGCGCGGCTCGCTGCGTCCGGCCTGGCCGGATCTGCGGCCGGAAATGCGATTCCGGCTTGTGTCTGCAGCGGTTTTCGACCGTATCGCGTGGTGTCCGTCCTGTCCTGCAGGCCGTCCGCCGGGCCGCCGTCTCCCGGGCTATGGGCGACACAATTACCTATCGAGGTGCGTATGTCCCGCGTATGCCAAGTCACCGGCAAGCGTGTGCAGACCGGTAACAACGTCTCGCACGCCAACAACAAGACCCGTCGTCGTTTCCTGCCCAACCTGCATGAGCGCCGCTTCTGGGTCGCCAGCGAAAATCGCTGGGTCAAGCTGAAAGTGTCCGCGCACGCGCTGCGCACCATCGACAAGAACGGCATCGATTCCGTTCTGGCCGAGCTGCGTGCCCGCGGCGAAAAGGTCTGAGGAGTAACTAAACATGGCATCCAAGCGCGACAAGATCCGTCTGATCTCCTCGGCCAACACCGGCCACTTCTACACGACGGACAAGAACAAGAAGAACACCCCGGGCAAGATGGAAATCAAGAAGTACGACCCGGTCGTGCGCAAGCACGTGATCTACAAGGAAGGCAAGATCAAGTGACCTAGCGGCGCGTTCGCACAGCGAACGCCTTTGCCGCTAGGTCATCCCCGCGAAAGCGGGGATCCAGCGCCTCAAGGAAAACCCCGCCTCGGCGGGGTTTTCTGCTTTCAGTCTTCGGCGAGCCAAAAGCTGCCCCTCATCCGCCCTTCGGGCACCTTCTCCCCGCGTTGCAGGGAGAAGGGAACGGCGCTTGGGTTTTCATTTGTTCGCCCGCCAACGCAGAATCCGGAGCATCTCCTCCCCGGACACCCGCACCGCATGGACTGGTCCCTCGGCACGGCCCTGCTGATCGTCGACTGGCTGATCCGCCTCGCGGCGCTGTGGTGGATCCCCAGCCGCACGACCCCGGCCGCCGCGCGCAGCTGGCTGCTGCTGGTCGGCTTCGTACCATTGCTCGGCCTGCCGCTGTACCTGCTGCTGGGGCATCCCTGGCTGTCGCGCGAACGCATCACCCGCCAGGCGCGCGCCTCGGACGTGATCCGCGAGGAACAGCGCCCGCTCAGCGCCCTGCGCTGGACCCCGCGCGACGGCGCCGCGGCGGAAATGGCGCCGCTGATCGAACGGCAGGGCGCGTTCATGCCCACCCACGGCAATGCCGTGGCGCTGCTGGACGACTACGCCGCGTCGCTGCGCGCGCTGCTCGACGACATCGGCGCCGCGCAGCAGCAGGTCCACCTGCTGTACTACCTGATGTTCGACGATGCGGTGGGCGAGGCCGTGACCACGGCATTGTGCGAGGCCGCCGCGCGCGGCGTGACCTGCCGCGTGCTGTTGGATGCCGTGGGCGCCAAGCGTGGATTGCGGGCGTACCGCGGGCGGCTGCGCGCTGCCGGCGTGGCGGTGCACGACATGCTGCCCGGCGGCCTGCGCTGGCGGCGCAGCGGCCGGATGGACCTGCGCAACCACCGCAAAGTGGCGGTGATCGACAACCGCATCGGTTACGTGGGCTCGCAGAACCTCGCCGGTGCGACCTTCGTGCCCGGCCATCCCAATCGCGAACTGGTCGCACGCGTGCAGGGGCCGGTGGTGTCGCATCTGGAAGGCGTGTTCGCCAGCGACTGGTATATCGAGACCGGCGAACGCCTCGACGTGCAGCCGGACCTGTCGGTACAGGCGCAGGACGTGGCCGCGCAGCTGCTGCCCAGCGGGCCGGCGTATCCGTTCGAGAATGCGCGCGATACCGTCAACGCGCTGATCCACCTCGCCCGCCGCAAGGTGGTGCTGACCACGCCCTACTTCGTACCGGACGACGCGACACTGAGCGCGCTGCGCATCGCGGCGTTGTCGGGCGTGGACGTGCAACTGGTGCTGTCGGCCACCAACAACCAACCGCTGACGGCCTGGGCGCAGCAGTCGTATTACGCAGAACTGCTCGCCTGCGGCGTGAAGATCGCGCTGTACCGGCCGCACTTCCTGCACGCCAAGCACCTGACGGTCGACGACGACATCGCCCTGGTCGGCTCAATCAACCTGGACATCCGTTCGTTCGCGTTGAATGCCGAAATCGGCCTGGTCTGCTACGACGCCGACGTGGTCGCGCGCATCCGCGCGATCGAAGCCGATTACCTGGCACAGGCCGACATCGTGCAGGCGGAGGCATGGCAGCGCCGGCCGGGCTGGCAACGCAGCCGTGAAGGCATCGCGCGGCTGGCGGACTCGCTGATGTAGGGCTCAGCGCAGGGCGATGCAGTCCATTCGCTACAATGCGCGCATGAGCGAAGAGACCGCGACTGCCCCGCTGCCGCCCTGCGACCTTGCGATTATCGGTGGCGGCGCCGGGGGCGTGCTGGTGGCGATGCAGGCCCTGCGCCAGGCCACCACGCCGCTGCGCATCGTCATGATCGAGCCGCGCGACGTGCTCGCGCAGGGCGTGGCGTATGCAACAACACATGGCGAGCACGTACTGAACGTGCCCGCCGCGCGGATGAGCGCCTTCGATGACCGACCCGCGGACTTCCTGGACTATGTGGTGGCGACCACGCCGCCGGGCGGCCCCGACCGCGATGCGCTCGCGCATGCCTTCATCGAACGCCGTCGCTATGGCGACTATCTGCGCGCGCGCCTGGGCGAAGCGATTGCAGCGAGTCCGGCGACGCTCCAGGTCGTGCACGATCGCGTCAGCGAACTCGAACCGGATGCCGATGGCGCGACACTGCGCCTCGAAGCGCACGGCAGCTTGCGGGCGAAGGGCGTCGTACTGGCGGTAGGCAACACGCCCAAGCCGCTGCCGGCCCGCGGCGCGCCGCAGTTGCCGCCGGGGCGCTCGCTGCCGGCATGGGATTTCGATGCGATCAAGGCGATCCCGGTCGGCGCCGACCTGTGCATCGTCGGCTCCGGGCTGAGCATGGTCGATACGGTACTCAGCCTGGCCGACAACGCGCACGCGGGCACGATCCACGTGCTGTCGCGGCACGCCCTGCTGCCGCTGCCGCATTGCCACGGCGCGGCCGCTACTTACGACCCCGCACCGCTGCAGACGATGGGCCTGCGTGCGCGCATGCGCTTCCTGCGCGGCGCGGCGAAGCAGGCAGTCGCCGACGGGCTGCCGTGGCAGTCGGTGATGGAACGCATCCGCCCGCATGGCCAGGCGCTGTGGCAGTCGCTGTCCCTGCCCGACCAGCGCCGCTTCCTGCGCCATGTGCTGCGCCAGTGGGACGTTCATCGCCACCGCATCGCGCCGGAAGTGCATGCCCGCTTGCAGGCGCTGGTCGAACGCGGCCAGCTGCGCCTGCACCGCGGTCGCCTGGACACGGTGCTGGCCGAAGGCCCGCGCCTGCGTGTCAGCACGCACGCCCGCGACGGTCGCATCGACGAGTTCGATGTCGACTACGTGGTCAACGCCACCGGCGTAGAGATGCGCGCGCAGACCATGCGCAGCCCGCTGCTGCACGACCTGCTGGGCAAGGGCCATGCACAGGCCGGGCCGCACGGCATCGGCTTGAAGGCCGCACGCGACGGGCGCATGGTCGATGCGCAAGGGCAGTCGCAGCCGCACGTGTTCATCCTCGGCAGCCTGCGCATCGGCTGCGTGTGGGAAAGCATCGCCATCCCCGAACTGCGCGGCCAGGCCGAGACGGCCGTGCGCGGGCTGTTGGCACCGGACACCTGAGCGCACGCCACGCAGTACACTCGGCGACGGGTTGGGCGCGGGGGAGAGGGCGTTGGTTTCCAGCTGGATCCTGCTGTTGGTGTCGATCGGCTACGCCGCACTGCTGTTCGGCGTAGCGTGGTGGGGCGACCGCCGCCCGATGTACCCCGACCGGCCTTGGCTGCGTCCGGTGGTCTACAGCCTGGCGCTGGCCGTGTACTGCTCGTCGTGGACGTTCTACGGCGCGGTCGGCAGCGCGGTGCGCAACGGTCTGGGGTACCTGCCGATCTACCTCGGCCCGGTCCTGCTGCTGCTGTTCGGCTGGCGCATCATCGAGCGGCTCGCGCTGATCGCGCGCAGCGAGAACACCGTCTCCATCGCCGACTTCATTTCCTCGCGCTACGGCCGTTCGCGCCGGCTGGCCGCGCTGGTCACCGTGATCGCCCTGATCGGCGTGGTGCCCTACCTCGCCCTGCAGTACAAGGCCGTGGCGATGAGCCTGAGCGTACTCAGCGGCGAAGGCGGCGACAGCACGCACGGTTTCTTCACCGATCCCGCACTGTACGTGGCGCTGCTGATGGCCCTGTTCGCCGCGCTGTTCGGCACCCGGCAGGTGGATGCCACCGAGCACCACCACGGCATGATGCTGGCGATCTCGCTGGAATCGGTGGTGAAGCTGGTGGCGATGATCGCCGTCGGCGTGTTCGCCTATCTCTGGCTGGATGGCAATGCGATCCGGGTGACCGATTCGGCGCGTACGCTGTTCGAGAACGCACCGCCGGTGGGCTTCATCGCTCAGACGCTGCTCGGCTTCCTCGCCATCGTCTGCCTGCCGCGCCAGTTCCACGTGGCGGTGGTGGAATGCAGCGACGTGGGCGATATCCGCAAGGCGCGCTGGTTGTTCGGCGGCTACCTCGCGCTGTTCTCGCTGATGGTGGTGCCGGTGGCCGCCGCGGGCGTGGCGCTGTTCGGTGGCAGCAGCGTGGCCGACGACAGTTACGTGCTGGCGTTGCCGCTGGCCGAAGGCCGCACCGCGCTGGCCATCGTCGCCTACGTCGGCGGCTTTTCGGCGGCGACCGGCATGGTGATCGTGGCCAGCATCGCGCTGGCGACGATGGTCAGCAACGACCTGATCATGCCCGTGCTGCTGCGCCGCGGCTGGGCCGAGCACCACGCGGCGGCGGACGTGGCTTCGCGCGTGCTGTGGATCCGCCGCGTGGCGATCCTGCTGCTCGCGCTCACCGCCTACAGCTATTACCGCAGCAGCAGCAACGACAGCACGCTGGCGTCGTACGGCCTGATGGCCTTCGCAGCGGTGGCGCAGTTCGCGCCCGGTCTGATCGGCGGCCTGTACTGGCGCGGCGCCAGCCGGCGCGGTGTGGAAGTCGGCATGGTGCTCGGCTTCGCCACCTGGATCTACACGCTGTTGTTGCCGACGATGACGCAGGCCGGCTGGTTCGATCCGCACTGGCTGCACAGCGGCCCGTTCGGCATCGCCTGGTTGCGCCCGCAGCAGCTGTTCGGCCTGAGCGGGTGGGACACGCTGACGCACGGTACGTTCTGGTCGCTGCTCGTCAACACCGGCGCGATGATGATCGTCTCCGCGCGCTCGCGCCCCGGCGTGGACGAACGCCTGCGTGCGGCCCCGTTCCTGGACCCGTATGCACAGCGTCCCGCGCTGGTCGCCGGCGAGTGGCCCGGCAGCGTGCGCGTGGGCGACCTGCGCACGCTGGCCGAGCGCGTGGTCGGCGAGCGCCACGCGCGGCGCGCGTTCGCCGAACAGGCACAGGCGCTGGAGCGCGAGCTGCAACCTAATGCACCGGCCGACCGTGCCTGGGTGCAGTTCACCGAGCGCTTGTTGGCGGCGGCCATCGGCGCCGCATCCGCGCGGATCGTGCTGACCAGCGTGCTGCGCGGCTCGGGCATGGAACTGGGCGAAGTGGTGGCCGTACTCGACCAGGCAGGGCAGGAATTGCGGTTCAATCGCGAGATCCTGTCGACCACGCTGGAGAACATCAGTGCCGGCGTCAGCGTGGTGGACCCGGAGATGCGCCTGGTGGCCTGGAACCGGCGTTACCAGCAAATGTTCGGTTATCCGGAGGGCATGCTCTACGTGGGGCGTCCGGTGGCGGACCTGATCCGCTACAACGCCGAGCGTGGCGAACTGGGCGACGGCGATATCGATGCGCAGATCAACAAGCGCATCCGCTACATGCGCGCGGGTTCGCCGCATATCTTCGAACGCGTGCGCGCGGATGGCCAGGTGATCGAAATGCGCGGCCAGCCGTTGCCGGGCGGCGGCTACGTCACCAGCTACAACGACATCACCGATTTCAAGCTGGCCGAGTCGCTGTTGCTGGAGACCAACGAAACGCTGGAACAGCGCGTAGCCGAGCGTAGCCAGGCGGCCGAGCACGCGCAGCAATCGCGTACGCGCTTCCTGGCCGCCATCAGCCACGACGTGCTGCAACCCCTCAATGCGGCGCGCCTGTTCGTCAGCGCCTTGCGCGACAGCGAGCAGGGTGCCGATGCGCAGGCGCAGGAACGCCAGCACTTGGCCGAGCGCGTGGATGCGTCGCTGCGCGCCGCCGAAGAGTTGCTCGACGGCTTGCTCGATGTCTCGCGCCTGGACGCCGGTGGCCTGCATACGCAGATCACCGATTTCGATGCCGGCGAGCTGTTGCGCGAGCTGGCCGCACAGTACGCGCCCGTGGCGGCGGGACGCGGGCTGAAGTTGCGCGCGCACGCGCGCCCCATCCCGGTCCGCAGCGACCGCCGCCTGCTGCGGCGCGTGCTGCAGAACTTCCTCGCCAACGCGCTGCGCTACACGCGCGAAGGTCGCATCGTGATCGGCATGCGCGTGCGAGGCGACCAGGTGGTGCTGCAGGTATGGGATACCGGCCCCGGCATCCCGGATAACCACATGCGGCAGATCTACGACGAGTTCCACCGCTACCAGCAGCCCTTCGACTGGGGCGAACGCGGCCTCGGCCTGGGCCTGTCGATCTGCCAGCGCATCTCGCGCCTGCTGCAGCACGAACTCGACGCGCGCAGCAAAGTAGACCGCGGCAGCATGTTCTCGATCGTCGTGCCGCGCGGCACCCAGGCCAGCGAGCGCCGCACGTCCTCGCGTCGCGCGGCGCTGGCGAGCGATTCGCTGGCCGGCCTGCGCGTGCTGTGCGTGGACAACGACCGCGAGATCATCGATGGCATGCGCGCCCTGCTGGGACGCTGGCAGGTGGATGTCATGTCCGCCACCACGGTCGACGAGGCGCTGGAGAAGATCGCCGAAGGTCCCGCCGTGATGCTGGTCGATTACCACCTGCACGACCGCCTCGACGGCCTGGCCACGCTAGACGCCCTGCGCGCCGCCAGCCCCGGCCCCGTCGCCGGCGCCCTGCTGACCGCCGACGGCCGCGACGAACTCAAACGCGAAGCGCGCGAGCGCGGCTACCGTCTGCTGACCAAGCCGGTCAAACCCGCCTCGCTCCGCGCGTTCCTCGCCGCCCACCACATTCCGGTGCAAGTGCCCGCCCCCGAGTGACGCCCCACCATGCCCATTACCACCTCAGATCTACGGCTATAACGGATTAGCACCGCTCAACCGCGGGATAACTGCGCTCCTTCAAGTTGCCGAGCGAACTCATGTTTGCCCGAGAGGGCCGTCCGCCAAGGGTTTTCGGCAATTGACGGTGGAAATCGCCTGGCGTCAGAATCGTGCTATACCCCGCTTTCGGGGTCTAATAGGTGTTAGGCGTCCGTGGAGCAATCTTCTTTCACCGTGGAGTTTCACCCTCATTTGCAAGCACGAGACTGGCACAGCTTCATGTTGGCTGTTGGTACTGCGGGCGCAACTAGCCACTGGCTGTCCAGTCACAGCGTCGAGCTGACTTGTATCAAGCGTAGTCAGCTGCAGCATGTGGGGTACATCATCTATAGAGTGGCTGACCCCGCTCTTGGCAAGGTGGTTGGTGTCAAAGGGGAGGCGCAAGCTAGGGCCAGCCACTATGCCCGGCACGCCTAACAATTCATTCAAGCCGAACCCGCTTCGCGGCTCGGCTTAATTCAGGTGTTAGGGCGCGATGAGAACATCAAAGGTGCTCATGCTGGTTGTATCGGCCTATCTTGGCGCATGTGCCAACATGCACACCAGTTCACCACCAGAGTTAGATCTCTTGAAGCTCAAAGAGTCTTTCTCTTTGTACGAGGGCAAGCGAGTTGTAGTCCATGGCTGCACTTATATGGATCCACATGGTGCTGTTGCTGTGGTTAGCTGCGACCCACGCCTTACCGCAAACCATATCGCTACGTTCATGACGGTAGATCGCTCGGATAAAGCCTCGCTCGCGGAGTACCAGGGACTATTCAGAGTGCTGGGGCCTGCATACAGGATGAGCATCACAGCAATCCCTAGGCTCGCGTCACACGGCCACTGGCACATCCTAGAGTTCGAATCAGCGGCCGAAGTAGCCGAGGTTGACGCATGCAAGCTCTGGCTAACTGGTGAATCATGCAATTAACTAGATCGGGCTGGGCTAGCTGCTCGCGCCCTAACAATTCATTCAAGCCGAACCCGCTTCGCGGGTCGGCTTAATTCCGGTGTTATGCGTGGGTTGGCGCATTGATGTTGTCGGCTCCGGTAACGCGTCGACTTCTGCAGCGCTGCCGGCTTCGGTGTTGGTCGCTCGCTGATTCATCCGGACGACTGGCACCTCCGCACTTCGCTTCACTCGGCTTCGGATGCATCGCGTTCGTGCCGCTCGGCAAAGGATGGCTTCATGACCTTCGGATTCGCGACACTGTCGGCTTCGGTCTTTGCTGGCCTCGACCCGCTACGTGCTGGCGGATGCTTTGTCCATGCTCCCTGGTATCGCGCAGCCGTTGCAGGCTGTCGACTTCGGGTTTACCTTGGCGCGCATAACAATTCATTCAAGCCGAACCCGCTTCGCGGGTCGGCTTAATTCTGGTGTTAGGCACCATGCCCAAGCTCACCGCTATCTGCTACCGGCTTCTTCAGGGTGAGGAGTCTGCCGTAGAGGCTGCAGCAAATGGTGAGACCCATGATTTTGGCGGTGAGCTGGTGCTGACCTTCCAAGATGGTCAGAGGCTCTTCGTCTCCTGGGTTGGCGAGCCTGTCCAGTACGCTATTGGCACCAGCGACGCATCTCACTTCTTACCAGACGCTGCGCTTACGGACTTTGATGTTTCTACGTCTGCCATTTGGGCTGACCTAATCAATCAGGATGTGTCGCTCCTTTTTGCAGCGCCTGAGAACCAAGTCCTAGAGGTCTCGTCCCCAACAGCACGCCTTATGCTTTGCTCTTACGAGCGGGGTCACTGGTGGGCTGACGAGGTAACCGTTTGCAAAGAGGCACCAGCACCGTATGGTGCCTAACAATTCATTCAAGCCGAACCCGCTTCGCGGGTCGGCTTAATTCCGGTGTTAGCGGGCATGAGCAAACACTTTCGCCACTCATTGATTGTCGCAACTTGCCTACTTACTTCTGGTTGCTTCTGGGAGACAACCGACGCGTCTTACTCAACAGCCAAAGAAGTTATTGATAGTGGCTACCTGGAGAAAGGATGGATACCGCATTGGCTGCCTTCTGACGCCATCGATCTCCAAGAGACCCACAACATTGACTCAAATGCCAGTGAGCTGTCTTTCTCAATCCCAAATAGAGAGTCGCTAACGCTTCCAGAAAGCTGCATTCCGACAGATTTCAAAGGCACCGTCCCGGCTTATATTCAGCGCCGCTGGTGGCCAAACGAAGAGGAGCTCCGCGAGTCGTATGTTTTCTACAAGTGCCCGGCCGATGCAACAGAATTTACGTTCGTTGGCATTAGGGCAGATGGACAGCGGGTGCTTCACTGGCGTACATATGCCCGCTAACAGTTCATTCAAGCCGAACCCGCTTCGCGGGTCGGCTTAATTCAGGTGTTAGGGCCATGATTCGACTTCTTCTGGGGCTGTTGCTAACACCACTGATTCTTCAGCTTCCTTATCTAATTCCGCCTTATGGGACTTTCACCATGTGGTGGTTTCGCCTCATGCTAGTCATTGGCTACACGGCAATGCTGCTTTTCGGCGTCCCGCTCGTCTGGTTATTCATTCGCAAACGTTGGCTTTCTTGGTGGCAATCGGTCCTCGGCGGCCTAATAGCGGTCAGTCTCTTCCTTGTTCTTTGGTTTGTTACATCACCCTGGGAGTACTTCGTACTCAACGGGCTGGCACTGACGCTCTCCTCTTTGCTTCTTGCCGCAATCGGGGGCCTTGTGTTCTGGGTTATCGCACTTTGGCGTAATTCTCGCTTCACTGGCCCTAACAATTCATTCAAGCCGAACCCGCTTCGCGGGTCGGCTTAATTCAGGCGTTAGACCGCAGAGCAAGCCACAATGCCCGCCCAAGAAAAGCACCCACTTACTGCCGCATTTGAATATATCCGATCAGGATCAGTCCGAGAGACTGAATCGATTCTCAGAAGCCATCCTGAACTAATAAATCAACATACATACTTTGCTGGCGGGACATTGCTTCACTATGCGGCGGCCGAGTCAACTTCAGAGGTGGTAAAGCTCCTTATAGACCTGGGCTTTGACGTCAATCTTAAAGGCAAGACGTATCAAGATTCTGCCCTGGACTTGGCATGCTGTAATGGACACCTCGATAACGTAGAAATGTTGCTTCAGCATGGGGCAAAAATAGTACGGGCGCAGTCGCACACTGACCCATTATTTGGCGCCATCATCGGTAGAAGCCCGGATATTGTTAAACTCCTCATAGAGAATGGCGCTGATCCAAACAAGCGTCACACCCTTGGAAGCGGCGCAATCGTTGACGCACATGATTTTGCCGTAATGAGAGGTGAGCTTGAGTGCGCGTCGGTCATAGTCAGTCTAATGAGCCGTCAAGTTCAATAGCTGCGGTCTAACAATTCATTCAAGCCGAACCCGCTTCGCGGGTCGGCTTAACTCAAGGTGTTAGGTGCCAATGCCTAGATCAACCCGATTTGCTGGATTGGTTGCGCTGCAGCTTTGTGCACCGGCCGCGCTTTACTTGGTGGTTGGGCTCTATAACGGCCGCAACGATGTTCTCAAGTACCTGCTACCCAACTACCTCTTCATGGCATTGCCGCTGCTGCTAGTCAGCTGCTTGACTATCTGGCCCAAAGCTCGACAACCTGCACTTCTGTGGGGGCTTTCATTCCTCAATGTGATGCTCATTGCCTTTCAGCTTTGGGTCTTGCTGGCAGTCCCAAGGCATGAGTCTGGCCTTGCTTGGCTCCTCTATGTGCCGCTATGGTGCGTGGCGTTGCTGGCCTTTTTCGTCATTTTGCTCATAGCAAAGCGCAAGGGTGCCGGCCAGCCGGTTGGCACCTAACAAATCATTCAAGCCGAACCCGCTTCGCGGGTCGGCTTAATTCAGGTGTTAGGCGTCATAAAAGCATGAGCGTGACTCATAGATTCATAGCCAACCCTACCGAACCATCAGAAGTGATGGCTTGGTTCCAGTCTCTAGACACTCCAGTCACGAGGGCGGCGACCGAGTATGGTCATGCTCTCCACTTCAGAGACTTCGGCCCTCTTTCGTATCTCCATACTGGTGGCATAGATGCAGATACCTCCCCTGTAGCGACGATTGTTCTGCCACAAGTCCGTCGAAGCGCTCTCTGGACAGTTGGCGAGGTGCACTTCCGCGCCACTCCATTGCGCAAGCAATTCCCACAGTTGCACAAGATCAGTACTGCTTTTTCAGAATGGCTTTCTTCGCTAGATTGCGTCTATTCCAACAAGCGCCAAGAAAACCCTTATGCCTATTACCTGGAAGGCTCTGCAAAGAACGAAGACGCTCCAATATTTGCCTTCCCTTCAGCACTCAAAGCCCTCAAGAAAGAGCAATATTTTGTCGGCCACATGGACAATGAGTTTCGACTGGACACCATTTGTAAAATGCTTCGGCTACGTGGAGTTGACTGTGCTGAGGCCTAACAATTCATTCAAGCCGACGCCGCTTCGCGGCTCGGCTTAATTCTGGCGTTAGCCATCATGTCAGATAGTCCTCTACGGATAGTCGATGTAAGGCCACCCACGACGGAGGAGCTCGACCTACTGAGCACCATCAGCATGGTTGGCTTCGGGATCAGTGTGCTGGCTTTTGTCTGTGTAGTGGCAGCAGCCTCATTCGTCGCCGCTAAGACACGCTTACCTGGGCGCTTTAGCGTTCTCGCCAGTACGCTGGTACTCCCGACGTGGTGGGCATTCGAGCAATACATGGGCGGCAGCTTAGAGATGACATTCGGCCCGGTTGCACTTCTGGTCACTCTTATCGTGTATGCGCTGTTTTCAGCACTTTTCTCTTTTGGATTTGTGCGCATGTGCTTGCACTTTCTCAAGCAACCACCAAGCATGATGGCTAACAATTCATTCAAGCCGAACCCGCTTCGCGGGTCGGCTTAATTCTCGTGTTAGCGGGCATGAGCAAACACTTTCGCCACTCATTGATTGTCGCAACTTGCCTACTTACTTCTGGTTGCTTCTGGGAGACAACCGACGCGTCTTACTCAACAGCCAAAGAAGTTATTGATAGTGGCTACCTGGAGAAAGGATGGATACCGCATTGGCTGCCTTCTGACGCCATCGATCTCCAAGAGACCCACAACATTGACTCAAATGCCAGTGAGCTGTCTTTCTCAATCCCAAATAGAGAGCCGCTAACGCTTCCAGAAAGCTGCATTCCGACAGATTTCAAAGGCACCGTCCCGGCTTATATTCAGCGCCGCTGGTGGCCAAACGAAGAGGAGCTCCGCGAGTCGTATGTTTTCTACAAGTGCCCGGCCGATGCAACAGAATTTACGTTCGTTGGCATTAGGGCAGATGGACAGCGGGTGCTTCACTGGCGTACATATGCCCGCTAACAGTTCATTCAAGCCGAACCCGCTTCGCGGGTCGGCTTAATTCAGGTGTTAGGTGCCGCGGATGGTCCCATACGGTTTGAACCAAGAGCAGTTTGTCTCGATGTATCAGCGCAAGCTGGATCGTCTTTCAGACCAAACTATCCGCGCGCTCAGAGAGATATTGACCCTTCCGCTCGGACACGGCGTAAACGAGGCGCACCTGGAGATCTTCCCGGACGAGTACGGTGGAGCTCCCAGTATCTGGGCCTACTGGCGTGGCAAGAACAACAAGGTCGATCACGTAGATCAAAGCCTCTTTCCCGGGAGGTCACTTGAGCTTGACCTTGACCTCAAAGACCTCGCAGAGATTGACGAGCAGTACTTTGTTGGACCTGACGAGTTCCCTGGCTTTCAGTTGACAGTCTCTCTGCTCTCGCGCTGGCTCGCGGAGTCATGGTGGAAAGCTGGTGGGTGGACGTATCCTGTGCCAGCAACGCTGGCCGTGCATGATTTTGGGTCGTATGGGTGGGTGCAGCTGTCCAAGGGCGGCACCTAACAAATCATTCAAGCCGAACCCGCTTCGCGGGTCGGCTTAATTCTGGTGTTAGGTGCCTTTGAAAGATGATGGCAAACTCATACGAGACGCTTTCCTTTCGCGCCGAGATCTCCCTCGATGAGGCTGCGCTGGTAGGCCGGCCTGGCTTCGGCTCTGGCATACGGCCAAACCACCATCTCCCCGGGCGAGATTACTGTGTGCTCGGACAGATAGATTTCATTAATGTCGCTTGGCTATCCCCAGGCAGCAAGTGCCAAGCCAACTGTGTATTTGTAGTACCGCAGGAGGATGTCTCGATGTTTGTTCCCGGCTTTCGCTGGGAATTCTCCGAGGGTGTTCGTCGTATCGGATGCGGCATACTGCTATCCATGGGCGGCACCTAACAATTCATTCAAGCCGAACCCGCTTCGCGGGTCGGCTTAATTCAGGTGTTAGACCTGCTATGAAACCACTCGTTGTCCCACCAGCAGCGCAGCGCGATCCGAACTCCGTCCAGATGCTCAGCGCCTGGATCGCGGAGGAACAACAGCACTGCACGCTAAAGATCGGCATGTGGCATGACATGGGGCGTGACGAGCCTCGTGCATGGGGTATCTTTCTTGCAGATACGGTTCGACACATCGCAAATGCACTGCAAGAGCAGCATGGATTTTCCGCCCCTGATTCCATTTCAGCAGTTCTTGAGTCGCTGCATGACGAGCTGGCCGACCCTACGTCACTTACTACAGGATCGTTTTCCCATGGTCATAGCTAGCAGGTCTAACAAGTCATTCAAGCCGATACCGCTTCGCGGCACGGCTTAATTCTGGTGTTAGGCCGCTATGACTGCAATCACAAACTTGCTGGCACAAGGGGCCGATGAGATTCGCCGGTTCAAGGCCACTACAAGCGCAGCGCCATACGGCGGTGCCTGGCTGGATCGTTTAGCTGATCGGCTATCCGTTGCCAGCACTCTCGGCCCCGATAGAATTGAGCTGGAGGTTCGCGCTATTGCGCACGCCCTCTTAGACTCTGGCCCATTCGAGAACGAGGCAACACCCTCTTTCTGGCAAGCGGTAGATGCACTTCAACGCAAGACGGGTCGTCCGTAGCCTCATGGGTACGCGGCCTAACAATTCATTCAAGCCGAACCCGCTTCGCGGGTCGGCTTAATTCTGGTGTTAGGCCTTAGATCAACTTCAGTGACAACTCAGCCAAAAGCCAACCGCATCTTTGCCTGGACCGCCACACTGATTGGTTTGTCGGTTCTTGGCGTAACCGCTTATGGGCGTTTCGCTGTGCCGTCACTGCCGATCGAGCCGCCTAGTTGCGAGCCGTTGCCTCCCAACGTTGTAAAACTCGGGCCGGCTGTCGTAGTAGGTCACGCCACTCTCCCAGAGCTCCGTGAGCTGGGCTGGACAGAGCTGCGCGCTAAGCTACGGCAAGGTGACAAGCTTCATGGCTTTGAGACGCAAGTAACTGGCGGTCATTTGGCAATGCGAGGCAACTGCTTTTTGGGGCAGACGAGCGCATGGATCCGCTAAGGCCTAACAATTCATTCAAGCCGATGCCGCTTCGCGGCACGGCTTAATTCCGGTGTTAGGCCGCATGAGCGATATCGCTAAACCTCAAGCTCTGCTACTCTCACTTCAGCGCGCCCTTCTCGGCGATGTCCACCCTCAGTTGCGCCAAGCCTCGATTGAGGCCGACGTTGTCGGGCACATCATCCGACTCCGCTTTGAGTACGACGGCACTCCATCTGATGCCGCTAGAGAGATCTGCTCACTCGCCGCTACTGAGGTAATTGCGGACTTTCCGAGCCCTTGGGACCTGGATGAGCAGCATGTTTCCGCCCTGGCCTCATCAGGGTTGTCACCTCTCAAGCATGTTGCATATCGTCGTGCCTAGTCCCAGCATGCGGCCTAACAATTCATTCAAGTCGAACCCGCTTCGCGGGTCGGCTTAATTCCGGTGTTAGGCCCCGTGATCATTTCTTTTGAAGGCCCAGTTTTCTTTGCCGCGGCGGACGAAGATCGGTTCTTCGGCTGGCTTAGCGCGCTGCCCCAGTTTCAGTCCGTTCGCGGCGTCGGCACTACGCTGGAGTTGACCCTCGGCTACCCTGTGGAGCCTGAGACCGTACGACAACTCCTCGTGATCTTCCGTCGCTGGCATCTGGACGTGACGCCATTGCTAGCGCTGCGCTCGCCAGAGACATACAGTTTCGTGCTCTGGGATACTGGCATCGGAGAGGTCTCGGGTACCGGGGCCTAACAATTCATTCAAGCCGAACCCGCTTCGCGGGTCGGCTTAATTCAGGTGTTAGGCCTCAAGAGCAAGCATCATGAGATTTGCTGTCAGGGCAATCGGCTACTTGGTTTCTGCGCTTGGACTGGGTGTTGCGATCTTTGGCTTACTGGCCCTTGCTGATCCGCAAGGCGCGCAGCTTGCCAATGACTCAGATCCTTTTGGGGCGCCGCCTCAGACTGGCCAGCTATTACTTCACATCGCAGTCGGTGTGGCCTTGTTGGCCCTCGGCATCTGGCTTGTCGCACGCAAGCCGCGGGTGTAGCTTGAGGCCTAACAATTCATTCAAGCCGAACCCGCTTCGCGGGTCGGCTTAATTCAGGTGTTAGCGCTCATGGTCTCTCTCATCCGCACGTTGACCATTTTTTCGCTAGCCCTGCTCTTGGCGCCTTTGCTCATGCCATTCGAGCACCCCATGACCGTGAGTATCCCGCTAGATCAACCACCCCCAATGTGGGTCCTCGGCGCCGCTTTGCTGCTTGGCGGCTTTGTGATTGGAGCAGTGGCTTCGGTAGGCCTCATGCGACTCAAACGGTTGGGCCGACTGCTCGCTACAATCGCATCTGCTTTTATCTTCTTAGCTATGTGGCTTCTAGCGCAATCGCCGCTCGCAAGCCATATAGGTAGCTTTAGTATTGCGCTCTTCGCGGTTGGGGCACTGGCCTGGCTGTGTGGCGTCGCTCTGTCCTACCATCCGCTTGTGGCGTCGCGCTTCCAGGCATGAGCGCTAACAATTCATTCAAGCCGAACCCGCTTCGCGGGTCGGCTCAATTCCGGTGTTAGGCCCCATGCCAAAGCTCCTCACGACTGTGGAAGATGCATTTGAGATCACCGGCCGCGGGCTCATTGTGGTGCCTGGTCCATTGCCAAAAGACTTTCCGGGTGCTGCCAAACTTCTCGCTGAGCTTCGGCGCCCGGATGGCTCTGTCCTTTCAGCGCCGTTGCAAGTGCAGCATTTCTTCCAAACTCCTCCACCCAAGGAGTACCGCTGGGGCTGCGTGTTCCCCACCCTATCCAAGCGGGACGTTCCGGCGGGCACTGAGGTGTGGGTCGATGGGCCCTAACAATTCATTCAAGCCGAAGCCGCTTCGCGGCTCGGCTTAATTCAGGCGTTAGGCCGCAGAATCACATCATGGCGAACGTGACCACTACGCTCTTTCGCGAATGGCTTGAAGCTGATGGCTTGCTGGGCCACATCGACGATTACAGCCACGCATCGTGCGCGCTTGCCACCGATGCGAGTGTCGTGGAAGAGCTGAATCGGCTCGCCCGCGGTAGCACGGTCGAATGGTATCCGGGCATCTATCGTTGGCCAGAGAACGACTGGATCATCGGAGAATCGGGCAGCGGAGATCTCTATCTCGTGGCCGCCAGCGACCCGGAACCAGGTGTCTGGGAATACGATCATGAAACCAGAGAGAAGCGCCTCCTTGCCCCCAGCCTTCGTGAGTTCTACGAGTTTTGCATCCGCATCGAGCGCGAGCGCGGGGCTGCGGCCTAACAATTCGTCCAAGCCGACGCCGCTTCGCGGCGCGGCTTAACTCAGGTGTTAGCCGTCATGCGAAGACTTTGGGCAATCTTAGGAACGGGGCTCTTGATCGGCTGCCAGAAGGCGCCTGCACCTCTCGCTTCATCATGGAGCGAGCTGCAAAAAGTAATCTCGTCGACCCCCGAAATTCTGGATACTCAACATGTGTCCGCCCTCATCCCGTACGACAGCATCAAGCTAGATCGCGGCCCTTGCTTAGGGAGCTGTCCTGTGTATTCAGTGACGTTCCACCGCAATGGGGAGGCATTTCTGACCGACGACTACTTATTACCAGAAAAGTCCGTTAAATATTCAGCGCACATCAGCCTGAGAGACTTTGCTCGACTTGCACAACTAGTCCACGCTGCTAAATCCGTATCGGACCAATCCGAGTATGCAGGCCAGTGGAAAGATGACTACTCAGCGGAGATTACTGTGACAGGCAAAGACGGCCACTGGACTGTCAGAGACTATGGCCAAGTAGCGCCTTATCAAGTGTGGGCATTAGAAGAGATCTTACATAGCCAGCGCATGTCTTCGGAATGGAAACGGGTGAGCCAATGACGGCTAACAATTCATTCAAGCCGAACCCGCTTCGCGGGTCGGCTTAATTCAGGCGTTAGGGCCCACGGGGGAGATCGGTGCAGAATCCAAGAAAAACGCGGCCAAACCCTCATTACCTCACCACTGCCTTGACGGTCATCTTCCTGCTTTCCGCTTGGGGTGCCTCCTTTAGTCGCAACTGCCAAAGCGATGGATGCATTGGCATCGTGTTCCCAGTAGGCGCAGCTTTGATCGCACTTCTGATCCAGCTCCTAGTGTTAATTCCGTTCTATTGCGTTAGGCGACGCAAATTGCAGTTGTCCTTTGGCAACCTCGCGGCGGCATGGGTGGGCGGCTCGCTTGCGGCCTTCGTCGTCCCATTGTTCTTTGCAAAGCTATGATGGGCCGTACGGGCGTTGGCCCTAACAAATCATTCAAGCCGAACCCGCTTCGCGGGTCGGCTTAATTCCGGTGTTAGGCCGCTAGGGGGCGGACTATGGGAAGTCGAAATTCAAGCGCGACCATTGTTATTACGCCTTGGCACTTCTGGAAGAATGTCTTAGGACTCGTGCTATTTGGCGCACTTCTAGCATACTGCTGCTACAAGCTTGTAACGTCCACTGTTCCTGCTGTGCTTCTTCTGGCCGGACTGGGCGCCTTCAGTCTGTTCATCACATGTGTACGCGTGATACGCAGGCTGCTCTTGATTCGGCGGATTCTTGCGACTGGCGGCACCCGGAATGCTTAGCTATCGGCCTAACAATTCATTCAAGCCGAACCCGCTTCGCGGGTCGGCTTAATTCCGGTGTTATGCGTGGGTAGGTGTTTTGGTGTTGTCGGCTTCGGTGGTGCTGCGACTCCTACCGTATCGCAGACTCCGGCGTTGATCGGTCGCTGACCTGCCCGGTTCGCTCGCGCTTCCTGGCTTCGCTTCACTCGGCTTCGGATGCATGGCGTTCGCGCCGCTCGGCACAAGGATGGCTTCATGGCTTGCGGATTGGCGGCGCTGTTGGCTTCGGCCTTTGCTGGCCTCGACCTGTCCGTGCGTTCGGATGCTTCGTCCGTGCTCCCTACTCTGCCCGCCCCGTTGCGGGCTGCTGGCTTCGGGATTACCTTGGCGCGCATAACAGTTCGTCCAAGCCGAACCCGCTTCGCGGGTCGGCTTAACTCAGGTGTTAGAGCCCATGAGGAAGCTGGCCACCCTTCTCAGCACGTTAGTCATCTGCTCCTGCAGTGGGAGCTATGAGCAGTTCGACACATCGATCCAGCTAACACGCGCTCCTGGCGCTACCGCGATAACTCTGGTCACCATTGTCACGCCCCAGGAGTGGGTGAAGGGAAACCCTGACGTTAGCGCGGCCACCTTCGCGCTGGAGCCCGGTGAGACAGAAACCAAGACTTTCTCAAACACGAAGCTCCCGGGCCGGCGCTACGCGTTCACCAGCTCGATGAGCGCACACGAAGTTCCATTGGTGACCGTGGTAACTTCCGTCTACCAAGGCGACAGCATTGTCTTTCGCTCAAAACAAGAGATCGTGAGTCATGGGCTCTAACAATTCATTCAAGCCGAACCCGCTTCGCGGGTCGGCTTAATTCAGGCGTTATGCGTGGGTTGGCGCATTGATGTTGTCGGCTCCGGTAACGCGTCGACCTCTGCAGCGCTGCCGGCTTCGGTGTTGGTCGCTCGCTGATTCATCCGGACGACTGGCACCTCCGCACTTCGCTTCACTCGGCTTCGGATGCATCGCGTTCGTGCCGCTCGGCAAAGGATGGCTTCATGACCTTCGGACTTGCGGCACTGTCGGCTTCGGCCTTTGCTGGCCTCGACCTGTTCCGGGCCTGCGAATGCTTTGTCCGTGCTCCCTGGTGCGGCGCAGCCGTTGCGGGCCGTCGGCTTCGGGTTTACCTTGGCGCGCATAACAAGTCATTCAAGCCGAACCCGCTTCGCGGGTCGGCTTAATTCTGGTGTTAGGCCCGCTATGGGACGTCTTCTACTTCTGCTCCTGATTGCCTCAGCTCACATCGCCTTCTTATTTGCTGCGTACGGCACCAAGTTCTTTGGGCTCTCGCTTCCGTCCGCTGTTGCCCCCATTGTCTGGCTGGGCGTGTCGTCGCTTGCGGCCGGGCTCGCCTACTACATTGCAAGCGCCGGGGTCGCCTCAGCGCGCAGCGCTTCGTTGGCGTTTTTCGCCACAGGAACATCGCTGTACGCCGGCGTATTTCTGGCATTCAATACGTTTGGCACGTGAGGCTCGCGATGCGCGGGCCTAACAATTCATTCAAGCCGAACCCGCTTCGCGGGTCGGCTTAATTCAGGTGTTAGGTCCCGTATGAAGCGCTCACTAGTTCTATTAGCAGTGATACTGGCCTCTCCCAGCTCGGCCGAGAACGATCCGGCTGTTCCACTCGCGTCTGGCCAGTACGACTTCCAACATCGCTTCGCTGAGCACCCTGCGATCCCGAGCATCAAACTAGAAGTGAAGATTACCGGATCGCATATCGTCGTAATCAACCCAGTAGCTTCTGAGCCATTCCCAGCCGGCACTCTCGCGGAGGGCGAGCTCATGTGGCACGCCGCGTCCCAGCAATGGATTATCGGTCGTGAGCCTTCGGACAAGCTAGCCACTGACGTGGGCGGTTGCAGCGATGGCCCCGAGACCGTTGACCTGATCAACAAGATCTATTGGACTTGTTAGGGTGCGTCCGGGGCGTAACAATTCATTCAAACCGACCCGCTTTGAGAATCGGCTCGGCTCAGGTGTTAGAACGCATGAAGCAGACGCTCAAGCTCCGACTGGTTGTGAATGATCCACTGCCGGGCGTTCACTGCGCCATGCAACGTGGGAGATCGGAACTTCTCCCGCCGCTCGTCTCCTCTGGCAACCTGGTTTTCGACTTCTCGGTGCAGGTGGATTTGTCCAAGGACCCGATAGCTCTTACCGGGGAGTTCGCACAAGGGCCGCCGGCCAAACGATTCGTTTACGTCAACTCCGGCACGTATGCAGGCGAATCTGGAACCTCGTGGTCCCGCAGGGCCAAGGTCCCCCTCACAGGCATCTCCGCTTCGTTGGCCGGAGAGGCCATCGCGTCAGGCGTCGCGTTGCAGGCCAGTGTGCACGGCAGGGCAAAGGACGGTGGCCCGTTCTGTGCTTCTGTCCCATTGCTTTCATGGTGGGCTATCGCGGGTGCCGACTGACCATGCGCTCAAGCTAAGGCCTGGTCGCAGTCTCGCTTAAACTAAATCGCACCGTGCAAGTCGGCTGAGCCACCGATTGTGGGCCGGGTCGCTGCTGAGATGCGAGCATCGGCTCATGGCGCCCTTCGCTGGCCCTCATGGTGTGCTTGCCGGGCGTAGCCTGCACCTACGGATTCGCCACACCCTAGTCATCCCATGAGCAGGAACCGACACGTGATCGAGCTCCCCGTCCGAGACCCCTGCGACCTCTGCGTGGCGGCCCATGAAGAGCGGTGGAAGATCATCGACGAAGACGATCACACGCTGACGGTGATCAACCCATGGCAGTTCGAGACGGGCCAGTGCTGCGTCATCACGCGGCGGCATGTCGCCACTTTGCTGGACCTTGACGCCCGGGAGTGCGGCGCGGTGCTCGCGGCCGCGAAGCGGGTAGCCGTGGCGCTTGTTGGCGCGTTCAGGCCTCTGGGCATACTCACTTTCCAGAACAATGGGGTGTACAGCGGCCAGGAGACGCCGCATTTTCATTTCCACGTCGTGCCCCGGCAAGCCGGCAGCGACTGGGGCATCGGCCCGCCGCAACTCGCTACGTTCGAGGGCGCCGGGCGCGCGCGTGGCACGCCGCATGATCCAGCAAACGATGCGCAGCGCATCAAGCGCGTGCGGGTACCCGACGCGCGCCTTGCCAAGACCGTGGCGCTGATCCGCGCGAACCTCCCGGCCAGGACCGACGGCCCGTAGCAGGATAACCAGGAGTCTGCCTTGGACATCTCCCGCAACACCGCTCGCATCCTCGGCGTCGCCGCCATTGTCGGCATCCTGATGTTGCAAGCCTTCAATAGCGCGGCCTGCTACGACCACTCGCTGATGGGGTACCTGGGCGCCGTCGGGTTCTTCCTGGTCATCCCGCTGCTGCCCGCCGCGGTCTCGCTGGCCACGGCCAACCCCTTGCGTGCGGTGGGCGCGTGCTTGCTGCTGGCGCCGTGGCTCGTCTTCGCGTACTACACGGACTGCATTCGTCCGTACGCCGGTGGCGGCGCCTCCATGATCTATGTAGCGGTCCTGTTCTGGGGGACACCCAGCGCCTTGCTTGGCGCGCTGCTCACCGGCCCGGTATTGCGGCGCTTCGGTATTCGGGTGGAAGGACGCTAGCGCAGCGGCGGTGCTGCCGCGGCGATGGCACCGACGCTACTCGCCTTCTTCGGGCGGCAGCACCAGGCCATCCGGATCGACCGCGAGGCGGCCGGCGGCGAGTACCGCCTGGGTACGATTGGTGACGTGCAGCTTGCGCAGGATAGCGGTGACATGCGCCTTGATGGTGGCTTCGGACACGCCCAGGTCGTAGGCGATCTGCTTGTTGAGGCGGCCGGCGCCGAGCATCTGCAGCACCTTGAACTGCTGCGGGGTGAGATCGCGCAGACGCTGCGCGGTTTCCTGCTCGTCCCGCGGCGTCGCTGGAGCGCTTAGCGCTTCGTCCGGCACCCAGCGTTCGCCGTCGAGCACGGCACCGATCGCCTGGCCGATGGTGTCCGAATCGGCCGACTTGGGGATGAAGCCCAGCGCACCGTGGTCGAGCGCGCGGCGCATCACCACCGGCTCTTCGCGCGCGGACACGATGACGACCGGCAACTGCGGATGCAGCGCGCGCAGGTGCACCAGCGCATTGAAGCCGTGCGCGCCGGGCATGTTGAGATCCATCAGCAGCAGGTCGGCGTCCGGGTGCATGTCGACAAGCACGTAGAGCGCGTCGACGCTGTCGGCCTCGTGCAGCTTCACGCCGGGCATCACCCGCTGCACGGCGCCGCGCAGGGCTTCGCGGAACAGCGGGTGGTCGTCGGCGATCAGCAGGGTGGGCATGGGGCGAGAAGTGAGTGGGGAGGCGTGAGGAGTGAGAGGTGCGGCGTCAGGATAGTCGGATGGAAGGGCTTCTGCCTTTACCCACTTCTCACTCCTCTTCCCTCACTCCTGCTTCACCGCACCTTGCGTTCGGCCACCAGCGATTCCACCACCGACGGGTCGGCCAGCGTCGAGGTGTCGCCCAGTTGCTCCGGGGCGTTCTCGGCGATCTTGCGCAGAATGCGGCGCATGATCTTGCCCGAGCGCGTCTTCGGCAGGCCCGGCGCCCACTGCAAATGGTCTGGCGTGGCGATCGGGCCGATCTCCTTGCGCACCCACGCCACCAGCTCCTTCAGCAGCTCGTCGCTTTGCGCTTCGCCCGCCTTGAGGGTGACGTAGGCGTAGATGCCCTGGCCCTTGATGTCGTGCGGGAAGCCAACCACGGCCGCCTCGGCCACCTTCGGGTGCGCGACCAGTGCGCTCTCCACCTCGGCGGTGCCGATGCGGTGGCCGGACACGTTGATGACGTCGTCGACACGGCCGGTGATCCAGTAGTAGCCGTCGGCATCGCGGCGGCAGCCGTCGCCGGTGAAATAGGTGCCCGGGTAGGTGCGGAAGTAGGTGTCAATGAAGCGCTGGTGGTCGCCGTACACCGTGCGCATCTGGCCCGGCCAGGAATCCAGCAACACCAGGTTGCCTTCGGTCGCGCCTTCCAGCCGTTCGCCGTTGGCGTCGACCAGCGCGGGCTGCACGCCGAAGAACGGCAACGTGGCCGAGCCGGGCTTGAGGTCGATGGCGCCGGCCAGCGGGGTGATCAGGATGCCGCCGGTCTCGGTCTGCCACCAGGTATCCACGATCGGGCAGCGGCCGTCGCCGACCACGTCGTAGTACCAGCGCCAGGCTTCGGGATTGATCGGCTCGCCCACGCTGCCCAGCAGGCGCAGCGAGGCGCGCGAGGTCTTCTTCACCGGCGCCTCGCCTTCGCGCATCAGCGCGCGGATCGCGGTGGGGGCGGTGTAGAAGATGGTGACCTTGTGCTTGTCGATCACTTCCCAGAAACGCGACACGTTCGGGTAGTTAGGCACACCTTCGAACATCACCGCGGTGGCGCCATTAGCCAGCGGTCCATAAACGATGTAGCTGTGCCCGGTGACCCAGCCGACATCGGCGGTGCACCAGTAGATATCGTCCTCGCGCAGGTCGAACACGGCTTCGTGCGTGTAACTTGCGTAGAGCAGGTAGCCGCCGGTGGTATGCAGCACGCCCTTGGGCTTGCCGGTGGAGCCGGAGGTGTAGAGGATGAAGAGCGGGTCCTCGGCGTTCATGCGCTCGGGCTCGCACTCGGCCGGCTGCGCATCGACGACGGCGTCGAACCAGCGGTCACGCGGCATCTGCATGTCCACGGCGCCGCCGGTGTGGCGAACGACCAGGACGGTTTCCACCGAGTTGGTACCCGGCAGCTTGAGCGCGGCGTCGACGTTCGCCTTCAGCGGCACTTTCTTGCCCCCGCGCAGGCCCTCGTCGGCGGTGATGATCAGCTTGCTGCCGCAATCGGCCACGCGGTCGGCGATGGAATTGGGCGCGAAGCCGCCGAACACCACCGAGTGAATCGCGCCGATGCGCGCGCAGGCCAGCATGGCGACCGCGGCGTCCGGGATCATCGGCAGGTAGATCGTGACGCGGTCGCCCTTCTGCACGCCCAGCGCGCGCAGCGCGTTGGCGAGCTTGCAGGTGCGTTCGTACAGCTCGCGGTAGGTGACGCCGTAGGACGGCGTGTCGGGGCCGTCAGGTTCGAACAGCAGCGCGATCTTGTCGCCCCGCTCGGCGAGTTGGCGGTCCAGGCAGTTGACGCTGGCATTGAGTTCGCCATCGGCGAACCAACGGATATGGAAATCGTCCAGTGCGTAGCTGACGTCCTTGATCTGGGTCGGCTTCTTGAACCATTGCAGGCGCTCGGCGGCCTGGCCCCAGAAGGCCTCCGGATCGTTGATCGAGGCCTGGTAATCGCGCTGGTACTGCTCGCGCGTGATGCGGGCCTTGGCCGCGAATTCCGGCTTGACCGGATACTGGTCAGTCATGAGGTCCTCCCGGGACGTTCAAGTGATGCGTCGATTCTGAGGCATGGACGAAGACCGGGCGAGATGGCAAAGCGCGTCGCGTGGCATGTCCGACGCAACGAGTTTGACGCATACGGACGTGCCGCATTGCAGCATCCGGCTTAGACGATGGTCTTAAAGCAGGGGGAGCGCATGGTGCGACCGAACGTCGCACCCCTTTGCTGGCAAGGGGTTGTGCGCTCCGCGGCGCACTTACGACTAATGGCGAATAGGCGTCGTCGGCGCGCAGGCGCAAGTCTCCGTCAGCCGCGCAACGCGGCCATCAACCTTTCGGGAGGGGTTATGACCCAACGTTCCGCACTCATGGCGCGACGGCCACTGGCCGCCGCGCTTTTCGTCGCCCTCATTGCGCCGGGGATGGCGTTCGCACAGACCGCCAAGGAAAAAGCGCTGGAGGCCCGCGTCGCCGACCTCGAGCGCCAGGTGCAGCTGTTGCTGTCCGCGCAACAGCAGCAACAGACCCAGATCGCCACCACGCAGGAGCAGGTGACGCAGGTGCAGGCCAAGCAGGCCGCCGCACCGGCCGCCGTGCCCGCCGGCAAGCAGCCGATCCAGAGCACCACCATCCTGACCGCGGCCAACCCGGGCAGCACGTTCTCCTACGGCGGCTTCATCAAGATGGACGCGATGGTCACCGATACCAGCGATGGCCGCATCGCCGACGGCAATTCGGGCCGCCTGTTCTACGTGCCCGGCACGATTCCGGTGGGTGGGCCGACGGCTGACGGTGGCGACCCGTATGCCGACTTCCATGCGCAGTTCTCGCGCTTCTGGCTGAGCTCGGACTACGTGACCGAGGGTGGCGACAAGTTCAAGGCCTTCGTCGAGATGGATTTCTTCGGCGGCGGCAGCAACGCGCTGGCCGGCAACGAAACGGCGACCAATACCTACGCCGTGAGCCTGCGTCACGCGTATGTCAGCTGGAACAACTGGCTGGCCGGCCAGACCTGGTCCAACTTCATGGATACGGCGGCGCTGCCGGATGCGGTCGACTTCGTCGGACCGACCGATGGCACGATCTTCGTGCGCCAGGCGCAGTTGCGTTATACCAAGGGTCCGTGGTCGTTCTCGGTCGAGAACCCGCAAACCACGGTGACCCCCTACCTCACCGGCGCCCGCTTCAACAGCGGGGACAATGCCGCGCCGGACGTCACCGCGCGCTGGCTGACCAAGGGCGACTGGGGCCACTTCACCGTCGCCGGCATGGTGCGCCAGTTCAAGCTGCTGGACGAAACCGACACCGGCGCCTCGGTGAGCGTGTCGGGCAAGTTCAACCTGGGCAAGAGCGACGACATCCGCTATGCGGTGAACGCCGGCCAAGGCATTGGCCGCTATCTCGCCTTCGGCGTGG
This sequence comes from Pseudoxanthomonas sp. G3, assembly GCF_057654715.1. Taxonomy (NCBI): domain Bacteria; kingdom Pseudomonadati; phylum Pseudomonadota; class Gammaproteobacteria; order Lysobacterales; family Lysobacteraceae; genus Pseudoxanthomonas; species Pseudoxanthomonas sp. G3. The sequence continues at coordinate 3,827,327 of NZ_CM172805.1, forward strand.
GCAGCGACGTGGTGACCGAAGCCAACGGCGACATCAATGCGCTGGACGGCTACGGCGGCTTCGTCGCCTGGCGCCACGTGTTCAGCCCGAAAGTCCGTACCAACCTGATGTACTCCGCCTCGCACTTCGACAACGATGCCGCCATCACCGGCTTCGGCGTCACCGAGCGCACGCAGTCGCTGCACGCCAACATCATCTATTCGCCGTTCCCGAAGCTGGACCTGGGCGCCGAACTGACCTACGGCCAGCGTTCGCTCGAGGATGACCGCGAAGGCGACCTGAAGCGTCTGCACACGACCGTCAAATACACTTTCTGAGGGGAAACCACATGAGTTCCACGACTGTGCAGCATTCGTCGTCGGGCGAGCTGACGAAGGGCCACAAGAAGGTCATCTTCGCCTCCAGCCTCGGCACCGTGTTCGAGTGGTACGACTTCTATCTCTATGGCTCGCTGGCGGCGATCATCGCCAAGCAGTTCTTCAGCGGCGTCAATCCGACCACCGGCATGATCTTCGCGCTGCTGGCGTTCGCGGCGGGCTTCTTCGTCCGTCCGTTCGGCGCGGCGTTCTTCGGCAGCCTGGGCGACCGCATCGGCCGCAAGTACACGTTCCTGGTCACGATCCTGATCATGGGCATCTCGACGTTCCTGGTCGGCGTGCTGCCCAACTACGCATCGATCGGCATGGCGGCGCCCGTCATCCTGATCGTGCTGCGCCTGGCCCAGGGCCTGGCGATGGGCGGCGAGTATGGCGGCGCGGCGACCTACGTGGCCGAGCATGCGCCAGACGGCAAGCGCGGCCTGTACACGGCCTTCATCCAGACCACCGCGACGCTGGGCCTGTTCCTGTCGCTGCTGGTGATCCTGGCCTGCCGCCTGTCGCTGGGCACCGAGGCGTTCGAAGCCTGGGGCTGGCGCATTCCGTTCCTGGCCTCGATCATCCTGCTGGGCATCTCGGTGTGGATCCGCCTGCAGTTGAGCGAATCCCCGCTGTTCCAGCAGATGAAGGCCGAAGGCAAGGGCTCGAAGACTCCGTTCCGCGATTCGATCAAGGGCGGCAACCTGAAGCTCATGCTGCTGGTGCTGTTCGGCGCCACCGCCGGCCAGGCCGTGGTCTGGTACGCCGGCCAGTTCTACGCGCTGTTCTACCTGCAGAGCATCCTGAAGGTCGACTCCACGGTCGCCTACCTGCTGATCGCCGCCGCGCTGTTCCTGGCCACGCCGTTCTTCCTGTTCTTCGGTTGGCTGTCGGACCGCATCGGCCGCAAGAAGATCATCATGGCGGGCTGCCTGCTGGCGGCGGTGACCTACTTCCCGATCTTCAAGGGCATCACCCACTTCGCCAATCCGGGCGTGGAAGAAGCCAGCCGCACTTCGCCGGCCGTGGTGGTCGCGGACAAGAACACCTGCAGCTTCCAGTTCGATCCGATCCCGGGCACCCGCAAGTTCACCAGCTCGTGCGACCAGGCCACCGCGGCGCTTGCCCGTGCCGGCGTGCCGTACAGCGTGGAAACCGCTCCGGCGGGCTCGCTGGCGCAGGTGCGCGTGGGTGATGCTTCGGTGTCTTCGTTCGAGGCCGCGGGCCTGTCGGGTGATGACGTCAAGGCCAAGACCACCGAGTTCGGCGGCGCGCTGAAGACCGCGCTGACCGCGGCGGGCTATCCGGAGAAGGCGGACACCGCTCGCATCAACGTCCCGATGACGATCCTGCTGCTGTGGGTGCTGGTGATCTACGTGACGATGGTCTACGGCCCGATCGCCGCGTACCTGGTCGAGCTGTTCCCGACCCACATCCGCTACACCTCGATGTCCCTGCCGTATCACATCGGCAATGGCTGGTTCGGCGGCTTCCTGCCGGCGATCTCCTTCGCGCTGGTGGCGGCCACGGGCAACCTGTACTACGGCCTGTGGTACCCGATCGGCATCGCGGTGATGACGCTGATCATCGGCACGCTGTTCCTGCGCGAAACCAAGGATGTCGACATCACGAAGTAAACGCGCCTCCCCCGGCCGGTCCCTCCCAGGGCCGGCCACCTCGACGCCGGCCCCCGTGGCCGGCGTTTTCTTTGCGCACAGGCCAAGGGATAAGCTGGCCGCCTCCGCCTACGTGGGAGCACACCATGCCGCTGGTCACCGTCACCGTCCGCAAGCCGAAGGACGCGGCCTTCAAGTCGTCCGTGCTCGATGCGGTGCATGCGGCGCTGGTCGCGTCCGGGGTGCCAGCGACCGACCGCTTCCAGCGCGTGCTGGAGCTGTCGGACGACGACTTCCGCTACGACCCGGCGTACCCGGATGTGGCCGGCGCGCGCGACGACGACTTCGTGCTGATCGAGATCCTGTGGTCGGTCGGGCGCAGCGTGAAGGTGAAGAAGGCGCTGCTGGCCGATCTGATGCAGCGCCTGCAGGCCGCAGGACGGAACCCGGAGAACGTCATGGTCTGCTTCAAGGAAACGACGTGGGAGAACTGGGCGTTCGCCGGCGGTCGTCTGATCCACACCTGAGGCAGGTCAGCGCGGCGGTGCCGCCAGTTCCTTTTCGCTGAGGACGCCGTCGCGATCCACGTCCTGGCGCTTGAAGCGCTCGGCCAGCTGGGCGAGGTGGGCCTCGCGGGTGATCGGCTTGCCGCGGCCGCCGGGCAGTTCGTCCACCGAGAGCACACCATCGCGGTTGCGGTCCATGCCATCGAAGGCATAGCTCATCCACGCTTGGTATTCGGCCAGGCTGACGCGACCATCGCGGTCGGTGTCCATCCGCGCAAGGTAGTCGCCGGTGGCGGTGACCTGCGCCTGCGCGGCGCAGGGCGGGCAGAGCATGGCGAGCAGGAGCAGGCGGGAGCGCATGGCCCCATTGTAGGGCGATGGCGCGCACGGCGGCGGCGTCGGCGATTCGGGTACGCTGCACCGGCTCGCCCCCGTCCCACCGCCGATGAACCTGCCTGCTTCCTCCTCTGCGACGACGCCGGTCGCACCCCTGTTCGAACTCGACCGCGCCACCGTGGTGCGCGGCGCTTCGCGCGTGCTGCACGACCTGTCGCTGCGCATCCCGCTGGGCCAGCACACGGCCATCCTCGGGCCGAACGGCTGCGGGAAATCCACGTTCATCAAGCTGATCAACCGCGAGCTGTATCCGCTGGCGCGCGAGGGCGATGCGCCGGTGAAGGTGTTCGGCCTGCGCCGCTGGAACGTGAATGAGCTGCGCAACCGGCTGGGCGTGGTCACCAGCGACCTCACCCGCGACCTGCAGCAGATGCCCTACCTGCGCGTGGAGGAAGCGGTGGTCACCGGCTTCTTCTCCAGCTTCGTCGTGCCCCCGCATCGGCACGTGGACGCCGAGATGCGGGCGAAGGCGCGGCGAGCGCTGGAACAAGTGCGCGCAACGCCGCTCGCCGATCGCCAGGTGGCCGAGCTGTCCACGGGCGAGATGCGGCGCGTGCTGATCGCGCGCGCGCTGGTCCATGAACCCGAAGCCCTGCTGCTGGACGAGCCCACCGCCGGGCTGGACCTGGTGGCGCGCCAGCATTTCCTCGGCCTGATGCGCAGCCTCGCCCAGCGTGGCATCACGCTGGTGCTGGTCACGCACCATATCGAGGAGATCATCCCGGAGATCGATCGGGTACTGCTGCTGCGCGACGGCGCCGTCTACGCCGACGGCGACCGCGCCGGCACGCTGACCGATGCCCACCTCAGCCATGCCTTCGGCGGCCCCGTACAAGTGCGCCGGGAAGGCGAGTACTACGGAGCCGTGCCCGCCCATGCCTGAGTTGCCCGAAGTCGAGACCACCCGCCGCGGACTGGCCCCGCACGTGGAAGGGCGCACGATCCAGGCGGTGACGCTGCGCCGGCCCGACCTGCGCTGGCCGATTCCGCCCGAGGTGGCGCGCGAGCTGCCCGGCCAACGCATCCAGGCGGTGCGCCGTCGCGCCAAGTACCTGCTGATGGACACTGAAGCCGGCAGCGCCCTGCTGCACCTGGGCATGTCCGGCAGCCTGCGCGTGCTGCCGGCGACCACGCCGGTGACCACGCATGACCACGTGGACATCGCCCTGGCCGGCGAGCGCGGGGGTGCCGGCCGCGTGTTGCGCTTCAACGATCCGCGCCGCTTCGGCTCGCTGCTGTGGCAGCCGCCCGGCGAAGTCCATGCACTGCTGCAGGGACTGGGGCCGGAACCGCTGTCGGACGCGTTCGACGGCGATTACCTGTTCGCGATGAGCCGCGGCCGCAAGGCGCCGGTGAAGACCTTCCTGATGGACCAGGCGGTGGTGGTGGGCGTGGGCAACATCTACGCCGCCGAAAGCCTGTTCCGCGCCGGCATCTCGCCCCTGCGCCCCGCCGGCAAGGTGTCCCGCGAGCGCTACCTGGCGCTGGCCGACGCCGTGAAGGCGATCCTGGCCTACGCGATCACGCGCGGCGGCACCACGCTGCGCGACTTCCTCAGCCCGGACGGGGCGCCCGGCTATTTCGAACAGGAGCTCTCGGCCTACGGCCGGGCGGGCGAGCCCTGCCCGCGCTGCGGCCGGCCGATGAAGCACGCCAGCATCGGCCAGCGCGCCACGGTGTGGTGCGGCCACTGCCAGCGCTGACCCGCGCAAGGCCTCGCCCCACTCACGTCGTGTGAGACAAATGACGTTATATTCGCGCCCTTGGCTCGTGGGGGAAGACGGATGGCCGACGCACCTGACATCACCTTGTGGCTCGACTCGGCCCGCAGCGGCGATCGCGCCGCGCTGGACCGCGTGCTGGCCACGCTGTACCAGGAACTGCACACCATGGCCCGCCGGCAACTGTCGGGCCAGCACGGTTACACCCTCGATGCCACCGCCCTGGTGCACGAGTCCTACCTGAAGCTGCTGGGCTCCACCGGTACGGCCAAGTTCGAGGACCGCGCGCACTTCTTCGCCTATGCCGCTTCGTCGATGCGCAGCGTGGTGGTCGATTACGCGCGCAGCCGCCTGGCCCGCAAGCGCGGCGGCGACCTCAAGCGCGTGGCCGACATTCCGGAGGAAGTGGAAGGCAACCTGCGCCTGGACGAGGACATGCTGGCGCTGAACGACGCGCTGGAGAAACTCGCCGCCGCCGACGAGCGCCTGGCCCAGGTGGTCGAGATGCGCTATTTCGCCGGCCTGTCGGAACTGGAAATCGCCGAACTGCTGCAACGCTCCGAGCGCAGCATCCGTCGTGACTGGCAGAAGGCGCGCATGTTCCTGCTGTCCGCGATGCAGGACACCTGAGCCGCCGCACGCCCACCGATGGACGCCGAACGCTGGCAACGCCTGTCACCGCTGCTGGACGTCCTGCTGGAGCTTGACCCGGAGGCACGCGCGCAGCAGCTGGAAATCCTGCGCGCGGACGACCCCGACACCGCGCGCGAGCTCGAGAAGCTGCTCGCCCTGGAAGAAGAAGGCGACGACTTCATCGACCAGCCGCTGGTCGACAAGCCCGGCCAGCTGAAGCCCGGCATCCGCATCGGCCCCTACCAGCTGGAATCCATGCTCGGCGAAGGCGGCATGGGCATGGTGTGGCTGGCCTCGCGCGCCGATGGCCTGTACCAGCGCCGCGTCGCGCTGAAGCTGCTGCGCCCCGGCCTGGCCGACCCCAACCTGCGACTGCGCTTCACCCGCGAGCGCGAGATCCTCGCGCGGCTCGAGCACCCCAACATCGCGCGCCTGCTGGACGCCGGCATCGGCGGCGAGGGACAGCCCTACCTCGCGCTGGAGTACGTCGAGGGCGTATCGATCACCGACTACTGCCAGGCCAACAACATCGGCCTGGAGGAGCGGCTGACGCTGTTCCTGCAGATCTGCGAGGCGGTGAGCCACGCGCACGCCAACCTGATCGTCCACCGCGACCTGAAGCCGTCCAACATCCTGGTGACGCCCGGCGGCGAAGTCCGCCTGTTGGACTTCGGCATCGCCAAGCTGCTGGACGACCCGGAGCCGGCGCCGGTGCATCCGCGCACCGAGGTGCGCGCCTTCACCCTGCACTACGCCGCGCCGGAACAGGTGCGCGGCGAATTGGTCACGACGATGACCGATGTCTATTCGCTGGGCGTGGTGCTGTACGAACTGATCGCCGACACCAAGCCGTACCGGTTGCGCCGGCAGACCGATGCCGAATGGGAACAGGCCATCCTCGCGGTGGAACCGCTGAAGCCCTCCGTGGCGACGCTGCGCACTACCGACGGCAGCCGCAGCCGCTGCCCGGACGCGCGACGCACGGCGCGCAAGCTCGCCGGCGACCTCGACAACATCGCGCTGAAAGCGCTGCAGAAACTGCCGGAACACCGCTACCCGTCGGTGGAAGCGCTTTCGCTCGACCTGCGCCGGCACATGGAGGGCCGTCCGATCCACGCGCGTCCCCAGAGCGTGGGCTACCGCCTGCAGAAGTACCTGGTCCGCCACCGCTGGGCCCTGGCGGGTGGCGGGCTGGCCGCCACCGTGCTGATCGCCGCGCTCGGCATGAGCCTGTGGCAGGGCCGCCAGGCGATGCGCGAAGCCGCGCGCGCGCAGGCCATGCAGGATTTCGTCATCGGCCTGTTCGACAACGCCGGCGCATCACAGCAGGGGAACACCTTCGATGCGCGCGAACTGCTGGCCGCCGGCGAGCGCCGTGGCGAGCGCGAACTCGCCAACCAGCCACTGGCGCAGGCCGAGCTGCTGGGCGTGATCGCACGCCTGCGCCTGGGCCTGGGCGATTACCACGAATCGCTGGCGCTACTGGAGAAGCAATCGCGCGTGCTCGCCATCGCCGACGACGCGCCGGACAGCCTGCGTTTGCAGGCAGCCACCCAGCACGGGCGCGTACTGCGCCTGCTGGGCCGTTCGCGCCAGTGCGTGCAGGCGATGACGGCAATGGAGGCGCGGCTGGGCACGTTGCAGTCGCGGCTGCCGCTGGCGGTGGCCGAATTCCAGTCGCAGAACGGTCGCTGTCGGGCCGACGCGGGCGAGAAGCAGCTGGCGCGGCAGATGTTCGACCGTTCGCTGACGATCCGCCGCAGCCTGAAGGACGAGGCCGGCGTGGCCGAGAACCTGCGCGACCTGGCGCAGCTGGACGTCGAGCTCGGCAATGCCGACGCCGGCGTGCGCGGCTACCGTGCCGCACTGGCTCACCTGCAGGCGCACGGCCATGCGCGCCACCCGCTGGCGGTGGAGATCCAGCGCAGCCTCGCCCTGCTGTACCGCAACCGCGGCGACACCGACGCGGCGCTGGCCTCGTTCCAGCGCGCGCGCGAACTGGCGGAAGACATCCACGGCCCGCGCCATCCGCTGACGCAGGCGCTGCGCCGGCACATCGCCGCCGTGCAGGTCGACCTGGGCCAGCTGGCGGAGGCCGACGCGGAGCTGCGGCGCCTGCATGCGATGACGATGGAGTCGCTGGGGCCGAACCACCGCGACGCCGCCTCGAGTTGGAACTCGATGGGCATCATCGCGTGGGAACGCGGCGACTACGACACCGCCGTGCGCGATGTGGCGCGCGCGGTGGGCATCTGGCGGGCGAACGAGAGCTTCCAGATCCTGCCGGGCGGCTTGTTCAATTACGGCATGGTGCTGCACAGCGCAGGCCGCTACGACGAAGCGCTGGCCGCGCTGGAGGAATCACGGCAGATGCGCGTGTCGACGATTGGCGCCAGCCATGCGCTGATCGGTGAGACTGATCGCATGATCGGCGAGGTGCTCGCGTCCAAGGGCGACCTCGCCGGCGCCACCGAGCGGTTCGACCGCGCGGTGCGTCTGACCCGCGTCGGGTTCGGCCCGGAGCATCCGCGCACCTGGTTCGCGGAGCTGTCGATGGCGCGCCACCTGACCCGGTTGGGCCGCCCGCAGGACGCGATCGCGCCGCTTGAAACGCTCGCGCGCCACGACGGCAGCGGCAGCGAAGCCCCTAAATTGCGCTGGTTGTCGCGCGCCTACCTGGCCGAAGCCCACTGCAAGATCGGCGAGAAGGACCGCGCGCGCCGCGAACTCGATGCCCTGGCCGGCGAGCTGCGCACCGCGCTGCCGGATGGCGGCATCATTCCGCGCGAAGTCGCCGAGCTGCGTACCGCCTGCCGCTGAGGCGGCTCACGCCAGCGGCAGCCCCGGCTGCAGCGGCTCGATACGGCCCTCGCCGCGCGCGATCTTCTTGAACTCCGCGCGGCTCACCGACACATAGCGCTCGTTGCCGCCGATCTCGACCTGCGGGCCATCCTGCACCGCCAGCCCCTGCTCGTTGACCCGCACGGTCATCGTCGCCTTCTTGCCGGTATGGCAGATGGTCTTGATCTCGCTCAATTCATCGGCCCAGGCCAGCAGGTACTGGCTGCCCTCGAACAGCTCGCCACGGAAGTCGGTGCGCAGCCCGTAGCACAGCACCGGGATACGCAACGCATCCACCACTTCGCTGAGCTGCCACACCTGCGCACGGGTCAGGAACTGCGCTTCATCCACCAGGACGCAGTCGAGCTTGCCGTGCGCGGCGATATCGTCGCGTACCCATCGCTCGAGGTCGTCGTCGCGCTCGAACGCCGCGGCGTCGGCGCGCAGGCCGATGCGCGAAGCCACCACGCCGGCACCGGCCCGGTCGTCCAGCCGCGGGGTGAGGATCGCCACCCGCATCCCGCGCTCGCGGTAGTTGTGGGCGGACTGCAGCAGCGTGGTGGTCTTCCCGGCATTCATCGCCGAGTAGTAGAAGTAGAGCTTGGCCATGCCCGGATTCTACCGCGGGGCGTCACCGGTCCTTGCCGGCCGGCGAGTCGGCCGCTTCCGCCGGCACGTTCTCGACCTCGCCCACCTTGACACGCCCCTTGAGCGGCGCTTTCCAGATCGCGTCCTGCAACTGCCAATATTTCTCGGGCTGCCAATACTGGGGTGCGTAGTACTCCTCGCCGGTCAAGGTCATGCCTGTGCCCGCCAACGGGCCGGTGTAGGGGACGATGGTGAGATTGCCGACGAACCCGACCCTGCTTCCCGTGCCGCGGCGCTGCTCGCGGCGCAGGACCTTTTCCAGCCGGGGCTTGGCAGCATCGTCGCCATACTCGGCCATGAGCGCCTCACCCCGCGAAAGCGCGTCGCGCTGTTCGGCGGCGTCGAGCGCGCTCCAGATGCCTTCGCGCCGCACCAGGAAATCGTGGTAAAGCCGCTCCGCTGCGATATCCATCCACGCATAGGCCAGCGGCCTGTCCATCGCCACACCGATGCCGTTCCAGTACATCTCGGCGATCATCGCCTGCGCCGGCTTGTCGCCGTAGTACGCCGCACGCCGAAATTCGGCCAACGCAACGGCGTAGTCCTTCTTCTCATACGACCGGACGCCCTCCGCCCTCCAGCGCAGATCCGGATGGGCGGCGAGGAAGCCTTCCGTCAGCACCGCCGGATCGATCTTCGCTTCCTGGGCGACGGACGGTACGACTGCCAGACCCATAACGACCGCGAACACAAGGCTTCGGAAGGCGTTCATGTCGTGGGCCTGCGTCCGGCGGCGGGAATGAACGCCATGCTAGGAGAAGCCGCGCGAGGTTGTCTGTAAACTGATGGCCTACGCAGACGCACTCCCAATGCACGGCCTCAACCCCCCCCAAAGCGCCGCCGTCCTTCACAGCAAGGGCCCCCTGCTGGTGCTCGCGGGCGCCGGCAGCGGCAAGACGCGCGTGATCGTGGAGAAGATCGCCCACCTGATCTCCGGTGGGCATTTCCCGGCGCGCCGGATCGCGGCGATCACCTTCACCAACAAGTCCGCCAAGGAAATGCGCGAGCGCGTGGCCAAGCGGATCAAGGGCGATGCGGCCGACGGCCTGACGATCTGCACCTTCCACGCACTGGGCTTGAAGTTCCTGCAGATCGAGCATGCCGCGGTGGGCTTGAAGCGCGGCTTCTCCATCTTCGATGCCGACGACGCGAGTGCGCAGGTCAAGGACCTGATGTACGGCGCCAAGCCCGACGACGTCGAGATGGCGAAGAACCTGATTTCGCGCGCCAAGAACGCCGGTCTCTCGCCCGAGGAAGCGCTCGCCGAGGCGCGCACCAACCGCGAGAAGGAAGCCGCGCTGCTGTACCAGCGCTACCAGGACCGGTTGACCACGTTCAATGCCGTCGACTTCGACGACCTGATCCGCCTGCCGGTGCAGGTGCTGGAGAACAATCCCGAGATCACGGCGGCATGGCGCGAACGCATCGGCTACCTGCTGGTCGACGAGTGCCAGGACACCAACGATGCGCAGTACCGCCTGCTGAAGGCGATCGCCGGCGAGCGCGGCGACTTCACCTGCGTGGGCGACGACGACCAGAGCATCTATGCCTGGCGCGGCGCGAACCCCGACAACCTGCTGCAGATGGCCAAGGACTATCCGGCCTTGCAGATCATCAAGCTGGAGCAGAACTACCGTTGCAGCAACCGCGTGCTGCGCGCAGCCAACGCGCTGATCGCGAACAACCCGCACGAACACCCGAAGAAGCTGTGGAGCGACCAGGCCGACGGCGAGCGCATCCGCGTGTGGGAGTGCCGAGACAACGAGCATGAAGCGGAAAAGGTCGCGGCCGAGATCTCCTTCGTGCACGCCTCCAAGAGCGCGGCCTGGAGCGATTTCTGCATCCTGTTCCGCGGCAACCACCAGTCGCGCGCCCTGGAAAAGGCGCTGCAGCTGCTGCGCATCCCCTACCACCTGACCGGTGGCACTGCGTTCCTGGAGCGCCAGGAAGTGAAGGACGCGCTGTCATGGCTCCGCCTGCTGGTGAATCCGGACGACGACGCGGCCTTCCTGCGCGCGGTGCAATCGCCCAAGCGCGAGGTCGGCGCCACCTCGCTGGCCAAGCTCGCCGAGATGGCGCAGCACGCGCACCTGCCGCTGTCGCGCGCGGCCGAATCGATGGGCGCGCTGAAGGCGTTGCCGCCGCGCGCCGCCAACGGCCTGAGCGCGTTCAACGACATCCTGCGCGACCTGCGGCGGCACGCCGGGGAACTGCCGCCGGCCGATCTCGTGCGCCGCCTGAGCGAGCGCTCCGGCCTACTGGCCGATCTGCGCGCACAGTGCAAGGACGAAGCCTCGTTCCAGCGGCGGCGCGCCAACCTGGACGAACTGGCGGACTGGTTCGAGGGCGGGCCGCGCGGCAGCTCCGCGGGCGACCTCGCCGCGCAGCTTGCGCTGCTGTCGCGCAACGACAAGGACGACGGCGGCAACCAGGTGCGGCTGATGAGCCTGCACGCGGCCAAGGGCCTGGAGTTCCCCTATGTCTTCATCGTCGGTTGCGAGGACGGCACGTTGCCGCACGAGACCAGCGTCGAAGAAGGCAACCTGCAGGAAGAGCGTCGCCTGATGTACGTGGGCATCACCCGCGCCAAGACCCAGTTGTGGCTCAGCCACAGCCGCGAGACGCGCCGCTTCGGCGAACGCCTGCGCCTGCAGCCCAGCCGCTTCATCGACGAGCTGCCCGCCGACGAGTTGCAGCGCGACGGTGCGGATCCGGTGGCCGATGCCGAGCGCAAGAAGGAGCGCGCCAGCGCGGGTCTGGCGGCGATCCAGGCGATGTTCGACTGAGGCCGTGCCCACGCCGCGCGCGACGCGGTACGCTTGGCCCGCATCCACGGGAGCACAGACGATGACGCGCAACAGCCGGATCTGGTGGCTGGTGGGTTTCCTGATCGCCCTGGTCGGCGTGGGTTTTCCGTACTGGCGGACGCCTTCCGCGATGACGGCCCTGCCCAGTGCGTTCTACGGCCCCGGTCTGGCCGCGCTTGCCGTGGTGGCGATGATGCTGCGCGCCTTCGGCACCGGCCGCTTCCTGCCGCTATGGCTGCTCATCGCCGCCGCCGCGCCCATGGCCGTCGTGCTGCGCCTGCTGATCGGCGACACCGCGGGCGCGCCGGTGTCGTGGCCGCGCGAACTGCTGATCGCGTGCGCCCTGGGCCTGGCGGCCTCGCTGGTCGGCACGCTCGTCGGCAGCCTGTTCCTGCTGCGCAGCAGCCGTAGACCGACCTGATCCTGCCGGAGGTTCCGCGATGACCACGACGCTCTCCACCATCCGCCAGATCGCCATCACGGTGAGCGATGTCGACGCTGCGCTCGTGTTCTATCGCGATACGCTCGGCCTGGCATTCCTGTTCCGGCCCGCGCCGACGCTGGCCTTCCTGGATGCCGGCGGCATCCGCGTGATGCTGACCACGCCGCAAGGCGCCGGCGCGGCGGGCGCCAACTCGATCCTCTATTTCAGCGTGGACGATATCGAAGCGACGCAGGCCGCCCTGGTATCGCGCGGCGCCACCGAAGAGCGCGCGCCGCAACTGGCCGCGCGCATGCCCGACCACGAACTGTGGACCGGCTTCCTCCGCGATCCGGACGGCAATCTTGTCGGCCTGATGGAAGAGAAGCGCTGAGGCACGCTCAGCCGGCGCGATCGGCGAGCAACTGCTCCATCTGCTCGCGCAGTGCGGCGACTTCGACTTCCAGGGTGGCGACGCGCGCTTCGAGTTCCGCATTCGCGGGTTCACCCGCGGGCGACGACGGTGCGCGCGCGGCGATGGCCGCGATGTCCACCGGCCCGCTCAGCAGATGCATGTAGCGATCTTCCCGCTGGCCGGGTCCGCGCGGAATCTGGACGACCAGCGCAGCGTCGCGCTGGATCAACCGATCGAGGTGGTGCCGCACATCGTCCGCATCGTTGAACCGGCACAGGCGTTCGGCGCGCGCGAGCAGCTCGTGCACCGTCTGCGCACCCCGCAGCGCAAGCAGGCCGAGCAGCGCGACCTGCTGTTGCGGAATGCCGAAGAACGCCGCAGTGCGGTGCTCGTAGCGTTCGGCGCGCGAGGAGAACACCTGTTTCGCCAGGCCCTTCTGCTCCAGCTGGCGCAACGCGTGGTTCACCGCACCCGGATCCAGCGCCATCACCGGATCGCGCGCGGTCTTCTGGTTGGCGGCGACCTGCGCGGCGTTGATCGTCAGCGGATAGGTGTCCGGCGTGGTCGCTTCCTTCTCGATCAGGCAGCCCAGCAGGCGGGCCTCGGCGGCATTCAAGACGGGCGTGGTGTCTTCCATGGGAACAGGAGATCGGTCAGAGGCCGGCAGGATAACCCGCGCACGCCACGTGACCGAACGATGGGCGTAACACCGGTCGGCTAGAATTCCCGCACCTTGAAGACCGGATCTCCCATGCGCGTTTCCCTGCTCGCCGCCGGCCTGGCGGCTTCGTTGCTGACCCTGTCCGCGTGCAAGCCCACCGAACCGGCGGTCACGCCGACCGGCGCGCACGACAACCTCAACGCCGTGGCCTGGGTGCAGACGTCGGTGGAATACCGCGCGATCACCACCCAGACCTTCCGCGCCGCCGCCGACCACCTGGACGTGGCGCTGAAGGAAAAGAACTGGGATGCACTGGTGCCGGACGAACGCGGCAACGCCGCCACCGGCCTGAAGCCGGCCGTGGTGATGGACGTGGACGAGACTGTGCTGGACAACTCGCCCTACCAGGCCCGCCTGATCCGCGACGGCAAGGAATACGACGAGATCAGCTGGGACCAGTGGGTGGCCGAGAAGAAGGCCAAGCCATTGCCAGGCGTGGTGGATTTCGCCAAGGCCGCGGCCGAGAAGGGCGTGACCATCCTGTACATCTCCAACCGCGCGGTGCACCTGAAGGAAGCGACGCTGGCCAACCTGCGTGAAGCGGGCCTGCCGGTGGCCGACGACAGCGTATTCCTCGGCCTGGGCACGGTGCTGGAAGGCTGCGAGCAGAACGGCTCCGAGAAGAACTGCCGCCGCCGCCTGGCCGGGCAGAAGTACCGCGTACTGATGCAGTTCGGCGACCAGATCGGCGACTTCGTCCAGGTGGAAGCCAATACCCGCGAGGGCCGCCAGGCCTTGTTCGACGAGTACGACGACTGGTTCGGCGAGCGTTGGTGGATGCTGCCCAACCCGACCTACGGCTCCTGGGAACCCGCGCTGTTCAACAATGCCTGGGACCAGCCGGCCGCCGCGCGCACCCAGGCCAAGCGCGACGCGCTGGACTACGCGCCATGAGCCGGGGCCCGGTCGCCCTGGCGCCGCGCGAGCGCCTGATCTTCGCGCTGGACGCGCCGTCCGGCGCCGACGCGCTGGCGTGGGTGGACCGGCTGGGCGATGCGGTGCAGTTCTACAAGATCGGCATGGAGCTGCTGGCCAGCGGCGACTACTTCACCGTGCTGGATGCCCTCGCCCGCCGCGACAAGCGGGTGTTCGTCGACCTGAAGTTCTTCGACATCCCGGCCACCGTCGCCGGGGTGATCCGCGGCCTGTCGCGCTGGCCGGTGACCTACGCGACCATCCATGGCTGGCATGCCGGCATGATGGAAGCGGCCGCCGCCGCACGTGGTGGCGACCTCCGGCTGCTGGCCGTGACCGTGCTGACCTCGATGGATGGCAACGATCTGCGGGCCATGGGCATCAATAGCGGCGAACCGGCCGACATCGTCGTGCAACGCGCATTGGCTGCACAGGCCTCTGGCATCGACGGCGTGATCTGCTCTGGCCAGGAGGCCGGCATGATCCGCGCCGCCACCGGCGCTGGCTTCTCCATCGTCTGCCCCGGCATCCGCCCGGGTGGCCCCGTAGGGGACGACCAGAAGCGCACGGTGGGCGTGGCAGAGGCCTTCGCCCTGGGTGCGGACGCTATCGTGGTCGGTCGGCCGATCAGCCAGGCCGCCGATCCGAAAGCCGCCGCGGAAGCAATTCAGGCCGAGATTGCGAAAGCCATTATTTAAAATCAATGGCTTATACGAAGTTATTTCAGGTATTGCCTTAGCATTCGGGCGCAGGTAGGCTGTGCGCATCCGGCCTTAGGGCCGGAGATGTGCCACAACACTTCGTCCTCCGGCTTCGGCCGGATTTCAGGGGACCCGCGGCGTCGCAAGACACCGGGTCCCCTTTTTTATTCCTGAGGAGTGAGTGGAGGGGTGAGGTGTGAGAAGAAGAGAAGTCTCCCTCGTTCCTCACGCCTCGCCACTCGCTCCTCGCCCAACTTGCGACGGCGATGCTTGCCGCCCCGCCCCGCCAGCCTTGAAGATGCGGAACGACTGGGGAGTCACCGCATGAAGCCGAAGCCCACCGCGTCCATCCTGCGCGCGCTGGCAGCCCTCGGGCTGTCGCTCGTCCTGCTGGCCGGCTGCAAGAAGCGCGAACCCGAGGAGCTCGCCGGCGCCGCCAGCGAGCCCGCGGCCGCCGTGCGCCAGCTCGCCTCGCACCTGCAGCGCAACGACCTGGTCGGCTTCGCGCGCGACGCCGTGCCCCCTGACGTGCATGCCCAGCTCGAGGCGGCCTGGCGCAGCGGCCACGCACGCTGGCCACTGACCGAGCTGCCGCTGGACGACAAGCTGGTGCCGATGCTGGCGGCGCTGTCCGCAAAGGATGCCGAACGCACCCTGCAGCGCAGCTTCGATCGCCAGTTCGCCCGCCAGGACCGCGACCTGCGCGAGGCGGCACGGACGCTCGGTCTGTTCGGCGTGCAATACGTGAAGAACGAGGGCGACTACACCCAAGAAGAACGCGACCACTACGCCCAGGTCGTCGCTGCCCTCAGCGATTGGGCGCAGCAGGCGCCGCTGGGCGATCCCGCCCTGGCCCGCGCCACCCTCGCCGGGCTCGCCCCCGCCGCCCGGCGCAGCGGCCTGACCAGCGACGAAGCCCTCAGCCAGGCCGGCATGCAGGCCAGCCTGCGACAGCTGACGCCGCTCTTCATCGAAACCAAGGCCACCTTCGCCCGCTACGGGCTGCCGCTGGACACGACCTTCGCCGACCTGCGTACCGGCCTGGTCCAGCAGCAGGGCGACACTGCCACGGTCCGCATCCATTACCCACTGGGCGAACACGAGATCGACACCGTGGTGAGCCTGGAACGCCGCGGCAAGCAGTGGTACCTGACCGATTACCTTCGGCATGCCGAAACGGCGCTGACGGCGGCTCAGGCCGATGCGGCGCCCGTGCCTTCCCCGCCCGAGAAAACGCCTGACGGCGACGCCAAGACGCCGTGAGGCAAGGTGCGCGCTCCGCGGTCCTTCGCGCATGGGTGGTCGGCGGGTCCATCGTCGCGATCATGGCTGCGCAGGCCCACCCAGGGGGCCTGAACACCGAGGGCTGCCACACCAACCGGAAGACTGGCGAATACCACTGTCACCGCGGCGCCGCTGCTCACAACGCCCCCGCGGCACGCCTACAGGAAGACGAACCCACCCTGTCCGCGCCGAAAGCGCCAGCGCGCGGGGACGCTCCGCTGAGTCGATCATTCCGTAACTGCGCCGAGGCTCGCGCTCACGGTGCGGCTCCGGTGCGGCGAGGCGAACCCGGCTATGGACCCCACCTGGATCGCGACAACGACGGCGTCGGCTGCGAGCCCTACCGGGGCCGCTAACTCCCACCCGATCAACGACTTGGCCGACGGCGGATTCCGCCAGCCAAGCGCAGCGTGCGGATGGCGGACGCGAACCGGCACCTGTAACCGCTTTCCAGCCGCCCACGGGCGTGGGCCATAATGCGGCCGATGCCTGAACAAGATCCCCTGCCGTTCCCGGATGCCCCGGCACCGACGCCCCCGGACAAGACGCCGGCGGGCACGCCTGCGCCCGGGACGACCGCCGATGACGCCGCGCCGCTGACCGCCGGTCTCCCGATGACGCCGCCCGTGCCGGCCCGCCAGGCCAAGCGCCCGCTATGGGCACGGCTGCTGAGCCGCCTGGCCGACCCGTGGCTGGCGCTGTCGATCGAACCCGACGCGCCGGTCGAACTGCTGGACGAGCGCCCCGTCTGCTATGTGCTGGAAGACTATGGCTTGTCCAACGCGTTGATCCTGGACCGCGCCTGCCGCGACGCCGGCCTGCCATCGCCGCTGTTGCCGCTGCCGGTGCCCGGCAACCCGCTGGGGCGCAAGCGCGCCTACGTGGCGCTGTCGCGCCGCAACGCCAGCACGCTGATCCCGGACCAGATCAGCGCCAAGACCCATTCCGGTTCGCTGGCCAAGCTGCTGCAGGCGCACCGCGCCAATCCGGGGCTGGATGTGCAGCTGGTGCCGGTGTCGATCTTCGTCGGTCGCGCGCCGGACAAGCAGAGCGGCTGGTTCTCGGTGCTGTTCTCAGAGAACTGGGCCATCGTCGGTCGCTTCCGCCGCCTGCTGGCGATCCTGCTCAACGGCCGCGGCACCATCGTGCGCTTCGCCTCGCCGGTGTCGCTGCGGAACACCGTCGACGAAGGCCTGGAGCCCGAGCGTACGGTACGCAAGCTCTCGCGCGTCCTGCGCACGCACTTCCACCGCATCCGCGAAGCCATCATCGGCCCCGACCTGTCCACCCGCCGCCTGCTGGTGGACCAGGTGCTGGCCGCCGAGCCGGTGAAGGAAGCCATCGCCGAACAGGCCAAGCGCGACAAGTCCAAGCCCGAGGAGGCATGGAAGAAGGCGCACGCCTACGCCTGGGAAATCGCCGCCGACTACTCCAACCCGGTGGTGCGCTCGGCCAGCTTCCTGTTGAGCCATGTGTGGAACCAGATCTACGACGGCGTGCTGGTCCACCACCTGGACAAGTTCAAGGAAGCCGCGCCCGGCCATGAAGTGGTCTACGTGCCCTGCCACCGCAGCCACATGGACTACCTGCTGCTGTCGTACCTGTTGTACGAACGCGGCATCGTGCCGCCGCACATCGCGGCCGGCATCAACCTCAACCTGCCGGTGGTGGGCACGCTGCTGCGCAAGGGCGGCGCGTTCTTCATGCGCCGCAGCTTCCGCGGCAACCCGCTGTATTCGGCGGTGTTCACCGAGTACGTCGCGCAGCTGGTCTCGGGCGGTTATTCGCTGGAGTATTTCATCGAAGGCGGGCGTTCGCGCACGGGCCGCCTGCTGGCGCCCAAGGGCGGCATGATCTCGATGACGGTGCGCGCCTTCCTGCGCCAACCGCGCAAGCCGGTGCTGTTCCAGCCGGTCTACATCGGTTACGAGAAGCTGCTGGAAGGCACCAGCTATCTGGACGAGCTCAGCGGCCGGCCGAAGGAAAAGGAATCCATCTGGGCCGTGCTGTGGGGCATCCCCAAGGTGTTGCGGCAGAACTACGGCCAGGTGGTGGTGAACTTCGGCGAGCCCATCCTGCTCAACGACGCGCTGGCCACGCATGCCCCCGCGTGGGACGGACAGCCGGTGGGCGAGGAAGAGAAGCCGGCGTGGCTGTCCGATACCGTGGATGCGCTGGCGCAGCAGATCCAGGTCAACATCAACCGCGCGGCGGACGTGAACCCGATCAACCTGCTCGCGCTGGCGCTGCTGTCCACGCCCAAGCACGCGATGGGCGAAGCCGACCTGATCGCGCAGATCGAACTGTCGAAGAAGGTGCTGGCCGAGCTGCCGTACTCAGAGCTGGTTACGGTCACGCCGCATTCGCCGGAGCGCATCATCGCGCACGCCGAGGAAATCAACATGCTGCAGCGGATCAAGCATCCGCTCGGCGACGTGCTGAGCGTGGACGGTGACACCGCCGTGCTGCTGAGCTACTACCGCAACAACGTGCTGCACCTGTTCACGGCCTCGTCCTGGATCGCCTGCTGCTTCCAGAACAACCGCCGCATGAGCCGCGCCGGCGTGCTCCGGCTCGGACGCACGCTGTACCCGTTCCTGCAGGCGGAGTTGTTCCTCCCCTGGACCGAGGACGAGTTCAACGAGCGCATGGAGCGCACCATCGAGGTGTTCATCCGCGAAGGCCTGCTCCAGCAGGTGAACGACGACGACGGCGGCATCCTGGCGCGCAGCGCCGGCCAGACCGACGAGGTATTCCGCCTGCGCGCGATCGGTCATTCGCTGCAGCAGGCGTTCGAGCGCTACTACATCGCCATTTCGGTGCTAGTGAAGAACGGGCCCGGCACGCTGGGCACCGCGGAATTGGAAAGCCTGTGCCAGCAGGCCGCGCAGCGGCTGAGCCTGCTGTACGCGCCTGCCGCACCGGAGTTCTTCGACAAGAGCCTGTTCCGCAGCTTCATCCAGAAGCTGCGCGAGCTGAAGCTGGTGTGGCCGGACGAGAACAGCAAGCTGGTGTTCGACGAGCGCCTGGATGCCTGGGCGCGCGATGCGAAGGCCATCCTCGGCCGCGAACTGCGCCACACCATCGAGAAGGTCAGCCCGGAAGCCGCGCGCCCGGCCGAACCCGCGCCGGCACAGGACTGAAGACGATCAGTCGGCGAGATTGAAGCTGCGCGTCAGCCACGCCTTGGCGGGCAGCGCACGCGCAGGGTCGCGTACCAGCCGGTGCAGCGGCGACCCGCATTCGGACAGGTGGGGCTCATCGTCCAGCACCAGCACCATGCGCAGCAGGTCCACGCCGCCGGGCAGGATCGCCGGCGGCAGGTACTCGCGGAACCCATAGTGTTCGAACACGCCGTGCAGGAACGGCTCGCAGGCCAGCAGGCAGAACTGGATGCGCGCCGCCTGCGCCCAGCGGTAGGCTTCCTCCATCAGCCGGTCCACCACCGCCTTGCTGCGCTGGTCGGCCTGCACGGCGAAACGTGTGCCCACGGCGACCTGCGCCAGCGGCCACATCCGCGCGAAGGCATCGATCTGGAACAGGCTGCCGTACTCCACCTGCACGGCGAGCGGCGAGAAGTCGTGCAGCCGCAGCGTGGCGATGGCCTGCGCGCCCTTTTCCACCGACAGCGTGGTGCCGCAGCCATCGAGGCCGTCGGCGACGCGCTTGCTGCGGTCGCCGGCCTGCCCCTGTTCGTGGAAGTACACCTCGCGCCGCAGGCGCGGCACATCGCCCAGCGGGTCGCCCGGCGCGATCCGTCGCACGCGCAGGCCCAGTCCGGCGGTCGCGTCTTCCACCGAGCCGGCCGCGGCCAGCGTTTCGCGCAGGCGCGGGTCCGTGCGATGACTGAAGGGTTTGTCCTGCTCCATGCCGCTCCCTCGCCACGGCGCGTGGGCGCGCATGGCTCGTCGTTGGGAACCGTGGCGCCGGCAGGACGGCATACGGTCGTGGTCGTCGGGGAATCCCCCACAGCCTTGACTGAAGCAAGCATCGGGCCAACTGTGCGCGAGCGGTGGAGCGGACACTGCACGGCGCGCTACACCCGGTTTTCAGTCACTTGGCGGGGGCAGCGCGCGGGCAGCGCCCCTCATGGACGGCCAGGGGTGACGCCCCGCGTCAGATTCAGCCGGCCCTGGAGCCGGCGCCGAGGTCAGGCCGGCTCGTCCGGGATCAGCGCGCTTTCGAGCCGCGCGATGCAGTCCTTCAGCCACAGTTTGCGCTTCTTCAGGCGCTTGATGGCGACCTCGTCGGCCTCGGCATCGTCGACCAGCTTCGCGATGGCGTCGTCGAGGTCCCGATGCTCCACGCGGAGTTCGGCGATCTTCTGGGCGACGTCGGCGGGGTTGCTGGCTTCCACCCGGCGAGCGTACACCGGCCGCGCCGAGCCCGTCACCGCGCCCCGGTACAATGGCGCCATGAGCACCGTCCTGCCCCTGCCCGACCCCATCCTGCGCCGTCCGGCCGCCGATCCGCGCCGCGCCGTGCACGAGCAGGGCAAGCTGGCCAAGCGCCTGCGCCGGCAGGTGGGCCAGGCCATCGCCGACTTCGGCATGATCGAAGACGGCGACAAGGTGATGGTGTGCCTGTCCGGCGGCAAGGACAGCTACACGATGCTGGACATCCTGTTGCAGCTGCAGAAGAAGGCGCCGGTGCGCTTCGAGCTGGTCGCGGTGAACCTGGACCAGAAGCAACCCGACTTCCCCGAGCACGTGCTGCCGGCGTACCTGGCCTCGATCGGCGTGGCGTACCACATCATCGAACAGGACACGTATTCGGTGGTCAGCCGGGTGATCCCGGAGGGCAAGACCATGTGCTCGCTGTGCTCGCGCCTGCGCCGGGGCGCGCTGTACAGCTACGCCGAGGAGCACGGCTTCACCAAGATCGCGCTGGGCCACCACCGCGACGACCTGGTGGCCACGTTCTTCCTCAACATGTTCTTCCACGCCAAGCTCTCGGGCATGCCGCCCAAGCTGCTGTCGGACAACGGCAAGCACGTGGTGATCCGCCCGCTGGCCTACGTGCGCGAAGACGATATCGCCGAGTACGCCGAGGCCAAGGCGTTCCCGATCATCCCCTGCAACCTGTGCGGCAGCCAGGAGAACCTGCAGCGCAAGCAGGTCAAGAAGATGATGGAGGCCTGGGAGCGCGAGACGCCCGGCCGCATCGAAACGATCGCCCGCGCGCTGGGCGACATCCGTCCTTCGCAGCTGAGCGATCCGAAGCTCTTCGATTTCCTCTCCTTGGGCCATCGCGATGGCGCCGCGCTGCCGGATGCCCGTGCGTGGCTGGCGGGCGAGCCGAACGCGGCGACGGTCGACGAGGGCATCTGAGCTCGCCACACCCCGCCGTCATCCCGTCGAAGGCCGGGATCCATGTTGCTCTCGCGCTTGGCAGGCACGCTGACAGCAGAAGCAGAATGGATCCCGGCCTTCGCCGGGATGACAGGCCAAGCAACAACACGCACTCCCCACTTACCGGACCCCTGATTCCCTGATGTTCTTCCGCAACCTGACCCTGTTCCGCTTCCCCACCACCCTCGATTTCTCCCAGCTCGACGAGCTGCTTCCGGAAGCCGCACTCAAGCCCGTCGGTCCGCTGGAGCTGTCCTCACGCGGCTTCATCTCGCCTTTCGGGCGCGGCGAAGAAGCGCTGTCCCACCGTATCAACGATGCGATCTGGCTCAGCGTCGGCGGCGAGGACAAGATCCTGCCCGGCGCGGTCGTCAACGATCTGCTACAGAAGAAACTGCTCGAGATCGAAGAGAAGGAAGGCCGCAAGCCCGGCGGCAAGACCCGCAAGCGGTTGAAGGACGACCTGCTGCACGAGCTGCTGCCGCGCGCCTTCGTCAAACCCTCGCGCACCGACGCGCTGATCGACCTGGAACACGGCTTTATCGCGGTCGATGCGTCGTCGCGCAAGACCGGTGAGAACGTGGTCTCGGAAGTGCGACGTGCGCTGGGCAGTTTCCCCGCCCTGCCGCTCAACGCCGAAGTCGCGCCACGCAGCGTGCTGACCGGCTGGATCGCCGGCGAACCGCTGCCGGAAGGCCTGTCGCTGGGCGAGGAATGCGAACTCAAGGACGCGATGGAAGGCGGCGCGGTGGTGAAGTGCCAGAACCAGGAGCTGCAGAGCGACGAGATCGCCAAGCACCTGGAAGCCGGCAAACAGGTCACCAAGCTGGCCCTGGTGCTGGACGATCACGTGTCGTTCGTCCTCGGCGAGGACCTGATCGTGCGCAAGCTGAAGTTCCTCGACGGCGCGGTCGACCAGCTCGAAAACGCCGAGCACGACGACCTGCGTGCGGAACTCGACGCCCGCTTCGCCCTGATGGCCGGCGAACTCAAGCGGCTGTTCCTGGTGTTGGAACACGCGTTGAAGCTCAGCAAGGCGGAGTGAGCGCGGCCTCCATCGCGTATCCCCGCTATGATGCACGCATGCCATCTGTGCTCCGCCGCCTGATCGCCCGCACGCCCCGCAGCGTCGAACGCGATACGGTCGTGCTTGAACTGGGAGACGGACGCTCGCTGGACGTGCAGCGCGTCCGCGATCCCCGCGCCAAGCGATTGAAACTGAGCGTCGACGAACGCGGGGCGAGGCTTACGCTGCCGTGGCGTGCCAGCCTGGTCTCGGGCGATCGCTTCCTGCTACAGCACCGCGACTGGCTAGCCGACCAGCTCGCGCGGCACGCGCCTGACGACGGCATCGCCGCCCTCGTTCCGGGCGTCACCTCGCAGCTGCCGCTACGCGGTGAAGATCTTCCACTGCATTGGCACGAAGGTCGCTTCACCCGCATCATGCGGCAGGAGGACGGCATCCACGTCGAGTTGCCTGCCCGCGCCACGCCGGCCACATTGCGACGGACGCTGCGCGCGTTCTACGAAGCCGAGGCACGTACCGACATCGGTCGCTGGCTCCCCGGCTATCTCACGGGCCTGCCGCGCGCGCCCCGCCAGATCCGCTTGAAGGTGATGTCGTCGCAATGGGGCTCGCTCGCGCCAGACGGCACGCTCACCCTGGACCTGGCATTGGTCCTTGGGCGCCCCTCGGCGTTCGAGTACGTCCTGGTCCACGAGGTCTGCCATCTGCTGCAGGCCAACCACTCGCCCGCCTTTTGGCGGGAAGTGGAGTCGCGGTTTCCGGCATGGCGCGAGGAGCGTGCGTATTTCCACGCCGAAGGCCGCCGGCTGAAATCCCGTCTGCATCGGCTGTTGACCATCGACTGATCGGCGCTTCGCGTTGCCGTGTCCTGCGCGGCAGGCACCTCGCGAATTGAAAGGGGCCGGCAGCCCGGCGCCAAATCCTTCGACCGGCCAACCTCATGTCCCTCACCGCTCCACGTACCTCCGCCGCTTTCGATGCCGACCCGGATGCCGGCCGCAGCGGCGAGCTGCCCGCGCTTTCGCGCTTCTCGCTGTACGCCCTGCCGGCGTCGGAGACCAGCGCCACGATCCAGGCGCGACGCGCGCTGATGAGCCGCAAGGGCGTGACCGTGGAAGAGGCGGCGGCGCGCGCGCGCGAACGGCGGCGCGAAGCCGGCAAGATGCGACGCATGGACCGCACGGCCTGGCTGCTGCTCGCCGGGATCATCAGCGGCGGAATGCTGGCGTGGCAGGGCAGCGCCCTGTCTTCGCAGGCCCTGTTGCTGGGCGGTTACGCCCTGTTCGCCCTCGCACTGGTGGCGTTGCTGGCGCGCGTGACACGGACGCGGGCGCGGTCGCCGTTGGACGCGTTCTACCTGCCGGACGAATTGCCGGCCACCGCTGAAGACATTGCTTTGTTGCGCCGCCTTGCCAACGAGGACGCGGAACTCGAGGTCGTCACCAACGCGTGGTGGCGCAACCAGGCCCCGATCCGCAAGAGCGACATCCGCCTGGCGCTGGACCTGCGCCGCGCGAAACTGGGCTGATCAGCCGCGCAGGAAGTCGCCGATCACCGCGGCGACCGCCGCCGGGTCTTCCATGTGGAGATGATGGGTGCCGGCGATGACATGCAGGCGGCCGTCCGGTAGCAGTCCCGCGCGCTGCGTGCGCAAAGGCTCCGGAAAGTAAGCCTGCGGCGGATCGGCATACACCACCGTCGTGGGACAGGTGATGCCGGCGACGAGGCGGGCAAGTTGCGGTTCGCTCAGCCGCTGCGGCGTGGGCAGCGTGAGCCGCGGATCGCTGCTCCAGACATACCCGCCGTCCACCTCGCGCACGCCGCGCTCGACCAGCAACCGCGCCGCGGGTTCGCTCAACTGGTTGGCCTGCATGCGGGCACGCACCGGCGCTGCGAGATCGGAGAATACGCGCAGCTTCTTGCCCGGCAGCGCGCGCGCCGCCGCGATGGCTTCGCGCCAACGGTCGGCGGTGCGTTCGACGGTCTCCGCCAACCCGCCCAGCGCTTCGATCACCACCAGGCGCCGCACGCGTTCCGGCACCGAGGCCGCCACCAGGCTCGCGATGCCGGCGCCCATCGAGTGGCCCAGCAGCGAGAACGTCTCCCAGCCCAGCGCATCGGCGATGTCCAGCACCGCGTTCACGGCCACGCCGCTGGTGTATTCGGCCCCGGGTGCGAGGTGGGCACTGGCGCCATGCCCCGGCAGATCGGGCGCAACCAGCTGCACGCCCGGAAGATGCGGCGCCAACGGAACGAAGCTCGCCGCGTTGTCCAACCAGCCGTGCAACGCGATGACGCGCGTGCCTTCACCTTGGGTGCGCAGGCCGGTGATGCGTCCCAGCGGGACCTGCAACTCGAAGTCGTGCAGCGTCATGGAGCCCTTTCGTCTGCCGCACCGCGCGCCAGCGCCGCAAGCGCATCCGCGTGGGCATCGCTGTCGTTGAGGCAGGGCAGGTAGCGCAGCTCGCCGCCGGCATGGGCGAATTCTTCCGCCAGACCAATGCCTACTTCCTCCAGCGTCTCAAGACAGTCGACAGCGAAGCCGGGGCAGACGACATCCACCTTGCGCACGCCCCGCGCCGCCAGTGCGCGCAGCGTGACGTCGGTCGCCGGTTCCAGCCAGCGCTCCTTGCCGAAGCGCGACTGGTAAGTCAGCGTCCACTGGCCTTCCTGCAGGCCCAAGGCCTGCACGATCGCGCGGGTACTGGCCTCGCAGCGCTGTGGATACGGATCGCCCTGGCGGGCCAGGCGCTGCGGCAGGCCATGGTAGGAGAACAGCAGGTGTTCGCCGGCACCGTGCTCGGCGCGCCAGGCGCGGATCGATGCGACCACGGCCGCGACCCAGCCGGCATCCACCGAATAGTCTTCGATGAACCGCACATCCAGGCCGGCCGCTTCGCGCGCCACCACGTCGCGCACCGATTCGGTGGTGGTCGTGGAGTACTGCGGATACAGCGGCAACACCACCACGGACCGCACGCCGTCGTGGCGCAGCGCCTGCAGGCGCGCGGCAATGGAAGGCTGCCCGTAGCGCATGGCGTCGCTGACCCGCCATCCCGGCAGCACGCGCTGGACTGCGGCGGCCAAACGCCGCGTGTAAACGGCCAGCGGCGAGCCTTCGCTCATCCAGATGCTGGCGTATTTCTCCGCGGCCTTCGGGCCGCGAATGGGCAGGATGATGAAGTGGAGCAGCGGGCACCACAGCCAGCGGCTCAATTGCACGACGCGGCGGTCGTGCAGGAATTGCGACAGATAGCGGCGCACGGCGGGCGCGGTGGGCGCTTCGGGGGTGCCGAGGTTGACGAGCAGGAGCGCAGGAGGCGGGGTGTTGGACATGTCCCTATTGTGGCAGAGCCCGACACGCCATCCGATGCCCGCCGCGCATGATCGGGAAGCTGCTCCGCGTCAGCACGGATTCATCTGTTCACGCCTACTTTCAAGCGCTTGCAGCAAACTGCTGCGCGACCTTCCCGGAGTCCGCCATGAACCGCACCTCCCGCCGCCTGTTGCTCCCCACCGCCCTCGCGCTGGCGGTCGCGCTGTCCGCCGGGCAGGCCATCGCCGGGCCGAAGGAAGACGAGCGTGCCACCAACGCGGTGCGGGTGCTCAACGAGATCCAGCGCATCCCGGAGAACGGGATTCCCGACAAACTGCTGGACGAAGGCAAGGCGATCATCGTCATCCCCGACACGTTGAAGGCCGGCCTGGTGATCGGCGGTCGCCGTGGCCACGGCCTGATGTCGGTGAAGAATCCCGACGGCAGCTGGTCCCAGCCGGTCTTCGTCAAGCTCACCGGTGGGAGCATCGGTTTCCAGGCCGGCGTGCAGTCCTCGGACGTAGTGCTGGTGTTCCGCAACGACCGTTCGCTGGACTCCATCGTCAACGGCAAGTTCACCCTCGGCGCCGATGCCGGCGTGGCGGCCGGTCCCGTAGGCCGCAACGCCAGCGCCGCGACCGACGGCCAGTTGAAGGCCGAGATCTGGTCGTGGTCGCGGGCGCGCGGCCTGTTCGCCGGCGTGGCCCTGGATGGTGCCGTGTTGCAGATCGATGACGAGGCCAACACCGCGGTCTACGGCAGCGCCGCCACCCCGCGCGCCATCTTCGAAAGCCGCGCCGGCCAGCCCTCCGATGCCGTGGTCGGTTTCCGTGACCAACTCGAAGAGGTCACCGAACTGGCGCGCGGCAACCGCGGCACGACGGGCAGCACCGCGTCGCAGGCCAGCGCGCCCGCGCCGGCTGTGGCGCCCGTCGTGGTGGAAGCCCCTGCACCCACGCAAACGCAGGGCTTCCAGCCGGTTCAGGAAGGCGAGGTCCGCACGGAACCGCTCGACGGCACCCCGTGACGGACGTCATGGGGTGCGGGTCAACATCCTCACCCCCGGGCTGCGCTATCCTGAGCGCCCCTACTTTTCTGCGAGCACACCATGGGCGGTTTGAGCATCTGGCATTGGATCATCGTGCTGGTGGTGGTGCTGCTGGTCTTCGGCACCAAGCGCCTGCGCAGCGCCGGCAAGGACCTGGGCGAGGCCGTGAAGGGCTTCAAGGAAGGCATGCGCGACGACAAACCGACGGGTCAGCTCGGCGACCAGTCCCGCAGTGAAGAATCCAGCGCCTCCAAAGAGCGCGACCGCGACGCCCCCTGATCCGGCGGAACCTCCGCCGCGACCATGTTCGACATCGGTTTCAGTGAACTGCTGGTCATCGCGGTCGTCGCGTTGATCGTGCTCGGCCCCGAACGCCTGCCCAAGGCGGCGCGGTTCGCCGGGCTTTGGGTGCGCCGCGCGCGCGCGCAGTGGTACTCGGTGAAGGACGAGCTGGAACGTGAGCTGGCCTCCGAGGAGCTGAAGCGCAATCTCAAGGATGCCCAGGACGCCCTGCGCGACACCGAGCAACGTATCCGCGACAGCGCGCGCGAGACCGAGCGCCAGTTCGAGGAAGTCCGCCAGGCGGCGCGCGATGACGCCAAGGCGTTGCGCGATGACGTCGAATCGGCCATCACGCCGCCCGCGCTGGCCAAGCCGCCGGCAACGGCGCCCGATCCGCAGCCGGCCATCGAGCTGGACGTGGAACGGCCGCTGGCCTCGACGACCGACACGCACGATGACGTGCCGGCGGATGACGCGCACGCGCCGGACGTCGGCACGACCGCGGACCTGTTCCCGCCGAAGGAATCGCGATGAACCGCGAAGCGCCGGGCCAGGACGCCGAAAGCAGCCTGATGGAGCACCTGCTGGAGTTGCGGACGCGGCTGGTGCGCGGCCTGATGGGGGTGGGTGTGGTGCTGCTTGCGCTGCTGCCGTTCGTGCGGCAGCTGTACGACCATCTCGCCCGCCCGTTGATTTCCCAGCTGCCCGCGGGCCAGGCGACGCAGATGATCGCGAGCGATCCTACGTCGGGCTTCTTCGCACCGATCAAGCTTGCGTTCTTCCTGGCGCTGTTCCTGTCCTCGCCATGGCTGCTGTACCAGGCCTGGAGCTTCGTCGCGCCCGGTCTGTACAAGCACGAGAAGCGGCTGGCGATGCCGCTGCTGGTGTCGGCGATCGTGCTGTTCTATGCGGGCTGCGCGTTCGCGTACTTCCTCGTACTGCCCAGCGTCTTCCATGCACTGACCGTGTTCACGCCGGACATCGTGACGCTGGCGCCCGACCCGGCGAAGTACCTGGACTTCGTGATGGTGATCTTCCTGGCGTTCGGCGTCAGCTTCGAGCTGCCCGTCGCCCTGGTCATCATGGTGCTGCTGGGCTGGGTGACGCCGCAACAGCTCCGTGAAGGTCGCGGCTACGCCATCGTCGGCGTGTTCGTCATCGCCGCGTTGATCACCCCACCGGACGTGGTGTCGCAGCTGATGCTCGCCGTGCCGATGTGCCTGTTGTACGAGCTGGGGATCGTGGCGGCGGGATGGTTGAAGCCCAAAGGCGCACCTGCCGCCTGAGCGGAGCAGCCGCCAGGTCAGGCTTCGATGTGGGCACGCGAATCGATGGGGGCGGCTCCGCGGCCATCCGGCGTGACGACTATCATCTGTCGCCACGCGTAGTAGGTTGACGCCACGTAGATCGGTAGCAGCACGGCCATCGCGAGTTGGACCAGCGGTCCCGCCAGCAGGCCCGCTCCTACCAGTTGCAACGTCGCGATCAATGCAGTCGCGCACACCGCTAGCACCATGCCTGCAATGATTGCCAGCAGATAGAACATGAGCATCGCCGTCCAGTTTCGTGCGCATGCCACGAAACTGTTGCGCAAGGCATCCACGGCGCGACGGCCCGAGAACACGATTTCAGGAACGACCAGGAAGATCAGCCACAGCATCGCCACAAACAGGGCGGGCAGTACCACCAACATCCAGAAGGTCAACCGGAACACCGGCAGGCCCTGAATCAAGGTCGGGTCGGCCGTCTGTCCGGCCTGTGCCAAGGCGGACATTTTCTGCATGACCTCGATCAACTGCTCGACCCCGGACGGACCTATCAGCAACGCTAGCGACAGGAACATCGCAGCAAACATACCGAGCTGAGGGACGAGGCTGCTCAACACCAGCGCCCAGCCGCGGCCATCGCGGGCAGGTTGCAGCAATAGACTGGGCGCAGCATGCCGACGCTGATCCAACTCACGGATCACCCACATCAATCCCCCCAGGAACAGCGGCTGCGCCAGCACCAGAATGACCTGCAGCACGACTCCCAGCGACGGGACGGCGAAAGCGATAACACTGGCGATCAAAGCCAGCGCCTGCCACAGCAGCGCCATGCCGATCAGCGGCACCGGCGCGCGCTTGAGCAGCGCAACGCCCGCCAGCAGCCATTCCGCGCCGGCACTGGCCGGCACCTTGTTGATCGTCGACATCAGGGGTTCTCTGGAAGGGTGCGGCGGGACTCAGCGCGCGTGCAGGCCGCGCGCGTGGCGGACGAACCGCCGCAATAGTTTGCGGGCTTGCGGCGCCGCCGTCACGCCGCGGGCGATGGTGCCCGGGCACCGGCCTTCGCTGCGCAGGTGCTCGGCACGGGCGTGCACATAGCCGCGCATGTGGTGGGTGGCGAATTCGGGATGGAACTGCACGCCCCAGGCGCGGTCGCGCCAGCGGAACGCATGGCAATCGTCCTGCGCCGAGCGCGCCAGCACGGTGGCGCCCTCCGGCGGTCGCGCCACCGTCTGCACGTGGGTGGCGTGTGCGGTGAACTTCAGCGGCAGCGCCGAGAACAGGGGGTCGTCCTGGGCGTGCGGATGCAGATCGATATGGACGGTGCCGGATTCGCGGCCGGCCGGGTTGTAGGCCACTTCGCCGCCCAGCGCATGCGCCAGCAACTGGTGGCCGTAGCAGATGCCCAGCAGCGGCAGGCCTTCGTGTGCAGCGTCGCGCAGCCATTCGGCGCTGCGCTCGCTCCAGTCGGCACGGTCGGTGACCATCGCAGCGGAGCCGCTGACGATGACGCCCGCGAAACCTTCCCGCTCCGGCAGCGCATCGCCGCGTTCGACGTTCGCCACCACGGTCTCGTGGGCGTCCAGGCCGGCGGCCACGCGGATCCAGTGAGGGAAGCCGCCATAGCGCCGCATCGAGGGCACCGGCTGGCCGGTTTCGACGATGAGGAAGGGGGCTTTCACAGGGGCATCCACGACGGCAAAGCAGCGGCAGGACAAGGGCTTGCCCGTATACTAGCCCGCTTTTCCGCAGTGCACGATAACGCCATGGCCGGACACACAATTTCACCGGTAACCTTCCAGGGCCTGATCCAGACGCTGAACCAGTACTGGGCCGAACAGGGCTGCGTCCTGATCCAGCCGCTGGACCTGGAAGTGGGCGCCGGGACGTTCCATCCGGCCACCTTCCTGCGCGCCCTTGGCCCGGAACCGTGGAACGCCGCCTACGTGCAGCCCAGCCGCCGCCCCACCGACGGCCGCTATGGCGAGAACCCCAACCGCCTGCAGCGTTACTACCAGTACCAGGTGGTGATGAAGCCCAACCCCGACAACCTGCAGGAGCTTTACCTGGGTTCGTTGAAGGCGCTGGGCATCGACCCGCGCGTGCACGATCTGCGCTTCGTCGAGGACAACTGGGAATCGCCGACGCTCGGCGCTTGGGGCTTGGGCTGGGAGGTCTGGCTCAACGGCATGGAAGTCACCCAGTTCACCTACTTCCAGCAGGCCGGCGGCCTGGAGTGCCGCCCGGTGCTGGGCGAGATCACCTACGGCCTGGAACGCCTCTGCATGTACCTGCAGAACGTCGACAACGTCTACGACCTGGTCTGGACCATCGGCCCGCAGGGCGTGGTGACCTACGGCGACGTGTACCACCAGAACGAGGTCGAGCAGAGCACGTACAACTTCGAGCACGCCAACGTCGAGGAGCTGTTTAAACGCTTCGACGCGTACGAGGCCGAAGCGTTCAAGCTGGTCGAGGCCGGCCTGCCGCTGCCGGCCTACGAACAGGTCACCAAGGCCAGCCACAGCTTCAACCTGCTGGACGCGCGCCGCGCCATCTCCGTGACCGAACGCCAGCGCTACATCCTGCGCGTGCGCAAACTGGCGCAGGCGGTGGCCGAGGCCTATCACGCGCAGCGCGAGAAGCTGGGCTTCCCGGGGCTGAAGCGGGATAGCGCCGCGTGATCCTGATCGGCATGTTCGATTCGCCGTTCGTGCGCCGCGTCGCCGTGGCGATGGATCTGCACGGCGTCCCGTTCGAACACCGGAACTGGTCGGTCGGTCGCGACTTCGACCGGATCCGTGAGTACAGCCCGCTCGGGCGCGTGCCCGTGCTGGTGCTCGATGACGGCGAAGCGCTGACCGAGTCGGCGGTGATCCTCGATTGGCTGGACGGCCAAGCCGACACAGGCGCCTCGCTGCTGCCACCGCATGGCGCGCAGCGCCGGCAAGCGCTGAAGTTGGTCGGTTACGCGACGGGCGCGGTGGAGAAGGCGCTGCTGCAGGTCATGGAACGCGTGTTTCGTCCGGCCGAGAAGAGCCACCAGCCGTGGCTGGATCGCTGCCGTGCGCAGATGCATGGCGCGCTGCACGTGCTCGAAGCCGCCTGCCTGGACGCCGGAGATACCGACTGGCTGGTCGGCGACCGCATCGGCCTGGCCGACATCACGCTGGCCTGCTACTGCACCTACGTGCGCGATGCGGTGCCGTTCCAGCTCGACGAATTCCCGGCATTGTCCGCGCGCTTGGCGCGCTACGAGGCGTTGCCGGTGCTGAAGAAATACTACGTGCCGTTCGATGCGCCGGTGACCGGTGCGGCGGCCCCCGCGAAGGATTGAACCGATGAGCCAGACCTCCTCCCTGCTGATCGAACTCGGCACCGAAGAATTGCCGGTCAAGGCGCTGCCCGGCCTGGCGCAGGCCTTCTTCGACGGCGTGATCGCCGCGCTGGAGAAGCGCGGCATCGGGTTCGCGCGCGGCGATGCCAAGCCGCTGTACACGCCGCGTCGCCTGGCGGTGCTGCTGCCGGCGGTGGATGTGGAACAGCCCGAGCAGAAGTCCGAAGTGCTGGGCCCGTATCTCAATATCGCGCTGGACGCGAACGGGGCGCCGACCAAAGCGCTGGAAGGCTTCGCCGCCAAGACCGGCATCGACTGGACCGCGCTGGAACGCACCACCGACGGCAAGGGCGAGCGGTTCGTCCATCGCGCGGTGAAGCCCGGCGCGAAGACCGCTGACTTGCTGGCCGACGTCGTGCGCGAGGCGATTGCCGGCATGCCGATCCCGAAACCGATGCGCTGGGGCGCCCATGAGTACGCGTTCGCGCGGCCGGTGCACTGGCTGGTGCTGCTGCTGGGCAAGGACGTGGTGCCGGCCGAGGTGCTGGGCGTGACGTCCGACCGGATGAGCCGCGGCCATCGCTTCGAACACGACAAGCCGGTGTGGATCAACGACCCGGGCGATTACGTGATGGCGTTGCAGGGCGCGAAGGTGCTGGTCGACCCCGACGCCCGCCGCGCCCGCATCATCGCCGAAGTGGAGAAAGCCGCGACGCAGGCCGGCGGCACCGCGCGCGTCACCGACGACA
This sequence comes from Pseudoxanthomonas sp. G3, assembly GCF_057654715.1. NCBI lineage: Bacteria > Pseudomonadati > Pseudomonadota > Gammaproteobacteria > Lysobacterales > Lysobacteraceae > Pseudoxanthomonas > Pseudoxanthomonas sp. G3. The sequence continues at coordinate 3,859,686 of NZ_CM172805.1, forward strand.
ACCTCGAGCAGGTGGTCTGCCTGACCGAGTGGCCGTCGGCGGTGCTGTGCAGCTTCGAATCCGCGTTCCTGGCCGTGCCGCAGGAAGCGCTGATCGAGACGATGGAAATCAACCAGAAGTTCTTCCCGGTGCTGAGCGACGGCGGCAAGCTGACCGAGCATTTCATCGGCATCGCCAACATCGAATCGCAGGATGTCGCCGAAGTGCGCAAGGGCTACGAGCGCGTGATCCGTCCGCGCTTCAGCGATGCGAAGTTCTTCTTCGACGAGGACCTCAAGCAGGGCCTGGTGTCGATGGGCGATGGACTGAAGACGGTGACTTACCAGGCCAAGCTCGGCACCGTCGCCGACAAGGTGGCGCGCGTGGCCGCGTTGGCCGAAGCCATCGCCGCGCAGGTCGGCGCCGATCCGGCGCAGGCGCGTCGCGCCGCCGAGTTGGCGAAGAACGACCTGCAGTCGCGCATGGTCAACGAGTTCCCCGAATTGCAGGGCATCGCCGGCCGCCACTACGCCATCGCCGCGGGCGAGCCGAAGGAGATCGCGCTGGCCATCGACGAGGCCTACCAGCCGCGCTTCGCCGGCGACGACATCGCGCTGTCGCCGCTGGGCAAGGTGCTCGCGATCGCCGAGCGCCTGGACACGCTGGCCGGCGGGTTCGCGGCAGGGTTGAAGCCGACCGGCAACAAGGACCCGTTCGCACTGCGGCGGAATGCGTTGGGATTGGCGCGGACAGTGATCGAGAGTGGATTTGATCTAAATCTAAAAGAGCTGCTCAGTAAAGCGAGACATGAGGTCAATGTCAGCTCTTCGGGTAGTCGGGTACTAAAGAGGATCGACGCCGTCGAGAAAGCGAAAGAGGCTGGCGCATATCTCCCGGATCCCGTTGAAAGCGAGGCACATCTGTCACTTGCTCAACCGGGGCAAGACAACGAACTCTACGACTTCATCCTCGATCGCCTGCGCGGTTACTACGCCGACAAGGGCGTGCCCGCCGCGCACTTCAACGCCGTCGCCGAACTGAAGCCGGCCTCGCTCTACGACTTCGATACGCGCCTGGACGCCATCGGCACCTTCGCAACGCTGCCGGAGGCCGAGGCACTGGCCGCCGCGAACAAGCGCATCGGCAACATTCTGAAGAAGGCCGATATCGCTATTCCGCATGCGATCGACCGCTCGCTGCTGAACGATCCGGCCGAGGCCGCGCTGGCCGAAGCGGTGGAAGCCGTGCTCGGCGAGACCGACGAGGCGCTGCATCACCACGACCACGTCACCGTGCTGAACCACCTCGCGCGGCTGCGCCCGCAGGTGGACGCCTTCTTCGACAGCGTGATGGTGAACGCGGACGACCCGGCCGTGCGCGCGAATCGGCTGGCGCTGCTCAAGCGCCTGGCCGACCGCTTCCGCGCCGTGGCGGCGATCGAGCATCTGTCGAGCTGACGGCTGTTTCCTTCTCCCCGCATGCGGGCGAGGGACCACTTCACACTCGGCATTCATCCTCGTTTCGCATGAACAATGCTGCGCGGGATCGCAGCGCACCTTCACCGCGCTTAACCCGCACCGGTTATCCTGCCCGCATGCGTCGATTCCCCCGCCTCGCCACCGTCGTCGTCCTGTTCGCTGCCACGGCCAACGCTTGGGCCGCGGCCACGGTCGACAAGGTGCAGATCGAGGGACTCGACAACGAGTTGATGATCGAGAACGTCAACGCGGCGCTCTCGCTCAACGACTCGCTCGGCAAGCGGCTGGGCGAATCGCGGCTGGAATACCTGCTGGGCGAAGCCGTCGCCGAAACGCGCGAGGCGCTCGAACCCTTCGGCTATTACTCGCCCGAGATCACCCTCGATGCACCGCGCACCGAAGGAGCCGACGACGAACGGCTGACGGTGACGGTGCGCGTATCGCTGGGCGAGCCGGTGCGCGTCCGGCGGCGCGACTTGTCGATCGAAGGCGAAGGCGGCAACGACCGCTACCTGAAGGAAGATCTGGACGCCTTCGCGCCCAACGTCGGCGACGTGTTCGACCACACCACCTACGAGGCAAGCAAGCTGGCGATCGTGCGGCGCCTGGCCGACCGCGGCTACTTCGACGCCGACTTCACCCATCGCCGCGTGGAAGTCACCCGCGCCGACCATGCGGCCGACATCGCGCTGGGCTGGGTCAGCGGCATCCGTTACGACATGGGCCCGACCACCTTCCACCAGGACAAGTTCGACCCCGGCCTGCTGGACAAGCTGGTGTACTGGGAAGAAGGCAGCTATTTCCACCAGGGCAAGCTCGATCGCCTGCGCGAGTCGCTGGTGGGGTTGGACTACTTCGGCAGCATCGACATCCAGGCCAATCCCGACAAGGCTGAGGACGGCCGCGTACCGATCGACGTCAAGCTGGAACTGGCCAAGCGCGACATCTACACGGCCGGCGTCAGCTACGGCAGCGAAAGCGGGCCCGGTATCCGCCTGGGCCTGGATCGGCGCTACGTCAATTCGCGCGGACACAAGCTGTCCACGCACCTGGACTACGCGCAGAAGCGCAAGACGCTGCTGACGCAGTACCGCATTCCCGCCTTCAAGTGGCTGGACGGCTGGTACACCGTCGGCGTGCAGGCCAGCGACGAACAGACCGACTACATCGACCTGCGTCATGTCGAATTCACCGGCAGTCGCAGCGGGCAGGTGAGCGAAGACTGGACCGCGGTGGCCTCGCTGCATGCGCTGCGCGAGCGCTGGCGCTATGTCGAGGACGACCCGTTGACCGGCCTGCCCGACGCCACCGTGCAGTACGCCACGTTTACCTACCCGTCGCTGCGCGCGGACTACACCAACTCGCCGGTCGGTTCGAACCGGCCCGATCAGCTTGCCGGGTCCATCCTGCTGCGCGGTGGCGTGGAGGGTGTGGGCTCGGACGCCAACTTCCTGCAGTTCCACATGCGTGCGCGCTGGTCGCAGCAGTACAAGACCAACAGCGCGCTGATCGTGCGCGGCGAATACGGCCACACGTTCACCAGCTCGCTGGTGGCGATGCCGCCATCGCTGCGCTTCTTCGCCGGCGGCGACCGCAGCATCCGCGGCTACGCCTGGCGCGAGGTCGGCCCGCGCCGCGGCGATTACGCGCTGGGCGCGAAGAACGTGCTCACCGGCAGCGTGGAGTACGAGTTCTACCCCAAGGGCGGCCCGTACGGCGGCGCGGTGTTCGTCGACACCGGTAGCGCCTTTGACGGTACCCGACCGCAACTAAGCACGGGCATCGGCGTCGGCCTGCGTTGGCGCTCGCCGGTGGGCCCGGTGCGGCTCGACATCGCGCACGGCCTGGATGATCCGGATTCCAGTTTCCAGCTCTACCTCAACATCGGGACCGACCTGTGAGGAAGCCACGCGTCCCCGACAACCTCACGCCGGAAGAGCGCGAAGCCCGCATCGCCGAGCTGCGCGCGCGCCGTCGCGCGCGCATGCGGACGCTGGCGATCCGCAGTGCGATCGGTACCGGCGTGCTCGTGGTGTTGCTGTGCATCGGCCTGTACTGGTTGCTGCAGACGGTGGCCGGCCGCGACATCCTGCTCGCGCAGATCCAGGCACGCCTGCCGGCCGATGCGTCGCTGACCTACAAGGAAGTGGACGGCCCCATCGCCGGTCCGCTGACGCTGCGTGGCGTGGATTTCCGCTGGGACACGATCCGCTTCACCGCCGACGAGGTGTACCTGGAGCCGGACCTGCGTCCGTTGCTGGGCAAGCGCCTGCGCCTGGATGCACTGCGCGTACGCGGCGCGATGCTCGATGTGCCCGAGAGCGAGGAGCCGTTCGAACTGCCGCATTGGCCCGATGTGCTGCCGCAGATCGAGATGCCGCTCGCGATCCAGGCTGACCGGCTGGAGATCGACCGCTTCCTGATCCGGCAGAGCGGCCAGCCCGTCATCGACATCGCCCGCGCCACCGGCGGCCTCGATATCGGTAATGGCTACGTGCACGCGGAGACGCTGGCCATCGCCAGCGATCGCGGCGCCTTCGGTGTGCACGGCACCTATGCGCCACGCGACAACTACGAGACCGACCTGACCGCGACGGGGGTGTTCCCGGCGGCGCTGGGCCGCACGCCGGCCCGCATCGGCTTGGTGGCGCGCGGCAACCGGGCACGCATGAACGTCGGCTTGGCCGGTGCCGCGCCCGCGCCACTGCGCGCAACGCTAACTTTGCGTGGCGAAACCAAGCCGACCTGGAACTTCACCGCCAAGACCGAAGCGCTGGACTTGTCGTTGCTCGGCGTGATGGACGACAGCATGCCGTTCGCGTTCGACCTGCGCGCCAAGGGCGCCGGTGGCGCCGCGGACCTGCAGGGCACGGTGCAGCAGGGCGACATCGCGGTGGTGATCGAGCCCTCGCACGCGCGCATCGACGGCGAGGTGTTGACCGTCGAACCGCTCGCCATCCGCGCGTTCGATGGCTACGCGGCGTTGCGTGGACGCGCGGATTTCACCGTGCCGGAGAACCCCGAGTTCCGTTTCGCGGTGAATGCGCGCGGCCTGCGCTGGGGCACGGAAGCGGACAGCATGATCGGTGCCGAAGGCGACTTCGGCCTGGCCGGCAAGCTCGACGCCTGGGCGGCGATCGGCAAGGCCACGCTGACGCGCGGTGACGACAGTGCACTGTTGGAATTCGACGGACGCGGCAACGCCGAGCGCGTGCAGCTGCAGACGCTGCGGGCCACCATGCCGACCGGCACGCTGGATGCGACCGGCACCGTCGGCTGGGCTCCCGCGCTGGACTGGGACGTGAAGGCCACACTCGCCGGCTTCGATCCGGGGTACTTCGCTGCGGGATGGAACGGCAACATCTCCGGACAACTTGCCTCCAAGGGCAGGCAGCGCGAGGACGGCCAGTTCCAGGGCACGCTGGACGTGCCCAAGCTCGGCGGTCGCCTGCGCGATCGCGCGCTCGATGCACGCGGGAGGTTCGCCCTCGACGGCAACGCGGGCCAGGGCGAACTGGACCTGTCGCTCGGCGGCAGTCGCGTTGCGGCGAAGGGCAAGGTGGCCGATACGCTGGATGTCGACGCCGCGTTCCGTCCGCTCAACCTGGCCGACCTGGTCCCCGATGCCAGCGGCACGCTGGCCGGCACGGTGAGGCTTACCGGCGCACGCACGGCGCCGAACATCGACGCCGACCTGGGCGGCGAGAACCTGCGCTGGAACGACTGGAGCGCCGGTCGCGTCAGCCTGCGCGGCCGCCTGCCGTGGCGCAACGGCGCAGGCGAGCTCGCACTGCAGGGCAGCGCCATCGATGTCGGCACCGTGCTGGACAGCGTGCAGCTCAACGCGCGCGGCGCGGTGGAAGACTTGCGCTTCGATGGCGACGCGCGCAATGCGATGGGCGCCGCGGCACTGGCCGGCAGCGCGCAGAAGCGCGGCGCCCACTGGCAGGGCACGCTGGAGGCGCTGCGCATCGCGCCCTCGAAAGGCTATCCGTGGACGCTGCGGCAGCCGGCGCGCTTCGCCCAGAACGGTACGACCTGGACCTTGTCCGAAAGCTGCCTGGGCTCGGACATCGGCGGTGCGTTGTGCGCGACCGCCAACTGGCCACGGCAGGGCCTGAGGGTGCGCGGCGAAGCGCTCTCGCTCGCCCTCGTGCAGCCCTGGCTGCCGCCGAACAACGGCCGCCCGCTGACCGTGCGCGGCGAATTCACCCTCGACGCGTCGCTGCGTCCGGCCGGCAACGCGTGGGAAGGCGAAGTGCACCTGGCCTCGCTCGACGGCGGCCTGAAGATGGGCACCACCGCGCGCGGCGAGATCATCCGGTACGACAACTTCACCTTCGATGCCGAGTTCACGCCGCAACGCATCCAGGGCCGCCTGGGCACGGGCTTCAAGGGCGACGGCTACGTCGACGCGACGTTCAACACCGGCTGGGATGCGTTCGCACCACTGAAGGGCGATCTGTACTTCCACAACTCGCGCCTGTTCTGGATGGAGCTGTTCTCGCCGGACCTGGTGCGTCCGCGCGGCAAGCTGGCGGGCCATATCGGCGTGGCGGGTACGCGCGGCCAACCGTTGCTGAGCGGCGAAGCCACGCTGACCGAATTCACCGGCGAATTGCCCGCATTGGGCGTCTCCCTGACCGAAGGCAGCGCGGACCTGGTCGCCCTGTCCGACGGCAGCGCGCGCATCGATGGCAGCATGAAGACCGTGTCGTCCACCGGCGGCACCGGGACCGGCGGCGTGCTCAACGTGTCCGGCACGCTGGGCTGGAACAACGACACCACACCGCTGCAGTTCCAGGTGCGCGGCAACAACGTGCTGGTCGCCGATACCACCGACCTGCGCGCGGTGGCGTCGCCGAATCTGCAGGTGGGATTCGCCGACAACACGATCCAGGTGCGCGGCGACGTCGGTGTCCCGTCGGCGACCATCGACGTGGAGAAGCTCGACGACGGCGTGTCCGCCTCGGAAGACGTCGTGGTGCTGGACCCGGCCGATCCCGAGCGTGCGCCGAGTTCGCGACTCGACCTGGACCTGGCGTTGAAGGTGGGCGACGAGGTCAACCTGAAGGGCTATGGCCTGGAAGGCACGCTGGCCGGCACGCTGCATGTTCGCTCGCAGCCGGGCCGCGAAATGCTGGCGACCGGTCGGCTCGACGTCGACGGCCGTTACGAAGCCTACGGGCAGAAGCTGCGCATCACCCGCGGCGAACTGACTTGGAGCAACAACGCCGTCTCCGACCCGCGCATCAACATCCGCGCCGAGCGCGAAGTCGTCAGCGCCAGCGTCACCGCCGGCATCGACGTGACCGGCCGCGCCAGCCAGCCGCGCGCACGCGTCTGGTCCAACCCGGCAATGTCCGAATCCGAAGCGCTCGCCTACCTGGTGCTGGGCCGCTCGCTCAATACCGCCAGCAGCGACGAAAGCCAGCGCATCAATGCGGCCTCGTCCGCCCTGGGCGCCGGCGCCGGCCTGCTGGCCTCGCAGCTCGGCGCGCAGATCGGCCTGGACGATGCCGGTGTACTGGAATCGCGCACGCTCGGCGGTTCGGTGTTCGGCGTGGGCAAATACCTCTCGCCGAAGCTCTACGTCAGCTACGGCGTGTCGATGATCGGCTCCGGCTCAGCGGTGACGCTGAAGTACCTGCTGCGCAAGGGCTTCGACGTGGAAATCGAGTCCAGCACCATCGAGACCCGCGGTTCGATCAACTGGCGCAAGGAAAAATGAGGCCGCGCCTCCCTCGCGGCGGCCCCGCCCGATGACGCCCGCCCTGCTCCGGCATCGCCTGCTGCGGCAGGGCATCGCCGCACCGGTTGCCGGCAGCGTCGCGGACACGGTCCGCCATCTGGCGGCGCTGCAGGCGCAGGATTACGCCGCTTCGTTGTTCGCGATCGGGCTGCGTACCGCCGGCGCCACGCTGGCCACGGTGGAGACCACGATCGCCAATGGCGAGATCGTCCGCACGTGGCCGATGCGCGGCACGCTGCACTGGATGGCGCGTGAGGACGTGCGCTGGATGGTGGCGCTGATGGCGCCGCGCGTGCAGGCTGCCAATGCGGCGCGCATCGCCCGCGACCATGGGCTGGACGCGGACACCTTGGCGCGCTGCCGTCGCGCGATCGAAGCAGCGCTTTCGCACGGCCGTCCCGTCATGCGCGGCGACCTGTACGCCAGGCTGGACGCGATCGGCGTGGACAGCGGCGGCCAGCGCGGCCTGCAGGTGCTGGGATGGATGGCCCACGAGGGTCTGATCTGCCAGGGCCCGCGCGAAGGCAGGCAACCGACGTTCGTCTGGCTCGACGCGTGGGTCCCTGTGTCCGCCGCGCTCAGCCGTGATGAGGCCCTGCACCGCCTCGCCCTGCGCTACCTGCAGGGGCACGCACCGGCGACCGCCGCGGACCTGGCCTGGTGGTCCGGCCTGACCCAGAGGGACGCGAAACAGGCGCTCGAAAGCGCATCGTCGTCATTGCGGCGCGAGACGCACGACGGCGATGTGCTGTGGCATGCGGCCGGACTGCCGGCGGCACGTGCTGCCCGCTGCGTCCATCTGCTGCCCGCGTTCGACGAATACCTCATCGGCTACCGTGACCGCAGCCCGGTGGTATCGGACGATCAGCTGCGCCGGGTGATCGGGCTCAACGGTCTGGTGAGCCCCACCGTCATCGTGGACGGGCGCGTGGTGGGCACGTGGAAGCGCGATGCCGATGCGCGTGGGCATGTTCGCATCGCGCTGTTCAAACCTCTGGCGGAGAAGGAACAGCTCGGCATCGGCAAGGCCGCGACGCGCCTTTCGCGCTTTCTGGGCGCGCCCGCGCCGGTGGTGCCCTGAGCAGCGCCGTTCCTTAGTCCGGCATTTGCCGCATGCGGTGCGGCCGGCTATCGTCGTCCGTCCTGTCATTGCGATACCTTCGATGCGCCGCCGACTCTCCGCCTCCACGCTCGCCCTGGGCGTCGCCCTCGCCCTCCCCGCCTACGCCGACGAAGGCATGTGGATGCCCTCGCAACTGCCGCAGCTGGCCAAGCCGCTGCGTGACGCCGGCTTCAAGGGCGACCCGAAGATGCTGGCCGATGTCACCGCCGCGCCGTTGAGCGCGGTGGTGCGGGCCGGCGGCGGCACCGGCGCGTTCGTCTCGCCGGACGGCCTGATCCTGACCAATCACCACGTCGCCTACGGCGTGATCCAGTACAACAGCAAGACGGAGCGGAACCTGATCGACGATGGCTTCACCGCCGCCGACCGCAACGCCGAATTGCCCGCCAACCCGGACTTCCGCGTGCTGGTCACGGTCGGCTACGACAAGGTCACCGATCGCGTGTTGAAGGACGCCGCCGGCAAGACCGGGCGCGCCTACTTCGATGCGGTCGATCGCGCCAGCAAGGCCATCGTTGCCGAATGCGAGCAGGAGGCCGGCGTGCGCTGCAGCGTGGCGAACATGTACTACGGCACCGATTTCTACCGGATCCGCCAGCTGGAGCTGCGGGACATCCGCCTGGCGTACGCGCCGCCGCGCGCGATCGGCAACTACGGCGACGAGATCGACAACTTCATGTGGCCGCGGCACACCGGCGACTTCACCCTGCTGCGCGCGTACGTCGGCAAGGACGGCAAACCGGCGGCCTACAGCGCGGACAACGTGCCCTATCGCGCGCCCGCCCACCTGTCGCTGGCCAAGGACGGACCGAAGGCCGGCGACTACGCGATGCTGGCCGGGTATCCGGGCACGACCTACCGGCATCGCACCGCCGCCGAGTTCGACGAACAGGTCAACTGGACGCTGCCTGCGCGCGTGGCCGTGTTCGACCAGCTGATCGAGGTGATCGAGGCGGCCGGCAAACAGGACGCCGACGCGAAGACCCGCTACGCCGCGCAACTGCAGTCGCTGAAGAACAACCGCAAGCGCGCGGCCGGCGAGCTGGAAGGCCTGCGCCGCAGCGATGCCGTGCGCGTCCGCGCGGAAGACGAACGCGGCATGCTGGCCACCGCGGCGGCGACGAAGGAGCGGGCGGATATCGACGCACTCGCCGCGTCGATATCCGGTGGCTCGGCCGTGCGCGAGCGTGAGCTGCTGCTGTCCCTGTTCGGTTCCCAGTCCCAGCTGATGCGCAGCGCGATTACCCTGGAACGGCTGCGCGTGGAGTCGGCCAAGCCGGATGCCGAGCGCGAGACGGGCTACCAGGCGCGCGACCACGCCCTGATCGAAGGCGTCCTGAAACAGGTCCAGCGACGCTATTCGCCCGATGTGGAAAAGGCCCTGCTGACGGTCCTGCTGGCGCGCTACCAGCAATTGCCGGATGCGCAGCGCCTGCCGGGCTTCGACGCCGCGTTCGGGCGTACGCCTACCGGGCTGAAGCAGGCACTGGACACGCTGTACGCGCGCACGAAACTAGGCGATGAAGCCGAGCGTCTGTCCCGGTTCGCCGCTGCCCGCGAAGGCAAGCCGGTGGCCGCCGATCCGTTGATCGACCTGGCCGCCACGCTGTTGCCGGTGCAGCTGGCGTTGGAGCAGGAGCGCAAGACGCGCGAAGGCGAACAGCTCCGCCTGCGCCCGGCGTACATGCGTGCGTTGTTCGCATGGCGCCAGCAACAGGGGCGCGCGCTGTATCCGGACGCCAACGGCACGCTGCGCGTCAGCTTCGGCAAGGTGGACGGCTTCTCGCCGCGCGACGGTGTGCACTACACGCCGGTGACGACAGTGGCCGGCATCGTCGAGAAGAACACCGGCGAGGTGCCCTTCGATGCGCCGACGCCGTTGCTGGAGGCGATCGCGGAGGGCGACTTCGCCGGCACCGAAGATCCCGTGCTGAAGACGCAGACCGTCAACTTCCTGACCAACCTGGACACCACCGGCGGCAACTCTGGCTCACCCGTACTCAACGCACGCGGCGAACTGATCGGCCTGAACTTCGACAGCAACTGGGAGTCTGTCAGCGCCAGCTGGATGTTCGACCCGCGCTACAAGCGCGCGGTGCACGTCGACATGCGCTATCTGCGCTGGCTGATGGGCAAGGTATATCCGGCGCCGCACCTGCTGGAGGAGATGGGGGCGCAGTGATCCCCGACGACGATCCGCGCCCGGTCGAACCCGAACCGCCGCTGCCCAGCGACTGCTGCAACAGCGGCTGCCCGATCTGCGTGCACGATCTGTATGCGGAGCAGCTGCAGCACTACCGCGAGCAGTTGGCGGCGTGGAAGGCGCGGCATTCCGACGCCGCTTAAGGGTGCTGTAGGAGCGACGTAAGTCGCGACCGCAGATGTCCTACGGGAGCGAACCGTCACAGCCGGTGGACGGGATGTCGCAGGTCGGAAGACGTGCGGTCGCGACTCACGTCGCTCCTACAGAGGCGGCAAAGGTGGCCTAAGCCACCCGACTACGCCGCGCGCGCTCCAGGTGCACCAGCAGCAGCGAGATGGCGGCGGGCGTAATGCCGGGGATGCGCTGCGCCTGGCCGATCGTTTCCGGCTGTACGCGCTCCAGCTTCTGCTGCACCTCAGCCGAGAGGCCGCGCACGCTGGCGAAATCGAAACCCGCCGGGATCGGCGTGGATTCGTTGCGCTGCTGACGCTCGATCTCGTCGCGCTGGCGGTCGAGGTAACCGGCGTACTTCACGCCGATCTCCACCTGTTCGGCCACCTGCGCGTCGTCCACGCCGGGACCGATCGACGGCACCGCCATCAGCTTGGCGTAATCCAGTTCGGGGCGCTTGATCAGGTCGAGCACGTTGGTCTCGCGGCTGACCTGGACGCCCAGCGTATCGGCGACGTCGCGCCCCATCGCATTGGCAGGCGTGGCCCACAGCGCGCGCAAGCGGCCGGTCTCGCGCGCGATGGCTTCGCGCTTGGCCTCGAAGCGCTGCCAGCGCGCGTCCTCCACCAGGCCCAGCGTGCGGCCGGTTTCGGTCAGGCGCAGGTCGGCGTTGTCCTCGCGCAGCTGCAGTCGGTATTCAGCGCGGCTGGTGAACATCCGGTACGGCTCTTTCGTGCCGTGCGTGATCAGGTCGTCGACCAGCACGCCGAGGTAGGCTTCGTCGCGGCGCGGCGACCAGGCCTCCTTCTGCTGGGCGAAACGCGCGGCGTTGAGGCCGGCGAGCAGGCCCTGGGCCGCGGCCTCTTCGTAGCCGGTGGTGCCGTTGATCTGGCCGGCGAAGAACAGGCCGGCGACCGCCTTGGTTTCCAGCGAGGCCTTCAGGCCGCGCGGATCGAAGAAGTCGTACTCGATGGCGTAGCCCGGGCGCGTGATGTGCGCGTGCTCCATGCCGCGGATGCTGCGCACCAGTGCCAGCTGCACGTCGAACGGCAGCGAGGTCGAAATGCCGTTGGGATAGATCTCGGTGACGTCGAGGCCTTCGGGCTCGACGAAGATCTGGTGACTGGCCTTCTCGGCGAAACGCACCACCTTGTCCTCGATGGACGGACAGTAGCGCGGCCCGATGCCTTCGATCTGGCCGGAGTACATCGGCGAACGGTGCAACGCGCCACGGATGATCTCGTGGGTCTGCTCACTGGTGTGCGTGATCCAGCACGACACCTGGCGCGGATGGTCGGCCACCTCGCCCATGAACGACATCACCGGCAGCGGATCATCGCCAGGCTGCTCCTCCATCACCGAGTAGTCGAGCGAGCGCCCGTCGATGCGTGGCGGCGTACCGGTCTTCAACCGATCGACGACGAAGGCACCTTCGCGCAGGCGCTGCGCCAATGCCGTGGCCGGCGGGTCGCCCGCGCGACCGGCGGCGTACTGCGTCTCGCCGACATGGATCTTGCCAGCCAGGAAGGTGCCGGCCGTCAGTACCACGGCTGGCGCCTGGAAACGCAGTCCCGTCTGGGTGATCGCGCCCTTCACGACGCCGCTCTCGATGATCAGGTCGTCGACGGCGGCCTGGAACAGGGTGAGGTTGGCCTGCGCTTCCACCGCGCGCCGGATCGCGCTGCGATAAAGCGCGCGATCGGCCTGGCAGCGCGTCGCACGCACGGCCGGGCCCTTCGAGGCGTTGAGCGTGCGCCACTGGATGCCTGCGCGGTCGGCCGCCCAGGCCATCACGCCACCGAGCGCGTCGATTTCCTTCACCAGGTGGCCCTTGCCGATACCGCCGATGGCCGGGTTGCAGCTCATCGCGCCCACCGTCTCCACGTTATGGGTCAGCAACAGCGTGCGCGCGCCGGTGCGGGCGGACGCCAGCGCGGCCTCGGTGCCGGCATGGCCGCCGCCGATGATGATTACGTCGTAGTGGTGGAAGCTGGGGCTCATGTGGATTCCAGTCCCGCGATGCTGCGGGTGGGGTTCAGGCAAACGGCGTCGGAGCTGCAGGCGAAGTTGGCACGCTTCCTGCTGTACTCCCATGCACCCGTCGTGGCAAGCGACCAGGGGCGCCAGGCTGGTAATGGAACAGGGGCCAGCGATGCGCACGGCGGGGATGCCGGGGGCCGGTAGTCGGGGGACTGCCGGCCCCTTTTTTATGCGCGCAGGATACCAGAGCAAGAAAAAAGCCCGGCCAAAGCCGGGCTTCTTGTTAGGCGCCGACGTCCGGCAGGGCCGGAACAGGGGGGATCCAGATTTCCCCACCGGACGTCGACATTGAACCTTTATTGCCGCTTACGTCAGAAAGCGACGCAACCGGTCAACCTGTGTTCGCAGCCTGCGACGGCCTGTGTGGGAAAGCAACGGAGAACCCGCCCGAAGGCGGCCTGATCAGCGCTCCTGCTGACGGATGGCGCCCTCGGAGCGTCTGGACGGCCTCGGGGCCGGCTCGGAACGCTCCACGCGGGACGGCGCGGCACGCTCCATGCGCTGCGACCGCTCGACCGCACGCGGCGCGGACGGGGGCGCGGCTACCCGGGGCACGCGATAGCCGCTGTCGCCGACCCGCGGCTGGCTGGGGGCCGGGGCCACCTGACCCGCGCGGTTCGGGACCAGCGGATGGGACCCGCTTTCGCGCCAGCGCCCGGTCGGATCGCGCCACGGCGGAGGACGGTCACCGCCTCCGGTGCTCGGCGGCTTCGGCGTGTGGTCGCCGGGGCGGGGCGGTCGCGGATGGTGCGGGTAATAGGGGTAGTACGGCCCGTAGTAGCCGTAGTACGGATAGCTCGAATAGCCGCCATAGCGGTAGGGACCGTAGTAGCCGTAACCGCTGTACACGCCGCCGTAATAGCCGCCATAGGGGTCGTAGTACTGCGTGCTGGGACGTCCGTGGTAGTAGCCGCCCGGCGCGGTATCGCCCACGTAGTCGTAGGTCGCGCAACCGCCCAATGCCAGACTGGCAACGGCGACTGCAGTCAAATAGATGCGCTTCATGGCGGAACCCCCATTACTCGGTCATCGCAGCATCGACCTGCCGCTTTGAATCCGTGCTTAACCCTGCCTGTCGTGACATTGGCGACTCAGCGCACGGAAAGCTTGCGCGACGCCGCGCAAAGGCTGCGCCAACGTGTCGATGCGTTAACCTTTGTCCATGCCGCTACCCCTGCCCACCTTTGGCGACATCCTCGCTGCCGCCGCCCGCATCGCCCCGCACGCCCACGCCACGCCGGTGCTGCGCTCCCATACCCTGGACGCCCTGGCCGGCTGTCGGCTGTATTTCAAGGCGGAGCCGCTGCAGCGCGGCGGCGCATTCAAGTTCCGCGGTGCCTGCAATGCGGTCTGGGCCCTCGACGACGTCGAGGCGGCGCAGGGGGTGGTGACCCATTCCTCCGGCAACCACGGCGCCGCGCTCGCACTGGCCGCCCGGACGCGCGGCATTCCCTGCCATGTGGTCGTGCCGGAAGGCGCCAACGCCGCGAAGCTGGCCAACATCAGCCGCTACGGCGCCCACCTCCACACCTGTGCCCCGACGATCGCCGCACGCGAGGCGACGGCCGACCGCCTTCAGGCCGAGACCGGTGCCGTCCTCATCCATCCCTACACCCACCCGCATGTGATCGCCGGCCAAGGGACGGCGGCGCTGGAACTGCTCAATGCCCACCGCCAGATCGATGCGGTCGTCGCCCCGGTGGGCGGGGGTGGGCTGCTGTCCGGCACCGCGATCGCCGCCGCCGCGACCGCACCGGGATGCCGCGTGTACGGTGCCGAGCCCGAGGGCGCCGCCGACACCGCAGCATCGCTGGCCGCCGGCAAGCGCGAGGTGGATTTCGTACCCCGCACGGTGTGCGACGGACTGCGCGGCACGCTCGGCGAACCGAACTTCGCGTTGCTGCAGGCGCATGGTGTCGACGTGCACACCGTGCCCGACGAAGACACGCTCGCCGCGATGCGCCTGATCTGGCAATGCCTGAAGCTGCTGGTCGAACCCTCCTCGGCCATCGCGCTGGCCGCGATCCTGCGTCACCGCGACGTCTTTGAAGATCGCGATGTGGGCGTGGTGCTGTCCGGGGGCAACGTCGACCTGGATGCCCTGCCTTGGGAGTTGGCCGCATGAGCGCACGGCGCAGACAGCCGCGGCGCGGCATGTTGGGTTGGACGTGGCGCCTGCTGGTGCTGGCGCTGTTGTGGTTGGTCGGCGTGGCCGCGTACATCATCTGGGTGGGGCAGCGCGACGATGCCGCACCGGCCGACGCGATCATCGTGCTGGGTGCGGCGGCGTACGACGCCAAGCCGTCGCCGGTGTTCGAGGAGCGCATCCGCCACGGCATCGATCTGTACAAGCGCGGCATCGCCCCGACGCTGATCTTCACCGGTGGGTATGGCGGCAAGGGCGCGCGCTTCTCGGAATCCCAGGTCGCGCGACGTTATGCGTTGCGCCAGGGCGTGCCGGACAAGGCGATCCTGATCGAGTCGCTCTCGCGCAACACGCACGAGAACCTGCGGCAGGCCTCCCAGGTGATGCAGCAACACAACCTGCACAAGGCCATCGTCGTCAGCGACCCGCTGCACATGGCGCGCGCGTTGCGCATCAGCAAGGATATCGGCATCCAGGCAGTGGGTTCGCCCACGCCCACCAGCCGATTCCGCACGTTCGCCACGCGCTGGCGTTTCCTGCTGCAGGAAGTCTACTTCTTCCACCGCGACCGCCTGCCGCGCTGAATGCGTGGCGTATGATGGCCGTGTTCGCTTTGCCCCTACGGAACCGCCCATGAAGATCGACGGCACGCGCAAGCAGGACCGCGCCACCGAGCTGGTGCTGACCTACTACGCCGCGTTCAACCGAGGGGACTGGGAAGGCATGCTGGCCATGCTCACCGACGACGTGGTGCACGACCTCAACCAGGGCGCGCGCGAGACCGGCAAGGAGGCGTTTGCGGCATTCCTCGGCCGCATGAATGCCAGTTACCGCGAACAGCTGCGCAACATCGTGGTGCTGGCCACGCAGGACGGCAACCGCGCCGCCGCCGAGTACGTCGTGCACGGCGAGTACCTGCACACCGACGAAGGCCTGCCGCCCGCGGACGGCCAGACCTACGTGTTGCCGGGCGGCGCGTTCTTCGATATCCGCGACGACCGCATCGCTCGCGTCACCAACTACTACAACCTGCAGGACTGGATCGCGCAGGTACGCCGCGACGGTCCGACCGCCGGCGCGTAGTCACTCCCCGCGGCGCCTGATCGGGATCTTCGATAGCGGCACCGCCGCGATGTCCTCGCCCTGTCCGCGGATCGGTGCGCCGGGCGGCGGCGCCCAGGCATGCGCATACAGCACTTCCCAAGTGCTCGGCAGCCTGCCGTCGTCGCGGCGCAGCGGCTCGTAGGCGGCCGCAGCCGCGGCGAAGCGCGACCGTCCGGTCAGCGTGTGCCGCCGGCGCTGCAGCGCATTCGTCGCCCCCATCGCGCGCAGCTCGCGCATGAGGCTGGGCAGGTCTTCGTAAGTCAGCGTGAACCTGTCGCGATCCAGCACCGGATCCCGGAAGCCGGCCATCACCAGCGCGTCGCCGAATTGGGCGATAGGTGGAAACGGACTCACGTGGGGTGCAGCGTCGCCGTGGGCAAAGGCGTCCCGCAATTCCTGCAGGGTTTCCGGGCCGAATGTGGAACACACGAGCAACCCGCCCGGCTTCATCACGCGACGGAAGTTGGCGAATGCGGCGGGCAGATCGTCAACCCACTGCAGGCTCAGGTTGGAGAACAGCACGTCGACGCTGCCTTCCGCGATCGGCAGCGCGCGCAGGTCGGCGCAGACCCGCGCGAACGGCTTCCACCAACCCGCCTGCTTCTTCGCCTCGCGCAACATGGGCAGGGCCAGGTCCAGCGCGATCACCCGCGCCTTGGGCCAGCGCTTGCGCATCGCGGCGGCCGCATGCGCCGGCCCGCAACCGACATCCAGCACCACGGCCGGTTCGGCACCGTCCGGACCGGTGCGCAACGCGAAATAGTCCAGCGACTCCATCAATCGCTTTTCGACTTCGTGCTGAAGCGCGGCGGCCGCGTCGTAACCGGCGGCCGATCGTGAGAAGGCGCGCCGGATGTGGCGTTGGTCGAAGGTGGTCACGCGGCGGCCTCCAGAGTGGGCAGGAAGGCTTCCAGCGCCTCGACGACAAGATCGGCGTGGCCGAGGAACGGCGCGTGGCCGCCGCCGGAGATTTCGACGTACTGCCCGCCGGGTGTCCGTCCCGACGCGGCACGCATGGCCTTTGCCGGGACGAGCAGATCGCGACGGCCCGCGATCCACACGCTGGGCACGCCGATCGCCGGCAGGCTCGGGCGCAGGTCGCTCTGCTCCAGCAGGCGCAGGCCTGCTTGCAGCGCCGATGGCGTGGGTTCGCCGCGCGCGTACAAGTCGCGCTTCAGGCTGCGCAGTTCGCTGCGGGCGTGTTCGGAGCCCATCGTGTCCAACGCCAGGAAACGTTCCAGCGTGCCGGCGTAATCGTCGCGGAGGTCGTCCCCGAACTGAGCGAACACGCGGGCGTCGACCGCATGCGGCCAGTCGTCGGCGCGCACGAAGCGCGGCGTGGCCGCGATCATTGCCAGGCCACGTACCTGTGGCGAACGCGCGGCGGCCTCCAGCGCGAACAGCCCGCCCAGCGACCAGGCCAGCCATGCGGCGGGCGGCGTACGTGCGAGCACCGCATCGACGGTCGCGTCGAGCGACAGCGCGATATCGCTGTCGCGGCTATGGCCATGCCCCGGCAGGTCGACCAGATGCAGGGTGTAACGGGAGGACAGGCGTTGCACCAGCGGCGCGAACACGCCGCCATGCAAGGCCCAGCCATGCAGCAACACCAAGGAGGGGCCGCTGCCGGTGGTTTCGATATGCATGCGCGCATTGTCGCCGATCACGCCCGGCGAGGCGCCTCCCCGCGCAGGAAAGGCGCGTGCTAGGCGACGGCGCCGTGCACGCGCTGCACGGCATCCCATGACCGCGCCAGCGTGGCGACCAGACCATCCACGTCCTGCGGCGAATGGAGCGCGGACAGGGTGACGCGCAGGCGCGCCTTGCCGTCCGGCACCGTCGGCGGACGAATCGCCGGCACCAGGTAACCGCCACTGTCCAGGGCCGCGGACAACGCCAGCGCATTGCCATCGCTGCCGCAGAGCACGGGCTGGATCGGCGATTCGGAGGCCATCAGTTGCAGGCCGGCGCGCTGTGCGCCGACACGGAAGCGGTCCACCAGCATCTGCAGTTTTTCGCGACGCCAGTGGTCCTTGCGTGCGTGCTTCACCGCTACCCGGGTGGCGGCCGCCAGCGCGGGCGGCATGGCGGTGGTGTAGATGTGCGGCCGTGCGGTTTCCGCCAGATGCTGGATGAGCGTTTCTTCACCCACGATCACCGCGCCGTAGCCGCCGAGCGCCTTGCCCAGGGTGACCAGCTGCAAGGGCACGTCGGCCACCCCCATGCGCGCCTCCGCCACGCTGCCACGACCCTCCGGCCCGCGCACACCCACGCCGTGGGCGTCGTCGACGAAGAAGAGCGCCTGCTGCATGCGTGCGACCAGGCTCAGCGCGCGCAGCGGCGCGGTGTCGCCGTCCATGCTGAAGACGCCGTCGGTCGCCAGCATCGCCGCGCCGTCGGGCTGTAGTTTGAGTTGGCGCAGCGCGCCTTCCGGATCGAGATGCGGATAGCGGCGCAGCTTCGCGCCGGCCAGTCGTGTCGCATCGAGCAGGCTGGCGTGGTTCAAGCGGTCCTGCACGCAGACGTCGCCGTCCTCGAGCAGGGCCTGCTGCACGGCAAGGTTGGCGAGAAAGCCGCTGCCGAACAGCAGCGCACGCGGATAGCCCAGCCAGTCGGCGATGTCGCGCTCCAGTCCTTCGTGCGCCGCATGGTGGCCGCTGACCAGATGCGAGGCACCGGCGCCCGCCCCGTCGCGGCCCGCCGCATCCTGCAGGGCGGTGGTGACTTCGAACTGCTGGGCCAAGCCCAGGTAATCATTGCTGCTGAACGCGGTCAGCCAGCGGCCGTCGACCTCCACCCGTACGCCGTCGCGGCGTTGGACGGTGCGGCGCACGCGCTGGCGCGACAGCGCGAGGCGCTGCTGGCGCTGGGCGAGGATGCGGTCGTGCAGGTCGAGACGGGTCATGGCATCGGCACCGGGAACGGGGAACGTCGTTAGGCGCCCCCGGGGCGAGGCGACGCCGACGCGCCGGGACGCGATGCCCGCGCCGGCGTGATGGCCTTCATCCTGTGCCCCCTGGTGCGCCCCGACTACGCCGCCTGGCCGCAGGACGGCGCAGGACGGGTGATGTCGGCATGCACCGTACCGCTGCCGGCGGCTTCCATTCTGTGATGGTCGTGCACGTTTTCCACCTGCACCGCCATCGGCCGCAGGCCCAGCCGGGCAAACAGGGCCTGGTCGCGCTCGGTGTCCGGGTTGCCGGTGGTCAGCAGCTTCTCGCCGTAGAAGATCGAATTGGCGCCGGCCATGAAGCACAGCGCCTGCAGTTCGTCGCTCATCGCTTCACGGCCGGCCGACAGCCGCACCATCGACGCCGGCATGACGATGCGCGCGACGGCGATCGTGCGGACGAACTCGAACGGGTCGAGCTCGGTGGTGCCATGCAACGGCGTGCCCGCCACCTGCACCAGCCGGTTGATCGGCACCGAGTCGGGGTGAGCCGGCAGGTTGGCCAGCGCTTCCAGCAATCCGGCGCGTTGTTCGCGCGACTCGCCCATGCCGACGATGCCACCGCAGCAGGTCTTCATGCCGGCATCGCGCACGTGCGCCAGCGTGTCCAGGCGGTCCTGGTAGTCGCGGGTGTGGATGATGTCGCCGTAGAACTCAGGCGCCGTATCCAGGTTGTGGTTGTAGTAGTCCAGGCCCGCGTCCTTCAGCGCGTGCGCCTGATCGCCGCTGAGCATGCCGAGGGTGGCGCAGGTCTCCAGGCCCATCGCTTTCACGCCGCGGATCATCTCGGCGACCTTCGGGATGTCGCGGTCCTTCGGCGAGCGCCACGCCGCGCCCATGCAAAAGCGCGACGCGCCCGCCGCCTTGGCCTGCGCCGCCTTCGCCAGCACCTGCTCGGTGTCCATCAGCTTTTGCGCGGCGACGCCGGTGTCGTAGCGCTGCGCCTGCGGGCAGTACGCGCAGTCCTCCGGACAGCCTCCGGTCTTCACCGACAGCAGCGTGGAGACCTGCACCTCCGCCGGGTCGAAGTGGGCGCGGTGCACGGTCGCCGCCCGATGCAGCAGCTCGGGGAACGGCAGGTCGAACAACGCCAGCAGCTCGTCGCGCCGCCAGTCGTGGCGCAGGGTCGGGAGGGGGCTGGAAATGTGCACAGACATCGCGGACTCGAGGGCTTACAGTCGCGGAAGTCTGGAAACCACGGATGAGGCTGTCAACCGCATGGATGTCGGTTCAGTTGACGGATGGCGCAAGGTGGCACGTTGGCTATTGCCTCCGCTGTAGGATCCGGCGAAAAGCGAGATCAGTTGGGGCAAAAGACGCGAACAATGGCCCCAAAAGGTGAGTTTTTTCTCCAA
Source organism: Pseudoxanthomonas sp. G3 (assembly GCF_057654715.1). Lineage (NCBI taxonomy): Bacteria > Pseudomonadati > Pseudomonadota > Gammaproteobacteria > Lysobacterales > Lysobacteraceae > Pseudoxanthomonas > Pseudoxanthomonas sp. G3. The sequence goes on from NZ_CM172805.1 coordinate 3,879,987, forward strand.
AGGCAATGGCGATAACGGCTGGCTTTAGCCGATTAACCTCTGCCAAGTTCGGCAATCCCGCCAGCTTCTAGCTGCTACTGCCCAGCGGATTCAGATCCAGTAAGCGCGTATCCGGCGCCTAAAGCGGCATAGCGCACCTGATGGCTCCCACCCTGTCAGCGCCGGCTTGCCTAGAGGCACGACCGCGCGCCAATGAAGGCTCGCGTCCAATTGGCCATCGGGTTGCCACCAGCCATCTTTCTGCCCCAGGAGCCCCCTCTTCCAAGCCATCACCCCGGGAGCACTACGAGCACATGGAACACCCGAGGACCAGAGCACTCGGAGCACCCCACACTGAAGTTAAGTACATGAAAAATAATAATATTTGCACATACTATTGTGCGGAATAGTGCAGATTGAGCGGGCCAAAATGGAACCATATGCCTCACACTAACGAGCTCCAATGTACCCATACGACTCGTCCAATCCCGTCAATTTCCTGCGCACTCAATCGTTGCAGCGTTCACATGGGATTGGGAGACTCTCCGCAGATCAACTAGTCGGCACGCCGCCATGGCCAACCAGAAACAGACCGCTACCAAGCGCTTGAAGATGTCGGAAAGAGCGCAGCAACAGCTTGACCTGCACTTCCCCGGTTTCCCTCCTCAGTGGCTGTGGCGCCGTAAGACGAACGACGGGTTTACCACCCTGCCGCGTACGCTGCCGCTGGTAATGCAGGCCGTCGATGCGCAGAGCAAAGGACAACCGGCCGGACATACGCTGTTCTGTCTCTGGGCTAGGTCGCCGGACCACCCGCTGGTGATGATCGAGAATCCGGCGACCTTCGCAAGTGAAGCCGGCTTTTACGGGGAGCGCGCTGTGGATACCTGGCGTCGCCGGATGAAACGGCTTCGCGAGCTCAACCTGATTCAGTCCAAGTCCGGTCCATCCGGGGACTTCCACTTCGTCCTGCTGCTGAATCCGAACGTTGCGATGGAGTGGATGCGTGGCAACGGCATGGTCCAGGACGGCCTGTATGGCCGCTTCCTGGATCGCCTCGTCGAAGTTGGTGGCTACGGCGAACTAGAAGCGATTCGAGCACACTGGAAAGAGGTGAATGCCGCACAGGTGGCGACGCAGATCGCGGAGCCTGCTCCCGCTGAGGCCAACACTTCCGATGTAGCGGCCATACCGCCCGCTGTGTCACGCGACCCTGTAGCAACTCCGAATGGTGCGGGGGCATGACATGGTTCGCCTACGCATCAGATCGAAGGCAGCCAGGGCTGCAGAGCACGGCCCTTACTGCGCCTTCAAGAGCGATCGTGATCGTCTCTGGGCACTGGTCTCGCGTGACATCCGGCTAGTCCTGATTGCCCTCGTGATCGGCGCACCCTGGATTCCGACGTCCTGGCTGCCATTCTGAGGGCCGGTCGGGGCATGCAAGCGCCCAACATGCCGACCAGAAGTCACGCTGTGTGGATTCCAGCATGCGGGATGCAAAGCATCCGACTTCGAGGTGTCGACGTGCTGCCTCCGCGCTTGATTCATCGCGGAGATTGGAGGTAAAGGATGGAGCCGTGTCTGGCAGGCGGTCGCCGGGGTGGCGCTGTACTTGCTTGATGCAGAACGGGAGGCGTTCTCGACGTCCTCCCTTGTGAACGCTCAACGCCGCGACTTGTTCGCCATTGTGTGGCGGCCTAAGCTTGAGTTAAGCAGGGGATGACGCCCTTAGTAGGGCGCTCGACGATTCGACCAGCCGGACGCAGGCCCGGCACTTGGTGGCGGGAAGCTATGCAACCTATCGATGCACTTCGCGAAGACTTTTCACAGACCCTCGGCTTCATCGATAAGTGCGACGATCACATTTTCAGAATCAAGAACTGGGCGCTGCTGACCTCCTCGGCAGTCATCGCCTTTTCGATCACACAGGATCAGGACCTCATCGCCCTGGCCAATCTGGCCTTATTGGTGGCCTTCATCTATCTGGAGTTGATCTACAAGTCCTTCCAAGACTCGGCCATTGAGCACAATACCGATATCTCCGTTCGCATCGACAAGTACTTGGCAGACCCATCGACTACGGATTTGCTTCAAGGTTACAACCATAGCTTTGGTCGTAAGCTGAAATATCCATCCGTTTTGCACGTCTTCTCGATCCTTGGGAATCGTAGCCGCTGGCACATTCTCAACTTCTACAGTCTTTTGGCTGTGTTCTCCCTAGCTGCTTTTGCAATTGCAAGACTCATCGACTGAGCCCCACGCGACGAAACATGGGTTCAGGCATTGGCACTCCTACTTCTGAGACCCCATCATGGTGAGTCGGCGAAACATCAAGGCGGCCCACGAAGAGGCGGTACTCAATCAGTTTGGCGAGTATCTCGCGACCTGCGGAGTGCGGCTGGATGTCATGGCTCGGCCCGATCCTCCAGAGGCGATCGTCCAGCTTGATGGTGCCACGACATGGATCGAAATCACCGACGCGTACTTGGACAACCTGCATGCGCAAGATATCAACACTTACTCAGCAGATGATGTCCCTCATGTGAGCGACCACGAGCGCATTGTTGTTGACATGGATGCCGCGTTTCCACGGGTTTTGCAGGCGGTCATCGGCGCCAAGTACGACAAGTCAACCATGCAGCAGGTGTCTAGCGATCTTGGGCCAGGCATCTTGTTGGTGGGGATTTTCACCCCTTTTGAAACCGCCTTGACCGTCTCGCAGGGCCAGGCCAAGTCGATTGCCAAGCTGGTACATGAAAGGCCAATCCCTGTGTTTCGACAGATCTATGTCTACGATGGACATGGCGAGCGGAACTTCCATCTGCTTTATCAACAGTAGCCGGTAGGTACTGGTCACTTCCCACCATAGAAGATCTGCGCGCAGGGAGAACTCGAATGGATGTCGCAGCGCAATATCTCAAGGATGCCCAAGACCACTTTGCCGCAGCGGCCCCTCTTATTGGGCTGGAGACCTCACCGGAAGAGCAATGGCAAGCGGTGCTTTTCTCTGCCATAGGTGCTGAGAAGCTACTCAAGCATATTCTCTGCCGCATCAACCCTTGCTTAGCGCTAAAGGCGGTGGATTTCGAGAACACCGTGGTGACTTGGCATGCGGACAAGGTCATAAGCGCCGAGAGGCTAGCTGACCTAAGGAAGAAGGCAAACCCTGATGTGGTGACCTTCAAGATATCGGTTCAACGCGGCGCGCACTTTTCGGCCGCTGTCGGCGAGCACGCAATTTTCCTTCACTGGCTAGCCGACGTGCGCGATATGGCAGCACATCGGCCATGGAGCGAAGTTAACGAGGACCGGACCAGGATTGCGTTATGTCGAGACTTGTATGTCGCCGTTGAGGCCATCGCAGGCAGCATCGGCTTGGACGTGGCCCATCTCTTGGGTTCGCATCGTCAGCGCCTTCAGGCGCTGAGCGCGGCCATGGCAGAGAAGCAGGACTTGAACCTGAAGATGGCCAAGCTCTTGAAGCGACACCGAGATGGCTGGACAGAACGGTCGAAAGACCCGGTGCTGGTAAGCGTGGCAGAAAGGACAACCCACAACACGCTAGCTAAAGAGACCTACGTTGAAGAGTGCAAGTGCCCAGCCTGCGGCAGTATTGCACTGGCCATTCTCAAGCCCGACGTTGAGTACAGCCACGATAAAAACACGGAGATTCCGGTGGCGCACATCGTGGGTGTTTCCGTTGTCGCGATTCGCTGCTCGTTCTGCTTGTTGCGCCTGGAGAATTACGATGAGCTGCAGCACGTCAACGTTAACGCCTTGCTGGCGCGCACCGACGAGCTGACAGGATCCTGAGGTCCTGCCGCCATGCTGACCGGAGGGATCAAACCGCTTGTTTGGAAGGCCCGATCAGGGCGATCAATCCTTCAAGCGCAATCTCAACCGCCTCGGTCCGACTAGGTTCGAGCGCCACCGCCCTGACCAGCTGGGCGGCCAAAGTCGAGATCCGAGCTTCTGAGCTCCTGCCCTCCCCTGTTTCGGCATATCGGCATAGCGCCTCCATCGGATCTGTCAGCCGTTTGCGAACACCCTTCAGCACCTTGCTGATCTGGGGCTGGGGTACCCCCGTAAGTCGCTCTACATCGCCTTGTTTATGACCAAGCGCTTTCATCCGCCCATCAAGGGCGGCTGGCAACCACGCCATGCGTGGGTCAGTTTGGGCGGAGCCTTTTGGCATATAGGCATACTTTATGGCATAATCCATACCATGCGAAAGCCCCTGGCTCACTCGTGTATCTCGGAGGACCTATGCAACGCGCCTACGTAATGCTCGATGCGATGTCTGTCAGCGTGGACTTACCCGCTGCCGATGCCGAGGTGTTGCCCGGTGTGCACTGGGGTTTGGTGGAGGCCTTTCCCACGCCAGCCTATTGGGCCTATCAAGTCTTGGCCCGACGTATCGAAGCCCGCCCGATCCGATATCGCATAGGTCAGACGCTGCGCGAGGAAGTGGCTGCATGCCTGCTGGGTGGGCACGGCATTCCTGCACGCATCGGATTGATGGCTTTCGAGCACCTTCGGGCCAAAGGCGCGTTTGGTGAGCACGCGCCCGATGAGGCCACGCTGCACGCCTGGTTATCCGAGCCGATCGCTGTGGATGGCCGCAGCATCCGCTATCGATTTGCTGCCCAGAAAGCGCGTTACCTAGCTGCTGCGCTGAGTGCATTGTCCGGCGCACAGGTGCCCAATCAGTCGGGGCGTAGCTTGAGAGATTGGCTACTCAAACTTCCCGGTATCGGATACAAGACCGCCTCCTGGGTCGCACGCAACTATCTGGATGCGGACGACGTGGCGATCCTGGATATCCACATTCTTCGCGCGGGAGTGTTCGCACGCTTCCTCGACTCGAACCTAACCGTTGAAAGGGACTACCTCAGGCTTGAGGAGCAGTTCCTGTCCTTTAGCCACGCCCTGGGCGTGCGCCCGTCCGAGCTCGACGCAGTGATCTGGTTGGACATGATGGCCTCGCCCGGCTCAGTCGCGCATGCCATGGAGTCACTGCCGGAAAGCAAGTTCAAACAAGCGCATGCGCCTTCAAACACGCGCGCCAAACACCGCCGCACCAACACCCATCAGCTCGCCCTGCTCGGTTAACGCACCGATCCACGGCTCGCCCGTTACACCCAACAGGCAAAACGGCAAATCCAGACTGGCAGCCACCACCGCCAACCCTGCCTGCAGAACGCCCGCATCACGCCAGACTAAGCTTTCGGCATTCTCATACTTTGCAGCCGTCTTGCCAATTTCAGCGGCGAAGAGCATCAGCCGGCCATCTTGGCGAGGCACGGCGTCCTCGCACATCTGGATGAGCGGCATCAATGCGGCGCCCAGCCCATCCACCGTGGCCAGCGCGTGCTCTTCGGGCAGGTAGACGGCCCAACCGTTGCCAGGCGCCAACTCCATTAGGATGTGGATCGGATGGAGAGCGCCGGCAGAGGGCAATGGGCGCTGCGAAACTTTGTAGCCCGCAACACAGTCTCCCACGCGCTGAGCCCGCGCCGCGAGCCATAGCAATCTGCTGATCGCCTCCATGCTCGGCGCAGCGAACGTGCGCTCACTTCTACGACGATCCAGCACCACATCCAGTGCTGGCAGCGTTGTCCCCGCAGCACTGGCCAGAGGGATCGTAGAGACGATCGGCCAGCGGATCGGGCTATAGCTCATCGGCTCCAGACGTGGACGGGGGCTACCGAGCTGTGTCCACATAGAAGCCTAGTTCTCTGAGCACGTCGAAGTATTTGTTGCATCCACGGCACTGCCCGCATGGCACATCAGCCTTGTGGCAGCTATGCGACCAGAGTAACGCCTCACGGGGCATGCCCGAGGCCACCACCAGCTCAGCGGTCGTCTTGTCGATGGCAGGGGCTTTTACCAGCATCCCACCCTCCTGGTGCGAGAGCAGCCGGCTAATGTTGGTCACGAACTTGGCCGTGCCATCTTTGTGTGCCTCGTCCGAAGCCACCGTACCGAGCAACAAGCACTTCACCTCGATCGCCATTGCACGCATGGCCACCAGCGTAATCAGCAGTTGGTTCCGGTACGGCCACCAGTCCGTCGCAGGCGCTCGCTCATCGGCCTTAGTGCCCGCCATATCGCCTGAACCGAAGGCGCGAGCATCGATTACGAGCACTTCGTGGGGGATCTTGAGCCGGGCGCAGATGGCGGCACTAGCCTGGATCTCGGCCTTCGCGGCCAACTGGCCATAGTCCACTGTGTAGGCCACATCCGGCTTAGCCCACCACGCCACGGCGTTTGAGTCCATTCCCCCGGACAGCAGCAAGGCCGTCTTCATAGCTTGGCCCCGACCCATGCGGCCTGGTAGATCGCGCTGACGAAGTCGTTGCGCATGAAGCAACCCGTGCCGACCATCATCTTGGATGCCTCTGCCGCTTCGGTCTCGGCATACACGATAACCGGCATACCCATGCGCTTGGCATAGCCAATTTCGAAGACGGTTCCGGGATCCATGCCATCGGCGATGGCAAATATCAGATCGCAGTCATCGATGCCGTCCAGATCTTGCTGCACGACCTCCTCGGCCGGGCCCACACCCACATCATGGTAGGGCGAGAAGACACTCAGCCCCATATTCTGCAACGCGTCTCGCGCTTGATCCACCACCCATAGTTGAGCGAGCGAGAAGAAGGGGCCAGCCAAATACACGCGCGGCGGATTCAAGCGCGCCTTGAACCTGTCCGAAACCTCAACCGGATCGGGACGATAGTTGTCCAGCTGCTGCAAGCTTGGAAAGCCACGGTACTGACAGTAGTAAGCGGTGGCCCGCGAGGCGCGCTCAGCTGCCTCAACGGGACCTCGGCCTTCTTCCATCCACGCATACGCAAAGTGGGCTACAAACTGATCGCCGGAGCCAATCTTCCAAACAAAGGACGTCTCGTAGGCAGGCACCTGATGCGCAGCGCCGTCATGCCAGACCAGTGCGCCCTGGGGTCCCATCTTGATGACAACGACCTCAGCCGCCTCCTGCTTTGCCAACTGTCGCGCCATCTCGGCCGGCTCCAGACCGGGTCGATTCAGTAGCTTGGCGGCTTCATTGCGATTTAGCACCAGGGCCAGATGCTGGGCTGTGGAGCCATTCTGGCCAAAACGCTCGATGCCTTCCACGTTCTGAGGATCGAACACCGCATGGGTTGCCTTCACAACGGCGGTGGCATTGAGCATGCCAAAGCGGATGACTTTCTCTGCCTCTACCTCAAGGTCTGGTAGATCTGCAATGCGATGGATCGCAGGCCGCGCCAGGCCGTGCAGGTAGGAAAAAGCCGGGCAGCTCGCAATCGCAGGACCGGTGAGCTTAAGCTCATCTACCGCCGTGAAGATCGCGCGGGCTTGCTCATCCAGATGACTGTGCAGGTGTGCTTGTCCGCCCAACTGGCGAATTGCCATAGCCGCGCGGCCAGCCGAACCCATCACCTGGTCCCAGTCCGGGCGCAGGCACTGCTCTCGGTAAACTCCGCCAACAATCGACAACATGAATGCTCCGTCCCTGGTCAGGTCTTAGATGGCCTTGATACGCACCTGGACGTGGGCATCATTCTTGGTCAGCACAGTAGCCTCATAGCGTGTGCCGCCTTCAATGCACTGCCGTAACTGGGTCGTCTGAGCTGACGCGATGCCGCCTGCCTTCTGCCCATTGAACATGAGCGCGATAACGGAGGTGCCAGCCTGCTTTTCCAGTTCGACCGAAAGCACATTGCCGGGATTGAGTTGTGCGATAACTTGCTCTTTGGGCGAGGCAATTGGCGTGTTGATCGTCAGCCGTTCGCACGATACCGGCGGCTCGTTTCCGGCCGCTGGGAGAAAGGGATCTTTATCGATGCCGGACACACACCACCTCCCTAGTTGGCCAGTTGGTCCAACCCACCCCTGGCCGGACCCGCAGAGCGTAACTCAACCCAAAGCCCGCTGCTGACGGGCTCGTCGGGCAGGAGCCGGCTTCAGGCAAGTTCTAGGCCGGCCCAGACGCGTCCGTTCGATTCGGCGACTAGAACGGAGCGATCTTAGGCGGATCTATTGCTTTGTCGTCATGACTTGCTAGATTGGCCCCGTGAACATCTTACGCCGCGCGCTTCGAATACTTGGCTGATCAGCAACTGATCAGCCCCTGTAGCTTAATTGGTAGAGCAGCGGTTTTATAACCCGTCAGCGCCAGATAAGCGGCTTGTGCCGGTTCGAGTCCGGCCAGGGGCACCACCGCCTGTGCATGAACAATCGCACTGATAATCCTTCGCCCGACACGCGTAGGGGCCTGCCTCATCCCAAATTTGGGGGCATTACATGGCAGCAAGCGAGTTCATGCGCTCGAAATCAATCACTTAGTCATGTGTCGGAGCGTCGCTTGCTCAATTGGCGCCTTTACGCATGAAGTAGGCATATTCTTTCTGCCCATGCCCATCCTGGATCCTGATGACTACCTTTCGTACATCGTCTATGACGAAGTGCGTGGTGGCTGGTGTCTAACCGAAGAAGGCCAATGGCTTCTTATTCAGGAGATGATCGCCAGGACAAAGGAGCTCGATCGGCTTGATGTAATCGAGGGCCGAAAGCCGCCCACCTACACGCATTTCATCCAGCCTGAGATGGTCAAAGGAGCAACTTTGATCTGGCCGAAGAAGTACACGCCAAGCTGACCTAATGACCTATCTTTTCCTCGATACCGAATGGGCAGACCCGACGGGCTCGGAATTGGTGAGCTTGGCGCTCATTACTGAGGATGGGATCCACAGGTTCTACGCTGAGCGTGATCCTCTGCCAGAAGTGGCAACCGATTTCGTGCGATCGGTGGTCTATCCCCTGCTGGACCGTGGCAAGTGGCGCATGTCCGACCAAGCGATGACGACGGGGCTTCGTGCCTTTCTGGGAGCCGTTACCGACCCGATCGTGATAGCTGACTACCCCAACGACCTATCCCTTCTGCAGTACGTTGTAGCTGGCTTCGATCTCCCAGACGATCAGGCTGCAGCATGTGGACCGATCCCTCAGCCCGTGATGACGAGAATGCTCAAGGAAGGTGCCATGGGCATGTTGATCGAGGACTACTTCGTAGGCCACCCCGGTGCTGCGGCTCGACGCCATCATGCACTCATTGATGCAGAGGCCCTGCGCATGGCCTGGCTGGTCGTTACTGGGCGCGTTGCTACGCCGCACTGGGCGACGACCATGCTCCGCCATCAGGTCCAGCCTTAGATGATCCGACTCTTCCTCGACTCTGAATGGGCTAACGATGCGCTGCGAGAGCTCGTCAGCTTGGCTCTAATCAGTGAAGACGGAGAGTATGTCTTCTACGCGGAGCGCGATCCGCTACGTGGCATGCCGTCCAGCTTCGTACGCGAGAATGTCTATCCGCTCCTAAACTGCGGGCAAGCGGCAATGACGGATAGCGCCATGACGCTCGCCTTGCGGAGCTTTTTGGAACCGTTGGGGGCCTGCGAAGTCTTCGCGGACGCGCCGCTCGACTTCTCGATGCTCAGCCGAGTATGGAACGGACGTGACCAGACACCGCCCGAAGCGCCATTCCGTACGAGGCTTGCTCGCGAGGGGAACCTGATGCCGAGTGTTGAGCAATATTTTGAGCTCAATCCCGACCAAAGGGCGCGTCGACACCATGCTCTCGTAGATGCTATGGCACTTCGAGCAGCTTGGATCTTAGAAAACTACAGGTTGGATGGCGATGTAGGTGATGCCACCTCACATGACCCCCACTATGACGAATGGCTTCATGCGAAGGTAAGGGCTGCGAGAGCTGATCCACAGCCTTCCATCCCTCACGACATCGTCATGGAGACGCTCAAGAAGCGCGTTGAGGGCATTAAATCTAAGGACGAAGACTAACAAATGAGAAGTCTGCTAACGACCCAATGCAGACATATGAAGGCTTCCAGTGCCATATTCTTTGCACAGGAACGTAGGGGACGTTGATATGGGAAGTACTGCGACGATCCGAAAACTAAGCGTGTCGCGCTTTCGAGGAATAGAGAAGCTCGAATGGAGACCCGCGTCCGGGATGAACATCATTCTCGGTGGCGGGGATGTTGGGAAGACGACGATTCTCGAAGCCATCGCGCTGCTGCTCAGCCCAACGAACGCAACCACGGTGTCGGAGTCGGACTACTGGCAACGGAACAGCTCGCAGGAATTCTGCATCGAGGCAGTGCTCTCGCTTTCCCAGGCTTCCGGGATCAACACCCAGAAGAGCTTTTCTTGGCCGTGGACCTGGAACGGGACCGATGCGGTTCAGCCGCCAGCCAAGGAAGAAGGTGAGGACTTGCCCGATGCCGACGACCCCGTGTATCGAGTACGGGTTCGGGGAACCATCGAGCTCGAACTCGTCTGGGAGATAGTCCAGCCCAACGACGAAGCGGATCATTTCTCCGTCAGCACGCGCCGGAATATCGGTGTTGTACGGCTTAGCGCGGACGATCGCAACGATCGTGACCTTCGACTTGTCTATGGCTCTGGACTGGATCGACTGATCTCCGATGGCGCGCTTCGCGCACGCATCGGAAGGCGGATTTCAGAACTGGACCTCGAAGCGTTACTGAACGAAGCGGGCAAGAAAGCGATCAGCGAGCTAGACAAGCGTCTCGTAGGTTCCGCCCTGCCGCATGACCTGAAGCTCGGTCTGACCACGAGCCAAGGACTGTCTATCGGCGCGCTGATCGGCTTGCTGGCGAAGAAGCACGAGGTCAACCTGCCGCTCGCCAACTGGGGCGCCGGCACAAGGCGAATGGTCGCCCTCGAGATTGCTTCCGCTGCCGAGAAGGAAGTGAGCATCACCTTGGTCGACGAGGTCGAACGAGGTCTGGAGCCGTATCGATTGCGCAGGCTCCTCGGCATCATCGCGGATGAAGAGGGTCAGGCATTCATTACTACGCATAGTCCGGTCGCCATCGCTTGCAGCGGGAAGGCACAGCTGTGGTACATGGATGGCGTCGGCAACGTGGGTGCGCTGTCGCGTGACAAGATCGCTGCTCAGCAGCGCCGCGATCCCGAAACCTTTCTCGCCAAGGTAGCCGTTATCGCGGAAGGTCCGACCGAAGTCGGGTTTCTGCAGTTTCTTCTTGAAAAAGCCTTCAGTTCCGCTCCGCTGGACCATGGCGTGCGCGTCTGCGACGGTCAAGGGAACTCCGCGACTCTCGACTTGCTGGAGACACTGTCCGCCTCCGGTCTCCTGTTTGCCGGCCTAGCGGACAATGAAGGCACCGATCCTGGCCGCTGGCAGACATTAAAGCAGGAGTTGGGCGACAGGCTGCACCAATGGCAGGACGGATGCACGGAGCAACATGTGATCGCGGCGATAGCAGACGACAAGCTGCCCGAACTGTTGAAGAATGCGGAAGGAGCACATGACGGCGATCGCTTGCGAACGATTGCGGACCGGCTTGGCATCCAGGACAAACAGTTTGCATCCATTGAGCAAGCCTTGGCGAATCAGGGAAAGACGTTGCGCCAGCTTATCGTCGCAGCCGCCGTCGGCGACAAGGAAGGGGCGCCGGTCGGCGACGAGAAGGTGTGGAAGAAGCACTCTCGGCATTGGTTCAAGTCCGAGGACGGCGGACGTGAACTTGCGCAGAACATGGCCGCCCTGGGCGCCTGGGACGCAGTGGTTCCGCAGGTGCTCCCGTTGCTCAACGCAATCCTGGTCGCGGCGGGCCTGCCGAAGAAGGACAACCTCACCCTATGAGTGACGAGGCGGTAGCTGCGCTGCTCCGTTCCGACCAACCGCTGGTACTCGTCGAAGCGGCGGCCGGTTGCGGGAAGACCTATCAGGGCGCCAGCTACGCGCGGGACGCCATGACGACCCTTGGTGACGGCCGGCTCCTTATCCTTACACATACCCATGCGGCCTGTTCGGTGTTCGCTGAAAGAACGAAAGGTGCCGGCAGCAGGGTCGAGATCAAGACCATCGATGCACTGATCATGCAGATCTCGACTGCCTATCATCAAGCGTTGGGCCTGCCATCGAACTTGTCTTCGTGGGCGTGGCGAGATAACGGCAGCGGATTCGCCATCATGGCGGCAAAGGTCGCCGCATTCCTCGGCGCTCATCCCATGGTGGCCAAGGCACTCGCCACGCGCTATCCGTTAATCGTCTGCGACGAACATCAGGATTCGAGCGCCGACCAGCATGAAGTGGTCATGGCACTGCATCGGGGCGGCGCCATGCTCCGGATTTTCGGCGATCCGCTACAGCGGATCTACGGCGGAAGAACCGCAGCAGAAGCTAAGGCCGACCAGGCGCGGTGGGAGGCATTGAAGCAGGCTGCGACCTGTGGCGTCCTGGACACCCCGCATCGCTGGCAAACGGGGTGCGCCGAACTCGGGAAGTGGATTCGCTCGGCGCGTGAAAGTCTGAAGGCGAACAAACCCATAGATCTCACTGGGGGGCTACCAGATTCGCTGACCATCCTGCGCGCCAGCAATGTCGCAAGGCAACATGGGGGCTACAGCCTCTCAAAGGATCAGCGGCGACCCATCGATCAACTGGTCAACGAGATGGATCAGTTGATGATCCTTGCATCTCAGAATGACCTGGTCACTGCGCTCCGTGCCTTCTGGATGCGCACGATCCCGATTTGGGAAGGGCATACGCGGGATGCCTTGGCCGGGCTCGTTGCCGTGTTGCGGGAGAAGCACGGCAATGCAGAAGGCCTAGCCCAAGGGCTGATCGAGTTTGTTTCCAGCGTCTCCGTCGGTTTCACACAGAGAAGCCACGGAGACCGCCTGCTGCAAGAGATAACGGAAGGCTGCATCCGCAAGACAACGGGGAGGCCTGCCAACATTCAAGCTATCGCACGACTGATCTTGGGAAACCCGTCTCCCAAGGGTGTGTCCGATGCAATTGAGTTGATTCGGGATTTGGTCAAGGCCAAAGGGGACGGCTTTTTGGATGTCAAAATTGACCGTCGGGTTGAACTCGGAGATGCGATTCGGCTGGGTGCATTCGCAGACGCGGAAGAAGGATTCGCAGAAATCGCGCGAAGGAGGTCGTACTCGCGACCGTCACCTCCATCGCGGACGCTGAGCAGCATCCACAAAGCCAAGGGACTGGAGTGCGACCATGTCATGGTCATGGCATGTGACCGCACCCAGTTCTCGTCTACCTCGTATGCCAAGTGCAAGCTGTATGTAGCGATCAGCAGGGCAAAGCGATCACTTACCTTGGTTGTTCCTGATACGAATACAAGCCCGTTGTTTGAGACTTGAACATACCGCGCTCTGCTGACCGCTCTTGGCCGGAAGCGGACGCGGCACGTGAATGGACAGCGCAGCATTTCCCTATTGAGCCGGATTGGTCGTAGCAAACGAATAGCGCGCAATCCTCCACGCGTCGTCACCCCCTCGTTGAAGCACGAAGAGCTCGTGGTTGGCGTCATGAACTTTCTGCGCGTTGGCTTTTACAGTAACGCTGCCGTTAGAGCTCGTACGAGCGAACGCCCAATCCGCCGCAACCGGCACCACCTCTTCGATGGTCAACGTGGTATCGAAGGCGATCACCTGGAAGATGCCTTCATAAGCCGCACGGATGGCCGTCTTTCCGGTGGTCGCGGGCCGATTCGGCGCCATGAAAACGCCGTCTTCCGTGAACATACCCAGCACCGCGTCGACGTTGGCGCTGTTCAACGCAGCCTCGTAGTGCCTCAGTGCCTTCTCGATATTCGATCGTGCCGCCGCTGGATCATTCATCGGACTTCGCCTCCTGTCGGTGTGTCATGGCCGTGGCCCTCATTCGCTGTAACGCTGGCTGCCGGGAGCAACGCCGGGCGGTGCCCACCACCTCACTGCTCCCGATAATAGGTACCGAAGTACTTCACCGGAGACCACGCCGGAAGGATAGCCGGTAGAGCCGGGGCCAACCCGCTGAACTCCTGCGCACCGAACACCACGTGACCGTCGAGAACGGTGAGTACGGAAGACACTGATGTGATCTGGTTGTCTGGAACCTCGAAATAATCCTTGTCGAGCAGTGCGAAATCAGCAAGGTAACCCGGGGCAATCAGGCCGATCTCCGACTGCGCCCCCATGAACCAGGCGGCGCCGCTGGTGAACAGCTTCAAGGCTTCTTCCCGGGAAAGCCTATGTTCTGCGGCCAGCACTTCAGAGCCGGAGACAGACTTGCCTGTCACCATCCAGCTGATTCCAACCCAAGGGTTGAAGGTGGCGGCCCGGAACGCATCGGTGGTCATCGCCAAGGGCACGCCGCTTTCGACAAGGTGACGAAGGCGGGGCGTCTGCAGCGCGACATCCCGGCCATGGCTTTCGATGAACGCATCGCCGTGCAGGGCCATCTTGTGGTCGAGCGCTATGCCGCCGCCCAAGCGTCTGACGCGCTCGATGTTCTCTGCGCTTATCGTCTCCGTGTGCTCCAGGCTCCAGCGAAGACCCTGCAGCGGCATGGTCCGATCGAGCTTCTCCAATGCATCGAGAAAAGGCGTGATGTTCTCGTTGTAGCTGATGTGCATGCGAAACGGAATGCGCCGCAGGACCAGCTTGGCCACATCCCGCTCGACCAATGCATGCATCTTTCCCGCGGGAACGATGACCGCAGGATTGTCGAAGTTCTCGTGATCGTGCGTTTCCACCTTCAGCACCTCGCCGAAACCCAGGTATTCGTGGCCGTACGCCAGGGCCGGGTAGAGATTCTGACCCGGGCTCAACGGGGTTTTCTTGATCGCTTCCAGCTGCGCCTCCACCATGCTGGAGGCGGGCGTTTCCGGCAGCTGTAGAACCACGAAGGGCATACGGACATGCAGCCGGAAGTCGCGCGCAAGGCGGTCGATGATCTGCTCGGCCCGGGGGTAGCCCCAGCGGCTGCCATTGTCGATGACCGATGTGATCCCGAGGCGATTGAGGCCATTGATGCTGTAGAGCAAGGAGCTCACTTCCTCATCCGGCGTAAGCTGGGGAACCATCGTCTCAAGCGCGACGAAAGTCCATGTATTTCCGTACACCACACCGGTGGGCTTACCGTCCTCGTCCTTCTCGAACTCGGTGTCTGGGAGCTGCGGAAAACGCTCGGTACCGACTCCCAGGGCCTCCATCGCAGGGCGGTTGAGGAAAGCGCGGTTGTAAGCGTATTGGACGATGAGCGGGCGATCCCGGACCGCTCCGTTGATCTCATCCATGCTCGGGAAACGCCTCTCCTGGAACTGGTAGGGCGACCACCCCCCTATCACCTTGACCCACTGGCCGTCCGGCGTCCGCGCCGCCTGTTCGGTCAGCATCTCCAGCGCCCGCCGCAATGTCGGCACGCCGTCCCAACGCACGTTGTAGTTGAAGCCGCTGTCATTGACGATGTGGGTATGGGCATCGCTGATGCCCGGAATAAGTCGGCGGTTACCGGCATCGATCAAGCGGGTAGTCGGCCCCTTCAGCGCGATCACTTCGGCGTCAGACCCGACGAAGTAGATTCTTCCGCTCTTGACGGCCAGGGCTGAGGCGGTGGGTTGCGAGCGGTTGCCAGTGGCGACCTTGGCATTGAACACGATCAGATCGGCACCGGCATCCGCCGGAGCCACTTGCGCTAGAGAAGAGGCTGCAGCGCCTGCGGAAATAACAACAGCGAGTATCCTACTGAACATCGTCCACCATGTCGGCTGCTGGAAGGTGGGTGCCCATGTACCGTCGCGTCGCGAGAGGACACGGAAGAGTGAGCGGGCATTCCCGGATGGGAGACTGACACTCCGTTGCTTGGGGCGATAGCATCGATGATTGAAGTACTGTGTCGCGGAATGGGGAACGCTGGCGGATGGACATTGAGGATCTTCGAGCCTTTGTAGAGGTCGCGGACGCTGGCGGCGTGACACCCGCAGCGAAGCGTCTAGGCCTGTCCAAGTCGATCATCAGCCGTCGATTGGCGCGACTGGAAGGAGATCTTGGGGTACAGCTTCTTTCGAGGAACACCCGGGGCGCTGCGCTCACCGAAGCCGGGGAGATCTTCAGAGACCAAGCCGCGAAGGCCGTGGCGGCGATCGATGTGGCGACGGAGCTGCTGTTGCCGCATGGTGAACTTCGGGGCCGGTTACGTGTTGCAGCTCCACTGACGTTCGGGCCGACCCACTTCGCCCCCGTCCTCGCGGAACTGGCCCGTCGGCATCCCCGGCTGCATGTCCACACCAGCTACTCGGATCGCTTCGTAGACCTGATCGCCGAAGGATTCGATTGCGGCATCCGCGTGGGCCACTTGACCGACTCGAGCCTGGTCGCGCGACGCGTGGGAACAACGCGCGCCAAGTTCGTCGCGAGTCCTGAGTACATCGCTAAATACGGATCACCGAAGACGCCGGAAGAATTCGTCACCCATGAGGCGCTGATGCAGGGGACCGAGAGTTGGCCGGTATCGGTGGACGGCAAAGTGGTCGCGATTCATCCGCAGGGCCGATTCAAGGGGGACAACGGAGTTGCCCTGGTCTCGGCGGCACTGGCAGGACTGGGCGTCGTTGCCATGCCGGTCGAGATCATTGCAGACCACCTGCATTCGGGCGCCTTGGTCGAGGTCATGCCTGAGTATCCAATCCCCGATTTGGGTATTTTTGTCGTCCGACCCCAGGGACAGCATCCATCTCATAAAGTCCGGGCGCTGACCGATTTGCTTATCGAGTGCTTCGGCAACGCTCTGCCAACGAGTGCGCAACGCACCGCAGACTAGAGACATTCGCACCGATGCGATCGCGTCAATCGAGCGGGCGCGTGTATGGCCGAGTACGTGGATAAACGACTGGTCAGAGCTCTGGCGACAGCGCGTCCTACTCACGGCATCCCTCGGTGCGCTCCATCTTGGGCCCACACGCACCGACTAACAGACTCATCAGGGAGCCATTGCTACGACCCATGTAGCGGAAGGGGCGCGATCAAGAGGCTGATACCTGCCCGCTTCGGCTCTGAAGCAGACGCTCTACCCCATCTAGGCGGATCGCGATCTCGTCGACCCCAATCTCGGCGCAGTTCGGCAGATCATCAGGATGCGCCTCCCCTGGGAGCGTAGTGACGCGGCGCCGCGCCCATTACCCGCTTGAACGCCGTACTGAACGCGCTTTCCGATTCATAACCGAGCGCCAGGGCAACCGCCGACACCGAATCTTGCGAGTTCTCCAGCCTGTCCGCGGCCAGCAACATACGCCACCGCGTCACGTAGTCCATCGGCGACATGCCGATGGCGTCCTTGAATCGCTGCGCGAACGCCGAGCGGGACATGCACGCGGCGCGGGCGAGCGCTTCAAGCGTCCATCGCCGCGCCGGGTCGGCGTGGATCGCCGTGATGACAGGGCCGAGTTGTTTGTCCGCGACGCCGAACAGCCAGCCCGCAGCGCGTGGTTCCGCATGTTCCATGTGCAGGCGGAGCGCCTGGATCAGCATCATGTGCGCCAGGTGCTGCGCGACCAGCGTGCTTCCCGGCCTTGCCGCCTGCTGTTCCTCCATCATGTGCTGGACCGACCAGCGCAGGGCGGCCCTGCCCGATGGGCTCCGGATATGGACAATGGGTGGCAACATCGCCATCAGCATGTCGGCATAGCGTCCGCTGACGCCGAACCGGCTGCCTACGAGGTGGCAGTCCCCGCCTCCATTGATGAGTACGGTACTGGCGGGCGTCGGCGGAGGAAAATACAGGCTCGAGGCTTGTGCCGGCAGCGTCACGTCGCTGGCAAGCCTGAAGGCGCGTCCGCTGGGCAGCACGAAGCAGTCGCCGGTCGTGAGTAGCGTCGCCGGGGCGACGCCCTCGATCAACAGCCAGCATTGGCCGGAGACGACGGCGTAGCATTTGATGAGCCTGTTTTGATCGGGAAACCCGATCGACCACGGCGCGCCCGCATCCAAGCCGGACGACACGTAGCTGCGGGGCTTCAGCAGCGAGAGGACATCCGATAAGGGATCCATGCCGCCATTCTGTACCAGCACAGCGCGAACGCGCTTGGGAGGCGCCGCATGCGTAGGCGTCTTTGGACGATCGCCAAGGAAACTCGTACTCCTGCGCATGGGCCGGCGGGTGCGAGCCCACTAACCTTGACGCAGGCGGGCACCCCACGACGGCCCGCCGTTTCGGCAGGAGGCGAAGCATCACCATGAAAGACGATGGCATCTCTGTAGCTGCGCCACAGGCATCCTCGGATACGCGGATGGGGCGGCGCAGCTTTCTCGGCAGCCTTGCGTTGGGCGCGGGAGGCGGCGTGCTCGCGGGTTTGGGAGTGTCCATGTCCGGACATGCCACCGCATCGGCGCGCAACCGCATCCTGTTGACCGCGCCCACCAGTACCATCGGGCGGCAGGTCCTGGGCCACCTCCTCGACCAGCAGGCCGATGTTCGCGTGATCGCGCGCGATCCCGCACGCATCGCGCCCGAGGTTCGGAAGCACGTGAATGTGGTGCAAGGCTCCCATGGCGACCCTGACGTCATCGAGCAAGCGCTGGACGGCATCGACAGCGTGTTCTGGCTGTGTCCGCCGGATCCTGCCGCACCTGGCCCTAGGATGGCCTACGTGGACTTCTCCCGCCCTGCCTGCCGCGCCATCGCCGCGCTCGGCGTCCGCAGGGTGGTCAGCATCTCAGCGCTCGGGCGCGGAACTCCGATGGCCGCGAATGCCGGCCACGTCACCGCTTCGCTCGAAATGGACGATCTCATCGCCGGCACCGGGGCGCATTTCCGCGCCCTCACGATGCCGTCCTTCATGGAGAACATCGCCCGCCAGGCCGGCGCGATCCGCGACAGTGGTGCGTTCTTCCTCCCGATCGACGGCGATCTCAAGCTCCCCGCGATCGCGAGCCGCGACATCGCCGGTTCCGCCGCGCGGTTGCTGCTCGACCAGGCCTGGACGGGACAGTCCGAACAGCCGCTGCTCGGTCCGGAAGACCTGTCTTTCGACGACATGGCCGTGATCATGTCCGACGTGCTCGGCAAACCTGTCCAGTACCGACGGATCAGCTTCGAGGCCTACCGGGCCGGCTTCATCCAGCGGGGCATGTCGCCTGGTATGGCGCAGGGGATGACCGACATGGCCCGGGCGAAAAACGAGGGCATCGACAATGGCGTGAAGCGCACCTCGGCGAACAGCACGCCGACATCGTTTCGACAGTGGTGCGAAGAAGAGCTGCATCCCCTGATCATGCGTTGAGATTGGGCAGAGCCCAACGCGGAACGACCCGTGGGTACTTGGCAGGGCTTCGCACGCGTTATACAGAGGCATAGGCGCACAGTCGCGCGAGCGCCGTTGCGTCTGCAGGAATCTCAACGGCACCGGCACTCTGCAGCATCGCCGCCACAGCCGCGTCACCTCAGGTGCTTGCCGGTGCTCCATGCGCTCGGCCAAAAGGAGACATGCCTGTCGCATTCCATTGCGACAGAAAAGGCGCGTGGCTAGAACTGAATTCAGTGCTTCACATGGTGGTCTAGAAACTCAAGCATGCGTGCCGCGATCTCGTCGCCATGGGTTTCGATAGCGAAATGGCCCGTGTCCAGGAACCGTACTTCGGCGTTCGGATTGTCGCGCTTGTAGGCCTCCGCCCCGGCAGGCAGGAAGAACGGATCGTTCTTGCCCCAGATCGCGAGCGTCGGCGGCTGGTACTGGCGGAAGTAGGCATGCAGCGCCGGGTACTGCCGGACATTGCTCCCGTAATCCAACAGCAGGTCCATCTGCGGCTCGACGCCGATGCGTGCGATCGCGGCGGATGCCAACTGGTAACTCTCCGGCGCGATCAGCGACGTATCGCGCACGCCTTCGGTGTATTGCCACTTGATCATGTCGGGAGTGTTGAAGCGGCGCAGCGCTTCGCGGTTTTCCGCCGTAGGCGCGGCCCACGCCTTGCGCATGTCGACCCAGCCCGCGCTCAGGCCCTCTTCGTACGCATTGCCGTTCTGGCTGACGATGGCAGTGATCTTCTTCGGATGGGCTACCGCCAGCCGCCAGCCGACCGGCGCGCCGTAATCGAAGACGTAGATGGCATAGCGCTCCAGCCCCTTTTCGACGGTGAAGTCGTCGATGACCGAGGCCACATTGTCGAAGGTGTAATCGAAGGCGACGCCTGGCGCGACCGTGGTCTGGCCGAAGCCGGGTAGATCCGGGGCGAGCACGTGGTAGCGCTGCGCCAGCACCGGGATCAGCTCGCGGAACATGTGCGAAGACGCGCCGAACCCATGCAGCAACAGGACCGCAGGCGCATCGGCCGGCCCGGCCTCGCGGTAGAACACACTGACGCCCCGGATGTCCGAAGTGCGGTAGTGGACCTGCGCGGCGGGCTCAGCCGCGATGGCAGGCAGGGCGCCGCCCAGGGCGGCGGCGGCGAACAGAAGACTCCGTAGGTTCATGGCGTGCGCTCTCAAGGATGAAAGGAGTAACCTTTAATATCAATCTTTAAAGGTTACTTGACGCCAAGTGTGCCCCCGCCGTGGTAACCTGTCAACATGATTTTTAACGGTTATTCCTTCATGGCCAACGAAAACGATTCCGCCCAAGGCGGAACGCCTGACGCGTCGCAGGTCGGAGACCACTTGGCGCTGGATCTGTTGAACACCGAGGCGGTCAACCAAGGGCAAGCGATCGATCACTGGACGAGTGCAGAGGACGTGCGCCGTTGGCTCGTACGGCAGGGCGTCGTGTCTGCAGAGGGGCCGGCGCCCCCGGATCTGCTGCAACGCGGCCGCGACCTGCGGATCGCGGTGCGCCATGCGGTCGCCGCCCGCAAGGCCGGCAATCCGATCGAGGTGGACGCGCTCAACGCGCACCTCGACGCGTACGTGACCTCGCCGCGCCTGCAGCGCGATGCGGCGGGCGCATTGGCGATGCGGCGCGTCACCCGGACGGACGTAGTCGCATCATGGCTCGGTCCGGTGGCGGAGGCCGCGGCGCACCTGCTGGTGGACGGCGACTTCGCCCTGGTCCGGCAGTGCGAGCATCCGGACTGCATCCTGTGGTTCTACGACCGCACCAAGTCGCACAAGCGCCGCTGGTGCAGCATGGCCCAGTGCGGTAACCGCCAGAAAGCATCACGCCACAGGGAGCGAAGTGCCGCCTCATCATCCGCTGCGTCGCCCAACGCCCCGTTGCGCCGTGGTGCCTGAGTAAAGCGCCTTGGCCGCGCAGGCGCGATGCGGGCCTTCAAGACAGATCGCACGAGTTCCTTCCCATGCAGAACGTCCCAGCGATGCCGGATAACCTGGTCAGCGTCCACAGCGTGAGTCGCCACTGGTGCGGTGTGACGGCAAGCCTGACGGACTTCACCTGCGCCGGCCGCGTGATGTATGAGGTGCCCCATCAGGCGAGCGCACGCATCGGTATGATCCTGGAGGAAGTGGGCGCGTATCGTTCGGAGCCCAGGTTAAAGCGCGCGACGGCTTGCGCGATCGAGTACAAACCGAATCAGTTGAATTTCGTCCCCGCCGGCATGGATATCTGGGGGTTCAGCGAGGACATCCGCCATGCGCGGGACGTACGCCTTTCGTTCGACGCCAATGCGCTCGCCGAGCGCTGCCATATCGAGAATACGCACGTCGCTTCCGTCCCGGATCTCCGTTTCTCGGACGAGACGCTGGCCACGTTGATGCGGCTCATCGGAGACGCCGTCTCCGATCAGGATCCCGGCGACCTGCTCTACGGCGAGGGGTTGATCACGGCGTTTGCCGCCCGATTCTTCGCCCGCAGCCGCGACGCCGCGCAAGGGCCTTCGAAACTCTCGCCCGCGCAGCTGCGACGCGTCGTCGCCTATCTTGAGGCACGAATGCCGCTGCGGGTCGATCTGGCCACGCTGGCCGCACACGCCGGGTTGTCGCCGTACCACTTCAGCCGGGCGTTCAAAGCCTCGACGGGGCTGGCGCCCTACCAATGGCAGCTCCGTAGCAGGATCCAGCGCGCCCAAAGCCTGTTGCTGACGACGAACGATTCGCTGGAGCGCGTGGCCGAGGCCACCGGCTTTGCGGACGGCGTGCACTTGGGGCGCACGTTCCGGAAACTCACCGGCACGACGCCTGCGACCTGGCGCAGGGACAGGCGCGGCTGAGTCTGGCGTGAGAACGCCGCGCCCCGCGCCACCGTCGCCACACACACGGGCTGCATAGCAACTTCGAGCGGCTTGCGGCATGAAGAGACAGTGCCGGACGCCTGCATGGTCGAGATACTGTTCGTGGCCAGTGCGATGCCAAGCGCACGTGTCGCGCGGCGCACCCCCGGCCCCTCTCGTCTACAGGATCGACATGACCAGCCTCATTGGAAAGCGCGCACTCGTCACCGGCGGCTCGCGAGGTATCGGTGCCGCCATCGCCACGGCGCTGGCGGACGCCGGCGCGGACGTTGCGTTCACCTACCGGAACTCGACTAAAAAGGCCCACACCGTGGTCACCGCTATCCTAGGCACGGGGCGGCGTGGGCTTGCCCTTCATGCCGACAGTGCCGAGCCGGAGGCGATCACGCGTGCGGTGAACGAGGCGATCGCCTTCCTGGGCGGGCTGGACATTCTCGTGAACAGTGCGGCCATCGCACACAACGGCACCATCGAGACGCTTGACCTGGCCGAATACCAGCACCTCATGGATACGAACGTGCGCGGACCGGTACTGTTCTCCAAAGCCGTCATACCGCACCTGGGCGAGGGTGGGCGCATCATCACGATCGGCTCCGGCTTGTCCGAGCGCGTTCCTTTTCCCGGCGTGACCGCCTACGCGATGACGAAAGCAGCCCTGGTCGCCTTCACACGCGGCCTGTCGCGCGAACTCGGTCCGAAGGGCATTACCGTGAACCTGGTGAATCCCGGTTCTACCGATACGGACGCCAATCCAGCGGATGGCCCGGCAGGGGATTTCCAGCGCGGCATGACCTCGCTCGGCCGCTTCGCGCGGCCTGAAGAGATCGCGTACGCGGTCGCCTTCCTTGCGAGCCCTCAGGCAAGCGTGATCACCGGCGCGTCGCTGACCGCCGATGCCGGCGCGCTTGCGTAGCCCAGGCTTGCATCACGCGTTACTCGTGCGCCGATGCAGTGACCAGAAATCCGCGGGTGGCCATTGGTAGCATCGCGTCCATGGCCGTGTCGATCTCCCCATACGCGCACCGCACACGCGCCGATGTTCCCCACCCGCCCACGAGGAACCGCCTGCGGATGCGCGAGTCTTCCGGTGAATCACGCTTGATACGGCAGGAGCCCGTGCTGTCTCGGCGAGCCAGGTCGAGGTTCCGTTGCGTGATGCTGGCGGTGATCTACATAGAGGCCCGCTTCCGCGACCCTATGTCTCTGGAAGCCATCGCGAGGGCATCGCACATGAGCAGGTTTCACTTCGCTCGTGCATTCCGCGCGGAGACGGGCATGAGCACCATGCAGTATGTCCGCTGGCGACGCGTCCACGAGGCCAAACGCCTCCTTCGAACCGGTGGCATTCCGTTGGCGACCATCGCTACGGATCTTGGATACTTCGATCAGAGTCACTTCACGCGCGCATTCCGCTCGGTAACCGGTTTGCGACCGCAAGAGTACCTCAATGGAGTGGCCCGGCCTGAGCTGAACATATGAACCGCAGTCCCACGCTGTTGTCGTGGCCTGTGCGGTCTGCTGGCGCAGTATTTTCTTGTCGATCCTAGATCGAGGCGGCGATCCAGTCGGCACACTGCGCGCGTCGTCTTGGCCAACCGAAGCCCTGGACAGTGATCGCCGCCATCCACAAGGCGTTGTGCGCCCATTGGCCTAACGGCGTCCTCGTCAATGACGCCGTTGCCCAGGCTGAAAGCGGACAGACCAGTCGCGCCATGTCGATGCTGGATGCGCTCGATCCCGCGCTGGTAGAACGCTATCCGGCATATTGGGTGGCACGGGCACGAGTGCACGCCCTGGCAGGCGATGCAGCGCGGGCGAAGCTTGCCAGGACACGCGCCGCCGGTCTCACCCATGCGCCTGCGGTGCGTGCATACCTCCCGGGCGATTGCGTGCTTTGAAGTTCAGTTGCCCGGTGCGGTCGCCGTCGACACGCTGCATCTCATGACGCGCGACAACGTCAGGCCTTCGTGGGCCAGCTCAAGGCTCCCTTAGCCGATACGGAGATAGAGAGAAGCGCTGTCCCTTCCACGCGCCCCTCATCGGCCAGGCCGGCCCGCGACGAGCTCGTGCATCCGTCGCCGACGATTACGCGTAACGTCAGTTTCTGCCCAGAAAGTGCACGACGGCAGCATGCGCGGCAGCCACCTCAAACGCAGGTGTCCACTCAAGCGCGGAGGCACGTGGCACGGGATTTGCTTGCAAAACTTCCGTCAGACAGGGGGATGGCATGGAGGGGCGGCTTCGCGTACCGAGGGTGTGGTTTTGGGGGCTGCTAGCCCTGGGCTTGGCAACGTGTGTCGATGCTGCGGAGGTTCGCCTCGCGGTGGGCAGCGGGAGTGGGCCGGTGGCCGATGCCGTGGTCAGCCTCCACGGCGCCGTGCCCGTGACCACCCGCGCGGCCACCGCGCGCATGGACCAACAGCACTCGGCCTTCATGCCCGCCGTGTTGCCCGTCCAGGTCGGCACGGTGGTGGCCTTTCCCAACCGCGACAATATCCAGCATCACGTCTATTCCTTCTCGCAGCCGCGGCAGTTCGAGATTCCGCTGTACTCGGGCAACAAAGCCACGCCGATCCGCTTCGACAGGGCCGGTGTGGTGGTGGTCGGCTGCAACATCCACGACTGGATGATTGGCCACATCGTGGTGCTCGACACACCCCATTTCGGCAAGACCACCGCCGACGGCCACCTGACGCTGGACGTGCCTCCCGGCCGCTACACGCTGCGCGTATGGCATGTGCGCGGCGATGGTGCGCCACTTGAGCGTACGCTGATCGTTCCGGCGGCGGGCGCCTCCGCGACATTGCAAGTGTCCCTGGCGCCCGCCAGGGAGGACGTACGTGGCAACGATCGCCTGCGCGCGCTACAGCAGAAATTCCGTCAGACGAAGGGCGCTACGCCTTGAAACCGCGCCGTTTCCAGACCCGCGTGATCGCGATGATGATTGGCGTGGTGGCAGCCGCGCAGCTGGCCACGTTCGCCGTAGTGACGGTGGCCACCCAGCGCGCCGTGTCGTCGCGGCTGGAGCAGGAGCTGAGCGTGGGTCAACGCGTATGGGAACAGTTCCAGCAGAATCGTTCGGAACAGCTGCTGGCTTCGGCTTCGGTGCTGGCGGACGACTTCGGCTTCCGCGCGGCCGTAGCAAGCGGTGACGCGCCAACGCTGCGTTCGGCGCTGGGCAACCACGGCACGCGCATCGGCGCCGACCTGGCGTGGCTGCTGGACCGCGATGGCCGCTGGCAGGCCAGCGCCGACGGCATGGCTGCACCGGCGGCGGACGTGCTGGCGGGCATCACGCAACAGGCGGCGCAGGAGGGCGTGGCACTGCAGACGGTGGTGGTGGGGAATGCGCTGTACCTAGTAGTGATGCTACCGGTGCTGGCGCCAGAGCGGGTCGGCTGGCTGGTCGTCGGCCGCCGTTACGACGACGCGGTCGCGCAGCAGTATCGAAGCCTGACCGGTCTGGAAGCCGCCTTCGTCACCCACACCGGTTCCGGCACGCGTGTGCATGCCGCTACCCTGCCCGCCGACCAGCGCGCAATGTTCGCCAACGTCTGGGCGCCGGGCGGCGACCACGTGCGCGAGCTCGCGGTGGGCGGCGACCACTACCTATCCGATTCGCATCCGCTTACCCCCGGCGACGACGCGCGACTGATATTGCTGGATTCGTACGACCGAGCACTGGCGCCGTACCGCACGCTGCGTTCGCGCATCCTGCTGCTGTCCGGGCTGGCGACCCTGCTGTCCGTCGGCGTGGCCGTGGCGCTGGGTCGCGGCATCAGCCTGCCGGTGTCGCGGCTGGCGCAGGCGGCACAGCGCATACAGGCCGGCGATTACTCGCAGGCACCAGCCTCCGGCGGCAGCCGCGAGATCGTGGAGTTGGCCGGCGCGCTCGGGCGCATGCAGGCCGACATCGCCGCACGTGAAGAGCGCATCCTGTACCAGGCGCATCACGATGGACTGACCGGACTCCCCAACCGCCGCCATGCCTACGACCGCCTGCAGGCGGCGATCGATGCGGGCGGCGACGTGGCCGTCCTGGTGATGGACGTGAACCGCTTCAAGGAAATCAACGACACCCTGGGCCATGCATTCGGCGACCAGGTGCTGCGCGAAGTGGCGCGGCGACTGCGTGGCACACTGGATGACACGCAACTGGTGGCGCGCCTGGGGGGCGATGAATTCATGGTGATGCTGCCGGGGTTGTCCTGCGAGGCCGCGCGTGCGCAGGCGCAGGCCCTGTGGCATGCGTTGAAGCAGCCGCTGGACCTGTCCAGCACTCGGGTGGGTGTCGAAGGCAGCTTCGGCCTGGCCTGCCATCCGCAGCATGGCGACGATCCTGACACGCTGCTGCGCCGCGCCGATATCGCGCTGTACGACGCCAAGGCCGCGCACGGCGGCATCGCGGTCTACCAGCCGGGCCGCGATGAATCGCACCTGCGGCAGCTGCAGCTGATGACGGACCTGCGCCAGGCGATCGTGCGTGGGCAGTTGGAGCTGAAGTTCCAGCCCAAGCTCGACGCGGCCAGCGTGCATGTGCAGCACGTGGAGGCACTGGTCCGCTGGCGCCATCCGGTGCTCGGGCCGGTGGCGCCGGATGAATTCATTCCCCTGGCGGAGCGATCGGGCTTCATCCACGAGCTGACGCGCTTCGTGCTGGACCAGGCCATGGCCTTCAATGCCGCGTGGCGCGCCGCAGGCCTGGACCTGGGGCTGGCGGTCAACCTGTCGGCGATGGACCTGCTGGATGCGGATCTTCCGGACTACATTGAAGAGCGGCTCGCGATACATGGTGTGCGTGCGGAAAGGATGATCCTGGAAGTCACCGAAAGCGCGCTGATGCAGGACATCGAGTACGCGCTGCGCATGCTGCACCGGCTTAAAGCATGTGGCGTGCGACTGGCGATCGACGACTTCGGCACCGGCTATTCCTCGCTGGCGCAGCTCAAACGTATGCCAGTGGATGAGTTGAAGATCGACAAGAGCTTCGTCATGCAGTTGGAAGAAGGCAGCGACGATGCGGTGATCGTGCGTTCCACCATCGAGCTGGGTCACAACATGGGCCTGTCGGTGATCGCCGAGGGTGTGGAGAACGACCGCGCGCTGGCCCTGCTGCGCCACTACCGCTGCGACATGGTGCAGGGCTATCTGTTCAGCGCGCCACTCGGTAGCGCCGATCTGCTGGACTGGTGCCGTCGCCGACAAGCCGCGGTGCCCGCCGACGACCTCACGCTGGAAACCGACCCATGACCCCTTCCCTCCGTGCCCTGCCGCTGGCCTGTTCGCTGGCCGCGCTGCTCCTGGCGCTGCCCGCTTTCGCCGGTCAGGGGCGCCTATTGGCCACCAGCGGCGCTACCCAGATCGAGGGCGCGGCGGGGGGCGGCATCGTGCCCTGGGCGGTGTTGTCCGGTTATGGCACCGACACGCAGCATGGCGGTACCGCCTTCTACACACGCGTGGATACCGGCGACTATGCGCTGGACGCCTACGGTGCGTCGTACACCTTCCGGAACCGGGTGGAACTTTCGTTCGCGCGGCAGTCCTTCGACCTGGGCGAACTGCAGCGACAGCTCGCGCTGCCCTGGAATGCGTTGGAACAGGACATCTACGGCATGAAGGTGCGGCTGGCCGGCGATCTGGTCTACAGCTACCTGCCGCAGGTCAGCGTAGGCGTGCAGCACAAGCGCCTGCGCGACGGCGCACTGCCGCTGGCGGTGGGGGCGCGCGATGCTCACGGCACCGATGGCTACGTCAGCGCCAGCAAGCTGTTCCTCGATGCCGCCGGCGGCTACCAGTTGCTGCTCAATGCCACCCTGCGCTCGACCAGCGCCAACCAGACGGGCCTCCTCGGCTTCGGCGGCGACCGGCGTGCGGACCGCCAGTGGGTGTGGGAAGGCTCAGCGGCCGTGCTGCTGGATCCGCGTCTGGCGGTCGGCGTGGAGTATCGCCAGAAGCCCGACAACCTGGGTTTCGCCCGCGAGGACGACTGGCGCGACGTATTCATCGCGTGGTTCCCCAACAAGCATGTCGCCGTGGTCGGCGCCTGGGCGGACCTGGGCAGCATCGCCACGCTGGACGACCAGCACGGCGCCTACGTGTCCGTGCAGTGGAGCTTCTGACATGACGATCCAACGCCTGGTCACGGTGTTGCTGCTGGTGGGCCTGATGACGGTGGCCGGCTGCGCCTCCACGCCGCCGCGCGACGACTCCCTGTACCGCGCACTGGGGCAGCGAAGCGGCATCGAGGCGCTGGTGGAGACGCTGCTGTTCCGCGTGTCCGACGATCCGCGCATCGCCCATCATTTCGCCGACGTGGACATCATCCACCTCAACGACCGGTTGGTGGAATTCCTGTGCGTGCAGTCCGGCGGTCCCTGCGCCTATGCCGGCAAGCCGATGGCCGAGGCCCACAAGCACGTGACCGTTGGCGAAGCCGACTTCAATGCACTGGTCGAGGATCTGATGTGGGCGATGGACGAGCGTGAGCTGCCGCGCACGACGCAAAACCGCCTGCTGCGCGTGCTGGCGACGATGCAGAGCGACGTGGTGCGTCGTGGACCGCCGCCGCAAGAAGCGCCGCTTCTACCGAACCGCTGACGGACAGACCGCGTAGGGACGTCCGCTTCGGGTCGGAAGCGGACATCCCAAGCTGCACGTCGGCTATCGGCCAGAAGCAGACATTGGCCTGCATCCCTCTAGTCCGATTGGCGCATTGTCCCGGAACTCCTGCGGAGTCTTCCGGCAGTTGAGCGCCAGCCCGATGGGGCTGGCACCAGTGATGCGTATCGCGTCGGTGAGAGTTTCGTCGATGCTTCACAGCACTTCGGCGAGCTCAATCAGATTTCCCCAAGGATCAGCAATGAAGGCGAGCTTACGGCCCACCACCGGCAGTTCGAAGGGTTCGGTGACGATGGTTACACCGCGGCTACGCAGCTCCTCGACCGTTGCATCGATGTCTTCGACATTGAGGCAGAAATGGTGGTAGCCAGCCTGGCGAAGACTGTCACCCAGATCCTTGTAGGTGGGCTTCTCGATGGGGCTGGGGTTGCCGTCGCCGAGGATTTCAATGAAGAAGTTGTCGTCGTTCGGCGGAGCAATGTAGGCAAGTCGCTGGGCTGAATACGGCCATTCATGTACAACGCGGAAGTCCAGCTTCTCGACGTACCAGCGGCGCGCGGCCTCGTAGTCCGGAACGCGCACAGCGACATGATGGCCCTTCATCGACGCAAAGGGGCTGGAAGTGTTCTTGGCAGGCACAACAACACGGACGGGGGCCGAGGTGGTCTCTTGGGCTACAGCGGGAGGGGCGACAACAGCGGCAAGCGCGAGCAGAAGCGCAAAAGGCTTGAGTAGAGACATGGCGTGAACTCCTGAAAGTGGGCCGCGGCGGAATGCAGCGGTTGACGCACAAGGTAGTCACGGCGAATTACTGAGTGAATCTTCTGAATCGTTTATGTACTTTGAACCAAGAGTGCATAGCTTGGAGCGTTGATCTCGTCGAGAGTGCTACTGCTCCGAGTCCGCACATGCCTCTTCAACTAGGCGATTGGGCTTAAGCGTCTTTGGCTGAGGTTGAGTGACTAATGGGTCCGATCGACCACTTTACGGTCCGCTGATCGATGCAGTCGTGCACTGGAGAGTCCGCAAGCTCATCTAGAAGCCGATGGATGGCTCGAGTGCCCTCAGCCACGCTGTCCCAACAAATCACGTCCACCACGGTGCCATCGTCTCGCTGTGACATGTATCGTGTCCGAAAGCCTGGCTGGCGAATGAGCCAAGAATCGACATCGGCATTCGCGGAGATGAAGTCTTTGAGTTTTAGTCCCTGCCTAAGCTTGAACGTGGTCACTTCAAGTGCGGGAACTTTGGAGTTTGCGGGCATGGGCGGCTCCTGAGGTGTATGCGCCTCCAGCGTGCAGAGCTGCCACGCCTTCTGCCGCTCTAATTGTGGCGAAGATCTGCCCAATCCTGCTTTCGTGACCCGGAGCAGGCTCTCAGGCAGGTACTCCGCGGAACGCCTGCATGATCCGTGCGGCATCCTGAGAAGGGGGCAGACCGAATGCGCGTGCATACTCACGACTGAACTGAGTTGCGCTTTCGTAACCTACATCCAGCGCAACGGCAGTGACACTCCTGCCGTGCGCCGTAAGCAGTTGGCGCGCCTGCAGCAGGCGTAGTTGTTTCTGGTACTGAAGGGGACTCAAAGCAGTTGCCGCCTTGAAGTTCCGATGAAACGCCGACTCGCTCATCGCCGCACGGTCGGCGAGCGCAGCGATTCTCAATGGCTGCGCATAGTTCTCACGTATGCATTGAATCGCCCTGCGTAGTCTCGCTAGCGTTGAATCAGGAGTAGCCACGGCTCTCAACACCCCACCATGGGGACCCTGAAGTGCGCGATACATAATTTCGCGCTCATACACTGGAGCTAAGGCCGGGATATCGGCTGGCCGCTCCATGAGCCCAAGCATCCGCACCCACGCGTCCATCATGTCCGACGTCATGGAAGCCACGCAGAAAGACACTGTATCAGCACGTGCGCCTACTTCCGTCGAAGGCACAGGCAGATCCTGCAGAAGTCCACCAATGGTTTCAGGATCCAGCGTCAAGCTAACAGCCAGATAGGGTGATCCGTCTGCCGCCGCATGCACCTGGCCAACCGCTGGGAGATCTACGGTCATGACGAAATAGGTCGCCGGATTGTAGTGCAGGGTCCGATCACCTACGGTCATCGACTTACCGCCCTGCGAGATCAGATTGATCATCGGATCGTAAAGCGCTGCCAGCGCGTGTTCCGGGATCTCTCCTTGAACCATCGCCACGCGAGGAATGCCAGTCTCCGTCCGGCGGTTTTGGGCACCTCGGGTGAGGCGCCTGAGTTCTTGCAAGGCCAATTCCATAGGCCACATGAGACTACGAGGGGACCTTTCGAGCAACCCTCAAGAGCAGGATCAGGCAGGCGCGCGCCAGCTTCCGGCAAGCCTCGGCCCAGGCCGACTTCTAATCTGAGCACACCCTCAGAAAGGAGTTCAAAGCCATGAAAGTCGCAGTCATTACGGGTGGTAGCCGGGGTATTGGAGCCGCCACCGCTATCGCCGCTGCTCGTCGGGGCATGGGCGTTATCCTGACCTACAACCAGAACCCAGCCGCCGCAGAATCCGTGGTGGTCCGTATCGTCGCTGACGGCGGCAAAGCGGTAGCCCTGCCATTGGATGTGAGCGACTCGCGAAGCTTCGGCACGTTCGCGTCCTCGGTCAGAGAGACCCTGCATACCGTCTGGCGGCAGGACAAGCTTGCAGGCCTGGTCAACAATGCAGGCCACGGGCTGTTCAATCCTATCGAGACTGTCGACGAGTCGCAGTTCGACGGCCTGTTCAACGTACATCTCAAGGGTCCGTTCTTCCTCACTCAGGCCCTGCTCCCACTGCTCGGGCATGGCTCGTCGATCGTCAATCTCACCAGCACGACTACACGGGTGGCCTTCGCAGGCGTAGCACCGTACGCGGCATTCAAGGGTGGGTTAGAAGTACTGAGTCGCTACATGGCCAAGGAATTCAGCGAGCGTGGCATTCGGGTCAACTCGGTGTCGCCTGGCGCTATCCGCACGGAGTTGGGTGGCGGACTAACCCCAGACTTTGAGGCAATGCTGGCATCCCAGACCGCGCTCGGCCGCGTCGGGGAGCCTGAGGACGTCGCAAAAGTCATTGCAACGCTGCTGTCCGACGACGCCGCCTGGGTGAATGCACAATCCATTGAAGTTGCAGGTGGATACAACATCTGATTGACGCGACCACCCACGCACACGAGAACAGCACGGCAGGCCCCTTTGGTTAGGGGCCTGCGACTACGAACTGCTGGTTCAAGCCTCTTTAACCTTTAAGTAGATTATGGGCCCTCCACCCTTCACTAGATTGCGGGTAAACGCACTTAGGGGGAGCTGGATCCCGATGCAGGAATGAATCCGTTGCGACAAGAAGCGAGTACGGCGAGGCTCGTCGCGCAGCTTCGCGTCATGTCGGCTAGGCTTCTTGAGATTCTTGCATCGCGAAGCTCGGATGCCGGCTCTAGGTATCGGCCCGAGTTACTGCGTGCGCTTGAAGCGCTCCACGCAGAGACCCTGCTAACCCAGGGTACGTGCGATATCTCCCGCGGCCTTGCCCCTTGGCAGATGCAACGGGTGACGACCTATATGATCCAAAGGTTGGATCAGCCATTGTGTCTTACGGAAGTCTCCAGCCTCCTCAAGCTCAGTCGCTGGCATTTCTGCACAGCCTTCCGCTGGAGTTCTGGAGATACGCCAGGCAACTGGCTGCAGGCTCGACGTATGGAGAAAGCATGCGACCTGCTTGCCAGCACGTCGATGAGCATCACGGACATCGCTCTTTCCGTCGGCTATCGATCTCCTTCAGCGTTCTGCTCGAGATTTCGGCGCCATACGGGTACCACGCCTACTCGGTTCCGACGACAGCCCTGAATGCCTATCCCCGAGGGCAGGCAGCGCCTGTGTCTATCCAAGCTTTGACCAAGTCGGCAAAGGTCTCCTGGGTACCGGGTGCTGGCTTGCGGCCCGCACCAGGGTTCCATGCCCAGCCGACAAGTGAATCCTCTTCCATATGCTTGTGGATCTGAGCGAGCGTCCGCCCGCCATTGCGCTTGGGATCCTTCAGCTGCTCGCAGATCTGACCAATTGAGAGCCCCTGCCACGCCATCGACTGGGGGGCCAAGGCCCAATGGCTGTTTCCGGGTATCGATGCGATGGGTACAGAGAAGGTGTTTACGTTGTCTTTCTGGTGACACGCTGAGCACTCCAGCCCGGCCACACCATGTCCCGCGGCACCCGCGTGAATCAGAGGAACGTGCGGATGCATGTCATCACCTTGAGTCGGAAACCTGGACACAGGATGGCAGTTCATACAGCGTGGGCTTTGCAGCACGCGTGCGGCTTCAGTGAAAAGACTCTCTGACCTCTGCGTCCTGTCCTTGATTCCTTTGAACTCGGTGGGATCTCGCAGTGCCTCTGCCGCCACAACCTTAGACTCTGTGGAGTCACCCACGGACGGGGCGAGATCGAAGACGCAAGCTACCAGCAGGCCGAGAAGCAGGCCCGCCCCCAGGAGTCGATACATTGGATGCACGTTCATGCTTCCCCCTGCTTGAGCTCCTGAGGGTCGATAGGCAGCGTTCGAACGCGCACGCCCGTCGCATCGAATACAGCATTGGCTACCGCAGCAAAGATGCCTGAAGTACCCGGCTCTCCAACACCCCCAGGCTCTTCATCGCTGGGCATGATGTGAACTTCAATCAAGGGTGCTTCATGCATCCTCAGAATTGGGTAGGTATCGAAGTTTGCTTGCTGGACTCGACCACCCTCGACTGTGATGCGTCCGTACAAGACCGCCGATATCCCGAAGTTGATTCCCCCCTCGAGCTGGGCCCGCACGATGTCTGGGTTCACAGCCAAGCCTGTGTCCACAACGCAATCCACGCGTTCGACACGTACTGAACCTGATGGTGAAACAAGAACCTGTGCCGCCATCGCCAAATGGCTACCGAAGGCATGGAAGACGGCTAGCCCCTTTCCACGGCGTCCTTGGCCAGCAGGTGGTTGCTGAGCCTGGCTCGACCAAAGCGATCGCTCCGACAGCGTCTGCAGCACCGCACGGGCGCGAGGCGCACCTTTCATGAGCTTGACGCGGTATGACACGGAATCGCGCCCGGCGCGGCGTGCCAAGTCCTCAATGACGCTCTCAACAATGTACACATTCCGAGATGGGCCGACACCTCGCCAGTTCCCGGTATTCAGGCCGGGAGGCGCCTCGTTCCGCACGAACTCAACATGTACGTTGTCGATGTCGTAAGGCCCGCTCGCGCAGTCGACCACGTCCAGATCAACACCATCTTTCTGGTAGACCGGCAGGAACCGCGCCATGATGTTAGGACCCACAAGGCGGTGACGCCAACTTATGGGACGTCCGTCTGCATCGACTCCCACCTTTACGTGGCTGTGGTTGTGATAGCGGTAGTAGTCGTGCTGCATATCCTCTTCGCGACTCCAGAGAACCTGCACCGGACCCTCAATCTGCTTCGCGAATCGAACGGCTTGTGCGACATAGTCCACCTCCAGCCGGCGACCGAATCCTCCGCCTAGGAACTGATTGTGCATGGCCACCCGCTCTGGCGGCAGGCCACAAGCTTCGGCCGCGGTCTGATGAGCTCGAGCTAGGATCTGACTACCAAGCCATACATCACAGCGATCCTCGGCGAGGTGAACCGTGCAGTTCAAGGGCTCCATGGCCGCGTGAGCCAGCATAGGAAGCCGATAAATTGCCTCGATACTCTCTGCAGCACTGGCCTCCGCTTTCTGGATATCGCCGGTGCTCGTGGAGACGATCCCCTGCTTTGCCAGCGCCTGATCTGCCGCTTCGACGAGTTGCTTTGTGCTTACAGTCGATCCGGCCCCGTCATCCCACGTCACTCTGAGTGCGGCAAGGCCCTTTCGGGCCGCCCATGTGTTATCCGCGACAACGGCAACAGCATCCTCGATCTGGACTACTTGCCTAACACCAGGAATCTGCATGGTTTTTGTTGAGTCGACGACAGATACCTTTCCGCCTAACACCGGCGATGCAGAGACGGCCGCATACTTGAGTCCTTTCGGACGGACATCAATGCCGAAGATCGCTTGGCCGTTAATCTTTGTCGGGGTATCCAGCCGCCTTTGCGGGGTGCCGACTGTCCTGTACGCATCCCGCCTCTTCAGTGTCGGCGAGTGCGGAACAGGCAAAGCAGCAGCCTCCGCCGCGAGCTCACCATAGCCGAGGGTACGGCCAGACGGCTTGTGGACGACTCTTCCGTCAGCAGCTAAACAGCTCGACGACCTGACTTTCCAACGCTTGGCTGCGGCACTCACTAACATCATTCGGGCCGCAGCCCCTGCCGAGCGCATGGTCATCCATGAGCCTCGCAAGGATCCAGATCCGCCCGTGATCTGACCTCCAAATAGCGGGCTTGCATACATAGGTTCTTGCGGAGGAGCGGCCTCAAGCACGACCCTTGAGGGATCAACCTCAAGCTCCTCAGCGAGGATCTGCGCCTGGGAGGTGTATGCACCCTGACCCATCTCCACGTACGGAAGGATCAAAGTGATCTTTCCAGTCGGGTCAATGCGGATGTATGCAAGCGGTGTAGGCGCGGGAGCCTGTTGTGCTGGCGTACGGAGTGGAAATCCCAGCAGCATCGCACCGCCGGTGACGGCTGCGGTTGCCAAGAATGCGCGCCTGGTTAATGGCGCGACCGGACTTTCTGGGATTGATCGCGGCGAGCTCATGTCGCCTCCGCTGCAGTCTTCTTCCTCGCTCCTGATGTTTTCAGTTTCTTCGCCGCAAGATGTACTCCCGCGCGAATTCGCCCGTAAGTTCCACACCGGCACAGATTCCCTGACATGACCGCATCAATGTCAGAGTCATTAGGTTCCGGATTGGCCTCGAGAAGAGCGGCCGCAGACATGAGTTGGCCAGACTGGCAGTAGCCGCACTGCACTACGTCCAGTTCAATCCATGCCTGCTGAAGTGCTTGCCCCACCGCGGTCGCGTGAAGCCCCTCAATAGTTCGAACTTCGCTAGTCCCAATGGCCGACACCGGCGTAACGCAGGAGCGACGCGCAAGCCCATCAACGTGGACGGTGCAGGCACCGCACATCGCGATGCCGCACCCAAACTTTGTACCGGTTAGACCATTCACATCACGCAGCACCCAAAGCAGCGGCGTATCAGACTCGACATCTGCGTCGTAACGGGACCCGTTTACTTTCAGCGTATAGCGCATGGCTTGGACTCCCTAGCTGGGCCCAAAAGTAGCGGCCCGTCCGGCGTTCTGCTCGCCTGAAGTTGCGAGCTATATTCCGGAATTGCGAAGCGATCTTGTCAATTAGTGCGCAATCGCGGGCACAAACCCCGTCGACAAGGCGACCTCGCGCCACTGTGCAAGCTCGGCCTCGACTTCGCGATGCTTCTGCTCGATCCGTTGCACAGTATCCGCACCCAACGGCAGCCTACGCGGGGGTTGGCTTGCGTCGACCAGACGCATCACCGCCTGCGCCAGCAGCTCAGGGTCACCTGGCTGTTGACCATCCGCGGCTTGCGCAAACAGCCTTACCGCGCCGACGGTCTCAGCGTAGTCATCGATCCGCGATGCGGTGCTGACAACGGATTTGTCGCTCAGGAAGCTGGTTCGGAAGTATCCCGGCTCAACAACCGTGGCGTGGATTCCAAGAGGTGCGAGCTCGACGCTGAGAGCTTCACTGATTCCTTCCACAGCGAACTTCGTCGCGCAGTAGACTCCAAAGCCTGCCGCCGACGCATAACCGCCAATGGACGAAAAGTTGATCACGTGGCCGGATCGCTGCGCACGCATGTACGGAAGCGTCGCACGCGTGACGTTCAGGAGCCCGAACACATTCGTCGCAAACAGTGCCTCGACCTCTGAAGCACTCGTCTCTTCGATGCCACCGATGACACCGAAGCCCGCGTTGTTAACCAGTATGTCGATGCGTCCGAATCGCGACACCGCGGCACGAACCGCGTCCCGAGCCTGGCTTTCACTGGTGACATCGAGGGCTACGGCGAGCCCGTTGGGGTGTTGAAGCACTGCTTCCGGGATAGTCGACGGATCTCGTGCCGTGGCAACCACGGCGTCACCTGCCGCAAGGGCCTGCGCCGCAATCAACGCTCCGAAGCCACGTGAGGCGCCTGTAATGAACCAAGTGCGCATTGCTATTTCTCCAAGTTCTTAACGATTAGCTGTAGACGATCTCGGGCACCCAGGCTCCCTGCGGCTGCGTGTGCAGCTCCCAGAAAGCATTGGCCACGTCTAGTGCTTCGGTTGAGTCCGGACTTACCAGGCGGCTGACCGTGACGGTGCCGACATGGATGCCTTTCTGGCGAAGTGGCTCGAACAGCGCCAGCGTGGTGGCACGAATGCCCGCCTTACCAACACTGAGGGTCAGGAAGTCGCCGGTTGGCTGAATGCCAAAGCCGCCGCCTGTGAACAGAATCGACACACCGGTACGTCCGGCCAACAGGGGCACTGCGGCCCTAGCTGCTGTCATCGCGCTCACGAGGTTGATATGTGTGTCGGAAATGATCGAATCGACCGACTCCGACTCCAGCGGACGAGTCTGCAGCTCACCAAGGCTGTTGTAGTGCAGGATGCCGGCGTTGTAGTGGATGACCGACAGATCGCTTCCAATACGCTGCACGAGGGCGGCAACGGCTGTCGGGTTCGATGCATCGACGCGCTCAGCGGCGGCCTCATGGCCTTCGCGCTGAAGCTGTGCGACAAACTGCTGAAGACGCTCGGTATTTCGCGCGGCTAGCACTACGCTGTAGCCCTGCTCAGCGAACCGGCGGGCGGTGGCGAGCCCGATGCCGGGGCCCGCACCGATGAGGAGATATGTGGACATGCTATTTTCTCCAATGACTGTTGATGCTTAGCCGATAACCTGGGCAAGCTCGATCAGGTTGCCCCACGGGTCTGCCAGGAAGGCCAAGCGACGGTTGATGACGGGCAGCTCGAACGGCTCGGTAACAATCGTCACGCCGCGACGGCGGAGCTCAGAAACCGTGTCGTCGATGCTGTCGACGTTGATGCAGAAGTGGTGGTAGCCGGCCAGCCGCAGGCTGTCGCCCAGGTCCGTGTAGACGGGCTTCGGCACCGGATGGGGGTTGCCATCCCCCAGCAGCTCGACAAAGAAGCTGTCGTCAGTGGCCGGCGCCACGTAAGCAAGCTTCTGATCGGCGTACGGCCACTCACGGATGACGCGGAAGTCGAGCTTCTCGACGTACCAGCGCTTGGCTGCTTCGAAGTCGGGCACACGAACGGCAATGTGGTGACCCTTCATGGACGCGAAGGGGCTGTTAGTATTCTTGGCGGGGATCTGGTCAGGGGACATGGCGTAATTCCTCGGTCTCATTGATTGGCGGCACAGCGCCGCGATGGAGAGACTAGGAGTTGGCAACCATGTCGAGAATCCACTGGATTGTTGACGTACTATCAACTCATGGTTCAGAAACGAAGTAATGCCGCCCCCTCTGCCCCACAGGTCGCCCCGGTACCGGTGCACCTACCCTCGCTTATTGCCTTTGAAGCGGTGGCACGTCACCTCAATTTCTCGCGTGCTGCTGCTGAGCTGGAAGTCACGCCTACCGCCATCTCGAAGACGGTCAAGCAGCTCGAGGCGCAGATGGGTGTTAGACTTTTTCATCGAACAACGCGGAGCGTCGCCCTCAGTGAGCCAGGTGCGCTGCTTCTAAGCACGCTAGGCCCGGCACTTGAGCAGATGCGGCAGTCGCTGACCCACGTTGGCGGAACCTTTACACAGCCTCTCGGCTCCTTGCGCATCAACACGTCCTATGTCGCTTACGCGTCGCTGATCGAGCCACACCTGGAGAACTTTCTCGAGCGCTATCCTCAGATCAATCTTGAGGTTTCGTTGGATAACTCTCTCAGTGACATTGTTGCCAATGGATTCGATGCCGGAATAAGACTGGGCCATGCGTTGCAGAGAGACATGGTCGCTGTGCCTCTTGGACCCGTTCAGCGTCGACTAGTAGTTGCGTCCCCGGAGTACTTGGCTGCGCATTCAGTACCCCAGTCTCCACAGGAGCTTCTCAATTACAGCTGCATTCGCCAAAGGCTCGCCGGCAAAGGACGATTCTTCGAGTGGGTGTTTCAGCACAGAAAGCAGTCGCTGACAGTTGATGTCCACGGTCGCCTCGTTTTTGATGAGCAGCGCTCAGCGGTTCGCGCGGCAAAACTTGGTTGTGGCTTCGCCTACGTCTTCGAACAGTTCGCCGCTGACGAGTTGAGCTCTGGCGCGTTGGTACCAGTGCTTGAACGGTTTTCCCCCGCAACAGAGACGTTCTATCTTTACTACCCGTCTCGTACGCTTATGCCCGGCAAGCTACGCGCCTTTCTTGAGTTCATGCGTGCTGCAAACTGGAACTCTCCTGGTTGATACTTATCAGCTCGATGAGCTTGCGTCTGCGCGGCGCATATTTCCAATGCAGTTCTTGATTCTTCTATGAGGGTCTTGATATGCGCACTAACCGACCGATGTCACGCAAGAGCGACAATGGCCGTGACAAGAATCTCCTGACACGTCGCGAGTTTCTTCGCGTTAGTGCCGCTGCAGGTGGTGGGCTGTTACTCAGCCTCGCCCTACCTTTGCCTGGTGTGCTGGCAGGAGAGGGCGTCACGTTTGAGCCTGACGCCCATATTCGAATTGACTCGGACGGCGTAATAACCCTCATTGTCCCGCGCGTGGAGATGGGCCAGGGAACCTATACCGCGTTGCCCTTGCTCGTAGCCGAGGAGCTTGAGGTGGACCCACTGCAGATGCGTCTGGAGCACGCGCCGGCAAGCGATCGCCTGTATGCCAACCCCATGTCCGGGTTCCAGAACACTGGTGGCTCAACTTCCATTCGAGCTCACTGGGTGCCTCTGAGGCGGGCCGGTGCGGCAGCGCGGATGATGCTCGTGCAGGCCGCTGCCAAGAATTGGGGTGTCGCGTCAGATGAGTGTCATGCACGGGATGGGCGTGTCATCCATCGTCTATCAGGTAGAACTGCCGCTTACGGGGCGCTCGCCGGAGGGGCGGCGCTGCTGCCAGTCCCCGCGGACGTCACCATCAAGAGCCCTGCCGAGTTTCGCCGCATTGGGCTCCCCATCCACAGGCTCGATGGCGCCGAGAAGGTCAATGGGACGGCGCGCTTTGGCATCGACGCACGCCCTGAGGGCGTCAAGACTGCCGCGATCCTCAGCAGTCCGTTGATTGGGGGCCGCGTTAGGCATGTCGTTGAGGACGAAGCTCTTGCAACTCCCGGCGTGCTACAGGTGGTAAGTCTGGATAGCGCCGTTGCTGTTATCGCAGACCACTATCATGCGGCTCGCAAGGGCATCGCAGCGTTGCGCATAGATTGGGACGAGGGCCCAAGACCCGACTACTCCAGCGAGCGCTTGACGGAAGAACTCAGCGCCGCATCCATCGATGGCGTTGGCGCGGTGTCACGCAACGAGGGCGGTGTTGACGAAGCCATGGCAGCGCCGAATGCCAAGCTTGTCAGCGCAATCTACGAGCAGCCATTGCTCGCTCACGCTTGCATGGAGCCGGTTAATTGCACGGTCCATGTTCGGCAGGATAGTTGCGAGCTTTGGCTTGGGACACAGGTTCCCTCTAGAGC
Source organism: Pseudoxanthomonas sp. G3 (assembly GCF_057654715.1). Taxonomy (NCBI): domain Bacteria; kingdom Pseudomonadati; phylum Pseudomonadota; class Gammaproteobacteria; order Lysobacterales; family Lysobacteraceae; genus Pseudoxanthomonas; species Pseudoxanthomonas sp. G3. The sequence continues at coordinate 3,920,240 of NZ_CM172805.1, forward strand.
GCAATCCGTTGCCGCCGAGATTACCGGGCTCGATTCAGAGTCGATCATCGTCCATAACCACCTGCTGGGCGGTGGTTTTGGCCGAAGACTGGATGTGGATTATGTGGCACAAGCAGTGCGCATCGCATGCCAGACTCAATGGCCCGTAAAGGTGGTCTGGTCACGGGAGGAAGATACGCGCTCGGGTACCTTCCGACCCTCCCACTACAACAGGCTCTCCGCTTCACTTGACACAGATGGGCTTCCGACCGCGTGGAGGCATCGTGTCACTGGTTCAAGCGTGCTAGCCCGTTGGGCGCCTGCAAGATTCCAGAACAACCTTGATGGAGATGCAATTCGTGATGCCTCCGGACCTTACGCCTTCCCAAACGTCCTCGTGGATTATGTTCGCCAGGAGCCAGCGGAGGGAATCGTGACTGGATTCTGGCGCGGGGTCGGCCACATGCAGAATGCGTTCCCTGTTGAATGCTTCATGGACGAACTAGCGTTTGCTGCAGATGTTGACCCTATCGCATATCGGAAGCGCATGCTGAGCCACCACCCCCGCGCCATACGGGTGCTAGACGAGGTGGCTGCACGATCTGGATGGGGTCGGGAGCTGGCGGCCGGTAAAGGGCTCGGTGTCGCATTGACCTACTGCTTTGGGTCTTACGGTGCGCAAGTTGCGGAGGTTACGGTAGCGGAAAACGGCACGGTCCACGTGGATCGAGTGACGTCCGTCATTGACTGCGGTTTGGCCATTTCTCCCGACACCGTGGTAGCTCAGATGGAAGGTGGGACAGTGTTCGGTCTATCGGCCGTCTTGTTCGGTGACATCACCATACGAGACGGCCGCATCGAGCAGGGCAACTTCGATACGTATCGCATCATGCGGATGAACGAGGCACCCGAGCAGGACGTTCATGTCGTGCCAAGCCAGGAGGACCCTGGTGGAGTCGGCGAGGTTAGTACGGTGACAATCGGACCCGCTGTGGTGAACGCCGTGTTTGCAGCAACAGGCAAGCGGGTGCGAAAGCTCCCCATTCGGCCGCCTCAACTGAGTGCACGCGCATAGGCCTTTCCCGTTGGCCCGATTAGCGCAGCAGTCAGATCGTGGCCATATCAATCACGAATCTGTACTTGATGTCACCGCTCTGCATGCGAGAGAAGGCGTTCTCAATTTCGGCCATAGCGATCTCTTCGATCTCAGCCACGATGTTGTTCTTTGCACAGAAGTCAAGCATCTCCTGCGTCTCGGCTATCCCACCGATCGCGGACCCAGCCAGGCTTCGGCGCCCAATGATGAGCGGGAAGACTGATGGTGACGGATGGGGATGCTCTGGAACGCCCGTCAGGACGTGTGTCCCGTCAAGTTTGAGCAGCGAGAGGAATGGATCGAGGTCGTGCGATGCCGCGACGGTGTCGATAATGAGGTCGAAGCTACGTTCATGTGCCTTCATCTCATCCGCGTTGCGTGACAGTACGACCTCATCCGCGCCAAGTGACAAGGCATCGATTCGCTTTGACTCAGATGAAGTGAACGCCACCACGTGAGCCCCCAGCGCCGCAGCCAGTTTCACGCCCATGTGCCCTAGCCCACCAATGCCGACGATGCCGACTTTCTTTCCACGGCCGGCATGCCAGTGCCTGAGAGGCGACCACATAGTGATGCCCGCGCATAGAAGTGGCGCGACAGCTCGCAGTTCTGACTGAGCGTGAGTTACGCGAAGTACGAAGTACTCGTCCACCACAATTCCAGCGGAGTAACCACCAAAGGTGTTCTCCCCCAGTCCCGATGGATGGCCCCCGTAGGTCCCGGTGAATCCGCTCACGCAGTACTGTTCAAGTCCAGCCAAGCAAGATGGACAGGTTCTATCACTGTCCACCATGCATCCGACTCCGACAATGTCGCCGACGTGATACTTCGCTACAGCTGAGCCGACAGCAGTGACGCGACCCACGATCTCATGGCCCGGAACGATTGGATAGCGCTGCCCTGGCCACTCTCCGCGCGCAGCGTGCAGGTCAGAGTGACAAACACCGCAGTAGAGGATCTCTATTGAGACATCTCGATCTCCGGGCACCCGACGCTCGATGCCAAACGGCGTCAATGGCGATGTAGGTGATTGGGCTGCGTACGCCTTGGTATTCATGCAGATAGCTCCTCAGATGGCGAGAAAGAAGACGGTCGCCCGAGTCACCAGCCCAGAGCGCGCGCGGCCTACTTTGGGCCAGCGCGCTTTTGGCGCGCTCGTTCGTCGTTTCGATCAATGTCGTGAAGTTGCGACCACGATTGGCTATCCGTGCTGTTCTTCAACGATGACAGGCGCTCTGAACGTAGAGTTCATACCCATTGTCCGGCGCGACGGATGATCCTTGCCTTCATCAGAAATACCTTGTGCTCCACATCAGCGGGCAATCCCACGCCCGTCAAATCGAGTAGAGGAAAGGTCAATGAACAAGACAGTTGTTATTACGGGTGCGACATCTGGTATCGGATACACCGCAGCGCTCGCATTTGCTCGTCTTGGAGCGAATGTCGCTGCCTCCGGGCGCCGCGAGGACCGAGGCGCAGAAGTCGCCAGGGAGATCGAGCGGGCCGGAGGGAAAGCGTGGTTCATGACTACCGACGTACAGGACGCGCAGCAGGTCCGGGCATTCGTGGACGGAGCGGCCGAGCGCTTCGGCGGCATTGACGTCCTAGTCACAAACGCGGGCATTGAGCCCCCCCATGTCTTGCCGCTCGCAGACCTCAGCATCGAAGACATCGACGCGGTGCTCGACACGAATCTGCGCGGCACACTCCTCAGTGCCAAGTACGCCATCCCCCATCTCCGCCGACCAGGTGGCGCAATCATTACCGTTTCCTCGCTGTGGGGACGGCAGGGTGGCGCCCTCCTACCTGTCTACTCGGCTACTAAGGGTGGCTCCGAATCCCTTACGCGGGCACTGGCGGTTGAGCTTGGCGCAGAAGGCATTCGAGTGAACTGCGTGGCGCCCGGCTTCATCAAGACTGAAATGTCCGATCGCTTTACACAGGGGCGCGACATGAGTCCCTTCTATGAAGCGAATGTGCCACTCACGCGCATTGGTCAGCCTGATGAGATCGCAGATGCAATGCTGTGGCTTGCCTCCGATCGTGCCTCATACGTAACGGGTCAGACCATCACCGTCGATGGTGGCCACAACATCAAGATGTCCGTGGCTGGAATTTGATCCGGCCCTAATCACAACGAGATATAGCAGATGAATACGACACTTACTCTGATTGCACGCTTGAAGGCAAAGCCGGAATACGCCCAAGAACTGGGTGATGGTCTGAGGGCGTTGATAGAGCCAACGCTGAAAGAAGAGGGCTGCATGGGATACGTCCTGCACCGCGACAATGACGATCTGGCCACTTGGATTCTCTACGAGACTTGGCGCTCTCGCGCTGATCTGGACGCCCACTTCGAGCAAAGTTACACGAAGGCCATGTTGACGCGCTTCCCCGAGATCCTGGCAGCCGAGATGGAACTCACTTTCGCCACGCCTGACGCCACCAGGTAGGAAGAACCTGCTCTCAATCGCTGTAGATGAGAGTGGACTGCCGCCGATCTATGGTCTGCGCTCGATACAGCTGGCACGTTAGCCGCGCTCCGGCGCGGCAACAGCGCACCTCCAACTGAGCTGCTCCTTGGTCACCAACACGTCAACTTCACACGACCCGCAGAAGACGGATGAATAGCGCACCGTGAATAGTTCAGTCACCCATCATTCTGAAGATAGAGGATGCGACGCCGTGGAGGCGCCAGGACCATCTCTGGCAGATCTTTGGACCTATCCAGGTGCTGCGCGGCAAGGCCGATCCGTATCAACAGACTCCCTGACGGGGAAGGATCGCGACAGCGCTACGACAAGTTGGCGAGGTCCGCTTTGCGGCGGCTTCGGGCGAAGGCTCGCCACGATCCGTGCCTTACCCAATGCTCCATTGAAGAGTGAGAGCAGCAGGTGCCGCGCCTCGCGAGCTCGTGAGGTTCGCGATAGGTTGGACGAGCTCGTACGGCTGAACTTTCATACGGATGGATCATGGAGCCCGACCAGCCTGCCCAATCTTCAGATTGTCTCGGCTGACCCTCAAGACGCTCGGACCGCTTCAAGAATCCGTGAACTGAGTCCGCCCACGTCACTCGGGACTCAGAATGAGGGCGAAGTCAGGCCGAGGGCCAGCACATCAGTCGCCGTATTTTTAGATCGCACGTCCCCCTCTTTGTCGATCTACTTCATTCGCCGGGCACCTCGCAGAAACCATGGAGTGCGCTATGCCATCAGATGGCATCCGGACACCGGTACTGTTGTAAGAACTGTTGCCGACGCCCGCGACCATCGGTTTGGTACAGCTGACGGGCGTGCTGCTGTGGCACTGGCGACACCAGAGATCGTCGATGCACTGATTCGGCTGCTTCAGAGTTCCGAGCAACCTCAACACGCTCCGATGCTGTCTCCACTGTACGAGCGGGAGCTCCTGTTCCGCATCCTTCAGAGCCCAGTTGGATGGTCGCTGTTTGCTCGTTTTCCCTCTGACTCAGCGCATGCTCGGGCACAGTTGGTCGCCAAATGGATTGAGTCGAACTACGCACGACCCCTTCGACTGTCAGAGCTTGGCAAGTTCGTCTCCGCGACACCTGCCGTGCTGCATCGCAGCTTCAGAGAGCTCTTTGGAACAAGTCCGCTGCACTATCAGAAGCAGACCAGGCTCATTCGAGCCCGTACGCTACTAGCGACGGGCAGGGGAACTGCTAAAGACATTGCGAGATTTGTTGGCTATCGCAGCGAAACTCAGTTCTCTAGAGACTATGCAAGCAAGTTTGGGTTGCCTCCGAATCGCGATATTGCGCGGCTACGGCGAATCTGCGGATGGTAATGTCCGCTTTGGGTCGAAAGCGGCCGTTCGATGGCCGCTTTGGGTCGAGAGCGGGTAAGATGTCCGCCTAGCACCTCTTAACTAGGGCGACACGAAGGCAACAAGAGCCTCTCCCTCCCATCTCGGGATTGGAGAAAGCTATGAAGCGAAGTTCTGGCCCCTCAGCGGCACGCCCTGCCTGGAACCTAGGTAAGCTGGTCGGGCAGAAGGCGCCCCTAAAGCTCAAGGAAATCTGGTCGATTCGAGTCAGGCTTCAGCTCAAGGGCGATAGCCGGCAGTTGGCGCTCTTTGACCTCGCCATCGACAGCAAGCTGCGGGCATGCGATCTGGTCGGGCTACGGGTCCGTAATGTTGCACATGGCGCGCACATTGGCTCACGAGGATGCGTCATCCAACGCAAGACGAAGCGTCCTGTGCAGTTCGAGATCACGCCGCAGACTAGAGACGCTTTGGGCGCTTGGATCGATAGTCAGAAGCTTGGCCTCGACGATCACCTCTTTCCCGGCAGGCGACGAGGCTCATCCCACCTTTCTACACGCCAATACGCCCGCTTGGTGAAGGCTTGGGTGGTTAGCATCGGTCTTGATCCAGTGAGCTACGGGACGCACTCCATGCGTCGCACCAAGGCATCACTTATCTATCAACGGACCAAGAATCTACGGGCCGTCCAACTGCTGCTGGGACACAGCAAGATAGAGAGGACCGTCCGCTACCTGGGGGTTGAGGTGGATGATGCCCTATCGCTAGCAGAGCAGACCGAGGCGTAGCGCGCCTACGAAAGCGGCCTTCAACCGGCCGCTTTCGACCCAAAGCAGCCAGTCGTATGAGCCCAGCGTCTCCATGGAGGAAGAAGGGGCTGGTGGCGGGGATATTGCTTTTCGTCCTCGGCGCAGTTCTCTCCATCACTTTGCATGAGCACTTGGGTGCCTGATGTACCTCGGGACTATCGTCTTCGCTGTCGAGGGCGCTCTTTGGCTGAAGGCGAAGTACCTGTAGGCGCGACACGTCCGCTTCTGGCCGATAGCCGCCATCCTGAGGATGACGTCCGCTGCCGGCCAGAAGCGAGCACTGAACACCTGAGACGAACCTTCACCGCAAAACGGCATTGGCTCGCATAAACTGTTAGGCCCCGAGATCTTTGCGGGCCAAACTAATGAGTTTTGGAAGATGCGCATCCACAAGATCCCGCACCGCAGCGGCGTGGCTTCCAAGAGCAATATCATCGTAGGAAGGATCCTCGTCGCGCTCCTCCATAGCCTCATGCTTTTCGCGGAATATCTCAACCATAAGCTCAGTGAGTGCGTCTACGAAGTCTGACGAGAGTAAGACCTTGCCGATCACGGATTGCTTGGATATCTCCCGGAGCGCCTCTCCGTAGAACTGATGGGCAGACTTCCCGTCATACCATTCAACGGTTGGCAGGAAGCGGCTACTTGATGCCACCTCTTCGCCCCAAAAGCGTATTGCCTCTATCGAACCGAGAACGCGCTTGTAAGTGATGTTCTTCTCTTGCCAGAGTTGATCATGCTTGAATCGAATCTTAGCGAGCCAGAATCCCATCAACGCAGCGATCAGTGCAGTGATTACAGTTCCAACCAAAGAAATCACTATTGAATAGCCTGTCATGTCTAGTCTTGAACCTAACACCTAAGCGAATCCGACCCGCGAGGTGAACTCGGCCTAAGTGAGCGAGTTCAGATGTTTGATTGGAACCAATCGTTGGCGTCGAGAACGTATCGAGAGTTTTTTGGAATATAGCCGACGAAGAACCCAAAAACCTTGTCCTTTGCTATATCGATTGGAAATAGGGTCTCTGGTTTGAACAATATTGCCGCTCCCTGTTCAATTATTCCGGCATGGATGAATGCTGATACGACGAGCTCCGAGCAGAAGTAGGTTTCCCTGTCAGTTTCGACCGGCGTACCACGCTTAGCAAAATGATCAACAATCTGCTGGTATGACCCTTCAATGTTCATTTGCTTCAGCATTTCAATCCTTGGCAGTGCGCGCACATTGAACTTCTTCCCAATGTGTCGAGAAGCAAATTCCCTAAGTGATTCAACGCGCTCAGGAGACCATGTACTCTCTGCGCGCATGACTGCGATGTGGTCGTAGGCAAGCAAGACATTTTCTACTGAACTCTTTTTTACTCCTTCTGCATCTGATTCCAGAATATCTCCTGACCCCAGATAGATCGCCGCGTGAGAGTATCCAGTCTCGCAGCCCCGATGATCCATCATCTCAGTACCGTAACTGAGCAGTACATCGCCTGGCTCTAGTGATGTTTCATCTAGGATCTTTGGCTGGTGCACGATCGTCTCCCCCTAAGTAACATAGCAACCCAATAGCCCGGCTGTGTGATTTGTCCATATCGAACCGTTGATTGGCTATCCCCTTGATACGGCTCGATCTTAGATCGCCTGGGGCCGGTCAACCAGCCGATGTCTGGCCCGGCCCAGCGATCTGACGTGACGCATGTCAAGAGCCGCCGAGAAACATTGATGGATGTCGGCCTTATGACCGAGGCACACAAGCCTTTCTAGCAGTCTTGGCCGCCCAAGTGTTCGGTAGAGCGCTACGGCGCTGGCTTGCCAGCAGCTTTGCCTGCAGCACTCCATCGCACAGAGAGCACCTCCTCATTGGGTAGAAGAACACGCACGCTCTCCTTGCTACCTAAGGTGTTCGGCGCAGAAAGTAAGGTGTCAGCCCCAACCCTTGTCCAGATATCCACGGGCCCGGTTGAACGCACCCCATCAACAGACTTGGGGTCCTTGCATCGAACCTTTGCGGCCACCGCAGCATCGAGGATTGCACAGCCCTTCTCGGTGATGATCAACTCCACATTGCTCATCATGCCAAAGCGGAAGAAGGTACTAATCCGCTCGCTATAGAAGTTGGAAAGCGAGCTTGCTACGAGCAACATCAGTGCCAAGCATCCAACCATAGCCACCCGCACTTTGAGCGGATCGCCCTGACTGAAATACACAGCACACTGGACCAGTAGCACTATTGCCAGAATAGTCCCAATGTTAAGCAGACTGCCCGCTTCCTGCCCAACGTTTCCCAAGGAGTATAGGAAAGTGAACGACACGGTACCAAACAGCAGGAAGCTGATAAAGAAGTGGAAACGAACCCACCATCGCGCCTGCTTCAAAGCGCCAAGACCGAAGACCTCTGTAAGCATCCATATAAGTAGCCATAAGATCATCGACCCCCAGACCAAGCCAGAGACCAACCAGCCGGGTGGGTCACATGCGACGAATGCCGCCATCGCAGCCACCGCTGCGAAACTGCCGATCGCCCAGTCAACCAACAGTGCTTTGCGTTTCCCTAGTACAGCTTTCCGATCTGGTGAATCTGCGGGTACACGTCTTGGCATCTTTTCGATGACCCCGGCCTCGTCGCTCATCTGCAGGACAAGACCTGGAAGGATCAGCAGCATCGACATGGTCAACAGAAACATGAAGCCCAAGCCGGCGACTCCTGCGATCGTTCCCATCAAACTGGTCAAGTCAAAGCGCGGCAGGTAACCGATCTTGTAGAAATGCGCTAGCAGCAAGCCACCTCCAAATAGCCCCCCCCACCAGCAGATCGCCTGTGCTACAGCAGTAGCACGCGCAACAAATCCCGACTCCATGTCTCCTCCTCGAACGCTTTCTTTCGAACGACCCTTAGGGTGTTGCGACTCATCCTCCAAAGCCTAACCCCTCACCGCGTCCAACGTTTTCGTCGTCTCTCTTGATAGAGCTTCAGTCTCGTTCGCCTCGGCCATGACCAGCACCTGCTCTGGAAACCATTCACTAAGAAACTTCTCAGTGATGCCGTCCGGGACTGTAAAAATGGGCCTGAGTCGACCGCCGATCCCCTCGACATCCCAGATCTTCTTGGCCACCTCCTCTTGGAGTGTGCGCCAACTCACCAGCAGCTGCGGTTGGTTCATGGCAGCGAACATGAATTCCTGCCTTGTAATATCGGCTGCGTGCCTGGCTACCTTAGGCTTGCGCGCACGTTTTGCGATGAAGTAGCACGCCATCGCGAACACAAATCGATCGTGCGCTCGCATCTCGCTGAAGTGCGGATCTGAAAAGGCTTCTTCGATGACACCCGTGTCCTGGATGATCTCGATGTTGGGGTTTCCCGAGCCAGGCTCGCTGCCACTATGGGCCCAGGGCCAGAAGCGCTCCCGCACGCGCCCCCATACCGAGTCCACCGCATAGGTCATGACCGCACCGAACCTGGCGTCATGCTCGGTGCAATCGAGCATGTGGAAGATCGGGTGGTTCCCCCAGTAGATGGCGTCTATGTCCGGGCGGCCCTGCTCAATACTGGAGACCGTGATCCAGCTGGGACCGTGGCCGTTGCGTAGATTGCGCATCGTGCCGTTGGTGGGATGGGTCCCACCCGCTGCTTTGCGTAGCACTAGGTCCAGCCGGTCCGGCTCCCACACGCCCGCTTTCATGGCGGCTTCGCAGAAGACCGCCTTGCCTACGCATGGGCGCACCCCCTCTCCCCAACGCTTCTTGCCCTTGAGCGCCTGGGGCAACGGGATAGGCGTTACCACATAGCACGGGGCGTCTTCCCGATAAATTCTGTACAAGTTTCGGCCCCGCGCGCGGATGTCTTTCCCTATCGTGCCTATATCGCACGATGCAGGACAGTCGGTTGTTGCCTGACAAAGACATTGCCGCGCGCGGCCAGGAACTGGAACGCTGGCTACTGACCGAGTTCGGACCCGTGCTCAGTGGCCTGCCGCTGAGCAAGCTGCTCGGCCACCCTTCTTCCGGAGCATTCAGGCAGGCGGTGCGCCGCCATGGTGCCCCCGTGGCCTTGTTCCAACAGGGCGGCCGGAAGGGCTGGTGTGCCGCTACCAAAGAGGTCGCCCTCTGGATTGCTCGTACCGAGGCCGCCGCCCAGACACTCTCCACCCAAACCCCACCGGAGAACACCCCATGAACTGACCCACATAGAGGCTTACACACTCTCCGGGCCAGAAACGCAGAAAGCCAGACTTTCGTCTGGCCTTCCGGAATCGCTAACAAAAGCTTTGGCGGGCTTCTTGGCGATTCTGGACTGCGCGGCCGCCGCCTGTCAACGGGGTGAGCCGTCGTGCCCGGATCTTTCCTTTACCTGTGCCGCCATGCGGCACTAAGGATGATCCGATGACCCTGTTTACCCCTGACTTGGGCATACCGCGTCCAAGCTTTCCTGTGGTCCTACCCCGCTGGCCGGCCCCCGACCTTCACGATGCCCTGATCACCTGGTGGTGGCCCCCCGTGGGGGAGGTGCGGGCACGCAACGTGCTCAGCCGAGGCGCCATGCGGGCCATCTACCGGTTCAGCAGCTGGAAGCTGGCTCGAAGCGTTCACCTCGAATCTGCCCTTGAGGAGCAAGTCGCGCTGCAGCTGGATGCCTGTCCCACCGTGGGCGCCTACGCCGAGCAGCCTGTGCTCATGGAATATGCGACGCCTTACGGCGGCTGGGCCCGCCACTATCCGGACTTCGCGGTGCTTCACCGCGGGTCGCGAGCCTTCATCGAAGTGAAATTCGCGCGTGACGTAGATGCGTCGGTTCTGGAGCGCACCCAGCACTTGAGCACGCTGCTGGCGCCCCTGGGCATCGCGTATCGGTTGGTGACCGAGGTCGGCCTGCCTTCTACTGCTCGTCTGGCCAATGCTTGGTCCCTGTTGTCTCGTGGACGTACTGCCATCACGGACCTCCAGGCCCTGCTGGTTCATCAACAGGCGCTAGACGGCGTATCGCTGGCTGATCTGGGCTGGGGACGAGTCGCTATCGCACGGTCACTGGCTCGCCAGATCATGGAGGGTCGCATCAGTGTGGACCTGTCCCGTCCGATCGGCTTGGACACCATGGCCTACACCTCCCAACATGAGGAGGGCTGGCTATGGGCATAGGACTCTTCAAGGTCGGCCAACGGTTCGATCTGGATGGCCAACGGCAACACATCACCCGACTGCTCGATAAGGAGCGAATCGAGTTCGAAGATGCGCGGTCGGCACGCAGGCAGGAGCTAACACTGAACGAAGCTTTGGACTTGTACCACAAGGGTAGCTTTGTCTTCCGAAACATCATCGATGTTGACGCTGACATGCGTGCACGCGCGCGCGTCATGAGCGCTGCCATGCTGGCGTCCGTTTCACCAGAGCTCAGAAGGCTCGCTACCCTGCGACTGCACTTTGTCAAGAAGCTTGCACACTTCCCCTGCACGCAAAAGAGCTTGGCGCCTCTAATTCAACTCACTTGGCTGAACCTGAAAACTGCCGATCGCGAGCTGATGCCTGTATGCCCTTCGGCCAGTACCGTAGCCAAATGGATCAAGCGTTATCGCGACTCAGGGAACGATATCGCCGCACTTCTTGATCGGCATGCATTAAAGGGCCACCGAGACCGCATCCCGCAGAAGGTCAAAGATCTGATGGAGGACTGCGTTCGTGACAACTACCTCAAGCCGGAGCACGGCAACATCAAGTCAGTGCAGGAGAACATCAACGGTCTGATTGATGACACAAACCTGATGCTAACGCCGGCTGAGCAGCTCAAGCATGTCAGTTATGAGCAGCTTCGTCGGTACATCAATACGATCCCTGCGTATGAGAGATATGCCGCTCAGAAGGGCGAGCCGGCCGCGAACATGAAGTTCCGTAGCACGGGGAGAGGAGCTTCTGCTGAACTTCCTCTCCAGCGGGCCGAAATGGACCACTGCCGCCTCGATCTCTTCGTGGTTGACATGGAGACCGGCCTACCTTTGGGGCGGCCTTGGCTGACCGCAATTATCGACGCGTGCACACGCATGATCTTAGGCTTCTCTCTAAGCTTTGATGCGCCTAGCAGCCTTACGGTGATGAGGGCCATCCGCCATGCACTTCTTCCCAAGGTTGAGTTGAATGACGTTGCTAACCCGTGGCCCACTTGGGGAATCATGCGCACCCTGGTGGTGGATAACGGTGTCGAGTTCCACGGCTCAAGTTTGGACTATGCGGCAGGCCAGTTCGGCATAACGATCCAGACCTGCCCTCGGCGCCAGCCCTGGTTCAAAGGCAAGATCGAGCGTTTCTTCCGTACAATCCAGACGGACCTTATCGCAATTATCCCCGGGAAAACGTTCTCCTCCATCTTCCAGCGGGGAGACTACGATAGCTCTAAGCATGCCGCCATTTCCTTAGAGACGTTGAAACGGGTAATTAATCTCTGGATAGTGGATATCTATCACCAGAGCAAGCACTCCTCGATCAGGAAGACACCTGCCCAGAAGTGGGAGAGCCTTATCGATAAGGTGGACCGTCATCTTCCCGACTCGGCCCAATGGGTGGATGCAGCATTCGGGAAGCCGGAGACGCGCGTTGCTGGCCACGAAGGCATCTTGAAGGATTCGCTTTACTACAACTGCGCCGAGCTCGGTGTTATGCGGCAGCAGTTGGGTGAACGGATCACGGTCGACATCATCACCAACGATGAGGACGTGGGCTATCTGTATGTCGTACATCCCGAGACTGGCGACTACATCAAGGTGCCGGCGATTGATGAGGACTACGCGAGCGGCCTGACCCGCTGGCAACACACCAAGTGCAAGGAGTACGCCAGGTACCTGTCTGAGAAGGGCGAGGATCGCGTCAGCCTGCGCGACGCGAAGCTGAAGATCGTCGAGATGATTGAAGAGGACATGGTGGTGAATCGCCGCAAGAGCCGCGCAGCGCAAGGCCGCGCCCGCACCATGCGGAAGCAGAATGATTCCAAGTCCACTACCACATCCGCACGGCCAACCTCGTCAGCCAAGCGGAAGAGCGGGGCCGCAGCGCGGCCTGCGGAACAGAACGCCACGCACTCGCCTCACAACCCTTCAGTCGCTCCTGACGACGATCTTCTAGACCTCGCCGTCACCGTTGCCGTGCCTTACACACAGGATGCCGCCGCATGAACCACGTTCTTACTGTTCCGCCACAGCCCACCACTGACCTCACGCTCCACCTGAGCAAGATGGCTATGTTGAGGGTCGAGACACCCATATTCGTCGAATCACACGATATCTTGGATCGAGTGCTGAAAGAAGTGGGCACCACGTGTACACCCGCCTTCAAGCATTTTGTCGGTCATTCAAAAGCTGGCAAATCCTACATATTCCGCCAGTTCGAGATGAAGTTCCCAGCCGAACGAACTCCAACCGGAATACGCAAGGAGGTGATCTACGTCCAAGTACCTTCACAGGGCACCATCACCGGCGTCGTTGAAGCGTTGCTTGAGGCACTCGGAGACCCCAAGTACGCCGAGGGGCCAGTCAACAAGAAGACGGCACGACTCAAGAAGCTGCTCGTCAAGGTCGGCTGCAAGATGGTGATTCTTGACGAGTTCCAGGAACTCGTGGACAAGAACCAGAACAGGTCGCTCAGTCTCACCACTAACTGGCTCAAAGAGCTTGCTGAGATGGGCACTTTGAGCGTCGTATGTGTCGGCTTGCCAAGCTCCAGTCGGATTGTTCGGCATTGGGAACAACTGCGCACGCGATTCAGCCGCACCATCGAGATCCCCGTACACGACTGGACCGATGCACGGTCCAGGAAGGTCTTCCGCTCGGTGCTTCGCGGCGTCTACAGCTCCATGGCACCTTTCGTTGTCCCAGACCTGACATCAGAAGAGCTCTCGCTTCGCTTGTTCATCGCATGCGGCGGTCGTCTCGGTCTGCTGTGGCGCATCCTGGACCAGGCAGTGAAAGATGCGATCTGGGAGGACCGGACCGAGATCTCGCTGTCGCACCTTGATGCCGCTTTTCAGGAAGCCATTTGGTATGCGGGCGAAATCCCCATGGATGGCGGGCCATTCTTTGGCTCCCTTTCCCCTGACGAACAGCAGCGGCTCTGCGGTATCGCCATGTACTTGGCGCAGAGGCCGCCCAAAGATCAGGAGGACGAAGAGCTGCATCTGGGATCCATGCATAGGCCTAGAAAAGAGGCCCCGCCTAAACCCTTGACCAAGAAGCAGCTAAGGGCCGAGTTGAATCGGGCGCTGACATGAGCTTGATCTCGGAGATCCACGCAACCGATCTGGTTCGACCCCTAGTCGTCACGCCGCTTCCCGACCCCCGGGAGGCGGCTATCGGCTACGCCCTAAGGTTGTGCGACGCAAATTCATACGACTCACCCACTATGTTTCTGGGCGGCATCGGCTTGGACCTCACACGTCAGGCGCTGGGAGGAACGGCGTCAGTTCTCTCCGCGCTGACGGTCAAGGATGAATCCACGTATGGGCGGATCGCTATCCGCAAGGCAGAGGATCACTCCTACTACTTGAAGGAGCAGCGCCTATCGGGGCGACATGTGAGCTTCCACCATCACAAGATCTGCCCGGTCTGCATACACATGGATGGCATCCATGATGCGAGCTGGCATCTTTCGCTACTTACCCACTGCCCGGTTCATAGAGCTGCTCTAGTTAACGAATGCCTGCAGTGTGGCTCAGGCTATCGGATGAACCGGCCGGGCACGGATCGCTGCAAATGCGGGGCTCCGGTTTCCGAACATCCGTCCGCGCCACCGTGCAGCATAGAGGTAGCTACCCTCTTCGCCGCCATGAGAGCGAAGCTGTTCAATGACACATGTATCGCCACAGCACCCCGAGAGTTCTCCGCCTTTGAGGGCACGAGTCTCAACGAGTTCCTGAACCTCATCAATGCGATGCACAAGTTCGTGGTGCAGCACTGTCGAGGCTTGGGCGAGGACAAGCTGCTGACTCGTGAGCAGAGAGCTATGCATGTCGTCGCCATCGCGCTACTGCAGCTAGAGCAGGGGGTTGACCTATTTCATGGAACATTGAGGGGCAGACCTGTTGCGCCGGATGAATATGTGCCGGCAGCGGCCTTCCGTTGGTTCAAGGTGCATCACGCCGGACTGATCAAGACAACTGGACTTTCGTTCTTGGCGGGCAGGATTGATGCATTCCTCGCCGAGCGACGGAAGTTCAGACCCAAGAGTGAAGTCCAACGTGGACCGAGATCACCAGAGGCGGCGCTGCGACGCGAGGAAGCGCTGCGAGGCTCGGAGGCCTTCGACAGAAAATGGGTCCTAGCCGACAAAGCAGGCTCTCTGACGGACTGTGACGACGACTATGTCAGATGGGCGACCCGCCTCAAGCTCTTCACTTGGGGAAAGGGCATCGGCAATCGAATGGTCGTGGTGCGTGAGGAAATACTAAGGCTGCGTCCTTCAGCTTCAGTTGGACTGCAGCCCGAGGAGGCGGCGGCTCTTGTAGATATCCCTGTCCAACTACTCAATCGCCTAACGCGGTCGAGGATACACATCGCGGAGTTCGTACCGTCGACAGGAGGCCCCCACGCCCGCGAGGACGTCATGCGATTAAAGGAGCTGCTTACCAGCGCACTTCATTCCAAGATAGCTGGAGCTGGACAGACTGTAGAGGAATTTCTTCGCCGAACTCCAAAGTCCATGTTGAACTCCACTAAGCCTCTAGTGGAGATGCTTGCATCACTCTGAACGGTAGCTACTACTCCCTGCCAGCTTCCTCCGCATCTGCAGCCTCCTCGCCCTCCATGACGAATCACTTCTCGCACTCGTCAGCCGTATCCGGAACCAAAGATTCTCGGAAGTTCATGTTCTGCTTCCCCACGGGAAAGTCAGATGACAACAAAGCTCTTGCCTTCGCAGCCGCCTCGGCCGTATCGGCACTACTTAGAGAAGATTCCAGCTTTTCAATCCTCCTTTGCAGCATTCGCGTCGAGCGTTCATCAGAGAAGTTCTGCGCAATGATTGCATATGTCAGCGCCTCTCTAGCGCTTGGAACAACCACTCTTGCACCACCTGGCATTGGGAAGTCGGAGTACGCCAAGTGGAGATAGTATGCGGCTTCGGGACTTCCCTTTTTAGCAGCGGACAGAAGGTAGCTCCCAGCGGACTTCTCGTACGCCTCCCAACCCTTCAGATCAGCTGCAAAAGCTTTCTCGTCTAACGGAGGCTGTATCGCAAATCGGATCATCGACGGAACGTGACCAGAACTAGCTGCACGCTGAAGCACGCTCCATGCAGGAGGCGCATTCCCGACCTCAAAACCAGCGCACACCGCTCCATCCAACGACGCAAAGTGTTCCAGCCTGGCGGCTACCTCGGCGTTCTGGTTGGAAATCTCTGGAGCGTTGTTGGCTGCGGCCTTTCCAACATAGTGATCTACCAACTTCTGAAGTTCATTCAGTCGCTGACAACGATTCAGTTCAAACGCCAAGCGACAACTCGCACCCACGTCTCCCGCGTCTGACTCCGCTTTAAGTGAACTGTAGACATCGCGCAGCGGAGCATCGCGACTTGGAAGGGGAGTCCTCGACTTAATCTGGATGGTCTCGATGCTTTCGGGCTGGACAGCCGAACCCTGATTGACAGCGCCTTTCTTTAGCGCCGCGGAGTCGAACGAGTTCCGTTCCGAGAATGGCTGATTCCCCTTAAATACGCCGCTTGCAAGGTATCCCAGCGCGATTAACGAAAGAACGATTAGGATAACGACTACTTTCTTGCTCATGCAGTCTCCATTAAGCCTTGCTTCGCATACCTGTTGAATCCATCCGAAAGAGACACCACGGTATCTGCCAGTTCGTGCAGGGTGTCACGATGCGACACCAGGATGACAGTCGCCCCCAGAGATCTTAGGACTTTGGCTATCTTCATCTCCAGCGCCGAATCGAGATTGTTCGTAGCTTCATCTAAGATATAGAGGTGCGCGGGGACGCATAGGGCGCGCGCCAGCAGGATTCGTTGACGCTGCCCTGCGGAAATTGTCAGGGATGACTCCGAGACCTGGGCTTCAATTCCACCTGGCAATGACTCAAGCACGTCCATAAGCCCCACCAGCTGGGCTGCCGCCTGAATATCTTCGCGGGTCACGCCCTTTCGGAACATCGAGATGTTCTCGGCAACCGAGGCGCTGATGAGACGATCAGACCCTAGTACAGCACCGACCCCAGAAGGGCATAGCTTGGCGTCAATTCCTCCGACTGTGATTCGCCCTTTCGTAGCGACTAGCTCTCCAGAGATTAACTGAAGAAGTGTTGATTTCCCGCATCCAGAAGCGCCTTTCACTATCGTGAAACTGCCGCTATCAATGTTGAGATTGAGATTCTGTATCACTGGCGCGTCAAAGGCAGAGTAGCTAAACGTCACGTCAACTAATTCGACGTCCCCTCGATCGATCATCAAGCCACGCTCAGCTACTTTGCACTCGCCGGAAACCAAGTCAGCAACCATAAGCCGCTGAGAAGACAGCGATCTCGCCCGACGCCATATATCGAGCAATCGGCTCATAGAGGACCGTGCCATCTCTCGATATAGACCGAGGGAGACGAACTCGCCCATCGTGAGCACTTCTTGCGAGAACATGTATGCACCCAAAGCTGCAAACAAGAATCGATCTATGAGTGACAACCCAAGCTGTAGAGATGACCTCGCTCCCTCGACCTTCAGCTCTTGTATCTGCGCGTTCCCCAAAGCCCTGGTGGCCCGCCTATACTTCGACCTAGCTCTAGAGCTTGAGCCAAGACGCCGAATAGCTCTCAGTGATCCGTATAGATCAAGTTGGAGCGACCTCAGGGACGCTCCAGCTTGGTGTGCGTAGTCAGCAGCACTCGTGAACGAAGCAAGAAAAGCCCTATCAATCAGCACGGCCGCAGTCAGGGCGACCAATGTAATTGCCGTGAGCGTCAGCGACATTGTCGTCATCAAGCTTACTGACGCTATTAAGGCTAGCGTCGAGAACGTCCCCTGAAGCGATACACTCACTATCAGGTCTTGAACTCTGAGCGCCGCCGACGCCTTGGTCAGCAGCGAGGAGGGTGCTCGCGGGGTCTTGGGATTCTGGTCGCGTAGCAGGTTCACGAAAACTCTATCTGAGAGCTCCGAATTGAACCTCCTTCGCACTAATGCCAGGGCGTAAGAGGCGGTCGCCTCAAGGGAAACCGCTATAACTGCCACTACAGCGTAAATGACTGCGGCACCTGATATAGCGATTGGCTGTCCAGCAAGCGCTGCAGTATCTACAACCGACGAAGAGATTTTAGGAAGCAGGATCATAACCAGCTGCGAGAGCGACGCACAGAGAACCGCAGCGACCGTCAGTCTTGAGAGAATCCTCTTTGGAAGAAAGTCGAACCAAGATGCGCATTGCCTTGAGCCCTCGTCTCGCGACTCAGGCGCGCGCCGCACATGCGCCGCAACGCCCTCAAGCCGGAACGCCAGCTTGGACTTGCTCTCGGTGCGCCAGCCCTTCTGCGGATCAAAAACCCGTATACGGCCCTTGCCGATGAGCCTATCAAGGTAGACAAAGTGCCCGCCCTCGATGAGGGCTATAGATGGCACGGGAGGGTCTGACCGCCTGGGGTCAAAAGCAATTGGGTCGCAAATCGCTCCACGATCTCGCAGCATCCTTACAATCGAACTGAGCGACAGCCCCCTACCACTCTCTCCGTAAGATTCCTTTAGTTCTCGTGGATGCACAAACCCAGCTTGCATGCTGAGGACTGCGGCTACACAAGAGTAGCCGCAGTCATGATCTTCAGCCTGGAGTACTGCCCTGCGTTCTCTTCGCGCAGCTTCGCTGCCGAGTATCCACATGAAAGAACTAGGCTCTACGGGATAGGTGAATCACGCCGTTACGGACCAATAGGTCCTCCGCTGTCCCAGAGATCTCCCGTGTCCTTGCAGCTATAGATGTAGCTGCCATTGACGCAGGTATCATTGGTCGAGTCCTTGCAATTTGTAGTGTTTCGGCAAGTCTCGTTACTTGTGCCCGAGCAATCCTCGGAGTTGGTCCCCTTTCCGATAACGGGCTTACTGCCTTGAGATTCTAAGCTTTTTAGCTGTTCGTCGCTAAGAACTACGCGACCGGACCCATCTAGTTCGACGCCCAACATGTCCATGTACTTGTGTGTCACAGGATGCTCCTATGTAGTGAGTACCGCGGCGATTTCCTTGCTGTTGCGGGGCATTGGCACCGAGCCAAACATTGGAGCCAATTCTTTTGGCAGACCATCAAGAGGGCACGACATCTCGTCGGGCTCGAGACTTTCAAAGCCGCGTGCCCATGGCCTGATGCGATTCATGCTCACATCAATGCTTCCGTCGACATTGAGCACACCAACATCATTCCTAGGGTCGTTTAGCGCGACGGTACACTTCCCTATTCTTCCATCGGCCCTTATGAGGAGTGAGTTTGGCTTCGCCGCGTAGCAGATGTAGGGCTCATCGAGTATCAGGTCTTCTGCGCGACGCCCGCCGGACGATTCTGACTGTACGGATTGGCTTTGCCTTATAGGCGCAATGTCGGCGTCACCATTGAGGATCCGGCTGAGTATTGCTATCCGCTCCAGGAATGTTCCTTGTCCAACGGGGCTCACGGATTTCCCGCCAGCGCCACCCAGATTCTTGATCTCTTGAAAGTTGATGCGAAAGCGATCATCACTTCCAAAGCTTCTCCTGATGTGGCTGCATAGCTCTTTCATTGAGTCGAAGTTCTCTGGGGTCAAATGCAGTCGGAGCAAGCAATCAAACTCTGACTCAAGCTTCTTTAGCGACTCAAGATTCCCCCAAATGACATCGAAGGTCCCTCTACCATCTGCGCGGCGTCTAGTAGTGTCATGGACTTGCGCGTATCCATCTAAGGAGATCTGAAAAAAGTCCTGCTTGAGGTTGATTAGCTCAACCGCGAGGTTCTGCTCAAGAAGGTATCCATTAGTAGTGATTCCGCCAGACAAGCCAAAACCAAACCTCTCGCTAAGCTCGTAGGCCATACGCGACAGTCTGAGTACAACCGATTTTGCCAGCAGTGGCTCGCCCCCGAACCAGGTAAGCGTTAGGTGCTCGAGCTCTGAAGCACGCTTGATCAGCAACCTTTCGATGCCCACCTGAACGTGCTCGGGCATCTTCCCTATGGCGAAGTCCTCGTAGCAGTAGGTGCATCTGAAGTTGCATTTTTCTGTAGGTAGCAGGATCAGTTCCTGGAACCTAGGACTCAGACACGTGCCGAGCTGCCTTTCAGTAAACCCATTGACAAGATCCATTGCCATCCCCGTTGGGCGTTACAATTTTGGTGCCGCACTTCCGTCCTTGCGGCTACTGCTTCGAATACACGACCAGCGATCAATGGTCAACAATCTCTATTAGGAAATGCGCTTACATAAGCACGTGTAGCTTCCTTGACTCGTTGAAGCGCGCGCATTTGCCTTGGACAGCGAGTAGAAAGAAAGCGCGGTGCGGTGCCTATCCTTTTGTATATGCGTTTACGAATCCTTTTGGAGTCTCCCTTCTAGAGCGCGGATGTTCTATGTCGTCCCTGCTTAGTCAGCTCTGAAGGAAAGCGGGCCTGCTCGCGGCGCGAGATCAGGCCTTCAGTTCGCCAACTGAAGACTCTGGAATCGCATACCTGATAGCAGCCTGGGCATGACGCCCACCCACTCCATTCCTTTAGTAGTGCTCGCAATCACCATTAGTGAGACGGAGCTGATATGGCTACAGGGCGCGCTCCTCAATAGGAGTGAGGTGATCCGTGCCGCCATTCGCCACCTAGCTGGGCGGGACGAAGTCGAGCTTCTACTCGCAGTAGAGGAAGTGCCCCGCTTTAAGCTTGGGTGGCGCGCTAAGCGAGACGAATAGGCGGGCGGCGCAAAGGGGATTGGGAAAAATCTCGCCTTTCGCTGGACCAATTCCCGAAAAGTCTCGCCTTTCGGCCCATTTTCGATCTCGCACGAAGCGCAGCGATTCCACCTAAGTGGCTGATTATCAAAGGGGAAAGGTCTCACCTATTAGCCCCCTCTACATCCGCGCTGCATGATCTGTCGCGAAAATGGCTCATACGGCAGCGATCTATGCCGCTACTGCACCGAATCGTTGCCTTGGAATACGTCCGCCTGCCACCACTGTGGGCTCCCTTTGCCCGCGCCGGACGAATGCGGCGCCTGCCTGACAGACCCGCCTCCGGTCGCAGCCACCACTGCGGTCTTCGTCTATGGCTTTCCCGTTGATCGGCTGGTGCCGCGGTTCAAGTTCCATCAGGACCTGGCGGCGGGCCGGTTGCTGGCGGAGCTGTCGGCGGGACCGCTGGGCAAGGCCCCGCGGCCGGACGCCCTGATCCCGATCCCCCTGCATGCGAGCCGGTTGCGCGAACGGGGATACGACCAGGCGCTGGAGCTGGCGCGTCCGCTGGCCCGGGCGTTGGCGCTTCCGCTGTGTGCGGATCGCCTGGTACGCCACCGCGCGACGGCGGCGCAGTCGGAACTGCATGCGGACGCCCGGAAGCGCAACGTCGCCCGCGCATTCGGTATCGCCGGTACCGAGTCGCTGCCCGCGCATGTCGCGCTGCTGGACGATGTGATGACCACGGGCGCCACGCTGCATGCCGCAGCCCGCACCCTGCGTGCCGCCGGCGTCAAGCGGATCGATGCATGGGTGATCGCACGCGTGCCGTGAACGCGCTTAGCGCGCCAGGTCGATCCAGAGCCCGGCGAATACCACCCCGCCCACCCAGTTGTTATGCACGAACGCCTTGAAGCAGCCGGCGCGGTCGCGTCGCCAGGCGAGCTTGAACTGCCAGACGATCAGCAGCGCCGACAGACCCAGTGCGGCCCCGTAGTACATGCCCAGCCCGGCCTGCCGCCCCACCAGTCCCAGCGCCACCAGCACCAGTGTGTAGAGAACGCCCTGGATGACGAGGTCGAGGTCGCCGAACAGGATCGCCGTCGACTTCGACCCGGCGCGGATGTCGTCCTCGCGGTCCACCATCGCGTACCAGGTGTCGTACGCGGTGGCCCACAGGATGTTCGCGCCGTACAGCACCCACGCCACGGGCGGCACCTCGCCCTGGAGCGCGGCGAACGCCATGGGGATACCCCAGCCGAAGGCGAGGCCGAGGTAGACCTGCGGCAGGTAGGTGTAGCGCTTGAGGTAGGGGTAGCTCCCGGCCAGGAACAGCCCGACCACGCTCAAGCCCACCGTCAGCCGGTTCAATGTCAGCACCAGGCCGAAGGCGACCAGCATCAGCACCGCGAACACGGCCAGCGCCTCGCGCCCGCTCACCGCGCCGGTGGCCAGCGGCCGGTCGCGCGTGCGCTCCACCTGCGGGTCCAGCCAGCGGTCCGCGTAATCGTTGATCACGCAGCCTGCGGACCGCGTGAGCCAGACGCCGGCGGTGAAGACAAATAGCGTCCACCACGGCGGCACGCCACCGGCGGCCAGCCAGAGCGCCCACCACGTCGGCCACAGCAAGAGCAGCACGCCGATCGGACGGTCGCCCCGCACCAGCTTCCAGTACTGCCCCAGCCGCTCGCGCCAACGCGGCACCTCGGCGCTCTCGAAACGTTCGTATCCCATGCGGAAAGGGTATCAGGCCCACCCGCGGCCCCGGCGGACGACACAGCGACGCCGCGATGTGGGCCACTGCCGCCGGTTTGCGGCTAGAATGCCCGTCCCGTGCGCCCGTAGCTCAGCCGGATAGAGTAGTGGCTTCCGAAGCCATTGGTCGGGGGTTCGAATCCCTCCGGGCGCGCCATCTTTCTCGGGACATGCCTGCCCTTCGCCAAGCGCGTACGCTCGCGCCATGGGCCGCATGTCCGCTCACGCTTCCCAGCCCCGATCCTTTCCTGTGCCTGCCGACGCGGCGCCCGGGGAATCCTCGTGCGTCGGAGCGCGCACGACTTCCCCTTCCCCCGCCTGATCCTCGCCGATGTCCGACTTAGAGGCCCGCGCGCTCGCCCTGTTCGACGATTACGTCGATCTGCCGCCGTCGCGCCGCGCCGTCGCGCTGGCTCGCCTGGCGACCGAGAATCCGCCCCTCCACGGCGTGCTGGTGCGCTGGCTGGCGGCGGACGCCGCGGATCATCCCTTGGAAGGGATGGATTTCGACGACCTGCTGGGCTTGCCTGGCACCACGGGCGAAGACGACGTGCCGGCGTCCGACGACGACGCCGCCAGTCGCGTGGGCGATCAGCTAGGACCTTGGCGCATCGAGCGCCTGCTCGGAGCCGGCGGAATGGGGACGGTGTACGAGGCGAGCCGTGCCGATGGCCAGTACGAGAAGCGGGTGGCGCTCAAGTGCATCCGCAGCGAACTCTCCTCGCCGACGCTCATCGATGCGTTCATGCGCGAACGCAACCATCTCGCGCAGCTGGACCATCCGCACATCGCACCGCTGCTCGATGGCGGTGTCGACGCCGACGGCCACCCCTGGTTCGCGATGCAGCTTGTTCAGGGCACGTCGATTGATCTGTGGGCCGACCGGCAGGCGCTGACCCTTGCCGAACGCGTGCGCCTGCTGCTGCAGGCTTGCGATGCCCTGCACTACGCGCACAGCCGTGGCGTGCTGCACCAGGACATCAAGCCGGGCAACGTGTTGGTCGCGCAGGATGGCCGCGTGTATCTCGTCGATTTCGGCCTCTCCGCCGTCATCGATGGCGCCGATGGCGCTGCGTCGCCGCGGATCGCGGTGTCCAACGGCTATGTCGCGCCTGAAATCCTGGCGGGCGAAGCCTCCTCGGTCGCCAGCGATATCCATGCGCTCGGCGTGATGATGTACCAGCTCCTGGTGGCGAACTGGCCGCGACCGCTGCTGCCCCTGCATGCCAGTTTCACCGGCCTGCCGACGATGCCGGCGCAACCGCCCTCGTCGCTGGCCGACGCCGCCTGGGCCGGCGTGGCCTCCCATCGTCGATGCCGCGACAACGCCCAGCTACGCAAGCAGCTGCGGGGCGATCTGGATGCCATCGCGCTGAAATGCGTCGCGATGCCCCCCGGGGACCGCTACCCAAGCATCGGCGCGTTGATCGCGGACCTGCAGCACTGGCTCGCGCGGAAGCCCGTCGCCGCGCGCAAGGGTGGTCGGCTGTACACGGCGCGCCGCTTCGTCCAGCGGCATGCCGTCGCCAGCGCGCTCGCCGCCGGCACGCTGTCGGTCGTGCTGGTCGCGGCGGGCGCGCTTGCCTGGTATCACCTGCGCGACCAGCAGGAAGATCGCGACATGCAAGCGGTCTCCACGCTGTTCGAAGACACCCTCGGCGCCGCCACCCTGTCGGGACTGGCGGAGACCCGGCCTTCGTCGCGCCAACTGCTCGAACAGACCGAAGTCCACCTGCGGCGCCTGCCGCTGCAGTCCAGTCCCGCCCTCAAGGCACGCGCGCTGGTCTCGCTGGCCCGCAGCTATTCGGTCCTCGGCGACTACCCGCATGCACTGAAGCTGGCGGACGAGGCGAACACCTTGCTCGCCGACGAGCCCACCCAGCGCCCCGACACCCAGGCCACGCTTGCCACACTGCTCAATCTGCAGGCACGGCATGCCGAAGCGCGGGAAGTCGCGCTCGCAGGCCTGCAGCAGATCACCGCGTCACGGCACAAGGCCGACCCGACGTCGCTCAGCCTGTTGACCGAACTCGCGCGTGCGCACTGGGGACTTTCGGATCATGCGGCGGCCTTCGAGGCCCTCGCGTTCGCGGACAAGACCGCGAGCGGCCTGCCCGCAGCGCTCGCGCGCACGACCCGCATCGATCTGCTGACCTTGCGTGGGCAATGGCATGCGCAGTTGCTGGATCTCGACGATGCCGAACGCGATCTGCGCGCCGCGATCGCCCTGGCGGGCGCCGATTTGCCCACTCTCGCGGACGGCGCCCGTGAGGCGCTCGCAACGCTGCTGGTGCGTGAAGGACATCCCCAGGAAGCGCTGCGCATCGCAGATGCCCTGCTGGCGTCGCGTCGCCAACGCTTGGGCGCGACGCATCCGGACACGGCGCGCAGCCTTCGGCTGAAACTGGAGATCGCACTCACGGCTGCGCCCGCGTCGGTGGACGCCGGCGCGTTGCAGCAGGCGCACGACGCCATCCTGGCCAGCTTCGGTATGCGGCACCCGGAATATGCCCGTCAGCGATTGCTGGAGGCCCGCGCGCCGGTGACGAGGGACGTCGTCCAGCGCATCACGCGTGCCCGCGAAGCCACCACCTTGTTCGAGAACACGCTGGGCCCCCGCCACGAAGCGACCCTCGCGGCCAAGGAAATCCTGGCGGACGAACTGCTGGGAGCCTCGCCCCCGCAGACCGGCGAGGCGATCGGACTGCTGCAGGAGGTCGTGCAGACGGCGCAGCAGCGACGATGGCCTTCGCCTACGGCTCGCCTGGCCCTCGCCGAGGCGCTTCGACTCCGGGCCCGCGCGCCCGCGGACAACCTGCCTGCCGACGACACCGCCGCGGAGCGGCTGCTACAGGATGCGCTGGTGGAAGCCCGTCGCCATCTGGGCGCGGACCACCCCATCACGCGCCAGATCCGACACGCGCTGATAGTGAGGCCTTCCGCGCGCGAGCGCGCTGAGACACCAGCGCGTACAGGCGCAACGGACGCGCCTTCCCGCTGACGCTACTGACCGGTCGCGGTCACCGCGCATTGCATCGTGACATCGACCCGGCCGCCCACCGGCAGGTCGGGAATCGTGATGCCGCTGCCCAGCAGGCTGCTCACCGGGACTGTCGGCGATGGGCAGGTCGCGCCGCCTGTGGCTGTGCAGGTGGCCGTCGTACTCGGTGCTGTACAAGTCTGTCCCGTGCCCGCCGCATCGGTCAGCAGCACATTGCTCGCGGACGCGGGGCCGTTGTTGGTCACCGTCAATGTGTAGGTCACCACACCGCCACTGATCACCGTGCCCGGATTGGCGGTCTTCACCACCTGGATGTCCGCCTGCTGAAGCGTATTGGTGAAGGTACAGACGATGTCGCTGCCGGCGGCCGTCGCGGCGGCGTTCAACGAGACCGTGCGATTGGCCAGATCCGGCACCGCCGTCCCACCCGCGCCCATCCCCGTGCAGGTGATGTCGGTGACGCGGTAGGTCACGGGCATCGTGCTCTCGGTAATGGTGGTGGCCGCGCCCGACGTGGTCAGCGTCTGGGGCGCGCCCGCCACGGGGGTACCCGGCGCGGCCGTGGTGAGCGTCTGGGCCACTACGCCGTTCGTACCGGTGAAGCCGAAGCTGTTCACGCCACCGAGGCTGGTCTTGCGCAGCGTCAGCCGCGTCAACGCACCATCGCTGTCCGTCGCCGTATTGTTGGCGGGGGTCGCATCGACATAGCCCGTGGGCACCTGGATGGCCGCCGTGTTGACGACGGGCGAAACACCCGCCGCCACGGTTGCGGTCACGGTAAAGGTCACGGTGCTGTTCGGCGGCAGCGTCGGAATGGCAATACCCGACCCGCCCTCCAGGGCGCTGACCGTCACACTGCTCGCGGACGGGCAGAGGGCGCCCCCGGTGGCGGCGGTGCATGCGACACCCGTCTTGACCAGGCCGGCAGTCGCCGGATCGATTAGCGTGGCCGCATCGACATAGTTGATGGAGGCATTGGCGATCACCAGGGTGTACGTGGTGCTACCCCCCGGGACGACGGTGTCGTTCAACTGGTCCGCGTTGCCGTTGATGCCCGGTGTGTTGGTCTTGGTGATCGAAAGATCGACCGACGCACGCGTCAGCGTGAACTTCGCCGCCATGCCGCCCGCGGTGGACTGGGCGGAAGTAAGCGAGCCATTCTGGGACTGCATCGTGATGTTCGCGGCCGGGGTTCCGTTGGCGAACTGGAATGAAGTGCTGAAGCCGTCAGACTCCGTGCCTGCCAGGAAGTGCGCGCCCGCCGTCCCCGCCGTGCTAGGGTCGGTGTTGGTGACGAAAGGGTTCAGCACCTCGGTGAACCCGGTCACCGTGGCGAAATCCAGAGGACCGGTACGCGCATACCCGTTGAAACCGACCAGCAGGACGCCATCGCCGGCGCTGGTGGGCGCCTGTCCGGCATCGTAACCGTTGAGGCATAGCGACCAGTTGCCAGGCGCATTGACCCCCGGCGTGAAAGTCAGGCCGGTGGCGCAGTTCGTGCGCGAGGTTTCGATGCCGGAACGGACGATGCCTGTCCCCGCTGCGCCTGTCGTCAGCTGGTTGACATGATTGAACTGCAGGGCGGAGAGCATGGCTTCGTCGCCTGCGCGATGCGGCGCCTGGGTGTCCGGAAGACTGAGGGTGATCGTGCCGCTGGCCGCGCCGCCCAACAGGGTGCGCAGCTGCGACTCGTACAGGGCGAAGAAGTACATCTCCTGCGAATACGTCGTGCGTCCTGCGGTAGCCGATCCCGTGGTGAGCGAATAGACGTTGCCGAACCGCAGGTCACCCGTCGGCGGCGCAAGAGGGTTCGACCCTGTGATCGACCCACCCGGCCCGGTCGCAGTGAGCTGGATCTGGACGTTCGCCCCGTTGTTGGCGACGAAGATCGGCGATGCAAAATTGCTGTTCGCCGCGGTTTCGTCGGTGCAGGTCGACTGCGTTTCGGTCGTGTCGGTGGTGCAATGGTCCCGCTCGAACGTCGCCGTGACGAGCACGACGCGGTTCTGCCCGGCGGCGACGTTGAAGCTGAGCGAGGGCGTGCCCGTGGAACCGGACCCGATCGCCGTTGCCGACGCGCCATGATCGAACGCGACCGTCTGCCCCAGCGCCGGCACGGCGGTGGTCGACGCCCACAGCACGATGGCGGCCACCCACCCGGCCTGAAGTCGCTTGCTCACTCGAACCCCCATCTCTTCCTTCCGGTGGATGCCGGTTATCTACCCGCACGGGATTGATCGCGCATCCGTCACGTGGGCGGATGCGCCTGCTAGCGCGCTGTGTTCGGCAGCACCCGCGACCGCGTCGAAGCCGCGTCAGCCGTTGCCGCCCGCATCTTCGTCGATGCACTCTCCGGTACCGATCAGGGCGTTGTTCCAGTCGTCGAGGACGCGCGAGAGCGCGATCAGCTCCTGTCGCAGCTCGCTGCCTTTCGGCATGGCCGCGATCTGCGGCGGGGTGTACTGGCTCATCAGCTGGCTGGCCCTGGCCAAGGCATCGGAAACCAGGGTGGGCGCCTGCGCGCCGAGCATGTAATTGGCCTCGGCGGCGACCAGCTGGTGCGCGAGGATCCAATACGCGTTGCCCTGGGACGGCACCATCAGCACCTGCCGATAGCTCAGTCCGGAGGAGTAGAACACGTCGTCCCGTATCAACAACCAGACCTCGGTCGACGGATCGTTGGCGTTCTGCGCGCGGTTCTGCCAATAGCCCTGGGTGAATTGGCACTGCGCTTCTGCACGCGCATCGATGGCCGTGGACGCCATGGCGATCGCGATGGCCAGGACACCACACTTGAAAATTCGAGACTGCATCACTTCAAGACCTCTGATTCGGATGATGGTCAAGCGTCATGCCGTGCACGACGCTCTTGTTGGAAACAGCTGTCGCCTGGTCACCCGCTTCGGGTCACATCAAGGCGAGCTCCGCTGCATCACCCGCTAAAGTTCGTGACGCACGTCTCAAATGGGACATGAGTGTGAGACGAATCAATGAGCCCCCACGATGACCTTGCGTCACCGTGCTCGCTGGCCACTTGCCCGCGTATGGCGCGGGCAAGTGCGTCAACCTCTCGCAAGCGCTATTGCCCGCTTGCGTTGACCGTGCATTGGAGCGTGACCGTCACCTGCCCGCCGACGGGCAAGGTAGGAATGGTGATGCCAGCGCCCAACAGGCTGCTCACCGGCACCGTCGGCGATGGACAGCTCGCCCCGCCGGTCGCCGTACAGGGGGCGGTCGTGCTGGGCGTCGTGCAGGTTTGGCCGGCGGAAGGCACATCGCTCAACAGCGCGTTCGTCACCGCGTTCGGACCGTTGTTGCTGACCACCAGCGTGTACGTCACCACATCGCCTGACACCACCGGACTCGGCGCGGCCGTCTTCACCACCTGTATGTCCGCCTGCTGCAGTGTATTGGTGAACGTGCACACGATGTTGGCGCCAGCGGCGGTGGCGGCTGCGTCCAACGATACGACGCGGTTCGCGAGGTCGGGTGTTGCCGTACCGCCCGTACCAAGACCTGTGCAGGTGATATCCGTGACACGGTACGTCGCGGGCGTCGTGCTCTCGGTGATCGTGGTCGCGGTCGCCGCGGTCGTCAGTGCCTGGGTAGCGCCGCTGATGGGCGCACCAGCGGTGGCGGTCACCAAGGTCTGCGTGGCCACACCGTTGGTGCCGGTGAACCCGAAACTGTCGACCCCACCGATACTGATCTTGCGGATCGTCAGCAGCGGCGCTGACGCATCCGTATCGGTGGCCGTGTTGTTAGCGGTATTGCCATCGTTGATGGTGCTGGGCGGTGTGATCGTCACCGTATTACTAAGATCGCCAGCGAAGCCCGCCGGCACCGTCATCGTGACCAGATAAGTCACCGACGAAGCCTGACCGCCATTGATAGTGGCGGGAAGATCCAGACCCACGTCGTTGAGCGCACCGCTTCCGCTGGCAGCCCCGCAACGCGCGCCACCCGAGGTGGAAGTACACGTCCAGCTGACTGTCGAGGGGTCGACTCCGGCAGGCACCGGATCGCTTACCGTGACGTTCTGGGCGCCGAAAGACGTGCTGTTGTTGCTCACTACGATCGTGTAGGTACGAACCTCGCCTGGCGCATACGTGTCATTTGATAGATCGTTGGGACCTGACGTCGGGGTATTGGTTTTCGTGACGGCCAAGTCGGCATTGAACTGGATACTGGCGGTTGGGCAATTGGCACCGTCCGCGTTGTTCGTCAACGGGGCGTTGCTTAGGAGCGTGGCGACGCCTGACGCAGGATCGACTGCATAGATGCCGCTGATGGTGTTATCGCTCGAGCGGTAGTAGGCCAGTATCGCGTTGTTGAAGCCCCACATCGCGATCGATGTGGTTACCGGAGCCGAAGATCCGATCGCGGTCACCGCGCCGGTGGCGGGGTTGATGCTGATCAGCTGTCCGGTATTGCTGTTGATGGCGTAGAGCAGACCGTTGTACCAGACCAGGTCGAACACGTTGATCGACTGGCTCATGGTGACAAGACTGGCTGTCCGCGTCGCGATGTTGATCCTATAGAGCGCGGTCCCCCCAGCCGTGACGTAATAGTCGCCGGTCGAACCGATGACGCCCGCTGCGTAGCTGGCGGATGGCAGGCCTGACACGACACCGAGATTGACGCTGCTGCCATCGCTGCCTACGCGAATCAGTTCGTTCCCCAGCGCCCCATCCCACTCGATGCCATAGATGTAGTTGTCCTGGGAGCTGTAACCGAGCGCATTGCGTGCCAGTCCGGACCCGAGGGCGGTATAGGTGAAAGGCGTGCTGGCGTACCCGACCTGCAACAGCGTGGCGACGTTGGGATTCTGCGCCGTACTGACTTGATCAAGGTACATCCGGGCGTCGCAGGTACCGAAGCTTGGCTGCAGGAGATCAGTGTCGGTAGCGCTATTGTTGGCCGTGTTCGACTCGGTGACGCCCACCGGGGCGGCGATGCTGGCCGTATTGGTCAGGTTTCCGCTCGCTGCCGCAGCCACCGTTCCGGTCACCGTGAACGTGAGGCTTCCGCCACTAGGCAAAGTCGGAATAACGATGCCGGCTCCTTGCATCAAGGCGACGGTGGTGTTGGCGGCCAAGGGACATGCGGCACCGCCTGTAGCCGCCGCGCACGTCACCGTCGCCTCGTTGAAGTTCGCGACGTTGGCGTCGGTGAACACTGCGCCATTGGCGGAGTTGGGGCCGGCATTCGAGACGACCATTGTGTAGGTCATCGCTTGGCCAGGAGCGTAGTTTGTCTGCCCGTTCGTCTTGGTGATCGCGAGGTCTGCGAACTGGGCCAGCGAAATGCCCAGCATGTGTCCGTCCAGTTCTGACGTGGCGTTGTTGTTCGGCCATCCGCCGGCGGTGAGGCGGTAACGCAGATTGGCTGAGAAGGTCAGGCTGGTGATGTTGGTGCCATTGACCTGGACCGAACCACAGGCCGCCTGCTGTGGCGTCGAGTTGCAAAGAGAACTTACGGAGGTGATGGTTTGACTGTTAGTGATCGTAGTGCCGGAAGTCGAGAAAATGCTGTTGCCGGACAACGCTGAAAGGGTTGCACCGCTGGGCGAACTCCCCGTCAGCTGGAAATAGGCGTGGAATCGCCCGAGCGCGGCCGTCCCGGTCGTGCCGAGCCCGGTGAAATGGAGCCTGGGGTTGCTGACTGGCTGCGAGAACGTAATGGTTATCGTGCCGCGGTCCGTACACGTCTGCTCCACGCCGAGTGTCACGGCACACCCGAAGCCGCCAATATCAAGATAGACCGCAGGCGTCGTCGTGGTCGCGCTGGTCAGCATGGCATTAGTGACAGCTCCGATCGTACTCAGCGTCTGTGTACCGAGCGCTCCATCTCCGGTCGTTGCGGTATTGCGGATCGAATAGCGGTTCACGCCGGCGCTGTTCACGCTGACGGTCGCGGTAATGCCTTGCCCGGGGAAAGTGAAGATGGCGTTTCCCGTCGCACCTGGCGTACCCGTGAAAGGTGAAGTGGGGGTTACATAGGTCTGCGCAAAGGCGAACGGGGTAGCCGCGAACGCCAGCGCTAGTGCAGCGACCTTCGATACCGATGACGGCGCTAAACGCCACAGCGAGAGATGCCGGCTTGCAGTTCGCCTGCTCGTAGCATCGAGGAATCGGGCACAGAAATGCCAGGAGGCCTGTTGCACGCGGGTCCGCTGCACGGCCGGCGCCTTGCTCGAAGCTCCGTTAGGGACCATGCACATACGGGAGTCCCCTCCCTCGCGTGACGGACAACGCAAGTCTAGCGAGCGCTCAGCGCCGCGCACGGATTCGCAAAACTTGGTAACGGCGATTATCGAACTGACGGTGCGTGTCGCCGACAATGTCGTGCGCTGCGTGCCGCGCTTCCACCGCGTGGAAAGCCGCGCCAGCGTGGAACGCAGCCGCTCTGCCCAACCCTGATATTTCATCTCGAACCCTTATCCCGGTTTTGGACGACCGCCCGTTTAAGCCATGGTCGTCACATTCCTGTGCTTGTTCGCGTACTGCACCGTATGCAGGACATGGAAGATCTGTCAGCGAACGCTCAGGCCTGCTCGCCCGTTCCGCCTCAGGGATAGTGGTTTTCGTGCGGCGCGGGGGCTTCGCGAATCGGGAGAAAGAAGAGGACCGAGGGGCGCGCGTACGTTTGGCGCCAGGTCAGGCGGTACGTTAGTAATGAAAATTACCGACGGTGGCGCTACGGCGCGGGACCCACCATCAAACGACGTCCGTACCGTCTGTAGGCATCACACACATCCCGGATCTGCCCGTGGATGAGTTCCACATTCCGCAGCGTGCTGCTGCGCTCTTTGCGTCGACGCCAATGCAAGGCCGGCGTGAGTATCCCCACGCCGGCAGAATCGTCGTGCGTCTGCCGCAGGCGCGACGCCAGCGACGCTAGCGTCAGTAAGTGCCAACGATGTTCAGGAACCAGCCGCGATGGTCGTAATCGAAATCGGTCAGGTCGTCGCTGAAATCGGTGAAGTTGTAGCCCACGCCGATGCGGAAGTTTTTGTTGAGGTCGCGGTCGAGACCAAGCAGTACGCCTTGCTTAGTGCCGCCATCCCTGACATCGAGCCACCGGTACTCGGCCAATGCATGCCACTGCGTGCGCAAGTCGTAACGTACCTGGACCGCACCGAACGTGGTGGCCGAATCCAGCCACGCACCCGTGCCGCGGCCCATGCGGACCTCGCCCTCGCGCCTGGCCAGCTTGCCGGCAAATTCCCAGTGCTGGTCGAGTTTGTAGACGCCTTCAAACGAGAGGATCTGCGACTTCTGGTCGTAATCCGCGCCCCCTAACTGCCCCAACGTCGCCAGGTCGTACAGATAGGTGTAACGGCCGAACAGGCCCCATCGCTGGTTGTTCCAGGGGCGGTAGGCGAAGCCGACATTGCCTTCGATGAACTTCGCGCTGGCCAATGGGTTGAGCTCGTCTTCGGTATCGGCGTAGTTCAGCCGAGCCGCGATGCGCCAGCTCTCATTGATCTTGTGCGTAAGGCGATTAGTGCTGACCCACTGCTCGCGCTGCTCGGCGCCGCGGTCTTCGCGCCATTCCAGCTTGCTCTGCCAGTCGGTGTCGGGCGAGGTGCGACCACCGGACACGCTGATGGCACGGCGGTCGACATTGCCCCCGTCCGTATTGGTCAGCTCGCCATCGGAGAGCGTGAAGCCCACGTTCCATCCCTGCGCTGGGTAGAAATCCAGGCCGAAGGTGTGCGCCAGGCCCGATTGGTTCGGTTCCTTCAGGAACTGGCTTTCGTTGTAGAGATTGACCTGGTTGGACAAGCGCCAGCGCTGGCCCAGTGTCCAGCCGTTCTGCGCGTTGCGCGTGAACAGCGAATCGTAAGCCGTGGTGTCGGTGGAGTACGTGTAGGCGCCGTACACCGAGTGCTCCGGGGTCAGGCGATGTTCTGCGTTCACCGTCGCCGCTTCACCACGATCGCCGGTGGTGACCTCGGCACCGACGGACGAGTTATCGCCATACAGGTACTTGCCGCCTAGGGTGAACGCGTCGTTGTCGGCGTACTGGCCGCCATCATCGTCCAGCGTGACCTGTGCCAGTCCGTACAGCTCCAGCGTGCTGCCGAAGCGCTGCAGGTACTTCATCGCGCCCAGGGTGCCGGTGGCGTCGGAGGATGTGCCCTCCGTATCGACCCGGCGCACTTCGGCGCTGAACGTACGGGCGTCGTCGAGGCGCCACTCCAGCGTCGCCTGGGTCTGCGTCAGCGATTCCGCACCGCTCTCTGCGCGGCTGTAGCGCGCGTACACGCCCAGGGCGGAGGTGAACTGTCCCTGCACTTCGGCACCGTACTCGGTGACCTCGCGGCCCGTGTCGTAGCGCGAGATCGAATAGCCTGCACTGGCGTTGCGCCACCACGCACCCATGCTCCAGTCCTGCGACGTCCAGCCGAGCTCCTTCAGGTTGGCGCGCGCTTCCAGCGCTTTGGCTTCGCCCTCGCGGCGCAGGGTGGTGTCGTTCTGCTGGACGAAGCTCAGACCGCCATTGTCGGAGAAGAACACGGGCGCCCCGAACGACTCGGTCTGCGCATACTCGGCCTTCAGGTAAGTGCCCTTGCCCGCCTGCAGCGTGACATCGCCCGCGGCCAGCGTGTAGTCCTGCCCGGCGCGGTTCTCCTGCACATAGGTCGCCCCCACGCCAACGTGGTTGCCGAACCAGTGCTTGCCACGGAAGCCGGCGCTGACATCGTCGGCATCGAAGCCCGACGGCACCCACTCGTAATCCACCAGCAGGCGCTGTTCGAAGCCGTCCAGGGGCGCATCGCGCGTGAGGGTGGGGATGTTCTCTCGGGTAATCTGCGCCAGCGGCCGCGTCAGCAGGATGCGGCCCTGCAGTTCGTCGATCTCGTAGTCGGCGCCGCGCTGCAGGACGATCCTGTTCTCGGCGCGCCCCGTGGTCAGATCGCGGATCTCCAGGGTGACGACGTCGGAGCCGGGCAGCAGGTCGGTATGGCGCAGGTAGTACAAGCTGCCGCCGGTGCCGATGAACTCGTTGTGGCCCGGCGCCGTTTCGGCCTGCGAGCCGAACATGCGCAGTTCGGTCCCCGGGTCGCCCCAGCGGTTGGTGGCCAGCGAACGCCAGTTGAGCGCGGCGCCGTACAGCGAGCGCTGGTACTGGGCGTATTCGGTGCCCGTGATTCCGGTGCTGTAGTTGCCCCACAGCGCCTGGTTCTTGTCCCAATCCACGCGCAGGTAGAACCGCCCCATCGTGTCCACGTCGCGGTACGTCGTGGAATCGTCGCCGTAGACCGGGTAGTAGAGGTCCGGATCCAGGCGACGGAACACGTCTTGCGGGTCGGCCTGGGTGAAACCATTGAAGAGGCGGTCCAGGTCGCGCTCGGTCGTGTCGGCTTGCGCGGTCAGCAGGTACTTGCCCCGCAGCTTGGCCTTCCCATAGAACGCCAGACGGCCGTCACTGATCACGTCATCCTGATAGCGGGCGTCGTTCGCGAACGGCGCGCCGGCCCCGCTGGTCTTGTTCTGGGCAATCGTCACGTCGGCCAGGCCCACGCCGAAGAAATAGCGCCCGGTGACGTCGACATCCAGCGTGTGCGACGCCGTCGCTTCGCCACCCGCCAGACCGCCCAGGCCCAGCTGGAACTGGTGACGGCCGACCGGCACCAGGAACTCGGCGGCGAATTTGCGCTCCTGATCCACCGGGTACGTCTCGCCGTTGATGGTCAGCGATGCCGATGGCGGGATGTTGCGGCCCTGGATGCGGATACGCGAGCCGTACATGGGAATGTTCTGCTGACGCAGCCCGTTCGCGGCAAACGCGTTTTCCACCAGGCTCTGGGTCTGCGCCTGCTCAGCGGTCAGTGCCGTACCCAAGGTGCGTTCGACCGATGTACGCAACTGGTTCATGCCACGCTCGACGTCCTCCGGCGATACCAGCTGGAGCGTGCGTGGATGCGTTTCGTCGAAGGCGCCATCCTTGCCGTAGGCGCGCAGGACGTACACGAGTTCGTCGCCCTTGCGGAAGCGATAGCGATCGGGCAGTGCGCCGTCCCACGTCGTGTTCGACACGGCCGCCACGTCGAGCGGCAGGGAGGCGATAGGCTCGATCAGGTCGCCATCGCTGCTGCGATACAACGTGATCTCCATCCGGTCGATGAACGCGGGGTAGTTGCCACGCACGTAGAACTGTACCGGCGTGGTGATACGGGCGCCGTCGAAGGCCACGATGGAAGGCGCGGACACGGACAGTTCCGGCTGGCCCAGCGTGGGGTCTTCGGTCGCCCAGATCACGCCACCGCCCGGCAGGTCGATGGAGAACTTGCCCATCGCCGTCGCCTTGCCGGGCTGCTCCATCGCCACGGTCACCCGGCGGTCGGGCTG
Organism: Pseudoxanthomonas sp. G3; assembly: GCF_057654715.1. Taxonomy (NCBI): domain Bacteria; kingdom Pseudomonadati; phylum Pseudomonadota; class Gammaproteobacteria; order Lysobacterales; family Lysobacteraceae; genus Pseudoxanthomonas; species Pseudoxanthomonas sp. G3. The sequence goes on from NZ_CM172805.1 coordinate 3,955,871, forward strand.
CAGGGCCTCGGAGGAGGAGGCTTGGCTCGTCCCCTTCGTCACCGGCTTGTCGTAGCTGCGCGTGCGCAGGCGGAACAAGAGGCCTTCTTCGCCGGTGCAGCGCTCGCCATCGCAATCGACCGGCGCAGCCGTGCCGTCGGCGCGGTCCTGCTGCGCCTGCGAAGGCGCCGTCGCCGTCTGGGCGCCGGCCATCGGCGCCGCGCCCGCCAGCAGGCTGATCAGGGTGTAGTCCAGCAGTTTCATCTTCATACGCTTCTTCATGACACGCCCCCTCACTTCCGTACGCCGACAGGGGCTGTCGGATCGTTGCTGGCTTCCACCCGAACCTTGGCACGCACCTCCGGACTCAAACGTTTGGCGAGCGCTTCGTAAACCGCCTTGGCGCGACGCATGCCCAGGGCGACGTTGTAGGCATGGGACGCCCGCACGTCGGTGTGGCCGACGATGGCGATGCTGCCCCCGCCCATCTTTTCCAGTGCCGCGGCCACCTTGTCGAGCAACGGCTCGAAGACCGGCTTGATCGCGGACTTGTCGGTATCGAACAGCACGGTGCCGAGCAGCGCGCCGCCTTCATCCACACCGACGATCATCGAGCTGGGGTCGTCGACTGTCCCGCGCACGCTGACCACCAGTCCCTTGGCGGAAGCGGTATCGAGCGTGGCCAGCAGGGCCGCCTTGACCGCGTTCGCACGGTCGAACGCCAGGCCTTCGTTGTCGCCGTTGGCGTGAATGACGACTTCGCCGCCTTGGTACTCGCGCACCTTGGCTGCCATCGCCTCGACTACCGGCAGATACTTCTCCCGTACTTCTGCGCTGCCGGGGGCGAAGAACACTTCGCCCATCTCCAGTTCGACCTGCTTCGTTCCGCCTTCGATGACCTGCTCGGGCAGCTTGACGCCCCAGTCGAAGCGGACGGGCACGCCGGGCGTGATCCGGCGAAGCAGCGGGTTGTCGGTGGTGAACTCGGCACCCGCGGGCAGGGTGGAGGGGTCGACCTTCAGGATGAAGTTGCGACCACGCTCCCACGCACCGCCCGGCACGCCGGCCAAGTGATAGCGGCCGAACTGGTCGGTCTCGATCAGCAGGCCTTCCACCGATGCGATACGCACACCCGGTATACCACGCTCGTCGATGCCGGCGTTGCGGATGACGTAGTCCACCACGTAACCGTCTTCGGACTGGGCCACGCGGCGTTCCACCGTGGGCGCCGCCGCGGTCAAGCCCTTCGCCGCGTCGCCAGACGTCTCCAGGCGAGTGATTCCGGCCGCATCCATGCGTACGGTGACGCCTTGTGCGGTCGTCAGCACGAAGTCGTCGGTGAAGGCCGCTTCGCGCAGGCGCTGGCGGATGACCACTTCGTGGTCCTCGACCGGATCGGCCACCGACTGGCGCCCGCTGATCTCGCCCACGGCGATGCCGTGCAAGAGAGGCGAGCTCGCATCGGGCTCCGGTTGCGGACCGGCACCGCGATCCACGGTGGTGGAGTTGGCGATGTAGGCCGCTGGAGCGAAGCCACCCTGCACCTTCACGCCACTCAGTGCGGCGCTGTCTTGCCAGCCGTCGCTGTCGCGGTCGTTGAAGACCGTGCCGAACACGAGGCTGTCATCCAGCAGCGGATCCGCTATCAGTTGGACCTCGGCCGTGGCGATGTTGGAGATCGGGTCGTCCGTGGCAGAACGTACTTGTGCCTGGTTGACATGGGTGCCCGGACGCACGCCCGCACCCACCCGCATCGCGTAGACCAAGGTGGCGCTCTGGCCCGGGGCGACATCCACCCCGTCGAAGCGCAGCGGATTGCCGCCAGCCACCGTCGCCATACCATCGGCATCGTTGGCCAGCAGCGAGCCTTCGACGTAGCTGAAGCCTACGGCGGGCGTGTCGACCACGCTGCCGTTGATCAGCGCCACGCTGCCGACGTTCTGCACGGTCAGCGTGTACCGCACGAGGTCGCCGATGCGGACTTCGCGGCTGCCCGCGGTCTTGGTCAGGCGGATCTCGGGTGCATCCAGCTCATGCTCCGTGCTGCAGGTCGTGCAGACCGGCGTTTCGCCACCGCCGCCGGAGGCGGTCACCTGGTTGCCGACTATGGCCCCAGCGTTCTCGTTGACGATGGCATCGTAGGTCAGCGGATGAACGCCGGTGGACGTGCCCGCCGGCAGGCGGCAGGTCAGCAGGGTGCCGTCGAACGCGCAGCCCGCTGGCAACGCGCCCAGGGTCAAGCCACGGTCCGGGGTATCCACCAGCACCAGCTCCTGGGTCAATGCGGAGCCGGCGACGTCCACGGCGAGCGTGTAGCGGACCGTCTGACCCACCTGGACCTGCGCGCCGTTGCCCGGATCGGACGACTTCGACACCACCACGCGCGGCGCGGCGACAGGCGTTTCGGTGGTGCAACCGCCCGAGCAGGTCGGCGCATCGTCGCCCGCTCCCACCACGGCGTTGTTCACCGTGCCGCGAGCCTGCGGGTTCACGGTGGCCGTGTAGGTCACCGTATACGTGCCCGGCACGGTGCCGGCCGGCAGGGTGAACGTCAGCACCGGCGCACCGCTGGTGTTGGCCGCGTACAGGCCACCGTTGGTCACGGCGCCGAAGGTCAGGCCCGCGCCCAGCGTGTCGGTCAGCACCAGATCCCCGGTGGTGACGGCGTTGACGACCGTTGTGGTCAGCGTGTAAGTGACGGTATCGCCCACGCGGACCTCGGCCTGGCCGGCCGGCAGCGCCGCGGACTTGGCATACGTCACCAAGGGCGGCAGCGGCTCGGTGACCGGAGTTTCGGTAGTGCAGGTGCCTGCACAGGTCGGGGCGTCATCGCCGGTACCGACCACCGCGTTCCTCACGGTCCCCGTCGCCTGATCGTTGACGATGGCCGTATAGGTGAGCGAGTAGGTACCCGGTGCAGTCCCTGAAGGCAACGTACACACGAGCGGGTTTGCGGTACCACACGAGAAGTTGCCGGCAGACACGGCTCCCAGCGTCAGGCCGGTTCCCAGGGTGTCGGTAAGGGTCAGTAGCGCAGTGGTACTCGAGTTCCCAATGGTGGCCGTCAGGGTGTAGGTCAGCGTATCGCCTGCCGAAACCTCAGTCTGGCCAACCGGCAACTCGACCGACTTGCTGTAGCTCACTGCAGGCGCCGTCACCGGCGTGCTGGTGCCGCAGTTCGTCGTGCAGGTCGCGTTGGTGCCGACCACGGCGTTGTCCACCGTGCCCACGGCCTGGTCATTCACCGTCGCCGTGTAGGTCACCGTGTAGGTGCCCGGCAGCGTGCCCACCGGCAGCGTGCACACCAGCGGGTTGGTGCTGTTGCAGGTGTACGCACCGGCATTGGTCACCGCACCGAACGTCAGGCCCGTGCCCAGCGTGTCGGTCAGCGTCGTCACCGACGTGGTCTGCGAGTTCGCCACCACCGTCGTCAGCGTGTAGGTGATCGTGTCACCCACCGCCACCGGACCGGTCGTGCTGGCCGACTTGCTGTAGCTCACCGCAGGCGCCGTCACCGGCGTGCTGGTGCCGCAGTTCGTCGTGCAGGTCGCGTTGGTGCCGACCACGGCGTTGTCCACCGTGCCCACGGCCTGGTCATTCACCGTCGCCGTGTAGGTCACCGTGTAGGTGCCCGGCAGCGTGCCCACCGGCAGCGTGCACACCAGCGGGTTGGTGCTGTTGCAGGTGTACGCACCGGCATTGGTCACCGCACCGAACGTCAGGCCCGTGCCCAGCGTGTCGGTCAGCGTCGTCACCGACGTGGTCTGCGAGTTCGCCACCACCGTCGTCAGCGTGTAGGTGATCGTGTCACCCACCGCCACCGGACCGGTCGTGCTGGCCGACTTGCTGTAGCTCACCGCAGGCGCCGTCACCGGCGTGCTGGTGCCGCAGTTCGTCGTGCAGGTCGCGTTGGTGCCGACCACGGCGTTGTCCACCGTGCCCACGGCCTGGTCATTCACCGTCGCCGTGTAGGTCACCGTGTAGGTGCCCGGCAGCGTGCCCACCGGCAGCGTGCACACCAGCGGGTTGGTGCTGTTGCAGGTGTACGCACCGGCATTGGTCACCGCACCGAACGTCAGGCCCGTGCCCAGCGTGTCGGTCAGCGTCGTCACCGACGTGGTCTGCGAGTTCGCCACCACCGTCGTCAGCGTGTAGGTGATCGTGTCACCCACCGCCACCGGACCGGTCGTGCTGGCCGACTTGCTGTAGCTCACCGCAGGCGCCGTCACCGGCGTGCTGGTGCCGCAGTTCGTCGTGCAGGTCGCGTTGGTGCCGACCACGGCGTTGTCCACCGTGCCCACGGCCTGGTCATTCACCGTCGCCGTGTAGGTCACCGTGTAGGTGCCCGGCAGCGTGCCCACCGGCAGCGTGCACACCAGCGGGTTGGTGCTGTTGCAGGTGTACGCACCGGCATTGGTCACCGCACCGAACGTCAGGCCCGTGCCCAGCGTGTCGGTCAGCGTCGTCACCGACGTGGTCTGCGAGTTCGCCACCACCGTCGTCAGCGTGTAGGTGATCGTGTCACCCACCGCCACCGGACCGGTCGTGCTGGCCGACTTGCTGTAGCTCACCGCAGGCGCCGTCACCGGCGTGCTGGTGCCGCAGTTCGTCGTGCAGGTCGCGTTGGTGCCGACCACGGCGTTGTCCACCGTGCCCACGGCCTGGTCATTCACCGTCGCCGTGTAGGTCACCGTGTAGGTGCCCGGCAGCGTGCCCACCGGCAGCGTGCACACCAGCGGGTTGGTGCTGTTGCAGGTGTACGCACCGGCATTGGTCACCGCACCGAACGTCAGGCCCGTGCCCAGCGTGTCGGTCAGCGTCGTCACCGACGTGGTCTGCGAGTTCGCCACCACCGTCGTCAGCGTGTAGGTGATCGTGTCACCCACCGCCACCGGACCGGTCGTGCTGGCCGACTTGCTGTAGCTCACCGCAGGCGCCGTCACCGGCGTGCTGGTGCCGCAGTTCGTCGTGCAGGTCGCGTTGGTGCCGACCACGGCGTTGTCCACCGTGCCCACGGCCTGGTCATTCACCGTCGCCGTGTAGGTCACCGTGTAGGTGCCCGGCAGCGTGCCCACCGGCAGCGTGCACACCAGCGGGTTGGTGCTGTTGCAGGTGTACGCACCGGCATTGGTCACCGCACCGAACGTCAGGCCCGTGCCCAGCGTGTCGGTCAGCGTCGTCACCGACGTGGTCTGCGAGTTCGCCACCACCGTCGTCAGCGTGTAGGTGATCGTGTCACCCACCGCCACCGGACCGGTCGTGCTGGCCGACTTGCTGTAGCTCACCGCAGGCGCCGTCACCGGCGTGCTGGTGCCGCAGTTCGTCGTGCAGGTCGCGTTGGTGCCGACCACGGCGTTGTCCACCGTGCCCACGGCCTGGTCATTCACCGTCGCCGTGTAGGTCACCGTGTAGGTGCCCGGCAGCGTGCCCACCGGCAGCGTGCACACCAGCGGGTTGGTGCTGTTGCAGGTGTACGCACCGGCATTGGTCACCGCACCGAACGTCAGGCCCGTGCCCAGCGTGTCGGTCAGCGTCGTCACCGACGTGGTCTGCGAGTTCGCCACCACCGTCGTCAGCGTGTAGGTGATCGTGTCACCCACCGCCACCGGACCGGTCGTGCTGGCCGACTTGCTGTAGCTCACCGCAGGCGCCGTCACCGGCGTGCTGGTGCCGCAGTTCGTCGTGCAGGTCGCGTTGGTGCCGACCACGGCGTTGTCCACCGTGCCCACGGCCTGGTCATTCACCGTCGCCGTGTAGGTCACCGTGTAGGTGCCCGGCAGCGTGCCCACCGGCAGCGTGCACACCAGCGGGTTGGTGCTGTTGCAGGTGTACGCACCGGCATTGGTCACCGCACCGAACGTCAGGCCCGTGCCCAGCGTGTCGGTCAGCGTCGTCACCGACGTGGTCTGCGAGTTCGCCACCACCGTCGTCAGCGTGTAGGTGATCGTGTCACCCACCGCCACCGGACCGGTCGTGCTGGCCGACTTGCTGTAGCTCACCGCAGGCGCCGTCACCGGCGTGCTGGTGCCGCAGTTCGTCGTGCAGGTCGCGTTGGTGCCGACCACGGCGTTGTCCACCGTGCCCACGGCCTGGTCATTCACCGTCGCCGTGTAGGTCACCGTGTAGGTGCCCGGCAGCGTGCCCACCGGCAGCGTGCACACCAGCGGGTTGGTGCTGTTGCAGGTGTACGCACCGGCATTGGTCACCGCACCGAACGTCAGGCCCGTGCCCAGCGTGTCGGTCAGCGTCGTCACCGACGTGGTCTGCGAGTTCGCCACCACCGTCGTCAGCGTGTAGGTGATCGTGTCACCCACCGCCACCGGACCGGTCGTGCTGGCCGACTTGCTGTAGCTCACCGCAGGCGCCGTCACCGGCGTGCTGGTGCCGCAGTTCGTCGTGCAGGTCGCGTTGGTGCCGACCACGGCGTTGTCCACCGTGCCCACGGCCTGGTCATTCACCGTCGCCGTGTAGGTCACCGTGTAGGTGCCCGGCAGCGTGCCCACCGGCAGCGTGCACACCAGCGGGTTGGTGCTGTTGCAGGTGTACGCACCGGCATTGGTCACCGCACCGAACGTCAGGCCCGTGCCCAGCGTGTCGGTCAGCGTCGTCACCGACGTGGTCTGCGAGTTCGCCACCACCGTCGTCAGCGTGTAGGTGATCGTGTCACCCACCGCCACCGGACCGGTCGTGCTGGCCGACTTGCTGTAGCTCACCGCAGGCGCCGTCACCGGCGTGCTGGTGCCGCAGTTCGTCGTGCAGGTCGCGTTGGTGCCGACCACGGCGTTGTCCACCGTGCCCACGGCCTGGTCATTCACCGTCGCCGTGTAGGTCACCGTGTAGGTGCCCGGCAGCGTGCCCACCGGCAGCGTGCACACCAGCGGGTTGGTGCTGTTGCAGGTGTACGCACCGGCATTGGTCACCGCACCGAACGTCAGGCCCGTGCCCAGCGTGTCGGTCAGCGTCGTCACCGACGTGGTCTGCGAGTTCGCCACCACCGTCGTCAGCGTGTAGGTGATCGTGTCACCCACCGCCACCGGACCGGTCGTGCTGGCCGACTTGCTGTAGCTCACCGCAGGCGCCGTCACCGGCGTGCTGGTGCCGCAGTTCGTCGTGCAGGTCGCGTTGGTGCCGACCACGGCGTTGTCCACCGTGCCCACGGCCTGGTCATTCACCGTCGCCGTGTAGGTCACCGTGTAGGTGCCCGGCAGCGTGCCCACCGGCAGCGTGCACACCAGCGGGTTGGTGCTGTTGCAGGTGTACGCACCGGCATTGGTCACCGCACCGAACGTCAGGCCCGTGCCCAGCGTGTCGGTCAGCGTCGTCACCGACGTGGTCTGCGAGTTCGCCACCACCGTCGTCAGCGTGTAGGTGATCGTGTCACCCACCGCCACCGGACCGGTCGTGCTGGCCGACTTGCTGTAGCTCACCGCAGGCGCCGTCACCGGCGTGCTGGTGCCGCAGTTCGTCGTGCAGGTCGCGTTGGTGCCGACCACGGCGTTGTCCACCGTGCCCACGGCCTGGTCATTCACCGTCGCCGTGTAGGTCACCGTGTAGGTGCCCGGCAGCGTGCCCACCGGCAGCGTGCACACCAGCGGGTTGGTGCTGTTGCAGGTGTACGCACCGGCATTGGTCACCGCACCGAACGTCAGGCCCGTGCCCAGCGTGTCGGTCAGCGTCGTCACCGACGTGGTCTGCGAGTTCGCCACCACCGTCGTCAGCGTGTAGGTGATCGTGTCACCCACCGCCACCGGACCGGTCGTGCTGGCCGACTTGCTGTAGCTCACCGCAGGCGCCGTCACCGGCGTGCTGGTGCCGCAGTTCGTCGTGCAGGTCGCGTTGGTGCCGACCACGGCGTTGTCCACCGTGCCCACGGCCTGGTCATTCACCGTCGCCGTGTAGGTCACCGTGTAGGTGCCCGGCAGCGTGCCCACCGGCAGCGTGCACACCAGCGGGTTGGTGCTGTTGCAGGTGTACGCACCGGCATTGGTCACCGCACCGAACGTCAGGCCCGTGCCCAGCGTGTCGGTCAGCGTCGTCACCGACGTGGTCTGCGAGTTCGCCACCACCGTCGTCAGCGTGTAGGTGATCGTGTCACCCACCGCCACCGGACCGGTCGTGCTGGCCGACTTGCTGTAGCTCACCGCAGGCGCCGTCACCGGCGTGCTGGTGCCGCAGTTCGTCGTGCAGGTCGCGTTGGTGCCGACCACGGCGTTGTCCACCGTGCCCACGGCCTGGTCATTCACCGTCGCCGTGTAGGTCACCGTGTAGGTGCCCGGCAGCGTGCCCACCGGCAGCGTGCACACCAGCGGGTTGGTGCTGTTGCAGGTGTACGCACCGGCATTGGTCACCGCACCGAACGTCAGGCCCGTGCCCAGCGTGTCGGTCAGCGTCGTCACCGACGTGGTCTGCGAGTTCGCCACCACCGTCGTCAGCGTGTAGGTGATCGTGTCACCCACCGCCACCGGACCGGTCGTGCTGGCCGACTTGCTGTAGCTCACCGCAGGCGCCGTCACCGGCGTGCTGGTGCCGCAGTTCGTCGTGCAGGTCGCGTTGGTGCCGACCACGGCGTTGTCCACCGTGCCCACGGCCTGGTCATTCACCGTCGCCGTGTAGGTCACCGTGTAGGTGCCCGGCAGCGTGCCCACCGGCAGCGTGCACACCAGCGGGTTGGTGCTGTTGCAGGTGTACGCACCGGCATTGGTCACCGCACCGAACGTCAGGCCCGTGCCCAGCGTGTCGGTCAGCGTCGTCACCGACGTGGTCTGCGAGTTCGCCACCACCGTCGTCAGCGTGTAGGTGATCGTGTCACCCACCGCCACCGGACCGGTCGTGCTGGCCGACTTGCTGTAGCTCACCGCAGGCGCCGTCACCGGCGTGCTGGTGCCGCAGTTCGTCGTGCAGGTCGCGTTGGTGCCGACCACGGCGTTGTCCACCGTGCCCACGGCCTGGTCATTCACCGTCGCCGTGTAGGTCACCGTGTAGGTGCCCGGCAGCGTGCCCACCGGCAGCGTGCACACCAGCGGGTTGGTGCTGTTGCAGGTGTACGCACCGGCATTGGTCACCGCACCGAACGTCAGGCCCGTGCCCAGCGTGTCGGTCAGCGTCGTCACCGACGTGGTCTGCGAGTTCGCCACCACCGTCGTCAGCGTGTAGGTGATCGTGTCACCCACCGCCACCGGACCGGTCGTGCTGGCCGACTTGCTGTAGCTCACCGCAGGCGCCGTCACCGGCGTGCTGGTGCCGCAGTTCGTCGTGCAGGTCGCGTTGGTGCCGACCACGGCGTTGTCCACCGTGCCCACGGCCTGGTCATTCACCGTCGCCGTGTAGGTCACCGTGTAGGTGCCCGGCAGCGTGCCCACCGGCAGCGTGCACACCAGCGGGTTGGTGCTGTTGCAGGTGTACGCACCGGCATTGGTCACCGCACCGAACGTCAGGCCCGTGCCCAGCGTGTCGGTCAGCGTCGTCACCGACGTGGTCTGCGAGTTCGCCACCACCGTCGTCAGCGTGTAGGTGATCGTGTCACCCACCGCCACCGGACCGGTCGTGCTGGCCGACTTGCTGTAGCTCACCGCAGGCGCCGTCACCGGCGTGCTGGTGCCGCAGTTCGTCGTGCAGGTCGCGTTGGTGCCGACCACGGCGTTGTCCACCGTGCCCACGGCCTGGTCATTCACCGTCGCCGTGTAGGTCACCGTGTAGGTGCCCGGCAGCGTGCCCACCGGCAGCGTGCACACCAGCGGGTTGGTGCTGTTGCAGGTGTACGCACCGGCATTGGTCACCGCACCGAACGTCAGGCCCGTGCCCAGCGTGTCGGTCAGCGTCGTCACCGACGTGGTCTGCGAGTTCGCCACCACCGTCGTCAGCGTGTAGGTGATCGTGTCACCCACCGCCACCGGACCGGTCGTGCTGGCCGACTTGCTGTAGCTCACCGCAGGCGCCGTCACCGGCGTGCTGGTGCCGCAGTTCGTCGTGCAGGTCGCGTTGGTGCCGACCACGGCGTTGTCCACCGTGCCCACGGCCTGGTCATTCACCGTCGCCGTGTAGGTCACCGTGTAGGTGCCCGGCAGCGTGCCCACCGGCAGCGTGCACACCAGCGGGTTGGTGCTGTTGCAGGTGTACGCACCGGCATTGGTCACCGCACCGAACGTCAGGCCCGTGCCCAGCGTGTCGGTCAGCGTCGTCACCGACGTGGTCTGCGAGTTCGCCACCACCGTCGTCAGCGTGTAGGTGATCGTGTCACCCACCGCCACCGGACCGGTCGTGCTGGCCGACTTGCTGTAGCTCACCGCAGGCGCCGTCACCGGCGTGCTGGTGCCGCAGTTCGTCGTGCAGGTCGCGTTGGTGCCGACCACGGCGTTGTCCACCGTGCCCACGGCCTGGTCATTCACCGTCGCCGTGTAGGTCACCGTGTAGGTGCCCGGCAGCGTGCCCACCGGCAGCGTGCACACCAGCGGGTTGGTGCTGTTGCAGGTGTACGCACCGGCATTGGTCACCGCACCGAACGTCAGGCCCGTGCCCAGCGTGTCGGTCAGCGTCGTCACCGACGTGGTCTGCGAGTTCGCCACCACCGTCGTCAGCGTGTAGGTGATCGTGTCACCCACCGCCACCGGACCGGTCGTGCTGGCCGACTTGCTGTAGCTCACCGCAGGCGCCGTCACCGGCGTGCTGGTGCCGCAGTTCGTCGTGCAGGTCGCGTTGGTGCCGACCACGGCGTTGTCCACCGTGCCCACGGCCTGGTCATTCACCGTCGCCGTGTAGGTCACCGTGTAGGTGCCCGGCAGCGTGCCCACCGGCAGCGTGCACACCAGCGGGTTGGTGCTGTTGCAGGTGTACGCACCGGCATTGGTCACCGCACCGAACGTCAGGCCCGTGCCCAGCGTGTCGGTCAGCGTCGTCACCGACGTGGTCTGCGAGTTCGCCACCACCGTCGTCAGCGTGTAGGTGATCGTGTCACCCACCGCCACCGGACCGGTCGTGCTGGCCGACTTGCTGTAGCTCACCGCAGGCGCCGTCACCGGCGTGCTGGTGCCGCAGTTCGTCGTGCAGGTCGCGTTGGTGCCGACCACGGCGTTGTCCACCGTGCCCACGGCCTGGTCATTCACCGTCGCCGTGTAGGTCACCGTGTAGGTGCCCGGCAGCGTGCCCACCGGCAGCGTGCACACCAGCGGGTTGGTGCTGTTGCAGGTGTACGCACCGGCATTGGTCACCGCACCGAACGTCAGGCCCGTGCCCAGCGTGTCGGTCAGCGTCGTCACCGACGTGGTCTGCGAGTTCGCCACCACCGTCGTCAGCGTGTAGGTGATCGTGTCACCCACCGCCACCGGACCGGTCGTGCTGGCCGACTTGCTGTAGCTCACCGCAGGCGCCGTCACCGGCGTGCTGGTGCCGCAGTTCGTCGTGCAGGTCGCGTTGGTGCCGACCACGGCGTTGTCCACCGTGCCCACGGCCTGGTCATTCACCGTCGCCGTGTAGGTCACCGTGTAGGTGCCCGGCAGCGTGCCCACCGGCAGCGTGCACACCAGCGGGTTGGTGCTGTTGCAGGTGTACGCACCGGCATTGGTCACCGCACCGAACGTCAGGCCCGTGCCCAGCGTGTCGGTCAGCGTCGTCACCGACGTGGTCTGCGAGTTCGCCACCACCGTCGTCAGCGTGTAGGTGATCGTGTCACCCACCGCCACCGGACCGGTCGTGCTGGCCGACTTGCTGTAGCTCACCGCAGGCGCCGTCACCGGCGTGCTGGTGCCGCAGTTCGTCGTGCAGGTCGCGTTGGTGCCGACCACGGCGTTGTCCACCGTGCCCACGGCCTGGTCATTCACCGTCGCCGTGTAGGTCACCGTGTAGGTGCCCGGCAGCGTGCCCACCGGCAGCGTGCACACCAGCGGGTTGGTGCTGTTGCAGGTGTACGCACCGGCATTGGTCACCGCACCGAACGTCAGGCCCGTGCCCAGCGTGTCGGTCAGCGTCGTCACCGACGTGGTCTGCGAGTTCGCCACCACCGTCGTCAGCGTGTAGGTGATCGTGTCACCCACCGCCACCGGACCGGTCGTGCTGGCCGACTTGCTGTAGCTCACCGCAGGCGCGACGAACGTGTTCGTGATACTGCAGGTCGCATTGGCGCCATTGGTCAACGTCAACTGGTCGGCAACCAACACGCCCGCGTCGCAGCTCCATGTGCTCGCGGTATAGGCGTTATTAGCGGAGCCACCGGTTTCGGCGAGCGTATAGGTGCCCGCGCTGACAGACACGGCCGTAACGCCGCCGGCACCACTGACAGGTGTCGGGCCTGTGGCGGACAACGTCCAATCGCTTGGCACACCCGGACCACCGGAGACGTTCTTGACCAGCGTCAGCGTCGCGGCCTGGTCATTGTTGGTGATCGAGCAGCTCGCGCTCTGGCCATTGGCCAGGGTCAGCTGGTTGCCGGACAAGGTTCCGGCCGTGCAGCTCCAGCTGCCCGCGGCGTAACCGGCCGCCGTCACTTCCGACAGCGTGTACACGCCGGCGTCGACCGACGCATTGGTCACCGCGGCCGTACCCGACACACCGGTGATCGTGGTCGGGCCGGTCGCCGTCAACGGGAAGTTGCTGACCGTGGCGGTGCCGCCGTTGTCATTGATGACCGTCTTGACCAGCGTCAGCGTCGCGGCCTGATCGTTGTTGGTGATCGAGCAGTTCGCGCTCTGGCCATTGGCCAGCGTCAGCTGGTTGCCCGAGAGCGTGCCAGCCGTGCAGCTCCACGAACCCGCGGCATAACCGGCGGCCGTCACTTCCGACAGCGTGTACACACCGGCGTCGACCGACGTATTCGTCACTGCGGCAGTGCCGCTAATGCCGGTGATCGTGGTCGGACCGGTCGCCGTCAGCGGGAAGTTGCTGACCGTGGCGGTGCCGCCGTTGTCATTGATGACCGTCTTGATCAGCGTCAGCGTGGCAGGCTGGTCATTATTGACGAGCACGCAGGTAGCAACGTCATTGCCAATCAGGTCGATCGTGTTGCTGGTGACTGCGTCGTCGCCATTCTTTACGCACCTCCAGGTGTCGGCTGTGTACCCGGCCGTCCCTCCCGTTTCGGACAAGGTGTAGGTGCCGGTAGGAACGGGCGCGTTGGTGACGGTCGCCGTGCCCGTTGCACCCGAAATGGTGGTGGAGGCGCCCGTTGCCACCAGCGTCCATGCGCTGGCTGCCGCCGTTCCGCCGTTGTCGTTGATGACCTGCTTGACCAGCGTCAACCGGGGCAGTGCCAGCACACTGACGGTCGCTGTCGACGTGTTGTTCGCCGGATTGCTGTCGACCACCGTGGCGCCAGGAGGCAGCGCGATCGTCGCGGTGTTCTGGACCGAAGTCTGTGCGTGGGCAGGCGCAAGGATCGCCATGGCGAGCGACAGCAAACCGGAGGCGGTCGCCACGTGGCGGCGGCCGGAGGCCGCTTTGAAGAGATGGGTCAGGCCGAGCACGGTGGTCCCTTGCGACTGGATCAAAAAAAACCAGCCCGGGACTGCCTCCCCCAAGGCTGTCTTGAAGTTGCTGCCCTTCGTCCACGCCGCAGCGCGGGCGAATCAACGGGTCAGAGTCACAGTTCGCGTCCGTGTGGTTAAAGCGGACATAAGTCCAGATAAATCGTGACGGTTACCCCAATTCACGCCATGTTAACGTCAATTTAATGACAGCATCAACTACATGTATGTACATGATCGCACCAATTCAGTGAGAAGCGTCAAGTATTTGGCGTGATGTCCGACGAAACGACGCGCAAAGAAACGCCCGCTACACAGGCGGGGTAGCGGGATTCGTCTCAGGGAGGTGCAAATGGGGTCGCAAGGACCCAGGGATCAGTCGCTCTGTAACTCGGCGACGAAGTCGTACGCGTCGCCGCGATAGTAGGAGCGGGTGGACTCGACCACCCGGCCGTCTTCCAAGAAGGCGCGCCGCTCCACCAGCAGACCCGGGGCACCTACGGGTAGATCGAGGTGGCGGGCCGCTTCTTCATCCAGGGCCACGGCGCGCAGGCGCTGCAACGCCCGCTTGGGCCGGTGGCCGTAGGCGTCCAGCGCCTCGTAGAGCGAGGTCGTCACGCTCTCCGGGTCAGGCAGCAAAACATAAGGAACGAGGGTGCGCTCGATGGCGATCGGGGCGCCGTCCACGTGACGGAGGCGGTACATGCGCACGACCCCGCTGCCGGGCGACAGGTTCAGGGCCATCGACTCTTCGGGCGTGACCTCGCCCACCGTGCGCTCGAGGAACTTCACCTGCGGGTTCAACCCGCGCTCGCGCAGGTCGTCGGTGAAGCTGGTCAGCCGTGAGAACTGTCGCAGGATCCGCTCGGCCACGAAGGTGCCGGCACCTTGGCGCTGCACGAGCAGACCACTTTCGATCAACCCGGCCAGCGCCTTGCGAATGGTCACCCGCGACAGGTCCAGCAACTGGGCCAAGTCGCGTTCGCTGGGAAGCGCCTGCCCCGGCCGCAGTACGCCGGCATCCATCAGGTTCTGCAGCGCGCGGCGCAGGCGCAGGTAGGCCACTGCCCGAGTGGACTCCCCGGTTTGCAGACGCTGGTATTCCTCGAGCAGGTTCTTTTGCATGGAAAGCAAAATACCAGTGCCGTACCAATACCGCAACAATGCCTTCACGTACCGGACCTGTTGGCATCGCGTGGTACCCCGGTGGTATTGTGACCGCTCTTTCCCCTGCTGCGCCGAGATACGCCGTGACCGCGAAGACCTTACCCGTCGACACCTTCGATCTCGTCATCTTCGGCGGCACCGGCGACCTGGCATTGCGCAAGCTGCTGCCTGGCTTGCTGCGTCGCTATGCCGATGGCCAGATCCCCGAGGACAGCCGGATTATCGGCGTGGCCCGCGACAAGCAGGGCGATGCCGAATATCGGGCCAAGGTCGGCGAGGCACTCGCTCGCATCGCGGCCGGCGACGACACCCTGAAAGCCAGGCTGCCCGCGTTCCTGGAGAAGCTGGGCTATCTGGCGCTGGACGCCACCAAGGACGAAGGCTGGGACGAGTTTGCCAGCCGCCTGCAGACCACCGGCGACCGCATCCGTGTGTTCTATCTGTCCACCAGCCCCACGCTGTTCGTGAACATCTGCGATCGCCTGCGCGCGCACGGGTTGAACACCGGCAACGCCCGCGTGGTGATCGAGAAGCCGATCGGCCACGACTCGGCCAGCGCCGCGGTCATCAACGACGCCGTCGGCAGCGCCTTCGCCGAAAGCCAGATCTTCCGCATCGACCACTACCTGGGCAAAGAGACCGTCCAGAACCTGCTGGCGCTGCGCTTCGCCAACATCCTGTTCGAACCGCTGTGGAACGCCAGCCGGATCGACCACGTGCAGATCACCGTGGCCGAGACCGTCGGCCTGGAGAAGCGCGCCGGCTACTACGACACCTCCGGCGCGCTGCGCGACATGGTCCAGAACCACCTGCTGCAGCTGTTGTGCATGGTGGCGATGGAACCGCCGGCCGCCCTGCAGGCCGATGCGGTGCGCGACGAGAAGCTGAAGGTCCTGCGCTCGCTCAAGCCCATCCGCGGCGAAGACGTGGGCCACCTGTCCGTGCGCGGCCAGTACCGTGCCGGCGCCAGCAGCGGTGCCGCCGTGCCGGGCTATCTGGAAGAACTCGGCAAGCCCGATTCGCGCACCGAAACCTTCGTGGCGCTGAAGGCCGAGGTCGACAACTGGCGCTGGGCCGGCGTGCCGTTCTACCTGCGCACCGGCAAGCGCTTGGCCGAGCGCGTCTCGGAGATCGTCATCGCGTTCAAGCAGATCCCGCACTCCATCTTCGACGACAGCGCCGGCCCGGTGATGGGCAACAAGCTGGTGCTGCGCCTGCAGCCGGACGAAGGCGTGAAACTCTGGATCATGATCAAGGACCCGGGCCCGGGCGGCCTGCGCCTGCAGCATGTGCCGCTGGACATGAGCTTCGCCGAGGCCTTCGGCGTGCACCAGCCGGAAGCCTACGAGCGCCTGCTGATGGACGTGGTCCGCGGCAACCAGACCCTCTTCATGCGTCGTGACGAAGTCGAGGCCGCATGGGCCTGGATCGACCCGATCCTGGCCGCGTGGGAGGCCGGGCGCGAAACACCCAAGGCCTACACCGCCGGCTCGTGGGGTCCCAGCGCCGCCGTCGCCCTGGTCGAACGCGACGGCCGCACCTGGCACGAAGACACCGTCTGACGTCGCCGGCCCCGCCTTGCGGGGCCTTCACCCGGCACCCCAAGCCGGCCTGCCTTCCCCCGGGAAGCCCCCACTCCCGAGTCGCCCCATGCCCCCCACCGATCTCTCGCTGCAGATCCAGCTGCATCCGTTCCCGGACGGCGACGCCGTCGCCCAGGCGCTGGCCCAGGCCGTCGCCGACGACCTGCGCGCGGCCTTGGCCCTGCGCGGACAGGCCGCTGTCGCCCTGTCCGGCGGCACCACGCCGCGCCGCTTCCTGCAGGCCCTGTCCGGGCAGGCGCTGGACTGGGCGAACGTCACCGTCACCCTGGTCGACGAACGCTGGGTCGACGAGGGCCACGAGCGCTCCAACGCCCGTCTGGTAAAGGACTACCTGCTGCAGGACGCCGCGGCCAGCGCCCGCTTCGTCCCCCTGTACCGGGCTGCCGCCACCCCGGAGGAGGCCCTGTCCGAGGTCGCCTCTGCACTGCCGGCTTCGCTCGATGTCGCCGTGCTCGGCATGGGCGGCGACGGCCACACCGCCTCGTTCTTCCCCGGCGGCGACCGCCTGGCCGAGGCGATGGACCCGGATACCGACGCCACCGTACTGCCGATGCGCGCGCCCGGCGCGGGCGAGCCCCGCATCACCCTGACCCTGCCGGTGCTGCGCGATGCCGGCCGCCTGTACCTGCACATCGAAGGCGCCGAGAAGCGGCAGGTGTTGCAGCAGGCGCTGTCCGGCCAGGGCGCGGGCGCCGGTTACCCGATCCGGGGCGTACTGCAGGCCTTGCACGCACCGCTGCAGGTGTATCTGGCGCAGTGAGCCGGACGCGCCGGTGTTGAGGCAAGGATGGCCTCACTGCTTATAATGTGCCCTTGCCCGCGGCGTTCCAGCGCCCGGTCCCGCCTGGATCGCGCGTCGCGCGGACCGTCGGCCCCCGTTTTCGTAGCCATGCACGGCCCCGCGGCCGTGCTGCCAAAGGTGGAAAGTGCGTAACTACGACCTCGAATTCCTCAAGCATTTCTCGATGGTGATCGGCTTCCTGGTGCTGGTCACCGGTGGCCTGATCGTCGGCGCGCACTTCCTGCACGGCGCGATTCCGCCGGAAGTGAACCCGAAGACCGCCCAGATCACCGAGGGCCGCATCGCGCCGGCCGGCGCCGTGTACGCCGGTGAAACCGGTGCCGCGGCCCAGGCCGCCGCCGCGGCCGCCGCCCAGGCCGCCGCTGCTTCGCAGGTCGCCTATGGCGGCACCACCGACGGCAGCGTGATCTATCAGAACCTCTGCGGCGCCTGCCACACCAACGGCGTGGGCAAGGCCCCCACCCTGACCGCCGCCGGCATGGGCGCGCGCGCCAGCAAGGGCAAGGACACCCTGTACAAGCACGCCATCGAAGGCTTCACCGGTCCTGACGGCGGCATCATGCCCCCGAAGGGCGGCAACCCGGCCCTGACCGACGAACAGGTGCACGCCACCGTCGACTGGATGCTGGCCAACATCAAGTAAGGCTTCGCGCCTTCCGCAGAAACGCCGCCTCCGGGCGGCGTTTTTGTTTGTGCGAAAAAGCTTCGCGGACGTTCCCTTCTCCCCGCCTGCGGGGAGAAGGTGCCCAGAGGGCGGATGAGGGGCAAAACGGAGTTCCATTCCCACGGTCGAACGCTGCCCCGCAACGTTCGGGACAT
Source organism: Pseudoxanthomonas sp. G3 (assembly GCF_057654715.1). NCBI lineage: Bacteria > Pseudomonadati > Pseudomonadota > Gammaproteobacteria > Lysobacterales > Lysobacteraceae > Pseudoxanthomonas > Pseudoxanthomonas sp. G3. Next base: position 3,973,693 of record NZ_CM172805.1, read on the forward strand.
CGCGGTCTCGATGCCGCCGCGGCGCCGTCGCCCCTCACCCGCCCTCCGGGCACCCTCTCCCCGCACGCGGGGCGAGGGGAACACGTGGGCACCGCATCGCCCGTCACCCAATCCGTTTACCCTTGCCGCCTCGCTCGCCCGGTTCGATCACTGATGACGTCTCCCCGCTCGCTGCTCACGCTCGCCCTGCTCGCCTCCTTCGCCCTGCCCGGCTGCGCGGCCACGCCGAAGGAACGCATCGTGCCGATCGGCGACGTGCAGGGCGAGGGCGCCCGCAGCCCGCTGGACGGGCAGACCGTCACCGTCGAAGGCGTCGTCACCGCGGCCTTCGCCGACCTGGGCGGCGTCTTCGTGCAGGACGCCGGCGACGGCAAGGCGACGACGTCCGACGCGCTGTTCGTCGCCTTCGAAGACGGCACGCCCGCCCCGGTTCTCACGGCGGGCGACCGCATCCGCGTGCGCGGCATCGTCGGCGAGCGCAAGGCCGGCGGCGACGACACGCTGACGGCGCTGCACGCCCCCGTGGTCCAGTCGCGCGGCACCGGCCGCATCGCGCCCGCCGTGCTGACCGCCCAGCCCGCCGACTGGGAACGCTACGAAGGCATGCTCGCGCGCATCGACGCGCCGCTCACGCTGAGCGGTACCGATGCGCTGGGCCGTTTCGGCGAACTCACCACCAGCTTCGGTGGCCGCTTGTGGCAACCCAGCGAAGTCGCCGCGCCCGGTAGCGGCGAGGCCAAGCGCCTCGCCGCCGACAACGCGCGCCGCACCCTGGTGCTGGACGACGGCAGCGCCAAGCGCGACCCCGCCACCGTCTGGTACGTGAAGAAGGGCCAGCCGCTGCGCACCGGCACCGTGCTGAGCGGCGCGCAGGGCATTGTCGATGCACGCCACGGCGGTTGGCGTCTGCAGCTCACCGTGGCTCCGACGATCGCCGCACCGGAACGCCCGGCTGCACCGCAGGTCGCCGGCAACGTGCGCATCGCCGCGTTCAATCTTGAAAACCTGTTCAACGGCGACGGCCAGGGCGGTGGCTTCCCCACCGAACGCGGCGCCAAGACCGCGGCGCAGTACCAGGCGCAGGTGCAGAAACTGGTCGGCACCATCCGCGGGCTCGATCCCGACATCGCCGCGCTGATGGAACTGGAGAACGACGGCTACGGCGCCGACTCCAGCCTCGCCCAACTCGTCGCTGCGTTGAACGCCGGCGGCGGCACGTGGCGCTTCATCGATGCGAAGCAGGGCCCCGGCCCCGACACCATCCGCGTCGGCATCATCTATCGCAGCGACAAGGTGACGCCCACCGGCAAGCCCGCCACGCTGGAAGCCGGCCCGTTCGGCGAACGCAGCCGCAGCCCGCTGGCGCAGGCGTTCGTTCGCGGCAACGGCATGCCCTTCGTCGTGGTCGCCAACCACTTCAAGTCGAAGGGCTGCTCCGAAGCCACCGGCCTGGACGCCGACCAGAAAGACGGCGCCGGCTGCTGGAACGCGCTGCGCCTGGATTCGGCGCAGCGTCTCGATGCGTGGCTGAAGACCGATCCCACCCGCACCCGCAGCGACCGCCTCGTCATGCTCGGCGATTTCAACGCTTATGCGATGGAAGCGCCGGTACGCTGGCTGCGCGACGACGCCGGCTGGGTGGATGCGTTCAAGCAGGCCGGCATCAAGCAGCCCTACAGCTACGTCTACAGCGGCCTCAGCGGCCGCCTCGACCACGCCCTGCTCAGCCCGTCCTTGGCGAAGCAGCTGCGCGGCGCGGCCGAGTGGCACATCAACGCCGACGAACAGGACGCGCAGGGCTACGCCGATGGCGATCCCGCCGTGCCCTACCGCAGCTCGGACCACGACCCGCTGCTGCTGGGCTTCGATCTGTAGGCGATGGCGGCACCCCGGTAGGCCGGGTTTGCGCCCACTTATGCCTGCGATCCTGCCCGGTTGCGAAGGCGGGCCAGGGCCTGACCTGCGCGCTGGAACGACGATACGTTGATGTGAGACCGCGCACCGTGGAGGTGCGCCGGCGAAGCATGCAGGTGCGGTCACGCAGCTCTACTGTGCGATGACGAAGAAAATTTCTCCGTGCACGCAGTTCCGAAGTCCGACGACGGACGAAGTTTCTGTGACGCCGAGGCTTTGAGGTGAGATGACGGAGCTTTCATGTGCGATGACGAAGCTTTCCGCTGCGACGGCGGAGCTTTCATGTGAGATGCCGCACCTCGAAGGTGCGTCGCCGGAGCAAAAAACAGCGACCGCGCAGCCCCGAGCCGCGATGACGAAGAAAATTTCTTCGTGAACGCAGTCCGGAGCTAAGACAACGAACAGTGTGATTCGTCATCACACATCGCCACGACGCCGGGTGCACTGCGCGCTCACACCATCTGTGAGCGTGCGGACTCCAATGTTCACCCCGAACTACTCTGGGAATCGCTACCGCCCTCCATCCTGGCGGCGACCGGCGAGTAGTAGGCGAGCGCCAGGCACGCGCCCCAGACCATCAATGAGGTGTCGCTCAGCATCGCTTCGAACGGCGACATCAGCGTAGGGCCCGTCAGCAGGTAGAGGGGAAGCCCGAGTAGGGTGATGCCCAGCGACAGCGTGCGGCCCCAGCGCTTCAGCAGGAAAAGCCCGACGTACCCCGCGATCGTGATCGCCAGCGCCGCGGCGCCTATGCCGATCGCGACGGACTCGTTCTGGAACAACCAGGGCACGGGTTCGTTGGCATAGGCATCCGACAGTGCCTGCGTGTAGCCGCCGGGGAGAAAGGCCGCCGCAATCGTCGCAACGGAAAGGAGGGCCGAGGCGATCAAGAACATGCGGAAGCGCGTGATGTTCATCTGCGATGGCGTCGATGGGAAGAGGACGGACCTCAGCCGCCGATCTTCTCCACCAGCGCCTGCAGTTTCAATACGGTGGCCCAGTTGCGGGTCGTGGCGACCTTGCCCGCCTTGCCCACCAGCGCCTCGCCCGCCTTACTTTCAAGGATGCCGCGCGCGCAGTGCAGGTAGGCGGCTTCGCGTCCGAGCAGGAATCGTTCCGGCGGCACGACGAGCGGCGCGATGGCGGACAGCGCCGGCAGCGCATCGGCCTCCTGAACGAAGGCGACCAGCAGGCACGAGGGATCGGCGGCCGCATCGGCCAGCGCATTGCCGTCGATGATCGCGGCCAGGTCCTTCGCCGATTTCACGATGACCGGCACCTCGATGTTCAATTGCGCGGCGATGGCGGCGGATATCTCGGCCGCGATCTTCGCGGGTGTCTTCCTGCCGGAGCGGAACACCACGTTGCCGCTGTTGAGCAGCGTGGCGACGTCGGCATGGCCCAGCCCTTCCAACAGCGCGCAAAGATCCGCCATCGCGATGCGCTTGGCCTTGCCGACGTTGATGCCGCGGAGCAGGGCGATGTAGGTGGTCACGCGCGCCTCACTCGACCGGCGCAAAGCGCCGCACGTTGCGTCCGCCCACCACGACCTCCTCGCAGAACATCGCGTACGGTCGCACCCACAATCCGCCTTCGCCATACAGCGCGCGATACACCACCACCGGCTCCAGCGTCTCGCTGTGCCGTGCCACCGCGACGACTTCGTAGTCGTTGCCCTTGTAATGGCGGTAAAGGCCGGGGGCGAGTTTGGGGAGGGCGGGGAGCGTGGCCATGTGTCTCCGTGTCCGGGTTTCGTAGGATGGGTTGAGCGAAGCGATACCCATCATGGTTTGGTTGTGGTTGACGCGACGGTAAGCGTACGTCGTCGTCGAACGCTCGCGCTCAACCCGTCCTACGCAGCTAGAGGTTGTGACGTGGATACCACACGCCGCGGATAATCACAGGCCCTGCGTTGCGCACCACATGCGAGGCGTCCAGGGCGTCAGGGCGACATCCTCAATGACGCCCGTGATCCTCTCATCGATGCGCGGGTACCCGTGGTGCGCGAGCAGACCATGCGCATCTTCGGTCGACATCGCGGTCACGCCATACACGAGGCCACGATCAACCTGAAACCAATAGCGTCCCAGCATCGCGAATCCCTCAATACCCCGCCGCCTGCCCATCCTTGCGGCTCTCGCTGGCGCCGTAGTACACGCCGGTCTTCGGGTCGCGCTTGATGGCCTGGTAACCGCCGTAAGGGCCGAGGGCCCATTCGACGTGGTGGCCCTTGTCCATCAGCGCGCGGATGGTTTCGTAGGGATAGCCGGATTCCAGCTGCACCACGCCGCCGTCGGTCATCGGGGCGGCGCTGCCGACCGGTTCGGTGGAACCGTCGTGCTGGATGCGCGGTGCGTCGCCGGCTTCCTGCAGGGTCATGCCGAAGTCGACCAGGTTCATCACGATCTGCACGTGGCCCTGCGGCTGCATGGCGCCGCCCATCACGCCGAAGCTGACCCACGGCTGCCCGTCCTTGGTGATGAAGGCGGGAATGATCGTCTGGAACGGGCGCTTGCCCGGCGCGTAGCAGTTCGGATGCGGCGTGGCATCTTCGCAGCCCTGCAGCACGAACATCTCGCCGCGGTCCTGCAGGATGAAACCCAGGCCCGTCGGCGTCATGCCGCTGCCCATGCCGCGGTAGTTGGACTGGATCAGCGAGACCATCATTCCGTCCTTGTCGGCGACGGTCAGGTAGATCGTGTCGCCTTCCTCCAGCTCCTTCGGCGTGCCCGGCTGCACTTCGCGCAGCACCTTGTCCGGCGAGATCAGCTTCGCGCGCTCACGCGCATACGGCTTGGAGATCAGGCGCGCGACCGGCGCGGGCTGGAAGGCGGGATCGGCATACCAGCGCGCGCGATCGGCGAAGGCCAGCTTCTTCGCTTCGACGAACAGGTGCACGTGCTCGGGACTGCCGAACGGAATCTTGCTGAAGTCATAGCCTTCCAGCACGTTGAGCATCTGCAGCGCGGCGATGCCCTGCCCGTTCGGCGGCAGCTCCCACACGTCGACGCCGCGGTAGCGCGTGCTGACCGGTTCGACCCATTCGCCGTGGTGCGCCGCCATGTCCTCGTACGACAGGAAGCCGCCGTTGGCCTTGAAGTACGCGTCGATCGTGCGCGCGATGTCGCCCTTGTAGAACGCGTCGCGGCCGCCGTCGGCGATCTTCTGCAGCGTGTTGGCCAGGTAAGGGTTCTTCCACATCTCGCCGGTGCGTGGTGCGCGCCCACCGATCGTGAACTGCTCGGTGAAGCCGGGGAACTTCGACAGCCGCGGCACCGAGCGGTCCCAGTAGTAGGCGATCGTCTGGTGGACCGGGTGGCCCTCGCGCGCGTAGCGGATCGTGGGCGCCAGCAAGTCCTTCACCGGCAGCTTGCCAAATCGCTCGTGCAGCGCGAACCACGCATCGACGGTGCCCGGCACGCTGACCGGCAACTGTCCATGTGCGGGGATGTCGGTGATGCCGTGCTGGGTGAAGTAATCGAGCGTCAGCGATTTCGGCGAACGACCCGAGCCGTTGTAGCCGTGCAGCTTCTTCGTCTTCGGATCCCAGACAATGGCGAACAGGTCGCCGCCGATGCCGTTCCCGGTGGGCTCCATCAGGCCAAGCGCGGCGTTGGCGGCGATGGCCGCATCCATCGCGGTGCCGCCCTGCTTCATCACGTCCAGCGCGATCTGCGTGGCCAGCGGATGCGAGGTGGCCGCCATCGCATGCGGGGCGATGACGTCGGAGCGGGTAGCGAAGGCGCGGCCGGCGATGCGGTCGGCGGCGGTGGCGGGCTGGCCGATGGCGGCGGCCAACGCCGTCGCCAGGCACAGCGAAGCAAGTATGCGCATCGTGTGGACAGGGATGGCGCGCGGTGCGCGCCTTCATCTGCCGATGGTACGCGTTACGGCCAGCGCGGCGGGTTGGCCTGCCAGGCGCCCAGTACTTCGGCCAGCGTGTCGCGGTCTTCCTGCTGCCACGCGGGCAACAAGGTGGGGTAGTTGCGGGCATCGGTCCACAACAGCGGCTCGGTGCGGACGGCCGCGCCGTACCACTGCACCGCCTCGGCCTTGCGGTCCAGCTTCCACAGCGCCAGCGCCAGCGTGGGCGGCGCCCATGAAGGACCGCCGGCCGTCCCCAGCAGAGGCAGCCACTGGCCGAGCGCAGCTTGGTGTTCGCCGTTGCGGTAGAGATCCCAGCCGTAGTTCCAGCGGAACGCGCGGCCGAGGCTGCCATTGACGTCGCTGCTAGCCAGCAGTTGCTCGTACAGCTGCTTGCCCAGGTCCACGCGCCCCTCGGTGAAGGCGACGTGCGCCAGCTGCGCGGTCGCTTCCGTGGGCTTGCGGCCTCGCTCGCGCTCGCGCACGAGGGCCTGCACCAGGGCTTCGCCTTCGCCCTGCACCACGACGATCTCGCGGACGGCGAACTTGTCCTCGTCGAAATAGAACTCCTTCGGCTTAGGCACCGTCTGCGCCTGCGCGGACAACACCCCGGATGCCAGCACGGTGGCCAGCAGCATGTATTTAGCGAATTTCACGACGTCCCCCAGACTGCAGTCGATTCCCCCGACCCCATCCTAACCGCTGCAACGCACAATGGCGAAGTGACCGGCGTCACACAAAAGCCCGCTGTTACAATGCGCGCCTTCGCGCCCGAGGGGTTATCGGGCCACGCCAGCCGCTTGCACGGGCCCGCCATGACCAGCACCGCCGAACTCACCTCGCCCTCGTCCGCCAACACGCCGCAGATCGGGGTGATCGACAGCGACTACACGCTGGAGCACAAGTACACCCGCACCGACGGCCGCATCTACCTGAGCGGCGTGCAGGCGCTGGTCCGGCTGCCACTGATGCAGCGCCTGCGCGACCAGGCCGCGGGCCTGAACACGGCCGGCTTCATCAGCGGCTACCGCGGCAGCCCGCTGGGTGGCTTCGATCTCGAGCTGTGGCGCGCGCGCAAGCACCTCGAATCCGCGGGCGTGAAATTCACCCCGGGCCTGAACGAGGACCTCGGCGCCACGATGGTGTGGGGCACGCAGCAGACCAACCTGTTCCCCGGCGCCAAGGTCGATGGCGTGTACTCGATGTGGTACGGCAAGGGTCCCGGCGTGGATCGCTGCGGCGACGTGTTCAAGCATGGCAACGCGGCCGGCACCTCGAAGTTCGGCGGCGTGCTGGCGCTGGCGGCGGACGACCACAACTGCCGCAGCTCGACGCTGCCGCACGGCTCGGAAGACGAGTTCGTCAGCGCGATGATGCCGATCCTCAATCCGGCCGGCGTGCAGGACATCCTCGACCTGGGCCTGGTGGGCTGGGCGATGAGCCGGTACACGGGCCGCTGGATCGGCTTCAAGACCATCGCCGAAACGGTGGAATCGTCGGCGTCGGTGCAGGTGGATCCGTTCGCGCGCGAGATCGTGCTGCCAGAGGATTTCGCGATGCCGGCGGGCGGGCTCAACATTCGCTGGCCGAACCCGCCGCTGGACCAGGAAATGCGCCTGCACAAGTACGCGGTGGCGGCCGCGCAGGCCTTCGCCCGGGCGAACAACGTGGACCGCATCGTGCTGGACTCGCCGCGCGCGCGGCTGGGCATCGTCACCACCGGCAAGAGCTACCTGGACGTGCTGCAGGCGCTGGAATACCTGGGCCTGGACGAACAGGCCTGCGCCGACATCGGCATCCGCGTCTACAAGGTGGGCATGACGTGGCCGCTGGAGCCGGTCGGCATCACCGCGTTCGCCCGCGGCCTGGAAGACATCGTCGTGGTGGAGGAGAAGCGCGCCTTCATCGAGCGGCAGATGAAGGAGTACTTCTACAACTGGCCGGCCAACGCGGGCACGCGCCCGTCCATCGTCGGCAAGTACGACGAAGGCGGCGAGTGGATCCTGCCGAGCACCGGCGAGCTGACCCCGGCCACCATCGCCGGCGTGATCGGCAAGCGCATCCAGCGCTTCTTCACGACCGAATCCATCGAGCAGCGCCTGCGCTGGATGGAGGAGAAGGAAGCCGAGATGGCGCTGCCGCGTGCGAACTTCCCGCGCGTGCCGCACTACTGCTCCGGCTGCCCGCACAATACCTCGACGGTGGTGCCGGAAGGCTCGCGCGCGCTCGGCGGCATCGGCTGCCACTACATGGTGACGTGGATGGATCGCGACACCGACACCTTCACCCACATGGGCGGCGAAGGCGTGACGTGGTCGGGGCAGGCGCCGTTCACCGAGACCGAGCACGTCTTCCAGAACCTGGGCGATGGCACGTTCTTCCACTCCGGCTCGCTGGCGGTGCGCCAGTCGGTGGCTACCGGTGTGAACATTACTTACAAGATCCTCTACAACGACGCGGTGGCGATGACCGGCGGACAGCCGGTGGACGGCACGCTGTCGGTGCCGCAGATCGCGCACATGATGCGCGCCGAAGGCGTGGACACGATCGTCGTGGTCAGCGACGAAGTCGGCAAGTGGAGCAAGCGCGAGATCTTCCCGTCGGGCGTGGAGTTCTTCGACCGCAAGGAACTGGACGACGTGCAGCGCCGCCTGCGCGAGGTGAAGGGTGTCTCCATCCTGATCTACGACCAGGTCTGCGCCACCGAGAAGCGCCGCCGCCGCAAGCGCGGCAAGCTGCCGGACCCGGCCAAGCGCACGATGGTCAACACCCTGGTCTGCGAAGGCTGCGGCGACTGCGGCGTGAAGAGCTTCTGCGTGTCGGTGCTGCCGAAGGAAACCGAGTTCGGCCGCAAGCGCGAGATCGACCAGTCGAACTGCAACAAGGATTTCCGCTGCGTCGACGGCTTCTGCCCCAGCTTCGTCACCGTGCATGGCGGCAACCCGCGCAAGGGCAAGAAGGCCAATGCCGCCGACCTGTTGGCGTCGCTGCCGGCGCCGGCCTTCAAGTCGGACCTGGCGCAGCCCTGGAACATCCTGATCACCGGCGTCGGCGGTACCGGTGTGGTGACCATCGGCGCGCTGCTCGGCATGGCCGGCCACCTGGAAGGCAAGGGCGCCAGCGTGCTCGACCAGACCGGCCTGGCGCAGAAGGGCGGCGCCGTGACCACGCACATCCGCATCGCGCGCACGCCGGAGGACATCCACGCCGTGCGCATCGCCGCCGGCGAAGCCGACCTGGTGCTCGGTTGCGACATGGTCGTGGTCAACGACTACTGGGTGCTGTCGAAGGTGCGCGGCGAGCGCTCGCAGGTGGTGTTGAACACCTACGAAGCGATGCCGGGCACGTTCACCACGCATCCGGACATGCAGTTCCCCGCCACCGACATCATCGCCGGCGTGAAGGTCGCGCTGGGGGGCCGCGAGCCGATGCTCGTGGACGCCACCCAGGTGGCCACTGCGCTGATGGGCGACGCGATCGCCAGCAATCTCTTCATGCTGGGCTACGCCTGGCAGCAGGGCCTGGTGCCGATCTCGTTCGAGGCCATCATGCGTGCGGTGGAGCTCAATGGCGCCGCCATCGAGATGAACAAGACGGCCTTCGCGTGGGGCCGGCTGGCGGTGGTCAATCCGCAGGCCGTGCAGGAAGCCGCAGGCCTGATCCGCAACACGCAGACCGAGAGCGAGCGCACCCCGCGCGCCCTGCAGGTGCTGCCGCCGGGCGAATGGGAAAGCACCGAGTGGGGCGCCAACGCCGCGCCGCGCAACCCGGGCAACGAAAGCGAACTGCGCGGCCTGCCCGAAGACGGCGCGCAGGGAGGCGACGTCGCTTTCCTGCCACTGGATGACCTGCGCCTGTCGCGCTCGCTGGATGAGCTGATCGCACGCCGCACGTCCTTCCTCACCGAGTACCAGGACGCGGCCTACGCCGCGCGCTACACCGCCCTGGTGACGAAGGTGCGCAACGCGGAGAACACCCGCGCGCCGGGTTCGACCGCGCTGACCGAGGCGGTGGCCCGCTACTTCTTCAAGCTCATGGCGTACAAGGACGAGTACGAAGTTGCGCGCCTGTACACCAGCGGCGAGTTCAAGCGCCGTCTCGAACAGCAGTTCGAGGGCGACTACGAGGTGCACTTCCACCTGGCGCCGCCGCTGTTCGCCAAGAAGGACGCGCACGGCCGGCTGATGAAGAAGGAATACGGCCCGTGGGTGTTCAAGGCCTTCGGCTTGCTGGCGAAGCTGCGCTTCCTTCGCGGCGGCACCTTCGACGTGTTCGGCTACACCGACGAGCGCAAGGGCGAGCGCCAGCTGATAGCCGACTACGAGCAGACCGTGACCGAACTGCTCGGCGCGCTGGATGCCGGCAAGCTGGGACTGGCCGTGGAGATCGCCAGCATTCCCGAGCACATCCGCGGCTACGGGCACGTCAAGGAAAAGCACCTGCACGCCGCCAAGGCGCGCGAGGCCGAGCTGCTGGGCTTGTGGCGCAACCCGAAGGCGCTGCACATCGTGCAGGCCGCGTGACCGGAAACCCCGCTTCGGCGGGGTTTCTTCTTTTCGCGCCGCGATCTAGGCGCGGTTCCCCCGCAGCGATGCCAGCGCCTGGCGCAGCGGAGGCTTCAGGGGCCGCGCGAACGTGCGGTAGACGAACGACAGCGCGCGCCGCGTGCGGGGCACGCGCCAGGCCAGACCTTCCTCGATCGTGTAGACGCACGGCGCGCAGGCACCGCACGGCTTGCCGAGCAGCGGGCGGTGGCAGAACCACGTCATCTCCATCAGCGCGCCCCACCCGGCCAGACGCGCCTCCTTCTCCATCGCGCGCTTGTCGATGGAGAACAGCGGGAAGCTGAAATAGCGGAACAGCGTGTGCTCCGGCGTGCCCGCCTGGCCCGGCGCCACGCGCACGCTGCGATAGGTACCCGCCTGCTGGAAGGCGACCACGCGCGAGGACAGCAGCGCCTGTACCTTGTCGTCCACGTGCACGCTCATCTCGATGCCGTCCACGCCGTGCTGCTTGCAGAACATCGGCAGCCACGCGTACTGGCTGCCGATGTACATGCGCGTGCGCACCTCGCGCAGCGCCTCGGCGATGCCGGCGTCGGGTTCCAGGTCGGCAACCCGGAAGCGGCGCAGTGGCTGCAGCAACGCGCGTGTATGCGGATACTGCGCATGCAGGGCATCGGTGATCCGCGCAATCGCCATCAATTCGGTGCGCGTGGAAGGCCGCGTGGGATCTTCCAGGTAGTAGGGCGTCACCGGCAGGCGATGCACCAGCAACAGGCGCAGCAGCTGGAAGGTGGAATCCCAACCGCTGGTCCACAGCAGCCGCACGCCTTCGCTCGCAGGGTCGGTCATGTTGCGGTTCATGCGGGCCGTATCGCGATGGTCGCGTCCAGTTCGTCGCAGCGATGCTAGCAATCGCGGCATGCAAACAAGGCGGCTTCTCTTCACATCCATGAGCCTTGCCCGACACCTGTTCTCTACTGCGCTCGCGTCGCGTATTCATGTTCTGTGTGCACGTTCTTCTCACGTCGGCGAACTCCATCATCGGTGACGACGGCGTGCACGCGCGCTTCCGCCGCGCTGCGCACTGGCCCACCCAGGAGCGATGCAATGCAAGACCAGCCCATGACCCGGGAGCAATTCTGGCGCTTCGCCGACGCTGCGAAGGAAGCCACCGAAGCGCTGGCCGCACAGCGCATGAAGGTCCTTCCCGGCCTCGACATCGCCGAGCTGCGCGGCTTCTGCGTGCAGTACCGGTTCTTCACCATCGACTACATCACCGATCTCGCGCTGCTGGTCTCGCGGCTGCCGTTCGGCGGCCTGCGCAGCTTGCTCGCCCAGATCTTGTCGGAGGAACTGGGCGAAGGCGACCCGGCGCGCGCGCACCCGACCGTCTACGACCGCTTCCTGGCCAGCATCGGCGTGGACGAGCGCGACATCGAACAGCCGCTGCCCGCGAACGCGCGCATCCTGCAGGGCCTCACCCGCGACCTGACGCGAAACCCGGTCGCTTACGGCGTGGGCCTGCGCGGCATGGGCGGCGAGTGCCTGTGCCAAACCTACCTGTCGGTGATGTTCGAGCACATGCGCACGCATCCCTATCTGCGCGCGCATGAGGAGACGATCGACTGGGAGTTCTGGACGATCCACACCGGCGAAGAGGACATCGTCCACGGCGAGCTGACGCGCGCGGCGATCGATGAGTACCTGCGCCAGGATCCGAGCGTGCTGCCGGAGCTGGCCCGCGGCTACGAACGCAGCATCACCGCGTGGAACCTGTTCTGGCAGAACATCCTCGAGGCGCACGCGCCGCGGCTGGAGGTCGCGTCGTGAATGCCGTCGCCGCCACGATCAGCCAGTTCCACCTGGCCTTCCCCGTGCGCGACCTGGACGAGGCGCGCCGCTTCTACGGCGACACGATGGGCTGCCCGATGGGCCGCAGCGACACGTCGTACCAGGACTTCGACTTCTTCGGCCACCATCTCGTCGCGCATATCGGCGGCGATGGCGAACCGCTGCACAGCGGCCGCTTCGATGGCGAGGCGGTGCCGGTGCCGCACTTCGGCATGAACCTGGATCGCGCGGCGTGGGAGGCGTTGGCGATGCGGCTCAAAGCCGCCGGCATTCCGTTCCACGAGCAGCCGCACCTGCGGCTCAAGGGCAAGCCCGGCCAGCACGTCACGATGTTCCTGTTCGATCCGTCGGGCAACGCGCTGGAGTTCAAGTCGTTCGACGACCCGGAACAGACTTTCATTCCCTGATGCGTCAGGTGCCTCGCCGCCAGACGAGGCAACGGTTGTTAGCCGGCATCGCGTTGTCCTCGATCAGGCGCAGGCCGATGCCGCGCGCCAGCGCATCGACGGCTTCGATATCGCGGATTCCCGACGCAGGATCGCGGTCCTTCAGCCACTGCTCGAACGCGCGGTTGCTCTCGCTGGTGAACTCACCGCCGTAGTTGAAGGGGCCGTACACCACCAGCAGACCCCCCGCTTCCAAGACCGCGCCGACCCCGCCGAAGAACGCCTCTACCTGCGGCCAGCCCATGATGTGCAAGCTGTTGGCGGTGAAGACCGCATCGAACGTCGTCGCGGGCCAAGGTCCGTCGACATCGAGTTCGATCGCGGGCGGCGTGTTCGCCAGCGCTGCATCGTCCAGCCACGCCGCGATGCCCGGCAGGTTGTCCGCACGGTCGCTGCTTTGCCACGCCAGCCACGGCATCGCCGCGGCGAAATGCACCGCGTGCTGGCCGGTGCCGCTGCCGACCTCGAGCACGCGGCGCGCGCCGCCGAGGTGGCGCCGCAGGACATCGAGGATCGGTCCTTGGTTTCGTTCGCACGAGGGGGCGAAGGGTTTGGTCATGCCACGTAGCGTGCGCCCCGCGCACGACCCGGCATGGCCGGAAGGATCATGAGACCATGCGCATGGTGCACGCTACGCGGAACGGACATAGATGCGCTTCACGCCGTTCTCGCCAGCGCGCTCTTCCACCGTGAAGTGGCGCGGGTGCGCCTTCAGCAGATCGCTAAGCTTCTTGTGGCCGTACAGGCGCGTGTCGAAGTCCGGGCGCACCTTGTTGAGGTAGCTGCCCACGCTGCCCAAGAACGCCCAGCCCTGGTCGTCGCTGGCGTCTTCGATGGCCTGACGGATCAGCCGCAGCGGTAGCGATTCATGTCTGCCCTGTTCCACGATCGGCGCCGCGGTCGGCTCGGCCTGCCCGGTCGGCTTCTTCGTCGCCGGCTTGGCGGCCTTCTTGGCTGGCTTCTGCGGCGCCGGCGGCGGAACGGGCGGCGCGGGCACTTCGCTGCGCAGCACTTCGACATAGATGAACTTGTCGCAGGCCTGCACGAACGCATCCGGTGTCTTGCGTTCGCCGAAGCCGTAGACCGTCAGGCCTTCTTCGCGCAGGCGCTGGGCCAGGCGGGTGAAGTCGCTGTCGCTGGAGACCAGGCACACGCCATCGAAGCGCCGCGTGTACATCAGGTCCATCGCGTCGATGATCAGTGAGCTGTCGGTGGCGTTCTTGCCGCTGGTATAGGCGAACTGCTGCACCGGGTTGATCGAGTGCTTCAGCAGCGCCTGCTTCCACTGCGTCATCCGCGTGCTGGTGAAGTCGCCGTAAATCCGCTTCACGCTGGCCACGCCGTACTTGGCCGTTTCCGCCAGCAGGCCTTCGATGACGGCGGGCTGGGCGTTGTCGGCATCGATCAGCACCGCCAGGCGCGGCTGTTCGTCGTCGTTCTCGGGCCTGGCGACCGGACGGGATTTCATGCGCGGCGACTCCTGCGGTGATTGCGCATTGTGCACCACGTCACCCGGCCATGACCGGCGTCACTTGACGCTGCGCGGCACGCCGACGACAGTCCAGTGCTTCCCTCGCCCGGATTCCCGCATGCAGCGACGCGACTTCCTGACCCTCGGTGGCCTCGCCTTCGCCGGGCTGGCCCTGCCTGGCACCCGCGTGATCGCCGCCGAAGCCCTGCTCCAACCGGGCGACGTGGCCAAGAAGAAGCGCTTGGCCGATGCCGCCATGGGTGCCGCCACCGCGGCGGGCGCGACCTACTGCGACGTCCGCATCGGCCGCTACCTGCGGCAGTCGCTGATCACCCGCGAGGACAAGGTGCAGAACGTGGTGAACACCGAATCTTCAGGCGTCGGCGTACGCGTGATCGTGCAGGGCGCGTGGGGATTTGCGGCGACGAACGACCAGAGCCCCGAGGGCGTGGCCGCGGCGGCGCGCCAGGCCGTGGCGATCGCCCGCGCCAACGCGCGCATCCAGGGCAAGCCGGTGCAGCTGGCGCCGCTCGCCGGCGTCGGCGAGGTGGCGTGGAAGACGCCGATCGTGAAGAACGCGATGGCCGTGTCGGTGAAGGAGAAGGTCGATCTGCTGCTGGACGCCAACGCTACCGCGCTGGCCGCGGGCGCCAGCTTCGCCGCCTCGCGCATGTTCGTGATCAACGAGCAGAAGTATTTCGCCAGCACCGACGGTTCATACATCGACCAGGACGTGCACCGCATCTGGTTGCCCTTCACCGTGACGGTGGTGGACAAGGCGACGGGCAGGTTCAAGACGCGCGATGGACTCTCTGCCCCGATGGGCATGGGCTACGAGTACCTGGATGCGAACCCGGCCGACAGGTTCGCGCTGCCGGGCGGCGTGGTCGCCTACGGCGCCTCCTATGACCTGCGCGAGGACATCGTCGCGGCGGCGAAGCAGGCGCGCGCCAAGCTGACCGCGCCCTCGGTGAAGCCCGGCAAGTACGACCTGGTGCTGGATCCGTCCAACCTGTTCCTCACCATCCACGAGAACGTCGGCCACCCGCTGGAGCTGGACCGCGTGCTCGGCTACGAGGCCAACTACGCCGGCACCAGCTTCGCCACGCTGGACAAGCGCGAGCAGCGCTTCCAGTGGGGCAGCCCGATCGTCAACTTCACCGCCGACAAGACCGAGCCGCGCAGCCTGGGCGCCGTGGGTTTCGACGACGAAGGCGTGAAGACCCGGCGCTGGGACCTGGTGAAGGACGGCGTGCTGGTGAACTACCAAGCGACCCGCGACGAGGTGCACATCCTCGGCGAGGACGCCTCGCACGGCTGCAGCTATGCCGATTCGTGGAGCAGCGTGCAATTCCAGCGCATGGCCAATGTCTCGCTGGCGCCGGGCAAGGCGCAGCTGACGGTGGCAGAGATGGTGAAGGACGTCGAGAACGGCCTGTACATCCATGGCCGCGGCTCGTATTCCATCGACCAGCAGCGCTACAACGCGCAGTTCGGCGGGCAGCTGTATTTCGAGATCAAGAACGGCCAGGTCACCCGCCAGGTCGAGGACGCGGCCTACCAGATCCGCACGCCGGAGTTCTGGAACGCCTGCGCCGCGATCTGCGACGCGCGCGACTTCCGCCTGGGCGGCTCGTTCTTCGACGGCAAGGGCCAGCCCAGCCAGGTATCGGCCGTGTCGCATGGCTCGGCCACCACGCGCTTCAACGGCATCAACATCATCAACACCGCCCGCAGCCTCGGATAGATGTTCAGCCGTCGTCCCAGCGCACGCTGGGACCCATTTGGCCTTTGATCTTCCAGATTCGGAGCAAGAGCAAGATGGATCCCAGCATACGCTGGGATGACGGTTCGAGGTCTGCGCGCAAACCCCGGATGATTCGTTCGATCACGATGACGGGCTTCATCTATGCCGAAAGTCATTTGACGCTGTCGGCACGCAGGGCAAGAATCGGGAACGACCTGCGCGGGGACTGCGCGGGCCGACGCACCAACGTCGCAGCCCCGCCTGCCGTCCGGCAGGCCCAACCGGTGGAGAATTGCCTTGCAACGTCGTGACTTCCTGGCCATGACCGGCCTCAGCCTGGGCGGCCTGATGGTGCCGTCCTTCCTCGGCAAGGCGATCGCCGCCGAGCAACTCCAGTCCACCCTCGATGTCGCCTTCAAGAAGCGCCTCGCCGATGCCGCGCTGGCCGCGGCCAAGCAGGTCGGCGCGACCTACTGCGACGTGCGCATCGGCCGCTACCTGCGCCAGTTCGTCATCACGCGCGAGGACAAGGTGCAGAACGTGGTGAATACCGAGTCCACCGGTGCCGGCATCCGCGTGATCGCCAATGGCGCCTGGGGCTTCGCCGCCACCAACACGCTGACCGCCGAGGGCGTGGCCGCCGCCGCGCGCCAGGCCGCCGCCATCGCCAAGGCCAACAGCAAGACCCAGACCGCGCCGGTGCAGCTGGCCAAGGCGCCGGGCTTCGGCGAAGTGTCGTGGAAG
Source organism: Pseudoxanthomonas sp. G3 (assembly GCF_057654715.1). Taxonomy (NCBI): domain Bacteria; kingdom Pseudomonadati; phylum Pseudomonadota; class Gammaproteobacteria; order Lysobacterales; family Lysobacteraceae; genus Pseudoxanthomonas; species Pseudoxanthomonas sp. G3. The sequence goes on from NZ_CM172805.1 coordinate 3,990,235, forward strand.
ACGCCGATCAAGAAGAACGCGATGGAGGTGCCGATCAAGGACAAGGTCGATCTGCTGCTGGGCGTCAACGCCGCGGCGATCAACGCCGGCGCCGACTTCGTCAACTCGATGATGTTCCTGGTCAACGAGCAGAAGTACTTCGCCAGCACCGACGGTTCCTACATCGACCAGGACGTGCACCGCATCTGGGTACCGATGACCGTCACCGCCATCGACAAGGCCAGCGGCAAGTTCCGCACCCGCGACGGCCTGTCCGCCCCGATGGGCCTGGGCTACGAGTACCTGGACGGTGACGCCGGCCAGAAGTTCACCTCGCCCAACGGCGTGATCAACTACGGCCTGTCTTACGACATGAAGGAAGACGCCATCGCCGCGGCCAAGCAGGCGCGCGCGAAGCTGACCGCGCCGTCGGTCAAGCCCGGCAAGTACGACCTGGTGCTGGATCCCTCGCACACCTGGCTGACCATCCACGAATCGGTCGGCCATCCGCTGGAGCTGGACCGCGTGCTCGGCTACGAAGCCAACTACGCCGGCACCAGTTTCGCCACCCTGGACAAGCGCGAGCAGCGCTTCCAGTACGGCAGCGAACTGGTGAACCTGTTCGCCGACAAGACCCAGCCCGGTAGCCTGGGCGCGGTCGGCTACGACGACGAGGGCGTGAAGACCAAGCGCTGGGACCTGGTGAGCGCCGGCAAGCTGGTCGACTACCAGACCATCCGCGACCAGGCCCACATCCTGGGCAAGACCGAATCCGATGGCTGCTGCTACGCCGACTCGTGGAGCAGCGTGCAGTTCCAGCGCATGGCCAACGTCTCGCTGGCCGCCGGCAAGACCAAGTTGTCCGTGGCCGACATGGTGAAGGACGTCGAGAACGGCATCTACATCATCGGCGACGGCTCGTTCTCGATCGACCAGCAGCGCTACAACGCGCAGTTCGGCGGCCAGCTCTTCTACGAGATCAAGAACGGCAAGATCACCCAGCAGATCGAGGACGTGGCCTACCAGATCCGCACGCCGGAGTTCTGGAACGCCTGCAGCGCCGTCTGCGACGAGAGCGACTACCGCCTGGGCGGTTCGTTCTTCGACGGCAAGGGCCAGCCCGGCCAGGTGTCCGCGGTCTCGCACGGGTCGTCCACCGCGCGCTTCAACGGCATCAACGTCATCAACACCGCCCGCAGCCTGGGATGAGGCCTGTAGAGCCGAGCGCGCTCGGCTGCACCGGATCGTAGGTCCTGTCAAACAACGAAGAGCAGCGGAGCAAGCTCCGCTCTACAAGGAGAACATCCCACATGAGCATCCTCACCGAAGCGCAGGCCAAGGCCATCCTGGACAAGGTCATCGCGCTCTCCACCGCCGACGAGTGCACCGCCTCCCTCACCGGTTCCGTCGACGGCAACATCCGCTTCGCGCTGAACAACGTCTCCACCAGCGGCATCGTCAGCAACACCGACCTGGGCGTGCAGGTGGCGTTCGGCAAGCGCGTGGGCATCGCGACGATCAACGAATTCGACGACGCCGCGCTGGAACGCGTGGTCCGCCGCGCCGAAGACCTCGCCCGCCTCGCCCCGGAGAACCCCGAGTTCATGCCGGCCGTGGAGAAGCAGACCTACAAGCCCAGTCCCACGTTCAGCGAATCCACCGCCGCCATCACCCCTGAATTCCGCGCTCAGGTCGCCGCCGATTCGATCGGCCCCTGCAAGGCGGAGAAGCTGATCGCCGCGGGCTTCCTGGAAGACGGCCAGAGCTTCGTCGCCTTCGCCAACAGCAAGGGCAACTTCGGTTACCAGCGCGCGACCGCCTTCAACTACACCTGCACGGTGCGCACCGAGGACGGCCGCGGTTCTGGGTGGGTCGGCCGCAACCTGAAGGACGCCAGCGCCTTCAAGGCCGACAGCGACATCCGTACCGCGATGCGCAAGGCCAGCGAATCGGCCGAGGCGAAGGCGCTGGAGCCGGGCAAGTACACGGTGATCCTGGAACCGGCCGCGGCCGCGGGCCTGATCTCTTTCATGATGAACTTCTTCGACGCGCGCCAGGCGGACGAAGGCCGGAGCTTCCTGTCCAAGAAGGGCGGCGGCAACAAGCTGGGCGAGCAGGTCTACGACCCGCGCGTGAACATCAGCGCAGACCCGTGGCACCCCGGCGCGGAAGTGATGCCGTGGGACAGCGAAGGCCTGCCGCGCGAGAAGATGGCCATCGTCGAGAACGGCAAGGTGGTCAACCTGGAGTACTCGCGCTTCTGGGCACAGAAACAGGGCAAGCGTGCGGTGGGCTCACCGGGCAACCTGCTGATGGCGGGCGGCACCAAGTCGACGTCCGAACTGGTCGCCGGCACGCAGAAGGGCATTCTGGTCACGCGTACCTGGTACATCCGCATGGTCGACCCGCAGACCGTGCTGCTGACCGGCCTGACCCGCGACGGCACGTTCTACATCGAGAACGGGCAGATCAAGCACCCGGTGAAGAACTTCCGCTTCAACGAATCGCCGGTGATCATGCTCAACAACATCGAGGAACTGGGCAAGCCGGTGCGCGTGGCCGGCGACGAGTCCAGCTTCGTCATGATGATTCCACCGATGAAGCTGCGCGACTTCACCTTCACCTCGTTGTCGGACGCGGTGTAACGCTTTCTCCTTCTCCCCTCGGGAGAAGGTGCCCGAAGGGCGGATGAGGGGCGAGCGCAGTCCATGATGCCTGCACCGTCAGGACTCCATCGCCCCTCACCCCAACCCCTCTCTCCCACCGGGACTTCCTGCGGTCGCCGTCAGGAGAGGGGCTCTCAGAGACTCCCGGCTTTGCTCCACTCCCGGCTAACGCGAGCACAATTCCTGCACCTGATGCTCGGCGGCATGGTGACGGCGGCATTGCCCCGGCAAGCACGCGCCGCCGGCGCCTACGACTTCTGGTTCACCCGCCTGAAGTACGACTCCGGCGACTGGGACGTGGACGCGCGCATGCCGTCCAACCTCATCACCTCGCTGATCGATTACACCAGCCTGCGGGTGGACCCGAAGGAGCATGTGCTGGCCTTGTCCGACCCGCGCATGCTCACCGCGCCGTTCTGCTACCTGGCCGGCCACAAGCTGGTCGAGTTCAATCCGGTGGAGCGGCGGCATTTCGAGCGTTACGTGCGCAACGGCGGCTTCGTGTTTGTCGATGACTGCAACCACGACATCGACGGCCTGTTCGCCAAGTCGTTCGAGGCGCAGATGGCGTCGATCTTCGGCGCGAGGGCGATGAAGAAGCTGCCGAACACGCACGCGATCTATTCTTCGTTCTTCAAGTTCGACGGCCCGCCGGCGACCAGCTTCGAGCTCAACGGCTGGGGCGACGATCTGGTGCACGAGTACCTGCAGGGCATCGAGATGAACGGCCGCCTCGGCGTGCTCTACAGCAACAAGGACTACGGCTGCGAGTGGGATTACGACTGGCGCAACAAGCGCTTCCTGGCCGAGGACAACACCAAGTTCGGCGTGAATCTCGTGGTCTATGCATTGACGACATGAGCCTCGCTCCCCGTAGAGCGGAGCTTGCTCCGCTGATCCTCGCGACACGAACAGAACAGCAGCGGAGCAAGCTCCGCGCTACAACCCCCATGGAACCCGCATGAACGCCCTCACCGAATCCGACCTCCAGCACCAGCTCGCCAAGCTCGGCGAACTCCGCGCCGCCATCGGCCAGGCCATCGTCGGCCAGCAGGACGTGGTGGAGCAGCTGCTGATCGGCCTGCTGGCCGGCGGCCACTGCCTGCTCGAAGGCGTGCCCGGGCTCGGCAAGACGCTGCTGGTCCGTTCGCTCGGCCAGGCGCTGCACCTGCAGTTCCGCCGCGTGCAGTTCACCCCGGACCTGATGCCCAGCGACATCCTCGGTACCGAGTTGCTGGAGGAAGACCACGGCACGGGCCATCGCCATTTCCGCTTCCAGCCCGGCCCGATCTTCACGAACCTGCTGCTCGCCGACGAGCTCAACCGCACGCCGCCGAAGACCCAGGCTGCGTTGCTGGAAGCGATGCAGGAACGCACCGTCAGCTATGCCGGCACCACCCATGCGCTGCCCTCGCCGTTCTTCGTGCTGGCCACGCAGAATCCGCTCGAGCAGGCCGGTACCTACCCGTTGCCGGAAGCGCAGCTGGACCGCTTCCTGCTGCACATCCGCGTCGATTATCCGACCGAGCAGGAAGAGCACGACATTCTGGCCCAGACGACCGGCCGCGCGGGCGGCGCGGTGCCGCGCGTGATGGAAGGCGAGGCGGTCCTGGCGCTGCAAAAGCACGTGCGCGACGTGCATGTCAGCGAGGACCTGCTGCGCTGGATCACCAGGCTGGTCCGTGCCAGTCGCCCCGGCGACGGCGTCCCCGATGAAGTCCGCAAGTACGTGCGCTGGGGTGCGGGCCCGCGCGCCGGCCAGTCGCTGGTGCTCGCCGCGAAGGCGCGCGCACTGCTGCATGGGCGACTGGCGGCCACGCGCGAGGACATCGCGGCGCTGGCCAAGCCGGTGATGCGCCACCGCCTGCTGTTGTCGTTCGCTGCCGAGGCCGAGCAGGTCGGCGCGGACGACGTGATCGTCGCGTTGCTGCGCGGCGTGCCCCTCTCCCCCTGAGCGACGCCGTGGCTCAGGACCTGATCCCCGCCGACGTCCGCAGCCGGTTGAAGGACCTGCGGCTGACCGCGCGCCGTGCGATCGGCACGCAGGGGATCGGCCTGCACCACAGCCGCAGCCGCGGCGCGGGGCTGGAGTTCGCCCAGTACCGCGCCTACGAACCCGGCGATGAACTACGCCAGATCGACTGGAAACTTTACGCGCGCTCGGACCGGTTCTTCGTGCGCGAGGCCGAACGGGAGAGTCCGCTGACGGTGTGGATCGTGCTCGATGCGACCGCGTCGATGACGCAGCGCGACGGCCACCGCGGCATGCGCTTCGACGCCGCGCGCAGCTTGGCCGCTTGCATCGCCGAACTCGCGCTGCGCCAGGGCGATCGCTTCGGCCTGCTGGTGCTGCATGGCACGGGCGTGCGGCTGGTGGCCCCGGGTACGGGGGCGCGCCAACGCGACCAGCTGCTGCTTGCACTGCACGGTCTGCGCGCTGAGGGCGCGTTCCCCGTACAGGACCGACTGGGTCCGGTGTTCGAACGGATCGGCGCCGGCGACCTGGTGCTGGTGCTGAGCGACTGGTTCGACGACGCGATGCCGGCGCTGGCCGAACGCCTGGCGTCCGCGCGGCGGGAAGTGCTGGCGATCCAACTGCTGACGGCGGAAGAACGCGACTTCTCCTACACCGGCGGCCACCGCTTCCGCGACCCGGAAACCGGAGAGGAGCTGCTGGGCGATGCGACCGCCCTGCGCGCGGACTACCTGCGCCGCTTCGCTGATGCGCAGCGCGTGCTGGATGCGCGCCTGGATGCCGTCGGCATTCGTCACGCACGCTATTACACCGACCAGCCGCTGGACCTGCCACTGCGGCGGCTGTTCGGCGCGCGCGACGCGGCGGAGTACGCATGAGCCTGGCGTTCCTGCTGCCGGCCGGCCTGGCGGCGCTCGCAGCCCTGCTGCTGCCGTTGCTGCTGCATCTCGCGCGCCGGCATGAGCAGACGCCGACCGACTTCGCCGCGCTGCGCTGGCTGCGGCAGAAACCCAAACCCCGCCACCGCATCCGCTTCGACGAGTGGCCGCTGCTGCTGCTGCGGTTGCTGCTGCTCGCGCTGCTCGCGCTGTGGCTGGCCCGGCCGGTGTTGTCGGGCCTGGACGATGACCGGCCCTGGCAAGTCGTCGTACCGGGCGTCGATGCCGCCCTCGCGCGCGCGCAAGCCACCGATCCACGCACGCGGCTGCACTGGCTGGCGCCGGGCTTCCCCTCGCTGGACGAACCACCGCCTGCGGGCACGCCACCCATCGGAAGCCTGCTGCGCCAGTTGGATGCCGAATTACCTGCGGGCGTGGCGCTGACGGTGCTGGTTCCGACCACGCTGCAGGGCGCCGATGCTGAGCGTCCGCAGCTGTCGCGCGACATCGCCTGGCGCGTCGTCGACGGTGCGATGCCGGCGACAAACGCCGCCCCGCCGTCGCCACTCGCGCTCGTCGTTCGCCATGCTGCCGGCGATGAACGCGGCCTGCGCTACCTGCGCGCCGCGGCCCGCGCATGGATGCCGCCCAACGCGACCTCCGTACCCCTGCAGACGGGTACGCACGACGAGCCGCTGCCGCCGCCCTCGCATCCGCTGGTGTGGCTGGTGCCCGGTCCGGTGCCATCAACGGTGACGCAGTGGATCACCGCGGGCGGCACCGCGTTGCTGGCTAGCGACGCGACGCTGGACGGCATCGCCATGACCTCCGTGGCGTGGCGCGATGCCGACGGCACGCCGCTCGTCGAAGGCGCGGCACACGGCCGTGGCCGGGTGATGCGCTTCACCCGGCCGTTGCGCCCGGACGCGATGCCGGTCTTGGTCGACGCGGACTTCCCGCACCACCTGCGCGCGCTGTTCGATGCGCCAGCGGCAGCGCCCACCCGCGTGTCGGCCGCCGACTACGCGCCGATCCGCGGCGGTGCGTCCTATCCGGTGGCGCCGCGCGACCTGCAACCGTGGCTGGCGCTGTTGATCGCGCTGCTGGTGCTGGTCGAACGCTGGATGGCGACGCGACGGACGCGGAGCGTGGCGCCATGACGCACTCGGCGTTCGATCGCCTCGCCCAGGTCCGACGCTACGCCGGCATCGGCCAGCTGCTGCTCGGTGCCGCGGTACCCGTCGCCGTGGGCGGCGTGCTGTGGCGTGCCGCATCGCCTGCGTTGGCCGTCACGGTGGCCGTGGTCGGCATCGCATTGCTGGCCGCGCTGGCCTGGCGACGGACACGCGCGTTCGACACCGCCTGGCTGGTGCGCCAGCTGGATGCGCGCCGCAAAGACCTGGACGACAGCAGCGATCTGCTGTTGGCGCCCCCGGCGACGCTGAGCCCGTTGCAGCAGTTGCAGCAGGTGCGCGTGCGCGAACGCCTGCGCACCCAGCCCGCGCCGGACCTGCGCACGCCGTGGCCCTGGGCGCGCATCGTGGCGATGTGGCTCATCGCCGCCGGGGTGGTCGCCCTCGCCGCCCTGTGGCCCGCGCGCACCTCGGCGCCCGGCACGCTCGCGCCCGCCGATGAGGACACACCCGTCGTGCCCGGCGTGCCGCGCCTCGTCGCACAGCGGCTGCACGTGGCACCGCCGGCCTACACCGGCCAACCACCGCGCGACGAAGCCACGCTCGACGCGAAAGCCCCTGCCGGTTCGCGCCTGGCTTGGACGCTGCGCTTCGAACCGCAACCCACGCGCGCGGATCTCGTCTTCCACGACGGCCAGCGCATCACGCTGGTCCGCGAGGGCGACACCTGGCAGGCGACGCATGTACTGGTGAAATCCACGCTGTACCGGGTGATCGCGGCCGGCACCGAGGCGCAGCCGCCGTCGAAACTCCGCCGCTTGGATGCGATCCCCGACCGCGTGCCGCAAGTGAAGGTGCTGGCACCGGACCGAGGCCTGAGCCTGGTGGCGGTTGGACAGGCGCGCTGGGTCTTGGCCTTCGAAGCGCGCGACGATTACGGCATCGCCCCGGCGGCCACGCTGAAGCTGACGCTGGCGCAGGGCCGCGGCGAGAACATCGCGTTCAAGGAACAGGCGATCACGCTGCGCGGCACCGGTCCAGCGACCGCGCGCCGCTTCACCGCCTCGCTCGATCTGAAGGCGCTCGGCATGGCCGTGGGCGACGACCTCATTGCCCAGCTCACTGTGCAGGACACCCGTTCGCCGTCGCCGCAGCGCGCGCAGAGTCCGGGACTGATCCTGCGCTGGCCGGCGGATCTCGGCCAGGAAAGCACGGGACTGGACGGGCTGGTGAAGAGGGTGATGCCTGCCTACTTCCGCAGCCAACGCCAGATCATCATCGACGCTGAGGCGCTGCAGAAGCAGAAACGCAGTCTCGCCGCGGACACGTTCGTCACGCGCTCGGACGGGATCGGCGTGGACCAGCGCATTCTTCGCCTACGTTACGGCCAGTTCCTCGGCGAGGAAGCCGAAGGCGAACCGCAGCCGCCCCCGACCAGCGACACCGACGACGACCATGCGGACGACGACGGGCACGACCACGCGAGCGAGGCGCCCGCCGCACAGGACGGCCACGACCATGCGACGTCGGCGACCGGCGCGAGTTTCGGCCGCGAAGCCGACGTGCTCGAGGCCTATGGCCACACCCACGACCACGCTGAAGCGGCGACGCTGCTCGACCCCGAGACGCGCGCAACGTTGAAGAAGGCGCTGGACCAGATGTGGCAATCGGAACTGCACCTGCGCCAGGGCCGTCCGGATCAGGCGTTGCCGTTCGCGTACAAGGCGTTGGAATACATCAAGCAGGTGCAGCAGGCCACGCGCATCTACCTGGCGCGCGTCGGGCCGGAGCTTCCGCCCATCGACGAAACGCGCCGGCTCGGGGGCGAGCGCAAGGGCATCGTGGCGCGCGCGCTCGGTCCGCTCGAACGCACGGCGGACGATGCAGACGCGGCGCCTGCCCGCGCGTGGCGTGCGCTGGCTCATGACGGCGCGGCCGCCGACGTGGCGGACCTGGATGCGTTGCAGGCGTGGTTGCGCACGAACGAGACGCGCGTGCCGGACGCGCTGGACCTGTTCGCCGCCATCGACGAAGTTCGCGGCGACCCGGCGTGTGCGCCCTGCCGGGCGCGCCTGCGCGCGCTGCTGTGGTCCGCATCGCCACAGCCGCCGGCGCAGGTGCCGCGGCGTGCGCCCCCAGACGATGCGGGCCGGCGCTACCTCGACGCGCTGCAACAGGAGCCGGCGCGATGAACCTGCACACCTCCCTGCCCACGTTGCTGGCCGGCCTGCTCGCCCTGGGCGTAGTAGTCGCCTGGGTGCGATTGATGGCCCGTCGTCGCGGCGCGGCGGCCGACGCGCGCGGCCCGCTGGTGCGCTTCCTGCTGTTGTGCGCGTTACAACCGGTCTGCGCCGCGCTGCTGTACACCACCCTGCTGCCACCGCGCCAGGCCGCCACGGCCGGCACGCTGGTGGTGATGACGGCAAACGCTGACGCAGTCGCACCGCCGGCGGCCTTGCGGGGCCAGCCGCGCGTCGCGCTGCCGGAAGCCCCGGCAATGGAGAGCGTCGAGCGCGTACCGGATCTGGCGACGGCGCTGCGCAAGCATCCCGACCTGCACACGCTGCACGTCGTCGGCGACGGACTGGAAGCGCGGGACCGCGATGCGGTTGGCGCGCGGTCGCTGGCGTTCTCGCCTTCGGCGCTGCCGCGTGGCGTGGTCGAACTGGCTGCGGTGGATGTCGTAGCACCCGGTGATGGCTTCATCGCCGGCGGCCGCGTGCATGGCATGCCGAAGGCGACGGTGGTGCTGCGCGATCCCGCGGGCCAGCGCATCGATGCGGCGACGTTGGACGCGCAGGGCCGCTTCCGCCTCCGCGGTATCGCCCGCCTTCCTGGGCCTGCGCTGTTCCGCGTGGAGGTTCTGGACGTGCGCGGCGCCGTGGCCGATGCGGCATCGTTACCGGTGTGGACACAAGCCGTCGCCGCTCCGCGCGTGTGGGCGCTCGCCGGTGCGCCGAACGCCGAGTGGAAATACCTGCGTCGCTGGGCGACCGATGTCGGCATGCCGATGCGCCTGCAGGTCAGCCTCGGCGGTGGCTTGCAGCTCGGCGACGCGCCGCTGCCGATGACCGCGGACACGTTGCGCCGCTTCGATCTGGTCGTGCTGGACGCACGCAGCGTCGCGGGCCTGAGTGACGGCCAGCGCGCGGCGCTCGCGGCCGCGGTGCGCGACGGCGGCCTGGGCGTGCTGGTGCGCGCGGACGGCCCGCTGCCGGCATCGGTACAGCGCTGGCTGGGCATCGCCGTGGTCGGCAACGACGAAGTCGAGCTGCGTTTGCCGCGTCCTGCGCCAGACGACGATGCCTGGCGCGCGCGACGCGGTGCAGGGACCGAAGACCGGCCCGTGGACACGGATGCGGTGCCGGCCGGCCTGCCGCTGTTGGCAAGACGCGCAGCGCGCGCGCCGGCGGCCGACACCGTGCCGCTGCTGCGCGACGCCGCCGGCACGCCGGTCGCCTGGTGGCATGCGGTAGGTCGCGGCCGCATCGGTCTGTGGACGCCGACCGACACCTACGCGCTGGTGCTGTCGGGGCATCCCGAGACGCACGCGGCCCTGTGGTCGCAAGCCTTCGGCACGCTGGCCCGTGCGGGGACGCAGGCCTTGGCGGCAGTGCCGGGCGACGCGCGTGCGGGCGTCCGCACCTCGCTCTGCGGCATCGCCGATGACGCACGGATCGTCGCCCCCGATGGCAGCACGACGCAGCTGCAGCGTGATCCCGCGACCGGCGCAGCGCGCTGTGCGGGCTTCTGGTCACGTATCCCGGGCTGGCACCAACTGACCACGGGCGAAAGCACGACGCCGTTCTTCGTTCGCCGCGCGGACGATGCGCGTGCGCTGCATGTCGCCGACCTGCAGGCGCAGACCGCCCGGCGCGTGACGATGGCGGGTTCTTCGACAACGCCGGCCGCGGCCGACGGCGCGCGCGGGCCGGCATGGCCCTGGTTCCTGGCATGGCTTTGCGCCAGTGCACTGCTATGGTGGCTCGAACGGCGGCGCGCGGCGGTCGGTTAACGACTCTCGAATGTCCGATGCGTCATCTTTTCCTCCATCTCACCCTCCGGAGTTCCGCATGATCCGAACGGCGATCCCTGCCCTGCTGCTGACCCTCTCGCTGGCTGCCTGCTCCTCGCCCGAGACCGACGAACAGACCGCCGCCGCCGAACAGTCCCAGGCCGCCGCCAGCGAAGCCGCCACGCCGCCCGCCGCCGAGCCCGCGCCGGCCGAGCTCGCCGGCAGCTGCGACGACACCCAGGCGCAATGGATCATCGGCAAGACGCCGAGCGAGAAGGACATCGAGCAGGCCAAGAGCGACAGCAAGTCCGAGTCCGTGCGCGCGCTGAAGCCGGGCGATGCCGCGACGATGGACTTCAACCCGAACCGCCTTAACATCATCCTCGACGAAAAGGGCGTAGCGACCTCGGTCAACTGCGGCTGACGCCTCGGTCGACGTGCATCGCACGACGAACCGCCCGCGGTGACGCGGGCGGTTTTTTGTTGTCCGGCTGAATGGCGCTTCCCATCGGAAAAAGTTGCCTTTGCAACCAACAAGTGGTGCGCCAGAGGTGTTGTTGCGGCGTCGCAACATCTATGGTCTAGTCGGGTTTCCGGTGACATTTCGAAGTGCCGCTGCGCGGGCAGGGCACGGTGTCGCCGTCACTCCGGTTTGAGGCACCCCATGGCCCCTCGCCATCGCCAAGGCGGCTTTGACCAGGGTCTCTACGACCCCAACGACGAACGCGACGCCTGCGGTTTCGGCATGATCGCGCAGCTCGACGACCAGCCCTCGCGCGCGCTCGTCGATACCGCCATTGCCGCGCTCTCGCGCATGACCCATCGTGGCGGCGTCGCTGCCGATGGCCTCACCGGCGATGGCTGCGGCCTGCTGATCCGCAAACCGGAGGCCTTCCTCCGCGCGCTGGCCACCGAGTCCGGCATCGTGCTGGGCGAGCGCTTCGCGTCCGGCCTGGTCTTCCTGCCGCACGACGACGCGCTCGCCGCACAGTGCCGCGCCACCCTGGAAGCAGAACTGTTCCGCACCGGTGTGGCGGTGAAGGGCTGGCGCGTCCCACCTACCCACGACGCGGTGTGCGGCCAGCTGGCCAAGGACACGCTGCCGCGCATCGAACAGCTCTACGTCGAAGCCGGCGACGGCCAGAAGGACGAAGCGTTCGCGCTGGCGTTGTTCCTCGCCCGCCGCCGCAGCGAACAGCAGCTGCGCGCGTCGGCGCCCGACTTCTACGTGGTCACGCTGTCGCCGCACGCCATCGGCTACAAGGGCATGGTGCTGCCGGACAAGCTGGCGACGTTCTACCCGGATTTGCAGCGCGGCGAACTGGCGAGCAGCGCGGTGGTCTTCCACCAGCGCTTCTCCACCAACACGTTGCCGCGCTGGCCGCTGGCGCACCCGTTCCGCCTGCTGGCGCACAACGGCGAGATCAACACGATCGAGGGCAACCGTCGCTGGGCGCAGGCGCGTAGCAAGGTGTGGAAGACGCCACGCTTCGACATCGGCGAATTCGACCCGGTCATCTCGATGCACGGCTCCGATTCGCAGAGCCTGGACAACATGCTGGAGCTGCTGGTCGCCGGCGGCATGGAGCTGATCCAGGCGCTGCGCATCCTGGTGCCGCCGGCCACGCAATCGCTGGAATTCAAGGATGCCGACCTCGCTGCGTTCTACGAGTTCTACGGCCTCAACACCGAACCATGGGACGGCCCGGCCGGCATCGTGTCGATGGACGCGCGCTACGCGGCGTGCACGCTCGACCGCAACGGCCTGCGCCCCGCGCGCTGGATGCTGACCAGCGACCGCCATTTCATCGTCGCCAGCGAAGCCGGCGTGTGGGAAGTGCCCGCCGAACGCGTGACCCGCAAGGGCAAGCTGGGCCCGGGCGAGATGATGGCCATCGACCTGCGCCGCGGCGACCTGCTCGACAGCGAGGCGGTGGACCGCATCAACCGCGGCCGCGCGCCGTACAAGCAGTGGCTGCACCAGGGTGTGACCTACCTGCAGACCGAGCTGATCGATCCGTCGCTGGTCGAGGAGCCCTTCGACGAGCGCACGCTGCGCGGCTACCACAAGCTGTTCCAGCTCTCGACCGAAGAAGTGGAGCAGGTATTGCGCCCGCTGGCCGAGACCGAGCAGGAAGCCACCGGTTCGATGGGCGACGACACGCCGATGGCCGTGCTCAGCCGGCAGACGCGTCCGCTGTACGACTACTTCCGCCAGGCGTTCGCGCAGGTCACCAATCCGCCGATCGATCCGCTGCGCGAAGACTGCGTGATGTCGCTGACCACCCAGCTGGGTCGCGAGACCAACATCTTCCACGCCGGCCCGGAAACGGTGAACCACGTCATCCTCAACTCGCCGGTGCTGAGCCAGCGCAAGCTGCGGCAGCTGTTGAAGATGCCGCAGTACGTCGAGAAGAACCGTCTGGTCGACCTGTCCTACGCGCCCGAGGAAGGGCTGAAGGCAGGACTCGAGCGGATCTGCCGCGAAGTCGAACAGGCAGCACGCGCCGGCGAGGTCATGCTGCTGCTGTCCGACCGCTACCCGCAGCCGGGCCGCCCGATGGCGCACGCGCTGCTGGCCACCGGCGCCGTGCATCACCACCTCTGCCGCGTGGGCCTGCGCTGCGACGTCAACCTGATCGTCGAAACCGGGACCGCGCGCGATCCGCACCACATGGCCTGCCTGATCGGCGTGGGCGCCACCGCGGTGTATCCATACCTGGCGTACCAGACGCTGTTCGACCTGGGCCGCCGCGGCATCCTCCAGTTGAAGAAGGGCGGCGAACAGGCACAGATCGGTCGCAGCTACCGCAAAGGCATCTACAAGGGCCTGTCGAAGATCATCTCGAAGATGGGCATCTGCACGATCAGCAGCTACCGCGGCGCGCAGCTGTTCGAGATCGTCGGCCTGGACCCGGACGTGGTCGACCTGTGCTTCGCCGAAACGCCGTCGCGGATCGGCGGCGTGGGCTTCGAACGCCTCGATCTTGAGGCGCGCCAGTTGGACGCGCGCGCCTGGAACGACCGCGAATCGCCCGAGGTCGGCGGCCTGCTGAAGTACGTGCACGGCGGCGAGTACCACATGTACAACCCGGACGTGGTGATGACGCTGCAGCGCGCGACGCGCACTGGCGACGCCCGCGACTGGCAGGCCTACGCGGACGCGGTGAACTCTCGCCCGCCTTCGGCACTGCGCGACCTGCTGCAGCTGAAGAAGGCCGACACGCCGACGCCGCTGGACGAGGTGGCCGACGCGTCGGATCTGTTGCGCCGTTTCGACACCGCGGCGATCTCGCTGGGCGCACTGTCGCCGGAAGCGCACGAAGCGCTGGCCATCGCGATGAACCGCCTTGGCGGCCGCAGCAATTCCGGCGAAGGCGGCGAAGACCCGGCGCGCTACGGCACCGAGAAGCGCAGCAAGATCAAGCAGGTCGCCTCCGGCCGCTTCGGCGTGACGCCGGAATACCTGGTCAACGCTGAAGTGCTGCAGATCAAGGTCGCACAGGGCGCCAAGCCCGGCGAAGGCGGCCAGTTGCCAGGCCACAAGGTCAACGAGCTGATCGCGCGCCTGCGCTACGCCAAGCCCGGCATCGGCCTGATCTCGCCGCCGCCGCACCACGACATCTATTCCATCGAAGACCTCGCCCAGCTGATCTACGACCTCAAGCAGGTCAATCCGACCGCGCTGGTATCGGTGAAGCTGGTCAGCCATGCGGGCGTGGGCACGATCGCCGCCGGCGTGGTGAAGGCGGGCGCGGACCTGATCACCATCTCCGGCCACGACGGCGGCACGGGTGCCAGCCCGGTGAGTTCGATCCGCTATGCCGGCGTGCCGTGGGAACTCGGCGTCGCCGAAGCGCACCACGCGTTGGTGGTGAACCAGCTGCGCGACCGCACCGTGCTGCAGACCGACGGTGGCCTGAAGACCGGCCTGGACGTGGTCAAGGCTGCGCTGCTCGGCGCCGACAGTTTCGGCTTCGGCACCGGCCCGATGATCGTGCTGGGCTGCAAGTACCTGCGCATCTGCCACCTCAACAACTGCGCCACCGGCGTGGCCACGCAGGACGAGCGCCTGCGCACGCAGTACTTCACCGGCCTGCCCGAGCGCGTGGAGAACTTCTTCCGCCTGCTGTCCGAGGAAGTGCGGCAGTGGCTGTCCTACCTGGGCGCGCGTTCGCTGGACGAGATCGTCGGCCGCACCGATCTGCTGCAGCAGCTGGATGTGTCGCCGCGCGAAGGCGTGAACGTCGACCTGTCGCGCCTGCTGAAGGGCGCGCAATTCGACAGCAGCAGCTGCGCGGCGCAACGCCTGTACGAATCGCCGGACAGCCTGGCCACGCAGCTCGACGGCTTGCTCGCCGAGCCGATCCGCAAGAAGAGCGGCGGCGACCACCGTTTCCTGATCCACAACACCGACCGCAGCATCGGCACCCGCCTGTCCGGCGCCATCGCGCGCCAGCACGGCAACCAGGGCATGGCCGATGCGCCGCTGACCCTGCGCTTCCGCGGCACCGCCGGGCAGAGCTTCGGCGCGTTCAACGCCGGCGGCCTGCAGATGGAACTGGAAGGCGAAGCCAACGACTACGTCGGCAAGGGCATGGCCGGCGGCCGCCTGGTGGTGCGTCCGCCGCGCGGCGCACGCTTCGAGGCGCGCAACACGCCGATCATCGGCAACACCTGCCTGTACGGCGCCACCGGTGGCGAACTGTTCGCGGCCGGCCGCGCGGGCGAGCGCTTCGGCGTGCGCAACTCCGGCGCGCTGGCCGTGATCGAAGGCGCGGGCGACCACTGCTGCGAGTACATGACCGACGGCATCGTGCTGGTGCTGGGCAAGGTGGGCCTGAACTTCGGCGCCGGCTTCACCGGCGGCCTGGCCTACGTGCTCGACCTGGACCGCGATTTCGTCGACCGCTACAACCACGAGCTGATCGACATCCACCGCATCAGCCCGGAAGGCTTCGAGAGCCATCGCCAGCACCTGCACACGCTGATCAGCCGCCATCGCGAACTGACCGGCAGCATCTGGGCGCAGCAGATCCTCGACGAGTTCCGCGACTACGTCGGCAAGTTCTGGCTGGTGAAGCCGAAGGCCGCGAGCATCGATTCGTTGAGCGAGACGTTGAGGCGGGCGGCATGAATGCGCCTTGTCTTACTCCTCCCCCCTCGCGGGGGAGGATGCCCGGAGGGCAGGAGAGGGGGCGCGAGCGTAGCGACGCGTGCCGTTTCTCTGATGCACTCGATGCAGTACGGCACGTCGTTTCGACGAGCGCCGGCTCACCCTCTCCCGGCCTTCGGCCACCCTCTCCCGTCGAGGGAGAGGGGAAGCAGGTACTGTTCTCATGAGCAAGAAGCAGGTATTCCAATTCCTCGACCTGCCGCGGACGATGCCGCAGCGCATTCCGCTGGAGCTGCGCACGGGCGGCGATTGGGGCGAGCTGTACGGCAAGTTCGGCAAGGAGGAAGCGCAGTACCAGGCCGGGCGTTGCCTGGATTGCGGCAATCCCTACTGCAGCTGGAAGTGCCCCGTGCACAACGCCATCCCGCAGTGGCTGCAGCTGGTGCAGGAGAACCGCATCGAAGAAGCCGCCGCGCTTTGCCATTCGACGAATCCGCTGCCGGAAGTCTGCGGCCGCGTGTGCCCGCAGGATCGCCTGTGCGAAGGCAGCTGCACGCTGGAGGAATTCGGCGCAGTCACCATCGGCGCGGTGGAGAAGTACATCGTCGACACCGCGCTGGCCAAGGGTTGGCGCCCGGACCTGAGCGACGTGCAGCCCACCGGCAAGCGCGTGGCCGTGATCGGCGCGGGACCGGCGGGCCTCGGCTGCGCCGACCGGCTGGCGCGTGCCGGTATTCAGGCCGTCGTCTATGACCGCTACGAGCAGATCGGCGGCCTGCTGCAGTTCGGCATTCCCAGCTTCAAGCTCGACAAGAGCGTCATCGCGCAGCGTCGCGAGGTGCTGGAAAGCATGGGCGTGGAATTCCGCCTGGGCGTGGAAGTCGGTCGCGACGTGACGCTCGCGCAGTTGCTCGGAGACTACGACGCGGTCTTCCTCGGCACCGGCGCGTACCGCTACACCGACGGCGGCCTGCCCGGCCAGGACCTGGACGGCGTGCTGCCGGCGCTGCCCTTCCTGGTACAGAACGGACGCATCGTCAGCGGCAACGATCCGTGGGGCCGCGCGATCGCCGGCTGGGAAGACACGCTGCAACTGCCCGATCTGCACGGCAAGCGCGTCGTCGTGCTCGGTGGCGGCGATACCGGCATGGACTGCGTGCGCAGTGCGATCCGCCTGGGCGCGGCCAAGGTCACCTGCGCCTACCGCCGCGACGAAGCGAACATGCCCGGCTCCGCGCGCGAAGTCGCCAATGCACGCGAGGAAGGCGTGCGCTTCCTCTTCAACCGTCAGCCGCTGGCCATCGTGGCAGGCGAGGACGGCACCGTTGCCGGCGTGCAGGTGGTGGAAACCAGACTGGGCGAGCCCGACGAACGCGGCCGCCAGAGCGCCGTGCCGATCGAAGGCAGCGAATCGGTACTGGATGCGGACGTGGTGATCATCGCGTTCGGTTTCTCGCCGACGGTGCCGGCGTGGCTGGCCGAGGTCGGCGTGGAAGGCACGCCGAACGGCCGCATCGTCGCCGGTGGCGGCGACCGCCTGCCGTTCCAGACCACCCACCCGAAGCTGTTCGCCGGTGGCGACGCCGTGCGCGGCGCGGACCTGGTGGTCACCGCGGTCGCCGAAGGCCGCGACGCGGCGGCGAGCATCGTCACCCTGCTCTCGTAGAGCGGAGCTTGCTCTGCTGCCTTTGCCTCTGAGGCCATGCGGAGCCGAGCAAGCTCGGCTCTACGCTAGACTCGCGGCTCTATTGTCCATCTGACCGAACATGCGCCTGGGCCTGGCTGCCAACCGCCTGCACCACCACACCGAGGATGCGGCGCTGTTCCGCTGGCTGCGTGCCTGCGAGCCCGGCATCCGCGACCTTCAGCTGGCGCTGCATGCGGTGGGGCGCACGCACGATGCGATCGCCGCCGCCTGCATGCTGCGGGGCTACGACGGACTCAAGCGCTATCCGTACGGTCGCGATGGCGGATTGATGAAGCTGGTGGCGGAAGTCGTCGGCCTGGAGGGCGCGGAACGCAGCCTGGACGGTGCGATCTACTTCATCGACCCCGTTGATCCGTCCTCGATCTTCCCCGAAGCCACCGCGCTGAAACGGCAGTGCGTGATCCATGGCAAGCCGTTCCTGTCGACGGTGGCCTCGGCCCGCGACTGGATCGAGATGGAACGCATCCATGCCGGCTTCGCGCCAGACCGCGGCGCGGACCGCTTCCACGCACTGGAATCGCAGACGCTGGCGCTGATCGCGCACGATGCGATGAAGCCGCAGATGCTGGCCTTCGCCGACGCGCATTTCGACGTGCTGTCCCGCTTCGGTCACCGCATGGCGACCGGCACCACCGGCCTGCGGCTCAACGAACTGGCGTGGAGCCGCGGTTGGCCGCAGGACATGCCGTGGGTGGAGCGATTCCAGAGCGGCCCCCTCGGCGGCGACGCGCAGATCGCGGACCGCGTGCTGGAGCACCGCTGCCAGCGGGTGATCTTCTTCGAGGATCCGCACGTGGCGCGCCAGCACGAAGCGGATATCCAGCTGCTAGAGCGGGCCGTCACCACCGTCACCGACGAGGCCGTGTGCACCACGTCGCTGGCCGTGGCGACGCGCTGGTGCGAGGCTGTCAACCGACGTGTCGCTCTTGTGGGAGCGACGTAAGTCGCGAAAGCGCGGTAATCATCGAAGACGAAGTGGCATCGGCGATAAAGACCGGTTGAGAAAGCGTTCGCGACTTACGTCGCTCCCACAGGCCAGAAGAGCTCATGGACTTCAACCCACCCCGCCACCTGCTGAAAGACCTCTCCCTCTCTGCCATCGCCGCCGGCTTCGTCACCGTGCTGGTCGGCTTCGCCAGTTCGGCGGTGATCGTGTTCCAGGCGGCGCAGTCGCTGGGCGCGTCGCCGGAGGAAATCAGCTCGTGGATGTGGGCGCTTGGGCTGGGCATGGGCCTGACGTGCATCGGCCTGTCGCTGCGCTACCGCATGCCGGTGGTGACGGCGTGGTCGACGCCCGGTGCCGCTATGCTGATCAGCAGCGCGGCCGGGCTTCCGCTGTCGGATGCGATCGGCGCGTTCCTGCTGTCGGCGCTATTGATCGTGGTGTCCGGCTTCTCCGGCTTCTTCGAGCGGATGATCAGCCGCATCCCGGTGTCGCTGGCGTCCGGCATGCTGGCGGGCGTGCTGCTGCGCTTCGGCATCGAGGCGTTCGCGTCGATGAAGACGCAACTGGGCATGGTGCTGACGATGTTCGCGGTCTACCTGCTCGCGCGCCGGCTGCTCCCGCGCTACGCGGTGATCCTGACGCTGCTGGTCGGCATCGCCTTCGCCGGTGCGCTCGGCCTGCTGCGCGTGGACGGGCTGACGCTGCAACTGGCGAAGCCGATATTCACCACGCCGACGTTCTCGTTCGCCGCAATCATCGGCATCGCCCTACCCCTCTTCATCGTGACGATGGCCTCGCAGAATGTGCCGGGCGTGGCGGTGATCCGCGCGTCGGGCTATCCGATCCCGATCTCGCCCGTCGTCGGCTGGACCGGCGTGGTCAACCTGGTGCTGGCGCCGTTCGGCGCGTTCGCGCTCAACCTGGCCGCGATCACCGCGGCGATCTGCATGGGGCGCGAGGCGCATGAGGATGCCGCGCGTCGTTATGTGGCGGCCATCGCGGCCGGCGTGTTCTACCTGATCGTGGGCCTGTTCGGCGCCACGGTGGCGGCGTTGTTCGCTGCGTTCCCGAAGGAGCTGATCCTCGCCATCGCCGGCATCGCCCTGCTCGGCACCATCGGCAACAGTCTCGCCGCGGCGTTGCGCGAGGAAGCCGAGCGCGAGCCCGCCCTGGTGACGTTCCTGGTGACCGCATCCGGTCTGTCGCTCGCGGGCATCGGGTCCGCGTTCTGGGGCTTGCTGGCAGGCGTGGTGACGCTGCTGGTGTTGCGCCGTACCTGAGGCTGTTCGCCTTCCGCTCATGCGGGTGAACGCGGCGTGGAGTGTTCAGTTTCAGGGGCGTGGATTCACCTGCGGGTGATGCGGCCGTGGGCAGGATCGGCCCACCATCCTCACAGGAGATTCCCATGACCGTCTGCCACCGCCATCGCCTGTTGACCCTCGCCGCGCTCGCCGCGCTGTCCGGTGCCGCCTTCGCGCAGGCGCCGGCGCCCACGGCGGGCAAGGACGCGCTGAAGGAGCCGCAGGTGCGCGCGCTGCTCACCGAAAAGGGCTACACCAACATCGACGACCTCGACTTCGAGGACGGCCAGTGGGAAACCGATGCGACCAGCGCCAACGGCGACCGCGTGGACGTGCGCATCAATCCGGCCAGCGGTGATGTCGTGGCCGAGAAGCTGGTGTCCAACCTGAGCGAAAACGACGTCAAGGCCAAGCTGGCCGCTGCGGGTTACTCCAAGGTGCATGACGTCGACTTCGATGACGGCGTCTGGAAGGCCGAGGCCGAACGCGCCGACGGCAACGACGTGGAGATCCATCTGGCTGCCAACACCGGCGAGATCATCCACGTCGAGAACGATTGATCCGTCAGGCCTGCATGCAACGAAGAAGGCCGCCCTCGGGCGGCCTTCTTTCATGCATTCGGTGCGCTCTTGGGTCGGGCGAAGCGCCACGCCACCAGGAAGCCCACCAGCAGGAATACCGCCGCCAGATACCACGGTGCGCCGGGTAGATGGGCGGGTGCTTCTCTGCCGATGAACAGCGCGAACGTACCCGCGAAGATCATCGGACTGATGATGCCCGCCAAGCTCGCCAGGCTCATCAGCGCCCCCTGGATGCGACCCTGTTCGCGCTCGCTGACATCGCGCGTGATGAGCGCCTGCGTCGCGGGCATCGCCAGCGCCCACAATGCGCTCACCGGCAACCCCATGAGGAAGACCGCACCCACCGGCGCCCATCCGTAGATGCAGAATCCGATCACGCCGCACGCCAAACCGAGCAGCAACGTGCGACGCTCCCCGATCTTCTTGACGAAGTGCCCGACGAGCAACGCGTTGACGACGATACTCAGCACACCCACCGCCGCGAGCACCCAACCAACCTCCGTGGGCCCCCATTGGAAGCGGTATCCGGCAAAGAGGACGAAGACGGTTGGATAGACAAAGTGCGCCATGTTGGCGATGAACACGACGGCCGCGAGTCCGAACACCTGCGGATACCGCTTCAGCAGGATCAGCGATCCGAACGGATTCGCGTGCGTCCAGTCGATGCCCGGGGAACGCCGCTCGGGTGCCAGCGACTCCGGCAGGACGAACCAGCCGTAGAGGAAGTTCAAAAGTGCCAAGCCGGCCGCGACCCAGAAAGGCAGGCGCAGGTCGATGTCGCCCAGCGATCCGCCGATCACCGGACCGATGGTGAAGCCGACTCCGAACGCAGCGCCAATCATGCCGAAGGCCTGCGCGCGATTCTCCGGCGCCGTCACGTCGGCGATGTATGCGTTGGCCGTGGTGAAGCTTGCCGAGAACACGCCCGAGAAAACACGCGCGAGCAGCAGCAATGGCAGCGTTCCGGCCACCGCCATGAGCAGGAAATCAGCGCCCAAGCCGAGACAGGACAACAGGATGACCGGCCTGCGCCCGAACCTGTCGGAGAGCGCGCCTTGAACGGGCGAGCTGACGAACTGGAACGCGTAGAACACCGTGCTGAATATGCCGACCCAGAGCGCGGCCTTCGCCGTGTTGCCACCGGTGAACTGTTCCACAAGTCCGGGGAGTACGGGAATGATCACACCGAACGACAGGACGTCGATCAGCACCGTGACGAAGATGAAGACCAGGGCGGCGCGGCGGCCAGCGTGTGCGGGAGCTTCTGCGTTCACGGCGTGGAACCGGCGAAAAGGTGCGCAAGTGTAGGGCATCGCCGGCAGCCCCGCCGCCCCTGTAGGAGCGACGTCAGTCGCGACCGCGGACCACGACGGTCCTTGGAGTTCGATGGTCGCGGTCTCGACGCACCACGCTCCCAGCACCATGCAAGACGGCAAGCGTGCGGTCGCGACTGAGCGCGCTCCTACAACGGTGCTGCGGAGATCACGTGGCTCAGCCGGTGGCGCTGGCCGGGTTCCAGTTCGATCGCATCCTCGCCGGCATTCGCGGCTTCCAGGCAGACGAAGGTCCGCCAGCCGTCGTCCGGCAGGTCCGCGATGGCGGCGGCCCCGGTCTCGCCGGGGTTCCACACCACCAGCGAACGGCTACCGAAGGTGTCCAGCCGGATGCGCCGGCCGCCGGCCGGATCGACCAGGTCGAACCGGTGTCCCGTGCCGGTATAGATGCGATCGCAGCGGCCAGGATCGCGTGGATCGTGCAGCGTCCAGTCATTCGATTGCACGTGTGTGCCGCCGTCGAACTTGTCCACGTAGCGAAGCCCGTCCAGACCGGTGACCCGCACCTGCGTCGCATCGGCGACGCGGAAGTAGGTGTGCAGCGCCTGGGTCAGCGTGACTGCGGACTCGCCGCGATGCACGGTGTCCAGACTTTGGCGCAGATCACGGCCGACGTGCACGGTCTGGACCAGCTCCAGCGGCACGCCATCGCGCAACGGCAATGCCAGCTTGAGCACGACACTGCCATCGGCTTCGCGCTTCACGTCCGTCAGCGGCCAACGCGACGTGCGTGCGTGACCATGTTGCGGCACGCTATCGGGCTGCCCCTGCCGGCCGAAGTAAGGCCAGCACACCGGCACGCCACCGCGGATCGCGTTCGGCGCCATCGCGGTCGTCGGCGACACCCAGAGCAGATCATCGAAACCGGCCGGCACGAACGAGAGTACCTGGCCGCCATGCAGGCTCACGCGTGCGGTGGAGAACGGCGTCCACACCCGCAGCACCTCGATGCCCTGCCAGGTCTCGCGGGTAATGCCTTCGGGTAGTGCACTCACGGCTTTCGGGGCTCCGGCAGCGCGACAGGCGGCCCTTCCGCCTTCAACGCAGCGAGTATTTTCGCACCCGCGCGACCGTCCGCGGGTTGCAATCCCAGGCGTTGCTGTTCGAGGACGATCGCACGCCGCGTCTGCGTCCCGATCATGCCGTCCGCAGCCCCGATCGCGTGACCGCGTGCGAGCAGCAACGTCTGCAGTTCGCGTCGCTGCGGACGACCCAGGCCCGGATCGTCCGTCGGCCAGGCCGTCACCAGTCCCGTGCCGCCACGGAGGCGGTCGGCCAGCAACGCGATCGCCAATGCGTAGCTTTCGGCCGCGTTGTACGAGTAGATCGCGTCGTAGTTCTTGAATACAAGGAACGCAGGACCCGCGATGCCGGTCGGCACCAGCAACGCCGCAGCGCGATCATCCGCAGGCAATGGTTGTCCATCGACGCGGGCGATGCCCTGCGCGATCCACTGCGGCAGCGGCTTGCGATTCGTGCGTCCCGCCTGCGCGACATCGAAGCCCCGCGGCAGCGTGACTTCGTAGCCCCAAGGCTCGCCCGTGCGCCAACCGGAGGTCACCAGATAATTCGCGGTGGAAGCCAAGGCATCGGGGATGCTGTCGATGAGGTTGCGCCGCCCATCGGCATCGAAGTCGACCGCGATGCGCTCATAGGTACTGGGCATGAATTGCGTATGGCCGAAGGCGCCCGCCCAGGAGCCGGTCAAGCCGTCGGCGCGAATGTCGCCGGCCTGCAGCAGCTTCAGCGTGGTGAGGAATTCGCCGCGGAAGAACGTCTGCCGCCGGCCGAAGCAGGACAACGTCGACAACGACACCAGCAACGGTCGCTTGCCGAACACGCGCCCGTAATCGCTCTCCACGCCCCACACCGCGACCACGGTGGCGGGATCTACGCCGTACGCCTGCGAGACGCGGCCCAGCAGTTCCGCATGCGTCGCCAGCATCGCCTGCCCGTCTGCTACCCGCTGGTCGTCGACCAGCGCGGCCAGGTAATCCCACAGCGGCGTGGTGAATTCGGGCTGCGCATCCAACAGGTCCAGCACGCTCACGTCGGCGGCCAGACCCTGGGTGTAGGTATCGAAACTGACCGGCGTGACGCCCTGCTTTTCCGCCACACCACGCAGGTCGGCGAGACAGGCGGCGTAGACGGGGTCGCGCACCGGCGCGGCAACCGGCGAGGCCGGTACGACCGGAGGCGTCGCGTTGGTGGGCGGCGTCTGTGCGATCGCCGGACCTACCACCATCATCGACAGCAGCAGGCAGGACGCGGCGTGGTTCATGGCGGCCTCCCTGGCCTCTGGGGGAGGCTGCACTTTGCCTTGCGCGTCAGCGGACGTCGACCTCGTACTCCACCACCTCCACCGGCGGCACCGATTCCCAGGGCCGTCGGTAGACCATGCGCACGGTGGCCTTGCCCGCCTTGTCCGCGCGGAACCACCAGCGCGCGATCGACGACGCGCCGGGCATCGGCGGTTGCGTATCCATGGGCGGCGGCGTGGCCGGGCCGGTGGTGCGCGCGAGCACCGGCGCGCCGTCCGACGTGAATTCCCATTGGTAGCCGGTGCTGGCGTTGGCCATCAGGGCGATCTCCAGCACCTGGCCGACCCGCATCGCGACCGGCGCCTCGCCCTGGGGCCTGACGATGTCGTCGCCCGGCAAGGTGTCGGCCGGCGTCGCCCCGCCCGTGGCCGGTCCGCTGGCGCAGGCCGACAGCAGCACGCACAAACCGGTGGCCACCCATGCCTTCATTGTCATATCCCTGTGGGAAACGGGGGAGTTATACACCGCCGCTTTAGGCGCCGTCCGTAGAATGGCGACATGAGCACGCCCCAGGATTCCTCGCTCGGCCGCGACGTCGCGTACCCGACGCAGTACGACCCCACCCTCCTCTTCCCGATCCCGCGCCAGGCTGCGCGCGACGAAATCGGCATCGCCGCCGACGCCTTGCCGTTCGTCGGTCACGACCGCTGGCACGCTTACGAGTTGAGCTGGCTGGACGCCCGCGGTAAGCCGCGCGTGGCGACCGCCACGCTGACCGTGCCGTGCACTTCACCGTGCCTGATCGAATCCAAGTCGCTCAAGCTCTACCTCAATTCGCTCAACAGCACGCGCTTCAACAGCGACGCCGCGGTGCTGGAGCGCATCGTCACCGATCTGTCGGCGCGCGCCGGCGCGGATGTAGGCGTGGCGTTCGGCCTGCCGCCGATGGCGGAGGCGCCGGAGGGCGAATCGCTCGATGGGCTGGACGTGGAGATCGATCACTACGGGCCGCCGCGCGCCGAGTTCCTGGCCGCCGATCCGGAGGAGCAGGTCGATGAAGTCCTGTCGTCCGAATTGCTCAAGTCCAACTGCCCGGTCACCGGCCAGCCGGACTGGGCGACGGTGGTGATCCACTACCGGGGCCCACGCATCGACCGCGTCGAACTGCTGCGCTACCTGGTGAGCTTCCGCGACCATGCGGAGTTCCACGAGCAGTGCGTCGAACGCATCTTCCACGACGTGCTCGCGCATTGCCGGCCGGCCTCGCTGTCGGTGGAGGCCCGCTACACCCGACGCGGCGGCCTGGACATCAATCCTTGGCGCGCTACCGGCGACATGAATGTCCCGCTCATGAAGCGCGATATACGACAGTAATGTTGCTCGTCTAACAATTGAGGCGATTTCACGCGCGCGCTATGGTTTCTTAACAACGCGCGTGCAACGCTTGCTCATCCCACAGCCCGCCAGGAAGGGTGGTTGCAATGAGCACAGAAAAGAAGGCTGACTTCTCGAACGTAAAAGAAGGTTTTGCCACCTCGGGCGAGGTGCAGCAGGCGCCCGACTTTTCAAACGTCAAGGAAGGGTTCGCGGTATCGGGTCAGGTGGAAGACGTGACGCCCCCAACCGAGACCACCTACACGATTGAGAAGGGCGACACGTTGTCGAAGATCGCCAAGGAGCATCTGGGCAGCGCCAACGCCTGGAAGCAGATCTTTGAGGCCAATCGCGACGTCATCGACGATCCCGATCGCATTTTTCCCGGCCAGGTCATCAAGCTTCCGCCCAAGCCGAGCGACGCTTGAGCGCTAATCCTCTCCCTATTCAAAAGGAACCGAATCCATGAAGCAGAATCGCATCGCCTATGCCCTCACCGCCGCCATGATCGGCACCGTCGCCCTGGTCGGCTGCAAGAAGAAGGAAGAGCCGGTCGCGGCGCCGCCGGCCGTTGTGGAGCCGGCACCCGCTCCCGCGCCTGTGGAGCCGGCGCCTGCGGTCGTTTCGGTGACGGGTGTGACGCTGGGCAATGCCATCGATGCCGAACAGAAGGTGACGACCGCCGCCACCACATTTGCGCCTAAGGACACCATCTATGCGTCCGTGGCGACCGATGGTGCCGCCAACGGCGCTACGCTGGCGTCCAAGTGGACGTTCCAGGATGGCCAGACGGTCAGCGAGGAGACCAAGACCCTCAATACCGCGGGCCCGGGCGTGGCCACCTTCAGCATCTCCAAGCCCGATGGCCTGCCGGCAGGCAAGTACAAGTTCGAAGCGACGCTCAACGGTACTTCGGCCGGCGTGACCGAGTTCGAAGTCAAGTAATCCGCAGGAAAGGTCTCTCTCCCACGTGTGTGGGGCAAGCTCGGGCGTGGAGCGATCCACGCCCGCTTTTTTTGCCCGGACGATGCGCAAGGGCGGCTCCACCCGCAACGGAACCTGCGTCTGGCGTGTCCCGGGACACGCCGGCGGCATCCATACCCCCTCGTTTTGCCCTGCGTGCGGCGACACGCGACAATGGCGCGCTGAGTTCCCCATCGCCCCCTTGTCGAGAGTCCTGATCCCCATGTCGGATACGCCCCGCATCATCTACACCCTCACCGACGAAGCCCCGTTCCTCGCCACCCAGTCGCTGCTGCCGATCGTCGAGGCGTTCACCGCCCCCGCCGGCATCGCCGTGGAAACCCGCGACATCTCGCTGGCCGGCCGCATCCTGTCGCAGTTCCCCGAGTACCTGGCCGACGCGCAGAAGATCAGCGACGACTTGGCCGAGCTGGGCCAGCTGGCCACGCAGCCTGAAGCCAACATCATCAAGCTGCCCAACATCAGCGCCTCGGTGCCGCAGCTGAAAGCCGCGATCAAGGAGCTGCAGGGCCAAGGCTACCCGCTGCCGGACTACCCGGACGAGCCGAAGGACGAGAAGGAAAAGGACGCCAAGGCGCGCTACGACAAGGTCAAGGGCAGCGCGGTGAACCCGGTGCTGCGCGAAGGCAATTCCGACCGCCGTGCGCCGCTGTCGGTCAAGAACTTTGCCCGCAAGCACCCGCACCGCATGGGCGCGTGGAGCGCGGACTCGAAGTCGCACGTGGCGCATATGACTGGCGGTGATTTCTTCGGCAGCGAGCAATCCGCCACGTTGGCCGCCGATGGCGCGCTGAAGATCGAGCTGGTCGCCGCCGACGGCACGGTCACTGTGCTGAAGGACAAGGTGAAGGTGAAGGCGGGCGAGATCGTCGACGCCGCCTCGATGAGCCGCAAGGCGCTGGCGGCCTTTGTCGCCGAGCAGATCGCCGATGCGAAGGCGCAGGGCGTGCTGTTCTCGCTGCACCTGAAGGCGACGATGATGAAGGTCTCCGACCCCATCATGTTCGGCGTGGTGGTCAACGAGTTCTACAAGGCCGCGCTGGCCAAGCACGCCGCGGTGCTCGATCAGATCGGCTTCGACGCCAACAACGGCATCGGCGACCTGTACGCGCGCCTGGGCACGCTGCCGACCGAGCAGCAGGAGGCGATCAAGGCCGACCTGCAGGCGGTCTACGCCGGCGGTGCCGCGGTGGCGATGGTGAATTCCGACAAGGGCATCACCAACCTGCACGTGCCCAGCGACGTGATCGTCGACGCCTCGATGCCGGCGATGATCCGCGACTCCGGCAAGATGTGGAACGCCGAAGGCAAGCTGCAGGACACCAAGGCGGTGATCCCGGACCGCTGCTACGCCGGTATCTACCAGGCGGTGATCGATGATTGCCGCAAGAACGGCGCCTTCGACCCCGCCACGATGGGCAGCGTGCCCAACGTCGGCCTGATGGCGCAGAAGGCCGAGGAGTACGGCAGCCACGACAAGACTTTCCAGATCCCGGCCGACGGCACCGTGCGCGTCACCGACGATGCCGGCAAGGTCGTGTTCGAGAGCAAGGTGGAAGCCGGCGACATCTGGCGCATGTGCCAGACCAAGGACGCGCCGATCCAGGACTGGGTGAAGCTGGCCGTGGGCCGCGCGCGCCTGAGCAAGACGCCGGCGATCTTCTGGCTGGACAAGGCCCGCGCGCACGACGCGCAGGTGATCGCCAAGGTCGAGCAGTACCTCAAGGACTACACCACCGACGCGCTCGACATCCGCATCCTGCCGCCGGTCGAGGCGATGAAGGTATCGCTGGAACGTATCCGCAAGGGCGAGGACACCATCTCGGTGACCGGCAACGTGCTGCGCGACTACTTGACCGACCTGTTCCCGATCATGGAACTGGGCACGAGTGCGAAGATGCTGTCGATCGTGCCGCTGATGGCCGGTGGCGGCCTGTTCGAGACCGGCGCCGGCGGCTCCGCGCCGAAGCATGTACAGCAGTTCCTCGAAGAGGATTACCTGCGCTGGGATTCGCTGGGTGAGTTCCTCGCGCTGGCGGCCTCGCTGGAGCACCTGGGCCAGCGCTATCTCAACACGCCAGCGAAAGTGCTGGCCAACGCGCTGGACGTAGCGAACGGCCGCATTCTCGACGAGAACCGCTCGCCCGCGCGCAAGGTCGGCGAACTCGACAACCGTGGCAGCCACTTCTACCTGGCCCTGTATTGGGCGCAGGCGCTGGCCGCGCAGGATGAGAACGCCGAACTGAAGGCGAAGTTCGCGCCACTGGCGAAGGCCCTGGCCGACAATGAAGCCACGATCATCGGCGAGTTGAACGGTGCGCAGGGCAAGGCGATCGATATCGGGGGCTACTATCACCCCGACATCGCCAAGACCGCCGCCGCGATGCGACCGAGCAAGACGTTCAACGACGCGCTGGCGACGCTGTCGGCCTGAGGTCGGCACATCGATGCGGTATCCGACGCCCGGCTTCTGCCGGGTGTTGTGTTTCCGCCTATTCGTTTCGGGAAAGGATCAGCGGAACAGCGACAACGACGTCATCGCACGCAGGCGACGCGCACTGAGCCGCTGGATCGCTTCGCGATGGCGGGCCTGGCCTGCCACATCGTGCACGTGGTGCCGATGGGCCGGTTCCGGCGGCGGGCTGTCGGTATGGGCGATATGGCCCTGCAGGAACAGCATGCCCTGGCTCATGCCCCCCAGCTGCTGCCACCACTGCTTCCTGGTTTCGATCTGCATGGGATTGCTCCGTGGCGCCGATAGTCCGGCTTGAATGACTCGTAAGGTAGGCGCATGATCGGCGCGGAAAAAGCGAAAGCTGCGCAACCCTGCCTTGAGGTGGATTCAAGATGAGCCGACTGCCCCTGGACCAGGTGGACGCCTTCGTCACGGCCGCGCGGCTGCGCAACCTGACCCGTGCCGCGGAGGCGATGCATCTCACCGTGAGTGCGTTGAGCCACCGGATGCGGCTGCTGGAACAGCGGCTGGGCCACAAGCTGCTGGCGCGGGGGCCGCGCGGCGTGGAGCTGACGCCCGACGGACAACGCCTGTTCGACGCGATTTCCGGCCCGCTGGACACCATCGAGCATGCCCTGCGACGCGCCACGCTGCGCAACGACCACACGATCACCCTCAGCCTGATTCCCTCCATGGCCACGGCATGGCTGGTGCCGCGCCTGCCCGCCTTTCTGGCCGCACATCCCGAACTCGGCCTCAACCTGCAATCGAGCACGCACGTGGTGGATTTCGAACGCGAGCCGGTGGACCTGGCGCTGCGCCTGGGCGGAGGTCGCTGGCCCAACGTGCACGCAGAGTTCCTGTTCCACGAATGGATTACGCCCGTCGCCAGCCCCGCCCTGCTGAAGCAGCACGGTCGCGCGGCGCCGGACCAGATGGCGAAGCTGCCGCTGCTCGGGGATCCGGCCAACCGCTGGAAGGACTGGTTCGAGCATTTCGGTGGTCAGCCGCCGACACGCTACGTGGCCCAGTTCGACGACACCGAAACTCTCCACCAGGCGGCGGCGCAAGGCGTGGGCGTGGCATTGGCGCGGTGGACCCTCGCCGAGCCGCTGGTGAAGGCCGGCCGGCTGGTGACGCTGACGAAGAAGCGCCTGCAGGCCGACTTCGCGCACTACCTGGTGTATCCCGAACGCAGCCTGGGCCATCCGGGATTCCGCAAGGTGCGCGGCTGGCTGCTGGAGCAGGCCGGCGTCGCGGTGGAGCGATGACTCCAGCGCGCGCCGGCTAACATCGCCGGCATGGTCCACGCCGACGCCATCGCCCGCCTGATCCACGACGCGTTCGCGGACTACCACGCGCGCTTCGCCGAGATCACGCGGCGGGCGAAGCGCCGCTTCGA
The DNA here is from genome assembly GCF_057654715.1 of Pseudoxanthomonas sp. G3. Classification (NCBI taxonomy): domain Bacteria; kingdom Pseudomonadati; phylum Pseudomonadota; class Gammaproteobacteria; order Lysobacterales; family Lysobacteraceae; genus Pseudoxanthomonas; species Pseudoxanthomonas sp. G3. The sequence continues at coordinate 4,020,343 of NZ_CM172805.1, forward strand.
GACGCAGGACTGGACCGCCGCGCGTGCCGATGCCGTCGAGCGCATCGAACTCTACGACCAGTGCATCGCCGAATGCGTGCTGCGGTTGCAGTCCGTGCTGTTGGGCCACGCGCATGACCGCGCGTTGTGGATCGCCGCGCGCGTGGCCTTCGAGGCGCTGATCGCCGGGCAGATCGACCGCGAGCTCTACAAGACCTTCTACAACACCCTCAGCCGGCGCTTCTTCCGCATCCGCGGCGTGGACCCGGCGCTGGAGTTCGTCGCGCTCGACGTCGAGCCCACCGACGCAATCACCCACCCCGTGGCGCGCCATAGTTATGCGGTGTCGGAGCAGCGGCCGACCGACACCTTCGCGCGCGTGCTGGCCGACTACGGCTTCGACGTGCCCTACGCGCACCGCACCCGCTGCGCCGCCGCCATCGCGGTGCGGCTGCAGGACGACCTCGCGCACTGGGGTGCGCATCCGGTGCGGGGCATCGAACTGCTGGACACCGTGTTCTACCGCGAGCGGCGCGCTTACCTGGTCGGCCGCGTGTTCGGCGAGCACCGCTTCTCGCCGTGCGTGATCGCGCTGGTCAACGACGGCGGTCAGTTGAAGGCGGAAGCCGTGCTCACGCACCGCGCCGACGTGGCGCACTTGTTCGGCACCTCACGCAGCTACTTCCATGCCGACCTGGCGACGGTGGGCGATGCCGTGGTGTTCCTGCGCTCGCTGCTGCCGGGCAAGCCGATCGACGAGATCTACACCGTGCTCGGCCGCGCCAAGCAGGGCAAAACGGAGCGCTATCGCACGTTCTTCCATCATTTCGCCGCACATCCGGACGAACAGCTGGTGCATGCGGAAGGCACCCCGGGCATGGTCATGGCGGTGTTCACCCTCCCAAGCTACCCACTGGTATTCAAGGTGATCCGCGACCGCTTCGCCTATCCCAAGGCGATGAGCCGGCAGGACGTGGAGGACAAGTACGACCTGGTCTTCCACCTGGACCGCGTGGGCCGACTGTTAGATACCCAGGCATTCCGGTTCCTGCGCTTCCCGCGCGCGCGCTTCGCGCCTGTGCTGTTGCAGGAACTTCTCGAGCACTGCGGACAGAGCCTGAGCGAGGACGGCGACGACCTGGTCATCCACCTCTGCTACGTACAGCGCAGGCTGCGCCCGCTGAACCTGTACCTGCGCGAACAGAAGTCCGACGCCGCACGTGCCGCCGCGCTCGACTATGGGCAGGCCATCAAGGACATGGCGCGCAACAACATCTTCCCCGGCGACATGCTGCTGAAGAACTTCGGCGTCTCGCGGCACGGGCGCGTCGTCTTCTACGACTACGACGAACTGCGCCTGGTCACCGACTGCCGTTTCCGCGACTGGCCGCAGGCCACCACCTATGAGGAACAGATGGCCGATGCACCGTGGTTCCACGTGGATGCCGGCGACGTGTTCCCGGAACGCTTCCCGCAGTTCCTTGGCCTCCCCGACGCGCAGGCCCGGGCGCTGAAAGCCACGCACGGCGAGCTGTTCCGCGCAGACTGGTGGCGCGACCTTCAGTCGCATCTCGCCGATGGCGACTATCCGGATACTCCGCCCTACCCGGATGCGCTCAAGCTGGCATGACGCCACGCATGCGGCGGCAACCGGCATCGCGCTACCCTAGCCGCCACGAGGAGACCGTCGCCCCGCCATGAGCACCTACCGCCTCGACTCGATCTTCCGCCCCCGCGCCGTCGCGGTGGTCGGCAGCCAGTCGCGCCCGCGTTCGGTCGGCCGCGCAGTGGTGGAGAACCTGCTCGGCGCGGGCTTCAGCGGTCCCATCGGCCTGGTCAACAAGCACCCTTCGCCGATGGACGGCGTGACGACCGTGCGCCACCTGCGCGACCTGCCATGGACACCGGACCTGGTGGTGATCGCCACGCCGGCGGCGACCGTGCCGCAACTCGCTGCGGAAGCAGCCGAGAAAGGCGCCGCCGCCGTCGTCGTGCTCACCGCCGCGATGGGCCGTGGGCCGGGTTCGCCGGCCGCGCAGCTGGAAGCGCTGACGCGCGAGAAGGGATTGCGCGTGTTGGGCCCGAATTGCCTGGGCGTGATCGCGCCGCATGCAGGGCTCAACGCCAGCCTCGCCGGCCGCTTCCCGAAGGCGGGCGACCTGGCGTTGATTTCGCAGTCCGGTGCGATCTCCGGCGGCCTGGTGGAATGGAGCATGAGCCAGCCGGTCGGCTTCTCCGCCGTGGTGTCGCTGGGCGATGCGCTGGACGTGGATTTCGCCGACCTGCTGGACTACTTCGCCACCGACCACCGCACCCGCGCGATCCTGCTGTACGTGGAAGCGATCCGCGATGCGCGCAAGTTCATGTCGGCCGCGCGCGCGGCCGCGCGCACCAAGCCGGTCGTGGTGGTGAAGTCGGGCCACGGTGTACCGACCCGGCCGACGCCCGCGGGCAGCACGCACACGCAGAACCTGGCCAAGCCCAATGCGGTGTATGGCGCCGCGTTCCGTCGCGCCGGTCTGCTGCGCGTGCGCTCGCTGCACGAGCTTTTCGCGGCGGCGCGTACGTTGGGGCAAGTGCGCCCATTCCAGGGCCGGCGGCTCGCCATCCTCACCAACGGCGGAGGCGTGGGCGCACTGTCGGTCGACCACCTGTACGAGCAGGGCGGCACGCTGGCTGGCCTGTCCGATGCGACACGCGATGCGCTGGACCGCATCCTGCCAGTGGGCTGGTCGCGCACCAATCCGGTGGATCTGCTGACCGACATCGACGCCGAGCGCTACGCCGCGACGATCGAGGCGCTGCTGGCAGATCCGGAGAACGATGCGCTGCTGGCCGTCAACGTGCCCACCGTGCTGTCGTCGTCCGCGGAGGCCGCGGACGCCGTGGTCGGCGTGCTCGGCACCGGTGCGGCGGCTTCGTCGCGCAAACCGGTCTTCACCGTGTGGCTGGGCAACGATCCGCAGGCTGAAGCCGTGCTCGATGCCGCGCATGTGCCGCGTTATCCGAACGAGTCGGACGCGGTCGCCGGCTTCATGCACCTGGTCCGCCACCGCGAAGTGCAGGCGGCATTGATGGAGACGCCGCCGAGCCTGCCGGAAGACTTCAGTCCGGACGTGGCGATGGCGCGCGCATTGGTCGAGACCGCGCTGGATGCCGGCCAGGCCTGGCTGGATCCGCTGGCCACCACACAACTGCTCGCCGCCTACGGCATTCCGATGGCGCCGTTGTGGCGGGCGAACGATGCCGAGGACGCCGCGCGGATCGCCGCGCCGCTGCTGGCCGAAGGCAGAACGGTGGCGGTGAAGATCCTGTCGCCCGACATCCCCCACAAGTCCGACGTGGACGGCGTGCGCCTCAACCTGCCGAACGCGCACACCGTACGCGAAGCTGCCGCGGGCATCCTGCAGCGCGCGCGCGAACGCAGGCCCGAGGCGCGCATCGAGGGCGTGCTGGTGCAGCCGACCGTGCTGCGGCCGAAGGCGCGCGAACTGATCGCCGGCATCGCCGACGATCCGGTGTTCGGCCCGGTCATCGCCTTCGGGCGCGGCGGGACGGCGGTCGAGGTGATCAACGACCAGGCCGTCGCTCTGCCGCCGCTGGACCTGCGTCTGGCCCACGAGCTGATCGCGCGCACGCGGGTCTCGCGCGTGCTGAAGGCCTACCGCGACGTGCCGGCCGCCGACGAGCGCGCCGTCGCGCTGGTGCTGGTGAAGCTGGCGCAGCTCGCTGCGGACATTCCGGAGATCCAGCAACTCGACATCAACCCGCTGCTCGCCGACCGCGAGGGCGTGGTCGCGGTGGACGCGCGCATCGCCGTGGCGCGCGGACGCGTGTTGCACAAGGGTCGCGGGCATCCCCGCTTTGCGATCTTCCCGTATCCGACGGAATGGGAACGGACCATCGAACTCGCCGACGGCCAGCCCGCGCTGGTGCGACCGGTGCGGCCGGAAGACGACGCGATGTTCCGCGCGTTCTTCACCCACGTCACCGACGAAGACCTGCGCCTGCGCTTCTTCCAGTCGGTGCGCCACTTCAGCCACGAGTTCATCGCGCGCCTGACCCAGCTCGACTACGCGCGCTCGATCGCGCTGGTCGCCGTGCACCCGGGCACGCACGAGATGCTCGGCGCGGTGCGCCTGCATGCGGATGCGAACTACGAGAAGGGCGAGTACGGCATCCTCGTGCGCTCGGACCTCAAGGGTCACGGCATCGGCTGGAAGCTGATGCAGATCATGATCGAGTACGCGCAGTGGCAGGGCCTGAAGGTCATCGAAGGCCAAGTGCTGCGCGAGAACCGCACGATGCTCGCAATGTGCGAGAGCCTAGGCTTCACCGTGAAGCTGGACCCCGACGACCCCACGCTGATGAACGTCAGCCTGCCGGTGTCCTCCTCCACGTGAAGCGCCGCACCGCGATCATCGCTACCTCCCTGGCACTGGCCGCATCGACCGCCGGCATCGTCGCGTGGATGTCCACGCCACCAGCGCGCCGACCCGCGCCGGCGTCCCGCGCCGCGATCCCGGCGGGCGCGCAGCTGCTACAGACCGCCCACTATCGTGTGTACAGCACGGCGACGCCTGCGCAAACTCAGGAGGTCGCTGACGCTGTGGAAAGTCTGCATGCCGCCTACCTGTCGCTCTTCGCGGAACAGGTAGCGCCATCGACTACGCCGCTGACCTTGGTGCTCTATCGCGACGCCGACGAGTTCGCGCGCAACAACCGCAGCCGGCCATGGGCCGAAGCCTATTACCTGCGCCCCGCGTGCTATGCGTATTACGGCGGTGGTAAGGCGAATCCGTACCACTGGATGCTGCACGAGGCCGTGCACCAACTGAATACGGAAGTCGCTGGCTGGCGCTTGCCCGCGTGGGCCAATGAAGGCGTCGCAGGCTATCTGGGCGCGAGTTGGCTGGAGAACGGCGTGCTGACGCCGGGCCGTAGCGACCCCGACACCTACCCGATCTGGTGGCTTTCGCGCATGCAGCTCTCCGGGAGCCTGGAAGCCGACGTCGCGGCCGCGCGCTTCATCCCGCTACGCGACCTGCTTGACGGCAGCGGCCCCGACATCAACCAGCACGTCAATCTGTACTACCTGCACTACTGGGGCCTGTCCCACTTCCTGTTCCACTACGACAACGGTCGGCATGCCACAGCCTACAAGCAGCTGCTCGCACGGGGTGCGTCGACGTCCGACTTCGAACGCCTGATCGGCCCGATCGAGACCACCGAGAAGGCGTGGTATGCGTACTTGCTGGACGCCATCGCGACAATGCGGAAGTACGAAGAAGAGCACGGCATAGAGCGCTGAAAGTCGCGCTTTCTCAGAGCTTCACCACCACCTTGCCGAAGTTCTCCCCGCGCAGCAGGCCGATCAATGCGCGTGGGGCGTTCTCCAGCCCTTCCACGATGTTCTCGCGGTAGCGGATCTTTCCCTCGGCGAGCCACGCGCCCATCTCGCGTAGGAACTGTGGGTAGAGCGCGATGAAGTCGTGCTGGATGAAACCGCGCACGGTGAGGTGCCGGGTCAGGATCTGGCTCATCAGCAACCCCATGCGATCAGGCCCGGGCGGCAACCCGGTATCGTTGTAGTGCGCCACCAGGCCGCAGACCGGAATGCGGGCGAAATCATTGAGCAGCGGCAGCACGGCATCGAACACGGCACCGCCGACGTTCTCGAAATAGACGTCAATGCCGGCGGGGCACGCGGCACGGAGTTGCTCGGCGAAATCCCGCGCGCGATGGTCGAGCGCGACGTCGAAGCCGAGTTCGTCGCGCAGGTAGGCACGCTTGGCTTCGCCGCCGGCGATGCCGACGGTACGCGCGCCCCGCAGCTTCGCGATCTGGCCCACGGTCGCGCCGACCGGTCCGCTGGCCGCGGCCACCACGACGGTTTCGCCGGCCTGGGGTTTGCCGATTTCGTGCAGGCCGACGTAGGCGGTGAAACCCGGCATGCCGTAGACGCCAAGGGCCGTGGTGAGCGGCGCCACGCGCGCGTCCAGTTTCCGCTTCAGCGTGCCGCCGGCTGCGAGCGCGTAGGTCTGCCAGCCGCCGTGCGCAAGCACGAGGTCGCCGGGTTGCAGTGCGGGATGCCGCGACACGATCACCTCCGACACTGTGCCGCCGTCCATCACCTCCCCGATCTCCACCGGCTTGGCGTAGGAGCGGCCCGCGTTCATTCGCCCGCGCATGTACGGGTCCAGCGACAGGTAATGGTTGCGCAGCAGCACCTGGCCGTCGGCGGGCACGGGCATCGGCACGTGTTCGAGGCGGAAGTCGTCGGCCGTGGGTTCGCCGCGCGGGCGCGCGGCCAGCACGATGCGGGTGTTCTGCGCGGCGTCGTGGTCTGTCATGCCAGGGCTCGGTGTGGACGGTGCCTGCAGTCTAGCGACGCTCTGTGGGGATGCGATGAAGCGTGCACGGGCTGCGACGACGGCCATGGGGCATGAACATGGCGCGTGCTAGGCTCCGCGCACCTTTCTGGAGGGCTGACGCATGACGACCCGTATTCCGCTGTCCCTGGCGCTCGTGGCCGCACTCGCCGCATCGCAACCGCTCTTCGCCGCGTCCCCGGCCTCGGCCACGGAGACCACGCCGGCGATTTCCGCCGCCGACGCCGCGGCGCTGGATGCCGCCCTGAAGGGCGATTGGCGCGATCCCAAGAACAGCGCGCGCGACGTCTACCGCCATCCGAAGGAGACCCTCGCCTTCTTCGGCGTGACGCCGTCGCAGACCGTCGTGGAGATCACGCCCGGTGGCGGCTGGTATTCCGAAGTGCTCGCGCCTTACCTGAAGGCGAGCGGTCGCTACTTCGCCGCCGTCGTCGATCCGGCCACGGTCGCCGAGAAGAGCCGCAATTACTACCAGCGCGGCGTCGACGGTCTGCAGAAGAAGTTCGCCGACGGTCCCGCGCAGTTCGACAAGGCGGTTCTGGTGAAGTACGACCCGGCCGCGCCGGTGTTCGGCGCCGCCGGGTCGGCGGATGTCGTGCTGACGTTCCGCAACGTGCACAACTGGCGTAGCGCCAACCAGGCCGAAGGCATGTTCAAGGGCTTCTTCGCCGTGCTGAAGCCCGGCGGTGTACTGGGCGTGGTCGAACATCGCGCGAACCACGACGTGGCCGCGAACGACGACTCCGGCTACGTCAGCGAGGCGCAGGTGATCGCGCTGGCCGAAGCCGCGGGTTTCCGCCTGGCCGCGAAGAGCGAGATCAACGCCAACCCGAAGGACACCAAGGACCATCCGAACGGCGTGTGGACGCTGCCGCCGTCCAACAACCACCCGGAAGCGGACCGCGCCAAGTACCAGGCCATCGGCGAAAGCGACCGCATGACGCTGCGGTTCGTGAAGCCGCGTTGAGCGGTGACAGGTGCGGCCCGCCCGGGCCGCACCGTCGATCAACCGTTCTCCAGCAGCCGCGGCAGCGCGCGCGCGGCGACATCCGCCGCCTCGCTGACCAGGGCGAAGCTGGTGCCGCGATCCGTCCAGTAGTGCGCCAGCAGGTCGCCATCGCGGCGTTGTCCTTCACCGGCCAGGCGACCCCGCGGTCGCACGTAGAAGCCCACGCGCGCGCCCGACCCGTCCTGGTAAACCAGCATGGCGGCGGCGCCCTGCTCGGTGGAGAGCAGGCGCCCCCCCATCAGCCGATAACCGGCCGGGCTGAGATCGGGCACCCGCCCGGCCTCGCCGAAGTGACGCGACAGCCAGCGCTGCAGGTCGTCCGCGCGGGCCGTATCGAATTCCATCGGGGGCGCATCCGCGTCGGCGAACTGGCGGTACGCGGCCACGGCATCCGCCATGGGCAATGTCGATGGCGCCGAATGCAGGTCGCGCATCTGCCAGCCCGCGCCGCCCCCGATGACGAACGCGAACAGCCAGGAGGCGGCCATGCCCAGGCGACGTCGGCGTCGGGCCCGCAGGCCCCGCCGTAGGTGGGCGGGCGCCAGCGAGGGATTCGGCGTCCAGTGCTCGGGATGCGCGGCCGACACGCGCAGGCGTTCGGCATCGCGCTTCCAGCCTTCCACCTCGGCCGCACGCGCGGGATGGGCCTCCAGCCAGGCGGCGACGGCCGCGCGCCGCGCAGGGTCGAGGCGCCCGTCCACGTAGGCATGCAACGCGTCGTCCGACGGGGTGTCGTGTAAGGTGTCGATGGTCATCGCAGGGCCTTCAGCGCGGGCGCGGATGGCGTTTCTTCCTGCAGTGCGCGCAGCGCCTGCCGCGCACGCGACAGGCGCGACATCACCGTGCCCACCGGAATGCCGAGCGTCTCGGCCGCCTCGCGGTAGGCCAGCCCTTCCACGCTCACCAGCATCAGCAGCGCGCGCTGCTCGGGCGTCAGGCAGGCGAAGCCGGCCAAGGAGGTCCGCGCGTCGAACACCTGGTCGGGCGTGGGCGGCGACGCATCGCCGTCGGCCGAGAACAGCCGCGCGAGGCGCTTCCAGCGTGCGGCACGCCGATGTTCGTCGAGGAAGGCGCGGTACAGCACGGAGAACAGCCAGGCCTGCAGCGCCGCCGGGTCGCGCATTTCGGCGCTGCGCGTCAGCGCGCGCTCCAGCGTGGCCTGGACCAGATCGTCCGCCGCCGCGGCATCGGATGCCAGCGAGCGCGCGAACCGGCGCAGGCGCGGGATCAGCGCGTGCAGGAGGTCGTCATCGAGAGGGGGCGATCGGGCAGGCATGGACCGGTCATGGCGGGAGTACGGGTAAGACGCTCCACGGTCCGGATTATTCCCGTTCGTGATCCTCTGCGGCCCGACCGGGAATAAATCCGCCCCCCAGACGTCCCACTGGCATCGCACAACGCAGGAACCCATCATGCCGCCCCTCCCCGAGGATCCTTCGCCGCCGCTAACGCCCCCTCGTCCCTGGCGCGCCCTGGCCGCCATCGCGAGCCTGGTGGTGGCCCTGACGCTGGCCTTCGCCTGGGTCGCCGGATGGATCGGGCCGCCCGGGCGGCTCACCGCGCCGCGGCTGGTGGACGAGATCGAGAACGGCAAGCCGTTCCCCGGGTTCCGGCGCGCGCACAGCCGGGGCGTCTGCGTGGCCGGCTATTTCGAGCCGGGCACCGGGGCGGCCACGCTGTCGCGCGCGCGGCTATTCCAGCAGCCGCGCACGCCGGTGCAGGGGCGCCTGTCGATCGGCGGCGGCGATCCGTTCGGCGCCGAAGCGCAGGCGCGCGTCCGCAGCCTCGCCTTGTCGCTGCGGACGGACGACGGGCAGGAATGGCGGATGGCGATGAACAGCTTTCCGTTCTTCGCCGTCGCCACGCCGGCGGGCTTCCGTGCGCAGATGCTGGCGTCGCGCCCGGACCCGGCCACCGGCAAGCCGGATCCGGCGAAGATGGCGGCCTTCCTCGCGCGGTACCCTGAAGCCGCGCGCTTCCAGGCCTGGGCGAAGTCCGCACCGTGGTCGAGCAGTTGGGCGAATACGGAGTACAACGGCGTGAACGCGTTCCGTTTCATCGATGCGCAGGGCCGTTCGCGGTTCGTGCGGTGGTCGATGCGGCCGCAAGCTGCCTTCGAACCGCTGGCCGACACGACGCGCCAGCAGGCCGACGCGGACTACCTGCAACGCGAACTTCAGGACCGGCTGGCCCGCGGTACCTTGCGCTGGGACCTGGTGGTCACGGAAGCCGCGGCCGGCGATCCGGTCGATGACCCCTCGCAGCCGTGGCCCGCCACGCGTCCCCGGCACGTCGCCGGGACCCTGGTGCTGGAGCGTGCCGAGCCGCAGGCGACCGGCGCCTGCCGGGACGTGAACTACGACCCCACCGTGGTGCCCGACGGCGTGGCACTGTCCGACGATCCCATCCTGGCGGCGCGGGCGGCGGCCTACAGCGTGTCGTTCAACCGGCGCGAGCGCGAGACCGCACGTGGCGACATCGCGCTGCCTGCGGACTCCGAGGGCAAGGAGGTGACGCCATGAACCGCCACGACCACTTCGATCCGTTTGCGCGCGCGCTGCACTGGGGCATGGCGGTGCTGATCCTGGCGATGTTGTTCGTCGGCGTGGGCATGGTCGCCTCGTTGTCGCTGCGGCCGGTCCTGATCGACCTGCACCGGCCGCTGGGCATCGCCGTGCTGGTGCTGGCCGTGATCCGCCTGCTGCACCGCTGGCGCCATCCGCCACCGCCGCTGCCGGCCTCCCTTTCCCGCGCACAGGCACTGGCGGCCAAGGGATCGCACATCGCGTTGTACGCCGCCATGCTGGCCATGCCGCTGCTCGGTTGGGCGATGCTGTCGGCCGGCGGATATCCGGTCCGCATGACCTCCACCTTCTGGCTGCCGCCGATCCTGCCGCACGATCCCGCCCTGTACAGCGCCCTGCGACAGGCGCATGGCGTGTTGGGCTACGCCCTGTTCGCGCTGATCCTGCTGCACGTCGCGGCAGCGCTCCACCATGCGTGGGTGCGCCGCGACGGGGTCTTCGAGGCCATGGCACGCGGAAGATCCCGTGCGGCGGTGCCGGTCGAGAGCCCGCCGCCACCGGATCCACCGGCAGACTGAATGCTGGACGCGGCACCGCATTGACGCTGCAATGCGCGTCGTCGTCGACTGCCGGATGGCCACGCGTGCTGATCGCGTTCAACAAGCCCTTCAATGTGCTCTGCCAGTTCACCGATCGCAGCGACCCGCCGCGGCGGACGTTGGCGGAATTTGGCCTGCCGCCGCGCGTCTATGCGGCCGGGCGGCTCGACTACGACAGCGAAGGCCTGCTGCTGCTCACCGACGACGGCACGTTGGCGAACCGGCTGACGGATCCGCGCCACAAGCAGCCGAAGACCTACTGGGTGCAGGTGGAAGGCGCGCCGACGGACGCGCAACTCGAGGCGCTGCGCGACGGCGTGGTGTTGAACGATGGTCCGACCCGGCCGGCGCAGGTCGCACGGCTCGACCCTGCCCCGGCGCTGTGGGAACGCGACCCGCCGGTGCGCTTTCGCAAGACGGTGCCGGATGCGTGGCTCGCGATCACGATTACCGAAGGCCGCAACCGGCAGGTGCGGCGCATGACCGCGGCGGTCGGTCTGCCGACGCTGCGCCTGGTGCGCGCCGCCATGGGCGACGTGCAGCTCGAAGGGCTGGCGCCCGGTGGATGGCGGGCGCTCTAGTCACCGGATCGATCAGCTTTCCGTGGAGCGGGACGCGGTGCTGCGCGGACGGCGTGGCGTGCCGGTCTTGCGCGCCGACGATCCATTGCTGCTGACCTTGCGGGCTTCCACGCGACGCGACTTGCCTTCGATCGCACCGTTCGCCTGATCCCGCTTGCGCTTCCGGTAGGCGACCAGCGCCAGCAGGCCGACGCCGATGCCGGTGGCCACGGCGACCGCCGGGTTGCGGCGCACGAAACTCACCGCCAGCTTGCCGCCGGTCTTCGCGACGCCCAGTGCGGCGCCCGTCTGCAGCAATTTGTCGGCGCTCGGCACCGCATGCTTGAGGCTGGTGCCGGCCTGGCTGGCCAGTTCGAGTGCGCGGTCGGTGATGGTGGTCAGCTTGCTCATGGAGGCCTTCCCTGAGAGGGGGTGGGGAGGACGCCAGTGTCCGGCCGGCGATGTTTACGCGGTGTTAGTTCCATCGCCTGGCGCTGGCCGCTGGCTGAACGTGGCATGCGCTGTGCGCGCGCCGGTGATGCGGCTTCGTGCGGTCGTGCGCGCGGCGCACGCTACGCGCCGCGCGGCTTCGCCCGATGCGTCGCCTGGGCGCTCCAGCGATCGTCGGGCCGCGCCGAGGGGAACTTCTCGCCCTCGTAGCGCCTGCGCCGCCGCCGCGGCAGACGATATCGACTCGCTAGGTACCGCGAGGTTTCGCTCGATGCGTCGCTTGGGCGCTCCACGGATCGTCGGGCCGCGCCGAGTGGAACTTCTCGCCCTCGTAGCGCCTGCGCCGCCGCCGCGGCAGACGATATCGACTCGCTAGGTACCGCGAGGTTTCGCTCGATGCGTCGCTTGGGCGCTCCACGGATCGTCAGGCCACGGATGCCTCGGATACCGCCCCTTCATCTCCTTCTTCACCTCGGCGTAGGTCGAGTTCCAGAAGTTGCGCAAGTCGGAGGTCACCTGCAGCGGTTTGCCGCCGGGCGACAGCAGGTGAAGCAGCACCGGTACGCGACCATCGGCCACGCGCGGGGTGTCGGCCAGGCCGAACAACTCCTGCAGCTTTACCGCCAGCACTGGCGGTTGGCCGTAGGCGTAGTCGATACGGCGCTCCATGCCCGAGGGCACCGTGATCCGCGTGGGCGCGAGCTGATCGATGCGCTGGCGCAGCGACCAGTCGAGGCCCGACTTGAGGGCGTTCGCCAGCTCGTCCTCGCCCAACGCATCCAACCGCGTCTTGCCAGCGAACGCGGGCATGAGCCAGTGGTCGAGCGTGGCCATCAGCGCATCGTCGGACAGATCCGGCAGGCCGAGGTCCGGCATCCAGTCGCGCAGGCAGCGCACGCGCTCGCGCCATTGCTGCAGCGATTCGGACCACGGCAACGCGTCGAGGCCCAACTCGCGCACCGCGGCGGTCAGCGCGGCGGCGGCGAGCGCGGGATCGACGCGGCCGGCCGGGCGCGCATCGAAGACGATCTGGTCGAAACGCGACTCGCGCTGCGCCGACAGCGCGCGGCGGGCCGCATCCCAGCGCACGGTATCTTCGGTGACGAAACGATCGGCGAAGTCGCGCCGCAGCCGCTGCTCGTCCAGCGGTGCCGCCCGCTGCACGAGCGCGTCGCGCGCCTCATGGCGCAACTCGCTGACCACGATCCACGGCTCGCCGATCAACGCGCTGTCGTCGAACAGGCGCGCGCTGCGTCCGTTCGCCAGCAGGTAACGGCGTGCGTCTTGCGGATGCTGGAAGCCGATGCGGTCGGGGAAGGCGTGCATCAGTACGTCGCCCAGGCGATGCGCTTCCACCAAGGACGGGGCTGATGACCCCTCGCGCACGCGGCGACGCCAGTGCTTCGCGGCGGCCTCGATGGCGGCCAGGCCGGAACGGTTCGCCTCCTGCGGCGCGCGCCCGCTGCGGAAGGCCGCCAGCGCCCGCCAGCGCGCGGCCAGCGCATCGCCGCCCATGCGCAGCGGATCCCGCGCTTCCACCAGCGCCGCGAGATCGCAGGCCAACGCACGGTCTTCGCCCTCGGCCGCCGACAGCAGCATCGCCGCCAGCCGCGGATGCGTGCCTAGCGCGAGCATGCGCTTGCCCAGCGGCGTGATCGCATGCGATGCGGTGAGCGCGCCCAGCCGGCGCAGCAGATCGCGTGCGGCATGCATCGCGCCCGACGGCGGCGCATCGACGAAGCGCAGGTCGTCGCTGCCCCAGGCGGCGAGTTCCAGCGCCAGCGCGCCGAGTTCGACCAACGAGATCTCCGGACGACGCTGCGGATCCAACCGCTGCGATTGCGGCCACAGGCGGTACGCCCATCCCTCGGCCACGCGACCGGCGCGACCGGCGCGCTGGTCGGCGGACGCCTGCGAGATGGTCGTCACTTCCAGGCGCGAGAAACCGCTGTTCGGGTCGTAGGAAGGCTCGCGCGCTTGTCCGCTGTCGATCACCACGCGCACGCCGGGCAGCGTCACCGACGATTCGGCGACGTTGGTGGCCAGGACGACGCGGCGCCGGCCTTGCGGATCGGGCTGCAGGGCTTCGGACTGCTTCTCCACCGGCAGCTCGCCGTGCAGCGCCAGCACGGCGATGTCCGGTGGCAGCGCGCCCGCCAGCATCGCCTCGACGCGCGCAATCTCGCGCTGGCCCGGCAGGAACACCAGCACATCGCCAGGGTGCGATTGCAGCGCATGCTCCACCGCGCGGCGGACCTGCACCTCGAGCGATTCGTCGCGGCGCGCCGGAAAATGCGCGACCTGGACCGGGAAACTTCGCCCTTCGCTGCTCAACCGCGGCGCATCGAGGAACCGCGCCAACTTGTCACCGTCGAGCGTGGCGGACATCACGACGATGCGCAGGTCCTCGCGCAGCTGCGCCTGGATGTCCAGCGCCAGCGCCAGACCGAGATCGCCGGCCAGATGGCGCTCGTGGAATTCGTCGAACAGGATCGCGCCGACGCGCTCCAGCATCGGGTCGTCCTGGATCATCCGGGTCAGGATGCCCTCGGTGACCACTTCGATCCGGGTGCGCGGGCCGACTTTGTTCTCGAAGCGGATGCGGTAGCCGACCGTCTCGCCGACGGCGTCGCCGTGTTGCTTCGCCATGAAGCCGGCCGCGGCGCGCGCGGCCACGCGGCGCGGCTCGAGCATCACGATCTTCCTGCCGGACAGCCATGGCGCATCGAGCAGCGCCAGCGGCACCTGCGTGGTCTTGCCGGCGCCCGGCGGGGCCTCCAGCACCAGGCGCGGATGCTCGGACAGGCTGCGGGCGATATCCGGCAGCAGCGGCGTGATCGGGAACGTGGGGGACGGCATGCGGTGCGAAGGATAAGGCCAACGCGGATCAATTCATGAAAATCATTGTGGGAGCGACGTCAGTCGCGATGGGCGTTACCGGCGATCTTTCGCGACTCACGTCGCTCCCACGCCTGACATCGTGGGGCCAACCGACGCCCGCGCGGGCTTAAAATACCGGCATGGAACTCATCGATATCGGCGCCAATCTCACCCACGAAAGCTTCGACCACGACCGCAACGCGGTGCTCCAGCGCGCGCGCGAAGCCGGCGTGGTGCAGCAGGTGGTCACCGGTGCCAGCCGCGAGCATTCGCCGACGGCGCTGCGCCTGGCGCAGGCGCATCCGGGCGAACTGTTCGCCACCGCCGGCGTGCATCCGCACCACGCCACCGAGTACACCGACGAGTGCGATGCCGAGATGCGCGCGCTGCATGCGCATCCGGAGGTCGTGGCCGTGGGCGAGTGCGGGCTGGATTACTTCCGCGACTTTTCACCCCGTCCCGCGCAGCGCAAGGCGTTCGAGCGGCAGTTGCAGATCGCCGTAGACACCGGCAAGCCGTTGTTCCTGCATCAGCGCGACGCCCACGACGACTTCGTGGCGATGATGAAGAACTTCGACGGCAAGCTCGGCCCAGCCGTGGTGCACTGCTTCACCGGCACGAAGAAGGAGCTTTTCGACTGCCTGGACCAGGATTGGCACATCGGCATCACCGGCTGGCTGTGCGACGAACGCCGCGGCCTGCACCTGCGCGAGCTGGTGAAGAACATTCCCGCGAATCGGCTGATGATCGAGACCGACGCGCCCTACCTGCTGCCGCGCACGGTGAAGCCCCAGCCCTCGCACCGCCGCAACGAACCGATGTACCTGGCCCACATCGTCGCCGAACTCGCGCGCGACCGCGGCGAGGACGTCGACGTCACCGCGGCGGCGACGACCGCCACGGCGCGCGCATTCTTCCGCTTGCCGACGCCGGGCTGAGGCGCCGGCCTCAGTCGACCTTGCGGTCTTCCGACTTCGCCTGCGCCATCGCCTCCGGCTCCAGTTCCTCGGCACTGCGGTTCAGTCGCACGAAGCCGCCCCAGGCCAGCAGCAGCATCGCCGCCGAGCCCCCGATCGCGGCCACGTACGGCAGCTTGGTCGGATCCTCGTGCATCAGTTCGAACGTGGCGACCAAGGTCTCGATCGACAGCGCGATCACGATGACGACCAGGAAGCGCGACAGGTAGCGGCGCACGCGGGTGGGGCCGCTGACCTTCACGTCGCGCTGTACTTCCTCTTCGAACACTGTTTGCGCCAGCTCCAGCGCGACCAGCCCGATGGTCAGCATGCCGATGGCTTCCAGGATGCTGTCGAAACGGATGCGCAAGCCGGCATCAGTGCCCGCGCGAATCACGCCATGCCACAGTTCGCTGCCCGCCAGCACGACCAGGGCGAGCGCGCTGCAGAAGAACAGCGCCACGATAACGAGATGGCCGGCGAGGAAAAGGGTCTGCAGGTGCTTCATGGCCGCGCTACGTGGAAGGTGGCGCAGCATGGAGGCAGGCGCCGTCAGGGCGGCGTGAAGTGCGCTCAGGCGGCGCGTTGCGCCTCATAGCCCTGCAGGTGCACCCAGGCTGCCTGCAGGTGGGGCGTGGCGAGGCCGTGCGCGGAGGCACGGTGGACCATGTCGCCGACGATGTGCGCAGCTTCCACACGCTGACCCGCTTCCAGGTCGCGCAGCATCGAGGCCTTCATCGGCGAATCGGCGGTGGTCAGCGTGTCGCGCGCGGACGCCCGCGCTGCGGCAGGCACGGGTTGGCCCGACGCGGCCGCAACCGCCAGGCATTCGTCATGCAGCGCCGCCATGAACGCGGTGCCGGCCTCACCGGCCACGATCGTGCCGATCGGCGCGCGCATCAGGCAGGTGCCGGCGGCGAGCGCGGTGAGGAAGCTGTACTTCACCCACTGCGCCTGCGCGATATCCGTTGCATGCAGGTGATCGATGCCGGCCTGGGCGCAGGCGACGGCGAGCGCCTGCAGCCGCCCGTCCGACGGCTGGCCGGCGCGTTCGCCGAACGTCATCGATGCCGGCTTGCCCAGGTGCAGGATCTCGCCCTCGGGGCCCAAGGTGGCGCTGATGAAGCACAGCCCACCCAGCACGTTCGCGAAGCCGAAGCGCGCATCCAGCGCTTCGTAATGCCGCAGGCCGTTGAGCAGCGGCAGCACGCGGGCACCTGCAGCGACCGCCGGTGCGATGGCCTCCATCGCACTGTCCAGGTCGTAGGCCTTGCAGCTCAGCAGAACCAGGTTGAACGGCGCGGCGCCGGCCAGCGCATCGGCCGTGATCACCTGCACAGGAAGGTCTGCGTCGCCCAGCGGGCTGCGGAGGCGCAGGCCACGCTCGCGCAGCAGCGTCGCGCGCGCGGAACGCACCAGGAAGCTGACGTCGATGCCGGCCTGTGCAAGGCGTCCGCCGAAGTAACCGCCGGTGCCGCCGGCGCCGAGCACGAGCAGGCGCATCAGCTGCGCAGCCCCACGCCCTTCTTCAACAGCCACAAGCCGAGCGCAGCCAAGCCCACGACGAAGGCGAGCATCAGCGCATAGGCGATCCACAGCGGCACGTCGCTGGTGCCGAGCAGGCCGTAGCGGAACGCGTTGACCATGTAGAAGATCGGGTTGGCGTGGGTCAGCGCCTCGGCCCACGGCGGCAGCAGCGTCACCGAATAGAACACGCCGCCCAGGTAGGTCAGCGGGGTGAGGATGAAGGTCGGGACGATGGCGATGTCGTCGAACTTCTTCGCGTAGGCGGCATTGACGAAGCCGGCCAGCGAGAAGATCGTCGCGCCCAGCAGCACCGTGGTGAGGGTGACCAGCGGATGCGGGACCCGCACCTTCGTGAAGAACATCGCGATCACCAGCACGATGGCGCCCACCATCAGCCCGCGCAGCACGGCGCCGGCCACGTAGCCGAGCAGGATGACCCAGTTCGGCATCGGGCTGACCAGCAGTTCCTCCACATGGCGACCGAACTTGGCGCCGAAGAACGAGGACGAGATGTTGCCGTAGCTGTTCTGGATGATGCTCATCATCACCAGGCCGGGCACGATGAACTCCATGTAGGTGTAGCCGCCCATGTCGCCGATGCGGCTGCCGATCAGGCCACCGAAGATCAGGAAGTACAGCGTCATGGTGATCGCCGGCGGCACCAGAGTTTGGCCCCAGATGCGCAGGATGCGGGCGACTTCACGGCGGACGATGGTGCCCAGCGCCACCAGGTTCTTGCGGAACGGCGTGCTGGCGGCCGAGGACGACATGTCGGTGGCGCTCATGCGGCTTGCTCCCGTTTGGCAGCGGCTTCGTCGCCGGTCAGGCGAACGAACAGCTCCTCCAGCCGGTTGCTCTTGGTGCGCATCGAACGCACGCGGATGCCGGCATCGCCCAGGGCGGTGAAGACACGGTTGAGGTCCATCGCGCGCGGCATGTCCAGGTCCAACGTGTGCGCATCGGTGGCGACCAGGGTGGTGCCTTCGATCACCGGCAGCTGGGCCGGCAGTTCGCCGTCGATGTCGAACAGGAAGCCTTCTACGTCCAGCTTGGCCAGCAGCGCGCGCATCGGGCCCTGCTCGACGATCACGCCGTGGTCGATGATGGCGAGGTTGCGGCAGAGGCTTTCGGCCTCTTCCAGGTAGTGCGTGGTCAGGATGATCGTGGTGCCGGCGGCGTTGATGTCCTTGAGCGTTTTCCACATGCCGCGGCGGATCTCGATGTCCACGCCAGCGGTGGGTTCGTCCAGGATCAGCAGCTTGGGCCGGGTCATCATGGCGCGGGCGATCATCAGCCGGCGCTTCATGCCGCCGGACAGCGTGCGGCTCATGACGTTGGCCTTTTCCCAGAGCTGCGCGCGCTTGAGCTCCTCTTCGGCCCGCACCAGCGCCTCGGCGCGCGGAATGCCGTAGAAGCCCGCGTAGTTCACGCAGATGTCCAGTGGCTTCTCGAACATGTTGAAGTTGATTTCCTGAGGCACCAGGCCCAGCAGGCGCATCGCGCCGTCGCGGTCCCGGTCGATGTCCACGCCGAACACCCCGACCTGGCCGCTGCTCTTGTTGACCAGCGAGCTGACGATGCCGATGAGCGTGGACTTGCCGGCGCCATTCGGGCCGAGCAGGGCGAAGAAATCGCCAGGTTCGACCTGCAGCGACACGCCCTTCAGGGCCTGCACGCCGTTGTCGTAGACCTTGCGCAGGTCGGTGATGGCCAGCGCGGGAGCAGCGGCCGATGCCGCAGGAGGAGACGCCATGGAGAGCCTTACGGTGCGCCGCGGGGACGCGGTGGGAGGGCGAGCGCTTATTATAGGCGTCCCGCCGGGGCCGACCCGGGCCACACAGTGTTCCAGCCGCCTTGGCGATCGCCACCTTTCCCCTGAAGCTCGTCGGACGCCGCATGCTGGCGCCCAGCGTGGGCCACTACAGCTTCGTCCGCGACGACGGGCAGCCGCTGGATTTCGTCCCCGGCCAGTTCATCCAGGTCCATTTCACCTACGCCGACGGCACCGCGACCAAGCGCAGCTATTCGCTGGCCACGATCCACGACCATGCGATGGGCCCGGGCGAGGCCGTGGAGATCGCGGTCAGCTACGTGCCCGGCGGCGCCGCCACCGCACTGTTCGAAGGCCTCCCCGAGGGAGGCCATGTGGACGCCAGCGGCCCGTTCGGCCGCTTCTGCCTGATGCCCGGCGACCGGAACCGCCGCTACCTGCTGATCGCCACCGGCACCGGCGTCACGCCCTATCGTTCGATGCTGCCGCAGCTGGAAACGCTGATGAGCGACCGCGACGTGGAGGTCGTGCTGCTGCAGGGCGCCCGTACGCCCGCCGAACTGCTTTACGGCGACGAGTTCCGCGCCTTCGCCGATGCGCACCCGGGCTTCCGCTTCGTGCCCTGCTTCTCCCGCGAGTTGCCCGCCGATCCGCACCCCGACGTGCGCCACGGCTATGTGCAGCAGTTCCTGCCCCAGTTCGCGCCGGATGCCGCGCGCGACATCGCCTACCTGTGCGGCAACCCCAACATGGTGGATGCCTGCTTCGAAGCACTGAAGGAACACGGCCTGCCGATCCCGCAGATCCGCCGCGAGAAGTACGTCAGTAGCAAGTAAGGCCGCGCGCATCGGCCGTCGGTCACATCCGTCGCTCTGCTCCGTCATGGCATGCTGGAACCAGCCTACAACGGGACAGAACCATGGAATTCCAGTTTCGTCGAACCCTCGCGCCGGCCTTGGGCGTCCTGCTGCTCGCCGGCTGCAACGGCGCGGCTTCCACGCCCGGCCAGCAGGCCGTCCGCCATTACGGTGCGCTGTCTTTCACGCCCTGCACGCTGACCGCGCCCTACCTGACCACCAACGTCGAAGCGCAATGCACGACGTATGAGGTGGCCGAAGATCCGGCCAAGCCGGAGGGTCGCAAGGTCGCGCTCAACATCGCCTGGCTGCCGGCCACCAACGAGGGCGCCGCCACGGAGGACCCGGTGTTCTTCCTCGCCGGCGGCCCCGGCCAGTCGGCGGTGCAGGTGTGGCCGGCCATCGACGGCGCTTTCCGCGAGGTGCGCAAGTCGCGCCACATCGTGCTGGTGGACCAGCGCGGCACCGGCAAGTCGAACCCGCTGTCCTGCAAGGACGACGAAGGCCGCAACGCCTACGGCGATGCCGAAGACATGAGCGAAGGCTCCGCGATCGAATTCGCCCGTGCATGCGCCGCTTCGCTGAAGGCCGACCCGCGCTTCTACACGACCACCGACGCGGTGCGCGACCTGGATAGCGTGCGCAAGGCCCTGGGCGCGGCGAAGATCAACCTGGTCGGCGGCTCCTACGGCACGCGCGTGGCCCAGCAGTACGCCATGCACCACCCGGACAGCACGCGCAGCGTGGTCATCGACGGCGTGGTGCCGAACGAACTCGTGCTCGGCAGCGAGCACGCCCGCAATCTGGATGCCGCGCTGGCGTTGCAGTTCCAGCGCTGCCAGGCGAACGCGACCTGCAAAGGCCGCTTCGGCGACGACCTGCGTGGGCAGCTGCGCGCGCTAATGACCGGGCTGGCGACGGCGCCGGTGAAGACCGAGTACCGCGACCCCTCCACCGGCGAACTGGTCACCGGCGAAGTGACCGCCGGGACGGTCGCCGGCATCACCCGCATGTACTCCTACTACCCGCAGGGCGCGGCGTTGCTGCCGCTCGTGTTGAACGAAGCCCAGCAGGGGCGCTACGGCTCGCTGATGTCGCTGGCCAAGCTGCTGGAGACGCAGGTCGGCGACCAGTTCATGCACGGCATGCAGCTGTCGGTGATCTGCGCCGAAGATGCGGACATGCTGAAGAACGACCCCGCCGACAGCGACACCGTGCTCGGTAGCGCGCTCGGCGACACCCTGAAGGCGCAATGCGGCGCGTGGCCGACCGGCACGCGGCCGGCCGACTTCCACACCCCGTGGACGTCGGACATCCCGACCCTGGTCACCTCCGGCGAACTGGACCCGGTAACGCCGCCGCGTTACGGCGAGCAGGTACTGCGCACGCTGTCCAACGGTCGCCACCTGGTACTGAAAGGCCAGGGCCATGGCACGTTCGCCGTCGGTTGCATGCCCAAGCTGCTGGGCCGTTTCCTCGAGACCGCCGATGCCAAGGGCCTGGATGCGAAGTGCCTGGACAGCCTGGACTACGTACCGCCGTTCACCAGCTTCAACGGCTGGGAGCCGTGAGCCGCGCACTGCGCGCCCGACCTACTTCATGGACATGACCTCATGATCATCGCCAACGACCTGCACAAGACCTTCAAGACGAAAACCGGCACGGTGACCGCCGTGGACGGTGTCAGCTTCACCGCCCGCGACGGCCAGATCACTGGCTTGCTCGGCCCGAATGGCGCCGGCAAGACCACCACCATGCGCATGCTCTACACACTGATGGCGCCCGACCGCGGCCAGGTGACCGTGGACGGCATCGACGCCACGCAGGATCCGGTCGCGGTGCGTCGCGCGCTGGGCGTGCTGCCGGATGCGCGGGGCGTGTACAAGCGTCTGACCGCGCGCGAGAACATCGCCTATTTCGGCGAACTGCACGGCCTGTCGTCGGCGCAGATCGCCGCGCGTACGCAGGCGCTGTCCGATGCGCTGGACATGGGCGACATCCTCGACCGCCAGACAGAGGGCTTCAGCCAGGGCCAGCGCACCAAGACCGCGATCGCGCGGGCACTGGTGCACGACCCACGCAACGTCATCCTCGACGAACCCACCAACGGCCTGGACGTGATGACCACGCGCGCGATGCGCGGGTTCCTGCGCCAGCTGCGTGAAGAGGGCCGCTGCGTGATCTTCTCCAGCCACATCATGCAGGAGGTGGCCGCGCTCTGCGACCGCATCGTCATCATCGCCAAAGGCACGGTGGTCGCCGCCGGCACCGCTGACGAGCTGCGCGAGCAGGCAGGCGAGGACAACCTGGAGGATGCGTTCGTCAAAGTGATCGGTTCGGAGGAGGGCCTGGTGGCATGAACATGTTCCGTACGGTGTTCACCGTGATGCGCAAGGAATTGCGCGACCTTTCCCGCGACCGTCGCACGCTGGCGCTGGCACTTTTCCTCGGCCCTCTGTTGTACCCGGCGCTGATGCTGGGCATGGGCTACCTGACCGAGAACCGCATCCGTACCCAGGTCGACAAGACGCTGGAGATCCCGATGGTCGGCGCCGAGCACGCACCGAACCTGGTGAAGTTCCTCGCCACCAACGGCATCACCGCGAAAGCGGCGCCGGCGAACCTGGATGCCGCGATCCGCTCGCAGGAGATCGACGCGGCGCTGCGCATCAGTCCGGACTACGCCGACGATTGGCGCAACGGTCGTCCAGCCCTGGTCGAGATCATCCGCGACAGCACGCGTCGCGACGCGGACATCCCGACGCAACGCCTGCAGGCCGCGCTGAATGCCTACAGCCAGCAGGTGGGCGCCTTGCGTCTGCTCGCGCGCGGCGTGGATGCTTCGGTCGCGCGCCCGGTCAACATCGGCCTGCAGGACATGGCCACGCCGGAGGCGAAGCAGGGCATGCTGCTGTCGGTCCTGCTGCCCTACTTGCTGATCCTGACGTCCTTCATCGGCGGCGCGTATCTGATCCTTGACGCGACGGCCGGCGAACGCGAGCGCCAGTCGCTGGAGCCGTTGTTGGCGACGCCCGCGCCGCGCAGTGCAGTCGTAAGCGGCAAGATCGCGGCGGCGTGCGTGATCGGCCTGGCCACCCTGTTGCTTACCCTGCTGGCTTTCAAGTTCAGCGCGCAGTTCGCCGGTACGCTGGGACGTCAGTTGAACGTGTCATTCCTGGCGATCGGCAAGATGCTGCTGATCTTGGTGCCGATGCTGTTCATCGGCACCTCGCTGCTCACCTACTTGGCCGCTTCGGCCAAGAGCATGAAGGAAGCCCAGAGCCACATGACGTGGCTGATGCTGCTGCCGATGATCCCGACGTTCGCGCTGATGGCGAACCCGCTGAAGAGCCAGCTGTGGCAGTTCGCCGTGCCGTTCCTGGCGCAGAACCAGCTGCTGCTGAAAGTGATCCGCAACGAGTACATCAGTCCAGAGACATGGCTTGTCTACGTGGGTGCGGCGTTTGGTGTAGCGGCCTTGCTGTGGTTCGCGGCCGTTCGGCGTTACCACCAGGAGAAGCTCGCGATCGCCGGATAGGGCATCGCGCAACAAGCGAAACGGCCACCTTGCGGTGGCCGTTTCGTTTTCCAGGTTCGGGAAACAGAACGCCGGCGCGAGGCCGGCGTTCTGGCGGTTCCGCCGGACGAGACGTATCAGCTACCCGGATTGAAGCCGATCGTGCGACGCGTAGTGACCGGTGCATCGACCGGTTCGAAGCGCCAGCGGCGCACCGCATTGAGCGCCTCGCGATCGAATACACGCGCCGGTGTGGCGCGCACCACGCGGGCATTGGTGACCGAGCCATCGGTGCCCACGGTGATCTCGACCAGCACTTCGCCCTGCGTGCCGGAACGAAGCGCTTCCGGCGGATAGCGCGGGGCCGGCGTGCTGACCGCGCGCAGGGCCTGGGAGGGTGCGGCGGCGGGTGCGGCGGCGCGTGCAGCCGCGGCCTGACGCTCGGCGGCTTCGCGCTGGGCGGCTGCTTGGCGCTCGGATTCCTGGCGTGCGGCCTCGGCGCGTGCGGCCTCCTGCTGCTGGGCGAGCTGCTGGGCGGCGGCGGCTTCGGTCGCCCGCTGCTGCTCGGCCTGCTGGGCCAGGCGCTGTTGTTCCTTCAGGCGCGCGTCTTCCTCGGCCTTGGTCTTGGCCGCTTCGTCCGTGACCTCGCGCTGGGCGACGGCCTGTTGCGCCGTGGTGATGCTCTGCTGCAGGCGCGGCAGTGCCGGTTGCTTGGGATCGGCCTTCTCGATGATGGCGGCCAGGCGCTGCGCCTCAGGGAACTCTTCGCGCGCGATGCTCTGTTCGGCGGCGATGACCGTGTAAGGCAGCAGGTCGGTCAGGGCGCTGGCGACGCCTGGATCGTTCGGCAACTTGTCGCGCAGCGCGAGGTAATACTCCATCGCGTTGTCGCCACCCGGCGCGTAAATGCGGTTCTCGCGCAGCGCCTTGGTGGCCGCCTCGCGCAGGGTATCGGCGTCCATCGCCTGGACTTCGGCCGACACCGCCGGCGGCGGCGGTGCGGGCGCGGGGGTGGCGGCGGTGGTCGAGGCCGGTGTGGCGGCGTCGTCCTGCTTCGAGCAGGCGGCCACGGCGACGACCAGCAACAGCGGCGCGGCATAGCGCAGGCGCCCGGTCATGCGGATCAAGGACATCGTTTCTACTCCCCCAAAGAACGTTTCTAATGATGGCGATACCCCAAGGCCGTGGCCCGGCCTCAGGGTGGATCGAGTGGCGCGGACCGCTGTCCGGACACCTTATCCGGCCCGAGGCCCCGTGGGGCGCGGTGCGATGCCTGTTCGGGTACCCCTACCCGACGCTCAGGGTACGTCGGCGCGTCGCCGGCCACACTTGATGCACGTCACACTTTTGCCGTGCTGCCCGGGCCTGACTCTACTTGCCGATGCAGAAGGTGGAGAACACATGGCCCAGCAGGTCGTCGGCGCTGATCCGGCCGGTGATCTCGCCCAGGGCGTCATGTGCCAGGCGCAGTTCCTCGGCGGCCAGCTCCAGATGTTCATGATGAAGATGCGTGCCGGCGTCACCGGCGTGCCGCGCCGCCCGCTGCAGGGCCTCGACATGGCGCGCGCGTGCGGAGAATTCCCCTTCCGCGCCCTCGACGGCATGACCGGTGGCCAGGGCGCGCAGGCGCACATGCAGCGCTTCGAGACCAAGGCCGCGCGCGGCCGAGACATGGACGACCTCGGCCTCGTCGCCCGGGACATCGGCCAGCAGGTCGACCTTGTTGTGGATCCACAGCACTGCGGGTACGCCGGCGATGTCATCGGCGACGGCGGCCCGGCCGGCCACCGGATCGCGCGCGTCCACCACCGCCAGGGCCACGTCGGCGCGCTGCAGTTCGGCGCGTGCCCGTCGCATGCCCTCGCGCTCGATCGCGTCGCCGCCGTCGCGCAGGCCCGCGGTGTCGACCAGGTGCAGTTCCAGACCGTCCAGGCGGATCGTTTCGCGCAGCGTGTCGCGCGTGGTGCCGGCGACATCGGTGACGATGGCGCGCTCGGCGCCCGCCAGCGCATTGAGCAGCGAACTCTTGCCCGCGTTGGGCGGCCCCACGATCACCGCGTGGACGCCATCGCGCAGCTTGCGCCCGCGCTCGGCGTCGACGATTAGCGCGTCCAATCCATCCCGTGCGGCGGCCAGGCGTGCGCGCACCTGCTCGCCACCGAGCGTCTCTAGCGGTTCATCGGCGAAATCGATGGCCGCTTCCACATGCACACGCAGTGCCAGCAGCTGCGTACCGAGCGCGTCGACGCGGTGGGAGAACGCACCATCCAGCGAGCGACGGGCCGCACGCGCCGCGCGCGTATCGGCGGCCGAGATCAGGTCGGCGATGGCTTCCGCCTGGGCGAGATCCAACTTGCCGTTGAGGAAGGCGCGCTCGGAGAACTCGCCCGGCCGTGCCGCGCGCGCGCCCAGCGCGCAAGCGCGCGCGACAAGCTGCTGGAGGACGACCGGGCTGCCGTGGGCTTGCAGTTCGACGACGTCCTCGCCGGTGAAGCTGGCCGGCGCAGGGAACGACAGTGCGATGCCATCATCGACGATGCCGCCATCCGCTTCGACGAAACGGACGTAATGGGCGCGACGCGGCTGCAGCGCACGCGTCGAGATCACTTCTGCGATGCGGCGCGCGTCCGGGCCCGACAGGCGCACGATGCCGACCCCGCCCGCACCCGGAGCGCTGGCGATGGCGACGATGGTGTCCTGGGTTGCCGTCATGGGAGCGCGCGCCGTAGAGGAGGTTTAGCGTAGCGGAAACACGAAGCCCGCCGGAGGGCGGGCTTCGTGGGTGGCATCGCGTCGCGGATCACTTTGCGATGGCGGTCTTCGGCGGCGTGGCCGCTTCGCCGTGCCGCTTGGTCATCCACCACTGCTGCAGCAGGCCCAGCGCGCCGTTGGTTACCCAGTACAGCACCAGGCCCGACGGGAAGAAGGCCATCATCACGCCGAACACCAGCGGCATGAACTGCATCATCTTCTGCTGCATCGGATCCATGCCCGGCGCCGGCGTCAGCTTCTGCGTGAGCCACATCACCAGCATGTTGAGCACCGGCAGGATGAAGTACGGATCGCGCGCGGTGAGATCCTGGATCCAGGCGAACCACGGTGCCTGGCGCAGTTCGACCGACTCCACCAGCACCCAGTACAGCGCCAGGAACACGGGCATCTGCACGAGGATCGGCAGGCAGCCGCCCATTGGGTTGATCTTCTCCTTCTTGTACAGCTCCATCATGGCGACCTGGAACTTCTGCTTGTCGTCGCCGTAACGCTCTTTCAGTTGCTGGATGCGCGGCTGGAACTTGCGCATCTTGGCGAAGCTCTTGTACTGCGCCGCGGAGAGCGGATACAGCGCCAGCTTCACCAGGATCACCAGGCCGATGATCGCCCAGCCCCAGTTGCCGATGAAGCCGTGCAGCAGGTTGAGGATGAAGAACAGACCCTGGCCGATGAAGTCGAAGATCGCGAACTGGCTGTAGTCCACCACGCGGTGCAAGCCGGTGACATTGGTCTGCTTGATCTTGTCGACCAGCTTCGGGCCCACCCACAGACGCGCGGTCGTGGTGGCCTGCTGGCCGGGGCCGACGTTCACGCCGGGGCCCATTTCACGGATCAGCGCCTGCGTGTTGCCTGCGGGCGTGTCCAGCGAGACGGTGGTGGTGTCGGTGGACTGCGGGATCCACGCACTGAAGAAGTGGTGCTGCAGGATCGCGATCCAGCCGTCCTTGACCTGCTTGTCGACGCGACCGTCTTCCAGATAGTCCTCGTTGAACTTGCGGCGCTGGTAGCCGCCGTCCCACCACGTGGCACCGTTGAAGCTGAAGGAATCCGGGTTTGTCATGCCGCTCTTGACCTGCGGCGGCGTGCGCAGCAGCTGGCGGTAGATGGTGCCCTGCCATGTGCCGGCACCGGCGTTGATCACCTGGTCGCTGACTTCGATTTCGTAGCTGGCGCGCTTAAGCGTGTAAGTGCGGCGGATGGTGACGCCATCCGCGCCCCGCCACACGAACGGTACGCTGACACTGTCGCTGCCCTGGGCCAGTACGGCGTCGGCCGTACCGTTCTCCGGCACGAACGCGTGATGGTCGGGCGCCTTGCCGCCGCTGCTGACCCAGCCGCTTTCCGCCACGTAGTAATGCTGCGGATCGTCGCTGAACAACCGCACCGGACCGCTGCCCGGCGCCTTGCTGGTGGGGTAATGCAGCAGGTCGGCCTGCAGCACGCTGCCGCCATCCAGCACCAGGCGCAGCACGTCGTTGCTGACGGTGACGCGGGCCGCGGAACGTACCGTGGGTGCCACACCTGCGACGGCAGGCGCGGTGGTCGGCGCGGCCGGAACCGTGCCCGCCGCCGTTGCCGGTGCAGCCGTGGCCGCCGGCACTGTGCTGCCTGGCGCTGGCGTCGTGGTCTGCGCTGCGACCGCGGGCGCCGCGGGTGCTGCCTTCTCCCGGCTCCATTCGAACCACAACAGGGTCGCCACCATCAGCCAGGCGAAGATCAGGAAAACACGGGTCTGGTTCATCAGGCAGGCAGTCTCAACCGGCGTCTGTAACCGGTTTGGTCGGAGAAGGAGGAGTGGGTGGCAGTGGCGGCGAATTCAAGCCCGGCCGCATTGTGCCGCCCGGTGCCGATGCGGGCAATGCGCCGGCGCGCGCGAGGACGCGTTCGAACGTGGCCCGCAGCTGCAGGCCGTCGGCCTTGGCGGCGGGCGCACGCGCGACCACGACATAGTCACCGCCGGGAAGGCGGTGGCGCAGGCGACGGAAATGTTCGCGCAGCTGCCGCTTGATGCGGTTGCGCATGACGGCACGGGTTTCCACCTTGCGCGACACTGCCAGGCCCAGACGCGCAGGGCCGTCGCCCGGCAACCAGTGCAGGCTCATCAACGGGTCGGACGTGCGTCGCGCCGCGTCGAACACGCGCGCATAGTCGGCGCGTGCGCGCACCCGCGCCGAACGCGGGAAGGCATTGCTCATCTCAGCAAGAAGCCCGCTCGTGACCGGGCGGGCTTCTGGTGATGCAGGGAACGCATGGGTGTCTTGGCCGCGCGATGCGGCCAAGCCGCCGTCAGGCGGTCAGGCGCTTGCGGCCCTTGGCACGACGACGGGCCAGGATCTTGCGACCATCGGCCGTGGCCATACGGGCGCGGAAGCCATGGTCGCGCTTGCGCTTGAGGTTGCTGGGTTGGTAGGTGCGCTTGGTGGCCATGGGGCCCTCGGGCGTGTTCGGGTGGAAAGAACCGGAAATTCTATAGGAACCACCGGCTTACGGTCAACTCCCCTTCCGCCGTGTCGTCGGATGGGGTCGCGGACATCCACCCCCCGACGCCTTTCGTCCTTTCATCCACATCTTATGCACAGGATCGTTGGCGGGTCCGGGCCCCGGTGGTAGTCTGGCCGACCCCATCGACGACGCCCCCTGCTGCCGCTCCGGCGTCGCGGGCCCGCGTGCTCGACCCCAATACCTTTTGCGAGTTGTTCCACCTG